>OY771587.1:0-3893010 GCA_963674825.1 Cloacimonadales bacterium (SeqCode)
TCCAGATCAAGCTCAACGCCGAGATCTCCACGAGCAACCATGATTCCGTCGGCATAGCGGATGATTTCATCCAGCTTCTCGATCGCCTGTTTGCTTTCAATCTTTGCTATAATCAGGATTCCCGATTGATCGTTTTCTTCACGCACCAGATTGCGAACCTTGAAGATATCTTCCGCCGAGCGGACAAACGAGAGTGCGATAAATTCCAGGTCCTTGCGTACAGCATATCGTATATCATTGATATCTTTTGTGGAGAGGAATGGTAACGGGTAGTCCATGCCGGGAATTGTCAAATGTGCTCTTGGGCGCAAAATGCCACTGTTGCTTAGTTGTATCTTGATCATATCACCCGAAGCTTCTATGATTATTGACTCAATGTAACCGTCCATAAGCAACGCTTTCTTGAATCCCTTTGCATGCTTGCCGATATTTGCAAGATTGGTATATAGTAACGATTTCGATCCACTCGAGGATTGCTCGAGGTCCTTTCCAGAATAGCTCTGAATTTCCAGGACATCACCCGAATGCAGTTCTATCTCCTCATCGTAACCATACACACGCACTTCGGGGCCTTTGGTATCAAGCATGAGGGCAAGCGGGATACCCCGTTCGTTACGGATCGTGTCCATCAACTCAATGATCTCGTCACCATCCCCGGGACTCATATGAGAAAAGTTCATACGAACTACGTCCATCCCATTGTCGATAAGCTTCTCCAGGAATTCGCGATTAGCCCGTTTCGGATTAATTGTACAGACGATCTTTGTCTTTGCACCACCGTATATCATTGAACTTCTCCCCTCGTTGTTGATGATCAAGTCACGTAATACCTCTACAAGTCAGTAAGAAATGTCACGCGCCTCAATTTGACAAGAAAAAAAAGCTGTGAAATCGTTCGTTACTGTATTAGTTTTTATTTTGGTATATGCACACATCGAATTTTAACACAATTTCCTCGTTTTCAATGGTCTCTTTGAGCAGAGGATTGATTCGATATGCCGTGCCATTCCAAATATCTCTACTCGGTGGTAATATGCCATCTGAAAAATGATTACAGTAAGAATCCAAAATAAAAAAAACTTGATAAGACTGACCTACTTTTTAGTGTCGGTACAATATACACGATGAATCGAGGTGGATATGCCCAAAGGGAAGCAACAATATCAGTATAGTACAATTAAAAAGTACGAACGCGGCGAGATCGTCATTCGCGAAGGCGAAGTGGGCGATGAAGTATTCATTATCCGTAAGGGACAGGCAAAGATTGTTAAAACAGATGCCCAGGGAAATGAACTGGTGATCGACATCGTCTCTGAAGGTAAGGTTTTCGGCGAAATGGGATTTATTCTGGAACAACCACGATCCCGCACCGTACGCGCACTTACAGAACTCGAGGTCGAAATCATCGATCCCCGTGTTTTCGGCGAGCTATATAAGCTCGAATTCGGACAGATGATCCGTCCGATCATTCAAACCATGGCGGAGCGCCTTCGCTTTACCGATATGCGGCTGGCCGAGCTCGAAACAGAGCGTATCTTCTACGCTCCGGTCAACGAAGACCGGCAGAAAGGATGGTCATTAACGCTTCGCGCCAATTCAGCCGTAGCTGTAGAAGCTCTTGCCGGAAAATCCAGCGTCGAAATCAATACCTTCCCGGTTTATGTAGGACGCTATACCCGTCGTCGCGCTGATGATCTCTTCCATTCCAACAATCTCTTCCTGCATGACGAACCGCCCTATACGATATCGCGCTCACATTTCTCGATCATCCCGTTCCACAACGACCTCTACTTCTATGATCGCGGCAGTACCCTTGGGACAATCGTCAACGGCGAGCAGATTGGTGGTATGAGCCGGCAAAAAAAGACACTCCTGAAGTTTGGAGAAAATGATCTGATTATCGGCGGAGAGAAATCCAAGCTGGTTTTCAAGCTGATCACAAGACTCGATTAATACAGTAACGCTCATTCCAATTTCCCGATTTCAAGACGTTGGAATGAGCGTTTTTTTATGACTGAAAAGCCGCAAGCAACGTTGGTGTATTGAGATTTTCCAGCACGCTCTGATCCTCTACTTTTACCACGTTGGTGTTCTGTACCATCTCACGCAGGATGGAGCTTGGATCCATGTCGAGAATCCGTTGCCCCATATGCGGATGAAAAACGAGCGGGTGACCGGGAAGCAATTCACCATCAATTTGTACTCCAGGCTGCATGATAAGGCAGTCGAATCTCCAGGCATCAAGTAGTCGCTCATACACATCCACGGAGACACCTGGCTGATCCACCATTTGCAACAGGATGGGATTTTTACCACTCACATGCCTGAACCCTTCTTGGACGGATGAGAACATCCCCCTTTCATGCTGTTCGTTATACGCAACGATGACCTTATCCCGAACTCCAAGTACTTCACGAATCAAATCGTGATTATTACCTGTAACTACGATCAGCTTCTCGCTTATCGGCAAGATCTTCTTCAGATGGATTTCGATGCAGACCTCACCACCAATCTCCATCAACGCCTTGTCCGATCCCATACGGCTGGACTTCCCGGCTGCAAGAATAACGGTATCGAACTTCATTTGATCAGCTTGGATATTTTACGGAATGCCGGATGGCTCGCATCCTCCATGATCTCGAAAAGCAGCATTTCGGTAGTGACTATCTGGCAGCCATTCTGCCGCATCCGGTCGAGCGCAATATCCTTACTGTGCGGTGCGCGAGAACTTACCGCGTCGCTGACTACCATTACGTTCATCCCATAGCGAATCATGTCCAGCGCGCTCTGCATTACGCAAACATGCGCTTCGATGCCAAACAGCACGATCCAGGATGGATCAATCTCAAAAATCGAACGCCTGATATCATCGTCGCAGATGCTAAAACGGGTCTTCTCGAAGCGTAGAGCGTTCTCTGGCTGGTAAATCTCGGCCATGGTTTTGCCCAGTCCCTCTGGATATTGCTCGGTTATCAGCAGCTTCACATCAAGCAGTTCCGAAGCACGCGTAAGGATATCACAATTGCGTAAAACCATGTCCATATCATGAATAGCAGGACGGAAGCGTTCCTGCACATCGATCATTACAAAAAGGGCATTGTCCGCTTTAATTTTCATTATTCCTCCACATAAACGTTGACACATTTACCTGAACCGTCAATTCGTTATCTACTGGCACTTAATCATCGTGCCAAGAGGTTTGTCAATGGATTTTGGAGGTTGAACCATTATGACACCCGGTGACTACAGTTCGAACCGTGAAGTTGCAAAACTGCTGGATGGCATTCGCCAGCAGATCAATAAATTTGCAGGCGACCAGCTTTCGCACATAGATCGTCTGCGCGAGATTGGTATCGCGCTCTCAGCCGAAACCAATCTCGATAAGATCTTCGATATGATTCTCGAAGAGGCGATATCGTACACCAACGCTGATGGTGCAACCATCTATTCTGTATCGAAGGATAAATCGTTCCTCGATTTCCGCGTTGTGTACAACCGTACCATGAATCTTCGCATGGGTGGTACCCACGGACCCATTTCCTGGCCGAGTATCGCGCTTTATCAGCCTGACGGCACCAAACAGCTTCGTAACATGGCAACATACGTCGCACACAAGTGCACCGCACAGCGAATCGAAGACGTCTATAATCAGGAGCTCTTCGATAACAGCGGCACCCGGAAGATGGATCAGACGAACAACTACCGCTCCAAATCGATGATGGCGTTCCCGCTGAAAGATCACGAGCAGGAAGTCCTTGGCGTGGTGCAGCTCATTAACGCGATGAACGACGAAGGCGAAGTCATCAGCTTCACCGACGAACACATGGCCATGTTGAACGCCCTGGCATCCTTCGCAGCGATATCCATGACAAACAAGAAGCTGGTAGAGGGCCTCGAGACCCTCTTGAACCAGTTCATCCGCTCGATTGCAGGCGCGATCGACCGCAAATCGAAGTACACCGGCGGACACATTGAGCGCGTCGCCAAGCTCACAGAAGCTATCGCAGAAACCATCCAGCGAGATAAAAAAGGGCATTTCAAGGACACGCATTTCACAGACGACGAGATGAACGAAATCAGTATCTCCGGGTGGATGCACGACCTTGGAAAGATCATCACACCCGAGCATATCATGGACAAAGCAACTAAGCTGGAAGCGCTCTTCGATCGCATCGAACTGGTTCGTACGAGATTCGAGTTGGTTGAAGCCGTTATCGAAAAGGATCTCCTTAAAGCCGAAGGCGAGCAGAAAACGAAGCTGGAAGCGCTGATAAAAGAACTGCAATCGGATTTCGAATTCATCGAGCAAACCAATTTCGGCGGAGAGTTCATGAAGGACGAAGATTTGATGCGAGTCGAAAAGATTTATCAATTCCAGTATAAATCGAACGATAAGCACTACTTCCTTCTGAACGAGAGCGAGAAAAACAATCTTTGCGTACGTCGCGGAACGCTGATGCCGGAAGAATTCAGCATCATGCGCGATCATGCACAGGTCACAAGCGAAATGCTGAACGAACTGACCTTCCCAAAGAAATACAAGAACGTCCCGCTCTACGCGTCGTCGCACCATGAGAAGCTCAACGGTAAAGGCTACCCACGCCAGCTCGATGAAGCGAATCTACCTTTGCAGGCTCGTATCATCTCCATCGCGGACCTCTTCGAAGCGCTTACCGCATCCGACAGACCATATAAAAAAGGCAAAAAGCTCACAGAAACCATGCGCATCATGGGATTCATGGCGAAGGATCGCGAGATCGATAAGGATATCCTCGATCTGCTCATCGATTCCAAACTCTATCTGGCTTACGCGCATGACTTCCTGAAGCCGGACCAGATCGACATCATCGACGTAGAGAAGATAAAATCGCTTTATCACGGGTAGCTATGCCGAATCAACTTACGCATAATCAGGTCAAGTTTCTCGCCAGTCTCAGCCAGAAGAAGAATCGGATCGAGCATGGCAGGACTGTCGTCGAGGGCGTTCGTGTCCTCAAACAACTGCTGGACAATGGTCTTTGCCCTGATGAAATCTATATCACACACGAAAAACCGGAGTATGCGGACATCCTGAGAAAAGCGGCCTCCGCTCCAGTGTTTGAGCTTAACACGCGAGAATTTAATCGCATTACGGACACCCTTTCACCACAGGGAATCGCAGCCCTCTTCCCTATTGAACAGAGCACACTTGAGAAACGCAATTTTCTGCTTTATCTGGATCACATAAGCGATCCGGGTAATATGGGCGCAATCATGCGAACCGCAGCAGCCGCAGGCGTTGATGGCGTAGTGCTGTCTCCAGAATGCTGCGAGTTGAGCAACCCCAAGGTTATCCGATCGTCGCTGGGAGCATCCCTCTTCATGCCATCGGAAGTCCATGACCCTAGCTGGCTATCCAGCTTCGACTACGTCTATGCTGCTGACGCGAGTGGCGAGGATGTCTTCACGAACGACAATCTCCTCTACCCCATCATTCTGGTGATCGGTTCCGAAGCGCACGGCTTGTCCGAAGAAGTAAAATCGCTCTGTGATAAAACTCTATCCATCCCGATGACAAATCGCATGGAATCGCTCAACGCCGCCGTATCGACTGCGGTTCTTATCTACGAGATTCGACGAAAGAACACTCGATGATCTTCGATAATAAAATCTGGCTGGCCCCGCTGGCAGGTTTCACAGACCAACCCTTCCGAACCATCTGCAAAGAAAACGGCGCCGATATCATGGTGACCGAGATGGTAAGCGCGGACGGCCTGGTTTACGACGAATCCCGCAGCATCCAGTATGCCGATTTCCTCGAGTCGCATCGTCCTCTCGGCATCCAGCTTTTCGGCAATGATCCCGCCATCATGGCAGATGCGGCCCTATTGATAGCCCTGAAGCGCAAACCCGATTTCATCGACGTGAACATGGGCTGCCCAGTGAAGAAAGTGGTCAATCGCGGCGCAGGATCAGCGCTGATGAAGACACCGGAGCATGCCGGGAAGATCATCGCAGCCATAAAAAACGCGCTACGAGAAATCGGCATCCCACTGACCGTCAAGATCCGTAGCGGATGGGACCACGAGCATATCAACGCAGTGGAAGTCGCCTCTCTTCTTGCTGATTCCGGCGCAGACGTGATCGCGGTTCACGCCCGGACGCGCAACCAAATGTATAGTGGAAGTGCAGACTGGAAAATTATTGCATCTGTGAAGCAGGCAATCACAGTGCCGGTGGTAGGCAATGGCGACATTCGCACACCACAAGACGCTATGCGCATGCAAGAGGAAACCGGGTGCGACTCAGTGATGATTGGTCGTGGAGCGCTTGGAAATCCGTGGCTGTTCAAGCAAGTGCACGATTTTCGCTTGACAGGCGAATTTAATGAGGTATCGTATCTTGAGAAATATACGGTCATTAAGCGGCATTATCTGTCGGCAATCAATTACTATGGAACCGGCCGTGGAATCCGCGAAATGAGAACGCATCTTCATGATTACACAAAGGGTTACAGAGGTGGAGCCGCTGTCAGGCAAGCGATCAATCGGTGCGAAGACCCCGAGCAAGTGTTGACCTGGATCGCCGATCTGCTGCAAGTGCCACAAGACGAAAGATAATATGGACGATATTCAAAATTTACTTTGGCAAGCGAAATTCGAACGCAAGCGCAATTGGCTGCATGCGGTACGCATTTTGGAAGAGTCGCTGGAGGTGCATGACCACGATCCGGTGATTCTCACCGAAATGGGTGATATCTACACAGGCAGAAAGCTATACAAGAAAGCTATCGAAGTCTATCAGAAAGCGCTCGAGAAGGATCAGAAAAATCCTAACCTGCTCTTTAAGATCGCCAACTGCTACCTTTCCATGAACGAGATGAACATTGCGCTCTATTATTACGACCAGATGGGCGATCCCTTCCCGGAAGCCAAGTATAACAAGGCAATCGCGCTTTCCCGTGTGAACCGAGTTGAAGAGAGCATCATATTGCTGGAAGAACTCATCCAGATCAATCCCGATTCGGAGCTACCTTACTTCTTCCTCGTCGAGCAATACCTGTCGCAAAAAAATTACGATCAAGCTATCGACAGGCTGAACCTCACCGAGAAGATTTTCGGAAAGTCGGGTAAAATCTCGTTTCTGCGTGGGATATCCTATACTTACGAAAAGAACTGGCTCAAGGCATATATCGAGTTTCAGGACGCGGAGAAGCTGAAGTATTCTTCCGCCAATTTCTACCGTGCATACGGCATTACCAGCGAAAAGATCGGCAAGTCGGAGCAGGCTATCGATTACCTTCTGAAGAGCATCCGCAAGGAACCCTTCAATATCACGACCTATCTTGATCTGATCAATATATACATCGCACACGAACGGCTTCTGGAGGCGCATCGAATCGTCGAACACGCCCGAAAAATCGGCCCGTTCTCCTCAGCGCTCTCGCTCATTCACAACAAGATTCTGCACCTGATTAAAACCAAATACGGCACGACCGACTTCCTGCAGAAGCTTTCGGATGAGCAAGATGACGATGAAACTATTTGACATCATCAAATAATTTTCTTACCTTGTCTCAAAGATCATTGTAATCTGATAACACGATACATGGAGTGTGACATGAGAAAATACGTGCTGATGCTGCCAATATTACTGGCGGCGTTACTGCTGCAAGCTGCACAGCTGAACGTGGTCGGGGAGGTATTCTCCACCGTTTGTGATGGTTGCGGTGGTGACTATTCTGTAGCGCGGTCGGCGCTCATTCAACTTTCTCAAGAATATCCATTCATCATTCCGGTGATATGGAACATGACCGATGAAACTTCACCCGGCAGTGTGGATCGTTTTGAGTGGTATGAATCCACGGAAGATCCGTACTCGGCTTGGGGCGGCAGTCTCTTCTACGGAGGAGATTATGACGTTATCAACACGTTTTATGATTACTACATGGAGCTTGTAGGCGTACAGCCTCCGATGAAAATCTCGTCGCAAATGACAGTCAGCGGCGGAAGAGACACATCCGTTCTCATCGATTCAGATGTCGAGTTGTACGAAGATATCATTGCATCCGATGTGCGGATTTTCTTCCTGCTGACCTATCACGACCTGACGAATTACCATGGCGTAGTGCTCGATAAGTCAGAAGAATCTGAGCTGCTCTCTTACACAGGCGGTTCGGTGACGAACTATGTCTATGAGTTCCCGGTTCTCGACGAATGGGAATTGGACAGATTACGAGGCGTGGTGATCGTACAGGACTGGAATTCTAAGGAAATTCTCCAGGCTTCCCAGGCAGAGATCGTGCTCGCAAATGACGAAGAAGATGTCGTGCCTCCTAGCGCGATGGACGTTCGGGTTTATCCCAATCCGTTCAACCCGGAGACGAACATCTCCTTCAATGTCACCGAGCTTGATCGCAACAAAGAAGTAACCGTCGATGTGTTCAACATCCGAGGCCAGAAGGTTCGCAGCCTGTACCGGGGCATCCCGACTTCAGAGACTACTACCCTGTCCTGGAATGGTACGGATGAAAATGGCAGAAATGTCGGAAGCGGAGTTTACTACGCGGTCGTTCTTGTTCCTGGCCGCTCAACGAATGTCAAAAAGATGATTCTGTTGAAATAAAACAATCTAGATACATTGAAGCGCCCCCATGAATTCATGAGGGCGCTTTCTTTTACGCCAGTTGTCTATCCTGAACGTTTACGTTATCGTGAAATCTCTTTCCTTGCCTTCGTTGAAGTCGAACGCACAGCCGATTCGGTGGAGGCGATAATGCGGTAGAACCTTCGCGTTGCAGATGGTTGCGGGCAAATCCAGCTGACTCTACCAGGTGAATACTCTGTCGAGATTGCACCATCGGAACTCACATCGCTGAATGTTCCGTCCGGTGAATCGGACGCCATCACGAGCCATGAATTTGCATACTGAACGGGGTCCCAGGACAGAACAAGGTCTTCCCCATCGAATGCAATGGTAATGTTGGCCGGTATCGCGATACCACCTGGCTCGGCGGTGAAATTCCATACGTCCTTATCGCTAATTCCGTCGTATGGTATTTCGCCCCAACTCCAAATTGAATGGGATTCGATCAGCACATAATATGTTATTCCCGGTTCAAGTGTGTTTTGCGGGTCTACGTAAATTGAGAAACTATCATCGCTCACATTCAGTGAAGCAACCTCCATTTCTTCGAATAACGTATCGTCGTCGTAGCGGTAGATACTCAAAGAACCATCACTTGGCCATATCTGCATGTTGAACGTCAGCTCGAAGACTACACTGTCCTGCACTACCGATCCATCCGGAGGGGTTATGCCGGTAAGGTGGAGGTATTCGTTACTGCTGAGCTTATACAAACCATTGTAGACATAGTTGCTGTACGTGACGGTGTTGTCGGTAGAGTTGACGTTCGAAGGTATTCCTGTATTCCAGTAGGTGTATCTGCGATATACCTGGCGCCAATTGACGTCAATGAGATCCATATGTGTTTCGTAATAGGGGTCAATCGGCTCAGCAGGCTGAAAGATAATATCGGTGTCGAAATCATCATCACTGAAAAGATGAATCGCCCAGAACTGAGCATCGAAGGAATTATCCCCATACACCGGATGATGCGGCATTGTGGTAAACCGGGTCACGTAGGCATGGATATCCGAAGTCATCGATTGCACATCGAGCGATACGCCTGTCGAACCGATTGCATCAAGCCCTGTCTCGGTGATGGTGATCATGGATGGATCGATGTTCCCGACCTCGATTGTCGATTCGGCACGATCCGCGTCTCCGGTCGCGATTTCTCCGGATATCAAGTCGTTATACTCTTCTCCCTCTTCGTTGAACTGAATATAGCTGATCAGGTTCTCGTCGGTTACATCCGCGATCCGGTGCATATACATGCGAACTTCGTCGGTTGTAAGTGCACGGTCCCATATCTTGATTTCATCCACTTTGCCATCGAAGAACTCGTTGGATGGCGGACATTGCTTTCCAACCCGGAACTCTCCGCCTTGCGGATTTCCAATAGCCGAGCCCCGTGACGCTTTCAGGAATCCATCGATGTAAACCTTCGTGTCGTCAGTGCTCTTGACAATCGTGTAATAGTGCCATCCGCTATCCAGAGGGAATTCCACACCCGTATTGTTCCAACCATCACCGCAACGTACATTTCCGTCATTGCTTACGCCCAGATAGAACTTAGTGCCATCTCCAGCCATCTGTGAGACGATCTCACGGAAACCCGTCTGATCTTCATCCGCAAGCGCCCACAGTGAAAGAGAGAAATCACCACTCGGCGGGATCAAGCCGTCTTCGAACATGATATTCTGCGAGATACCGTCAAACTGCACACAAGTACCCGACTCGATGCTGACATCCATCGTCGTGAACGACCATTCTCCGCATACGTTGATACCAGGGAAAGCGTTGCCGAAGAAAGTAAATGCGTCTGGATCTACCAGGGCATAGTATTCCGTATTCAATTCAAGTGATGTCGCAGGTGCAAATGTTGCAGTCTCATCATCAATCGTGGCATCAGAAGCCTGTATCTCGCTGATAAGGTTATCGCTCATGTCATAGATACGGATAAAGCCGGATCCAGCAACCACTTCTTTATCGAACGTGAGTGTCATTTCTGTCCGAACGCTGGTGCCATATGTATCATTCGCAGGAGCCATGGCAAGCAGTGTTGGTATTGTCGTATCCTTGCCGATAACGAACTGCCCCGTCTCGGTTATGCTCTCGAACAGAAATTCCATCTCAGTTGACAGACTTGTCGCATTACAGGCATATTCCCACTCATAGATGGAGTTTGATGCCCGGTTACAGAGCTTGAAATAGCTCGAATCGTCCATACCAACTTCCTGATTGGGTGTTAGTTCCAGCGAGATTGTGCTGGTAGCGCTGTCGAAGTTCTGGAAAATCCAGTAACAACTGGAAAGGGTTGACTCGATGACAGGCAGAATGTTTGGCGCAGAATCGAGCCTGGACAACATGATTGTCGTGGGCAAATCGGATTCGTTTACGTGGACGACATCATCCAGCATCGGGTATTCGCCAGTTTCATTGATTGTCAGGATTTCTGAAGCCCCATCGGCAATCGGTGCACTGGTGATGACATGCGAACAATCCTCGACACTACCGCTGGCATGACCAGTCCAGTCGTAACACGTGTTGCCGGATTCTTCATCGAATTTCCAATATGAAACCAGATCTGCATTCGTCTCCGTGATCGGATGATGCATGTTCAAGCGAATTTCTTCGAGCGTTCGTGCGCTCTGCCATATCCGGACATCATCGATGAAACCATTCCAAGAGCGATCAAGTATTTCACAATTAGCACCGATGATCACGGGAAAGTCATTCACTGGAATCGTTCCTGCACATGTTCCAGCCACATCCAGCACGCCATCAACATAGAGGCGAAGTTGCGTACCATCTTTTACCGCGGCAATGTGATGCCACTGGTTATCGTTGATGTTAACCGTACCGATAATGTTGTTCGTGCTTCCATTCCCGGCAGCAAACTGGAGCGTATTGCTTGTCGAATAACGTTGCAGACGCCAGCTTGTATCGCCCTTGGTCACGATACCATTATACATATTGTTCAGGCCATCTGCTTTTATCCATGCCTCGATAGTTAGATTTCCACTGGTGAAATCGAAGAGAGACTCGTTATTGACAACAATGTAGTCGTTATCTCCATAGAAATGGATGCAATTTCCAGCAAGTGAAACACTTCCAGTCGCGGTAAAGTTCCAGGTCGTTTCGTCATCAATTCCCATCACAGGCATGTTCTGGTCGTCTGTAAGAGCTCCATGATCAAGCTTCATCGAGTAATAGCCGCCTTCCTCGAGCGGATTGGCTGGCGTGAATGTAATGGTTGCACCTGAAACCATCGAGTCATCCAGCGGAATTGTCTCCACCAGCGCACCTTGGCGATAGAGGTAAGCGTTACCACTTACCGCCGATATCTGACACGTGCTACCACCACTGTAATCGTGCGCAATGGTAACCGATAACTCGGGCGTTAACCCTGTGACATCTTCGTCCGATGGTTCGATGACGCTGATATCCGATTTCTCCTGCGGTACGATACCATATACCAAACGATTACGTGTATTGTACGATGGATCCCAATACTGATCCACATCGAAGCTGAAGGTTGATGTACGAGTACTGACATCATACTCGGATGCTGTGTCCCAGTTTTGCCAGAAGCTATCGTAAGTATCAGGAACGAAATAGAGGTTCAATTTCTCCGGAAACACCGCAAAATACTCACCGAGTTGCACATTCGTCTGGAAGGATATCTGATCGACTGACCAGGAGGCGACCCCGCCGTCACGATAGTCGTACAGGTAGTACACAAAGTCATCGGTATAATCAAGGATTGAATCTGGCTTAAGTGTCTTGTGTACATAAACATCGTGAAGGCCAAACTCTGTGGGAATGTGAAGCGAAACGCCATTATCGAAGGTATAACTTCCGTTGGACTGGATTATGATATGATCGACAGTGGTCAATCCCGTGGGAGAATTGCCATTCACGAACGTCGCACCATTGCATATGCTACCCTGAATCGTGTCGCTGCTTCCACGATGTCCTTCCAGAACTGTAGCAGATTGCGAATTGAACTGGATGTATGTGTAAAGATCCGGCTCATTGCAAGGCAATGTAGCATGCATTTTCTGGCGTATTTGTTCCTTTGTAAGCTCAACATTCCAAACTTTGAGCTCGTCTATCTGCCCAGAAAAATATTCTTCGTAAACCGCCCACCAGGAGAAGCTGTATTGCTTTCCAATCCAGGATGTGTTCATTAATGGATTCCGGATCGTTCCGCCCTTTAGACTCGCAAACTTGCCGTCGATATACAGATAGGTTTCACTTGCGCCTTTTACGACGGTGAAATTGTGCCACTTGTTGTCATCCGGCCATGGCACGCCGGTATCCTGCCAGTCATCACCGACACGAACGTTACCGCTCGAACCGCGACCAAGATAGAAGTGTGCCCCAAACGGATTCCAGAAGTACATGGACCAGCTATTCTGCTGAGCAAGAACTTCAAACACCTGATCGGCATCCTCATCGGTTCTCACCCACACTGACAGCGTAAACACACCTGAAGAAGGAACAAGGTACTCATCCGGAAGATTTACATACTGGTTCTGACTGCCGTCGAACTCCATGGCATCACCGTTGTAGTTGTACCAGTATAAGCCAAACACCAGATTCGGCAGCAAACACAAAAGAAGAAATAGAATGCTTCGCATAAGTTACTCCTTATTTATCAATTAAATCCATGATTTGTTTCATTACCTGTTTTTCTGACAATATGCCCAGGCGATCAGATGCGATTGGGGTTGATCCGGTATTATCGATTACGAGGAAATGCGTATCAGGATAGCTGTCGGTAAGACTTACGATGAAATCATTCAGATCAGCAGACCGGAAGATAGCAAGTGCGATCCTGTTTCTGCTTAAAATGCGTGAGATGTCGTGCTCCGATACCGCCAGATAGATACTGATATCGCGGTACGATTCGCTGAGATCGCGCTCGAGAAAGAAGTTGTATACAAGAATATTCATACTGGCTCCTATATGCAATAATTGCATTAGTAGTGCCAGCAGTGTATTTGCTTGATATTTAAGGGCTTATCTTTTCAGTATGTATTATACGGATGATATTAAATCAATCTCAATCAGTAAAATGTCGATTTCGTCACGCAAATCACATTATTGCGGGAATATGCATGACGATTTCGTCACGCATCAGCGGTCGCGCTTGATCTCATACTTGATCATGCGACGCTCCAGCGATTTCGGTGTGATCCCTAACAGCTTGGCTGCGTTACGCTGATGAAAGCCTGTCTGCTTCAACGCTCTGAGCACCATATCCCGCTCGAGAATATCAAGCGGTGTGACGGAATCGTCACGTACAGTCACTTCCGGTATGGTAAAGCAGGAAAGCTTGAGCGTAGATGAATTGGAGAGGATTACCGCGCGTTCGATCATGTTCTTGAGCTCTCTGACATTCCCCGGAAAAGAGTAGCTCATCAGGGCCGTTTCCACCTGCTTTTCGATCTTGACGATCTTCTTTTTGAGATGATTGCCGAAATGCTTCACGAAGTATTCGAGCAGCGCGGGAATGTCTTCCACTCGTTCTCTCAGTGGTGGGATATTAATCACGAAAGATGATAGACGGTAGTAAAGATCGGCGCGGAACCGGTTTTCATCGATCATTTCCTGGAGACTGTCGTTGGTAGCGCTTATGAGGCGGAAATCAACCGGGATCTCACGCTCGCTTCCCACCGGAATGATCTTCTTGCTCTCCAGAACGCGCAGAAATTTCGATTGTAGCTGGGGTTGCCAGGTTCCCACTTCGTCCAGGAACAACGTTCCTTCATTTGCGATTTCAAACCACCCGGCTTTATCGTCTTTCGCTCCGGTGAAGGCATTCTTTTTGTAGCCGAAGAATTCGCTTTCAAAGAGGGTTTCGGGAATACTTGAGACATTGACAGCGCAAAAATTTTCCCCCTTGCGTTCGCTGCAATTGTGGATCGCACGGGCAACGAGCTCCTTGCCGGTACCGGTTTCGCCCGTGATCAGTACCGATGTCGATGGCGCTTGAGCTACGCGCTGCACGAGCTCAAGAATACGCTTCATCTGTGAGCTTTCGCCGATAATGGTCAGACCGAGCCTCTCCTTGATCTCATGGTTCAGAAAGTCGTAGCTGATCTCCGATTTACGTAGCTGGTTCAGCGTCTTCTCCAGCTTGACCTTCTGTGCGGAAATCTCCTGATTCTTCTTCTCGAGCTCAATTGCTTTATCGCGGTAGATCTCGGCTTCTTTTTCCTTTTGCTCGACCTCAAAAGCCGCCTGCATCTCCGCAATCTTCTGATTATAATCGTTCCTGGACTGCTCTCGAAGCGCTTCGATCTGCTTCTTCTGGTATTCCACTACTTTATTTACATCGCCTTTTGCAGTATAGAGTTCGGAGAAAGTCTTATATATCTCGGGATTTTCGTTCTCACCCTGGTTTTCCATCGCCATGTTCAGGGCTGCTTCCGCTTTGTCGCAATCCTTCAAAATTAAAAAGATAGCAGCCCTACTATGGTAAACATTCCTCAGGTAATGCTGCTGCGCACTATCGGTAAAATACTCCTCCGCCCTATCCAGATATGCGAGAGCCGTTACGTAGTCTTTTTCTTCAACATACACATCACTGATGTCGAGGTAATTCTTGGCTGCAACGCTCCTGAAGCCGGCTTTCTCGCTCATTACAATCGAGCGTTTGAACCACTCTTTCGCCTTGTCGATTTGCATCTGACGCATATAGAGTAGGCCGATATTGTTCGTAGTGGATGCCTGGGAAAAGCTCTCTTCCTTGGTCGGTTCCGCCGATAGTGATTTCTGGTAATATTCGAGCGCTTTATCAAAATTGCGTTTATCGGAGTAGATATTGGCGATGTTGTTGTAGATATGGGCCTCGAGACTTCTATAATCCATCTGCTCGCCAGTCTGGAGAGCAAGCCTGTAATACTCGATCGCTCGATCGTATTTATTCAGATTGTAGAAGATTGAAGCGAGATTGTTATATGCGAAGATGAGGCTCGTGCTTCCGAGTCGCTCACCGATTTCCACACCTCTGCGAGTAATCTCCATGGCCTGAGTATAGTGTCCCAAGTGCAAGTGCTCAACACCGATATCGGTCAATACATGCCCAAGGTATTCTTCTTTGCCCAGACAATCGAGCATTTCAGCCGCTACCAGGTGATAGCGCATAGCGAGTTGATACTCGCGTGCCATCTGATATTCGGCTCCCAAATGAAGATACAGCATAGCGATCAGGAAATCATCGCCTTTATTCTCAAGCTCGTTAAGCACAAGCTGGAAATGCTTTTCCACGCCTTCGTCACGCTCATGATAGAAATGATTCAGCATGATCAGAATGTAGTAATCGATCCGGGACTGCCGACTGAGAGAGATCGATTCGATTGGGTGATCCTCAATGAATTGCGTGACAGCTTCCGGATTTTCTTCGATCTGATGCAGGCATTCTTCGAATAGAGCTTTTATCCGTTGTAGCTCAGGTACGTCTTTTATCTTCTCTTGAATGGATTCAAGCAGCTTCATGTTTCCTCATTTTACCCTTTTCGCGAACATGACGAATCTGCCCGTACAATGTCAATGAAGAATTTTTTTCTGCACGCTTTACGAACTATATGCAATTGGCAAACGGAGGCTTACCCGGAGCTCGAGCGCTACTTTCTCCACAAAGCAGCGTGGACGTCTATAACAAAAAAAGGCTCGCCTGAAATCGACCCTTGATGCAAGTCCTGTCCCTTGTCTCCTGGAGATTATTTCATCATCATCATCTTTTTTACGCCAACCGGCTTGCCATCCACCTTCATGCGATAGAAATAGATGCTGGAAGATACGATATTGCCAGCGTCATCATCACCCTGCCAGGTGACATCGTGACCACCCGACTTAAGCAGATCGTCGGTAAGCAGCTTCACGCGCTGTCCACGTACGTTGAACACCTCGATGACCACATGGCTATCCTGCGCCAGGCTGAAACCGATGCGTGTCACGGGATTGAAAGGATTCGGCGAATTGCCGAGGAGCATATTCGAATATTCCGAGATTCCGCCTTCATTCGTTGCGCCACCAAAGTAGAACCAGAACGGTGCAGCTTCTCCGGTTGTATAAACAGCAAAGATGCCGTACGTATAATCACCGGGAGATAAGTTCATATCCCAGTACTCTGTCTCTGTCTGAAGTTCAACAAGCGTCTGGCCGTTTCTCGTGATCTTGTAGCCCAATAATGAGCGGTCACCTGGAGCAGGTACCTGCTTTCGCTCTTTTACGGCGTTGCGTGTTAATGAGACCGTGCTTTCTTCCGTGATGAACTCGATGCAATCCAGCTTGATCCAGTACATATTGACACAGTCGCAGTGATTGAACGCGACATGGCAAGTCGAACCGGAATATTCGCTGAGATCGAGCACAACCTGGTGCCATCCAGCGTCTTCAAGTGTTTCTTCAAACAGCAACTCGGTAAAATCCTCCGGGGCAATACCCGTAGTCGAGAGGCGAACAGCATAATGATCCCAGACCCAGTCCGGATCCTGTCCGGCAAGCCAGAAGCTGAACTGTGTATTACCGTTGATCTCGAGGGGTGGAGTAATCAGCCAGTTATCCGGATACAATGGACCGATTTCGTTGATATACGATGCCGACCCGATTGCATGCTCGCCCTCATAGACTTCCCAGTCTTCGGGAATAATCTCCCACGTGTAGCCATCTTCGTCTTCATCGAGTACAATCCAGTCTTCAGGAACAACGCCTTCCTCGAAATCTTCGTAGTAGAATAGATCAGGTGGATCATTGGGCGGATACCAGCACATGAACAAATCATTCCCATCGACATAACCTTCTCCAATTGTCACCGGCAGCAGCGTCTCGGTCAGTTCAACATAGTATTCCTCACCCTGGAGATCTTCAATGAGTACATTCTCCTGAAAATAGTCGTCAAAACCATCGAGCGACACGGATAGTGTGTATATTCCAAGCCAGACCGGATAGAAGAACGCAATCCCATCTTCGTTTGTAAAGGCTTCATAGACATGGTTTTCGTCGCCATCGATGTTTTCAAGATTCACATAGGCTCCCGCCGCGCTTTCGCCTGAATTCGTGGAAACATGCACTTCATAAACAGGACAATAGATACGAGGCATCACATTCGAGAAGATTGTGCCGGTCGTATTGCCGTCTTCGGATTGATATGCCGCCGCCCATTGGTGTTCACCCCACTCCGCATCATCCCATGTTTCATCAACAAACGTCGTATCGGGATAAGTATAATCCCCTTCACCGAGGTAAATCCACTGAGAGGGATCGTCTGCATCATCTTCATAGAAACGGTAGAACGTGATGTGGTAAGTTGAATCAGGGCGGTCGAGTCTGGTCGTAGCTACTTCCGGCATCTGGAATCCACCAAAATAGACCGGAGCTTCCGAGATCATCTCACGGGCGACATCGCTACGTTCAGACTGTCTGGCATCGTATTCGATTTCTCCATAGTTCAAGCCTTCAGCCCGAATCGCGAAATTGAGTGGATAACCGTATTCATCTGGATCATGCCAATCGTTCGAACTGGCAGCGTTTGTCACCCACTGTGTACCGGAAATGTATTCATACGGATCGCCCGAACCGTCGTCAGTACCCAAACCGAGGAAACCTACCGGATAGTTCAAGCAGATGAAGAATCCATTGGGTGCAGAAATCGTCTCGTCCAGCTCCAGCGTGTTCCATTCGAGGTCTGTGTTTCCAATACTTGTAGCTGAGAACAGCTCATCATTTGTATCTGGCAAGCCTGAGCCGTCCAGGCCGTAAATATACAGATCGACCGCGTTATGCGGGCCGCCTTCGTCAGTCAAGTACCACTTGACCGAATAGATTTCAGCATAGCAGAAATGAGCTGCGCCAAGGCGCACATCTTCGCCTCCACCTGCATATCCAAGCTGTCCAGTGATAATGCCGTCGTCGTAACGGAACTCGGTCATATCACCATTCCCGATCGACCAATTCAGCGTCACAGACTGATAATCAGAGCTTTCTGTCGCGACCAGTTGAATCGGCTGAGGCGGTATATAGGTTATAACAATGTCGCCTAAATCGATGTTGTAATATTCAACGAACACTTCACTGTTGTATTCTTCATAACCGGAGGTACGGATACGGATTTCGTATGTCTGATTTTCGGTCACCCACTCGAAGTAGAAATAGCCATCTGCATCTGTATATTCAGTAAAGCTATTATAACCCGTCAGATCAACGCGCGCACCCTCGATTCCGACATCCAAGTTATCGCTTCCCAAGCACCTTCCGCATACCGTCGTAGCCATCAGGCCAGTTGCCACAAAGACTATCAGCAAAAAAATACTCATTCGTTTCATACCTGTCTCCTGATCAATCTGTTTTGATTGAAGTTACTCGTTCATTATATCTCAGATTGAGAACAAATGCGAATGAAATCATCTTCTGAATCCGCCCTAGATGCACGTCCGACCCTTCGACTCCGCTAACATGAATTCGCTGCGCAAATGGTTTTCGTTCTCACTTCGCGAGAACCGAAAAAGGCTTTCGTTCGACCATTTCGTTTTAGCTACGCCAAAGCCGAAATTACTTCATCATCATCATCTTTTTAACGCCAAACGGTTTACCGTCCACCTTCATGCGATAGAAATAAATACCCGACGATACAGTATCACCTGCGTCGTTATCACCCTTCCAGATGACGGTCTGACTACCAGCATTCAAAAGATCGTTGGCAAGCAGCTTCACTCTTTGACCCCGCACATTGAATACTTCGATAACCACATGGCAGTCCTTCGCCAGGCTGAAACCGATACTCGTCTCGGGGTTGAAAGGGTTGGGAGAATTGCCGAGGAGAGCGGTGGTATATTCGGGTATCGTTGTATCGTTGGTAGCAGTAGGTATAATTGTATAGGGTTCGGACTCACCGGTTTGGTAAACTGCATAGATATTGTAAACAAGGTTCCAATAACAATCATAGTCGAAGTAGCATGTCTCTGTCTGTAATTCGACAATGGTCGTACCATCTCGCTCAATACGGTATCCTAACAGCGAGCGGTTCCCCTCACTTTTGGCCTGTTTGCGCCCGTTGATATTCCGCACATCGGTAACCTCTTCATCGAAAGTAATGATACCGCCCGGATATTCAATCGTGATGTTATCGATGAAGAAGGGATAACTCAATCCATCTTCACACACACAATTCCATGCGAGTTTTACTTCCTGGTCTGCGAAATTGCTCAGATCAACACAGTACTCCTGCTCAAAAGAGTTCAATCCTTCATCCAACTCACTTGCATCCCAAAGGATATCCCAAGTATTCCCGTCATCCTCAGAAATTTTGAGATACATATGTTCGTCTTGATCCGATCCCTCATGACAAATAGACCACCAGGTTACACGGCAGTCTTCCCAGCATGTGAACGAAGGTGTGATTAGCCACTCGTCCTGCGGATTATCAGAACTCCAAACACCACAATAATAGTTACCCAATGGATCATAATAGGCATCAGAGTAATTTGTTACTGTGAAGAAGCCAGGTACAAACCATGTATCCTCTTCGCAAATCCCACTGACTTCCCAGCCAGCCGGCATGATTCCCGCTTCAAAATCTTCCGTTACGGGTTTAAATGGAGGATACCACCACAAAGACGCTACCGTATAGAAATCCGATCCACACCCTTCTGTCACCGGCAGCAGCAACTCTTCCAATTCAATGTCCAGGACAACGTGATCGTCTGCGCTGAATTCAAGCACCAGGTTCTCCTGCGTGTAATCGTCGAACCAGGGGAGAACCACGGACAGGTCGTAGATCCCGGGCCACACAACAGGAAATGTAAGGCTACCATTGGCATTGGCGTGACCAATATAAATATGCTCATCATCTCCGTCCTGGTTTTCCAGGACAACCGAAGCGCCTGCCGCGCTGTCACCCGAATTGGTCGTCACATTGAGCGTCACAACACCCAACGGTGGACAATGCGAAATGATGTTGGAGGACAAAGCCCCGGTTTCGCCATACTCCGTTTCGTAGAGCATTACAAACTGGATCTCGCCCCAATAGTCTCCCCAATTCTGGTCAACATATGTCGTGTCGTTCTCCGTGAAATCGCCTTCGTAGATAAAGTTCCACTGAGACGGATCATCATGATACTGATAATCGAACCAGTAGAAAGTCATGTGGGTTGTCATTCTGGAATACCGTGAATGCTCAGGCATCACGAAACCATCGATATAGAGCAGGTCTCGCTGCGGTAATCGGTGGGAGGAGATGGAGCGTTCGGGAAAATCCAGCTCGCCGTTGTTTTCACCTACAGCGCGAATTGCGAAATTAACCGGATAGCCATATTCCTGCGGATCGTGCCAGTCATTTGTACTTGCGGAGTTTGTCACACACTGTGTACCGGGCGTGAAATTATACGGAGCACCCTCACCGTCGTCTGTGCCTAACCCAAGAAATCCCTCAGGATAATTGATACCGATATAAAATCCTTCCGGCGCATTGACAGGCGCAGCCAATTCGTACGTATTCCATTCGAGATCGGTATTGGCCACATCGGTGACCGAAAAAAGTTCGTTATTGTAGTCCGGCAGGCCGTTTTCATCGAGCCCATAAATATACAGGTCAACCATGTCGTGTGGACCGCCCTCGTCTGTCAGGTACCACTTGATTTCATAGATCTCAGCGTCATTGTAATGAACTGCACCGAGCCTTACATCGTCACCGCCACTGCCGTATCCGAGTTGGCCAGTGATATAGCCGTCGTCGTACCGGAATACATAATCATCGGGGTAATCATATGTCCAGGACAGAACGACTTGCTCCTGGTCAGGCGATTCGGTTGCGATCAGGTTGTGCGGAACCACGACCCGGGCATAGAGCATGATCGTCCCAATATCAATATTGATATCCGACACATACATCTCGGTCATATAAGACTGATAGTCAAATTGACCATCGTCGTAGCTTACATCGACGGTATAGATACGGCCTGCGGGGATATCTTCAAACAAGAAATCGCCTTCGACTGTAATTGCCTCGAAGACATAGGGATAGCTTTCGAGCACTACCACTGCGCCATCAAGTCCCTCATCGGGATTGATATTCGATGTGACATACCCGGAAACATTAACCGTGTATAGATAAACAACAGCAGTCACCGGTATCGAATAGCCGTCCGAGTATAATGTCCTGATTCCGTAGGTGTACACACCGTCAGGAAGATCCACATCTGTAAAAGTCGTATCTGAGACATCAAGCGTGGCGATGATATCATCGTCTCGGGTGATCTCGAAGCCTGTCAGTTCGCGATTTTGTTGTGGAACACCCCAACTCAGGACAACGTCTCGACCATCGAGGAGCGCAGAAAACCATAATACTTGCGGAAGGGATTCCACCATCAGTAGATCGCCCATATCGATATCCGAGCTTCCTATCTCAAGGTAGATTGTATAGGGCAAATATCCATAGACAACTGCATTGACTTCATAGTCTGCAACTTCTTCTACACCGGTGATCGAGAAATAGCCATTGGAATCCGTGGATCCCGAGTAGTTTCCATATTGCCCCGTCATGGTTATCTCGACATCGGAAATGCCGGAATCGGGAGTTTCTGAATCGACGCAGCGACCCGACACAGTGACAGTAGCCAGCAGCGTTGTTGTAAATAGAATCACAGAAAGTGCGATCATAATGCGTATCATATCAACCTCCAGAGATACCACATTATTGAAAATCTGAAAGAAAACTGCAAGTATTTTTTCTTCAGGCCGTATGGTTAATAATTCTTGTGTCGTTTCGAACGCCGTCTTCGAGACATAGCATCAATTGAGAAGAATCGCGAAGCGCGAATTAATTCCGACGAATATTTCATAATTTACGCACTACTCATCAGATACACTCGCGCTCTGAAATCCTATCAATTTTTCACGAGAAAAATGTTGCAGAACAGGCATCAAAACATACTATATCAGTAGTATTGGAAGGAGCAAGTGGATGAAGTATTTGCCGGTATCGAAATTGGAACCCGGAAACCTCTTAGGGCGAGATGTTATTCTCCCCAATGGCAAGATATTGTTGAAGCAGGGCGCTGAATTGGATGACTATTATATTGAGACAATCCGTAAATATGATGTCGAAAGCGTTTGCATAGCGGCGAAGCATGAACTGAAGTTTCAGACTCCATCGGAAGAGGAGATGAATAACCTCAAGAGCATTGCACGTGAGCATAAAAAAGACCTCTTCAAGTACGCGTTGACCGACTCGAAGATGAAAGAGTTATATGAAGCGATTGTCGCTCATACGGCCTGGGAGCTGTCACGTGAAGAATAGGGCCGAAATCATACAGTATCTGCGTGATCTTGTAGCCGAAGACAAAGATTTCCTAATCCGCACCAGCGGTCTTGTCGGATTTCTCAACCTCATCAAGAAAGATCACCTTGAAGCGAAAGAAATGTCGAACTTCATCCAGCGCGATCCAGCCCTGACCATGCTTGCACTCAAGATAGCCAACGCAAGCCAGTATGGGTTGATCAAGAAAGTAGCCAGCGTCAAACACGCCCTCGCGGTGGTTGGTATCACTCAGATGAAGAAAGCGCTGACGGTAAAACTCTTCCACCACGCTTTCAGTAACGAAACCGATCCCGAGATCGACGGCCTCTGGCGGCACTCGCTGGCAGTGGCAATCGCTGCACAACAGCTCAACGCCAAATCCAAAGATTTCAAGAAGTACCATGACACGCTGTTTGTCGCAGGCATCCTGCACGATGTAGGTAAGCTGGTCATGCGTGTGTTCCTGAAAAATGAAGTACGCGAAATCCAAAAAATCCTTGCAAAAGACGAACGGAAGCGGATCCTCAATGCGGAAAAGACAGTTCTCGGCGTAACCCATCAGGATATCGGGGCGTTTTTCGCAAGGGAATGGAATCTCCCGCCGATGATCGTCGAGGCGATACGCTACCACCACTTCCCGGATAACGCTACCGAGGATAAGACATTTGTCGGCCTTATCCAGGCTGGAAACTCAATAGCAACCGGCATGGAGCTTGGCCAGACCGAATCGCCGTATGTCGATCCCATCCCGCGCTGGCTCTGGGGCCAGTGCGATATCAAGGACGAAGATTTCCGCACGATCATCCCTAATATCGAGCACCACTACCAGTCAACCATGGCGCTGTTCCTGGGGTAATTTTTCTGGACTTTGGTAGTAAAATAATTGTGTTCCTTCGACTCCGCTCAGGATGACACAATTATTATATTTCGCAATCCCAGTTAATTCTATCAACCATGTATTCAAGAGCTGTTAGCTCGGCAAAGCATAAACGCGAATTTATCCTAAGTTCGTGTGCATGACGCTATCAACCGTGTCATCCTGAGCGGAGTCGAAGGACAAACGGTTGATTATGACATCATATTATTAGGACCTACTTACAAATTGATTGACACTTCAAACAACAACCAACTTATCACATTAAGAGGTAATTATGGTTTTTGATCGAGAAGATAAACAGATAATCGATAATACTTTGACTCCCGCAGGAAATTTCGATTTCAATGCTCTATTATGCTATGTATCTGGAATTGCAATATCAATTTCTCCAAAAATATTGTCATTGATATTGACCCCGATTAAAGGTATTCTCGATGAATATTCGACACGCAAGAGAGTTGAGGAAATGAAACATGTTCTACAAATTTTTGTTAATGCAATTAGGCATCTTGATGATACGAAGCTGAATATAGAATATATTGAATCAACTGATTATCAAATGCAAGTAAAGAAAATACTTCGGATAGTTAAAGAAGAGGAACGCGAACAGAAACTATCCCAGATCACTTCATTCCTTAATTATCAGCTACAGTGCAACTTACAGACTTTTGAGATTATCGATACCCTAATTGCGCTCCTCGATCAAATCCATCCCCAAATTTTGGCTATTCTTACTTCTATGATTATAGAGGCTGATAAGAAAATTCCAAGACCAAGACTTCGACACTTAGTTATAAATCAATCATATAAAAAAGCTGGACTTGTAAAATTATGGCATGATGCGGGCTTGATTGATCCTAATCTTAATGATGGATCAAGAATTATTGATAATGTGAGCTACCTATTATGCATCCTGGAGTCAAACGGGCTAATTGAAGTAATTAGTGCTTCAAGCATCGGTGGAGCCATAGACAAGAAATATCGAATTACCTTATTGGCATTTACTTTAGTCCAATTCCTGACTAACAGAAATGACTTGTTAGATTAATTGATAAAATCCTCATGGAATTCATTTCGTTGAAATACAAGATGTCCTCTTCTAACCTCCTTGCCCCACCTCTCTATCCGCTTATATTTCAACTGAAGCGCGAAAAAACCTTTACAAGAAAGTGGCGGATTATTTTCTTGCGCTGTAAAAAAACTGAAAAGGAGGTGTCAAATGGCACTGAACACCGAGGCCAAAGTGGCGATTATGGCAGAGTTCAAACTCCATGATTCCGATACCGGCTCACCAGAAGTACAGATCGCGCTTCTCTCGCACCGTATCAAAGATATCACGGAACACTTGAAAGTTCATTCAAAGGACTTCCACACCCGCAGGGGTCTTCTTCAAATGATTGGTAAGCGCAGACGCTTACTCAACTACCTGCAGAAGAAAGATATTGAACGCTACCGACAAATTATCAAAGCCCTGGGCTTGAGAAAGTAATAATCTCGGGAGGGATATCCACTCGATATCCCTCCTTTTACTTTTTTTCGATCTTTGAAAACCTTCCGTGGAGAGCCTTGAGCAATACGCTGAAGCTGAATGAGCGGCTTGAGCCTATTGCTTCAGACCTCCACGTACAAGTCTGGAAAAATAAGGAAAACACGATGTTTAATATCGTACGCAAATCAATGGAACTGGCAGGGAGAACCCTGACCCTCGAGACCGGCAGAATGGCAAAGCAAGCCAATGGCTCTGTCCTGGTCACCTATGGCGAAACCGTAATGCTGGTTACCGCCACTGCATCGAAAGAAGCCCGTGAAGGCACCGACTTCTTCCCTCTTATCGTTGACTTCAACGAAAAAATGTACGCTTCCGGCAAGATCCCGGGTGGATTCATCAAGCGTGAAGCCAAACCTTCAACCGTTGCAACACTCTGGGCACGCCTCATCGACCGTTCTATCCGGCCGCTTTTCCCGGATGGATTCCGCAACGAAGTACAGATTGTGGTTACAACCCTCTCCTACGACGAGACCTGTGACCCCGGCTGCCTTGGTATCCTTGGCGCATCCGCCGCACTCGGTATCTCCGATATTCCGTTCCACGGCCCCATCGCTGGCGCTGCTGTGGGTGAGATCGACGGCGAGCTGAAGCTTTACCCCACCGATGAAGAAATCCAACGTGCAACCATCGACCTCTCGGTCGCCGGTTCCGAAACCTCGATCGTTATGATCGAATCCGGTGCTACCGAAGCTACGGAAGACCGCATGGTCGAATGCGTCTATTTCGGTCATGAAAACATCAAGAAGATGATTGAACTGCAGAAGGAATTCATCTCTGAATGTGGCAAAGAAAAGATGGATTTCACCGTGGACCTGGTCCCCGAAGAACTGATCAACAGCATCGACGGACAGTATGGCGAGCGCATCAAAGAAGCAGCTCACATCCTTGGCAAACTCGAACGCCAGAACGCTTTCGACGATCTCCAGAAAGAGATGCTCGAGAAATTTAAAGAAGAACTCGAAGAAGCCGAATACGAAGAGAAAGTTCGCTATCTCAAGAACGGCTTCCACGACCTTATTAAAAAGTACGTCCGTTCCGCGATCCTTAAGGATCACCATCGCGCAGATGGACGCGGCCTGGACGATATCCGCCCGATCACCTGCGAAGTTGACGTTATCCCGCGCGTACACGGTTCTGCACTGTTTACCCGTGGTGAAACCCAGGCTCTGGGCGCAATCACCCTCGGTTCGGTTGGCGATGAAAAGATCATCGACGGCCTCAGCGAAGAATACCGCAAACATTTCTTCCTGCACTACAACTTCCCGCCCTTCAGCGTTGGCGAAGTTGGCTTCATGAGAGGCCCGGGAAGACGCGAACTCGGCCACGGAATGCTGGCTGAACGCGGACTCCAGCCGATGGTTCCTTCGAAAGAAGACTTCCCCTACACCATCCGTGTGGTATCGGAAATTCTCGAATCGAACGGATCGTCCTCCATGGCGACTGTCTGCGCCGGGACCCTGGCGATGATGGCTGCCGGCGTGCCGATGAAGAAACCGGTTGCCGGTATCGCAAACGGCCTGATCATGGACGACGGCGAATATGTCGTTCTGACCGACATCATGGGCCTGGAAGATCACCTCGGCGACATGGACTTCAAGGTCACCGGTACCCGCGACGGTATCACTGCCATGCAGATGGATATCAAGATCGAAGGTATCACCAAAGATATCATGACCATCGCACTTACCAAAGCCAAAGCAGCGCGCCTGTTCATCCTCGACAAAATCGCTGAAGTGATTCCGGAACCGCGTAAGGACCTCTCGGCCCACGCACCGCGCATCGAATCTTTCACCATCGACACCAACAGAATCGGAGAGGTAATTGGACCATCCGGCAAAATGATCAAATCCATTATCGAGAAGACTGGTGTTCAGATCAACATCGAAGATGACGGAACCGTTTCAATCATGTCACAAGATGGTGACAGCATGATGGAAGCTCGTCGCATCATCGAAAATATCGTCTTTGGACCGCAATACGACACGATTTACGAAGGTGTTATCACCCGCATCGAATCGTACGGCGTTTTCGTGAAAATCATGGACGGACTGAAAGAAGGTATGGTTCATATCTCCAACATGGACACCTGCCGCATCAATCAGCCTACCGACCTCGTCAAAATGGGCGACACCGTGAAAACCAAGTTCATCGGTGCTGAGAAGGGCAAGATCGCGCTCTCCATGAAAGGCATTCCGGGAAACCCCAGCAAAGCCGACGATCCCGATTATAAGATCGAGCGCAGCAATAACGGCGGTGGCGGCGGACGCAGAGACGACCGTCGTGACGACCGCAGAGACGGACGCCGTGACGAACGCAGAGACGGACGTCGCGATGATCGCCGTGACGACCGTAGAGGCGGACGTGACGATCACAGAGGTGACAACCGGAATCGCAGACGCTACGAATAAAGGATTGCACTATGGATTACAAGATTGCCGATATCAATCTTGCCGACTTCGGTCGCAAAGAGATTGAACTCGCTGAAGTGGAGATGCCGGGATTGATGGCGCTCCGCGAAAAATTTCAAGATCAGAAACCGTTGAAGGGTGCCCGGATAACGGGCAGCCTTCATATGACCATACAAACAGCCGTGCTAATCGAGACGCTCAAAGCGCTTGGTGCGGATGTGCGCTGGGCAAGCTGCAACATCTTCTCCACTCAAGACCACGCGGCCGCAGCCATTGCGAAATCGGGCACTCCCGTCTTCGCATGGAAAGGCGAGACGCTGGAAGAATACTGGTGGTGCACGAAACAGGCTTTGCTTTTCGGTGAAAAGGGTCCGGATCAGATCGTCGATGACGGTGGTGACGCGACTCTTTATATCCTCGAAGGATGCAAGCTTGAAGAGCAGTACGAGAAGACGGGTAAGCTCCCCGAACCAGTCACCAGCAGTCGCGAATTCGCTATTCTGCAAAAGCTTATCATAGGCGATTTAAAGGAATACCCGAACCGCTGGCGCACCATCGCGAAGAACCTTCGCGGTGTCAGCGAAGAGACCACCACCGGTGTCCATAGGCTCTATCAGTATATGGAACGAGGCGAGCTCCTATTCCCGGCGTTCAACGTGAACGACTCGGTGACCAAGAGCAAATTCGACAACCTCTACGGTTGTCGCGAATCGCTCGCTGACGGTATCAAACGTGGTACCGACGTGATGGTAGCAGGTAAGGTCGTGGTTGTCTGTGGATACGGCGACGTCGGCAAGGGCTGTGCCCAATCCATGCGTGGCTTCGGCGCACGCGTAATCATCAATGAGATCGATCCCATTTGCGCGCTTCAGGCTGCGATGGAAGGCTACGAAGTCAAGCCGATCGAAGACGCGCTCACTGTCGCCGATATCGTTGTTACCGCTACCGGTAACCGTGACGTCGTGACTGTCGATCACATGATGAAGATGAAAGATAAAGCGATCGTCTGCAACATCGGGCATTTCGACAACGAAATTCAGGTGGACGCACTTCTGGCAACAGATGGCGTGCAGAAGATCAACATAAAGCCGCAGGTCGATGAAATTCGCATGCCGGATGGCCATTGCATCATCCTTCTTTCTGAAGGACGACTGGTCAATCTCGGTAACGCGACAGGACATCCTTCGTTTGTTATGAGTAACTCCTTTACTAATCAGGTTCTGGCTCAGCTCGAACTCTGGCAGAAGGATTACGAGAACGAAGTGTACCGCCTTCCCAAGCACCTGGACGAAGAAGTCGCACGTCTGCATCTCGCCAAGCTCGGCGTGAAGCTGACAAAGCTTTCCCAGGATCAAGCCGATTACATCGGCGTGCCGGTAGAAGGCCCATACAAGCCTGAGCATTATCGTTATTGATCTATAAGCCTAACTTCTGAATGTGCCGCTACGGCTCTTACGAATATCTGGTTAAAGGTTTTCCGAGACCACAATTCGAAAGAGTCTCAGCGTGACGCATTCAGAAGTTGGTTTCTATAGGAACCGATGATTTCAAAGAGTCGGTTTCCATAAAAACTGAAGGTAGATAGATAATACCCGTGAGAAATCAGCATTCGGAAGAGTCACTGCCAGACACATTCAGAAGATGATTTCACGAAAAAGTGTTATCTTGTGCGACGCGATGCGTTGTATGAAAAGACGACACGAAAAACAAAATACTCATACAATAAATACATGATGTAAGGAGTCAGAATGGAACTTCTGAGTAAAATCGAGAAGAAGACTGCCGTTGTGACCGTTGTAGGTCTTGGTTATGTCGGACTGCCCATGGCGGTTACTGTTGCCCGTAAGGGATTCAAAGTGCTTGGCGTAGATGTCAGCGATCACGCGGTGAACAGCGTAAACGCAGGCAAGAACTACATCGGCGACGTTGATGACAACGAGCTGAAAGAACTGGTTGAGAAAGGAATGCTTCGCGCAACAAGAGATTATTCTGAAGTCGCGGAAACAAGCGTGATTATGATCGCAGTCCCCACTCCCCTCGACAAGTATCAGCAGCCAGATTCCTCTTATGTTCGAGCAGCAACGGAATCGCTGGTCGATCATGTTACTCCTGGAACCCTGGTGATTCTCGAAAGCACCACTTATCCCGGAACTACTGAAGAGATTATCGCACCGCTGTTTGAAGATAAAGGCTTCACCATCGGCGAAGATATATTCATCGCGTTCTCACCTGAGCGTGTCGATCCGGGCAATCAGCAGTACAAGACGAACAATACCCCCAAAGTAGTGGGTGGAATGACCGAAAAGTGCAACAAGGTCTCCGAAGTATTCTACAAAGCCATTCTTGATGCTGAAGTATATGCTGTTTCCTCTCCGCGCGTTGCTGAAATGGAAAAGATTTACGAAAACACCTTCCGAAATATCAACATCGCGCTCGCGAACGAAATGACTATCCTTTGCGACCGCATGGGCATCGATATCTGGGAAGTAATCGAAGCCGCGAAGACCAAACCTTACGGCTTCATGGCGTTCTATCCCGGCCCCGGCGTAGGCGGACACTGTATCCCGATCGATCCCTTCTACCTTACCTGGAAGGCTCGTGAATTTAACTATCACACACGCCTTATCGAGCTTGCCGGCGAGATCAACGTGTCAATGCCGTCCTTCGTGATCAACAAGGCACAGCGCCTTCTCAACGATGAAGGAATCGCCATTTCCCGTGCAAAGATACTCCTTCTCGGCGCGGCATACAAAAAGGACATCGAGGACATGCGCGAATCCCCCATCATGGAAGTGATCCACGAACTCGAAGCCCTCAACGCCGATTTCGATTACAACGATCCTCACGTACCGTCGTTCCACAACGAACTCACGGGCAAAGATTATCAATCAACCGATATAGAAAATTTGAAGAAGTACGATATCGTGATCATCATTACCGATCACACCGCATATAACATGGAAGATATCGTCAAGCGATCCCGCCTGGTGCTTGACACTCGTTATGCAACCAAGGGAATCGACTCCGACAATGTCGTAAAACTGTAGCGGAACATTCGCAGCCGGAAACGTGAACCTTCCAACCCAGCCAAGGAGATGAGCATGGACGAAGGTGATATTTTAAAGACAAAAACGATCCAACTGAAGAGCAAACGCGTTCAGTTAATCGTTCTGATTATTGTAATCGCCGCGATTCTATTGACCGGTTTCTATGTGGTCAATCCCGGCGAGGAAGCTGTTGTGCAGCGATTTGGCCAGTACGTTCGCACTACGTACTCCGGTCTTCATTTCAAGCTTCCCTTTGGGATCGAGCACAAGACGATCGTCAAAGTGAAGGAAATCCGTAAAGAAGAATTCGGATTCCGTACCGTTGAAGCCGGAATCAAGACGCAGTATTCGCGTGGCGACTACTCGCAGGAATCCCTGATGCTCACCGGTGATCTCAATATCGTCGATGTGCAATGGATCGTGCAATTTCGCGTAAAAGATTCCAAAAATTACTTGTTCAAGATTCGCGACAACCGCGAAACGCTTCGAATTCTGTCCGAATCAGCCACCCGTCAGGTGGTGGGCGATCGCAGTGCGGACGAGGTGATCACCCTGAGTCGTCAGGAGATCGCAGAACTCGTGCTGGAAGCCCTTCAGGGAGCGCTGGACAACTACGATGCCGGTATTGAGATTGTGACGGTCGTTATGCAGAACGTCAATCCGCCCAAGCCGGTTCAGCCGGCCTTCAACGAGGTCAACTCGGCTCGTCAGGAGCAGGACCGGATCATCAACGAAGCGCAGTCGCAATATAACAAGATCATTCCCGAGGCCAAGGGTCGTGCCCAGCGTATGATCCAGGAAGCCGAGGGTTATGCGATCAATCGCGTGAACCGAGCCCAGGGCGATGCTTCACGCTTCACCGAAATCCTGAAGGAATACCGCAAGGCCCCGACGGTTACGAAAAAGCGTATGTACCTGGAAACCATGCAGGAAGTTTTGCCCGAACTCGAACACGTGTATATGGTGGATGATAAGCTGAAGAGCTTCCTTCCGCTGCTGAATCTGCAAAAAGGAGGTGAGTGATGAATAAGCATATCGTGCAAATCATCCTGCTGGTCATCGCCATCTTCATCGTCGCGGACGCATTTTACACACTCGACGAACGTGAACAGGTCATCATCACACAGCTGGGACATCCCATTGGTGGAGCTGTCACCAAAGCTGGGCTTCATATGAAGATTCCGTTCATCCAGAAAGTCCACTACTTCGAAAAGCGGATTCTGGAATGGGACGGCGACCCCAATCGCGTTCCGACTGCCGACAAGAAATATATCTGGATCGATATTTTTGCTCGTTGGCGCATCGCGGACCCATTGACTTTCTTCCAGTCTGTTAACACCGAGAACGTAGCACACAGCCGCCTGGACGGTATCATCGATGGTAAAACGCGTGACATCATCGCGAAGAATACGCTCATCGAGATCGTACGGAACTCCGACCGTCAGATGGAATTCGCTGTTGACGATGTTCCGACATTCGAAGAGATGATGAAAGAACAGGATCAGCGAGAAGGCAAAACCGCGTCGGATATGGAAGATCAGAACTTCAATTCTTCTGAAGGAAGGCGACATCAGATCGCGGTGGAGATTCTGGAAAAAGCGAAGATAGACGCAGAATTGCTTGGCATTGAACTTGTCGATGTTCGCATCAAACGCGTAAACTACGAAGATCAGGTGCGTCAAAAAGTATATGACCGCATGGTCTCTGAACGACAAAAAATATCCGCATGGTACCGATCTACTGGTGAAGGTGAAAAAGCCCGTATCCTGGGTGAGATGAAAAAGGAACTGGATCGAATCGAATCAGAAGCCTACCGTGAAGCTCAGGAGATACAGGGTCGTGCAGATGCAGAAGCCACACGGCTATACGCTGAAGCATACGAGAAGAATCCTGAATTCTTCGAATTCATCAAGACACTCGAGTCTTATAAAAAGACCATGAACGAGAAAGGGACGCTGATCCTTTCGACGGACAGCGACTATCTGCAAGAACTTAAAGAAGGTAAATAAAGCATTTGGAGGAAACATGAAGATCGCGATAATCGGAACAGGATATGTCGGTCTGGTTACTGGCACCTGTTTTGCCGATGTTGGCAACAATGTCATATGCGTGGATAACGATACAAGCAAGATCGATCGTTTGAACAATGGCGAGATCCCGATCTACGAACCGGGCCTTGATCGTCTGGTTATCCGTAATTTCAAAGAAGGTCGCCTTACGTTTACGACCGATATTAAAAAAGCTGTGGAAGAATCACTGATTTGCTTCATCGCGGTGGGTACACCTCCGGATGAGGACGGATCTGCCGACCTTAGCTATGTTCTCGCTGTTGCGAAAGATATCGCAACCTACATGAACGATTATAAGATCGTTGTCGATAAATCTACGGTACCGGTCGGAACGGGCGATAAGGTCAAAGCCCTGATTGATCAGGTTCTGAAAGAACGCGGAGCTGATTACGAATTCGACGTGGTTTCCAATCCCGAATTCCTTAAAGAAGGCGCAGCGATCGACGACTTCATGAAACCCGACCGCATCGTGATCGGAAGCGACAACGTTCGCGTCCGTGAGCTCATGCGCGTTCTCTATTCACCGTTTGCCCGTGCGCATGAGAAAGTGATTTTCATGTCGCTTCGCTCTGCCGAGATGACCAAGTACGCCGCCAACTCAATGCTGGCAACAAAGATCTCATTCATGAATGAAATCGCGACCCTTTGCGAGAAGTTGGGCGCTGACGTGGGCGAAGTTCGCCACGGTATCGGCTCTGATTCGCGCATTGGCTATAAATTTATTTATCCGGGTGTCGGCTACGGTGGAAGCTGCTTCCCAAAAGATGTCAAAGCCCTGATCCATATGGCGAACAAGAATGGTATCCTTCCACAGCTCATGCAAGCCGTCGAAGATGTCAATGCGCGCCAAAAAATGCTTCTCGCTGAAAAAGCGATCGCGCACTTCGGTGGCGATATCAAAGGCAAGAAGCTTGCACTGTGGGGTCTCTCATTCAAACCCGAGACCGACGATATGCGTGAAGCACCTGCAATCATCATTATTGAAGCGTTACTTGAAGCTGGAGCAGAAATTGTCGCGTACGATCCGGTTGCAATCGAAGAATCCAAGAGACGCTTTGGTGAACGCGATGGCCTCACCTATGCGGATAGCAGCTATGCTGCGCTTGAAGGTGCAGATGCACTTCTGCTGATTACCGAATGGCACCAGTTCCGCTATCCCGATTTCGAGAAGATTAAATCGCTGCTGAAGACTCCGGTCGTATTCGATGGAAGAAATCAGTACAGCTATTCGAAGCTCAAAGCGATGGGCTTCACCTATTACGGAATCGGCCTTGGAGACCAGGCAAACTCCTGACGAATACTGGATGGGACTTGCCCTCGAGGAAGCTCGCAAGGCGGCTGCGCTGGATGAGGTTCCAATTGGGGCAGTAATCGTAAAAGATGAGAAAATTGTCGCAACCGGTTATAACCTGACTCGCAACTGCGGCAATCCTTTAGCTCACGCCGAGAAGATCGCGATCGAAAAAGTTATCGATTCGGGTGAGAAATTCCTTTACGATTATACGCTGTTTGTGACGATTGAACCTTGCCTGATGTGTGCGGGAGCAATCATCTGGAGCCGGGTTGGACGTGTTGTTTTCGGCGCGTACGATGCCAAGGCAGGAGCGGTTGGTTCGATCTACAATGTCCTTCGGGACAAGAGCGTGAATCATCACCCGGAAGTCATTTCCGGTGTCAGAGAAGCCGAATGCTCTCAGCTGATTCAGGAGTTCTTTCAAAACAAACGTAATTGATATAAGAAAATGCGGAGAGGTGCCGGAGCGGTTGAACGGGGCGGTCTCGAAAACCGTTGAATGCTTACGCATTCCCAGGGTTCGAATCCCTGCCTCTCCGCCATTTTTGTAGCTACAATTCTATATGAAGCCACCTTTTATGGTGGCGTTTTTTTTGGGGGGAAAAAGTCCCTGTGTCTGCCCGTTTCTCTTCCCTAGGAACGCGGACGTCCTCGTCCGCATTGGTTTTCAGATCCCCTGAAATCATCTTCTGAATGTGCCGAACAGCGTGAGGCTCTTCCGATTGTTGGTTTCATGGGTTGTGTATTATTGAAGAAGAATTGGGATATTGATGCCAAGCTGGGGCTTGGCGCTCCAAATGGATTGTAGGTGCTAATCTCCGAGCAGCGCTTCCTCTGGCTCGCTATCGTTTCACTCGGGATTCGTGTTTGCAAGCAAACACACAGGAGGTCGAGCAATACAAAGCAATACTTGAGGCATCATCGATTGCCGTGTCGTCCTTCGATACAATCCGACACGTCGGGTCACTCAGTGTGATACGGGATGAAGGCGAAAGGGGATGCGTCTCACCCTCACCAACTCGTGACTCTTTACGGGTACTATTTCTCCTCACTCAGCGTTACCATCTTGGTCTCATGGCTATAGAAATCGAAAACGTACTGATTACTTTCCCGGTAGCGTTCCAGAATCTTCTGGATGCGATTTACGGAGTTGTTCAAGCGCTTGAGATAGGTTTTCTCCTTTTCAGTGAGATTCCTCTCCCCCAGCGACGCAACAAGCAGCTCCAGATTACCCTGAATGACCATCAGCGGTTGATTGATTTCATGGTTGGCCGTGACCGCCATCGCCAGCGCTGAGTTACGCCGTTCAAGATCGATCATTTCATTGCCTTGCTGCATAAGCCTCTTGTTGGCTTCCTTCAGGTCGGTGTTGATCTTCTCAAGTTCTTCGGATTCCTTTTTCTTGAGCTTGAGCTCGAGCTGCGCGGTAACTTCCTCGACCTTCTTCGCCATGCTCTCGCCGGTATGTTGATCTCGCAGCATGTTCTCATCGCGTAGAAGATCGGAAGATTTCCTGAATACTTCGCACGCTTCTTCAAACTGATTCAGGCGCATTAAGGTGAGGCCTTTGCTGTCCAGCATATCCGCGTATGCGCGATAATGCCACAGTATAAGCTTCTTCGCCTGAATCTCGTCGATGAGCTTCCGGGCTTCCTCAAGTCGCTCTTCAATCCAGTCGAATGTCTTGATGTCTTTACGGTTATGGGCGTCTTCCGCCAGCATATAGCTCATGACGTTGATGGTCTCAATGAGCTCGTATTTGTTGCCGTGCTCCAGCGCTGTGTCATAGGATAATCGCACATAATCCACGGCTTTATTGATCTGCCCAGTATGCTGACAGACAATGGACAGGTTGTTCAGCAGTGGCACTGTCTCCCGTTTCAGGTTCCCCTGAAGATATACGCCCAGTGCTTTCTCGTAGTACTCACGAGCTTTCTCCGACTCACGCATCTTCATATAAACAAGCCCGACATTATTCAACGAAGACGCATATCCACCAGGGCTACCGAGCCTGTCGTAGATCTCCGCGGATTTCTGATAATACTCAAGCGCCAGTTCAGAATGATTGTTGTCCATGTAGATATTGCCAAGGGTGAGTAAGTTTCCGGCGAGTGTTTTTTCCAAATTGTGCTGTTCACAGATATCTCTTGCTTTTGAGAGGCAGTTGATCGCTTCTTCATCCTCACCCTGCCGATTGAGGATATTCCCCATCTTGCTCCAGGCGTTTGCTTTGGCATGAGGCGTCATGATATCCTGATAATCATCAAGAATACGCTGCAAATAACGGCGACAGACGACGTAATCGCCCTTGAGCCATTGTAGTGTCACCTGAAGGTGTAACGTCTTGAGAATCTCGATTCGATTCCCTGATGGCTCATAATATTCCTGTGACTGGTCAATAAAGGGTTCGGCTTCTTTGTCGCGGTCTTCGTGTAAAAGTAGGGTGGCCGTCAGCTGGTTCAGCTTCGCAGACAAGTCGTCTAGATTTATTTCTTTCACTTTGGGTGTGATATCCACCAGCAAATCGAACGCCTGTTTATAATCTTCGTTTCGGATAAGCTCATAAATCCACAGAAACTCAAAACGAACTACGTCCCCAGCTGTACCGTTGCGACGGACGAGCTCACAGATATCCTCATACAGCTCGATATCCGGCTTCTGTGCTCTACGATCCTGGTAGTAACTGCTGGCATCGAACAAAATCCTGTGGAGTTCTGTTATCTGGTTCTGTACTTCTGCTTTTTCCAAAGCAGATTCAACCTTTTTCATGAAATCACGCAGATCAATCTGATCAAAGTCTGCGGTTCTGAGATCTTCCATAGCTTGGATGAATGTGTTCATTATTATCTGCTTCCCGACAAATTTTCATATAGATGAATCAATAGGATATCATCATATATCTTGTCAATCATTACCCATTTTATGCATTGAACTCATGCGACACATTTTCCTGTAAGATATTGATAACCGCTATTTTACTTATTCGGTAAATTTTGCGTATAGCTTGCTATAGCTGGATTCACTTTTTTCCAGATCAATCGTAGAGGAAATACTTCCTCGAGAAAAAATTCCAGATATAGACGAACGGGTTGGTCAGAATGTTAGAGATGACATAATAGATACAAAGCTTGGATGTGAAGATCCACAGGAAAAATTCATAGATGATCAAGCCGAAGAGATTGATCACAAGGAACGTGGACAGCTCGTAGAGCTTGCTATGATGCTCCCTGCTGTGAAACACCCATTTCACTCCGATGATGTAATTGATCACCAGATACACGGAAAATGCGATTGCACCGGCGAACATATAGTGAAGATTCGCCAATTCCTTGAGCACAACCAATACCGTGAGCTCGATAAACCACGTCAGCGCTGCTGTAAGAGCGTAGCGGATCGATTGAACCCATGTGTTCTTCGTGCGTTTTCGAAAGACTCTGTGGAAGATTTTTGCGGGTGAAATCACGACCTCCCGTCAGGCTCATTCTTTATCAGGAAAGTATCTCCGGTATGACTTTGCGCTCAGCTTCTGCAAATCGAACAGACCAAGCCCGTCAACCGTGTTGGAGAAACTTTCGTCCACTCCAAAATCTATAAAGGTCAAACCACCGTAATCGCATAACCTCGTATATTCCTTGTAAAGAACCGGAATAGTGAATCCCATTCCCTTGAGCGCGATCTTCATATTCGTAAATTCTTCGGTGTAATTTTCGCCGTTGAGAGTTGCTTCGGCTTCCTCTTCGGCTTTTTTTGACAGCACAAACTGCTTCTTCGCAACCGCCAGATTCTGGTCATTACCGTACCATTTCTTGTAGTAATAAACCATCATGGATTTCGCAAGTTCATTGTACGAATCGCTGATGCTGATACATCCGAACATCCAGCGTATCTCGGGGTTGCGGGTCAGGAATGCGCCGATTCCCTTCCATAAATACTCCAGCGCATGGCTCTTCCAATACTTGTATTGCACGAAGCTGCGCCCAAGTTCAACACAATTTGCCAGAATCGGATGAAAATCCTCGCTAAAATCGAATAGCGATGCCGAATAAAAAGCATCTGGACCGAACTTCTGCATGATCTCGCGTCCATCGCCGATGCGATAAGAGCCCATAATCTCGAGGTTCTCATCGTCCCAGACGACGATATGCTTGTAATAAGCATCGTATTCATCCGTATCCAGCTTACCGCCAGTACCTTCACCAACCTTGCGGAAGGTTTGCTCGCGAAGGCGCGAAATCTCGCGGATGATATGAGGAGCTTTGTCCCCATGCACCAGATAGACATGCTTCTTCTCTTGCGGTTTCACAAGAAATTCTGCGTCAGCGAGCTCTTCACGCAGGTGATGCTTTGGAACTGGATGTATGATCGTCTTGACCGTCTTGAAGACGCCCTTACGTCCCTGACCTAACCGATAAACATGCTTCTTGAGCAGCTTCGTCACGTCATTCAAATTCATACCGGATGCCTTCAAAACGCTAGGCGGAATCGGGTCACCGATCTTGAAAGTTATATTGTGGTTCCGCTTTCGGAAGATTTCATCTGCCAGCAGGAACGTGGAGAAATTTCTATGTAGCAGCGAGAAGCAATAGAATCCTGGGGAATTAAAGCCTTTCACGAACACAGGCAGAATAGGTGCATCGAATTTCTGCGCGAACTGCACAGCGCCTTTCTTCCAATACCCGTCACGGATACCTTTGACACCAAAACGCGAAACCTCGGCAGCCGGGAAGAAAATCACCGCTTCTTCGTTGAGAAGCGCATTACGGATACGATTTACCGATTCCTTCTGATTCTTCGTTGAAAAAACATCGAATGGTATTGCGAATTCCTGCAGCGGTTCGAACATCATCAGAAGATCGTTCAGGACGATTCTTACGTCCTTTCGTATCTCGTAGATCATCTTGATCAGCGCAACGCCGTCCATAGCTCCCAGCGGGTGGTTTGCCACGATTACGAGCTTTCCTTCCGAAGGGATTTTCTCACGGTCGCTGTTGGAAATCAAGTATGAGAAGTTCAGGTATTCAAACATCGTCTCAATGAAACGAATTCCCCGCTTGTCATGGTGGAGATCGACAAATTCGTTAACCTCCCGAGCATGCACAACGCGTTCAAGGAAGTGATACACCAACGATCTCATGAAACCAGGGTAGCGACTCATGAAGTTTTCACTCTTCGCGTTAATCGCTTCTCTGAGGTCGATTTTCTGCATGAATTCTCCTGTAATCTACAGATTCTCGATGTTCTTGAGCGGTTTTGGCGCGGTTCCCGGCGTTACGCCGTCACCAGAAAGGTAACCAAGAACCGGTTTTCCTTTGGGATTGCCATCATCGTCAATACGATAGAACTCGAGCGGAATACGGATAGCCTTTCCATCCTTCTCCAGGATGTCTTTGCCTTCTGCGTCGGTCTCGAACGGATTGTGTTTGAACCAGCCAATGCCGATCGCCGCAGTACCGTTTTCTTCGTTAACAGCCTTGCGCTTGGAGCCGATGAACTGGCGTTTTTCCAGCGGAACATTAGGTGAATTAATACTTGAAGTAACCACACCCAATTCTTTGCCATCAAGATAGATAGCACGATCGACAACAATACCCTCCGTAATGACGATTGCCAAGCGCTGATCGTTATTTTTATCCTTCACAAGTGCGTCTTTACCGACGAACGATTCCTTGATCAGATCGATCGCAGCACCATAAAGCGGGGTATTGGTCGGGATCCAATCGGGGCGATATTCCTGGCCCATAAGCGGTAAACCGAATGGCCCGGCAGACATGCGGTTCTCGTCTCTTCCTCCAAGGCCGACAAGCATTCCGCCCATCTCCAGAGCACTTTCTACGATCCGCTTGAATTCCTGCTCGCCTACATTAATCGGCACATAGAGCTCCCAACCCCAGCGGTTGGTGTAACCTGTGCGACTGATGATATAGTGATTACCGTCGTAATCGAACTCGTTGAAGTTAAAGAAGCCCATATTCTTGTCGGGCTTGTTGCGATTTCGAAGCACATCCACACCGTATAGTTCGGAGATTAATTTATACGAATAGGGGCCTTGTATATCGATCTTGACCAGCTCGTCGGAGAGATCTTTAACAACGACATCTTCCCTATCCTTCTTGTAGCGCAGGATGAAATCGGCGTCGGACACTTTGCCTACAGACTCATCGGTGAGGTCATGTCCAGCGTTGATAACAGCGATCACCCGCTGTTCGTCCATGCGCATCAGGATCATATCGTCCATGACGCCGCCGTTTTCGTTGATCAGAAGCGTATATTTACACTGGCCGATTTTCATCGATGTGACATCGGTAGGAAGAACCCGATCCAGCAGCGCGATCGCGTCGCTTCCGCTGAATTCGATCTGCGCCATATGGTCGATGTTGAATACGGCAACCTTCTCGATCGCCTGAGCCTCTTCCAAAACGGATGTGAGGTAATTCACCGCCATATCGTATTCGCCGAAATTGCTGCGTTTGATCGGCTCGTATTCTCGTCCGAGTCGTTCCGCAAGTAATTTCTGATACCATTCCTCAGCTTCGAAAAGCGCTGTTTTTCTGGGGGTATCCGGGATGTTCCAGCCAATAGCCATAACCAGTCTCCTTTTATGCATTTTATTTATTTTCAACATCATTACAACCAGACCACATTCGCTCGAAAAAGCTCTTTTTGTAAAGAGAATTATCTGCGTCCGGTCATACTTCATCACATCCTAAAAATCGGACAGAATTCATTAATTCGGATGGGATACCAATTTCCCGCGATTACGTCTGGCTGCATGCAGGATTTTCGGTATTTGAAGCGTAAGTGTTCCCAGCAATATCAGCCCGCAGCCAATGTAGCTTCGCATGCTCATTATCTCATGCAGGATCAGCATTCCACCGATCAAAGCAAACACGCTCTCCAGGCTGAACAGCACTGCCGCATGGGATGGAGGAGCATCGCGCTGCGCCACGATCTGCAAGCTAAACGCGATACCAACCGACATAATACCGCCATAGGCGATCGTAATCCATGCCTCGCGTACGCCATCGAGCTGGATTTCGCCAAAGATCATCGCTGCAATCAAGCTCAGAAAACCACACGTTATAAAGCTGTAGAAAGCAAGCGCTGTCTGGTTTCCCAAACGTGCATGACGATCGATAAACTGAATCTGAACGGCCCATACAACCGCGCACAGGAGCACGAGGATCTCGCCGTAAGAGATGGTGAATCTTTCGTTTACACTGAGGAGGTACAATCCGATGACAGCCAACAGAACACCCATCCAGGCAAAGATACCAATGCGTTGCTTCAGAAACAACCCCAGCACAGGCACAAAAACAACGTACAAGCCTGTAATAAAACCTGCCTTGCCGGCTGATGTATAGACCAACCCAACCTGCTGGAGCGACACCGCAGTAAAAAGAATCAAGCCGAGGATAACTCCGGGAAGCGGCTTGTTCCAGCCACTCTTCTTACCCCGCAGTAGAACAATGATGTAAAGCGTCAACGCACCCAAAAGAAACCGGATCCCATTGTAGAAATACGGACCGATGAAATCCATCCCCTTGCGCTGGGCGACGAATGAAAAACCCCAGATAACCGCTGTGAACAATAACAGCAAGTCCGCCTTGATCGCTCGATTCACGTCCTCTCCTCGATTTTTGAATAAGCCTGTTTTTCCTATATGCCATTCGTTTGCAAGGAAAAAGAAGTGTGTACCAAAAATATTTTGAGCTGGACATTGAAGCTATAGCAAGGCATTTTCAGTGTGATTCAGTTTTCCAATAGATTTTTCTGGACAAATGCCTGTCAATCATATACAAATATCCCCATAAACATCACCCTAAAACAAAAGAAAGCAGTAAGTTAGATTAGTTTCGGAACAGATTTTGCATCTTTAATATTTCACCACAAGGAGGTGTGCAATGAGAACGCTTATCGCATTACTAACCATATTTTTCGTTGTGTCGCTCAGCGCACAAGACTGGACACCGTTTACTACGGTAGAGGGCAATATTCTTTGCCTGTTCTTCAACCTCGAAAACCCCTACTACACCATGGCTGGAACAGATGATGGGCTTTACATCGATCCGGAATTCAACAGCACGTTTCTGGAACTCAATCTGCCAGTCAAAAGCTTCGCACCGATGGACGCTACCCACTGCCTATTCATTATGGGCGATGGAAGCTGGTCCGACGGTATTTATGAACTCGATATGGAGAGTCAATACTATGACGTGATGGTCTACTCGCCATGGCCTTATTTCATGGAGAAGGACCTCTCAACCGGTATATACTATGCCGGAGCTGAATATGGCCTCTACACATCTGAAGATGGAACAAACTGGGACGCTCCGGGAGACGATGAAGGTGCTCGGTACGATATCGCTTTTTGGGATACTCATATTGCAATCGCCGGAGAATATTGCATCTACCACTCAGCCGATGGGGGTGAGAACTGGGATACATATCCGATCAGTCTTGATATCCGAGCTATAACATACGATCCATCAGGTATTCTGTACGGAGCATTCGGGGATGTATCTGATTCATCCGGATTATGGTCTTCAACGGATAACGGAGAGAACTGGACTGTCGAATTCTATTCCGAGCATCTCAACACCGTTGACTGGAACTGGAGCGGAGAGATCTTCGTCGGCTGGAATCCACCAACCGGAACAGAATCGGAAGGTATCGCGGTATGGTTCCCAGATATCTGGGATCTGGTAAATATTACCAGCGATCTCCCCAACACGAGGATCAATTCGATCACAACTCATCCGCTGATCGACTGCGAAAACGTGATTGCTTGCACCGAAGACGGTGCATACATGAACACCTCATGGTTCAATGATACCGAAGAAGTGACCGACCCAGAAGCCACACTGCGCCTGACCAACTACCCCAATCCCTTCAACCCCGAGACGACAATCAGCTTCACGCTCGATAAGCCTTCCTTCTGTGAGATGAGCATCTACAACGTCCGCGGACAGCGGATCGTAACGCTGGTTCAGGAAAGACTTGAGGCCGGACCACATGCGATCGTATGGGATGGTGATAGTGCGCCTTCGGGCATGTACCTTTGCCGCCTGAAAACAGATAGCGACGAGGTCGTTCGCAAGCTTGCGATGATTAAGTAGATTAGGTAGTTAACGGTTTTTTGCTGGACATGACCCGTGAGGTTTTGCATCATCTGAACGCACAATAAAATTGCGAGGTAAATACAGCTATGTCGAAGCTCTCGGATCATTTCCAGCAAACGCTCCATGCCCATCTGTTCACGCCGAAAGAGATGAAGCGATACAATCTCCTGCTCATACCGAAAATCATCGACCGGATGGAGCAGCAGAAGGATTGCCAGGAATGTAGAGATCATTTGCAGAAAGTACCCGAGCTGGTCGCCATGCTTCACGAAATCCGTAGCGATCGATCAATTCGCAGAAAATTCAGAAAGGTACGCAACATCATGGAGCGTCACTTGGCCTCGAAGCATAAAATCGTGCGAAAAGGCTATTACGCAGGCATGTTTATAGCGTTTGGCGTCGCGATGGGAACCAGCTTTATGGCCGCTCTTGACAGCCCCGCCGGTATCGCGATCGGTATTGGTATTGGCGTTGCCATAGGCAGCAGCCTGGATAAAAAAGCGGAGAAGGAAGGCAGGGTACTGTAGAGACCTACACAAATATTCTCTGGACACACCCCACCCATAGTCATTTACATGTACTCATCATTAGAAAAGAGGATCAAACGACTATGGCGAAGCTCTCCGATCAATTCACGCAAGCATTGGACAACCACGGCTTCACTCCCAAAGAAATCAAGCGCTACAATTTACTGCTTATGATAAAGATTGTCGATCGAATGGAGCAGCAATCAGCTTGCTCGGACTGCACAGAGCATCTGCAGAAAGCTTCGGAATTAGTTGAAGCGCTACCCGAAATTCGCACCAGCCGCGAAGTGCGGAAGAAGTTCGAGAAATACCTCAATGCGATGGAGCAACACCTCGCTTCAAAACACAAGATCGTGCGCAAAGGGCATTACATCGGCGCATACATGATGGGAGGATTTACTCTGGGCGCACTTGCTCTGATATTCTTCGATTTGTCTTCGGGTATGGCGATCGGCATGGTTTTGGGGTTGGCAATTGGAGCCGGTGTTGATAAAAAGGCTGCAAAAGATGGAAAGGTGATTTAAACTATTGCAAATGCCTGATGTTTGACCTTCGTTCTGTAGGCTGTTCAATTTAAACTCGGAAGAGTTACTCCATAACACATTCAGAAGTTGATTGAAAAAGCCGGAGAATCTACTTGAGACTCACCGGCTTAATCTATTGCAATTCAATGATTATCTGTTACGATACGCCTCGAGCGCTTTCTTGAAGATGTTCATCGCTTTGCGAAGGTCGTTTTCGTTCAGGATATAAGCAAGACGGACTTCGTCCTTACCCATTCCCGGTGTCGCGTAGAAGCCTTCAGCAGGAGCAACCATCACGGTTTCGTTATCGACCGAGAATTCCTTCATCATCCAGATGGTGAAGTCTTCCGCGTCCTCGATGGGCAGCTTGGCAATGATATAGAATGCGCCGGCGGGTTTCTTGCAGATCACGCCGTCGATCGTCATCAATTCATCGAAAACGATGTTGCGACGCTTGTCGTATTCCACAAGGATCTTCTCGAAGTATTCCTGCTCGATATCGATTGCGGCGTTGGCTGCCAACTGATCGATGGTGGGCGGGCAAAGACGTGCCTGCGCAAACTTGAGCGCGGCTTTCATAAGTTCCTGGTTCTTGCTGACGATGCAGCCGATACGAGCGCCGCACGCGCTGTAGCGCTTGGAAATACTATCGACCATGATCGCGTGTTGCTCCATGTTCGGAATTTCCATGATGCTGGTGTGCTTCTTACCGTCGTAAACAAATTCACGATAGACTTCGTCTGCGATGATATAGAGGTCGTGCTTTTTGACGATCGCGCAGAGGCGTTCGATATCCTCACGGCTATATACTGCGCCAGTTGGATTACCCGGATTACAGATCATCAGAGCACGGGTCTTATCGGTGATCTTGGCTACAATCGCGTCATCCTTGGGAAGCGCGAAACCGTCTTCCGCATAGGTTGTGAGCGGAACAAGGTTAACGCCGGCCTGGGTCGCGAAGCCATTGTAGTTGGTGTAGAACGGCTCAGGAACAAGCACCTCGTCGCCAGGATTACAGGTTACCAGCAGCGCGAAAATGATCGCTTCCGATCCCGCGGTGGTGACGATGATTTCGGTCTTGTCAGTATCATCGAGCATGATATTGTGGCGCTTGTAGTAGCGTACCAGATTCTTACGGTATTCCAGCAGACCCTGGGATGGGCCATACGCCAGAACCTTGTCTTCGTAGTTTGCATAGACGTCGAGCATCTCTTTCGGAGTCTCGATGTCGGGTTGTCCGATATTCAGATGATAAACATGGATGCCGGCTTCCTTCGCAGCAGTAGCATAGGGATAGAGCTTGCGGATGGGAGATTCCTGCACCTGGTGGGCTCGTGTCGATATCTTCATAACACACCTCGCTAATAGTATGATCTTATTCAGGCAGGTTTTTAAAGCGGTTGATTCTTGTCAACTCCAGCATTGCGCTTTGTACAAGATTATATTTCGAGCTGATCTCTTCTTTGGTTTCGATGTAGATCGGATCGCCGTACCGGATGCGGATTCGGGCGAACGGTTTGGGCAATCGGAACCGGTCCCACGATTTGAATTCGATGACGCGATCGACATCAATAGCCATCGGGACAAGCGGGAGCTGCGTATAGTACGCGAGGAAAAGCGCACCTTCTTTCACCTGGTGTGCTGGGCCTTTGGGACCATCGGTTACGATCAGAACCGAGCGTTCCTTCGCAGTACGAATGATTTGCTTCGCAGCCTTCATCCCACCGCGTGCGGCTGAGCCGCGAATCGCCTTGAAGCCCATCATCTCAGCTGGTCCGATTACATAATCCCCATCTTTGGAAAGAGAGACGAGAAACGCCATGCCTTCGAATTTCCGGCTGATCATCATCAGGATATTTTGATGCCAGAGCAGGTAAAGGGTATGCAGGTCTTTATCTTCGTTGATGCGTTCAATGCGCCATGTAAGGCTGTAAAGGTAGAGTAGAAGCGTGCCGAGATATTTCGCGATCAGCGACAAAGTGGCATGAACGAAGCGGCTCTTGAAGAACCGCCGCAGCGGCCCTTTCTTCTTACGGGACATCGATCCAGCTCGGATCCTGCAATAGTTTGAGGGCGATATGGGCTGTCTCGACAGACGCTTCCTTCTCGCCCAGCAGTTTATGGATCTCTCGAAGTCGGCCTCTCATTTCGTTGTAGAGCGATTCGTCGGTCATATAGCGTTTGATTGTTTCGGAGATCGTCTTGCCATTTACATCTTTTTGCAACAGCTCGGGGACGACATCGTCTTCGAGGATGATGTTCGGCAGGCCGATGCGCTTGATCTTGACCAGGCGCTTTCCGAGTTCGTAGGAAAGCCAGCTTGTCTTATATACAATAATGAATGGTGTACCGATAAACGCGGTTTCAATCGTCGCAGTACCGGATGTCACCACCAGAAAATCACAATGCGCCATCAACGAGTAGTTGCCCTTTTCGATCAGACGGAAATTGCGAAGGCTCGATTGCTTGGCCATATGCATGTATGTCTCGGTCGGAATATTGCTGGTGGTCGAGACGAGGAACTCGTATTCGTTGGGATCGAGACGCTTTATCGCCTGTAGAAACGGTGGGAGCATCTTGTTGACCTCGATCTCACGGCTACCGGGAAAGAATCCCAGCCACTTTTTATTGAGGTCGAGGTTATGAGCTCGAGCGAATTGCTCACGAGTATTGTCGATAGATATCTCTTCCGCAATGGGATGCCCGACATAGGTGCAGTTGACCCGGTGAATATCCAGCAATTCCTTCTCGAAGGGCAAGATCACCGCGACATGCCGCGTATAGTCTTTGAGTTGATGCACACGTTTGTGTTTCCAGGCCCAGAACTGAGGGCTGATGTAGTAGAGCACCGGGATTCCGAGATTGTCGGCCATTTTGGCAATGCGCATGTTGAAGCCGGGGTAATCGACCAGCACAACCAAATCAGGTGCGCTTTTTTCAAACTCCTGCTTGATGCGTTTTTCGACCTTCATGAAGAACTTGAGGTGTTTGACTACTTCCACGAACCCCATCACCGCGAAACGATTAAACGGGAAGAGGGTCTTGAGTCCCTGTTTTTGCATAAGGGGACCGCCGATACCCACATGGTAGTATTCGTATAACGATTCCTTCATTGCCTTCATGACATTGGATGCATGAAGGTCGCCCGATCGCTCACCGGCAATCCAGAAGATTTTTTTCTTATCGACTTCGATTGTCATGATGTGAACATGAAAACCATTAGCAAAATTGTCCAGAAAAATCGGTGTTCAAAAGTCCTTGACGTAATCACGCTGTAATGCAGGTTTCATAATACCGATGACGGATAAGGGGAATTGAATGATCGACAGGCAATTGATCGACTTCTACACACGTTTCAAGTTCGGCGAAGACAACTTCCACAACCTCATGCAGAAGCGCGTGAGCAATGTCCTGTTGGTTGCCAGCTACTACGACGCTTATATTCTGGAACAAGATGGCCGGTTATCGGAACAGATCGTTGGCGAATACCGGCAACTCGACCTCAGCATGAGTCCCATGATCACGACCATGATGCTTGACGACGACATCATTTCGGCTGTTCTGGATGGTGATTTCGACATGGTCGTTTTCATGATGCGTCTGGACAGTCGTCGAATCTTCGATCTCACGAGTATAATCAAACAGCATATACCGGATCTGCCTGTTGTTCTGTTGCTCAACCGCTATTCCTATAACATCGCGCTGTTCCGTCGGCCCGACCTCAATATGTTCCACGACCTCTTCCTTTGGATGGGAGACGCCCGTCTTTTCGTGGCGATTATCAAGTCGATCGAGGACATGCGAAACGCGCAATATGACACTACCAACGGCAACGTACGCGTCGTATTGTTAGTGGAAAATACCGTCTATCAGACATCCAAAGTGCTGCCGATCCTCTATTCGATGATCATGGAGCAGACCCAGGAATTGATTAAATCCGAACTCAACGACGTCAACAAGAGGCTCTTGATGCGCACCCGTCCCAAGGTGCTACTCGCTCATACTTACGACGATGCGATCAGGCTTTACGAGCAATACAAAGACTATCTGCTTTGCGTGATCTCCAACGTAAACATGCGTCACGCAGGTAAGTACGATGCGAATGCTGGTATCAAGTTGCTACGTAAAATCCGTAGCGAATCAACTAACTTACCCCTTCTGATGATGTCCGTTGACCGCGCCAACCGCGAGTATGCGGACCAGGTGCAGGCTGCTTTCATTGACAAGAGTTCTCAGCGCTTCAACGTGAAGCTCAAGCGCTTTATCGAGCATTACCTCGGGTTCGGCCCGTTCATCTTCCGCTATCCGGATTCCACCATCATCACACGGGCGCACAGCCTGCCGGAATTCCAGCAGCGGCTTCACGACATCCCTGACGAATCGCTGATCTATCATTCACAGCAAAACGACTTCTCCACCTGGCTTACCGCGCACGGTTTTTATCACGTAGCGCAGGAGATCCGCAGCATCACCGTCGATGATTTCGCATCGGTGAACGAGCTCCGGGCTCACCTCATCAACATCTTCGACGATATCCGCCACAAGCGCAATCGTGGTAAGGTCATCAACTTCGACGAAGAAAGCCTCGACGAGCAGGATCGAATTCTGCTGCTTTCCACCGGATCCCTCGGTGGTAAAGGGCGTGGCCTGGCATTCTTGAATGCGCTTCTGACTACACTCGACCTTGAGAAAGATTTCCCGGGGATCAAGGTGAAAGTACCGCGTACCGTGATAATCGGAACCGACGAATTCGACTGGTTTGTGGAACACAACCATATCCATCAGGAAGCGCTGAATTGTGCCAGTGAAGACGTCACCGGCTTCTTCATGAGAGGAAGCCTCAGTCCGCAAATGATGCAGCGACTAACCATCTTTCTCAAGCACGCGCGCTACCCGTTGGCCGTGAGATCCTCCGGACTTCTCGAGGACTCGCAGTCGCAGCCATTCGCCGGTATTTACGATACATACATGCTGCCCAACAACCATCCCGACGACAGTGTCCGACTCAAGCACCTCGCGGATGCCATCAGAATGGTTTTCTCTTCTCCATTCCAGAAAGATGCACGCAACTACATCGAGAGCATCAGTTACAAGCTCCAGGAAGAAAAGATGGCCGTGGTTATCCAGGAGATTGCCGGAAAGGAATATATTGAAAGAAACCACTTCCCTCTACTTTCCGGTGTAGCGCAGTCACACAACTTCTATCCTGTTTATACCGAACCGGAGGACGGCGTGGCACATATTGCGGTGGGACTGGGAAAGATCGTGGTCGAAGGCGAAAAGAGCTTCCAGTACTCACCCGGAAAGCCCAACATCGATATCCTCAAGATCGAGGATGTAGTCGAGAGCAATCAGGATAACTTCTATGCACTCGACCTCTCAGACTCCGATTTCGACATCTCAATTGGCGAAGACGTCACAATGAACCGTATCTCGATCACCTCCAAGCTCAAGGAAAGCGTATTCCTCCCTGTCACATCCGTTTACGACTACGAACGCAAGCAGTTCCTGGATGGCAAATACGCGCAAGGGCCACGCGTGATCACCTATCGCAACCCCATCCGTTACGGTAATTTCCCGCTGTCTTCCATCCTGAGCCGGGTACTTGACCTCGGCGAAGCAGCGCTGGGCGTGCCGGTGGAGATCGAGTTCGCCGTTGATCTCGAACCCGCCACCTTCACCCTCTTGCAGATCCGTCCGCTCTTCGTGCAGCAGGACACAATCGATATCGACTTGAACCATCTCGACCGGGAAGGATTGCTGCTGCTCTCCACGCGCTCGCTCGGAAATGGCGTCATCAATGATCTGCACGATATCGTTTACCTCCGCAACGACCGGTTCGACGTCACCAAAACCGTCGAGATGAAGGACGAGCTGGAAGCAATCAACCGCATGATGAAGGAGCAGGATCGGCAGTACATCCTGATTGGGCCGGGCAGATGGGGTTCCCGCGACCGCTTTCTGGGCATCCCCATCAAGTGGACGCATATCGACATGGCGAAGGTCATCGTCGAGGCCGGTCTTCCCCACTTTCAGGTGGAGGCATCGCAGGGAAGCCACTTCTTCCATAACCTCGTCGCGCTCAACATCGGCTACTTCAACGTTCCCCACGAAACCGACGACAGTTTCATCGACTGGCACTCGCTCGAAAACAGCCCCGTCGAGCAGGAATGGCACTATTTCCGGCTTGTCCACCGCGAAAAACCGCTCAAAGTAACGATGGACGGTAAAAAACGCCTTGCGATCGTGACAATGTGAAGATATTCGCTGACATCGAATTTTGCGTTAAAAAGGTTGAAATATTCTTCACTGCTGGAGGTACTATGCGTACTGTTCACATTTGCATTTTTCTGTTTGTTATATCTTGCATGGGGTTTGCTGATGCGCCGACATGGATCTGGGGACAAAGCATTGGAAGTGCCGGCACCGAATACGGTCTATCAATGGTTGATCAGAACGGTAGCGTCATTGTCTGCGGATCTTTTGAAGGTTCCTTACAATGTGGCGATTTCACATTAAACGGAAATGATGGTCTGACATTCTACGTCGCAAAATTCGACGCGAACGAGCAAAACTCATGGGCTATAAATACCGGGGGTTGTGGTGACCAGTATTTGAATTATTTAACACTTGATGGAGATGGAAATATCTACCTTTTGGGAGGATTCGAGAACACCATCGTATGTGGTGAGACGACCTTATCAGCAATCGGTGGCGAGGATATCGTCGTTGCCAAGATCGATACAGATGGAAATTGGCTTTGGGCAGTAAGGGCAGGTGGGTGGAATTGGGATTATCCTCAAGGTGCAGATGTTGATCAGAATGGTGATGTCTACATTACAGGCAAGTATGAAGGTCTGGCAACATTCGGTCAAATACAGATACAATCCTTCGGCGAGAATGATTTATTCGTGGCTAAAATCAGTTCCGATGGAGAATGGATATGGGCAAACGGTGCTGGTGGTGAAGATGATGACAGGGGTCTACGCATTGCGGTTGACAGCCAGAACAATAGCTTCATTACAGGCCATTTTTCCAACCAGGCAACATTTGACGATATTACAATGAATTCGGGGACCGCCAACTCGGCGTTCTGTGCACAAATCAGCCCGGATGGAGATTTCATATGGGTTAAACAATTAGGAGTTATCTGGGGTGAATATGGTGTATGGTATCCAATCGAAGTTGATCATACCGGAAATCCAATCATTGCAATAGGATTTTCCCAGACAGCGGAGATTGGAGATATCACATATATAAGTGCTGGTGGACTCGATACCTGTATTGCAAAATACAACACAGATGGTGATGTGCTATGGTCGAAGCAACTTGGTGGATTGGGGGATGACAATCTCTTTTCGATTGCAGTCGATCCTGATGATAATATCTGTAGTACCGGCTATTTTGGTTTCTCCTTGATCCTCGGTGAAACCGAGTTATCCACGAATGGTGGGTCGGATATTATTCTTTCGGAATTGTCGCCTGACGGAGAGTGGTTATGGGCTTCGTCGTACGGAAATGTCGGTGATGATGCCGGATACTTCTTACATAACTACAGTAATGACATGTTCTATCTCAGTGGTATATTTACTGGCAGTATCACATTGGGAGAGATAACATTGCCAGGATATGGAGGTATAGATGCTTTCATTGCGAAGGGCGATGCTTCAACAGGAATAACAGATCAAACCTCGAAGCCTAATTGTGGCTTGTTGTGGAATTCCCCCAATCCGTTCAACCCGGAGACCACCATCAGCTATTCGCTCGCGAGTTCGAGCGAGGTGACGCTGAGCATCTACAACATCCGCGGCGAGAAGGTGACTACGCTCTACAACGGCTGGCAGAACGCTGGCGAACACAGCCAGGTGTGGAACGGTCACGACGCCAATGGAAGACCCGTCGCCAGCGGCGTGTACTTCAGCAGATTGCAGTCTGAGAACAAAACAGCCGTCAGGAAAATGCTGCTGCTGAAATAGCAGCCTCGATATAATTCTCGAAGCTACGACACATTATGCCCAGTGCGCAAGCGCTGGGTTTCTCTTTGCGCACATCCTACCACATGCAGCAGATTCGTTCGATCACGGGCAGCCGTGTTCATCCACTTCGAAGACGTGGTGTTATACAATTTCCGCTTTGATAGATCATAAATAGGGAAATATGTGGAGGCGGAAATTGTTTTTTAGAGAGGATTTTCCGATTGAGGTATCAAATAAATTCAGGGCATCTCAATCGAAAAACCGTATTACACGGCGTCGCGAGGAGATCGGGCGAAGATGCAATGTGACGAACATAAACCAACAGCACTCTCCACCCCTTCCCCTTTTTCCAAAGGGGAAAGCCGGAGTGAGGTTCTCTCTCATAACTCGTAACTCGTAACTCCTCCCCACCCCCAATATTCTTTTCTTGACGAAAGCGATTGCATATTGCCATCATTACCTAAATAATCTTTAGAGCAGGTTCATGGGATGAAACGCTGGCTTTTCAAGAAGTTCAACAGGCTGATGATAAGGGTATTCCACGACAAGGAGATCCCCCGTTCATTCATGTGGATCATCGTATCCATCATCCTGCTGGTCTTCCTTAGCGCGGTGCTGTTCCAGGCTCTGGAAAAGTTCGGGCATTCCGAGGTCAACTCACTACGGTCGTTCATGGACGCGGTATGGTGGGCGATTGTTACCATCACAACCGTCGGCTATGGCGATGTGGTACCTACCACCTTCCCCGGTAGAATCCTCGGCATCGTGCTGATCTTCGTCGGCTTCACTCTGTTTTCTCTGCTGACTGGTTTGATTGCATCCCTCATGGTGGAAGATAAATTGAAAGGAGCGCGTGGCGTGAAACCTATCAAAGAGCGTGGACATATAATGGTCTGTGGCTGGAACGAAACCGCAGCGGCGATGCTGACCGCATTCGCTGAACGAAACATCGACGATACGATCGTCTTGATCGGCAACTATGTACCGGAGTTCTTCTCCGAGCAGGAAGCCAAGTACCCCAATCTGGTACTGAAATATATCCGCGGCGATTACTCCCAGAAGGAGATACTCGAACGCGCGAACGTCGCCAAAGCCCAACACGTGATCGTCATCGCGGACGAGAATCTGCCCCGCCAGACAGCGGACGACCGTGCTGTAATCGTGGCTAACGCCATCCGATTCTGCTCACCCTCGGTACCGCTGACCATCCAGCTCCTCAACGCCATGAATAAAGGCCACCTCGATTCCGCTCGAGTCGATAACATTGTCTCGTTCGACGAGATGGGCGGCTACATGCTGGCAAGCAACATCATCAGCAAGCACACACTCAATCTCTATAACAATCTGCTGCATCACCCGGAGAAGAAGTGCCAGGCTTTGGCCATCCCACAGCAATTCGTCGGAAGGAAATACCACGAGGTTGTCAGCCACTTCTACGAAGAGCGCGGCGTCATTCTGATCGGTATCCTCAACGAACGCCCTCAACTTGCCATCGAGGACATCTTCTCCGCTGACACATCCCCCATCGACGCCTTCATCAAGCAAGCGCTGGAGCAATCGCAAAGCAAGATCCCGGATCAGCGTTTCACCATCCACATCAACCCCGAGAAGACCTACATGATCCAGGAACGCGATCAGGCACTGGTCATCGATTAGGAGAAGGCATGGAAGAACGTAAGGATCAAATCAGCGTCGATCACAGTTCTCTGGGCGAGTTCCAGACATTCAAAGGCTTATCTACTGACCAGCTCGAGGCCATCGCGTCGTATCTTGTGCCAGTTGTCTATAAGATGGGTGAATACATTATCCGCGAGAATAGCAGCGGTGATTCGCTTTATATCCTCTACAAGGGCCGGGTCAACATTACGCGCACGCTGACCATGCAGATTCAGGGCTTAAACGCTGAAGAAAAGAAGCTAACATCGCTCTCAGAGTCGGACATGGCTGCTTTTGGTGAGAATGGTTTGGTGGGAGCCGGGAAAAGAACCGCAAACGTTATCGCTGCATCCGATTGCATTATGTATCGTCTATCCAGCGAAAGTTTCAAAAAGATAGTGGAGCAGGATATTCAAGCTGGATACCGGATCATGCACAATATCTCTAAAGCTCTGGCAACTCGTCTTGCGCATACAGATGAGGACCTCGTGAAGTTGGCTACGGCATTTTCTATCGCGTTACGAAGGTAAACAAATCAATCAAGATCTTCAATAAACAGGTCATCCTCAGGTGCGGCAGCAATTTTAGCGGTTGGGGCAATAACACCACTTTCCTGATCTTCTTCGTCATTTCTCGGAAGTTTGAACAATTTAAACGTATCGAACAGAACGGACATCAGGATAATTGTGAAAAGTACTGATCCAATCGCAGTAAGAAGATACTGCAGAATCGTGCTGTACTGAAACGCTTCCGATAGCTTGAAAACCATCATCCCATCGCCAAAAGCAATATTGACGATCAGAAGAGCAAGCAGAAGCAATACAACAAGTTTCATCGTTTAATCCTTTATCCCGGTAACACGTACTCCGATTCTTATATCGACAGGAGCAGGGTCACAATTTAGATAAATCGGGCTTCAGGTCAGGAATACAGATAAAAAACTCGGTTCCATCCTCTTTTGTGCTTGTGACACCCACCTCGCCATTGAGATATCGCTCTGTCAGAAGCTTGATACTATACGTACCAAATCCACGTCCTGATCCTTTTGTCGAAAAACTTGGCTGGAATAACTGGTAGAAAACCTTCTCCGGAATAACTTCTACATTACGAACACTGAAACGAACCATATCATGGGCTCTCTGGCTCCCAATCCGCACAATACCACTTCCAGCCTCCAGTGCATTCTTGATCATGTTGAAAAGCACACGAACCAGTAGCGTTTTGTCCGTATAAACCTGCAAGTCTTCAAAGGATGATTCCAGCACTATATCGCGATTATTAAACCGTTGATAATTGCGAACATGACTCAAGACCTGCTGAACAACCTTCGTTGTGTTCAGCGAATAGGGTGAAACTTCCAAGTCGTTCTGCTCGGCCTTGATCAACTGCTGCTGATCGGCAATTTCCTCAATCAGTCGCTGCGCTGTCGACGGCATCGAAGCTTTGATTTCTTCCCGATACTCGGTCGCTTCGTCATCGAAAAGTAGCTCAAGACCGGATGATATTGCATACGCGGTGTTCAGGATGTCATGAAAGAAGATTCTCTCAAGCGCCTGCTTGCGAACAACCGCACTGATATCCTCAATCGTAAGCATGAAAAACTGATGTTCTCCTACAATGAGCGGAGCAGAAGTAACTTGCAGATTGAGCGCTTCAACAATCTGGTCTTTCCGAACAAGCATACGGCATTCTTTCGTACTCGGTTTACCGCTCAGGCCATCCAGAATCGATGTAAGCGCGCCGCAAAAACGACAGTAGTTCGTCGTACCACATCTGTGCTCGGTATGATACAGGTGGTTACACTTGAATAACTCACCGAAGTATTTACCTATGACCTCATTACGATCGGTAATCTCGGTGAACTCCATCGTTGAACGGTTAATATAGAGCACCGAGCGCTTGTCATCAATAATCACAACATGCACCGGTATCGCATCAAGCGCATCGGTCAACAGGCGATTATTCGTTATCGCCAGCAATTTGTCTTGAACAGCCTTTTCCATAATCTGGAAGTTCGTGTTTTGAATACCCAAAATCAGTCCATTCAGCTCTTTAATTCGGTAATAAGTTTTTCAATAATGTCACGTGCTCTCAGGCCTTCCGCCTCGGCTGTGAACGATATGACAATACGATGTTGTAAAACGATCTCCGCAACGCGAACCACATCTTCGATCGAAGGCGAAGGCCGGTTCTGCAGAGCGGCTCTTGTCTTCGCAGCAAGGATGAGATACTGCGATGCTCGAGGACCTGCTCCCCAGTTCACCCAACGCTGAATAAACTCCGGGGCGTCAGCGCTCTTCGGCCTGGTCGCACGAGCAAGTCTGACAGCGAAATCGAGCACATGATCGCTCACAGGCAAGATTCTCACGGCTTTCTGAATCTCCCGAATATCCCTTGCACTCATCATTGGCTTCACTTCCGGCATCTCCAACGAAGTCGTCGTTCTTACGATCTCCTTCTCTTCCTCGAAATCCGGGTAATCGATATTGATGTTGAACATGAAGCGATCAAGCTGCGCTTCCGGGAGCGGATAAGTTCCTTCCTGCTCGATCGGATTCTGCGTGGCAAGCACAAGGAATGGACGATCCAGCTCAAAGGTCTGATTTCCCGCAGTCACCTGAAATTCTTGCATCGCTTGCAAGAGTGCTGCCTGCGTCTTGGGCGGCGTTCGGTTGATCTCATCTGCAAGGATGATGTTCGAGAAGATGGGACCCTTGATATACTCGAAGTATCGCCTACCGTCCGCCTTGTTTTCCGCCAGAATATCCGTACCCGTGATGTCGGATGGCATCAGGTCGGGCGTGAACTGGATGCGGTTGAATTTCAGATCCAGTATCTGCGCCAGCGTCGAGACCATAAGCGTCTTCGCCAGGCCAGGAACACCTTCGATGAGGCAGTGACCACCCGCGAACAGTGCGATGAGAATTTCTTCCACGACGCGTTTCTGCCCGACGATAATCCGGCCAATTTCCGTTTCGATCTTCTGTCTTGTATTTGCCAGTTTCTGTAACAATTCCACATGCTCGTTCATAGCTATAAACTATCCTTCCTTGCTTGGTTTACCAATTTTTTCTCGTTAACAAACAGCACATAACGATGGTGCGCCCAGAATCGCTTCACAAGCCACGGCATGCAGTTCTCAAACCATGCGTGACGAAGCATCTTACGCTCGAAATCGGGATCTTTTCCCGTATAATAGTCCAGAACCGTCAGAGGCTCCGGCTTGACATTATCGTTTACAAGAAATCCGAGCCCGAATTTCTTCAGGAATTTTGCCTTGGGCATACCGATATCCGGCCACGGAGGACAGTCGATGAAATTACCTTCGACCTTCTTCCATCCCAGTTCACACATGATTTTTGTGAACCTGCGCGGCTTGATGTAATCCTCTTTCAGGTACTTTTTAAGGTCGTCCTTTCCGGTATATTTTTGGCTTAGATAGCCAACACCCAGACGATTCGGTACACAGAGCACAATCGCCTTGCTGGTCACACGCGTAAGCTGCTTCAGAAAGACCTCAAGATCCTCAACGAACCACAACGCAGAAAAGTTCCAGCTTACATCGAAAGTATTGTCCTCGAATGGTAGATTCACATAGTCGTCGGTAAGCAGAACATCCGCCTCGAGCCCAACTTGCTTCCACACTTCGCGGATCAGATCGACACGATCCGGCTCGTGATCCAGAATCGTCACCTCGATTCCACTCTTCGCAAGCGACATACTGTTGATTCCCGAAGTGCCGGTAAACCCAAACGATGGCGCTTCAAGAACAGTCTTTGCCTCGAACCGCCGACAGATTTGTACCATCTTGTGATTCAGGATAATGCGCTCATAGGATGATCCAAGGCCTTCATCCGGCTCGGAAAAGTATTTCTTCCAGAAATGCAATATAGGAATCGCCATATCATTACTTCCTGTAAAAATCAAGAACGGACTTAAATCCTGCGAGCGTACGCACATGGCGCACGTTAAAAACCTCGTAAGTCTTTTCGACATCGTAGAACCACGACTGCGAAATCAGCCGGAAACGCGCCAGCCAGAGGTCGTTTTTCATGAACATTGCGATTCGCTCACCCAGCCGGAACCACATCGCTGAAATGATACGGTTGCGAGGATAAGGCTTACCATGCAGCTTCTCGTGGATCTCGTCAGCAAGCTCAAGCAGCGAAACAGGATGCCGGTCTGCTACAATGAACGCAGAACCGGGTGTCATTTGTGCTTCAAGACTCTTCACAAAAACATCAGCGAGCGTATTCACTTCCGTTAAATGGATGCGTACTGTGCGATCGGGCAGGAAAAGAAGCCGCTTATCGACCAGCTTGGTGAGAGTGTACGGGAATCCGTAGTCGCCGGGACCGTAGGTGATCGCTGGTCGAATGATGTAGCCATCGAGACCTTCAAGTACCATCTTCTGCACGATGGCTTCGGCGTGAATTTTCGTCTCGTGATAATAGCTGTCAAACTGTCGTTCGGTGTGGTCGTTGGCAGGAAGTTCGTTTGGAATCGCGCCAAAAACACCCACTGACGAGCAAAACACAAATCGCGCCTTGGTTCGCCACGCGGCCAGCATAAGCTGCTCGGTCGCAAGGACGTTTGCTTCGTAGTATTTCTTCTTGGGAAATCTTCTTCCACCGCGAATCGCACCGATATGCAGGATCGCGTCAAACTCGTTTTCCTGCAGAAACTTCGTGAGTGAGGAAATATCAGAGAGGTCGATCTTGACGATCTTCATGAAACCTTCAAGCGATTCGAGACGTTTCTTTGAGGTCTCGGGACGGGCAAGTCCCACCAGATGCAGCTTTCGTGGAGCCAAGCGCTGTGCGACATGCCTTCCGATAAAGCCGGTTACACCGGTGATCAGTACTCGATTTATCTTTTCCATAGGAAATCCAGAACCTTCTTGATAGGATGACGACCGTCTTCCTTATCCACCTCCGCAACACTGAGGTAGAAGTGGTCGATATCCTCTCCTTGCAGCATCTTGCGGGGATTTATTTTCGTCAGAAGCTCCGCAGTATATGCGTCGTACCGCTCGGTAAGAAGCGCCACCGCCTCCTGGAGAGAATTGGTCTCTGAGCGGCAATGGTTATCCGAAGCCAGGAAATGCGCGAATCCCGCATCAATCAGCTCCCACGCAGTGCGTTCGACATTGTTGCCATAACCACCAGTAAGGCTGCCGGAATTGATCTGCAAATACACATTCCGGTGTAGCAGATCTTCGGCCATGCCAAGATTCATCTGGATGTCCATATAGCGTTCCGGATGAGCCAGAATGGGTTTGTAGCCGTTTCGCACGAGGTCGTACAGCGCTTGGATAAAGAATCCTGGAAAGCCGTTCATGCTGGATTCGACCAACACATATTTCGTGTCCGCAAGGTGCAGATCGTGCTGCGTGATATCGTCCAGAATATTGGTATCCAGCATCACCTCGGCTCCAGCGTGGAACTTCATCTCGATACCAGCGTCCTTGACCGCTTTTTGCAGGCCAGGCAATATCTTCAGCAGCTTTTCGCGTGGGTTGTCGTAGCTCCCACGCAGGTAGTGTGGCGTGAGCACGATTTCGGAAATACCGGCGTCCTTCGCAGCCTGAACAGAGGCAACAGAGGTCTCGATATCGGGCGAGCCATCATCGACACCGGGCAAAACATGTGTGTGAATATCGATCATCTGGTAATCCCGTGTAAAGCGTCAGCGAAAGCACGCACAAGCGACGTGTCCTTCTTGTCCTCAATTACAGTGCCAGTCACAATGTAGTCAGCGCCGGCTTTCGCAAGTTCGACGGCTGTTTCAGGTGTGCGGATTCCTCCACCCACAATCACCGGGATCTCGACGGCATCTTTGACCGCCTTGATCATGTCCGCAGACATCGGTTCTTCCGCACCGCTTCCAGCGTCCATATAGATCAACCGCATACCAAGATATTGTGCTGCCAGCGCATGCGCGACGGCGATATCGGGCTTGTTGCGCGGGATGGGAATGCTATGACTCATGTACTGCACCGAAGTCAACTTGCCGGATTCGATCACCATATAACCGGTTCCAATCACCTCCAGGTTGCAACTGCGGATAAGCGGTGCCGCGCGGACTTGTTCGCCGATCAGCATTTGCGGATTGCGGCTCGAAACCATGCTCAGAAGCAACAGCGCGTCGGCGTGCCGTGAGACGAAATTGAAGATGCCAGGGAAGATCAGCACGGGGATATTGACCGCCCGGCGGATCAGCTTGAGCGACTTCTCGAAATTATCGTGGATCATCAGGCTACCGCCGATCAGAAGCGCGTCAGCTCCGCTTTCGGCACAGCCAACAGCGAGATCCACTGTTTCGTTGATATCGAATCGATCAGGGTCGATCAGGCAGAAATAACCCGCTCGTTCAGCGGCATGTTTCGTCAGTCTGTTGTAGATTTTCTTTTTCACAGCATTCTCCAAAGTACCCTTATAACGTTTATGCACATATCCCGTTTCGGCTTCGATTTGTCAATGTAGTTCTCAGGAGAATAGCTAGGCGAAGCGCAGTTGTGCCTGCCCTGGGTACGCAGACGTCTCGTCTGCATCTTCTTCTCTTGTATCTACCTCTGTTAGAACGCTGATGACCATTCCCACATTTCAGGTTTCTCGACCAGCCCTGCAGAAACCGGATTATTCCTGATGTATCGACTTGTGGTTTGAAAGTGCTCTTCGGTTCGTATATATCGATCAAAGTAATCGTGCATCCAAAATTTACCTGAGCGATGCAGAGCCTTGTTCTCTTCGTGGGCGATGAATGATTTCCAGGATTGGATTATCTTCGGAATCGAATATCCGGATAATGGTTTGATCAAAGCGTGCACATGGTTTGGCATGATACACCATTCAATGAGTGCGTATCGCTCTGAATCAAAAAACACAATCGCATTCTGAGCAATCTCAGCAATTGCCGGGATTCGCATGAAACAAGACCCATATCCCTTATCGGCATATTGCTGAATTAATTTTCTCAATACCGCTAACTGCTTAGGGTCTTTTTCTGATTTTTCCGTCCAATCAAATTCCATCTTCCATTTATCAATAACATGGCTTGGAACTGAGTCGTACAAGCGTAACGTGATAAATTGATAGACTTCGTAACCATCGAAATGGGGGACGTATCCTCTTGAGTGCCAGCCTTTGTTAATCTTCATGAGGTAGGATTGTCGCGAAGATATGATTTGTCAATGAAAATAACGAGAACGCAGGCCGTTGTAGATTCCAGGTTTTATATAAAAACCTACAAGACGCCTGCGCTCCCAGAACAGAGATGCAGACGAGACGTCTGCGTACCCAGGAAGGAGAGGCGGAGCGCAGGCCCCTTTACAGCTCCACCCAGTACTGCCTGAACAATTTCCCTTCGTGGGTTGAGGTGGTGTAGGCCTTGCCGCCGTTGTTCTCGATGGTTTTCGCAGAGCCGATGTTGTCGTCTTTGCATGTGATTAATACCCGTTCATAGCCCTTTTCACGAGCGATATCCATCATCAGCTTGAGCATATGCGTCGCGTAGCCTTTCCGGCGCTCGGATGGACGAACACCATACCCGATATGCCCACCGAAGTGCTTCAGGAAGTCGTTCAGCTCGTGCCGGAAGTGGATTCCACCGAGGATACGCCCGTTGTCGTCCACCAGAAAGAACATGGTCGCCGGCACCCATCCGTCCGGGCAGGTTTCGCGCTTCGTTTCCGCTTCCCATTGCGCGACCGTCTCGTCAAATGTACTGTTTCCTCGAATCGCTACCGAAGGAGAGATCATCTCACTCGATTGCAGCAACTCACGCTTGTAGTCTTTGTATTCCTTCTCGGTAATCTCGTCATATCGAACTAATCGCATGATGTCTCCCTTCTCATGGTGTTGATGTTATGGTCGTTAGGGAAATAGGGATGCAGGCAAGGGTGCCTGCGTACCCGGTGAGAGATGCAGACAAGAGTGCCTGTGCACCCAGGGAGAGATGCAGGTAAGGGTGCCTTTGTACATTAAGAAAAAAGGGGAGAACCTGAGCTCTCCCCCTCTATTTATCATTCGATGTTGATTATCTCAGATCATCCAGAAGAGTCCGGGTTTTTTCGAGCGTGACACGCACTTCCTCGTACTTCTCCTTCTCCTTATCGACCACTTCTTGCGGTGCGCGGGAGGTGAAGCTTTCGTTATTCAACTTACTCTCGATGCGCCCCAGATCCTGCGCGAGCTTCGCTTCTTGCTTCTCCAGACGTGCGATTTCACTATCAATGTCCACTAAACCGGTCAAGGGCAGGTAGATCTCGATGTCGGTCACTACATCCGCGAGCGACGGTTTTGGACGCTCGACGTCGGTTCCGCAAGTCATCTCTTCCACCTTGGCCAGCTTGCTGAAGTAGCCCAGGTTATCCTCGATGATGGCCTTCTGCTCACCACGAGCGACCTTTATGGACACGTTCACCATCTTGCCCGGTGATATACCCATCTGCTTGCGCAGGTTACGGATACAGCTTATGCAATCCTGCACGAGCTGCATCTTCGCGTCCACATTGGCGTCGATAAGGCAATCATCCGCCTGAGGATAATTCGCGATAATAAGGGCTTCTTCTTCGATAGGCAGCATGCCTTTGAGGCTCTGCCAGATCTCTTCGGTGATGAACGGCATCAGCGGGTGAAGCAGGCGCATGGACTGCTCCAGCACGTGCAGAAGGATATACTTCGCGGTGCGCTGCGCCTTCGGATTGTCGTCGTTATAGATGCGATCCTTGCTGAGCTCGAGATACCACGAGCAGAATTCTTTCCAGATGAATTCCTGGAGGAGCTGTGCGGCGTCGTTGAAGCGCACGGCCTCGAAGTGCTCGTTCGCTTCTTTCGTCACCTGGTTGAGGCGCGAAAGAATCCACTTGTCGGCGAGCTCGAGTTCGATCTCGTCATCGGCAGGCAGCCCTTCGATTTTCTCCACGCTCATCATGATGAAACGATAGGCGTTCCATATCTTGTTGGCGAAATTACGCCCATGCTCGATGACGCCCTCGGAGAAATAGCTGTCCTGACCACGTGGCGTATTGAAGATCATGCTGAAACGGAGCGCGTCGGCGCCGTAGATCGCGATGAGGTCGATCGGATCGGGCGAATTGCCCAGCGACTTGCTCATCTTGCGACCCTGTTCGTCCAGGACCATGCCGTGCAGGAATACCGTGTCGAACGGAATCTTGCCGGTAAATTCCAGCGTGGACATGATCATCCGCGCAACCCAGAGGTAGATGATACCGGGCGCGGTGACCAGCAGGTTGGTGGGCAGAAAATACTCGAGGTCTTCGGTCTTTTCCGGCCAGCCCATGGTCGAGAAGGGCCACAGCCAGCTCGAGAACCAGGTATCGAGCACGTCTTCGTCCTGACGCAGTTTATCGCTGCCACACTTCGGGCAGGTTGTTGGATCCTCTTCGGAAACGATCATCTCGCCGCACTCGCAGTACCACGCCGGGATGCGGTGTCCCCACCATATCTGGCGCGAGATACACCAGTCGCGGATGTTCTCCATCCAGTGCAGATAGACCTTTGTCCAGCGCTCGGGGATGAACTTCACCTCGCCCTTGTTCACCACGTCGATGGCAGGTTCGCCAAGCGGTTTCATGCGCACGAACCACTGATCGGAGAGGTAGGGCTCGATAACGGTGGCGCAGCGGTAACAATGGCCTACCGCGTGCTGATGATCCTCGATCTTGGCGAGCAGGCGTTGCTGCTGGAGCTGCTCGACGATCTTCTTGCGGCAATCGAAGCGGTTCATGCCCACGAAGAGCGGACCCGCGTTCTCGTTCATCACGCCGTGGTCGTCCATCACCAGGATGGGTTCCAGGCCGTGGCGCTGCCCCATCATGAAGTCGTTGGGGTCGTGCGCCGGGGTGATCTTCACGCAGCCAGTACCGAATGTCATATCGACGTATTCGTCGGCGATGATGGGGATCTCGCGGCCTATGAAAGGCAGTAGAACCGTCTGGCCGATCTTGTCTTTATAACGCTCGTCATTCGGATTTACCGCTACAGCGACGTCGCCCAGCATGGTTTCGGGGCGAGTGGTGGCTACGGTCACGAAATCGCTGCCATCGCTGAACGGATAGCAGATGTGCCAGAGTTTTCCGGTCTCGTCCTCGTGCTCCACTTCGTCGTTGGAGAGCGCGGTATTACAGCGCGGGCACCAGTTGATGATGTAGTTGCCCTTGTAGATCAAATCTTTTTCGTAGAGGTGCACGAACACCTTTCTGACCGCCTTGGAGAGGACGTCGTCCATGGTATAACGTTCGCGGGACCAGTCGCAGGAAGCCCCAAGCTGCTTGAGCTGCTCGATGATGCGTCCGCCCTTCTGCTCCTTCCACTCCCATATGCGTTCCACGAGCTTATCGCGGCCCACGTCGAAGCGGGTAAGACCCTCTTTGGCGAGTTCTTTTTCCACCACGTTCTGGGTGGCGATACCGGCGTGATCCACACCGGGCAGCCAGAGCGTCGGGTGGCCTGTCATCCGCTGATAGCGCACCATCACGTCCTGATAGGTGTTGTTGAGCACGTGGCCCATGTGCAAAATGCCGGTGACGTTCGGCGGCGGAATCAGGATTGTATAAGGCTTTTTATCGGGATCGATCTTCGGCGTGAAATGGCCGTTGTCCATCCAGAATTTATACCACTTTTTCTCTTTGGTCTGAGGTTCGTATATTTTGTCGATTTCCATGCAAATCTCCTTTGTATGCCAATGATTACATCGGTTTCAAGAGGTCAATGTTTTTCCTCACCCCCCTGATAAGGGGGGACAAAGGGGGGGTGTTTTTTATTTCGGAAGAATTGGGAAACCCCCTTCAATTCCTGATGAGAGATCCGGGTTTACTTCGTAAAACCAGCACCTTATCAGCAGGATGAATAAGGACTTGCTACGCCAGACCTTTGATCTTCAGCGCTTTCTGGATGAAATGGCGGTGGGAAGCAAAGGCGATTGGCGGCAGGTCGCTGAGAGGGACAAAACTGGCTTCTGCAGCGTCATCGCCTGCAAGAAGCCGACCTCCCTCAGCCTTCATGAGAAAGCCGAACGAAATGATACTCTGGTAGATTGGCGATGATCCCACGAAGTAGCCCAAAAATTGCTCGTTGCGCCCGATGAGACCGGTCTCTTCCTCGAGCTCGCGCACGGATGTCTCTTCCGGCGTCTGTTCGATCTCGATGTAGCCGCTGGGAAGCGCCCACTCACCCGCCTTGGGCTCGTTTTTGCGCAGGATTACCAGCAGCCGGTCTTCTTCGTCGAACACCACGCACGCCGCCGCCGGAACCGGGTTCTTGTAGTAAACCCAGCCGCAGCTCTTGCAGTGCGGACGCTCGCGCCCTTCGTGATCCACCCGAATATCGAGCTCGCCACCGCACCGGACACAGTAGTTGATACCGTCGTAGGTTGGTTTCATCGTTTCCATAGGCTAACAGCGTAAGGATGGGGTGTTTTTGTCAAGGGGGAAAATCACGAAAATCCTGAATAAGATGAAAGCACTTTTGAAATTATTCTCTTGACGTATTTAATCTCTTTTACCAAAGCTTGAATACAATAAGATATGAGTAACCAATGTCTTCAGTCCATTGAACATGTATGGTTCGGAACTGGTTCAAGAAGAAGTATTAAGGAGAAAGCTTATGCTCAATTTTCTACGAACACCTAATCAGATTGACCCGGACACCCAAACTACTCTTCTTGAACTTTATCGATCATATGTTAACGACGAGCATGTCATGATCAACTCTATTTACAAATCCCTCAATTTCTACTCTGGGTTATGCACATCAATAATTGCTGGTGCTTTTTATGTTTTACTCGCCCACAAAAACAACAATCTCTCACCAATAATTGTTATTTCGGCAGGGATACTAATTTTTTTCATTGCATCTACTGGGTATAAATCATGTCAATCAAATTACAAACGGCAATTAGAATCTATTGTGAAGAGATTTAAAATTGAAGCTTTGCTTAACCTCGACGAGGAACCATATATCCATAAAAAATACTATGTCAGTGAAGGCTTATTACTCAAGAGGTATGAGGATACAAACATGAAATTTAAGACCTCGAGTGACTTTGTGAGAGATAAAATGGATGCTGGCTTTGTCAGAATTGCAAAAATGCTCTTCATCGCCTATAAAGTTGCTGGGATCTTCATCGCATTAATTGGATTATACCAAATAGTATTTCCAATACTCCCCAATACTATCCAGTTCATATCTATCATATTTTAAATTCGCCACACACACATCCTCCCATGCATCTCCACGTTCTCCACCACCACATCACACGCCGACGGGCATCTGCTTGATAAGCGCGAAACCTTTTTCGGCGACGCCGTGGCGGATCCGGGAGCGGTCGAGGTAGTTCTGGCAGGTATCGGCAAGCTTGTAGTAGGGCACAAAGACAATCCCCCCGCGGAATGGGAGCTCGAGATCGGGATCATCGCCGGTTTCTGAGATGACGAAGCGCCGGTTTGCCAGCAGATAGGAGCATCGGACGATCTCGAAGACCTGCGCCGGGTAGTAGTGGATGTTCAGGACGATCTTTGCCCGTGCGATCAAGGCGTCGCGCTCCGGGCCATAGACGTCGTACAGATGCCTTACCTCGAGTCCGCGCCGCATCAGTTCTTCCAGCACGTCGCGTCGTCGCTCGTTCATGGAACCGTAGTGCAGCACGTCGATATCCTCTTTATCGGGGTCGGACGGAATGCGCGTCAGCTCCGGCACATAGCCGATCCGGCAGAGCGTGATATCGTGTATGCCCAGTTGCCTGAGCATGTCGATGTTGCGCTGGCTGTAATCCCAGACGCGGTGCTTGCGGAGCAGCTCGAGGTAACGCTCGGTTAGCCAGGGCGAACCGATGAAGATTTGTTCGAGATTGTAGATGATGCTGTCAGGCGGGATCTCGATATCTGGATAACGGGTGGCGAGGATCGCCCCCAGTACAATCGCCGTCCCTTGAATCTGACTGGGATCGTGGACGACCGGCACGTGCAGGCCTTTCTCGCGATAGGCGTAGTGCAGGCTCTCCGCGACTTCATCGAAGCTGTGCACCGCGTTGTTGCCCGGCGGTGAGATAATCCAGATGGTCAAGCGGCCATCAACCATGCCTTGCAGCCTCCACCACCACATCCTCACCAAGCTTCTGCGCCGATTCGATCGACCAGCGCTTTGCGTCGCCTATGGTGGCTGCGAGAGGGCTCTGGATGAAGGTGTGCGGTCCACCGAGAAGGGTGTTTCCGTAGAAGATGACGAGCCGGTCGCAGAGGTTCTGCTCGAGCAGGGCGGTGACGAGCGTCGGGCCGGCCTCCACCATCACCATCATGATGCCGCGCTCGTAGAGGGTTGTGAATACGTCTTGCAGCGAGCTATATGGGAAGAGCTCCACTCCGGTGCCGGAGAGGGCGTTCGGCGTGCCCGGATCGGTGAAAATCCAGGTGGGCTGCTGCCCGGCGGTGGTAACAATCTGTGATTCGCGCGGAGTACGGAGATTTCTATCGAGGATAGCACGCACGGGTATTCCGCAGTTGCCCTCGAGTCGGACATTGAACATGGGATCGTCGGCAAGCACGGTGCCGATGCCGGTGAGAATGCAGTCGGAACGGTCACGCATACGGTGCACGAGCTCGCGGGATTTTTCGCCGGTAATCCACCGTGAGGAGCCATCTTGCGCTGCAATGCGTCCGTCCAGCGATGCGGCGATTTTCAGGGTGATGTACGGGCGTTTGAGCTCCGATGAGACCAGGTAGGGCCTGAGCTGCCTGCGGATCGCGTCCGCCATGACACCGTAGGTGACTTCGATGCCTTTCTCGCGCAGGATGCCACCAGAAAGGTTGCAGACTTTCGGGTTGGGGTCTTCGATGCCGACAAACACACGCGCAATACCGGCCCGAATGATGGCGTCGGTACAGGGAGGCGTGCGGCCCCAGTGGCAGCAGGGTTCCAGTGTGACGTAGATGTCCGCGCCACGGGCGTTCTCGCCTGCCGCTTTGAGCGCGACCACCTCGGCGTGATCCTGACCGCACGGCTGCGTGTGGCCCTCGCCGATGATCTTGCCGTCTTTTACGACGACCGCGCCCACGAACGGATTGGGGGATGTTCGGCCAATCGCTTGCTCCGCCAGTTCCATGGCACGCTGCATGAAGTCGTTGTGTTGCATTGCGAAGACCTCTTACGATACATCGTCGGGAGAAGCGTACGGAATGGGATCTTTCACGCCGGCACGTTCGAACGCCTTGAGCCTGAGATAGCAGCTATCGCAGGTGCCGCACGCGACATCGTTGTTGCGGTAACAGCTCCAGCTTAGCTCGAACGGCACCCCGAGATCTACGCCGAGTTTGATGATCTCGGCTTTGTTCATGTGGATCACGGGCGCGACGATGCGGATGTGGGTGTCGTCCTTCGTTCCGGCCTCTATGGCCTTGCCAAGATGCTCGTAGAAGACCTCCCGGCAATCCGGGTAGCCGCTGGAATCCTCTTCCACGGCACCAATATAGACGCTGTCTGCGCCGAGAACCTCCGCCCAACTCACCGCGATGCAGACAAGGTGTGCATTTCGGAAGGGAACGTAGGTGTCGGGGATCCCGTCAGCACCGGGCGTAAAATCTTTCACCTCGATGGACGCGTCGGTCAATGCAGAGCCGCCGATATCGGCGAGGTAGGAGATATCCACTGATTTCGCCCCATCTGGCTGGAAGTAGTCGCACAGCTTCTCGAACAGCTCGAGCTCCTTGCGCTCAGTGCGCTGGCCGTAATTCGCGTGCAAAAAATAGACGCGATCGGAGTCGCGCTTCGCGATGGCGGCGGTAACCAGGCTGTCCATTCCTCCGCTCACCAGCACAATCGATTGTTTCATAGTGTGTCCTTTGTCGTAAGAGATCCTCATCTCCGCCGTGTTGAGAGATCCAGGGTTTTCATTCATCAAACCCTACTCTTCTCCCATAAGTGGGAGAAGGAGCTAAAACAACCATCTCAACTTTAACGTCCCAACGATATCTCAGAGACCCTCATCCCCCGCCTTCTCCCACAAGTGGGAGAAGGAGCTAACAGCCATCTCAACTTTACCGTCCCCTCGCCCACTTGTGGGAGAGGGACAGGGTGAGGGCTCTCCTTCACTGATCATGTCTTAGATTATCCAATGCATCGGCAATCCTTGTCAACACAGAGTCAATATTCTGCAATACCTCTCCATTGGTGAACCGAATCACACGATAACCATTATCCTGCAGAAAATCAGTTCTTGAATCGTCGTGTAATCGATTGAAATCTTCGTCGTGATGTCCCCCATCCAGTTCAATCACAAGTTTCAGTCCAATACAAGCAAAATCAGCAATATATGTCTTAATAGGGTGCTGTCGCCTGAATTTGTATCCGAACAATCGCCTGTTCTGCAAATGGGCCCACAAATGTTGTTCAGCCCTTGTCGGTGCTTTTCTCATTTCCCGAGCAAACGATAGTACATGTTTATTGATCACTGGATTTTCCTTTTGAGACCCTCATCCCCCGTGTTGAGAGATACAGGGTTTTCATTCTTCAAACCCTACACTTCTCCCATAAGTGGAAGAAGGGCGAGAACAACAATCTCGCAATTGCCGTCCCCTCGCCCACTTGTGGGAGAGGGACAGGGTAAGGGCTTCCCATAATCATAACAAATGCTATATCTATGCTTCGTCCTCTCTATGCCAGGGCGGCGAGACGATGCAATAGAAGATCAGGGTTTCGTCGGAGATGTTCTCGATCCACTGCTCCGCCCCTTTGGGAATATGTACGATATCACCAATGGAAACCGTATCCGTTTCGCTACCGATATGCACCCGACCCGCACCCTGCACAATAATGTACACTTCATCGGATGTCTTCAGGCTATGCGGCGTCGATTTCTCCCCGGGATCGAGCGATGCCAGCGCAATGCTGTATGGCGTGTCGATTCCCGTGTGTCGGGGATGGAAGACCTCGCGGATCAGGGTTTCGTCGGTCGCGACAAACTCCGGTCGATCGGTGCCGCGAAAGATGTTCATGCCTCTTCCCCATTGACCTGCGCCGCTGCATCACGCATACTGAGCGGATCTACATACAGCGTCTTCTGGTCGGTGTAGGTGACGAATCCCGGTGCTGCACCGCGTGGCTTGCGTACGTAGCGGATTTGCGTCATATCCACAGGCACGTTGCTCGATTTCTTCGCCTTACTGTAGTATGCTGCCAGTCGTGCAGCGAGGTTGACGATCTCGGGCGAGGGTTCCTTCTTCTTATAGTTGCGTAGAACCACGTGAGATCCCTTGAAGATGCGGCTGTGAAACCACCAGTCCCAAGGCTTGGCAAAACGGGTCGTGAGTTGATCGTTCTCCGTGGAAGTCCGTCCGATGAAGATTTCCCAGCCCTCGTCGATCCAGAGCCGACGATAAGGTGCTTTTTGGCCTTTTCCATCAGGCTTCGAGATCTCGTTTTTAGAGAAATCCTTCAGCGTGAGGTAGTCGGATTCGTCCTCGAGATCAAAGATCCAGCGGTCGAGCTCCTCGATTTCCGCTTCGGTTCGTTCGATCTGCTCCTGGATAACCTTAGCCCCGTTCTTCGCCTTGCGGTACTTTTTCAGATACCGCTCGATGTTCTGCTGCGGCGAAAGCTCTGGCAATAGCGCTATTTCGATCTCTTTTTGCTCAGGATCGTAGTAGTCGATCAGGGTAATGCTGACCTGGCCCTTTTTCAGCGCGCGGTAATTGGCCTTGAGCAGCTCTCCTGCCTGCAGGAATTCGGATTCCTTCGCGGATTGGATAAGCTCGCTCTGCTGTTTATCCAGCTTTCTGGCCTTCTTCTTGCGATCCCGCTGGATCGCCTTGAGGATATCGCTCTTAAGACGCTCTGCTCGTTCGCCGAGTTGCTTCTTGTAGTAAAAATCATGCAGGTATGTGTCGATATCGTCGTACGAGGTTCCCAGAAGCGTCAAATCGGCATCGCTGTCATTCTGAGTAAAACCGGCAGGAGGCGGTTCGTAGACGACACCCGGTAAAATCTGGCGATGCTGATTCTCGGCATAGCTGAAGCGTCGAAGGGAATCGAAGATGGTACCATCCTGAACCAGGATGAGGTTGGTAAATCGCGGGATCAGCTCGGCAACAAGGATTAGCTCCTCCTGCTGACCCTCGATCGAGGTACGGAAGAAATGAAATGAGACAATGCGGTCCGTTTCGCTTATCGAGACTGCACCCAATCTCGCATGCTGAAGTCTGTGGATAATCGGACTGATGTCTGTCGCTGGCTTGAATGGAAGCCGCGTCTTGCGGACGGAGAAACAGAACGGATTGCCGGAGAACAGCGATACCTGCAAGTCCTTCTTCGCCTTGGAGAAGGATAGCAGATACTGGTCTTCAAAGCGCATGATGTCCGTCAGCAGCGGCTTTGATGCGGTCAAATCCTGTTCATCGACCCATTTTTTCAGGTAAATGTAATCCATCGTTATGCTGCTTTCGGTACTTTTACGCTACAAGGTTTCCCTAAATATCGTAGGCAGTTCCGTCTTTTACGACGCGTTCCACGATGAAACGATCCTCATCGTAGAAACCCGTGACTTCGATGAATTCGAATTTTACCAGCTTCAGGTCGTATTCTTCCAGTAGAAAATCGTCATTGGGCAAGCCAAGTTTGAGCTTCTGCTTATTGGGAAGCTGAAGAATCCATGTCTCATCTTCATAGAGCAGCTTGCCCTTGAAGGTATAAAGCTTTCCGACATCCTCTTCGCCGTTCGGGCTCGATGCAGCAATAGCCATGAGCGCGCCAAGCTGGAAGAGAATCAACGCCGTCAGGACGATCGTGATGATCTTTTTCATAGAAACTCCTGTCGTTATTTCTTTTTCTTGAGCGAGATCACCAGCTCATACTCGTTGGGCGGACGATCCCAGATTTTTTTGTCGAGATAGGCGACCGGATTGTTCATCAGTTCGGATTCCTTAACCTCCGTAAACCGATTGTCGTCTTCAACGACCCAGTACACCTTCTCTTTCCTGGTCGGTTCAACCTTCTTCGTTGCCATAATTTCTCCTGCAAGTTCATATTCCGGGTGGTTTTCCACAAAGTCAAGCAAAGCTTTGATATCGACGTTGGATTTATAGATATGACACTTTTTTCGGCAATTGACGGCGCAGACAAAGATGCTCTCGAACCTGCGGGATCGAGGGCAAATGATGCTTGTCTTATCCTTATGGAATTTGCGCGCCATCGGTATTCCTGTGTTAAATCAGTTTATAATCTTTGAGAACCTTCTCCAGACGTTTTACCTTATCGTCATCCATGGGAGCTAACGGAAGCCGGATTTCGTCTTCGATCATACCCATCATCGCCAGCGCGGTTTTCACTGGGATGGGGTTGGTATCGAAGAACATCGCAGCGTTGATCTCGATCAGCTCCTGGTGCAATTTCAACGCAGTTGCGTAATCACCCTTCAGGCAGGTTTCGGTCATGTCGCTAACCTTTTTCGGCATCACATTCGCTGTAACCGAGATAACGCCCTTCGCTCCGCAGGCCATCAGTGGCATGTTGAGCGCATCTTCGCCGGACATCACGGAAAAGTCGTCGCGTGTGTCGCGAGCAACGATGGAAGCCTTAATCAGGTCAGCACTCGCTGCTTTGAGCCCGATGATTCGCGGACATTCGTTAGCAAGCCGGAGGATTGTTTCGGTCGCCATGTTGACGCCGGTACGCCCCGGAACATTGTAAATGACAATAGGGATATCGGTCTGGTCGTGAACTTCTTTAAAGAAGCGATAGAGCCCTTCTTGATTGGGTTTGTTGTAGTAGGGTGTGATAACCAGCGCATACTGCACGCCGTAGTCTTTTGCACGGGCGGTCGCGGAGACGGTATTGCCCAAGCTGTTTGTGCCGGTACCGAGCATGATCGGCAGCTTGCCGTCGATACGCTGTACACAGAAACGAACCATGCGATCTTTTTCATCGCTCGCCAGCGCAGGCGATTCACCCGTGGTTCCGTTCAGAAGGATGCCATGGGTGCCGTTTTGAAGGTGAAAATCGATCAGTTTTTCGAGGGCGTTGTAATCGATGCCATTCTTTTTAAAAGGCGTAACGAGCGCTACGTAGGAACCTTGCAGCATGTATCCTCCTTGTTATCGGGGTGTTCCGCCGTCAAAGCCGATCTGACGCCAGGCTTCGTAGAGAATGACGGCGACACTGTTGGACAGATTGATGGACCGTATCGCGTCCGTCATCGGAACTCTGATGTTCCGTTCACGGTACGCGTCGAGAAGCTTTTCGGGTAGCCCGGAGGTCTCAGGACCAAAGACAAATACATCGCCCTGACGGTAGTCGAAGGCAGTATAAGACGTTTTTGATTTTGTGGTACAGAGGAAAATTCTGTCAACTGGAAATTGCTCCACGCAGGCCTTAAAAGAGTCGTGCAGAACGGGATCCAGTTCGTGCCAGTAATCTAATCCTGCTCGTTTCAAATACTTATCGGTTATCAGGAAGCGCATGGGTTTGATGATATGAAGCCGTGCATTCATTCCCAGGCATAGCCGGCCGATATTGCCGGTGTTGGATGGGATCTCGGGACGATACAGCACCACATGGAAGTTTGGAGCGGCTACTTCCACTCTTTCTCCCACTTGCGGCGAAGGTAGTCCTCTGTCATATTCTCATCCTTGCCCCACTTGCGCGAAAAATCTTTCACCGGCAGTTCAACGACTTTGAACGCCTCCGGTAATTCAACCTTCTCGTGGATGGGGAATTTCCAGGCATGCTTCGGGATTTGCTTCTGGAAAGGCTTGCTCATCATATACTCGATATAGCGCTTTGCGAGATCGTTATGGCGAGCCCCACGTACAACCGCGGCACATTCGTAGATCTGATATCCGCCTTCCTGAAGATTGTAAAGCTTGTAGCGATCAGATTCGCCATCCGCATATAGCCGCGCATAGCGTGTAAGTTCGACCATCGAGATCGTTGCTTCACCCGCCATAAAGCGATTGAAAGCATCCTCTTCCGAATCGGTCATCATCCTGATATTCGGCTTCATGCTGCGCCAGATTTTGGGAAAACCGAAGACATTGCCAAATGCAGCCGTGAAGCGGTAGAATCCCTTACCGATATTTGTCGTGAAAGGATCCGGAATGATGATGGAATCCTTCCAGTCATGATCGGTAATCTGGCCGAATGTGGTCGGCGGATTCGGCGTGGCTTCCGTATCGTAAATGAAACCCACATAGGTGTATTCGTAAGGCGTCATATAGCCTTCGGCATCGACTCGATGCTTTACCGGTACCGCGTATTCGCGCTCCGGGATAAACGGAATCAGCACACTATCCGCCATCGCAAGCTCTTGAAACACATCTCCCAGCCCCACCACAAGGTCAGATTGCGGATGCTCCTTTTCCGCTCGTAACGTATCCAGAAGCGCTCCGGCGTTTTCGGTTACGCGAAAGAAAATCTTGCACTTGTGCTTACTCTCGAATTCAGCGCGGGTAAGTTCACCCAGTGTATCGACGTAATTGCGCGTCGCCAGGATATTGAAGACAGCCACACGCTGTTTCTGTTCCTGCTGTTGTCCGCATGAGACCAGCAGGATTGCAATCGAGATAATTATCAATATCTTGCGCATCAAACTCCTCCAAACAGAACGGATGCGACAACAAAGTCCATCAGCAGAATCAATATCGATGTATAGACCACAGTCAACGTCGATGCACGGCCCACACCCTCAGCGCCGTTTGCCGCTCGGGAACCTATAAAACAGCCTATCGTAGTGATGATCAGACCGAAGACAAACGCTTTAACCAGTCCGCCCCAAAGATCAGGAGAATCGAACATTCTGCGCATGTTGTTGAAAAACTCGAAAGTACTGATTCCATAGCGGAACCTCGCCACCAGATAACCGGAAACGATTCCGATGAAATTCGAATAGATCGTAAGCATCGGCAGAACGATCATTCCTGCAATCACGCGCGGAAGATAGAGGAAATCGACCGGATCGATAGCAAGCGATTCCAGAGCGTCAAGCTGCTCACTAACCTTCATGGTGCCGATCTCCGCCGCAATGGATGCACCTACGCGTCCGGCAAGAACAAGCGCGGTGAGAACCGGTGCGAGCTCGATCATCATCGATTTGCCTACCATCACGCCGATGAGCTCCGTCGGGATATAGCCACTGGTCTGATAGGATGCTTGTAGTGCAGTGACCATACCGGTGAAACCCGAGGTGACAGTGATGAGCAGGATGGAATCGAAGCCCATTCGCTTGACCTGTGTTATAATCTGATAGGAGCGTTTAGGCAATTGGGGTATATGGAAAATCAGTGATTCGATAAAGAGGACGAATGCGCCGATTTTACTGAAGAAAGTGCGTATCATCGAAGTGGATCGTAATTACGGAAACTGACGATCTCGCCGATGAATTCAAGCTTCACCGTTCCGATCGCGCCATGACGGTTCTTCCCGATGATAATCTCGGCAAGCCCCAGATCTTCCGAATCTTTGTTGTAGTATTCGTCGCGATAGATAAACATCACGATGTCCGCATCCTGCTCGATCGCACCCGATTCACGGAGGTCGGCGAGGCGAGGTCGCTTGTCGTCGCGGTTTTCCAAGCCACGGTTGAGCTGCGAAAGTGCGATTACCGGCAAGCTGAGTTCTTTGGCGAGCACCTTGAGCGCACGAGAGATCTCTGAGATCTCCTGCTGACGGCTATCGCGGTTTCGCTTGGACGACATAAGCTGTAGGTAGTCGATTACAATCAGGTCGAGACCGCCCAGTTCCGCTTTGAGTCGACGGCACTTGGCACGGATGTCCAGCGCTGTGTTGGAACCGGAGTCGTCGATATAGATGTGCTTACCATGAAAAGCGTCGGCAACGCGAGTGATCTCGCGCAGCTTGTCCTGCGTCATGCCGTAGCCCTTGAGCATGTTGTCCATGCTGACCTCGGAGTTCGAAGAGAGCATACGCATGAGAAGCTCTTCGGCTTCCATCTCCATGGTGAAGATGGCTACCTTGAGGTTGTGATGCACCGCCGCGTTAAACCCGATATTCAGGGCGAACGCAGATTTACCCATCGCAGGACGGGCAGCGAGAACGATGAATTGACCGCTGCGGAAACCGCCGGTTGCCTTATCGAGGTCGTAAAAACCGGTGGGGACGCCCAAGACATTGGTCTTGTTGGCTGCGACATCCTCGATGTTCTGCAGAGTTTCGGGGATAATATCGGTGACCTTGACGAACGTCTTGAGGTTGGAGCGTTCGGCTATACTGAAGATGCCCTGTTCCGCTTCGTCGATGATATCATCGACCGGCAGATTCTGGTTGTAAGCACTCTCGATAATCTCGGTGCTTCTCTGGATCAACATTCGGAGCAGCGCTTTTTCGAGGACAATATTGGCGTGGTACTCGATATTCGCACCACTGAGCACAACGTCCGACAGCTCGATAATATACTGTTTTCCGCCTGCTTTCTCCAGCATGTTGGCGGTCTCGACGCCCTTGCGAGTCTTGATTTCAGTGCGTTCAAGCCGGTTCATCAGCGTGATGACGTCGATCTCGGTGTTGTCCTCAAACAGCTCGCTGATAGCACGGAAAATATACTTGTGCGGTGTATGATAAAAATGCTCTTCACCCAGCTTTTCGATCGCCTTGGCTACTGCGGAGGGATCGATAAGCATCGCGGAAAGCACGGCAGCTTCGGCGTTGAGATCCTTGGGGAGGGTGCGCTCCACTTTGGGTGGCATATTGACTCCTGAAATTACAATGCGTTATAGACATCCCGGATGCGCTGTAAATCGACCCAGGCGGCTTTTTTAAAGCTGGGATTTCGCAGAAGCGCTGCCGGGTGATAGGTCGCAAACGTGCGGATGCCGCGATACTGATGCTCGCCCTGGCGCATGTTGCTGAGCGTCGCGTGCGTTTCCAGCAGAGCCTGCGCGGCAACACGTCCCAGAAGGACAATAATCTGCGGTTTGATGATATCGATCTGCTGGTCGAGCAGCGGACGGCATGCAGCTACTTCTTCCGGGTTGGGATCGCGGTTGTTAGGCGGTCGGCATTTGACCATGTTGCCGATGAAAATATCTTCGCGCTTGATGTTAATAGCAGCCAGCATCTTGTCCAGAAGCTGACCGGCAGCTCCGACGAACGGCTTGCCAACGCGGTCTTCGTTTGCGCCGGGTCCCTCGCCGATGAGCATCATCTTTGCGCGGGGATTACCGGCACCATATACGAATTTATTCCGACCTTCCGAAAGCACGCACTTTGTGCAGTTGCGGTTTGCCTCTTCAAGCCGGGCAAGCACTTCACCAGGTTCGCCGGTTACTGGCACCGTAGCAGGTTGCAGCGCTTGTTCGAAGACGCTTTTATCGATGAATACTTCGTCGATGCCCGAAACCTTCAAATAGTCCAGGTAGTTCCGGATCGATTTCCGTATCATGATGTTAGAGCGCTATTCCGTTTCGAGTTCCGACTCGAGAGGCTCGTCCGCGATATAATCCGGGATTTCGTTTTCCGCTACGTGCTCAAGAGCGATCGCGGTAAGCTTTTCGTCGAATTTATCCTTAACTGTGGATGGCAGATCGCTCAATCTTCTTACTTCAAGGTTGGCAAGCTGCAGGAATAAATAGTTCATATTGTTTCTTTCGAGAAATTGGTCAACTTTCGGATTCACGATCCGTACCTCCGTAGAATTTATCTTCAATATTACGATACCGGCTAATCCGGCATTCTTCAGCCCGAATAATCGATTCAACTTCGAGAATCGCGTCTTCCAGGTCGTCATTCACCACCAAGTAATCGAAATGGTTCCGGTGCTCCAGTTCCATCCTGGCATTTTCGAGCCTGAGCGCGATAGTCTCTGCGGAATCGGTTCCGCGCTTTGTCAGCCGGTCTTCCAGCGTTGCGAGATCGGGCGGTATCATGAAAATCGTGACCATCGGCAAACCGCTTCGCATTACCGAAAGCGCACCTTGAACATCGATATCCAGGATTACATGCCGTCCCTGCAAGAGCTGGCCGGTGATATAATCACGCGAGGTGCCGTACATGTTGCCGTGCACCTCTGCGTGTTCTAAAAAACGTTTCTCCTCGAGCAGCCTGTCAAATTCCTCGCGATCGAGGAAGAAATAATCCAAGCCATCCTGTTCCGCACCGCGCGGTTTACGCGTGGTGTAGGAGATCGAATAGACGATCGGAATCGCGTCTTCCCGGCGGCGCTGCATCACCTGGCGCAGAACCGTCGATTTGCCGCCTCCCGAAGGCGCGATCAAGATGATGAGAAAGCTGCTTCGCGGACAATCGGTCATGATTTATTCTTCGATCATTTCCTTGTAATCTTCAGCATCCATAAGTTCGTCCAGCTCGCTGGGATCGGACATCTTGATCTTGATGATCCAGCCCTTGTCGAACGCGGATTTGTTGATCAGTTCAGGCTCGTCTTCCAGCGCTTCGTTCACAGCGATAACTTCGCCCGAAACGGGACAGATCAGGTCTTCAACAGCTTTCACGGCTTCAACGGAACCAAACGCTTCTCCAGCTTCGATTTCGTCTTCAACTTCCGGAAGCTCAACATAAACGATATCACCAAGCTCGTGCTGCGCGAAATCGGTAATGCCGATAACAGCATTGCCGCCTTCTTTTTTCACCCATTCGTGCGATTCTGTGTAGTAAAGACCTTTCTTGACCATTTGTTCCTCCAGAACATCTTATTTTATAGCACACAGATATTTAGCGTATCGTATCAATCAAATCAAGTGCGCAGTGGTGTCAAGAAATTCCTGTCAGAATGTTGTGGTTATTCGTGCTGCTCCTTCTCTATGTCATCCCGAGCAGCGCAACGCGCGTAGCGATGGAGAAGGCAGATAGTTAATAATTCCAGGATTTGTACAAAAACTAACAAGACGTCTGCGTACCATGGAGAGAAATGCCAAGCTGGGGCTTGGCGCTCCAAAGGGAATAGATATGCAGGCAGTTTGGAAGATTCGAATTTCATGCAAATTCACAAGTGCCTGCGGTCCATGAGAAAAATTGAAAAGAGATACGGACGAGGACGTCCGCGTTCCCAGGGCATTAAAAAAGCCCCTCTCCTCTTACGAGGAAAGGGGCAATACTTCGGTTTGACTATGTCAAATCCGAAACTATTTGATCAGCGCCATCTTTTGGATTGCGCTGCCGGTCTTTGTGGTCAGGCGAGCGAAGTAGATACCGCTCGAGACTTTCTTACCGTTATCGTCGTGACCATTCCAAACAACACTGGTTCCAGATTCGACCACGTCGTTATCGACGAGGGTACGAATCAGCTGACCCTTGATATTGTAAACAGCAAGGGTAATCGGCTGGTTGTCCGGGATGTTGAGCGAAATGGAGGTCTCAGGATTGAACGGGTTGGGATAAACCGCGATGGAAAGACCGTTCACTTCGGGAGCAATCGGATCTTCTTCGCTATCCATCCAGGGATTACCCATTCCACCGTAAGCACCCATATCGGCTACAAGCGTGCCCATGGCAGGCCAGAGCGGTGAACCGGAGTTATCCGGATCTTCCATGTCTTGCTGATCGCCATTGGGATCGCCAGCATCGATACAAGGTGACTCATCGGTCAGATACCATTCTGCTGCAAGGATATCATCAACGATACCAGCTTCGGCAGTTGGATTCGCGAAGAGCGGGTCCGCATCGATATTGCCGGTTCCGTCGTAGCCACCCGAAATACAGTTGTAGGTAGCGTAGAAATCGCCAAGCAGGTCGAGGAGCGGATCGTCTTCACCGATGATGATATTGTTGGTGAGGGTCATATCCGAGTTGTACAGGAAGATGGTAGCGCCAGAGCTTCCTGCGCAGAGGTTGTTCGCGATGGTGTTATTGATAAGCACCGGAGCCGAATTCTCACGAGCACTGATCGCGCCAGACTGGTTAGCCTGGTTGTTCACGATGAAGTTGTTCGAAAGAACGGGCGAGGATGTTTCCATACCGATCGCACCGGCAAGCGAACCGCCATTGTTGTTACCGAAGAAGCTCTTGCTGATAGAGACATCACCGGCGTTCAACATCTGGATCGCACCGCCCTGATCGGAAGCTGTGTTGCCGATGAAGCGGCAGTTCTGGATATCCACACCGGATTCTTCGATATAGATCGCGCTTTCGTCCGCGTTGTAGAACTCGCAGTTGTAAAGCATTGAAGTATTCTGGTTTGCGCCGATGAAATCGACACCGTTCCAAGTGTTGCGATCCGGTGTATTGAACATGATGGCGTCATCATCGGTAGCGTCAGCGATCAGCGTACCATTGACGATCATTCCGGTACCGGTCTGGCCGGTGATAACCGTACCCGGCTCGATAACGAGCTGAGATCCGGCTGGAACAACGATATCGCCAAGCAAGTGATACTCGCCGTACTGGGGATCCCAGTGACCGGCTACGTTACCGTAGATATTGCCAGTGTCCATCACATAGACGTAATCTTCCATGGTGATGGTGTCTGTTTGCTCACCGTCGGAAACGGTAAGGGATACAGTGTAAGAACCCGGTTCGGTATAAACCCATGCCGGATCTTCTTCTTCGCTATCGATTTCGCCGTCGCCGTCGAAATCCCATTCCCATGATACGAGGCCACCAGGAGGCATCGAAAGGCTGGTGAACTGAACGCCCAGCGCGGGAGGTCCGGACACAACGTCCGCCGTGAAATTCGCGCCAAACTGCATCAGTTCGCTCATCGCTGCCTGATGGATGGTGTGATCGCCGGAGATCGTCTGAATCAGAACGACGCCGCGGAGATCATCAACACTGTCATATTCGAAATCGGCTCCAAGTGTCGCAGAGTAGGTTCCGGTCTCGCCTGTAACGGAGAGATCGAAATCCTGTGCTTCATAGCGACGCACAACACAGAAGTAGTCGTCTGTATAATGCTGAGTGACGATGAACATGATCTTGTTGTTGTCCGTATCGATATCTCCAGTCATCAGAACATCAGCCTGAATCAGGAAGTTATCGGGATCGGACTGAACAAAAGCAACATTGATTTCCGCCGGAGCATCGTTACCGATTATCTGGTTGTATTTAACCAGATAACGCGGATAGGTCGTTCCGCCACCGACGTCTTCAAGGTAACCGCCGAACTGCGCATGCGGGATACCGCTTACGCCGTACATGCTTCCACGAGGGCTATAGTTAGGGCTCGTGGGGCAGGTTGCCTCATTGGTTCCACCATTCCAGATCAAAGGGATAACATTCTCGTTATCCGTGTTCAATTGAAGCAGCCCAGACCGAGCTGCGGGACAGTAGCCGCACCATGTCTGCGTAAACACTTCGCCGACCACCTGTATCTGGGTAGCCATTGCAAGTGACGCAGCAAGGAGCAGCAGCAAGAAGACGACTAATCTTCTAGACATCAAGTTCCTCCTTACGTTGCTGTTACGTTCTACGTAATAGTATATTTATTATGCAGAAATTTCAAAGATCGTTGCCGGAGGCCGTTACTTTATCAACGCCATCCTTGTGGTGACGGTGTGATTTCCGGCTGTCATTCGTGCGAAGTAGATACCACTTGAAACCGATTTACCTGCATTGTCGATGCCCTTCCATGTCAGATTCATCGACTGCGGTTTCTCGTTGTCGAGCAGCGTGTAAACCTTCTGACCACGAATGTTGTAGATCGCGACAGTCACTGGCTTCTGGCTCTCTTGAGCACTAAGCTGAAGCTGGATGGTCGTCTCAGGATTGAACGGGTTCGGGTAGACACTCATGCCGATCGAGCTGACGCTCGGCGGAATGGTCTCGTCTTCGTCGTTATCGACGTACGGAGCTCCGTCGCCGCCATACGCGCCCATATCGTTGGTCAGCGAGCCCATCGCCGGCCAAAGAGCATATCCTGTGTTGTCGGGGTCTTCCTGATCGTAGTAATCCTGCATGGGATTACCTGCATCGATACAGGGTGAACCTTCCTGAAGGAACCAGCGTGCCGCAACGCCGTCGTAATCGACGCCACTGCCGGCAGACGGAGATGTGAACATCGGATCGGCATCGATATTCATCGTTCCTTCCCAACCACCTTCGATGTTCGAGAAATCAACCATCGGTGTACTGTTGAGCGAATAGATGATCGAGCCTTCACCGCGCAAAATGCTGTTCATGATTTGCGGAGCTGCGTTGAACGTGAATATCGCACCACCGGATGTACCGGTATAGGTGTTATTCGCAATGGTATTGTTGTAGAAAATCGGTTCACTTCCACTCTTGAAGATCGCAGCACCGGCCGACATGCCTGTGTTGTTCACGAAAATATTGTTCATGACTTCCGCTGAAGATGTCGTCATCTGAATCGCGCCGGAATTACTCGTACTGCTATTGTTCGCGAAAAGGCAACCGTTGATAGAGACATCAGGTGCGCTTGTCAGGTCAATCGCCGCAGGAACGCTTGCGCTGTGATTGTCATAGAACCAGCAGCCATCTACTTCCAGCGGGGCCGCATCGACGGTAATCACCGTGTTCGTCGCACCGGAGAAACGGCAGTTGACAAACTGGTTATCCTGTTCCGTGTAGCGAATCTTCATACCCTTCCAGCTACCGTCTTCTATCGGACGGAATACAATGGGATCACCATTACCGGCGTTCGCCACGATGCGTCCATTCACTTCGAATAGTGCGTTATTGGAAAGGATGATCTCCACACCAGGATTGATCGTAAGCACCTCGCCTTCTTCGACTTTCACATCCCCGACGATCTCGTAGGGGCTGTATGTCGTGACCCAGGTACCTGCAACCGGTCCGGACGTGTTGCTGCCATCAGTGACCGTAATCAAGCCCTGAGCAACCGTTGTGGAGCTTTCATCATCTGTGTGGATGGTAAGACTTACGTCATAGACTCCAGGCGTGTCATAGATCCAGAATGTGTTCTCATCCTGGCTGTCGATCGTACCATCGCCATTGAAATCCCATTCCCATGCGGTGATTTCACCAGCCGGGAAAGAATGGCTTTCGAAGCTTACAACCAGGTTCGCAGGTCCCTGCGTAATGCTGGCATCGATCACGGCAAGTGTTCCGGTGAACGGTGTCGAGACAGCCTGCAAGACTGGATGATTCCCTGAAAGACTCTGTACGACGACAACTGCTTTTACCCCCTGAAGATCCCAGGAAGAATCAAGTGTGACCGGATATTCGAAGTAGCCGGTTTGGCCCGACTGAGTAAGATCGAAGGTCTCGGCGTTATAATCCACTACGGTACAGAAGTATTCGTCGGTGAACGCATATGTGAGCATGTAGATGATACGATTGTTTGATGTGGTAACATTGCCGGTAAGCTCTACATTCGCCATGATAGCGAGCTCGCCGGAATTGTTGGTTCCCAGTTCGATATCGATATCGATCGGAGAGTTGTCATTGATGATGCTGTTGTATTCAGTCAGATAGTAGGGATACATATCTGTACCGCCGCCGGAAACCTGTTCGGTTCCGCCGAAAACAGCAGTTGGAAGTCCGCTTACACCATAAAGGTTGTACCGCGTACTATAACCGGGACTCGGATGTTCGCCATCACCCTCCCAGATGAGCGGAACGACGTTGTCGTTCTGTTCGAATAACTGAAGAAGCCCAGACCGGGCGTCAGGACAGTAGGGGCACCACGTTTCCGTGAAAACCTCCGCCAGTACCCCTATCTGCGTCGCCTGTAACAGCAACGCCGACATGAGCATCAGCAGGAGGAGCAGTAGTCGATTGGATATCACTCCAGCCTCCTTTGTATTTGTTGACACGTAATTTTCGTACAGCACATATTTATGCTAAGCTATTTCAGCAGAAGCATCTTTTTAGCAGCGGTGTTCGTTTCCCCTTCGAGGCGATAGTAATATACGCCGCTGGTTACATCGTTGTTATTGTCGTCTTTGCCATCCCAGACCACGCTGCCCTGACCCTGATGTGTTTTCAGGCCGGTGATTCGTCTTACCTGCTGACCACGAACATTGTAGATTACAAGGTCGGTGTTCTGAGGATTGTCGTTTGTCAGCGCGAAGCGGATAGTTGTTTCCGGGTTGAACGGATTCGGTGAGTTCTGTCCAAGCACCACTCCTGCAAACGGGACTGTGTCTTCATTTGTGGGGCTGCCGGTTTCATAAGTGAAATGGATCGTATTTGTGGTTCCATGCTCAGGAACAATATTGAAATTGAAATCTGCAAGGCCATTGGAATTAATGTTCGGGATGTTGAAATCCAATGCCATGGTTTCGCCCTGTGCCAGTGTGAATTCCCATTCTGTCGGGTGGCAGCCGCCTTCACCGGCTTCGTCAACATGACAGAACATGACCATCCAGCTTTCCGGAGCTGAATTAACCTCGATCGAAGCCGTGAACGACATCTCGATGCCCAAGTTCTTCACAAAGAAATGTTCGCTTTCATACTGATACATCTCGCCAGCATAAGCCGGTCCGGTTACGTCAGTTTCAAATGGAACGCCGATGCGATAAGCATTGCTTGAAACAGCATAGTTCGAAGCAGTTTGAACGATCGTGTTGTCGTTATCCTGAACATACGCGATTATGTTCAAGTTTGTGGAAACCCAGCCGGCATCGATGGTGAATGTACCGGTGAATGTCTGCTCGGAACCCTGTCCGGTAATTGCAATACCCTCATGAAGGATTTGACGAGCTACGTGGGTAGCGTTGGCCAGATCATCTTCAATAAGGATAAAACGGATGTTTCCGGTAGTGATTTCAAATGTGTCAGAAAGCATCTCAACCGATACGCTGTACGCGCCGGTTGCTGCATCGAAACTGTCGATCATGATGTCGATCGGAGATGCGTCAAATTTGCTTCCCTCAACGATCGCGGAATAATCCGTGCCATCAGCCACGGTATCGCCACCACCAACAACGGTTGACGCACCATTGAATACCGCGGTGGGGAATTCGGTAAGGCCATACAGAGCGATCATCGCGTCCACATCCTCATTGCCCAATTCGCCATTGAAATATTGAACCGGTACCCAGAAGGATTTATCCCAGTTAGATTCAGTAGCAGCCATACCATCCTGAGCATCTTGCTGCTCCCCTGCGGTAAGGTCATTTCCAATCTCAGCCATCATGATCTTTGGCGTTGCCGTGAATGTGGCGAAAAGCCCGACCGCCATCAAGCTGATAATCATGATTAAATTCACACGCTTCATTGTATCCTCCAATATCAATATATTATTTTCAATTTATCCCTCATCCCCCGCCTTCTCCCACTTCATGGGCGAAGGAGCTATAAGGATGCCCTTGGGGGCCGTCGCTACGGTCTCCATTGAACCCTCAACCCATCTCACATGTCGCGTTCCCTCTCTCGCTTGCGGGAGAGAAACAGGGTGAGGGTTTCCTAAAACGTCGTCGTCAGTTCCAGCAAAACGCCTTCAAAGGCAGATTGCTGGCGGCAGATTCCATTACGGCAGACCTTGCCGCCTTTCTGCTTGCCTGCGAACAATGTCATATAGGTATCATCGGTGATGGGCGCGGACACTTCTCCACCTACCCACCACGGTGCTTTGTCGATATCGCCCGTTTCTTCGTATTCGGTCTCGGCTGTCAGCGACATATTCCAGGAATTGATCGCCCAATCGACCTGAAGAAGCGGTTCCACATGATCGGCTTCAACCTGACCATGCTTCTTGGTTACCATTTCGTATTCGGCACGCGCCATTACCGGCATTTCGAATAGATAGAAATCGAATGCCAGTGCGGGTGTGACTTCCTTTTCCCAAGTTTCGTTCACTTCGTTGCGATACTCGAGATGCTCGAAGTCCGCAGTAATGGTGAACGATTCGAATTCGTGCTTCCCCTGCAGGAAGAGGTTCGCTTGCTGGTAGTCGTCATCCGAGCTCCAGGCTTCGGCGTAATTTACAAGCACTTCCGTCGCGTAATCCGGGATGAAACGGACTTCGCCCATAAATCCCTCTTCGTCCTCACCCGGCTTGAGTCCGCTTTCGGTAAGCGGCTCGTCGGCGTGGTTCATAGTGGGGATATCCTGTAGCGGCTCGATGGAATCGGTGCGGTAGTTGAAGTCTTCGTACTTCTTGTAAGCACCGGTGATGGTGAACATAGGAACGTAGATGGTCATGTTGGTATAGAGGCCCTCGCCGTCACGGTTTTCGGTAAGCAGCTCGGTCTCTTTCATTTTAGCATATTCACCGTAGAAATCAATGATATCCATGTTGAAATTTACATGACCGCCGATGGTGGTCAACTTCGAGAATTTATCGGTCTCGGAATTGGTCTCCGGATCGATCGTGGTGTAGCCCTGGCGTAATCCGAGCAAGGTCATGCCCATGCGCAGCGGCTTGGCGATCTTCACTTCGAGATCAGCACCGGAGACGATATCGTTCTTGTCGTCACCATTGCGTTCGATGGGGTAAGCGGCGTACATGCCCTGGACAGTAAAGATATCGCGGGTGTAGCGGACCTTGGCACCTTCGAGGCGTGTATCGTGATCAAGGTCGTCGTCTTCCCAACTGCGGAAGATCATACCAGAGCCATAAGAGCCTTCCATCGTACCGGCATGCGCCATGAGGTTTTCGGTTTCATAGGTGATCCAGCGTTCGTCCCATTGGTAAGAGATATCCTCTTCCTCGAGCTGATCGACCATCTCACCTTCATAGCTGCTGTACTTAGGATATCCGGCAATGAACGCCATGCCGAACGTCACATTCTTATAATTAAGGCGGAACGAAAAATCATCTTCGAAATAATGCTTCAAGGAATCGCCTTCCGCCTCGCGATAGCGGTATTCAATTTCATTCACGCCGGTGATGGAGAAGGTTTCCTCCGCGAAAATCAGAGCCGACGAGATGACAAGTAATATCAGAATCAAATATCTCATGCCTTCCGCCTATTCGCCTGTGACCGGCTCGGGATTTAGAGCTTTCACGATCTCTTCTTCCAGGTGCTTCTCGTCGCCCTTCTGGTAGCCTACATGCGAAAAGACGATCTCGCTGTCCTTGTTGATAATCAGCGTATGTGGCGGATTCTGCGCGTTGAGGGCTTTATAGACCTTCATTTCCGGATCGAGAAGGGTCAGGAATTCGAAGCGATTTTTCACATAGCGAACAGCGTCTTGCTTCTTGGAGGGCTTATCTACCGAGATACAGACAACCGTGATCTCGTCCTTATATTTCTTCTGGAGAACGTCCAGCTCAGGCATTTCCTTTTTACAGTTTTTGCACCAGGTGGCCCAGAAGCTGATCACGACAGGTCCCTTTTCCAAAAGCTTGGAGAGAGTAACCTGATCCCCATTGATATCTTCAAGAGAAAAATCCTGTGCTTTATCTGCCGCGAAAAGTCCCGCAGACAGTGCCGCTATCATGATTGTGATTAAAATCGTACGCATCGTAACTCTCCTTCCTATATACCTTCGATCGGAACTTCGATCACGTTATAAACTTTGCAATCGTTCGCATATTCTGCATGCATGGTCTGAAGCCACATGACCAAAACCGCATCATCCGGCATGTCACCTTCGTAGTTGATCACGAGACTGTAGCCGGTACCGCCATCATACCCCATAAGCTCATCGATTGGGTTTTTTCCCTTCCAGAGCACCGCGTTGTGGTAATAACCACCACTGTTAGACTGTGCGGTCTCTTCAATAATGGCGTAGCGGAGATAAAGATCGGTATCGTCAAAATATTCATCCAGTGAGTAATCGAGCCATACACTCAGTTCCTGCTCCGTAGCTCCCCACTTGGCTGTTGCTTTCGAGATCTCGGCCTGCGCATTGATTGAGGCGTAATCGAGAAGCGGTGTTTCATACTGAGATTGGTTGGAGATACCACCATTCTTGACGAGCTGTCCCTGAAATACCGCGGTCGGGCATTCGATGCTGCCGAGATAGTAATCCAGCAGATCGTCGTTGTCGTCATAGAAGCCATCATAGCTATCACTGATATGGTATTCAACGTAGTAGAAGATATCGCCATAAAGTTCTTTGAGGTCATGAAGCGCTTCTTCGGATGTCGGGCAGTTCGGGCACCAGGTACCGGTGAAGAGCTCGACCAGCACTTTCTGCTTGCTGGTGTCCGGTGCCTCGTTTCCATTGCCGCAGAATCTGTATTCACCACCGACAACCGTATACGTGTCATCAACCCGCAGCGTATAGCCGGTGGAATTTTCTGTAAGCTCATATACAAACTTGCTTTCGTACTCGTCGTGATCGAGGACTTCGTAATCTACGCCAAGCGATGGTGACATATCGTCGAACAGGCCAAACAGCGAATCACGGTCAACACCATTATTGTAGTAGTCGTCTGTGAAGAAATATTCGAGTGAGGTGAAGTCGTTCGCGACAATCGCATCCAATAGATCTGTGAAATAGGCGGCCTGCCTGTCACTGAAAGATTCCACAGCACCATTGCCGACAAACTTGAATTCGCCGTTGATCTTACGAACGTAGTCGGTCATCGTTACGGTATTGTAGCCATCAATATTGATGGCATCCAGATACAGAACCCATTTCAAGATGGAAACTTCACCCTCTTGGTATTTCTGGATTTGCACGGTGGACTGATACTGATAATCTCCGTAATTCTGTGCGAAAAGCGACAGCATATCCGAGTAGCTCTGGCCGTCGTTCATGTAGTCGTTATCATAGTATTGCATCAGAGCGGAAAGGTCATCGGCAGTACGGATCGAAGCAACCGCATCGGAAAGATCGTCGAAGAAATCGGTAAGGTTTTTGTCGAACTCATTGTCGAAACGATCACAGCCGGACAACGCCAGTAGCACCGCCACGACAAGCAAGAATAATCTCTTCATATCAGAACTCCAGTCATTATTTCCTAATGAAACCAATCGACAGCATCTTATCAAGGATTATTTGCCGATTTCTTTTAATTCATCTTTGACCATCGGTTTTGTGATGATCTCCGGGAATACCACCGGTTCATCCTCGCCTGGCCTGTAGAGAAGATAAAGAGGAACACCTGCACGGTCAAACTTGTGCAGCCATTCAATGATAAGCGGATCCTTGCGTGTGTTGTCACCTCTTAGAAGTTCTACGCCATATTTCTCGAATTGCTCTTCCATATCTTCTGTGAAAAGGACGGTCTTCTCGTTGGCTTTACAGGTCATGCACCATTCAGCACCGAAATCCACAAATACCGGCTTACCGTCATCGATATATTCCTGAAGCAATTCCGGCGAGAATTTCTGCCAGCCTTCTTCCACCTCGGCCCCGCCTTCAGTGCTTTCGAACCGTAGCAGGAACATTGCCGAGAAGACCACTACAGCAATTGCCGCGATGAGCGCAATCCACTGCTGTGACTTCTTGTGGTGAGGCTTCGCAAAGCTACCGTAGATCCAAGACGCCAGTGCCAAAGCCGCGATGAACCAGAGCACACGCATGAAGTTTCCGCCACCACCAACCAGCGCATAAACAGTGTTCAGCAGAAAGATGGTGGTTCCCATAAGAAGGAAGCCCATGAATTCTTTGAATACATTCATCCAATTGCCGGGCTTGGGGATTGCCTTGATCACGCCAGGCCAAAATGCCAGTAAGATGAACGGGAAGGCCAGGCCGAGCCCGATCAGCAGGAAAAAAACGATAATTAAGAGAGGTGGCTGGATAAAAGCGAACCCGAGCGCTGCTCCAAGGAATGGAGCCGTGCAAGGTGTTGCCAGAAGAACCGCCACAATCCCGCTGAGGAACGATCCCCAGTGGCCGGTCTTGCCGGAAGCTTTCGAAGCCAGGCTCATCCCCGGTGCGGAGATGATGAAGACGTCGAACAGCGACAGGCCGAAAACGAAGATGAGCGAGGTCAGAACCATCACGAACCCGAAGTTCTGGAACTGGAATCCCCAGCCCACCGACTCGCCCGAAAGCTTTATAATGATCACCACAGCGGCAAGCACGAGGAACGAGACCAGGATTCCCGCTGTGTAAGCCAGCGACCCTTTCATAATCTCTTTCTTGTGATGCTGGCTCTGGTTGACCAGGTGAATAGCCTTGATAGAAAGCACAGGCAGGACGCATGGCATGATGTTCAAGATCAAACCACCGATGAATGCCATTAGCAGGAACTTGATAATATCGACTGCGGATGTTCCAGCTTTCGAGACAGTTTCCGGCTCTGCCGATTTCTCAGACACGACAGCGGTCAGCTTGAACGGTGCGGAAACTTCAAACTCCTCCGGAAACAGACACGAACCCTGCTCATTGCAGATCTGGAAACCGGCTGCCACGTTTAGTGTGTAATCTCCAGGAGCGACATCTTTTCCAAGCTGCATTGAACGCTTGACAACGACTGTTCCAGTATATTCGATGAGGCCGTCTTCGTCAGTGTGTCCATCAGGATATTCAGTTTTACCGAACGTAAAGCCGTCCATTTCCGTCGGCTCGATATAAAAATATTCTTCTTGAAATGTCTGATGCATCCCCTCAGGGAATATGTAGGTAACGTGAAGATACGCCTTGCCGTCGGAACCGATTTCCTGCGGCAAGATTTCCGCTTTGATAATTGTTTCCTGTGCAAAAAGAGCAGTAGAAAGGAGCAGGAACAGGAGAGTTATAATCCCCAACGACCTCATGAAAAACCTCCATGAATCCAATGTGTTTGGTTTTTTTCGATCGGTCTCGATCTGGTTACAGTTGAAACGCAACATCGTCTATTTTGTTCACAGCGTCAATTATTTTTATTATCAAATGACGCCTCGAATTCAGTCGATAATCCTAACCATTTCTTTAATAACGTGTTGCAATTCCAAACAATCTTCGCCATTTTCACGTAAACAGGCGTATAACTCCGTTTACGTCAAGAAAAAATATCTCTTGCATAAATCCCCGCGCTGATGTAATCGGGGATTCAATGATCTAGAAGGATTATGCAAAAAGGAGTCCAGATGTCCAACTATTTTATGGAAACCCAGCATCATGAATGGATTCTAACGAATCGACTCGGTGGCTATTGCCTTGGCACCGGGAATCTCGTCAACCAGCGCAAATACCACGGACTGCTCATCGCGGGATTACGCAATATGGAGCGATGGCATCTGGTGGAAAGTATGGAAGAGAAGATTGAGTGGCGTGGCGAAGAGATATACCTCGATAGCAACAACTACAGCAACTGCATCTATCCAGAGGGATTTCTTCACCTGGTCAAATCCTGGCTTCTGCCCTACCCAACCTTCCTCTATTCCACCGCGCACCACGACGACGCCATCCTGATCCTCAAAGAGATCATGATGGACAAAGAATCCAACACCGTGATGATCCGCTATACAAACCTCGGAGACCATCAGCTTCATTTCCAGCTGCGACCCAAGCTCTCCATGAGATTGCACCACGACCTGAATGCCCCTGGCACATGGGACAACGAACAGCTCAACACCATCATCGGGATTCAGGGCGAACGCTCCTTCACCACCTTCAGACCCAGCAACCGTCTGGAGCTGTGCGGCTGTTCATCCATGGGTGAGTTCCACTACGAAACGATTATCTACCGCAACGTATATTACCCATGGGAAGTGATGCTCGGCTACAAAGGTACCGGCGACATGATCGCTCCGGTGCGGCTCGATTTCGACCTCAAAGTAGGCGAGCACAATTGCGTGCTGTTCAGTAACGAACCAGTCGAAGATACCGAAACCATGATCAAACGGATCACCAATTATCATGGAGATATGCCCAAGCCGTCAGACTACCCAGTACGTAAGCCGGACCACTCCATTCTTGAGAATCTCGACATGAAAGATTCGAAGCTGTTCAATGTACAAGACTACCGTAAGCTACTGCATCTGGCTTACGATGACTTCGTACTGGAAGCGGACATCATCGCCGGATTCCCGTGGTTCGGAGCCTGGGGACGCGACACGATGATCTCGCTGGAAGGACTTTATCACACAGCCGATGGCATCGACACGGCCTGGGAAATTCTGAATCGCTACGGCAAGAAGATCCGGCGCGGCCTGCTTCCCAATGTACTGCCCGAATCGGGAGCAAAAGCGAATTACGACTCAATCGATGCGGCACTTTGGTACGTTACGAGGTTGCATCAGGTAGCCAGCCGCAAAGCCGAAGCACTTACAACCAAGAAAGATAAGCGCGCGATATGGGAAACTGCTTTCAAATACGCCGACAAGGTTATTGAAGGTATTATGAAGCACAAGACCCACTATCACATCCGCGAAGATGGGCTGGTGGAGCTGCAGAAGAACTTCGCCAACGCAACCTGGATGGATGCTCGTATCGACGGCAAAGAAGTCACGCCAAGGCACGGAGCGCCTATCGAGATCAACGCGCTATGGTTCAACGCTCTTAAGTTCTACGGGCTCATCCATGAAAGCCTGATGGAGCTGCTGCCCAAAAAGGAACGCTTCAAGCTCTTCATCAATTTGACCGAGATGATCGACAAGGTACACGCGGCGTTCGATAAATTCTGGATGGGCGATTACCTCGCCGACCGATTGGAGGGTGATAAGCGCATCGAGGAAGTTCGTCCGAATGCAGTAATCGCGTGCGGTCTGCCCTTTGAGATCGTCGATTACGATAAGATGAAGATGGTCTTCGAACATGCAAAGAAGGAGCTCTACACCGAGTATGGACTCCGCACCCTTTCACCGAAGGACTACCGCTTCAGAAAGAAATACATCGGCTCGCAGATCGAGCGCGACAAGGCATATCATCAGGGAACCGTGTGGGCCTGGCCGCTGGAAACCTACGCCAAATTGTTCGTCAGAATCTACGAGGAAGAACTTACCAAACAGGATTTGCAGGAGGGACTGGTGGATATTATCCACAAATTCCGCAACGGGTTCCTGCGAGGCCACATCGCGTCGGTTGCTGAAGTATGGGACGGCGATAAACCGCACTTCCCCAAGGGTTGCCCTGCGCAAGCCTGGAGCGTGGCAGCAGTCTACAATATCGAAAAAATGATCGAACACCTTAGCGATGAAGAGGATAACCAATGAGAATCCTAATGTACACATGGGAATTCCCGCCGCTTATCGCGGGAGGGCTTGGCATGGCCTGTTACGGCATGGTTAAAGCGCTCCTGAAGCAGAATGTAGAGATTGACCTGATCATTCCAACCCGGGAAGCAGTCTATTTCCCGATGCGCACGCCCGAGGACGCCGATACCCTGCCGGTTGTGTTTCTCGACGAGAAGAAGCAGGAAGAATACTATACAACCACCTTTGAGGACGATAACCAACGTTTCAAGTACATCGGTATCACCGAAGCGCCCGAGACCTATAAGCAGGTTGAAGAGATCAGCGAATCGATCCGGCTTGCTGTGGAAGAGCAAACCGATGAGGACGAAGAGAAAATTGATCGCGAACCTGGCTACGAAGACATCTGGGACAACATCGCACACCATTTGATGGGAAGCGACGAGATCTTCAAACGGGTGCAGGAATACACCCTGCGCGCGGAACGCTACGCAAAAATCCTCCAATATGATGCCATCCATTCGCACGATTGGCTCTGCTATCCGGCAGGTATGATCGCACGAAAAATATCCGGCAAACCGCTGGTTTCACATATCCATGCCACCGAATTCGATCGCGCCGGAGGGCCGGGCAATCCGAACGTCCACAACATCGAATTCACCGGCATGACTTACGCCGATTACGTGATCGCCGTCTCACAATACACCGCGGAAATGATCATCTCCCGCTACCGGATTGACACCGGTAAAATCCGTATCGTGCACAACGCCTACATCGTCGATGACAACATCCAGAAATGCGAGAAGCGTCTCTTCCACGGCACGACGATTCTTTTCCTGGGGCGAATCACGCTGCAGAAAGGGCCGGAGTTCTTCCTCGACGTGGCCAAAAGCGTGTTGGAGAAGCATCCCGACGCGCGATTCATCATGGCTGGCAGCGGTGACATGGCACGCAAGATCATCCAGCGCTCAGCCGCGCTCAAGATGCGAAACCGCTTCCTCTTCACTGGATTCCTGAACCGCAAGGAAGTCGACGACATCCTGAAGATGTCCGATATCTATATGCTTCCATCCATCTCCGAGCCATTCGGTATCGCGCCTCTGGAAGCGATGGCCTACGGCGTCACGGCCGTGATCTCTAAGCAGTCGGGAGTATCGGAAGTTGTAGAGAACGCATACAAGATCGATTTCTGGGATGTGCCGCGCATGGTGAAGGTGATCAACGACCTGATCGAGCACCCCGCAAAGCGCCGCAAGATCGGTATCGCGGGAATGCAGGAAGTCAATCAGATCCAATGGGACGACGCCGCGACAAAGATCAAGGCGGTCTATCAAGAAGCAATCGACGAATTTCAGCAGCAATAAACGGAGCGCATTATGTTGAACATCGTATTTTATTTCCAGGTTCATCAACCCTACCGGCTTCGGCATCTGAACATCCTCAACGCCCGATCCGCCGAAGACTATTTCGATAACGGCCTCAATCAGATCGTCATGCAGCGCGTTGCCGACCGCTGCTATCTCCCCGCGAATCAGCTCATGCTCAAGCTGCTCAGGAGGTTCCACGGCAAGTTCAAGATAGCCTATTCCATCACCGGATGCGCCATCGAACAGATGAAGCTCTACGCGCCCGAAGCACTGGAATCGTTCCACGCTCTCATCGATACCGGCCACGTCGAGATGATCGGCGAGACCTATTATCACTCGCTTTCGAGTCTTTACGACGTCGATGAATTTCTGGAACAGGTGGGCCAGCACAAGAAAATGCTGAAGGAGGAGTTCGGCGTCACACCTACCGTCTTCCGCAACACTGAGCTGATCTACGACGACATGCTCTCAAACCTGATCTATGAGGAAGAGGGCTTCAAGGTAATCCTCACCGAGGGCGCTGACCGCATCCTGCGCTGGAGAAAACCGCTCCACGCTTACAAAAATTTCACCAAGGACATCTTCCTGCTGCTCAAGCACTACAAGCTGTCCGACGACATCGCGTTCCGCTTCTCCGATCCTGAGTGGGACGAATATCCGCTCACCACGGAGAAATTCGTGGACTGGATCAACAAGCTCAACCTGAGCGAGACGGATGACCGCAACCTGTTCCTCAATATTTTCATCGACTACGAGACCTTCGGTGAACATCAGTGGGCCGAAAGCGGTATCTTCAAGTTCATGGAGAAGCTGCCTGAGACGGTGCTGGTGCAGCCCAACCTCGGCTTTTGTTTCCCTTCGGAGGTGGAGAAATTCACCAATTACCAACCCGAGAGCATCACCGTACCCGAGCCGGTCTCCTGGGCCGATCTCGACCGTGATCTCTCCGCATGGCTGGAAAACGACATGCAGTTTAACGCGATCGAAACGCTCTACGAGCTGCTGCATAAGATCAAACAGGAGAATCGTACCGATCTGCTTCGAACCGCTCGACTCCTTTCGACGTCCGACCATTTCTACTATATGTCCACCAAGTATTTCCAGGATGGCGACGTCCATAAGTACTTCTCGCCTTACGACTCACCGGAACAGGCGTATATTTACTACATCAATGCGCTGGCGGACCTTGAGGAGAAATTGAAAGAGCCTTGCGAATCGGTTGCTAATGACGCGGCAAATGCAACAGGATAAATTCACGGTGAATTGGAACAAAAATCGTAAAACATGGTTCTGTTATAAAGAACGTATAAGAGGTGTCGGCAAGATTCCGCACCGACTGGGCGAAAATAACGGTTGACGCAACAGTGACTGCGTTAAAAAATACGCGTTACGATCATGAAAGGTGTCTGAAGTTTATGCTGAAAAGGTTTACATGGATATTAGCGCTAATGGCAATAGCTGTTTGTGCGCACGCAATCCATATCGATTATATTCCGAATCCCGATGGCGGGGATATCGCCCTGCGCGACCAGCAGGATGTATATTACCACAACGAACGGGATGACCAGCACTGGTACGGAACCAACCGATGGGCAGTCTATTTCGACCTGCTGTCCTATTTCCCGGGAAGCGATACCGTGTCCATCATTCCGACTGAAGCTGTTTTCTTCTGTCCGAGCAATCTCGATGGTGATACCGTCACCCTGACGGTCTGTGGCAATAACGACAGCGACCAGCCGGATGAGACGAACATTTACGCGATAGCCACCGAGGAAGGAAACCTGTATGGCTGGAATACCATCGATCTTGACGGTATAACCGAGAGCCTCTATGATTTCTGGATCATCATCGATTACGAAACACACCATTACTCGTCAAGCCCGGAGCAGAGCAGCTACATCGCTGCCAGCGGTACGGGCGGCACGCACAGCTACTACTGGGATCCCGATTACGGCAGTAACGGATGGTTCCTCAATATGTCGCTCAGTGGATTCGAAAGCGAATTCATCATCGGCGTCAACGGAGACTTTGTCTATCCCGAGGAATACCGAGATATCCGGCTCGACAGCGTCGGCGCAAATGTGATATCAGGAAATCATACAAATATTTACCCTACATGGCAAATCACCAATCGTTCGGCAGTTACACTTGAAGATGTTACAGTAACCTATTCTATTGAACCACCTGACGATTTACCGAATGGTGGCTTTACAGCTACCTCCGATCCATTTTCAATCGATGCAGGGGAAACTATCACGGGGATTGCGGATAGTTGCTTGACACTTGGACGGCCAAAGCTGCAAATGATTATCGAAGCAGAAGTTTCGTATCCTGGAAGCGATGAGCTCGATGCAAGCCAATCCAATAATTCCGGGACGCATCTTCAGGAGATTTTCCTGACGGCTCGAAGCCATGCTTTTATCGAGAATGCCGTCCGAAGCGAAGACCCGGCAACCAGCATGATATGGGAATTGCAGGATAGCGAGATCGACCCGGAAACATCCATCATACTGAACTACTTTCCAGATATGTCGGATACTCTTCTCTACTGTCAGGACGCGGTGTCACGATTCAGCCAGTACGAGCTTTTCGGCTATCCTAACACGATCGTCCAGGGTCTCAACAAAATCAACGGCTACAGCGGTGAAGAAACCTATGTCGATTCATTGCAACGATACCATGACAACACGCTCGCGACGAACACTTTTGTTTCACTCGATGGTTACGATATACGAACATGGGAAGATGGCGAATATCTCTGCCGCATCTATCTCACAAACGACAGTACCTATGTTTTCGACAGCTACATCCAGAATCTTGTCTTTTACGCAGCCCTGGTCGAAGAAGGAATCACCGTCGGAGATATGACGATTCCGGGCTATACGCTGATCGAGTTTCTGCCGGATTCAACAGGAGTCGTGGGCGTACAAAACGATGAGCTGCTTTGCGATTCGACTGCAACCTATAATTTTGACTTCAACATCAACAATATCGAAGCGATCCAGGATACATCCAACCACTTCGAAAACCTGTCGGTCCTGATGTTCCTGCAATTCGAGTCGGAATCATGGAATCGTAAGAGCTGGATCGAATACGCGACGGTCGTTCCATTATCCTCATTCATCGATGAAGCTGTAGGCGTGGACGACGAAACTGCGCCTGTCGTTCCGGACGTATCGGTCTATCCGAATCCGTTCAGGCCGGGGCAGAATGTTTATATCGAATTACCGCAGACGAAATCGCGCAGCCTGAAGCAGGTGACCGTGGATGTCTATAACATCCGTGGACAACGAGTACGAAGAATCGTGCGGGAACAAGACGAGATCGCCAGCGGTATCTATTGGGACGGACGTAACCAGCAGGGCAGAATCGTTTCGACAGGCATTTATCTAATGCGCATCGAAGCAAATGACGGTAATTCCGCGAGTGTTCTGCATAAAAACTGCCTCCTTATCAAATAAGGCAGTGAAAGCGACGTAGTATTTGAGAACGAAGACCATATTCGATCGGACATTTGACGAATACAGTGGTGTACTGCACGTTCATACCCAATATTCGTTCGATTGCGATGTCGCACTTTCGCGCATTATTCGCGCAGCAAAAAGAGCCAACGTCGATTTCATCATGATCAACGACCATCATAATTTCGCCGCGAAAGACGATCCTGCCGTTCGCGAAGAGAAAGATCTGATCATCCTTGCCGGCGCAGAGGTGAACGACAAAGGTGGCAACAATCATTATCTCGTTTACGGTACCGATCATGTGCATTCCAAGATCCCAACGCCCGAGTATATGCAAAAATACGCAGCCGAAGGAATTCATGGCTTTATCGCACACCCGAAGGAACGCCGTAGAACCAAGAAATATCGCAAATATCCCTGGCTCGAAAAGGATGTTCGACATGCCGCCGGAATGGAGATATGGAATTTCACATCGAGCTGGATCGGCAAGCTGATCCCTACGCTCAACGCCATTCCGATGCTCCTTTTCCCGGGTTGCTACGTGCGGAAACCACTACCGGAGAACCTGAGGCTCTGGGACAAGTGGAATCTCGAAGGTTTGCGTATGACGGGGATTGGGACCGCGGATGTCCATGGTACTCGCATGAAGCTTCCAGGCTTCAAGTTTCGAGTACTCTCTCATGAGCGCCTTATGAGAATGCTTCGGACGCAGGTACTTCTCGATGAAGACACCGAGCCAACACCTATCAATATATACCGCGCCATGCAGCGCGGAAACTGCTACGTCGTTAATCAATCTATCGGCGCACCGTTCAACTTCTATGCCGGGATCGTAGATCCGGACGGCAACGGCGCGACTTATGGCGAGGATATCGATTTCCAGAAGAATCTTACCCTGTATTTCAATCTGCCGATGAGCTCGAAAGTCGTATTGATTCATAACGGTAAGAAGATCGCCCAAGAACGCGATCAACGTGGTAAGTTCGCCATCACCCAGCCGGGATTCTATCGGCTGGAGATCTCGCGATTCGGGAAAGGGTGGATTTATACCAACCCCATTTACGTAAATGACACAAGAAAAGATTGATTCACACTTGTGGGTCTGAAAAAAATAAAAGATGATCCACGCATGTGGTTCTAAAAAAATGAAAGGCTAATCATGGAAAAGATCTTTATTGAGGATTTGCAACATTATTTGAACGAAGAGATTGTCACCTACTTTCTGGTTACGCAGAAAGAGCTTAGAGACGGCAAGAGAGACCAGTATATCCGGCTGAGACTGACCGATAAATCGGGCAATATCAACGGCAATATCTGGAGCAATGTCAAGCAGCTGAAGGATCTCTTCAAGGAAGGCGACATCGTCAAGATCAAGGGCATCGTAATCTCCTACAAGGAGCAAAACCAGATCACAGTCAACAACATCCGCCGAGCGAAAGAGGATGAATACGACATCTCCGAGTTCGTGCCCAAGACATCCAAGGATGTCAAGGACCTCTCCGACGCACTCTTCCACTACATCGACAACATCAACGATGAATACATAAAGCAGCTTCTGGAAAGCATCTTCGGTGATAAGGAATTCTTCTCGAAGTTTTCACAAGCTCCCGCTGCGAAAAGCTGGCACCACAACTACATGGGTGGATTGATCGAGCACACCGTTTCTGTCACTAAGATTTGCGATTTTGCTTCGCATATGTATCCGGTGCAGAAGGACATCCTCATGGCCGGCGCAATGCTGCATGATTCGGGGAAAGTATACGAATACAGCATGCGTCCCGCAATCGACTTCACGCCCATCGGAAGGCTGGTTGGTCACATCTGCCTTGCGGACGAAATGGTAACCAAGAAAGCAGCTGAGATCAACAACTTTCCCGAAAACACGCTGCTTAAAATCAGGCACCTGATCCTCTCGCATCATGGCGAGTTCGAGAAAGGCTCCTGCCGACTGCCGCAGATGCTCGAAGCGATTGTGCTGCATTACGCCGACAATCTCGATGCACAGACGATCGGTGTGAACCAGCTCGTTGAGACCGCTCTCAAGTCAGATTCCGAGTGGACCGAGTACGACAAACTCAACAACCGGTACTTCTATATAGGTTGATATGTTTCAGACCACGGTACTCGCGAGCGGAAGCAAGGGCAACGCGATCCTGATCCGCACGGATCAGACCAAGCTGCTGCTGGATGCGGGGCTTTCAGCGAAAAGACTGTTCGGTTTTATCGAACAACTGCGGATGACGCCCGGTAATATCAAGGGGATCATCCTCAGTCACGAGCACAGCGATCACAGTAATGGTGTGGGCGTCTTGTGCCGTAAGCTGAAGATACCGCTCTACGCGACTCGTCCCACTTTCGACGCATGCAGCCACAAGGTGGGCAATATTCCCGCCGGTGTGCATTTCATCGAGCCGGGATCATCCATATGGATCGACGATCTGGAGGTGCATCCGTTCAGTTCGTCGCACGATGCGGTCGATTCCTGCAACTTCACCTTCACTAACCGTGAAGGTCGCAAGCTGGCAGTCGTTACCGACGCCGGCTATCCCACGAAATTGATGATTGAAAAGATAAAGAACGCATCGTCTCTGATCCTCGAATCGAACCACGATGTCCAGATGCTGTTGGATGGGCCTTATCCCTGGCAGCTCAAACAACGGGTTCGGAGCCGGCAGGGCCATCTCTCCAATGAACAGGCGGTTGGCGTACTTAATCAGGTGCTGCATGCTGAACTGAAAAACCTGATTCTGGCGCACCTCAGTGAGACCAACAACACGCCGGAGATCGCTCGAAAGACGATGGAAGACTATCTAAATGAAATACGGCATCCGGTGAAGCTCTTTGTAGCCTTACAGGATCAGCCGACGGAGTTGATCGAGGTATAGGGATTTGATCCATCCCAACTTCCGAATGTGCCACAGGCTCTTCTGATTGTTGGAATGGAGAATGATGTTTCCGAGTTTGTGAATACAAAGGAGCAATATTGCTATCAATAATCGGCGTTTTAATTGTACTGGGCATCCTTATAACGGTCCACGAGTCGGGACACTTCTTCGCCGCGCGCCTCTTTGGCGTGTACGTGGAGAAATTCTCGATTGGTTTCGGTCCGAAAATCTTTTCACGAAAATGGAAAGAGAGCGAATTCCGCGTATCCTGGATACCACTGGGCGGGTATGTGAAGATGAAAGGCGAAAACCCGGACGAGAAGATTTCCGGTGACGGCGACGAATTCACATCAAAGCCCTGGTGGCAGAGAGCGCTGATCGCCTTTGCAGGGCCATTGGCCAACCTCGTCTTCGCTATCGTGCTCATGATCGTTTCGTTCATGATCGGGAGAGCCTATGAAGACAACTATCCGGTCATCGGTACGGTGGACAGCGTCTATGCATCCGTTTTGCACACCGGCGATACCGTCACGATGGTCAATGATAACCAGATCCGCGGCTGGAGCGAGATCGCCAAATACACCAAAGAGAATCAGGTGAACCACGTGACAATCCTGCGCAATGGAGAAGAAGAAACGCTCGCACTGGATAACCTGAAGCAGCTTACGTGGTACACAGACATCAAGCCACGAATCGACGCGGTGGTGGGCGAACTGATCCTCGGGCTTCCGGCATACAAGGCCGGACTCATGGAAGGCGACCGCATTGTGAAGATCGATTCGATCGAAGTTACTGACTGGTATCAGATGAATGAACTTATTCAAGGCAGCACTGACGACCAGCTAACGCTCACAATCGAACGCGATGGTCAGCTCTTCACCAAAGAGGTTGCACTCGATTCGACCCTCGCAGGCTTCAATAAAAAGATGATCGGCATCAGTCAGCCTTCGCCGGTGCAGTGGAAAGAACATTATTCACCCCTGGAAGCTGTTTATTATGGCGCACTCTCGTCGGGACTGTTGATCACGAAGGTATATGAAGGTCTCTATGATCTCATCCTGCATCCTTCCTCGCTGAAAAGCAACATCGGCAGTCCGGTGATGATGGTTCCCATGAGCCAGCAGATCGCCAAACGTGGCGTAGGTGACACCTTTTCGTTTGTCGCGGCAATCAGTCTGCTCCTGATGGTGATGAACCTCCTCCCCATACCGGTGCTGGACGGTGGACAGATTTTCTTTTTCTTTCTCGAAGCCATTTTCCGCAGACCGCTCCCATTTAAAGTGCAGATCATCCTTCAGCAGATCGGGTTCAGCCTGCTGCTGTTCCTGATGATCTTCGCGCTATACAACGACTTCTCCAAGATAATCATACGCAATCTTTCGATGCGGCATTCGACAACCGTTGAATCGACAGTCGAACCGTAAAGGAGTACCCAAAATTTTCGAATATACCGTAGAAGCAACCTCGGGGAAGGCTCGTGCCGGAAGGCTTATAACACCGCATGGTGAGATCAGGACGCCGATCTTTATGCCAGTGGGAACGCTGGCGACGGTCAAAACCCTCTCCCCTGCCGAGTTGCACGATATCCAGGCGCAAATTATCCTTAGCAATACGTATCACCTCTACCTCCGGCCCGGTCATGAACTCGTCAAGAAAGCCGGTGGTCTTCATGGCTTTATGAACTGGGATCGCCCTATCCTTACCGACAGCGGTGGATTCCAGGTGATGAGCCTCAGTGGCCTGCGAAAGATCACGCCCGATGGCGTACGGTTTCAGTCACATATCGACGGAAGCTACCACTTCTTCTCGCCGGAGAAGGTGATCGAGATCGAGAATGCACTCGGAGCCGACATCATCATGGCATTTGACGAATGCCCTCCTTATCCCGCTACCCGCGCTTACGTAGAGAACTCGCTCAAGACAACGCTCGAATGGGCCAAACGCTGCCGTGATGCCCACAAGGATGTCGATCGTCAAGCGCTCTTCGGAATTGTTCAGGGAGGTATCTACGACGACCTCCGCATCCAGAGTGCGGAAGAGCTCATGAAGATGGATTTCCCGGGATATTCAATTGGTGGACTGGCCGTCGGCGAAGAAAAAGAGGATATGTTCCGCATTACCGAGCTACTCAACGACGTCCTGCCCAAGAACAAACCCCGCTATCTGATGGGCGTCGGTACCCCGCGTGACATCATCACGAACATTCGTAATGGCGTGGATATGTTCGATTGCGTAATGCCCACGAGAAATGCGCGAAAAGGCTCGGTATTCACCTGGCAAGGAAGGCTTATTCTCAAGGCGGCGCGCTACAAGGAAGATTTTACACCGCTCGATCCAGATTGCAATTGTTATACGTGCCGCAATTTCTCACGCGCATACCTGCGTCACCTCTTTTCGGTGGATGAACTACTCGGGATGAGGCTGGCCACAATCCACAGTTTGCACTTCTACCTGGAACTGGTAGGAGCCTGTCGCAAGGCGATTCTCGAAGATCGTTACGAAGAATTTTACAATGAGCATGCGGAAAATCTGGACAGATTGATTGATGCCTGATAGAAAGGACGATACTATGAAAAGCGTAACATCGTTTCAAGAGATGAAAACCCGTGGCGAAAAGATCACGATGCTTACCGCGTACGACTATCCTACCGCGCGTGCAGTCGAGAAAGCTGGCGCAGACCTTATCCTCGTCGGAGATAGCCTGGGGATGGTGGTGCTGGGGTACGAAAACACACTTCAGGTGACGATGGATGACATCATCCACCACACCAAAGCAGTACGTCGCGGCGCGAAGGACACATTCGTCATCAGCGATATGCCATACCGTAGCTTCCATCTCGATTTGCGCACAACCAAAGAAAACGCCTTCCGGCTGATTATCGAAGCCGGAGCAAATGCCGTGAAGCTCGAAGGTGGCAGCGAAAGCCGCCTGGAAGCGATCCGGGCTATCGTCGATTGCGAAATTCCCGTGGTCGCGCATCTGGGCCTGACCCCGCAATCGGTGAATAAATTTGGTGGCTACAAAGTGCAGGGCAAGAGTGATGCCGCATCCGAGCAGCTATCCACAATGGCGAAAAGGATCGAAGAAGCCGGTGCATTCATGGTGGTTCTGGAAGGCATCCCGGAAGCATTGGGCAGAAAGATCTCGCAGGAGCTGACCATCCCGACAATCGGCATCGGCGCAGGACGCCACACCGACGGTCAGGTGCTGGTATTCCACGACCTGCTTGGCTTCAGCGATTTCAAACCGAAATTCGTCGAGCTCTATGAAAACCTCAATACGACCATACCTAAAGCGCTGGAAACGTGGTGTAACGATGTACGCGAAAAACGGTTTCCTGAACGGAAGCAGGTTTATTTTCCCGAAGAATAAGGAGAACCATACATGAATGATATGAACATGATCGAACAAACCCCGGAAGAAAAGCTCGCTGCCGTGGGCAGACTCAAGAAAAACCTCGAAGACAGCTTCGTGAGCCTCGGCACTTTGCTCTCCGAAATCAAACGCAGTAAAATTTTCAAGCTTCGGGGATACAAGACGTTCAAGGACTTCATCGAGACCGAATACGCCATGGCGGGAAGTTTCGCAACCAAGCTGATCAACGTTCACGAGCTATTCATCCAGGAACTGGACATCAACGAAGGTTCTCTGAAAGAAATCGGATTCGACAAGCTCAACATGATCAAACCGCTGATGAAAGACTGCGCCTACGAGGAGACCGAGCATTGGCTCACCAAGGCTCAAGAACTTCCCACACCGGAACTCCGCGAAGAAGTCAAGACCGAAAAAGAGCGCCGCAACCGTAAAGACAAGACGCTCAAAGAAGTCTTTATCGACCAGTTCTTCGAAATGATGATAACCAGCTTCAACTGCAGCCGTAAGGACCTCAACTACAAGCTCGCAATATACTTCCAGGACATGGATCTCACGCAGGTGAAAGATTCGATCCGGCTCAAACAGCGGAAACTCGAAGAAGCACAGCAGATGGAGGGAATGCCGCAGGGTTGATAATAGAATCGTGTCTCAAAACAGTGTGTCACACAAACTTTGAAAAACAATGACATTATAAAGAGGTTCTTATGAGACAACTAAAGATACTTTGGGTTGACGATGAAGTCGAACTCCTCAAACCGTTCGTGATCTTCCTCGAAGATAAGGGATATCATGTAACCACAGCCACCAACGGCACAGACGCCATCGCATGGGTTGTCAAAGAGAAATTCGATCTCGTTCTCCTGGACGAGATGATGCCCGGTCTGGATGGACTCACCACCTTGCTCGAAATCCGTAAAATCAACGCCTCTCTCCCCATCGTGATGGTCACCAAGAGTGAAGAGGAAGGCCTGATGGATAGGGCGATCGCAAGGCAGATCACAGATTACCTTATCAAACCCATCAACCCGAACCAAATTATCATGGCCGTGAAGAAGATCTTCCAGGCGGACGAGATTCGCCAGAACCAGATCGGCGAAGAATATTCACGCTTTTCCGCACAACTCAATCAGCGGCTCTTCGCAGCGCCAGACTGGGATGAATGGAAGAGCATCTACCACGATATTTGCCAATGGGATATCCTGATCGACGAGATCAACGATCCCAGCCTCGCACACATGCATTTCCTCGAGAAGCGCAACAGTAACACCGAGTTCTGCAACTACATCGAAGAAAACTACGCCAACTGGCTCAAGAGCGATGAACGTCCGACCTTCTCGTTTGACGTGATCTCGGAATATATCTCACCAGTCTTCGAGGAACAGAAACCGGTTTATTTCATTATCCTCGACTGTATGCGCCTGGATCAATACTTCGCGCTGGAGCCGTTCATCCGTGAGCTCTTCAACGTCGATCTTCAGCTTTATTACTCGATCCTTCCCACGGCAACACCCTATTCGCGCAATGCGCTCTTTAGTGGCCTGCTGCCGTCCGATATAGCCAAAAACTTCCCAGAATACTGGACCGATACGCATGATCAGGACAACAGCCGCAACCGCAACGAGCATCAGCTTCTCGACGCGCACCTGAACGACCTCGGCCACAACCTCGAACCGAGCTCCAAGTACGTAAAGATCTTCAATATCGAAGAGGGCAACTTCGTAATCCGCAAGCTCGAATCTTGGTCCAAAGAAAAGCTGGTCGTGCTGGTATATAATTTCCTCGACCTGCTGGCGCACCACCGCTCCAAAGATCAGATCCTCCAGGAGACGATCCCGGATGAAGAAGCGCTGCGTGCATTTACCAAGCACTGGTTTATGCATTCGTCTCTCTACGAGGCACTCAAGCAAATTGCCAAGCAGGACGCGACGGTCATTATTACTACCGACCACGGTTCGATCCGCGTAAACCGCGCTACGCAGGCAATTGGTGATCGAGATACAACTATCACTGTTCGCTACAAGGAAGGCAAAAACCTAACCTGCAACGAACGCCACGCGGTTTACGTCAAAAAGCCGTCATCCTATGGCCTGCCTACCCGCAACATCATCGATAACTTTATCTTCGCGAAAGACGATTATTATTTCGTCTATCCGAATTCCTATCATCAATACCAGAAGCAATACAACGGTACTTTCCAGCATGGTGGAATATCCATGCAGGAGATGATCCTGCCGCTGGCCGTGTGCAGAAGTAAGCATTAGAATATCTTCGCGCTGTCTCCCACAAGTGACGGTGTGAATATAGATTAACAGCAGGGGCAGGTTTATCAGCCTGCCCCTGCATCATACAACGGAATCGGAGCCGAATGCCAGACATCATCAATCTCATCTCGCAATACGATTTCATGCGCAACGCGGTGATCGCGGCGATCTTCGCCAGCATCCTCTGTGGCATGACTGGAACCCTCGTGGTTATCAAGCGGATCGCGCTCATCAGCGGTGGAATTGCGCATACGGTGTTGGGGGGGGTTGGGCTTTTCTATTATCTCGGATGGAATCCGTATCTGGGAGCGTTTATCACTTCAATCGTCGCGGCCATCATCATCGGCCTTGTGAAGCTCCACGCCGGTGAGCATGAAGATACGCTAATCAGCGCCATGTGGGCCATCGGAATGGCGTCCGGCATCCTTTTCATGCAGCTAAAGCCAGGCTACAACCGCAACTTGATGTCTTATTTGTTTGGGAATATCCTGCTGGTGGACAGCTTTGACCTTATCGTACTTGGCTCCATGACACTGGTGGTCATGGTCGTTATCATACTGCTCTACCGGCAATTTCTCGCCATCTCGTTCGACCAGGAATTTGCGGGACTGCGTGGACTGCACGCTGAGTTCCTCTACATCCTGATCCTATGCATGATTGCTCTGACCATCGTCGTTCTCACCACTATTGTGGGCCTTATCCTTGCTATCGCGCTACTTACATTGCCGGCGGCCATCGCGGCCCTCTTCACTAAAACTCCCGGCGCGATGATGCTAACGGCAATGGTTTTCAGCCTGCTATTTTCACTGGGTGGACTTTTCATTTCGTACGAACCCGGGCTTGCTCCTGGCTCCACGATCATCATTATCAGTGGAATTGCGTATTTTTTTGCTATAATCGCAAAAAAAGTGGTCAAACGGTTCGCGCAACAGCGTAATATCAACCGGAAAGCAATCTAATCCATTGTATCACCTATCGATAGAAAACAGCAGACAATCCTTTTATCCAGCCTATTCCTGAATCCAATTTGGTATAGTTCGCGTTTCAAAGATGCCTTGGGCTTAGAAAAAAGGAAAAACCGATAAAAAACGCTTTACAATATATCTCATATAATGGAATATTTCGAATGGAATAAAATGAGCTAAATAGTGTCAGTAATACTGGGGAAAATTTCGAGGCTAATATCGAGGTAATACGATGACTCAGGAAGATTTCTTTGATCGGCTCAAACTGAACCGTCTATTTTCGGATGTTGACAAATCACTTCTTTGCGAAGTATCGAAAGAATGCTTTGTGGAACGCTCTTTTTACAAGGGCGAAACGATTATTAAACAGGACGAAGTCTCAGCGGATCTCTTTCTGATCCTGATGGGAAGAGTCCAGATCAGCAAGATATTGCCTGACGGCGAGCGCGTTGAACTAATCCAGAAAGGTCCGAACGAATTCATTGGCGAGATTGGGCTGCTTCTCACATCGAGCCGCTCAGCCACGGTCACTTGCCTTACAGACGTGAAAATCGTGCAGATCACACCTGAAGCATTTTCGCATATTCTCAAGAAAATTCCCACGATCCGCAAAAATGTATTAAAGAATATTATCGAAATCGTGTTTGATGATGACCAGCGCGTTGTGAATGAAATCATTAAGGGCAACCTCCTGGCCGAGATGTTCAACGCTATCAGCGACCAGACCAAACGACTGGAGTCGCTCAACCGGCAGCTCAAGGACGTCAACACCGAGCTCGAAAAGAAAAACAAAAAGCTTTATGAACTTGCAACCTACGATTACCTCACCAAGCTTTACAATCGCGCGTTCGTCATGGATATGTTTTCCAAAGAATTCAGCAAGTCCAAGCGCCACAACCATGAACTTTCCTGCCTGCTGCTTGATATCGACAACTTTAAGAAGATCAACGACACCTACGGGCATCTCACAGGTGACGTCGTTTTGCGACAGATCGGTCTTCGCCTGAAAGAAGGCATTCGCGAACAGGATATCGTGGGACGCTATGGTGGTGAAGAATTTCTCATCGTGCTTCCGGATACCAGTCTTGAACAGGCAAATATCGTCGCGGAAAAGGTACGGAAGCGAATCGAAGCGCTCGAGGTGCGATCCAACGAGACGATGCTCAAGGTAACGATCAGTATCGGCGTCTCGGACATCAACGTCAACCAACCGAATAAGGTTGACGAACTGCTTTACCAGGCCGACACAGCGCTATATCGTGCCAAAAGGGACGGAAAGAACCGCACGGTACTCTTTTCAGCCAAATGAGCTATTATGCTTAACGAACAACAGAAACTGGACGCACTGATACGGTTGGGTACGGAGCTCAACCAGGTAAATGATCTCGATCTCCTTCTTGAACACCTTTTGACCGTTGCCCGGAAATTCGTGAATGCAGACGCGGGAACTGTCTATGTACGCCGCGGCGAGGATTTCTATTTCTTTCTTTTACAAAATGACACGCAAGAGGGCAAGGGCGACGACGCCAAGATCCAGCTACCTGGTGCAATCTTCCGCAAACCTGTGCGACCGGACAGCATCGCCGGGTACGTTGCGAGGACCGGAGAATTTCTCAACATTCCAGACGCTCATCACATACCAACAGATGCTCCATACAGCTTCAATGTACAATACGATAACGAATCCGGTTACCGTACCGGCTCGATGCTAACCATCCCGCTAAACAACAAACGTGGCCTTCCGCTTGGAATCCTCCAAATTATCAATGCTCATGATGCAGATGGTAACATTGTCAGTTTTTCCGAGGCGGATGAACGAATCATGTTCCATTTTGCCACCATCGCGGCAATCGCTCTCGAACGAGCTCAGATGACACGTGCATTGCTGCTACGGATGATCCGCATGGCAGAGCTACGCGATCCCAAGGAAACCGGCGCACACGTTAACCGTGTGGGAAGCTTCTCGGTAGCGCTTTATCAGGAATGGGCAAAGCGGCACAATATCCCGGAGGACGAGGTTGTCCGCTGGCGGGATATCCTGCGCATGGCTGCAATGCTGCACGACGCAGGGAAAGTTGGCATTTCCGATTCTATCTTGAAGAAACCGGGGCGCCTCACTGATGAAGAACGCAAGATCATGAACCAGCACAGCTTGTTCGGGGCGCAGCTCTTCAGTGACATCCAGTCCGATTTTGATGAAATCGCATCGAAAGTAGCGCTCAATCATCACGAAAACTGGGATGGGACAGGATATCCAGGGCATATCGACAGCGTGACCGGCAAACCGCTCCAAGGATATGAGAATCCAGATGGTACCGCGCGCGGCAAGATCGGAGATGAAACACCACTTTTCGGCAGAATCGTCAAACTCGCGGATGTATATGACGCACTTTCCAGCCAGCGCTGCTACAAGCCTGCCTGGGATGAGGAACGAGTGCTTCAGGTGATTCTGGAAGAATCGGGGACATCCTTTGATCCGGAGTTGGTGGAAATCTTTATGGAAAACCTTGATACAATGCGCACCATCCAACAACGATATGCCGAAGACCAGGCGGATAATCATGCGTAAGCAAATATTCATCATATTCGTCTTGACGCTTTGCGGCATTCTTCTTGCCTCGGTTGAGGATAAGCTTCGAGAAGGTCGGATTCTATTTGCCAAGGGGAACTACCGTCAAGCGCTGGAGATTGCGAACGAGATCATCGAGACCGATCCCCACAACGCGCCTGCCTTTCATCTTAAGGGTGACTGCTGGTTTAAAATCGGCAAGAAGAAACCCGCGCTGGAAGCTTTCCTGAACGCTGTAAAATACGACGCTAAAGATGCGGAGGCGTATCTCAAGATTGGTGGGCTCTATTACCTGGATCAGCAGGTTGATAAAGCGGTCGAGTACGTAAAAAAGGCTGCGGATCTCGGCGATAAGCGCGCGATCAATATTCTCAAGCGCTACGAAGAACATCAGTCAACGAACTGAGCCGCATCCCGTTAGAGCATAGCATTTCCTGAATTCGAAGGAATCGCATAAAGCATGAATATCACAGTCAAGAAATTCGGCGGTACCTCTGTCGGAACCATCGAACGAATCAAGCATGTAGCAAGATTGATCGCTGACGACCACGAAGTGAACCCGTTCATGGTCGTGGTGGTCTCGGCGATGGGGCATACGACCGACGAGCTTGTGAAGCTGGCATACGAAGTTTCAGACAGACCATCGGAACGTGAGATGGACATGCTTCTCACCGCGGGTGAGCGTATCAGCATGTCGCTACTCTCCATTGCGCTGCACAAATACGGTATCGATTCGATTTCTTTCACCGGATCGCAAAGCGGTATCATTACAGATACACATCATGGCAACGCCAAGATCCTCAATGTAAGCGCTTATCGCCTCTGGGAAGAGCTCGAGAAAGAGAAAGTCGTGATCGTTGCCGGATTCCAGGGTGTAAGTCAGCTAAAAGAGATCACAACGCTTGGGCGTGGCGGATCAGACACAACCGCTGTAGCGCTCGCGTGCTATCTTGACGCTGTTTCCTGCGAAATCTATACAGATGTTCCAGGCATTTTCACAGCTGACCCAAATCGGATCCCGCTGTCCCGTAAAATCGACGAAGTGGAATTCGAAACCGCGCTTGCACTTGCCTACAATGGTTGCTCGGTTATCCACCCCAGGGCAGTAGAGTATGCGATGAACTTTAATAAAACGATCGAGATTAAATCGTCGATGACAAACGAGCCGGGGACACTGATTAAAAAGGATTGTTTGATGGAAGAGAAAAAAGTAACGGCTATTACAACGCGCAATTCGCTATGTTCTATGCGTTTGGACATGGATTCCGCTTCCGGCTCCACTTTCCTCGAGGAGCTTTCCGACATAGGAATCGATATTTTTCACTATGCAATCGAGGATTCACACATTATACTATTATACGTCGAAAGTGGGAGTGTATCCCGAATTCGAATGAAGGCTGATCAGTCCGGCGTTGAGCCCGAAGTTCGGGATGAAATTTCCGCTATCACACTTGCAGGAAAACACATCTGGAACGATATGAAACTGGTCGCCGATATAATGAATGAAATTGGTCGCGACAGTGCGTTCAGTATTGCGCATTCATATCGCAGCATTACGCTGTTCGTACCCGAAACGGAAGAAGAGAGAATCGCAGCTCGACTGCATAAAAAATTTCTTGAAGGATAAGATAGATGAGTTTGAGCACGACAGTCCTGCTTGTCGAAGATGATGCAACACTTGCTGAGCTGGCAAGAGAAATGCTGGCGATGTTTGGCATAGAAGTATTGGTTGCCGAATCAATGGAACTCGCAATAGAGAACTATCAACAGCGTGTCACTGATATCCGGCTGGTTATTTTCGATATGAATCTGGAAAAGGCTACCGGCATCGAAGTTTTCGAAGCGCTCAAAGAAATAGATGATGATTTCGTATCCATTCTCGCATCCGGCATGATTACCGACATGGATATCAAGAAGTACAAGGACATGGGATTCAACGAGATCATCAAGAAGCCGTACAGCTTCAAGAATCTGAAAGAGATCATTACCGGTTATCTGGAAGGGTAACGGGCGAGTTTTACCGATTCCATTCAAGCAGACAAGCGTCCGCCAATATAGCATATTCAGATAATTAAAATACCTATCCCACAATCATAACTGGTGACTCGTAACTTGTTACTACCCTACTTCCTCAACGCTATCTTCAGATCCTCGATGGTGGGTGATTCCATCTCCAGAATTGTATAGCCTGAGCCGATATCCTTGAGGTAGTGTGCATCGGAGTTGCGAATCAGCGAATAGCTAGCGGCAGCAGGATAATCAGCGAGGAATTTCTCAACGTCACAATTGGCAGTGATACCCAATGCAATAATCAGCGGATTAGCTGGAAAGAACCCAAGCTGGCTGATCAGACTGTAGGTAGCAGCATTCACGTGTGCCGGGAAGCCGAAGCCACCGTATTGATTGATCATTTCGAGCGTGGTATCAAGATCCCACATCACTGAGTTCAGTAGCGCTTTCTCCTCGCAGCGAACGATGTTTTCATCATCATCTACCACGACCTGGTCTCCAAAATACTCCGGATCGTTTGGGATCGGTGGGAGCGCTTCGTATAGCTCCCGGTCGAATTGCATGGCTTTCTCTTCATCGTCGAAAAGCCCCACAACATGGATTTCCTCCATAGTCTGGATTTCGACGCCGAAGAAGCAGGCGATTCCGGCGGCGCTAGCAGCGCGATGGAAGACCGCGCTGTTGGCCAGGGTATTGTGGTCCGTAATCGCGATGCAATCCAGCTTCTCTTCCAAGGCTCGACGGATAACGCTTGATGGCGACATTTCCAGCGAACCGCAAGGAGAAAGCACGGAATGGATGTGCAGATCACATTTCCAGGATTTCAAGCATTACGCTCCGCTGTGCAGTTCTTGATAAAGAAGGCCAGCGATTTCAAAGGTAGTCAGCGGACTAACCACCAGCGCGATTTCTTCTTTCTCGGCGCGTTCGATGATCGTTGCTTCGGGCTTGAGATTACGAGCAAAAACCACTGCGGGAATTCCAGCCAGTGATGCCACGGCGATGACGTTCAGATGGCGCATGATGGTGATCCAAAGCTGCCCATCCTTCGCATTGCCCATAACGTCGCTAAGAAGATCGGAAACGTAGCCACCGGTGATAATTACCTCTTCGATACCATCTTTCTTTGTAATGATTTCTCCCTGGATGATTTCGGAGAATTTTTCGAGATCGATTTTCATAGCTGATACTCCAATACTGTGTATATTATTTCAAGGGATAATATTTCGACGCGTGAATCTCTGTAAACAAAAACCTTCAGGAAATGTGTTGATAATCGCTGTCTGTATGAATCACTGCATAGAAATTATCCATTGACAGGCTTTGAGAATTAATTATATCATACCGTTCATGAGTAGGATTCGGAATCCGCTGCATTATCATGAGATACCGTAGCCTGAACGAATGATGTGGTGCAATGATTGACCTAATAATCTCAAGATATGGAGATTGCCGTGAATAAAATGCCGCTAAAACTCCTGTACGTCGATGATGATCCGCAAATACGCAGCATCGTTGGTGAGATGATGCATACGCTCGCTGAAACGGTGTACATTGGCGAAAATGGTCAGGAAGGGCTCGAGCTCTATAAAATGCACAAACCCGACCTCGTTGTTACCGACATCCGCATGCCGGTTATGAACGGGCTGGAAATGATCCGCAGGATTCGTGAACATGGCTCTGAAGCGAGATTCATTGTGATGTCCGCTCACGAGGAGACTGATTTCTTCCTTTCCGCAATCGACGTTGGCGTCAATGGCTTTCTGATTAAACCTATCGAAAGTCAGAAGCTTTCTTCTCTCGTGCGTGAATTGGGACGTTCCGCGATCCTTGAACGGCAGCTTCGCGAGGAAGAAGCTCAACGCAAGCAAATGCAGCAAGCACTCTCAGAGAGCGAACAACGCTATCAGATCGCAACACAAGCAGGGCGCGTCGGAGTTTGGGAGTGGTGCCTGGACACGGAAGAGATTTACTTCTACCCCACATTAAAACTTATCCTCGGCATTGAGGGTCAAGATATTGGATATCACGTTACCGATCTTGAAAAATTCTTGCCGGTTGCTGAAGCTAAACGCTTTATCAAGGCAGGCTACGACCACCTTGAGGGCAAAACGGAGCAGGTTGAGATCGAAGAACGTCTTTATTGCAGTGATTGCAAGACTCGGTACGTATTATTCCGCGGAAAGGCGATTTACGACGAAAAAGGAAATGCTAAGAAGCTGATCGGAACCGGCACAGATATCACGCAGCTACGTCAAGCGGAGGACAACCTCAAAAACGAGCGGAACCTATTTATCCAGGGACCAGTCGTGATCCTTCGTTGGGATCCGATCAATCAAGATGAAATGCAGCTCGAATATGTTTCACCCAACTGCACGGATATCATCGGCTTCAGCAAAGAGCAGATCCTCGATGAAGCGGGTGGGTTCGATAATCTGATTCATATCAGCGATCGCCGTCGAGTGCTTGAAGAACGTGAATATTTCTTCTCCAAACCAAGTATTTCAAACTTTGAACACGCCCCGTTCCGCATCGTACATATCGAAGGCGATGTGATCTGGGTGAAGATGTATATTACCGTGATACGCGACAAACAGGGAGCGTTCAGTAACCTTCTGGGCTACGTTGTCGATATCACAGATCAGAAGCGCTACGAACAGGAGCTTCGGATCGCGAAAGATCAGGCGGAACGCGCAGCGACAGCAAAAAGTGAATTCCTGGCGAACATGAGCCATGAAATCCGCACACCGATGAATGCTGTTCTCGGGTTCGCGGAGTTGCTGGATCAATTGGTGACGGACGAACGTCAACGCAGCTATTTGCAATCGATCAAATCAAGCGGCAAGAACCTCCTCACGCTTATCAACGACATTCTCGACCTATCCAAGATCGAAGCCGGTAAGTTGGAGCTTCAGTTTGAGCCGGTAAGTCTTTACTCCCTTTTCGAGGAAATCCGTCATATCTTCAATGTACGAATCCAGGAAAAGGGACTCCAACTGCTGATCAATATCGATCAGAATCTACCGCCGAGCCTGCTTCTGGATGAAGTACGGCTGCGCCAGATTCTTTTCAACCTGATCGGTAATGCGGTGAAGTTCACCGATCGCGGTCATATTAGTCTCACTGCAGAAAAACGCGCTGATAGTCAGGATGGCAGCACCATTGATCTGGTATTCGAAATCGAAGATACCGGTATCGGCATCCCGATCGAATCGATTGAAAAAATCTTCGAGTCATTCCGTCAGCAGGACGGACAGAGCACCAAGAAATATGGAGGCACGGGCCTGGGGCTGACGATCACCAAGCGGCTGGTCGAGATGATGAATGGCCGGATCGCTGTCCGTAGCGTACTCAACAAAGGCTCAGTGTTCGAGATTGTTTTCCGCGACGTGGCAATCTCAGCGCAATCGGCAAAAGTGAAGCGCGAAGAGCTCTTCGATCCAGATAAAATCACCTTTGAACCGGCTACCGTTCTCGTGGTCGATGACATAGAGAACAACCGGAATCTGGTTAAGGAATTCCTCTTGAGCCAACCGCTTACGATTATCGAAGCGAAGGATGGAAAAGAGGCGATCGAAGTTGCCCGAGCTAACAAGCCGGATATCATATTTATGGATATTCGTATGCCTATCATGAATGGTGATGAGGCAACGGAGATCCTGAAAAACGACGACGAGACGAAGGACATCATCGTCATCGCGCTGACAGCGTCGGTGATGAAATCGGATATCGACCAGATCATGGAGAAAGGTTTCGACAGCTTCCTGAGAAAGCCTGTCCAGCGACATGATCTGCTGAAAGAACTGGCTCAACACCTCGCGAATTCAGCTCCCGAGCAACCGGAAATTATCGAGCCGCAAGAATTCAGCTACAAGATGGAAGATATTGATATCCGTCCGGAAATGCTGGATGAGCTGAACGATCGATTCAAAGAGACGTTCCAGTCGGCTCAGGCAAGTGGCGACATCGACGAAATAGGCTCATTTGCGGATGAACTGCAAGCCTTTGCACAAGAAAAAGCGATTCCCCCCGTGGAAGATTTTGCGCATCAATTGAAAACGCATGTTATGAATTTCGATATTGAGAGAATGACAAACCTGTTTCAGCGTTTTCCCGTATTGGTTGAAGAACTTGAACAGTCCTGTAACGACAGCGGAGGTAAAGAATGAACGAGGATAAATACAGGCTGCTGCTGGTAGATGACGTGCCTAACAACATCATGGTTGCCGGAAATATCCTGCGAAAGATGAACTACTCGATCGTCTTCGCGACAAATGGACGAGAAGCGCTCGATCGCGTGAAGATGAACAGCTTCGATTTGATCCTGCTGGATATCATGATGCCTGAGATGGACGGCTTCGAGGTGTGTCGCAGGCTTAAGGGCGATCCGGCGACCAAGGATATCCCGATCATCTTCCTCACAGCCAAGATGGATACTGAAAGCATCGTTCAGGCATACGACGTCGGTGGACAGGACTTTGTCACCAAACCTTTCAACGAAACCGAGCTGCTTGCCCGTATCAAGGTACATCTCGAGCTCAGCAAATCGCACGAGAAGCTTAGAAACATGAATGACAAGCTTCAGCACGAGATCAATGAACGAACGCAACTCGAAGAGGAAATCCGCAAGAAAAACGAGGAACTCGACCGACGAGTCAAAGAACGCACTACCGAATTGCGTATCGAGATCGAAGAACGCAAGAAAACCGGTGAAGCGCTTAAAAAGACTAATAACCGGCTAAATGAACTCACTTTCGAAATCATCTTCACCATGGCACGCCTGGTGGAAATTCGCGATCCGTACACCGCTGGTCATCAGCAGCGCGTGTGGCAACTCGCCCACGCAATCGGCGAAGAGATGAAACTCGAACAGAACAGCATGGAAGCGCTCAGAGCGGCAGCGATCGTTCACGATCTCGGTAAGATGTATATCCCCAGCGAGATTCTCTCCAAACCAGGCAGACTGGAGCCTGTTGAATTCGAATTTCTCAAGCTGCACCCATCCAAGGGATACGAAATCCTCAAAGCGATCGACTTCCCCTGGCCTGTCGCCGATATCGTGTATCAGCATCATGAGAGGATAAACGGAACCGGTTACCCGAACAAACTCACCGGTGACCAGATTCTCCCTGAAGCAAAGATCATCGCGGTTTCCGACGTTGTCGAAGCGATCTCGTCTCACCGTCCGTACCGTCCATCTTTGGGTATTGATTTTGCCCTTGAACAGATACAAAAGGAAAAAGGAACCTCCTTCGAAGCTGAAGTTGTAGACGCCTGTTTACGGGTATTCCAAAATGGCTTCAGCTTTCAGAAGTAATTGACGATAAAGGATTATGGATCTATCAAGCGAACCGATAATTACCATCAATGAGATCCTGAAGCTTGTCAATCAGTCGTATATATCGACGATCCGACATAGCTTGATGGAAATATTCCGTGTGATTAACGATCCGGGAACAAGCGCCCGGGATCTCACCGAAATCATCGAACACGATCCGCCTCTCTGTGCTAAAGTCATCCGACTCGCAAACTCCGCTTATTACGGGTCAAGACGCTATATTGACGAAATCAAGCAGGCAATCGTCTGGCTTGGCTTCAATACGGTCAAAGAACTCGCCCTGAGCCAGAAGATTTGCGAACTTTTCCACGGCGCTGACCAACTGATCGGCACCTACTCCCGGACAAACCTCTGGAAGCACAGTGCTGCGGTAGCGCTTTGTGGGAAGATGATATACCGTCGCGAGCTGCGCGATCCGGGTCAGGTCGTCTATACCGCCGGTCTACTACACGATATTGGCATCATCATCGAAGATCAGTTTCTGCATGAAACGTTTGTAAAAAACGTGATCGAAGCGGAAAGCACCGAACAGGACCTCTATCTGGTAGAAAAAGCCAGACAAGGCATCACACACCAGCAGATCGGCTATGCGATCGCAGAGAATTGGGGTTTCCCAGTGAATTTGTCTGTCGGTATCGGCCACCACCACACGCCAGTGCACGCAATTAGCGGAAATCAGCAGATGAATTACGTGCTGTATATTGCCAATTATGTATGCCAGAAGATGGAAATCGGATATTCGGATGCTCCGTATTCCGATGACGATACCTATGAAAAGTGTCTTAACGATCTTGGGATCGATCAGATTTCAATTGACCTGATTAGTGAAGATCTTATAAATGAGATTCTTAAAATGGAACAACATGGGTGGTTCTAATCGTGCCTGAAAAGACCAAAGACCAGATTATCGACGAATTGCAACAGCACCACAAACTGCTGGAAACCAAACTGAGACACCTGAGCAACGACCTGGCGATGACCCGTCACGAATACGAAGTCGCGGCCAACAAGCATCTCGAGCTGATGAAAAGCCTCGAAGCGACCAATGTCGAGCTCGAACGGAAAAACCAGCTGATCACCGATCAGAACTACGAAATACGTGAACAGCGCAACGAGCTCAAGACGCAATACAGGTTCCTCCAGATCCTGCTCGACGATATTCCAAATCCCATTTTCCACAAGAATCGCAACGGTGTATATATCGGTTGCAACAAGGCTTTCAAATCTTTCTTCGGCAGGAAGGAAGAAGAGATCATCGGCAGAACTGAATACGACTTCTTCTCAGCCGATCTGGCAGACTTCTATACAGAGCAGGACCGTGAATTGATGGCTTCCGGAGGAATCCAGCATTACGAAGCCAAAGTCATGAACAAAGACGGCGACCTGCACGATATCATCTACAATAAAACAGTATTCTACGACCTCGAAGGCCGCGTTGCAGGTATCATCGGTGTCATGGAAGACATAACCAAGGTCAGACAGGCGAACAAAGCGCTTGAGGAATCTGAGAAGAACCTCATGGAAGCCAATGCAGCCAAGGACAAATTCTTTTCCATCATCGCACATGCGCTAAAGAATCCGCTCAACGCGTTACTGCTTACCAGCGAATTCCTTTCTCAGAAGATCACATCACTGCCACCAGAAAAACAGCAGAGTATGATCGACAACATGACCGATTCGACCAAACGCCTTTCCAATCTACTGGAGGACCTCCTTACCTGGGCTCGCACGCAGGTTGGGAAAATGCCGTTCTTCCCCGAGCAACTCGATCTTAACATCATTACCGACGAATGCATCGAGCTCTACGAAACAAACATCCAAGATAAACAGCTCGAGGTGATTAACCAGCTTGAGGATGGCGATTTTGCGTATGCAGATAAAAACATGGTGCGTACGATCATACGGAATCTGGTTTCTAACGCGATCAAATTCACTCATCGTGAAGGCAGGATTGTCATCTCGCGCAAGGAATGTGAAGATTATATTGAAGTTGTTGTAGAAGATACCGGTGTCGGTATATGTCCGGAAGATCTCAAGAATCTATTCCGAATCGATACTCATTTCACCACGCGTGGTACGGAAAATGAATCAGGAACCGGACTCGGGCTCCTGCTTTGCAACGAATTCGCTGAGCGAAATCGCGGACGACTGGCTGTCGAAAGTGAAGAAGGCAAGGGCAGTAAATTTATGGTCATCCTTCCCCGCAGGGAAAGCTGATCTTACATTATTTCGATTTTTTTCTCCGAAGCAGCACCACACAATCTTCAATCGTCGCTTTCCCCAAAACAATATCCTCGGCCAGCGCCATGCATGTAGGTGAGCCGCATGCGCTGCAATTCAATCCTGGAAGCTTGTTGTTGATTTCGTTGATCTGTTTCATCTTGTTGATGGCTTGTTTGATATCTGTATCCAGCTTGTGCATTGAGCGCGGTTCGAGTGGAAGAATCCCGAACTGACCATTCTCGAATAGCTCCATCAGATGCTCTTCATTCAAGTCGCCGATCTTGTTATCAGTAAGAAAACGTTTGATCCGGCTGGTAGCGACGAAGGGATTCTCTACATTCAGATTTCCGCCGACACACCCACTGATGCAATTCCAGCATACTATGTAATCGAACTTCTCAATCTGGTGATTCTCCACTGCGGAAAGGATGCGTATCACGTTTTTTACACCACTTACCGCCATCGTTTTCAGCTCTTTGTCACCTACTTGATCCGACTTCATGCCCGAGATTGCCCAGGTGTGGCCACGGATCAGGTTGTTCGGGCGACGGGTGCCATTATCCGGCACAACGGAAAGTACACGATTGTAGATTTCACCAATTGAGAAAGCACCCTCTTCTATCTGCTTGTAGGCAGCTTCAGGTTGGTGAACAGCTACAACATGCGCGATGCACGGAACGATCTGGAAAATGCCGATTTCAGATTCCTTGAAACCCTTTTCTTCCATGGTCCGCTGGCGATAATATTGTGACAGGATACTCATGGGAGCTTCGAGCGGCAACACATTCTCCAAAAGCGATGGGAACCGCACCTGGATAAGGCGCACAACAGCCGGACAGCTACTGGAAATCAACGGTCTGACACTCGGATTATCCTGAATAGTCTTCCGAACAAGTTCCAGCATCAGCCGCGCAACTTCGGCTTCATCCGCAACCTCGTCGAATCCGAGGTCGAGAATCGTCTGCCGAGCCTGGTCGTAGCCAATGGTTTCCTTAAACTGAGAAGCGAACGCGGATGATAGAATCGCGATCTTGTATTTATAATTCTTGATGATATCGAGGGAGTCCGCTTTGGGAGTCAGAGCTTTGTAGTTACAGGTCTGAATGCACCTGCCGCAATCGATACAACGATCTGCATCGATCTGAACCTTGCCCTGCCGGACGCGAATAGCTTCTGTGGGACATACAGCGACACAGTGTGTGCAGCCGGTGCAATTATCGATATTGACCTTTATTGCGTGAAAATACTCTTTTATTTCTTCCATATACAATCCCTAAAAATATACAAGAACTTCCAACCTCGTGTTTTGACCCTTTGCAGAAACGATGTGCATTACATCTGAATTTTTCTGGATGTTTGGCAGACCAAGGCCTGCTCCAAATCCCATTTCTCTGACCTGATCATCCGCAGTTGACCAACCGGGTGTCATGGCTTTCTCCAGATTCTCCACACCTGGGCCACGATCCAGCAGAATGATATAGACGCGATCACCGTAGATATTGGCAGAAATCGTACCACCATGCGAATGGGCAATGATATTTATTTCCGCTTCATAGGATGCAATCGCTACACGGCGCAGGATTTTCGAATCCACGCCAAGCCGTTTGAGAAGCAGCTTGATATCCGCTGAAGCTTTCCCTCCGTTCACGAAATCCCGTGCTTCGATTCCGAGATGATGTGTCATCTCCGGTTCCGGGGGATTTGCAAGAAATTCCCGTGCTTCGGCTTCGTCGATCCCTTCGGAAAAGTGCCAGTGCTCAGCCATCGATCTTACAGCTCCGCAATCCGACATTGTAAAGAATACCGGATGTCTTGTAAAGCGTGAATTTCGTAAGGATAAGCGGCAGATCGCGTTCTTCCGCCATCTCGATGAGTTCATCTGCCGGACGTTTTCCGCGTACGAAAACGATACCGAGAACGTCGATCATGTCGGAAAGTCGAATAATCTGTGGATTGGTCAGGCCCGTCAACAATAAAGTTGCTTCTTTTGTACAGTGCAGAATGTCACTGATCAGATCCGATCCGAACGCGCACGAAATTTCCTGCTCCAGATCTGCATTCGGAGTCAGGAGTTCGCCCTCGAGCGCTTCCAAGATGTCTTTTAGCTTCATTGTTCTTCCTTTGTGTTTATCGTGCATTCATCGAAACGAACGACTTTTTTCCTTTCGATTTCTCTGAGCCTCCCGCAGAAATCTTCCAATTTCCGGTAGAGCGCGTCGATGGAATTCGAATTCTCGATAGCTAAATCTGATAGCGATAATTTTTTGTCAATATTCGTTTGTGAACGAATACGTCGTAATATCTCATCTGTCTCCAGATTGTCACGTTTTTTCAGGCGATCAAGCTGTGTTTGTTCATCGACGTGAATCAGTAAAATGAAATCTACGCAATGTTCCAGACCACTCTCGAATAATAAGGGGATTTCTACAATCACAATGTCTTTCTCAAGACTATCGATACGAGCTGAAAGATCGTTACGAATCTCAGGATGGACGATCGCGGATAGCCTTGCAAGGCGCTCTCTGTTGCCGAATACATGCTTTCCAAGCACTTTGCGGTCTATTGCACCCTTACCATCGAGAATCATTTTACCAAAAACTTCCACCAGACGATTTATAATCTTCGGTTTCAGAAGTGCCTCATGGCCGAGGATATCCGTGGAAATTACCGGATAACCCCGATCTTCAAACCACCTTGCCGCTACGCTCTTGCCAGAGCCAATATTCCCCGTAAGGCCGATGATGAGCGGTCTCTTATCGCGTGGCATCGGCAAGCACCTGCGCAAGCTTTTCCTTGGTGATGTCGGTCTCTATCTCACCGCCCTTGGCGTACGATATCTTGCCACTTTCTTCCGAGACGATGATGGCCAGCGCGTCCGTCTCTTCGGTCGCACCGATCGCCGCAAGGTGTCTTGTCCCGAATTTCTGCACAAACTCGACGTTCTGAGAGAGCGGCAGTACCACTTTTACCGCGTAGATGCGATCATCGCGCATGATCACCGCACCGTCGTGCAGGACGGTCTTGCGATTGAATATGGTCAGCAGGAGCTTAGCGCTGAGTTTCGCTTCGATCACCTCGCCGGACTTGATGTAATCATTCAACTTCTGTTTGTCCTCAATAAGGATGAGAGCGCCCGTACGGCGGAAAGACATCGTCATAATCGCTTCCTGCAGAGGCGAATAGATAAACTTCTTTCGAGGCAGGAAGTAGGTGTTGATATTCTGATCACCGAATTTCTTGATCATCTCGCGAATTTCGGGCTGAAAAATCACCACGAAGGCTATGAACCAGTAATCGCTGATGAGCTTGAAGATCGTCATCAGAAGCGTCATTTCCAGCATCACGGAGACGAGGTACAGCACCAGCACAAGGAAAAAGCCAATTAAAATCTGGTATCCGCCTCGACGCTTCATCGCCTTCATCACACGGTAGAGGATCGCACTGACCAGCAGGATGTCGATGATATCTTTGAGGGTTGGGACGAAGAAGTTCATCGCGTTTCCCTTATCACCTGGAGGGTGTCGAGCAGTTCGCGATGAGGTTTGGGATCATGTACGCGAACGAGTGCGATATTCGCGGCATGCGCAAGCGCTGTCGTAGCCAGCGTGCCAGCAACCCGCTCCTGGGGATCTGACGGATAAATGCGCCCGATAAAACTCTTGCGCGATGCGCCGAGCAACACTGGCAATCCGAACACGTTGAACTCTTCCAGCTTCTTCAGGATAATCAGGTTATCTTCATGACGTTTGCCGAAGCCCACGCCCGGATCGATCACCAAGTTGTGGATGCCGTTCTCGTTACACAGCTTGATGCGCTCGCAGAAAAAGCAAAGGATATCCTCGATAGTGTCATCGTAGTAAGGATCCTTCTGCATGTCACGCGGTGTACCAAGCATATGCATGAGGATCAACGGAATGGCGGGGTTTCCCTTCATAACGGCCAGCATATTTTCGTCGAAGCGTAACGCGCTGATATCGTTTACGATCAACGCACCTTTCTCGATCGCTGCCTCCGCGACTTTCGCCTTGTTGGTATCGATGGAAATAATGGTGTCGGGACGACGCTGCAAGATCTCTTCGATAACCGGGATTGTACGACGAATCTCCTCCTTGCCCGATACGGATTCTGAACCCGGGCGAGTCGATTCACCGCCGATGTCGATGATGTCCGCTCCGTCGTCAAGCATCTGTATGGCGTGATCTGCGGCGACTTTTATATCAACGTATGAACCACCGTCGGAGAACGAATCGGGCGTGACATTCAGGATGCCCATAATACGGGTGCGATCCAGTTCGAGGGTACGGTTGCCGCATTGCAATACATGGTTCTGTCTACCGAGTTCGTGACTGATCAGCCTTTTGAGATCTTCCTGGATAGCGGAAAGTCCGAAAATTGTTTGGTGGTCGAGCTTCTTGATGAGTTTGCGGATTTTATCGGCGTTGCCCAGCAGGATGACATCGCTGATGGGCATGATGCCATTCACAACGCCTCTCGCGACGGCTGCGTCTCCGCCGATGGAGAGCATTTCCTGCTTCAGGATGTTGGCTGCACCGAGCTTGATGTTGGTGAGCTTGATGGCCATTTGCAGCGCTTTGGGCGCCATGACTTCGATCCCCTGGGTGGAGACCTGGATTTTCTGCAGTTCCCTGCGCGCGTCCTGTAAATTCAGGATGGTTAGTTTACGGTTCATTATTTTTCTGTACCTTGTTTCGATAATATAATCAGAGATGCCAGTTTCGCGTAATAGTTCTGTCTTGTTGCCCAATTACCTCGTCATGCCGAATAGCACAGAGTCCGTATCGAAGCACAAGGTTATTAGCATTCTAATTACAGGAAATGCCAAGCTGGGGCTTGGCGCTCCGAGAGATAAGTATATCCCCTGCCTCCTATCCCTCTACTTCAGCACGAACACAAACGTGATCGAACCAGTTTGTTCTTCGTCACCGGCGATGGGATTGAACTTCCACTTAGCGAGCGCGTCCGTGGCGACCGTATCGAAAGCTCCACCGGCTTTCTTGGTCACGATAAGGTCGTTCACCGTACCGTCAGGCGCAACCTTGAACTGAATACGAACCTCCGCGTTACGTTGCTCGGCATCGGGGTATTCCGGGATAACCTCTTTCTGGATTTCTCGTGAAAGAATCTCGCCTTCAAGTAAGTAGCGCGACTCCTTGTTTCCACCGCTGCTCGCCTGATTGAGCAGGTCGTTGAGATAATTGTCCGAAGCCGTAGCGGCAGGTTTGTCACTCACATCCGTTGCTGTTCTTGAGAGCGCATCCTGATCAAGATTGCTGCTTGCGGGATCAAGCGGTTCGTCTTCATCCACGAACCGGTAGTCCTTCGTATCGATCTTCTTCGTCGGCATGGAGGCTTCAGACTGGGTGATCTCTTCCGAGACTTGCACGCGATCGAGCTTCTCGGGTATCTTACCCGTATCCGGTTGCTTGGTCAAATCGCCAGGCTGGTAAGGATCGGCGCGGAACTCGATCAGCTTGAGCTGCTCCATGATGGGCTGTGGTTCCATCTGGATGTGGATCAGAAGCGCGATCACCAAAAGGGCAGCATGGAAAAGGCCTGAAACAAGCCACGCGGTTTGAGTTCGGCTCATGGTGTCTCGTCCATCTGCACGATCTGCGTACCGATGAAAAATTGCGTGGTGCCGGAGCGCTTGGCGATTTCCAGCAGGTCAACCACGTATTTGAGCGGCACGTTCTCGTCCGATTTAATCACCACAACCTGCTCGGGATCGTCGATCAGCATCTCGCGAAGCCTCTGCGGAAGCATCTCGCGCTCGATCGCCGTCTCTTCGTCGTTGAGATAGATCTGGAGGTTTTCGGTCAGTGTGACCGTGATACGATCGCGATACTGGCTTTCCTTGGACGATGCTGCCGGAAGATTCACCTTGATCCCCGACTGTGTGATGAAACTCGAGGAGATCAGGATGAAAATCAGCAACAGGAAGATGATGTCCGTAAAGGAGATCAACGCCACGGTCGTGATTCTCTTCTTGGTGATTCGCATGTTACTTCACCTTGCCAATCAGAATAATAAATTCGTTGATTGTGTCTTCCATCAAGCTATTGATCGATTCGACCTTGCCGACAAAGAAGTTGTGCAGGATGATCGCGAGAATACCCACGGTCAAACCGCCGATCGTCGTGATCAGCGCTTCCCAGATACCACCCGCGAGCAGACTGATATCCACGCCACCACCCGTCGCCTGGATCTTCATGAATACGCTTACCATACCGGTAACCGTGCCCAGGAAACCCACCAGTGGCGCGATCGCCGCGATGGTCGAAAGGGTGCCGAGGTTCTTCTCAAGCTTGTGAATCTCCACATCAGCCGCAGTGTGCATGGTTTCCTTGGTTGTCTCAAGGCCGAGCTCAAGTGACTTCAGGCCACGGCTGAGAACGGATGCGACAGGGCTTTCAGGGTTGGAATCGGCGACAACGATGGCTCGCTCGATTTGATCGGCTTTCACCAGGTCGATAATCTCGCCGGAAACGGTACCGAGATCCTTTTTCGCAGCGCTGATACGCAACCAGCGCTCGATGATGATCACAATAGAGATGAAGGAGATCAGAAGCAGCACGATCATCAGGGGGCCGCCCTTGGCTGCGATGGTGAAGATGTTCATCGTGGCTTCGTTTTGAAGGCTGTCGGCAATTGCCTGCGCGTTTAAATCCATGTATCCTCCGGAGGTAATATTGTTTTTATACGAATAAGCCTACGAGGTGGCTTCCTGTCAACAGAATTCGGGAGCTTCAGAAAACGCTTTACATAGTATAAACGAACGATTATCAAGGTCGTTACGTGCAACAGGAGGTACGATGAAATTTTCGAGAAAACCGGTAGTCGCCGTGATCGGACGAAGCGGCGAAATACCCAAGGAACTTCACGATGCTGCATATGAAGTCGGTAAGCGACTGGCCGAGAATGGGATCGCGGTTGTTTGCGGTGGACGAGACGGCGTTATGGAAGCTGTATGCAAAGGTGCGAATTCTGCCGGCGGAACCACCATTGGTATCGCCATGGGTTACGACAAATCCGAATCGAATGAATATGTGGACTATATTATCCCCACCGGCATGACATACGCCCGAAACGTATGCGTCGTAGCGTCGGGCGATATGGTCATCGCGATTGGCGGAAGCTTCGGTACCCTCAGCGAGATCGCACACGCAATCAACCTCGATAAGCGGATTATCGGGCTGCATTCCTGGACCCGATTGGAAGGATATCAGATCGACCACCAAATCGAGACTTGCGAGTCCGTGGATGCTGTGATGGAGATTGTTAGAAGCGAAATCGGGTGATTGACTTCGAAAAACATGAGAAAGAAAATGCCAAGCAGGTGCTTGGCGATCCAAAGAGGAAAAGAGATGCCAAGCTGGGGCTTGGCGATCCAAGGGGAAAGAGATGCCAAGCTGGTGCTTGGCGGTCCAAAGGGAGAGAAAGGCTAACCGAGAAGAACATCGTTTGGAGCGCCAAGCCCCAGCTTGGCATAGATGTTCTTCGAAACCATAAAAAAGCCAAGAAGAACATCGTTTGGAGCGCTAAGCCCCAGCTTGGCATAGATGTTCTTCGAAACCACACAAACCAAGAAGAACATCGTTTGGAGCGCTAAGCCCCAGCTTGGCATAGATTTTCTTCGAAACCACACAAACCAAGAAGAACATCGTTTGGAGCGCCAAGCCCCAGCTTGGCATAGATGTTCTTCGAAACCATAAAAAAGCCAAGAAGAACATCGTTTGGAGCGCCAAGCCCCAGCTTGGCATAGATGTTCTTCGATAAACCCATGTGAAGAAGATAAGCAATGAACAATCAGCAACGATGGTACAACCGAGGCTACATACCACACTTCAACTCCAGCGAAGTAATCCAATTCATCACCTACAAGCTTCAAGACAGTATACCTCCCGATATCCAGACGCAGATAGATGCGCTTGAGAAATCGTCAGATGCTGATAATGCTCCCTTTCATCCCAAAATCGAGAAGATACTGGGGGCAGGATATGGATCATGCGTTCTTCAACAGCCAGTCAATGCTCATTACGTGATCGACACATGGAAATTTCATCACCCACATAAGTATCACCTTTTTGCATGGGTTGTGATGCCAAATCATGTCCATGTCCTGATCAAACCCAATAAAGATTGCCCCTTGTCGCAAATCGTTCAATCATGGAAAAGTTACACAGCAAAGCAGATAAAGAAAGAACAGACAAACCCTCCCTCCAGGATAAAAATCTGGCAACGCGATTATTGGGATCGATTCATTCGTGATGAAGATGATTTTTATTCTACACTGAACTATATTCATGAAAATCCTGTTCGTGCCGGACTCGTAGAATCTGCGAAAGACTGGCAATATAGCAGCTATCATGACTGGTTTGAGAATGATGATCTCAAAGAGCAGAATTGGGACATGATATTCGAGAAATAGAGAAAGCCAAGCTGGTGCTTGGCGATCCAAGGGGAAAGAGATGCCAAGCAGGTGCTGGCGGTCCAAGGTGAAAAGAGAAGCCAAGCAGGTGCTGGCGATCCAAGGGGAAAGAGATGCCAAGCTGGTGCTTGGCGATCCAAAGGGGAAAAGAGAGGCCAAGCTGGGGCTGGCGGTCCAAGGTGAAAATCCCCCAGCCATCGAGAAACGACCGGGGGAATTTTATAGCAGATTACTTGATTATCTTCGCGCCCTTGAGCATAGTGGTGTTGAACTGAATACCCAGCTTCTTGGCGATGCCCATGTTCAGGATCACGTTGCCTTCTTTGTTTTCTGCAAGCGGAATACCTGCCGGTGGCGTACCGTCGAGTATCTTGAGTGCTGCGGCAGCAGCCCAGCTACCCTGCTCGGAAGCTACTTTCGTGAATCCGATCAGCGCATAGTTTTCCATCCAGTCGTAGATTGTTCCGGTAGGAACCTTCACGTTTTGCAGTACGAACTCCTTCGCTGCACTATCGTCCCAACCCTTGATGCCGGCGTTGTTACCGACAATGAGCATATCAACGCTGGTTTGCAGTGCGATAAAGCCTTTCTTCCACTCATTGAAATCTTGCACGTAGATTTCTTCGAGCTTCATGCCGAACTTGTTCCTGTAGTTCTCGGCTTCTTTTCGCGCAGTGAGATTATCCGCTTCGATGTACCCGATCTTCTCACCCTTGGCGTATTTCTGCAGCATACCGATAAGCTGTTTGACCGGACCGACTTCGATCATGCCGGTCGTGTTCTTATAGGGCATACCGTAACCAGAAGCATCCCAATTAACACCACAGAATACGAATGGAATATTTGCATCCTTGAAATAGGGCTCAATCAGATATTTTGCGGCATTGTCATCGGAGGTGATTACCACATCCGGCTTCCAGTCTTCGATGACTTTCTTCGCACTCAGCGCAGCTTTTTTCACAAAATCCTCTGAGGGATTATTCTTCGTATCCATACGGACGATCTTCAGCTCAGCGCCGGAGGGATCGATTACACTCTTCACACCTGAAGTAACGCCATCACTCCAGGCATATCCTTCATGGTAGGAATCGACATATAAAACCTTTTTGCCCGCGTAGTTCTGCGCAAAGACAAACGATACACAAACGGTGAGTAACACGACCAAAACAAGAAATCTTCTCATTGGGACACTCCTTTTTTATTATCGTGATTCTGTGATAGTAATCGATAGATGACATTATTTTATAATCGTTGCACCTTTCAACATCATGGTGTTGAATCTGATCCCAAGCTTTTTTGCGATGCTCAGGTTCAGCGCTACAGTACCTTCTTTGTTCTGAGTAATTGGAATTTCAGATGGTGATGTTCCATTTAAAATCTTTAGTGCTGCCATTGCAGCCCAACGACCTTGTTCCGATGCCCTTTTCATAAAGCTCACCAATGCGAATTTCGCCATCCAGTCAAGATTGGTTCCAGTGGGGATTTCTGTATTCGCAAGCACAAACTGATATGCTTCTTCATCATTCCATCCGATTGTGTTTACACTGTTTCCCATTATCAGTATATCAACGCTTAACTGGAACTCCTTAAAATATTTTTTCCATTCATCGAACCCCTCGACGAACCTCTCGTTAAATTCATAGCCGAATTCCTTCTTTAAGTTTTCAACCTCTTTCCGAGCGCTAAATGTATCAGATTCGAGAAAACCAATTCGTTCACCTTTAGCATATTTACCAAGCGTGTAGATGAGGTTATCAATTGGGCTTATCTCCAACATTCCTGTCGTATTTTTAAATGGCAAGCCATACACCGAGGCGTCCCAGTTAATACCGCAAAAAACAATAGGTAGCTCACTATTATTGAAATATGGAACAATAAAGTACTTTGCGGCATTGTCATCAGAAGTAATAACAACATCCGGTTCCCAATCTGCGACTAACACTCTTGCTTTACGCGCAGCTTCCTGCTTAAAAGTCTCAGATGTATTATTCTTAGTGTCCATGCGGAAGATCTTAAGTGTTGCACCGGAAGTATCTATAATGCTTTTTATACCCGCAGTAATACTATCACTCCAAGCATAACCTTCATGATATGAATCTATGTATAGAATCTTTTTACCTATAAAGTTCTGTGCAGCTATCACAGGGATGCAGGCGAACAAAAGAAACATGACAACAAGGAACCGTTTCATGGTATTTTCCTCGTTTTGTATTCATGAAGATAGTATATGAAGAAACGGTTAAAATGCAATTGAAAAGAAATCGGTAAAAAAATGAATTGGCAGGGATGGAAGGAGTCGAACCCTCACATACGGAACCAGAATCCGCTGTCCTACCATTAGACGACATCCCTACGAAAGATTTATGGCAAGTTCGTGACCAAGTTGTTGATATGGTGATAGAAAATTGGCAGGGATGGAAGGAGTCGAACCCTCACATACGGAACCAGAATCCGCTGTCCTACCATTAGACGACATCCCTAAGCCTGAAATTCTATATATTGGCAAGGCCGGGAGGATTCGAACCTCCGTATGCCAGAACCAAAACCTGGTGCCTTACCGCTTGGCGACGGCCTTGCATTGATAAATGGCGGAGAGGGAGGGATTCGAACCCTCGGTGAGCTTTTGACCCACATACGCTTAGCAGGCGTACGCCTTAAGCCGGCTCGGCCACCTCTCCGCATACATTCAATGATCAATTATGGCGGAGGATGAGGGATTCGAACCCCCAAGGGCAAAGCCCGGCGGTTTTCAAGACCGCTGTCTTACCAATTAGAGCTAATCCTCCACGTCGGTTGGAGTGCTACAAAAAAATCCGCTGGCTTCTCGTGTCAACGAATTTTTTACACAATCTACAATCCGTCTTCAGCTCGATCCATGTTGACTGGATTGAATTCGTCCTTTAGACTCCACCAATATAGTAAATCATCTTCACTGATGTGCAAGCGATTCATACACTTTTCGTTTTTTTTTGCATCCACAATCTTGTCCGATCTGGCACACTATCTGTTCAGTATCGGCCATTTCATCAAAAGATTATTTTCTCTTTGACATCGCCAACTTCCGAATCAATTTATATTGTAGTGAAATGCCACAAACAGAAGAGGAATCTGAATGGCCAAAATCGGTTTGTTTTACGGAATTTCTCAAGAGCTCTCGCAGTTGCGGATTGCCAGCCTTCGTTGTGTTGACGACCAACTTTATATAGACCAACTGCTGGAAGAGCTAATGCCAGTTGAAGAGCATAGCGAAGGTGAAGAATCGTTCTTTGACGACTTCGACTTCGGCTCCCCCACTCCCACTTCGGAAGCACCGGCAGAGTTCGAATCCGCCGATGAAGACACATCAGATGAAGTGACCGAAGCGACCATGACCGCGCAACAGACCCTGCGGAACCTTATTGATAGCCTTTCCATGCAGGACGCGCTACTCTCGATGAATCTCGATGTATTCAATGTCGAATACAAGACCATACGCGTCAGTAAGAAGACCGGCAAACGCAAGATGCAGGAGCAGGTTCGCCGTGCATTCGCGGGAAAAGGTCTCCCCCAGCGCGCCTTCACTTGGTTTGAGCATGATGACGAATCAATCATCGGAGTGAAGAACTCCGGTCGACTGGAATTGCTGGAGCGCTTCATCGACGCCAGTCAGGTCACCCCCCGTAAATTCCTCAAATACCGCAGAATGCAGACCAACGAGATCGCCCTGATCAACGCCCTTCGCTATCACTACACGCTCGGAGACGACGAGATCAGCGCTATCTTCTATATCGGTGAAGAGTACAGCCGCGTTATCCTCATGCAGGGCACTACCTTTGTGAATGCTCTTCCAATCATCAATGAAGGAGCAGAATCGGAGAACGTCGTAGTACGTGTTCATAGTCGCTTTCTGCTGGAACGCCAGCAAAGCGCGCTACCTCACCTGGATAGAATTTTCCTGGCAGGAAGCAAGCTTAACCGGGCTAAGCTTGAATACCTTCAGGAGAATGAATCGGATGTAAAAGTGGAATATCTTCTGCCACTGGCATTTATGCACAACGATCTTGATTTCACAGAGGAAGAACTCGCAAGCTATATTGTTCCCATCTCGCTCGCGACGGAAGTTGCCAAGCAGAAGCATCCGGCGCTGATCCACGCCGATTTCCTGCCGAAATTCATCCTCGAACAACAAAATGTTCTATCGATCAGCGTTCCGGGATTCATGGTGCTGATAATCTTGCTTATGGTCTCTTACCTATTCCTGGAGAGCACGTTCACGTTATTGAGCGCGAATTCGTCGGCAAACCTCGAGATCGAGCAGATTGGAAATCAGATTGAGATCAACAATCAGGTGATCGATTCACTCTCTTCCATCACCCGTCAGATCGAAAAGCTTGAAGCTGATATGGGATTTTACCGAAAGTATATCGGAGACCGAAACCAGTGGCACTACATCGTCGAAATGCTCGGCGAAAGCTTCCGCGACAACCCTTTGACATGGGGAACGAATATAATCAAAGAAGATGGTCGCATCCGGTTACAGGGTAGCACCACCTCGCGGAGAAGCATCGTCGATTTCTCCAATCTTTTCCCGCGGAGCGAGATAAAGAAAATCGAGAAACGCGAGATCGAGGATTACACCGTATGGGATTACGAAATCCTGTTCGATATGCCGGACCCATTTATGAGCCAGCGTGCCGATGAGCAATTGATGAACTCAGCGCATAAGAAAGTCACGCCATTCGTGACCATTGCGGATTCACCGTCCGGAAACCTCTACATCGTTAAGAATGGCGATAACCCTTCCTCGATCGCGCAACAACTTGGAATCGATGTTGAACGGCTTGAGCAGATCAATCGTTTGAAATCGCGGCTTGTGGACGGAAAACGTATCCTCCTGGTTTACCCCGGGCAGAAACTCCGCTATTAAACTATTAAATCACGCTCCCGGAGCCGAACCACCAAGCTATTTGATGATCACGCTGGTGTTCATCACTACGCTATCGACAAACTCCTTGAACAGGTTGAATCGTACTTTGTCGTCCCGCACGAGGTACGTTGATCGATCCAAATTCTCCGCAATCAAACGAAACTGAGCCGTATCGGCAAACACAATCTTCGAGTAGATATCGCTGTTGATCATGAAGAAGATCTTCTCGACCGCCTGCTTTTCATCATGCTCGACAACCATTCGTTCGCTTTGCAGTTCCAGCGGTTCATCATCCAGATCCACCACCAGCTTCATGGGCGGTTCGGTCGATTCCGAACCTCGAACCTCACATACGATGTACCAGTACGGCTTCGAGGATTTTTTCTCGAACTGAAGGTAGAATGCCACATCCTGCGAGCCTTCGCTGGTGAAGTCGGCCTTGTCCGTGTAATAGATCTCCACGTTATCGGGCGTATTATCCACACGATAAACGTCGAACTGTGTCGTGGCACATCCAGCCAGAATCAACATAATTGCCAGGATTGTCATGATCGATTTCATAAGCACCTCCTTTCCTGTAATAGCATGCAAGTATTGTGCCTTTCAAGAGCGATCATGAAGTTCGTTCATTTTGCAGAAGGGTTTTAAAAGAGAGGGAATTGGGTGAGAATTAAATTGAAATGGTAAGCTTACCCGCGTCTGCCGTTGTCTGTCCGATCACTGCGGATCGAATGCCCTTTTCGTTCAATTGCTCAACGATCAGCGCAGAGACATTTTGGGGAACGGTGAATAGCAATCCCCCCGAGGTTTGTGGATCAAAGACAATATCGAGTATCCACTGCGGAAGCTCGTTTCCACCACGGACATTATCGATCCGGTAGGTAATATTTCCTTTCGTACCGCCGGGGACAAGCCTGTCCTTCGCCATCTCGATCGTCTGAGGATAGACCGGAATCGCGTTGAAATCGAGCTCTATGCCAATTTTCGTATCCTGGATCATCTCGAAAGCATGCCCTGCAAGCCCGAATCCTGTAACATCTGTACACGCGGAAACAGGATAACCGGTGATGATCTCGCTGGCCACCTTATTGAGCATGGCCATGGAACGAGTCACTTCATCGATCAGTGTGTCGTCCGCTTTTCCCAGGCGTATTGCGGTATTGATGATGCCGTTCCCGATGGGCTTGGTCAGGATCAAGTGTTCGTCAAGCTTTGGCGTGTTATTCAGAAGGAGTTTCGACGGATGTATCAACCCGGTAACTGCAAGGCCGTATTTCACACTGTCGTCCTTGATGCTGTGACCGCCCAACAGAGAGCAATTCGCTTCACGAAGCTTGCTCATGCCGCCCTCGGCGATAGCCTTGAGGACAGAGACATCGAGTTCGTGAATAGGAAAACAAACAATGCTCAGCGCGGTTATTGGCCTGGCCCCCATTGCATAGATATCGGAAAGAGAGTTGGCAGCAGCAATCTGCCCGAACGAATAAGGATCATCCACCACCGGTGGGAAGAAATCAACGGTTTGAACTACCGCCACATCATCGGAGATACGATACGCACCGGCATCCTCGCTGTGCCGGAAATCGACAAGCAGGTCCTCGCAAGAGGCTTGGGTCAGATCACCCAGGGATTCGGTTAAGACACACGGTCCTAACTTGGCAGCACAACCGGAGTACTCGGAGTACTGCGTCAGGCGGATTTTTTCTTCGTTCATAATCTCTAATTGCGGATCATTTTCCTGTTGGCAGTTTTTTCTTGTAAAGTTTTTTCGCGCAATTGACACAAGAATCTTCATTGTATCAAACTCAAGTGTAATTATGAATTACATGTAATATTCAACTGCCTAAATCACTTGACAAGTTCCTTTTAGCGTGACATGATAACGACGTAGAAATTTGATACGCGTCGATTGAAATTCATGCGATAAACAAAGTAAAATATAAGTGAGGCACTATGAAGCACGTTATAAGCATTATTATCTTAGCCATGGCACTTACATTGTCTGCTTATACAGCAGATTTTATGTGCAACCCAACAACTGTTGCCTTGGGTGATCCTGTCCTGTTCACATCGTTAAGTTATCCGGCTGCTACATTCCTGTTCTGGACTTTCGGCGATGGAACAACCTCAATGGGGAATAATATTTATCATACATACCCGGAAGGAGGCCTGTATTCCGTTACTATGACTGCAACATGGTGGGCTTATGGCAATCTTATGGAGGAGAAAGAGGATTATATTAACGTGCTGGAGGCGCGTTACAACACCAGTGACACGGGAGGAACCGTACCTTACACGGCCAGTTTCACAGACTTGTCACTGGGTAGATACGATATATCAATCTGGGACTTTGGTGATGGCTCGCTACCAGATATCAATCCTACAGAACCGATACAGCATACTTACACAGAGACCGGGCTGTTCGATGTGTCGCTGACAGTCATGGATTCGACCGGTGTTTTCCATACGTTTACGCGTGAGGATCTGATCAATGTGACAAACGATGAACTGAGCGTGCAACTCGGAAGCGATGTAACATCAGGGTCAGCGCCATTACAAGTACATTTCTATGCAGAAACCACTGGAAACATCCTGAGTTACGACTGGGATTTTGGCGACGGTACCGCCCACAGTTATGAAGCTGATCCTATTCACACCTTTACAACAAACGGCATCTATACCGTGAGTGTGGCTGTACATGACGGCAACGAACTGGCTATCGATACAAGGCAGGATTACATCGCTGTGGGAACCGTAATCAATACTCAAGTACCGATCGATAACGCCTACTGGCCGGCAACCGACAGCCCGTTTATCGTGTACGGAAACCTTGAGGTTGGCGCGGACGGCGTACTGGTTGTCGAGCCTGATGTCACAATCATGTTCGGCGATGGGCAATCGTTCCAGGTCAACGGACAGATGAACGCGAACGGCGCTACTTTCCGCTCGCTTGAGGGCGGTATCTGGGGCGGTATCCACTATGGCTCCAATGGATACGGGCAGCTTACGGATTGCGATATCATCGGTGCATTGAACGGAATTACTCTTCAACGGGACTCCCGTTCAAGTCGTGAAACGCCCACACTTACCAATCTCCGCATCAAGACTTCCAACACGGCCACACGTCCCGACGGGACAGGGCTTACAATCCAAGGAACGTTTGACGATGTGCTCGATACGATCCTGATTGAAGGCTACGAATACGGTATCGATATCGACAACCTTCAGGGTACCACAACAACCCCCACACTGACCAATATCCGCATCAAGACATCCAACACCGCCACGCGAGAGGCGGCGGAGGCAATCAACATCAACGGTTTATGCGCTCCGCAGATCAACGATGTACTGATAGAGGACTACGATACCGGTATCATCATCAACGATACGAGCAGCGATCCACTTGCGACGCCGACCCTGACCAACGTCCGGATCAAGACGTCTAATACCGCTACGCGTAGCGCTACAAAAGCTATCTCGCTGATTAACGTCGGCGATATCCAGATCGGCGGAACAGACGAGGCCGACTCAGTAGTGATCGAAAACTACCCGTCGGGTATCGAGATGTTCCAATCGAGCTTACGATCCCGCGCAACACCAACGCTGACCAACATCCGCATCAAGAATTCCAACACTGCAACCCGTGTCGATACAACCGCGATCTCATTCCAGGGACCGATCGACGCTCAAATCAACGGCCTTACCATTGAAGACTACGTCACTGGGCTTTATTACGACGGCGACAGCGGAGATACACGCGACACACCGACTCTAACCAATATCCGCATCAAAAATTCTAATACTGCGACCAGACGATCATCTTGTGGTATGCGTTTCTATAACCTCGATTCCGTGATCATCGGTGGACCGACCGAGGCTGACTCGGTTATCATCGAGGGTTATGATGTCGGCTTATCGATCAATGCGAACCTGCTTCGCAGCAGAGCGACACCTACACTTACGAACATCCGGCTTAAAACCTCAACAACCGCAACTCGTGCAGTCTCACACGGTCTCGAGTTCAACGGCAATGTCACCGCGAACGTTAGCGGAGCAATTCTCGACGGATTCGATTACGGTGTCTATTATAACATGAATGGCAACTACCGCGTTCGCGAAACGCCAACCCTGACCAATCTTCGCCTTAAATCGAGTAACACCGCAACGCGTGAACTTACAACCGGTATTTTCCTGATGGATGTCGATGCAATCATCATCGGCGACTCAACCCATGCAGATGATATCGTGATCGACGGTTACCCAAACGGCGTCGAGGTGATGTCTGTTCTCCGTGAAATCACCACGCCGACACTCACCAATCTTCGCTTGAAATCGAGCAACACCGCAACGCGCGATCCGGGAACCGGTATCTATTTCGGAGCTGGCACTGCTGGCTTGATCCGAGATTGTAAGATCGAGGACTATACTACGGGTATCGCTCTTGAGCTAACGGATACTGTTGAAGCACATAATAACTCGCTGCACAATAATGCTACCGGCATCGAAATGACATCTGTCGCAAGTCCGGTTAACTTGCATCACAACATGATCTACCTCGACTCAGCATATGGAAATGCGACCATGTCATATGCGGCATTCTCGATTAACTACTCGAACAATGTTATCGTGCACAACAATACCATCTACGATTATAACTACGGCGCTTTCTTCGCCACATCGAATGCTGACTGGAACATGAATATCGTGTGGGCCGAAGACGATTTCAATAGCGCGATCAGCGCTCCCGATTCAAACTCGACACTCAGCGTGATCTATAACAACATGATGGACTATAACACTACGAACGGTAATATCTCTGCTGATCCCAAGTTCATCAACGCAATGGATGGTAACTTTAGCCTACGCGCAAGCAGCCCCTGTATCAACGCCGGTGATCCGGACTTCAACGACAACGGCTCCAGCTGGAGCAACGACCCGTTGGATCAGGATCCAGACGGCACCCGTATGGATATCGGAGCATTCTGCTATGATGCCAATAGCGCAGTCGTTCCAGGTCAACCCGAAGACGGAATGCCTATTGGAAACAACGTCTCGCTCGATTTCCCGATGGTGCATTGGTCGGATGACTACGATGTATTCCGCTGGACCATCTATCTCGATACGAATGCAGATTTTAACTCACCCAATGCTATCTACAACGATAACCTCAGCGAGAACCAGTACGAGTTCACTGCCGGGTACCTTCTGGAAGATACCACATACTATGTAAAAGTGTTGGCGCGGAATATTCGCGATGAATCGAGCGCCCCGCTGGAATGGTCGTTCCACACGCAGATGCCGGACGGTAGCGGTGATCAGGATAATGGAACCGGCCTTGCCGGAGATGTGGTCGAGACCACTGAATGGGGAGCTGGAACGTATCAGATGGATATCCCGCAAGTCGGGGGCATAGCCTCACCTTCGGTAATATTCAGTCCGTTCTCCATCCCGACGTCGCAAATCATCCTGGTAACTGAACTCGGTATCAAAGGCGGTGCTTCAGGTAGCCAGCAACGAATCGAATTCGAGGAGTTCATCGCGAGAATGGCTTCTGTCGGCTCACTGACCGATCTTGATATGGCAGTGCGTGTCACCTCGACCGACAACTCGGTATTTAACGGAACATTGACCCTCAATCTGGATGGTTATCCCTACGAAGTGAATTACATCTACTACTCGATCGACGAAGGCGTGTGGATCGCGATTCCCAAGTGGGAATCGGGTATGGAAACACCATGCTTCACGTTCGACGGCACGACACTCATTATCACCGGACTCAGCACCGGCCGTGCAGGCGGTGATCTCGATATCGGCGTTGGTGGTAACGACTTCACCCTGCCGGTTTCCCTTTCGTCATTCGCAGCAACCACAACGACAGCCGGATTTGTGCAACTCAATTGGGTGACCGAATCCGAGACCGACATGCTCGGATATAATCTCTACCGCGCTGAAGAAGAGGATCTCAATGAAGCGCAGCTTGTTACCATACCGATGATCGACGCACAAAACAATGCAAGTGAAACAGCATACGAATTCATCGACGAAGACGTTGCCAACGAACATACTTACTTCTACTGGCTCCAGATCATCGAGATGACCGGATCCTGCGACTTCTTTGGCCCGATCTCCGTCACGGTGAACGGTGACCCGGATGAACCGCCAGCACCGGAATACATCACGGCATTACAGGGTAACTTCCCGAATCCGTTCAATCCTGAAACGCGCATAAAGTTCTCGCTGGCAGAGCAGACCGACGTAGAAATTAGCATTTACAACGTCAAAGGTCAGCGCGTCCGAACCTACAAGATGGACGACTGCCCCGAAGGTAATCACACCATTAACTGGACAGGAAAGGATGACTCGGGAAAACCAGTTTCGTCGAGTGTCTATTTCATCAAGATGGAGACCGAAACCTACAAGAAGATTCACAAGGCATTGCTGATTAAGTAGCCTGCTGCAAGCACAGCAGATATTGACATACTTAAAGGGCAGATCATCGATCTGCCCTTTATCTTATGAAATCACCTTCAGAATGTTGATTTTATGGATTATTGACGAGAATTGGGATAGAATTGCCAAGCTGGGGCTTGGCGCTCCAAGGGGAATGTAGGCGCTTATGCATCGACTCTGTGAGAGCTTCGAGTTTGCGCTCCGCAAAACTCACAGCATCAACATGACACAGCAGTAACAAACCGTTTTTTATTGACACGTGACCGGGGTGAAACAAAGTGTAATGTTCGATGGTTATACTCTGCGAGAGGTTGTATGAAATATCTGAAATATAGTGTTTTGCTACTGCTGGTAGCTCTTGTATTCACTTATACCGGATGCGGAAGCAGTGAGAATATTACATCTACAGACGTCAATGACGATCCATCCGATTCAACCGTCACCATCGAGGATCTCGAATTCGGAACCAATTCCACCTTCGACCTCATGACCTGGAATCTGCAGAACTTCCCTAAATCATCCACCACGCCAAATCTCGCAGCAACGGTGATTCGCTCGCTTGACCTCGAGGTTGTGGCTTTCCAGGAGATCGAAGACTCGGTGTCGTTCCGGTATCTGCTCGAAGATCTGGCTGGCTGGAATTGCTGGCGTGCAACAAGCGCTTCATACGATATTAACGTAGCCTACGCTTGGAGCCCGGAAGTCGAAATACAGTCAATTTACGAGATTTATACGCATAATAGCCGTGAATTTCCACGCTCACCACTCGTATTCGAACTATCCTGGCGCGGGAATAACCTCATCCTGGTCAATCTGCACCTCAAAGCGTTGGGCGATAATTATATCGACGAAAACGACAGTTGGGATGAAGAGGTGCGACGTCGCGACGCAGTTGATCTGATAAAAGAATGGATCGACAGCAACCATCCGAACGACAACGTAATTGTGTTGGGCGACTGGAACGATCAGCTACAGGAATCGCAGGCAACGAACGTCTTCTGGAGTATACTGCAATCCGACGATTACCTTTTTGCCGATCTCGAATTGGCTCAATCCGGCAATGTCGATAACTTTTCGTATCCCATCTACGCATCCCATATCGACCACATCTTGATAACGGATGAGCTGATCGATGCGTTTCATGACAGCGCATCCAAAATCGGAACCTTACGAATTGATGAGGTTCTCGATGGAGGCTGGAACGAATACGACGATGATTTATCCGATCACCGGCCTGTCGCCATCAGTCTGAATCTGTAAACACAAGGAACCTGAGTGAAGAAAGATTATTTGATATTTCGAAACGACAACAAAGACCGCGAACGCGTCGTCGAAAACCTCGCAAGTTTTTATGTGGCGGTGCTGACATCCGGTGAAGACGTCTCATCGCATGAGATCAACATCCTCTATTCGCTGCTGGAGAATCTGTTCCGGCACGAAGTTATATCCTGGGAAAACTACCTGCGACAGATTGTCCAGAAACCAATCGATTTCGAAGAAGTGCTGAACTTCCTGAACAAGAACCTGATCACACTGGACAAGATTCGTATCCTACTCAGCCTCATCGTGCTGGCGAATTCGGACAACCAGTTCACCTCCTCGGAAGTGACCAAGATCCTCGAGCTCGCTAAACGGATGAATGTCGAGACCGAAGGCCTCATGTCCATCATCGACGCAATCGAGTACGGCAAGAGCGACCCGGTCTCCATCAGCGGATTCCGCTATTTCGCGCATACAGATCGTTCCGTCTTCCGCGATTATCTGCTGATCGGGCGCAATCCTGAATGCAGCATCCTTTTCCAGGATAAAAAGTTCGCCGATTTCGAACTGCTTGTCGTGGAAATTGATCGCTATATCTTCCTGGGAACAAGCCCCGGCACAACCGCGATGGTAAACGACGTGAAGCTCCAGCCCATGCGGCTCTACACCTTCCCGGAAGATGCCACGCTGAAAATCGGCTCTACCCGGTTCCACGCAAATCACCTTCGCAGAATGTATGCAGCCCGTGAGACGGACGATATCATCGATTTCAAGAACGTCGATTACAGCTTCAAGATCATCAATCACAAAAACCACTATTCGGTAGTGGTCGATAACCGCACCGTTTACAAAAACGGCAAGCAACTTCCGCATCACAAGGAACAGCCGGTTTATTTCGACGATGTCCTGCAAATCAAGGGCTATGAGCCGTTCAACCTGCTCAACGTGATCGAACAACGCGAGGAGATCGGTGTATCGAATCTGAAACCCTCCGAGCTTTTCATCAACTTCGATGACGACTATTTCAGCATATCTCGCCAGGAATCGCATAAGACCTTCGCGCGGATCACCATCGACCAGAACGTTTTCACGATCCACCCACCGAGGAAAGTCTGGGACCTCTTTCTGAACAACCAGAAAATCGATAAACCCGCCGAATTCCTGCTCAACACGGATATCTTCACGCTCAATAAGCGTAACTTCCGCATCAATAACTTCATGGATATCGTTGAGATACCCTTTGAAGTTGAGCAGATTGGATTCAGGGATATCAAACACTACTTCAAAGACGGTACGCTGGCGGTTGACAGCCTCTCCTTCGAAGCCAACCGTGGCGAACTCATCGCCATTTTGGGCCAGAGCGGTTGCGGAAAATCGACACTGCTCAAATCCATCTCCGGCGAATATATCCCCACATTCGGCTCGATTGAAATCGACGGTAAGGACTTCTACAGCAACCTGAACTTTTTCACGCAGCACATCGGTTACGTACCGCAGGAAGACCTCCTGTTCTCAAACCTGACCGTCTATGAAAACCTGCTCTATCGTGGTAATCTGCAAATGCCGCAGATCTCTCAGGCGCACATGGATCAGAAGATCGGCAACATCCTGATGGAGACCAACCTTCTGCACCGAAGAAACGTTCAGGCTGGTGATGTGAAAAACAAGATGCTCAGCGGTGGTGAACGCAAGAGGCTGAACATCGCACTGGAGCTGCTCTTCGAGCCATCCATCATCATCTGCGACGAACCCACTTCGGGCCTCTCCTCGCGAGATTCGGAGCAGATCGTCAAGCTACTCAAACAGCTCAGCGTTCAGGGCAAGATCGTAATCATCACTATACACCAGCCCAACCCGGATATTTTTTTCCTCTTCGATCGCGTACTGCTGATGGATCAAGGCGGTAAGCAAGTCTATTTCGGAACGCCGGAAGAGGCGTTTTCCTATTTCGATTCGGAAGTCGAGGAACTCACTGTCAACCGCGAAGGAATCCTACGTAAACGCTCGCTGCGCATGCCCGAATATATGTACGAGATCATCGCGTATCCCGAATACAACCAGAATAACGAAGTGACCTACATCCAGACACAGCAGAACATCATGGTAAAGCGGAGGTTTCCACCTGATTACTGGAAGGATAAATTCAAGCGAAAGATGCTGTTCGACCTGATGCGGATCGATAAAAGCGAAAATGAGAATCCGCAGAAATCTCAGTCTCGCAAGCGCAGGAAACTGGATCTTCGTGGTCATTACGTGCAGATGAAGACATTCCTGATACGGAATATCTTGATGAAGCTGCGTAACCGCTCCAACATGTTCATCACCTTTATGGAAGCGCCGCTTCTGGCATTCCTGCTGGCGTTCATCCTCAGGCTCGCGCCTACCGAGGGATCATACACATACTCCGGCAACATCAACATGGGTGTTTATCTGTTTATCTCGGTGATCGTGTTCGTGTTCCTGGGGTTATCAAGCAGTGTCGAAGAGATTCTATCGGAGCGACGAACGATCCTTCGAGAAAAGATGCTCAACCTGAAGATGAGCTATTTCATTCTGACCAAGCTCATTTCACTGAGTATCTTCGCGCTGGCACAAGTGCTGGTTTATTACTTTGTATCTGCGCTGTTCCTGGAGATTCGCGGCGTCTTTTTTCCAAGCGTGCTCTATTTCTTCGCGGCGTCGTTCATTGGATTTTCGATCGGCATGCTGATCTCGACGTTTATTCACAACTCGAAGGCGATCATCAATATCCTGCCGGTCGTCTTGGTTCCGCAGATCGTCTTTGGCGGAGCGATTATTGAATACGAGCGCATGAACCGACAGATTACGTTCATCAAGAAGAACCCGATTCCCGAAATCGTGCAGGTCATGCCGTCAAAATGGCTCTTTGAAGGTATCTACACTGCGTATGCCAAAATGAATCCCTACGACTCAGAGCGCGCAAGACTCAAGAAAAAAAGATTGACACTGAAGAATCAATATCGCGATGGTTTGTTAAATACAAAAGAGTATGACGAAGCCAGATACGGGGTTGTTGAGGAATTGGACAGCCTTCCGGATAAATATCCGCGCAAGAAATACGTTAACGAGATGATAACGGTATCTGTGGATATCATGAACGGTAAATTCCTCAATGAAAATAAAAATGTCTTCCTGTCGAGCTATAAACGATTTTTTGGCGTGACATTCAAGACATACTGGTTTAATCTTTTGATGATAACGTTCATGGGAATCATCGTCAACGCGGCGACATTCCTAAGGATGAAGTTCTTTTATAGAGAATAGCAGCAATGGCGGATGTAGTTCTCTGGTAGAGAATCACGCCTGCCAATTAAAAGGTAATCAACAATAAATCAATAGAATAGAGTGAGGAGGATCTCATGAATCGATGGACCATTTTACTTCTTGCAATGGTACTGATTCTGGCCGCCTGTCAGGCGGAGAAAAAGCAGGAGACGGCACAGCCCGAACCTGCACAGAAAGAAGCTGTAGATGCAGAATTCTACTACTTCCCGCTTCCTTCTTTCCAGGACGTGTTTGGTAAGCTCGATTACCTCACACCTGCCGATTTCGGCAAATTCGTCCCGGAAGATTTCAAGCGGATCGACGACGACAACACCAAGGCCGCGTTTGAGCTGGGCTCGCTTTCAGCTGACGCCATTCTGGTCACCAAAAGCCGCAACCGTTCCAAACTTCTTGGAATCGCTCAGGAGATGATTTTCTACTCGAAGAGCTTCATCGTAGAAGAGCGCATCCTGCAGCTTGCGGACAAGCTCAAGAAAGAAGTTGAAACGGATAACTGGGAAGCGCTTCAAACAACGCTCGACGAAGATAAGGATAGCGTGATCAACGCGCTTTACGAAGCACGCGAATACGATAACTTTATCCTGATGCAACTCGGCGGATGGGTCGAAGGCCTCTATCAGACAGCCATGCTTCTCAACGACAATTATGATCGCGACAAGACCGATTTTCTCAACCAGATCGGTATACTGAATCAGCTGATCAACAACGTTGACAAGATGCCGAACGAGCACGTGAAAGCCTCGGAAAATTACCAGATCGCGCAGAAGAACCTGTATGCGATTCGCGATCTCCTGAAAGCACAGGAAGATCAGAAATATTCCAAGGAAGACGTCGAAAAATTGATCGGTCTGACCTTGCAGATCAAGCAGGCGTTCAAATAATTATCTGCTATAATCATTTGAAATCCCGGGTTGTTTTCAAAGCAATCCGGGATTTTTTTTAACTTACGCAATCGCAATGGCTTTGCCGTTTACATCAACTATACTAAATCACGCAAAGATGAGCGTATTTTCTTACATATCAAAGCTTTAAAGCATTTATATGATTGACCTAAAACTAATTTTTCATTAGGAAAAACGAATCTCAAAAGAGGTTAGAAACGCTGGAATCCCTTGTAAATAAGGGGTTCACGCATATTTTTTTATTGACAACATTTTTAAATTTAGGTCATACAGGTATTTGTAACGCCAAATAAATAACGGAGGTGCGTATGAGCAGAGAAGAATTGGTAGCAAAAATCGCAGAGGAAGCAGGTATTACAAAAAAGGCTGCAACCGCTGCACTCAATGCAACAATCGATGGTATCCAGGCCGCTCTGGCAAAGGGCGACAAGGTTTCTCTGGTTGGTTTCGGTACATTTGCCGTGGCCAAGAGAGCAGCTCGTAAGGGAATCAATCCGCAGACCAAGAAAGCGATCAAGATTCCGGCACGTAAAGTTCCTGTATTCCGTGCAGGCAAGAAACTCAAAGAAGCCGTCAAATAGTTGCGTTTACTGATTTAAGGGATAGAGGCATCTTCGTCTTTGTCCCTTTTTCTTTTTCCCAACAACTTGATTTCTGAAAAATGATAGACAAAAAAAATATCGAATTGCAATCTGACTTCTGAATCCATAAAAAATGAGACGAGAAAGAGGGAACTATGAAATTTTCAGTTGAGAAGAAAGACTTAACCAGCAGAATACATCATTTATACAATATTGTCCCCTCCAAAAATACAATGCCGATCCTGATGAACTACCTGATCGAAGCATTCGAGGAATCCAACACGATCCGTTTCACTGCTACCGACCTCGAGATCACCGTGGTGGTGGAATTCGATCTGTTTGTTTCCGAAGGTGGACGTGTTGCCGTTTCTGCACGGAACTTCACCGACATCATCAATTCGCTTCCCGATGCGATGATTCATTGTGAAAAGGTTGACGACACGCTGAAGATCCAGTGCGAGAAATCAAGCTTCGACCTCCTTTGTGCTGACGCCGACCAGTATCCGCTGATTCCTCAGGTCGATATGGAGAACGCGAAAGAGATCAACGCACAGACTTTCTCCAAGATGATCGAGAATACTCATTTCGCCGTCTCGACCGAGTCTAATCGTCCCATTTTTACCGGTATTTTCTGGCAGATCACTCCGGAACATCAGCTAATGGTCTCTACTGACGGTAAAAAGATCGCCGAATTCAAGGTAAACCAAGAAAACGATGTCCCCGAAGTCCTGGAGAAGATCATTCCCACCAAGGGACTGCTCTTCCTCAAGAAAGCAATAACCGATGACGACAACGTGGTTCATGTGCTCATCGAAGCCAACCGCGTGATGTTCAAGTACGGTGCATATACAATTTTCACACATATCCTCGAAGGCCGCTTTCCAGATTACACCAAAGCGATGCCGACCGATAACAAGAACGAGCTCATCGTTGACAAGAACCTGCTCCACGCTGCGGTCAAGCGCGTATCACTCATCGCCTCCGAAGAGACGATGAAAATACGCATGGAAATCGAAGGCAATTCTCTGGTTATCAGCACCACCAACCGCGAAATGGGTGAAGCGGTGGAAAGCATCCCCGAGTTCCAGTACAATGGCGATCCGATCAAGATCGCGTTCAATTATCGCTACCTGCTGATGATCCTAAGTGTGATCGAGAGCGACAAGGTGCGCGTAATGATGGGAAATTCGCAGGGTGCGGTGCTCTTCTTCAATACCGACACGGATTCCAGCTATACAGCGAGATTCCTTTTGATGCCGCTGCGCATTGTCTAAGCTTTGAAAGTACATTCACTGCACCTGCAAAACTTCCGTTGCTATCTTGACGCGGCACTGGATTTACCCTCGCAGGGTGCTCTGATCACCGGTCCGAATGGCTCCGGCAAGACCAATCTGCTCGAATCCATCCTCTACCTGAGCTGCGGTAAATCGCAGATCGCCGGTTCCGAGCGTGAGATGATTCGGTTCGACAACGATTTTCTATTCGCCAAAGCAGCGTGCAGCATTGCTGAAAAAGAACACTCGATATCCATAGGACTCGATCGCAACAACCAGAAAAAGGCGATTGTCGATGGCACACAGCTCGAGAAAATCAGCGACCTATACCGCTACCTCAAAGCCATCTACTTCTCCCCCACCGATGTCAACATGGTAAGCGGTTCGGGCGGAATCCGGCGTCTCGTATTCAATCAGGCAATCTCGCAGTATTCGTTTGGCTACCTGGAGAATTATCGTAACTACCAGCGTATCCTCAAACAGCGCAACGCCCTCTTGAAAACCGACCACTATCTGATCGAAAAAAAGAGTTGGGACAACCAGTTTGCGCAGGCAGCCGCAAAGCTCGTTCGCTTGCGCCTGGAATACCTCGAAGCGTTTCTTCCGAGATTTCAGGATGCCTACCGAACCATCTCCGGGAATGCCGAAGAAGCGGGGCTGCGCTATCACTCCAGTTTTGATATGGATGACGAGCTTCCCATTCTGGAGGCCTATCAGCAGCGCATTGAAGCGATTGCGACGCGCGAGACAGAGTCTCGCTATAGCCTGATCGGGCCACATCTGGACGACTTCATCTTCGATCTGAACCGGCATCCGGCACGTGCGTACGCGTCTCAGGGACAACGGCGCAGCATCTCCATCGCCGTGCGTCTTGCACAGGCGGAGTTGATCAAGGAAGCTTCCGGCGACACCCCCATCATGATGTTCGATGACGTTCTGGCCGAGCTCGACGCCAACCGGGCGCATCATCTGATCGAGATGCTCAATCCCGAGCACCAGATTTTCATTGCTACACCAAATCCCGGCGAATACCGCCACTTCGACTTCCGGCAGATCGATGTCACGACCTTACCGCGAGCCATCGAGATCGTATCATGACAAGCTGTAAGCGCGTTTTCGGTATCCCGTTCAATAAATCCATCCTGGGGTGGATCACCTACGACTTTGCCAATTCGGCCTTCGTGACCGTCATCGTCACCGTAGTTTATTCCGTATATTTCAAGAAACAAGTTGTGGGCAGCGAAGAGCTCGGAACCGCGCTTTGGGGTCGAGCCGTAAGCCTCTCCATGTTGATGGTAGCGCTCATCGCGCCTTTTTTAGGGGCAATTGCGGATCACTCAAGCTTCAAGAAGCGCTTTATGCTCATCTTCTGTTATCTGAGCGTGGCCTTCACCGGAGCGCTCTACTTCGTTAGAGCTGGGCATATCGCTGCGGGAATGTTTTTTTTCATCGTCGCAAACTTCGGTTTCAACGCATCCAACGTCTTCTACAACGCGTTTCTGCCCGAGCTCTGCACGAGACAGGACATGGGTAAAGTATCCGGTCTAGGCTGGGGATTCGGCTATGTGGGAGGTCTGCTAGCATTGCTACTAAGCTTGCCACTGGTTAGCCTCAACGTCCGCCTCGTTTTCCCGATGATCGCGCTATTCTACGGCCTCTTTGCCATCGTCACCTTCACGCTGCTCAAAGAGAAGAAAGCAGCGGCTTCGGCACCTAGCTCCTACATCAAAATCGCCGTCGGGAGAATCGCCAGCACGTTCCGCAATATCCGCAAGTTTCGCGACCTCGTTCGTTACCTGATCGCCTACCTGATCTACAACGACGCTATCGTTGTCGTGATATCCTTTGCCGCTATTTACGGTTCCACCCGGTTCAACATGAATGCGCAGCAGCTCATCATCTATTTCATCATCGCACAGGTAACATCCATCCTCGGATCGGTTGTGTTCGGCTATCTGATCGACATCCTCAAGGCACGTCTGACCATCACCATCACACTGTTCCTATGGACGCTTGTCGTGCTGTGGGCATACTTCTGCCGATCGGCCGGGGAGTACTATCTGGTGGGAATTCTGGCGGGGATCGCAATCGGCTCCAGCCAATCCAGCAGCAGAACCATGCTCGCACTGCTCACACCACGCGAAAAGATGGCGGAATTCTTCGGATTCTACTCGCTGACCGGACGCCTCGCATCCATCATGGGACCGCTCGTGTACGGTGAAATCGCACGCGTAACCGGTGATCAACGCAAGGCAATCCTCGCTGTGCTGGTTTTCTTTGTCGTAGGAGGCATTATCCTGCAATTTGTGAACGAAAATCGTGGTGCTGAGCTCGCTGAAGAGTGGAAAGAAGAAGCGTAAGCAGATTCGTTCAAGGCCGGTGCAAGCGTGTTCATTCACGTCGAAGGCGTGGTGTTACACGCTGTCGCAGCGGAATTGATCGAATGTGCGTCGCGGAATCCGTTCGCCATAAGCAAACGGCATTCTGAGGCAAGACCGCTACTCGGTTATCATCATCTCGTCGTCATCACCCAGAATACGGATATAAACCTTGTTGGGTACACAAATGATCGGTCTTGCCGGCGTAGAGCTCCAGCCCTGTTGCACGCATACTTGATGCGGACAGGTCGATCGTAACATATGAACCTTGCCATCCTTGATCTCAGCCGCAATCCCGTCGTCGATCTCGATGATCTGATCCTCCGACAGCAGAAACGTCCCGATTAATCGGTCACCGTAGCGAATTTCGACCTTGCTGCCGCTCTGCTTGTGGAAATGCGCGAATAGCACGCCGGATATCACCAGAAAAACCACGATCAGCGCGATATCGGCACGCGTGATAAGCGATCGAAGCTTCACTTCCACACTCCATGAATAGCCTTGCCACAACTTCCGCATCGCGAACCGTCCATTCCTCTTATTGCCACATGATAACCGCTACGCTCGATGACTAGTTCACCGCAGTTCGGGCAGTAGGTACTGGTTCGTTCATCGGAAATCACATTTCCTAGATAGACATTGCTGAGCTTCTCTTTTGCGATCTCGTATGCCCTATCAAGCGTCGAGACGGAGGTAGCCGGATTGGTCATCTTGTAGGTCGGGTAGTATCGGCTGAAGTGTACGGGAATCTCTCGATCGATTGACGCCAAGAAATCGACCAACGCGGAAATTTCCTCATCGCCGTCATTCTCGTCGGTGATTAAAAGATTTGTGACTTCCACAAGGCACTGCTTCGCGGCGATCCTGATCGTCTCTTTTACCGGTTCGAGCCTTCCGCCACAGATCTCGCGATAAAAAACATCGTTCATCGACTTCAGGTCGATATTCATGGCATCGACGTATGGTAAAAGCTCCCGTAGTGGTTCCGGGTTGATATAGCCGTTAGTGACCAGAATCGATTTTAATCCAGCCTCTTGGAGCGCTCTGGAAGCATCCAGCACATATTCGTACCAGGTTAGCGGCTCTGTGTAAGTGAAGGCAACCGCCGGCGAATTCTCACGCTTGCATAGCATCACCAGTTCATCTGGCAATAGCCGTCGCGACGGGCAATCCCCCTGACTGATGCTATAATTCTGACAAAAGCTGCACCGCATGTTACAGGAATTATGCCCGATCGACAGCACCTTGCTTGTCGGCAGCATATGGTAAAGTGGCTTTTTCTCTATCGGATCAAGACTGAGCGAAACCGTCAGCCCATAGGATTCGGCGTAGAGCATGCCATCATGGTTAGCTCGTGCACGACAAAGCCCTTTCTTACCATCGGCTATCCGGCATTCGTGGGGACACAAGTGGCATATCACACTGTTGTCATCTTGTTTCTCGTAAAAATGTGCCTCATGCATGATTCTTCAACACCTCAAGCACTGCCTTGAAATTCTTTTCCAGACTGTGCCGATTCTTTTCCAGTGCTACTCGTGCATTCGAGCCCATCTGATTTCGGAGCGTATCGCTGGTAATAAACTGCTCCAGTACAATCACAAGCTGGCTGTCCTGCACGATTCGAATCGCGTTGTTTTCCAGCAGGATTCTCACGGTATCCGCGCAGGAAGAGTGAAACGGCCCCATCAGGACGGGTTTGCTGTAATACGAGGGTTCTAGCGGATTGTGTCCTCCGAAGTCGAAGAAACTACCGCCCACAAGCGCTAGATCGCAGATCGCGTATGCCTTGTTCAAGATCCCCATGCTGTCGATAACAAGAACATCCGCGCTCTTTTCTTCACTCAAGCGCGCGGTGTCGAGTGCGAAAAACGATTCCAGAACCTCACGAAGACGGTCCAGATGCCTGGGTGCGATGACCAGTTTTATATTAGGATACTGCTTTTTCAAGCTCCTGAATGCGTTACCGATCATCTTCTCTTCGCCAGGACGCGAACTGCCAAATGTCAAGATGAAATCCGTCGCCTGGAAACCCCATTCTTTGCGAACCGCAGCCACATCGTATTCCGGCAGCTCGATCGCGAATTTCAAGTTTCCGGTGTTCTGCACGTTCTGAAAACCCAATTCCAGATAGTGCGCAGCATCTGCTTCGGACTGCGCACATACGACGTCGATATTCTTCCAGAGGGGAACCCACAGGAACGACATCTTGCGATAAGGTTTCACCGATTTCGCGGTCAGGCGGCCATTGACCACCACAACGGGAACCCGGAACCATCCCGCCACCAGCAGCAGATTAGGCCACATCTCGGTCTCGGCCACAATGATGGCATTGGGCCTCAACGTTTTCATCCGGTGTATCAAAGCAGGAAGATAGTCATACGGGAAAAGTGTAGCCTGGAAAATGCCCTTGATTCCCGAGGCGGTACGCTGTCCTGTCGTGGTCATAGTGGTAATGGAGACTCGGTATTCGCTGAGATTATGTATACAGTGGTTAATCAATGGCTTGACAGCGTTTATCTCACCCACCGATGATGCATGAAACCACAGCGTCTTCGGAGATTTCCTAAGTCGTGGAAACAGCCGGTAAGTCTCTTTTCTGAAGACTCTGCGGTATAAAACAAGCAGTGGAACGAGGATCAGACTCGCTACATTGTATAAAATCAAGCTTAACCAGTTCATATTCATCCTGTAACGTGATATTCTACTCGATATCAAGCATCCTGCACGTAATTCTTGACAAGATAAAAATTCAGAAAATCCTATCACATGTAAAGGAGAGTCCATGTCAACCATAGAAACGCCAAGTATCCACCGCAAGTATCCGGTGTCGTCCACTGCCAAGCTCATTTTGCTGGTTGCCGTCATCTTCGGCCTCGGGGTTCGCTCCTGCCTGAACCGCAGCGACAAAAAGAATATCCTGATCTCGGATGTGATGATTACGGATTACACGACCATCTCGGCGGACGTCTCTTTCGAAGTAGAAAACAAGGCTGGACACGGCTACGAAGACGTGAAGATCATGATCAAGGTCTATACCAACGATGGCGAAGAAGTTGCCAGCAGGCTGACGACGGTTGATTTGAAATCGAAGTCTCAGAGACGATTCGTCAAGGTGTTGGATAAATTCGACCGGCCCATGACGGATGATGAAGTTCCCTATGCTGACGTGACCCTCTATAAACCAGGAATTTTCGATTAAAGGTGGAAACAATGTACAAACTTCCCGATGAACATCTCGAATATGCTAAAAAAATCGCACAGGAAAATCGCAAGAAGAAGAGCTGCAATCTCTGCTACGATCGCGCCTGGACCGGCGTTAACCAGGAAAACTACCTGATCCTCTGCCACAAGTGCGTAGATATGGAAAAAGCCCACGAAGCCTGGAAAGAATACGTGCGTGGCGTTCCCGAACTTAAAGCCGAGTTTGCCGAACTGTTTGAGGACGAAAAAAACGAAGCAGATGAGCCAGCCGAATCGGATTGATTATCGAGATGACGTTATCCCGGATCGCGAGCAGCTCATAGCACTCTACAGCAAACATGGATGGACAGCCTACACCGACCATCCCGAAAAACTTGAGACAGCGATACGGTCATCCTCTTTTGTCGCGACAGCCTGGCATGGCAAAACGCTTGTCGGGCTTGCGCGAACGCTCTCGGACGAGACGACCGTTATGTACCTGCAAGATATCCTCGTCCACCCGGAATATACCCGACACGGCATCGGAAAAACGCTGCTTGAAATGTGCTTGAAACGTTATAAGCATGTGCGCCAGCGTGTGCTGCTGACCGACGACAGACCTGAGCAGAAAGCCTTTTACGAATCTCTCGGATTCACGAACATCAAAGACTTTACAGCCGCTAATCTAAACTGCTTTGTCCGATTCTGATCTCATCGAATCCAGTCAGGACATCAAAGCCATCGTTACCTGCAAATGCAATCAGGTAAATCTTGTGCTTCCATGCAAGGTGGATCGCTTCGGAGGTTGCAGCAGACTGCGATATAATCGCTGCGAAGCCTAGCCTGACCGCCTTTCTCACGACCTGCGTCGATATCCTGCCACTGCATACCAGCACACAATCTCCTACCGGGACATCCTCCAGGATAACCAGTCCACACACTTTGTCTACAGCGTTGTAACGGCTGATATCTTCCGCAAAATAGAGCTGTGTTCCCTCATACAACACCGCGGCACAGTGAACACCTTTGGTCTCAATGTTCAAGTGTGATTGAATGCTGAATTTTTCCAGCTCCGGAAGCAGAACCACTGGATCAAGCTGCAGCTCAGGAAAAGCCTGCCTACTATCCTCGACGTCCGATCCATACCCGGGTTCGTTGCCATAATGGTTACGGAACATCGAAATGCGACGGTCGTCGATCGTGGCTGCGACATCGACAACCAATGGATCGCGCGTAATATCAAGCCCCATATACTCTTCGATATCGCGAAGAATCCCCTCGGAGAATACATAACCCACCGCCAGCTCTTCCAGCATATCGGGAAGCACCGAAAGCTTTACCAGCTTCTGGCCGTCGATCTTCAATTCCATCGATCGTTCTTGAGCACTCAGCCTCGTTTTCATCTCGTAGCGCCCTTTGCGGTACGCCCCAATCTCGTGCAGATATCGTTTGTCGTCCATACTTTGTCCTTTCGTCCACATGAAACCATCAACCTCACACTCATCCACCCTCGATACGTGCATCGAGTTACTCTGGATGACAAGGAGGGGAATTGGTTCCTGTCTCCTCCCCTATATTTTTCCGAATAGAACTTGTCAAAACAAAAGCGAGATGTTTCTTTGAGAAAAACGTTTCGGGAGTTGAGAATGAGATCCGTTTACCTCGATTACAACGCAACCACGCCGATCGATCCGGAAGTCGCAGCAGCGATGCAACCATTTCTGGGTGAATATTTTGGTAATCCATCCAGCAGCCATTACTATGGTGTTCAAACACGCAAAGCGGTTGAAGAAGCACGCAAACATGTCGCCAACCTGCTGCACGCACACCCGGATGAGATCATCTTTACCAGCGGTGGCACCGAATCGAATAACTATGCCATCAAGGGAATCGCATTGACCCGTCGCAATCGAGGCAACCACATCATCACAACCGCCATCGAGCATCCGGCCGTTGTCGAGGTGTGCCGATATCTTGAAAAGCAGGGCTTCCGAATCACCTTCCTCCCGGTTGATGCTGACGGCTTGGTGAATCCCGTCGATCTGCAGAAAGCGATCACACCGCAGACAATCCTGGTTAGCGTCATGCACGCCAACAACGAAGTCGGCACCATCCAACCGATTTCCGAACTCTCCGCCATAGCGCATAGCCACAAGGTCGCGTTCCATTGCGATGCCGCGCAATCGGTAGGTAAAATCCCGGTTCATGTAGACGAGATGGGAATCGATCTGTTGTCTGTAGCTGGGCACAAGCTTTACGCTCCCAAAGGTATTGGCGCTCTGTATATCAAGCGAGGAATCACACTGGAGAAGCTTATTCACGGCGCGGATCACGAGCAAAATCTCCGAGCCGGAACCGAGAACATTCTGGAGATTGCCGGGCTCGGCAAAGCCTGTGAAATTGCCGCTCGCGACCTCGAGAAGAACATGGATCACATGCGAAAGATGCGCGATCTCTTGCAACACGGGTTGCAGGAATCCGGACTCGATTTCCGACTGAACGGACATGAAGAGAAACGGCTTCCCAACACGCTTAGCCTGTCGTTCAAGGGTGTCGAAGCAAATACGGCGCTATCTGAACTTGACGACGTCGCCGCGTCAGCCGGCGCAGCATGCCACTCGGATCAGGTGGATGTCTCGGCGGTACTGGAGGCGATGAAAGTACCGATCGAATATGCGATGGGCACGATTCGGCTCTCCACCGGCCGTACAACGACCGAAGAAGACATTCAATTTGCGGTTAAACGCATGACCGAGGTCATATCCCGATTCCAGAACGTCGAGGATGAAGCACCCTCGCAGATGATCGCCACCTCGGAAATCAAGCTAACACATTTCACGCACGGCATGGGCTGCGCTTGCAAGATTGAGCCGGATGTGCTGGAGAAGGTATTGCGTAAGCTTCCACAGCCGATTCATGAAAATATTTTGGTTGGAACTTCCACCGCCGACGACGCCGCAGTCTATAAGATTTCTGACGATCAGGCCGTTGTGGTAACACTCGACTTCTTCACTCCCATCGCAGATGATCCATACACCTTTGGACAGATCGCGGCCGCGAACGCCCTCAGCGACCTCTATGCCATGGGTGCAACACCGCTTTTCGGTTTGAACATCGTCGCCTTCCCCATCAAGCGGTTACCACTCGAGGTGCTGGAAGCAGTGCTCAAAGGTGCTCAATCCAAGGCGGACGAGGCAGGCATCTTCATCATCGGCGGTCACTCCATTGAGGATCCCGAGCTGAAATACGGGATGGTCGCGGTCGGAGTTGTACATCCCGATAAGATCTGGCGCAACGCGGGAATCAAGCCGGGCGATTCTCTTATCCTGACCAAACCTATCGGAACCGGCGTCCTCTCGACCGCGCTCAAACGCGGCTTGCTGGACAGCGCTCAGGAAGAGAAGCTCTATGAAAACATGTCCACGCTAAATGCCGAAGCGTACTCCGTGTTGAAAGAATACCCGGTCAGCGCCTGTACCGACGTAACCGGTTTTGGTCTGCTGGGGCATCTTACCGAGATGTCCGTTCACAGCAAGATGGATGTGGAGATTGTTGCGAACGATGTGCCGGTAATGGAGAACGTCATGGAGCTGATCGCAGCGAACGTGGTTCCAGGCGGTACGCGCGCGAATCTGAATCACGTTGAGCATCTGGTACATTGGGACCTGGCTTTGCCACAGAAGCTGCTTCTGTGCGATGCGCAAACATCCGGTGGTCTATTGGCGTCACTGCCTTCGGGGCAAGCCCAAGACGCAATGGAAAAGCTTCAGGAGAAGGGTCTCAATGCAAGGATTATCGGAAAAGCGCTTCAGGAAGGATCGGGAAAGATTTTCGTTCGGTAGTCGTCAGGATCTGAGAAGTCAAGCCACATACGGTTGATACGCGCGTCCATTGAGGGTTCGATATCACGATAGCGTTTCCGGCGTTTGTCGAACCGATCGATCCAGACAGGAAATAGTGACCGCCACCGGTCCAGTCGCAAATAACCTTCCTGGAATACGCTCAGATAGGAACGCACAGCGTTTCGAAACATGGATGAAGGGTACTCAGAGGCCAGGAACAGCAAAAAATGGATAGCATCTTCTTCTGGTTCGCTCATTTGGCTCTCTTCGAAATCGATCATCCACCAGATATTCCCATCGTAAAGATAATTCCGTGGATTCGTATCGATATGACATAGCGACAGTCCATCGTGCTGTTTCAGGCCGTGAAGCTTCTGATGAAGCCGCGCGATTGGTCTAAAATCAACGTGCTGATCGCATGTAATGTACTGGAATAAGGTAACCGATGGGATGTAGCTTAGAATCAGCGTGTCACGATTGTTATGATCGAGTAACTGGGGAGCAAAATCCGGTTTGAGATGATAGATCTTCAACTCGGGATATAAAGAATCTGGATCATGAAACTTCTTAGTGACAGTCTGGCTTTCGGGGTCGATCAGGAGAATCGATTTACCCGTCTGGATGGTTCTAACTGTTTTCTTGTTTGCTGTCTTCTCCATCGAGTGCATCATCGAAAATCACCATTTCCGTGTTCTTGGTATAATGACCGAACGAGACATTGTTGCCCGACTTGAATTTCTCCAAAATCTTCGTCATCTGCGTGAAAGCTCCGTCAATCCGATTCAGGTGCTTCTTTTGCTTGGCGGTAAGACTCCGCGTTTCTTCGAGCATATCGAACATATCGAGATTACCCTTCATAACCATCAGCGGCTGATTCAGCTCATGGTGGGCGGTTACAGCCAGCGCCAGGGCGGAGTTTCGCTTCTCGAGCTGGATAACTTCCTGCTGGTTTTTTTTGAGCATCAGGTAAGATTTTTCGAGCTCTTCATTTTTCTGCCTGTAGATCTCGGCCTCTTTCTCTTTCTTCTCAGTTTCGAATCGGGTCTGCATTTCCGCAAGTTTTTTGTTGCTCTCTTCGTTGAAGAGTTCGTCTTTCACCGAGGAATATTTCAGATGATACTGGTAGGCTCTCTCGAAATCCGCTAGAATTGAATAGAGCTTGGATAGTTCGTAATAGCTGTCCTTGAGATCATAGCGGAAATTTGATTCGATTGCGGTTTCAACGCTCTTGATAAGAAATGCCTCGGCAGTCTTGAGGTCATCCAGCTTGCGGTGGATTCGGCCCAGATAGCGCAAAGCCACGACAGTATTTTCCCGGTAATCAATGCTTTCACTAATATCGAGAGCCTGATGCAGGCAACTTACAGCTTGTTCGTTCTCGCCATTGGAGTAGTGAACCATACCAATGCCAAGAAGACTGCTGCTCAAGCCCTCTTTATGCCCGATTTCATTGCTGAGAGCCATCGCCTCGTTATAGTATAGCAAAGCTTTGTCGTAATCATGAAGCTTGTAGTAAAGTTTGCCCATGTTGTTCGTTGCAAAGGCACATCGCTCTTTGATGCCCAATCCGCAGACAAGATCGTATCCGCGCTTGAAGTAATCCAGAGCACGTTCGTAATCTTCTGTAGTCAGGTAAACTTCGCCGATATTGAGAAGCGGATCCGCCATCAAATCGCCTTGATCGAGCTCCTCTGCAAGATGTAGCGCTTTGAGCTGATATTCCAGCGCAATATCATAGCAGCCCCAGTTTTGATAGAGCTCGCCCATGTTGATATAGCATATTGCCATTCCGTCTTTCGAATCCCGTTTCATCTGGATATCGAGCGACTTCTTGTAGTATTCCAGCGCAAGGTCGTTTTGCCCGTAATTAGCATAATTTACAGCGATATTGTTGTAGCAGCTTGCGACACCGTCCATATAGCCGATATCCAGAGAGAGATCCAGACTCTGGTTGTAGTATTCTATAGCTTTGGGGTATTCGCCAGCTATGCCATAGGATATCCCAATATAGCGCAATGCGTCGCACTCAGCTTCTCGATTTTTGTAGCGACGGGCAAGATCGAGCGCTTTCAAGCCATATTCACGGGCTTTCTCCGTGGATATCTGAGAGAAGATTTTACTGATACGGTTGATGATCGGAATTTGTTCCTCTTCGGGTAAATCCGCCATCATCCTTTTCAGTTGCTCGATTGAATCCATATTTACCGTTCCGGTTTCATAACAATCTGAATCTCGTTCTGCGAGAAACCTTTCAAATTTTTAACCATACCATAGATCGCATCGTAAATAATGTCTTGCACAAATGGTACCATTGAGATGTCTTTATCGCCGATGCGGATTGAGATTTTCCTGTCAGACTCCGCAACGCAATCCGTTCGTTTCATCTCTCCACTGAGGATTCGAGTCACGGCATCGCGGCATGTAGAGCCGCAAGCTGTGCAGCATGAATCATCAGACATTGGTAACACTTTAAACACATTTGCAATCACAATATCTGCGATCTTTTTAATATCTTTTACAGGATGGAGGATCGGAACCCCCTTGTATGTGTCATAATTATTTGACACTTTTCCCGAAATTGCGACAACCGTGCCGTCCAGAAGCTCGTCAATCTGCTCGAAAGTCTCAGCGCAAATAATGCGCGGAAGCGGCTCTTCTTTCATCCCCTCTACAATAACGTAATCAGCGTCAAGCCGTTCCAGCATCTCTTTGAGTGTAAGCTGGCTATGCCACACCTGATAGGTCTCGTTGAGCCCCCGGGCAAAGACAACTTCGCTGCCGGCTTCCCAGTGCCGCCAGCTATTGGATCCCTCACGCTCCATGGTGAACTGCTCGTTGTGGATGTCCTTGATGGACTGCACAGTAAAATCGCGACGCCGCAGTTCCTTGATCAGGTTTTCCGCGACGGTCGTCTTACCTGTATGATGATATCCGGCAATGCTCAATACTTTCATATTATACTCCTATGGAAGGATGTGAGGCGCCCACTCGAAGAGCAGGAATTGCAGCCGTCCGATAAGCAGCGAAATTCGCGCCATGGCCGTATAACCAAAGGCCGCACCAAAGCTGACCATCAGGAAATAGATACCGATCTTGGCACCGACACCGAACGCGCCTTCTTGCTTCTTGCTGAAGAAGAAGTACATCACTCCGGTAATCGTACCCACAACCATCAGGATTTGCCCGATGATCTCTGCAACTGATCCGCTGAACGGATTGATCATGGTGGCAGTCATCTGCGAAATAACATCCGACTTCATGTAACGCATGAAGGAGATACCCGCGGTGGTGCCGATCATGAGCGCGATAGGATAGCGGCTGAGCCAGGCGACCTTCGGTACAAGCTGGGTGAGCATGAGAATACCGAGGATTCCCGGGACGATCAGCAGCCAGTGTGCGCTGAAATCGGTCGAGAGCTTGGTGAAAAGGTTGGGGATCAGGATGAAATAGATCGTATAGACGAACCAGTATCCAGCAGAAAGCCCCACAAATATCTGTTCAGCAACCTTGTAGAAGGGATTATCCTTGTACAGGAAGCTATAAATACCAAACGTAAGAAGCGCTCCAATCCAGAGCCCGAGCCAGTTCATGAAGTGTTCCATCATTCCCCCTTCTTCCGCTTGCGAATAAAGTGATATTGGTAGTTACCAATTGCGATGAACATGATGATGATCAGGTGCGCGATCGACTGCGCGTCCATTCCGCTGGTGGCGATGCCGAGATGCCCGGAGAGCTTCTCGTATTCGGCAGCAGCCTTGAGTCCGCCCAAAAGACCGTAAAGCTGCTTTTGGTCGTTCACATACGGGAGGATCGAAGGAGCGCTGACAGCAGTTGCGCCTCCAGTGGTGATCACTTTGTTCTTGTCATGTGCGACCATCACCCATTGCTTGATGCCGGGATCACCAGCTGAAATACTGCATACAAAAGCAAAGTCTTTGAGATTACGGATGCCTTTCATGATGGGCAGTTCATCAATAGGTGTACCGCTCATATCGGTTGGATAGACATCGCGCATATTGGTCCCCATCTTCTGGATGGTTACGATACCACCTGCTTTGAAGCCGAGGTTCACGAAATCGACACCCTCTCTAATATCGGGCATCTCTTCCTGAAGTCGCTTGAAGGTCTCTGCACAAAGGCTTGCTCCCATTGGCCAAAGCGCTGTACAGACGACTTTATATTTACGCTCCAGCGCATTTCGAGCGATCGAATAGGCCATGGGATGGAGCTCAGGCTTACTTGCGGGGTCATAATCGAATGAGATGAGCACATATGAGTCTTCGGGCTGGCTATTGACCAGTTCATAGACCATTTTGACGTTCTCGGAAGTCTCAATCGGCAGGCCAAGCTTGATGAGAAGCGGAAGCGCTACACCGAGGATAATCAGCAGAAATAGGATGCGACGGATATTTGTCGGGCTGATTTTCATCAATCACCTCCCAGGTATGATCGCTCGATCCCGAGGATGATCCGGAGGCTGCTGCCGATGATACCGAGCCCTGCGCAGATCATGATGGCGCGCTGGCCAGCGGTATTGGGGTATTTCATGATAAATTCGGCGAGATGTGGTAAATGGAAGAAGCTGAGCGCATCAGGAAGCCAACCTGTAAGGAAGCTCCCGAGGCTCGTTCTGCCCAGCATCACCAAGACAGCGGCGATAAGCAGCAGATTCGATTCGGCTGTCCGGCCGATGAACGCCCGATATGCCGCCGAAGCGATAAAGAATGCAAGCAGCGAGAACATCGACGCCGAAAGGTGCTGATATACGTTGTTGAACATATAATCGAATGGCTTGGAACCGATGCTTTGCACCAGACTGGTTCCGGCGCCGAGGATGCCAGCATTGTCTTCCGTGCCCCAGAAAAGGCCAAAGATTACCATCACGGCGAAGCTGATTATAGTTACGATGAAATATTGCCAGCCGGGCTGCCGGAACTTGATCTTGAGCACATGCACCTTGATGAGGTTCATCTGCCCCAATATAATGGCGAAACCGGCGATGATCATGAACCAGTCTTCCAATCCGCCGGTCATGGAACCGAACGGTTTGTGCGGAATGAATTCGGACGCGATCACCAGTACGCCGACGAAAAACGCGATGAGAAGTGGTATTCTTCGTTTCATAGTCAATCCATCAATGCGCTTCGAGGAAGTTTTTCAAAAAATGTACGCCGGAAATCTCGAGGATAATTCCCACCGTCAGCACGATCATGAATAAGGCTTTGCCCACATCCTGTCCCTTGAGGCTCCCAAGCTGATGAGGATCCTTTGAGAGATACGCGGAGGCTGCAAACAGTTCTTCGCCGATCAAGGTGTAGTCGCAGGCGGCTACGAAAAACGGTAGCTGGCTGGGCATCGCGGTTCCGGCTGTCTGGATCGCACCGCTGGTGAAGCCTGTCTCCGCCAGGATGAGAGATTCCGCATAGAAAGCGCCCATCAGGAAGATCGCAGCCGGCTTCTCCCGCAGGATGATGCCATCCACACCTGCAACGAATCCGAACTGGTCATCGGTCAGATAAAAAACCGAATCTGGGTGGAACGAATCCGACCTTCCGGCTTTCATATACGATTCCTTGACCGTCTCGCGTGCTGCCGAGAGCACCATCGAGCGTGACACAGGAACCAGGAGCTTGGTATCGTATTCCGCAGTACGCTGGGCAAGCTTACCGAGTATGGTCAGACCAGCGATAGTTTGCATGTCGTCCAGGTCCATTATGCCGGGAACAAACAGGATCGGTTTGCCCATTTCCGTGGCGCGGCCAACGGCTTCTTCCATGGAATCAAGTCCGCTGATGCGTCGGATGTAGAGGTCCTTGCCGGTGCGTGCCGATAAAATGTAATAGATGATTGCCGCTGAGATGATGAGCGACATGATAAGAAGGGAAATCTTGTCCGTATTGAACCACTGCGCTTCCGCAACTGCTGCTGCCGATGCCTGATCGATAATACCGTTGGAATCGATGACAGATATCCGGTATTCGTACTGCGTGCCGGTCAGGATGTTATCGGTGTCACGGTAAGAATCTTTCACAGGCTCAATGGTGGCGACAACTGAAAACGCTTCTTCTCCGGTCCTGCGTTCGATGCGGATGCTGTCCACGGCCATGGTTGGTTTCTCCCATTTAAGGTCGATACCCGAACCATCGTCGTTTGGCTGATCGAACGCCTGGAACTCCAATGCGCCGATCATGACTGCACCCAAAGCCATCAGCAGGAATAAGATAAGCACCTTTTTCATAGAACCCCGCTTGTTTGAATGATATTTTTTAATGTTTGCTTCGCCTTTATTATGTGTCAAGGAAAATAGTGTTTTGAGTAGAGCGTCTATAATTGTAATCAGCCAACACTTGTCGATTCTCCGAGATCAACTTGAACATCACAGCTCAGAAAATTCCGATATCTAAACTAATGATTATACGTACATGATAATTATCTTGACTACTCAACACTTAAAACAATTATGCAGGTAATGGAGGAAATATGGATCCTATCCGCGAAAACGACTTCCTGAAGTATGCAAGATTTAATACAAACACATTGCATTTACTAATCTCAAATGTACTATTCTTTAACCATATATCGAACTATAACGACCCTGCCGAAGTTTTATTGGACTTCGATTTCTCAGAAAATCACAATGCATACAAAAAACTCCGCAATAGCACTAAATACCTAACATATCATTTATGCTTGGATAAAATAATGCGCAGCAAAGAGACCAAGGAAGAATTTAAAAAATCAAGCCCAACAGCGGTTGATCAACAATCAGCTCAAGAGGTCATCACAGATATCCAATCTAAGTATCGTTGCTGTAGTATGACAAAAGCATTTAGCAGCTTGATGTTCGCTCATTACGCTGACTCACATAAAGGCATCTGCATCGTTCTGGATGGAGACCTGCAGTATTTTCGAAATGCCAAGCAAGTGAAATACGACTATTACTTCCAAAAAAGTTTTACTGGCTTTGTAAGAAAAACCGAGAGTATTGAGGGAGCATTTCTTAGGAAGAGCAAAGAATGGAAATACGAAAATGAGTATCGAATACTTAAACTTCCAAGTGAGTTTACTTCAGGTTCTCAATTTGGAAATGGCTATTATGATTCAATCCCAAAGAATTCGATCCGAGCTATAATCCTGGGATGTCGCATGAGAGAAAATGATCTAACCATCATACAACAATTAAAGAAGAAAAAATTAATTAATTGCAAACTATTTATCTCTGAATTACAGCAATCAAAAATCAAATTAAAGCCATGGCCATAGCCGTATTGGAGATTCATACATTGTATTAACTTTGTTATACGACAAGTGTAAAAGCTATATTAGACTTGCCAGTCCTCCATCAGCTTATAATCTCATCCTCAACGTCTTTATCTCAAAGGGACGGAAGCGTAGCTCAGTGCTGTTGCCGGCCGGATAATGCACATCCTTCGGGCGTTCCAGCAGGTCGGTCTCGCGTAGTTCGCTCCACGGCTTGGCGGAATGCAGTATCGCTTCAGCATTGCGGCCTTGTGTCTCGTACAGGCGCAGAATCACGCCTTGTCCGTCTTCAGCCGGCTTCACGGTCTCCAGCTTCACCGAGGGACTCTCCACCCGGTAGAACCAGCCCTTTTTTGGTGCGTCGTTAACCTGATGCACAAGTAGCGGGGCATTGAGCGCATGAGCGCGTGGAATCACCTCTTCCAGTCCGCCATGATGAGGCAGATACGCAAAGGTGAATTCGTGCGAGCCGAGATCGGCCAAGGGGTCCACATCCGCCGGAGAGCGGAGCAGATTAAGCTCCATCAGATTATCCAGAACGCTGTGGCCGTACTTGCAATCGTTCATGAGGGCAAAACCTCCGTCCGGCAGACTGACATCCGCATAGCGATGACCGCAGACCTCGAAACGGGCGGCATCCCAGGAGGTGTTGGCGTGCGTGGGGCGCTTTATCAGGCCAAACTGAATCTCGTAGCTGGCCTCACTGGCATGAACAGCCGGTGCCGCCTGTACGCGCAACATCTTGTGCTTCTCCTGCCAGTTCACGTGGTTGGCGATACGTATCTCGCGGGATCCCTGAACGAGTTCGATACGCTGTTCGATCTTAGACTGCCCGATGGTCAGAATCTGCTTGCGCACGGTACAGAGATCGGTCCGCGTCGTCTCACAGCTTAGCAGGCGAGCCTGTTCGGGTATCGTTTCGCGGTAGAAATGATTCACGTCCCACGCACCCCAGTTATTAGGTAGATCTTCCCAAAGCAGTAACCGGTTAGCAGGACCTTCCAGCCATTCACGGCTGGTCTCGAGGTCGTAGATTGATCCGATGGTACCATCATCGTTGAAGGTTACGCGCAGGAGATCGTTTTGCATTTCATAGGAGTCTTCAACAACTTGCGAATTCGCTGGCAAAGAGGTTTCGATTGTAACGTAGCCATAAGCTGGAACACGCACCTTATGCTCGCTTCCATCCGGCAGGTGTAACAACTCCTCGCGCTGCCAACCGGTGGTGTTCATCACAAGATATCGACCCTGTCCCGATCCGAAATGCCGCGCGAGAAGCTCGTCTCGCATGGCTTCCAGCAGAGAATAATTCTTCTTCGAGAGCATTTCGGCATCCTTATAGACCCAGCCAATAGACGATCCGGGCAGAATATCGTGGAACTGGTGCAGCAGCGTGTCTTTCCATAGTTGATCGAGATCGATGGACTCTCCAAACGCTGCCGCCAGAAACTCAACATCGTGCAATATCTGCTCCAGGCGACGATTCCAGCGTTTGGTTCGCGCCTGTGTCGTGTACGTACCGCGATGCAGTTCCAGGTAAAGTTCTCCGCGCCAGACAGGAAGGCGATCCGATGGAGTTTCGGCAAGCTTGTCGAAGAAATGAGCGACAGTATCCTGTTTCACTCGCGGCGAGCCTTCCAGATCGCGTTGACGCAGAGCGTATTCGATGTGAGCCTGACTTGGGCCTCCCCCACCATCGCCGATGCCAAAGAGGTTCGCAAAATCATCGCTGACGTCGTTTTGGGCGTAGCGCTGCTCTGCCTCAATCAATTGCTTGGGCATGTTCGATCCATTATAGTCATTAGTGGGTATGAAATGCGCCAATACACAAGAGCCATCGATGCCAACCCAGTTGAAGGTGTGGTGCGGGAACAGATTCGTCTCGTTCCACGACATTTTTTGCGTCAGGAAGAAGGGAATCCCGCTTTGATCAAGTATTTGAGGCAATGCTGCTGAGAATCCGAAGCAATCCGGCAAAAACAGGTATCGCGGGGACTTGCCGAACTCCTCCGCGAAAAAGCGCAATCCGTGCAGGATTTGCCGGATAAGCGATTCGCCACCCGTAAGGTTAGTGTCCATCTCCACCCATGAAGCGCCCTGGAATTCCCAGCGGCCTTCTTTCACTCGCGCCTTGATCTGCTCGTACAGCACGGGGTAATCTTCCTTGATCCACTGATAGAGCTGTGGTTGCGACGCACCGAAAAGATATTCGGGGTTGCGTTCCATCAGGCGCAGCGCGGTAGCGAAGGTACGCCCTCCCTTACGGTGCGTCTCGCGAACGGGCCAAAGCCAGGCCAGATCGATGTGCGCATGCCCGATCGACCATGCGGTTGGCGAGCTGGCGTATGCTGGTTTCGAAAGCAACTGCCCCGTAATATTGAGGCAATCCTCGATACCTGCACCATCCCTCCAGGCGTTGGCAGCGTCGTTCAGACCGCGGAAAATCTTCTGTCTTCTCGGTGAACGCTCAGGCAGGGCATCTGCAAGGGACATCAGCACTCTTAAATCCGCTTCGAGCTTGAATGCACTTCGATCGACCGTCACCATCTCCGCTCGGCGTAATCGGTAATCTCGCGGTCCCTCGCCGAACAGTGTGTTCGCACCGGCTTCCACCAGTAAATTGACCGCCTCGTCGCCATTCGCCTTGTCGAACAGCGGCACAAAGCCCTTGGCGGATTCCGCATAATGATCCAATCGGCCGGATAAACCAAGAAATGGCGTTCCATCCACGAAAACGCAGCCCTCGCCATCCAGGTCGATCAACGCTCCGACTTCCCAGCCTTTGAAAGCAGCAGGTACATGGCCCGAAAAACGAAACCATGCACATGCCCAAAGCTCGCCCCAGGGTTCTTCCAATGCAATGGGTTGATACGGTGCAGTCAGGGCTGTCTCGTATGGAATAGGCGTATCCGGGTGGTGGATGTATTCAGCGCTCAACGGCGCACGATGCGGGTAAACACGGGATTTGACTGCTTCAGCGAAGCGTGCGATACGTCTTTTATATATCTTCTCGTTTTGCATGATAACCTCCAGATGATGCGCTCAAGCGCAGCCAGTAGGTTGATTGGCATCATTGCGGTGTCAAGCGAAATACCTGAAATCTCACAACCTCCGCAAAATAATTGACGGTATGAAATTTTTTTGTTGACGAAATATCTGCGGAATGTATAATACTTTCTGAAAAATGAAATTTGGAGGACAATATGGCACTGTCAGCACTGACAAACGATAATTTCGCCGAATCGATCAAGAGCGGCGTATGTGTGGTGGATTTTTGGGCGCCCTGGTGCGGTCCCTGCCGCATGATCGAACCATCGATCAAGGAACTCGCCGAAGAGGTCACCGAGGTGAACTTCTTCAAGCTGAACGTTGACGAGGCACAGCAAATCGCGCTGCAATATGGCGTTATGAGCATCCCGACCATCATCATCTTCAAGGATGGCGAAGTGAAGGAAACCACCGTCGGCGTATTGCCTAAGGCACAGCTTAAGGACAAGATCAAGGCGCACATCTAATCGGATTTTTCGCGTAAAAAAAACGGAGTCACCGCCTGGCGACTCCGTTTTCTTTTATACCAATGTCTATTCGTCTTTATTGGTGAGCTGCTTCTTGAAGAAATCCACCGCCCGGTTGATCTCCGCGATGCCTCGATTGACTGAGCCGATGTAGTAGTTAACCGCAATCTCGGCCGGATCGCCGTCTTTCAGTCCATCGGGGATATCGATGCCGTAGGAGTATAGCATATCCTGGTCGCCGACCAGGCGCTTGCGCATCTCCAGCGCTCCACGGTGCTCGGGATCGAGCTTTAACACCTGATTGAAGCAAGCGAGCGACTTTTCCAGTTCCTTCACGCCGAGGTAGGACAATCCCAGATGGTACTGCACGGAGACGATGGAGGGATCTTCTTCCACGATTGCCTCGAAGCACTCGATCGCCTTCTTGTAATACCCAGCCGCCTTACTGGCGATTCCAAGCTGATAGTAGCCCAGCGTGGCGTTATCCTTTCGTCCCTGAAGCTTCTCGTAGGAAGCGATGCTCTTCTGAAGCCTGCCGGTGTGGTAGAAGGACAAACCGAGCCAGTAATGTGCCAGGTAGATTTCCGGGTTTAACTCAACGATCCGCTGGAAGATAGCGATCGCCTTATCGAATCGGGTTGAGCGGAAATAGCCGATACCCAGCCTATAGAGAGCCAGCACATCGTGCGGTTGCTTTTCGATAACGTACTCGTACAGCTTGTTCGCGTTCTGCATGTCGCCAACAATGTAGTAGAGATCGGCCAGACTGATTCGGATGTCGATACGATCGGGTTGGATTTCGAGGACCTTTTGATAGACCTCTACCGCTTCGGATATCTTTCCTTCGATCTTCAATTGCAAGGCTTTTTCGAGAAGTTCGTTGATTTGGCTCATGGTCATCCGCCTTCCTTTTTATTATATAATTTATGAAGCCTGATCAATCCTGTAAAGGAAAAAATATACGGGAAGGCAATATACGATCATCTCCGCGCAGCAGATTGGTTCGATCCCCAGCATTGCCGTGGTGTTTCGCGGCTTTATTTCCGTGTCCGGTAGTCAGGAAGCCGCGGTATATCCACGGCAAAAGGGGGATCGGGCGAAGATGCGTGCGGATGCCAATCTTTTCCATTGACGCATTCGGGCATCTCAGCAGGATGGTCATCAAGTATCAGGGGTGCTCGTAGCGGCTGAGATTAGACCCTAAGAACCTGATCCGGGTAATGCCGGCGTAGGGAGGTAAGCTACTGCATAATTTTTCTCCCCCCTTCGATCCAACCGACTCACGGGCAACCAAAAAAGGGGGAATCATGGAACAACTGGTTTCACAAGCAATTCTGGAAACCTTTTTCAAAAAGATGCGCGATGCGCTCAACATCGATGCTGCCATTGTTGGCGGCGGACCATCCGGACTCGTCTGCGCGGAAACGCTCGCGAAAAACGGCAAGAAAGTCGCCCTGTTCGAGAAAAAACTTGCACCTGGTGGTGGCATGTGGGGCGGCGCGATGCTTTTCAACCAGATCGTCGTACAGCACGAAGCCATCCACATCCTGGACGAATATGGCATCTCCTACGAGAAGTATCAGGATGGCTACTACACCGCCGACTCCGTGGAAGCGACCGCAGCACTTATCTACCACGCCAAAAAAGCCGGTGTGACAATCTTCAACGGCGTTGCGATCGAAGACGTCGTCTTCCTCAACGAGAAGGTCAGCGGACTGGTCATCAACTGGACTCCGGTAGCCCATCTGGGCATGCACGTCGATCCTATGGTGATCATGGCGAAAACCGTTCTGGACGGCACTGGTCACCCATGCGAGATTACCAGCATCCTGGCGAACAAGAACGGCGTCAAGCTGAACACCCCGACCGGCGGAGTTGCCGGCGAACGCTCGCTGGCCGTTGGTGAAGGCGAGAAAGCAACCGTCGAAAACACCCGCGAAGTATTCCCTGGACTGTTCGTAAGTGGCATGGCCGCAAACGGTGTTCATGGCGCATTCCGTATGGGCCCGATTTTCGGAGGCATGCTCCTTTCCGGTAAAAAAGCTGCCAAAATCATGGCGGAATCGATCGACAACCAATGAAAGACGTTGGATTCTACGCAATTATGACCGCACCGCGCGCCGGGCATCGCAAATTCGCCGAAGCCTGCGTGGAATGCGGCGTGAAAATCCTGCAACTGCGGGAGAAAAATCTGCCGTACCATGAGCTGCTCGCGATTGCGCACGAGGTGAGAGCCATCACAAGCGGTACTGACACACTCTTCGTCATCAACGACCGACCGGACATCGCCACGCTGTGCAATGCTGACGGCCTGCATCTGGGTCAGGACGATATGGATATCGACGAAGCACGCAAACAGTTCAAGGGAATTATCGGGCTCTCCACCCATTCCATCGAACAGGCAAAGGATGCGCTCAAGCGAAATCCAGACTACATCGGATTCGGACCCATCCACCCCACGCCAACCAAGGCCATCCCCGATCCCGCTGTGGGAACGGTGAACCTCGGCAAGGTGATGCAGTACGCCGACGTTCCGGTTATCGCCATCGGCGGTTTATTCCCGGAGAATCTGTCCGACGTACTCGCAGCCGGCGCACGCAACATCGCGCTGGTTCGCTACTTGATGGAAATGGAAGACCCGCGAGATCGTATCCGACAGATTCAGGAGATCATCGTAAATCACACAGAGAGGTAATCAATGACACAAATAGAAAACGCACGAAAGGGCATCGTAACAGACGAGATGCGGCACATCGCATCCGAGGAACACCTCGATCCCGAATTCATCAGACAAGGTGTCGCCAACGGCACCATCGTTATCCCGAAAAACATCAACCACAAATTCCCTGCGCGTGGCGTAGGAAAAGGGCTTAAGACCAAGACCAATGCCAACATCGGCACTTCCGCGGATCACTGTAACCTCCGCGAAGAGATCGACAAGATACACATCGCCATCAAGCACGGCGTGGACAGTATCATGGATCTCTCGACCGCTGGGAAACTCGATTTCGCGCTCGAATCGATGCTCGCTGCGTCCAGCGTGATGGTCGGCACAGTGCCAATCTACTCCGTCGTGGCCAAGCTGGCGCAAGACGGAAAAGACATCCTCGCTATGACCAGCGACATGCTCTTCGAGGAGATCGAAATGCAGGCAAAGATGGGGGTCGATTTCTTCACTGTCCACTGCGGCATTACCCGTCGCTCAATCTCGTTCTTCGATAACGACCCGCGCATATTGGGCGTGGTGAGTCGAGGCGGTTCTCTGCTCAAGCGTTGGATGGTTTACCACGACCGTGAGAACCCGTTGTTCGAGGAATTCGACAGGCTGCTTGATATCTGCCGTAAATACGATGTTACGCTCAGTCTCGGCGACGGCTTCAGGCCCGGCGCACAGGCAGACGCGACCGATCGCGGTCAGATAGCCGAACTGCTCGTTCTGGGCGAGCTTGTCGATCGTGCCCGTGAAGGCGGCGTACAGGCGATGGTGGAAGGTCCTGGACACGTTCCGCTCAACGAAATCGTCAGCAACGTGCAGATCCAGAAGAAGATATGCAACGACGCGCCCTTCTACGTACTCGGACCACTGGCGACCGATATCGCCTCCGGGTACGACCACATCACCAGCGCCATCGGCGGAGCAATCGCAGCATCAGCCGGTGCGGATTTCCTCTGCTACGTCACACCGTCCGAACATCTCTGCCTCCCCACCGAGGACGATGTTCGCAAGGGTGTTATTGCAGCCCGTCTGGCAGGCCATTGCGCGGATATCGCCAAAGGTGTCAAAGGTGCGATCGAAAAGGATCACATCGTCTCAAAAGCCCGACGTGAATTCGACTGGGAAACCATCTATAAATATTCGCTTGATCCCGAACTGGCACGCGACCGTAAGGAAAATTCCGAGAGTGGCGGAGAAGACCACTGCTCCATGTGCGGCGAGCTTTGCGCCGTTAAAACGGATCGTAAATCACAGGAAGAATCCAAGAAATGACTCCATACCTCCTGTCCATCGCAGCGAGCGATAGCTCGGGCGGAGCCGGTATCCAGCGCGACCTGCGTACCGCGATCGACTTCGATTGCTGGATGCTTAGTGCGGTAACCGGCGTAACGGTACAGGATTTCAAGGGATTACATGGAATCGAACCCGTCTCGTCCGACATCATCCAGCGACAGATCGATAAATCGCTCCACAGCTTCGACGTCAAGGCTGTAAAGATCGGCGCAATCTGCTCCAGCGAGTCTTTCGCCGCTATTGCACGGTCACTTCGCAACGCGAAGAACATCGTTGTGGATCCTGTCATTGCGCCGACGGTCGGCAAGGCTTTCGTGGAAGACGCAGCGATCGAGCTGTATCAGCCACTGCTTGAGATCGCACGATTGATCACTCCGAATCGCAATGAATTGGAAACCATCTGTGGCAGAAAGATCACCGATTACAGTCAAGCGACTGACGCAGCGACTGAGCTGAACAAGCGCTTCGGTTGTAGCGTTCTGATCAAAGGTGGCCACTTCGAAGGCGAAGACTTACGTGACGTGCTGATCGATGAGGGACGGGAAATCCATATTGGCAAGAAACGACACAACTGGCACTATTCCCACGGAACAGGCTGCACGCTATCCACGGCGATTGCAGCCTGTCTCGCGCGGGGCATGAATCTCCCTGATGCGGTCAAAGCGGCTTCGCTCTACCTGGAAAAGGAATACGAGCGATTGAATCGGAAGTGAGTTCTTTATTACTAAAGGCGCAGGCTACCAGCAGCTCTTGAGAAAGGTATCGACGTGCTCCACAAAGCGCGGGAAATCGCTGTAAACAGGGCCTGTTTCGCCTCCGTGCGTCGCACCGGGGACGACCCACAACTCCTTCTCTCCAGTCAGCAAACCAAAGATCTTCTCGCTCATCCAGACCGGTGTAACTTCGTCGTTCTCTCCGACAATCAGCATCACGGGACGCTTGAATTCCGGGGCGATATTAACAGGAAGGAGCTCATCGGGATAGCCTTCCGGAGCCGTCAGATCGCGATCCGGCTTCTTGGCTCTGAGAATGGGCAGGACATCGTCGAAGCTTGTCAATAGCGCTCGCAGTACGCAAGCAGTTACTCGCTCGTCCCGCACCGCAGCAGCGAATGACAGGTACGCGCCTGTAGAGCCGCCGTATACAGCAACTTTCTTCGGATCCACTTCCGGCTGCTCGAATACCGCATCCAGTACCGCCATGTAATCTTCGATGTACTCACTGTACGATAGGTGATCTCGGTCGGTGGACCAGTCATCGCTTTCACCGAATCCACGCCAGTCAAACAGCACGACATTATAGCCCATTGGGCAGAACGGAACCACGAAGTTGATTTGATTCGCCATATTACCGGCATCGCCGTTGGCAATGACGATCGTGGGATTGGGCTCGATGTTTGCGATGTACCCTTTTCCAGCTATCTCCCATGTCTCAGGGGTTGGCATCTGCTGCGGAGGGAAGAACCAGCATGCGATATGCAAGCTGTCCGATGTCACGACGTCGAGTTCCTTATAGAATAGACGCAATCCTTTCGGGTGTCTTTCGTATTCGCGTGTTGGCAGCAGCGAGAAAAGGGTCGCGGCTGATGCTATAATGATGAGAACAAGAATTTTCCGCATAGTCCTTCCTTTCTGGAATTGGGCAAGTTTGGAATCATGAATTTTAATGTCAATTTCGAAATAATCCGCAGGAAAGTACAAGCCGAAGTGTCTTAAGTGCAAAAGGAACAGGAGGAGAACATGACACGAATCGTCATCCTGATAACGAGCCTGCTGGCACTATCCAGCCTAGCATTACTCGCACAACCCGCGGACTTCGAGAGGGGAAGAGGTTCTGGACAGATGTCTTTCAAAAACACAGAAACAATAGAGAAAGTCGGCCTTATCCAGGGTGTTGTCACCGAGACACCGGAACAACCCGGCATGATGCGAAACGAATCGAATGATACACGGCGAGGCGGATCCGGTAGAGGACAATTCCAGCCGGAAGAGCATATGTTTGTTAAACTTTATTCCGGAGAGAGCGTCGATATCGGTACCGAATCCTATTGGAAGTCGAAAAAGCTGAATCTCGAAACAAACAAAGCCATCAAATTTCAGGTGATCCAGCGTGGAGAATCCGAGGATTACATGGCAGTCAACATGGAATATGAGAATGTCGAATACAAGCTTCTCGACGACAACGGACGCCCAGTCTGGATGAAAGCGATGTCCGGAATGGGTGGACGCGGAGACGGACCACCCTCGAGACGGAATTAATACGATCAACTGCGAAGTGTTGTCCTCATGGCGCTTCATGCGGGTAATCGTTGATCCAGGCAGTTCCTGGTGTGCGTCAAGTGCTTAGTAATATCGATGCCGGGGATTGCTCCATACATCTCATATAACCTCCTTCGGACATGACCGGGGGAGGTTTTTTGTGTAGCAGTTGAGATGAGGTTCGAGTATCTTATTCTTGAGGTGAATCTTATGAAAGACGTACTTTCCCTTATGATTCAATTGGAAGAGGACGTATCGGAGTTTTATGAGAAACTATCCCGCATCGAGAAGCTGGAAGCATATCATAAAATCTTTTCCTACATGAGCAAGCACTCACTCGAGCATAGTAGAGAAATACGTGAGGTTGCTGATCATTTCACCGATGCTCCCCTCAATATGCATAAATACATGGCCTTACAGGACAAACTCAAACAGAATCTCCTGAAACAGATGAAAGATATTCAGGATGTCGAGCGACTGGGCGAGATGTTGGGTGAATCGGAAGGAATCATGGGCTATGCATACGATCAGATCGCCGGTCACATGGAAGTGAGAGGAAATCAGATTCTGAACGCCGCCAAAATGATCCGAAAAATCGCCGCCGAAGAGAGGCAGCACAAGAAACAAGTGCTCGATATGGGCCACGCGTTCGTGAAATGATCCCCTATTGCATCGCGTACTCGACCATCACATAAACGGTTTCACCATCGCTGGTCATCGAAAGGCCAATTAACGTCTTGGGTGTTTCCCAATAACTCGAGACTGCCAGATCCTGATTATCAAGTGCTTCTGGCCAGTTCTCCGGTTTATGATATCGCTCCGTAGATGATGACACATCGTCAATATCCGGTTCGCCATAACGTGTTATCAGCTGTTTTTTAATATCATTGAAAGCCTTGATGTAATTGCTGACATCGGGATTTTCCTCATAAACGAAAAACGATCCCTGGATAAGCTTGTCATCCTCGAAAAGGTAATAGATAGCTACCGTATGCCCGAACGCACTACCGATATAATATAAAGAACCCTCTTCGCTTTCCGCAAGGGCAGCTTCTTCGCTCAGGATCACCATTTCCTGCGTATCTCCCCAGTTCACCAGTCTGAAATCACAACCCGTTTCCTGTTCGAAGTTCCGGCCTATTGATACATCGTCCTCAGCTTGTGCACAGAGAGAGAGGGTAAATACAAGAAAGAATAGTGCAATAACACGTGTTTTCATGAATCCTCCATTTCAAATAAACCCGGTTCAGCACGAAACTTGTATGGCGTTGGAATCGCTGTCAATATGTTTATCGTGTCGGCTTGTTCGAAAATTTCCTTGCAAGGAATTGCACATCCCGAGTAAGTTAGAGAAAAGGAGTACAATCATGGGAATACCAGTAAAAGATACACAAGCGCCTGCGTTCGCGCTCAAAAATCAGGACGATAAAGAAGTGAAGATAGAGGATTTCCGTGGCAAGTGGGTGGTGCTCTACTTCTATCCGAAGGATAACACCTCCGGCTGCACACTGGAGGCAAAGGATTTCACCTGCATGGTAGGAGAATTCGAAAAACTCGACGCCGTCATCCTCGGGGTTAGTCCCGATTCAATATCCAGCCACCAGAAATTCATCGCCAAGCAGGAGTTAAACCTCGACCTGCTCAGCGACCCGGACAAAGTCGTACTGGAAGCTTACGGAGCATGGCGCATGAAAAAGAACTATGGCCGTGAATATATGGGCGTCGTGCGCTCGACCTTCCTTATCGACCCGAAAGGAATCATCCGTCAGGTCTGGGACAACGTCCGCGCCAAAGGCCACGCCGAGAAAGTACTGCAAACCCTGAAAGAGCTTCAAGCCTCATAAGGACAATCATGGGAGGAATGATGAAAAGTGGATTTATACTGTTAATGATTCTATTCACGACCCTGCTGGCTGCGTATCCGTCCAACCAGCCCTACGCCTCGTACTGGCATCCGAATACGCTGCTGAACTGGACACCGGAAGGCGATCCCGACGCACCATATAACCGTTGTATCGTTCCGCTTCAGGATCGGACCATCGATCCCGATCACATCGTGAATCCCAACGCACGTCCCAACGAAGGCCGGGTAGCGAACCTCTACATCAGCGCCGGTACCAGCAACAATCCATCGCAGGGCTGGACACAGATCGAAGGACCCGCTTTTCATTTCTGGCAGTACATCGATCTGTTCGTCTTCTGGGGTGGTTCAGCCGGTGAAGGGCTCATTCTCGCTCCCACCACGGATATTATTGCCGCAGCGCACCGTAATGGCGTTCCCATCCTCGGAACCATCTTCTTCCCACCCACCGCTTATGGTGGACAAATCCAGTGGGTGAACGACCTCCTCCAAACCGACGGCGGAACCTTCTCCGTTGCGGACAAGCTTATCGAAGTCTGTGAATATTACGGCTTCGACGGATGGTTTATCAACCAGGAAACCGCCGGTGGAAACGCTTCTACAGCCACATCCATGCGCGATTTCATGATCTATTTTCAGCAGAATTCCGATCTCGAACTGATGTGGTATGACGCCATGACCGAGTCGGGATCCGTATCATGGCAGGAACAGCTCAACGGCAATAACGACATGTTCTTCCAGTACGACGGGCAGCTTGTTTCAGAGACAATGTTCCTCGATTTCGGCTGGAACGCCAACGACCTCATCACATCGCAGAATAACGCAGACGCTCTCGGAAGAAGCGTTTATGACCTCTACGCCGGTGTCGATGTGCAGGCAAACGGATACAACACATCCCTCGGATGGGCGAACCTCTTTCCCGACGACGAACCGCACCGGGCCTCGCTCGGATTTTACTGCCCGAGTTGGTGCTATGAGAGCTCTTCCAACGTGCAAGATTATTTCGAGCGCGCAAACCGCTTCTGGGTCGGCGCAAACCGCAATCCCGCCAATACCGAGACGACATCCAACTGGAAAGGCGTCGCGAACTATATCCCCGCCTCCACAGCCATTACCGAGCTTCCGTTCGTAACCAATTTCAACACCGGAATGGGCGATGGTTGGGCATTAGACGGTGAAGACGTCTCCAATAGAGAATGGTACAACCGCAGTCTGCAAGATATCCTCCCCACCTGGCAATGGATTGTCGAAGGTAACGGAGAGACACTTTACCCGCAATTCATCTTCACCGATGGATATCAGGGGAGCAATTGCCTCTGGATCTCGGGTACTTCCAGCATCGAAAACCGCCTGCGCCTGTATCGCACGGCTCTGCCAATTCAATCAGACACACACATCGATATCACCTGGCGATATCCAGCAATGGGCGAAACCAGCATGAGCATCGGCCTAACCTTCGCAGATCAGATGGATTCACCTATCGATCTACCCATCGGTTCCGCACCGAATAACGACTGGCAGACGACTGGCTTCGATCTCGGAAGCTACGCCGGTCGAACCCTGGCGGAGATATCATTCTGCTTCGGTGACGTGAATACCTACCACATGTATATCGGCCAGATTCGCATCTATAACGGCGAGATCTCGCAACCCGCCGCACCCACCAATGTCGTGATCGACAGCAAGGCGGAAGACGAGCTCGATGAAGCCTCCATCCGGGTGAGTTGGGTCGGTTCGACCGACGATGTTCAAACCTATCACGTATATCGCATCAAGCCGGACGGCAACCGCCAATTCCTTTGGGGCTGCTGCTCGGATGCCTGCTTCCTGCCCGAGATCAATCGCCTTGGCGACGAGCTTCACACCACGCTGGAAGTCTATGCCATCGGAAAAGACGGAGGCCGTTCCGAACCAGCGACCGTGCAATTCGACTGGAACGCCGGGCTCCCACCGGAGCAAGCTTCCACCCCCAATCCCGCTAATGGCGACACGACCGCGTTCACCAATTGCCTGCTGCTGTGGGGCCCATCACCGAACGCAGATTCATACGATGTCTATTTCGGTACTTCCGAAGAGATGGTGCAGGTAGTAAACACCGCAAACGCTTACTACGAGCCGCAAAACGAACTCGATCCGAACACACAGTACTACTGGCGCGTCGATCCGGTGAACGAACAAGCCACGACACTCGGCGAGACCTGGACTTTCACCACTACCGAGGGCAACCTGGGCATCTTCACCAACCATGCCGACATCGGTGATGTTTCCACGCCGGGAAGCGTATCCTATCTTGATGGAGTCTATACGGTTACGGCGTCAGGCAGCGACATCTGGAATTCGTCCGACGAGTTCCACTACGTTTTCAAGAAATTCAGGGGCGACACGCAGTTCAACATCCGCTGCACCTCGGTAGAGAGCGAAGACGACTGGACTAAAGCCGGCATCATGATGCGCACCGACTGGAGCGATCCCGGTTCGGCGTTCGCCATCGCGATGCAGATCACTGACAACCACGTGACCCTGCAATACCGCACCGAGGACGGAGAAAGCGCGTCCTGGATCGGCTACACGACGGGCGGAACCAGCGGCCCGAAATGGCTGTACTTGCGCCGTATCGGCAATAATATCCGAGCTTACTACTCGGAGGGTGAAGATCCCGTACCGTTCGATGAGCTGATCCTGATGGGTGATATCGACATCCCCGGGATGGACTATGAGGCATACGCCGGTATCGCGCTTAACGCACACGACGACTCCATCGTCGCGGAAGCGGTGTTCGACAATGTAACCATCGCCGAGGATATCGCCAACGACCCCGATGCACCGGTGTACGAAGATCAACTGCTGCAAAACTACCCGAATCCGTTCAACCCCGAAACATCGATCGAATTCGAGCTCAAGCAGGAATCTCGCGTGAAGCTGCACATCTACAACGTCCGCGGCCAACGCGTGAGAACGATCGTCGATGACAGGCTGGAAGCCGGACGCCACACCCTTCTCTGGCGTGGCGACGATGAAGTGGGCAGCGATGTGGCAAGCGGTGTTTACCTCTATCGACTCTCGATCGATGGGCGCACACTGCCGATCCGGAAGTGCTTGTTGATTAAATAAAACCTCACCTTATCCCTCCAATATCATGGTTAAGGGGACGGCATATTGCGGGATTAACCCACTTAATCCTTGACACGAGGTTGCAATCTCAATTGTTTGAATTAGCTTATTTTCGGATCTTTGAAAGGGGGTGACCGGTTTCGACAGGAGTGAAATTGGTTGCCGATGCATGCCGGGGAGATTCGCCTACCCGTTAATCACGGCGGAAACGCAAATGTAACTGCAAACGAAAATTACGCATTAGCAGCCTAGTACGCTGTTACGTTCCCATCGGCTTTGCTCTCGGGCCGATGACGAACGACGCACAGAGAGCTTGGAGATTTTCTGCCGCCCAGCGGAGATGATCGACACTTATCGGGCTGGTCGATGGAAGGTCTGAGCGCCTCCCTAACCATCGACGAGATTAAAGACGCCTAAGCATGTAGAGTTGGCCTCTGATGCACTTTTGGACGCGGGTTCGACTCCCGCCACCTCCACCATTTCAAAGGATTCTCGTAAATGTCGGAATGAATGCTAATACCCTGCAATCAACGAACACTGGACTGTGCATGCAGCCTGACGAATCTGTTATAGTGATGATCCTAAAATTATACCCAACATCCATTCGAATGATTACCATCAAGTACGATTCGATATAATGATAAACCAAATCAGAACCGTTAGGATTTTTTCAATCTTAGGAGAATTATGAAACCTGCTACATTTATCTTGATCGGAGCTGGCGACCGTGGAAACACCTATGCCACTTATGCTGAGCATTTTCCAGAAAAAATGAAAATAGTCGGGGTGGCTGAACCACGCGAAGAACACCGTGAAGCCATGATGAGAAAGCACAACATCCCTGTTGAAAATGTATTCACCGATTGGCGACAAGTAGCAATGAAACCGCGCTTCGCCGATGCCGTCATTATCGCCACGCAAGATAAAATGCACACCGAACCAGCCATCAAGTTCGCAGAACTCGGTTATCATATGATGCTTGAGAAACCCATGGCCCCTACGCCAATTGAGTGTGAGCAGATTGTTGAAGCGGTTGAAAGGAACAAGATCATTTTTGCTGTATGCCATGTTCTGCGATATACAAGCTACACAAAGAATCTGAAGCAACTCCTCGATGCTGGCAGAGTAGGCGATATTGTGAGTGTCCAGCGCTTGGAGCCAGTGGGTTACTGGCATCAGGCGCATTCGTATGTACGTGGAAACTGGCGAAACGAAGCCGAATCCAATTTCATGTTGCTGGCAAAATCGTGCCATGATCTGGATTGGATCCGCTACATCGTCGGTCAGCCTTTTACGAAGCTATCCTCCTTTGGTAATCTGAAGCACTTTCGCAAGGAGAATCAACCGGCGTGGGCTGCTTCCCGATGCCTGAGCTGTCCTGAAGAGGTTGAGCAAAACTGTCCATATTCGGCAGTAAAGATTTATCTGGGATTTCTGGAAAAAGGCGTGACAGGCTGGCCGGTTTCCGTCCTAACGCCAAACCCAAGCCGGGAAAAGATTTTGCATGAACTGGCTAATGGCCCATATGGCAGATGCGTGTATGATTGCGACAACGACGTCGTCGATCACCAGGTTGTGAACATGGAATTCGAAAACGGATGCACTGCCGGTTTCACGATGACGGCCTTCACAAAATCCGGCGGAAGACGCACGCGCATCTTCGGAACGCGCGGTGAGATCGAAGGCGACGGCAGGTTCATCAAGATCCACGATTTCATGACCAACGAAGACGAGACCATCGACACGCAGATCGCCGGCGGGATCATGAAACAGCATGGTGGCGGCGATTTCGGATTGATGGAAAATTTCGTGAATGCCCTGCTCGCAGGCGATCCGTCTCTCGTCATCACCGGAGCACGCGAAAGCCTCGAAACCCATCTGGCAGTCTTTGCAGCCGAAAAAGCGAGAAGAGAAAACCGCATTGTGGAGATGTAGTTCATGACCGTGTCCTGGAGAATGCAGCACTACAACAATAGTTGCGCGTCCGCGTGCATGGCGATGCTGCTGAGTCAGCACAGTATCGATAAACAGGACCGCGACGTGATCATCGAGACGCAGATGCCCTGGCTTGTACGGCTGGACACGAGCAGCATGTCCTATCGGGCCGGCGTGCTGGTTCAGGACAAGGAAACATTCGACCTCATGCTGAACCGCTATGGCCTGGAGTTCATCGAGTACCAGCACGCTGACTGGCAGGAATACATCGACCGGGCAGACAATCTACTTTCCCGCGGCACGCCCTTCATGACCGGCATCATGAGCTCTTCGCATTCGGGATCGCACGCTGTGGTGTTTTACGATGCATACCGTGCACTGAATCCCGATACCGGCCTGGACAGAGCGCAGGAATACGCGTTCGAGGATGTGCGGGAGCATGTTGAAATGAGCTTCACCCTTGAGCAATTCGAGGAAATGGCAAATCCGAACCTGGTCATCGGGTGCCTGGCGGAGGCTTCGGGGAAGACTGCCGACCGCGACGTAGCCTTGCAGCGTAGCCGGAAGGCCATGAGCGTTTACGCGGATATCGTCCGGCAGCGCTTGAGCAGCATCGCGACACCCGACTACGACGCCTTTTTCCGCTTCATCATCGACGTGGTGAAGCCCATCGCGCTCGACCTCTGCACCGCCATCCAGATCAGCGGCACCAATCCAGAGTTCGTCCGCACCCTGACCCACTACAAACAAGAGGTTATCGCCATCCAGCAGCAGATCAAGTCCGGCCAGCTACAGGACTGGGAAGCTGCGAAGGAGAGAATTGCTGAGGAGGCGGATTTTATTGGAAGCAACATAGTACGGCAACCTATTCAAGATGACTATTAGTTACATACCATGCGGGAGACAATATGGAAAAAGTTACGTTTCTTCCAACCAATGATTTAGCAAGAGGATACTACCTTGAGATTTTATATAAAGTAGTCACAGAATTCGACAAGAAGAAGTCTCGACGTACTATAAATGATTTTATTGAGATGCATCATATTGTTCAATACATGAATGAAAATGTTTTTCTCCTCAAATGGACCGATAGTGAGAAAGATATCATTCGAAGAAAAGCAAAAATTTTCCCAGCGATGATCTGTAAATACTTCAAGAGTATTAGGTTTCGACAAATAGGAAGACTCTACAAAAAGACGTTGAACGAATATCGGTATGATTTTTGGTTCTTAATGGATAAATATGAGTGTTTTAATAACATTCCAGAGAAATACTTCCTACGCTATTTGCTTAGATACCAACCAAGATTACTCGACATATTATCACATAAGAAGCTTGTTAGACACTTCGATCATGCCTTAAGGAGTTACTTAATTGTTTCAATGGAGACTGCAGAAAAGCTAATTGAGCGGTTTGCATTTGTTAATCATGGCAATCTCTATTTCCCTGCCTGTCTCACAATTCAAGACAAAGAAAATATTATCCAGAAATACATTATATCAAAGAAAGCAAGCTCAAACTATACTAGTGCAATTGAAAGCATCAGGAATTGTTCTAAAGAACTTGAGATATCAGATAAAACACGCCTTGCTGCCAAAAAACGATCTATCCAATTGAATAATGACCTTTTCTCCAAGTCGCAGGTGATATCTAATAAAATACGAGTATTGTTTCAAGAACAAGAGATAGAAGTCCATACAAGAAATGAAGGACTGAACCACACCTATTCTTACAGTACGAGCTGGATAGTTAATCATCTAGACTTCGAAACCCTTTTTAAATAATTTCATCCATTTATTCAACTTCGCTGACTTACAGATGAGGATATCACTTGTGAATAACCCGATTGAACCTGGATTATTCCGATACTTACTTCCTCAAGGTAGTACAACGTATAATACAGGATTATCATATCAATACGTAGACCGACTTTCATCCCATCAATTCTATCTATATTATAACATCCTTAGAGATTGCAACATTGCTACCGAAGATATGATCGAATGGTTTTTTACTCAATATCTCCCACGCGAGTTTGGAGCTAACGGATTTCGTATTATTATGCCTTCATCAAATTCTCGATATTTTGAAAAATGCAGAACCGTTTTACCTGAAATTGAAAGTATATTGAAGCAATTTAATCTATATATTAATGATGGCAAGATCGACCATGAATTAATGCAAATAGCATCAAATCCACTTCCTCTGAGCCACTGCTCAAGTTTCCTGCAAAATAAATACATATATCCCAATACTGATGAAAGCCAAGAATACCGAAATGTAGTCCATCTTCTTTTCTCAGACCAATGCATGCTCAAATACCTAAAACGCGCGAAAAGGAATTATAGACATTTTACAGAATTAATACTGTCTGAGACTGTCAGATACAACGACTACTCCGACTATCTACATAGTAGCTTGGACTGGTTGCAAAGGCATGGCTACATTGCACTCCGTAACGATTCGCTATGCTTTTCCAACATAAATCAAGTACAAGTATTGTTTGATCTACACAAGAATCAGACAATAAATTACTGGCGATGCTCTCCTCAACTTCGCACAGAAATTGACAAACTCATCCAGAAAAGATTGCTGAAAGCTGGAAATAGTCTATTCTCAGCACCAGAACAAGATTACTTTGACTATCACTTAAATAGAAGAACTTTTAGCAATTCCTTGGACTTGAGAAACAAGTACTTGCACGGCACACAGCCTGATCCCGAAGACGACAAACAACATGAAGCCAACTATATGATCATCTTGAAGCTATTGATTCTTATCATTATCAAAATTAACGATGAATTTTGCTTACATGATGATAAAAAAAAAGGAAATCCTTCTCACCCATATATGACATTACCATATGAATAGATACTCTCACTTCACCAGCAGGGCTTTGCTGACTATCTCCTTCTCGTCGGTGGCGAGCTTGAGCAGATAGACGCCGGAGGCGACCTCTTCCCCATGCGCGTCGGTACCGTTCCACACAACCTGGTGCTGCCCGGCGGCGTAGCGCTCGTTGGCGAGAGTGCGCACCTTGCGGCCTCGGACGTCGTACACCTCCAGCCGGGCACGGGAATCGTGCTTCAGGCTGAACGTAACCGTCGTGGACGGGTTGAATGGATTGGGGTAGTTGGTCAGACACCAGGAATATTCCGGCGCGCTGGGGTCGTCGGTGGCGTTGCTCACGATTATCGACCAGTTCACTTGCGCAGCCTCGAAACCATCCGATATGACGCACTGCATCGTGTATTCGCACATTTCCGTGAACTGCGCTTGAACCGACGCGGTGGAATCGGCGTATAACTCTCCGTCCAGGTACCACTCGTAGAAGAGCGAATCGCCATCTTCATCAGTCGCTTCGACCGCGAACTCGATCTCCTCGTTCGGATAGACGTAGATCTCCTGCATTTCTGGAATGATCGTCAGCACCACCGGCTCGTGGTTGACGACGGTAATGTAGTCTTCGAACACCACCGAAACGCTGTCGCCGTCGTTGTAAGCCGTCATTTTCACCGAGAAAGTACCCTCAGCGCCGTAAGCATGTGCGGGATTCTGTTCCTGCGAATCGTAAACGCCGTCATTTTCGAAGTCCCAGTTATAGCTCGCCGGACCATGCAGGGTCATGTCCGTGAACTGCACAGCTCGTGACGGGGAAGGCTCGGTGTCGTCGGCTACGAAATTCGCAACCATCAGGGTATCGACAGTCACGCTCATCAGGAAATCGTAGGCATCGGTCGCCATCGCCTGTTGTGCTTCGAGAATCACCTGATCTTCAGGCATAAACGAGGTCCAGCTATCAAAATAGGTGTCGAATGTATCAAAGAGCTCCTCTTCCATGGGGAAAACCTGTTCCCAGATGCCGGTTTCATCGTTGTTCACAAGCTTGTAACTATCGGCATAGAGCGTGCTGCCGGGGCAGTCGTAGATCATCCCCTTGAGCTCGATCGCCCTTTCGCAGAGGGCAGAGGAATCATCGGTGTTGGTCTCTTCCGGTGGTAATCCCACAGGAAAGACCGGCACAGCGATCGCGCCGGCAGGCTGTCCGAGCAGCGCCCACATGACGGTCAGTTCGGCTGGCTCGTACGGGAGCACGCCGCGGAAAACAGCCGTCGAACCGTTTCCGGGATTGCTGATGCTCTGGTTGGCGCGGACATAACCCCAGGGCTTTCCGGGCTCATATTGGGCAAGATAGGGGATTTCATAGGGGATGCTTTGGGAATCGGAGAGATCCCGCGAGTGAATCTGAAGGATGGAGCGGTAGTTGATATTGTTGTCCGCCTGAAGCTCTTCCATGATCGCGTTGCTGCGGTTATAGCGCTCAATACCGCTGCTACCTTCGCCATTGAAGGAGAAATTCGCGCGCACGATGTAGCCATTGGGGTCGTCTTGCGTATCGAATTTCCAGTACTCCGTGGTTCCCACCTCATACATGGCGGCACCGCCTTCTGCGTCGATCACAGCGTAATTTGTGTGGGTATCGCGTCCCTCAGCGTTGGTGCTGTCCAGAATCGCCTCGAAGTCGGCGAGTGTTTCGCACCGCGCCAGGCAATACAGCATCAGATCGCCGTTTCCCATGGGACGGTCAAGATCGCTGGAGAGGGCGTTTCCGATAGCGAAGCCTTTCTCATTGACCCCCATCCAGAAGTAACTCGAGCCAACGCTGCCGATGCCGATGAAGTCGTTGCGGCCTTCGTCGTTGAACTTGACCACCTGACTACCGCCGACATCGCGGCTCTTCCACATCAGTGGCCGTCCGTCGTTCGTCACGCTGCCCGATGCAACGCCGATGGTGCAGGCAAATCCGTGCATCATGGCAAATAATAACAATATCGTGAGTAATATCTTCGCGTTCATGGAATCCCCCTTATCAAAACCGATGATGCCGATGGATTTAAATGATGGCAAGGAAAATCTGTGATGCAAGTGGATCGTAATCCATCGTGTCATGCTGCGTACAACGCAAAAGCGTATCGAAGCTCGACACGACGAACCATGTGATCCAGCATCGCTTTGTAGCGCTCGATCTCCTGTGTGTTTGCATGCAAACACGAATCCCGAGTGAAACGATAGCGAGCCAGGTGTGCGTTCTCCATGGAACGCGGACGTCCCCGTCCGCCTCCACATCTCCATCAACCTTCCACGATCCATGAAATCAACATTCGGAAGATGATTTCTTGAAGAAAAGGGCAGGCACAGGGACCTGCCCCTACAGCGCACCCGGTACTCCGGGTCTTCTTTCCCCTTGGATCGCCAAGCCCCAGCTTGGCAATTCTCCATGAAATCAACATTCGGAAGATGATTTCTTGAAGAAAAGGGCAGACACAGTGGTCTGCCCCCTACAGCTAGGTAGGCGACAAGTATTCTTTCGCGCAGGAATTGGGGATAAATCATTTTCATTGACAAAATACAAGTTTGGAACAATAAGTATAATCTCTGACCCAGTGGATTTGATGAAAGGTGTAATGTAATGGCTTACAGAGTTTTAGCAAGAAAGTACAGACCGCAGCGCTTCGAAGATGTCTATGCACAGGAGCATATCACCCGTACGCTGTCCAACGCGATCAACCTCAATCGCATCGCGCACGCATACCTGTTTACAGGACCGCGCGGCGTCGGGAAAACCTCCATGGCACGTATCTTCTCAAAAAGCCTCAACTGCGTGCACGGACCGACTCCCGAGCCCTGCAACGTCTGCGACAACTGCGTCGAGATCACCGCTGGGACATCCTCGGATGTGATCGAGATCGACGGCGCTTCCAACACCAGCGTGGAGGATGTCCGCGACTTGCAACGCGAGCTGATGTACGCCACCTCGAAATCAAAGTACAAGATTTATATCATCGACGAAGTCCACATGCTCTCTAAAAGCGCATTCAACGCGCTGCTCAAGACGCTCGAGGAACCACCCGAGAACGTGATTTTCATCTTCGCGACCACCGAGCCACACAAGATTCTGCCTACCATCATCTCGAGATGCCAGCGCTACGATTGCCGCCGTATTCCGGTGGAAGACATCGTCAAGCAGATGCAATCCATCGCCGATTCGGAGGAAATATCGTTCGACGAGGATGCGCTCTATACCGTTGCACGAAAAGCGGATGGTTCCATGCGTGACGCGCTTTCGCTGATGGACCAGGTCATTTCCTACGGCAGCCAGGAAATCACCGGCGAGCTGGTACAATCCATCTTCGGCATTCTTCCCGCAGAAACTTACATCGAGATGCTCGATCACGTTCAGAAGCGTGACTCGACCGGCCTGCTGGTCAAGCTTCGCCAGATTCTGGACAGCGGAAACGACCTGCAGGAATTCCTCAACGGCTACCTCGACACCCTGCGCAACCTGCTTCTGCTCAAGGTCGGTGTCGACCTTCACGAACTCCCCGCAAGTATCATCAATGAGCTCAAGCTCCGTTCGCAGCAGTTCACAGAAAACGACCTGCTCTACATGATTTCGCTGCTCATAAAGGCAAAGACCGACGCCCGGTTCGGAAGCGATCCCGTGCTACTCACCGAGATGGTCTTCATCAAGCTGACGCGCATCTCCGAAATCCAGTCGCTGGACACGATGATCGAGATGCTGAACAAGCAACCGGTGGAAAGCCGCCAGGAGACCGAGGCATTCTCCGGCATCCAGAAAGAAATCCTGCACTACACCCGAGACCGCGAGACCGAAAAGATCGTTCAGGAAGTGAAGAAGCAAAAACCTGAGGTAGAGAACCTCGATCTGGCATACGTTCAGGGCAGATGGGAAGACTTCATCAAGAAACTGCAACGCGAAAAGTTACAATTATCCGCAATCTACCTGCAAGAAGGCAAGATCCTCACCGTTCGCGACAATCTGATTGAAGTGGAGCTGAAGAGCCCTACCGCGATGTCGTCCATGCAGCGCAACCTGGAAGATATTCAGGCATGCGCGCAGAAGCACTTCGGGATCAAGCCGCGATTCAAATTCACCGTCTGCGAACCGGAGCAGGAGCAATACATCTTGAACCCAACACTCGAGCAGATTCGTGAAGAGACACCCGAGCTCGCCGAATTCATCGAGATGACCAAGTCAAAAGTCGAATCCCGCACGCCAACGAAACTGAACCAATGATCCTCGCTTATGCTCTGACCGGCTTTTATTGCCTGCTGCTGCTATTCCTGACCATCGGTGTGCTGCTCCATCGCAAGCCAAACTGGCATCCACACCGCACCATCAGCGTTATCGTTGCCGCGCGTAACGAAGAGAAAAGCCTGCCACAACTGCTCGAAGCCCTCGCCAAACAGGATTATCCAGCCGATCACTTCGAGATCGTTCTGGCAGACGACCGCTCCACCGACGGGACATGGCAGATCATGCAGGATTTCTGCGAATCTCATCAGCATGTCATTGCCCTACAAGTCCTCGAAACCGACGACGGCCATCCAGGCAAGAAACGAGCCCTCGCCAGAGCCATCGAAGCATCTTCCGGTCACATCCTGGCCTTTACCGACGCCGACTGCCGACCCGGGCCCAACTGGCTTACCGAGATCGACCGGCACATCACCGAAAAAATCGACTTCGTAGCTGGCTACTCCCCGCTGATTACTGCTTCGGGAACTATCATCGATGGACTGAAAAACCTTGAGCGCGCATCCATCTTCGCCGTCACATCCGGCAGTCTCGGCTGGAACTGGGGCCTGACCTGCACCGCACGCAACATGGCCTATACACGTGAGCTGTACGACAGCGCGGACGGCTTCAGCGGAATCGATCATATCCGTTCCGGCGACGACGACCTCATGCTGCAAAAGCTTCATCACTTCTCGAAAGGCATGCGCTTTATCTTCTCACAGGATTCCATTGTGCCCTCTTACGAAAACGACGATGTTGCCACGCAGATCAACCGCGAAACACGACGAGCCTCGAAATGGCGTTACTACCCGGCGTCCCTGAAGATCATCACCCTGCTGGTCATGCTCTTCTATCTCTGCCTGGCGTGCTGCCTCACTGGCGCGATCATCCATCTCGTCAGTTGGCCCGTCTTCCTGAGCATACTGGCCGCGAAGATATGCAGCGAATTCCTGATCCTCCTGACCTTCCTGATCCGCATGAAGCGGACACCCCTACTCCTGTGGTTCCCGCTCGCGGAAACCCTCTACGTACCCTACTTCATTTACTTCGGAATACGCGGCACCTTCGGCGCGTATCGCTGGAAGAGCTAAGCCTGCAAGAAGTACTTTAACCACACATAAACTATCCCAACCCCGCTCCTAAATTTTAGTTAATTATCTTGACATCGCTTTCATTTTCCGTACATTCAGTCGCGGAGGGTGACTATGTCAGAAAAGAAAACCGTACGGTACAATCCAAAGCTCCATCCGCACATGATCTATATCTACAGAAAGCAGGGGTGCGATCAGAAGGAACTGGCGGAGATGCTCGGGATTGAGATCAAGCAATTGAACGGGTGGCTCAAGCGTTATCCAGAAGCAAAACAGGCATATCGTATCGAACCAGGAGAGATGGATCGGATCATCCAGCAAGCGCTGATGAAGATGGTGGACGGATATGAAAAGAAAGAGACCGTCGAGACCTACAAGAAGAACAAAGACGGTGAAGAGGAGCTTGTCGAGCGCAAGGTAACTACGCGGCACGTGGAGGGTAATCCGGCCGCGCTGAAACTGTGGCTGGAGAAGTTCTTGAAGAATAATGAAGATGACGACGAAAGCGCCGATTATGAGGACAAGGAGTTTCTGGATTGATTCTGAAGCTGCGGCGTAGCGACTACCTCCCACATCAGTGGGAGTTCCTGACCAGCGAAAATCCATTCAAAGCGCTGGTGAGCGGCTTCGGTGGCGGGAAGACCCATGTCTTCCTGCGTGAAACGCTCCTGAACCACCTGTTTATGAAAAACAAGCAGGGAAAATCCAACGGCTGGATCGTCTATCCCACCTACGCGCTTGCGGAAGAACTCTTCTGCGAGCCGTTCAAGGAGCTCCTGGACAAACAGCGGATCAAATACGATTACAAAGCGACCCGCCTGAAGTTCGAGAGCAGATTCGGCACGATCAGGGTTTACCAACTGCAAACGCCGCAGCGCATGGTCGGCACAGAGCTGACCTACATCGGCTTCGATGAATTCGACATCGGCAGCTACAAAAACTGCGAGATGGCCTACCGGAAAGCGATTGGCCGTCTGCGGGGCTGTGAAAACGCCAAACTGTATATTGTAACCACGCCGGAAGGCTTCCACTACACACACAAGCTCTTCGTTGAGGAAGGGGCCGATAAACATCTGATCAAGGCGAAAACAACTGATAATCCCCACCTTCCGGCGAGTTACATCCACTATCTTAAAAGCCAGTACGACGCCGTCCTGCTCAGGCGGTATATGGACGGTGAATTCGTGAACTTGAACACAGCGCAGGCGTATTACAGCTTTGATCGTGAGCGCCACACGGGAAATCCCGAGATCACAAGCGCGCAGGAGTACTACGTCGGCATGGACTTCAATATCGATCCCATGACAGCCATCATCGGCGTCATGCAGGGGGAAAAATTCGTCATCCTGGACGAGTTCTGGCTCAAGAACAGCAACACCGAGCGAATGTGCCAGGTGATAGCGCAGAAGTACGCCCCCCGCAAGGTGGTCGTATATCCAGATATGACCGGCATCAAACGCTCCACGAGTGCTGCGGTGGGCATCACCGACATCAAGATATTGAAAGCGCAAGGCTTCCAGGTTAAGGCCACGCGCAATCCACTGGTTCGCGACCGCATCAACGCAGTCAACAACTCGCTGGCAAAGAATAATCTGCTCATTGCGCAGCATTGCAAGCACCTGATTCGCGATCTCGAGCAGGTCTGCCGCGACAGCCACGGAGAACTCGACAAATCGAACCCGGATCTCACCCACATCTCCGATGCGATGGGCTACGCGGTGTGGAACCTCTTCCCCATCGTCAGTCAACCGGACTGGAGGACCTCAGCATGAGAAAAAGAAATCATCTTCCGAATGTTGATTTCATGAGGCGGTGTGTCGTCCATCGCTACGTCTCGGCAAGTCGGGCCACACGGCAAGGAGATGCGGACGTCTCGTCCGCGTTCCATGAGGGAAGTGCGACCGCCGGAACCTTTCTCAACTCGTAACTCGTAACATATAAGTTATTTAAGGAGGGTAAAATGGAAACCATGATCAGAAACATGCAGGCGGTGGCTCGCTGGAATGAGGATATCCAGCGTCGTCTGCGCATCCAGAAATATCTGGATTATTACCGCAACCGGTGCGGAAATTACATCGCGGAGCGGATTGACGGGATGGTCGATACCGAGGAGGCCAAAGAGCTCAAGAAGTATATCGAGCACGACAACATCACTGAGCGTTTCATCGAGGAGATCAGCCTGGTGTTCGCAGAAAAGGTACGAATCACCGCGCGACGTCAGCAATCCGATGGACAGCTCGTTAATGACACCGACGCCCAGAAGCAGCTCGACCGGCTTTTGCGGCTCTCAAGATTCCAAGTAACCATGAAAGAAGTGGAGCGGCTCAGCAAGCTCATCTTCGATGTGGCGGTGTTACCGCAGGTTCGCGATGGCAAAATTGAGCTGGATATCATCACCGGCGACAAGGCATTTGTAGTACAGCAGGAGAAGAATCCGCTCATGGCTGAGCAATTCTACTATCAGGTGGGAGTCCGGGAAAACACCGCACTTGCGGACCGCGTGGATGTATACCACTACTGGACATCCGAAGGCCGAAAATACCAATGCGAAATCATGCTCAACGGTCGTCCCGACCCGCAGAGCGTCCAGCACCTGAATCACATTCCTTACGATCACATGCCGGTCATCATGTTCCGCAGCTATCTGCCCATCGACGCATTCTGGTACGACGGCGAGAACGCGATCGTAGAAAAGAATATCGCCATCGATCTCAAACGCACCGACCTCGCCATGGCGGAGGCATACAACATCCCACAGCTCCTAACCACAGGCACACGCGAGAATCAGGACCTCAAAAAAGGCCGCACCTTCAAGATCGATATCCCGCGCAACGACATGGGAGAGGCTGTCGGCGACGCTAAGTACCTTGCTCCAAAGGAGCCGCTCGAGGAGCTTAACGAGATGATCCTGAGCCGCATCGAGCAACTTGGATTGTCGAAGGGGCTCTCACGCTCGATGATTACCGGAGCAAACGCATCTTCGGGGTACGAACTTGCGCTTTCGAAGTATGAGATTGTGGAGCGTAACCGCAGGCAGCGCGATTACTATTATGATTCGGTGGTGGAGCTGGTGCAGACGATGATCGTTACCGCCAACCGAGGACTTGGTTGGGAAATCCCGGAAGACCTGGTTCTGGGTGTCGATTTCGGCGAGATTCGCTTTGCAGTCTCTGACGAAGAGCGCGAAAAGACACGCCAGATGAAACTGGAAAATGGAACGGTATCGCGCATTGACCTGATGATGGAAGATAATCCGGAGCTTGATCGCCAAACGGCAATCGAAGAAGCGAAACGGATCGACGGAGAGAATTGGAAGTTCAGCGCGGTAAGTTGACCATTACATCACCATATCCGTAATATTGCTCGGACTCTTCCACTATGTAATAAATGACGCGCAGCAATTCGCCTGCTTCGGCATCGACGCCGGTCACAGAAACATTGTGGAAACCGGTAACAAGTTGGCTGTTCATGATCTCATGGACAACCTCGCCGTCTTGATCGACCAGAATCATGATGACACGTGCCGGAGCATTAATCGAAAAGCTGATGGTGAAGGAATCCTGGAAGCTATTCGGATAGGCTGGATAAACCCTTGGATACCCGGACGGATTCTGGTCCGTGCCGACTTCAATCGACGCGGGACCTGTTCTCTCCGGGTTTTCTTCATCCACTGAATAAGCGAGTAACCAGTAGTAATAGGTGAAGCCTTCCATCAAGTTTTCGTCGATATAGCGATAGGGACATGGCGTTGCCTGGTTTTCGGAAGCGATTATTTCTGATGTTATCCGATGGGATGATTCGAACTCCGGTTTTATGCTGCGATTCAAATGGTAACCGAGCATATCAACTTCATAGGTTGTCGTCCATTCCACAGCGAAATAGTCTTCGGATAGCGCCGTGACGCTGAAAGTATCGATATATGCATAACGATCGGGGCTAACAGGTACCACGCCTGACATGGTAGTCATGCGCCAGTCGAGGGTATCGACAGGAGTCTGGGGATCGCCGAAATCGTCGGTCTTGGTGTAGTAATAAAAATCACCAATATAAGCCTGGAAGTCATAGCCGTCGATATCCACCCAGTCCGATTGGGTGGTTGGGTTGGTCGAGTCGTCCTCACAGCCTGCCATCATTGCAAGCAGTACAACTATCACAAATAAGCCGATATACTTCATGTCGTCCCCTCTATATTCGTGTGCTCAATAGATATCAGGAAAATATATGTACTTAATACGCTATACGTTTCATTACCGCGCCGGATTTGTCAAATAAAACCCATTCGCCGGTTTTTTTGCCATCAACATAAACGCCTTTCGCGTATAATCTACCCATCGAATCGATCAGCGACCACTCACCTTCGCGTTCACCATTGATGTATATTCCCTGCAGAACATTCCCATCCGGTGTACGCTCAATCCAGAAACCTTGCCGAAGCCCGTGCTCGAGATTTCCTTCCGCGACAGGCTTGTTTGCACTACTGTAGTAGCTCCACTTGCCGTGCTTCTTGCCTGCGACATACATGCCAACCGCATAGTTATTATCCACGTAGGTTTCCAGCCAAATGCCATCTTTCTTGCCTGCCTTGTAGTCACCCTCGGCAACCACCGCTCCCGTTTCATCTAATAACTGCCAATGTCCCACCCGCAGACCGTGAATGATCGAACCTTTTTCCCATAGGTTTCGAGTCTTATCGAATCGCAGAAATTCACCGTCCGGCTTACCAGTATCGTACTTCTGCATGATCATCTGCGGTTCGAATGCCCACCAACCGATGCGGAGGCTATCATAAACCACACCTGTCTCGACTGAGCCATCAGCGTTTTCATAACAAGAAAGCCCCATTTGCTTATCATCCAGCCATAACGCTGTCAGCATTGAATCGGCAATCGCGTCGTATTCTTTCCATACACCATTGCGCTTGCTATTATAGATCTTTCCCTCGCACCATGAGCTGTCGTCATCCAAGCGATAGTAATAGCCGTAAACCGAACCGAGATCGTATTCAACTTCTGTCCGAACGGTACCATCCTGTAAGTAATAACTTGAAACACCCTGCTTCAATCCGTTGCGATATGGGATCTTGCATAGCAATGTACTGTCGGGATAATATATGCTGGATTCACCTTCCAGAATGGAAGCATCATCTTGCAGCGCGATGTCATCGAATGGCGTCCACATGCGATAATGATGCACTTCGCGAAGTGAACCTGATTCGTCGTAGATCAGGCTTTCGCCCACTTGCTGACCTTCTTCGAACTCGCATTGCTTCAGCAAGATTCCGTTTCGATTATACCAACGCCAGATACCCTGCCGGAGTCCTCCCCAGATGATACCTTCGCAATAGGAGCCATCAGACTGGTAATCGACCCACTGTCCACGCGGAACGCCTCGCTTGTACTCATGGAGCCAGATCAGTTTCCCGTTAGCATCACGAGCCATCCAGTTACCTTCACGGACGTCGTTGATATATTTTCCTCTAATGGTCGTATCATCATGCTGATATAAACGCCACACACCGTCTCGCCGGCCATGAAGATAGTCTCCCTCAGCGACCATGAAATCGGTAGAATCCCATTCAGTCCAATAGCCCGTGCGAAGATCATTGTCGTACTCGCCCTCATCGCGGTTGCCCAGTTCGTCCCATTCCTTCCAGATGCCTTGCTTTCGCTCAAGACGGATCACACCTTCAGAGCGTTTCTTGCCGTCTGGATACCACATGATCCACTTTCCGTCGGCGAAGTTGTTTTTATATGCGCCCTTACCTTCTGGTGTCCCGTCCGGGTACCACTTCTGCCAATCGCCGTTGAGTTTGCCATCGATATAAAAGCCCTCGCTGCTCTTGTTGCCATTATCGTGCCAGGTGATCCATACGCCATTCTGTTTGCCACCACGGAAAGCTCCCTGAGCTTGCTTCATCCCATTTTCATGGAAGAGTGTGACGGTCGTATCGGCAAAGGCATCAGGGTCGATCGATTCAAGGCGGGTTTTCATGCGGAGGGTACCGTTGCGATAATAGTCGCTGACCAAGCCCTTCGGCTTGCCGTTCTCGTAATCCAGTACGCGGTAGAAAACGCAATCTTCTTCGTGGCGTACTGGCTTCCAGTAGCGATCGAACATCTGCACCCAGCGACCAGTGCGTTTTCCACTGTCGTCCAATTTATTGGGTGCGTCGGGGATCTCGGCAAATAGCTGGAAAACGGTGCAAAGCAGCAGAGCTGCGAGAAGAGGCACGCTATATCTCATGAGTGGTTCAGAAGGCCAGTCCAGCGGTTATCTGCAGACCTGCGATATCAATGTTCTCTGCATCATTCCAATAGTGGACGTTTTCGTTGTAATAGAAACGGGTGAACATGTATTTGGCCTGCACACGTAAAATGGATGTCTGGAATCCTAACACGAAATGGAAGCCGATCGTGTTGCTGGTGGCAGTGCTGCTACCTTCAGAGTTACCGCCCTTCCAGACGGCATGCTCTCGCTGGAAATAATAACCCGAGCCCATACCGGAATACACGAAAGAACCACCGAGATACGAACGCACAAGGATGGTTGTGGTCAGTGGAATCAATCTGTACTCGTAGTCGATTACACCGAAATTTTCGTCGCGATACTTCGAATTCTCCGCGAAAATATAATCAATGCATATTTCAGTTCCATACCCGTTTTCGCCCCAGTTGCGTACTTCCATTCCTGCCGAAAAGACGTCGTCGTATGCATTGTCGAAATGGTGCTGCGGGAGCATATAGCCCACGTGGAAGCCGACCAGGCCATGCAGCGCGGTAAGAAATCCGAGAGTGAACACAAGGAAAACAATCCGCATCTTCATATCATATCCTCAAGCGATTTCGGTTCTTCGGACTTATCAACTGGAACATCCGTTACGGGGTGAATCATTATCGATTCCGAGAGGATGCGCCATCCGTAAGGTGTTTGGATAACCTTATCTATGGAGAGCAGGTATTTTTTGCTCTCACAGGCTAGACGGATATTCAGCTTATAGATGGGCTGATGATCAAAATCCTCTTCTGTAAATAGCGACTCGACTTTTAATACTGTGGCGGCATGCCAGTCGATCCCAAGCTTGTTCTGCCCCAAATTGAGAAGCGTCCAGAACTCTGTCTCAAAAGTTTCGTCTAGGTGTTTTACGTACTGCTGAAGTACTACAACCTGCTCATCGTACTCTCTCTTCTCGCTGCGGTTGAGATTGCGATAGTGCTCATCAAGCTTACGCTGCATTATGATGCGATGCAACTCGATATCGGAGAGCAGATTGCCTTTCATCGCGGTGTAGTCACTCGTAGCCAGCGCACTCAAGATCGATTCTGCTAGCTCATCGGCCGTGATATTACGCGGCTCCAGGTTTGCATCCCGTTGCACGCAACCAGCTATAAGAAGGACTAATAAAAGTATGTTCAGATAGATTGTTTTTTGCATAGTCACTCTTTCATTTGCCTTTGAAAATAGTATTTCTCACCCATCGAATTGGTGATTTCCATCTCGTCGCGACGCAAGAAAAGATAGTCCATCTGCTCCGTTGGTTTTTCCTTGGGATTGAAAATGATCGATTTGTGGTCGAATCGATAGATTCCGGTATTCTCTTCTCGCATGATCGTACCTTCCGCTTCCGACTGCACCAGCATGGTGTAAGTACCGTCTTCGCGGAGATCAAACCGGATCAGGTCGCCGTTCTGGCGTGGGCTCTCCCATACCCAGACACCGTAGATAGGGCGTTCCGATATTGCGGGAGGTTCCTTCGCACATGCGGCAAAAAGAATCAGTGTAAGTAACATCAGAGAAATGTGAAGCTTCATCGTGCCTTTCCAACCACTCCTTTTGCCCAGTCGATCACCTCCGAGGGATCTTTCATCGGAGTCTTGACGCTGATTGTGTCCAGAATACGGGCATTGGGGAAATTTCGCTGCATCTGCTCAAGCGATTTACCGGGATCGTTGCCACAAGTACAGAACAGTGCTACATTTCTACCAGCCAGAGGAAACGAATTCGCCAGAGAATTCATCCACGGCGCTGCATGACCGACCCAAACCGGACAGCCAACAAAGATCAGGTCATATTCAGCCGGTTCCACATTGAGCGGATCAATCTTTGGACTTGCTTTAAATACAGCCTGGAAAGCTCCGATAGGCAGGATGACTTTCTTATTGCCTATGGGCTGAATCCTTACGATATCAGCATTTACAGTAGAACCAATTGTATTGGCAACCGCTTCCGTGTTGCCGCCAACCGAGAAGTATAGAACAAGTGATTTCATGCTCAACCTCCTTGATAGCCGCAATTTATGAGCTATACAAATGTTGTCAATCAAAGAGTAGTACGAATGCGCTCGAAATCAGCGGTCCCCGTCGAACCTCGCTTTGTAACGGAATTTGCTTTGGCGCTGAAACCAGAACGCATCTTGCATCGAATCAGATTTTCTCCGCATGAGGATATCGAGCCATGGATGAGGCAAATTCCTTTCCAAAGCGGTTTCTCCGATCCCACCCACCCGCTGTACGAGCGCATCCTCCCGGGTGATTAGCAGTCTTTGCGCATGAGTGCTAAAAAAATATTTGACATCCATAGCGCCTTCGAATAATTTATCCATAAACGATCAACATCCGGTTCGCCGGATAAGGAGGAAAACGATGATACTCATACCGAAAAAGGTTATGACAGAACGAGATCCGATTTCGATGCTGCCCTTGTACGACCGGTATGCCAGAGGGTTTTTCAACGAACTGAATCCAGAAAAGAATTCCCGCACGCTGCCCATGGACATCATCGAACGTGACGACAGCTATGTGATCATGGCAAACCTGCCTGGGTTCGACAAGCAGGAGGTCAAACTGACCACCCGTAAAGACCACCTCATCATCGAGGCGAAGATAGCTGAGCAGGAAAAAGCCGACGACATGAAAGTGCGCTATTCGGAGCGCTTCAACGGAAGCTATTCCCGCGCCGTGCACCTGCCCGAAACCATTGATCGCGAGAATATCAAGGCATCCATGGAAGACGGCGTTTTGATGATCAACATACCCAAGAACAGCAATAACAAGAAAGAAATCGTGGTGGAATAAAAAGGAGGACGCGATGAGACTCTTACGAAGAGACAGTGACTGGTCGCTTTTCGACGACTTTCTCAACAGCTTCACCAACGACCGGATATCTCACGACAGCCGACTCATGGCAGTGGATGTTCTGGAAAATGACGAGCGATTCCTGATTAAGGCGAACCTGCCCGGTGTGAAGCGCGAAAATTTGAAGATCACCATCAAGGCAAACGAGCTCTTGCTCGAGTCATGTCCTGATGCGGCCCAGACCGAGGACAAGCAGATCGTTCACATGAAAGAACGCTACGACGGCTGCTACCAACGCGTGATCAAGCTGCCGGAGAATTGCGACGCGGACGCGATCAAGGCCAACCTCAAGAACGGCGTCCTGACGATCAGCATCCCGAAAGCCGAACCGAAGCCCGATAAGACCATTACCATCGAGTAACCCAGCCGGCATCGTCCGGTGACGAAATAGATACAAGCCACCTTCATCCGAGGGTGGCTTTTTTCCTGGGTACGCAGAGCTCCAGCTCTGCATCTCCTTGCTCTCATGGATCGCCAAGCCCCAGCTTGGCATCCCTATTTCTTCCTCAATAATCCACAATCCATGAAATCAACATTTGGAAGATGATTTCATGGGAAACGGGCAATCACAGTGGATTGCCCCGACAGCTCTCCCTGGGTACGCAGAGCTCCAGCTCTGCATTCTCTTTTCCCTTACCCTCACCCCGACCCTCTCCCACAAGTGGGCGAGGGAGCTAGGAGGAATCGCCATTCTGCGTGTACCCTCTTCCCGCTTGCGGGAGAGGGACAGGGTGAGGGTTTCTATTTCAATAACGTCACCTTCTGTGTTCTGAGCGTCTTATCTCCTGCATTCAGTTTACAGAAGTAAATGCCGCTCGAAAAGTCTTCGGCGTTCCAGGAGATGGATGAGGGAAACCCCCTTTTATTCCCCCTTATCAGGGGGATAGGGACTGAGTCCACCTTTTGCCCTCGTATATTATAGATTTCTATCGTCAAATCGTGGTATTCGGTATCCGTCTTGATCTCGAACGACACCTCCGGATTAAACGGATTCGGATAGGCATTGAATGTGATATCCGCTGGTGGCACTGTTTCGTCATCGACCGGATCGGGGTCCAGTTCTTCCAAATCCTCGTGTCCACCATATACATAGACATCACCCCAGTTGTTCGGATAGGTTGAGCTTTCTCCATAAGCGCCTACAGCGATATCGTCATAACCATCGTTGTTAAAATCACCTACGGCATTGCATGCTCCATATCCGTAATGACCATTTTGTTCATCGTAGTCTTTGGTTCCATTCTGATTGCCTATATAAAAATACAGGAAACCACAATAGCCAACCATGCTGTAGCTATCAACTAGATCCGTTTTCCCATCTCCATTCAAATCTCCACTATGTGGATGAAAACCATTGTAATTATCGATATACGTGTATCGATCCCAGTCGATGGTCTCGCCTCCGCGCCATAATCGGCAGCCTAAGGCTTCATTTTCCTCACTTACATCGCAGCCTGTAAAAGCAAAATCATCGTAACCATCACCATCCCAGTCACCTGCCGGCATTAACTCGAACCAACTGTTAATATTGATCTGGTAGTTAAAAGCTGCATCCGGGATTGAATCTTGAACCGTATTGCCCCAGAAAAAACGATTATAATGGAAAAAGGTAACCGTTTCATCCGGTTGCTGTACCGGTTGTCCCTCATAATAGTAACTGAAGTCGTCATAGCCGTCGTTATTTACATCTCCCAATCCTCGGAATCCACGCCCGTTGCGTGTATAAATACCATCAGCAAAAACCACTTTCTCAAAGCTACCACCGTAGATGATCGAGTAGGTAAGCCAGCCTGGATAATCATATTCAGTTACACCCGCGTCGTCGTACCCGTCGCCGTTGATATCGCCGAGAGGGTGGATTTCACAGGTTGATGAATTAGTCTGAAAGGAATAATCTTGAATTGTATCGTTTATGGTACTGCCTAAAAGAATTCCGATAAAATTATTAAAAGTGTAATTCCCATCATTCGTGCCATATGCATGGCGAAATCCCAATTCATCGCAATTATCACCGTTCATATCACCAAGATTATCCAGAAATATCCATGAATCAATGTATGTTTTACTTGTATCAATGGGGGTGGAGATTGTGATATCTGAAGTATCTGCCAAACCGTCATTAGAGCCGAAATAAATATATAATCGCCCCCGCTGATTCGTATGCTCCTCATCGATGTGGTAACGGTAAGCTGTCACTGCCAGATCGTCAATGTTGTCACCGTTGAAATCAAGAGCTACGACATTCATTCCAAAATTGTCGTTGGCTTGTTCGCCGTGTTGTTCCCATACCACTTCGAGTTCGTTGTCGGCGTATAGAAGCGCGCTAACGGTGAGCAAGATGGATATAATGAGGTATCTCATGGTACCCTCCCTATAATCAATTAAATTCTATGTAGATTTAATGCACATTTTGTTCCCATTACTTCAACAACGTAACCTTCCTTAGACTAAGCTCTTTGCCCTGAGCCGACAGCTTGCAGGAATATACTCCGCTTGCTTTGTTTATCGGCTTCCAGACTATGGTCTCACCGGCATGATCGACCGCAATCGTTTTCACCTTTTGCCCTCGTATATTATAAATTTCTATCTTCAAATCATGATATTTCCTATCTGTCACGATTTCAAACGATATCTCTGGATTGAACGGATTCGGGTAGGCATTGAATGTGATATCCGCTGGTGGCACTGTTTCGTCATCGACCGGATCGGGGTCCAGTTCTTCCAAATCCTCGTGTCCACCATATACATAGACATCCCCCCAGTTGTTCGGATAGGTTGAGCTTTCTCCATAAGCGCCTACAGCGATATCGTCATAACCATCGTTGTTAAAATCACCTACGGCATTGCATGCTCCATATCCGTAATGACCATTTTGTTCATCGTAGTCTTTGGTTCCATTCTGATTGCCTATATAAAAATACAGGAAACCACAATAGCCAACCATGCTGTAGCTATCAACTAGATCCGTTTTCCCATCTCCATTCAAATCTCCACTATGTGGATGAAAACCATTGTAATTATCGATATACGTGTATCGATCCCAGTCGATGGTCTCGCCTCCGCGCCATAATCGGCAGCCTAAGGCTTCATTTTCCTCACTTACATCGCAGCCTGTAAAAGCAAAATCATCGTAACCATCACCATCCCAGTCACCTGCCGGCATTAACTCGAACCAACTGTTAACATTGATCTGGTAGTTAAAAGCTGCATCCGGAATGGTGTCCTGTACCGTTCCACCCCAGAAAAAGCGGTTATGATGAAAAAATGTGAATGTCTCATCAGGATTCTCGATTGCATCACTTTCGTAATAATAAGTAAAATCGTCATAGCCATCATTGTTCACATCTCCCAGTCCGCGGAAGCCGCGTCCGTTACGAGTGTAGATACTATCAACGAACACAACCTTCTCGAAGCTGCCGCCGTAGATAATGGAATAGGTGAGGTAGTCGCTTCTTTCTTCCGTTACGCCTGCGTCGTCGTACCCGTCACCGTTGATATCGCCGAGAGGGTGGATTTCTATGTCATAATAGGGCGCACTGGAAATAAAGTTATAATCAGGGATTGTATCCATTACTGTGTTTCCCAACAGAATACTTATATAATTGTGATAAATGTAGCTTCCAGAGCCATCTGGAATTCTATCACGTTTTAAAAATCCAATTTCATCGCAATTATCACCATTCATATCTCCGATGTTTTCAAGAACAATCCATGAAAAGTTCCAATTCAATGTTGTGTCAATAACAGTTGTAGCTGTATATCCGGTTCCGCCGGTAATCCTTCTTCTGAACCCATATATATATATATCTTTCCTCTTTGGTTAGTTAAATCAGGATTATTTGTATATCTCCACGCATTCACAGCAAGATCATCAATGTTGTCGCCATTAAAGTCCAGTGAGATTATATTTCTACCGAAATTATCGTTTGCTTGTTCACCGTGTTGCTGCCATACAATATCGAGCTGGTTGTTGGCAAATAAAAAAACGCTAATAGTGAGTAAGATGGCTATACAAAGGTATCGCATGGTACCCTCCCATACTAACTGAATCCATTTGTGAAGAATTTTACGATTCTGTAAAAAATGTCAAGTAACTCCACCAGGTTAGAAATACCATTTCCTGCAAAGTGCTTCCCACATTCTTCACACACTTTTGATTTGACAGAAACCTCCGCCCGCAAGACGCTGCAAGCATGGGAAAGATTGATTATCACATTCATGGAACGTTCAGCTCGGACAGCCAGATCGAGACGGAAGCCTTGATCCAGCTCGCCATCGAGCGAGGCTATCAGAGCATCGCCATCACCGAGCATTTCGACTTCAAGCCTGCCGAGATCGCCGAATACGGCGTCCCCGCCTACCTGAAGTACCATCGCCACATGACGCAGCTTCGCGAAAAATACGGTGATCGTATCGACATCGTCATCGGCGTGGAAGCCGGTGAGTACAACCGCTACGGGGACATCGCGGACGAGGTGTTCCGGTTCGCGCCACCGGAGCTGATTATTGGCTCCATCCACTCCACCAGCGATATGACCAATTTCTCGCTCCGGCTCAAGTGGGCCATCAACCGCGAAAACCTCATCGAGTACTACAGCGAGAATCTGGACATGGTAAAGCGCTGCAACATCGACATCCTCGGTCACCTCGGCATCCATAAGCGCTATATGAAAGAGCTGCCCGATGAATCGTTCTGCATGGAGATCATCGACGAGATTTTTACGACCGTTATCGATCGAGGCATCATGCTGGAGGTGAATTATTCTCCGCTCCGGCGCGATATGCAGAATATCCTGCCCGAGCCGGCTCTGCTAAAGCGTTTCCGCGAACTTGGCGGAGAGCGGATCACCATCGGATCGGACAGCCATAGGTTGCAAGACTTTGATTTGCATAACCTTCAAGTAATTTCGATGTTGGATACACTCGGTTTTAAATATATATTCTATTTGGAACAGAGCGATTCGCGCTCGGAACGAGGGTGGGTCGGCAAACCTATAAGTGAATTTAGTTAATTGATATTCAATCAGTTACAACATTCTATCAAATGAAGAAAAATAGGTTGACGGTTTTACCGGACTGCCTTTTTTTTGCCTCGTAGCCCCCAAAAGTAAGATAACCTACGATAAAGGAAGGTAACTATGAAAGAATTACGCAAGGAGACAATGGACGGAAACGCGTGCGCGACTCATGTAGCTTACGCGTTCAGTGATGTTGCCGCTATTTATCCAATCACACCTTCTTCTACGATGGGCGAGTATGCAGACGCCTGGTCATCCGCCGGACGCAAAAACTTATTCGGTCAGGTAGTGGATGTCATCGAAATGCAGTCGGAAGGCGGCGCAGCGGGTGCGGTTCACGGATCGCTCTCGGCAGGTGCACTCACAACCACCTTCACCGCGTCACAGGGCCTCATGCTGATGCTTCCCAACATGCACAAGATAGCCGGCGAAATGCTGCCGACCGTGTTCCACGTATCAGCTCGCTCCCTGGCATGCCAGTCACTCTCGATCTTTGGCGATCACTCAGATGTCATGTCAGCCCGTAACACCGGCTGGGCAATGATGGCAGCAAACTCGCTGCAGGAAATTATGGACCTCGCCATCGTATCCCACCTGGCTACCCTGAAATCGAAGATCCCGTTCCTGAACTTCTTTGATGGATTCCGCAGCTCCAGCGAAATCCAGAAAGTTGAAGTTATCGATTACGATACCATCAACGAAATGATCGAAATGCAATACATCGAAGACTTCCGCAGCCGCGCCATGAACCCGGAAAATCCGCGGCTCAAAGTCGGTGCACAGAACCCGGATGTCTACTTCCAGGGTCGCGAGACGGTCAATCCGTACTACATCGCCACACCGGAAATCGTTCAGGAATACATGAACAAGCTTTTTAAAGTCATCGGACGCCAGTACAACTTATTCGATTATGTTGGCGCACCAGATGCAGACAAAGTTATCGTCGCAATGGGTAGCGGTTGCGAAACCGTCGAAGAGACGATCAACTACCTCAACAAGAAGGGCGAAAAGCTTGGCCTGATCAAGGTCCGGCTCTATCGTCCGTTCGCTGAAGAAGCCTTCCGCAACGTGCTGCCGGCAACCGTGAAGAAGATCGCGGTTCTGGATCGCACCAAGGAACCGGGCGCTATCGGCGAGCCGCTTTACCTCGACGTCGTTGCAGCTCTCAAGGATCGTTGCGACACCACCATCATCGGCGGACGTTACGGCCTTTCCTCGAAGGAATTTACTCCTTCGATGGTCAAAGCAGTTTACGACAACCTCGACGGAGCCTGCAAGCACGGCTTCACCGTCGGTATCAACGACGACGTCACCAACACCTCCATTCCTGTGGCCGAACACATCAACACCATTCCGGAAGGAACGGTCAGCTGTAAGTTCTGGGGCCTTGGTTCCGACGGTACAGTCGGCGCTAACAAGAATAGCATCAAGATCATCGGTAACAACACCGACCTCTATGCTCAGGGATACTTCCAGTACGACTCCAAGAAATCCGGCGGTATCACCCGTAGCCATCTGCGCTTCGGCAAGTCCCCGATTCAGTCGGAATACCTGGTTCAGAACGCTGACTTCATCGCCTGCCACAATCAGGCGTTCATCGGCCGTTATGACATCCTTGAAGGCATTAAGGAAGGCGGCGTCTTCCTGCTGAACTCCAATTGGAGCAAAGAAGAAGCCTTCAACAACCTCACAGAAGACATGCAGAAGACCTTGATCGAAAAGAAGGTCAAGTTCTATAACATCGACGCGCTCGAAATCGCGACCGGTGTCGGCCTTGGCGGACGCATCAACACCGTCATGCAGACCGCATTCTTCCTGATCTCCGGCGTGCTGGAACGTCAGGAAGCCATCAAGATGATCAAGAAAGCGATCGAGAAATCGTTCTTCAAGAAGGGCGAAGAGGTCGTGAAGATGAACTGGGCCGCTGTCGATCGTACAGACGAAGCGCTTGTCGAGATTCCCGTACCCGCAGCACTCCCGGGTGCCGCCCTGGAACCACACAAGCTCATTCCGGATGATGCTGACGACTTCACTAAAAACGTCATCGAGAAAATCATGCGCGAGAAAGGCGACGATATCCCTGTATCGCACATGCCGTTCGACGGATTCGTTCCCACCGGCACGACCGCACTGGAAAAACGCGGTGTAGCTCCGCTCGTACCGCAGTGGATCCCCGAAAACTGTATCCAGTGTAACCAGTGCTCGTTTGTTTGCCCTCACGCAGCCATCCGCGCCAAACTGATCGACCGCGACAACCTCAAGGACGCGCCGGAAAGCTTCAAGACACTCAAAGCGATGGGCAAAGACGGCGAAAAATTCGACTACAAGGTTCAGGTCTACATCGAAGATTGCCAGAGCTGCTGGAACTGCGTCAACGTATGTCCGAAGGAAGCCCTGGTCATGAAGCCGATCGCTGAAGAACGCGAAGCCGGTGAAGTCGAGAACCAGAAGTTCTTCACCAGCCTTCCAGAAGATGTGATGAGCGAAATGGTGAAAGAAGGAACCGTCAAGGGTAGCCAGTTCAAGCAGCCGCTTCTCGAGTTCTCGGGTGCATGCGCAGGCTGCGGTGAGACACCGTACGTCAAGCTGATCACCCAGCTCTACGGTGACCGCATGATCGTTGCCAACGCAACCGGTTGCTCCTCCATCTGGGGCGGAACGTTCCCGACTATCCCGTATTGCAAGAACAAAGACGGCCACGGTCCTACCTGGGCAAACTCATTGTTCGAAGACAACGCGGAATACGGATTCGGTATGCGCCTGGCTGTCGATGCCAACCGTAAGCAACTGAAATCCAATGTCGAGAAGCTCGTTGCCGACATGAATGGCGAAGAATTCAAGCAATTCGCAGCCGAAGCTGAAAAAGCTGGCGGCGAGATGCTTCAGAAAGTAGAAAAAATCCGTGAATTCGGCAATTGCCTGCAATATGCGCTGGATCACTGGAAAGATACCGATCAGGCAGCTAAAGACAACGCTGCGAAGATCAAAGAACTTCTGGCCCTGATGCTCGAAAACTGCGTCGTCGAAGAACGCAAGGCCGTTCTGAAGAAACTCGTGGAACTCCAGAGCTACTTCATCGAGAAGAGCGTCTGGTGCTTCGGCGGTGACGGCTGGGCATACGATATCGGTTACGGCGGCCTGGACCACGTCCTCGCTTCCGGCAAGAACATCAACGTGCTCGTGATGGATACCGAGGTTTACTCGAACACCGGCGGTCAGGCTTCCAAGTCAACCCCGCTGGGATCCGTCGCCAAGTTCGCTGAATCCGGTAAGAAGACGGTCAAAAAAGACCTCGGCATGATGATGATGAGCTACGGCTACATCTACGTCGCGTCCGTGGCTATGGGCTCGAACAAGAACCAGCTGGTCAAGGCGATCCAGGAAGCGGAAGCTTACGACGGACCGTCCATCGTGATCGCATACGCACCGTGTATCAACCACGGAATCGACATGCATCAGACCCAGCAGGAAGAGCAAAAAGCTGTCGATACAGGCTACTGGCTGCTTTATCGCCACAATCCGGAATTGAAAGCAGAAGGCAAGAACCCGTTCATCCTCGATTCGAAAGAACCGAAGATCGAAGTTACCAAGTTCCTCGAAGGCGAAAAGCGCTACACCACACTCAAGCAGACGTTCCCGGAAGTTGTGGATGGATACTGGGAGCATGTGGTCAAGTTCGTAAACGAACGCTACCTCAAGTATAAAAAGATGTCTGAAGAATAAACCGGATATCTCACAATAATAAAAGGGCGGCCAGATGGTCGCCCTTTTTGTATAGGTAAACCCGAGCTTTTTTCAGCAACATGACCTTGCGAATCTCAGTCTTTATATTAACGAAATACACGCCCTAAGGTTGACGATCGGCGTTCCAGGTAAGCGTATTGTCGCCGACAACGCGCTGTACGACAAATGTCCTGCACCTTCATACCGCGTACGTTGCAGATATCGATCTGGACAGTTTGCGCATAGGCAAGGCTGAAGCAGAAATAGGTTTGAGGATTGAACGGATTGGGATAGACCGATTTCAGCGCTGTAACGCTTAACCTATCTAATGTTTATGGTCGGAGGTAGTGAACTTGAGTGCGTCGGGAAGTTTGATTGCAAAGAGTGACAAACGATAATCCCAGAAATCGCCTTCCTTGGTCCATCGGAAGGTCAGCTTCCAACAGTGCAGCATGCGGGTAAGAATCAGCTCATGAGAGATGAATTCGCTTTCCTGAAGATCGATGTAATTGCTATAGCTTACAGTCCAGTTGGTGGTAAGGCGAAACTCCGATCTGATGCGCAGATTACTGGTGAAGTCATCAATTCCGCGCCGCTGCGAATAGTCATGGGTTACGCCGATACTCCATTGCTCGGAATTGGAAAGCTGTTCGACTTTATCGATGGTATCCAATGTACCACGGCCCTCATCCTCAGTTGCAAGGGAGTCTTTAAGGAAGAACTTACTGGTCTCGAACCGATTTAGTGGTTCGGGAAAATACTCAGTGAAGGATGCATCGCCAGAAATCGTGAAGCCGGTGGATACCGACCAGGAATTTAGATTGAAATCGTAAGGATCTTCGTAGATCGAGCCTGAATTGGTCCACTTGAAATTGAAAGAACCTACTTCCGCCGTTGCTGGCTTGAACGAGAGCCGATGTGAGATCGTACCGAACTTCTTTCCTTCTCCTTCGAGGTTGTAAGATACCGCCGAATCGATCTTGAAGAAGTCGTTCAACTTGCGTTCGCTTCCACCGTCTTTGCCGCGCAGTTTCAATTGCCAGGTGTTGCTCAGTGCATAGCGAAGCGTTCTGCTTTTCTTGCTGCTATTGACACCCACACTACCGAAGGAATAGAGATCGCTGTTTTCCTGGAAATCAGGTTTGTAGGTAAACGCAACCGAAGGTGTCATAATATGCCTGACCGCCCGAACGTACATTGCCGGCATCTGACGTGTGCCATACAGAGAAAAGGACGCCTTCGAACTCGTGCTGTAATCGTATCCGGCAGCAGCCTTGTTATTATCACGATCGCGGTCGATGACCACAGCATTCGTCGTTAGACTCTGGGTGAGGTCCAGCCAGCCGGCAGCCTTCCAGCTGTATCGCAAGCCTGCCGTGTTGAGAACCCCGGCATGATGTTCACTGACATATGCACCGGTTGAGTCGCGGTGACTCTCCCACAACACCTCCTCGAGATCAGGATCCTCATCTACAATCGTCCCGGTGTGAACACCCTTGAATGAGTATGAATACGATAGCGGTTCCCACCATTTCTGGGTATCGTCGTCGTCCGCGCTAATCTCCTCGAGGTCTTCCGTGCCGATAAAAAGCTCATAGACCGGTTTGGAAGGAAGCGAATAGGAGACACTGGGCAGCGTGATGCTCTTCTCGTCGGTCGAAAGGTTCTCGGTATAGCTGCTGCTTGCGCTCAAAAGACGATCGAAAACATATGTCTTATACGACATGCTCGAAGTGATCTCTTCCTTGAGTCGCTCGTTGATATCATCGCTGTTTTCGAAAATATTCTTATTACTGACAAATTTCAGATCGGACTCGAATGTTGTCTTGTAAGCAATTTCATGGTGGTGGTGCGAATAGAAGTACCATTGATAAGAATCGCTGGAATTCAATCCTCCATTCCGCTCAGTAAGCCGCGCATCGTAGTTTCCATTGAAATCGTATTGTTTGGTGTAATCGCCTTCGACGCGCGTCTCCCAGCCGGAAAGCTCCATATAATCAAGTGTCGTGGTCAGGTTAGCGTAATCGCTTATCGCGATGAAATAGGCGATATTCTTGAGGTATTTACCGTCACTGCTGTTGTATCCAGGCTCGGCAACCAGAAAACCGCTCTGGCGACCGCGTTTGATGGTAAACGTCGCATAAGGAAGCGCTAGAACCGGGAAGTAATTTACATAGAACACGACAGGCTTGGCTACGATTTTATCGTCTCTGTATAGCCGCATATCGCGCGAATAGATGTAATAGTGTGGTTCCTGGCTGTCGCAGGTGGTGAAATATCCGTTATCGATATCGAACACTTCCTTGCCTACCTTGCGCACCTCTTCCCCATAGTAATAGCCTTTGTCGAATTTGGTCGCCCCTTGCTTGATCATACCATCCTGATCGGCGATATCAAAACGAATCTCGTCGCCAAGAAGCTGATGCGAGCCTTCTTTCATCAGAGCCTGACCTTCGGATGCGGCTTTTTCCTGCTGCATATCAACGCTGATCGTATCGGAGCTAATCGTGGCTGTCTGGTAGCGCAGGAAGGCATTTCCAGCCAGCATGATGCGCTCTTCCTGCACATAGTAGTAGATGCTGTCGGCCTTGTAGTATATCGAATCGATTACGATGGTGTCCTGCAGTGTAAAGAGGCTGTCCAGTGAATCTGAAAAGGCAAATGCGCTCGAATCGCTGAATGTATAGAGGCTATCCAATGAATCTGCGACCACAGCGAGGCTGTCGATCTCCCCGACAGGGTGATCCTGTGCGCGCTGCGGAAGCGCAATCAGGAGGATCGCCAGTGCGATCAGTATGGGTATGAATTTCGATTGGACCGTCTTTATCATTTGATGCGTATCATTTTGTCGGTCTGGATTCGTGTCAAGAAAAGAGCTTGGCATATATTTTCTTGACAACCTCAACCCAAGAGCCTCTTTGAAAATGTACCAGCAAAAAAACATGGAGAGCCATTATGCGAAAACTACTGCTACTACTCATGATTACGATTGTAACTGTATCCGCATCTGCCCAGACCTTTCTGGCTCACAACGTTTGGTTTGAAAAACCACAGGCAATGTACGCCTGTAACTACAAACGCGGCACAATGATTCCCGCCGGGATCGATGTTGATCATGTTGAGCTGCGAACGGATCGCAGAAACAGAACCATCCTCTATTTCGAAGTACCGGAATACGACAAAGGCTTTCAGGTCTATATCCAGGAACGGCTACAGGGCTCCGATTTCACCTTCGATCAGCTAAAAGAGCAGATGTTTACAACAAAGAGCTTTGAGGAGATGGTAAAGGGATTACCGCAGAATTTTATCGATGCGATCGAAAAAGGTGAAATTGTACAGGGAATGCCCAAAGAGGTCGTACTGATCTCATGGGGATATCCACCACATGGCACGACCTTCACCACCAACTTGAACACGTGGGTGTACCCGATGAACCGCTGGAAAACCCGAGAGGTTATCTTCGATAAGAACGGACTGACAATTTCGGGATCGAATACCGATTGATCAGACTTCTTCCAAATCTCCCGGTTCTTTCAGCTCGTCGTGGCCGTTATTGAAAACAAGCTTTCTGCCGCGATAAAAAGCTTCGACGCATTGACGCGCATACTGGGTTGCATTGTTCATAAATTCGCCATCGAACATGAAGAACTTATCGATGCGATCCAGAAGCCGCTTTTCCTGTGATTGCAGGTGTTTGTCCATGAACATCAAGGTCGCGATCTCAAGAAACAAGACCCGACGTGATTGCTCGTTATCGAAGATCTCAAGCTCTTTTTCCAGATCGAAATCGCCCAAGTCGAGTTCGTCATAGCAGATTTCCATTTCGTGGCACTGGTTGCGCAGCATGTTTTCTTCGCATACGGAGAAATCATAATCGATATTCAGTGCGTATTGCGCTATTCTCAGATAGGCTTGTTTTTCCCGATCACTCAGGGTATGAAGGAACATCATGCCTCCAAAGTCCTCGGCAGCAATTACGCTTGCCGGAAATAAAGGTTCTCTTTTGCCGAGTCACAGGAAAATGTCAATCTTTCTTTCTGGAATCGAGTCCTTCACACACGCACAGCACATGGAATTGATGATCCTTGGGGACAAATCCCATAGCACTACCAGGCTCGCAATCTATTGAAACATATTTCATTATGAGATCGCCGCGTTCGCTCGACCCCGAATTTCGCTGTAATAACGTGACAGTTATTGAGTTAAATATATCAATGGCTTCTTATAGATAGCCTTTGCATAAACGCTCCCGGAGGTTACATGCGCAATCTCGTATTATTTGCCGTTTTACTGACGCTTCTCGCCTGTTCGACTGCGCCAAAAACGCAACCCGTCGCGGAAGGTAAACAGCCGCCAGCCAAAGAATCGGAAGTCCTTTTCATTTCCGACCAACGTGCCATCCCGCTCAATTTTCCCGATGTCGATTTCTCCAGTTGGCTCGATACAACCATCGTGCAGTTGGAATCGCAACTTCCCAAAGACGATATCCCGCGTAATGTCTGGATTTCTGTCGTTCTCAAGACCGACGGAAACCATACTATAGATTGGACAGTAAACCCGAAGATAGATGGATTCAGGCCGCATCTGGAACCAGGCGTACCGCTCCCGCAATACAAAGATTTCAAGCTTTTATACGTCTATAATCGCTACGGAGTCGCAGCGGCAAGACCACCGCAGAACTACATCGAACTACCGAAAGAAATCGAAAAAACCGACTTCTTTCTCTTGGATCTCGCCGGGCAGAACCAAGCGCTCCAGCGATGGTGCAACAACAAAGCCATGCCCATCTTCGAGAAACAGATGCAGGAAGTGGTGGAGCAAGTACCCGCCCTGAAAGACTATATGGATTACATCGGGCAATTACCCGATTCCGCTTCCGTGGAAGAGATGACTGAGCGTGAGAAATTGTTCTGGTTGGCAGACGCCGAATTCAAGTCGGACCGCCCTCTCATGCAATATTACCGCCTCATGTTGCACATTCAGCACGGCGAATACGATAAAGCCAGCAGCCTCTACTCATCTATCCAGTACGTCGCGGGATTCGTTACACCTCTTTCGCTGGTCGTTCAGGATGCAGTCGATTATGTCAACATTATGATGCGTCAGGTCTCCAGCGACTTGAATCCTATCACCACCGATATTGAATCGGGTGAATCCGACGGAGCTACCGAACGTCTGAAAAAGGTGCTGAGCGACTACCCGAAATCACCGCTGACCTGGCATTACCTTCTCTTTCAGCAGTACCCCCAGTATTACCGCGAACACCGCGAAGAAGATTTCGCTCAGCTCTACCGTGAGAAGGTCTATCAGGAATGCGATCCACTCTTCATGGATAGCTATCCAGCCATGAATGTACGCGAATTGTTCCTCACACTACGTTATCGCCTGAACCTGTTCACCCCACCAAATCAGTTTAACTCCGAGATCGAATACCTTTTTGTCCACGGTCAGATGTGCCTGCTTCTGGACGCACCTGGTTATGCGGCACCTGCGTTCAGACGTGGAATGGACAATGCGCCGAATGATGAGATTCACAAAAATTTCTACTTGCTCTACATCTACTGCCTGGACCAGCTCGGGATCGACGAGATGAACTATGATTCCGCGGCTTTCCCAATCCCGGAGACGCTCATTCAGGAAGCAAGCCAGTATTATCAAGACGATATTCTTTCCATTGTGGATGCTGATATCGATTCGCTTAGAGAGAACTACGAGCCTGTTATTCACCTGAGTAAAGGGCTTTCGCTCTTCCAGGCTGAAGCAAATGAGGAAGCCAAAAAGGAACTCAATCAATGCATTGAGATGAATCCGGACATTCCGGAAGCCTTCACCAGTCGTGGCAAGATATACTTCGAAGAAGAGAAATACGACCTTGCTGAGCGCGATTACACCCGCGCAATCGAACTCGGATCTCAGAAACCAAGCATTTACTATGTTCGAAGCACCATTTACGCCATGCAAAGCAAATGGCCAGAGGCGATCCAGGACATCAACACCTACCTTGGTCTCGAAGAGGATAACTACTATGCTCTCTTCCTGCGCGGTGTCTATTACCAGAACGCCCAACGCTATGAAGAATCGATCCGCGATTTCAGCTGGCTTATCAATCAGGTTCCCGACCTCACCGATGCCTGGCTCAAAAGAGGCATCAGCTACTACCTGAATGGCGAGAACGGTTTCGCACTCAAGGATTTCGATCACTATCTCTACATCCAGCCAGAAGACGACTTCGGATATGCCCAGCGAGCGATTGTCCGTATGCGCCTCGACCAGATCGATCAGGCATTGATGGACATCGATACCGCCATCGAAATCAATGGAGATGCGGGTTTCTACTACAAAGCCAAAGGCGATATTCTTTCTCGTAAGAGCCAGTTCCCGGAAGCGATTGCGGCCTACAAATCAGCGCTTCAAAAAAATGATTTTCCACTTCATCTGATCTACTATTTCATGGCGAATGCGTACTTCCAGATGGAAGACTACAACAACGCAATCCGGACAATCGATCTGGCTATCGGTCAACAACCGGATGAAGCGGATTATTACCGTGCCAAAGCCAGCTATTTGAACGCTATGGGTAATCTCGACCAGGCAATAACTGTCATCGATAAAGCGATTGAGCTCGACCCGGAAAATCCGCAATACTACTCCTACAAAGCAGCCTATCTCTATGACAACGGCATGACGGAAAAAGCGCTTGAGGTTTATCGCTACGGCTGTGCGCTCGATCCCGATGACATGAGCACTCTGCTGAGCTACGCAGAGCTCCTGATTCTCACCGGGCATTACGCTGAAGCGGAACCGCAGATCGATATCGCGATCCAGAAATCGGCCGGTGACCACGAAACGGTCATTGCACTGTTCCTGAAGGTAATTGCGTTGAAGCTGCAGGGCAAGCCTTACGATACGACCGAGTTGGAAAAGTATATGTATCCGGGATTGAAGCTGTATTGGTGGTCGTTCGATCTCATGGAAGACTGGCTTGACGAGAAGAAGATATCAGACGCGGACGCTCAGTACATTCGCAGCCTGATCGAGCAGTTGAAGGCTTACAAGGAATAGGGCTTCACGAAGTACATCCGCATCGAACCCTTCCCTTTTACTTCGTAGGACTCGCGTTCGATGAATTCCACCGTTTCCAGAAGTGCGGGATCGGTTCTGACGATATTGTAAGTATCCTCTGAGATGTTGATATTCATTGGCTCGGAGAGACCTTCCATACGCGACGCGGTGTTGATCGTGTCACCGAATACATCGTAGATATACTTCCTCGTTCCAACGATTCCGCCCACCACTTTGCCTGTATGAATACCGATCCTTATTTTCCATTGGATCGGCGATTTCTCGTTTCTTTTCTTGAGATGATCGATGATCTGAAGAGACGCATTGATGATGTTCACAGCGTGCCTTGGATTCGGTGCCGGCATTCCACACACCGCAAGATATGCATCACCGATTGTTTTAATTCGTTCGCAGTCGTTCATGGCCATGATATCATCGAATGCGGTGAAAAGATCGTTCAATTCCGAGATTAGTTTTTTCGGCTCCAGTTCGGAGGACTTTTGCGTGAATCCTACAATATCCGAGAAATAGACGGTCACGTTGTGATATGATTCCGGTTCGGTTTTTCCGCGCTGGCGGAGATCATCCGCAACACGAACAGGCAGGATATTCAGAAGAAGCCGTTCGGTTCTGGCCTTTTCCTCGCGGATGGTACGATTATCCTTCATCTTGCGGCGCAGTCCCCAGAAGGTAACCAGCGCCAGAAGCAATACCATCAGGATACCGCCTATCAAGGAATAGCGCACTATCTTTTGTCGCTTCAGGTTAAGCTCCTGAATGCGGGAACGTTGCTCCAGAATCTCGATCTGCTGCTGGTTGAGTTCGTTTTCATGCGTTGTCTGCATGAGTGTGATCTTCTGCTTAAGCTGCTCTTCGCGTAAGTCGCGGATTTGCAGTTCCTTCTGTCGTGATTCTTCACGTGTACGTTCAAGTTCCTGTGTCTGCGCCCCCATTACCTCCTGCAATTCCAGGATCTTACGTTCTTTCTTCGCAGTCTCGTAACGGGTTTCCATCTCGGCAACCTGCTGCCGGGCCTCGCTGGTTGTGATGCTGTCTTTAATGCTTGCCAGACGCTTGTGATACGCCAGCGATTTCTCGTAATTACCCATCTTGGAATAGGTTTCCGAAAGAACCTCAAGTCCGCTTCTCACCAGGTCGAACGCGTCGATCTCTTCAGCGACGGCGATTCCTTTCTCGATCTGCGCGATCGCTTCTTCGTAACATTGCTCCTTGAAATGCACGTAGCCGATGTTGATCAGCGTTGATGCAATACCGTATTGGTCGCCGTTCTTCTCTTTCAGTTCCAGCGATTTCCGGTAGTATTCAATCGCTTTGTCGTATTGCTGCTGGCTGTCATAGACATTGCCGATATTGTTCAGCGTTTTGGTGATCAGTTCAGGCTTACCAATCTCCTCACCGATCTGTAACGCCTGTCCGAAGTAATCGAGTGCCTTTTCGAAATCGCCTTGCCTGCGGTAAAGCGTGCCGATGTTGTTCAGCGTCAGCGCGATTTCGTCCTTGCAGCCTTGCCTGCGATTAATTTCGAGCACTTCCTGATAATACTTCATCGCTTTTTCAGGCTGATTCAGCTTCTGGTAGGCTACACCGATATTATTCAGACTCTGGATAATCTGCTGATCGTTCTCGATGGCCTGCGATTCCTCCAGCGCTTTGAAATAGCATGACAGCGCTTGGTCGTAGTTCCCCTTGCGAGTATAGACAGCACCCATATTCTTGAGCGTCGCAATGATTCCAAGACTGCTGGGCAGTTTTTGATAGATATCCAGCGCTTCCTGATAATGTTGTATGGAAGTATCGAGTTGTTGGAGGCGGTCGAAGACATTGCCGAGGTTGTAGTGTACAATAGCTGAATTTTCGGGGTCAAAAAGCTGTTCGTATATCTCCAGAGCTTTACCATAAAACGTCGCAGCTTCCTGATAACGCTTCATGAGAAAAAGCCTGCGCGCAATCCGGCTGTTGGCTCGGGCTATCTCTTGATTATTCTTCAGATCCTGCGCCTTGTAGAGCGCTTGCATCTCATACTGGAGGCTTTTATCTCCGGAAGTCTCCCACGCCTTATCAGCCATTCGGTTGAGCTGCTGAATATGCTGCGGTACCTGCGCACCGAGCGATGCGATCATCAGCAAAATCAACAAGATAAAGGCTGTCTTCGTAGACATAACTTCTTATTTCGTCTCCTGCTTACTTTCGTGAACCAGTTCAGCTTGCGATTTGCGAAGATACCAGGGCTCCAGTATGCCGATCGTATCAAGATCGTAAACCGGCATCGGATCCATCTGCTCCACGAATGTGATCAGTCCTGAAGCCATCGGATAGCGAAGATGCAGCGGAGCAGGAATGTAGTCAATACCCATATCGTCGAGTATCGAGCTATATTCGTCCAAGCCGCTTCCCAGTGCGACAACCGGTACATCGATCAGTTTGAGGAAGTCTTCCGGCTTCGCGCAGCGTGGTTCTATCAGCGTTTTACCATACTTGTCGTACAGCGCACCATAGATTTCATTCATGCGCGCGTCGATGATCGGCATCACGGCACGCTCCATCCCAAAGGCGTTGCCTGCCAGCAATTCAAGGGTGCTGACGGGAACCAAAGGGATTTCCAGGCTCATCGCGATGCCTTTGGCAGTGGCTAACCCGATACGTACACCGGTAAAAGAACCCGGGCCATTCGAGATCGCAATGCAATCGAAGTCCTTCATCTCCATGCCCAACGCTTTTCGCAATCTATCGATCTCCGGCATAACCCGCTCGGAGTGGGTTACCTGGATATCCATCGAGGTCGAGGCGAGCAGCTTGCCATCTTTTCCAATCGCAATGCTGCCAAACGAGGATGTTGTTTCAAGCGCAAGGATAGTCATTACTATTTGATCCCCAGTTTTTCATAAAGCTCCGCGACTTCCTTCATCATGTTCGGGATCGCGATTTGTTGTGGACAGGCATCGGAGCACTTACCACATTCGATGCAATCCATCGGACGCTTGCCTTCAGGTTGCATGCGCAGTGCGAACGATGTTTTCCCCTCATTCTTATAACTGTGCCAGTCATTGTATATCGATAGAATCCATGGAATTGAGATTCCTACTGGACAGGGCAGGCAATAGCGGCATCCGGTACAAGGCACCGGGCGCATTTCGCAATATAGATCCCGAACTTTCGCGATCATCTCCTGATCGGACTCGCTCAGGCTGTTTGTCTCGGCCGCAGAGGCAAACACGATGTCTTCTTCCACTTCCTGCATGGTGTTCATACCGCTGAGAACGAACCAAACCTTCTCCTGATCCCAAAGCCAGCTGAAAGCCCAATCAACCGGTGAGCGCTTCGTTTCGTGGTTGTTGATGATGTCCATGATCGGTTCCGGCAGGTTCTTGACGAGGTCTCCCCCACGAAGCGGCTCCATGATGATCACCGCGATTCCCTTTTCATGGGCGCGGTCGAGACCTTTGCGTCCGGCTTGATGCTCTTCGTCCATGTAGTTGTATTGAATCTGGCAGAAATCCCAATCGTGGGCGTCCAATATCTCCATGAAAAGGTTCTGGTCGTCGTGGAACGAGAAGCCAAAGAACCTGATTTTGCCTTCCTTGCGCTTCTGCTCTCCCCATTGGATGAGATCGAATTTCTGCACAGTTTTCCAGAAGCCACCATTCAGGGCATGCAACAGATAAAAATCGAAGTAGTCAACTTGCACCCGTTCGAGCTGTTCATTGAGCAGTCGATCCGCGTCTTCTTCCGTCTTGACTTCCCAGATCGGAAGCTTGTCAGCAACCATCACTTTCTCACGATAGCCATCTTTGAGCGCTTTGCCCAGAACAAATTCGCTGTTTCCACGGTGATAGGCGTACGCGGTATCCACGTAGTTCACGCCGTTGTCGATGGCATGACGAATCATCTTGATTGCCTCTGGTTCGTTGATATTGCCAAAATCATCGCCGATTATCGGAAGTCTCATGCATCCGAAGCCCAATGCGGAAGGCGCTACGCCCAGTTTATCAAATTGTCTATATTTCATATCAAATCCTCCATTTGTAAATAAGCGATCGGCCCGTCACAGGGCAAGAAAAAAAGTATGTCAACAAAACATTATATTCTGTTTCTTGCGATACTCCCGCAGGATGTCATCCATGATGCGATTGGTTCTCGCGGCATCTTCAGCCGTGCAAACAGCCGGTGTTCCATCTAGAAGATTCGCCACAATTCGTTCCACCATCGGGAGTTGGACAGGATCCGTTCGAGGAATCTCGAAATGCTGAATGATGCCATTCTTCCGGAGCTCCACTGGCGTGAACTTGAACGACGAGAATCGTATTTCGCCCTCGCTTCCCACGATGATCGCTTCATCCACATCCGTTCCGGCAGGTTCGCAGTACGACCACTCACCTGTCAGTGGAGTACCGTTCGTAAGCTCCATCTCAGCCTGAATATAGTCCTCTGCCGGGTAGTGCCCCAAGCGGTTTTCCGCCCTGGCTCGAATGACCTTCAACGGACCGAAGTAGTCATCGAGAATATCCAGCGTGTGCGACCCCACATCCACGAAAAGGCCTCCGCCGGAAATCTCGGGGATATAGCGCCAAGGGAGGTTTTCTGAGTCGAGCTCGCGAGGCGTCCGCAGCATTTTCACGTCGATTGACCGAATTTTTCCAATCACACCAGCTTCGAGCAGCTCCTTTACCTTCAGGAAATACGGCATGACACGTCGATAGTACGCCACGAAGAGCGGAACGCCCGTCTCGCGCTGCTTGTCGAGCATGCGCAGGCATTCGTCATAGGTTCGGGCCATCGGCTTCTCAACATAAACCGGTTTACCGGCTTCCAGAGCTGCTATAGCATAATACGCGTGAGAATCGGGAGCTGTTGCGATATAGACAGCGTCCACATCCTCGCAAGTTATCACGTCCAGCGGATTCTCAAAGCACAGCGGGATACCCTTGCGGCTTGCATATTCTTTCGCCTTTGCGTACGTTCTGGACGCGACCGCCACCAGCTCCGAACGTGCTGCCTGTTGCAATGCAGGCGCACTTTTCTTTTCAGTCACCGACCCGCATCCGATCATTCCCCACCGTATTTTATCAGACATTGGAATAAACCACCTCGCCATCGACAATTGTCATGCAAGAACGAGCATCGAGCCAAAACTCGTCCGGTTGCTGCGTGAAGTCGTCCAAAACGATCAGATCGGCCCTCTTGCCCACCTTGATCGAACCCAATGAATCCTCGCTACACGAGCCCTTCGCTGCGTCGATCGTGAACGCACGTAGCGCTTCCATCACGGAAATTCGCTGTTCGGGATACCAGGACGGATTCTTGGGATCGTTGCGGAACTTGCGTTGCAGTGCTGCGTAGATGCACTCGAACGGGTTGATGCTCTCCACCGGTGCATCCGATCCGAAACCGATCGGGATATCGTTGTCCAACAGCGTTCTAAAAACGTATGAATACTTTGCGGCCTCGCCCCAATAGTGATCGGTGTTGCCGGCATCCATCTTGATGTGAACCGGTTGCATGGCGCAATAAGCTGCGGTTTTCTTTAAAAGCGGAATATCGTCGGGGTCGATGCATTGCAGATGCTCGATGCGGTGGAAGAGATTATAACCATATTGATCTCGCGCTCTCTGGAGAATCCTGATCACCAGATGCACCGCCTCATCGCCTATTGCGTGGATGGAAGACGCAATATCATGCTCTGCCGCACCCAGAACCAGCTCTTCCAGCTCCTGCGGCTCGATTGTGAAATCACCGCGACCACCATTTGGATAGGGATGATACATGCGTGCGGTCTGGGAGCCGATGGAGCCATCGAAGAAGAGTTTTTGTCCACATATTTTAAACCATTCGTCACCGGTGTAGGATTTCACTCCATCTTCGATCATCTTGTCGGTGATGGCGTACGGAAAATGCCAGAAGAACCTGAATTTATACTCGTGGTCAACACACATTCTGAATAACTCGGCTGCGCGTTCCGAATCCATAAAATGGACCCCCGAAAGCCCAAGTGTCCACATTTCGCGGATGGTTTCCTTTGCTGCAACAAGCATCTTCTCGTGATCGTACGGAGGCCTGGTCTGCTCAATCAGCTTCCACGCCTTCTCAAAAAGGAAGCCGGTTGGTTCGCCATCGGGATCATGATCGATCTTCCCACCGGGCGGGTCGGGTGTATTGCGATCGATACCGGCCGCTTCGAGGGCTTTGGTGTTGCACCACAATGAGTGCAGATCCTTGCTCTTCAGCGTTACAGGCGTATCGGGAAAGAGATCATCCAGCATGGTGCGATCGAATCCTGTCAGGTCGGAATAGACATTACGGTCCCACCCGCTTCCGCCAATCCATTCCGGTAGCGGATCGTGCCTTTCTTTGTAAGCGACGAGGATATCCTTGACCTCGTCCAATGAGCGCGCGCTGTCTAAATCAACGTCGAATTTCAGACGCACGACATTATAAAAGTGAGTGTGTGTGTCGATCAGTGCAGGCATGAGAACACGTCCGCCGAGATCGATCTTCTCACAATCGGATGATGTCATCTTCTCCACCTCTGTCAGGCTACCAACAGCCGCGATTGCTCCATCGCGCACCAGCACGCACTCAATCGGCTTTTCGTCCGTTTCCATCGTCAGTATTTTTCCACCATAGATCAGCAAATCCTTTTTCACCAGTAACTCCTTGTGGTTGTAGCTCTCGTCGCATCCCTCGCCTATCGATCGTAAAGACACCGGGCAAATTTTCCCTTTACCGGATATTTTCATTGACTGAACATCCGCGCTATCGATTTAGTGAAGAAAAAAATGAAAGGGTGCTTATGTCAATTCAGAATTTGTTCTCGAGCCTGACCGTCAATATGAAATCGTCAATGATCAGGGATCTTGTGCATCAAACAAAGGGTGTTCCGGGTATGATTTCTTTTGCCGGAGGATTCCCGAATCCGGTAACTTTCCCCTGCCAGGAACTCGCCGACGTGTTCCATGAAGTAGTAGCGAATGAAGGCGTGGATGTCCTTCAATACGGCGCCAGCGAAGGCGACGCGCTGCTCAAAGAGCAGATACTCAAGCACGAAGGAATCGAAGGCCTCACCAACAACGAACTTCTGGTCTCATCCGGTTCCACCAACGGTCTTTACCTCTTCACACGGACGTTCATCGATATCGGAGACGTGATCTTCACCGAAGCCCCCAGCTTCGTAGGCTCTCTTGTAGCCTTCGAAGGCGCTGGCGCAGAACTCGCGCCCGTCGAGATGGACGAACAAGGCATGCGCATCGACCTGCTGAAAGAATCGTACGAGAAAACGATCGCAGCAGGCAAAACACCAAAATTCATCTACCTGATTCCCGAATTTCAGAACCCGACAGGCAGCAGCATGGGCCTCGAACGTAAGCGCGAGATCATCAAGTTTGCCATCGAAAAGGGAATTCTTATCCTCGAAGACGATCCCTATGGCGAACTCCGCTATGCCGGCGAGAAAATCCCCTCCTTGTTCGAAATTGCTCGCAAGGAATTCGGTAACACCGAGACCGTCACATTGGTCAAATCGTTCTCGAAGCTTCTGGGACCCGGACTGCGCCTTGCCTACGTGATTAGCTGCGAACCGGCAATCAAGAAAATGTGCTCCTGGATACAGAAAGTGAGCGTTACTCCCGAATGCATCGTGCAGCGCGTTATCGCTCGCTACATGGAGAAGGGCCTTTTCGCACCACACGTTAACCGCGTTCGCGCGTTTTACAAAAAGCAGTGCCAGGCAATGCTCGACACGCTCGAAGAGACCATGCCGTCCTACATCAAGTGGACCATCCCCGAAGGCGGAATGTTCATCTGGATAACCCTACCGGAAAATATGAACGGCGACGAGCTCTTCACCGAAGCGCTCAAGCACAAAGTCGCATTCGTCCCGGGAAGCAAGTTCTACCCGAGCGGCTGCGAGAAATTCAATTCGATCCGCCTGAACTATTCCTACGCAACCGCCGATCAAATCATCGAAGGCGTGCACCGACTCGCAGGACTGATCCGCGAAAAAGGCGGCGAAGAACTTTTAAGCAACTAAGGAGGAAGCGATGTATAACCCGGTTGAATTGATCATTCGCAAGCGCATGGGAGGCGAACTGACAGAAGACGAAATCCGCTGGTTCATCGGTGGATATCTGTCGGAAGAGATCCCGGAATACCAGATGTCAGCGCTGCTGATGGCAATCTTTTTCCAAAGCATGAAACCGGAAGAAGCCCGGACGCTCACACGCGTCTATATTGAATCGGGTAAACGCATCTCCTTCCCGGAAGACTGGCATACAGTCGATAAACATTCAACCGGCGGCGTTGGCGATAAGATCACTCTTCCCCTGGCGCCGCTGGTCGCTGCTTGCGGCGTAAAGATCCCCATGATCAGCGGTCGAGGTCTTGGCCACACTGGCGGAACTCTGGACAAGCTCGATTCCATCGCGGGTATGCGCACCGATTTCTCGGAAGCGGAGTTCAAGAAGATGGTCGAGGAAGTCGGATTCGCGATCATCAGCCAGTCGAAAGAACTGGTTCCCGCAGACCGACGCATTTACGCGCTGCGCGATGTCACCGGCACAGTTGAAAGCCTTCCGCTCATCACCGCCAGCATCATGAGCAAGAAAATCGCCGAAGGCGCGCAGAATCTGGTGATCGACCTCAAGGTCGGAACCGGCGCGTTCATCAAGACCATCGAGCAAGCCGAGGTGCTTGCCGAACTGATGATCTCGGTTGGCAACCAACTCGGACAAAAGATTTCGGTAGTGTTCACCGACATGAATTCACCCATCGGCTGGTATGCGGGTAATGCGCTGGAAATTCGCGAAACCATCGAATACCTCAAGGGCGAGCCTAACGAGGATGTCGATCTGATAACCAAGGCGCTTGCTGAGCAGATGCTTCTGCTTTGTGGTAAGGCCGAAACGCGCGAAGAAGCGCGCAAGCAGCTCGACGAAGTCCACCAGAACGGTAAAGCGCTGGAGAAATTCCGCGCGTTCATCCAGATTCAGGGTGGTGATCCCCGAATTTGCGACGATGTTGATCTGCTCCCGCAAGCAAAGTATGAGATTCCCATCATTGCAGAAGCGACCGGATGGATCGAAGCAATCGACAGCCAGGCGATCGGCTACGCGCTGGTCGAACTGGGCGCCGGACGCAGAACGCTCGATTCGAAGCTCGATTACAGCACCGGAGCTTATCTTCCCAAGAAAATCGGCTGCGAAACCGATCAGGGCGACCCCATGGGCCTCGTATATGCCAACGACGAAGCGGCCGGAATCGAGGTCGCGAAGAAGATCGCGGCAGCCTATCGCATCAGCGAAACACAGATCGAACCCAACAACCGCATTATCAAGATCCGGGATTGATCCTTGAGACGGCTGATCCTTCTCGTCATCCTGCTCCTGTGCGTTACGCTCGGGGCCGAAATCAAATTCATCCCCGGCTTTGAATTCGATATCCGCACCGCGCCGGTGGTCGATGTTATTCGCATTGAACACACGGACGGTCGCAAGGACGTACTGGAAGGGAACGGATCGCTTGGATTCCTCTTCGAGCCCGGATTCCAACTCATGAAAGAGAGCTACGAGGCCAGGCTTTCATCCGGCATCGGATTCCTGCACAACAATCTCTTCAACAGCGTTTATTTCTCGCTGGAAGGCAGTGTGTATTTCGACACCGGCTCACACCTGATGGTAGGCCCGCATCTGGGTACGTTCTATCTACTGTCCGCCTGGGATGGAGACAAGACCAGCCAGGACGATATCTCCATGCAGATGAACAGCCCCGGCATTATCGTCGGCGTCAGCATCACATCGGCAGGATTCGGTGCACGCATGATCGGTTCGCTCGACTACGTCAGCGGAAAGATCGACCTGGATGGAAAGAACGGATGGGTTCCCGGCGACGACCAGATAGACTATCAGGGACTCTCGCTCCGGATGGGCCTGGGGTTCTGATTCGTTAGCACAGCGCCGGATAATCTTGACATTTCCTAATCAATAGCCATACTTTGCCATTATGCAACGTTTTAACATTGGGCGGCGCATGAGGCAATTTGTACTGATCGTCATCATGGTTCTCATAGGAGCTTCTTCTTTGCTATCCATTTCCGGTGAGGTGCATCTCGGGCTCAAGCCTCTCTTTTATTCGCCGGAGAATAGCGACTTCGAAGTGAAGCAGAAAGAGGAATCGCACTCCATGTTCGACCTATCGGGATTTGACGTCGGACCGGATTTCTCCGGACTCGGGATCATGTTCTACACAATGTACAGCATTACAGACACAACCTTCTATCTCAACGCCACCACTTCGATGGGCGGGTTCACCGCGCAGGATTACGGCGTATGGATGTGGGCAAACGAGCTCGCAGCGCTCTATTCACTCACCGATTCTGTTCAAGCGGGATTTGTCGCCGGAATCAGCATCAGTAGCGGGAGAGTCATGGGAGACAACCCGTCCAACCTCCAATTGAGTTCGCAAGATCCCGGGACTTACTTCGGCATCCGGTTCCAGATGAAATGGACACAGGCACGTGCGGAATTCAGCATCGTTCATCATCGCCTCGTGTTCGATTACACCATAGACGACGAGTGGTACGCGAATAAGGACGAGCTGGATCTCTCGGGAACTTGCGTAAGCTTCGGCGTATCCTTCCCTCTGTTCGGGCATTGATAATGAAAGAAATGTCCGGTATTCGCATGACGCTGGCGATATCGTTCCGCTTATTCGGCAAATAAAGTTAACTCACCATAATTCTTGACAAGATGTACGGCCCTATCGCCAATGCCGATATTATAAAACAGGAGTGCTTATGAAGCGAAATCACCTATTTTTATTAATCCTGCTACTCGTCCCCATGTTCTGTTTCGCAGAAGTGGACTTTATTCTCGGAATCAAAGAATGCACCCTCATCAGTCCTGACATTGATGGTTTCAAAGTAGAATCCGGTTACTCGGGAAGCTATTATTCGTACGAAGAATCGGTGGAGATCGAAGGTGCGTCTTCGGTTGGTTTTATTCTCAACACAGGCCTTGGCATCGATACCGATGTATTGGCGATTCACCTTACCGGCGGCGCAGGTTATATGTTCAACGCCGCATTCGGCACCGGTGTATTCACCGGTGAGACGGATCTGCTCTTCAAGCTCGGTTCCCACTTCATGATGGGACCTCGCGGTGGTGTGGTATTCTATGCACCGTCCTGGCTTGCAGTCGACGGCGATGTTACATTGACGGCTGACGAACCGGGATTCATCGCTGGTTTCGGTGCTTATGGCGCTTGGAGCAAGATCAAAGTCGGTGGAAGCATCGAGTATCAGACAGGTTCATTCGATGTAGAAACGGGTGATGGTTGGTACGCCAACGACGATGAGATCGATATCTCGGGTGTAGCGATCCGCCTTGGCGTGACATTTACATTCTAAGCAAGCGAAGTATGTTATAGGCAGCTATATTGGCTGCCTTTTTTATATCTTCATCGTCGCGAAATTGAGCAGTATCTTTTCGTTCTGTCTAAAATGCGGCTGCGTGACATCCGAGTGTTGCAGCAGATCGGCCACTTTCGGGTCTTTCAGCACCTTGCGGCGCATCATGTCGCGACCCTGTTCCAGATTGTACTCCGGATGAAACTGCATGCCGAACACAGGTAGATCCTTGTATTGAAAGGATTCCATACCTACTTTCGCAGAGTGCCCGAGTATTTTGAAATCATCGGTGTAGTGCTCCACCGCTTCATAGTGCGACATCAACACGACATACGGCTTAGCCATCCCTTCGAAAATCAGCGAAGACTCGAGATTAATCTCGACAAAGCCGAATTCGGCATTCCAGTCGATGCACTGCACGCCGAGGATTGATCGCGCGATAGACTGATGCCCGTAGCAAATCCCCAAGATACCTTTTTCAGCTCTGATGAACTTCTGAATGGCGTCAGAACACAAGTCATGGATGATATGCTCGTCGTGATGCATAAGAGAAGACCCTGAGATTAGCATGCGATCGTATCGGTCGATATTGGCCAGAGGTTTGTTATATTCGTCGAGCTTGATCGTCTCGAACGGTATGTTGTTGCCGGAAAAAATTCGATCCATCGAGTGATCGAAATTACCCGATGGACCTACTATACAATTTAATACAAGCAGCATTCGCTGTCCTTATTCCTCTTCGCTGTACCCCGAGAATTCTTCGTTTTCTTCTTCTTCATCCTCTTCAGCCAGCTCAGCCTGGTTGTCCAGCAATTCTTCCATTTCGTCAAAGACGTCCTCGTCCTTGATATCGATATCGTAAATATAATCGCCACCTGTGTACGCGCCTTTTACGATTCTAACTTCCGCACCCTCCGGAAGATTATCAAGCACATAGATCACTTCATCCATATACAATCCGGTCAATACAGACATGGTCGCCTCCTTGATTTTATAGATGCCGCATGTTGTATATCGATTCGTTTCTGTCAAATAAAATTACGCACGATTCCGTAATCAATGCTATCCGTTATGATCGCAGCATGTTACATCACTCACATAAATGCTCCTATGTCACTTAGATTGCCACAACTTTTGTAGAAACCTGCCCACCGATCATCAATTCCATTGACGCAACAAATAGCACCAGCTTTCCTGATTCTGGAGGTATAACATGAAGATCGACATTCCAGGCATGGAAACCATGGAAATCACCGATGTGGTGATGGACTTCAACGGAACCCTCGCTAGCGAAGGCAGATTGATCGATGGTGTTCGCGAACGCCTTATCGAACTCAGCTCAGAATTGCGTCTGCACGTCGTCACTGCAGATACTTTCGGCAAGGCGACCTCAGAACTCGAGGGTCTTCCGGTAACCCTCCATATACTGACCCCGGGAGAGCAGTCACGCCAAAAAGCAAGGTACGTTTCAGATTTGGGCACATCGTCAACGATCTGTATCGGAAACGGACGCAACGATACCGAAATGTTACAGATTTGCCGGCTGGGATTCGCATTGATTCAGAAAGAGGGTGCAGCATGGGACGCAGTTGCAGCTTCGGACGTAATCTTCACAAGTATCACGGATGCACTGGATTCACTGTTGAATATTAAATTTCTGCAAGCAACCCTCAGGACATGAGCCCTACTCAATAATTAATTTTCATATCATTTATCACTCTAAACCTCTTTTGGACTTCTTTTTGCATGTATTGTGAATGGTTTCACACATCAAAGGAGGAATAATGAACACGAAACTTGTTATTACCGCAACCCTGATCCTGTTACTGCTTGCGGTAGCAGGGTTTGCACAGGACCAGGGCGGACCTGACACTTTTGGTTACACCTGGAAAAACAGTAATGTGGATGATGGACCAGTTTACACTTGGATTGAGCCCAACACCACCAATGATGCAGTAGCCTTGTACACGGAATTTGATGACGACGGAAACACACCCATGATTCCGCTGAACTTTAATTTCCCCTACTACGGAAATGTCTATAGTGAAATCTGTATTGGAACGAACGGTATCCTCGGTTTTTCAATCGAAAATATGAGCCATCGTTTCTCACAGGATTTCCCGGATGCAACCGAACCGGACAACATTATTGCATGGCTTTACACAGACTTGAATCCTCTCTATACCTGGGCGGATTCGCACTGTTACTTCGAAAATATCGAATACAACGATCAAGATGCATTCATGATCACATTCGTCGATTACGCGGAGTATTACTATTCCGGAACGTCTCCCGAATACACGGTCGACGTACAAATCATCCTTTCAGAGAGCGGTGACATCATTTTCAATTATCAGCGGATTGGCACATCGGTAAGCCTTGCCGACGTTTCGATCGGTATGGAGAACGCAGACGCGACCGATGGTCTTTGCTATGTTTGTGACGATGCAGGATTTTCGATTCCGGATAACTTCGCGATCGAATTCTATCGTCCGGCTGCAACCACGATTGACCTCGTTGCAAGCTCCATTTCTGGCAATACTACCCCGTCTGTTGGTGCAGACACCGATTACACGATCAGCATCACCAATCAGGGTGTCGAGACACAGTCCACCTACACCGTTTACTTAAAAGATGCAAACGGCAATGAGCTTGGCTCCGCTGCGGGAACTGAAATTGCTCAGTATGAGTCTGCCGATATCGTCGTAACCTGGGCTCCAGAGACTGAAGGCGCGATGGGAATTTACGGTGAAGTAGTCGTTACCGGTGACGAAAACGATACCAATAACACGACCAATGAGATGATCGTAACCGTACAACCTCAGGGTATTACCGTTATCTCTCTTGGTACTGATCAAACCACCTCGAACTACATGCCGTTCAACTACTACTATCGCAACAGCCTTTCCGAGACTATCTTCTATCCGGAGGAGCTCGGGCTTGAAGGCGGTGGCTTGCTCACCGCCATTCAGTTCTACAATCATTTCCCGACTGATGAAACTGTGATCGACACAGTCGTCAATATCTGGGTCGGCGAAACAGAACTTAACGATCTCGCTGATGGCTACATTCCATCGACGGACCTCACACAGGTCTTCTCGGGGCTGGTCAATTTTCCCGCTGGTGAGAACGATATTCTGATCACATTTGATGAGCCCTACGAGTACACTGGTGGCAATCTCGTTATTATGACCCACAGACCATGGGATCCGAGTTATTATGACTCGAACTGCCATTTCTACTATTCGGTTACTGAAGAATATCCGAATCGTACAGCTTCGAGCCCGGATGACACAACCGAATTCGATCCGGCAAACCCGCCGACCGATGACCTCACACTGTACGATCGTATCCCAAATATCAGCCTGTTCTTCGACAGCTCTGCTGCAACCGGCGTGACTGGTTATGTATATGACGACCAGACTTCACCGATTTCTGGCGCAACTGTCACGATGACCCCGGGTGATGTTGAATTCACAACCGGACCGAGTGGCGCATTCTCGTTCCTCGGAATTGAACCGGGTACCTATAGCTTTGAAGCTGTGGCTGAAGGCTATGTCACCGATACCATCGAAGACGTTGTCGTTACCGAAGGCGAAACCTCTGAGATCACCTTCTTCCTCGATCCTGTTATGACCGTGACCATCACTGTCACAACAAACGCAGGTTCACCTGAAGGCGCAGAACTCGTTTTCAGCAATGGCACCGATACCTACGAAGAAACTGTGCCTGAAGATGGAATCATCCACTTCTATGAAATCGCAAACGGAACCTACACCCTCGGTATCACGCTCGAAGGTTTCAGCTACTACTATGATGACAGCGTCGCTATCGACGGCATGACCGACATCGATGTAGAGCTCACAGAAACGACCGAACCTCCGACCAATCTCGAATGCGATGATGAAGCCTACTTCACATGGGAAGCTCCAGCAGATCCGGACATGCTTGTTCGCAGCACATCTGCCCGTAAGCAGATCGTCCAGAACGTAACCCGCAACACCAAGGGAACCCGTCAGGAGATACTGGATCGTCCGCTTCAGAACTATCGTGTGTACCTTGATGGCACATTCTTATCCACTACCAACAACCTGAACTACCAGTTCGAAACAGAAGGCATGACCGTAGGCCAGACCTACACCGCCGGTGTTTCGGCTCAATATGTCAGCGGCGAATCTGAAATCGTCACCGTTGACTTCATCTATGGTTACGAAGAACTCTACGCGCCAATCAACGTCGCTTGCGATTCGCTTGGTCACCTGACCTGGGAATCCGGTCAACCGGCTTCTCTTCTTCGCAAGAACGCTGGTTCGAAAGACGTTCAGACTATGGATCGTGACTTCATCCAGTATCGCGTATATCTGGACGACGAATATGTCGACTGGACACTTGCTACCGAATTCACATTTGATGACCTCGAAGTGAACACCACTTACACGGCTGGCGTTTCCGCGTTCTATACCGCCGGTAACTCCGAAATCATCGAAGTCGAATTCATCTATATGCCTGCAAGTACCAGCCAGACTGATGTGACTCCTGCGACCACCGCGATCGTGGGTAACTTCCCGAATCCGTTCAATCCGGAAACAACCATTCAGTTCTCCACCTCCAAGCCGGGCCATACTACCCTCACTATCTTCAACGTGAAGGGTCAGAAGGTGAAAACGCTTGTTGACGCGAACCTGGATGCAAACGTTCATAGCGTTATCTGGAATGGACAGGATAACAGCGGCAAGAATGTCACCAGTGGTGTCTACTACGCCGTTCTAAAAGCAGCTGGCGAAAATCCCGCTGTTCAGAAAATGATCCTGCTGAAGTAATCGGCAGTCACTCAATATCAAAGCCGCTCCAAATAGGAGCGGCTTTTTTTTATTGTGAAGGTTACCCAGACGGCCGCGCTGTAGATTCGTTCGATCGCACCGGCCGTGGTGTTACACGACGAAGGCGTGTTCATTCACGGCGTGCGGGATCGGGCGAATATGCACGTGGCTGCAATCTGTAAAATACCACTCCCTTCTCCTTCTCCCGAATGTGGGAGAAGGCTCGGGTGAGGGCCTCACTCTTAAATAAACACGAAGAATGTACCCAAAGCACAAAAAAAGCCCAAGGTGAAAACCCTGGGCTTGTATCAAGATATTCTAACGAATCAGAATCCGTATTCGATATTCAGGCTATGGACGGTCGTATCGTCCACGTACCTGGCATCGATAACAGAAAAACCATAATAAACGCGAGTCTTGTATCGTGGCAGATAATAGGACAAATCGACACCCGCTTTGTATTCGTTCATGCGATCGCTGCCAAAATAGCGGTGATAAGCACCGTAGAGACTGAACGGACCAAAGTAGTACATCATCCCCATTCGAGCGATGGTAACATTCTCATTAAAGTGAGTCTTGATCGCGACCAGAAAGCGGTCGATGTGGTTGTCCTTATCGAAATTGAGATTATGCTGCAAGATACCCTCGTAGAAACCATTTCCCCACGCTTTCTGACTGTCGTCCTCGTTATACCAGTATTGCTCTGTCACGCGGTTGATCATCATCCAATCGTGGAAATATTTACTGGTAATGCGCAGATCAGCCTCGCCGTACCAGGGCAGGTTTTCATAAGCATCGGTGTTCACGGCAGCGAGCTCGATCTGCACCGTATGCACGGCATCGACCTTCTTCAGCATGCGGTTACCGAAACGAGTCTCGGTGTAATCGTAGGTATCGATATCGTTCATGTCGTTGAAATGCTGGACTTCCACAAACGGCTTCACCCAGTCGGTGAATTTATAGGCGATGCTCGCCTTGCCGTAACCGTCGCTGTCGATCCAGTAGTCTTCATCCTTGACCATCTCGTTGGTTGCGGCGTCGTACCGGTAACGGTCGTAGTAATTAGCCAGAAACTTCGCTTCCAGCATCGTTTCGAGTCCATTCCAGGTTCCAAACCAATCCAGTCCGCCGGAATATGAACTCTTCAGCAGAAACTGATCATCTGCGCCGACGATACGGGTCTCAAAATCGTCTTTGCTGTAGTTTTGCAGGCCGAACCAGGTGGAAATGTAGTAGTTGTCCGAGTATAAAGCGAGTCTCAGCTTATCACGAAGATAGGTACGCTTGTAATCGCGTTCGAGTTCGTCATCGCTGTTACTTACCTTGGCATAAAGTGTGTTGGTCAGTTCAAGGCCGTCGCCACCGATACGCTCGAAATCGTACAAGCGTTCCATGAAGCCTTCGCGGCTATCCGATTCGATGCTGAGTGTTGCTTGCCGTGCGTAAAGAAAACCAGCACTCAGGATTGCGATGAGGATAATCAGCTTTCTCATTGAATCGCATCCTTCGGGCAGATGGACACGCATTCGCCGCACTGTTTGCATCGTGTCTGGATGATCATCGGTTTCTCGCCATCGTATAGAATCGCGTTGTATGGGCATACATCAACGCAGCGTCCACATGCGATACAGGCGTCTTCATCGATCTGATAGAACGCGGACGGTGAAGCTGAGGTTGTGATAGTATCTTTCTTGTCGCAGGCAACGATGAACGCGCCTAATACAGCGATCATGATGAGCGAATAGATCATGAACTTTCTCATTTGATCGCTCCGAAGGTGCAGGTTGTCGTGCAGAGCTTGCAATCGATGCACTTCGATTCGTCGATCATGGCTTTACCAGAGTGAACTTGAATCGCCTTGACCGGGCAGGCTTTGACGCAGTCACCGCAACCCGTACAGTCAATGCGCGATACTTCCGGCTTGTTCTGGACCGCGGCGATCAGCATCGTAAACGCGACCAGCAGAATCATCGAGATGATAGCAATACGTTTCATGAGCATCCTTTATCGGTTAATTATTATAAGCAACAACACCCGGATCGATAGCGTTATAAGGGCAATAGGGCTCGCAATCGCCACAACCGATGCAGAGATCAGGATTGATCAGCTTGTAAGGGCCTGCATCGTATATCGCATCCTGATCGCAACGGTTGATACAGTTATTGCAATCATGGCAGCGATTCGTGGTGATCTTATAAACAATTTTGCCGGCAGGAGAATTGGAGCAGCCGCTCACATTTCCGATCTCGTCGTAAGTCTTGATGGCGAAGTAGACAAGTTCGCCTTCGTCCAGACCGTTGATGTTGCATGTCTGCGTGGTTCCCGCGGCAGCAGGATCGGGCGGACTGGAGAACAGCGTCGCGCTTGCCCAGTTTGCTTCCGTGATGGCGGAACTGGAATATCGGATCTCATAATGATCGGCAGTTCCGGTTGCGCCGTCATCCCCGGGAGCGGTCCAACTGATACGGATGGTGGACATATTGACGTAGGTTGTCGTCACGGTCAGGTTATCGATTGTCTCAGGCGCAGTCGTGTCGTCTCCCAACGTCAAATCAACAATGTTGGATATCTGGGACTGGTTGTCTGCGTCGTCAGTTGTCTTGATTCCGAAATAATATTGAACATCGGATGACAAGCCGGTCACCGTATATTGCTGCTGCGTTCCCGCAACTGCCGGTGTCGGTGGATCAGACAGAAGTGTCGCGCTTCCCCAGTTTGTTTCATCGATAATCGTCGTAGCATAGCGGATTTCATAGCTTTCCGCAGTGCCAGTGTTTCCATCATCGCCAGGCGCAGTCCATGAAAGGAGCGCATCGTTTCCAGATTGTATAGCTTCCAGATCGTCAATATCTGCCGGTGCGGTGGTATCGAATATTCCGGATTCTGCAACGTTGGAGATCTGGGCAATATTACCGCCGTTGTCGGTAGCTTTTATCGCGAAATAGAGGGTGACATCCTGTTCCGGTGAAACGACCGTATATTGTTGCGTCGTTCCAGCTTCGAGCGGATCAGGCGGATTATCGAGCGTCTCGGCATCTTGCCAATTGCTTTCTGTAATCTGCTGCGTGGACATGCGGATCTCATACGATTCAGCGGTGCCGGTATCGGCATCGTCGCCTGGTGCGGTCCACTGAAGCGTGATATCCGAACCATCGACTGCTGCTTGAAGATCGGCGATCGCAGAAGGCGCAGTGTCGTCCACAATTTCCGCATTCGCAATATTGGAAAGAGAAGAAACGTTCGCAGCGTCGTCAAATGCCTTGATCGCGAAAAAATAACTTGTATTATCATTGGCGCTAAGCCACTCGAATTGCTGCTGTGTTCCGGATTCTTCCGGTGATGGCAGGCCTGTGAGTAGTGTTGCGTTTGTCCAGTTATCGTCATTGATAGAACTTTCCGATACGCGGATTTCATAGTACGCCGCGGTTCCAGTATCCTCATCGTCACCCGTAGCGGTCCAGGTCAGCATTATCGACTGTCCCTGGGCGACAGCGGCGAGGTCGTCGATCTGTGAAGGAGCAGTTGTGTCCGCGTTCGAGTTGGTCTCACCCTGTGCGATATTGGATAAGTTGCTTACGTTCTCCATCTCGTCCATAGCCTTGATGGCAAACCAGTACGCGGTTTCCGGTTCAAGTCCGGTTACGATTATACTTTCCTGAGTCCCTGCAGGTTGAGGCGTAATCATCTCGTCAATCGCGCCGATACTGTTCCAGTTGCTGTCGGTTATCGGTTCGGTATAGACTTTGATGATATAGCTTGAAGCTGTACCGGTATCGCCGTCATCGCCGGGAGCTGTCCAGCGGATTTGCGCCGTGGAAGCCGACGTGTTGGTAACCGTAAGATCATCGACCGCAGAAGGTGCGATGTGATCAGGGATGGCGGATGTTTCAGCCGATACGACGTTGGATAGCGTCGATTGGTTCTCGCTATTATCGATCGCCTTAACGGCAAAGTAGTAGGTTGTGCTGCTTGTAAGGCCGGTAACCATGAGCATTTCCGATACTCCAGCCATTTGTGGATCGAGATCGTTGTCGAATGTAGTTGCCTGGGCCCAGTTCTGTGGCGTGATTTCCGATGTGGAATAGCGCACGATGTACGCATCTGCTGTACCTGTTGTTCCATCATCTCCCACGGCTGTCCAGCGAAGCGAGATCGATTCCATCTCGATAGTCTCGACTTGCAGCGTGGTAATCTGCGCCGGAGCAGTTGTATCCGGGCTGAAAGACGCCTGTGCGTTGTTGGAGACACCTGATTCGTTATCACTGCTGTCGTAAGCACGGATGGCGAAGTAGTGAATCGCTTGATCAGGCATATCGGTAACCATGAAGCTCTCGGGTGTACCGGCTTCGGACGGGGTGATATCGCTTTCGACCAAAGTTGCTTGCAACCATGTCGCATCAGTGATGGCACTGCTCGCATAGCGAATCTCGTAGCGATCTGCGGTGCCTTCGTCGCCATCATCGCCGGGAGCAGTCCAAAGCAGCGTGATCTGATCCTCGTCGGAAAGCGCTGTAAGGTCTTCGATCGCTGCCGGAGCTGTTTCATCCGCTGCTTCGTCGGAGATCATGACGGAAATAGTCTGCGACTTCGCATATTGACCGCAATCGTCGAACGCGTGCACTGCAACCTGAACCGTCTGCTGCGGTGTCAGGCCAGAGATATGCCAGGTTTCGGTGAGACCGGCAATCTTGGGTGGATTGGGAGCAAAATTGTTTTGGATCGCGGTTCCGCTGGCGGTTTTAAGTATGAGCTCATAGCGCCAGGCAATACCCGAAGTGGAGTCATCGCCGGTTGCAGTGAACTGGATATCCAGCGTTCCGATTGAATCGGAGATTGCGCACAAATCGGTTATTGGAGAAGGCGCGATGGTATCTTCTGTGTATGTAAACGCGTCGTATTGGCATTGGAAATCGGTAATACAGCGCATGCACTGGACGCATTTATCAGGATCGATGGTCGCTGTCCCGCGGACTTCATCAATGTAGATCGCATTCTGCGGACAATGGAATTCTTCGATACACTCGTAGCAGGCAGTACAATTCGAGTATTCGATGCGGACATCGCCATCGTTACTTGCGTTCTTGCTTATATCATCGGTGCAGTAAAAGAGGAGCAATGAAAGAAACGGTAGCAGGAACAGCAGTAAACGATGTTTACGGTTTGCATGCTGAGAAGTTTGTTTGCGCATGACCTACTCCCCGGCAACCTCAACCGCGATAGCATCAACCGGACAAGCCTGGTCGCAGATGCCGCACTGGATACACTTTCCCTGATCGATCTGCGCGATACCCTGCTTCATGCTGATAGCTCCTGTAGGGCATTTTTTCTTGCAGATCTTGCAGCCGATGCACTTGTCTTCCTGGACCGCGTAAAGCTTGGATGCCTCTTCTTCTTGCGCAGGTACCTGAACGGAAGAGGTCTTCTTTTCCACCGGAACCGAGGTACTGTCCGGCTTTGCAGCCGTGGTATCCGCAGCAGCGGTTTCTTCAACAACCGAGATCGCCGCAACCGGGCATGCCTTCACGCAAAGTCCGCACTGGATGCACTTTTCACGATCGATTATGGCTTTGCCGTCAACCATCGTAATGGCCTTCACCGGACATTTCTGTACGCAGAGTGTGCAGCCGATGCACTTGTCGGGATCGACCTTGTGGTATGTTGCCGAAGTGGCCATGAGCATCACGACCATAAGCGTTGCCAGCAGCATAATAATATATTTCTTCATTCTTCTACTCCTTCGTATGAATCGAGTCCATTTATTACATAGGGACAAACAATGCAAGAAAAAACCGTGCCGAAATGCGGATATTACTGGAAAATAACGCGGAATTGTCAGTCGTCGATGATCAACTCGCCCTCGAGCAGCGTCTTCCACAAACCCGGGATTCTCATCTTACCGTCGTGCGTATCGAAGGGTTTCGCCTCCAGGTCCCTGACCATGCTGAGGTAGATCGTCGGATCTGCGGTGCCGTCGTAGTGTCCGTCCGGCGTATAGGCAAGCCACTGCTTCCCATTTTTCACGTAGATGAGCGACGCCAGATGTTCACCCGTCGTGGAATCGAACAGGAAATACTCGCCGAGTAACCCGTTCGTGACAATCCTGCTACCGTCTTCGGTGAAGTGGGGATGGAGCTCATAGCCTTCTTCGCCAAAATCACGCGATAGATAGCTATTATACTGAAGCGAATCCAAATACGTCAGAGAATCGCCCCGATAGATGTTGCCATATCCGACGATCTTGTCGAAATCCCTGGAAAAGGCGAAATTATCCCAACTACCAAGGTTGCAATGACGCTCTGGATTCATGCGATCGAAGAGGCAGTAATAGGATATCGTTTCCGAAAGGTCTGTCGCCAGGACAAGCGAACCGCCATTCATGATTTTGTATGGATAGTAGCTGTATTCAAAGTATCTTAATTGGTTTGTTTTTTTACCATACATATCGTTTTCAATTTTGTAATAGAGTGGTTTTGCCTGCATGGAATCCAGGCATGTACCGGTTTCGATATCCCAGCGCTTGTAATATCCAGGCTCTATTATCGTATCCGCCGAATAAGTAAGAAGAATATTGGCTTTATCCGTAAAGCAAACCATCCGGCTTGCTTCAGGCAATGTTCGATAAGGCGTATCCCATTCACCATCTTTGTAGATAACGGTGCTATCGGCTTCAGCAATTGCATGCCACTGCTGGTCAATGCTTTGCCCTGAGTAATTACCGAAATATCGATGTTCCTCAGATAAAAAGTTCGAATATACCAGATATTCATCATTGCTCTCATGGGCGGAATAATCGTACTCGTCCGGCAAACTGGACGGCGTAATTGTACCTCTATCATTGTCGGTGAATATCTCGATTTCCATACTGTCGGTAAAACGAATAGAAGCCCATGGATTATCATCAGGTATGAATTCTGTATATCTACCAGAGCATTCCATTGTTGCAAGCAATGAGAGTTCGTTGGTTGTGGCATTGTAACGGTAAATCTCATTGTCTATGGTCTTAATGAGAACCTCGTCCGGATCATTGGTTGGATATGCGGAAGATACAGCCGTGATGATTCCTTTCATGCAGTCTACCTGATTCGTTTCGGTATCAATCACCACAAATGGATATTCGAATGTGCGCCAATTATACCATTCGGATGGTGGCGCAACGAAGATCTTTCTTCCATTGCTTAACGGGATGTTTATTGTCCTGTCAGTCCAGGGAATATCATATACGCCTTCGCGTGCTCCCGTCTCGATATCATAGAGCTCAAGTTTCTTGTCATGCGTGTTTATGCATTTGCCTATGTTTATCAGTTCCGGATTATTTTCACCCCAAGAGTTTACTCGTACAGGAGAAAGGGCCTTCTTCTTGAAGTTCCAGAATCCCCTTTCTTGATTTACATTTATTGGTCGAAAATCACCCTTGAGACGGTAGTATTTGTATCTGGCCATTCCATATGACTGACTCAGATCAACCTGCTCCAGCGTTTCACGTGCCGTTGTGTGCAGCAAAATATTTCCCCGTCCAAGTGATATTATTTCGTTCAGATCAGATGAAAGGATGAGCCTTCTATTGATATCTATATAGGGAAACGTTTTCTCAGTAAACGTTGTATCGGTTGATCGCAGCTTTGTCTGGTCTCTATCAATACGCTGGGCATAATACATTTCACCTTCCTTGAAAATGAGGACGCTAACATTGAAATACTTACTTTCCCCTGTTTCAAGATTGCGTTTTACGACCCATGCCACATCTTGATCATGAATAATGTAAAGACTTATTGAGTCCGGTGAGAACTGGATATCTTGTATTATCGTCGTCGAATCATAGCCGGGTGGATAGCTGAAGGTTTGGATCATGTGTTTGAAATCACTCGTCCAGATCTGAAATGAATGACCATTCGAGATCGCTACCAGTTTTCCATCCGGGCTGAAAGCGAGCCATCCAATCCTAATTGAACGGTTGGGCGATACGACCCAGTCGGATGCGATAATGGGCGTAAGAACGCACAGCAGTAGCACAAATGTGAGGATTCTTTTCATGACCCGATCTCCTGTGAAAAGCGATGCCTGATATGTACTTTTATCACAGTATGTGTCAAGCGGAATTAAGGCGCCACAAGAAAAAAAACCTTGCCCGTATGCCGCGTTCCGATATTTTGTCATCAAAATCACAAAGGATGGTTGAAACTAGGTATGATCAACTAAGTACTCTGGCCCGTAAGAATAACTCGAACATCAGGGAAGGAGTACTCATGCTGCGTTTTGAACACGTAACGTTTCGCTATCCAAATCACGTAGAACCTGTTATCGAAGACCTCTGTGTCGATATCGTCGAAGGGGATCGTATTGCCATAATCGGCAAGAACGGCTGCGGTAAAACCACCTTCGCGAACCTCATCCTGGGTAGATTGCATCCCTCCGAAGGTAGAATCCACGTACCCAAAGACAAGCCCGTCATCGGCTACCTGCCGCAGCACTTCGACGCCGATTTCGAAGGCACTGTGCTGGAGATCTGCCACGGGGCATTCCCCGAGCTTCGCAGCATCGGAAAGCAACTGAAGTCCCTCGAGCAGCGCATCAGCCGGGAGCCGGATAACCCGGATATCCAGCAGGAATACGGAACCCTGCTCGATCGCTACACCCGCGATGGCGGATGGGAGATCGACGCCCGTTGCGCCCGTGCTCTTGCCGAAACCGGACTCGACGAATCCTTCCTGCAACGTGAATACGATACCCTATCCGGTGGTGAAAAGACGCGCGTCGCTATCGCCGGACTGCTGGTCAAGGCGCCTGACATCCTCCTGTTGGACGAACCCACCAACCACCTCGACCTGGAGATGGTCGAATGGCTGGAGCGGTTCATCAAACGCTTCAGCGGCACTGTCATCGCCATCTCGCACGACCGTGCTTTCATCGACAACATCGCCGAACGGCTCATCGCTTTCGAGCGGGAAGGCGTCCTTATGCGGCGCGGTAACTACAGCCTCTACCGCGATGAACGGCAGTACGAGAAAGAGCACCAGATGGAGCAGTGGTCCGAGCGCCAGAAGAAGATGCGCCAACTGCACGACGCGGCCCTCAAGCGCAAACAGTGGGCCCAGAAATTTCAGCCGGAAACCCGCTCCGAAGGCGGCGGCGCAATCTACGAATCGATCGTGAATCCGGCAAAGACCCAGATGCAGCAGGCAAAGCACATCCTCGAGCGCATGAAGATGCTGGAGGAACGTTACCCCATCGAAAAGCCGTGGATCGAGAAGAAACGACACATACATTTCGACATCGCACAGCCACCCTCGAACGTCATCTTCGGCGTGGTGGGCGTCTCGCATCGGTTCGGCGAGAAGCAGGTGTTCAACGACCTCAGTCTCCACATTTATCGCGGTGAGCACGTCCACCTGAAAGGCCCCAACGGATCCGGCAAGACAACCCTCCTGCGCATGCTCAATGGCGATCTGTCGCAGGATCAGGGCGATATCTCGCGCAGCGGCAGGCTCAAGATCGGCTACTACGATCAGGAACACCGACAGCTCGACCGCGACGCTATCGTCATTGACTTCCTCATGCGGCATAACGAGGACGCCGTCTTCGTTCGAACGATGATGGGCTGCCTGAATATTGGCGACGATATCGTGAACCGGCCCATCGGAAGCCTCTCGGTGGGCGAGCGAAGCAAGGTCGCGCTGGGTACGCTGCTTGTTACTCGCTGCAACGTGCTGCTGCTGGATGAACCGACCAATCACCTTGATCTGGCCACCCGCGAGCTCCTCGAAGAGGCCCTGCGGGATTTCCCCGGAACCATTCTGTTCGTCTCGCACGACCGATGGTTTATCGATAAACTGGCGACGGGAACGATTGAGCTGAGGTAAAAGATTCACACAAGTACTGCACAGTTATACAGCACTAAATCAGACTTGACATCCGAAGTACTCTTTTACTCCATCTGCGCAAAAGGAGGACATTATGCGCACAACCATCACCATCGCTCTGTTATTGCTCGTTTCGGCTATCTTCGCTTATCCCACACTACAGGGAGAAGGAATAACCAAGTTCACCGAATATGCAGAAGATCATCTTGAACTTATTGATGAAATTACCCTCGACGACAAGTCTGTCGTAGTGCGCCGCGCACCGGCAACGAAACATGCCCTTGGCGAAGTGACGATCGAGAAAAGGAAAAAAGAACGAGAATATGTATTGACCAAATCTTCAGACCTCGGCGTTACCCTGCGGAAATCCGAGGATCATCAATATTGGGAATGGTATGACGCCAATAACAATCTGTTGAATCGCTGCCCGGCCAACCCATACATATCGAAAATTGTGCCTGTAAACACCAATGGCTACTGGCTCATGTTTGAAGAGCCAAAAGAAGATCCATACGATTTTATCGAAGAACAGTACAATTACGATGGTCCCTTGATCTATGCTGCAGATTTCAGATGCAATGTCGAATCCAGCAACTTCCCCAGCCAGTCCGGTGTCGTTATTTTCGACCAGGATGGCAATAAAATGACGCAGGTTGAGCTTGCAGGAGGAAGCATCACAGACATAGATATTAGTCCTCTTGGTAAATATTTCAGGGTTGCAGCCTGGCCAAATATTGTTATAATGACCATCAAAGGGAGTATTGTCTGGCAGAGCGATACAGAGGGCTCACGAACGATAACCTTTTCCCCAAATGAGGAGCTGGCGTTTCTTGGTGTTGGTCAATGTAAGGTACTGGATTTATCAAATGGGAAATATCTCGCCAATATCCCATGCTTTTTCGAACAAACGACCTCAGTTGCAATTAGCGACAAGGAGGCTGGGATTGTCGCAGTACCAGGATATAACGAAATTCTTGTTTTCGATATATGGGCCGGGAAACAGATCGCAAGATTCAGACAAAAAGGAACAAATATTCAGCTTTCAGGTGATGGACGGCTCCTATCATTCAGAGGGATAGGGAAAGTTGTTACATATCGGCTTGATGGAATAGATGGAGAATAAACATGAGAAGCTGCACACTAATATTGGCAATAATCCTGATAATGATTCTCGGTGCAGCCGTTCTTTTGGCAGAGGAAATCGAAGATGAAGAAAAAACACAAAATTAACAAACCGAAAAATATTGACACCTGAAATATACCATTTCCTCATCTGCACAAGAGGAGAATATCATGCGCACAACCACCACCATCGCTCTATTGCTGTTCGTTTCGGCTATCTTCGCTTATCCCACACTACGGGGAGACGGAATAACCAAGTTCACCGAATATGCAGAAGATCATCTTGAACTTATTGATGAAATTACCCTCGACGACAAGTCTGTCGTAGTGCGCCGCGCACCGGCAACTCAAGCAAGATTTCGGATGGGAGCAAATTCGCCTTTTACAGTACCACAGGCTGAAAAATCTGAATGCGATTTTCTGGCTCGCTGTATGTTTTCTTTACTCGATGATTACGGATGTGCCCGGATTACAATCGATAATGATGTCGGCATTTATCGAACGAAAAAGTGACTGGAAGCGCCGTGGATTCGGTATCTACTACAGGTTAACCTACGTCATTTCGGAGTGTTTCCTATGGTTTGACTGGTACTGGATAAAGCCCGATAAAGGAAGGTGGAAAGAGCATTTACAGCTCAAGGTCAGGTTCGAATGAAAAAATGGGGGTATACCTGATTGTGTAAGAAAAAGATTGACAAACATCATGAGCTGGATTCATTTTAGAAGTTGTCTCATGGCAACGTTCCATGACAAAGCAGTTTTGCAAAATGGGGTGAAGTTGTGATTCGCAGCCTTCGATTCGATGAGGAACAATTTGTTGGGATTAACACCAACCGTTGAAACGAAATAACTAATTTTCAATAAACAAGGAGAAAATTATGAAGAAAATTACTTTGTTTTTGTTGTTTGTTCTTGCTGGTCTGTTGTTTGCCGAAGTTTCAATTCAGGAAATAGCTAACCTATTGAATCATGACCCATTTGATTTAACAGAAACATTGCTGGAAAGAGCTAAAAATGCAAGGGATCTTTCCCTTTCAGAAAAGCTTATTCAGACTTGGCAAGATGGCGCATGGGTAAATCAGGGAAGATATACGTATTCATATGACGAAAATGGTTTTCTTGTGGTTGAACTGTTTCAAATATGGTCCGAAGAACAATGGATCAACGCAGGGAACACAAACTACTCCAACAATCCAGATGGACAGCCAGCGGAAATTATGTTACAGCAATGGGACGGCACCAATCAAGTTTGGGTTGATTATTTTTGGGCAACATATGAATATGATGAAAATGACAACTTGTTGCATGGGTTACTACAAGTAAACATGGGAGAAACCTGGGTCAATTGGGTTTACGCTACCAATACTTGGAGTAACGATAATCTCCTCATGGAAGTCTTTAAAGAAGAGTGGAGTAGTGAGTCCAATAATTGGGTAAATTATGAGATAAACACCTACACTTATGATAATGGGAATCTTATTTCATACATGGAACAAGAATGGCAGGACGGCGCCTGGCTAAATAAAGGGCTGGATACATACACAAACAATGCTGAAGGGTATAAAATCGAAATGATCTTCCAACAATGGCAAGAGTCAAATCGAAGCTGGGATAATGCTTATCAAGAATTGTTTGAGTATGATGGGGATTGGAACATTACAACAGAATATCGAAATAACTGGAGTTGGAGCGGTCAAACCTGGACAGATTATAGGGTGAAGTATAACACTTGGGAAGATGATGTCCTGGTAGAAACGCTGGAACGTGAGTGGAATGATTCACGTGAATGGATTGATATCAGCAAAACCAGCAATACCTATATGTTAGGTATTGATAGTGAAGAGGAAATGAATCCGATCAGCATTGTGTTGACTAATATGCCCAACCCATTCAATCCAACGACTACCATTATGTTTTCACTGGTAGCCAACAGCAGAATTGAACTGGCGGTGTATAATATCAAGGGTCAGTTCGTGAAGATGCTTGCCCGTAATCCTTTCGACAAAGGAGACCATCGTGTTACTTGGAATGGCGATGACGTAAATGGAAAACCGGTTAGCTCAGGTGTTTATTTCTTCAGGCTGAAGGTTGATGGTGTAACTGAAGTCGTGAGAAAAAGTCTGCTTCTGAAATGATGGATTGTTTGGGCAAGAGCCAGTAGATAAACCGCGTTCTTCAAAAACCATATAGGGAGTGTGAGACGCTGAAAAAAAGTCTTAGCTCCCTCTTTTTTCAAACCGTGTGAATAAATTGCCAGCAGCTCGTGACCTCCCGTACGTTACCCCCAGGATTCAGAAGAGTCTCTGGCGCGACCCATTTGGAAGTCGGGATTATACGGTTTTCCGAATGAGATTTCATGAACGCCATTGATATCTCGTTCAGAAAATACTCTCCAATAGAAGTGGTCTCGGAAATTAGGACTTGCGTATAAGTGGAAATCTTGCTCCATTGAACCAGAGATAAGAGAGAGTATTTAAGGAGTAAGAGAATGAGGAGACCTCGGCGTAACCCTGCGGAAATCGGAAGATTTGCAATACTGGGAATGGTACGACGCCAATAACAATCTGTTAAATCGCTGCCCGATCAATCCGTACATCTCCGAAATCGTGCCTGTCAACACCAATGGGTACTGGCTCATGTTTGAAGAACCCAAAGAAGATCCATACGATTTTATCGAAGAACAGTACAATTACGATGATCCCTTGATATATGCTGCAGATTTCCGTTACAACGTCGAGTCCAGCAATTTCGCCAGCCAGTCCGGGGTCGTTATCTACGACTCGTACGGAAACAAAATGACACAGGTTGAGCTCGGGTGTGGGAATGTCAGTTCTGTTAAATACAGTCCATCAGGCAATTACTTCATTGTTGCAGCACATCCCAAGAACTTCCTCATGAGTATCGACGGACACATTATACGAAAGTTCCAGAAAAGTGGGGGCATTTCCATCGTGTTTTCCCCCAGCGAAGAACTGGCAGTGCTCGCCCCTCCTTTTCCGTATGTAATCGATCTCGAGACGGGGGAAATACTTGCCGAGATTTTTTCTTCATACGGATCATCAACGGTTGCTATCAGTGACAGAGAGGCTGGAATTGTAGCGGTTAAAAACGGTGGTCGTGGAAGTGGTATCCAAATATTTGATATATGGAAGGGAAAACAAATTGCACATTTCAAGCGAGATGGCACATATATTCAGCTCTCAGGTGATGGACGGCTTATCTCATTCAAATCAAAAGGAGATATAATGCGTTCATACCTACTTGATGGCATAAGAGGAGAATAATCATGAAAAAAAATACACTGTTTTTCGTTTTAACCCTCCTGATGATTATTAGCGCAGCCGTTCTTTTGGCAGAGGAAATCGAAGATGAAGAAAAAACACAAAATTAACAAACCGAAAAATATTGACACCTGAAATATACCATTTCCTCATCTGCACAAGAGGAGAATATCATGCGCACAACCACCACCATCGCTCTGTTTTTGCTCGTTTCCGCCATCTTCGCTTATCCCACACTACGGGGAGAAGGAACAACCAAGTTCACCGAATATGCAGAAGATCATCTTGAACTTATTGATGAAATTACCCTCGACGACAAGTCTGTCGTAGTGCGCCGCGCACCGGCAACGAAACATGCCCTTGGCGAAGTGACGATCGAGAAAAGGAAAAAAGAACGAGAATATGTATTGACCAAATCTTCAGACCTCGGCGTTACCCTGCGGAAATCCGAGGATCATCAATATTGGGAATGGTATGACGCCAATAACAATCTGTTGAATCGCTGCCCGGCCAACCCATACATATCTGAAATTGTGGACGTCAACACCAATGGCTACTGGCTCATGTTTGAAGAGCTAAAAGAAGATCCATACGATTTTATCGAAGAACAGTACGATTTCGATGGTCCCTTGATATATGCTGCAGATTTCAGATACAATGTCGAATCCAGCAACTTCCCCAGCCAGTCCGGGGTCGTTATTTACGACCAGAATGGCAATAAAATGACGCAGGTTGACCTTGAGTGTGGAGATGTAAGTTATATTGAAATGAGTCCTTCTGGAAACTACTTCATTGTTGCAGCACACCCCAAGACCTTCCTTATGAGTATAGATGGACTCATTAAAAGAGAATTCATGAAAAGCGGAGGAGTTTATATCAGTTTCTCTCCCAGCGAAGATCTGGCAGTACTTGGTCCTCCCCTGCCGTATGTAATCGATCTTGAGACAGGCGAAATACTTGCCAAGATTCATGGCACTTACGATTCATCAACGATTGCGATCAGCGACAAAGATGCTGGAATTGTTGCAGTGAGAGGAAATATCGGAATTCTTGTTTTCGATATATGGGCTGAGAAACAGATCGCAAGATTCAGACAAAACGGAACGAATATTCAACTCTCAGGCGATGGGCGGCTCCTATCATTCAGAGGGATAGGGAAAGTTGTTACATATCGGCTTGATGGAATAGATGGAGAGCAGTCAGAGTAATCGAGCTCTATTACAGAACCCACTCTTCGCCGAGGTCGCGGAGCGTTTCCTGCGCGTACTGGTTGCCAAGACGAGCTGCCTTGCGGAAATAATGGATCATCTGCGCACGTTCGTCTTTCATGTAGTAAACCGTACCGATAATGGTGTAGCAATTCTCCAGCTCAGGATCGAACTCCAGCGCTTTCTCGCAAGCTTCGATCGCCTTGTCCAGATCGCCCTTGCTCAGGTAGGCCGTACCGAGATTCGCGTAGGCTTCGGCGTAGTGCGGATTGTATTCGATCGCGCGCTTGCAGACGTCGATAGCTTCTTCAATCTTGTTTTCTTTCAGATAGACATCGGAAATGTATTTGTAGGGTTCCGGGAGATTTGCCTTGAGCTGTATCGCGCGTTGACAGTATTTCAGGCAACTGCCGTCATCCTCACGCATGAGTAGCGCCTTGCCCATAACGCTGTAGGCAATCGCCAGTGTTGGCTTGAGCGAGATAGCCTTGCGCGTATTGGCGATGCCTTCTTTGATCATACCCTTCTGAATATACGCCATACCGAGATTGCAATAGGCCTCAGCCAGTTGCGCGTTCAGGCTGATCGCGCGCTTACAGTTCTCGATTCCCTGATCCAAGTCGTGCATCAGGATATGCGCCCACCCCTTGACGCTGTATAGCTCCGCGTAATGCGAATCCATCTGCATGGCGTGACGGCAATAGTCGATGCCTTTTTCGGGATCACCTTCCATAATGTGCGCAACGGCGATGCTTGTGTAGGCCCTTGCAGCCAGATCGCGATACGGGATCACGCGCTTGCAGTAATCGATCGCCTTTTTGTATTCTCCACGTCGGATGTGTTCGTTGCCGATATGGAGGAACTCTTCAGCCATTTTCCTGTCGATAGGTCAAACCTCCGATTATGAGGAAACGATAACCAAAACAGTCTTGATGTCAATTCATTTTCGAGACATCTTCACGTTCGGATCGTTTTAGCGATTTGAACACAAGCAGATACGAATCATCAATCATATGTTTTATACGATCATCAGGTATCGTGCCATCCACCCACACCGTATTCCAGTGCTGTTTGTTGAGGTGATATCCGGGTTTGACCGCGCTGAATTCTTCGCGTAATTGCAGCGCGATTTCCGGGTCGCACTTGAGCGAAATCTTGGGTGTTCCATCCTCTTCGGCAAGGATAGCGAACATCTTCGATGCGACCTTGATAACCAGCACATCATCACCGAAAGGGAAACCTTCGTTGGCACCCGTTTTCATCATGCAATAGGCACGTAATTCGTCGGAGTTCATAACTATTCCTGCACTTTGCCGAGTTTCTTCATCCGATCGAGTCGCGGCTTCTCGTTCTGCTGAAGCCAGTCGTCCTTCTTCAGAAGGTTGTATGCCAGGCGGAAGTAGATCTTTGCCTGCTCGGTATCGCCAGCCTCTGTATAAAGCTCAGCGAGTTCTTCATATACGTATCCATCTTCGGCAAGCTTATTATCCTTAATTTCCTGCTCGATCTGGTGCTGAAGAGCCAGCGCGTCATCCATACGACCCAGTGCACGATACATACGGGCTGTTGACCACTGGGCCACGCGACGTCCATGATCGTCTCCCACCTCTTTACGGAACGCGACATCCTTGAGGAAATAGATCAGCGCTGTATTGGGATCACCCTGATCGAAATAGGTCCAGCCGATGTTGTTGTAGAGCGGACCTTTCCAACCGATTAACGCGGGGTCCTTGGATTTCTCGACGAGGCTCAGCGCTTTCAGGTTCCACTCGAGTTGCTGATCCGTCGGCAACGTAATCGCCAGCATATGTGCGGCATCGATAGCGAGGTTGTCGTTCCCCTTTTCGTTGGCGAGACGCCATGCTTCTTCGAAGAGTGGTGCTGCGTTCTTGGGATCACCCGCACTGTTGAAAAGCCTTCCGCGTTCGAGCAACGATCGGATGCGCGCATCGTTGATCTCGCTGCCAAGTTTACCATCGACTTCGTCCAGCAGCTTGTGTCCCTCTTCGAACATCCCGCGCAATCCCATCGTACGCGCAATCTGCGTCTTGATCTCGAGCGAATATTCTTCATCGCCTTCTACTTTGATCAGAAGTTCCTGGAATCGCGCTTCGGTTGCCGCAGGATCATTGAAATCCCACATTTTTCTCAAATCAACCCGTTTATCTTCCTTTTTACCGATGCATCCGGTAAATATTAGCATCGCGACCAGCGCAACGATCATCAATCTCATCCACCACTCCTTATCGTATGTTTTACCGTAACATCCCGCCGTTTCATCTCGTTATACTATCAGGATGCAACGAAGGCATTTTCGCCGCAGATCGTTAAGAATGTAAAACTATTTCTTCGGTTTTGTGGAAAACAGCCGCTGGATTCAAGGCTTTCGATGCTACTTAATAGAATAACGTCGCTTGGAGATCGGCGCGTACGTAAAGAGAAGGGCCTTTGGCTTCGCGTTTCTTTGCTGGTGCCGATCTCCAAGCGACGCAGACTTTGGATAGATTCTTTACGGATTATATTTGACAAAAAAACGCGGACGATAGATTTTATAATCAGGAAATAAATTGGGAGACTATGATGAAACGAGTGGTAATCATTACAGCGATCCTTATGGCGATCTTCTCACTCAGCGCGCAGCAAACCGTTGCGGGTAGCAGTTTCAAGCCGAGTTTCGACCTGCCCAGGATGGGCGGATTGCAAAGCTATTCGCTGTTCAATCCCAATAACCTCACCATCAACCACTCCATGGGCTTCACCAGCGGTTTCATGGGCGATCAGAGTTACTACCAGTCGCGCTATACAACGCATCTGGGGTACGCGCTCGCCAAAAACCTCGACTTGCAGCTCGACCTGAATTTCGTCAACGACGGCACCGCCACCATGAACGGCGGTTTCGATATCGAAGGTAACGGCGACAACGACAGCCAGATACTGCCAAATATGTCGCTCGAATACCGTCCCTTCAAAAACACCGTGATCCGGCTCGACTATCGTTCATACAACGAATATTCTCCCTACGGGCGGTACGGTTACTGGCGTCGCTATTAGTGATACTGCTCCTGCCAATCTACGTTCTCGTATTCTTCTTCGGAGCCGCCTTCGGCAGCTTCTTCAACGTCTGCATTTACCGCATTCCGCGTAAAGAATCGATCGTCTCTCCCCCATCGCACTGCCCGGGTTGCAACACACCCATACGTCCCTGGAACAACGTCCCCATCCTGAGCTACATCGCCCTGCGCGGTAAATGCCGCGTCTGCGGGATGAAGATCCACTGGCACTATTTTCTGGTGGAACTGCTCACGGCCATCCTCTTCCTGGGATTGTTCCTCTTCAACGGTAGCCGCGTAGATCTGTTCTTCATCAAATACCTGGTGCTGTTTTCCATCGGCATGATCATCATTTTCATCGACGCGTTTCATATGATCATCCCGGATTCGCTGTCCCTGCCGCTGATACCGCTTGGGATCATCTTCGCGCTACTTCCCAACAGCGATGTCACTATCTTCTCGTCTGTGACCGGCGGCGCAATCGGGTTTATCCTGTTCTACGGGCTCGGCTGGCTATACCTGAAGATGAAGAATATCGAGGCCATGGGCGGCGGTGACGTGAAGCTCATTGCTGGGCTGGGAACGTTCCTCGGATTCCGTGGCGTGCTGCTGACCATCTTCTTTTCATCGATCCTCGCCATCATCGGATTTATCCTCATGCGCCTGCAGAAAGACAGGCACTTCCCCTTCGGCCCGTTCCTCATCCTCGGCGCGCTGGTGTATGTCCTCGCCGGCGACTGGATGATCGACGCTTATCTTGGGCTGTTTGGGGTGTGAGGTAATTTCACTTCAGAATCATTTTTTGATTTGGCAAGCAACTCTTTTCATGCATCATATATTAGTGATTTAATATCTAATTCACTCTCAATTATGCAATATAAAAATCAAGGATACCATATGGATTATTCCAGTAGTAAATTACATGCCCAAGATGAAATTGATTTACTCAGAAAATCGTATTCAAGTGAATATTGCATGCATCCTGAAAACACATGCTCTGGACAGATTGTCAGGGCCCATGTGATTTCAAAATACATGCTTAAAAAGATTAGCGTGAACTCACAAGTATATTGTCCTCCTAACTCACAACAGTACTATCGTTTCAATCTCAGAGATGAGCCAATTGATTTACAACTTCGAGGAATAAACCAAGCCACAACATTCACTGGCTTTTGCCAGAAACATGATACAGAATTATTCTCATCATTCGAGAATAGTACGTTAGAACTCAAGGACGAACACATTTTCCTACTAGCTTATAGAGCCGCTAACTCTGCTTTATTCGGACAAACGAGTAAGACGGAATATTATGACATTAAAAGGAAGCAATTGCGAAATCCGAGAAAATATCAATACCTATATGAATATAGCAAGAGTGGGATATTGGACTTAGCAACTTTAAAGAAGAGCATGGATATCATGTTGATTAACTCAGACTATTCTTCTCTAAATTACAAATACATTGTGTTCAAATCAATACCTGAGTTTTTTGTATGTGGTGTCACATTACCATTTATGGATTTCTCCGGTAAGGATTTATTAGGACAAAATGAAATTAATAATGATAGTATAGCACTTCCTTCTATTTCTTTCTCTCTTCTTCCATATGGTAATAAGGGTGTTGCAATCTTCTCATGGCTTTCTGATGATAATCGACCAAGTAAAATAGTAAAGACATTACTAAGATTGAGAAGGCAACAGATACCTAATGCCATTTTAAGATATGCATTCTCTCTTTATGACACAATTGCAATAAATCCAATATGGTGGAACAACTTACATCCCATTTACAAACAATTAGTACTACATAAACTTGGCGACTTCAACCCAGAATTGAATCAAGGAAGTATAATTGATGATGGTTGGAAGATCGTTGACTGGCAAATCGAGGAAATAGGCGGGAATTTCCCATAAAGAAATCGCCCTCCGTTTCCGAAGGGCGATCGATGTATCACACAGTTGATTACATTTCGTGCTATTGCGTCTGTTGCAAGTCGAGGTTTCGGGTCTTGAAGCCGTATCCCATGACGTCGTGGACGTCGGTCACGATCATGAAGGCTTTGGGGTCGATGTCCTGCACGATATCGCGGATCATGGGAACCTGGCGACGGTTCATGCAGCAGAACAGGATGTCCTTGTCCTTCTTGGTGTATCCACCCTGCGCCTTGATGAAGGTAACACCACGGTTGAGCCGTTCGTAAATGGCGTCCTTGATTTCCTCTTCGTAGTCGGAGATGACGTAAACGCCCTTGACGTACGGAAGACCCTCGCTGGCAAGGTCGGTAATCTTGGTGGAAATGAAGAGGTTGACGTAACCCCAGATGATCAGCTTGAGATCCTGGAACACCAGCCCGACGGTGAGGATGATGAGAGTCTCGACCACCCAGTAACCGGTACCGATGGAGATGCCAGTCTTCTGCTTGAGAACGGCTACAGGGATATCGGTTCCGCCTGTGGAGCCACGGAAACGGAAGATCACGCCCAGTCCCAAGCCGAGCAGCACCGAACCGGCGATCGCCGAGAGATAGATATCGTCCGGGCCAAGCATGGCTGTAATTGTCTCGCCATTGACCGTGAACGTGTATTTTGCGATGTCTTTGATTATTCCAAATTTGTGCAGGTTCTGCAGCGCCAGAAGGTCTGTCAGCGCTGATGAAACCATCATGCCGTAGAACGACCGGATCCCGAAGTGCTTACCCAGCATAAGAACACTGATGATGAACAGTGGGATATTGATCGCGATCATACTGACACCCATGGGGATTCCCATGAGGTGATAGAATATCTGTCCGATGCCGCCAACGCCGCCCGGTACCAGTTTATAGGGCACCAGGAACCACGAGTAACCCATTGCGAACAGAATACTTCCAAGGATTATTCCCGCATACTGAATGATGCTGCGAAAAATCCGATGCTTTATCATGTTTACCTCCGATATTTTCTCGATTTCATTGTCGAGAATGGCAGACTTTCCAGCGCGCCTTATAGGTCAATTTCTTTTTGGTTTTTTCTTGGTGAAGAGGGAAATCCTCACACCGTCCCTCTACGCAAAACAGGAAAATGCCAGGTGTTTTTTTAAAAATCACAGCGGAAAATAATTCCATATATAAAACCGCCAACCAAGTTCAATATCATCCATATTCCACTGTCATATTTGCATTTACAACGACAATATAGTCATTGGCACCGCTCATGCAAATAGATTACGCGGAGGTACTGTATTATGGTCAGAGGCCTGTATCAGAATTCATCGTCCATGCAGCTGCTGCAAGATCGCATGGATGTCATCGCCAACAACATGGCGAACGTGAGCACCAACGGCTACAAGCGCCAGGGGGTTTTCTACCGGCAGTTGATCGGAGCCGAACAGGCTCTGCAACGCAATCAGATAACGCTCAAGGAGTTGCGAGACCATCCGTTTACCTACCAGAACAGCGAATGCTGTACCAAGCGCGGTCAGCTCCGGCGTCTGGAAGGCGATATCTCCACGTATACCGACTACTCCAACGGCCCTATTCAGCAGACGGGTAATCCACTGGATGTAGCTATCAACGGCAAGGGCTTCTTCACGGTACAGACACCTGAAGGAACCGGCTATACACGCGATGGCCAGTTCAAAATCGACCAGGACGGAAACCTCGTTACCAGTGAAGGTTATCTCGTCCAGGGCGAGGCTGGGCCGATCCAGATCACCGGTAATATGGTCGATATCAACCAGAACGGTGAGATGGGCCAGGACGGCGTGATCGTGAACAAGCTCATGATACGCGATTTCCCGGATGACACCCTGATGGAAATCCGCAATGGCGTGATGTATCCCCAAGGGGAAAATGTTTCCGCATCCGAAGCGGATGTGACCATACAGCAGGGGTACCTCGAGACCTCGAACGTGGTTGTTGTGAAAGAGATGGTTGATATGATCTCCACTCAACGCCATTTCCAAGCGAACGAACGCGTGATTAACGCAATGGATACCACCCTGCGCAAAACGGCAAATGATATTGGCAAATAAAGGAGTTTAGTATGATCCGTTCCCTCTACAGCGGCGCAAGCGGCATGTATGCCCAGCAGATGAACATCGACAGCATCGCTAACAACATGGCGAACGTCAACACGACCGGCTACAAGAAGACACGGATCCAGTTTCAGGATCTGATCTACCAGACCTATAAGGAAGCCGGAGCCCCGACATCCGAAAGCACCCAGCGCCCCACAGAACTCTCCGTCGGCGTCGGTGTACGTCCGATCGCGACGCAGAAAGAACACATGCAGGGCACGCCAACCCAAACCGGTAATCCGCTTGATATCGCCATCATCGGCGAAGGCTTCTTCCAGATGGTCAACGGCGACGGCGACGTGGTCTATGGTCGTGACGGTAGCTTCAAGCTCAGTGGCGATGGCGAGATCGTCAACGCCCAGGGTCTCAAGATCGAGCCGGAAATAGTACTTCCGGCAGACACCGAATCGATCTCCATTACCGGTGACGGCCATGTCTATGCGCAGATCTATGGCCAGACTGAGCAGGAAGAGATCGGACAGATCGAGCTGGCGCGCTTCATTAACCCAGCCGGATTAAAGAGTCACGGCGGTAACTACTACACTGCCACCGACGCTTCCGGTGATCCGATCGTCGGCGAACCCGGCACCGAAAACCTGGGTACGCTGGAGCAAGGCTACGTGGAAGCAAGCAATGTCGTGATCGTCGAGGAAATGGTCTCCATGATCGTCGCACAGCGTGCGTTCGACCTCAATTCGAAGATGGTCCGCACCTCAGACACCATGCTGGAAACCGCAAACAATCTCAAGAGGTAATCCATGAGAGCTGGTCTTCTCGCTTGCATCCTGATCCTTCCGGGGATTCTTCTCAGCGTTGGGCTGTCGGTTGAACTACAGAACCGCGTGTGGATTGAGAACCCAGTGGTTACGCTGGACATGATCACAAACAACTACTCCGGCTCCGACTCGCTCTATCAGCAGATTCGCAACATCACAGTGGTGGATCTCCCCTATCAGGAGCGTTTCAGGAATCTTTACGAAGTGGATATCCGTAAGGTCATCCCGAAGTCGTTGCGCAAAGAGATCAACATACAGGGCGGATTCTGCGTGGTACGCTGGAAAAAGCAGACTCTCGATCAGAATCGCGTCTATAAGGCCGCACGTGAGTATGTCTCACGAAACTATCCAGACGCGGACAGCTTACATGTCGAGATAGGTGACCTTCCCGATATGGACACGCCGCCTGACGGCTACACTCTACAGGTGGAATTCCCTGACGGCATCCGCAAGATGGGAAATATCCGTATGATCGGAACTGTATATTATAATAACGAATTGGTGAATCGATTCACGTTTCCTCTTTATATCGGCGTATACCGAGACGGTTACCGCCTCACATCGCTGAAACGGCGAGGAGAAGGCTTTCACGAGGGTGATTTCACGAAAATCAGCATCAATATCTCCGAAGAGGGCAATGCCATTACCGATAGCCTCGAGCTTCAGACCCGAATCGCGGCCCGATATCTTCCCGCCGGAACCGTCCTTACAGAATCGAACACGCGCCCTATCCCCGATATTCATCGCGGTGATCGGGTCAGCGTACTCGTCAATAGCGGAAGCATTATGCTCGAAACTGTAGCAATTGCCAAAGACACTGCCTATATCGGCGAATCGATTATCTGCGAAGACCCGTCAACCGGAAGACGCTACCGGGCCATTACCTCCGGCAAGCGTCAGGCCATCATCAATCTGGGAGACTGATATGCGTAACTATAACATATTTAGCCTGATAGAGAGCCGTAAGACCTGGTCTCTATTCATCACACTGCTTACCGCATTGACCATGCTCGGAGCACGACAGGTTCCGTCCCTCTTCTCCGATCATAAAAGCTTTAACGTCGGCGACGTTATCACCATTATCATCGAAGAAAGCACCTCTGCCGAAGCCGCGGCCGGTACAGATACCGATGTGAGCGCTGGCTTGGATTTCTCCGTATCTGGTACCGGATTCATGGACAAAATGTATCCTGGCGGATATGGCGCATCTCTGGGTGGAAGCAGCGCAGGTGATGGTAAAACCAGCCGAAGCGGCAAGATCGAAAGTAAGATGACCGCTAAGATTATCGATATTGACGACATGGGTAACCTGGTCATCAAAGGAAGCAGAACCGTCGAGATCAACGGCGAAAAGGAGATTACGGAATTGCAGGGCGTGGTTCGCCCCGAAGACGTGAAGTCCGATAACTCGGTCTATTCGTACAGCATCGCCGACGCGAAAATCAAATACGACGGAAAAGGCGCGATCAACGAAACCGCGAAGGTGGGGATTCTCAGTCGCATTATCAACTGGCTGTTCTGATCCAGTTGCAATTTTTTATCTTCTGAAAGGGCAATCCACAGCGATTGCCCTTTTCTATGCCTTAGACTTCATATATATAATAGATCGCATACCATTGACACACCGAGTCTTACCTCATTCAAATCGTCTCCCCCGAAAATTTTTTCCAAAATCTATTTGCCAAATAGCACATCGTAATTTATCCTATTTAGGAATGATTACTAAATAGGATGGTCGCAGATGAAAAGGAATGACGAAACATACATGAGCCAGATGATGGAGATGCTGCAAGAAAAGCTCCGCGACGCGGGTATCAAAGTAACGCATCAGCGCATGGAGATTTTCAAAGAAGTGCTGAAATCCTACGACCATCCGGACGCTGAGATGGTTTACAAGAAAGTTCGGCAGAAATTGCCAACCGTATCGCTGGATACTGTCTATCGTACCCTGTGGATGTTGGTCAACATGGGGATTCTGCAATCGTTGGGAAATTCACGTGAAAAAACCAGATTCGATGCGAACCTTGATAGCCACCACCACTTCACCTGCAGAGAATGCGGGAATGTTTTCGACTTCCATAACCGTGAACTGAACTGCCTGAACATCCCACAAGATTTGCCTGAAATCGGAAAAGTTGAACAGATTACCATCGAAGTCCGGGGCATCTGTGACCAGTGTATAGAATTACAAAGCACAAACAAATAACAAATAAGGAGAACCTAAATGAACGAAGAAAACACACCAAGAATTCCACTCATCGGAGAGGAAGCACCAGCATTTACAGCTATGACCACACAGGGCGTGATCAATTTCCCGGAAGATTATAAGGGGAAATGGGTCATCCTTTTCAGCCACCCGGCCGATTTCACACCGGTTTGCACCACAGAATTCATGACATTCGCATCTATGGAAAAGGATTTCGAAACGCTTAATACCAAGCTGATCGGACTCTCCATCGACAGCCACTACTCCCACATCGCATGGCTCAGAACCATCAAAGAAAAGATTCAGTGGAAAGACATGAAGAACGTCGAAGTGAAATTCCCGGTCATCGCCGACCTCAAAATGGATGTCGCAAAAGCTTTTGGCATGGTTATGCCCAACGCATCCGACACGCAGGCAGTACGCGCCGTGTTCTTCATCGATCCCGAATCGAAGATCCGCGCACTGGTCTATTATCCCCTGGCTAACGGCAGGAACTTTGACGAGATCAAGCGCCTGCTCATCGCGATGCAAACTTCTGACAAGCACGGCGTGGCTACACCCGCAGACTGGCGCCCCGGCGACAAAGTCATCATCCCGCCGCCCGGATCATGCGGACAAGCAGCCGAACGTGTTCAAGGGGCTGGCGAAGAATATGAATGCCTGGATTGGTTTCTCTGCTTCAAGAACCTTGAAGCTTAGTCCATAGAACGTCTCTGCATACTACCGAAACGACGTCCCCGCCCCGGGACGTCGTTTTTTTTGAAATCATCTTTTGATTATAGATTCCTGGGGTTGCCGTGTCGAGCTTTGATACAACCCGACAAGTCGGGTCACTCAGCATGACACAGAATACGCATTCTGCTGTAGGGGCAGACCACTGTGTCTGCCCTTCTCTTCATGGTATGCAGACGAGGACGTCTGCGTACCCAGGCAGAGAAAGAGATGCAGTCAAGGGTGCTCGTGCTCCTAGGGTTACATCAAATCGTATCCCACAGAATCTTGATGAAAAGCATGACCAGCACTGTGATGAATACCGGCCTGATCACCTTGCCGCCCTTCTTCAGAACAAAGCTGGAGCCAACCACATTGCCCAAAATCCCCATAAACACCGCAGGAATACCTACGTAGAACAGCACCTTGCCCGATATCAGGAACGAGATTAGCGCGGCGACGTTGGATGAGAGATTGACGACCTTTGTATTGGCGTTGGCGGTGATGAAATCGTATTTGAGCATGACGGTATAGAACAGAATCAGGAACGAACCTGTTCCGGGGCCGAAGAAGCCGTCGTAGAATCCCACGATGAAGCCGGCCAGTATGGCGAGCTGGATGCGCCGCTTGCGCGTAATAGTGCCGGAATGATTCTCATGCCCCAGCTTACGGTTCATCAGGTAGAGAATCGTCACAATGGGTAGCATCACAAGCAAGATGTAGCGCACAAAACCTGGATTGATAATCAGCACCGTGCGCGAACCACTGAACGACCCAATCAACGCGAACGCAGCGCTGAATAGCGCGATTCGAATATCGATCAAACCGTGCTTAAGATAGCGAAGCGTGGAGAAGAGCGTCCCGAAAGTTGACGAAAATTTATTGGTTCCGAGTGCGAAATGCGGCGGCAGTCCGGCAGCCAGGTAGGCTGGAACCGTGAGCAAACCACCACCACCGGCGATCGAATCGACCATACCAGCCAGAAAAACGGATGGCAGAACGATCAGATAGATGTGAAGCAGATCGGTGGGGATCATTCATCGGTATCAGGCGCAGCCGGTAGATCGACCTTCAAATCCGGTGAAGGTTTGAATCCAGGCTTGCCTTCGGTGACGTTGTTGTAGAAACGACTTGTGGGATATGCCAGATCGATGTCGTTACACTTCGCGAATTCGTCCAACACACTCTCCCACAATTTTTCCGTCGTACCGCGTCTGCTTCGAACCTTACAAAGGTAACGTATGGTAAGCAGAACACCGCTATTTTCGACAGATGTATAGACAATCGGCGTGAGATTTTTGTAGAAAATCATATACTTTCGGGCCGCTGACTGGATTTGGGAAGCTACGTCCTTGCTTAAATCCTTGGAATGATCGAGCGCGATATCGGTCAGGATTTTCTTGGCCTTCTTCCAGTTGCTCTCGAATGTTATCATGATGGGGATTTCGTTCCAGATATAATCAAACCCCTTCTGGTAATTGGATAGTGGATACTGGAAGACCATACCGTTTGGGATATTGATCATGCGACCGGTACTCTGGTCGGCATGCACCCAGTTTCCGATCTCGAGAATGGTGAACATGAACGGCGCTTGGTCAATCACATCACCGGCAAAATCGCCGATCTGAATTCGATCACCGACCTTGAATGGCGTACGGCTAAGGATGAAAATCCATCCGGCGAGATTCACCAGGAAATCTTTCAGCGCAATCGCCACACCTGCAGAAAGTAAACCAAAATATGTTGCCAGCGACTGCATACCCGCGAACCACTGCCTGCCGATCAGGATTAGACCAACAAAAACAGTGATGTAAGACACTGTTTTACGCCATCTGTAACGAAGCTTCACATCCGATATTCGAGAAAGAAGCCAACGACTGATAACTAACCGTACCACCGTTAAAATTACGATGATAAGAATGCTAACAATCAGTTTCTTAAACGACCCTTCGTCGAATTTGAGAAACATTCCCTGCATTTCTTTCAGCATTTCATTCATGCAATAGATCCTCGACTGCCTGCTTGAGTCTGTCAAGCGCTGTTTTCAGCACCGACCTCGGACAAGCAAAATTGATCCTCGCAAAACCGCTACCGTTCTCGCCGAAAATGGTTCCCGGATCGGGTGCGACCTTCGCTTTCTCGAACCATAACAATTCCAGCTCTTTATCTGAAAGTCGGAGTTCACGGCAATCCAGCCACGCCAGGTAGGTTCCTTCCGGTTCGATCAGCTTGATTTGCGGAAGCTTGTCGATAAAAAATTCTTTCATGTAGCAGAGGTTTCCGGCGAGGTACTCCAGAAGCTGTTCGAGCCATTCCTCTCCTTCATCATAAGCACTTTGGAGTCCGATAGCCCCGTAGAGATTGCCGATATATACAGCGGTACGGAAGAGCACGTTGTTGAATTTCTCGCGCATCTCCTTGTCCGGTATGACGATGAAAGACGCCGTCAGTCCCGCGAGATTGAAGGTCTTGCTAGGTGCGAAACATGTGATTGAGTTTTGTAGAATCCGATCATCAAGCTTCGCAATCGGTGTATAGCGATTCGGTTTGAAGATGATATCAGAATGGATGTCGTCAGAGATGAGCGGAACATTGTATTTCAGGCAAAGCTCACCGAACTTGCGTAATTCATCCTCGTTCCAGACGCGTCCGACAGGATTATGTGGATGACAGAGGATCACCAGCGAAACGCCTTCCTTGAGCTTCTTCTCGAGATCTTCGAAGTCCATGAAGTAGCTACCGTCGCGGTAGATGAGTGAATTTTCGACCACCTCGCGTTCATTCGCCTGGATCACCTCAAAGAAGGGGCGATAGACAGGTGTCTGGATCAGAACGCGGTCTCCGGGCTTCGTATAAGCCATAATGCTGAACGCAAGCGCGGGGACCACGCCCGGCGTTGTACAGATCCAGTCTTTCTCGATTTTCCAGCCGTGACGTCGCTCCAGCCAATTCATGATCGCGTTGTGAAAGGCTTCCGTGTGACCGGTGTAGCCGTATACGCCATGCTTTGTTCGCTCGAGTAGTGCATCGATAACCGGCTGTGGACACATGAAATCCATGTCTGCAACCCACATCGGCAACGCGTCGCCACAGCCAAGAAAAGCGTCTGCGAAATCCCATTTGATCGACGCGGTATCACGCCGCTCGATAATCCGATCGAAATTATATTTCAACGTTATACTCCTGATTGTTTTTCAGGAGCATATCAGCCTTATTGCGGATACCTGTCAATAAAAACGAATTCCTCGAAATCCTTCCTCGGTGCCCTGGCATTTTCCTCTTTCTGCGCTTCCGGATCGTGCGAGAGATCCATCTTCTTGCCTATGCCGATCAACGTGATGACGTTGTACTCGTCCGGGATGTCCAACACCTTACGTACCTTTTGGGGACTGTATCCCGCGATTGCGTGCGCTACATAGCCAAGCTCCGTGGCCCGTAGCATCAGAAAGCCCGTACTAAGCCCCGTATCGAACAGGTAGTACTCACGATCGTGAATGACGCAATCGTCATCCTTGCGGCTGAACACGACCACAACCATTGAAGCATCATGAAGCCATTCGTTACCCTTGGAATAGGCTTCTTTCATCTCTTCAAGCTTGGCCTCGTCTTTCACAAAAACATAGCGCCAGGGTTGGTTGTTGTAGCAGGAAGGCGCAAGTTGCGCAGCTTCTGCGAGCTGCTCTATGAGTGTATCGTTTATTTCACTTTTCACCAGTTTCCTGTGTGACTTTCTTGTATGTATTGTATCAATAACAGACATTTTATCCTCCATTCAACAGATATTGCTTTTATGGAAATTACGCATCCATACATATTTTTATAATATGAATTTTTGATATATGCAAATGTTATTTCTCTCAGAGGGGTTCTGCTGAACAGAGAAGCCCTTCTATCTCCCATATCTGAAAGACCAGATCGATCTGTCCGTACTCGTACATCTCTGAATATGGAGGTATAAGAAGAAAATTATTTTACAATTGGCAGATGCGAATGCAATATGTTTGTTTGTGCCGCCATAAGGCTGTTTTTTATCCCCGGGTATGTTTCTGAAAGCATCTCGATCAGAGTCTTCATCTGAGCGCGCTGATTTTCATCGGCATACTTGCATCGGTTGTGTATTACAGGCAATCCCGATTGTTGAATATATGCCTTGATATCATCCTCCGCTGTGAGAGCCAGTGGACGGATTACTTCAACTAGATGTCGCTCGATCTGGTATTTGACCGGCATACTCGCCAGCGTACCGGAGAAGAAAAGATTCATGAGCAGGGTTTCGTTGAAATCTTCACGGTGATGCCCGAGCGCGATTTTATTGAAGCCGTTCTTAACGGCGTGGGTTGTCAGGAATCCACGTCTTAGTCGCGCACAGAACGCACAATGCGATTTATTCTGGTTGATATTTTGCGAGATAATCTCTTCGATATCGGTTTCGATCAGCATAAAATCGGTCAGGATCTCTCGGCATGCGTCTTCGATAATGCGGTTATCTTCAACAGTGTGGGGATAATCAACTTTCGCGGCGTGAAGCTCGAAATGGACCGGCGCTTTTTTTTGCAGCATGACCAACGTTTTGAGTAGAGCCCAGGAATCTTTTCCGCCGGATATACCGATCAGGATGCGATCCCCATCTTCGATAAGCTTATAATCGGCAATAGCTTGGCCGGTTTTCTTGAGGATTGGCTTTAACAGTACGTCAGGAACTTTCATGCAGCAATCAGATCAGGTTTTCTTTGATTGTTATCAGTTGAGGTTTGACGTCAAAGAATAGCTCAACCAGCGTCGGATCGAAGTGGTACCCAGCGCTTCCGCGGAAATAATCGTCAATCTCCGGTTCGTTGAACGCATCTTTGTAAACTCGTTTGAATGAAAGTGCGTCATAGACGTCAGCCAGGGTCACGATGCGTGCTTCGAGCGGAATTTCTTCGCCGCGGAGCCGATTGATATAGCCCTTGCCATCCCATCGCTCATGGTGATACAGCACAATGTTCTTGGCCATGACATCCACAGCCGGCGTATTGAGCATCTCGAACCCGTAGCGCACATGCTGTTCGATCACTTCGAACTCTTCCGGTGAAAGCGGGCCAGGTTTTTTTAGGATATTGTCCGGAATCCCAAGTTTACCAACATCGTGCAACGAGGCGTAATTTTCGATGCGGTTGACAAAATCGTGGTCACAACCATATTCCTTTGCCAGCAGCGATGAATAACGGCTAACTCTGCGGATATGATTGCCAGTATCCAGGTCGTTGTAATGATTCGCATTCTCCAGCGCTGAGACCATTGCCATGGTGATCTGCTGGTTTTTACGCGTCTTTTCTTCAACCAGCGCTGAGAGGTGCATCTCGCGGTCTTGCAATAGCATGTTCTTGTATTTGAGCTCGTCCTGCGTGCGTTTGAGTGTAAGCTGAGCGCGCACCCGTTCGAGTAATACACGAGTATTCATCGGCTTGGTAACGTAGTCGATACCGCCCAGCCCGAAAGCCTTCACCATGAAATGCTCATCTACGATGCCAGTCATGAAAATGATGGGGATATGCTGGAAAAGTAGGTTTGTCTTCACTTGCTTTGCGACCTCGAAGCCATCCAGCTTGGGCATCATGATATCGAGAAGGATAAGATCGACATCATTCGACCCAATGAGCTCAAGCGCTTCCTCACCATCATGAGCGATCAGGATGCTATAATCGGTAAGTGCTTCGAAAATATCTTGGAGTAGTTCGACGATGGATTCGCTGTCTTCGGCGATGAGTACCTTGCAATTCGTAAGATCGACCATGAGTTCTCCGTATCCCGTTCATGCACCTGAGAATTAATGGACCCTTTCAGAGAATATAATCCGAAGTTTAGTAGTAGCCACCGAATCGCAGGATCAAAATGCCATCCGTACAGGCAGCATAGATGACATCGTAATCGACATCGAGCGCCCAGGCGTTGCTCGATGTGTAATAGGAATCAACCTGTGAAGGTGAAACCGGATTTGAAATATCCAGCGCAACAATACCATTGACGCCTGCTGCGACAAATAGCTTGGACCCTGCTGCAACAACATCGTAGCATGGTGAGAAGAAAGCATAACCGCCTACGTCCTGCGGATGCTCCACATCGCTGATATCCAGCACCGTGATTCCTGTATCGGTTGCCAGATAAGCATAGTTTCCGTAAACCGTCAATGCATTCGTGTCGTACTCTGTATAATCCGAGATCATATCGGGTTGCTGCGGATGATCCACATTGATAATCCACATGCCCGAATCATAGATGCCTAAGATATAAGGATATTTGTATTCAATCTCGATGATCTCGCGGCCCGTGAAATAGCTGCCGATTTCATAGATGTAGTTCGGGTCACTCACATCGAGAATTCTCAGCCCGTAATCGACATCCGCCAGATACGCCAGGCCCCCTTTGACAATCACATCCGAGGCATTGGTTCCGTAATACTCGTTTTCGTAGAAGATATCGTCGAACCATGTGATGTTTGCCACCTCGAGTCCATCACCCGCGAGAAAAGCATAATCGCCCGAGATATCAAAGTCGGATGCGACATTCGAATAGTAGCCGAGTACTTCGGGAGATGAAGGGATGACGACATCGTACACCATCAGGCCGTAGTCGTCGTTCATGGTGAATAGATAGCCCGAATCCATCTTTACGCGGTAGGTAATCCCACTGACGGAGAAATCTCCAAGCCTGTAAAGATACCCTGTGCTTCCGTTTCCGGTTCCGGTCGATATATCATCGCAGGATACAATCATCGCAAGGATCGCAAGTGCAATAAATATCCTCAGAACCGGGAGTTTTCTCATAGCTAATCCTGATAGAAGAAAGTCAGACCGGTGTAGTAGTCCACGATCAGGATGCGGACGAAATTAGCTGCGTCGTCGTTGTTGAACACTTCGAAGTTTTCGGGGTCGATTTTCCGATACTTTCTTCCCTTCTCGATATCTTCCGCTGTGATCCGCTTGAAGGCATAGTAATCACCTTTCCTGAGCTCGATCATGTCCCCTTCAAGGACTTCCCGATAACCATCGCCCAGCTCTTCCGGTGCGTCCATCAGCTTCAAATAGCCACCCATCTCTGTCTTTCCGATCAGCTTGCTATTGAAGTAAACCTCTATATCGTCGAGATTCGGATCATAGTCATTGGCGGCTTTTCCGCTGGTAACTTGTAAATGGAATTCCGGTGCGGGTGAATTGTACATCCAGTTTGCACAGCCTGTGATCATTGTGAGAGCGAGAAGGATGATCCCGATTGCGAATATGTTTCTGGTCATTGATGCGACTCCTGATTTCATTTCGAATATATTGACCGATAAACCTTATTGCTGTCAACGAATATTTGAATGTCCGTCTGCTTTATCCGGTTCGATCTCCTCTATATAGCGCACGAAATGAGATTTTGTTACAAGCGGAAGCCGCAATAAATCTTGACAGATTGGATTTCTTCAGCTTTTCTTTAATCATCACTAATTGGGATGACGATATGAAGATTTCGAAAAAGACAGACTACGCGCTTCGAGCACTTGTCTTTCTGGCGCTTAAGCCGGATAAGCTCTTCTCCATTCGTCATATAGCTGAAGCAAACGATATCCCGAAGCGTTTTCTGGAGCACATCATGCTCGATCTCAAAGATGCCGGGTGGGTAAAAGGCATCCCCGGTCGCGACGGTGGTTATCATCTACTCGTCGATCCCGCCAAACTCACCATCGGAAAAGTCGTGAGATTTTACGATAGCATGCTCGCACCCATTTCCTGTGTCTCGAGCTGTGAATACGAAAAATGCTCCCAAGAAAAGTCCTGCCATTTCAGACGCTTGTTTCTCGACATTCGCAACCACATCGCACAGATGCTGGATCGCGTTACCATACAAGATCTTGCCAGTTTCGATCCCGTGAACGAAGAAGAATTAAAGGAACCGGTGTGTTCTGACGATAATAGGGTGTAATTTTTTTTACCAGAAAACATACACCGATAAGATCGTGATTATAAAAGAGGTGGTTATGAGATTTGCCAAATATGCTTTCTATATTTGCCTGATGGTTACCTTACTGTCATGCAAGGGCACGAGTAATAAACTGGAGCTACTGAATGTCTCCTACGACCCGACAAGAGAATTCTACCAAGACTACAATCAAGCCTTTTCACAGTATTGGAAAGAGAAAAATGGCCAGGAAGTGACCATCCGGCAATCGCACGGTGGCGCTGGCAAACAAGCTCGCAGTGTTATCGATGGGCTGCCGGCCGATGTTGTAACCCTCGCGCTTTCCTATGATATCGACGCCATCAGCGAAAAGACAGGGCTTCTCCCCCAAGACTGGCAGAAACGACTGCCCAATCGCTCCTGTCCATACACATCAACCGTCGTTTTCCTTGTGCGTCGTGGCAACCCGAAAGGAATAAAGGATTGGGACGATCTGCTCAAGCCGGACGTGGAAATCATCACGCCGAATCCCAAGACCTCAGGTGGCGCTCGGTGGAACTACCTGGCTGCATGGGGTTACTTCCTTCAGAAGGAACTCGGAGACTTCTACAAACTGGGTAATCCATATTATAAAGAGGAGCAGTTCGAAGCCGAGAAGAAGGTTCAAGCCATTATCGCCGAGCTTTACAATCAAGTACCCGTCCTCGATACCGGTGCAAGAGGTTCCACAACTACATTCATCCAACGCGGAATCGGCGATGTCCTCCTCACCTGGGAAAACGAAGCCTATCTGGCAATCAACGAGTTTGAGCCCGATCAATTCGAAATTATCGTCCCGTCGCTCAGCATCCTCGCAGAACCCCCCGTTGCATTGATGGATAAAAACGCAGAAAAACACGGAACTACTGAACTCGCCAATGCGTATCTTGAATATCTCTATTCACCAGTAGGGCAACGCCTCGCAGCGAAGCATTATTATCGTCCCTGCCGTCCCGAACACGCCGATCCGGTCGACAACAGCCGGTTGGGGCATGTTGAAACATTCTCGGTCAACAACGTTTTCGGTGGCTGGAAAAATGCGCAGCAAACCCACTTTGCCGACGGTGGAATCTTCGATCAGATCTATCTGAAAGGGAAATCGAAGGAGTAACCTGTGAAACGGAAGAACATCCTGCCGGGATTCGGCATCAGCCTCGGGTACACACTGTTGTACCTGGGCTTGATCGTCCTGCTCCCACTAACCGCGCTTGCAGTCAACAGCAGCAAGATCGGCTGGGCAGGCTTATGGGACATCCTCACGGATGCACGCGTTATCGCATCTTTCAAGCTCACAATCGGAACCGCTTTTACCGCAGCGCTGGTCAATGCGGTCTTTGGGCTGATCATCGCCTGGTTTCTGGTGCGAATATCCTTCCCGGGTAAACGCATCCTCGACGCCATCATCGACCTCCCCTTCGCCATGCCTACGGCAGTCAGCGGAATCGCACTCACGGCTATCTACGCGCCAAACGGATGGCTGGGTAAGCCGCTTATCGACGCGGGAATCAAGGTCGCATTCACTCCCATCGGGATCACAATTGCCATGATTTTTATTGGACTGCCGTTTGTAGTACGAACCGTTCAACCAGCGCTGGAAGAACTCGACCAGGAAGTTGAAGAAGCATCGCTGAGCCTGGGGGCAAGCCGCTGGAAGACATTCTACAGAGTGATGATTCCCATGATTCTGCCATCGCTTCTGACTGGCTTTGCTATGGCGCTGGCGCGTTCACTTGGCGAATATGGTTCCGTGGTTTTCATCGCCGGCAATATGCCCATGAAAACCGAGATCACATCGTTACTGATTATCACACGCCTTGAGCAATATGATTATTCCGGCGCTACGGCGATTGCTCTGGGTATGCTCGTCATCTCGTTCATCCTGCTTTTCTCGATCAATTTGCTCCAGTTCTGGAGCGCAAGGCGATTGAAGGAGGCATAAGGTGAATCATGTAACCGTCCGTACCGGCATCCAGACTTCGCGTTTCGTGAATATCGTTATTATTCTGCTCGCATTGGGATTTCTGGGAGCCTTCCTGATTCTGCCGCTTATTGTCGTTTTTGGCGAAGCTTTCAGGCAGGGTATTGTTGTATGGCTCAAAAGCGTTACCGATCGCGATGCCCTCTCCGCCATCCGAATGACGCTGCTTGTCGCCGGTATATCGTTGCCCCTGAATATCCTCTTCGGGCTCGCAGCCGCATGGTCGCTTTCCAAGTTCAGGTTCAAGGGTCGCAACCTCATCATCACGCTCATCGACCTGCCTTTCGCCGTATCGCCGGTAATCTCCGGTCTCATTTTCGTTCTGCTGTTCTGTGCACGTGGCTGGCTCGGTCCGTACCTTATCGAGCATGACATACACATCATCTTCGCTGTACCGGGCATCATCATCGCAACGCTGTTTGTCACGTTCCCCTACATCGCACGTGAGCTGATCCCGCTGATGACCGAGCAGGGAAACGAAGAAGAACAGGCTGCGCTAACCCTTGGCTCCAGCGGCTGGAAGACATTCTGGCGCATCACGCTGCCAAATATTAAGTGGGGCCTGATTTACGGCATCATCCTGAGCAATGCACGGGCAATGGGCGAATTCGGTGCCGTTTCCATCGTCTCGGGGCACATTCGCGGCGAGACCAATACACTACCGCTTCACACAGAAATCTTATACAACGAATACCAGTTCACTTCAGCGTTCGCAGTCGCCTCTCTTCTGGCACTGCTGGCCCTGGTGACGATCGTCTTCAAATCTTCCATCGAATGGAAAATGAAGGAGAAGCAAGCATGAGCATCACGCTGAGCAATATAACCAAAACCTTCGACCGCTTCCAAGCGCTCAAGGACATCTCCATCACCTTTAAAAATGGTGAACTCACTGCCCTGCTCGGGCCTTCAGGATCGGGCAAGACCACCCTTCTGCGACTCGTTGCCGGGCTCGAACTGCCGGATGATAATCCCGAATCGCACATACTCTTTCATGGTGCGGATGTCTTAGGAAAGCCGGCAAGCCAGCGACAGGTAGGCTTCGTTTTCCAGCACTATGCACTCTTTCGTCACATGACCGTTTTCGAGAATATAGCCTTCGGTCTGCGCGTGATGAAGCGCTCCGAACGGCCATCCAAGGCTGAGATCAAAGACCGGGTGAATGAGCTCCTGAAGATGATCCAGCTCGAATCGATGGCGAGAAGAATGCCCTCGCAGCTCTCCGGTGGGCAGCGTCAACGTGTCGCGCTCGCAAGAGCGCTGGCGATCCAGCCACAGGTTCTTCTGCTGGACGAACCCTTTGGCGCGCTGGACGCGAAAGTCCGCGCTGAATTGCGTCGTTGGCTGCGTGAACTGCATGACAAGTTGCACGTCACCAGCATTTTCGTTACGCACGATCAGGAAGAAGCACTGGAGGTTTCCGACCGCATCGTTGTGATGAACCAGGGTATGATCGAGCAAGTTGGTTCGCCAGACGATGTCTTCCATCACCCTGCCAGCGAGTTTGTGCTGAAGTTTCTGGGCGACGTCAATGTCTTCCATGGCCGATTCGATGAATCGCAGACGATCTTCCATGGCCATTCGGAGGAGAAATCGTCCCGTATGCTGGTGCGATCTTACGAGATCGAAGTACTGCTCAATCCGCATGGTATCCGCGACGTACTGCCCGTGCAGACGCAACGGGTGCTGACCGCCGGCTCGATGGTCAAGCTGGAGTTCACCGACGCCATGCATCAGATTATCCAGGTTCACCTCTCGCATGCCGATTACACCCGCACGCCGCTTGAACCCGGTATGAAGGCTTACCTCAGGCCCGTTCGGAGCATGCCGTACTCGATATAGTCAGAGGATTCGGTAGTATTGAAATGCAAATAGAGTCCACAATTTCTTTTCATTGACAAACAATCGCACCGGTTTTTTCTATCCGAAAAATCGCTATGAAAGGTTACCCATGAAAGAATTTGACGAACTGAGAGAAGTTGTGGCTCGGCTGCGCGACCCCGAAAAAGGTTGCCCGTGGGACTTGAAGCAGACATCCCGCTCCCTTGTGCCAAACTTCATCGAAGAGCTATATGAAGCAATCGAAGCCATTGAACACGACGATCAACCTCATCTTGCCGAAGAACTCGGCGATATCATGTTGCATGTCGTGATGCAAATCCGCATTGCGGAAGAACAAGGTTTTTTCACAGCTGCGGATGTTCTCAAGCGAATCTGCGAAAAGCTGATCCGTCGTCATCCGCATATCTTTGGAGATACGACCGAGACCGATGCAGACACGGTTAAGATGAATTGGGAAAGGCTCAAGCGGCGCGAGAAGGAGAAAAAGGATCGCTCCGCCATCGACGGAATCCCGCACAGCATGCCTGGACTGATCGTCGCGCAGCGTATGCAGGAAAAAGCGGCGTCTGTAGGATTCGATTGGGGAAAACCACAGCCTGTGTTCGATAAGATGCGCGAGGAATTCGCTGAGTTCGAAGAGGCTTGGGAAACCGAGCCACAGGAGCGCATCGAAGAAGAGATCGGGGATATCCTGTTCACCGTGGTGAACCTTGCCCGTAAGCTTCACATCGATAGCGAAGCCGCGCTACGCGGTTCGATCCGTAAGTTCGATACCCGTTTCCGGCAGGTGGAAAAAGAATTCGCCAATGCCGGGCTTGACATGCATGAGCAAACACTTGAGCAACTTGATGAAGTTTGGGATGCAGTCAAACGAAAGCAAAAAGAAGCCATTGAGCAGGAGTAGTTAAATGAAGTTCGGGAAGATACTAAAGGGAAGTGATCGAAACCTGCTGTTGAAACTCTATTTCATCTTCGGCAGTGCATTGATCATGATCTTCTTCGTGATCTATTCAAACACCCTGATTTATCACGCCCGTAAGGACGCGCATATCGTCCCGAATCTTTTCGCACGTTATTTTACTCTGCTGACGGATAACGACTGGGAAAGCGAGATATGGAAAGATCGCCTCGTTGAATACATTCAGGAGCATATCTTCCAGAATATAGATTACACGATTATCGTCACCGACAATAGAAACCAACCCATCGCCTGGAAAAACATCGATGTCGATATCCTGCCGTTCGAGTACTTGAACGAAGAACAGCAATCCATCCTTCGTGAAGAGCTCCATAAAATGCACAGCGCGAATAAAATTCTCCTGCAATACACCGCGACCGACAGCCTTTACGCCGAACCGCTTGGAGAAGCGTTGCCCGACAGTATGCACGCTCCGAATGTATTCGGATACGTATATTACAGCGAGCCTTTCAGCATGAAGCAATTGCGCTATATGCCGATCTTTGAGATGGCGCTGGTTCTGGTTTTTGTTATCTTCGGTCTTCACGGCGTTTTCCTGGTCAAAAAGCGCGAGAAGGACAAGCTCTGGATTGGCCTCGCCAAGGAAACCGCGCATCAGTTCGGAACGCCGATATCATCGATGCTTGCCTGGCTCGACCTCTTGAAGATGCGCATCGAGAGCAACTGTCAGGATGTCGGCATGGCTGATATGATCGATCACATGAAGGCGGATGTATCACACCTCCAGAAAGTTGCGAATCGCTTTGGAAAGGTCGGCTCCGTGGTGAAGCTGAAACCCAGCAACATCCACGAAATCCTAGAAGAAACCATCGCTTATTTCAATACGCGATTGCCCAATCTCGATAACGAAATCGAGATCCATCTGATCAGTAAAATCGAGGATAAGGTCATCAATATCGATCCGGACCTTATCCGCTGGACAATCGAAAATCTGGTAAAGAACAGCATCGATGCCATGAAAAACAAAGGCGGTAACATCATTCTCACAGCCGCCTGCAAGAATAGTAACACCTACATCCAGGTGCGCGATGAAGGAACCGGCATCCCGAAATCGCAGTTCTCCAAAGTATTCGAGCCGGGAATCACTTCGAAAGCACGCGGTTGGGGGCTCGGCTTGAGTCTGGCCAAGCGTATAATCGAAGATTACCACAAAGGCCGTATCAAAGTGCTCGAAAGCACCATCGGAGAAGGTACGACCATCGAAATTATGCTTCCCGAAAAATAAGGAGTATCCACTATGTTTATCCTATCCCGTGAAGAGATGCAAGAGCTCGATCGCCACACAATGGAAGATTTCGGCATTCCCAGTTCTGTGCTGATGGAAAACGCAGGCAAGAGCTGCGCAGAGAAGATTATCGAGGATATCGAGGATGACGAACCCTTCTTCGGTATCTTTTGCGGACACGGCAACAACGGCGGCGACGGCTTTGTTATCGCCCGTTGGCTGGACAGTGCCGGCTATAGCGTCGGAATCGTATTCGTCGGCGATGAAGAAAAAATGACGCCCGAAACCCGCACCAACTACGAACTCTGCCGCAAGCTGGATATTCCCTTCTTCGAATTCGACAAGGAGAACCTGCCCGACTTCGATATGATCATCGACGCGATCTTCGGAATCGGTTTCCATGGCGAGATGCGCGAAGAATACCAGAAAGTCATCCACTGGATCAACGAGAGCCCGGCAGAAGTCTATGCTATCGATATTCCTTCCGGACTCGACGCCAATACCGGCGAAGGCGATTGGGCGATTGTCGCGGACGAAACCATGACCATGGCCGCTCCCAAATACGGGCATTTCCTGTGCGACGGTGGAGCCTGTACCGGCGAACTGACCGTCATTGATATCGGAATCCCGCCACAGTTCTTTTATGAGCTGCGACCGCGAGCGAGCATCAATGAACTGCCGCCACTCCCCATCCGCACCGATTTCTCACACAAAGGCGTCTTTGGCCGCGTATCCATTTTCGCAGGTTCGCCCGGATTTTCCGGTGCGGCGGTACTGGCTTCCAGAGCAGCGCTTCGCAGCGGAGCCGGGATCATCAAGCTTTATCATACACCAGGAATGGATACTATTTACGAGACCAAACTGACCGAAGTCATGACACATCCTATTCCCTACCTCGAATCCGGCGCACTCGACCGCGATCGGCTCATTACCGAGCACGAGAAGACCGACGCCATTCTCATAGGACCCGGCCTTGGAACCGGCGATAAAGCGATGGAGCTCATGGAATTCGTCCTCAACGGCAGTATCCCGACCGTTATCGACGCCGATGGTATCAACTGCATTGCGCAAAACGAGACACTCCAGGAGCTTCTCAAGGAACACCCCGATGTGTTGCTCACTCCGCACATGGGTGAATTCGCACGTCTGATGGATGTCGATCTGAGCGAAGTCGAGACCAACGTGATCGGCTTACTGATGAAATTCCATGCCGAATTCGGTTGCCCCATCCTGCTCAAAAGCAATGTCAGTGTATTCTTCGACGGCGAGCTTTTCACCTTCAATATCAATGGCAACAATGGCCTCGCGACCGGCGGTAGCGGCGATGTTCTCGCGGGAATCATCACCTCGTTCGTCGCACAGGGACATACTTGCGACATGGCTGCTGTAGCTGGAAGCTGGTTGATGGGGTTCACCGCCGACAGCCTCGCGCTCAAACGCGGCACGGCATCCATCATTCCATCCGATATCATCGATCACCTGTTCGATTACGACTACCTCGCGCCACAAATCGACTGATTATAGAGCTTTGTTACGATCTCCGGGTAGCAATTTATTGCTCGCCCGGAGATCAATCCTTACTACCACTTGTCTCTATCCGTTTCCCTCCCGATTCTCCTTGACAATCCTGAACCATTTATGTCTTTCTATTAACTGGTAAAAAACATTGTATAAACGGACATTATGGGCATGAACGACCACGACATGAAAACGCGACGCAAACCGGCCAACGCCACCAGAGTGAGGGCTTATTCCTTTGGTGAAGCGGAAGTTGAACGTCCGGAGATCGAAGCAGGCGAGCTACTTGACGACCGTTATCAGATCGTCCGGAAAGTCGGCGAAGGCTCTTATGGCGCTGTGTATCAGGTGTTCGATCGCAAGATGGACATCCCAAAAGCGCTCAAAGTTTTCGGTCGTCGAGAAGAAAGCCTGCACATCATACCCGATCTGCGTGACGAAGCTCGTACCATGGCAAGGATCAACCATCCAAACATCGTTCGTATCTACGATCTTCATGAAGACGGCGATTTCATCTACCTCGATATGGAGTACGCCAACGGTGGTAACCTGGACAAGAATCTCGACAGCATACGCAAGAACAGCAAGATCATCCGCAAGACTGCGTTGCAGATCGCAGAAGGATTGAAAGAAGCGCACGATCAGGGCATCGTTCACATGGATGTCAAGCCGTCCAACCTGCTGCTGGACAGCGCGCGCAATATCAAGATCGCCGATTTCGGAATCGCCGGGCAACTTGGGCTTAAGCTCACAACCACTGCCGGCACCCCGGCCTATATGGCACCTGAGCACATCGAAGGCAATCCCGCCGACAAGCGTTCGGATATCTTTTCCTTTGGCGTAGTACTCTACGAGCTGGTTTACGGCCATTACCCCTTCAAGCTGGATGAGAGCGACAACTATATCTACGATGTTCCCCGGCATCTCCTTGCCGAGTCCTCCGACCTCAATCGTATCATTCTGAGGTGTATCGCGGCCAATCCAGAGCATCGCTACAACGACTTTTCGAACATCATCAGAGACTTGAATGAATCGAAAGAACTGCCAACAAAAGAAGAAGACAAACGCGGTTTTCGTGCCATATTCATGCGGCAGATGCGCGACATTGGTAGCGATCTGCGCAAAGAAACCCGCAACCTGATGATCCTGCTGATCCTGCTTCTCTTGATTATACCCTTTTACCTTCGCATTATCCGACGCCTGACCGAAGAGCAGAATCCCGCACACATCGATGGTCCGCCCATGAGTACATCGGTCAATTTCCAACCGGATTCCAAGCTATCACCGGATCAACTGGAGCCGGGAGACCTCGTACAGCTTCGCGACCTGCGCAAAGGTGGAGAGCCGGCCTTCGAATTCATCTACAACGGCGAAGATCCTCTCGACATCCGTTTCGAAGAAAATCGGATTTATTTAAGCGACAGGCTTGCCGGCATTCACGTACGAGACCGTAGCGACCTGCCGCTACCACCGAATCTCGATTTCGTACGCAGCGATATCGAACTAACGCAGAACGATCTATGGAACCAGCGCAATCCAAATCTGGCAGTTCACCTCGGCGAGATGGTCTCACCGCGAACCATCGAGAATCTCCCGTCCAATACACGCTTCCTGGATCTGTGGAAAAACAAGCGTATCTCCGATCTACACAGCCTTGACCATCTTGAAAATCTTGAAGGGCTCGACCTGCAAGGTGTAAGGGATTTCTATCCCGAAGGCTTGAAACAACACGAGCGAATGAAGTGGCTAAACCTCGCAGATACTGGCCTGGAATCAGATGAATCGCTCCGAAGCCTGCAAGCATTAGAGCATCTGGATATCTCGAGAAATCGCCTGCAAAATCTCGCGACGCTCTATCGGCTTAAAGCGCTGCAGTCGGTTAAAAACGAGAGCAATTCGCAACTTCCCGAACTGGACCGCGCCTGGTTAGACGAGAAGAACCACAGCTATTACGCAGATAGAAATCAGGAACAATCCACAAAACGACAGATCCTCTGGCAGCGATCCAATGTCATGGATAAAATCGTTTTTGGCCTTGCACTGATCGTGCTTCTGCTGGTCATATATCAGCTTTTCCGCTTACTCAGGCAAAATATTCCAACCATGATAGCAAAGAATCAGAAGAAGAAAGAAGAAGCTGTCCTGCCGCCAGAATTTCACGATCGTGTCAAGAAAGCCGACGATCAGGAGAGTGAGAATAAACTTTGGACACCAGCAGAAGACAACGCGCTCCGTACTCTGCATGAGCTCTCCGTGGAATATCCGAACGAAAAGGTGCTTGAGAAGCGCAAAACGCAGATCCTGCGCAATGCTGAACGTAAGATCCGGCAATATATGTCACGCGATGAATACGAACCGGCGTTCCTCACCCTTCAGCAGGTAACGGCCATCACCACCAATAACACCCTGAAAAGGTACCGCCATCGCTGCCTCACCAACCTGGTACACGACGAACCGGTAAAGATGATCGATATCCCCGGCGGCAGCTTCACGATAGGTGACTTCGAAAGCGAATCGCTCTCCACCGCCATCCCGTTGCATGAAGTGAATCTATCCAGCTATAGCCTCAGTGAGACCAACGTAACGAACAAGCAGTACTGCGAGTTTCTCAACGCCATGGGCAAGCATTCCGAACCTCTTTATGACTGGATCAACCTCAGCAGTCCCTACTGCCGCATCAAGAAAACCGAACGCGGCAAATACGAGCCGATCGAGCCCTATAGCTCCTTCCCTGTAATAGAAGTGAGTTGGTATGGAGCTAAGCGTTATTGTGAGTGGTTTGGCGGAAGGCTCCCTTCAGAAGCGGAATGGGAGTTTGCAGCTCGGAATCGAGGCAAGAAGATTCTCTTCTCGCAGGGAAACACTGCTGATCGCGCTAAGATGAATTTCCTGGTGGATAAAAACGACAACCTATGGCACTCTGTTTTCCCGGTTAAATCGCTGCCAGCCAACGCACTGGGGCTCTACGAAATGTCCGGCAACCTGTTGGAGTGGTGCCAGGATTTCTTCGACGCGAATTACTATCAGGATTTGGAATCAGAAAACCCGCGAGGCCCGGAAAAAGGCAGCTTGAAATCGGTGCGTGGCGGTGCATGGTGCTTCCCATCAAAAAACATGAAAACCTATTACCGCGGTTCGGCAAAACCTTCCGCGCGTAACAACTTTATCGGATTCCGCGTCGCCAGATGATCAGACGAACCTGTATCTTTATCATGCTGCTCTTAGCAGTTACAATCCTGATAGCACAAGACGGCTACAAGCTGCGCGACATCCGGTTCGTTGGCAACGAATCCATCTCCACTTCCGAGCTAAAAAAACAGATGGAGCTCAAAGAAGACGATTTCCTCTACCGGCTTCAGTTCTGGAAGGAAGACCGCCTATTCGACGAACCTGCACTGGAGCGCGACACTACGCGCATTCTATATCATTACCGAACAGAGGGATTCCTCGACGCGAAGCTCTCCTTGGAGCTCGAAACCCTGCACGAAAAACAGCGAGTCTATCTCACCATCACGATCGATGAAGGCGAGCCGATCCTGATCGACAGGATCACGACCTCATACTCACCTGCAGATTCCAATCGCTTCCGTACGATCGTGCAGGAAGTGAAAGCACCCCTTCAGCCTGGTGAACGCTTCCGTGATGCCGATCTAATGTCACGCCAGGAAAAGCTGCGAACGGGCTTCGAGGAAAACGGCTATCCTATGGCGGAAGTAGAGTTCACGCTCGATGTATCGCCCGAGCAGCACACAACGGATATCCGGTGGGATATCAAGCCGGACAAACACTGCAAGTTCGGCAAAATCAGGCTCACCGGGCTCGAAAACGATATCGATGAATACGTGCTTCGGCAGACGGAATCCATCGATAGCGGAGAATACCGGCAATCGGCGCTGAAAACAGCACAACGTCGCATCTACGAGTTGGGGATGTTCAAGTCGGTGACGGTGAAATCAATGCTGAGCGAAGAAGAAAACGGCGAAATCCCCATCGAGATCATGATGATCGAGTCACCACGCCACAATCTAAAAGTCGGTGTAGGCTGGGGTATCGAGGATCGTTTCCGCGTCTTCGCGGACTACCGCAAGCTCGGTTTTCTCGGCGGTGTTCGCAGACTCCATATCTACCTCAAGCACTCCTATCTTGAGCCGGTTAATGCCAGCCTCAAGCTCGTGCAGCCGGACTTCCTGAACTCCAACGGCGACATCAGCATTAGTCCCTACTTCAAGCAGCAACGTGAGCTGAGCTATACTATCAACCGCCTGGGCGCGACGCTTGGTTACCAGAAATCTTTCACAGGAAATATCGCTGGTTACTCCAACGTCACTTACGAAAAGAACGACCTGGTGGAAATTCGACTTTCGGACGAGGATGTCTTTGGCGAAACCGCTGATGACATCTATGAGAAAACCGTCTTCACCGTCGGCAGCTTCTACGACTCGTCGGCTCCACCGCTGGACCCCGAAAAAGGCGTCTACGCCGGCGTAATCTATTCCGTTGCCCCCATCCGAGAGGTCAGCGACTATGAGTTCTACAAGATCGTGCTCGACACCCGCGCCTATCAGCGGCTTGCAAGTTGGATGGTTCTTGCCCTGAAACTCAAGGGTGGCGCAATGGAGCCTTTCGGCGAAAGCCACGCCACGCCGGTGGAGGATCGCTTTTACGCAGGGGGCAGCTACTCGGTGCGCGGCTGGCAACGCTATCAACTCGGCCCCAAGAACGATAGCGGTTATCCCATTGGCGGGAACAGCATGATCGAAGGTAGCATCGAGCTGCGTTACCCCATCTACGACATCTTCTCGGGCGTTCTCTTCCTGGATGGCGGAAATGTCTGGAAGGATTCTTACGTTTACATCGCAGACCAACTGCATTTCGCCAGCGGCGTGGGCCTGAGAGTTAATACTCCGGTAGGGCCCATTCGGCTCGACTTTGCTTCACCGGTTTTCGAGAAAAAGAAGGAGCTGCAGGTTCATGCAAGCATCGGGCACGCCTTTTAAGCGCTTCGCCACGCGATTCATTAAAGCGCTGATCGCCATCGTGCTGATCGTGCCGCTCGTCGCGTGTTTCCTCTACCTGATGCTGCAAGCCGGTTGGCTCAATCCGATTATTCGCTATACCAGCGTGAAAATCGCCAACTCTATCTTGGATGCGGAACTCTCCATCGAGTCAATCCACGGCAATCCTATGCAACACCTTGAGATATCCGGCATCGAGCTTCGGAAAGACGATCGCAAGCTGGCCGGTATCTCGCTGATCCGCCTCGATTACAACCTCGACCACGCCCTGGATATGCAGTTCACCATCAACGAGATCCTAATCGATTCGGTTTATGCCTACGCGGATCAGCTACCGGATAGCACCTGGAACCTCGCCCATATCGTGAAACCCTCCGAGCCCAAGCCTGAAGAACCGGATTCCCTATCGCAACCGCGCAACCTGAGCCTGCTTCTTCACTCGCTGCGGATCACCAATTCCAGCTTCGACATTCACGCCCTCGATCCGCGCATCCCGAAGCAAGTCCGCGACTTCAATCTCGATTTCAATTTCGCGATGTTACCGAACCTTATTCACGCCAGCGTGAACAACATCTCGTTCACCGCCGACAGCTTGCACCTGAAGACGCTCCGAACAGAATTTACATGGCAGGATTCCACGCTGCTTCTTCAAGACTTCCTGCTCGAGACAGACCGCAGTAAAATCAAAGCCAACGGGCAATATAGCGATGCTGCATCCAACATCAAACTGCGGTTGACGCCTTTTGATTTGCGAGATGTAGAAGCATTTCTGCCGGAATTCCAGCACCCTGACACATTATTTCTGTTCCTGGACGCACAAACCCAGGAGACAGAGCTGACATGCCATTTATCGTCATATATAGGTGAAAACCATTTTTCGTGTTCTCTCAAAATGCCCGATTACCAAAGCCTGGATAACTTCTCGATTTCAATCAACAGCTCCAAACCTGACTTACTCAAGGACTGGGGGATTCCTTTTTCCTGCCAATTTGCTACTATCAAAGTTGATAACACCGACGGCCTTATTCCCGATGGGAATGCCAAGATCAGGATTCAGGGGACCCGTATTCAATATGAGCAGTACAAGCTGGATATTGCCACGCTGGACGTCGATTACACACCCGATATGCAAAAATTCACTTTAGATGTTGGTGAACCTCTGGGCAACTCACTCTACATGAAAGGCAACATCGATGCTTTTAATCCCAAACGTCCTTATAAATTGAATGGCAATCTCTCTTTCAATACGCGGCGAGAAAAGATTCCACTGCTTCCTTTTGATGTTTCGGGAGGATTGAGATTCACTGCGAATGGAGAGCTACGCTCTTTCAAGTATCTTCTGACACGATTCGACATAAATATCAAAAACCTGACAATCGACGACTATCGAATAAAGACCGGAACAATTTGGATCAACATCGAAGATGGTCGCTACGAGCTGGCCAAGTTCGACATCAACACTGAAGATGGCGGCGCAACAGGCATGGGATACGGTTCATTCGAAGGTCCGCATCACATCGAGTTCGATACCAGCCTGCCAGACTTATCGAAACTCCAGAGTCTGACCGGCCTGGACAACCTTGCCGGCAGCCTGGACCTCTCTGCCAAAGTAGATGGCATGCCCGATTCCATGCGTTTCTCAGCAGATGTAGAAGCGTCCGACGCCCAGGTGAACGATCTATCCATAGAGAAAGCTCAGCTTCACGCCAATGGCACGATCGACGGCAAAGACATTGATGCCGAAGCCACAGTTCAGCTTCAAAACATCCGATACAAGGATCTCACTCTGGAGCAATTGTCGCTCGACGGATCCTATCATGACCAGAAAGCTTCGGCACAGCTCGAAGTGAAACAGAATCGGGAGCGCTACGGAGCGCTTCATGCCACGTACAAGCCCGGCGAGATCGAGCTTCCCATGCTCGACTTCCACTTCGACGGAGAGTACTGGCAATTGGCGCACGATTCGACGCGCGTCCGCTTCAACAGCGATGGCTATTTCATCAACGATTTCTCTCTTGCCTCAAATGAACAGCGCATCGGCGCAAAGGGCTATTACCGGCACGACGGCTCGATGGACGCGGATGTACGCATCGATTCGCTCGACCTCTCCATCCTCAACAGCTTCCTGCCAGAAGAAACCGAAGCAGACGGGATTCTGAACCTGGACATGAAGCTTCGCGGCAACCTCGATCACCCGGATGCCGATGCCACACTGCGGCTGAATAATCTCGCCTGGGGACCATACGAAATCGCCGGTGTGAATGCCAACCTCGCAACAGCCGATAACTCGGCCAGCTTTCACTCAGCCGTGCGTTTCACTACCGATGAGCAAATTACACTCGATGCCCGAGTACCGCTTGGGCGCTTCCTGAAGAACATCCCGCTACCAGCTGATTCCCTCATCACCGCCAACGTGGTGAGTGATTCCATCGACATCGGCTTTGTAAATGAATTTACCGATCAGATCGCGCTGGACAAGGGCCATCTGGTCATGGATATCTCGCTCGAAAGCGATCTCAGGCAGCACAATGTGGAAGGCCGCATCAAAGTGACAGGACAAGCACTCACCATCCGCCAACTCAATACACGCTACGAGGATTTCTTCCTTGAACTTCACGGCGACAACAGCGCTGTCCGACTCGACACCCTCTATGCGGAAGGCGGCTCGGGAACGCTGTCCGCCACCGGAACGATCAACCTCGGCGACATGAAGGAGAAATTCGTCGATTCTTTCGACATTCAGCTTCTGGCAAACCACTTTCAGTTCTCACGCAAGCGGCAACTGCGTCTGGTCTCCGATATGGACATCCACCTCTTCGGAGACATGGAGCGACAGAATTTCGACGCTGATGTGAAAATCATCGAATCGCGGGTTGATATCGACCAGTTTACCGGCGGATCGGGGCCAGCGCTTCCCAGCCAGAAACCGCTCCTTGTGCAGGCATTGAACGGGACAACGGATGTTGAACCGCCGCAGAAAAGAACAGAGATAAACATCTCGAAATCCAGCTATGGTACCGCCAAAGTAAATATCCCGCGTAACAGTTGGATTTATGGTAAGGATATGTCCGTCGAGTATTCGGGCGACATCAAGGCTGTTAAAGAAGCGGAGAATATTTATCTGACCGGAACTGTCGCCACCATCCGAGGCTACTACAACCTCTATGGACGCAAATTCACGATATCCGAAGCGAAAGTCACCTTCACCGGCGGCAAAGAAATCGATCCGATCCTGGATATAACCGCCGATTACACCTTCCGGGACATCGAAGAGAATCGCCGCACGCTGAGCGTTGTTCTCACCGGACGTGCATCCGATCCGCAGGCGGAATTCCTGCTGGACGGAACGCAGATCGAACAAGCTGACGCGATTTCGTATATTATCTTCAATCGCAGTACCAGCGAATTGACCCAGAACGAGAAGAGCTCCATGAACGAAAGCAGTTCCAGCAGTGGCTTTGCGCAAGGGCTTATCATCAAGCAACTCTCCTCGCAACTTACCCGTTCCATCCAGGAGCAGCTCGATCTGGACGTACTGGAAATCCAGGGGAACGAAGACCTCAGCAAGACCGCCATCGTCGTAGGCAAATACATCACGAATCGCCTCTTCCTGAGCTATGAAAGGCGACTCAACAATAGCAGTTCCAGCGATACCGAGATCGAAATCCTGACACTCGAATACCAGATCAACCGGGCTTTTTCGATCCAGGCGACGCGCGGAAACGACAGTTCCACCGGCATGGATCTCATCTGGAAGTATGAACATAAATAACCGCATCTGGGCCATTTTGATATGAACACAAATAGTCGCCCCATCTTGCTTCTGCTGGTTGTTCTCGCAGCTTCCTGGCTTTTCGCTGACGATCCTGAACAAGCCACGGAACCCCTGATCAACGAAAAGAAGGTACTCGATACTTTTCGTGAGATGTCCAGCAAAGACACCTGGAGCTCCCGCCTGCTGCGTAGCATCTTCATCTTTGAGCGCGAGACGAAAAAGACCGACGAGAGCATGCCCGAAGATCCGATTGAATCCTTCCTCAACTATCAGGGCAAGACCATCGGTAATATCCGCATCCTCGTGCTGGACGTCTTCGGTACCTCGGTGAAGAATCTTTCCAGGAAGCCGGATTACTGGCTGGAAAAAACCGGAAACGCCCTGCACGTAAATACACGGAAACGAATCATACGCAATCAACTTCTTTTCCATACGGGCGACAAGCTCGATCCTCTGCTCATCGCAGAATCCGAGCGTATTCTCCGTAACAACCGCTATATCTACGACGCCCGGATCAAGGTCTTTAAAAATCCTGACGGCTCGGTCGATCTGGATGTCGTCGTACGCGATGTCTGGACACTGAAGGCGGAAGTCGCCATGTACAGCGTCGATAAGTGGAATGTCTCGATCTCCGATGAAAACCTGGCCGGCCTCGGCGGAAGGCTTCACACAAAGGTGAAGTTCGATCCCGAGTACAAAGATGGCTGGAACTGGGATGCGAGCTACAGGCAGCAAAATCTTTTCAAGGACAACATCACAGCCGAGGTTTACCGTAAAGTGAAAGTGGGCAGCAGAAACAAGGGATTCGGCATTAACAGGGAGTTCAAGTCGTCACTCATCCGTTGGCTATATGGCACTAACTTTGAGTGGAATCGTAACGAGGTCAGCATCCTCCGTGACGATACTGACCCGGTCGTGGAAGAGGTACGCTACACCAGACAAGACCTATGGCTGGGGCGCACCATCCCGATCAATATCGAGAACGAAGAAGGCATGGCAAATTATATCACCGGTGCAGCTCGCGTTATCCGTACCGATCAAACCCTGAAAGCTGCTTACGATCCCGAGGGCCATATCCAGGACTCATACATGGGCGTATTCAGCCTGGGATACCTGATACGATCGTTTCGGAAAGTCAGCTACCTGTTTCGTTTCGGTGTCACGGAAGACGTCCCCGTTGGGAGTAAGCTGGAACTCACTACGGGCTTTGAAGACGGCAGCAAAAATGATCGCACCTATTATAGCCTCTATTATCTCTACAGCCTCTACGAGCAGGATTACGGCTATTTCTCGGGTGAGCTGTCCGCATCGGGATTCAAACGCAGCAGCACCTGGGAAAGCAGGCAGTTTGAGACAAGCCTCAAAGGTATTTCCCGGCTACTTTATATCAAGGATTACCGAATCCGTCAATATGCGATGCTACAATACAACGTCATCGAAAACCCGATCTACTCTAACCAGATGCTGTCGATCAGCGACAAAGAAGGGATTCGTGGCCTGAGCAGCGACAAAAGCGGCGACAAGCGTCTGCGATTGAACCTCGAAACCAATTACCTGATGCCGTTCCAGTTCCTTGGGTTCAATTTCTCGGTAAGTGTTTTCGGCGATTTCGCGCTCCTCGCACCCGAAAACGTGAGCATTTCATCTAGTAAAGTCTATCAAGGATATGGCATCGGACTGCGTTTTAAAAACGAACATTTGGTGTTTAAAACCATCGAGATCTTCCTGGGTTACTACCCCGTGATGGACAGCAGTCAGGATTGGAATCTTTTCTCACGCTCAGCCAGCTACTACAACTTCAGTGGCATGGGCTTCGGCAAACCGGAGGTAATCGAATAATGGCAAAGAAAATCCGCTTCGAGGATCATATAGAAGCGCTTCTGGGAAAAGTAGAAGCAAGTCAGCTTATGGAGGCAATCAAAGGCTTCGCACCTCGAGCAGTGCGTTATAATTCGCAGCGCAACCAGCAAGGTCAGCTTCCTGGTGAACCAGTGCTCTGGTACCCGGAGTTCGGACGCTACTGGCACGATGACAACAATCCCTCGCAGGCAATCAGCTATCTCACCGGTGATTTCTACATCCAGGAAGCCAGCGCAATGCTCTTGATTTCTGCTTTGAGCCGCGTAATCGATCCGCAAGGACTTCGCATCATCGACCTGACCGCAGCACCAGGCGGAAAGGCGACGCAAATCGCGGAGTTGGCAAAGGATGGCTTGGTTGTCGCAAACGAGGTGATCAAAGGCCGTGCCGATGCGCTTTTATGGAACGTAATCCGTCATCGGCTACAGAATACCATAGTCTGCAATCTTCCGCTCAAACCTCTTGCAGAACAGCTTGAAGGCTGGTTTGATGTGGTGATCGTGGACGCTCCATGTAGTGGCGAGGGACTGTTCCAGAAGAAAAAGCACAACCCGAATGCCTGGAGCTATAAGAACGTCCAATTCAACAGCACCCGTCAGCGCGCAATCCTCAGCGACGCCATGAGCCTGCTGAAACCAGGCGGGGTTCTGGCCTATTCTACCTGTACGTTCGGAGTCGAGGAGAACGAGGATCAGGTCGCGTTTCTGCTCGAAAATGGCTTCTCCCCCATCGAATTCCCCGATCTCGAAGGCGTATCGCCAGCCATAACGGACGATCCCGCAATTGCATCCTGCGCCAGACGACTCTTCCCACACAGACAGAAAGCCGCCGGTGCCTTCGCAGCATTGGCCAGAAAAGAATCAGACGACAGCGGTCATCGCGTAAAGATGGTCTCAACCATAGATAAAAAGCTAAGCAGCCTATTACCCGAGTCGATCGAAATCCCAGATAACATGCACCTGTATCGTGTCGGTGACACCATTCACACGATCGGGCAAGAAGAGCTTCCCAAGCTATTGCACGACAGTGCAATCCAGATTGGTTCGGCAATCTGCACCTTGAAGCCCCTGCTTGAGCCCATGCATGGCGGCATACTCTATCCCGCAACATCACATATCATCCAGATGACAGACGAGCAGACACGAAATTACCGGCAGGGCAGCAACCTGAGCTTCGATAAACCGGATGGATTCTACTTCGTTCAGTCAGAGGGGAATGTGTTGGGGCTGGTCAAGATCTCGGGCGGTCGCGCTGTTAATCGCTTGCCGAAGCCGTTACGATAAACGGGTTGCCCAGAGGTGAATGAAATCATCTTCCGAATGTTGATTTCATGAATGGCGAAAATCCGCATGACTTTGTGGGCGTTGATGCTTCGACTCTTGGGGGATTCGAGTTTATGCTTCGCAAAACTCACAACTCAGCATGACACAGCAGCGCTTTCTCTGGCTCGCTATCGTTTCACTCGGGATGATGGAGAAGAGGGAATGCCAAGCTAGAGCTTGGCGATCCGAAGGGGAAAGAGATTGCAGCCACGGACATCTGCGTACCCAGGGGAGCAGCGCCCCGTGTCTGCCCGTTTAATACGTCACGACTTCAAATTCGCAAAAAATCCCCGACGACCTAAGCCATCGGGGACATATAATCTTACGTTACAATTAGTTACTGATACTGAGCTTCGCGACCAGTGTTGATGAACAACCAACCGCTCCCATTCCGAAACGGAAGTCATTCGCGATAAGTTCAACGTTCTTCAGCATATCCAGGAAGTTCCCGGAGATGGTGAACTGCTGGATGGCGTGCTTCTTGATCCCCTTTTCGTAAAGGAAGCCTTCAGCGGAGAGGGAGAAGTCGCCGGAAATATCGCTGGCACCGGAGTGCAGACCAGCCAGTGATACAATCTCGATCACCTTGTCGTGCTTTGCGAAAAGCGCGTCACGGTTGACCTTTCCCTGTTGCAGGTAGAGGTTCGAGGGCGAAACGTTCAGGTTACCCTTGTAACTGCGGCTGCCGTTACCGGTAGATTTCTTGCCTTCTTTGGCAGCAGTCTGAGTGTTATAGAGCAGGTTGGTCAGCTTGCCTTTGTCGATCAGAATGGTCGTCTGCGAAGGATATCCCTCGTAGTCGAACGGCCGGCTGGCTTGTCCACCCGGATAGAGCGCGTCATCGACGATCGTCACGTGATGATTTGCCACTACTTCACCGAGTTTGCCTGCGAGCAGCGACTGTCCTTCCTGCGCACGCTTCGAGCTGAAGATGCCCGAGAATGTTGCAAGCATGGACGACATGGTGTCGTTATCGAACACAACCGGATAGGTTCCCGGTGGGATCGGCTTGGGATTAAGCAGTTCAACAGCCTTGTTGACCGTCTGGCGAGCCAGCATTTCCGGATCGATATCGCGGAAATCGCGGGTTGAGATATAGTCGCCATAGGATTGTTTATCTTCGCCGTCTTTCACCAAAACGCCGATATACAATGTCGAAAGGTTGGCCTTGTATTCTTTGTGCAGACCTTTTGTGTTCGCGATCTTGATATAGTGTGAGCCATCGCCGTACATGCAGTGCGAAACGCTGAATACGCGCTTGTCAAATGCACGCGCGACACGTTCAAGCTCCTTGGTGCAGCGAATCTTCTCTTCGATATCTACGTCGCCCAGTTCGGGATTATAGATATCCAGGTTTTCCTCGGAGTCAGGATAGCTTTCGACCAACATGACGCCTTCGCCTTCGAGGTAATTGCTGTTCTCCAGCGCTTCGTTGACGATCATCTCGAACGCCTGGTCGCTGAATTCCTCTGTGTAAGCGTAACCGACTTTTCCGTCACGGATGATACGTATTCCGATACCCTTGTCGTCGGCGTAATCAAACGATTCGATTTCCTGATCGTGCACGCGAACCCGGAACGACTTGCCCATCGAGAGCATGATCTCGACGTCGTCCGCTTTACCTTTGGCTAACTCGAAGATTTTCTCGAATTCTTTTGAATACATATCAGTTCTCCTTTCTGCCGCCAACAACGATTTCATCGATCTTGATTGCAGGCTGACCAACGCTGGTTGGTACGCTTCCGCTGACAGAGCCGCACATACCGGCTGCGAAATCGAGGTTATCGGCCACCATGCTGATCTTATGAAGGACAGCCGGACCGTTTCCGATCAGGGTCATGCCGCGCACAGGCTCGGCGATCTTGCCATTGCGGACCATGTATCCTTCCGCAACTGCGAAGTTGAAATTACCGGTTCCGGGCATAACCGAACCACCGCCCATCTTCTTGGCATAAATTCCGTAGTCGATGGATGCGATGAGGTCGTCCAGCTTGCTCTTACCGGCTGCAATATAGGTGTTACGCATGCGGGATGCGGGTGCAAATTTATACGATTCACGGCGTCCACTTCCAGTCGCTGCATAGCCGGTTTTAAGGCTTCCAATGCGATCGACCATGAACGATTTGAGGATACCGTCTTCAATGAGCACGGTGTTCTTTGTCGGCAGGCCTTCGTCGTCAATGTTCTCGCTACCCCACATGTTGGGCATCGTACCGTCGTCGATCGCTGTGACCACCGAATTGGCGATCTTCTTGCCGAGCTGGTCGGAGAATACCGACACGCCCTTGGCAACCGATGTCGTTTCCAGGCCGTGGCCGCATGCTTCGTGGAAAATCACACCGCCGAAACCGTTGTCGATAATCGCCGGGAATTTTCCGCTCGGTGCGTAATCCGCCTCAAGCATAGTTATTGCGCGCTTGGAGGCTTCGTGCCCAAGCAATTCAGGATCGAGACCTTTGAAGAATTCGTAACCGATCAGTGCGCCCGGGCTCTCGCTTCCTGTCTGCATCTCGCCGTTCTTCTCCGCGATCGAGGTCACGCGAATCCGCGAGTAATGGCGGTCGTCTTCTACAAGCAGACCTTCGCTGTTCGCGATAAGAACATGCTGCATACGCTCGTAGATTCCGAGGTCGGCCTGCACGATCAGGTCGCTGTAGTCGCGAGCGTGTTTGTTGATTTTCTGGAGAAATTCGATCTTTTCTTTCTTGGCGATGTCGTTCGCCATAATCTCGTAAGGATGCAAGTCCTTATATTCCAAGCGGGTAAGGTCAAGCGCTTTCACGCGGCAATCGCTACGAGCAGCTTTGCTAACAGCATCAGCAGCAGCCAGTAAAGATGCCTCGGTGAGATCGTTCGTATAAGCATAAATCGCCAGAGTCCCGTAAATTACACGGATGCCAGCGCCGAAATCTCTTCCCACAATGGATTGTTTGACCTTGCTGTCGTTGAACGCGATGTTGGACTGGTACTGGTTCTCGACGAACAGTTCAGCAAAATCCGCACCACGTGACAGTGCCTGGTCGATCACTTTCTCGATGAGTGGCCTTGGTAGCATGGTTCCTCCACAGTATTTCTATCTTCGTGCCACAAATTCGATGGAAAATGATATCCGTCAAGGAATTCATGCGTGTTCAATGTCTATCGTTCAACCAATATTTATCGTTAAACGTCTTTTGACCGCTCGCAGTGCAGATTTAAATACTTCAGTAAAATTGATTAAAACAAAAAAAAAGCGGCTGATTGCTCAGCCGCTCAATATGGATCAGGTAATATTTACCACTTGGTTTGTGCGCCAACACACCAGCCAAATGCTGTGTCTTCGCCATAACCCGGGTAATCCTTGTTTGGCATGACAAAAGCAAATGTGGTGTACAGGCAGGTCTTCTTTGCGAGATCATAGCTGAGGTCGATATCGAGCTCATTGCACATGTTTTCGCCAGAGATTTCCTTTCCATTGACCTTGTAGTTAGCAGAATTATCGTTGAACATGAAGAAGTTCAGACCTGCACGGAAATTCTCGATCGGGGTGATACCGCCACCGATGTTGAACATCATGAGACCAGCAGAGCCGACATTCGCGATGTTCCAATCATTGTAACCAACTTCGTGGTTACCGGTACCGGTTCCATTCCAGCCTTCCCATTCGTCGGCGGTATCAGCATCGTCACCAGAAGCCATGTAGATTTCAAGGTTTGCGTCAACCGCCATGTTGCCAAGGTCTTTTTCGAAGTCGGCACCAAGGTCGATCATGTAGCCAGAATAGGTGTAATCGTCGCCACCGGCAGCAGCTTTTTCATTTGCACCAAACTGAACTGCAAATTCTGCGTACGGCATGAGCATGTCATCCATAAGGCTGAATTCGCCACGTGCGCCAAAGATGCTGTGCATATCAGCGACAACTTCTTTTGCATCGTCCGGATCCTGCATCGGCATGTAGTTGAGCCAGTAGTAAACGTTCAGGTCAACCATGTCGGCAAGGTTATCCATACCGCCATTAAGACCCCAGATGGTGTACTGAACAGCTGTTTCGTTCATAGCATAGTTCGGATACTGTTCGCGAAGCATGTAATGGAAGTTAACATAGAATACATCGCTCTTGTAACCGATTCTCCAGCCATCAACCTTATCCAGGTCGCCCATGACATTTCCTGCGCCATAGACATAAGCCTTACGACCGATTTCAGCATTCAGACCATCAAAGAACAGTTTCTTGAAGCCAATGTAGGCTTCCTGAAGCTTCGGAGAGGTATCCTGCATCTTGCTACCGTCATCGTTACCGTTGCTATCGTAGTTCTTACCAAAACTGAGCCATTTGTTGCCGTTTCCATTCTCGAAACGAGTACTGATAACAGCACAAATGTCATCGTTGATCATGGTCTTGAAGTTCAGATCTGCACGAGCGCGTCCATAGGATTCAGCATCGTTGCCAGCTCCGGTATCTTCATCGAAGTCGGTATAGTCGTTCATGTTGTTCTCATAAATGAGTTCCATCGTGATACGACCACCAAATTTGAACTGCGGATAGTCTTTATCCCCAGCGATGAGAGCGGATGTAATCGCCATCAAGCTGATTACAATGACGAAAAGAGTAATTTTCTTCATCTTTCCTCCTGTTTTGGATCTTTGTTTCCTCAGTCTTATTTTTTTTTCTGATAACCTATCTATGAAATGCGAGGCAAGTCTGTCAAGAACGAAATTTCTCTGAAAATCGCTCCACGACGAACATTCATGGATACACACCCCATGTTAAGCCCTGACAAATTGCGCGTTAATGAAAGCTTAACCAACAGACCCGGCTACGCCGCATGACTATAAACTATTTACATACAGTCGATTACAACACAAAGTACTGAATTGGGAATAATCTCGCAAACTGGCGAATTCATTGAAAACAAAAAAGAACCGGAATCTGAGTTCCGGTTCATTATATTGAAATTTTCTTGTGACTTACGCTTGCTGAGGGAGCTCACGCTTGCGACAAAGCTTGCAAACTTTGGTCTTTTTGTCTGCGCCTTTCACTTCGTACAGCAGCTTGACGCCGGTACGACTACAGATCGGGCAAGTACCACGTGCGTGGTTCGGAAATTCGTTGAGTCCTTTGCCTCTATGTGCTTTCGCCATAACTTCACCTCTTTATTGATATTACATATAGTTTTTCAATAAATTCCTGCGCCTATTCGCGTCAAGAAATATTTATATCCGGGTGCAATATCGTGGATTACGCGATCCCGCATCCGTCCGGAAAATCCTTGTCTGGAACCATCACCGAGTGCTTCCCATTGTATTCTGCTGCAAGGATCATTCCCTGCGACATATGCCCCATGATTTTCCGCGGCTTCAAGTTAAGCAGCATCGCAACCGTCTTGCCGATAAGCTCTTCCGGTTCGTACGACTTCGCGATACCAGCAACCAGATCGCGTTCTTCATCCTGTATTCGCACCCGAACCTTGAGCAGCTTGTTCGCCTTCTTGATCTTCTCTGCATGCAGAATCTTCACAAGGCGAATCTCAAGCTTCGTGAAATCTTCAAATTCGATCTCATCCTTGTGCTCAATTGCCGGTTTGGGATCTTCTGCAGGTTTGGAGTTTGCGATCAGATGCTGAATCTGCTCTTCGATACGTTCGTCTTCGATCTTGGGGAACAGTGTTTCGATTTCACGGATTGCGTATTTCGCTTCCGGTGTATCAAGCTCATTCCAGCTCTTGCACGCCTCAAAGCCAAACATCGCACGTAGTTGCGCCATTTTCACCGGCAGCACAGGCGTATATACGATCGAAACGATACGCAGGATCTCCGCACAGACGTACATGGTTTCCATAGCCTGTGCAGGCTCGGTCTTGACGCTTTTCCACGGTTCGGTCTCATCAAAGTACTTATTGCCCAGGCGTGCGATGTCCATCGCTGTCCTTACTGCCTTGCGTACCTTATAGGTATCGTAACTATCCAGAATCCAACCAGCCATCTTGCGTGCTTCTTCGAGCGTCTCGATTGCTTTCTCAGTCAATGCTTCTGGACGAGTAATTTGGCCGTCGAATGACTTTTGGGCGAACTTAAACACGCGGTTCGCGAGGTTACCGAGGATGTTCGCGAGTTCACCGTTGACCCGCGCCTGGAAATCCTTCCAACTGAAGTCTGCATCCTTCGATTCAGGTGCGTTCGATGCCAGCACGTAGCGCAGAAGGTCGCCTTCGAAGTACTTCAGATAGTCTTCCACCCAGATCGCCCAGTTGCGACTGGTGGAGATTTTCTGACCTTCGAGGTTGAGATATTCATTGGCCGGTACATCGTTCGGTAGTACATATTCTCTGTCCTGCTCCATCAGCATGGAAGGCCAGATGATGGTATGGAACGGGATGTTGTCCTTGCCAAGGAAGTGGATAAGCTTTGTCTCTGGATCGAGCCAGTAGTCTTTCCAGCGATCCGGTTCACCCATATTCTTCGCCCACTCGATGGTTGACGAGATATACCCGATCGGTGCGTCGAACCATACGTAAAGAACCTTACCGTCGGCTTCGGGCAGCGGAACCGGTACGCCCCAGTTGATGTCGCGTGTAATCGAGCGTTCGATAAGTCCTTCCTCAAGCCAGCTCATGATGAAACGGAATACGTTGTCCTTCCAATTCTCTCGTGTGTAGAGCCAGGCCTTGAGCTCCGGTTCGAATTTCGGCAAGTCCAGATACCAGTGTGTTGTCTCTTTGATCACGGGCGTGTTTCCGCAGATCTTGCATACAGGCTGACTGAGCTTGATCGCATCGATTAGCTTCCCGCAGGCATCGCACTGATCGCCACGAGCGCCTTCCGCCCCGCAGTAAGGGCATACGCCTTCCACGTAACGATCCGCAAGGAAGCGATTATCGTGCTCGCAGAAGTGCTGCTGCTGTGTATGCTGCGTGATGAATCCGCGGTTATATAGGCTCAGGAAGAACTCCTGTGAAAGCTTGACGTGCTCCGGACGCGCTGTTCCGGAGAAATTATCGAACTCGAAGTTGAGTCCGTCGAAGCTACGGACGATGCTGTCGTGGAAGCGATCGACGATTTCGCGAGGTGTGACGCCCTCAGCTTCAGCACGAATCGAGATCGGCGCACCATGTTCGTCCGTTCCGCAGATATAAATTACATCTTCGCCCATCATTTTTTTATGGCGTACGAAGATATCAGCCGGAAGATAGGCCCCGGCCACATGCCCTATATGAAGCCCCCCATTCGCGTAGGGAAGCGCACTGGTTACAAGATATTTACCCACAATTCACTCCTGTTTCGTGATGGATAAACCATGTACTCAAAACGTGTTTGGCTGTCAATGAAAGGATTCCGGGAATTTGTCTTACCATAGTAGAAAATTATCGGACTCCGTCACCTTGATTGACGAAGCCCGATTCGATAGTTTTAGTCCAATATGTTCTGATTAATTCTTGATCCTCTTCTCGATGTATCTCGAATTCATAAGCCGCAGCAATCCCATGTAGTCCATCCGGAATTCCAGGAGGTCGCCTACCTTATAATTATTAGGATTGTCTTTTAAATCGATCACAAGCATATCCGAGCTCGCACCGGCAAATTGCACTTCGGTGTCAGAGCACCATATGTGCTTCTCATCGACATCCAGGAGTCCAAGATCCACGATCGCACGGAACGAAACCTTGCCGACTTCCCGGTCATCGAAATCAAAAGTCTTACCATCCACATTGGAGCCCATCATGCCAGAAGGCACACTGGGTTTCTCCATCAGTTCGATGATCTCGGCGTAGAGCTTGAAGATATCGTGCTTCATTTCTGGTATAAGGCTGTTGTTGAAAACATTCGTACCGAGATAGAGCGTTTCGCCCACACGAAAATGATTGATCCCTTTCGGGAGTGTATTCTTGAGCAAAATTGGGATCACTACGGAGCTACCTCCGGAAACATAAGGTAGATTCCGGTTGAATTTCGCCTCGATGAGCTGCTCATAAAGGCTCAATTGGATCAGCTTGTCTTCGTGCGGCAAGACACCGTACAGGCAGCTAAAATTCGTACCGATACCGACAACCTTGATATTCTCCATCTTGAAGACACTTTTATAGAACTGCACAAATTCATCTCGCAGCACGCCTTCTCTAAGTTCTCCCATTTCCAGCATGATGATGATTTTATGAGTGATGCCTTGCTTACGGGCAGCCCGTGAAAGTGCTTTAATCGTCGCAATCTCTGTGTTAACGCTGATATCCGCATATCTCACTACGCTGGCTACATTTTTCCCTGCAGGCGGTTTGATGTAAACCGTCTCTACATCTGGTGCGAGTGCCTTGATTGTTTTAAGATTCATCAGGCGAGAATCGCAAACCTGCTTCACACCAAGTTTCAATATCTCAGTCAGAAACATCCGGTTTCCGCATAGCATCTTGGTTACAACAGCCCACTGGATATTGTTACTCACAAACAGATTGTCTAAAAACCTGTAGTTGAACTCCAGCTTTCCAACATCCATTTCCAGATATGCCATTATTCCGATCCTCGTTTGTAACGCATCTCAAGATACTTGCTGGTAAATCCCACCTTTTCATATAAGAATTTTGCTGGGTTATCTGGTTCGACATGAAGTTTTAAATCGCCCTCGGTGTTTTCGATTGCTTGCTGCATGAGATATTTCCCGATCTTCTTCCCGCGGTAATCTCGATGTACGGCAATATAAACGAGAATATTCTCGGGAATGTAGCCGTCCATACCGGTACGATTCAACACAACCGCACCCACGATCGTGCCATTTATCTCGGCTTTCAGTATCTTGCCGCCGAAAGAATCGAATTCCTTCAATGCATAATCGATTGATCTCCTGATATCATTTCGTGGGTCGCCAAATTGTTCCAAATGTTCGAAAAGAAAATCAGCAATTGCGTTCTTCGTTTCTATTGTCGGTTTTCTTTCCGGTGTATAGACTGTTAGTGTGGTATCCATCTTAAGTTCCTCCATATTGTTAAATGTGTATGTCAGGTGCAAAATCAGACGAGGCGATCACAAACCATTTGAGAGTGTTATGATAAGGTTAACGACGGTCTTTGCATTACATTTCAGAAACATACAAGCCATTATAATCGTGTCCGCGAGGGAGTCAAGCATTAATTCACTGTAATTATTCACCTGGAAATTGCTCTGCCCTGAATATTCACACCTAGTTTGATTTTCGATTAAGATATTTTTTTTTATTCTTTCTTTGGCATGATACATTGAGACTCTGAATTCCAGAATGGAACACAAATCGCTTCCAACGTATTCTCTTGTAAGTAATAATGACATTCAACGCAAAAAGGGAATCATAAAAAACGTGTTTTTAAAAAAAATTTCTGGACATCATTTCTCTTCAGGCCGATATCTGGACATGAGTAAGTTTTGGCATACGATCTTATGATCGATTGAAATTTATTGGGGTGCTTCTGAAACAAGAATCAGTTTTGTCCATGTGAATGATGTTTGCATGACATTTTTCTTTGCATCCCGCTGTTCTTTCACACGTTAGCAGCGTTGAGAGCGAAATGAATCTGTGACAGCAACAGAACTTGAATATCGTACAAGAAACCCAGATAAGTCGAATATTGCAACCACAATAGAAATCACACAGTTATGGAGGTGGAATGAAAACGTACAATTCACGCAAATTCATGTTATTGATCAGTTTACTGATGATCGCTTTTAGCGTTCACGCAGCATATGTCGAGATTGGCACAGGCACATCCTCGACAAACTATGCGCCTTTTACAGGTCTATGGGACTATAGCTGGTCACGGTCTGTTTATCTGCAATCCGAAATCGGTATGTCGATGGACATTTCCTCACTTAGCTACTACGTTGGTTCAAATCCAGCAAATTTCACGATCGACAATCTTTCCTGCTACATCAAACACACGTCTGACGCTACATTTACCAGCCCGGCATACATAGCCGATCCAGTTGCTGAAGGTTTTCAGCTCTGTTATACGGGAAGCCAGACATTTAATGGCGGAGGCTGGCACGAGATTAATCTCGATACAGCTTTCTCTTATAACGGTACTGACAACCTGATCATCATGTGGGATTCTCACGATGGTAGCTGGGCAAGCGGTGGTCCTTCCTTCCTATACACAAGCGCACCAGAACGCGTTGTGTATGATGTACAGGACAGTATCTATCCGGCAGAAGATGGAACCATCAGTGATTACTTGCCGAATACCCGGTTACATTACGAACTGGTAGGTGGACCCGGGGAACCGACTACTCCCAATCCAACCGACGGTCTTACCGACGTATCCATCAACCTGAGCAACGTTTCCTGGACATCCGGTGGCAATACAACCAACTACGATGTCTATTTCGGAACTGACTATCCTCCGACGACCATGATCGCGGACAACATGGCTGCCCTGGCAAGCTCAGTGAACCTTCCGGCCACACTCGAATACGGAACCACCTATTACTGGAAAGTGATAGCTCGTAACCTCGTTGGTGAAGTAAGCAGCCCGATCTGGAGCTTCATCACTGAAGACGAAACAATCACAACTTTCCCTTATGAGACTTCTTTCGATACATTCCCACCTACAAGCTGGGATCTTACTGGCGGAATTCGCAACTGGGCTGCATATAATAGCGGCGACCTCCATTGCGCATACGCTAACTTCTGGGGCTGGAGCACCGGCGAATGCCATATGAAAACCCCGTCTATGGTACTTCCCGATGCTGCAATGCTTTCCTTCAGCTGGTCTCATTTTTATAACACAAGCTATCCGAATGACGCGCTTACCGTTCAGATCAGTACTGACGGTGGCGAGAATTGGACAGAACTGTGGTACCGTGTTGGCGAGAATTTCGATTCCGGTGACGGCGCAGGCAACACATCTCCTGGCAGCTTCACTCAGGCTTCTGTTAGCCTCGCAGCATATGCCGGTCAGAATGTTATCGTGAACTTCTTAGGAACTTCAGGATATGGCCCGAACGTTTATCTCGACGACATTTCCTTCTTCTCAAACAACTCAGCTCCGAATCCCGTCACGCTTATCGCGCCGGCTGATCTCGAAACTGAAGTACTGGTAAATGGCAACCTTGCATGGAACGGAAGTGGCCTGGCGACTGGCTTCTATCTGTATTTTGGAACCGACAACCCGCCCACAAACATCGTCAATGGTGAAAACCAGGGCACAAATACATCATACGCGTTCAATGGCCTTACGGCCTCGACCGTTTACTACTGGCAGGTTGTTCCCTTCAATGAAAGCGGTAGCGCAACCGGTTGCCCAATTTGGAGCTTCACGACTCAGGTGCTGCCGACGCTTTCCGAAGAAGTATATCCTGTTGACAATGCTATCGACATTCCTCTCTCATTTGATCTGGAATGGGAAGCAAGTATTGGCGCTGATGGATACAAGGTTTTCCTTGGAACCGACGATCCTCCAACAAACATCATGAATGGTGATGTTATCGAAGACGGACTGACCGCTGCGGTTAGCGGCTTAGCTGGCGAAACTGAATATTTCTGGCAGGTCGTCCCCTTCAATACAAACGGTGACGCAATCGATGCCGAAATCTGGAGCTTCACTACCTATGGTGCTCCTGACACGACATCTGTTTACGCTCCCGCCAATAATGCAACCAATCGTCCTGAAACTGGCGCTCTCGCATGGGAACCGGTCAGTGGAGCAGACGGTTACAGGGTCAAATTCGGCACAGATAACCCGCCTACAACGGAATATGAAGTCGGAACCGACACATACTTCGATTTCGGCGTACTCGAATACAGCACAACCTATTACTGGCAGGTTATGCCCTATAATGAAATAGGCAATGCTGCCGACTGCCCGATTTGGAACTTCACAACCACTGATACCGGCACATTTACCGGTACCGATGGTACATACTACTTCGCGAACTCCATGGCAGACGCTGTCTCCAAGCCGACTTACCAGTGGGTCGACTTCTCAGGCCATACAGAACTCCCGGCTACCCCGGAAAATGGTTCTGTTGACGATGGTAACTGGCTTGTCGATCTTCCGTTCAGCTTCCCGCTTTACGGTGCTGATAAGAATTCAATGTATGTAACAACCAACGGTATTCTCATGTTCACACAATCATCACCGTACTCGAATGCGTTCATTCCGAATACATCAACACCGAACGAATTCATCGCGATTGTATGGGATGACTTCCAGTGCTACTCAACAAGTGATGTTCACATTTACTACGGTGGCGACGAAAATAGCTTCACTGTTACATACTGGCACCTTCCGCGCAGAAACGCTGCTGATTACTACATGACCATGCAGGCTACGCTGTTCCCGGATGGTAAAATCATCATGTGCTACAACGCTGATGAATCCACAACAATGCCTTGGTACTACTCTGGCTACACTTACTCCAGTACAATCGGTATCGAAAATGCTGACGGTACGGTAGGTGTTCAGTATCGTGCAGGCTTTGCCTCCAGCACATCCGCGATGTCCGAATGGGTTGGTGGACCGATCTTCGATCCGATCAATGGCGACCTCGCTCTTTGCTTCGGCACAGATATGAACGACCTGAACTGGCCGACCGGTGGACTCGATGCACCGACAAACGTAGTGATCACGATTGACGGCAATAACGCTAACCTCACATGGGAAGCAGTTGCTGGCGCTACTGAATACGAAATCTATAGTTCTGACACACCGAATGGAACCTACTCATTCGTTACTGTCGCATTGGATACTACAGCGTCAGTCGAGATTATCGACGGTGCCAAGTTCTTCTACGTAGTTGCTACCGATGGTACGGTACGTCACGCACAAGCACCGGTTGTCCGCAAACAGCAGGCAACCAAGAATACTGCGACTCGCACAACCGACGCGACTCGCACATCCAAGAAGATCTCTAAATAGTGGGTTAATTCCCCTCTTATTGCCATAACGCCGGCTGTCCCCGCAGCCGGCATTTTCTTTTTCATAAACTATTGGTACTCACACAGCGCTTACAGAAGCGGGAAATAGCATTCCTGCTGGAAGCGATGCTTTCCCCAAGAAAAAAGGGCAATCACCATGGATTGCCCTTTCAATAAAAACATACGATAAGAATCAATTAACAGATGGCGCGATCCTGAGCTTCCTAAAGAAAAGAAACCACACGACCAGCCACACTACAATCGCTCCGAGCGATATCAGCAGCACTGGGAAACCACCAAACAGAACAATTAATGGAATCGCAGAAGATGTCCAGAGTCCTCCCCCCATGAAAGGCTCGTGCAGGAGCTGTTTATACGCGAAAGCCTGCGCAGCGTTTGTTTTATTCTCCGGATCCGCCGCACGCAGTAATAGAAGCCCTGTTGCAGTAACGCCCATCGATTGGCCCATCTCGGCAATCGCGCGCTCAAACCAGCTGTCTGCAAACCACCTTGGCGCCATAAACAGCACACAAAATACATTCCATAAAGTCCCCGCAAGTACGATGATAAGGAAAGGAACCAGGTTGTTCGTAATCACCTCAATACGAATCGTCGCTATTGCTGCCACCACGAGGAAATCCAGCGCCAGGCCAGCGAGCCGCTTGGACAGCCCGGAGTCGATGACATCAAAACGATTCGATTTAGACGAAAGCGTCTGCACGATCAGTCCACCGACCATACTCAGAGGAAACAGAGGGAATCCCTGGAAAATCTTGTTTTCGCTCAAAACAGGAACAGCTCCTTCAATGAATAGCATGCCCTGTTTTATCAGCCACCCGATTAACACGGCAATGCCAATCATAGCCAGGTGCAGCGCAAGTGAATCTACTGAATCAGCGGACACCGTTTCATATCCCGCAATGGGACGCTGATTTTTGGGGTAAATTCCATCACCACCGGTCACGATGTCGGTGCCGGTTGCTTCCAGCCAGTTACGGCGCTTGGCTACATTGATCAGCGCGATACCGATGATCACAGCCAGAATGATTCCAGCCGTGGCAGATGCCAGACAGAGGTCGGTACCAGACTTCCAGTCAAAGTTTGCAAACGTATCTTTCAATCCACCGGCAGTACCATGACCACCTTCGAATCCCACGGGGATCACGACGCCGAAAAGGTCGGGAAGCTTCCAGATTGGCTTCAAAAGCGCAAGTGTCAGGCCGAGGCCCACCACATACTGCCCCCAGACCACGATTTGACCGTATGCAAGTTGCGGTCCGGCGATTTTCCATGATCTGGACAGGCTTGGAATCGCTACCCCCAAAAAGAGCGAAGCAAACACAATATTGATCAGAAATCCCGGGAGCTTGCTCCAGCCAGCTGTCCAGCCCACAGCAAAGTCGCTGGATCCGATAATCTGAAGCGCAACCAAGCCGATCACGCCACCTATAACCGACGCCGGAAGGTAGAGTCTCTGCAGGATGGGGATTTGGGTTCGAATCCATTTGCCGAGGAAGAGTAGTACACAGATACCGATAAAGGATGTCACAATCATAATAACCTCGTATGTGCTGATAGCTAAACAATCCGGTTCATTGTTGCGGTTGTAAAGGAAAATCATTCGTTCGCATTAATTATGAATATTTATCGTCATCGCATCGTATTGCAATAGAGCCGATTGCATTTCGCAAGTCACATCATGACCTACATCCGATCGAGGATAATCTTGACAAACGAAACGCCAATCACCCATAGTGGTACCTGTTAGTAACACTAATCGAGGATGATGATATGAATGACCAACAGAGAATCGAATTGCTGATCGAGTTTGGACTTACGCAAGTTGAAGCAAACGTTTACTTTGCACTACTGAAAGAATCACCGCAATCAGGTTATAGTATCGCGCAGCAAATCGGGAAATCACGTTCCAATGTCTATCAAGCACTGAAGTCACTTGAACAAAAAGGGACGATCGTACAGCTTCAGGGGACCAAAAATCAGGTCTTTCAGGCAATACCTGTCGAGCAGATGTTGGAGCTGAAGGAGCGGGAATTCGAGAACCAGCGGAAAAAAGTCACAGACGCCTTTCGCAATATGAAGCAACAGGAGCAAGTTGAATCGATCTATTACCTGCAAAGCATGGAGCAAGTTTACGAGAAAGCAATCCAGGTAATCGATCAGACTCAGAAGATCGTCTTCATCGAAGCTGAACCTCATCATTTCGAGAATATCAGGGAGGCAGTACGTCGTGCGGTCGATCGCGGTGTAATCGTAGCGATCTACACTTCGGAGATGGAGTCGTTCGAGGGTGCGGAAGTAATCCGGCACGACACCATGCATATCAGCAACCTTGTCACCGAAAGCTGGAATATCAACTGGTTTTGCATCGCGGCAGACGGCAGCCAATTCATTATCACCACAACCAAACAGAAGACCGAAGAGCTGATTCACGCGCTCTACAGCGGCAATCGCTATCTGGCTGGGTGGGTGTTCAGCGATATGATCTACCAAATCGGATATTACAGCATCATTACCATGTTCAATCAAGGAATGTCGCGTGATGACATCTGGCAGAACATCCAAGTATACATCAAAAAGTTTGTGGGGCACGCGCCGGGAATCGCGGATCTGAGAAAAGAATATTCGAAGACCAAAAGCTGACGTGTGTTAAGATCATTTCACATAACCGAATGAAGGAGAGAATCATGAGAAAGCATCGATGTTCTTTGTTCTTGTTCCGTGCAAAGGATATCCAGTTTCTGTTTTTAATGACGGCACTGGCAATGTCGTCAGTCGGACTCCTTGCCGACGCAATGTTCGAGGAGATTGTTTTATTCGAAGACACAGGTGGTGCATGCGCGATCGCAGCAGCCGATTTCAATCTCGACGGCAGCCCGGATTTCGTTTACACCTGCTACCCTGACCATCACATCAAGTGGATGGAAAACGATGGCGAGATGAATTTTTCTGAGCACATGGTCATCGAAGGATTCCAGAACGCAAAAGCGATCGATACCGGCGATATCGACGGTGACGGCTATCCCGATTTCGCTGCTACAGCAAACACCGGAGATAAGATATCCTGGTTTCACAATAACGGCGATGGCACCTTTACCGAAAACGTAGTCACATCCACTTGGGACGGCCCAGGGTGGGTCGTCGTCACCGATCACGTCCACAATCTGCCCATCGATATCAACGGTGACGGAAACGTCGATATCCTCGCGACCGCCTGCGATAGCGGCAGACTTGGATGGTTCGAAAACGACGGTGACGAGAATTTTACCGAACACATTCTCAAGGATGGATGGACCAAGGTAAGTTGCGCACGCGCAGTTGACATGGATAACGATGGAGATATGGATATCCTCGCTGCCGCTCAAGCTGGTGGTATCGTTTGGTTCGAGAATATCGGAGAGGACGAGAACTTCACCGAGCACCTTCTCTTCAGCGACTGGGACAAACCCAACTGGATCAGCGCCGGTGACATCAACGGCGACGGACATATGGACTTTGCCGCTACATCTTGCGGTAACAGCCATGCTATCGGCTGGTTTCTTAACGATGGCGAGCAGAACTTCACCTTGAATATGCTCAACAACAGCTTTAACGGCGGACGCAGCCCCATCGTGTGCGATATCGACGAAGACGGTGACATGGATATCTTCGGGATCGCATGGATCGGCTCGTTCACATCGTTCTTCGAAAACGATGGACAGCAGAACTTCACAGAACATGTCATCAGCAACAGCGCTCACGAGATGCTCAAGCTATTCGTGGTCGATCTGGATGAAGACAACGACCTCGATATCCTCGCCTGCGTGGCAGAATACAGCACCAATCACATCCGGTGGTTCAAGAGCATCGATTCGTTTCTGGATGCCGACTACCAGGTGGAAAACGTCAGTGGCCACGCGCCTGTCGAATCCCATTTTACCTACGAAGCCTACTCCAAGCCGGCTGTGACAACTTGGGAATGGGACTTCGATAACGACGGCACCATCGATTCAACAGAACCAGAACCGACCCATCAGTTCACCACGCCAGGCACCTACGATGTGCGGCTGCATATCTCGAACGGTGTAGAAGAGCAAGAGATTATCAAGGAAGACCTGGTACGGGTTTTCGACGGCGAAAGTGCGATCGAATTCAACGCGAACAGCAGCCGCACAAGAATGCCGGTTTTCGATCTCAGCGGTGGTTTCACTCTGGAAACATGGTTTAACGCCTTCGATTACGGCATGAATCCGACGCTAGGAAACGGCATGATCTTCTACAATGGCAGCATTTCAGCATACTTGAACAACGCCTATCCGCTTTACAATCAGATGACGCTGATCGTCAAGATGCAGCATGAAAGCACCCAAAGTGTTGTTGCGCTTCCATCGTTCGGAGTGTTCATTGAAACAGGATACCATCTTGCTATTAGCTATGACGGCGTCTCCGACCTGCGCATCTACCTCAACGGTGTATTACAGGAGCAGACAGTCTACACCGCTCCTTCAGGACCGGTCGTTTACGATCCGGAAGCATACTTCTTCTTCGGCAACAACAGCAGCAGCACCAGTGCGTTCAAAGGTGTCCTTGATGAAATGCGCATATGGAGCGAAGTCCGCTCAGCAGGTGACATCAATGAGCATATGGCGGAGTACCTTATCGGCGATGAAGCCGGTCTGGAAGGTTATTGGCGCTGCAATGAAGGTAACGGCGAGACGATCGCAGATCTCACATCCAATGGTAACGATGGCGAAATGCTGAACTGCCGCTGGCATCAGGGAACACCATTCGATTTCACGCCCGTTGACGAGCAGAACATTCCCAGGCCGGATGCGATCAGCATCAGCAGCTACCCGAATCCGTTCAATCCGTCCTGCACGATCTGCTTCAGCATCCCTGATGCAGGCCCGGCAATACTGGAGATATTCAACATCAAAGGTCAGCGCGTGGACCAGTTCACAATCTCACCCGGTACGACAAGTGTTCGCTGGAATGGTGAAAAAGCAGGAAGTGGTATCTATCTGGCAAGGTTGCAGTCGCAGAATCAAGTTGCTGCGCATCGCATGTTGATGATAAAATAATCCTCTCTCTCAAAAGGCTCAGGCGGAGGAATTTTTCAGTTCCTCCGTCTTCCTATTTAAAAGACGGCGTCCACTCCGATGATGGACGTAAATCCTGGATATAGCCGTTGTGCATGCCGAGTTCCTCGACCACATCCAGCACCTTCCGGTATTCCTCCATTTTCAACGGACGATCAAGCGGCGGACATTCCAACGCCTGATGAGTTGGGTAATATTGCGACATCAGACTGATGAAGGTACGGTTTCCGAATTGCTCTTCGATCCACCGAAGCGCATCCGCAATCCCTCCGATATCCTCTGGCAAAACCAGCAGCCTGATCAGAACACCCTTCTCTGCAATGCCATCGTCATCCATGCGCAAATGCCCCACCTGACGAAACATCTCGAGTATCGCACGCATCGCCACTTCGGGGTAATTCGCGGCGTCGGAGAATCGCCTTGCCGCGTCTGGGTTCGTATAGCGGAAATCGGGCATGAAGATATCGACCAGTCCTTCCAGTTGCGAAAGCGTCTCCTTGAGCTCATAAGCGCTGCTGTTCCACACAATAGGAAGCTTGAGGCCCATGTCCTTCGCATGCACGATCGCATCGCGTATCTTCAGCGAAAAGTGAGTTGGCGTCACCAGATTGATGTTGTGAACACCCTGAGCCTGCAAATCGAGCATGGTCTGCGCGAGCTGTTCCACGGTGATCGGCTTACCAAGACCCTCCTGACTTATCTTGTGGTTCTGGCAATAGACACAGCGCAGGTTGCAGTAGGTGAAAAAGATCGTGCCGCTGCCACGCTTCCCGCTGATAACCGGCTCTTCCCCATAGTGAGGCATCGCCAGATTGACGATCGGGTCCCACCCACTCTTGCAGTAGCCCACGACTTGATCGCGATCCACGTTACACATTCGCGGACAGATATTGCAACGCGTCATGCTTTCTCCAGCCCCAGGGGATTATTGACAACGCGATAAAGGAATTCGGCGATCTCGACAAGGCGTGCCGGATCCACCAGATTGATATTATCGCGCATGGTGTGTGTGATGTGCTCCGCGAGATCCCAGATATTGGCTGAGGTAAAAACGAGCGTCGGCACTCCGCGCGGAACGAAGATCATATGATCGCTGGCCGGCCATGGATCCATCGGTTCGATTCCGTGATATTCCTCGATAAGCCCATCGACCAGGCTGGCTGCCTGCTCGGACAGATTCCAGTGCGAAAGTCCGCTGCGGTGTTCTTTGCATCCGGCGGCATCGATATTTGCTACAAGCGCGAAATCACTGAGCTTGTCGCCATTGATCTCCATGTAGTGGCATTCGCCGGTTGAATCGTAGTAATCTTCGCCATTGAAAAACACCAGCTCGATGTAATGATCGCCGTCGTAGGATTGCAGCATCTCTGCGAGCACGAGCAGAATCGCCACACCGGTCGCGTTGTCCAGCGCTCCGGGGGTCTCGATTTTGGTGTCAACATGCGCGCTGATGACAATCCGCTTTTTCGTCCGGTCGCCCTTGAGACCCGAGATTTGTTCCATCCACGATTTCTTGCGCAGCGAGTCGATCGTAAGCTTGACTTCACGGCACTCCAGCAGTGCGAGTTTCTCTCCTGTCGCAGCATCGCAGTAGCATGACGGGATATCGAATCGTGCGTCCTCGATCCACGGAAACGGTGAGATACCGCCAGCTCCACCGGGGTCGCTCTTGGTAGCCGCGATAATCGCCAGCGGTTTCCGCGCATTCAGGATGCGGAAGATTTCTTTGTGCTCGTCAAGGTTGTAGAACGGGTAACCCTGCGGTATCAACTGGCTCTCGGTCAGCTTCCCCTTACAAAGCAGGATTTTCCCGCATATATCGAGGTCGTTCAGCGCTTCGAAGTTATCCACCACGACGAGTTCTGCTTCTCCATCGAAGGGCAGTGAATAAGGCGCTGGCTTGAGCGGGTACGCCTTGCCATCGATATGCAGCGCAGCCGTTTCCGGTTGCCAATCAATGCACTCCAGCCGCGTGATATCCGCGTCCCAGCCCAGCAGATCGAGTTGCTCGCAGATGTATTTCGTCGCCGCGTGATTACCTCTGCTTCCCGGATGCCGGTTCTCGATATTGACGCAGAGATGATGGAGGTGGGTTTTAATTACTTCCTTATGATTTTGCATTTATGAAACCTCGTTGCATTGTTATTGGTGTTTCAAATGGTTATTTATCCAAATCGCTCTTTTGTATGAGCCAATAGATCATAATATATATCAGCAATGCTCCAAATCCAAAGCCAGCGATGATCGAACCCTGGGCTTTGGTTATTACATCAGTCTTGTACAAATAGTAAAGAAATCCGCTCGCAGCCGTAATGACAAGACCAATGATGAAGTGAACCTTTCTAAAGATAGTAGCTAATGCTGAAAAGATCAAAAACGTAGCAAGTAAATTCCCTCTGCCATATCCACCATAACCGAACACGCACTTTCTCCTTGAGCTCCAATCTGCTGAATCTGGATCCTAATCGTATAAAAATCCCAGATTCACACGTCAGACTCTACTTGTCCAGCATAATATCATGTCCAACCCACTTACAGTATGCTTGTTTGTCTTAGCGATAAAAATTCCTTGCGTGAAAGACAGGCTGCGGATTTGTTGTATGATTGTCAATTCGTGTATCATACCGCACGATTGGCCACCTTTGCCGGCAGGGCTGGCAAAGGAAAACATGCAAGGAGAACAAAGATGTACAAACCCATGGACCCGAAAGAGAGTCCGGCGGATTTTGAGCGCAGAGTACGCACGTACTGGGATGAGAACGGTACCGCAGAGAAGAGCATCAACTTCCGCGACGGACACCCCCAGTTTATTTTCTTCGAAGGTCCCCCAACCGCGAACGGCAAGCCGGGGGTCCACCACCTGATATCCCGCGCGATTAAAGACACCGTCTGCCGCTACAAGACCATGAAAGGCTTTCAGGTCAAGCGCAAAGCCGGATGGGACACGCACGGACTTCCGGTGGAAATCGAAGTTGAGAAGATACTGGAACTGAACGACAAGAAGGCTGTTGAAGCCTACGGAATCGAGAAATTCAACCAAAAATGCCGCGAATCGGTCTTCACCTACGAAAAGCAATGGCAGGAAATGACCCGCACAATGGCATATTGGATTGACCTCGAAAATCCTTATATAACCTTGCATAACAGCTATATAGAGAGTGTCTGGTGGATACTGAATCAGTATTTCACCAAAGGTATGATTTATAAAGGACACAAGATCGTTCCTTACTGCCCCAAATGCGGAACCCCGCTTTCAAGCCACGAAGTGGCGCAAGGCTACCAGGATGTGGAAGATCCGTCCGTGTTCGTGAAGTTCAAGGCGAAAGACGAAGAGAATACTTACTTCCTCGCCTGGACGACGACCCCCTGGACGCTGATCTCCAACGCCGCGTTGGCGGTGCATCCCGAGCAGGAATATGTCAAGGTGCTGCACAACGAGCAGTATCTGATCCTGGCACAAGCGCTTCTGAGCGTGCTGGACGGAGACTATGAAGTCGTCGAAACCTATAAAGGCAAAGACCTCGAATACCGCGAATACGAACCGCTGTTCAACTTCATTCAGCCTAAGGAAAAGGCATGGTTCGTCGCGATGGCGGACTACGTCTCCATGGACGACGGTACCGGTATCGTGCACACCGCACCGGCATTCGGCCAGGACGACCACTCGCTGGGACAGAAGTACGGTCTGCCGGTCATCAATCCCGTGATGGATGACGGTACTTTCGGTGAAGTCGTAGAGCCCTGGAAAGGACTCTTCGTCAAGGTCGCCGACAAAGAAATCATCCGCGACCTCAAGGAACGCGGCCTGCTATACAAACGGCAACAGATCCTGCATAGCTATCCCTTCTGCTGGCGCTGCAAATCCCCGCTGATTTACTACGCGCGCGACGGATGGTTTATCCGCACGAGCGATTATAAAGAGCAGATGATCGAAAACAACAAAAAGGTCAACTGGTACCCGGATTTCGTCGGCGAGAAACGCTTCGGCGAATGGCTGGAAAACAATATCGACTGGGCAATCAGCCGCGACCGTTTCTGGGGTACGCCGCTCAACGTCTGGGTTTGCGACAAATGCGGAACACACGACAGCGCCGGTTCTATCAAGGAACTGCGCGAGAAAGGCAAGTACGAAGACGGACGCGAAGTGCCCGAAGATATCGAGCTGCACCGTCCCTACATCGATGAAATCGTGATGACCTGCCCCGATTGCGGCGGCACCATGCACCGCACGCCCGAAGTGATCGACTGCTGGTTCGATAGTGGCTCTATGCCCTTCGCGCAGTGGCACTATCCCTTCGAGAACAAAGAACGCTTCGATAGCGAACTCTTCCCGGCTGACTTCATCTGCGAAGGTATCGATCAGACACGCGGCTGGTTCTACTCGCTGCTGGCCATCTCCACGTTCGTCAAAGGCACCGCGCCTTATAAAAATGTGTTGGTCAACGACCTGATCCTCGACAAGTTCGGCAAGAAGATGAGCAAGAGCCTCGGCAACTCCGTCAATCCGATGGAGATGATGCAGAAGTACGGTGCGGACGCAAACCGCTGGTACCTGCTCTATGTCAGTCCGCCGTGGGTGCCCACCAAGTTTGATCCCAAAGGCGTCGAAGAAGTGGTTAATAAATTCATCGGTACCATGAAGAACGTCTATTCGTTCTACGCCACCTACGCCAACATAGACGGCTTCGATGCAGCGCAACATATGGATAGTTACAAGCCAACCGCCGAAATCGATCGCTGGATCGTGAGCAGACTCAATACGCTCATCCAGCAGGTAACTCAGAACAACGAGCAGTACGATTTCACCCGCTCGGTTCGCGCCATCCAGGCGTTTATCATCGACGACCTGAGTAACTGGTACGTTCGCCGCAGCAGACGCCGGTATTGGGCACTGACCATGACCGACGACAAGCGCGACGCCTACCTTACGCTCTACCACGCGATGGTCACTGTTTGCCGTGTCATGGCACCTTTCGCGCCCTATCTTGCGGAGGAAATTTACCGCAATCTCACCAGCGAAGAAAGTGTTCATTTAGCTGAGTATCCCGTAATCGACCAGGCAGTTATCGATACCGAACTCGAGAGCGATATGCAGAACGTGATCGACCTCGTAAGCCTCGGACGCGCAGCGCGTAACGAATGTCAGATCAAGGTCCGCCAGACCCTGCAAACCTTCTACGTGCCGGATCGATTCAAGGACGTCGTCGAGAAGATGAAAGACCTGATCCTGGATGAAATAAACGTCCGCGAGATCGAGTATCTCAAGCCGCATGACGAACTGCTCAAGCACGACATCAAGCCTAATTTCAAGGTGCTTGGTCCCAAAGTCGGAAAGCATATGAAATGCGTCGCCAAGGCCCTGCCGGAAATCGATGCCGACCACGTGCTGGAAGCCTTCAGCAAGAATGAACCCTTCGTCATCGAATGCGAAGGACACCCGGTGAGAATCGAAGAAGAAGACTTGATCTTCAGTATCCAGCAGCGCGAAGGCTATGTGTTTGCCAGCGAAAAAGGCATCCACACAGCGCTTTCCACCGTGCTTACACCCGAATTGATCCAGGAAGGCTACGCGCGCGAGCTGATCAACAAGATACAGTTCACCCGCAAGGAAATGGACCTCGATATCATGGACCGCATCAGCGTGTTCTTCATCAGCGATGACGAAATCAACGACGTCTGCACTGGCTATGCCGACTTCATCAAAACCGAAACACTCGCCGACGGTATCTTCCGCGAAGAGCTTCATCACAAAGATATGAAGCAGTGGGATATCAATGGTAAAGAGGTGTTTCTGTCCATCACGAAAGTAAAATAGCAACAATCAGATAAAGCAAATCCCCTGGTTAACGCCAGGGGATTTTTTTAGGGAGACGCAGATCTTACATCTCCATCAAATCAAATAGATCCAGCTGAAGCTCCGCCTTCATCAGGTAGTTAAAATCCACATCGTTGATCGATGTCGGTGCTGCAAGCGCTCCTGCGGTGATCAGCTCGCTATTACCGGCATCGGGATCATCCATCTTCCTGACCCAGATCGGTATCCAGCGCTTTCTCACAGCCTCCTGAACGCCCGACCATGTGCCACCTCTCAACCCAGAATGCACTGCAAAACCCACGTCCGACAGGCAGTAGATCAGCTTGTTGCGCTGTATCGCTTTCACGGCGCTGAATCCAACCTCGGGACTGAACGGCGTAATCAGCGTTAGGCAACCTTGCAACAGATACTTGGAAAACACAGTACTGACGAGCGCTTTAAAAAGACTGTCCGCAAGGACTCCAAGTGATTCGCCGCCTTGCTCCAGACAACCCAGCATCGCTGCCTGGTCCACGCCGCGTGCTCCGCCGGAAACGACCTGGACGTCATGATCCGCAGCCATCTCGCCCAGCTTTCTGCTGTAGGCCAGAACATCCGCCGTGGTTTTACGCGAGCCAACCACCGATAGTCCACCAGCCTTCATGCGCAGTGGTTCGCCGCAGCCAAAGAGAATCGTCGGGGCATCGCGATCCAATCGCTTTTTCAGCACTTCGGGGTATTCTTCATCCAAAATGGTAACTTGCCAGATACCGGCCCGGCGCCACTTCTCCAGCGAGGCGAAAAGAATTTCCTTGCGTTGCAGTAGCGCTTTGATCCGCTCGTGAGTGATCGATGTATGGTTCCAACCCTTAAGCACTTCCTCGGGAGGCAATGCGAGAAGCATTTCGGGATCGATTTCCAGAAATCGCATCCATTCATGCAGTCTGTGCCACTCGCGGTTGGATAGCGGCCTGACGATCTCGTCGGAAGTGCTCGATAAACGAGCCGTGAGGAGTAATATGGCTTGTTGTAATTTATCCATATTCATCGTTATCAACATGATTCACTCCCCTGATAAGGGGAGAAGAATCCTCTCGGAGAGTGGATTCAGAGGGGTTTCCCCTGATTCAGCATCCTGCCGAATTCCCCCTTTCATTCCCCCTTGTCAGGGGGATAAGGAGACGCTACTCCACGAATTTCTTATCCATGCTGCGGTATTGTACCGCTTCGCTGAGGTGCGCGCTGTTGATGTTCTGGCTGCCTTCCATGTCGGCGATAGTACGGGACACCTTGAGGATGCGGTCAAACGCGCGTGCGGAGAGCCCGAGACGCTCAACCGCTTTGCGAAGCAGCATCCGTCCCTGGTCGTCGATGGCGCAAAATTTACGAATCATCTTCGAATTCATTTGCGAATTACAGAAAACATCCGTTCCGGCGAATCGCTGCAACTGAGTCTGTCGCGCTCTATTCACACGTTCTCTAATCTCCTCTGATTTCTCGCCCGATGGCATCGAACTGAGCTCATCATATTTTACTGCCGGTACCTCGACATGGATGTCGATCCTATCCAGAAGCGGACCGGAGATGCGCGACCGATAGCGCTGAATGTTGGTCGTCGTGCAGGTGCAGGCATGCCCGGGAATCGAATTGCCATAGTAGCCGCAAGGGCATGGATTCATCGAAGCCACCATCATGAATTTCGCTGGAAAGGCCAGGCTCTGCGTGGCGCGCGTGATGGTGACGATCCCATCCTCGAGCGGTTGACGCAGCACTTCCAGCACCGATTTTTTAAACTCTGGCAGCTCGTCCAGAAACAGAACGCCATTGTGCGCGAGCGACACCTCGCCCGGCTTGGGATAGCTTCCGCCGCCGATCAATCCGACATCGCTGATGGTATGATGAGGAGAGCGATAGGGACGCTCGGAGATAATACCTTTGCTATTGGCCGTCATGAATCCGGCGACCGAATGGATCTTGGTGGTCTCCAGTGCTTCGTCCAGCGTCAGGTCGGGAAGTATTGTCGGCAACCGTCTGGCAAGCATGGTCTTGCCGGAGCCAGGCGGCCCAATCATGAGCAGGTTGTGACCACCTGCCGCAGCGATCTCCAACGCGCGCTTGACGTGAAATTGTCCCTTCACATCAAATAAATCCACTGCACTGATATTTAAGCTCGAGAAGATCCTGTCACGGTCCACCTGGGTCGGTAAAATATCCGTCACACCCTCCAGAAAATCGACCACTTCGCGGAGCGATTCTACCGGATAAACCTCCAGTTCGTCGATTACCGCCGCTTCTTCGGCGTTATCACGCGGCACGATAAGCCGCTTCATGCCGTCTTTCCAACATCCCAGAGCAATCGGCAGAATGCCCCTTACCGGCCGCACTTCGCCATCCAGCGATAGCTCACCGACAATCACCGTATCCTCCAGATGTCGCGAATTCACCTGCTTCGAGGCCGCCAGAATGGCCACTGCCATCGGTAGGTCGAACGACACACCTTCCTTTCGGACGTCAGCCGGCGCCAGGTTCACCGTATAGTTCCAGGAAGCGAATTTATAGCCGCAATTTTTAATAGCTGCCGAAACGCGGTCGCGGCTCTCCTTCACTGAATTGGAAGGCAACCCGACCACGGAAAATTTACTCACACCACCCTTGATATCGGCCTCGACGGACACATATTCAGCGTTTATTCCTTGAATTGCATACGAAATGGTTTTCCCAAACATCATCTCTCCTTTCGGATAGAAATTGCGATTAATAAAGAAATATCGTCAATAAAAAAACGGAAATCCGGCTATTTTGTTAAGTCCGGCAGGCGTCTTGATTACAAAGGCGAAAAGTGTGTAAGCAAAAAAACTCGGGCAATCATCGTTGATTGCCCGGTTTGAAAGAAAAAGCATCTACCTCGGAATAATGATTTCCAGCGTCTCAACAAAGCGATCGATATCGGATTCAGTCGTGTCCCAGGAGGTCATCCAGCGTACTTCGGAAGCGGCCTCATCCCATACATAGAAGAAGGTCTCCCGCTGTAATGCTTCGATCGATTCTCTCGGAATACGTGCGAATACCGCGTTTACATCCACAGGGCGCGTGATTCGAACATTCTCGATTTTCGCCGCCTTATCTGCCAGATAGCGCGCCATCCGGTTGGCATTCAACGCATTTTGCTTCCAAAGTTCACCGCCGAACAATGCCATGAACTGCGAGGATATAAAACGCATCTTAGAAGCCAGTTGCATCGCCTGCTTCCGCACGTATTTGAAATCTTCCGATGTATATGGTGGGAAAAAGACAATCGCCTCACCGTACATCATGCCATTCTTGGTGCCGCCGAAGGAGAGAATATCGACACCGCGATCACTCGTCATTTCATGGAAGCTGCAACCAAGCGCTGCTGCGGCATTGCTGATCCTGGCACCGTCCATATGTAGAAGAAGGTTATTCTCGTGGGCAAACCTACTGATCGCTTGAATCTCGTCGAGTTGGTAAAGCGTACCGAGTTCGGTGGGCTGTGTTATTGAAATGACACGCGGCTGCACATGGTGCTCGAAACCTACCTCGGTCAGGTGATGATGAATATCCTCGATATGAATCTTGCCGTCGTGACTGGGGACGTTCAGGAGTTTGCAGCCAGTTATCTTCTCCGGCGCGCCACACTCGTCCACCTGCATATGCGCTGTCTCGGCGCAGATTACTGCCTGCCACGACCGGCATACCGACTGGATCGAAAGAGTGTTTGCCGCGGTACCGGTAAAGACAAACCATGTCATCACTTCCTCGCCGAACATCTCACGGAAGAGCTCAAGCGCTTTCTTGGTATGAATATCGTCACCGTAGGAAACGGCGTGATCCCGGTTTGCGGCTGCCATCGCATCCAGCACCTGGGGGTGTACGCCCGAGGCGTTATCGCTTGCAAACATCCTCATGTTATTCTCCGATCCGTTTGTATTCCGTGGGATTCCACGGCGGCTTTCTGTATGCCTTGTTTATTATTGCTGTCTCGGCTACGACCTGTTCAATCGAATCGACCTGAATGTAAATTCCAGCGTATTTCTCTTCGTCTGACATCTCGTCATATGGCGGTTGATCCGTATCCTGCTTCTCGATAACCAGCGTCCCTTCGATCAGATAGAATTTGTTCGGCAGCAGCGATTCAACGATCCGGCTGTCTTTTAAACGCAATCGGACGCTGATCGGCTTGGTCAATACGGGGTGATCGGTTGGAAGCGCCATCGTCATTATCGCATCGGTCGGCAACATATACTTCGGGTAGCGGTGCTCTGCATTGTTGGCAACAAAACGAAAATGCCGGGTTCCTATGTGGTCGATCGTTAACATGCTTTGTGACTGCCTATATCCCGCGGCTGTATGGTTCCATTCGTTACGGATGATATTCACTAGCTCCCTGAGATTCAGCTCGCAGACCTCGTCCTTTTTGTAGAACGGGTATTCGGGTTCATCTTTCTTCACCGGAGGATGATAGGATATCGTATCAGTCTTTTCATAAAACGTCATGGAGTGGTGTTCTTCGGTGCCCGGCTCCAGCAGGTCATCAAGGTCATCCTCGAATGTCATCTTCCAGATCAGAATCTGCATGATTGACATGACCAGTAGGAAAATCACGATCCAGAAAAAAATATGCACTCGCCGTTTGGCTTTGTCATCGAGATCTTTTTTCACAGACTGCGCGGCCTGGTCGATCACGAATGCCAGCAAAAGCAGGCTGGTAAAGGTAAGCATCAACGGCGGCTTGGGTGGCGTACCAGTCAGAAAGAGCGTCAGAATGGTGACCGACAACAGAAAGCCGACCACCAGCACAATCGTCTTTTTCATCTATCATTCCCCTTTACATTGTAAACTCATATTATCCCCATTCGCTTCGAATATTCAATCCGGCAGGAAATCCCTGTTGATTCGCTGCATGCTCGCGAAGATGTTTTCCATCACGTCGATTTTTCCATGCTGCGCCTGAACCTGCCGTATCAACTCCCGAATCGTCTCGCGCTTGGTCGAACCGGCATACGGGCAGCGATCTTCCATCACGGGAAGCTGTTGCTCCTTCGCGTAGGATTCGATCAGCTTTTCCGGGATCAGATACATTGGCCTGATAATGTGATATGCTCCGTCGAAAAGCGGTTGCCGCGGTGTCATGGTGCTGATCTCCCGCGAGAAAACCATATTCAGCAGTAGCGTTTCGACCACGTCGTCCTTGTGGTGCCCCAAAGCAATGCGATTCATGCCCAGCGACCGCGCTGTTTCCAGCAATCTCCGGCGTCTTCTCTTTGCGCATTCGAAGCAAGGATTCTCCCTTCCCGGGATATTTGCGAGGATATCCTCCTCGATGATATGTAGCGGTGCAAGGTCGCGGCAATATTCCAGAAAGCACTCGTCCGCTTCGACACCCACATGTGCAAGCTCGATTTCAATCGGAAAGCGCTTCAATAGCCGCGGTAGCGCAAGGCTGTCTTTCCCGCCTGATACGCCAACCAGAATTCGCTCACCTTCGGCGAAAAGATTCCAGCGACGATTGGCGTCATCAATATGCTCGATCAGGAGCCGTTCCAGTCTGGTTGATTCCTTCATGGTCAACAAGTTTTACGACTGCGGATTTTCCGGTCAAGCTGAAATGCAGCATGAAATCTCTTGCGCGAAAGAAGGTTGTTCGCCGGAATGCAATTGAGGTAATTATGAACCCAAATCGATTTCTCGGCATTACATCGTTTGGCGAAAGCCACGGGCCTTTTATGGGTGTCGTTATCGAAGATGTCAAGCCTGGCATATCCTTTCCGTCCGATCAGCTTCGGGAGCTTCTGGCAAGGCGCAAACCCGGCAACGGCGAATTCTCGTCTCCGCGAAACGAGCAGGATGATTACCAGATCATCAGCGGCGTTCTGGATGGCAGAACCACCGGAATGCCCATCTGCATTCTGTTCCCAAACCGTGATGCCCGTTCCGAAGATTACGAGCCAATCCGCGACGTCTTCCGGCCCGGCCACGCCGATTATACGCTCTTCCACAAGTTCAAGATCTATGACTACCGTGGCGGTGGTCACCTCTCCGGTCGCGAAACCATCTGTCGCGTGGCAGCATCTGCTCTCGTGGCGGACATCACCGCATCGATCGATGTACATTTCAAGATCATCCACCCCACTTACAAAGATGAGCTCCAGAAACTCAAAGCCCAGGGCGATACCAGCGGGGGTATCCTCGAGATCACCGTCAGCGGCCTTATGGCTGGGCTTGGCGATCCGGTCTTTGAAAAGCTGGACGCGAATCTCGGCAAAGCGCTTCTCTCTATCGGCGGGGTGAAAGGAATCGAATTCGGCGATGGTTTTCTGCTCGGAATCATGACCGGCAGCCAGGCGAACGACGCGATGACATCCTCCGGCTTTGCAAGCAACCACTGTGGCGGTATTTTAGGCGGTATCAGCACTGGCGAACCCATCGTTATCCGGCTCGCCATCAAGCCGGTGTCGTCCATCTCGCAACCGCAGCAGACTATTCGCCACGATGGCTCGGAAGTAGAGCTCACGCTCACCAGCCGCAGTGACGTCTGCCTCATCCAGCGCATCCAGCCCGTTTGCGAAGCAATGATCAGGCTGGTTATAGCGGACGCTATTGCGCATCAACAGCTCATCGAAAACCATGAACCATCCTTGGACAACCTGCGTGAGGCTATTGATCGCATCGACGAAGATATTCTTCTAGCGCTCTGGCGCCGTGATCGTATCGTGGAGAAAATCGGTGAAATCAAAAAGGAAATGGAATGCCCGGTTTACGATCCCGAGCGTGAAGAAACCATGATGAAGGCCCTCGAAGAGAAGGCAACCGCCTGGAATATCGATAAAAAACTTGTCAAACGCGTATGGGAAGCTATTGTGGAGCATAGTCGGAGGAAACAATGATTGTGCTGTCGTTACCCTATCTGAGCGGAAATTTTCTTAGTAATTACACAAAGAACATCGGCGACCGATACGATTATATCGAGTATCGGCTCGATATGCATAAAGATCCCTTTTCCCTACCGGAAGAGCTGATCAACGAACGAACCATTCTTACCTATCGCGGCGAAAACATCCCGCGACTCGTCCTTTGGATGCGTAAACAAACCCTGCAATATCGCTGCCTTGCCGATATCGACATCGTGCAATACGAGCGCATGGTCACGCCCATACCGCCAACCCAGTTGATTCTGTCACATCACTGCGACAAACCGGACTGGACGGTCGAATCCATTCGCGAAATCGTGCAGCTCTCCAACGAGATCCCATCGAAGATCCTGAAGCTTGCGCTTCGCGTAGAGCGCTACGAGCAGCTTCTACAGTTCCCTGAGATCGTCACAATGTCACGGAAACCGGTGTTGATCGTGGGTACAGGCAAGCTCGGATTCCTCACGCGTGTGCTCTATAGTAGCCTCGATTCTATCGGAACGTATGTGGGACTCGACGGCTACCTCACCGCTGACGGACAACTATCCCATACGCAAGCCGAACGTTACCGCATCCGCAACAATCGGCTAATCCCGGGCGGTATCATCGGCGGCGACCAAGTCATGCACTCGCTTGGATTGTTATATTACAACGACTATTTCCAGCAGAACGACATCGAAGCCGTTTATCTACCCTTCCCCGTAGCCGACCTGCAAGATTTCTTCGCCTGGATGGATGGCTGCGGCCTCAAGTTTTATGGCTTCTCTGTCACTATGCCGTTCAAGTCACAGTTCGCACCGGAAGGGCTACCCGCCGGAAACACAGTTATATACGGAAAGTCCGGCAAGCGAACCCTGTGCTCTGATCTGACCTCATTCCATAGATCGATCGAATTTCTAGAGCTCGGAACCGACGAGCATATCGCTGTTTACGGTACCGGCGCAACCGCTGAGCTGGCACTGATCGCGCTGAAAGATTTTAAGAAGGTTACTGTCGTCGGAAGAAACGAAGCCAAAGCCCAAAAACTCGCAGAGCAATTTGGACGCTCACACGCACTGGATTTTCCCGAGGCAGACGCACTCATCAATTGCACTCCGGTTATCTTTTTCCCACCTATTCCAGCGTCCATCCGTAAAGTCATCGACCTACCCTACACCATCAGCGCTACCAGCTTGATCCGCTATGCAAAGCGCGAAGAAATCGCGTATGTAACTGGTGTTCAATTCTGGGAATGGCAGGCCGAGGAGCAACGCGAGGTGTTCACGAAATCGATCGAGGAGATACGCGGATGAAACGGATTCTGTTCATTATTATAGCAACAACCTTAACCACCCTATGGGCGCAGCCAAAGGCTTCCATGCGTTTCGGGATCGCGTTCGATCCCATGTTTGCCGATTCTATCTTCACCGCCACGGACAGCATTGATCAGTTGCTTGTGATGGGAAAAATCCTTCCCAGGAGTGCGGTGAAGGACAGCGTAACCGTGCGCGATTCGCTCATCATGGACTTCGCAGTGCGTGAGAAAGCACTGGTCTATCCCATCGATTTCAGCTTTAAGAGCGACCCCACAAGGATGATCCGCTGCGGAAACATCCCTGGCATGGACAAACTGGACACATTCCGGCTTGACGACGCAACCATTCGCGTCTTTTCGCTCTATTCGCCGGATACCATCGTCAAACATCCCATCTATAAGCCCAACCGGTTCGACTACAATCTCGTAAAGCTTGTCGATGAAGCCTTCTCCGGCAAGGATTCAACCGATTTTGACATCCTGGTTACCAACCTTCCCAAACACGTCATCAAGCGGCTGTTCCCAAAACCACCCTGCGACTTGATCCTGTCGTTCGACTACGTTCCCACGCGCAACGAGACGCTCTTCGATGACGCGACAAGGTTCTACAGCCTGGCAACTAACCCGAAGGCAATTCTGCATATCAAGCGTGAGCAAGGTAAAACCGACGTGATCTGGCAAAGGAAATGAAGCATACCCTCGCTGAAGCAACCTCGCTGTTTATGCGGCACATGAAAGCTGGTGGCCTGTCGCAACACACTATTTCCGCATACGGCAAAGACCTCGAGCAACTCGATGAATTCCTGACTCACTTCTTCGAAGACGGCGTACCGGTGCTTACTGCTATCGACCGTCACATGGTGCGCGACTTCCTGCGCCACATGAGTGAAAACGAGCGTTCCAACCGTACTTTAGCACGTAAGACGACCACCATTCGCTCGTTCTTCAAATTCTGCATCGCCAACAGCTATATCAACGACAATCCCACTGCAGGTATGCCGACGCCCAAGTTCGGAAAGAAGCTGCCAAAGTTTTTCAGCGAAGAGCAGATTCGTAAGCTCCTGGAGCTACCCGATCTCACCTCGAAATTCGGGATCCGCAATCGCGCGATCCTCGAGCTGCTCTATTCCTGCGGTATGCGTATCAGCGAAATCGGAGAGGCGACCATATCGCAAGTCGATCTCCAGCGGGAAATGATTCGCATCATCGGTAAGGGCAACAAAGAGCGGATCGTACCGATCGGGCAATGGGCATGCGCTGCGATACGGAGCTATCTGAAGGTTCGGCCAAAGTTCGAGAGCGACGATAGCGGCGATACGCTGTTCCTCTCCAAAAGCGGCAAGCCTCTGACTGGCGACGAACTTCGGGAGATCCTCGATCGCTACATCATGCTGGTGGCTGATACGAAAGGCTATTCGCCACACTCACTGCGGCATTCGTTTGCGACCCATCTGCTCTCTCACGGCGCTGACCTCAAGGCTGTCCAGGAGATGCTCGGGCACAGCAACCTCTCCACCACCGAGATCTACACCCATCTCACCATTGAAGACTTGCAGAAGGAATACATGCAAGCACACCCGCGTAGCCGCAAGGATGATTGATAAAGGAAATTCCTACAACACCCAACATAAGTAGCCCACGGTGTAAACCGTGAGATCCAAACGCGACAATTGTAATAAAACACCCACGGTATTGTTCTCTATATACCATGAGTTGAAGATCAATCACACCCAACATATTTAGCCCACGGTGTAAACCGTGGGCCCCCAACGCAACAATTGCAATAAAAACACCCACGGTTCACACCGTGGGCTAATGATGTTATCGTAGAAAGATCATGAACCAGATAGATACTTCTCGCATTCTTCCTGGAGGGTCATTTGCCTGTGGTGCTCTTGCTGGTTACGGATATATCTTGAAACGACATATACATTTGATCTGCTGACACTGAATGCCGCATACCCTTTCTGCCACTCGAACTCCGCATTATAATTCTCTCGGAACCATCTGCTCGAATTACTTTTGATAGTTCGAACGCAATCGATCAAACTCTTGTCTTTTGGTAAAGCAAACAGAATATGTACGTGATCCTCGTCGCCGCCTGCAGCTAATAACTTACCGGAGATATTCTCAATAATCCCATTGATGTATCTGCATATATCTATCAAGCTATCCTCAATCAAATATCTTCTTCGATTTTTTGTCGAGAAGATCAGATGGATCGTCACATTCGTATAGGATCTGCTCATTCACCCTTCTTCTTGCTGTCAATCTCCTCGGCGATGTAATTTTTCATACCGAAGCTGAGCGGTGGCTTATCCACCGGCCGATACTTGTAATCACCAGACCGGCAATCACCGATACGGATCACGCTGTCGCCAAAGCGCTTTTTCAGGACATCCACCGCCTCAGCCATCCTGACTTTCTTTTCGTCGAAATCCGGGAATATTCTGAGCTGTAGGGGCTCCTCATCGAAGGACAGATTCGTTACACCAACTCCGACAAGTCGAAGCCGCGCCGGCTCAAAGTGAACCTTGTCAAACAGTCGAATGATTTCACTATAAAGGTCGGTCTCGAAGAAAATCTTGTGATCCAGCGTCTGATGATACTGATGCGTCTCGAAGCCATGCGTGCGCAGCGTTAGCCGTACGGTACGCGCTACAGCACCGTGCTTGCGCATGCGAAAAGCCACTTTGTGAACAAGGGATAGCAGCACTTTTTTGAGAAAGACGCGGTTGTTTGTCGCCTCGAAGAGCGTCGTTTCATTGCTAATTGATTTCGGTTTGTCCGCTTCGCGTTGCGCGACCACCTCCGAATTGTCCTTGCCGCTCGCCAGGTCTCGAAGATGATAACCCATCACACCGAATTTCCGCGTCAGTACTTCGATGGGAAACTGCGCCAATTGTCCCGCAGTGAAGATGCCCAGAAGATTGAGCTTCTCGGTTGTCTTGGGTCCTACGCCGAAGAGTTGCTGCACAGGTAGGTCTTTCAAGAGATTTTCGATGTCCTGAGGATGGATGATGTAGAGTCCATCCGGTTTGGCCAGTCTGCTGGCGAGCTTGGCGAGCGTCTTGTTTGGTGCGATGCCAACCGAACTGGGCAATTGAAGTTCATCCCGTATCGCGCCACGAATTCCCTCGCCGATAGCCTCAAGCGAGCCGAAAAGCTTTTCACACCCGGACAGATCCAGGAACATCTCATCGACAGAAAAGGGCTCGACAACAGGCGAAAAGCGGTTGCAGATTTCCACGATCTTCATGGAAGCATAGACGTATTTTCCGTGGCTGCCGGAGATGTAGATTCCATTGGGGCAAAGTCTTCGGGCATCGAGCACAGACATCCCAGAATGGCAGCCGTACTTCCGAGCCTCATAGGAACAGGTAGTGACCACTCCCTTCTGCGAGTGGGAGCCGGCAATCAACACAGGCTTGCCGCGAAGCTGCGGGTTGTCTCTGATCTCGATCGACGCGAAGAAAGCATCCATATCGATCAGCGCGATGTAACGTTGCATGTTCGGATCCTGTTTCGACTGGTAAAAATGTATCAACCCCACGGGTAGTAAAATTGCCCGTGCCCAGACTGTCAATTGAAATATTCTTGACTGAATTGAGCCCGGATTACCGTTTTAATTTACGCACCAGATGATTATCGATGAACTTTTTCTGGGAGAATTCATGAAAAAAATTGAGGAACTGCAGGAAGAACTGAAATCGTCAGAGGGTATCAAGCGACTTGAAATCCTGAATTCACTCTGCTATGAGTGCTGGTACAGCAACCCTGAATTAGGCGCTCGCTACGGTAAAGAGACGATCGAACTCGCGAAGTCGCTCGATATGCCATTGTACATAGCCAAAGGACACTACTATACTGCGGTCAACCTCGTACAGAATGGAGAACCGGAAGCAGCGATCGACCACGGACTCAAGTCACTATGGCTTTATGAAGAAGCGCAGAACGACGAAGGTATCGGCGACGCGCTCAGCAATCTGGGGATGATCTATAAGTCCATCGGTCAGATCGATAAGGCGATAGATTACATGTTGCAGACGATCCCTTACTATCATAGCCCTGAAACCAAGCCGCATCTTCGCAACACCTACAACAACATCGGTACCTGCTATCAGGATCTCAACCAACTTTCAGAAGCCAAGAAATTCCTTAACATCGCCCTCGACCTCTCCCGCGATATCGGAGATGACCGTTTTACAGCGCGAATCATCAATAACTTTGGCATCATGCACGCCGTTGAAGGCGACATGGCTGGCGCAATCAATTATTTTAACCATGCCATCGAGATCAAGAAGAAGCTGGATGATAAAACCGGCATTATCTCCACCCTGCACAACCTGGGCTCCTGCTGCATGCGCATCGAAGATTATTCCGGCACCGAAGAGTATTACAGACAAGCTCTGGAGCTTTCGGAGGAACTGAACGCAAAGGACTTTATATGGCGATGCCAGTACTCATTTTTCGAGCTATATAACAAGCAGAATCTCAAGGATAAAGCGCTCGAATATCTGCTCAAGGCAACAGCGCTGAAAGAACAGGTTATAAACGAAAAAAGCAATCAACGTATCCTGGAACTTCATGCGAAATATGAGAACGAAAAGAAGGATCGAGAAGCCGAGATCTACAGGCTGCGCAATATCGAACTCGCCGAGGCCAACCGCAAGCTAAAAAAGACGCAGGACGAACTGATCGAGCTCGAGAAAAAGAGCGCTGTTCTGGCGATGGCGGTCACGGCTAATCATGAGATCAATCAACCGCTGATGGTCTGCCGCGGAAACCTCGAGATGCTTGATGATTCCCTCAACGACCCCAGTCCGAATCAACGACGCTATCTGCAACGAATCTCACAGGGACTCGATAAGATCAAGGCAATTCTCGAAGCCTTCCGGCGCGAAAACATCCGCTACGAAAGCTACAGTGACGACGTCCAGATGGTCATTTTCGAGGGTGACGAATAACCGCACCATGCAAGATTTCACACTAACAGCTAACATTGTCGACGTCGTGCAGGGGACAATCAATCCCGGTACAATCCATATTCTCGACGGCATCATCCGCTCGATCGAACCTTATCACGGATCCTGCGACCGAACCATCCTCCCTGGACTCATCGACGCACATGTTCATATCGAAAGCTCCATGACGCTTCCCGCCGCTTTCGGCGCTGCCGCTGCGGTTCACGGCACACTGGCGGTTGTCTGCGACCCTCATGAGATCGCCAATGTGATGGGAATCGCCGGTGTCGAATATATGATCGCAAACGCTAAGCAATCACCTGTCGAATTCCACTTCGGAGCGCCTTCTTGCGTTCCAGCCTCACCGTTCGAGACCTCCGGTGCGATACTGGATTCTGATGCCGTCGCCAGGCTACTCAAGAAAAAGGAGATCGGCTACCTGAGCGAGATGATGAACTTCCCCGGTGTTCTGAGCGGCGATCCCGAAGTCATGGCAAAGATCGCGGCTGCGAAAGAACTCGGCCTTCCCATCGACGGACATGCTCCCGGACTGCGTGGCGATGACCTTCGCAAGTATATCGGTGCCGGAATCTCGACCGATCACGAGACGCTCACGCTCGAAGAAGGAAAAGAAAAAATCAGCCTCGGCATGAAGGTTATTATCCGTAGCGGTAGTGCAGCGGATAGCCTCAGCGAGTTGCTTCCATTACTTAACGAACATCCTGAAATGTGCATGTTCTGTACCGATGACCAGCATCCCGATTCGTTGCAAAAAGGCCACCTTGATCGCATCGTACGGCAAGCGATTTCCAGCGGATACTCAGTGATGGATGTGCTGCGTGCAGCAACACTTAACCCAGCATTGCATTACGGCCTTGGAGTCGGCCTATTGCAGATTGGCGATCCAGCCGATTTCATCGAAATCGACAGCCTCGATTCGTTCCAGGTGTTACGCACATTTGCACGCGGAAACATCATCGCCGAAAAAGGTAAGTACCTGCTCCCGGTCGTGTTCCCGGAGCCCATCAACCATTTTAATACTAATCCGATCGCAACAGACGACATCGTTGTACGTTCCACATCTGAGAGGATCAGAGTAATCGAAGCGATCGACCGACAGGTCTTCACAGGAAGCGGAATGGCATCCGTGGAACCGGGCACAACCATCGAGCCCGATCCATCGCGCGATCTGCTCAAGCTGGTAGTTTTGAATCGCTATCGGCATGCGGCTCCGGCTGTGGCTTTCGTGCGGAAATTCGGTCTGAAACGCGGAGCTATTGCCTCCAGTATCGCGCATGATTCGCATAATATCATCGCTGTGGGTGCGGATGACGGATCGATATGCCGTGCGATCAATGCCATCGTCGATTCCAGAGGCGGTATCGCTGTCGCGACGGAAAGCATACTAGACATTTTGCCGCTACCGGTCGCAGGACTCATGAGCACGATGACGGTCGCGGAGACGGCCGAAGGGTATCAGAGACTGACAGCCCACGCGAAAGCGCTTGGAAGCAAGCTTGATGCGCCATTCATGACCCTCTCGTTCATGGCTTTGACGGTGATCCCTGATCTGAAGCTGAGCGACCGCGGCCTGTTCGACGGAAAAAGCTTCAGCTTTTGCGGACTTGAAGCTTGACAAAACTACAGGGCATGATAATTGCCTTTAATGGTATAACTTATTATACGAAATGGAGTTGTTCATGTGTGAACATATTTCGAAAAGCGCTATTATCGGTAAGGATACCCAACTTGGGAAAAATTGCATCATCGAGGATGACGTCATCATCGGCGAAGGTTGTATAATCGGCCATAACGTGGTGATCCACAAGGGCTCGCAGATCGGCTGCTTTGTCCGCATCGACGATAATACCATCGTTGGCAAAATGCCCATGGCCTCACCGCGAAGCATCTTCAAAACGGAGAACGAATATCGCCCGGCGAAGATTGGTGACGAATGCCTCATCGGCGCAAACGTGGTGCTCTATGTCCAATGTGAGATCGGACGCAAGACACTGGTTGCAGATCTGGCTACCATCCGCGAAAATGTCACCATAGGAGAATTCAACATCATCGGGCGTAACGCCGCGATCGAGAATTTCGTCAAGATAGGCGACCGAAACAAGTTCGAGACCAATTGTTACATCACTGCTTACTCCGAAGTGGAAGACTACTGCTTCATCGCTCCATGTGTGGCGACCAGCAATGACAACTACGCCGCCCGTGACAAAGAGCGTTATGAGCACTTCAAGGGCGTGACCGTCCGCACCGGAGGCCGTATCGGGTTAAATTCCACAATCCTTCCCGGCAGGACAATCGAGAAAGACGCAATGGTAGCTGCTGGTTCCGTCCTCACCAAAGACGCGACAACAGGCGAAGTCTGGATGGGAAGCCCCGCGAAAAGCGTTCGTAACGTTCCTGAAGCGCAATTGCTGAAGAATAATCTCGACAAGAAATCAACTGACTGAGGTACCAATGAAACCGCTGGTTATCGTTCCAACCTACAACGAAGCAGACAACATGCCCGAACTGCTCAAAGCGCTGCTTCACCTGCACGAAGACCTGAACATCCTGATCGTTGACGACAACTCTCCCGATGGAACGGCTAAAATCGTTGAAGACACCATGAAGATAGAGCCACGCGTTCACATCCTGAAACGGGCTGGCAAGCTCGGACTGGGATCGGCCTACGTGGAAGGCTTCAAATATGCTATCCGAGAGAAATACGACCTCATCTTCCAGATGGACGCGGATTTCTCGCACAATCCAGCGATTATCCTCCTGATGATGGAGGTGATCGAAGACTTCGACTTGGTGATCGGTTCTCGTTACGTCAGCGGTATCAACGTGGTTAATTGGCCGCTCTCCAGGCTCATCTTGAGCTATGGAGCCGCCAAATACGTCCGCATCATCACCGGTATGCGCATCAAAGACCCGACCGGCGGATTCAAATGCTTCCGCCGCGAAGTGCTCGAAGCGATAGACCTGGACAACATCCTTTCAGACGGCTATTCGTTCCAGATCGAGATCAACTACCGTACATGGCTGAACGGATTTCGCATCAAGGAGATTCCGATCGTCTTCACCGACCGCCGCAGTGGCCAATCAAAGATGTCGAAAAAGATCATTCGCGAAGCGATCTTTGTCGTTTGGAAACTTCTCTTTCACCACATCACAGGAAAGATTCCATGCCGCAAGCCATGATTCTGAATGACGTCGCAATAGAAAAGCTTGTTTTCAAAGGCTTCGGTCTGGGCCACACCGATGGCAAGACGGTCTTCGTGATCAACGCCGTGCCGGAAGACATCGTGGATGTGCGTGTTATACACCGGAAGAAAGGCATCTTCATCGGTAAAATCGAGTCATTCACCAAGGCCTCACCTCACCGGGTTGATCCCGAATGCGAAGCTTTCGGCGAATGCGGTGGTTGCGACTGGCTCAATCTCCCTTACGACATTCAGGTGCTTTTCAAACAACAGGTGATCGAGTCGTTCTTCAACGAGTTCGATCCCGAGTGTATCTACCCCATCATGGCTGCTGAAGAACCTTTCAACTACCGGAACAAGAGCTTCCTGCCTGTTTCCAATACAGGAATCGGGATGTTCGCGCGTATGAGTCACGAAGTAATCCCGCATAAAAATTGTCGCATCCAACCGGAGATCTTCGATCGTGTAGCTGAGGTTTTTTCTCACTATATGGCAGCCTCCAAGGCAACACCCTATAACGAACAGAATCACACGGGCATCGTGCGCCATATCGGGATTCGCTACTCCTTTTCACGCGGCGAGTTCGTCGTGATCGTTGTAACCCGCAGCGCTAAGCTCCCCTTTACGCAACAGCTTGTCAGAACGCTTACCGAGACGTTCCCGAATATAGTCGGCCTGGTTCAGAACATCAATCGCGAACGCGGCAATACCATCCTGGGCGATGACGAGAAGCTCCTCTGGGGAAGAGCCCATATCTTCGAGGATATCGGTAGCAGGACGTTTAAAATCAACTACCGCTCATTCTTCCAGATAAATTCGCAACAGACGCACACACTCTACAGCTATATCCGCGACAAGACCGGGACCAACCGCTGCGTGATCGATGCCTACAGTGGAATCGGCTCCATCGGAATTTACCTCGGCGAGAAGGCGGAGAAGGTCTTCTGTATCGAGCGCAACACCAGCGCCTGCCGCGACGCCGAAGAAAACGCAAGGCTCAACGATGTTTCCAACTGCGAGTTCATCGAAGCGAATGTCGAGGACGCAATCCCCGGTCTGGTCAAAGAAAGACAGATCGACACAATCATCTTCGATCCACCAAGACGCGGTCTGGATGCGGATATCATCGAAAGCGTCTGCTGCATCCCCAAGATTATCTACATAAGCTGCAATCCATCCACACAGGTGCGAGATATCAAGCTCCTGCTGGAAAAGGGCTACAAGCTCAAACGGGTGCAGCCATTCGATATGTTCCCACAAACCTACCACATCGAAAATGTGGCTATCCTGGAGAAAGACGATGAGTAAATCAATCTGGTTTGCGGCGATCCTTTTTTCCATGCTCTTTCTGATGGCATGCTCCGGCAGCACGGACGACGATGAGGTCGCATCGGTCCTTATCACCGAGATTCTCGACGACATCGAAGAGCTTTACAACCTCCACGACGTTGACGGCATCATGGCTTACTTTCACCCGGATTTCCTTCACTATGGCGATAACCGCACCAGCGAACGCTATACCTGGGAAATCCGCATGACCCTCTACCCCACCATGGAAATCGATGATATCGAGGTGGAAAAAGATGGGCTGGAGGCAGTTGCCAGCTTCACCATGACACTAATCGATGGAAATGACATCGAGGTATACAACGAGCCGGATGATCACGGCGATTTCTCCTACTTCTACAAAGACGTAAGTGACTGGAAGATATATGGTAACCAGCAATATGGCTCTGGCATCGGTTATCAGATGTCAATCAATACCGATCCGCAAGGTGCACTGATTTATTTCGACGATGCGTCCGTCTATCAATACACACCAGCGATCCTCCAATCCATTCCCGGTGGGGTCCATACGGTTCGACTCTACAAATACGGCTATAACGAATACGAAGAGACGATCACCGTCCCGGATACCTACCAGTACGAGATCACACTCTCCGAACCGGGCTATCCCAAACCGGAATTCGATCTCGACAGTCCGTTGAACGGCTACAGCTACGCCTCCACAACTGTTTCACTGGAAGGTCTTCTGTGGAACCGACTGCAATCAGGCTCGCTTGGCAGCTTCGACGGCACCGAATATACAATGACATTCAACGGCCAGGAAACAACTATCGGCACCAACGGTGTCCTGATCGAACTGCTGGCAATTCAGTCCGGGCAGAACGAGCTGCAACTTCGAGCCACCAACGCCTCGGGAAATACAGGCTGGAGCAACACCATTATCTTTGAAGGTCTTTTCTAATGCACAACAACCTCGCAGAAGCAAAGCAAAAACTCATCGACTGGTTCCAGCGTATCTACGACCGGAACTTGACTACATCATCCGGCGGCAACCTTAGCATCCGTATCGGCGACCACATCGTGTGTTCACCCACCGGCAAAGACAAAGGTTCTCTCGCACCGCGCGACCTCTGTGTGCTACAGCTCGATTCTGACGCTGGATTCACGCTGCTCAATGACAGCAAGCCCACCTGCGAGATTCAGATGCATCTGGAAATCTACCGCAGACGACCCGAAATCAATGCCATCATGCACGCACATCCGGTATTCGCATCGCTTTTCAGCGTGCTCAGCACACCGTTACGTAACGACCTCTTCTCCGAAAGCTACATCTTCATCCCAAAGATCGAATACGTACCATACGCGCCACCCGGTAGCATTGAACTCGCTTCAAACGTTGGCGAAGCTTCACTGAAATCGGACGCGCTGATCCTGCGTAATCATGGTGTTGTCTTGATGGGCGATTCGCTTGCAACATGCTTTCGCAACCTCGAAGTGATGGAGCACTCCGCTAAATCGCAGTATCTGCTTCAGGGAAGACGAGACGTGAAAGGACTGAACGAGGGGCAACTCATGGAGTTATCGTCGCTGTTTCATTGCTAAGCCTGAAACAGAATAAATTCGATTTGTTTTGACAAAAAATACCGCCGGTAAAACTTCGACATGAAATTTGTTTTTGCATTCATCAATTTGTTGTTTGAATTCGGTCAGAAAGATGTAACTTATTACAGAATTGCGAAGTAAACAAAATCAACGACCCTGAAATTTATGAATACTCGTTCTCCATAATTTTCAAGGTAATAAATCAATGGAGATACTATGAGAAAAGTAATGAATTTCAACGAGTTAGGGCTCTCGGAAGACGCGCTCAAAGCGATAACTGCGAAAGGCTTCGAAGAACCCACCGAAATACAGGCTATGACTATCCCTGTCATGCTTGGCGAACCCTGTAACATCATCGCTCAGGCACAAACGGGCACAGGCAAGACCGCAGCCTTTGGATTACCCCTCTTGGACATGATCAATCCACAATCAGAAGATGTTTGCGCATTAGTCCTCGTACCAACTCGCGAACTGGCGATACAAGTCTCGGAAGAAATCCACACGCTACGCGGCAGCAAACAGATCCGAACCGTTCCCATCTATGGTGGGCAATCGATCGAACAGCAATTCCGCCGCCTGAAAAAGAGCGTGCAGATCATCGTGGGTACTCCAGGCCGCATCATCGACCATATTCGCCGTAAAACACTCAATTTCAGCAAGATCGATTACCTCATCCTGGACGAAGCGGACGAAATGCTGAACATGGGCTTCATCGACGACATGGAAGAGATCATGAAGCACACAAACAGCACCAAGCGCACACTCCTCTTCTCGGCCACCATGCCGGACAAGATCAAGAAGCTAGCTAACCAGTACATGGAAGGCTACAAGCTTCTCTCCGTAGAGACAGGACAACTCACGACAAAACTAACAGAGCAAATCTATTTCGAAGTCAAAGCTTCTGATAAGCTTGAAGCCCTCTGTCGAATCATCGATATCGAGGAAGACTTTTATGGGCTAATCTTCTGTCGCACCAAAAACGATGTCGATGTGCTGGTAAACCAGTTGCTGGATCGCGGTTATGACGCAGAAGCGATTCATGGAGATATCCATCAGGGAAGACGTGAAAGGACTCTGAATAAATTCAAGGACATGAAAGTCAATATCCTCGTGGCTACTGATGTAGCAGCAAGAGGTATCGACGTTATCAACCTGACGCACGTTATCAACTACTCACTTCCGTACGACGCCGAAGCTTATGTACACAGGATTGGCCGCACTGGAAGAGCAGGAAATCAGGGTACGGCGATCACTTTCATCACTCCTAGCGAGTATAAGAGACTGGTCTTCATCCAGAAATTTGCCAATACCGATATAAAAAAATCGACGATTCCGGACGTAGATGAAATCATCCAGGCGAAAGTGCAGAAAATCAACACTGACCTCAACGGAATCGTTAACGACTCGATCGAAGATAAATTTTTCAACTGGTCAAGGGACCTCCTTGAGAACAATGATCCAACCGTTGTCCTTGCAGCGCTATTGAGCTATTGCTTTGAAGACGATATAAATCCCGATAACTACGGTACCATCGAATCGGTTCATACGAAAAGCGAGAATCTGGATAAGCAGGGCATTACGCGACTGTTTGTTGCGCGCGGTAAGCGGGATGGTATCAACGAGCGTTCGCTGGTCGATATGATCATGAGCCGTGTCACAATCAAGAAAAGACAGATCAAGGACGTTCAGGTGCTGGACAATTTTTCCTTTATCAATGTCCCGTTCAGCAAGGCAGAGACGATTATCAGATCATTCCATGAAAAAGGTAACAAACCGCTCATCACCTACTCGAAGGAACGAACGACGAAGAAAAGATCCAGATCGTAAACAATATTCGAGCGTGCTCCGTTGCTATGGCGATGGAGCACTTTTTTTGTTTCTACTTATACCCAAATTCTTTCAAAGCGCCCATTTTCTTGCGCCAGTTGGGCTTGATCTTCACCCATAGATTCAGCTCGACCGGTCTTCCGGTCAGCTTGCGGATCTCTCGCTCTGATTCGCGCCGAAGATTGGCAATCGCACTGCCTTTTTTTCCAATGATAATTGGTTTTTGCGATTGACGCTCAATCCAGATATTCGCGTGGATGATATCCATCTCAGGTAGCTCCTGAAACGACTCCACAACCACGGCCGTGGCGTAAGGGACTTCCTCGCCGTAGTTCATGAAGATCCGTTCGCGTATGATCTCCTGCACGAAGAAGCGCAAGGGAAGATCGGAAAGATCGTCCGGATCGTAGAGTGGTGGTGAGAATGGAAGCATCTCGGAAAGGGTATCCAGCAGCGTATCAAGGTTCGTCTTCTCCAGCGCAGATATTTCCAGGACGCGGTCGAATCCATAGCTCTTGATCTGCTCACGTGCAGCTTCCAATGCTTCCTCATCCACCGCGTCGATCTTATTCAACGCAGCAATGCGTGGATTTTTCACCTTCGAGAGGTTCTCGCAGAGCTCTTGATCGTAGTCCGTCGGGAAATTCTTCGTATCGGTTACGAACAACACTACATCGCTATCAGAAAGGGACATCTGGATATACTCGCGCATCTTTTCCTGAAGCGTATAGCGCGGTTTGAGAAAGCCGGGCGTATCCAGAAAGATGATCTGGCGCTTTTCGTCGTTGAAGAAGCCTTTGATATTCTGCCGGGTCGTCTGCGGCTTTGGCGTGACGCTGGAGAGTTTTTCGCCGATCAGCGCATTCATGAGGGTTGATTTCCCCACATTGGGGCGTCCAACAATAGAGACATAGCCGGCCTTGAAGTCGGCAGGTATATTGAGCGGATCCATTATGTTGCCTTTACGATTTTGTATATGGTTGTCGATGCCAGGATGGGCACCAGCGCTGTCTCGATCGACTTGAGGTTGCAATCGAGTTCATAGAGCAAATGAAAGGTCTCACGGATTGCCTTGATGGAATACTTGGACGCGTAGGTCATATAGTTGCGGCGCAGCCAGTAGAAGACCTCGGGAATATGTTTGTTGGTAATGTCTGGCTCGCTGACACCCTTGTCTTTGAGGCTACGAATCTTCCATAGTGTCAGGAAAAGGTTGGTAAGGAGCGAAACCACATAGATCATGCTGGCGTCGTTATCCAGAAGTTCCTTGAGAATCTTCATCGCAACTTTCGGGTTTCGTGCGCCAACAGCATCCACAAGATCGTATTCGGTGAAGCTGCTGAGCCTCGTAAGGCTGTCCAATACCGTCTGTTTGTTGAGCTTCTTCGATTCACCGGACAAGAGGATGACTTTCTCCAGTTCGTTTGATGCTGAGGCGTAGTCCATGGGAACATTCGTGCAGAAAATATCCATGGCATCGTTGTCCATGATAAGGTTAAGCCTCTTCATCTCCGAGCCCAGCCATCGTCGGATATCGTCCGGGTAGCGAGGCGGTTTGCACTCCACCTCTGAAGCGACATCAGCCAGTTTCTTGAAAAAGCTCAGGCGTTTATCGGGCTTTTCGGCGGTGAGGATAAAGACGCTCGACTCGGACGGCGATTCGATATAGGCAATCAGCTTTTTCATCTCGGCAGCACGCATGTTATCAACATCTTTTAGCGTGATCACCCGTTTCTGCGACAGAAACGGAAGTGATTCGAGCTGTTCAAGTACACTTTCGCCAGTCGCATCATCGCCATAGAAAAGCGCTGTATCAAAGTCGTCGGATCCATCGGTTAGATACTGCTTGCGAATGGACGATACAACCTTAGACTTCAGAAGCGATTCGCTACCGAACACGAAAAATACCGGAGAAAAGGGGATACTACCCTTTCGGGCGAGAAATTCGTGAGCCTGCATCGTCTGCGGTTTTTTCATAGTCCTCTACCAAGCAGAATGATTGTCGCGATCGCGACGAACCAGCAATAGAACGAGAAGTATTTCATCTTCTGCTTGCGAACCATGGCAAGCAGGAGCGATATTACCAGATAACCTGAGATAAACGCCGCCACGGTTCCGGCGATGTAGCGCACCAGATAGTGCGATTCGATGTTCGCCAGCGAACCGATATCGAGGACTGTCGCGCCCAGAATCGCGGGAATCGCCAGCAGAAACGCGTAGCGAGCCGCGTCGTCACGCTTGAGACCAACGAATAATCCGGTAGAGATCGTCATGCCTGAGCGAGAGATTCCGGGAACAATTGCCAGCGCTTGACCGATACCGATTAGCACGCCGCGCAGCACGCCCATCTTCCCCATCTCCAGACCGCGCGATCGCACGATGTCCGAAACCAGCACGATCGCACCGGTGAAAAACAACATGATCGCAGCTACCATCGGATTGGAGAAAAGCGCTTCGATCGGGTCTTTCAGCAGCACACCGACCAGCCCGATGGGGATCGTACCGATGAAGAGGTACAGGAGTACGCGACGGTTGTCGCTCACTGCTTCGCCTTTCGCGGATGGGTTGAGCGATTTCAATAGCGCAAAAATGTCTGTGCGAAAGTAAAGCAGGATCGCGAGAAGCGTTCCAAAATGTAACAGCACGTCGAATGACATATCAGGCTTGTCGAAGCGCATAAAATGCTCGGCGATGACCAGATGCCCACTGCTGCTTACCGGCAGAAATTCTGTAAGACCTTGTATGATTCCAAGTATGATTGATTTGAGTAGTTCCATTGATTACCTGCTAAAAAATTTGGTCGTATTCGTCTTTGAGAATGGTGGAAACAGGAACGATCTCGAACCCGAGTTCTTCTGCCTTCCTGATGAATCGCACCAGATGCTCAAGCTTTTTCGATGGGTAGCAATGCGTGATCGTGATAACCCGCATAACACCATCGTCTTTCATCTTTTTCAACGAGTCGAGACGCTTTTTCATCGTCGCATCGGAGATATCGGGGTCATCCAGGAAACCAAGACTGCGTTTCGCGGTACGCACACCCTTTTGCTTTGCTACGTCGTATGCAACGGACGTACCGATAGTTCGGCTATCGATGAAGTAGAGCCCTTCCTTTTTCAGCTCGTCCATCACGATATCCATCACATTGCGATCAGCAGTTGCCAAGCTTCCCATATGGTTATTCGCGCCAACGCAATCCGGCAATTCAGAAATGTAATCACGAACCGTCGCACGGATCTCGCGAGGACTCATATCGACGAAGATCGCGTTTTTGCCCGGGTCAGCCTTCGGGTAACCGATCGGCTCCATTGGCATATGGATGATCAATTCGTGCCCGGTTGCCTTTCCTTTCTTCATGGCGTCTTTCGCATATGGTGTACCCGGCATGATCGCAAATGTTACGCCCGGATCAGCCATATTGCAGAAGTCAGCCAGTTCTTGACCGTGGATGTTGCCAAAATCGTCCACGATAATCGCCAGCAGTGGTTTCTTCTCCGGAAATTCCTTGCTACGCGCGAAGTAGAGGTAAACGTTGATGATCTTGTTATCGATCGGGTCGCGATATCGGAGCGTATGATAACGTTCACCGGGGCCTGTCACGCCGGAGATGAACTTCGCCCCAGCCTGCTCGAGCGTACCCGAGAAGAGCATGTTCACAAACGGCAGATCGTGCCGCTCGGGATCGAGACCGATCTTGACGACGACGCTGTCCGGTGACGGAATCGTTTTGATCAGTTTTTGCGGAATACCAAGTTTGTCGATCGCTACGTACACGGAGTCCATCACAGTGCTGACAGGTTTGACCTCCGGCGCAGGTTTTTCGAAATGTTTGAGCGCCCACCACGCCAATCCGGCGATGATGACCACCGCAACGATGAAAAACAGGCATCCACGTGAGGTGCCACTTCGTTTCTTCGAACCCTTCCGCTTCTTTATCTTCGATTTCTTTTTTGCTGTTGCCATATTCTTACCCGAGTTCATAGGAAGCATCGGCGTTCAGGCGTCAAGGAAATTCGCGGAGTTTAGCATGGCGAATCATCACTGTGGTGGCTTGCTTAACATGCTGCTCGGAGATTAGCCATACGATTCAATGTCATGTTGCCGAAATCACACCAAATCGCATATCGAGAAAACGGATTTAGATGACACAAAAAAAAATTGACAATCCTTCGATATTGTAACCTGATTGGGAAGATAGAAGGAGGCTTATCATGCGGAACTTTATAACTTTGCTACTGCTGTTCATTCTCTCTCTGCTGTTCGCGATTCAACCACTTCGTAATGGTTTATCCGATGAGGTCTCTACCGAAACTATCCGCTCCGGCAGAACAACGATCAACCCGCTTCATGTTGGTAATAAATGGTGGTTCTATAACCAAACGCTGTGGGATCCGAACCCGGAACCCTGGATTACACTATCCCGAGAGGTGGTTGCCGATACAGTCGTGAACGGCGAGACCTATTATCTGGTGGAAGGAATCGGCGGTGGCTCAACATATTGTCCGATATGGCAGATCAATCGCGGCGATTCGATCTTCATCCTCGATACCGAAGATTACGATAACAACCCGGAAACCAGTGAATTACTCTACTTTGACTGGAGCCTGGATGAGGATAACGACGTCTGCATGGTCTTCCCGCTATTTTACGGATCGCCGTATCCTGTTATACAGCGTTTCGATGGCTCGTACGAAAGGAGTCTGTTCGGTGGCGAACCGAGCTTGTGCAAGCATTTTGCCTTTGATGATACGCAGGTTTTCCAGTCCTGGACAACGGATTTTGGACCGATCGAGGAAGAGATTGAGGATGGATGGGCTCAGCTCGTCGCCTGTGAAATTGATGGCGTGTTCTATGGCGACTCAACTGTGCTTGTGATCGACGAACCCGTCATGCAGTCACCGGACATCAATCTGTCCTGCTATCCCAACCCGTTCAACCCCGAAACGAACATTGCATTCGATATCCCGCAGGGCTCCGAGGTCGAAATCACGATATACAATCTCAAGGGACAGAAGGTTCGTACCCTGCAAAAAGGATGGCTGGATGCCGGTTCGCATTCCATCGTATGGAATGGCCGCGACAACACCAACTCATCTTGCAGTAGCGGTATCTATCTTATACGTATGCAGCATGGCAAAGAAATAGCGACTTCCAAAGCTCTGCTGCTGAAGTAGCACGACAAGGTAACCGATGAAATCAATGCGGACGATCATGGGGATTCGAATTTGCAAACAAATTCATAGACGTCCGCGTTCCACAAGAGATGGGCAGACACCGTGATCTGCCCCTACAGCCCCTGGGTACGCAGACCTCCTGGTCTGCATCTCTACCCCATCAACCATCCACTTCCCATGAAATCAACATTATTCGGAAGATCCTCACGCTGTCCGGCACATTCAGAAGATGATTTCACAGGAGACAGCAGACGCAGTGATCAACGCGTGCGAAGCATTGTTACGCGGATAATGAGAGGATATTATTCAGCTCAAGCATGCGACAGAGAGTAACCTTATAAACGTTTCCGGGCAATGAATTCCGTATCATCAAAGAAACATTCCGAAAAAACAAGAATCCTTTGACAAATCGTAGGGTGTCCTATAACTGGCACTTTATAATGATTTACGTGCAAAATCAGCGCAAAATCAGCCATAATTTATTTTGTTACAATGTATTACCGGGACTTCCCCGGAATTCTGCTTTTCAGGAAAATGTTCTGCAGGAGTTAATATGGGATTGAAAACGTTTCCCGGCGGAGTACATCCGCACGACAGCAAGGAATTTTCAAAAAACGCATCCATTGAGGAGCTTCCGATCCCGAAGAAAGTGATTATCCCGCTTTCTCAGCACATCGGAGCGCCGGCAAAGCCGATCGTGAAGGTTGGTGATGAAGTCATCACCGGTCAGCAGATCGCCGAGCCGGGAGGATTCGTCTCGATTCCCATGCATGCCTCGATCACCGGTAAGGTGACAAAGATCGATAAGTTCCCGCATCCCACCGGAACCATGCAGATGGCAATCGAAATCACGGGCGCAGGAGAAGAGAAGTGGGTTGACCTGATCGACGATCCGAGCTACGCGTCGCTGCCACCGGCAGAGATCAAGGAGCGCGTTGCCGCCGCTGGTATCTGCGGTATGGGCGGCGCAGGCTTCCCGACTCACGTCAAGCTCTCCCCACCCAAGGAAAACCCCATCGACACCGTCCTGATCAACGGCGTCGAGTGCGAACCCTACCTCACAGCCGACTACCGGCTCATGCTCGAACGTCCCCAGGATATCGTGGAGGGCCTCAAGCTCTTCATGAAGGTCGTGGACGCAAAACAGGGCATCATCGGAATCGAAGCCAACAAACCCGACGCCATCAAGATCATGCGTGATGCGGTCAAGGGTGAATCCAACATTCGTGTGGAAGGCCTCAAGATCAAGTATCCGCAGGGCGCGGAAAAACAGCTCATCTACGCGGCGACCCGTCGCAAGGTTCCAAACAAGGGCGGCCTCCCCATGGCAGTGGGCGTGGTGGTCCAGAACGTCGGAACCGCGATCGCGACCTACGAAGCGGTCCGCTACAAAAAGCCGCTGATCGAGCGAGTTATCACCGTCTCAGGAAAAATCGTCAACAAGCCGAAGAACATCAAAGCGCGTATCGGTACGCAGTTCCAGGAGCTCCTGGACTACGCCGGTGGCGTCAAGGATGAAATCGGCAAGATTATATCGGGCGGCCCGATGATGGGAATCGCGATTCCCACCCTGGAAGCCCCGATGGGCAAGGGAAGCTCCGGTCTGCTTCTGTTCGACAAGAAGGAAGCGAAAAAGGACGCGGAACACACCTGCCTGCGTTGCGGACGCTGCGTGGACATCTGCCCGTTAAACCTGATCCCGAGCATGATCGCCCGAAGTGTGAAGTATTCAGACTGGGAAACCGCCGAGAAGGCCGGTGTGATGGATTGTATGAAATGCGGAAGCTGCGCGTTTGTCTGTCCGTCGCACATCAAGCTGATCCAGTGGATCGACATCGGCAAGGCGAAAATCTTCGAACTTAGAAAAGCGAAAAAGTAGAGACGCTGGAGGAACTATGAATAACACATACGCAGTATCGGCGTCCCCTCATCTTCACGATCGGATCTCGGTCAGTTCGGTGATGTGGAAAGTGGTCATCGCGCTGGTGCCGGCTCTGATCGCCAGTGTGTATTTCTTTGGAGTCAAAGCGCTCCTGCTCACCGCGTACGGCGTTATCGCCGCTGTGGTGACGGAAGCGTTGATCCAGAAACTGCGCAAGAAAGAAGTGACCATTGCCGACGGCAGCGCAGTCGTAACAGGCATTCTGGTTTCGTTCAACCTGAACGTGGCATCCCCGTGGTGGCTGCCGGTGGTCGGATCGGTATTCGCGATCGCGATCGGCAAGCAGCTCTTCGGCGGTCTGGGACACAACCCCTTTAACCCCGCGCTTTTGGCGAGGGCGTTCCTGGTTGCATCCTGGCCCACACTCACAACCGCACAGTTCACCCGGCCCATCCGCGGTCTGATCGAACCCAGCATCAGCGGTCTTGGCGCTGAAAGCATCAAGAACCTCAACGCGCTGGGCGACCTCTCCGCCGTAACGGGCGCAACACCGCTCGCCGTGATTAAGACCATCCGCGACGCATCGCAGGTCAGCCCCGACGTGGCCGAGAAAGTGATGTTCGAACTCACCCGTTGGGAGACTATCTCCAACCTCTTCTGGGGTAACATCGGCGGCGTGATTGGCGAGGTATCGGCAGCAGCGCTCCTCATCGGTGCGGCCTATCTGGTTTATAAACATATTATCGAGTGGCGCATCCCGGTCTCCTATATCGGAACCGTGTTCGTTCTGAGCTACCTTTTCGGTGGCCTGAACGGATTCGCCAGCGGCCCCTATACGCTGGGCGTATTCCACGTCCTTTCCGGCGGTTTGATGCTGGGCGCGTTCTTCATGGCAACCGACATGGTAACCTCACCGGTCACCAAGCGCGGCAGGCTGATCTTCGGTATCGGTTGCGGCGTCCTGACGGTGGTGATCAGGCTTGTCGGTGGCTATCCCGAAGGCGTTTCCTACTCCATCCTGCTGATGAACATCGCGGTGCCGCTCATTGATCGCTACACCGTTCCCAAAGCTTTCGGGGAGGTGAAAAAATGATGTACTACATTAAGCTCGGTTTCGTTCTCCTGCTTATCTCCGGTATCGCCGCAGGCATACTGGCTTTTATCAACGGCAAGACCGAACCGATTATCCAAATGAACGCTGAGCTCGAAGAGAGCAACGCCCGGGCGGAAGTTCTTCCCGACGTTAAAGATTTCGTGCTCGATTCACTCGCTGTGGAAGTCGCGGCGGAAGAAGATCCGCTTAAGATGAGTTCCGGCGGCGGTGGCGGTCAGTTCTATTATTATATCGGAAAAGACGAAGCCGGCAACACGATCGGTTACGTCTTCAAAGCTTACGGCAAAGGCTATAGCAGCACCGTGCAAACCATGGTCGGCGTTAAGGTCAACGAAGCCGGTGAATTCGTGGTCAACAAGATCAAGATCACCTATCAGTCGGAAACACCTGGTCTCGGTGCGAACTGTACGAGCGACAACTTCATGGGCCAGTTTGCCGGCCAGACACCCGCGACCCTCGCGGTCGATAAAGACGGCGGAAAGATCACCAGTATTACGGGCGCGACCATTACTTCGCGTGCGGTTACCAATTCCATCCGTCAGGGTATCGAGAATCTGAAAACTGCAACTGAGGGGGCACAATCATGAGTACGGTCAAAGAGCTTACCAAAGGCTTTGTAAAAGAAAACCCCGTCTTCGTGATGGCGCTGGGTATGTGCCCGACCCTCGCGGTTACCACATCGGTGGAAAACGCGATCGGTATGGGGCTGGCAGCCACCTTCGTGCTGATTTGCTCCAACATCATCATATCGCTCATCAAGAACCTGATCCCGAGTAAGATCCGCATCCCCTGCTACATCGTGGTGATCGCGTCCTTCGTGACCATCGTCGATATGGCGATGCACGCATACGTACCCGCGCTCCACAAGAGCTTGGGGCTTTTCATCCCGCTCATCGTGGTGAACTGTATCATTCTTGGCCGTGCGGAAGCCTTCGCAAGCAAGAATAACGTATTTAAATCGATGCTCGACGGTATCGGAATGGGCCTTGGCTTCACGCTGGCGCTGGTCGTACTGGGCAGCATTCGCGAAGTATTGGGCGCAGGTCAGTTCCTGGGCATGAACGTTCTTCCAGAAGCCTATCGCAACCTTCCGATGCTGGCTGCGATTCTGGCACCGGGCGCCTTCCTGACGCTCGGCCTGCTGATGGGGCTGATGGAAATCTTCAAGAAGAAGCAATGAGCGAACTTCGGATAAACAAGGAGTAACGCATGCAATTTATTGGAAGTATGTTTACATTGGCGATCATGTCGATTTTCGTCAGCAACTTCGTGCTGTCCCGCTTCCTGGGACTCTGCCCCTACATCGGCGTTTCCAAGAAACTCGATTCGGCAGTCGGCATGGGTATGGCTGTGATCTTCGTCATGACACTCGCATCAACGATAACCTGGCTGATTCAATATTACCTGCTGGTTCCGAACAACCTCGGCTACCTGCAAACCATCGCATTCATCCTCACCATCGCAGCGCTGGTTCAGTTTGTGGAGATGGTGATCCAGAAGATGGCTCCGGCGCTTTACAAATCGCTGGGTGTCTTCCTTCCGCTGATCACCACCAACTGTGCCGTGCTGGGTGTGTCCATCCTCAACATCACCGAAGAATACACTTTCATCGGATCCGTCATGAACGGATTCTTCTCGGGTGTTGGCTTCACGCTGGTCCTCGTCCTTATGGCTGGTATCCGCGAACGTCTCGAGCAGGCGGAAGTCCCCGTAACGATGAAGGGAATGCCGATCGCGCTGATCGTCGCTGGATGTATGGCGCTGGCTTTCGGCGGATTCGCCGGCTTCAAAATCTGAGGGATGAGGTGAGATTATGATAGTTATAGCAATCGCGATCATCGGCGGACTGGGCTTGATCTTCGGCCTGGTGCTGGCATTTGCATCCCGTGTATTTCACGTTGAAGTCGATCCCAAGATCGAGCAGATCGGCGAAGTTCTTCCCGGCGCAAACTGCGGCGCTTGCGGCCTTCCCGGTTGCGGCGGTTACGCAGAAGCGATCGTCAGTGAAGGTGTCGCCATCAACCGTTGCGCTCCCGGCGGAGCAGATGTGGTTGAGAAAATCGCGCAGATCATGGGCATGACAGCAGACGCTGCCGATCCCAAGATCGCGGTGATCCACTGCCAGAGCGGCGGTAAGAACAACACCTTCTTCCGCTACGAATACGAAGGTATCAAAACCTGTAAGGCTGCGGTCACCCTCTCAAACGGTCCCAACCTCTGCGACTTTGGTTGCGTGTTCCAAAACGACTGTATCGAAGCCTGTCTGTTCGACGCCATATCCCTGGATGAGAACGGCATGCGTGTCATCGACAAAGAGAAGTGTACCGGCTGTGGCGCTTGCGTCAAGGCTTGTCCACGTAACCTGATCGAACTTGTGGACAAAAAGAAGCGCGTTCACGTGCTCTGCATGTCCCACGACAAAGGCGCAATCGCCAAGAAGAAATGCGGCAACAGCACCGCCTGTATCGCATGTACTCTCTGCGTGAAGAAATGCCCGAAAGACGCGATCAGCATCGTCGATAACGTCGCTGTAATCGACTACGACAAGTGTATCAATTGCGGCATGTGCGCCGATGTCTGCCCGACAGGCGCGATCTTCGATCCGCTCAAGGAAATCCGCGCCGAGAAAAAGGCCGCTGCCCTGGCGAAAGCCGAAGCAGCCAAGAAAGCGCTGGAAGAAAAGCAGAAACAAGAAGCTTAAGGATATACATCCCACAAAGCCCCCTCTTCAAACGAAGCGGGGGCTTTTTCTATCCCCCTGGGTACGCGGACGTCCTCGTCCGCATTTTCAATGCCTCGCTATGTTTGTTTCAATTTATTGATTTATATTTTGATTGACAATCATATTAATTATTTCGTATATATATCCATTAAAACAAAAGGAGCACATCATGATTACACATTATGGGCTATTCTGGTCAGAGAAAGATGTTTTCTGGGGACGGCAGAGAAATTCAGGTGAAATGTTAGGAAAAACCAGCGCAGTACTCGATACACCTGGCGCTCCAAGAATTAATGAGCAGAATACTCCTGAAAATTTTGGAGATTATATCGGGGTCTATTGTCTATTCCGGGATGGAGAACTGATTTATGCAGGACAAGCTGGTGTTAAAGAGTGGAACGGAAAGAAAACAAAGCAAACAATATTTAAGAGACTGAGATCACATAAAACAGGACCGTTAGCGAATAGCTGGGACTCATTCTCATGGTTTGGGCGTAAGTCCAATGAGGATGAAATTGACAATGTAGATGCACATCTAGCCCTTACTCAACTTGAAGCAATTATTATTGCTATAGTGAATCCTGGTTCTAACAAACAATCTGGTGCATTCAAAGATGCGACTCAAGTTTATCAAGTCCGCCATCCAAAGCTAGAAGACGATGTATTTACTAAAGTAAAGAGCATCGAGAGAGATATAAAGACTATAATCGATACCCTCAGCAAACTCAACATCTCTCAGCAAATCACCCTCCCTAACACCGCAGAAACAAAGAAGAGCAAAAGTAATAGCAATAAGTGATTATCAAACAAAGGCTTGGCGATCCAGGAGATGCAGACTTGGACGTCCGCGTACCCAAGAAGAAAGTCAATACCCGATATTGAACGCGAAGCCCAGGTGCCGGGCATCGTAGTATGGCACAACCATGCAGTACGAGCTGAGTTTCATCTCATCGTGTATCAGATAGGCAAGCTTGGTGCAGATCATCCCGATACCGGCCCCCGCAGAGACATCCGAAAGCCAATGGCGGTTGTTGTACATCCTGAAAATACCGGTTCCTGCCGCGACCGCATACGCCGTGACGCCATACCATATCGAGACATCCTTGTACTCTTGGTAAACAAACTCCGCGCCCATGAACGCCGTGGCTGTGTGACCCGATGGAAACGAGTCTCTCGATGAGCCGTCCGGCCTTTTCACTCGCGTCGTCCTTTTCAGACTTAGCACCGTTACGCCCATCATGGCGTAGGCAGTTCCGAGAACGCAGGTGCGATCCTTGAAGCGATTCTTACCCTCAATGCCCATCGCGTTCAGAGCATAGACCGACAGAAATGGTACGTACTGTGAGATATCGTCAATGGTGAACTTATCGTCGATATTCTCATTGACTTCTTCTCTGATCTCTTTGTTGTAAAACTTAAGTTGCTCGCTCTCGAGCCCGATTACACCATAGCCAATCAGAGCTATCGGTATGATATATGACGCTTCATCGCTACGCAAAAACTTGCTGAATGCGGTTGTGTCACATGCTGCCTCCTGACAATTAAGTAAGGAAGATGTAATCAGGAGCAAAGAGATGAGCAAAGCTGATAATTTCATATCGCCAAATCCCCAGTTGGTAACGATTTCAGAATTCTATTCTTATGGATTACAACTCAGTGCCGTCGATGATGGATTTGACGCGTTTGAGCAGGTCGCGTAGCTTGAATGGCTTCTGCATGAAATGTGTACCCTCGATAAGGATACCGTTTTTTGCGATCATGTCGTCAGTATAGCCGGACATAAAAAGGATCTTGGTTTTAGGAACAGCCTCGAGAATCTGCGCAGCCATGGCTTTGCCGCTCATCTGCGGCATGATAAGATCTGAGACGATCATCGCCACGCAATGCTTGTTCTCGAGCATTCGTCTGACGCCTTCCTCTCCGTTTCTGGCCTCGATAATATGGTATCCCTGATTGGAAAGCGCTTCCGATATTAGCTGACGCACATCGTCTTCATCTTCGACCACCAGGATCGTCTCCGTACCGTGAATTTTCAACGGCTCGAATTTATACTGATCCAGCGGTTCAGCGTCTTCAAACACGCGCGGCAGGTAGATTTTGAATGTGGTACCCAAACCAGTTTCGCTATAAACCCATATCTGTCCGCCGGATTGACGTACGATGCCCCAGACCATCGCAAGGCCCAGCCCCGAGCAACGATTTTTGTCTTTTGTTGTGAAGAACGGATCGAAGATCTTGTCCTGCGTCTCTTTATCGATGCCGACGCCATTATCTGAAACTGCCAGCATCACGTAATTACCCGGGCTTACATCCGGATGAGAATTGAGATACTGACCGTCGAACTGCACATTGGCGGTCTCGACCGCGAGCGTTCCACCATTGGGCATCGCGTCACGGGCGTTGAGAATGAGATTTGTCATGACCTGCTCGATCTGTCCGGGATCAGCTTTCACATTGCCGAGGTTCTCATCCAGTACGATATCGACCACAATATCCTCACCGATCAGTCGCATGAGCATATCGCTTACATCCTGCACCAGTTGGTTCAGGTTGAATACACGCGGTTGCAATACCTGTTTGCGGCTAAACACCAGTAGCTGGTTCGTAAGTGCTGAAGCACGGCCCACAGCCCGGTTCAGCTGGTCGATGTGGCGGTAGTTGGTCGTCGTGGGGTCGGCTGTCTGCATCAGGATTTCAACGGTCCCCTGCATCACGGTGAGAAGATTGTTAAAATCGTGCGCGATACCGCCGGCAAGAAGCCCGACAGCTTCCATCCGCTGCGAGTGCCGCAGAATGTCGTGAAGCCGCTTCTGCTCCTGCTCCTGCTTCTCTATCTGAAGCAGGTTATCGAAATATTGTTCCTGTGTTGATTCGAATTCCTGCCGCGTAAGCATATTCTCATTTTGAACGTGCTTGAGCTGAATTTCAAGGTCTTCTATACGCTGCTGCAGCTTGCTGATCAGGCGCTCATTGTCTTTTCGTATTGCCCTGCGCTTCATCCGAACCATCCCGCATTTTCCATTTTCTTGATCTCTGCAACAACTTCCTGAATGATATAATCCGTGGCCTTTTCCTTGATATCGAGATGACTCAGGCACCTTCTGAACATAAGCCTGTTACCATATGGCGTATCGCAGAAGCCAATTCCGTGACCCTGGCAAAGGTAATCCGCCATATATAGCGTCTGGACGATCCTGCCGATCTCGTTATCTGCCTTGAAGGGAGCGTGATGGAAGCGAACAGCCGAAACCAGATCGACCGGTAAGTTCCAGTTTTCGAGAAGGTCACCGGCTATTATAGCATGATTGTATCCGAATACGCTGCTCTCAGCGTTGAGTATATTATCTTTCATCATGGGTTTGATATCGATCACTTCAAGAAACTGATTGTGCATGAATTGGTCTTCAACCACAATCCCAATATTGTGCAAAATACCGGCGGCATATGCCTCTTCACCTTTGTGACCGAACTCCTGACGGTAAATGAACTTCGCACACAGCGCTACAGCAACGCTGTTTTTCCAGAGCTCCATGCGCGAGAATCCATCTCTGCGCGTCCCATATTCGAACAGTTCACAGACTTTCTGGGATAGCGTAAGTTCTTTGACGACGTCAAACCCGACACGAACAATTGCCTGCCGGATCTCCGATATTTTTCGTGTGGATCCATAAAAAACGGAGTTGGCCCTGCGAAGGATTTTCCCGGATAGTGGTGGATCACGCTCAATTAACTCGGTAAGCTGCTTTGCACTGGTATGGGGATCTCCGACTAATCGCAGGATCTCGACGATCGAATTACGTATCGACGCGATATCGGACTGGTTAACCAGTTGTATCAGCTCTTGCAAATTCATTTCGGCGTATGCTCCACTTACAAATTCGTTGTTTTTGCAGATAATTACGATATCCCCGGGAAATTGTATTGAAATTACTCGATTCACATAAACGTGTCAATACTTTTTCTAATAGAAATGAACGTAACAAACAATATTCGGAATCGAATAATTCGAAGAATGACGTTACTCTGAACATTTTTCATCAGAACTTGCCACCATACTATATGACAACCTGATTTATATTCATTTTACTGTCAACCGTTTACTACAAACAGCAGGCCAGTTGATACCACATATTCTGTAATCTTTTCCTTGCCATGCCGTTTTACATGTGGAAAATGACATTTATTCTGAAGAAAAGGGGTTGTGCATGATCAGAAAACAAAGCTTCAGCAGGATGCTACTGCTGACGATCATGATTATTACTACAGGCAGCGTGTTTGCATCAGGACTTGGCTACAATACGGCCCATAAAGTCAAATTGCTGTCTCGAGCCAGCTCGAATCGTACGGATATCGAGCTGATGAGCGAAGATTTCTCCGAAGGACTCGTAAACTGGGAACAACACGACGGAACTTCGCCATACTACTGGAGCGAATGGTGGCACACAACATCGACTGGCGCATACGAAGGTGATTCCTGGTGGATGGGCGACGAAGATATCGTTGGCTATGAAAATCACAGGTATCTCGTTCTGGATACACCGGATGTTACTCTCCCCAGCCAGAATCCGACTCTTTCATTCATGCTCTCGTACAACCTCGAGCCTGGGAGCGAATATGAAGATTACGACGCATGGGACGGCTTCAACGTACGCATTAGCGACGACGAAGGTCTGACGTGGCAGGTCATCAACGGATCTCCCGCTTATACATCTTCGAGCTGCTACGGCTTCGGAAACGTCTTCGAAGAAGGGACCGGTGTTCCGGGCTGGACTGGAGACTCCGACGGCTGGCAACAAGCAAGCTTCAACCTTAACAGCTGGGCTGGGCAAAGCATACGTATCCGTTTCGCTTTTGCATCGGACGACAACTCCTGCACAACCGACGAAGACGGTAATTCCGAATGGTTCGGCGCACGCATCGACAACATAGACGTCGCTGGTGTTTTTACATCCAACGCCGATGGTGCCGAAGGCGACAGCCAGATGGTTCCGGCATTCAACATCGACATGAGCGGTGACTACTGGGAAGCTGTCACTGGCTATGACGGCGGACTCTCAGCCCACTGCCCCATCGAAAACAACCTCGTTGACGAGCTGATCTCTGCGTCAGTATCCCTGCCTTCGGGCTACAATTGCTACCTCTCCTATCGCGCGCTTTGGGATCTTCCAGATTTCGACAGCGATAACGATGGCATGCTCGATGACTATTATGCCGTATATGTTAAAGGCGTGAACGAATACAGCTGGACTCGCATTCATTACAATTACTCTGACGGATCGCAACCAGCCTGGACGCTCATCGACAATAATTACGCACAAAGCCACTTCCAGGCCAACGGAGGCGATTGCGACCTCTCGGTGTGGGCCGGCGAGACAATACAGATTAAATTCCAGCTTAATTCAGATGGCGACGGTAATGCCGAAAACGCCAGCGGACTCTTTATCGACGACGTGAAGGTCTATTATCCGGTTGCGCTTCCCGTGCCCGAAAACCTCCAGAGCTATAACTCCGGTCAGACTGTCCAGCTTCTGTGGGACAATCCGGTTGGCGAAGCCGAGAATGGATGGCTTTTCTGGGACGATGGTGATATCGACAGCTATGTGGGGCTTGACGCTCCCGCTGATTTCGAGGTCTGCGCACGATTCTTCGTTGAAGACCTTCTCCCCTATGTCGGTGGATCGATTACCCGTATCAAGTTCGCACCCGGCGAAGAAGACTGCGATTACTGGGTAAGAATCTGGGACGGATCTGGAAACATCCTGCGCGATCAGCAGGTCATGTATCCCGTTATCGGTGGCTGGAATCTGACAATCCTTCAGGAACCGCTCGAGATCGAATTCGGGCAGGTTTTGTGGATTGGCTACCGGGCTCTTACAGAGACTGGACACCCCTGCGGAATGGATGCAGGTCCGTTTGTCGATGATCGCGGTGCATTTATCCGCATCGATGGCGGTGAATGGGCATCTCTTCCTGATGCATCGGAGCCAACGATCGACGCCAACTGGAATATTGAAGCTCTTGTAGAAACCGGCGATGGCCGTGCACTCCCAACTCTCTCCAAACGTACGAGTAGCTCCAATCGCTCCCTGAATGGCTATGAAGTCTATCGCAGAACCGTTGGAGGCAGCTATGGCGATCCGATCGTAACCATCGACAATGCAGACAACACATTCTATATCGACACCAATCCACCGGTCAATACACCGATCGAGTATGCAGTAACCGCAATTTTTGATGAGGGCACATCCGATTATTCAATTCCGGTAAGTAGCTTTATGCTGGCTCAAACAGCTATCGAATACAAGCACGACGACGGAAATATGGAGTCATCCATTGAGCCGGGCTCAGGCGAGGAAATCGCGGTTTCGTTCGATATGGCGGAAGCACGACAACTCAAATACCTGCGCATTTATCTGAACGAAGTCGGAAATCTACCGTTGGTGATCAAGCTTCGCTACACAGACGACGCGACCGGTATGCCGTCTAACGAAATCGACGACTTCGCGGTCCCAGCGGACGAACTAACAACCGGATGGAATTATATTCAGTTCCCGGGCATGCCGGTTCTGGAGGAAGGAAGCTATTGCATCGGCGTCATGGGGACTCCTCAAGTGTGCGCAATCGGTGAGGACACTACCGACCCGACAGGCTACAGCTTCTTTATGGATGGCAATTCCTGGGAGATCAACGACACCGGCAACTACATGCTGCGCGTGATCGCCGATACGCAGGTCGCGAACGACGACCCAGCCATTGTCAAGCCGGATTTCGCGTTCTCCAACCATCCTAATCCGTTCAATCCCGAGACAAACTTCTCATTCTACCTCAGCCAGCCCGAAGAGGTCAAGCTCGAGGTGTTCAACATCCGCGGACAGAAAGTTATCACCCTGACGGATCAACACTTCGATGCCGGCCAGCACACCATAAACTGGAATGGCAAGGACCACTCCGGCAAAGCGGTCTCCGGCGGTGTTTACCTATCCCGCCTCACGACGAAATCGAATTCTGCGATGCGTAAGGTGTTGCTTTTAAAATAGTAGAATGGAGACAGGAGTCTGAAGACTGAATAAAAGATTGAGAGCCGCTCATCGTTGGATGGGCGGTTTTTTTTATTGAGAATGCAGGCATTAAAAAAGGCAGTCGCGATGGACTGCCTTATATCATTTTCGAATCGATTCTACTCGTTCGTCTGAACCTCGTACGGCATCAGGTACAGGATTCCGTCATCTGACATTCGCATATACCTGTCAGCTTTATCGATCAGCATGTTCATTTCTTTCGGAAGCTTCGATTGTAGCCCCATCGAACTAAGCATACCCAAGTCGGCCTCAACTGTGATACCCTGCTTGTACTGAGGATACTCAATCAGGTTCAGCTTCTTTACATTCAGGCGATCCATCATGTGCTCAATCGCTGTGTTAAGGCCACCCAGTTCATCAACCAGACCGCGCTCAAGCGCTTGGCGTCCGGTCCAGATACGTCCCTGAGCTACCGCGTGAACGTCTTCGACCGACATTCCTCTACCTTCGGCAACATGCCCGACAAACACGTCGTACATATGTTCGATCATCTCGTTGTATTTCTGCTTCTCGTCATCGGTCATTGGCCTCGCGATACTTCCAATATCAGCATGCTCACCGCGACGGATTGTTTCGTAATTGACTTTGATCTTATCCAACAGACCCTCGATATTGGGAACGATTCCCATCACGCCGATGGAACCGGTAATGGTCATCGGATCCGCGATAATCTCGTCACCGTAAACCGCGATGTAATATCCGCCTGAACCGGCTACAGACCCAAAGGAGAAGATCACTGGCCGATCGGTTTCCTTGAATAGCTTGATCTCGCGCGCGATCATATCCGATGCAAGCGCAGAGCCACCACCGCTGTTCACACGCACGATCAGACCTGAAATCATCGGATTCTTACGCGCAGCGCGAATCGCCTTGCACATGGTGTCGGAACCGATGCTCTTTCCAGGATCGCCCTTACCCGTGTGAATATCGCCAACCGCGTAGATGATAGCAACGTCTTTTTCACGATCCTGCGCCCAATCAATCGGCATCGGATCGCTGATGTAACGCGGCATAATCATTGCATTCTTGCCAAGTGTATCCTTAATCTCGTCATCGTAGATCACCCCATCGATAAGGCCAAGCTCCAGCGCTTGATTAGCAAGATAAGGACCGCCGTCGATCAACTCACGAGCACTTTTGGTCAGTTTATCACCACGTCCGAACTCGATCATCTTCACAAACTCGTCGTACATGCCATCGAGAACCGTCGTAAGCGCTTCACGCTCCGGTCCTGTCATGGCGTTTTCGGAGAAGATGTTACCGGCTGTTTTATAGGCGTGGCTCTGGAAGTTCACAACTTCGATTCCTAGCGATTCCAGCAGATCATGCACATAGGGCATCGAAATAGCCAGACCGCGCAGCTCGACATCGCCGATCGGATTCATGTAAATTCGATCAGCAATCGAGGCAGCGAATACATACTGTGAATTTGACACGGTATCAAAGTAGAAAACAATCTCCTTGCCGGTCTCCTTGAATTTCAGGAACTCCTCGCGCAGCTCGTAGCTGTTGGCGAAATTGACCGACAGGTTACTGCTGCGAATCAGGATACCATCGATATGTTCGTCCTCACGAAGCTTGCGGATCTTGTTGATCATGTGCGTGAGCCTGATCTGATCCTTGTCCATGAAGCGAAGCATACCGAATTCGGAGACTTCTTCGCGCTCCACCACTTCGCCGCTCATCTTCCAGTCGTAGAATTTCTTCTTGTTGAACATGACGCACGGCGAGCGGAACTGGAGATCCGAAAGATGCACGAACATAGCACCATCGGTGAATTCGTTGTCGTCATCGATGTAATTGACCGTTCCAATCTGCGTTCTGTCTGCTGACAGCGCCAGACTCAGCCCGTAGGTTTCGCTGTCTGAGTCATACGACGCACCCAGGTACATGCCATTGATCGGTTCTACCTGCACGCCGAAGATCGGGTCGCCCCATTCCTCGTCAGTGTATTCGATGTCGGCTGTGAGCGTTACACGATCGATAAGCGGACGCAGACCCAACCCCGCACGATACACATGCTCTTTTGTATCGTTCAGAATCTCGGCAGTGCCGCCTACTGATACCCAATCAATGGGCCGATAGAGCATCGAAAAACCTACCGCACCATGTGCGAAGTGGTCGTCCACCCAATCCCAATGCGTGCCGAGATAGAAGTTATTGAACAGCTCTGACGACGACGCAAGACGATGATAGTTCGTCTTTTCGCTGCGACGGAAACTGTAACCAAGATTATCGGTGTTAAAATAGAGCGAATAATCGCGGATGAAGCCGGTACTGTCATAACGTGCCTGATACCCCAATCCACTAGCTCTCCCGAATGCGAGTGCCGACGGATTCACGTCAATTGCATGCATACCGTCTGTGGTCGCAACAGGCTGGAATCTCGCACTGATTTGCCCCCAGGTGACATCCGTCGCCCCGAGCACCACCACGGCTGCCAGCATGAAGGCTAAAGCAAGCCACAATCGTTTCATAATTCCTCCTTTGTTCTATAAGAAAACCCATTTTTTTAATGTCAATATAATAAACGCGAACGAGCGATCGGCACTCATTCACTGTTATGGTACAACGGTACACCAATGCACTTAACGTGTCAAGAAGAATGTGTTAATTTTCAATTCCAAGTCGTGAATCATATGTGAAGTGACACGCGATTTGGCAGAAAAGTGCCATTGGTTTGGCAAATTCTGCCACAGGTTTGGCAACCGTGCCACCAGTTTGGCAAGCGTGCCACCAGTTTGGCAAAAAGTGACAGCGGTTTGGCAAAAATGCCACGGGTTTGGCAGAAAAGAGCCATTGGTTTGGCAAATTCTGCCAAACCAATGGCTCTATATGGGTGTTTTTGAGCAGAAAAAAAACCTACCCAAAACGAGCAGGCCTGTTGATTTCCTTCGATTCTACTTATCACCACTCCAGACATACAGCTTCCCGCCGTATGCGACGACTTCCCCGATGACGCCCTCTTCAGGCAGCTCAGTGACCTCCGCGATGATGTCGGCGGTCTCGAGCTTGATATCGCCTTCAAGGGCGTGACCGTTGATCTTGGTGCGGGTCTCGACCTTGGCCGCGAGGGCTGTAGTGAGGCCGGATATCTTGCTCTGGGCGAGTGTCGGGATGCGGTCGGTGGCGAATGTGCCGGTAGCAACCTTTGCGGCGTCGAGGTCTGGTACGCGATCCACGACGAAGGCGCCGGTGGTGATTTTGGAGGTGTCGAGGTCGGGGATCTGGCTTGCTTCGAGGATGCCTGTTCTATTGCCCGGCTCGATCTGCGGGATCTGCTCGGTGATCAGCTTGCCGGACTTGTCGAGCTGCGCGATACCGTTGGCGACGCCGAGTTGCCCGGAGTCGAGGATTTCCTGCCAGGTGCCTGCCCTTTGCGCCTTCGGCGCAAACAGCCGAGCGCCAGCATTGCCGCGAAGCGGCAATGCGTGAGCGGAAGCATTTACCATGTTTCCTCCTTCGCTTCACGGCTACGAGCCGTCCGGTAGCTTCAACATTGTCGGATTCCGCCTTTGCAGGACCACGAAATAGCCGTAAAAACTTGCTTGAGCGTTCCAGTTTAGATAAGCGTAGCTATGGATCGGAGTAACCTTGTATCCTTTTCCTTTCTCACTTTTTTTAGAAGGTATAAGCGTTAATGATGGATAATAACATGGAAGCCTGGAAACGCGCGATTCGCAACTCGGGATGACACAAGTGAGAGTTTTTCGGTCTTCAGAATCCTATTTCAACAGCAGCATCTTACGTACGATGTTCTCCGTATCGGTCCGGAGGATATAGAGGTAAACACCGGTAGCGACGGAGTGCCCCGAGCGATCAAGTCCGTCCCAGGAGACGCTGTGGATGCCGGCATTACGGAATCCGCTGTCGAGATTGCGGATAAGCTGCCCTTTGTTGTTGAAGATGGAAAGGTTGATATCCGAAGCCTGCACCAGGTAGTAGCGAATCTCGGTATCTGGATTGAACGGATTTGGAGTATTGGGCATCAGTTGTGTGCACTGGATGCCTTCCATATGCTCTTCCATCCCATCAACACCAACCAGATATTCTGTCGTATACTGGATAAGGTCGTCACTGAAACGAATAGTACCATCGAAGCTGTTGCCTGACATCAGGTCAGAAACATTTTCGGAGCGATAAGTAACCGTCTCGCTATAATTGAGGCTCATCGGTAGAAATTGTCTTGTTTCACCCTGCGTTTCGACTTGAGCAACGATCGGGAAATTCTCTTCGTTATCGTCGTATTGCAGTTCGATATAGGTTTGATCAGCTTCCTGGATGAGGTGAATGTCGGTAAGCTGCGGTGGTGTGCTATTGAACGGATCAATGCTGAAAGCACGCGGATAGAAATTCGCACCCCGGCCGTAGTCGGCTGTCTGGATGCCCTGTGTGATCGAGACGATCGCCGTCGTTGAGCCGAGGAGAATCTCGGGATTTTCCAGATCGAACCAACTGACAAAATCGCTATCGTCAAGCAGGTCTTCCCAGTTACAGGAGAGGATCAGCATGTTGTTATCGGAATCGATGTCGATCTCGACATCGCCGATCAGGTTCATATCGTTGAGTCCACTGTCTCCAGTGATCTTGTAGAGTCCCGGCTCAAACATTCCCGGTTGCTCTACTGAATAGACCAGTGCGAAAATGGGATATGTTTCAGGATCGTCAGGATTCAGAACACCGACCGAGTAGGAATAGAACTCCCACCCCTCAGATACGGGGAAACCACCGCCAGCGTTCTCTATCGCCACAATCAGATGTTCGTTGGAGAAAGTGCCGTACTCAGCTACGATTTCCAGGTTATCACCATCGAGTACCGAATCGTCAGGATCATCATCCCCAAACTTGGTGAGTTTCGTTACAGAGGGAATATCACCTAAAGGATAATAGACCGGGAGGACGTAGTTGAATTCGTTACCGGTGATCTTGAATCCATAGTATGCATCGCTATCTACTGGAGCTGGCGCTTCGCCTTCCCAGCTTTGAGGTGTATCGCTCTGCTGCGTCATCAACACTTCCTGGACGCCGGCATCGTCGTTATAGAGTAGATAACTCTGCTGGCTGGCTTCGCAACGAATCTTCAGAGAACCATTCTCAAGCTCTCCACTGAATCGCGGAAAGTTCCATTGATCGTAGCCCTGCGCATTCATGAGCGCAGCAAGCATAATGAGAACGACAAGTATAGTGTATTTCAAGGATTCCTCCCCTATGTTTTTTTCATATTACAACACGCCTCAATTTTGTCAATGGAAAACACGATAAATATGTAGCTTACACATGCTTCACAGAAACTTTGACACCAACCAAGCGCTACGTTTTTCCTCAATTCAGAATAATGGGTTCTTCCCCAAGCAGTACTGGCAGCCATTATTCGACCGTTGCGTCAAAACTTGCAGCCATACTCGCAACGACGCCTCAAATGGCGGAAATTGGTTGACAATTTCGATTCTCAGCCTGGATTTACGTTGAGAAGTTGTCCATATCGATATGGATACGTGAAAGGAGACCAATGAACACGATCCACCTTATTGTCGGTGCGCGACCGAATTTCATGAAAATGGCACCGCTTTACCGCGAACTGAAGCGATATCCTGATGAATTCATCATTCGACTCATCCATACCGGACAGCATTACGACAAGCGCATGAGTCAGTTCTTTTTCGATGATCTCGGGCTCCCCAAGCCTGACGAATACCTCGAAGTGGGCTCAGGAACTCATGGTGAGCAAACCGCCCGAATCATAGAGCGATACGAAAAGGTTCTCCTGCGCGACAAGCCGGATCTGGTGGTTGTCGCCGGCGACGTGAACAGCACCCTTGCTTGCGCACTCGACGCCGTGAAATACCATATTCCCGTCGCGCATCTCGAAGCGGGTTTGCGCAGCTTCGACCGCACCATGCCGGAGGAAATCAACCGCATCATGACCGACTGCATCAGCAAATGGCTGCTCACGCCTTCATCGGATGGCGATATGCACCTGCTGGCAGAAGGTATCCCCGCCGATCGCATCTTCCGTGTCGGCAATATCATGATCGATTCGCTCGTCCAGCACCGTGATCGCGCAGCCGCATCGAATATCCTCTCGGAGGTGGGCGTCGAATCCAGACAGTATGGCCTCATCACGTTGCATCGTCCCTCCAATGTCGATCACCACGAAGGACTGGAGATTATCCTGTCGGCATTCGAAGAAATCGCTAAGGAGATCGATCTGGTCTTCCCCATCCATCCGCGCACACGCAAACGTCTGGATGAATTCGGCATGAACAGCCGCGTCGAAGCAATCAAACGCCTTAAGCTGATCGAGCCGGTGGGCTACTACGACTTCCTTCGCCTCCAGATGGACGCGAAGCTTGTCCTCACCGATAGCGGCGGCGTACAGGAAGAGACCACCTTCTTCGGTGTTCCCTGCCTGACACTCCGCCCCAACACCGAGCGCCCCATAACTATCACCCAAGGCACCAACCAGCTTGTGGAACTCAGGACAGACGCGATCGTCAACGCCGCCAGAGAAGCGCTTCACGGCGAACAGGGCATCAGAAATGTCCCGGAACTCTGGGATGGCCACACCGCAGAACGAATCGTGGCCTTATGGCGCGCGCAAGGCGATAATCTGGGCAAATTTGAGTAGAATACAGCATGCAGCCCTTACAGCCTGAATTTATTGACAGTTTTCTATACGAAACAAATGTGACAATATGGTATAGGTATGCCTCTGCGATGGATCTAGATGGTGTACGTATGCTCGCATGTGCTATTAATGATAATAAATACAAGATGATATATCGGAGGAAGAAACTATGAGTAACCAACTCAATGGGTCCAGAGTCATGATCACCGGCGGCACAGGTTCGTTCGGAAACCACGTTCTGGATAAACTGCTTAACGAGTACAATGTTGAAGAGATCGTGATCTACAGTCGCGATGAAAAGAAACAGCACGATATGCGCATCAAATACCACAATCCCAAGCTGACCTTCAAGATCGGCGATGTCCGTGACCGCGATCGTGTCTATCAGGCCATGAAGGGTGTGGATTATGTCTTTCACGCAGCCGCGCTCAAGCAGGTTCCCTCATGCGAGTTCTTCCCGATCGAAGCGGTGAAAACAAACATCCTTGGCTCGAACAACGTCCTGGACGCCGCCGAAGACCACAATGTCAAGAAGGTCGTGATCCTCTCGACCGACAAAGCCGTTTACCCGATCAACGCCATGGGTATCAGTAAAGCGATGATGGAGAAGCTGATGCTGGCGAAAGCCCGTGTCACCAAGTCCGACACCGTTTTCTGCGGTGTTCGCTATGGTAACGTGATGTATTCCCGCGGTAGCGTATTGCCGCTCTTCGTGCAGCAAATGAAAGAAGGAAAACCGCTGACCGTTACGGAACCATCCATGACCCGTTATCTGCTTCCGCTTCCGGTTGCGATCGACCTGGTTCTCTTCGCGCTGGAAGAAGGCCAGAACGGCGATATCCACGTACGCAAATCTCCCGCCGCAACCGTAGAAGACACCGCGAAAGCACTCGCCGAGATCTTCGACTACAACCCCGAGATCAACATCATCGGAATCCGGGAAGGCGAGAAGATGCACGAAACGCTTGTAACCAAAGAAGAGCTCCTCAAAGCCGACGAATACGAGAAGTACTACCGCATTCAGACGCTCAAGAAACTCGACTACGATAAGTATTTCTCTGAAGGCAAGCACGTCGAGCTGGCCGAAGAAGGCTACACATCGGCAAACACCTACCGCCTCAGCGTGGAGGAGACCAAGGAACTGCTGCTCTCCCTCACTGAAATCCAGCAGGAGCTCGCCGCATGGAAAAAGTGATCGGTATCACCGGACAAGCAGGATTTGTCGGGTACCATCTGACCAGCTTTCTCGAGATCCAAGGCGGTTTCAAGGTCAAAGCCTTCAAGGACGAGTTCTTTGATGATGCGTGCATCATGCAGGACTACGTCAGAGACTGCAATGCAATCATTCATCTGGCTGCTCTGAATCGTCACAACGATCCCGACGAGATTTATAACAAGAACCTCGAGCTGACCCGGAAGCTCATCGACGCGCTCGAAGCGACCGGCTCTAAAGCTCACGTGATGATCTCCTCTTCCACACAGGAAGAGCGGGATAACCCCTACGGGAAGTCCAAACGCGAAAGCCGTCTCATGCTGGAATCCTGGGCGAAAAAAGCCGGCGCGAAGTTCACCGGCCTGGTTATCCCCAACGTCTTCGGCCCATTCGGCAGACCGTTCTACAACTCCTTCATCTCGACATTCAGTCACCTGATTGCAACCGGTGGCGAGCCGACGGTAGAAGTGGACGCGGAAATCGCGCTCATCTACGTGATCGACCTCTGTCGCGAGATCCACAAGGTGATCGTGGAAGGCATCGAAGCATCTCCGTACCCGGTACCGCACAGCGCTATCGCGAAGGTTACCGAGGTTCTCGCCAAGCTGTTCGAATTCAAGAAATCATATATGGACAATAACGTGCTGCCCGAGCTCAAAAACATCTTCGAGGTGAACCTCTTCAACACCTTCCGCACCTACATCCCGGATGACTTCTATCCCGTGAAACTCACCCGGCACAGCGACAACCGCGGAACCTACGTCGAGACCATGCGCAGCCTGATCCAGGGCCAGAGTGCTTTCAGCACCACCAAGCCAGGAATCACGCGCGGAAACCACTTCCATCTGCGTAAGATCGAACGCTTCTGTGTCATCAAAGGCAAGGCGTCCATCAAGCTCCGCAAACACGGAACCGACGACGTGATCGAATACATCATCGACGGCGAAGAACCGGCGATTGTCGATATGCCAATCTATTATACGCACAACCTCACCAATATCGGCGAAGATGAACTCCTCACCGTTTTCTGGATCAACGAATTCTACGATCCCAAAGATCCCGACACCTACTACGAAGAGGTATAAACCATGAAGAAAAGCGCTCTGAAAGTGATGACCATCGTTGGAACACGCCCTGAAATCATCCGCCTCGCTCGCGTTATGGCCCTGCTGGACGAAACGGTCGATCACACGATCGTGCATACGGGACAGAACTGGGACTACGAGCTCAACGAGATTTTCTTCAAGGAACTCGGCGTCCGCAAACCCGATTATTACCTCGGCGTCGATGTATCCTCACTCGGCAAGGTGCTTGGTGAGACCATCAGCAAATCTGAAGAGGTGATGCGTGAAGTCCAGCCGGACGCAGTTGTCATCCTCGGCGATACGAATTCATCCATTGCGGGTATCATGGCCAAACGGCTGCGGATCCCCATCTACCATATGGAAGCCGGTAACCGCTGCTTCGACCTCAACGTACCGGAAGAAATCAACCGCCGCCTGATCGACCACATCGCCGATTTCAACCTGGTTTATACCGAACACGCACGGCGACACCTCATCAGCGAAGGGTTACCCCATCGTCGCATTTATCTCACCGGTTCCCCCATGTACGAGGTTCTGCACCATTATATGGATCAGATCGACCAGTCTAACGTATTGGAGCAGTTGAATCTGGAAGAGAATAAGTACTTCATCGTCTCGGTCCATCGCGAGGAGAACGTCGATAATCCCGAGAACCTCAAGAAGATCATCAACGTGCTCAACGGCCTTGCCAGCGAGTACGATTGTCCCGTGATCGTTTCCACACACCCTCGTACACGTAAGCGTCTTGAGATGCTCGAGCAAACCGACCTTGATAACCGGATTCAGTTCCTGAAACCATTCGGCTTTTTCGACTATGTACGACTGCAAAAGTCGGCCCTCTGCGCCATCAGCGATAGCGGTACGATCAGCGAAGAATCTTCCATCCTCAACTTCCCCGCCGTTACGGTGCGGCAGGCTATCGAGCGCCCGGAAGCACTCGACGCAGGCACAATCGTGCTCACAGGCTTCGATACCGACACGGTTTTGGACAGCGTTCGCCTTGTGATCGAGGAACACCGAATAAAGCCCTACGACAGCATCCCGAACGAGTATCAGGTCTCGAATACCAGTTGGCGCGTGGTCAAGCTGATCCTCGGAACGACCAAGCTGAGCAACCACTGGGACGGCATTATCAAGCTTAACCGCTAAAATACTGCGAAAAAGCATCTTACATGGATATTAATCCCCGTTCCTACACGGGGAATTTTTTTAATCCCTTACGCGAGCATACAATTCACTAATAGACCTTTTCAACACCCTAACAAAAACTTCTTTTCAGGTACCATAATCACTGAATTTCATTTATTTCATACCCATTTCTCTTTATATATCAAGGGGTTAACATCTGAATGAAATGGTTCATTCATTCACTAATGAATCATTCGTTCGCTTTTTACGTTTTTTTATTGACAGCCTCACCCGCCTCCTGATATATGAGCCCTAAATGATTCAATAAACAGAAAAAGGGGAATAATGATGCGTACATTCATTATAAGTTTGATCGTAATGATGACATTCATCACCGGGCTGAACGCTGCGACCATCAGCGGATATGTTTTGGAAAAGGATAGCGGTGAACCGATCATCTATGCTGCGGTAAGCATCCGTGGCACAAACCTTGGACAATATACAAATAAAAAGGGATACTTCATTATCAATTCCATCCCCACCGGAAACATCGAAGTGGTGGCTACTCATATCGGGTTCCAATACGCTTCGGAGATGGTGCTGGTAAAGAATCCGAGTGAAGATCACTTCGTGAAGATCGAGATGGATAAAGCAGCAGTACAAATTCAGGGTATCAAAGTTGTAGAAAAGGAAATCGAAGACGAGATCAACACACGTGATATCCGCATCGCGAACGTTGTTCAGACTACCAAAGAGATCAAGGAAGTGGTTTCGGTAGCGGAAGCGGACGTCTTTCGCTCGGTACTGGCGCTGCCTGGCGTAACGCCGATCTCCGACTACTCGAACGGCCTGTATGTGCGTGGCGGAAGCGCGGATCAGAACCTGATCCTGCTTGATGGTATCGACGTTTACAACCCATCTCACTTCGGCGGAATCTTCAGCACATTCAATACGGACGCGGTGAAGAACGTCCAGCTTCTCAAGGGCGGATTTCCCGCGAAATACGGTGGACGCCTCTCCTCGGTTCTGGATGTTACGAACAAAGATGGTAACCGTAAGGAAGTGGAAGGTGTCGCACGCGTCAGCCTCATCAGCGCCAGCGCGACAGTCGAAGGCCCGTGGAGCTTATACGACGAAAAGGGCTCTTACATGCTGTCGTTCCGCAGAACCTATCTCGAACTGGTTGAAGAGCTGATGGATCTCGGGATTCCAGATTACTATTTCTACGACGGACACGCCAAGATCAATTGGGATCACTCCGACCGTGACAAGTTCAGCTCGAGCTTCTACTTCGGAAAAGATAAACTCGATTTCGACTTCACCTTCGACATGCGTATCGAATGGGGTAACGAGACCTTCAGTAACCAGTGGACACATATCTTCAGTCCGCAGTGGTTTTCACACCTGATCGTCGCCGGTAGCCACTTCTATTCGAAAATGAACTTCGAAGTGGAAGCCGGTGAAAACTCCCAGAGCTTCGACCGCCTTGACGACGTGTACGACTTCTCGGTCAAGGAAGGACTCACCTGGAAACCGAATGAAGAACATCTTGTCGATATGGGATTGGACTACAAGTACCTCTATACCCTGTTCGACACCGACACCAATTACAACATCGATGAAAACACCATGCCGCACGTGGACGTGTCCTCATCGATCACATCGCTCTATATTCAGGATTCCTGGAAGCTTGGAGCGCTCTGGACCATCCAACCCGGTCTGCGCGGAACATGGTGCCATAACCAGCGCGATTACGGAAACGATCCGGCATCGATCGACTACTATCGCTGGTCGCCGCGTTTCTCTATCCGCTATCAGCTGGGTATGACCAGTAATGCCTACTTCTCCTACGGACGCTACCACCAGTTCTTGAACCTGGTTTCGACCGAAGAAGCATCACCGATGGACCTTTGGTTCCCGATCGACGACACAATCGAACCCGGGCAATCCGATCACTACATCGTAGGCTACAAGACAGAAATCAACGAACAGGTCGGTTTCGACGTAGAAGCCTATTACAAGGATTACAAGAACCTGGTCGCCTACCGCGCTGAAGTTGACTACGAATGGCAAAACGATTCAGGCAAGCTCTCCGATGCGCTCAATAGCGGTGATGGCTTCTCTTATGGCCTCGATTTCATGATTCGCAACGACTGGTTGGGTATCTCCGGATTCATGGGCTACACACTCGGCTTCACCCGCAAGAGAGTTGATGACACAAACCTCGATCCCGATTCCGGTAAGCCGCAATACTACTATCCCAAATATGATAGAACGCATCAGATCAACATCGTTGAGACTTTCAGTCTACTCAACGGTACCGGCCTGAGAGTCTGGGGTGCGGACATGCTCTTCGGAACCACCTACTCCTTCGGAACCGGGCAGCCCACCTCCAAACCGGAGCATATCTATTACGAGCCGGATACGGGAACCTTCGCGTTCTTCTACGGCTACAAGGATAGCGATCGCCTTCCTGATTATTCCCGCCTCGACCTCAGCCTCAAAATGCGCTGGGAGACTTCGAGCATGTCAATCGAGCCATATGTTCAGGTGATCAACGTGTTCAATCGCCAGAATGTCTATACTCGCGCCTATGTGCCGGAATTACCGAACATCGAAGAAGGCGAAGAGATAGAAACCTTTGAAGTTGGCTACACGACCGAGGACACCTATCAATTCCCACGTATTCCGTTCATCGGCATCAACGTGGAGTTTTAAGGAGGAATCATGAGAGACATCAACATCGCACGCGTTGGAATCGTCAGATACGTATACATTGTACTCATTGGAATGATCCTTTTCGGGCTCATCTCGTGTGAAGCGCCGACCAGCTCCGAACGCTATGATAAAGACTTCTATTATATCATTGCAGGATCGCTACAGGACAATCAGCCACTTACGCCGGAATACTCGATCTACGTCGGCAAGACCATCAAGCCTGGTCAGGACATCCTTGGTTCGTACATCGAAGATGCCGAAGTAGTTATAATCGACGATATGGGAAACACGTATCCGCTCGAGTTCGGTTTCGACATGGTGAACGAGAAGCTCGGTTACTACAATGAAAACCTGATTCCGCAATCACAGCACACCTATCGCATCGAGCTGCATTTGCCAAGCGAAGAGGATTCCGCGGTGATTGATACTGTCTGGGCCGAAACCATGATCCCGAAGTCTATTTCAATCGACCTCTACGATCGCTTCACGACCGATCCGGATTCAGTGGACAGCTATCACCTCGAATGGGAAACCGCAGGTGAGGACTACCCGATGATCATCCATACAGCAGACGAAGAACCGGTATATCTCTACTCCAAATATTACTGTCTGGAAGAATGGAACACCGTTCGCATGGTCAAACCGATCATGGGTTCGGATACTTTCGACGAAGAAGTGGATTACGACGATCCATCGAACCATTATCCACGGTTGCTTACAATCTTCGCGGAATACTTGCCGGAATCTGATGGCAATGGCGGTTATCAAGTCTTCAACGCTGCCTATCAGGGAACAATCGCGTTCTATGGTGGATATAAAATCACAATCAACAGCATTGATGAAAACTTCTATACGTACCTCTACAAGCCTGAGAGTAACTTCGAATACGGCGGTGTACACGGCGGATATGGATACTTCGGATCATGTAGCGGTACCGTATTTTACACCACAGTAGTAGAAAACATCGACTAATACCAGTAGTCTAAACCCTCAAACGCCTTGCTCGATACCGGGCGAGGCGTTTTTTCCTGAGCTCTCATGTACGGGCAGGTCCCTGTGACTGCCCATTTCTATTGAACGCAGGTACTCTCGTCCACCTATCGTGGATACATCTTACCGTAAATATTACGCATGGTATCGGTAAGCCCACCAGTGTACAACACTTGATTGTTCAGCATGACTTCGATAGTGGAGTCGTCAAATTGCTTGAACTTCAGGATATCATTGGTCTGTTCGATCCTGAATAGATGTTCATCAGCGCTAGTATCCAGGTGTCTGATATGGATCAATCTATCTGGATTAACCTCAGAACCTGTTGCTTCGTTGAAAAAATATGCCAACAGCGTCTCGATTGAGCATTCCCAGTGATGGCAGGAAATCTTTTTAGAGGTAAATATATTGTCTTTGTCCATAGCCTCTTTCATACCATACGGGAAGCGATCCATAGGATCAGTCAATTCGTAAATCACACATTCTTGTTCACTGAGCCAGAAGACGTCAAATGGCTGACCAATATTCAAGCTTGCATGTTCGCATAGGTAGTTATGATGATACAAGCCAACCTGATAGCTTTCCCACCAAAGCCCACTCGGACAGCTAACAAACGCTATCACCACATGATTCTCGCCATGCGGTGAATCGTACGTTCTTTTATCTGTCACATGATCCGTGAAACCAAGGCGTGTGTATGGCTTTCCCAGTAGCAAGGGAAAATTGGGTGCGGTTATTTCCAGATATGATATCGCAATGGTAATGATGCATGCAGCAACAAACCAACTCAATGGTACGCGAAACCGGTACAGCAAGGACGGATGTTTTGGCTTGACTGCACGGTATCTCATCAGATTTCGGGTATAGAGCCACGCAATGATCCTGAACAAACCATAGCCGATCAAACTCAACACAAAAAGAATCAGCAAGAGCCATGCAATCAGGAAGCCAAATATAAGTATGTTGAAAATCATCTAGCCCACCATTATCGTTTATTATTAAAACACATTATCCCGTACTTTGTTACCCAGGCCAGTGAACCACAATACTTGACGGAAAAATCACCCTGTGGAGGATTGCACAAAATAAAAAAATGATGAAAAGAATCTATGAAGAAAGCGAAAGTACCGCAAGACAAGACTTCGCTGGAGTATATCCGCGAGCTCTGTTACGCTATTGATGAGAACGGCAAATACATAAAGGTGCAGAGTTCCGGCTGGGAAGCGAAGGACACCGCACTCAACCTCGCTTGGGAAGCCCTTAATGATGAGCTCAAGACGATAATCGAACAGGTACGCGCGGGAACGCTCAGTCCTCTTGCCTTCTATCTGGCAAAGAACCAGATGGATCACGCCATGCTGGCAGGCTACATCGGTATCCCGGCGCGGAAAATCAAGAAACACACCCATCCCAAACACTTTGCCAAGCTCGACGAACCCACTTTGCAAGCCTACGCCGACTTTTTCCGCGTGACGATACAGCAACTGCAACACCCGGAGATGCCATGAGAACCGACTTCCAACATTACCAGGCCGCGCATTGCGAAAGCGGCGTAACCACCGCGCTCCTGCGCCATCAGGGCTTGCAGATCGAAGAGCCGCAGGTGTTCGGTATCGGAAGTGGCCTTTTCTTCTGTCACCTGCCGTTCGTGAAGGTCTACGGCATCCCCATGACCACGTTCCGGTATCTACCGTCAGCCATCTTCAAGTCATGCTGCAAGCGGCTTGGCGTGAAGTTTGTCGTGCATACATACAAGAATCCGCAAGAAGGCATGGCTGACCTCGACCGGCACCTGGCGAAAGGACACCCGGTAGCGGTGCAGACCAGCGTTTACTGGCTCTCCTACCTGCCCGAAAAGCTGCGTTTCCACTTCAACGCACACAACATTATCGTAATCGGTAAAGAAGACAGTCAATACATCATCAGCGATCCCATCCTGCAAGAACCGGTTCAATGCAGCGCGGACGACCTGCAACGGGCACGGTTTGCACAGGGTGTCATGGCCCCGAAAGGAAGGCTCTACTACCCGCTTGAAGTGCCGCAAAACATCGACTTCTCCATCCCCATGAAACAGGGCCTCAAGAAGACCTGCAAACGGATGCTCGAAAACCCCATGCCGTTCTTCGGCGTGAGAGGAATCCGCTTTTTAGGAAAGAAGATCGCCACCTGGCAGGACAAGCTTGGTCAGCGCAAGGCAGCGCTCTACCTGGCGCAGCTTATCCGCATGCAGGAGGAGATCGGCACCGGAGGAGCAGGCTTCCGCTTCATGTTCGCATCCTTCCTGCAAGACGCAGCCACCAGACTTAATATCCCCGCGCTCAATGAATGCTCCGCACGAATGACCGAAGCAGGCGACCTATGGCGTGAATTCGCACTCCTGGCGGCTCGCAACTGCAAAGGCCGCGCGAAACCGGAAGAATCGTACCAGAAACTATCGCAGATCGTGCTCGAATGCGCGGAACGCGAAGAACGGATTTACCGTGATATCCTGAAGGCGCTTAAGTGATGAACGGCATCCAAATCGAGAATTTGCGCAAGACCTATCGCGGAGCTGACAAACCGGCTGTCGATGGACTTTCGATGCATATCCGCGAAGGTGAAATTTTCGGATTGCTGGGCCCGAACGGAGCAGGCAAGACCACCACTCTTTCCATCCTCGCAGGGCTACTCAAGCCCACCGGTGGCTCCATCTACTATCAGCGCGGTGATTCTCGCATCGACCTGCATGACATGCATGGAAGAATGGGGGTCGTTCCGCAAAACATAGCCCTCTACCCCACGCTGACAGCCGTGGAGAACCTTCGTTTCTTCGGTGCGATGTACCGCATCGGAAAAGACGAGATGGAAAAGCAAATCAATCATCATCTGAAGCTATTTGGTCTAGATCAGCATTCCGGCAAGCAAGTCAAAGCCTTCTCCGGAGGCATGAAACGCCGACTCAACCTCATCGCCGGATTACTCCACCAGCCGGACATCCTGCTGTTGGACGAGCCCACCGCCGGGGTCGACGTGCAGTCCCGAAATGTCATCCTCGATTTCCTGCAAAAACTCAAGGGATGCGGCGCGACGATCGTCTATACATCGCATTACCTCGACGAGGCACAAAAGATTTGCGATCACATCAACATTGTCGATCAGGGTCGTACAATCTCATCCGGATCCCCGCAACACCTCATGTGCAAGGAACCCGATTGCAGCGACCTGTACGACCTCTTCCTCAAGCTCACCGGCAAGGAACTTAGAGATTGATATGAGACTGATCGAATCGACCCGCAAAGAGCTCCTGATCCTCCTTCGCGATCCCGTGGGACTTCTGGTCATTTTCGTGATGCCTCTGTTGTTCCTGCTTGTGATCACCCTGCTGCAAGACAACACCCTGAAATCGTTCCGCGAAACCCGTTTCGACGCCGCCATCATCAACCTCGATTCACCCGAAATGGGCAAACGTATCGACGACGCGATGCGCAATTCGCACTACTTCGAGATCGACGAACAGCACGGCCTGGATTCTGAAGCGAAGCTGCGCGAGGCGGTCATGGATGGCCAATACGAAGTGGGAATCGTGATCCCGAGCGGCTTCGAACAAGCCATCCGACGTCGCACCGAATCGATCTTCCAGCCTTCGGACAGCCTCGCTACCATACCAGAAATCCAGATTATCATCGATCCCATGATCTGGACATCGTTCAAGCATGTGATCGAGCTTTCAATCGACCGATTGATCATGGAAATCGAGCGCGAATCGATGTTCGAATCTTCCAGGGACATCATCCGGCAAGTTGCGCCGGACGCGGAGATCAAGCTCCCCAATCCCGTACCGCTCTACCACATCGGGCACGCTTCCGCCAATCCCGATCTTCCGCCCAATTCAAACCAGCAGAACGTCCCGGCCTGGACGCTCTTCGCCATGTTCTTCATCGCGCTTCCGCTGGCGGGTAACTTCATCCGAGAACGCACCGACGGCTGTTTCCAGCGGCTTCTGACCATTCCCGGAAGCATGGCGAGCTATCTCGGCGGTAAGTTCGTTGTCTATATGACCGTCTGCGTGATTCAATTCGTGCTCATGATGCTCATCGGACTCTATCTGCTGCCGGTTCTTGGCGCTGGATCGATCAGCCTGGGGAGCCATCCCATCGCTCTGGTCGTCACAATCCTTTCCGCAGCCGCGGCCGCGACAGGATTCGGCGTGCTGATCGGCGTATTCGCCAAAACCTTCGAGCAGGCGTCGCTGACAGGGGCATTTTCAGTGGTGATCCTTTCTGCGATCGGCGGCGTTATCGTGCCAGTCTATGCCATGCCCGATTTCTTCCGTAGAATAGCATTCTTGTCGCCGTTGAACTGGGCGCAGGAATCTTTCCTGGCGATCTTCGTGCGGGATGCTGACATTAACACATTACTACCCAACCTTATCCCACTCTGGGGGTTCTTCCTGGCTATATTCGCAGTCTCGCTTATGAAGCTGCGCAATACGTTAAATGATTGACGAAGTTTTATCCTTCTCCATGATTGGATATTGGAGTTAAATATGAACAAAGACACCCTGAATTCAGAATTGAAAGAAATGATCGTCGATGTATGTAACCTGCAAGAAGTGGGTATCGACGCCAGTGAGATTGATGACGACGCAATCCTGATCGATCCAAATGGCGATATCGGGCTAGATTCGCTGGACGCGGTTGAGATCGTTGCTGCGGTTGAGAAGCAGTACGGTGTGCGGATATCCAACACCAATACATCCCTGAAGGTCCTGCAATCGATCAACACCCTGTCGGATTACATCATCGCGGAGAAGAAATAGCAGTATCGCGATTTCCTGCGAAGCCAAACGTTTATGAGATGTAACCGCGGTATGAAAGCGATTGTCGTTGTCTTGCTACTATGCATGACAGGCATCGTTCATGCCACATCGAAGGAGACATGCACGGGAACCATGATACTCGACGACGCAACCATATACTACGAAACCTACGGTGAAGGCTCTCCATTGCTGCTAATCGCCGGTCTCGCCTCCGATTCGCAGAGCTGGATGTCCATTGTCAAACCTCTCGCAGAAAATCACCGGGTAATCGTTTACGACAACCGCACCACCGGACGCACCACCACTACAGAGGATAAGCTCACGCTTGAGATGATGGTAAACGACGCTGTGAATCTTCTCGATCACCTCGGTATCGAGAAGGCAGATGTCGTGGGGCACTCCATGGGGGGATCTATTGCTCTGATGCTGGCATCATCGCATCCGGAGCGAGTAAGCAGACTGATCATTGCCGCATCGCCGCTGAAAATCTCAGAACGAAACCGGCTCATGATGAACGATTTCGTTACCATGCCAAACTACGGCTCTGCCGAGTGGTTCCGTAAGCTCTTCTACTGGCTTCTTACGCCTGAATTCTTCGATAATCCTTACGTTGTCGCCTCCGCTCTGGAAACCGCCTCAGGCTATCGTTACCTGCAATCGCTGGAAGGCTTCCGCAAGCAGGTACAATCGATGGATTACTTTGACGCGACCGAACTTTGTACACACATCAAAGCTCCCACTCTGGTCATCGCCGGTGAGAAAGATATCATCTTCACTATCGATGAATGCAGAAGGTTGTCCAAGGCCATTGAAGGTGCCAAACTGGAAATCATTCAGGGAGCCGCACACTCGATTCATTCTGAAAAGCCGCTGGAATTTATCCAGTCGATCGAATCCTTCCTCCGCTGAGTAGTGTTCATATAAGCACAGAATCATCGTAAAACCGGACACCTGTATCACGATTCGCGCTGATATCCCTCCATTTGAGTCCATTTCGTTAGGCACCGTTCTTGCAAGTAGTACCATTGAACAGTATCAACATAGGAGGAATGATGACTCGTGGATTCTTGATTCTCATTCTTGTGACGGCATCCATCATGTTGTGCGCCCAGACGCGCATCGATACACTGGCAACCCTGAACAGCTACAATGTCCTTGGGGAGTTCGCAACCCTCGATTACCAGGGCGATTACGAGGAAATGCTTCAATACCTCAATACCATTTACACCAGCGGTAGCGAACCATATCCACAGGATTTCAATTGCAGCCTCTATTCCGCTATCGGCGATGCAAACAACCTCTTCTATGGCCGGAATATGGATAATCCGGCACAAGATGTCATGGTTGCACGCTACACACCACCGAACGGCTACAGGAACATCGCACTGAATCGACTTTCCGATCTGGGAATTCCCTCAGGCACCGATCTTACTTCCCTCACCAGCGCTCAAAAAAGACTGCTCCTCAAAGCGCCCTATTTCACGGCGGACGGACTGAATGAAGCCGGACTTGCTGCCGGCTTGGCTTATGTACCAACCGTTACCTACGTACCGGACCCTGACAAGCAGACGATCTACATCACGATGCTCACAAGGCGCATCCTGGACGAGGCCGCAACCTGCCAGCAAGCGCTCGATATCGCCAACAGCTATAACGTGATCGACATGGCCTACAACGCAGTTTCGCACCATTTGCTCATTACAGACGCGACCGGTGAATCGGTCATCCTCGAGTTTGTGGTGGATCGGTTCGTCGCCATACCCACCGATGTGGACTGGCAGGTTCTGACCAACACGGCTATTTACGGACACAATCTAGAGTACCTTTACAGCCACTGTGATCGCTATCCGCTACTGTATGAAGCGCTGGAAGACCAGGCCGGAATCCTGACCGGATGGCGCAACGCAATGGATATTCTCTCTCTCACCACCTGGCAAGCAGGATCCCAAGGAACGCAGTGGTCTACCATCGCACAGCTGAACGATGCACAGCTTTACATCTCGATCGACCGCGATTTCGATAATATTGCCCGTGTGGATGTCGATAACTTCGAGTTCTTAAATTTCGGTGACCTCTACCTGAATCCAATCCTGGTAGATAACGATTACAATGGGCTGTACGAACAGGGAGAAACCATCATGCTCTACCTGGCTGTGTCGGCAGATTTCCCCACTCCAGACCTCAGTGTTACGATCGCTGATCCCGAAGGCCTATTGGTCATGACCACAACCGAATATATTTTCGGTGATCTGATCCCTGGTATCGAAATGATGAACTCCGAGAGCCCATTCTACTTCACAATCCCAACATACTTTCCGCTCGGAGATGCCACCATCGATGCCAGCTTCACCACAAGCTACGGTCGTACATTCGAGTACTCTTTCGACTTTGAAGTGGTTGAACCGATATCAACGGATGATGTGACAACCGTGCCACAATTCGAGCTTGATAACAGCCCGAATCCTTTCAACCCCGAGACGGTGATACACTACGCTATCCCGGAACAAGCGATGACCAGCTTGAAAATCTACAACACGCGCGGCCAGCTGGTTCGCACACTGGTCAGCGATATTCAATCGGAAGGGAAGCACGAGATGGTCTGGGACGGAAGGGATCAACAAAGTAAGCCGCTCGCCAGCGGAGTCTATTTCTATCGCCTTGAGTCCGGAAAACACACTCTCACCCGAAAACTGATGATGCTGAAATAGTGACATGAAGTCACAGGATTATACGACAAATGGGCTAATTACGTAAACCCGGTGTTTATATAACCAGCTGTAGGGGCAGACCACTGTGTCTGCCCTTCTCTCTTTCCTGGGAACGCGGACGTCCGCGTCCGCATTGGTTTTCAGATTCCCTGAAATCATCTTCTGAATGTGGCGAACGAAGTGAGGCTCTTCCGAATGTTGATTTCATGGGAAGTGGATGATAGAAGAAGAGCGGGGAGTAGAGATGCAGAGCTGGAGCTCTGCGTACCCAGGGGGGAGCTGTAGGGGCAGACCACTGTGTCTGCCCTTCTCCTATGGCATGTTGGTCGGTGCAGAAAATTTTTATTGACAGCTTTTTAGATCCAATATAGGGTTTGGTTAGCATGGACGCATGCTGGCTATTCTGGCACTCCCAATTCACGAGTCGAACCGCTTGATATCAACCTAATAACTACAGGAGATTACAATGGTAAGTATCAGCGAAACTGCTCGTATGTCGGCCAATCTTTCCATGGCCATCGGTGAAGCGCAAGCATCCAGCATGGGAATCAACGATTCCGCTTCAGCTCAGGGACTCGCGGTAACAAATATGATGGATTCTTCCAACGGAAATGCTTATAACCTCAGCATCGGTAACAACGCACAATTCCAGACTTACAATGCAAAAGGTCAGCTCGGAGCTGATGTAGTCAATTCAACCTTGAACACAATGAATTCCGGGCAATTCCGGCGCGGTGGATCGCAGCAGGCGAGTTATCAATTCACGAAAGGCGTGCTGGGCGGGTATTACGGAGGTTGATTAGAGGGCGAGGCTGATCAGTAGAAGGACTGTCACGATAAACGGAATCGCAACAAGCTGCATAACGCAACCGGACTTGTTATTTGTCCTGAAATCACGATCACGAAGATTGTGCATGCGTCGCCGCATCTCGTAAAAATCTTCACGATCTTCGTGTTCTGTATCTTGATGTTTTTGTTCGTCTGACACGTGATTGTTCCTTCCATTTCTGAAATCACCCGAAGTCATGAACCATTCCCAAGGCATTGCAGAAAACAGAGAAATTAACCGAAAGCACTGATTTCGGGAGTTAAATACAAAAACACCATAATCCATCATCCTGTCAAGCCTCGAATATTTTTTCTTTGCCTGGATTTCAATAAATCCATGCAGGAATGCAGGATAATTTTCAATCAATACACAATAATGAGCAATATTCATTTTATGATATTCCGACGTTTTCCCCAGCCGGGATATAGCAGTCATGATGCATGAGTGCTAATTTTGATTGACAACTTTCACCCCTCGCTTTATTTTATCGCAAAAATCAAATACAGTGAGGTAGTATTATGGCTGAAGAAACTCATGAAACCAAAGATGACCTGAAAAAAGGCTCCCTCAAAATACATAGCGAAAACATCTTCCCCATCATCAAGAAATGGCTCTATTCAGAGCATGATATCTTTGTCAGGGAGCTTGTATCCAACGCGACCGATGCTCTCAGCAAGCGTAAAGCGTTAGAACCGGAGATCGACGAAGAGACATTCCGCGTCGAGATCAAGATTGACAAGAAAGAACGCCGTATCGATTTCATTGACTACGGTATCGGTATGGACGCGACCGAAGTGAAAAAGTATATCAATCAGATTGCTTTTTCCGGCGCTGAGGAATTCATCGAGAAATTCAAGGACAAACAGTCCAACATCATCGGCCATTTCGGACTCGGCTTCTATTCCGCCTTCATGGTAGCGGAAAAGGTAACCATTGATACCCTCTCCTACAAGAAGAACGCCAAACCAGCCTTCTGGGAATGCGATGGCTCAACCGAGTACGCAATGGGACCCGGTACACGCGAGGAAGTGGGAACAACCGTTTCTATCTATCTGAACAAGGATAACGACGAGTACCTCGAAGAAAGCAAATTGCAAGGTATTCTGGAGCGATTCTGTAACTTCATGCCCTTCCCCATCAAACTCGGAGACAACGACATCAACCTTCAGGAAGCGCTCTGGCTGCGCAATCCTTCCGATGTCAAGGAAGAGGAATACAAGGAATTCTACAAGAAGATGTTCCACGACTTCGAGGATCCACTCTTCTGGATTCACCTCAATGTCGATTACCCATTCAATCTCAAGGGCATCCTCTTCTTCCCGAAGATCCGCAATGAACTGGATATCAATCGAGGCGAAGTGAAACTTTACTGCAACAACGTCTTCGTAGCGGACAATCTCAAGGAGTTCATCCCCGAATTCCTGCTCCTGCTCCGCGGCGGCATCGACGTCCCGGATATCCCGCTGAACGTCTCACGCAGCTTCCTGCAGCACGATAAACAGGTTAGTAAGATTTCCAAGTACATCGTCAAGAAAGTCTCGGATCACTTTAAGTCTCTCTTCAAAGAGGACCGGGAGAAATACGAAGAACTCTGGAAAGACATGAATCACTTCGTCAAAGTGGGACTCCTGACAAACGAAGACTTCTTCGAGCAACTCAAGGATCTGGTAATCTACAAGACATCCGAAGACCGTTGGGTTACACTCGAGGAGTACAAAGAGAGCAATCAGAAGGATCTAAACTTTGTCAAACCACTCGACGAGGAAAAGAGCGAAAACAAGACCTATCGCTACTTCTATTCCCCAGGCGAGAACTCACAGGTCACCTACTTGAAGATGATGAAAGAGATGGGCGCGGAAGTTATCTTTACCGATTCACCGCTCGACACACACCTCTTCCAGCGCTTCGAGATGAGCATGCCGTTTACTGGCTTTGCACGGATCGACTCCGAGCTACTGGACGATGTGGTTGATAGCGAGAAAGCTGAAGTGGTTGACGCGGAAAACAAGACGGAAGCAGAGCGAGTCAAAGACATCTTCGATAAAGCGCTGGAGAACAAGCAGATCACGATCGAGCCCAAGCGTCTGAAATCCAGCGAGATCGCGTCGCTGGTCGTTCTCAATGAGCACATGCGCCGGTTCCAGGAGATGAGCATGCTGATGCCGGGCTCGAAAGCCGACCTTTTAGCGAGCCACAAGCTGGTTGTCAATATCGAGAACCCGACCGTCAAGAAGATCATGAAGCTCAATGCACTCGGCAAGGATGGGGACGTCAAACTTCTCTGCACCTATCTGCATCAGCTTGCACTGATCGAGCAGAAACGCTTCGACGGTGATGAACTGCGCAGCTTCCTCGACAACGCCAATCAGGTTCTACGCATGCTGTAAAGTTCTGTTGAACACGCAAATGCAAAATCTGCGAAAAAATCATAAAAAACGATTGCTTCTTTCGAGGGGCAATCGTATTTTTACACCCAAATTATCTGGAGGAAATATGCGCAAGATACTTTCGATACTCATTGTTCTCACGATCTTTGCAGCTCTGTCGGCTCAAGATAAACCAGTTGGCACTCCTCACGCGATCGTAATGAAGCTCTATCATGAAGATGGTGAAACGACGCATAGTGAAATCTCGCTGAAATTTATCAATGAAGAATACATGGGACCCGGCCTCGGACCGTTCTATATGAATTGGGAAGGAGAGGAAGACACAGCTCTTGGCTCGAAATACGACGCTCCGACCGGCACGCTTCTCATCCAGCTTGGCGTTCTCAGCGTCAAGGGCGAAGGCCATCACATTCACGTCTGGCTCATCGGCGATGACGGAGCAGAGACCGAGTTTGTCGTACCAATGGCAGGCGGGGCCGTTACAATCGTCGAAGACTACTATTTCGGTAAAGCGCCCTACAAAGTCAAATCGGATCCGACCAAGAAGTACGGCGAATAGCCGTTCATCAGGAGATATACTACATGGAACGTACTTGCGGTATTTTACTGCATCCGACATCCCTCCCGTCACCGTACGGTATAGGCGATTTCGGGACCAGCGCCTATAAATTCGTCGATTATCTCAAAGCTGCCGGACAGGATATCTGGCAGATCCTTCCGCTGACCTATCCCGGTTACGGTAATTCACCCTACAACGCCATCTCGGCTTTTGCCGGCAATCCGGCCCTGATCGATCCCATTCAACTACTTCAAATGGGCCTGCTGGATCGAATGGAAGTGCTGCAAGTACCGCAATTCAATCCCAACAAGGTCGACTACGGTCCTGTTATCGACTTCAAGAACGACCTCATGCGTAAGGCCTTCGAACGCTTTCAAAAGAAAGCCATTCCGGAAGACTTCAAGCAGTTCCTGAAAGAGAACGAATATTGGATCAACGATTTCACGCTCTTTATCACGCTCAAATACCACTTCCAGCACCTCCCGTGGAATCAGTGGGATGAATCGTTCCATGATAACCGCTCCGGGGAGACGCAGGAACTGTATAAAACCATGCAAAAGGAGAGCGACTACCACGCGTTTGTGCAGTATATCTTCTTTATGCAGTGGAACAAGCTGAAAAAATACGCAAATGACAATGGTATAAAGATTGTCGGCGACTTACCTATCTACGTATCCTACGACAGCGCAGATGTATGGAGTCATCGAGAGCTCTACCACCTGGATAAATTCGGCAGACCAGAGATCGTCGCCGGCGTTCCGCCAGACTACTTCTCCGAAACCGGTCAGCTCTGGGGAAATCCCATTTACGACTGGGAAGTGATGTTCAAAAACGGTTACAACTGGTGGATTCACCGCATGGGTCACCTGCACAAGATGGTGGATATCGTCCGTATCGATCACTTCATCGGCTTTGTGCGCTACTGGGCTGTACCCTTTGGCGAAAAGACAGCCATCAACGGTGAATGGCGAACCGGCCCCGGTAAGCTTTTCTTCCAGGCTCTGATGGATCGCTACCCCGACTACCCTATCATCGCGGAAGATCTCGGCGTGGTAACGGACGAAGTGATCGAACTACGTAACCAGTTCGGATTCCCCGGCATGCAAGTCTTGCAGTTCATGTTCGACGACATGCAGTGGGATTTCGAGGATAATACGGTCGTCTATACCGGCACGCACGATAATGACACAACACGCGGTTGGTTCGAGAAGCTCGAGCAAGAAAACCCGAACCTGTATCACAAGGTCAGAGAGTACCTTGCAACCGACAACGACAGCATCGCACATGATCTCATCGAATTCGCATATCAGACTAATGGGAACTATGTGATCATACCGCTGCAAGACGTGATGAACCTCGGAACAGACGCTCGCATGAACCTCCCCGGAATGGCGGATGGAAACTGGGAATGGCGCTATCGTGAAGAAATGCTCAACATGGATGATGCCAACTGGCTGAAAAGCCTTCGATAAACAACATCTTTAGATAAAAAACCGGTGGGAATTTGCTTTCTCACCGGTTTTATTATGCGCAATATTCTGGCAATTATTTACTCATCCAGAGTCTCGCGTACTCGTGCAGATAACGACTGCTCCTCTCAATGGAGCGCGGACGTCCTCGTCCGCATTCACTATCTCTACTCTTTTCACAGAAACGGACAATCTCGGTTGGTTGCCTGCAATCAATTACTCATCCAGAGTCTCGCGTACTCGTGCAGATAACGACTGCACTGTGAAAGGTTTCTGGATATAGTGCAAGCCTGAATCGAGCACGCCGCGTTTGGCGATAACATCATCTGTATAACCAGACATGAACAACACCCGGATATCCGGTTTGATCTCCAGCGCTTTCTCATACACTTGCCGGCCATTCATCTCAGGCATAACCACATCGCTCAGGAGCAAATCGATCTCCCCGTTCATCTCGATAAGTTTCTCGATCGCAATCTTGCCACTCTCCGCACTGATAACTTTGTAGCCATGATGAAGGAGAATCGATTCTGCAAGCTTAAGCACCTGCTCGTCATCTTCCACAAGGAGAATCGTCTCGACGCCGCCAAGAGAATGCGATGCATTCGCGGTTTCCTCCTGCATGGTCTCGAGCGCTTCTTTTGCAACCGGAAGACAGACCTTGAACGTTGTTCCTTCCTCCAAGACACTGCTTGCATAAATACATCCACCATGCTGCTTCACGATTCCGTAAACCGTGGCCAATCCGAGCCCGGTTCCCTTATGCTTGCTCTTGGTCGTGAAGAATGGCTCGAAAATCTGTTTCAATGTCTCTTCGTCCATGCCGTGGCCAGTATCACGAACGCTCAGCATTACGTAGAAACCTGTTTTAATCGGTTCGTGATTTGTGATATACGTGTCGTCAAGATACACTCGATCGGTAGTGATAATCAGGTGTCCTCCATCGGGCATTGCATCTTGGGCGTTTACAGCAAGATTCATGATAACCTGCTCAAGTTGGCCTATATCGCCTTCAATGACCAGTTGCTGTTGTCCAAGCTGGATATTCATGGTGATATCCTCACGGATCGACATGCGTAATAGTTGCTCGAAACGCTTCACGAGATTATTGATATCAACCAGCTCGAACCGAAGGGTTTGCTTGCGACTGAATGCTAGTAACTGACTGACGAGGTCTCTGGCGCGTGTAGCGGCATTTACGATCTGCCGGACCGACTCACGGTTCATCTCTGATTGTAAGTTTTCCAGCATCAAGAGTTCACCATACCCCAGAACCGGAGTCAGCAAGTTGTTTAAATCATGGGCTACACCACCGGCAAGCCTACCGATCGATTCAAGCTTCATAGCCTGATAATATTGTTCCTGCAGTCTCTCGCGCTCTTTCTCGAGCTGTTTTCGCTCAGTTATATCCGTTGCAATACCGCAAAGCGCAATCTTTTTACCGGTCTCATCATATACGATCTGGGTACGAGTATCCATGATCAATTCTTTACCGTCAGCACGGTAATTAACTACGATACCTTCCCAGCTTCCATTCTTCAGCGTATCGTCATAGATCTCCTGCTGAGTCGCGCCCTGGTGTGCATTATCGCCATATTCTGAGACTTCTCGCCCGATGAACTCATCACGCGGAACACCAAGCTGTCGAGCCTCCGCCTCGTTGACATAGGTGATAATTCCATCAAGGTCGGTTACCGTTACGCAGTCGCGTATCTGGCTGAGTACCAGCGCTTGCAGGCGAAGCTCGGCTTCGGCTCTTTTGCGATCCGTAATATCCATGATCGTAAACGTCTCGCCCATGGAAAGGTCGTCTGGATTGAGCGGGGCAATGCCAAGCAGGACATCCACAATCGATTTGTCTTTCTTGAGATAACGGGTCTCCACGGTTCCGATCCCAAACTGCCGGATCAGCTCTACACCCTTTCGGTATGTCTGCTGATACTCCTCTTCGGATGGATACAGGAATCGCGTGTTTTTCCCAACGATTTCACCGCGCGTATAGCCTGTAATTTCTTCAAACCGGTCATTCACAGTTTGGATGATTCGCCCAGAGCTGATGCCAATGCCAACAGGCGCAGCACGGAAAATACTGCGCATACGGGCTTCGCTGTCCCGGAGAGCACCTTCGGTCTCTTTCTGCTCTCGGATATCCTGGAATACTTCGAGGATATGTTCTTTACCGTTTACTACAACACGCTTGGCGTTTTTAAGGATCGGATTAAACGATTGATCCTTGCACTTGATAAAGGTGTCCATCCCTTCGAATCCGGTTCTGTCCTCAGCCCATATCGGGCATTTCTTGGAAATGGATCCTTTCGGGCATATAATATCACAGAGTTGGCCAACAAGCTCTTCCCGCTTGTAGCCAGTAATCTCGCATGTCCTGCGATTCACATCGATAATATGATAATCCCGGTCGATCAGCACCATGCCACCCGGAAGATTCATATGCAATGTGCGGAAAAGCTCTTCGCTTTCACGCAGAGCCTGCTCGGACTTCTTGCGGTCGCTGATATCGCGAATCACGCCAATTGATCCCGTACTATCGCCGTGCTGATAAAGCTTGCCCGTCAGTTCGCCCATGAAATAAGTGCCATCGCCACGTTTCATCTTTAGCTGGAGATCATCCGCGCTTTTTCCCGTCTGCATCGATTCGGAAAATGCAGCGATAGCTGAGTCGATATAATCATCGTGCAAGAATCTCATAAAGGGCTGACCGATCATCTCTTCTGGCTTGAGCCGGAAGATCGTCATTGCTGATGGCGATACGTATTTGATAATACCCCGTTCACTTGTAAGGTAGATCATCTCGTTAATCTGTTCGGTGATTGACCTGAAACGATCCTCACTTTCTCGCAAAGCTGCTTCAGCCTTATTCTTCTCTGTCACATCCTGGAATAGGGCAACCATCTCGTCGGGACCAGTTCGAAATGCGTTTATCGAATAAGTTGATTCGGCCAGGTTGTAGTTATATGTGAATTCATCCGAAGCATATAAATCACCTTCAGTAATAATGGATGTGTATTTATTCACGATCTCATTTATCTTGGCGGTTTGGAATGCATCAACAACCGGTAAGCCCTTGAGTTTTGAATGCTCGATTCCGGTTATCTTGTCAGCTGCCGGATTAGCACTCTCAAAGCGTAAGATCCCCTCTGAATCAAGCCGGTACATATGTATGCCAAACGGACTGCATTCCACAACACTGCGGAATTTCGCCTCGCTGATTTCGAGCGCTCTTTTCCGTTCGATATCATCCGTTACATCGCGTGCACTCGCGTACGCAACATTGATCGATAGATCCGGATGGGATACCCATTGCAGCACTCGATAAGATCCATCTTTACAGCGATAGCGGTTCTGGAAATCGATCACCTCGCGACCTTGAGTCAGTATTTCACCCGTAATGCGCCTCGTTTCCTCGACATCATCAGGATGTACGAAACTGAGGAATGGCTTGTCGATAAGCTCATCTTCGGTGTAACCAAGTACGCGAGTAAATGCGGGATTTACCTTCAGATAATGCGTTGTTGAGATATCGACAACACAGATCATATCGAGCGACATATTGAAAACACGTGTCAGTTCTGTTTCCGTGCGTTTCTGGTGGGTGATGTTGCGAACAAATTCAGCTACCCCTTTTATCTCGCCACTCGCGCGATCGCGTATTGGATAGCTATGTAGTTCAAGCCATTCGAGCTCTGTTCCAGGCTTACCGCGAACAATGCTGCGCTCGGTTTGCCCTGTTGAAAGGCATTTACGGGTCGGGCAGTTTTCACAAGGTTGATTAAAATCATGAAGATTTTGGTTACACTTGTTTCCTTCCAACGGGAGCTTGTCTTTGAACCATTCGTTCATTACATTATTCACGCGAAGGACGTTCAGATCTTTATCAAGAACACTCACTCCATCGAGAATGCTATTGAAGAGTTCGGATAGGAAGGTTTCGTTTTCCTCGAGTTTCCTTCTGATGCGATACTCTTCAGACACATCCCTAAACACCATCACGATACCAGAAATTTCACCGTTATCGTCGTGGATCGGTGAAGCCGAGTCGGCAATCTGATACTCTTTTCCGTCTCGTGATATTAGAAGCGTGTCATTGGCCAAACCAACAATCCGTCCGCTGTGCATTGCCTTTTCGATCGGATTCTCGGCAGCATTCCGTGTCCTTGAGTTGACGATGTTGAATACTTCTTTCACTTCCCGGCCAAGCGCATCGTCCATCGTCCAGCCTGTAAGCGTTTCCGCAATCGGGTTCATGCGAACAACCCGGCCCTCTATGTCAGTCGCAATCACCGCGTCGCCAATCGAATCCAGCGTCGTTCGAAGCTTGCTTTCCTCTTCGCGGAGAGCTCTCTCAGCTTTCCTGGTATCGGAAACATCTTGCACCAGACACTCGATGACCCGGCTATGTTCACCTTTCATCCAGGATGCGGTTAGTGCAACTTCCACACAGGAGCCATCACGATACCGAAAGCAAGTCCCCCAAGATTCAACACTGCCGTTCTGGTCCATTATGTGGAAGAATTTTTGAGCATCTTCAGAATGCAAGAATAGCTCTTCCCTGGCATCCTTAAAGGCTTGGATATCGTCGGGAGAATCGTATCCACAGGTCAGAGCGAGTGCGGGATTGCAGATGATGATCTTTCCATCTTCATCAAATTGAATGATCCCGTAAAGCGCGTCCGTAAAGATGCGTTTATATCGATCCTTCTCTTTTTCCAGCTCATCGATTTTCTTCTTTAATTCAGGATAGTAACTCTTATGAGCGGAGAATTTGCCGAATCCCAGCAAACCCTCCAGCTCTTTTGTAGTTTTTTCGTTTTCGATATCTTTTTCGTTGCGTTTCCCCATAAAATCCTCGTCCACAGCGCTTACAGCGCTTCGCGGAAAATCCTCTCTATATCTTTATCATTTGGTTTTCTTGGATTGGTTAGCATACAGGAATCTTTGAGCGCTTTCATTGCCAGCATAGGGATATCTTCTTCCGTTACTCCCCTTGCTCCAAGAGCGCCCTCGATTCCAACATCCCTTTTCAGCCATCTGACCCTGGAAAGCAGTGTCTGCTTGATTTCCTGACTGGTCATATCATTGGTTTCGATATCCATTGCCTGCGCTATCTTCCGGTAGCGTGCCTGGCGCTGCTGGTAGTTGAAATCAATCACATGATCGAGCAATAGAGCATTGCATTCACCATGAGGCAAATCGAGCAAACCGCCCAGACTGTGTGCCATCGCGTGAACGGCACCCAGGCCAGCATTCGAGAAGGCAAGTCCGGCCTTCATGCTAGCCAGCATCACTCGCTCTCGCAACGCCATGTTATCATGATCGTGTATTAAGGCTGGAAGATGTTGCCAGATCAGCTTGATCGCATCCAAAGCGAAATTATCCGTCAATGGACCGCTCCCCATTGAAACATATGCTTCAATGGCATGTACCAGCGCATCGATACCAGTGCAGGCTGTAAGATAATTATTCATTGTCGTGGTTGTCTCTGGATCGACAAGTGCGATATCCGGCACGAGCGCTTTACTGACGATAGCTATCTTACGCTTTTCTTCCGCATTGGTGATGATCGTAAACTGAGATACGTCCGATGACGAGCCTGCCGTAGTTGGAATGAAAATCAGCGGAGGGACCGTGTTGGTAAGCTTATCTACACCCTCGAATTCGAGGATGTCTCTGCCATGGGAATAAACGATTCCAATTCCCTTGGCGCAGTCCATCGGGCTACCACCTCCGATCGCGACGATCAGGTTGCAGCCGCTTTTTTCCAGAACGGCAGCGCCATCCATGACCTGCATCGACCGGGGATTGGGATTTATATTCGAATATAGCTCATATTCAAGGTTTTCTTCTTTGAATTGCTCAAGTATTTCATCTACCCATCCTGCATCGATAACACCCTGATCTGTAACCACGAGTATTTTCGACGCCATGAAAAGGTGTGCATATCGACTGACTAACTTCCTTGCGCCGACACCGAAAATTATCTCGGGTGCCACGAATTTTCTCAGGTGCAGCAGATCTGTCAGCATAGACTCTCCCTTCACCTCTTGGTGCTTTCCAGTTCTTCAATCTCAACAGGTATCCCTGTTACTGGGCTTTGACGTTGCACAAACAAGCAGGACCGGCATCCTGCTATATACATGGATAATCTAATCAGTCTATCCGTAATCGCCACAGCTAACTTTGAATCACCACTAACGTGCTGTCAAACAATGCTTTCGTTTAGCGATACAGTAATGTTGTTCATTTAGTCACCGCATCAATAACCTGATTCACGTGCATTTTTCTTAATTCATTGGGATAATCTTCTTTACAAAAAATGGCCGGAAGGCCTATCCTGACAAAAACAGAAGGCGGTCAGCCATGTTTCTTAACTACTTAAAAATTGCATTCCGCAATCTGTTCCAGCATAAGTTCTATACGATCGTTAATATCTTTGGCCTGGCTTTTGGGCTATCCATATCGATCATTATCGGAACCTGGATATGGCAAACCTTTAATCACGATACGTTTCACGAAAATTACGATCGCATTTACAGAGTCTATGAATCCCAACACTACGAAGGCAGAGACGTCTTCTACACGACGGCGACACCCGGTCCTCTTGCGAAAACGCTGGAAGAAGATTTTCCTGAAATCGAAAAGGCGATAGCTGTCGCGAATATTTACCAGAAATATCCCGTCAGACAAGGCGATACAGTGTTTATGGAACGCAGTATAATCTGTGCTGACGAAGGACTCTTCGATATTTTTACGTTTAATTTCGTTGAAGGTAATCCCGAAACAGCTCTGCATGAACCCAAAACTGCGGTACTCACTCAATCTTCAGCCCGAAAATATTTCGGGGATCAAAATCCGCTTGGGAAAGCCCTCAACTTCAATAACGAAATTGAGATAAAGGTCGTCGGTGTAGTTGAGGACATGCCTGATAACGCAATGTATAACGTAGATATCATCTTGCCATTCGAGTCTGTTAAAGATTTGTCTCAGTCCATACTTGACGATTGGGCTTATAACTCATTCCAAACTTATGTCCTGCTCTCACCTGAAGCAGACCCGACCCAGGTTGAAAGCAAGATTACAGGCGTAATCAAGCAACATAATGAGAATTCGGCATGCATGCTGCATCTGCTGCACATCAGTAGAATCGACCTTTATAATCTGGACGGCAGCGAATTGAAGATGCAATATATCCGCATTTTCGGTATCATAGCGACCTTCATCATCCTGATCGCCTGCATCAACTTCATGAACCTCTCCACTGCAAGATCGACTCTGCGCGCAAGAGAAGTTGGACTCCGCAAAGTTGCTGGAGCTAAAAAAATACAACTGATCGGGCAATTCTATATTGAATCTTACCTTACAGTCGTCATCGCGCTCGTCTTCGCACTGGTATTGGCTTCCCTTTTCCTGTACCTGTTTAATCAGCGATCCGGCTTTACGATGGAGAGCCCGTATCATTACCCCTTATTCATTCCGGTTCTACTGCTGTTCACGCTGGTTGTCGGCGCACTATCCGGAATTTATCCGGCACTGGCGCTATCTTCTTTCAAGCCGGTCGTTACCCTGAAGGGATCACGGCTGCAATCCGGTAAATCGCTGCTACGCAAGCTACTGGTCGTGCTTCAATTTACCCTTTCCATAGGGCTGATCATTTCTACGCTGGTTATCTACAGACAGATCAGATTTTTGCAGCATAAAGACCTCGGATACGACAAAGAGAATGTTATCATCGCGGAACTCCCCAAAGGAGGCGCTGATTTAATTGATCTTCTTCGACAGAAGCTCGGCGAAGATCCTGGCGTTCAGGCTGTTTCCGCAGGAAGCGACACCCCATCCAACGTTGGATCGTCCACTTCCAGCGTCAATTGGGAGGGGAAACCGGAAAACGAAACCTTTCTCATCAATATCGCACTGTATGACTATGATTTCTTCAAGACATTCGGTATCAATATGGTTAGCGGCCGGGAGTTCGAACCCGGTCACGGCGAAGAAGTTTACGAATACGTTATCAATGAATCCATGGCAAAGCTGGTCGGATACGATCACCCTGTTGGAGAACGAATCGACCTATGGGGGATGGATGGGACGATCGTTGGTGTTTGCCGGGATTTCATATTCAATGGATTCCAATACAAAGTAGAGCCTGCTATTTTCATCAGGATTCCGCAATACTTCACACGTTGCTTTATCCGGCTTGCTCCTGGTGATCAGACCGCTACCATCGAACGAATCAAGAATGTCTGGAACGAGATCAGCCCCGATTTCCCGTTCGAGATGCAGTACTTTGATCAGCAGCTGAACTATTTCTTCCGTTCAACTGTCGCTATCGGTAAACTTTTCATGATCTTCACCATTATCGCAGTGGTGATTTCCTGCCTCGGGCTGTTCGGGCTGGCATCGTTCCTAACCGTTCAGCGCACAAAAGAAATCGGTATCCGCAAGACTCTCGGCGCATCGATCGGAAACGTTATCGTGCTGCTGGGTATGGACTTCATCAAATGGGTGATTATCGGTAATGTGATCGCGATTCCACTGGCATGGCTCGCGATGCGCGGGTGGCTGTCGAATTATGCCTATCACACCGAATTGCACCCGTTGATCTTCATCGCAGCAAGCTTGTTATCGTTAATGATTGCGGCCCTCACTGTAACCTGGCAGTCAGTTGCAGTTGCGCGTATGAATCCTGTGAAAACCTTGAAATACGAGTAGGAGCCGTCAATAAAACGTACGCTGATCCTGCTGCTGTTGCTAAGCGCAATATTGCTTCATGCCCGTCCTGACGACGGCTTGAAAAAAATCGACGCGATTCTGGAGGACTCCCTTGCTGTGTGGTGTGAAGGGAAGATCACTTACCCTGCCGAATACGCTCTAATACGCGTATTCAAGCTCGAACAACGATGCGATATTTGGGCCAGAAACGACTCCATGAGCACCATGCAATTGATTCACTCTGTTCCCATCTGCGATATGGACTTCCTGCCCGGACCCAAGCTCAAGCGTGGTGATCTAATAACACCGGAAGGAATTTATTGGAGCTATCAGGTCAGCTACACGAAAAATCCATCCATGTGGATCAACCTCGAAGACGGCCATATCGATGACGAGAACAAAATCGGAACTGGCTATCTGCTCAAGCTATGCCTCAATTACCCCGATCCAATCGACAACCTGCGAACCCGTGAAATTGGCAGTCGCGATGCCGGCGGCCCTATATGCTTGCACGGAAATTGCCATTCCGAAGGCTGTGTATCCTACAAGAACCGGGATTTTCTGCCGGTCTTCGCTTTTATGATGCACCACAACGCCGAAGAATACGGTGCCATGCAAGTGCAGCTCTACCCGTTCGATTTCAGCGCCTACCCTCCCGAAGCCTGGGAGAAACTTCTGCCTGAGTATATCCATCGCTGGCGTTTTCCCAAAAAACGTCTCTTCATCCTATGGGAGAATCTCGCGTTTGCCGATTCACTCTTTAAAAGCAATCTCAACCGTGTTCGATACGATGAATCTGGTGTCTTCCAGAAAGGATACGGATGCCCTCAGATCAAGGAACTCAAGAAATGGCTGAAGGATAATCATGGTTATTCCAGCGAAATCGATTGCTGGTACGACGGAAGCCTCGAAGAGGCGATCAGAGCCTTCCAGAAGAAGAGCAGAATCGAAGTGGACGGCAAGATTGGACCCCAAACAATTAAAACACTGAAGAAAGCTGGATTTACAATCTACCCAGAACGACAATACAAAAAAAACAGCAAGAATTAAACCCCGGAAATCTACGAAACCAGTCTTGACAAATGAATCGACTTTTGCACCATGGTTCGTAAAGGAGATAATTATGGCAACACGGTACCTTATCATCGGTGGCGCTGCTGCGGGCCCCAAAACCGCTGCGAAGATCAGACGTCTTGATGAATCGGCTGAAATTACCCTGATTCAAAAAGGCTCATATATGTCCATGGCATCCTGTGGATACCCATATTTTATCGGTGGAATGTTCGATGAAAAAGAAAAACTCGTCTGCACACCAACCGGTGCCCCGCGCAACGAGGCATTCTTCCAGAACGCGAAGAAAGTGAAAGCGCGTACCAACACCGAAGCGATCAACATCAATCCCGAGAAAAAACTCGTGACCGTTCGCTCGCTCGCAACCGGCGAGACAGAAGATATCCCCTACGACAAGCTCATGCTTGCTGTGGGCGCGTCTCCCATCAAACCGCCTATCCCAGGCATTGACCAGGAAAACATCACCACCCTGCACGATATCAACAATGCCCTCTTCATCAAAGAAAAGGTTAAAAGCGGCAACATCAAGAAAGCCGTGATCATCGGCGGTGGACTCATCGGTATCGAAACTGCCGAGGCCTTCGCTCTCGCGGGGATCAATGTCACTGTGGTGGAGAAACTTCCGTACATCCTGCCCTTCCTTGATCCAGAGATGGCCCTGACCGTCCAGAATCACTTACACCAGAAAGGCGCGCGTGTCATCACCGGCGTCGCAGCCATGGGATTCCTCGGCGACGGTAAAGTTACCGGCGTGAAGCTTGATAACGGCGAAGAACTCGAAGCTGATTTCGTGGTCGTCTCCATCGGCGTGAAGCCCAACAACGAACTCGCAAAAACCGCCGGACTTAAGCTCGGCGTCAAAGGCGCGATCAGTGTCAATAATTTCATGCAGACAAGCAACCCGGATATCTTCGCTGCTGGCGACTGTGTGGAAGTTACAGATCTGGTCACCTTCAATAAAATCCACTGGCCTATGGGCGATGCCGCGAACCTCCAGGGACGCGTCGCAGCGCAGAATATGGTTCTCGGTAACCGCACAGAATACGAAGGTGCGGTTATGACTGGCATCTGCAAAGTGTTCGACTATGCGGCTGGTAGCGTGGGCCTCTCCGAAACCCGTGCACGTCAGGAAGGCTACAGCAATATCATGACCGCTATTCACGCCGCCCCGGACAAACCAGGCTTCATGGGCGGAAAGCTTATAATCATCAAGCTTGTGGCAGATAAATCCACGGGCAAACTCCTCGGAATGCAGGCGGCAGGCCCCGGTGATGTCTCCAAGCGTCTCGCAATCGGTGCAATGGCGCTTCACAACTGCATGCACGTTCACCAACTGGTGAACCTCGATCTTCCCTATGCACCGCCATTCTCCCAAGCGCTCGATGGATTCATTACCGCTGTACATGTACTCGAAAACAAGCTTCTCAATCGCATGGACGGCATCAGTTCAATGGAACTCAAGGACATGCTGGATAAAGGCGAAGAGAAACCCTTCCTGCTGGATGTTCGCGGTCTGGACGAATTCGAACAGATGCGGCTTGATCGCGGCGAAACGTTGATCCCGCTCGGTAAGCTTCGCAACGAACTCGATAAACTCCCGCAAGACAAGAATGCGTTGATCGTCACCTGGTGTAAGATCTCGCTCCGCGGCTACGAAGCTTCCTGTATCCTCCGTGGTAACGGTTACACCAACGTCAAGGTACTCGAAGGCGGATTGATGTCCTGGCCTTTTCAGATGACAAAGAAGTGATCCATAATCGATAAAAAAATAGAACGCCCTGCATTTACAGGGCGTTTTTTTACACAGATACATAATTAATTGTATTAATTTAATACTTTAAAGGTCATCATCATCTCCTGTCTGCATATCAATGATTTTTCCGATTATTTAATACTTGACACAACCTTCTTTTTTTACCTACACTTGCATTAAGCAATAGATACTCACCCGATATTCAGCAATGAAGAAATAATGGACATTAACTCTTTGGAGGTTGTATGCGAACTTTGTGCTTGATGTTGCTTCTACAAATCTTTGTCTTCTCACTCTTTGCTCGGGGTGTTCAGCCCGAAGGCTCAGGAACCATCGAAGATCCCTATCAAATTTCAGCTTTGAACAACCTGGAATGGCTTAGCTGCACATCCGCTGCCTGGAATTGTTTCTTTATCCAGACGGAAGACATCGACGCAACGGAAACAGAAAGCTGGAACGACGGAGCAGGGTTCGCTCCTATAGGAACCGTTTACAACTGTTTCAGTGGAACATATGATGCCTATGGGCATACGATATCGAACCTGACGATTAATCGCTCCAATGAAGATTATATTGGTTTTTTTGTTAACCTGCAAAACGCAACCGTCATTAACCTCTCACTGACCGATTGTTATGTCCATGGAGCATCTTCTGTAGGTGGGTTGGCTTGTTGGGCAAACTACAGTATCATTTCAAACTGCAACATTTCAGGGGAGATCCACGCTTCAGTCACAAATGCTGCCGCGCTGGCCGTCGATTCGATGTTCTCCAATATGGATCATTGCTACAGCACAGCAAATGTTTTTGCCAATTCCGGTGTGGCTGCAGGACTGACCCCCGTCTATTATGGTGCAAATTTCGTTGATTGTCATTACGATTACGAAACCGTCCTGATCAATGGTGAGCACGTCATACACTGCGGAGCGCTGCCAACTTATATGTATGAAGACTGGATCAATCATGATATGAGCCTGAATGTGGATGATTACCTCACATCAAACGGTAATAGATACCTGATCAATTCGTTTGAGGATTTCCAAACCCTACTCGCTTTCGGAAACATCGAAGTCCTCAATTTTCTGGTTACGACAGATATCGATTTCACTGATCACCCCAACTTCGTTCTTCCCGCAATGAAAGCCAATCTGGATGGTGGTGGCCACACGTTCAGCAATCTTTTCTTAGAACATCCAAGCTACAGCAAATATTTGGGATTTATCAGCGTGGCAGACAATTGCATGATCTCCAATTTATCGCTGACTAATCTTGAAGTTAACGGCGAGATGTATGTAGCGGCTCTACTTGGAATCGGGTGGTATGTTACCATTTCGAACTGCCACGCTGACGGCAATATCGATTGTATCGATTATGGTGGAGGAATCTGCGCTGAACTTTTCCACTCAACAGTGGAAGACTGCACTTTCAATGGTGAAATCTCATGTTCGGATTATGGTGGCGGAATTGCCGGACATTTGTTTCAATGCAACTGTATCGATTGCCATGCCGATGTTACGATACATGGTACGAAATACATTGGCGGTATCGTAGGCTCATTCCAGTATAATAGCACTGCCATCCGCTGCTCGAGCTATGGATCTGTGATGGCCCAGGATAATAGTTCCGGCGGTTGCTTTGGATTCATGGAAGAGTTTTGTTATGCTGAACAATGCTTCTCAGCAATGAGTGTTGACGGATATTACGCATCCGGTGGATTCGCTGGCCAAATGCATGGCACTACGCTTAGAAACTGCTATTCTCTCGGCTCAGTTCAAGGGGAAGAGTATATTGGCGGTATAACTGGAAAAGCAACTCCTTTTAACGGCGCTCAAAGCAATATTCTGAATTGCTACACAGCCTGCGCTGTTGGCGATGGAGATTATTCTGGAGGCGTGGTTGGTTTCCGATATGAAGGTTCTGTAGAAAATACCTTCTGGGACCTTGAAGCAAGCGGAACAGACCAAAGCGAAGGCGGTACAGGCAAAACACATGACGAAATGCGAGAGATTGCCACCTACACCAGCCTTGAAACGGAAGGGCTCGATGAGCCATGGGACTTCATCGGCGATCCCAATGACGACACGGGCCTGGACGACGTCTGGAGAATCCACGAAACCCTAAACGACGGCTTACCCTGCTTCACTTGGCAGGAATTCATGGCATCCGATGAGGATACAATCGATGCACCGCAACTCACCAGCACGCTCCACTGTATTTACCCCAATCCCTTCAACCCGGAGACGACCATCTCCTTCAGCGTCGCAACCGGTGAAACCGCAACTATTGAGATATTCAACATCCGTGGTCAGCGCGTGAAAAGTTTCGACCGCTTCCACGAGGGCCAGCACAACACCGTTTGGAACGGCACCGATGACAGCAATCGCCACGTTGGCAGCGGTATCTACTTCTGCCGGCTGCTTACGGGCTCCAGAAGCGAAGTACGAAAACTGATGCTGCTGAAATGATTTGTTTTTTCATTGACACGTGATGAACCGCCATGCGTAAGATGTGCTTTATATAACACTCGCAGGGGATAACATGGCAAAAGGCAATTCGCTTCTCTATGGTGTCGATGACAAACCGCCTCTATTGACGACGATTGTTTTAGCGTTTCAATATGTCTTACTGACCATCAGCGGCATGATGCTCACGCCGATCATCATCGGTCATGCGTGCGGACTTAGCATCGAGCAAATCGAGTATTTCATCTTCGCAACCATGCTGGTCAGTGCGGTCTCGACCGTGATTCAGGTGCGCAGAGTGGGCAAAGTCGGCTCCGGATACCTGATGATTCTCGGGCCAAGCGGCGCGTTTATCTCCTGCAGCATCTCCGCTGTCATGATGGGCGGACTCCCTCTGCTCGGAACCATGGTTTTGCTCTCGGCTCCGCTCGAAGCCCTTATTGCATATCTGATACGCTACATACGCAAGATATTCACACCCGCACTCGGTGGCACGGTCATCATGCTGGTGGCAATCCTGCTCATCCCGCTTTCGTTCGAGATGTGGAGCGGTAAGAGCGATGACGATCTCTTCTGCTCGATACCCTATTTCATCACCGGCCTGGTGCCGTTTTTGATCATCTTCGGTTCCTACCTCAGCGATCGTAAGTGGGTTCGGCTCTGGAGTCCCATTTTCGGGATCATACTCGGTATTCTAGTCGCAATGCTCTTTGGCATCACCGATTTTTCCAGCATCAAGGCCTATCCGCTCCTGGCGCTCCCCCGCAGTGGCTATCCCGGGCTCGAGTTCCACCTCACATGGAGGCACTTGCCGCTCTTCATCACCTTCCTGATGGCCACCATTTCCAGCACGATCGAAACGTTCGGCGATACCGTCGCACTCCAGACTGTCTCCGAAGAGAAATTCAGCCGCATCAACTACGACAGGCTTCAGGGCGGTATGTACGTTGACGCGGTAGGAAGCATGATCAGCGGAGCCGCAGCAGTAACTGCAAACACCACGTACAGCTCCGTCATGCCGGTTATCCAGCTCACACGTGTATCAGCTCGCATTATCGGCTACTATACAGCCGCAATTCTTGCTGTAATGGCATTCTTCCCCAAGCTGGCCTATTTCTTTCTGGCGATCCCGGAACCCGTTATGGGCGGACTCAGCGTCGCACTGACTGCCATCTTGTTCGGAGAAGGCTTCAAAGTCGCCGCTACATCCGAGCTGAACGCAGAAAATGGCATCGTGATCGGTGCAGGTATGACTATGGGATTCCTGGCGAGTCTGGGTGTGTTCTTCCCCAGCCTGTTCCCCGAGAGCTTACGTTTTCTGGCATCCGATGTCATTACCTTCGGCGGTATGACAGCCCTGATCCTCAACCTCTTCTTCGTCTTCAAGGTGCGCAAGAGCGAATCGATGACCATCTCCGCCGATCATGAGAATCTGCCTGAGTTAATGCAGAAGATCGACAGCTTTCAGAGTCGTCTGAGAGTCAGCGAGAAACAGAAATACGCGTTGCAGCTTACCTGTGAAGAGGTATTCGATTTTTTCTGCAATCAGAATCAATCCGGCACAGACATCTCCTTCCGCTGGAAATATCACCCCGAATATATTATCACCGAGATATCCACCAAGGGTAATCTCGATCAAGTGGATGAAACCCCCAACCAATCCAATCTATATGAAATGACCGATGAAGAGATGAAATCGCTGGGACTTGTATTGCTCGGAAAAGTAGCATCCCACGTAGAGCACAACCAAATCAGCGGACACCACTACGTACAGTTCAGAGTGTAAGGTAGCCCATAAAAGTATCGTACTGGATTCTGCTATTCACGCTGGTGGTGCTGACCGCCGGTTACATTCACCTGCACGACGGTGAAGTGATAAACTTCAGCTTTCTGGCAAGCTATATAACCCCGATCGTGTTTATCGTTCTGGGGGATGTATCGGAAGATTCGTCTACTATAAACTACCCGGTGTAACACGCTATGCAATGGGTACCGCGCATGGTCATCCTGGTATGTATTTGAAGTTGGTCGGCTGGCTGCTGCTGGTAGGTCAGTTTATCCGATTCGCCGCGATTCAGTTGCTTACGTAATCATCTCTTTACTCAGAAAACTACATATCAATCAGATATCGTAAAATCTCGATCGTCTCTTGCTTGCCGGATGAACCGTCTAGAGGAGCCGGCCCAACGCAGGACGGACACCCTTCGTCGCACTCGCAATGAATGACCAGATCAAGCGCGTTGCGAAGCAATTCTTTATGCACATCAAACAACTTTCTGCTCAGGCCGATACCTCCACCGGCCGCGTCGTAGACAATGATCGCCGGTTTTCCGCCTGTGAGGGACGACCGTATTTCCGAGATCACACCCAAATCGGTGTAATCGCACATCAGGTATAGCGGTGCCAGGTGGCGTAGCACGTAGGTCAAACCGCCCATCCCGCTACGCATGTAAACGTTGAACTCCGCGATGCGATGACAGGAGGGACACAAGGTGATGAGATTCTCTGGCATGTTGGCGATGTCGGGATTCACACAGGCCCGAAACGGTATGATGTGATGCACGTCGTGCGCCTTGCCCGATTCCGCTTTCCCGCAGTGACGGCACTTAAATTCGTCGCGTTGCCTAATCGTTTTCTTGAGTGCTTCCCAATTCGAACCGTACTTGTTCGGATCGCTGCCCCAGACGCCAATCTCACGGAAGTGATCCACTGTGTCGTCGGGCAATCCGATCCAGAATCCACAGGTGTGAAGGTCGGTAGGCGGTAAATCGACCTCGCCGTAGCCCAGGATCTCGTTGGTCTGGAACTTGAGCCTGCGGAAACCGGTCACTTTAGTGGTGACTTGCAAATTGCCGTAATAGATCAGGTATTTACCGGCATCATCCTGCAGATCGACACCCTCCGGCTGCACCTCGGTATCGCTCATGGCGTCGGTATAGTAATCAGTGTCGCGTTCTTCAAGCTGCACAACGGCATTATCCAGGTCGAAGTCCGTAACAAGATAGCTCTGCCCTTCATGGAAATAGACCGCCTGCGGATGCGTCAGCCAGAAAGCGCTGTTGTAATCAATCTTGCCAATAACCCGCGATGCTGCGCCCTCCACGGCCAGTTGCAATGCAAAGACCTGCGGCGAAGTGCTGCGCAAAGATACCGTCTCGGACGGATATCGTTCATCCATCCAGAACCACTTATCGCCTGACTGATGCAGAACGCCCTGTTCCTGGAGGATTTGCAGAATTTCGCTTACTTCATCGTGTTTAACGGTTCCGAAATCCTCACCGCTATGGAACGGCAATTCGAACGCCGCGCACTGGATGTGCTGGAACAAGATGAACAGGTGGTTGGGATTCACCAGGCAGTTTTCCGGCGAACGCCCGAAGAAGTATTCGGGATGGGCTGATAAAAACTGATCGATTGGCCTTGCGGCAAGCACCAGAACGGCTGCGGACGTCTTGTCTCGCCTGCCTGCGCGTCCGGCCTGCTGCCAGGTGGATGCGATCGAGCCCGGATAACCGTTGATCAGCGCAACGTCCAGATGCCCGATATCGATTCCAGCTTCCAGCGCGCTGGTTGCGATCACGCTGCGGATGTGACCTTTTTGTAATGCGACCTCAATTTCCCTGCGCTGCCGGGGTAGATAGCCGCTACGATACCCGCGTATCTGTTCCGGCCTGAGCACGCCCGAATCGCGCAGATAGCGCAGGATCAGCTCCACCGATTTACGCGAGATTGTAAAAATGATGCTTTGCATGCCGGCTTCGATGACGTCTTTCGCCAGCCTTATCACCTCTTGCATACTGCTTCGTCGTATTCCAAGCTGCTTGTTGACAATCGGAGGATTATAGAGCACAAAGTATTTGGGACCGCGTCCCGCGCCGTCTTCGAGCACAGGCCAAACCTTCTCTTCGATAAGGTTGAAGGCGTGTTCTTCGGGATTGGAGATCGTCGCGGAGGTGAGGATAAACACGGGCTTGGAGCCGTAGAATCGCGCGATCCGTTTGAGCCTGCGTATCACGTTGACCACGTGGCTACCAAAGATGCCACGATAACTGTGCACCTCATCGATAATGACAAACCGGAGATTGGAGAAGAGATTTTTCCAGCGCGTGTGGTGCGGCAAAATACCGGCGTGCAGCATATCGGGATTGGTCAGGATGCAGTTGGCATTATCACGGATTGCCTTGCGGTGATCCTTGGGCGTATCGCCATCGTAAATTCCAATGCTGGTATCGGTTCCGAATGGAATCAATTGTTCGAACTGCTTCTTCTGATCCTGCGCAAGCGCTTTGGTCGGGAACATATAGAGCGCGCGTGCGTCACGATCGCGAAGCATTGTGTTCACCACTGGCAAGTTGTAGCAAAGCGTCTTTCCGCTGGCGACACCGGTGACGACCACGGTGTTGTGTCCCTGCTGGACGTTGTCGAATGCCTCGCGTTGATGCGAGTACAACCGTCGTATCCCTTGATACTCCAGCACCGCTTTCAATCGCGGATCGAGCGCATCCGGGAATTCCCGCCACTGCGCATCCCGCGCTGACGCAAAATGGAAGTGAGCGTTCTGTTTGTTCAGCCTGCGAACGAACACCTCGATGGCGTTCGCATCCTTTTGACCACGACTCTTTTTTATCCGGCTCATTTTAATTGACCTTTTTCGCCGCACGGCGTTTTTCGATTCCATTATGAAACCGCTGATACTACACGTTTTTGACGACGAGGTTGTCAAAGCAAAAATCGCGCGAATCCGCGAAAGGCTCCTTGCGGGCGGCACCGGGATTCGTGAAGAAAATTTCAAGGCGATCACCGAGGCCGATCTTCGTTTGCTTTTCGAGCTCTATTTCGAGGAATATTTCGACGCCGACACAAGGCCGTTGTGGAAGGGGAGTTTCTCGCTCTCGCGACGAATGACCAAAACGGCAGGAAAGGTTATCTTCAACCGCCGTGATCGCTCCGCTGAGATCCGCATTGCCTCGACGCTGCTTCTCCGGCTCGGCTTCACCGATCCGTCTCAATTCTACGTCGTGAATGGTATCCGCTGTTACACTCGCCTCGACTGCCTCCTGCGCGTGTTTGAACACGAGCTGGCGCATGTCTTCGAATACCTCGCTTACGGTAGTTCCAATTGCTCGCAGCAACGCTTCAAGGAGATGGTATATAAACTCTTCCGGCATACTCGGACAAAGCACGAGATGAGCAGTTCTCGCGATGCAAAGCGTACCGTCGAATCGTTTAGTCCGGGAGATAGGGTTCGATTTATCTATCAGGGAATCACTCGCGAGGGTATCATAAAGGGGATTCGTAAACGAGCGATTGTCCTGTGCGACCCGGTGCGTGATAGATGGGGTCGAAAGGTTGCACCAAAATTTTATGTCCCGCTGACGAAATTGATAAAAATCGATAGAACTGGACAAGCATGAGCACTGCGTAAAAATGGTGTGTAAAATGGATGAAGTAGGGAGTTATCATGATAATACCCGATTATGAAGGCAATTCCATCGTCAACCTGGTCTCAACCATCATCGCGGCCGAAGGACATGATCCCGAACACGCCGTTCTGCGCGATATCGATGCAACCCACTGGGGTGATTATAAAAACATCGTCCTGATCGTTCTTGATGGCTTGGGCGACCACTTCCTGAAAAATAAATTCCCTGACTCGTTCCTGAACAGGCATCGCGTCAGAAGAATGACGTCTGTCTTCCCCACCACCACCGCCGCAGCGATCACAAGTTTCCTGAGTGCGCAAACACCCATCGAACATGCCATTACCGGATGGTATATGTATCTGCGCGAACTCGGAGCAGCGTCCGTGATCCTGCCGTTTAAGCCACGCTATGGCAAAACAAGCTACGACAAAGAAGGTGTCGATGTATCGAAGATACTCGATTTCGATCGCGCCTTCTCGCACATCTACCGCAAGAAGTGCTATGTCACACCTTCGCACCTCATCGGCTCGGCTTATACCAATTACAGTGGCATCGATAGCGAAAAATTCGGATACAACAGCTTCAACGGTTTCTTCCAGCAGCTCAGTAGAGCTGTTCGTCACAGCGAAGAAAAGAAATACGTCTATGCATACTGGTCGAAAGTAGACGCCCTCATGCACAAGCACGGCACATTCAGTAAAGAGGTCGCAGACCATTTCCAGGAGCTCGACCAGCGCATCGAACGTTTTGTGAACAACGTAAAAAACGACGACACACTCGTGCTCATCACCGCGGATCATGGCCTCATTGATACAACACCAATACGCGCACTGTCTGTCGACGACTACCCGCGACTCAAAGATTTCCTCATCCTGCCGCTATGCGGTGAACCACGCGTCTGTTACGCCTACGTCCGCAGCGGAAAAACCTTCGACTTCCTCCACTATATGGAAGACAATCTTGCAAACGTGTGCAAGATCATCACACGCGATGAAGCCATCCAAAGCGGCGTATATGGTGAAGGAATCCCAGGCATGAAATTCCGCGATCGCATCGGCGATTTCATCCTCCTCATGAACGAAAACTACGTCCTGAAGGATCACGTCCTCGGCGAAGTCCCTCCCAATTTCATCGGATACCATGGCGGACTCTCCGAAGAAGAGCTCTTCGTTCCGCTCATCATGATCAAATAGTTTTTCGGAAACCTCCACGCAGCAGATTCGTTTGATCCCGCTGTTGCGTGGTGTCCCGCACCTTTATTCCCGTGTCCGATAGCCCGAAGGTGCGGTATATCCACGTGAAAGCGGGATCGGGCGAAGATGCGCGTGGATGCCATTATCACTTGACTGATTTTTGTCCACATCTTATAATTCGTTTGCAACCACTGCACTTGCGAGGAAGGATTATGAAATACGGACTGATTTTCATGTTCATAGCGCTCAGCTTTTACGCGCTATCCGGTGAAACAATTACCATCGACCTGCCTGGCATCCAACTCGATCGGCAATCCAACATCACACTTTTTACCTCAAGCGAATCCATGCCCATGCCTTCTGAGCCAGGTGCCCCGGCGATACCCGTCGTCACCAGATTCTTCGATATCCCATCCGGTATGGACATCGAAAGTATCCACGTTATCGCTGGCGACACAGAGATTGTGTCACTCGCTCAACCGCCTGCACCAGTCCAGCAACCATCTCCGCTGAGCTATCAAGTGCGTTCACAGTCCATCGACACCCTCGATCCCGACCGTATCCCCACCAAATACCTGCGAAACTATGGCAGCGGATATCGTGGAAACCGGAAAATTGGATGGATCGCCCTTCAGCGCTGTCTCTATCATCCCAATGATCAGACCATCGAAATTCCCGCTCGATTTGAGCTTGAAATAACCTACACAACCGATCCCATACAGCCAGCCATACATCAAAGCTCGAATCGTGGTACTGCCGGATACCTTCTTATCGCAAGTGACGAATATCTTGCCACCCTGGAAAGCCTTGTCGAATGGCGCTATCGCGGTGGATACGATTGTTACACGCAGTCCGTCGAATGGATTGATGCCAATGTAACCGGAAACGATCTCCAGCAAAAGATCCGCAACTACATCACCCAGATGGTGAACGAACATCAGATCAACTATGTCACGCTTGCAGGCGATTCGGATACCATTCCTGTCCGGCACTTTTTTGCTTTTGATTGTGCGTACGGAATATACGACGACGAAAACCAGATCCCTTCTGACATGTATTACAGTTGCCTCGATGGAGATTGGGACGCCAATGCGAACGGCATCTACGGTGAAGACGATGACGAACCCGACTACTTCCCTGACGTCTATCTCTCACGCATATCGGCCCGATCCAACGAGCATTTTGAGTCCTACATCGCGCGCCTGATCGAATACGAATCCGGTGTTCTTGATTCCTACGAGACTGCCGGAGGCGTCTCCATGGAGCTCTGGCAGGGTAGCCATAGTGAGGTGGCGCAACAATACATCTACGAACGCTATTTCCCTGAAGAATACGACATCACACTCCTCTACGGCAGTGAAAACACCACCGAGAACGCGCTCAGCCTTATCGACCAGAATCCAAACATCTTCCAGCACACCGGCCACGCGGCATACACCGTCCTCTCGCTGGAAGAAGGCAGCCTCCGTATCACCGACCTTTTGACCATGACCAACGACAACGCCGGTATGTTTTACTCCATCGGATGCTGGTCTGCCGCGCTCGACTACCAGTCCATCGGCGAAAAGATCGTCACACCCGATGCCGGTGGGTTCGTCGCATACATCGGTAATTCACGTTATGGATGGGGTGCTCCAGCAGCTCCGGGATTCGGGTTCTCAGAGTATTTCCAGAAAGAGTTCTTCCACGTTCTTTTCCAGGGTAATCCCATGCTTTCGCAGGTGAACGAAGAACAGAAGCTACCATTCATACCCATGTATCAGGGAACATCCGTCTATAAATGGTGCGCCTATCAGCTCAACATGATCGGCGATTCAGCACTCCAGCTTTTCACCAGTCAGCCGGAGGAAATCGCCTATACCGTCCAGTCCAGCGAAAGCGAAATCATCTTCAACGTATATTCCCAAGCCAGCGGCCTCCCCATCGAGGGCTCTTGGGTAAGCCTCGGCGGAACGATTCGCGCGCAGACCGACAGCTCCGGCAGAGCAATCATCCCCATCGATCGACCAGTTCTGGGTATGCTTACCATCATCGCGCCGGGATTCATTGCAGTACATGTTGAGGACTTCTATAGCGACAGCTATCTGCAACCCTACGTCAGCGAAGTACATTGGGATGATGACAGCAATCTCGTTGCGCCGGGCTCATCGTTCTCCGTTGACATCGTCTTGACCAATCCGACCGCGCAGATTTTCACGCTCGAATACCAGCTTGCAGACGCAAATGAACTCATCACCTTCGATGACAACGCCGGAACAATCCTCCTGACACCCAACAACCCGGTTCAGACCATCACAGTCACTGGCATCCTGGATGATTACAGCAGCTCATTCGATGGCATCGATGCAATACCAATCGACCTTACCTGCCAGCAAGGCGAGGCAACTATCCTGACCCACTCTATCAACCTCGAAGTAGCCAGACCGGGCTTTGCTCTCGCAATCGATCCGGTCGTAACCTCCAATTTCCACCTGCTATTACACACAAACGTGACAAACTCCGGCAACCTCTCCACCATGCAGTTTTTCGTCGATGGCACCTTCATCTCGGATGACGCCACACTCGACAATGTCCCACTGGAGATCAGCCTGCCTTATATGATCGATGACATCATCGAATTCGATCTTCCCGTCACAGTCTCAGATTCGCAGCCGACCATGTCGGTGCTGGAACTGGAACTTACTTTCCGCACCTATTATGAAGAGCAGGTGTTCGAGGAAACGCAGCTTGTATCGATACCATATGGTAGTTTGAGTATCGAAGAGGATTTCGAAGGCGACAATATGTGGATGTATGAAGAACCCTGGCAAACAGTCGATACCTATGCCTTCAGTGGTACAAACAGCTTTTCCTGTCGTCCATCCGTATCGGGTTTCTACACCGCATTGACGGATTGGTCCGCATTGATGGAAGATGCGGAGCTCAGCTTCCAGTACAAGTACAAGATGCCCATGTACGGCGACGACGGCGTCTTCATCATATACGAAACAGACACATTCGCCGATACACTTCTTTTCCTCGGTGCCGGCGGCGCATTGGACGATCGCGACCGTCCAGTACCGCAGGTATATATCGAAGGCGATTGGGCCGAATATCGTATCGACCTCTCCGATCATCTCATCGACGCTGAGGATCACTTCGGTGAATATTTCCACATCCGGTTTGACTTCCTCTGCTCGGAGATCATCGAGGGCTTCACTGAGTATGGCAGCATGGATGAAATCGGCATATTCATCGATGACTTCAGCTATCAGCCACCTGAGATCGATTTCGATATCGATGAAGATGAAGGAAAACCAATCACTTTATCCATCTACCCCAATCCTGTATGCGGCAACTTCTTGAACATCGCCTTCTCGATTCCATCGGATAAAAATGCCAGCGTCGAAATCTTCAACATACGCGGTCAGAAAGTCCGCAGCTTCGATCCGACCGATAAGCGCTCTGTGATCTGGGACTTGCAAGATGCAACCGGAAAGAAGGCGGCATCGGGCATCTATTTCGCGCGGATTAAATCTGCCGGCAAACAGATAATCCGAAAATTCCTGGTGATACGGTGAAACGCATAGTACTGATCCTCTACGTGATTCTGACTGCATGCCTCCTGCATACTGAATTCCCCATAGGCACCTACTCTTACATCAGAAGCGATTACGATGAAGAGTTGTTCTCTCTGATAGGAGAAGCAAACTACACCTTCCACGTCGCAGAAAACATGCCGGACAACAGCAATTCAGCAAAGACATTGCTTGATCGTTCCGGCAAATACGGCCTCAAAGTTCTGCTAATCGACCGTAAAGAACTATACAGCTACATGCAATCCAATTACCTCTGCCTGGAGCCCGAAATCCAGGACGACTGGTATGTGCTTGGTCAGGATACCGGATCCCCATTTGGCGAAAGCTGGGTATGCGATTCAGCTCGTGACGAAAAAGGATTCGTCTTTAAAAGACTGCGTTACCGGGGCAATGGCAAGGCCGTCGGGAAGATATTCCAGGTTGATGAGGACGACACCATCTATTTCAGACTGAGGCTTTCCTGGTCCGATGACGGATTAATCCATCCCGATAATTTCCAGCCGGTTACCGCCAACCTGTTTTGTTATTCCAACAACAGCAAGAAAAGGCAGATTTTGCGTGTATTCAACAACGCAAGCTTCACCAACCTCCTGGAGAAGAAATCGGGTAAAGGCTACTTCGAGCATACATTCTCCTGCCCTGTGTCCAGCATCCCGGCTGAATTCAAGCAGTCCTTCGATTACGGAGTGTTGCTCACGGGTCTCGATTTCCAGCTTCGATGGAATGGTGGAGGACTTCTGCGAGTCGATAAACTGGAAATCTTCGATGGCGCTTATAAGAAGCTATTATACAACAGCAAATTCGAATCGACTCTCAGAAACAGGAAGCTGCTCGCAGAAAACCCCTTTCTGATGGGATTCTACGCCAAGGACGAGCCCAACACTCCGCAGTTCGAAGGCCTCCGAGTCTTTAAAGAGAAGCTCGGGCGCGTTCCGATTCTCACCGCTAACTGGGTTCGCCAATACGAGGATTCGGACGGCAGCTATGAGCCCTGGGACGATTTTCTGGAAACCACTGACTTCGATTACATTATGCCCGATATCTACCCGGTCAAGGCGAACGCTCGATGGAATACCAGTCCGGAATTCATGTCATGGCATATACAGGATCATATCGATTCCATGCTGGAGCTTTACCGCTTGAACAAGCAAAGTGCTGTGGATCACCATGCCAAGTTCTTCGCCGTGGTGCAGACAACCGGTTATTGGTATGGTAACGACCTGAAGAAAGGCGAATGGACCGGTAGTCTCCTGCCACCACCTGAGATGATCAAATGTCTGCGTTATCTGCCATTATGCTACGGGGCAAATGGGATCATCGACTGGAAACTCCGGTCTTCCAAACGAAACCTCACCAACAAGGAATGGGATTACAGCTATCACCAGTCGCCTCTTGATGTCAGCAATAGAAAGACACCACAGTACAAAGCCATTCAAGAGAGCAATGTCCGGATCCGTAAATACGGAGATATCCTGAACAAGCTGAAATGGCTTGGAGCACATCACGATCCCAAAGAAATTGTACGGATTACATTTGAGCTGAGCAAAGTAAACGTAACCTCAGCAGAGCATTGCGCATATGACGGCTTTGTGGAAGTCGGGGTGTTTCAAGGCGCATCCCTCTATTTCATGATCGTAAATCGCCGTACGAATTTCCTCAAGCCGGATTTTGTCGATTTCAAAGGCGCATTGAAGGATGTGGGAGCAACCGGAAAGGATGTAGCCAATGCCTTCGAACCTGCACCAAATCAGATCCTGGAGCTACAATTCAACGATAGCTATAGCAAGAAATGGTATCTGGAAGAAACGATAAGTAAGGAGCGTATCTATCTGGATTCCAGCAACACAGCTCGCATTGACATCGAAGCCGGCGAAGGAAGGCTCTTCAAGCTTACGGCTGAATAAGATCCTGAGGAAAAAGTCCCAAGGCTCCCTTGAAAACATGCATATCCAGGATGAAAAGTAACGCGAACGGAACAAAGAACAGAATCGTCGTGATTCCGCTAGCAAAAAAAGACTTCAGAAAAGTACCGAAGCGTTTTCGCTGCGTCAGACTGATATAAAAATACATCGGCACGCCGATCATGACAATGAATGTCATGTAGGCATGAAACTTCGACCAGTATAATGTCAACGTCACCAGTGAATTGAATAGATTCGCATGGCCAATGGCATACATATTCACAATGAGATGTTCTGAGAAATTGAGCTTCCACTCCCTGAAAAACCACTTCGTCATCAACGCGTAAATAGGTAGAGATATCAGGAACATCGCGTTCATATTACTGGTTGTCCACAGGTTTATGTTTCTTACAACACCATCCACTTCGATCTTCGCCATGTTTGCGTTTTGTGGATCGATTATCACATTCAGAATCGACATCAGCGCGGTCGTCCAGAAAAGATAACGGAGTGGATCATAGATTGGCTTACGACGTCCGTTCAGATACTGCTTGATAACACTTCCGGGCCTGGCGGTCAACTCCCTGATGATAAACATCATACCATGTTCGACGTCGAATGTGTTCACCAGTTTCATTATAATAAGCGAAAACGTGAACCGCCTGGTCGATGCTTCCTGGCCGCATATCGGGCAAAAGTTGCCTTCGAAATGGTTTCCACAATTGAGGCACGTTATAATCGGGTCATTCATCAAGAGCCACCAAGTTTTTTTTCAATAATGAAGTAAATTCGCGCTTGTCAATTCGTTTTTTTCAAAAATCTTATTTTTATTGAACTCATTTGATTGACAAATCTGACCTTCATGGTATTATGAGGTGGTAAATTGGTGAGATATTTTTAAAAAATACAGGGAGGATCCATGAAGGCTTTACGAGGGGCTTTTCTACTCTTTACAATCCTGCTTTGTCTGGTTTCAGCTATTTATGCCGATGAAGCACTATTCTATGTCAGCACGGCTGAAGGCGACACAATCTTCGCCGTATATCCCTCAGGTATCAAGGTTCGAAACGAGACTGGCGAAGACATCTTCATCGCAGACCGCGACAGCGTTCGTATTTATGTGGATGAAGATGAATCGCGCACAAGTCGCGGCAGCTTCGCAATCGGTGGAATCGGCAGCGCAACACGCGAGCCGGCAACAGAATATTTCCGCGTATCACCGGATAGTGTACGCGTTTACCTGAAAGAAAATAACAACCGAACCAGTCGCGGTGGGTTTGCGATTGGCGGTGTCGCCAGCGCAACACGTCCCGGGGGTAATAGCTTCTTCAACCTGGAGAACACAAACAACCCGGAGATAATCACTCCCAGCGAACCACGCCTGCTCTGGTATCCCTATAAAGAAGCGTTCCGGGTCGGCCATGTGCTGATCGATTCGCCTGACAGCGTGGGAACGAACTCACTCGCAACCGGTTACGAATCCAAGGCGATCGGTGACTATTCACAAGCACTCGGATATCAAGCCAGAGCTCTTGCTGATTATTCTACTGCAATCGGCCTTCACGCCAATGCCCGTGGCGAAAGCTCTTTCGCATATGGCGACCTTGCTGAAGCCAACGGCGACGGCTCATTCGCCTTCGGTTCCGTGGCGCGGGATACGCTCGGTAACGTTGTTTATGGCGCAACCGCGGCAAAAGCGGACGGTAATTACTCCTTCGCTTTGGGTATGGGAGCAAGAACTGGCGGCATCTGCTCGATGGCGATCGGATTCAATGCCAATGCCGAAACCGGAAACTCGCTCGCACTCGGTAGAAATACTTCAGCTACCGGTAATAATTCTGTTGCGATCGGTTACGGCTCAGAAGCCAGTGCTTACAACGCAATGGCAGCCGGTTTTTATGCAGAGGCTTCAGGATCCTATTCAACCGCGCTTGGTTACCATGCAAGCGCTATCGGTGCGTACAGTCTCGCAATAGGACGCAATAACGAAGCAGAAGGTGAATTTAGTACTGCTATTGGTACATACAATCAGGCACTCGGTGATTACTCTGTCGCTCTGGGGCGTGACTCTGTCACTGGCGATTATGGCACCGCTTCCGGTTGCGATAATGAAGCTACAGGCGATTACGGTGTTGCAATGGGTAGAAACAACATCGCCTCAGGTACGTACGCAGTGGCAATGGGCGGATACAGTCAGGCAACTGGCGACTATTCTACAGCATTCGGACGCAACGCTATCGCAAACGGTACCTACGCTGTAGCACTGGGTGGATTCGTTACCGCGGACTCGAGCTACTCTGTCGCGATGGGCCGTGACAGCGAAGCCAACAACGACTACGCTGTAGCTATCGGGTATTCCTGCGAATCGAACGGACTCTACGCAGTTTCACTCGGTTATAACAACACATCCAATGGACAATACAGCTTCTCGACCGGCCAGACCTGCCAGTCAAACGGTTACTACTCTTTCGCAGCAGGTAGCAACAGCGTTGCCGCATCGAATGGTGCAATTGCAATTGGTGACGCCTGCCAAGCTCTCGACGCATGGACCATCGCTCTCGGTGATGACACCGTCGCAGATGGACAACATGCAGTCGCGATCGGTGATGGCGCTGAAGCAACATATTCCAATGCCGTCGCAATCGGTGAGGATGTGACAGCCGATGCACTGAACGGTTGGGCTTTGGGCCGAAGAGCATCGAATGGCGGATATTACGGTGGTTTCGTCTGGGGCGACCGCAGCTCTACTTCCATCGTCACCAACGATAAATACAACCAGTTCAAGGTCCGCGCAGCCGGTGGGTACGTATTCCATACCGATTCAGCACTCACTGAAGGGAAAACTGTCTATATCTCGGATTACGAAGGCGCATTAGGCCTTGGAACTTCGGATCCTCAACACAAACTTCACCTTGTTGATACTGTTGAGATCAGCAATGGAACCGACGGCGCGTTCATCGATATAGAGAACACCTACGACACTTACGGTGCAATGGCGGGTATCCGCTTTAAAAACGGCATCCAGACCGACGTATTCAAAGGTGGTATCTTCTTCAACGACGCTACAACCTGGGGACGTGGAAACATGGTCTTTGCGCTGTCAAACACAACCGATGAAGTCGATGTCGATCGCGACGACGCCGATATGGTTATATACAGCAATGGTAACATCGGTATTGGAACACCAGAAAACACCAATCCCAACACAAAGCTCAGCGTGAATGGCTCAATCTGGCCCTACTCGGATAGCGGTGGAAACCTCGGAACCAGCACACGACGCTGGAACTATATCTATGCAGCCCACAGTACAATCCAGACTTCGGATCGTCGCCTGAAAAAGGATATCAATGATCTTAACTACGGACTCGACGCAGTCATGAAACTTCGTCCGGTCCGCTTCAAATGGAAAGATAATGAAGACCAGAGCGATAACCTCGGCCTCATCGCGCAGGAAACACAGCAGGTTATCCCGGAAGTTGTCAACGTCGGCGACGACGAAGATCAAACCCTCGGGCTGAAATACGCCGAGTTGGTTCCCGTCCTCATCAAGGCAATCCAGGAACAACAACAGCAAATCGAAAAGACACAGCAGGAAGTGGAATTACTCAAGCAGCAGTTGGCAAAGGAAAAGAGTCGTAACAGCGAAAACGTCGCCAGCTCGAAATAAGGGGATATCAACATGAGAATAAACCGTATCCTCTTGATGATGATCATCCTGCTATGGTCGTTTCTATTCGCCGATGTCCACATCACGGAAGGCGGCGTTGTGGGTACCGGCCAGCAAGGGCAGATTCATCTGAAACAAAACCTGCGCAACGATGGGCAGTTTGTATATACCAGCAGCCATATCCGTTTCTTTGGAGATGGTGTCAGCAACGTGTTTGGCAATTCAGGTCTCTATGTCCGGCGATTGGTGCTGGACAAGGCATCCGATGGCTTCCTATACCTGATGGAACCCGTTGGTGTCGGAGATTCGCTTCTACTGAAATCTGGAACGATCGATTGCCCGGTGGGCGGAAGATCGGCTGTTTCGCTCCAGGCAGAAAGCAATAACTTGAAAGCTGCCGGATCAAAAGAAAACGCTGACCTGCAAGCCGCCAGTTCCATCGATAACGCTAAGAAAGAACTCCAATCCACTCGCAGTAAGAAATCATTCACAAGGATGATCGAACCCGTCTTCGAGTTCGAAGCCGCGAGCCGTGAATCGGCATTGCTACCGCTGAACGTTACCGAACGCGACGGCAGCCTGACGCTGGCAGATGGTGCGACCATACGCGCCTTTTCAGGTGGATTGGCACAGACCCCCATTTTGAATGGCAACTACAATATCATTTACGAGTACTCACGCACGACCAATGGTGAGTTGGTCTCAGACATGAATGCGCTTCGCGCTGTTACACTCGATATGTCGTACGGTACGATAACCCTCGACAAGGATACCTGGATCAATCAATATCTCGACCTGAATACCAACTACATTGATACGGGTGACTTTACGCTGACAATGGGACCTACTGCTCCGGTTGTTGGCAGCCCGGATAATATTACCGGAACGATTGTCGGCGCGCCCATCTACGTTGGGAATAGCTCATACGTCAATTCGACGTTCCTTTATTACATCACTTCGGGCTCTTCTATCGGAAACCTCTATGGCTTGATGTTCACAGAACCGGAGACTCTGGGCACCACTGAATCGATCAACAGGCTATGGTATCTTGATTCGGATATCTCGCCCTTCAGCAGAAACATGCAATTCGGCTGGACATCATCTGAAGATAACGGACTTGATCTGACCAATGTTCAGCTCTGGAACGCAACCAACCGAAACTATTGGGTCGCGTTCGGCGAACCGGAAGACCTCAGCAGCAGCGGTACAATCCGTGCCATTGCGGCTTACGGCGTCAGCAGCCTGGGCTGGTGGACAGTCGGACATCCTCTGTTCAACGTATCCACAACAGCCATTAACCTGGGAAGTGTCGAAGTTGGTGAAAGCGCATATTCAAGCATTACGATCTCCAACATCACTGAGAGCAACCAGTATGGCTATGTGATTACACCCGAGTGGATCGAGCCGAACATCTCGACTCGTACTCGTGACGCTGCCAGGCGCGAGCGTAGCGACAGCCGCGATGAAGACGACCAGAACCGGGCCTATGCCTACTACTCCATCCCACCGTCTTCTTCGATTCAGGTAACGCTGGTCAGCACACCGGAAGTTCCGGGCGCTTTCTACGAAGAGATTCTGGTTCGCTGCAACCAGACCGGGCATCCCACACGTGTCATCACGGTGACGGGAACAGCCGTCATGCCCGATATCGTGTTGTCCCCCACCGAATTCACTGCCTCTCAGGCAACGGATGAGGTAACGTCTCAGTCGCTTTCCATCCATAACGCTGGACAGATGCAGCTCGATTACTCAGTCAGTATCGGATCGAGTTCGTTGAGTGAAACATTCGACGGCGATTTTCCTCCGGAAGGCTGGACAACACAGATTTTGCAGCAATCCACAGCCTGGACGCAGTCAGCCGAGTACGGCCAGAACGATTCTTACTCTGCTGTGGCAGATTGGCACTATGTATATGATAGCAGGCTGATCACACCGCCGGTTACCATCATTGGGCCTACGGTTCTTTCATACTGGGTCCGCTCGCAGGACTTCCCGTATTACGGCGGAATGCTCGATGTGGAAGTTTCTACTGATGGCGAAACCTGGACAAGCATCGACTCCTATAACCAGGATACACTGACACAGCAATTTACTTATAAAACGCTCGATCTGACAGCCTATGGCGGATCGACAATCTACATAGCCTTCAGAGCCTACGAAAACTACTGGGCCGACGGTGTCTTCCTCGATGACGTACGAGTCATGAACACGTCGCCACCATCATGGCTCACAGTAAACGACAGCGATTCGTGGGAATCCAGTATCGCCGCCGGAGGAGCAGATCACGAGCTGACCATCTCATTCGATTCTTCCGGACTCGCAGATGGGACCTATTCCAGCGATCTGGTCATTTCGAGCAATGATCCCTTTGAACCGAATATCACAATCCCGATAACGCTCAGTGTCGAGACACCTGCATGCCAGCTTTCGGCGAATGACATCAACTTCGGGACGGTCATCCTTGGAGAGAGTGCGACGCGGCAGTTCACGATCTCGAATCCGGGGCACGCGCTGTTATGCGGAACGATGAGTACGCCAGCCGAATACGACCTGACGCTTGTCAGCACACGTTCCAGCGCGCATAGAGAGGATAGCGTTCAGTTTGAATCGCTAAACGACGGTACGACCCGCGAATCCATGCTCTTCTGCATTGCCGCAGGCTCGTCGAAGCAATACCAGATCACCTTCACGCCCTCTGAAATAGGCGACTATGAGGACGTGCTAACTGTTGAGCACAATGCCCCGGGAACCCCGAATCATATCGGCCTCTGGGCTACAGCGATAACACTGCCAACCGTACAGACCATCGCAGTCGGCTCGATAAGCAATAACACAGCGGAAGTCACTGGTGTCGTTACGGCTAGTGGCGGAATTGCTGTCACATCACGCGGTGTGTGTTGGGATACGCAGGAACAACCCACTCTGGATGATAATTACACCGTAGAGGGTTACGGAACCGGTACTTTTATCAGCACCCTGGCTGGCCTGCTGGAGGATACGGTTTACTATGCGAGAGCCTATGCAATTAACGCTGCCGGCACCAGCTATGGCACCCAGCTTATCTTCCATACGCTCTCACTCGGACCTCCCTCGGCTCCAGAAGATGTGCAACTTGCTATTACTGAAACCGGCATCTTCCTGACATGGAGCGAGGTAAGCGATGCAGATATGTACTACATTTATCGCGTTGACGACCCTTCAATCTCGGATTGGGGTGAACCAGTCGGAAACACATTGGGAACAAGCTGGCTTGATACTGCCCCAATGCGCGACGGAATGGCCTTCTATCGTATAACGGCCGTACATAATGCGAGACCGGTGATTCTTCAGAGCAGTGGTCAATCAGTTCGAGAGTAGCTCGATACGATAAAGAAGATTCTCGAAATCTCGGGGAGGATATGCACGCAGCGTGTCTTCCCCGATTTCTTTTTCAAGCTCGCTCAGCTTCGTTTCGATCTCGTAGTTGTCACGATAGCCTGGAAGCTGCGTGACCTTCGCATAGAAATACCATGCCGGAAGCTTCTGGTCAAACTTGAGATAGAGTTCTGCAAGCGTGCGATAAGTATCGATGTTGGCGGCTTTAGCTGGAAATTGACGGTAATATTCGAGCAGATTACGACGCGCCTTGCGGTAATCCTTCTCGCCATAACGTATTGCGTATCGCAAGAACAGCACGTCACTCACGAACCGGCTTGAATCACGAACCGCGATGCTGTCCAACGTTGAAATAGCATCATCGAAAGCGTGCATGTAGATCTGGTTCTTGGCAATTTGCATCATGATCGCGGTGGTATCGACGTGCGTTGTGTCGTCAAAGAAGCTGTAATAGATATCGTTCGCTTGGGCGTAGAGCTTGCGATGCTCATAAAGACCCGCTAGCGATCTCAGTAAAGTTCGATACAGGAAATCGTCCTCGGCAGCGCTCGCCAGTTCCGAATAGATCTCCGCAACCTGCCGTACCTCCAGCTCAAGGGCGATTTTCTCCAGTAACAGCAGCGATTGATCGCGAAGTACTACTGGTTTTTCAGTCTCGAGTGAATCCGGGATTAACAGCTCTTTTATCAGTTCGACCGCGCGATCGATCTCCTGATTCTCATGGCATGCAACAGCCTGGTAGTATCGAATGGAATCGGCGTCGCCAATCTCTTTTACCAGGAGCGAATCGGCGAAGGTAATCAAGGCCGGATACTGCTTCTGTTCCATGTAATAGGCGATAAGATCGTAAGCAATCCGAGCTGAACGGGGATCGTCCGGGTATTGACGCACATAGTTCAGAAGAAATTCCTCGGTGTTTTCGTACTCACCCAAGTTATACTTGGCATATTCGCTTCGGTAGTGGACTTCCGGTGCGGTCTCTGTCTCGATCGCCGCATAGAGTTCATTTGCCTTCTCAAAGTTTCCGTTCTCGTAATAGTTATCGGCAAGAATCTGCATGTAGCGTCCGAACTCCTCCGGCTTGAGGTCGCTTTTAAAGCGGATTGCCTCCGATTCCAGCGTCTTGAAATAATCCAGCTCGACCAGGTTGTCCAGATATCTGATCAGGAAGATGTGATCGAAGTTGTTCTCGTACTTACGGACGATATTCCGGTAGTACTTGCGTGCGATATCCGGATGCTTTGTGAACGTGTAGAGATCCGCGAGTTGGTAATTCGCCAGCGAATCCCAGTAGGCGGTTGTATCGAGGTTTTTCAGCCAGTAATAAGCCGTGCTATTGTACTTGTAATAGCCACGATAGGCCCAACCGATAGCGTAATTGCTGTAATATTCCGCATCGGGCCGCAATTCCTGGAATCGTTTCAGAGCTCCTACCGCTGATTCGTAGCGATGGAAGCGATAGTCGAGCTCACCCTTTGCAAGAGATGCCAGCGAGCTATGCTCAATATAACTCTCGCCGATACGACGCATGATCTCGTCGGCGGTGTAGTAATGCTTTTGGCTGATCGCCAGCATTGTACGGCAGAGATTGCTGCGATTGGTCTGAGGAAGAAAGAGCTCCAGATGCTCCGTTGCGTCGCTACGATTCTGCTCCATGAAGAAGAGGATATATCGGATCAGCGCATCCTCAGAGAGCGTGTCGAGCTTCTCGGGAAATTGAGACACTTTGCCTGTTTCCATTGCTATCAGTGAAAGATAATCCGCCGCGATGGTGCTGACGGGGTGATCGCTTTCGGTTATAAGGCTGTCGAAAACAGCGCTGGCTTCGTCTTTATTGTCGAGGTAATAATCGGCAACCGCGCGAACAAGTCGCTCCTCGTCATACGAGAAGAGCCCATCCGGCATCATCTCAAGTAAACTGGCGATCTGATCGAAATTACCGTTGAGAAAGAGCGAGATGAAGATTTGCTTGAGCTCGACCATCTGTTTGAGAGTGCGAAGACGGTCGAATTCGCGAAAAGAGGCTTTGACCTCGTCCAACTTGTAATTAAGAATAAATGAGCTCTGCAGATACCAGTAGATGTAGCGTGGGAACCAAGTCTCCTGAAACGCCCGTGACTGCTGTTGCACCGTTTGGATATATTCCTGATAACGCCCCAACCTGTACAGGATATCGAGCCGCATGAGGATGTGATGAGGGTCGTCGCTCTCGCAGTTCCGGATCGTATCCCAGGCGGCGTTATAGTCCTGCTGCTGCACAAGCATTTCAGCCTTTTCATATCGCGCGTGCATCAGGTCTTCCAACGAGAGATCGGTTCGAAATCGATCGGCATCCGTCGCGAACAATGTCCCCATCAGGAATGCGATCATCAATATCGAACCACGAGCGTTCATCTTAGCCTCCGATAGCCAGCAACGCCGCGCCGTAAGCGCCGGTCATCACCGGGTTTTCAGGTGTCTGGAACTTCCTTTCGAATACGGTTTCAAGATAATGTCTAAGGCCTTCGCTGCGTGCCGTTCCGCCCGTGAAGACGAACTGCTCTGCCATTGGCAGGCCGGACGCCATGCCCCGGATACGCCGCGCGATGGAGTCAAAGACACCTCTCGCGATCTCGCCTGGCTGCACACCACGAGCCAGCAGCCCGATTATCTCCGACTCAGCGAACACCACACAGGTGTTGTTTACCGGTACCGAGTCATCGACACTGAGCGCCAGCTTCGAGAGGTTTTCGACATCCGTCTCCAGAATGATGGAAGCGGTTTCGAGAAAGCGCCCTGTACCGGCAGCGCAACGATCGTTCATGGCGAAGTCGATCACGTTTCCGAATTCGTCCAGCGCAATGGCTTTTGAATCCTGTCCACCGATGTCGATGATGCCTCTTGCTTCCGGGATCAGCCATCGTACGCCTCGTGCGTGGCATCCGATCTCCGAAATCGCCTTCCCCTCGAACGCACTCTTGCGCCCATAGCCGGTTACGTGAACCTTTTCAATATCCGTATCACGCAGACTGAGAGATATTAACGCCTTCTCATAGAGCATCTTCGCGCTTCTTGTATGCACAGCACCCGTATCGGTGTAATCCTCGAAAACAAATTGACTTGCCTCCGAATCGAACACCGCGATTTTCGTAGTGCGTGAACCCGAATCTATTCCAATACTAATCATATATCAGGAAAGAATATAGGTGTAGAAGTTATCTTCCACAAAGTATTTTCGGGCAATCTCGCGGATATGATCCAGCGAGACATTCTCCAGCCGCTTTTCGCGGTCAAGGAAGTATTCGTAGCCCAATCCGAGCGATTCCAGCAGTGCAATGGTAGTCGCCTGATGCAGCACGCTTTCGTCATCCTGCAATCTACTGCCGCGTATCGCGTTACGGGCCGTTTCCAGCTCTTGTTCGCTGATCGAATTGGTTTTGCATTTCTCCAGGATATTGTGAATCACATCGAGGCTTTCCTTTTCGCCATCGCGATTAACCTGCGCCCAGACACGGAAGTAACCCAATGTCTCAAGTGCCTGGAAATCGAAGTCAACTGAATACGCCAGACCGCGCTTTTCTCGCAATTCGTTGTAAAGCCGTGAATTGAGATCGCCACCAAGTATCTGCGACAGCACGTAGAACGCGGTGTTCTGCTCCCGGTCGTCGTAGCGGCAGCCGAATCCACCAAGCTGGATTATCGATTGATCCAGTCCGGTATCTTTCCGGCGATGGCGATTTTCCGATGGAGACACAAGCGCTTCCTGCGGCAGAGTTTCCTGTGGATCGTTCGGAAGATGAGCCAAAGTCTTCTCGAGGTACTCAATCGTCTCATCGATGGGCATATCTCCGACGATGGATATCACCATTCTCGATGGGCTATAGTATGCCTGATACCATTCGATGATCCGTTTTCGGGAGATCTCACGCAGATCTTTGATGCGGCCATAGCGGTGCAGCAGGTTGCTGTGACGTCCAAATGTCATCTCCTTCCAGAGCTTGCTCGAATACTGCTGCGGATAGTCCTTGATGCGGTTGAGCGAGCTGATGACCGTATTGCGGATATTGTGCAGATGGTCGTTCGGGAAGAGAGGTCCGGAAAGAACCTCGTGCAATAGATCTAGCGCAGTGAAGAGTTTATCCTCAAAGCATTTACAGCGGATTGTTGTTGTCTCGAGCTGATTTGATACGCCCAGAACAATTCCCTGATCCGAGCAATATTGAAGCATCTGACGATAGTTACGTTTCTGGTTGCCGTGCATTAGCAGCGTGGATGCAAGCTGATTGATTCCGCGATTGCCTTCGCGCTCGTTAAGCTGTGATGAAGCAAGGCCAACGGCAATACCGATGGTTGGCTTACCGGTTACCTTCTTCAGGCATACTTTCATACCGCTGGAGAGTGTAGTGAACTCGCAATCTCCTTTTACCGATCGTTTTGACACGGTTTCGCGTTTGACCGGTGAAAAAATCTTCTGCGGCTTAAGCTGCTCTTTGCCCATGTAGTAAACTTGTAGCACGTCGGGATAGAGGTACTTGCGAATCACGCGCCGGGTATCGGCTTCAGTGATACGTGAAAGAATCTCCGGTGTACGCACGAATCCTTCCCAGCCGATGGTCAGCTCGTCGTTGCCCAGGCTCATGCCGAGTGATTCGGCGTACTCGCCCGTGTAGCGATGCTGATGCAGCGATTCGGTTTTAATACGATCCAGTTCGTCGCTCTTCATGCCGAAGCGATAGAAATCTTCCATCTCTTCGCGAACGATCCCGATGATGCGATATAAATCACCGCCCTTCTTGGGATTGACCATCAAAATTGCCATGCCGTCATTGACACCACTGAACGAATGCAGCCGCATGCCGTCGATGAGCTTCTCTTTCTCGAAGAGACGCTGATAAAGACGTGAGTTCTTTCCTTGGGCAAAGGCCTTGATCGCAAGATTGTAGGCGTTGAAATCCTCATTTGTATCCGAGAAATCCGGAATGCAGAATGCAAGGAATCCATTGGCAAGCTTGCGTTTGTATTGCTTGAAGCCCGTCTTGACCGGCAGCGGATCCTGCGGAAGCGGATCATGCTGAACCTTAGCCGGCTTCCAGTCGTTGAAAAATTCGTTGATCATCCCCGTGAGCGCTTCCGGTTGAAGATCACCGCACGCGACCACATAGGCGTTGTTGGGTACGTACCAGTGATGGTGAAAACGTTTCAGATCGTCCGGCGTCGCCGCCAGGAGCGTCTTCTCATTTCCGATGATCGGGTTTCGGAGGGGATTGTCGGTGAAATAATCCATCGGAATCTGCTCGAGAAAGAATTCCTCCGGGTCGTTACGATATTGTTTGAGCTCTTCCAGAACCACTTTGCGCTCGAATTCGAACTCTTCGTCGTCGAACTGCGTGTGGCAGACGAGCTGCGAGAGGAGATGAAGCCCTTCCCGGGTGTAGCGCGATGGAAGTGTGATGAAAAAGCAGGTCGAGTCGTACTCGGTGTAGGCATTCAGCGTTCCGCCGTAGAAGGCCGCCTTTTCCGAGATGGTGCCATCGGGGAAATCACGTGTCGATTTGAACACCAGGTGTTCGAGGAAATGCGAGAATCCCGCCTCTTCCGGCTTTTCCCAGCATGATCCGACCCGCACGAAGACCATCAAGCTGATCAGCGGGTTGGCGTGGGATTCGGACATGATCACTTTCAAGCCGGCCGGTGTGACGTTGGTTTCGATATTGTACATTCGTTCTCCGGTTTCTATCGATGCCGCTCGATGCAGGCATATGCGTTGTGGTTGTGGATCGATTCCATATTCTCGGCCTCGATCCGAAAGCTTGTGATGCGCGTGTCGTTTTGCAGCTTCAGGGCCAGTTCGCGAATGACATCCTCCACGAAGCGTGGGTTGTCGTACGCCCTTTCGGTGACATACTTCTCATCGACGCGCTTGAGCAGCGAGTAAATCTCGCAACTTGCGGAGGCTTCAGCGTATTCGATCAGCTCTTCCAGCCAGATGAATTCATCGTAGCTGGCTTCGATACGAATCAGTGAACGCTGGTTGTGCGCACCGTATTCGCTGATTTCCTTGGAGCAGGGACACAGCGTTGTGACCGGCACCTCGACGCCAATACGTAGATCATAACCCTCTTTACAGGAAGCCTCGAATACGCAGTTGTAGGAGAGGATCGATTCGATACCGCTAACCGGTGCTTTCTTGCGGATGAAATATGGGAAGCGGATTCGCGTGAATGCCGCAGTGGCATTCAGAGAAGCTTTTATATCCTCGAGGAACGGCTCGAGATCGTGGATGAACGACTCCTCGTGATAACGGTTCAACACCTCGATGAAGCGGCTCATATGAGTTCCGCGCTCGGTGTGCGGAAGCTGTACGTAGATGTCCAGGTCGGCGGTTGTGTGTTGGATTTCCTTGCTGCGATCCTCAACAACGATCGGATACTGGATGTTCTTTACGCCTACCTTGTCAATGGAGATATTGCGTCCGTCCTGTTGACTCTGTATGTCTATTTTCACTTCCATCTACAATCTTCCCATCTTTTTTAATTACTGTCATCCGATTCCAGGAAATCCTTTACACCCATGGTGCGCATAGAGATGATCTCGTCACCTTCCTGGCTGTAAATAATTGCGTTTACGCCGGGGAACGATTTCGCCAGCTCGATTGCTTTCTCCGGTTTCAGTAGGAACATCGCCGTAGAGAGAGCGTCTGCCAGCGTAGCATTCGGCGCGATGACCGTCACCGATATTGTATTTTGTGCCGGGAAACCAGTCTTCGGGTTGATGATATGATGATATCGCACGCTGTCCTGCATGAAGAAACGCTCGTAGTCACCCGATGTTACCACTGCGCATTCCTCCAGGTTCAGCACTGCGATAATGCCATCCATCTCACGCGGATGGCGGATGCCGACCCGCATCTTCCCGGTATCACCGAAGTAGCGGATGTCACCACCTGCGTTGATGAAGCCTGAAAGTACACCTTTGGAAATCAGATATTCCACCGCACGATCGATGATATAGCCCTTGGCGACACTGCCTAGATTGATCTTCATACCGACCGGCCTGGTTAGGTTCGTGCCGTCGAGCGAAAGCTTATCGAAGCCAACATGGCTCTGAGCATCTGCGATAGCGCTTGAATCGGGAACGATCTTTTTCTCGAAATCCCAGAGATCGCTCAGCACGCCAATGGAGAGATCGTACAGCGAATCCGTTTTAGTGTATAAGGTCGCGCCAAGCGTCATCATCTCCTGTACATCCGGCGAAAGCAGGAACTGCGTGTCTTCTGAACTGTTCATTTCGACAATCTCGCTTCCATCTTTGAAATAGGAGAGTCGCTTCTCGTAATCGCGCATCAGGTTGAAGGTGCTGTCGATCAGCGCTTTCGCATTCTTGTCGGATGTCTTGATGGAAACCTCAACAAACGTATCCAGAAGGATCTGCGAATCTTTGATCTCGTATGACCTGGTCATGAATCGCCACGCGGCGAAAACGATGATCGCGACCAGTAGCAGAAGCTGCAATAACTCTTTTCGTTTCATGTCGTTCCTCATTCTGTATTCAAGTAAATAATCAGTTAGTAAGAAAATTATACCCACCGCATTTGTCAATCGTTTGTTGTCGGAATCGGTTCCACCATGGTATCCGTAACCCCTGAGTGTGGCATATAGTGACTCTTCTGAATGATGATGTCCCCTTAACCTTCATGTCATCAGCCGCTAATACAGCTTCTCACAAGAAAAACATGGACAGGATCAACCGCACTGAGAAGATTTTGTATTGAGGTAATTTATGAGAAAAATATTCATAGCAATCATGCTTCTGGCTGGACTATTGTTGTGCGCTGAAGAGCCGCTGGAAGTCATGAAGAAAGTCGATAATGAACTGCAACAGATCGCGTTGCGATCACAGAAAGCCAAATCTACACAGGATGTATTAACCCTGATGAAAGATCTGACAAAGCAGATGTCCACCTATGCTTACGCAACCATGGACCTACAGAAGCAGATCAGGGAAACCAATACCTTACCGGATTCGCTCGACACTATGATGATGCACTTTGCCAGTAACATGCAGCGCAGCATGGCCGCTACCGAACAGGCCGTACGCCAGTTTGAGAACAACGAAAAGGTCAAACTTGCCCTCGACGAATACCGGCTGGAGATGAAAAGACTCAGCCAGATGATGATGGACACTACTGAAGAAAATGACTCCCAGGAGTAAAATACCAATATGAAAAAGCTTACGATCCTGATACTCTTCATTGCCACCGTGATGTCACTTGTTGCGACCGATACACCGGACACCGTTATAATCAACGCTGCTGATCGGCTCAAAGACCTCGCGATCCAATCCAAAGCCATCCAGAAACCGGAACAGGCCGCTACGCTGCTCGAGAATCTTCACAAGGAAATCGTTCTTGTCATCGGTGCCAATCAGCAGATGATCGATAATAAAGTCGAGTTGGACGAAGCCCGTCAGAACGAGCTCGCAGATGCATTATCGGACATCTTCGATAGCGTTGAAGTGATCACAATCACAGCTACGCAGTTCAAAGAGGACGCCGCGGTCAGAAAAGCGTTGGAAGATTTCGAAGCTGAACTGGAAAAATTCAAACAATAGCAGTTCAGGCCGTTTCGTTCTTCAAAACCCGGAGAAATCCTTGACACATCTGCTTATCGGCAGGTTTTTACATCGTATTTTCAGGGAGAAGCTATGACATTGCAAGAACGAATCGAAGATATAAAGAGTCGCGTAGAGCAATCCGCTGCTGGCAGAAATGTTACGCTGGTCGCCGTGAGCAAGAATCATGACGCGGCCACCATCCGTAAGGCGCTTGATCTCGGTGTCGAAATTATCGGCGAAAACCGGGTGCAGGAAGCTGAAAGTAAACTACCAGAGCTCAAAGGCCACTACCGCGAATTCCATTTTATAGGACACCTGCAAAGCAACAAAATCCGAAAACTGCTTCCGCTCGAACCAACACTGATCCACTCCATCGACAAATTTTCCACAGCCAGTAAGCTGGACCAGATATTGGAGGAAATGGATCGAGAGCAGGACATCCTGATCGAGGTAAACACATCGGGTGAAGCTTCCAAAGAGGGTGTCCAGCCAGAAAAGCTGCTTCCGTTGGTGCATAAGCTATCCGAGCTGAAGCGAGTCCACGTCCAGGGCCTGATGACCATTGGGCCACTCACTGATGATGAAGTGAGTATCCGCAAGAGCTTCAAACAGCTTCGGGAACTTGCCGAAAGGATCCGCGCAGAAAATATCCCAGGAATCGTGATGAAACACCTTTCCATGGGAATGACACACGATTTTGTAATCGCCATCGAAGAAGGCGCGACCATCGTCCGCGTTGGAACCGCGATCTTCGGTGCTCGAAACTATACGGAGTAAACATGCTAAACATATTCATGCCGATCATGCTCATTATTCTGTCGTACCTGATCGGGTGCTTTTCAGCCGCGAGAATCGTTGCCAAGACCTTCAAGAATTTGAAGATAACAAAGGTTGGAACCGGACATCCGGACACTGCGAACATCTATTGCAATGTCGGCAAGATGCTGGGAATCCTGGTGGGAATGCTCGATGTGGCTAAAATCTACATCTACCTGTTGGTGCTCTACAAAGCGCTGCTGTATCTGGGGATGCCTTACGCCGACTACCACTGGCTGCTCCTCTTCGGTGCCATGGTTCTCATCGGCCATACTTTGCCGGTTACCCACAATTTCAAAGGCGGACGCGGTATATTCACCTATTTTGGATTCGCAGCCTTTTTCGCTTTCCTTCCGACTGTCGTGACCGCATTTCTCGCGCTGATCATGGTATGGAAGTTCAAACAGGTTCGCTTCGCACAGTATATGATCGTTATGCTTCCCATCCTGTTTGTGTATGTTTCGAATTTATTCATCACGCACAAGCACGGTTTTATATTCCCCAGTTTCGCATACAATTCGCCCTATCCGAACTTCGCATACTTCGGTGTAAGCGCAGTATTCATGGGCATCCTGAATTTCATCGTCTCCAAACGCCTCGGAGAATTCTGATATGGCACTCCGGATCGTACCCGTCCAGTCACCGAAGCAACTCAAGCAGTTCATCATGCTGCCGTTCCGGCTTTACAAGGACGATCCTTACTGGGTACCGCCTCTGATCATGGATCAGAAGAATTTCTTTAACCCCAAAAAGAACCCCTACTACCAGCACTCGCAGGTGCAGCTTTTCCTGGCTTTAGATGAAAACAAGCCGGTTGGGCGCATCAGCGCGCATACCAACACACAGCATAACAAAGAGCACAACGACAAGGTTGGCTTCTTCGGTTTCTTCGAATCGGAAAACGACTCCCGGATCCCGGCTATGCTGCTCGAGGCTGCCGAAAACTGGCTGCGCGAACATGGCTGTGACACCGCGCGCGGCCCCATGAATTTCTCAGTGAACGACGAATGCGGATTGCTGGTGGACGGCTTCGAATCCCAGCCTTACGTCATGATGCCGCACAATCCTCCCTGGTATCAGCAACTTATCACAGCATGCGGTTACGAGAAAGCCATGGATCTCTATGCCTGGCATCTGCACGACGAAGTGATGAACGAGCGGCTTGAGAAATTCGCCGATCGTGCTCTGAAACGAGGTGGTTTCACTGTACGCAAAATCAATAAAAAGCATCTCAAGCGTGATATCGAGATAGTCTTTACCCTCTACACCAAAGCGTGGGAATACAACTGGGGATTCGTTCCTATGACCCGTGCGGAGTTCGACCACACTGTGCAGCAGCTTCTACCAATTGTCGACACCGACCTGGTGTTTATCGCCGAAATCGACGGCAACCCGGTGGGCTTCTCGGTTGCGCTGCCGGACTACAACCTTGTGCTCAAAAAAATGAATGGACGACTCTTCCCATTCGGCTTCATCAAAGCGCTATACTACAAGAATAAAATCAACCGGGCGCGCATCATCACGCTCGGAATCATCAAAGAATATCAGCGACGCGGTATCGACTCCGTTATGCACTATATGACCTATAAAAACGGACAAGCAAAGAACTTCTACGACGGCGAACTCTCCTGGATCCTCGAGATCAACACCGTCATGAATCAGGCAGCCGCCAAGCTTGGCGCCACCATCCATAAAACCTACAGATTATACGACAAGAGCTTATGAAACACAAACTCGTTACGCTGATCCTGCTGCTCGCAGCCACTCTATACTGCGGCGAATTCCCCGACGGTGAATTCGACTTCCACATTCCGACACGCCAGGTCTCCGGTGTCATATCCTCCATGGGCGCTATGAGCGTCACTTATCAGGATGAACCCGGTATCATCTACAACAATCCAGCTATGCTGGCTTATGCAACTGCGGGTGTTGTGGGAACCGTGCTTAAAATCGATTCCGACGAGGAAAAGTCGTTCTCGCAGATGATCAAATTCAATAGCATGTTCAAAGCTGCCCGATTCGATTACCTCACTATCTATAGCGAAAAGACGGGCTTTGCCTATTACCCGTTGCATCGCGAGTACGAAAACGACATTTGGGTGGACGACAACGATATCTCGCATCGCGTGTTCAAAGATTATAAGATCGATACCTTCCACCTCGGTTTGGGCGACATTAAGGAAAAGATGGCCTGGGGACTCGGTATCAAGTATTACAACGGCAACATGACCTATCTTACAGAGACACTTCAGGATAGTATCTGGGTTCGAAACGACTTCGCCAAAGACGACCTCGTGGGGTATTCAGTCGATCTCGGTATGCTCTATAACTACGAGTATATCAGACTCGGACTCACCTTTTACGATCTCTTCTCACACCTTTACTGGAAAAAGCACTCCGATCACGTCATGCAGCAGCGTGCCGCTCTGGGTATGCAGTTGGGCAACAATGCCTACAAGCTGATCATCACCACCCAGGCAAAACTGGACAAGCATCCGCAAGCCACATATCATGTTGGCCTGGAACGCGGTTTCTCCTTCAGCGAAAACGAGAAAGTGCCAAGCTCGCTATTTCTGCGCTTCGGTATTTTCAGCGAAGAATACGATAACGAGGACAATGTTTTTCAGAGCTGGGGATTCGGGTACTATTACTCGGCGGTACGGTTCGATTTTTCCATGCTGTCTCGCGGCTTTAAGGGCAACACCAGCCGTTACCAACTCAGTATGTCCATGGGTCTGTAGATGCTTCAATTCCTGAACTCCAGCATTCTTTTCATCGCGGCGGCAGCAGCGATCCCGATCTTGATCCACCTCTTTGCCAGGAGACGGCCACAAGTTGTCGTTTTCAGCAGCATACGTCATATCAAAAACAGTATGCAGAAGCAGAATCGACGCATCAACATCAAGAATCTGCTGCTGCTTTTAATCCGAACGCTGATTATTCTTTTCACCATTCTGGCGCTGGCACGTCCCACCCTCAAGCTTGGCTTTCTGAAGAGTAGTGCTCGGCATCCGCGAACGGCAGTTGCCATTATCCTCGATAATTCCTATTCAATGGAATACCTCGTGGAAACCAGTACAGCGCTCGATATCGCGAAGGGTCAGATTATCCAGGCCGGCGGGGTGCTCAACGAAAACGACTACACCGTCCTGATGACACTCGATGCTCAGTGGAACCGGATCAACAGCTATCTCAAGACCGGCAGTCCCGACGAAAAGACACTGCGCAACATCGAGATTTCACCCATGACCATCACACCCGAAGAGGCTGTACAACAGGCCGAAGAACTTCTGCGAGAATCACAGCTTCCCAACCGCGAGATATGGTTTTTCACAGACCGACAGTTGCAAAAATACCCTGCCTCAACCGAGACGCCGCTGCTGGTTATACGTGCCGGCAACTACGATAGCCAGAACAACCTCAGTTGCCAAAACGCTCGTTTCCTCGTCGAACTGGTTGATCGTTCGGTGGATCACGAACTGCAATTCGACGTGGTCAATCACTCACCCAACAACCAGACAGGCATCATATGCCAGCTCAATCTCGACGGTAGAACCATCGCTGAGCAGGCAATAGACGTGGCCGCAATGCAGACTAAAACCTCGTCGTTCAAGATCGGTCTGGATCGCCCGGGCTGGCACAGCGGATTCGTTTCGATCAAGAACGAACGACTGCTATACGACAATCGGAGCTGGTTCACCTTCTACAACGAGCCCAACCCGCGCGTTGGCGTCATTTCGGATTCGGCAGCGCTCCCGCTTACGCTGAACTCCATCCTGGATGTTTTTGCAGGTTCGATCGATTTCCTCCCCGACAACATAGACAGCGGTGATCTGGCATCCTATCATGCGATCATCGTCTACAGAAAAGCATGGTCACCAAAGCTCGATTTCCTCATGCAGGGCGCGACAGACAAGACGCTCTTCATTGCCGATTCGCTGCTTTCAAGCGATTGGAAAACCTTTATTACTGGCCGCACCGGCGTAACGCCTACTCTTTATTTCGACGACGCACTGCGCACTATCGATCAGATCAGCGGATTCCATTCGATCACTTCCGTGTTCGATCGTGAGAAGCTGCGCAACACACGTATCAGCGGCTTCTGGCAATCGATATCGGGAAAGGTCAATGGCGATATCCTCATGCAGGCGGGCAATTCGCCCCTTGCGATAGCCTCAGATTCCGGCCTCTTCTGGCTGTTCGATCCCGCTGATATAACCGATCCGTTCCTGCTCGATTCCAGCTTCCCGGTTTTCGCGTATCGCTGCCTGCAATATCAGTCCACCACCGGACTGCTGCAAAGCGATCTTCGCATCGGCGACCTTATGCCTCGCAGCTATCACCAGGTGAAGCAGCCCGATGGATCGATCATTCGAACCGGGACTCTTACCCAACCCGGAATATACAACGACGTGGAGAGCGGCGCACAATTTGCCGTCAACCTCCGCTATGACGAAAGCCGCTTCCAGCCCATACAAGAAGAGGGTAAGAATATTTACTGGCTGGACGACAACTGGCAGCAGGAAATTCTGCAATCACGCTACGGCTTTGAACTATGGAAATATCTGCTGATCGCTGCGCTTGTGCTTTTCATCCTCGAGATGGTGCTGGTTCGCAGCCTGGAACGCTCCGGAGAATCAAGATGATACTGAAAGAATATATAAACGCAATAAAGAAGACCTATACCCCATCACGCCTGATGAACCTGATCAAGTCGTTTTCCGCGTATGGCTTGTCGCTGGTGCTCAGAAAACCGATCGTGTGGGGATTTCCACCGTTTCTGATGCTCGAACCGACCAATAGCTGCAACCTCAAATGCCCGATGTGTCCATCCGGAAACGGCACCCTGAAGCGCCCCAAAGGCTTCATGGATTTTGAGCTTTATAAGAAGATTATCGACGAGATCCAGAAACGCACCAGCCTGATTTGCTTCTGGAATCAGGGTGAACCATTCCTGCATCCGCGCATCATCGACATGGTGAAGTACGCGTCCGAAAAAGGAATCTTCACCCAGATATCCACCAACGCCAACATTATGCCCGATGCCGAAGAACTGGTTCGATCTGGCCTCGATTCGCTGATCGTCTCCCTCGACGGAGCGCAACAGGAGAGCTACAATCGTTATCGTGTCAATGGTGACTTTAACAAGGTGATCGAGAATGCCCGTAAGCTGATCGAAGCAAAGAAAAAGCTTCACGCATCCACACCAGTTATCAAGTGGCAGTTCATCGTGATGAAGCATAACGAAAACGAGATCGAGATCATTCGCGACCTCTCGAAGAGCCTGGGCGTCGATCAACTGATCCTTAAGACAGTGCAGGTCTATACGAAAGATGATATACGCAATTTCATGCCTGAAAATCCGAAATACAGGCGCTACAAAGTGGAAGGCGATCACTTTGAACTCAAGCACGAGGTGAAGAATCGCTGCCGCCGCATCTGGACCAACCCGGTAATCAATTGGGACGGCGAGATGGCTGTCTGCTGTTTCGATAAAGACGTCGATGTCAAAGTCGGCAACGTCAATGACGAGCGCATCAAGGATATCTGGAAAGGCAAGGCGTTCAACCGTATGCGTCAGCGTATCCTTACCAATCGCAAAAGCATACCGATGTGCCTGAATTGCGGCGAGGGAATCAAGCTTCGTATCAGCGAGACCAGTGTTCAGTCCGATTAATCTTGACGTGATATTAGCAAATACTGTATCATCGAATTAGATTCATTTCGGGAGGTTTACAATGGTTCGAATACTGGTCATAATGGTTGCAATATCTGTTATTTTCCTTGCTGGCTGTGAGTTGTCAAAGTACAGCAAAACGGAAGTCAAAGAATACACACAAGCATACGGCGAAAGGGGTTACACTCTTGGCAGAGCTATCGAGAGAGCTCAGGAATCCCTGACGCCATCCAATTCCAATTCCGAACTGGAATGGAAGATATCTCACAAAGGTGAGGACGTATTCAACGTCACCATCGAGATTCTTGTGGACGACATCAACGAAGACGAATTGGAATTTGAAGTAGATATGCGCAAAAAGGTCATCCGTGGATTGAACGAAGACTCGGAGAAGATCATGCGTAATTTCGAATAGAAAAAAACGTACAGTAAACGGAGGATTTCATGTCAAGCCTGCGAACAGGCAGTAATAGATCGCTGGAATATCCAGTTATACCGCTACGTAACGCACTGATGGTGCCCTATGTCATCACACCGATTTTGGTAGGGAGACCAGGCTCGCTCGATGCACTCGAGCAAGCATATCTGGGTGATAAAACCGTCATCTGCGTTACGCAAAAAAACAACCTTCAAGGCGAGGAAGATCCACCTGCGAAGGATATGTACCGCATCGGAACCATCTGCTCGGTACTTCAGATCTTCCGCATGCCGGACGGCAACGTCCGTGCGCTGATAGAAGGACGCGAACGTATCTCCATCAAGCGCTTCAAGCGTACCAAGACGATTATGAAGGCGCAGATTTATCCCGCCGGATTCATTATGGGCAGCATCGATCACGAGCTGGAAGCCATGGTACGCTCACTAAAGCGCTCGTTCCAGGAATACGTACACCTTTCGCGCACCATCCCGGAAGAATCGCTCGTGCCGCTCGACGAGATCGAAAAGCCGGAGGAGTTCTTCTACTTCGTGCTCACCAACCTCGATATCGACCTCAAGACCAAGCAGCAGATATTCGAGATGGACGATTTCCATACCGCCATCAACGAGCTTTATGAGCTTTTGATAAACGAAATAGAGATTCTCAAGCTTGAAAAGAATATCGACATAAAGGTCAAGGGTAAGCTCGGTAAGCTTCAACGAGAATATTACCTGCACGAACAGCTCAAGATCATCCATAAGGAACTCGGCATTTCGGAAGAAGAGCAGGAAGACCTGATCCGTTTCCGACAACTTCTGGAAGAGACGCCGCTGAACGACGAAGCCAAGAAGCGCGCGCAGGAAGAGATCAAGCGGCTCTCTCGCCTCACACCGCACGCGCAGGAATACTCTGTCGTTTACCACTATCTCACCTGGATGTTCGATCTGCCTTGGAGCAAACCTGCCAAGACCGATATCGATATCGTTAAAGCGCGTGGCATCCTCGACGAAGATCACTACGGGCTGGAGAAGGTCAAAGAACGAATCCTCGAACACCTTGCCGTAATCAAGCTGGCTGGAGGATCGAAAGGGCAGATATTGTGCTTTGTAGGCCCTCCCGGCGTTGGCAAAACATCGCTGGGTAAGTCTATCGCACGGGCACTGGGACGGAAATTTGTCAGGCTTTCATTGGGTGGCGTTCGCGACGAAGCGGAAATCCGAGGACATCGCAGGACCTACATCGGCGCGCTGCCGGGTGTCATCATCCAAAGTATGAAGAAAGCAGGTACTACCAATCCGCTCATCATGATGGACGAAGTCGATAAAATGAGCGTCGATTTCCGCGGCGATCCTTCGGCCGCACTACTGGAGGTGCTGGACGCGGAGCAAAACCATGAGTTCCGCGATCACTACCTGGATTTCGGCTACGATCTCTCCAAGGTGCTATTCATCACTACCGCGAATCAGCTCGGGCCTATACCGAAGCCACTTATCGACCGCATGGAAGTGATTCACATTCCTGGCTACACCAGTATCGAGAAACTGCACATCGCCGAGGAGCATCTGGTTCCGAAGCAGATCGAACACCACAATCTCAACGAGCACATCGACCTTACCTTCGAAGCAAAGGCGATCGAGGGGATTATCGAAAGCTACACCCGTGAAGCCGGTGTTCGCGACCTCGAACGCAAGATTTCTACTGTTGTACGCAAGGTGATCCGCACGTACCTCGAGAAGCCAAAGAAAAAGAAATACACGATCAAACCCACTGAACTCAAGAACTGGCTGGGCGTCCCGCACTACCTTTACCCTGAGATTGATCGCACACCACAGGTTGGAATCGTGACCGGCCTTGCATGGACTGCTGCCGGAGGCGAAATCCTCCAGGTTGAGGTTATCAAGCTGCCAGGAGAAGGGAAAGTCACCCTGACCGGTAAGCTGGGCGACGTGATGAAGGAATCGGCGCAAGCAGCGATCAGCTACGCGCGTCTGCATGCCGAAGAGCTTGGAATCGATGCAGATTGCCACAAGAAGTGCGACTTGCATCTTCACATCCCGGAGGGAGCTATCCCCAAAGATGGACCATCAGCAGGCGTTACAATGACCACCGCAATCGTCTCAGCACTTTCGGGCCTGAAGGTAGATTGCGATGTTGCCATGACCGGCGAGATCACCTTATCCGGAAAAGTGCTGCCCATCGGCGGACTGGAAGAGAAGCTCATCGCGGCAAAGCAAGCGGGTATCAAACGTGTGATCGTACCGAAAAAGAATGAGCCGCGCATCAGTGAGATCAAAAAGGAAGTGCTCAAGGGTCTCAAGATTATATTCGTAGAGCGGATCGAAGAAGTACTCGAAATCGCGCTTATTAAATCATGAGAAATTGTTTTCATTTCGTCGGGGAGCAGCAGCTCTCCGACGGTTCTTTGAGGCTTAAGCTGGATATCGATCCTTCGCTGTTTGTTACAGTTGGATTTATACTGGAATCGTTAGAAGGTTGTTGTATTTACACAACGGTTTTCGAGGAGAAAAAACAATTCTTGCAGGTGGATATTCCGCCTGATTACATCACGACGACAAAACAACTGATGGACGCGATTGAATCGTATCTCGACAGCTGATTCAGACTTTATTGATCCAGCGCTCCAGCTGGCTTACGGCGTTTTCGACGCGTTGTAGTAAAATCTCGAGATTCAGCGGTTTCCGGAAATAATCGTCGAAACCAGCTTCGCGAGATTCCTTCAATTCATACGCTGTAGGGTAACCGGTCATCGCAATGCGGATCATATCCGGAACCTGCTTCATCAGCTGCTTCCCCAGATTAAGCCCACTCTCGTGCAGTAGCTTCAAATCGATGATCGCGAGACGTATCGATTCTTTTTCCACCAGATCGACAACTCCTTTTGAACTGGCTGCCTCAAACACTTCGAAATTGTGATTTGAAAAGAACCGGGAAAGCATTACGCGCATGAGTTCTTCGTCGTCAACGATGAGTATTTTTCTGATATTTTGCATGACAAAATGATCATTGACCGATTAAAAGATGTCAATCCATTTATTTCCCTCTTTGATACAGATTCTTATCTGGAAAGCGTAATGAACGATTTTTCAGCATATTACATCAATATAGAATTTTGAATAATATTCTTTCATGAGAGAACAGCAAGCTGAAAAATTCAGTAACAAGGTCGGTTATACAAGGAAGATCGAGGCAAGGCCAAGGAATGAAGCGAATCCGCCGATGTCGGTCAGCATGGTGATGATAACGCTTGATGCAAGTGCCGGATCGATCTTCAGTCGTTTCATGATAATGGGAACCAGCGAACCGCACAGCGCAGCGATGAACATGTTGCAAACCATCGAGATGCCCAGCACGATACCCAGCTTGAAGTTGCCCTTGAGCACAAAAGCGATACCCATGGCGATCGTTCCGATCATGAATCCGTTCATGATGCCGACGGACACCTCTTTAAAAAGTGCTTTCCAGGTGTTGTAAATGGTCAGTTCCCCCAACGCGATACCACGTGTAATGACTGTAAGTGTCTGAGTACCGGAGTTTCCGCCGAGTCCAGCAACGATCGGCATGAGCACAGCGAGTACGGGATGCTGACCAATGAATCCCTCAAATACGCCCACAACGCTCGAAACAAGCAGCGCAGTGAAAAGATTCAGCACCAGCCATGGAAGACGTTTCAGGACAGAATTCAGGGGCGCAGTGAAGACTTTATCCTCACTTTCTAGCCCGACCATCTTGTAGGCGTCTTCGGACGCCTCTTCGTCGATAACGTCGATAATATCATCAACTGTGATTCGGCCGAGTAGATGGCCTTCATCGTCAATTACCGGAAGCGCGTAGATGTCGTACTTACGGAAAAGCGTCGCGACCTCTTCCTGGTCGGTATCAACGTGAGTGCTGATCACATCTTCGCTCATAAGGTCTTTGGCGCGTTTACTCGGCGAACAGAGGAGCAATTGAACCAGATCCAGACCGCCGATCAAACGATTCTCGTCGTCCACCACAAACACGTAGTGGATGTTCTCGACTTCTTCGACGTTTTCGCGGATCAGTTCGATAAGCTCATCGCGGCGCATATCCTGATTTACCGCGATAATCTCGGTTTGCATCAGACCGCCGGCGCTGTCCTCTTCGTAGTTGAGCAGTCGCCTCAGGTTTTCGGAATCCTCTTGGTCGATGTTTTCCAGGACATGACGCGAAACATCGTCGTCGAGGTCGGAGATGATATCCGCTGCCTCGTCGGTATCCATTTCGTCGATGATGCGGACAAGTCGCTCGCTGTTAAAATGCTCGAGGATCTCTTCACGAACCTCTTCGTGCATTTCGGCGAGTACTTCCGAGGCGATCTCGTCGCTCATGTTCTTAAAGGCGTAGATCTGAAATTCTTCGGGCAGGTCATTGATAACCACAGCGATATCGGCAGGGTGCGTTTCGTCGAACACCTGGCGCAGCTGTTCTGCCTGTTCCTGTTCGATCAGATCATAAATCAGATCGAAGTTCAGCTGGTTATCCATGAATACCCCTTTGTTACTATTTGCCCTTCAGATACATGCGAAAAGCGTGTATAATACATGGCAAAAAAAAAGGCTGCGTAAAGCAGCCTGATTGAAGTTCTTTTATTTCTTCTCGTCGCTTTCGATAACGACGCGATCTACAACTTCGATGATCGCCATCGGTGCGTTATCGCCCCGACGATGACCTTTTTGCATGATTCTCGTATAGCCACCATTGCGATTCTCATAGCGTGGGGCCAGCTCGTCAAATACTTTTTTCACGAGTGTACGATCTGCCAAAATCTTGTATGCAAGCCTGCGATGATGGACTTCACCACGTTTTCCGTAGGTGACGACACGTTCGAAGAGTCGGCGTGCTTCTTTGGCTTTTGCATGCGTGGTTACGATACGTTCGTGACGGACAAGCTCTTTCACGAGGTTGTTCAAGAGGGCTTTCCGATGGTCAGCCTCCCGTCCGAATTTCCTGCCTTCTACGCGATGTCGCATGTCAAACCTTCCTTCTCTTGGTTACTCTCTTCTTCCAACTATCGATTTCATTATTGATTTTATCGATGTCCATTCCCAGCGAAAGTTCGTATTTCGCAAGAAGATTGGTGATCTCATCCAGTGACTTTTTACCGAAATTGCGATACTTGAGCATCTCGTTTTCGGACTTGGCAACCAGTTCGCCGATGGTCTCGATCTTTGCAGCTGCGAGGCAGTTGCTGGACCGTACCGTCAGTTCCAGTTCCTTCACGCTCATATTCAGGAGCTTGTCGAGGCGGTCGAGTTCTTCCGGCATCTCTACTTCTTCGATGTATTCGGGCTCTTCTTCGAAGAGTACAATCTTGTCGTAGAAATCTTTCAGAATCTTTCCCGCGAGGTACAGAGCGTCCTTGGGCGTGATGCTGCCATCAGTTGTCACTTCGATGGTCAGCTTGTCATAGTCGATCTTCTCACCAACCCGCTGATGTCCCGCGTGGTAATTCACTTTGAGAATCGGCGAATAAACCGAATCGATCGGGATGACACCAACGGGGCGATCTTCCATCTCGTGCTCATCAGCAGAGACGTAGCCGCGACCGGTTCCGATCCAAATTTCCATATGGAATTCGCCGTCTTCGGTCATTTCGAGAAGTTCCAGATCTTCATTGACGATCTTCACTTCAGGATTGTCGGCTCTTAATTCACCCGCGGTGATGACGCCTTTACCTTTATGATCAAGAACCATGCGCTCTTCGCCAACCGTATCGGTGTTGATGATCAGCTTCTTCAGGCGCAGGATCAGATCGATGTAATCGGTCTTGGTTCCCGGGATCGGTACAAACTCATGATGGAGACCTTCGATCTTCACGTAGCGAACGGCTGCTCCCTGAATCGAGGAGAGCAGGACACGGCGCAACGTGTTACCGATCGTGGTCGCAAAACCAGGTTCCATCGGCCCAATTTCGAATTTCCCATAAGTGTTCGTGTATGTCGATTCGTCGACCGTTACCTTTTCAGGCATTTGTATGGGTTCGAGAAGCATCATATAAACTCTCCTGGTTTACTTGGAATAGAATTCCACGATCAAACGTTCATCAACGTTCACCGGTATCAGTTCTCGGGAAGGGATATCCTTAAATTCGCCACGCATGTGCTCTTTGTCAACTTCGAGCCATTCGTATGCGTTCGAGGTGATCTCGATCGCTTCGAGGATCTGCGGGCACTTCTTGCTCTTGTCGCAAATCTCCACAACGTCGCCCGGCTTCAGCAGGAATGACGGGATATCGACCCGACGGTTGTTCACCATAACGTGTCCGTGGTTCACGAACTGGCGTGCCTGCGGACGGGTCACGGCGAATCCCATTCTGAAAACGGTGTTGTCAAGACGGCGCTCAAGGAGCTTCAGCAGGTTTTCACCGGTAATACCGGTCATCTGGTCTGCTTTCTTGAAGTATCTACGGAACTGTTTTTCCAGAACCCCATACATATAGCGCAGTTTTTGTTTTTCTTTCAGGTGAATACCGTAGTCGCTGAGTTTGCGACGGAAACCCTGTCCGTGCTGTCCGGGCGGGTATTTACGGCGTTCAAGAATCTTATCGTATTTCGGGCTTTCGTATATGTTTTCACCGAATTTTCTGCATATCTTAGCCTTCGGTCCGGTATATCTTGCCATTCATTCGCCTCCGTTAAATTCTTCTCTGTTTGGGCGGTCTGCAGCCGTTGTGCGGAATCGGTGTCGCGTCACGAATCATAGTGACATAGAGCCCGGCACTGTTGAGTGCGCGGATCGCGGATTCGCGTCCGCCACCGGGGCCTTTAACGATCACAGACACCTTGCTGATACCCATATCCATGACAGTCTTGGCGACTTCGGACGCAGCGACCTGTGCCGCATACGGGGTACTCTTACGAGAGCCCTTGTTACCGATCTTGCCGCCGCTAGACCAAGCCAGGACGTTACCGCCGCGATCGGCGATGGTCACGATAGTATTATTGAAGCTGGAATGAATATGAGCAACAGCTTCGTCGTACGCTACACGTGTTTTTTTCTTTTTAACTCGTTTAACAGCTTTCTTTGCCATATCCGTTCCCCTTATTTCTTCCTTCTACTGATACCGCCTGGCTTCGGACCTTTGCGTGTACGCGCATTGGTATGGGTGCGCTGTCCATGCACAGGAAGCCCTCTTTTGTGGCGTGATCCGCGGTAGGAACCGATTTCCATTAAACGTTTGATATCCATCGTAGTGCGCGTACGAAGTGTACCCTCGACGATATATTCGTTCGTTACGATGTCTCTGATCACTTTTTCTTCTTCAGCGGAAAGATCCTTTACGCGTTTGCTTTCGTCTATGTCAGCTTTTGCAAGGATCTTCTCAGCGGTCGTTCTTCCGATTCCGAAAATATAGGTCAAACCTATGACGATCCGCTTGTTCTTCGGTAGTTCAACACCAGCGATATGTGCCAACCGATTCCTCCTTATTTATCCTTGTCTTTGTTTATGTCTTGGATTACTCGGGCAGATAACCCGAATCACGCCTTTGCGTTTAATGATTCTGCAATCTCTGCAGATCGTTTTTACAGATGCTCGAACCTTCATGATATAAACTCCTGCTTATTTATAGCGGTAGATTATCCGACCCCGGGTCAGGTCGTAGGGTGACAGTTCAAGTTTCACCTTATCTCCCGGTAAGATTCGGATATAGTTCATTCTCATCTTACCCGAAGTGTGAGCAAGGATTTCATGCCCGTTCTCCAGCTCGACGCGGAACGTCGTATTGGGAAGCGCTTCCTTGACTACGCCTTCGACTTCGATAACACCCGCTTTTGCCATATTTATATTTCCTGTTGTTGTATCATATCCGGTAATGTAAGTATTTCCGGTTCGTTATCCGTCACCAATATCGTATGTTCATAGTGTGCTGACAGGCTTCTGTCTGCCACGTATACATTCCAGCCATCATCCATTACCCGATGCGTGCCGATATTCACCATCGGTTCGATTGCGAATACCATGCCCTTTTGAATCCGGGCTCCGAATCCTTTTCTTCCGATGTTCATGATAGTTGGCTCTTCGTGTAGAGCCCTACCGATGCCGTGTCCGGTCAGCTTCTCAGCAGCGTAGTAACCGTTTTCACGGATATAACTGCCGATGGCATGCGAAATATCTCCGATGCGATTTCCCGGGCGTGCCTGAGCGATTCCCTTGTATAGGCATTCTCTCGTCACGCGCATCAGCCGCTTCGCATCATCTGATATCCCACCGACCGGGTAGGTTTTTGCGCCGTCTCCATAGTATCCGTCAATGAAGGTGCCGACATCCACACCGATGATGTCACCTTCTTTGAGGACTACCTTGTTGGAGGGTATTCCGTGAACGATCGCTTCGTTGACCGATGCACAGATCGTTCCCGGAAACGGCGGCAAACCTGGTACACTATATCCTTTGAACGCCGGCTTGGCACCGTTGTCGCGGATAATTTCTTCCGCGATATGATCCAGCTCGAGAGTCGTGACTCCTGGACGAATCCATTTGTCCATTTCTTCGAGTACAAGCGCTACGATGTGGTTGCTTACCCTCATCTTCTCGATTGCGCTGGCGTCCTTGATATATATCATCGGTTTACCTTCTCACTATGTTCGAACAGTAAAGATCGATTCGGGGATTTAGCCCCTGCGACCCCGCAGTTTACCTTTCTTCATGAAACCTTCGTAGTGTCGCATCACGAGGTGGGATTCGATCTGCTGAAGCGTATCAAGCGCCACACCCACGATAATGATGAGACCCGTACCGCCGAAATAGAACGGCAGCTTGGTGAACTTGGTCATGAATTCAGGCAGCACGGCGATGGCTGCGAAAAAGATCGCGCCAGGCAGCGTGATGCGGGTAAGTACGCTGTTAATGTATTCTGCCGTCTTCTTGCCAGGCTTTCTTCCCGGAATGAATCCACCGTAGCGCTTCATGTTGTCGGCGATTTCGGTGGGGTTCATCACGATCGCGGTATAGAAATACGCGAAGAAGATGATCAGTGATACATACAGTACGGTATAAAGGAACTCACCAGGTGAGAGCCACCGGGCAAGTGTCATCATCGCGTCATTCTCGCGAAAGAACATAGCGATGGTCCGCGGGAACATGATGATTGACTGCGCGAAGATAATCGGAATAACACCGGCAGTGTTCACGCGAAGCGGAATGTGAGTGCTCGAGCCACCATAAACTTTTCGGCCGACCACTCGCTTGGCGTATTGAACCGGAATCTTGCGCATCGCCTCAGTTACCAGGATGACGGATGCGGTTACGAGTACCATGATCAGGAGGTTCAGGACAGCCATAAAGATGCTGAGCGAGCCGACCTTGACCAGTGAGAACATCTGGAAGAATCCCTGCGGGTAACGTGCGATAATACCGGCGAAGATGATCAACGAAATACCGTTTCCGATACCGTTCTCGGTGATTTGCTCACCAAGCCACATGATGAAAATCGTACCAGTAATCAGGGTTACCACAGTAGTGAACATGAAGCCGATTCCCTGGTCTGCCACTGCGGGTACGCCAGCTGCACTTCTCATGCTCTTGAGCCAGATGCTGATCGTAATCGCGTTGAACGCGCCGATGGCAACTGTAAGATACCGTGTATATTGGTTAAGTTTTTTCTGACCTTCAGCGCCTTCTTTTTTCAGCTTCTCAAGGAACGGCAGGATGCTGCCAAGAAGCTGGAAGACGATGGATGCTGTGATGTAGGGCATAATACCCAAAGCGAAGATGGATGCTCGACCAAAGTTACCTCCGGCAAAGAGGTCCACCAATCCGAAGATGGTGTTTTTATTTGTAGAAAACGCTTCCTGTAAAATCTGAGGATTCACACCAGGTACCGGGATGAAACTTCCCAGACGATAGATTACCAATATCAGCGTCGTGAACAGTATCTTCTTCTTCAGGTCCGGTATTTTAAAAACGTTTTTTATACTATCGAGCAACTTAGATTACCTCCGCCTTGCCACCATTCTTCTCGATCAATGTTTTCGCCGCTTCGGAAAATGCGTGGGCGCGAATCGTCATAGCCTTATCAAATTTGTCCTTACCGTTCGCCAGAACTTTGACGGGACGGGGATTCGATTTGCTTGCTTTTTTGACGATGCCCAGCTCTTCCATCTTGGCAACATCGATTTGTTCTACATCGACATTAACTAACTGTTCAAGTTTGACTATACGGTAGTATACCTTGAAAATATTCTTGAATCCGCGTTTGGGCAGACGACGCTGGATAGGCATCTGACCGCCTTCAAACCAATCGGGAATATTTCCGCCGGAACGTGCTTTCTGACCTTTATGTCCACGTCCCGCGGTTCCACCGGTACCGCTACCCTGACCCTTACCGAGTCTCTTTTTATTCTTTTTGATCTTAGGACGTTTGAGTTCATGAAGCAACATGTTATTCTCCTTCTACAGGTTCGACCTTTACGAGATGGGAAACCTTGCCCACCATCCCGCGGATCACATCGTTATCTTCGTGGACACGCGATTTGGAGATGCGTCCGAGGCCAAGCGCCTTGAGTGTTCTCTTCATCGGTTCCTTCTGTCCGATCATGCTTCCGGTCTGCGTCACTTTAATCTTCATGCTTCTCCTCCTGTCCGGTCAGCTCGGAAACTTTCTTTCCGCGCAGACGGGCAACATCCTGAATGGTACGAAGGCTCTTAAGACCGCGAACCGTAGCTTTAACTACGTTCACCGGTGTGTTGGAACCCATCGATTTGGTCAAGATGTTTTCGATTCCAGCCGCTTCCATGATGGCGCGCATCGGGCCACCAGCGATTACGCCGGTACCGGGAGAGGCCGGTTTCATAAGGATCTTGCTCGCACTGAACTTAGCCAGAACCTCGTGAGGAATGGTACCGCGAACGATAGGCACGCGGAACATGCTCTTGCCAGCTTTCTCTTTCGCTTTGCGAATCGCGTCTACGATTTCGTTGGCCTTGCCGTAGCCTACACCCACGTTACCGTTACGATCGCCAACGACGACAGTCGCGCTGAAGCTGAAGTTTCTACCGCCCTTAACGACCTTCGCCACACGGTTGGTATCGATGATCTTCTCGATCTCGTATTCCTGAGTCATTTGTTTTTTCTGAAACAAGATTCCTCCCTTAGAACTCTAAGCCAGCTTTGCGAGCGCCGTCAGCCAGCGCTTTCACTCGACCGTGGTATTTGTATCCGCCACGATCGAAAGCGATCTTGGTGATTCCAGCGGCGACGGCTTTTTCGCCGAGCTTCAAGCCAACCTGGTAACTCTGTTTCACTTTCCTGCCAAGACGCACTTTCTTCTTGTCGTCGGCAGCATCTTCTTTAATCTGTGCGAGCTCGTTCCGCAGATCTTTAGCCACAGAAGATACGGCAACCAGGGTCTTACCCTGTTCATCGTCGATGATCTGTGCGTAGATGTGATTCAAGCTGCGGAATACAGCCAGACGCGGACGTTCACAAGTGCCGGAAAGGTGCTTGCGGATCGCAACACGACGTCTTGCTCTCGCCTTGGCTTTCTTATATGTTGTACCTTTTTCCATCTCAATTGCTCCCGTTATTTAGCACTGGATTTACCAGGCTTGATCTTGACGAATTCATCAGCGTAACGGATGCCCTTACCGGTATTGTAGTTGATCGGGGGACGGCATTTTCGGACTTCCGCGGCGAACTTGCCAACATCTTCCTTGCTGATTCCCTTGACCTTGATGATAGACTGAACAGCCAGACGGGAACCCTTGGAGCGGGGAACCGCTTCCGCTTCGACCGTAAGGTGTTCAGGGATTTCGATAAGAATATCGTGCGAGTAGCCGACAGCCAGCTTGAGCCAGACATTGACGACCTCTGCGGAGTAGCCGGTTCCGATCAGGTGCAGGACCTTCTCGAAGCCAACGCTTACGCCGGTGACCATGTTGCTCAGTAGAGCGCGGGTCAGGCCGTGACATGCTCTAAGCGGCACGGAATCGTCTTCGCGAGTCACGACAAGCTGATCGTCTTCGTAGTTGACATTGATACCGGGGAGAATCGCATACTGCAGTTCACCCAGCTTGCCTTTCACGGTGACCAGATTGTCGTCAAACTTTATGGTTACGTCTTTGGGGACCGAAATGGGGATCTTACCTACTCTTGACATCTCGTTCTCCTCATTACCACACTTTACAGATATACTCGCCGCCGAGATTCTGCGCTCTGGCAACGCGGTCGGTGCAGACACCGCCGTTTGTCGAGATGATTGCGCAGCCAGTGTTGTTGAAGACCGAAGGAACTTTTCCGGCTTTCAGGTACACACGGCGTCCGGGACGGCTAACGCGTTCGATTCCGCGCATGACCGAGTCACCGGTATTGGTATATCGCAGGTTGATAGAAATTTGCTTACGGTTGATGTCTTTCTGGGGGTCCCGCTCGATGAGATCGTAGTTGTTTACGTAGTTCTCTTCTGCGAGAATTCGAATGATCGACTCAACCACACTACTATGATTCACGCGAACAGTCATGTGTTTCGCGCCATATGCGTTACGAATCTTTGTCAATGCATCTGCAATCGGATCGGTTACGCTCATTCTTCCTCCTACCAGCTCGACCGCTTAACTCCGGGGATCTGTCCCTCGGAGGCAAGTTTACGGAAGCACAGACGGCACATGCCGAAGCGACGGATATAAGCCCGGGATCTTCCGCAGAGTTTGCAGCGATTGTACTTACGCACGCCGAACTTCGGGTCGCGCTCTTGCTTTACTCTAAGTGATTTCTTAGCCATTGAATTCCATCCTTCTATTTACAGATGACTTATTTCTTACGGAAGGGCATTCCGAGAAGCTTCAGCAGCTGGAACCCTTCATCGTCGGTTTTGGCCGAAGATACGATGTTGATATTCATACCGCGAACCTTGTCCACCTTATCGTAATCGATTTCGGGGAATACGGTCTGCTCTTTGATACCCATCGAGTAGTTACCGCGGCCGTCGAAGGAGTTCTTCGAGGTTCCGTGGAAGTCACGGATGCGCGGGATAACGATGGTGATCAACCTGTCCAGGAATTCGTACATGACTTCGCCGCGAAGCGTAACCATGCAACCAATGGGCATGCCCTGGCGCAGCTTGAAATTGGAGATCGATTTTGTCGCCTTGGTGATGACGGGCTTGCGTCCAGTAATAGCTGTCATATCTTTGACTGCAAAGTCAAGAACAGCCTTGTTCTGAATCGCTTCGCCGACACCCATACTGACGATGACTTTCTCCAGCTTCGGCACCTGGTTTATATTCTTGTATTCAAAGTGTTTCATCAGGGCAGGAACGATTTCCTTCTGATACCTTTCTTTGACCCGGTTCATTCCTAACTCCTTAAATCTCGTCGCCGGTCTTCTGGCATACGCGGATACGCTTGCCGTCTGTACCTTTGCGGAATACCGCACGGGTTACGCTACCGGTTTTTTCGTTGATCAGTTTGACGTTCGAAACGTGAATCGGGGCTTCCTTGGTGACAATTCCACCCTGGGGATTCTGCTGATTGGGCCGGATATGCTTCTTGATGAAATTCACTTTCTCCACCACGACGCGCTGGGTTTTAGGGAAAGCCTTCAGGACCTTGCCCTTCACGCCTTTATATTTTCCGGTAATCACGACAACCGTGTCCCCTTTCTTGATTCTCATCTTTTCCATTGTATTCTCCTACAGCACTTCTGGAGCCAGCGAAATAATCTTGGTGAAGTGTTTTTCCCTGAGTTCACGGGCTACCGGACCGAAGATACGTGTGGCTTTGGGTTCGCCGCGGTCGTCGATGATCACAGCAGCGTTGTCCTGGAAACGGATATAGGATCCATCAGGGCGACGGACTTCTTTTGCAGTCCGTACGATCACTGCGTGCTCAACGGTCCCCTTCTTGACCTTGCCGGTCGGGGTCGCGGATTTAATCGCAACAATGATAATATCGCCCACCGTTGCATACTTACGGCGCGTTCCACCAAGGACTTTAATGCACATGCATTTCTTAGCCCCGGAGTTATCAGCGACGTTTAAAATTGTCTGGGCCTGTATCATTTGTATGCTCCTTATTTACTTCTTTCGATAATCTTGGAAAGTTCCCAGCGCTTTTGCTTGCTCATGGGACGGCATTCCTGAATCTCGACCGTGTCGCCGATGCGGCAGTCGTTCGTTTCGTCATGCGCTTTGAACTTTTTGTCCAGGCGGACGAATTTTTTATACAGCGGGTGCATGAACTGACGTTTCACCCGGACTACGATCGTTTTGTCCATCTTGTCGCTAACGACAACACCGACTTTGGTAACCTTGCGTCCTGTTGCCATTATTACCTCTTTTCCGCTCTCTCGGTCTGCAGTGTTTTGATCCGAGCGATGTCCTTGCGAACGCTCTTCATACGAAGCGGGTTCTCCAGGCGATTCATCGCTTTCTGGAATCTAAGTTTGAAATACTCTTCCCGAAGGTCTTCGAGCTTCTGGTTCAATTCTTCGTTGCTGAAATCGCGAAGTTCTGCAATCTTCATATCTCAACTCCTTCCCGGCACACGACTTTCGTCTTGATCGGGAGCTTGTGCATCGCAAGACGGAATGCGTCTTTTGCGATCTGGGTATCGACACCTTCGATCTCGAAGAGGACTCTTCCCGGTTTGACAACCGCTACCCAATATTCAGGAGCGCCCTTTCCTTTACCCATACGGGTCTCGGCGGGTTTTTGTGTCACGGGCTTGTCCGGGAATATACGAATCCAGACTTTACCTTTACGTTGCATCTTACGGGTGATCGCCACACGAGCAGCCTCGATCTGACGGCTTGTGAGCCAGCCATCCTGCAGAGCAATGATTCCGTAATCGCCGAAATCTACATTGCTACCGCGCCATGCCAGACCTGTACGGCGGCCCCGCATTTTTTTTCTGTATTTTACTTTTTTCGGTGCTAACATTCCCTAACTCCTTTATCCTGTAAGGTAATTACCTTTCCAGGATCTCACCTTTATTGATCCACACCTTGATGCCGATCACGCCATAGGTTGTCTGGCATTCGGTTATAGCGTAGTCAATATCAGCCCGGAGGGTGTGAAGAGGTGTTCTGCCTTCCTGATACCGTTCGGTACGCGCCATATCTGCGCCGCCGAGACGACCGGAACACTGAATCTTGATTCCTTCAGCACCGTCGCGCTTGGCGTTACGGATTGCCATCTTCATCGCGCGGCGGAACGAGACCCTCTCGCGAAGCTGACGGGCAACTTCCATGCCGACGAGTTTCGCATCCAGCCAGGGCTTTTTGATTTCGTGAATGTTAATGAACACATTCAATTTCGCTTCTCTGTCCTTGTTCAAGAGAACAGTTAGCTCATTACGCAGCGCTTCGATCTCGGCGCCTTTCTTTCCGATCACCTGTCCGGGACGGGAAGTGTGGATATCCACGTTGATCGAGTTTGCTTTGCGCATCAGGCGAACCTTGGCAACCATGGCTCCGCGCAGACGCTGCTCAATATACTTCTTTACCTTAAGGTCTTCCATCAGATTATCGACATATTCTTCGCCTTTGGCAAACCATATGGAGTCGTAATCTTTATTTATACCGAGACGGTACAATACCGGATTTATCTTCTGACCCAAGTTAATCCTCCCTATTCGTCATCGGAAATTCCGAGCGTGATGTGACAGGTTTTCCTGCGAATTATCGTTGCTCTGCCATGTGCACGCTCACGATAACGCTTCATGATCGGGCCTTCATCTGCGAATGCTTCGTGCACGCGCATGTTTTCGATTTCAGCCTTACCTTCTTTATTCTCGGCATTAGCGACAGCCGCATTCAGCAGCTTCTGGATATTTACAGACACTCGCTTTTCTGAAAAAGCCAAGATTGTCTGAGCTTCCGTTACACGCTTACCGCGAATCAGATCGAGAACCAGCCTTGCTTTTCGGGCTGAACCTCGTAAGTTTCGTACTCTTGCGAAAGCTTCCATTCCATATACCCCTTGCTGCTATTAGCCTTTTTTCTTCTTCTCTTTGTGCCCACGGTAGGTGCGTGTCGGCGAGAATTCGCCAAGCTTGTGTCCCACCATGTTTTCGGTTACGTAAACAGGCACAAATTTCCGACCGTTGTGAACAGCGAAGGTGTGTCCGATAAACTCGGGGAGAATCACCGAGCGTCTCGACCAGGTCTTCACGACCTGCTTCTTCTCTTCTTCGTTCAGCTTTTCGACTTTGACCATCAGATGATCGTCAACAAACGGTCCTTTCTTGATCGAACGAGCCATATATCCGTACTCCTATTTCTTGGACGACTTGATAATGTATTTATCGGAATATTTCTTATGCTTACGTGTCTTTCCACCCTTGGCAAGAACGCCCCAGGGGGATACTGGATGACCGCCACCAGAGGTCCTTCCTTCACCACCACCCATCGGGTGATCGACCGGGTTCATCACAACACCACGAACGGTCGGGCGGATACCCATCCAGCGCTTTCTTCCTGCTTTACCGATAGTAATCAGGTTGTGCTCGAGGTTTCCGACCTGTCCGATGGTCGCGTAGCATTCTTTACGAAGCTGATAAACGTCGCCGGAAGGAATACGTACGTGCACGTAGCCGCCTTCTTTTGCGATAACCTGTGCGCTCGAGCCTGCACTGCGGGCAATCTGGCCGCCGCGACCTGGCTTGAACTCGATATTGTGAACGATCGTACCGAGCGGAATCTTCGTCAGAGGAAGTGCGTTGCCGGTACGAATCGGTGAATTCTCACCGGAGATGACAAAATCGTCCACTTTCAGGCCGACCGGAGCGAGGATATAGCGCTTCTCGCCATCGACGTAATGAAGCAGTGCGATACGAGCGCTGCGGTTCGGATCGTATTCGATCGAAGCCACTCTTGCTTTGATATCGAGTTTGTTGCGCTTGAAGTCGATGACACGGTAATGTCTCTTGTGACCGCCACCACGATGACGACAGGTAATGCGACCCTGGTTATTGCGACCAGCTTTCTTGGGCTGAGGTCTCAGCAGGGTTTTCTCCGGCGTTGAGGTGGTGATTTCCTCAAAGGTATAGCCGGTCTTGAATCGCTGTGTCGGTGTGATCGGTTTATACTTTTTGATCCCCATTGTCTGTCTCCCTTATCATAGCTCGAGCTGCGGGATGCTCTGACCCTGCTCGAGTGTAACAATCGCCTTTTTCCAGTCCGGGCGCTTACCTAATTCTCTACGGACGCGGCGCATCTTGCCACGCATGCGGATGGTGTTAACGCAATCGACTTTTACCGAAAAGACTTTCTCTATTGCCTGCTTGATCTCGATCTTGTTCGCATTGATACTCACGCGGAAGGTATAGCAATTCTGCTTTGCTTTCAGCGCGGAACTTTTCTCTGTGAGGATCGGGGAAATGATGATTTCGCGTTCGTGTTTCATTTTCCGAATACCTCCTCGACTTTTTTGAGTGCCTGGGTGGTGAGAATCAGATGCTCACAGTTCAGGACTTCGTAGGCGAATACGCCGTCGGCGCGATCAAGCTTCATGTCGGTCATGTTTGCAAATGAGCGAACGATGCTGACATCGCTGCCATCGATAAGCATGAGCTTCTTTCCACCGTTCGGGAGCATCTTCTCGATGATCTGGCGAGCGGCCTTGTAGCTCGGCTTCTCGAAATTGATATCTTCGATCACGTAAACGTTTCCGCTTTTTGCGCGGTCGCTAAGCGCGATCTTGAGAGCTAAACGTTTCTTCTTGCGGGGGATGTTGCGGGTCCAGTCTTTCGGGATAGGACCGAAAGCGTTTCCACCACCAACACGGACGACCGTACGACGGTTACCCACGCGAGCGTTACCGGTACCTTTCTGACGGTAAAGCTTGCGACCGCTTCCCTTGATGTCAGAGCGGAACTTCACCGCGGCTGTTCCCTGACGCTGATTGCCAAGATACATCTTGATGACCTCGTAGATCACCGTCTCAGGATGTTTGGCTTCAACGGCAAACAACGATTCCGGTAACTGAACGGTTCCGATCTGGTCCCCGGCTGCCGAATATTTTTTTGCCTCTATCATTACTTTTACCTCACGATTTTCTCGTAACCCGCAGGTTACAGTTCCTTCTTCAGAAGCACGATGCTGTCTTTGTGACCTGGTACCGCGCCTTGAACCATAACGAGGTTCTGCTCGGGGATCACTCTGATAACTTTCAGGTTCTTGACGGTGACGGTATCAACACCATAGTGTCCAGCCATCTTACGGCCCTTGAACACGCGTGAAGGTGTTGCGCACTGACCGATCGATCCCGGTCCGCGATAGGATTCGTGAACACCGTGAGTTGCTTTGAAGCCACGGAAGTTGTGACGTTTCATCACACCAGCGAATCCACGACCCTTGGATGTTCCCTGAACCGAAAGAAGTTCGTTTTCCTGGAACATGGTCACGTTAAGAATTTCACCCTCGGCGATGTCCTTGTAAAGTTTCAGACGAAACTCGCGAAGGAAACGGTAAGCCGGGCTATTGTGCTTCTTATAATGATTGCGTTGAGGTTTCTTTGCCTTTTTATCTTCGATTTTTTCAAATCCGAGCTGCACAGCGTCGTATCCATCTCTATCCATGGTCTTCTTCTGCACTACCTGGCAGGGACCAGCCTGGATAACAGTCACCGGAGTAACTTTTCCGGATTCGTCGAACACCTGTGTCATTCCTACTTTCTTACCAATCAGTCCGATCATGATTCACCCCTTAAGCCTTGATCTCCACGTGAACGCCTGCCGGCAGGCTGAGCTTTTTAAGTGCTCCAGCTGTTTGCGGTGTGGGATTCACGATATCGACCAAACGTTTGTGAACCAGCATTTCGAACTGGTCTTCAGATTTCTTGTCAACATGAGGCGACCGATGAACGGTATAGATCGTGCGTTCAGTCGGAAGTGGAATCGGACCCATGATCTTTGCGCCCGTGTTCCTGGTGCTCTTAATGATTTCAGCAACGGATTTGTCCAGCAGACGATAATCGTATGCTTTCAGCTTGATCCGAATTCTATTTTCTTTGGATTTACCCACAATTCCTCCAGATTATTCGAGGATATCACCGACGACGCCGGCACCGATGGTGCGTCCACCTTCGCGGATAGCGAAGCGGAGACCCTGTTCCATAGCGATCGGGGTGATCAGTTCAACGTTGACCTCTACGTGGTCACCAGGCATTACCATCTCGACGCCTTCAGGAAGGGTCAGGGAGCCGGTAACGTCCGTGGTGCGGAAGTAGAACTGCGGACGGTAGCCACTGAAGAACGGCTTATGACGTCCACCTTCGTCTCCGGTCAGCACGTAGGTCTTACCAGTGAACTTGGTGTGAGGGGTGATCGACTTCGGTTTCGCAAGTACCATACCGCGTTCGATATCGGTCTTGGCGATACCGCGAAGAAGCATACCCACGTTGTCGCCTGCCTGGCCTTCGTCGAGGATCTTACGGAACATCTCGACACCGGTACAGGTGGTTTCGATGGTTTCACGGATACCAACGCGCTCGATCTTCTCGCCAACTTTCACGATTCCGCGCTCGATACGGCCCGTAGCTACTGTGCCACGTCCCTGGATCGAGAACACGTCTTCGACCGGCATGAGGAAAGGCTTGTCAACATCGCGCTCGGGAAGCGGAACGTAACGATCGACTTCGTCCATCAGTTCCTGAATCTGGGCTTCACCTTCCGGATCTGCGTTCAGACCTTTAAGTGCAGAACCCTTGATCACGGGAATATCGTCGCCCGGGAATTCGTATTCGGAAAGAAGCTCGCGAACTTCAAGTTCCACAAGCTCAAGAATTTCTTCGTCGTCCACAAGGTCGCATTTGTTCATGAAAACGACCATTGCGGGTACGCCTACCTGACGGGCAAGCAGGATGTGCTCGCGGGTCTGGGGCATTGGGCCGTCAGCTGCGCTAACCACAAGGATAGCTCCGTCCATCTGGGCGGCGCCGGTGATCATGTTCTTGACATAGTCAGCATGACCAGGGCAGTCTACGTGCGCGTAGTGACGATTTGCTGTTTCGTATTCGACGTGCGCCGTCGCGATGGTGATACCACGCTCGCGCTCTTCCGGTGCGTTGTCGATACTATCGAATGAACGGAATGCAGCACCGGTCTTCTTGCTAAGATAAAGCGTAATCGCCGCGGTAAGTGTCGTCTTACCGTGGTCAACGTGACCGATCGTTCCTATGTTAACATGAGGCTTCGTTCTCTCAAATTTCGCCTTTGCCATGATTCCTCCTTGGCTCTAATGATCGATAACTCTGCACTTTATGCAGAATTTCCCTTCGGCAGATTCCTTTTGAATTTGCCTGTGAGCGCTGAAATTCTCCCATTGAGATTTTATGTCAAACGTTTTTTTCTTTTTTCGCTATTTTGATCAAAAACAAGGAGTTAACCTTGAGTGCGGCGGACTCAAGGAAGTCTCTTTTTCAACGTTTTCCTGACAACAAACATACAATTGATTTTCTACGTGGAATCCCCACTTTTCCTGCTGAGAATGGCTGTCTTCGCTCCGAAGAAGCATGAAAATTAGATTTCTATTTAACGATTTATTATCGAATTTTATTTTAGCGATAAACCTCACCCCGAAGTCCCAACCTTTTCACTGTACATTATATATGCGCGAATGAAGAGTTTTCGACTCCCTGATAATACGTAACCGGCAGAAACGAATTGACAATCCTTCCGAACGCAGAATTCTTACGTCAAAATCAAGCAAAACAAGGAGCGAACCATGGAATTCGTTACCATACGTAAGTTTCAAAACGATATCGAAGCCACCCTCGCAATGAACCTCCTGAAAGACAGCGGGATCGAAGCAATCCTCACCGACGAGCATATCATCGGTATATATCCGTCCCTCAGTACAATGGGCATGGGCATCAGCCTCAAAATCCCGCCGGACCGTGAACAGGAAGCACTGGCGATTCTTGAAAGATTCGAGCAATGCAAGGATCAGGAATGCGATGACGAAGAAGTCGAAGGCTTCACCACGCTTCTTAACGACGAATCGATCATCGAACTACTTCGTGAAAGCGGCGCACTTCTGACCGGTCATTTTAAACTGACTTCCGGCAGGCACAGCGAACGCTACGTAGAGAAAATCCGTCTGATACACCATCCGGATAAAGTTGCTGTACTCTGCCGCGAACTGGCAATGCGCCTCCGCAATTTTGATCCCGACATCGTAGTTGGCCCAGCAATGGGCGGTATCGTGTTGGCGTATGAAGTTGCAAAGGTTCTCGGCAAACGCTTTGTATTCGCACAGCGCAAAGACGGCGAGATGACCATCCGCAGCGGTTTCCCGCTCAAGAAAGGCGAGAAAGCTATCGTCATCGAAGACATTTCCACCACCGGTGGCAGCATCATCGAGGTCAACGAAGCGCTCAAGAAGCGCGACATCGATGTAATCGCGGTTGGGCTTCTGGTCGATCGCTCTTGCGGCAGGCTCCAGCTCGAAATGCCACTTGTCTCGCTCCTGCAACTCGATATTCCTTCATGGGAACCGGACGAATGTCCGTTATGTGCCGAAGGTAAGCCCATTACTACTCCCGGATCGAGCGACAAGAAATGATCAGGCTCGCGATTACAACGGGCGACCCGACTGGGATCGGGCCCGAGATCACTGTAAAAGCTTTGCAGTTCTATCCGCTTCGAAAGGAAATCTGTTACGTCGTGTACGGAACGCTGCCGGAGTACGAGGACGGCACGAAACCAATACGAATTGGCAGTCTCAACGAGGCGGAGAGAACTGGCGTTATCTATCATCTTCCCATCGAAGAGCAAAGCGACTCTGGTGCGACCGCGCTGAAGATCCTTACTCAGTGCCGCGACGATCTCCGCAAGGGTGATTTGCATGGCGTGGTAACCTGCCCGGTCTCCAAGCATGAAATCCGCAAAACACAGCCAGATTTCATAGGCCATACCGAGTTCTTCGCCGAAAATCCCGACAACGTGGTGATGTCCTTCTGGGGTGACGTGTTCAACATCGCGCTGCTGACTACTCACATGCCCGTCTGCGAGATCGGCGGCCACCTCGATCCAGAGGTCGTGATCCCGAAACTGCGGTTGATCCACAAAGCTGCGGCCGAGATGATCGAAAAGCCACGACTGGCAATACTGGGCGTAAATCCTCACTCCGGTGAATCGGGAGCATTCGGCACGGAAGAAGCCATGCTGACGCATTCGCTCGAGACTCTGAAGCAGGAAGATATTGTAATCGATGGGCCGTTCCCGGCGGATACATTCTTTGCCGCAAAAGCCTCACAATACAATATGATCATCTCCGCGTACCACGACCAGGCGCTGATCCCCTTCAAGATGCTGCACCCCAACAGCGGCGTGAACATGACGCTGGGACTGCCGTTCGTGCGTACATCTGTTGACCACGGAACCGCGTTTGACATTGTCGGCAAGGGTATCGCCAACGAAGGCAGCCTGGAAAACGCCATTCGCCTCGCAGAAAAGAAGCTGTTGAGCAAAGAGATCAGCTTCGAGCCTATATACAACGCTTTCGCGCCCTATTACGATCAATACATGGAGCACGTACGCTACGACGCTTGGACAGGGCTGATTCTCAACCAGTACAACAAGCTGCGCAAGAATAAGCCGCAGAAGGTGCTTGAACTCGCCTGCGGAACCGCGAATATCGCTTGCCGCCTGGTGAAGAAGGGTATCTCTGTCGATGCGTGCGACCTCGCCACCGCGATGGTCAAGGCTGCTTCACGCAAGCCGTTCAAGCCAAACCTTTTCCGCCATGATATGCTCGATCCGCTGCCGCGCTCCGGGTACGACCTCGCCCTGATGATGTTTGATAGCCTCAACTACCTGCAAAGCATCGAGCAGATCGCGCCCGTGCTGAATCACATCCACGACGCTCTGCTGCCCGAAGGTGTTCTTATATTCGATATCACCACCATCCGCAACTGCCGCGACAATTTTGATGGATTCGTAAACATTGACGATGATGGCAAATGCTATATGGTGCACACCAGCGAACTGGACGAGAACGAGAAAACGCAGATAACCAGACTGACTTTTTTCCACAACAGGAAACTCTTCTACACGCGCGACGATGAAGTGCACTACCAGCGCATCTTCCCCACTTCGATCGTGCTGGACGAGATTGCTAAAACGCCGTTTAATCTTGCAGGTATCTATTCCATCGATGGGCCGGACAACCTCCTGCGCACCAGGCCGCGCAAGCTCGACGAATCGTTCGACCGCCTCTTTTTCGTACTGGAGAAGGCATGATTCGCTATCGTGCCGAGTGGGACGAGTTTCAAGAATATACCCACATCGCGGGGATTGATGAAGCTGGACGCGGACCGCTGGCCGGGCCGGTGGTGGTTGCGGCGGTGATTCTGGATCCTGCAAATGAAATCAAGGGGTTAAACGACTCCAAAAAGTTGTCGGAAAAGAAGCGCGAGGCGTTGTTCGGAGAAATCCGGCAGAAGGCCCTCGCCTTCCGGATTGTCGAGATATCGCCCGAGACCATCGACGAGATGAACATTCTGTGGGCAACCATGCACGGCATGACCCTGGCTGCGACAGGCCTTGATACCGAGCCGGAGTTTTGTCTCATCGACGGTAATCGTATCCCGAAAGGCTTTCCTTTCAGCGCCGAATTCGCGATCAAGGGCGACGGACGCTACGCGTCAATCGCCGCGGCGTCCATTCTCGCCAAGGTAACCCGCGACCGCATCATGATCGACTTCCACCAGAAATACCCGCATTACCATTTCGATACAAACAAGGGCTACCCCACCAAAGAGCATCTCGACGCCATCGAACAGCATGGTATCTGCCCCATCCACCGTAGATCATACGCCCCGGTGAGCCAGATGCGGCTGGGGTTTTAGTCTACATACTTCAATTCTAGTAGAACGAGACATCATTAGCCCGGTGCGTGAGCGCCGGGAGCATAAAGCACCAGCCTCACACCCTCCGCCCGATAGGTTCGTTCGAGATCGAGCAGCGTGTTCATTCCCGACGAAGGCGGGGTGTTACACGGCGTCGCGAGGGGGGATCGGACGAAGATACGGGTGGATGTGATAACACCAATCTTCTGGATGTTTGGCGTGATCACACATTAGGCTGATTGGCAAATCGTTCGTTCATTTCAGAAATGAACTCGGCGAGCGAAACAGGTTTTATTATACAACCGAGTAGCTTGTAGCCAATTTCAGCTTTTCGTCTAAGTCTTTTATCTTCAGTGATGAAGTACTCGGACTGGCCAAGAGCTGCATATGCTGCATGGCTTGCATCCACAAACATTGTACTGCATATAGAATCAGATGCGAATCTAATAGTATCTAGAAAGAAGAAAAGACCTGTCATTTTTGCAACTAGATCATCCTCTGCAAAGTATTGAAGTATACCGATCTCTTTAGTCAGAAAATCCAAATCACCATCATCGAGCATTGATCTGCATTTATTTACGTCCTTTTCATACAACTTGCTCCACTTTTCCATTCTGTCCTTATACATGCTATATTCACTTTTACTATTCATCCATCGTAGTAGATTGCGAGATAATAATTGCATGTATTCAAATGTATTGTCAGGTATATCACCATCCTCTTCCACAATCAGGGAGTTCTTCGCGAAATCAGACATTTCTTTACTTATTTTTTCATGTTTCATGAAATCGATTTTGAAAGATTCAGTTCTCTCTAACATATCTAAGACCTCCTTAAATACGCCCCCATACTCCCCTGTTACAATATATATGTTTTCATTACTATACACCTTGACATATTCTCCATCAGACTGATCCCTTACAATACAACACCCTTTTGTTAATATCTGAATAATGTCTCGTACAGATACCGTTTCTTGATATTCACCGGCAGACAGATCCTCAACATGCGCCACAGAGAAATACGTAATAAGTTCATTGCTTATAATGCGAAACAGAAAATCCTCGATTCCATCATCCATATCTGATTCGCGCTTATCGAGATAATTATTCAGCTTAATAAACTCGTTCGTATCAAGATAGAAAAGCGTTGGAAGTCTCTTCATTGTACCTCTTTGTTAATCCCCGAAATCGACAACAGGCTCTTTATTGTTAATTACTAAACCACCATATATGTCAATAAATTATTCTATAGATCACAAACATGCATATATTTCAATCCACCTCATCACCCCTTAAAGAATGTTACAAGCAAGAGTACTGCGGTGCCAGATCATAATGCCATAAAACCAACATTCGGAAGACCTCCGTGCTCCATGAGAAAAATCCTGTAGGAACGACAGATACGTAGCCCAGGGTGTAAACCCTGGGTAAACGATCGCACCAGCCTCACACCCTCCGCCCGATAGGTTCGTTCGATCGCGAGCAGCCGTGTTCATTCCCGACGAAGACGGGGTGTTACACGGCGTCGCGAGGGGATCGGGCGAAGATACGGGTGGATGCAATAACTCCAGCGGTGGGCATCCGCGTAACTTGTCAGAGAACCACCATTTGAGAACGATCTCTCTCTACTCCCTTCTACCTCTACCCGCTTGCGGGAGAGGGCTGGGGTGAGGGCAACAAAAAAAGGCGACCCTTATGGATCGCCCTCAATATATTCAGCGTAATTAGCTTATTGACTAACGGCTTCTTGTCCTGCTCTGAGCGCTTTGATGTTGAGATCTACGACCTCTTCACCTTTGCGACCGAAGATGAAACGAATACCGTCTTCGAGCTTCTCGATGGGAATATCGAGGTAATCCGCGGCGGCACCGAGCATCACGATGTTGGATGCGCGAGCATTGCCGAGATTTTTCGCAATCGCTTCCGCGTCGATGAGTTTGAAGTTCTTGTGCTTCTTCACTTCCGCGTAGATGCCTTCTACTTCCGGGTAGTTTGTAATGTTCTTGAAGGGATTGGAGCTGGTAATCATCCAACCTTCTTCCGAAAGGTACGGTACGTAGCGAAGTGCTTCGAGTGGTTCAACGGCGAGGATCATGTCCGCACTTCCGTGCGCGATAAGATCGGAATAGATCGGCTTGCTGGAGATACGAAGGTGCGACTGAACGTCGCCACCACGCTGGCTCATGCCGTGAACTTCCGCCTGTTTCAGGTGAAGCTCGTTTTCCACAGCGGCGTAACCGATAATGGCAGCGATGGAGAGGATACCCTGTCCACCGACTCCGGCGAGGATGATATCTTTCTTCATGACTGGCCTCCTACCGTTTCTTCTTGTTGTAGACATGGATACACGGCCTGCGCGGGATGATCACCGAAACGCCTTCGTACGCGATTTCTTCTTCGATCACCTTCACGTTTTCGTCGTGCAGTCTGCTGAGCGGGTTGAGCACGCGGATGTGTTCTTTTTCCACGCCAATGCCTTCGCAAATCTTCTCGAGACGGCCGGTCACGGAGGAATCCTGCATACCGGTCATCGCGGTGGTATCGTTGTCGAGGATTACAACCACGACATTCGCTTTCTTATAAATCGCGTCGAGCAACCCGGTTATTCCCGAGTGACCGAAGGTCGAATCGCCAATAACAGCGACAGCCGGGAACAGACCGGCATCGGCAGCGCCAATCGCCATGGTGATGGACGCGCCCATATCGACGCAGGAGTTGATCGCCTTGTACGGAGGCATGAAGCCAAGAGTGTAGCAGCCGATATCGGAGAAGATGTGTCCTTGACCATACTTCTCGACGACCGCTGCCTTCAGCGCTTTGTAGCTATCGGCATGTGGGCAGCCAACACAAAGTGCCGGTGGACGTCCTACCATCAGTTTGGGCATCGGCTGAGACGGAAGCGCTGGCATTCCGAGTGCCTTACGCACTGTCGCAGGGTTGAGCTCGCCATCCCAGGAGAGGGTTCCGTCCATGCGTCCTTTGATCTTCAGGGTGTTGTCGAGGTAGCCGCGAAGCATCTCTTCGACCAACGGCATTCCTTCTTCTACCAGAAGAAGCTCGTCACATTCGGCGGCGATCTTTTCGATCATCTTTCTCGGCAGCGGATACTGACCGATCTTGACCAGCGGATGAGGACAGCCATCAGGATAGTTTTCCATTACATAATTATATCCGAGTCCACAGGCGATGATGCCCAGCGACCTATCCGCACCGTCGAAATAGTGATTGAACGGTGATTCTTCAGAGGCTTTGACCATCTCGGCCTGTTTCTCGAGGTGATTTTTGTACTTAGCACGAGCAAACGCTGGAAGCAGCATGAACTGATTCGGATCGGTCGGTTTGCTCATCTCGTTTTCAGGAACTTCATCGCGACAGGTGACACCGGCTCTCGAGTGTGCGAGGCGGGTCGTTACCCTGAAGAGTACCGGAAGATGGAACTTCTCGGAAAGCTCGAATCCATGTTTCGCCATGTCGTAGGCTTCCTGCTGGTTCGATGGTTCCAGTGACGGAATCATGGCGAATTTCGCGAAGAAGCGAGAATCCTGTTCATTCTGGGATGAGTGCATGGACGGGTCGTCCGCAACCGCGACAATCAGGCCACCGCTTGCGCCTGTGAGCGCTGAATTCATAAACGGATCGGCCGCAACATTGAGACCCACGTGTTTCATGGTCACAATCGCGCGCTTGCCGGCATACGACATACCGATCGCGGCTTCCATTCCTGTTTTCTCGTTGGCGTGCCATAGGCGCTTGACATCGCGCTGCTCTGCTTGCTTTGAAGCCTGGATATATTCGCCGATCTCCGTAGAGGGGGTTCCCGGGTATCCGTAGAAACCGGAAAGGCCGGCATCCAATGCTCCCTGCGCGAAAGCCTCGTCGCCTAACAACATCATTTTCTGCATTGGCAACTCCTTTGATATTTCTGTATGTATGTGTTTTGATTTACCTGAATGACAGGCTGCAATCCACTCATATCATGAGAGATACACCCCGAGTAAAGAATGTGGGCAATCATATTGGATGTCGAATATCTGTCAACCGAATCTGCGTTTTTCTAACCCTTGCAGTGATTACAACGAAGAATCTTCACCAACTTCCGGATACTCAACGCCGTTATCCTGCGCAGAGCTGGATGATTTGCAATGAACTGTGCCAGTTTCGGTCCCTTTCGATAATACCATGCGATAAATGCTCTTCCGGGAGCCGTTCTCACCAATATGTGGTCGCGAACGTCTCGCAAGATGTCCAGATCGGGATGGTCGCAACTGCCATAAGCCACGGTCGCGACGAAACAGTCTTTGAGCAATTTCGGAATCCGCGATTCGAAGAGCGTGCGGGACGGTATCTTGCCTTCGTTGTTCTTTATATTCTGATCAGCGCCATGCTGTTGCAGCATTTTGATGATAGGTTGTCTATTAAGGTAATAAGCCAGATGCAGCGCGGTATCGCCTTTGTTGTCCTGGACATTGGCATTCGCATCGCGCGAAAGCAGGTATTTCGCCATCGCTGCCTGATCACCGAATACGGCATCTTGAAGCGGTGTGCGGCCCGACTTGGTTTGGGCGTTTATATCGGAACCAGCCTCCAAAAGTTTCTTTCCAAGGCTGATATCACCAAATCTCGCCGCGACATGCAACGGTGTGGCATTTTCTTTATTGGCGATGGATACATCAGCGCCTTTGCTGATGAGCAGCGCGGCAATATCCTCCATATCGTGTTTGAGAGAGAGAAAAAGCGCAGTTTCATTCTGATCGTTCACACCGTTGAGATAAATCCCTGATTCAATCATCTCTTTCGCAATGCGTGTCAGGCCTGTATCGATGGCAAGCAGCAGCGCTGTGGAGTCGTCGGGATTCATGCTGTTTTTCGTATCGCTGATGCGCGACCACAGGTAGGTTGAAGTGCTGTCCAGGTGACTGGCCAGCGATTGCCGGAAGAGCTTGCGAATGATCCGGTCATCCGGTTGATAGCGCGAGAAGAGACGTTTTGCGATCGTGTCCGCCATCTCTTTGCGTTGTGTTGCGATCGCCTGCTCCATGGTTTCTACCCACGGAATGTCCTGTCCTGTATCCAGAATCTGGCAAAGTGTATGCATGTCTCCGGTGCGGATCGCTTCTTTCAGCCGATCGTTCATGAAGCTCAACCTCCGTTGAATAATATACCGTGTGTGTTCAATGTGCTTTCCAATCTCAGCAAGTCAGGTGTGCGTGTTACCAAAAAGTGGTCAGCGCTGCGAAATCTGTCAAATGAAATTCGGAGTACGAGGCATTCAAGAATGTTATGCAACAATTCTTCTTCAACTCGTTTGATATGTCCGCATATATATATACACCATCGCGACGATATTAATCTTGACAGCTTTTTTTCAACAGCCATTAAATTGAACAAGTCAAGGAGGAATTTCTGGATCAACTTAAATTTGAAATTTGGGATGTTTTTGCAAATATCCTATCATACTTTCTGACTGGAACGATGGTGTTTTTGAATGTACTATTATATCGACACTCCATTATTCAGAATCTCACTCAGTGGATTTTCAACAATGATACTCCAGCACCAACACTCATGCTTTTCATCATGATTGTTCCCTATGTCATAGGATTACTTCTTGAACCTTTCTCAGCATTTCACTACAGACTGATAAGGTATCTCTTTACCACATTTGCGCTCCACAGAATCCAAAAAAGCAACGAGACTGCGGAAGATCCGCATGATTTCCGTATCTATCCTTTTATATCCCAATTTCGGCTCATTAACATTCTAAAAAATGAGGTAAAGAATTTCGTTCCCCATAAAAATATGATCTCCATAGAATTCTGTGAATCATATCTACAACAAAAAGGCATTGGAACAAGATTTCTTAGAAAACGCAGTATGGTGCTAATATATAGAAATATTGCCTTAATAATATTTGCCAACACGTTCTTTATTTTTTGCACAGGACTACTTATCTGGGAAAAAATCCTTATTGGATTCATTCTCGTTTTACTTTCAGTTGGCTTTGAGTTGAGATGCATTTCGTTCTGGCTCCAGTACTATTCCGAAACATACACTCTGTTTTTTATTACTCAGTCTCAAACAGGCGCGATTAAACAAGTACTTGATAAGACAGATTAAAGCCTGCCCATTTCTGAGCAGGCTTTTCTAGAAAATAGTCAGGCTTTTACGCCTTGTATTCCATTCCTTTCTTGATAGCGGTTTCGTTGAGTTCGAGCAGATCCGGGCGTTTCTTACCCAGAGTAGCTTCAAGCTCAGCGATAACGGTTTCGTATTTCACCAGATCGATGTTCGCCAGCAGCGTTCCGATCGCGACCATATTCAGCACCTTCTGGTTACCGATCTCGGTTGCGATCTTCGACATCGGGACATTCACGATTCTAACATCGTCTTTCTCGATACCGCGCGGACACATATCTTCGTTGGCGATGATCAGTCCACCGGGGCGCACGGAAGGTCCGAACTTGTCCAGCGACGGCTGATTGAGTGCCACAAGGACATCCATCTTGGTTACGAGGGGAGAAGCCACGGGCTCATCGGCAATAACGACAGCCACGTTTGCAGTACCGCCACGCATTTCGGGCCCATAAGAAGGCAGCCAGGAGACGTTCTTGCCGTCTTTCATGCCTGCCAGCGCAAGGAACTTACCGAATGTCAGAGCGCCTTGTCCACCGAATCCTGAGCAGATGATATCAGCTTTCATTTGTCTTCTCCTTCTGCACCGCGATCGCGGAACAAGCCGAGCTTGAAGAACGGCAGCATGTTTTCTTTCGCCCACTGCAGCGAGTCAACCGGCGTTAAACCCCAGTTGGTCGGGCAGGTCGAGATGAATTCGATGAAGGTGAAACCGCGGTTTTCTTTATTATAGGTAAGCGCTTTCTTCACGGCTTTCTTTGCCTTCATGATATCCGGCGCGGAAAGCAGCGACACCCTTTCGATATAATAAGGCGCGTTCAGAGAATTGAGAAGCTCGCTGACCTGAATCGGATAGCCGATATCTTTCGCGTCGCGTCCGTACGGAGAAGTACTGGTCTTCATTCCGGGCAGCGTGGTCGGAGCCATCTGGCCACCGGTCATGCCGTAAATCGCGTTGTTGACGAAGAATACGGAGATTTTCTCACCACGATTGGCAGCGTGGATAATCTCGGCTGTACCGATCGCCGCGAGATCGCCATCACCCTGATAGGTGAATACATGCATGTCGGGTCTGGCTCGTTTCATACCGGTGGCAACCGCCGGAGCGCGTCCGTGAGCGGCTTCCGCCATATCGATATCGAAGAATTTATAAGCGAACACGGAGCAGCCGACCGGAGCGACACCCATCATCTGATTGCGAAGTCCCAGTTCATCGATGGATTCCGCGATAAGACGGTGCGCCACGCCGTGCGTACAGCCCGGGCAATAGGTGAAATTGAGCTTTGTCAGTGATTCGGGGCGTTTTGCTATAACCTCCATGTGTTCCTCCTACAAATTCTCTTCGATTTTAGCTTTGGCTTCTTCGGGTGTGAAGACGATTCCGCCGACCTTACCGAGGAATTCGACTTCCTTCTTACCGTTCACAGCCAGCTTTACGTCTTCGATCATCTGTCCCGAATTGTATTCGAACACGATCACTTTCTTGATTCCATCGTGCAGCGCGTCTTCGATCGCCTTGTACGGATAAGGCCATACGGTGATCGGACGGATCAGGCCGACATTCTTGCCTTCTGCCTTGAGCATATCGACAGCCGACTTCACGATACGGGAAGCGGTTCCGTATGCAACGCACAGAATCTCATTATCTTCGGAAAGATTGTATTCTTCCCAACGTTGTTCATTCTCTTTGATCTCATCGTAGACCCTCAGGAGGCCTTCGACGTGTTTTTCCAGCACTTCAGGATCGATCTCGAGCGAGTTGATCTCGTGGTGATGGTGATTGGGCTCGTCTTCGTTCGGACGCATCGCCCATGCTTCGTGCTGCTTGTTCAGCGCATCGATCTCTTGCTGGGTTTTCGGTTCCGCAAATTCCACCGGTTCCATCATCTGGCCAAGAAGACCATCCGACAGGATCATCGACGGGGTTCTGTATTTATCGGCCAGGTCGAACGCGAGGCTTGCCATGTCGGCGAATTCCTGCACGGTGCTCGGTGCGAGAACGATGCAGTGGTAGTCGCCATGACCGCCACCCTTGGTAGCCTGGAAGTAGTCACCCTGTGCAGGCGCGATATCGCCTAGACCAGGTCCGCCACGTTGCACGTTGACGATTACCGCGGGTAACTTTGCGCCAGCGATGTATGAGATACCTTCCATCTTCAGCGAGATTCCGGGTGAAGATGAAGAGGTCATGGCTCTTCTGCCGCATCCGGCAGCGCCATAAACCATGTTGATAGCGGCAACTTCACTTTCCGCCTGAAGAAATGTTCCGCCCACCTTGGGCATCATCTTCGCCATGTACTCGATCAATTCGCTCTGCGGCGTGATCGGGTATGCGAAATAAAGACGACAGCCGGCACGAATGGCGGCTTCCGCTACGGCTTCGTTTCCTTTCATCAAAACCTTCATGAGAGCCTCCGTTTATTTCTCAATTGTTATTGCGACATCAGGGCAGATCGTGTAGCAAAATCTGCAAGCGATACAGGAATCCGGATCGAAACACTCCGAATAGTGGTAACCCTTCTGGTTAATATTCTCGGAAAATCGCAGGATCTTTTTGGGACATGCATGAATACATAACCCGCAGCCCTTACAATAGTTCGGATCGATTGTAACTCGCGGCATGACGTTCTCCTTTCTAAATGATCATGATTAGGACACCCCTACTTCTGGACGCGGATTTGTCAACTGGAAATAATTGTTTTCATGCTTTCAAGATGTGCAAAATCCATTGTCCTCTCGATTGGGCAAGACTTCCGTCAGTTTTCACAGATTCGCTCGCAAATGTCAAGCGGGAAATCAATGTACGAGTGCTAAAACGTTTACTGGAATTCGTGTGTCTGCCATACTGGTTAACCACATCTAAAAAAGATTGACAATCAATAGAAATTGGGGAAAAATAATTTTCGTGGAACAGAATATGCAATAAATAAGAGAGGCATTTTTACAAACCGTTCCGGCGTAAACAGAGAGGAGGAATTTATGCGTTATGCACTGTTTACTGGTATGCTGGTACTACTGATGTGGGGTAACCTTTTTGCCAACGGCGTAACCATCATTGATGGTGAGGATGGCGAATGTTTCGAACTTCGCGAGAGCCACGTGGATGTGGTTGTCGATAACCAGATTGCGATCGTAACAACAACCCAGAGATTCCGAAACCAGTACGGCTGGACTTACGCGCCCAAATACGGCTTCCCGCTCCCAGAGGGAGCCAGCGCGACTCAACTCCGCTGGTTGTATGAAGGCGATTGGCACGAAGCGGTTATCGCACCGGTTGTGCAGGATTCAACGCCACCAGGTCCCGGCGAAGAATGGGCTGACAACCTTGTTAACTATCTGGGTGCAACGCCACTGTACTACAATCTGAATGAGTACCCGATTTTCGCCAATCAGGACATCACCATCGAGCTGACCTACGTGATGCTTCTGCCCTATGAATTCGGCGTTGTAACCTTCGGTTACCCAAATGATTACGACCTGATCCAGAGTTCCGCACTCGAATCGGCATCGCTGCATTTCGAGCTGGATTCCGTTCGGCAGATTTCGAGCATCCAGGCCACAAGCCACAATCCCTCACTACTTACCAACGACGGGCATCATGCCGTTCTGGAGGTGACGGAAACCAATCAGCCAGCCGACACGGACTACCAGATCGAGTACTCGCTGAGTACAGATGAACTGGGGTTATTCGGCTTCAGCACCATGCTCGATTCGGTCCCGGATCTTCATGGAAACGGATTTTTCACCTTTATTGCCGAGCCCGATCCCAGCGAGAACGTGGTGATCAACAAGGTCTTTACGCTGATCGTCGATCGCTCCGGAAGTATGTCCGGCAATAAAATCGTTCAGGCTCGCAACGCCGCGAGCTATATCGTCAACCACCTGAACGAAGGCGATATGTTCAACATCGTCTCTTTCTCCAGTTCGGTGTCGGAATTCCGGGACGAACATGTCATGTTCAATTCAACGAACCAGCAAAGCGCGTTATCATATATATCGGAATTGAACGCCAACGGTAGTACGAACATCTCCGGCGCATTCAGCACCGCAGTTCCCGAGTTTGACGCCGCTTCCGACGACACAGCGAACATCATCATTTTCTTCACGGATGGTGAGGCTACGGCCGGTATTACGAGTACTCCGCAGCTCGTTCAGCACGTTCACGATCTCGTAGCAGAAACCGAAACCAACATCTATCTCTTCAATTTCGGCATCGGTGATGACGCAAACGAACAGCTTCTGACCCTGCTCGCGCAGGATAACCAGGGCATGGCACAATTCCTCGAGGACAATGACCTCGAAGAGATGATCACCGAATTTTATATGCTGATCCAGAACCCTGTATTGATCGACCCGGTCATCTCGTATTCTCCGACCGGGATCGTGGAAGAAACCTATCCCGATCCAGTCCCGAACCTATACCAGGGCCGCCAGTTGATCGTCAGCGGCCGGTACAACCAGTCAACAAACATCAACATCACCTTCAGCGGTATGGCTTACAATCAGGAGATGGTTTACGAATACGAAATGGGGCTGATCGATTACGCCGATCCGGATAAACAGTTCCTGCCGAAAATCTGGGCGAAAGAGAAGATCGAACACCTGATGATCCTCTACTACACTTACGATGAAGACAGCATCGAGGCGGAAGAGATCAAGCAGCAGATCATCGATATCAGCATCGCCTACGGCGTGATGAGCCCATTCACAAGCTTCCAGGACGATTATGGCATCGATAATGAGGGCGAAGAAGGCGAAGAGATGACTGATGACGCCCCGGCTGTCACTTTCAAGCTGCTGGGCAACTATCCGAACCCGTTCAATCCCAGCACCGCGATCCGTTTCCAGATCAACACGAAGATTGACCAGATCGTAAAGGTGAAAATCTACAACGTGAAAGGACAGCTCGTTCGAGTTCTTGCGCTGCATGTCGATAATCCCGGCACCTACGAACTCATCTGGGATGGTCGCGACATGAAGAACAACCTGTGTGCCTCCGGTACCTATTTCTATATGATCGACTTCGGCGATGCGATTCTGTCATCCAAGATGTTGATGTTAAAGTAACTTACCAAACGTTTCACATCCACATAAAATGCCCTTCTCCGCTATTCGCGGGGAGGGGCGCTCCTTTTTCAGGCAATGATTCCTGCACTCCAATAGAAAAGACCCGGCAACCGAAGCTACCGGGTCATTATTTTTAGCGATTTAATCAGAAATCCTTACCGTCGTATTCGTAACCATCATCCATGGGGAGAACGATTTCGATGTCGTCACCGGCGTATTTGTTTGAGGGTCCCGGAAGCGCTTTCTGCTTACCGGGAGCAGCGACTCTCGGCTGACGGTCTTCGAAGCGTCTATTCATCGCCGCATTTCTCGACTTGGTTAGCGTGAATTCGTTAACCATGGCTCGCAGCTCCGAAGCCTGAGAGTTCAGCTCTTCAGCCGCGCTTGCAGATTCCTCGGCGTTCGCGGCGTTACCCTGCGTGACCTTATTCAGTTCACCAACTGCAAGATTCACCTGGCGGATCCCCTTTGCCTGTTCATCGGACGATACCGAGATTTCCTTCACGATGTCGTTCACCTTCGAGAAGCTTGTCTGGATGTTGCCAAACGACTTCGTTACTTCTTCTACGATCTTCGCACCTTCTTCGGAGTTTTTAAGCGAGGTTTCGATCAATTCATCTGTATTCCTGGCCGCCTCAGCGCTACGCAACGCTAGGTTTTTCACCTCTTCCGCCACGACTGCAAAGCCCTTTCCGGCTTCACCGGCGTGAGCGGCTTCCACTGCGGCATTCAGGGCGAGAAGATTGGTTTGGAACGCTATATCGTTAATCGTTTTGATGATGTTACTGGTCTCGTGTGCCGACTGCGTGATCGAGGCCATGGCGCTATTCATGCGGAACATCGCGTTATTGCCAGAATCAACATGCTTCAGGGACTCTTCCGAAAGCGACATTCCCTGTTTGGCACTCTCTGCGTTGTTCAGGGTAAGCGAGTTCATTTGCTCAAGACTGGCAGCGATTTCTTCCAGCGAACTTGCCTGCTCTGACGATCCCGACGCAAGCGACTGACTACCGTTCGCGATCTCACCCGATGCCGACGATATCTGCTGTACCGCGCGATCAACCTGAGAAAGCGCGTCTTCCAGATTATCACCCGCGTTGTTGATATTCTGCTTGAACGTGTTGAGATCACCTTTGTAGTTGTTACGCACACGAGCCGTCATATTCTTGTTTGCCAACTCGTGCATAACCTCCATCGCCTCGTTGATCGGATTGATGACGGCATCGAAAAGGCTGTTGATACCTTGGACCAGGTCTTTGTAAGCCCCATTGTGCTTATCGGGATTTACGCGCTTTTTCAGTTTGCCGTCAGTCGCGGAATGGACAAGTTCCTGCGCATCTGTGATCAACTGCCCAAGAGCGTTCTTGACTCCCACTACACTCTTATTGATCGCAATGAAGTTCTTGCTGGTCTGCTCGGTGTCCTCGTCCGGCTTGGCTATCGTCGTCTCGAAATCAAGCCGACCTGCAGCGAGAAGCTCCAGACGATCAAGGAGCTTCTTTACTTCCACCTGCTGGTATGCGCCGATCTTTTCCGTCTTTCGTTGGGCTGCCTTGATCGCGGTCAAGTCCATCACGACTTCAAGCGCTCCGATGATTTCACCATCACGATCTCTTACCGGAAGGCCTCGATACTCAATGTCAAGGTCTCTGCCTTGCGGATGCGCTTTTGTCTCACTTGTATTGGCCTGTCCAGTCCGCATGCACTTGCCGAGTGCGCAGTTTTCATTCTGACAATCATCCGTTTTGAAGTGATCGTAGCATTTCAATCCAACGAGTTCCTTCTGCGTCTTCCCAAGGATTTCAGCTCCACTCTTGTTCATGAACTGGATATTGAAGCCCTTATCAACGATCATAAAGGGTGTAGGTGCCAGATCAATCAGCGTGATGATTGAATCCATGATCTGGTTGATGCCCTCGACGATTTTACGATAGTCACCTTGCTGTTTTGTCGCCTCCGCACGCATCAGTAGCCGTCCATTGATTCCGGCATCAACGAGCCCGTCGATATCAGCCATCAGCGTATTGAGTGTTCTGATACACTGATTGAGGCTGTCCTTGATTCTATTGAAGTCCCCATGGTACGTATCGGTAATCTCCGGAGGAATATCTCCCTTCGCGATGTGATCGACGTAATCGAGTGTCATGACGATCGGATTGAAGAAGGCTTCAATGAGGTTGTTGATCTGGCTTGTCATATCCCTGAAATCGACGATCACAGATTCCGGACTGAGGCGTTGCCTGAGATCACCGTTTATAACAGAGGCAGCAACATCCCCGACCAGATCTGCGACCTTCTGAATACTGTCTGCTATCTTTTTCCCAAACCATATTGCAATGAATAAAACGATGATGATGACCAGGACCATTATAATCAATATGTGCATCATTAGCTGATTAACCGGCTGATCTACCTCAGCCATATCGATTTCGGAAATGATCGCCCATTGAATACCGCTTGGCAAATCGATGAGCGAGTATGACGATAGAACGTATTCGTTCCTGTAATCCTTGATGATGAAGTCTTCCTCGCGGGTTGCGCCATCGTTTGTGCGCCCGGCCAATGCGCTTCTCGTTGCCTCGGTATCTACTTTGTTGCCTTGCTCCATCGAAGCCTTGACCGAGAAATTCACATTGTCCAGGAAGGAGTCGGATCTCATCATTTTATCCTGTCCGACGAGATAAGTCTCACCGGTTTCGCCCATTCCAACCCGTTCCTGCGTGATTTTATTAATAAGCCCCAGCGACACTTGCAGCGCCATGAAGCCGATCAGACGGGATTTGTTTTCAGGATCCATCATCGGAGCAGCAATGAAACACGCGACATCATTTGAAGGTGGGTACCATTCGAAATCCGCCAGTGACGGCTTCCCTTTTCGTGCCTCCTCGACTGCCACCCGAAGCGCTCCATCCACCGGTTGACCCAAATCGCTCTCTTCTGCAACCGTAAACGCGACTTCGCCGCCCGGCGTTATGAAGAAGAAATCATAGTAGCCGTACGTCTCTATAAATTGCCGATATAATCCGGCATATTGACCCTTCAGATCAGCCCATCGAGGACCACCAACAACATGCCCTTCTTCTTCGAACGCGGAAATGAACTTCTTCCCAATCTCTTTCAAGGCAGGATTCGTGGAATTTACTTCGAGATCGTGCATTCTCTCTTCAAAGAAGGTTACTACCTGTTCCTTACGGATCGACTGATTTGCATTCAGCATGCGGAAGGATTGCTGCCTGAGCTCACCTTTACTCTGGTAGAATGAAATGATGCTGACAATGATCAAGGGAATGAGGCCAATCAATAGAAATCCAATGATCAGTTTCTTACGGATCGTCATAATGTCTCCTTTCCAGTTCAACTCTGAATTTCTGTAGGGTTTTCAGATTCTTTTTTTGGCGTCTGCGCTGAGAGTTCCATTTTCTCCAGCAAGGTCAATTCAGATTCGGCACCACATGACATGTTTCTTGATTGATGTGTCTTGATTATCCGTGCGTAAAATGCCTCCATGATTGGATATCATACAGTGTCAAAAAAAAAGGAGAACTGCCTGTATGGAAGGACATTGTGGCTAAATGAAATGCTGTCTGGAATCATGATGTCTCTTCGATCTACATCAATGATCTCTTTGGTTTTAAATGAAAAAGTTCGCTATATATTTAATGCAATAAATCCACCAATCTCACCCCAGACATTCGGTGGTAAAGCCTATCAATACGCTTCATCATAGATAATCAATGATCAATTGTAATATCACCCCGGCATTACAATATTACTCGGTGTATCACAATATTCGTTGGTAGCACACCTCAAATCTCGTGATACATCCTATGAATTAAATTAAGCGAATACTTTGGAATGACAAATTATAATTGAATATCGATGCAGAAAAACCCGGCAGCAGAGGCCACCGGGTCGTAATAAATCAGCGTTCTAATCAGAAATCCTTACCGTCGTCGTCGTAACCATCGTCCAAGGGGAGAACGATTTCGATGTCGTCGGCCGCATACTTGTTTGACGGTCCCGGAAGCGCTTTCTGCCTACCGGGAGCAGCCAGCTCTGGTTGACCTTCTTCGAATCGTCTACTCATCGCGGTATTGCTCGAATTGGTGAGCTTGAACTCGTTGACCATCGAACGAAGCTCGGAAGCTTGAGAATTCAGCTCTTCAGCAGCGCTTGCAGATTCCTCGGCGTTGGCAGCATTACCTTGCGTGACCTTGTTCAGTTCACCAACAGCAAGACTAACCTGGCGGATACCCTTAGCCTGCTCATCGGACGATACAGATATCTCTTTTACAATGTTGTTCACCTTCGAGAAGCTTGTCTGAATATTTCCGAACGACTGGGTTACTTCATCAACAATCTTCGAACCATCTTGAGAATTCTTGAGAGAAGTCTCAATCAGTTCATCCGTGTTCTTTGCAGCTTCAGCGCTGCGAAGTGCAAGGTTCTTTACCTCTTCCGCTACTACGGCAAAGCCTTTTCCTGCCTCCCCGGCATGAGCAGCTTCCACTGCGGCATTGAGAGCCAGAAGGTTGGTCTGGAAAGCAATATCGTTGATCGTCTTGATGATGTTACTGGTCTCATGGGCGGATTGAGTAATCGCAGCCATGGCGCTCGTCATTCTTGTCATTGCAGTATTACCCGATTCTACGTGCTTCAGCGACTCCTCGGAGAGTGTCATTCCCTGACGTGAATTCTCTGCGTTGTTTAGCGTAAGTGAATTCATCTGCTCGAGACTGGATGCGATTTCTTCCAGCGAGCTTGCCTGCTCCGAAGATCCCGACGCAAGTGATTGGCTGCCGTTGGCGATCTCACCGGAAGCAGAAGATATCTGTTGGACCGCACGATCCACCTGGGAAAGTGCGTCTTCCAGGTTATTCCCCGCGTTGTTGATGTTCTGCGTGAAGGTATTCAGATCGCCTCTATAAGTGCCACGTACCCGGGCTGTCATGTTCTTGTTCGCAAGCTCATGCATGACCGTCATTGCTTCGTTGATTGGGTTGATGATAGCGTCCATCAGTTTATTGATTCCACCTACCATTTCGCGCCAGGAGTTCTTGAACTTTTTCTCTTCACCACGTGCTTTCAACTGGCCATCGGTTGCGGCTCTGATTAGGGTTCCTGTTTCTTTTAATAGCGAATCCATGATGTTGATCATCTGATTCAGATTGCTGATGATGATGTTGAAATCGCCCTGGTATTTATCCTTGATGAGTGGTGGCAAATTGCCCTCGGATATGCGTTGCAGGTAGTCCGAAGTGAGATTGATTGGGGTTACAAAGGCAACGACGAGATCGTTGATTCCCACAATGAGTTCTTTCCACGAATTCTGGAATTGATTAGCCTTACCACGCACATCCAGCTTTCCAGCCTTGATAGCTGCTATCAACACATTCGTCTCTGCAAGCAGGCCATTAATGTTGCTAATACACAGGTTCACACTGGTTTTGATCTTGTTGAAATCACCTTTGTATTCCTCTGTGATAAGCGGCGGCATATCACCCACGGAAATCCGCTGTATAAGATTGGTTGTCGTATTGATCGGCTTGACAAATGCATCGACGATATGATTAATTCCCGAGATCATTTCTTTCCAGGAGTTTTCGAATTTTTCTTCGTTACCACGAACTGCAAGGTTGCCGTTAGTAGCTGCGTTGATCAGACTGTCCGTTTCTTTCAAAAGTCCGTTGATGATTCTGATCAGATTGTTGACGCTATTCTTCAAAGTATCGAAGTCTCCTCGAACTTCAGCAGTAATTTCCGGCGGAATATCCCCTTTGGCAATTTTATCAAGATATTCGAGGATGATCTTTATCGGTTCATGGAAGGCAACGATGATTTCGTTCACGCCAATGCTAATGGGCCTGAACTCGGGAGCAATCATCGATGTATCAACACGTTCTTTTAGCCTGCCATTGACAACATTGTCTGAAATGTTTGCAATTCCATCGATAACACCTTTAATGGCTTTTGTTACAGTAAAGTGAATGAAGAACGAAAGCCCGATCCATGCCAGAATACCGATAACCAGAAGCACCATGAAGAGACTTTGATTACTCGTGTAAATCGCTTGAGATTCAACCTTCACCGCTTGGGCATGATCCCACTCTTTCTGACCAAGAACATCGATAACATCACGCATCGCCTCAAACTCAACAGCCGCTTGTCCCCGGCTGAGAGCTAAGGCTTCCTGATAGCTGGTTTCAGTCCTTTTCATCAGTACATTGGGGATACTTCTTGTCAGAGGTAGCCATTTCTCGCGATTCGATTCATATTCTCGAATCAATTCATTCTCCGTGGTAAGATCGAATACTTTTTTAAATTCCTGCCACCGCTCATCAGTCTGCTGAATATTCTCTTCCATGTCGGCAACAAAATTATTAAAAGCTTCAGTACCCGGTTCTTCTTGCAGTATCGATCGCTCGGCGACCAGAACCTGCTGCAAGTCTCGATCTATTTCTGACAGTAGATGAACGGAAGGAAGTATATTCTCCACTGTCTGCTTTACATTGCCATTGAGCGTATTATTTGCTCTTATGCTGAATATTGTAATGACGAGCATAAGAGCAAAAAGAAGCGTAAGGCCAATAAATGCTTTAACGCTCGATTTCAAATTAATGAAGAAATCCATCTTTCCTCCTGGATTGTGTTCTTTCATTTAAATCTAATCCGATATTCTGTCAGGCACAGAATAATCGTGTATTCCCGCAAAGATTATTTTAAACACAACACAGCCTTAAATGACGATGAAGCAATATATTAGCGACAAACTGACGAACCATATTCAGCCATGAGCACCATTCAGTATAGATTGATGATTCAATAAAAAAAAGCCCGGAAAGTGATTTTCCCGGGCCTTGTTTATATTCCTGATTATCTAGAAATCCAGCTCTCGTTCCTCTTCCCCATGTTCTTCGTCCATGGGAAGAAGAATCTCGATTTCTCCACTCGTATATTTGTCCTTTCCTGGACCTGGTAGTGATTTGAGGCTCGGAAGCGAAGAAACCTTACTCGGCCCAACTTCGAAACGTCTGTTCATTCCAACGTTCGCCATTGACTGGCTCAGCTTGAATTCTCCAACCATCGAACGCAATTCAGCGGATTGAGAATTGAGCTCTTCCGCTGCGCTTGCAGATTCCTCTGCATTCGCAGCATTACCCTGGGTAACCTTGTTCAGTTCGCCTACAGCAACATTCACTTGGCGAATTCCCTCCGCCTGCTCATCTGATGAAACAGAGACTTCCTTCACGATGTTGTTCACCTTCGAGAAGCTGGCCTTGATATCCTCGAACGCCTTTGTTACTTCGGAAACGATACGTGCACCTTCAAGCGAGTTGCGTAACGAGGATTCGATAAGCTCATCCGTGTTCTTTGCTGCTTCGGCACTGCGGAGCGCGAGATTTTTAACCTCCTCAGCAACCACTGCAAAACCCTTACCGGCTTCGCCGGCATGGGCAGCTTCAACTGCCGCGTTCAGCGCCAGGAGATTCGTCTGGAATGCGATATCATTGATCGTCTTGATGATATTGCTGGTCTCTTTCGCGGATTTTGCGATTGCCTCCATTGCGTTGTTCATATGAGACATGGCATCGTTACCCTTCTTGACATGTACCAGCGATTCTTCGGAAAGCGCCATGCCCTGACGAGAGTTATCCGCATTATTGAGCGTAAGAGAGTTCATTTCTTCAAGGCTTGATGCTATCTCCTCCAGCGAACTCGCCTGCTGGGAAGATCCGGAAGCAAGTGACTGGCTTCCGTTGGATATCTCACCGGCTGCTGTAGATATCTGTTGGACAGCACGATCAACTTGGGTAAGGGCATCTTCGAGGTTGTCACCAGCGTTGTTGATGTTCTGCTTGAACTCATTCAAATCGCCCTTATAACTGCCCTTCACACGCATGGTGAGGTTCTTGTTTGCCAATTCGCGCATCACATCCATTGCTTCGTTAATCGGATTGATAATCGCATCGAGCAGATTGTTGATACCTCTCATCAGCGCTTGATACTCACCTTTGTGTTTATTGGCCTGAGCGCGTGTGCTCAGCTTGCCATCCAGCGCTGCCTTGACAAGCACCTGCGCATCCTCTGTCAGAAGGCCGATTGCCTTTTTAACCTGCGCCAAACTGCTATTGATCGCCTCAAACCTGCTTCCAGTCTCATAGGTATCCTTATCTGTTGCAGCAATGCCGGTCTCGAACTGGAGGTTCCCATCCGCGAGATTTTGAAGACGATTCACCAGCTTCCCCACTTCTTCCTTCTGATAGGCAGTTATCTTATTGGAAAGCCGTTGCGCATTCTTGATATCTGTTTGATCTATGACCACTTCAAGTGCTCCATTGATCTGACCATTACGATCACGAATAGGAACCCCCTCATATTTGATATCCAGATCCAATCCACCTGGATGCGCATCTGTCTCAGCGCTTTGCATCTGTCCCGTCTTCATGGCTCTGCTGAGAGCGCAGCGCTCGGTGTTGCAATCGCCCGTTTTGAACTGCTCATAGCATTTTTTACCCACGAGCTCACTCTGGCTCTTATTTACAACATTAGCGCCAGTCTTGTTCATGAACTGAATATTGAACTGTTTATCGACGATCATAAAAGGACAAGGCGCACTATCGACCAGCATAACAATACGATCGATCGTATCATTAAGCCCAATGACGATATCTCTGTAACTTCCCTGATGCGCATCGGCGTTGGCACGCTCTAACAGACGACCGTCAACTGCGGCCGAAACAAGGCCTTCGACATCTGCCATCAGTTTGTTGAGAGTATCGATACATTGGTTCAGATTATCCTTTGTGACATTGAAATCACCGTGATATGTCGCCGTGATCCTTTCAGGGATATCGCCCTTCGAGATCCGCTCAATATAGTCTGCCGTCTCTTTGATTGGTTTGATGAAAGCCTCGATCAGTTCGTTTGCGTTTTCGACGATCCCCCGAAAATCGATCGTTGTGGCATCCGGGTCACCCCGGCTATCAAGCCGACCCTGTTGTACATCGTGAGAAAGTGATGCAAATTGACGCACGATACCCTTGATCTGCCCCATGATTTTTCGAGGCAAAATCACAGAAATGAGTATGCCCAGAGCAATACCGAACGCCGACATAAAAATGATCAATATCATGGAATGATGACTGTTCGCAACGCTCTCTTCTACCATGATATGAGTATTCCCGGTGTTTGTTTCCGTCAACTCGGTGAACGTATTACCCATTGCGTTGGATATAGGTATCATGCGATCGATTGCTACCTGATATTGTGCATAGAGCCCTGCACGTTCCTCATCATTTGAGCTGTTCGCAAGTTGCAGTATTGTGCCGTCCAGTTCCTCATAAACATCACGCCAGGCTTTGTACTGACCTTCAAGCTTTGCCATCAAGTCCCGCCCCTTCTGGGTTGCGCGAGGTATTTGCTTCAGCTCAGCCATGGCTGCATCCACTGCTTCCCAGCTCTTCTCCCGTTGTTTCTGAATGTTGCGAACATACGCCACGGCAGCCGACTGCTCCATTTTCTGTGAGAGCCAGACATCGAGCGTTTGCGCTCTGATGCTCATATGCTCCGTATTGAGCACGCCGATCAGTTGCATGTCTGGAATGCGATGGTGCCCGATGTTCTCCAGTTCAGTGCCAAGCATCTCAAGCGAAGTGAAGCTCTCCAGTGAAATCGCTCCCACCACGATCAGCATGAGAATGAATACAGTGATTAAAATTGTCCCGATTGATAGTTTCTTCATGATTGTTCTCCCCCATCATGTAAGATACGCCATACGGCTATTAGGTGTTGCGTTAATGAGCCTTCTGCAGATTTTTCATCTTCAGCAGTTCCTCTTTCGAAAGGATGTTGTCCGTATCCAGAAGCGTTATAACCTTGCCTTTTACCTTTGCCATGCCCTCTACATACCGGTTTTCGATTCCGGTCCCAACAGAAGGAAGTTCATCTACCTGGTTGTTGTGAATGTCGATAACTTCCAGCACATTATCGACAATGATCCCCATTACGACTTCGCCGTCATTGATGTGGGCTTTGATGATAATAATACTGGTTCTGTCGTCATACTCCCGTACCGGCAGTGTAAGTCGCATCCGTAAATCCATGACCGGTATGATCCTTCCACTTCGGTTGATCACACCTTTGATGTAATGCGGCGTTTGAGGAATCGGAGTGATTTCAGGAATTGCAATGATCTGGATGATGTTTTCGACGTGAATCCCGTATGGTTGCTGTTGAAGGAGAAAGGTCAAATACTTGTTGTGTTCCTGTTTAGAACCTTGTCCATATTGATTATCCATGTAGCCTCCTGAGTCAATTTCCCTATATAGCTAAAATGAAAATTTTTTCGGGTAAATTGTTGATCAAGTAGCGCAAAACGAATTTAAAGGTCGATAATCAGTTACGAATCCTATCAGTTTTCATGAACAAATCTTTTCCCAACATCAGCATAAGCTACAAGAAGATACTATCGTGATAGCGAAAAGCAAACTATAAATATTATTTATATGATATCGGCATAATTGCATTGTATTATTAATATTTCAATCTCATCTTAATAAATGAACACGGCTCGATATCAATAGATATGGAGCCGTGTCTCTGATAACCGCTATTTTATGATTGAGCCTTCACCCGGAAACAGCCCGAACAGGCTATATAGAGCTCGCTCATCAACAGGATGGTCTGTGAAAATGAAGAATCGCGGTTTGTTACTGACCATCTCACCCTTTGGAAGATCGAGAAAATCGTTGAACCAAATCCCAAGCAATTCGGGATCGCCAAGCACCTCAATTTCCTTCTCTTCCGGTTGCCAAAGCACTTGCAGTGAATCCTTACGTCTCTGGTGAACGTAGCGATAACTGCGATTCGGATGGATCTCCCAGTATTCTTCGCCCCAGAAGAAGCGCTTCGTCTTACCGTAGCGATTCGTATATTCCACGCAGACATCACCCGGATCGTTGCCCGGATTGATGAAGGTAATGGTTTCCGAGTGCTGCTCGAACGCATGCCCGATAGCTTCTTGCGAATAGGTTGAGAATACCGCCATGATCGGAACTCCCGGCAGGCTCAAGTAATACTGGCTCCAGCTCTGACCTTTCCAGGCTTCAAGCTTTTCGATGCGACAATCTATACGGATGCCGCTCCAGCGATTACCCTTTCTATCGGAGACCTCGACGAATTCCGCACCCGTTTTCTCACCGATAGCCTTGAAATGTGAGATACCTTTAGGCTGTGCATACATACCGCCATACCAGGGATTCCACCAACTGAAGGGTCGTGCCTCCGGGAACGAGCAGCTCAGCCATTCATTGCCGTTGTTCTTCAGTGAGATCAGGCCCAGATTGAACGCAGGCGCTGCTTCGAAACGCACCTTACCATTGTCGTATGTCCATACATCGAATCCATTCCGTTCTTCTGTCGAAGTGCGAATATCTCCATTGACAGTGAACATGGCCAATTGCCGCTGAATGCTTTCAGTTCCGTCATTGCGTTCCAGGGATAGAACTTCGATGGAAGGTGACGCTTCGCGCTTCAACTGGACCGATTTCAGTTGTGCGTTTTCTTCTTTCGTGACCTCGAAGGATTCATTCTCGAACGAACCATGCTCGCTTTCGAGATGAAATTTACCGCAAAGCGGAAATGCGCGATGTTCCACGATCTCGACCTTCGCATCACCGGTGATGAACGGGTTTCCATTCTCGCATGCCAATCGGAAGCAATCGACTTCCACAAGCTCCTGTTTGTTCTTCAATTCAGGCCTGATATACGCTCTGTACGATCGCCAATCGGCAAACCGGTTCATGGATATCCACATTGGATCGAGGCGCACATTTTCCCCTGTATCGGGCATCCCGGCGCAGTACTCGAAGTTTAATTTCCAGTCGTCCGCGTTTGGGTTGTCACCGAGCCAGCGAAAACCGAAGGATGTATCGAGCTTCCGCAGATAGCACCAGTTGCCGGTTACCGCACGCATATCCATGACATTGCCGTCAACCTGGATATCATCGGACGCTGTTACGACATACTCACCAGCTTCGTAGGCGTAATTGCTTCTGGGTACCCACACACCGCTGTGTACATGGATATCCTGTTCCGGCTCGACAGGCCCGGTGTTTTCGACCTCAAACCAGCGCTTGAAGTCGCCCGTAGCAAACAACTGCACAACTTGCTTCAGCACGATGCCCTGATATCGCTCGCTCCTGTAATGCAGCGTCATCTGCACGTATCTGGCTTCCTGCTTGAATTCGCATCGATCATACTTCCGGTTGTGAAACTCCTTGTTGTATGGCTTGCCCAGCATGGGAGCCAGGAAGAAGGCCTGTCCTTTGCGGGTCACGTCATAGAGATTCGCCTCGTTATTCTGGTACGCGATATAGTGCCAGCGATCAACTCCAATGCAGGTCGCATAGCGAGTCTCGCCATAGAACATCTGCCCCGCTACCGGAAGAATAACATCCGACTCCCGCAGGAATTTCACTTCGCCGCCACTTTCTGGCATAGCTGTGACTGCAATCTCCGGACGATACATGCATGCTTTTTTCACAATGGCGCGAATCGAAACGGTCGTCTTTTCATCGGCATCCAGCGTGATGTCGTGTTCGGACTGCATGAGCTCGATATCTGGAGTATCTTCCAGCTTACACAGGAAGCGCGCTTTTTCGTCATAGCCATTACGGGCGTTCAGGTAAAGCGTGATCTCCTCACCGGCATGATACAGCCTCGTCTGCGCACCAAGCCACAGATTAAGCGGATACTTCGGGAAGATTCCCAATCGGAATTCCGCCATTTTCCGATCGATCGAGATATTCGCGCAGATGTTCGGGTGAATCTTGTTATCCTGTTGAGCCGATTCGATCGCTCCAACTTTGTATTGCGCCTTCAACTCGATTTTGTCGGCTACTTCGCCACTCCAGCTGAAATCGAACTCAATGTTGCGATCGCTGACCCCGTTGACCTCCACTGTTAGCGGCGTGTTGGTCTTGTTTTCGATGACAATGCGAGCTTCGTACTTCCTGCCGAACGGCTGTTTGAATTTATCAGCCAGCAGCCTTACCGTGAATCGCTCGTTTTCCACTGCACAGAGTCCCCGGCCATGGCGTGAATAGGCCAGCTTCATGAAACGCTCGCCATGCTTCCAGTGGTAGTCGTACAGCTCAAAGGTGTTTTCTTTACGGCCATCGGGGTTGATATCGATCTCGCGCACACTGTCCGCGTACCAATCGGCCTCCATGAAGAAGTCCTTCAGCAGATCCTGCTGCATAACGTTCGGAAGAAAGTTCATCAGGTGAGTACTGCCGTCTTTATCTTCGAAGAAGAAGCCGCATTTCTTGTAGAGCGGCATAGCTTTCGTGTTTCCTGGCCAAGTGTAGAGATCAAGCCGGCTCCAGCCCAATTCGATGGAGCGCTCCACAGCTCGTTTGACCAATACCTTGCCAACCTTCTTGCCAAACCAGTCCGGGCGACAATTCAGCATTGCGATGTACAGTGTGTTCTTGTCACCGCTGAACTCCATCAGCGAACAATAGCCAACCACATCGTCATTTGCCACTGCCAGAAAGACATTGAACGCCGGTGAGGCCGATTCCATGGCAAGCACGCGCTGTTCGGTCTGGTTAAACGTCTCTCCCAGCCAGCCTTCCGAGCTTTGGTTCCACATATCAGCCACTTTCGCGGCCCATTTCGGTTCATATTCAACTATTTCGAATGGATAGTTTTCCAGTTTCATTTCAATCTCCAAAATCTTTAACGTGTTAATCATCTATGCGTAAACGCCTCCATTCCGCGACGCCGACCGGCGTCCTGTTTCCATCCGATCTAAAAAGAAAAGGCTCGCAAAGAATCGAATCTTCACGAGCCAAAATTTATCGTGAGCACCTAACAAGATCGATTCTTCGACAGACCAATCCCGTCAGTGCAATGCTAATCAATGTACAGACCAAGACCGGACGGTTTAACTCCTACTGCCAAGGTTGAAATCGTGACTCATCTTTCCTCCTTTTTTCTTTGATGCACCAAACACTGGCTATGAGTTCATTTCTGGCAATCTTTTTTTTGTTACAAACCAGAAATATTGAATTGACACCTTTGAAAACAGATTGCAAAATACGGACTCGAATGCAATATAAACAGCGTATTGAAAATGACGAGGTTCTGGACATTAACCATGCTAACTGAAACGAGGTATTGATGAAGTACAATTGTCCCGCTGATGGAACTGAACTCGAACCGAAATCGAAGTACAACGGACTGGTGCATGGCTGCTCGCATTGTGGCGGCGAAATGCTCAATATAACCATCCTGAAGAAAGACCCTGAACTGGAAGAGACAGCCCATACGATCTGGAAACTCTCCAAACCGGCATCGGATTCTGCCGGTTTCCAGTGTCCAGAATGCCATCGCGACATGAAGCGAGTCTATTATGAGGAAGCCGGTATTACCCTGCGTCTGTGCAGGCATTGTCAACTTATCTGGTTCGAGGAAGGACAGTACGACAAGCTTCCCAGGATCGATCCGGAAGTGGCCGCTCAGAACGCAGCATCCGTACTTTCCGAAAAATCGATCGAAGCGCTGCTGAAAGCGGAACGAACCATCGATGAGGAGATCAAGGAAACAATAGACTCACCGCCCCCGCCCAAGTTTAATAACCTGTTCGAGGCGGTCTCCAACCTCCCGACTATCAACGATGACTTGGATCAGTCCGATATACCCTGGATCAGCTGGGGATTGATAACCATTTTCACAATCGTGTTTCTATCCGCACTGAGCCATCTGGGCAAGAATGTGATGCATTTTGGCTACAGACCCACCGATCCATTCAGGATGTATGGCCTCACCATTTTCACATCGTTCTTTCTGCAGCGAAACTTTCTCCACCTCTTTGCCGGTGTTTACTTCCTGAAACTGTTCGGCGAAAGGCTTGAGAAAAAATCCGGCTCACTTCTCGTGCTGCTCTTGCTTGCAGTAGGACACATAGCAGGGATACTGTTTCTTACGCTGTTCAACTTCGGTGACAAAGTTACCGAAATCGGCATCGGTGCAGGGCTATCGGCTCTCATCGCCTACTATGTTGTCCTTACACCAACCGAGAAGTTCAGCTTCATTCTGCTGTCCAGATTCCATAAACGTACGCCAACGCTCAAGCAAAGGCTGTTCGGAAGACCGGCAGTGTACCGGATCCCGGCATACTGGAGCCTCATTTCCTGGATCGTAATCCAGCTCTTCCTGCAATCGATTGCCAGCATCTTTCTGGCGAAACATACAAGCTTGCTACCGGTCGTTGGCGGCACACTCGTCGGCCTCATGTGGGGATATGTTGTGCGCATCCGAAATAGTGAAGAACCCCTTGATGAAGGGAGATATCACAACATCACGATCAAGTGATAAATATGGATTTCTGAACAATACCATGAATGGAAGAGAATAAATGACGTATAAATGTCCACGTGATGGAACCGAACTGGAAGTCGAAGTCATCCACGGCAGCAGGTTCTACACATGCTCGACTTGCGGCGGCGAGATGGTGAATTACGCAGTATTGCGAAAAGAACCGAAGCTTGCGAAAACCGCGAGGGCGATCTGGGATACATCGAAAGAAATACTGAACAACGAAGGTGTAGTATGCCCGGAATGCAACCAGCGAATGGCTAGGGTTTATTACAAGGAAGCCGATGTAATGTTGGATCTCTGCCAGCATTGCCATCTTATCTGGTTCGATCGAGGCGAATACGAAGTGCTTCCCCGCGAAGAAATCAAGCCGGTTCAGCCAAAAGAGCTTTCGCAGAAATCGATAAAAGCTTTGCTTCAGGCGGAACGGGCAATCAATTCGGAGATTCTCGAAGCTTCCGCTACAACAGACCGACTGGAGCAAGAGTCCTACCCGACTACACAGGACGACCCTCTCGGGCAAGATATTCTGCCATGGATTACCTGGATTCTGCTCGCGGCATGCTTCGCGGCATACATTTTTGTTTTCAAAGATCCCGGTAAAAATCTCCAGCTATTCAGCTTCGACCCCGAAAATCCACTTCGCATTTACGGCCTGACCTGGATTACCTCGTTCTTTGTGCAGGAAGGTTACATCGAGCTGTTTCTTGTTCTCTTGTATCTGAACCGGTTTGGAGCGGTTACTGAAAAGGACTTCGGGCATTTGCGTCTTGTCATGTTGTTTATCGTCGGACATATCGTGGGTTTGATCCTGCTGACGGTATTCGATCTCGGTGAAAAGGGGCTTTTTACCGGCATGATAGCAGGGCTGACAGCGGTTATGGTCCATTACATTACGGTACTGCCCAAGCAAATACTCGAGATGCCACTATTTCTCAAATACCTGGGTAGATACCTACTCCCAGCAAATCAATTCGCAACGTATGGCTTACGTGGATACTGGGCTGTTCTCCTGTGGGCGCTGCTCCATATGTTTTTCAAGATGCTGATCGATGTAACGACAAAAGAGCCTTACAGCCTGCTCCCGATGTTCGGCGGCGCGCTTGTCGGCTATCTGTGGGGCTTCATCGTCCGCCTGAAGCGCAGCGACAACAGCATGAGGTACCAATGAGTTACTTCTGCCCGGTCGATGGAACCAAGCTGGAAGCGATGGCCTTGAATAGCAGCCAGGTGTTTCGCTGCCCTCAATGCGGTGGTGAGATGGTCAACTACGCCACGTTGCGCAAAGACCCGAAGCGATTCGACAGCATGAAAGGCCTATGGAACGCCGCGCTTCAGATAACCGAACTCAACGGCAAGACATGCCCACTATGCGAACGCCATATGACGCGCGTCCATCTGCCGAACAGCGAGTCGTACGTCGATATTTGCAAGCCATGCCAGAATATCTGGCTCGACAAGAGCGAATACGAGCTGATACCCACAAATGAGAACGCAAAGAACGTGCCGTTCGATCTCTACGAAGGCCTTTCCGAGAAAGCCAAAGACGAATTGCTGGCAGCCCAGCTTGAGGACTACCGGCGAGACAGAAAAGAAATGGAGAGTCCCATGCCGCGCGGATGGAAGCTGATACCGGCATTTCTCGGCTTACCGACCGAGGACGAAGGGATTCAGATCAGCAAGATGCCAATCGCAACCTGGATACTGGCTTCCATTTGCGTCATCGTGTACCTGTTCACGCGCGAAAATCCCGACTACTATTATCAAACTTGGGGATTTATTGCCAACGGCCCAGTTATACACTCCATGATCACGGTCTTCACTTCGTTTTTCCTGCACGCTGGATGGTGGCATCTGATCGGAAATATGTATTTCCTGGTGGTTTTCGGTGATAATGTGGAGGACGAAATCGGTTCACTACGTTTCTTGATTCTTATCTTTCTGGGTAACTTTTTCGGAACAATGCTCTATGCGCTCCTAGCGCTTTCGAGCGATATCCCATCGGTGGGAGCAAGCGCAGGGATATCGGCCGTCCTGGCCTATTACGTTGTGCTTTTTCCACGTTCGTACTTGCGGTTTCTTCTGTTCCGCTTCGTACCGTTCAAAATGCAAGCCTACTGGTTTCTCGTAATCTGGCTGATCATGCAGATAATCAATTCAAGCTACCAGATGCGCTTCGAAGGGGGAGGTGTTAACGCACTGGCGCACCTTGGCGGCGCAGCGGTGGGACTTGTTTGGGGAATCGTCATGCGAAATCAGTATTCGAGAGAGTAGAATGCCACGGCTTTGATACGCTCAGTGTTATGTGAACACGCTATTCTAATGGAAAAACAAAGGCAGGTCTCTCGACCTGCCTTTTATCTAAATCGAAGATAATTCCGCTAACATGACTTCTCTTCGCGAAGTCACAACGTTCGACCATTTCGTTTCTGCTATGCAGAAGCTAACGATCCACTCTCGCTATTTCGCTTCGCGAAAGGCTTTCGTTCGATGTTTTCGTTTTCGCTTCGCGAAAGCCGACGTTCCACTAACATGACTTCTCTTCGCGAAGTCACAACGTTCGACCATTTCGTTTCTGCTACGCAGAAGCCGAAATTATTTCATCAGCATCGCTTTTCTTGTGAAAGACTTACCGGCTGAAGTCATGCGAATCAGATACAATCCGCTGGCTACCGGTTTCCTTCTTGCATCTGTTCCGTCCCAAATATAGCTGTGCGCACCTGAAGTCAGATTCTCATCGACCAGTGTCGTAATCTTCTGACCACGTGTATTGTATATCTCCACGCAAGCATGGCCGGCATTCTCGAGCGAGAAGGATACGGTCGTCTCGGGGTTGAACGGATTCGGATAGCATGCGTTGAGTGCTGTAGTATAACCAGGCGCCGAAGGGTCATCGCTACCGAGGTAGTCGATATAGACTTCGGTGACAGCGGGATCTTCCACCAGCTCCATCTCGTTCCACTTCGCAGACTGGAAGTAAACGTTGGTGTAGGTGTCGCTGAGTCCACTTACAGAGCTGCTGAAATTCAGTACGATGGTTGCTTCTTCCACGTTGATCGGGCTTGACGAACTGCACGATACATGCACGATCCCGTTATCGCCACTGTATTCGATGCTGTTGAAGCTCATCCCTGGATATTCGATCGATTCGAACGCAAGGAGGCTGGCATCGTAAGTGAACGTCCAGCTACAAGCATATACGTTATCGACATTCGCCAATGTGAAAGGTACTTCGATGTAAGAACTTCCGCTGATCGTAACATCTTCGCCAAGAATCTCTGCCGAAGCATCGAATTCACCATCGAGAACCTCGTATGGCAGCTCGGTGATCGCGCCGACAACGTATTTCAGGATCAGTGTTGCGTCCAGTGACGTAATTTCACCATCGAAGCTCGCGTCTGCAATGACCATCTGAATTTCATCGAAATCAACCTGGCCCGTGAGATATTGCAGGATCAGAGAAGCATCCCAGGCCTGTACATCACCATTCATATCCACATCGCCGAACATGTCTTCCAGCCCAACCAGGATACGTCCTGGATGCGAAACAACCGGAACGATACCGGTATTCACTGTTACCGGACCAAATGTCACATCTACGACATTCAGTTCGGGGGTAGACGGGATATCGAACACTATATTCGCCAGCAGGCCTTCGCCATTGATCGGTGTTGAGCCTGCGCACGCGATATAAAGGTCATCGCCTTCAAGATTCCATTCGGTTATCCAGTTGTTTGCATCCGGCATCGAGTCAGTAAACATCACATCCACCGGTGTTGCTTCTGTGCCAAAGCCGTTTACAACGATCTCAAAAGCCTGAATGTTCAACTCATCCGGAATAACACAGGTAATCGGAACCGTTGCTGTAGAGCCTGCATCGGCAAACACCTGTCCTGCGTAGATATCGACCACAACATCATCTTCTTCCGGCTGGAATTCATAGCAGCCCATATCGATACCGACCACGCTGTCCAAATTGCCATCGACGAAGCGAGGATTACCCAGCAAATCCAGTTCGCAGAACGGATAGCCGATGTTCTCGTCGCTTCCGGCATCGATGCAGGGAGAGTCTGAGCTCAGAGTAAATACGAAGTCCGTCGGTGCGACGAACATCGGATCCTCGGAGATACAACCAGTCCCAGCTGAACAGCCATAGTAGTTACCGGCAGTGTTGTTCCAGACGTCGTTATTATTAATCTGTAAGGCGTTTGTCGTACTGTAAATGCCATAATCGTCGTTGCTAGCCACAATGTTATTGTAGATAATGGGGTTACTATAGACCACACCGATACCGCCACCTGTGGGGGCATAGTGGGTTGATGAATTATTGACGATGATATTGTTCCTGATTACGGGAGCATTACTGCAGAGGCAGTAAACACCACCACCATGATCATCTGTTGTGTTTCCATAGAAGAGGTTGTTTTCTACCAACGCATCTGAGTAATAAATGGTAATACCACCACCACCACCCATATAATCATGCCACGCTTCATTGTAGCGAATGATATTGTTGCGAACAATCGGGTAATCTCCAGGAGTATTTTGCGTGTGGTGTAAGCCAATTGCACCGCCTCCTGCAAAGTCTGTCGCGTCTGCTACGTTATATTCAAGAAGACAGTTCTCGATGATACCGTCTGCTCCATCGTTAAAAAAAATCGCACCACCACACCCTCTGGCAGCATTCCCTGTACCGGCAATACAATGCCGAATGATACAGTTTCGGACGATAATTGATCCAGCCGTACAGAAGATACCACCACCGTGTCTTCCTGCATTTCCATTCTCAATTGTAAAGCCTTCGATCACATCATCACGAGTCTGATTCGAATAGTTAAAATAGAAAGCCCGTCCCTGGTCTTCGCAATCGATGATACAGTTTTCTGGACCATTCTGAGACCTTACGATAAGGTGCTTTACAGCTCCATCCCAGCCCATTTCACGATTCGATTCACCAGTGTAGATTCCATCAAGAACAACAATTTCATCGCCATCGGACGCTTGAGCAATCGCTTCTGAAATCGATGTGAAGTCTCCTGTACCATTGACATCGACTAAGATCGTTTCAGCATATGCCCAGCTGCACAATAGCATGATGATCGTGAGGAAAAACGTTCGTTTCATTGCGCACCTCCTAAAAGATATACGGTAAGATACACTGAATAGTTAATTGTTGTCAAATCTTTTTTGCTGAAAAAGATAAGGTTTCGCTAAGATGAGGTGATAACATGATTTTGGATTCTTATTTTCGAATGAAATTAGCTAGTTCTTCGGTATAATCCAACTCCGCGCGTTGGTAGATCTTCAAGAACTGATACCAGTTTAAACCCCATAGATTCAAGGCGATTCGTCATCTCTTCCCGCGAGATAATCCAGTCATGCCACTCTAATAATACAGCATCAACTCGATCGAAGAAACTATTGCCAGGAACAAGAAAATCTTTTTCTCCACCCTCGATATCGATCTTTGCAAGGCTGCATCGTACATCTCCGAAAGCTTTTAACCACTCTTCTTCGACATCGACTGTCGAAACCATTATCTTGTGCCACTTGCCTTTCTGCGGCAATCCTGGTTCTCCTTCCGGAAAGCGAGATGAAATAATGTGAGAATCACTTACAAAGAATTCTTCAATAGTCGTTTCTCCGGGAGCAGAAACAAGCCCATTAACAACATGCAGGTTACTCAATCGATTTTTCTTAGTCATCCACCGAGTCTCTTCGCACATCTCAGGATTGGCGTCTATCGCGATCCCTTTCAAGGCCTTATTCTTTGTCTTATCCGCAACCAAAGCCGAAAAGTACCCTATATTGCAACCAATATCGATAAAAGAACCGATCGTTCCGTCGAATGCTTGTCCATAGACACCAGACGAAAACACTTCGCTTGCCAGTATGAATGATTCAACGTGCTTGATTCTATATCTTGTACCATTTGGCAAAGCTTTCACGATCGGAAATTTATGTAGCAGCCACGTGATCAGGTAGCGGAAACCAAGCTTATTCAGCATAAAATGCACTATGCCAAGTCGATTCAGAAGCTCAACTACGCTCATTGGCGTCCTCCGTTTCATCAAGTAATTCTTTACCGGAAAATATCGAAGTACCTGTCCAGCTCAAAGCGATCACCCCGAGAATGACGATCAGTAATCCCGTCAGCAAATGCCCGAAAGTCATAACGGCACTAACGAGGTTTTTGTCCAGCCCAAATCCAACACTGAAAATCAACACCATCAGTAACTCATTGCTGCCGATTTGTGCCGGAGGATGAGGCAAAACATAGGATAGATAGATCAAAGTGTAGCCGAAAAGCACAGTGAAAAATCCAATTGGTGTACCGAACGCCCAGAACAAAAGAATAACAACAAGCGTATCGGTCAGCACAGCAAACAGAGTCAGAAAGACAATTTGCGGGATCAGCATATAATGGTGACGAAACAAGCCTACACCCTGCATAAAGAGCGAAAAGACTTCCTTAACTTTCATCTTCTGCTTTTCAGGCAAAAAGAAAAACAAGTTGAGGATCACAGCCGTCGTCTTTTCATGAGCCAATGACGCTGCAATAAGAATGAAGATGCCGATCAATACGATTCCAAGAATTATTGAAATCAGTCCCCACAGCGGTTTGCTTATATGAATAGGCAAGAAAGGAATCAACAACAGCACAATGAAAATCGCGATAGAATCGAACAGCTTATCAATAAAAACCGTTGGCAGCGTTCGCGATACACGCAAGTTGTATTTTCTTTTCAGGAAATAGCATTTCGCAATCTCACCTGCACGAATAGGGATAACATAGTTTATGAAATTACTGCCCATGAAGATGTTGTATGTCGATAATGGGGGAACTCTTTGCACCGTGGAAAGTATCACATTCCAGCGCAGGGATCGTATCAGATATGATATAACATACACCAATGCAGATAACAGCGCTATACGAACGTCTATTTGAAGGAAATATCCCACTAAAATCGAAGGATCAATCACATAGAACCAGATGCCCAGAAAGATAAGCCCGAGCAAAAAACTTAAGGCCATGCGCATATATTTATTTTTCAACATAGTGTTCGGGATTGGAAAAGCCTTTTACATGAATTCGTTGATGCGGACAGTGATCGAAACAGCGAAGACAACGAAGGCATTTCTTGGTATCAATTGACCAATCATCCTTGATTGCTTTTACCGGGCAGTTATCGATACATATCCGGCAAGTATTACAGATTGGAAAGGAATTGATGTATGGATGTGTTCCAAAATATCCTGTTTTATACATGAACTCGTTGAAGTGGGTCTTGAACACAAGATTCCAGAAAATATCCACAACATACAGACCACGATAGAATAGCCGATAAATCCCACTTTGCTGTGGTAGTTCATACTTTCGCGGTACTATATCACCCTGAATATCGATATTTGATGGCGGCTGAGCCAGTCGGATGTATTCGATTGAGCGCCAATCGACCTGCATAAAATCACAGAGAACCTTATCGAGCGCTTGTTGATGAGTCGATGCGAAAAGCATGTTCGAGCGAACCACCGTGCCGTAAACCGCACCATCGCCCTCCATGCTATTGAGTGCGTCACAGATGGTGATCGTCGGGGTTAAAAGCTTTGCCAGATCCGCAACACATCCATGTATGCCACGAACATGCATCTGTTTGCGAGTACGATTGTTAACCAGCCCCATGAGGTTCTTCATGCCAGTCGTTACTGTCGTTATGACATGTGTTTTCAGGATTGGCAGATTAACAAGCTTGGCATCTTTGAGAAGCGGATTGACATAAGCTCGCTTAAGGAGTTTACCACCTGGAATCTTACGGCAAATGTAGTCTCTTTCATCTGGAATAGATACTTCAAGTCCACATGTCTCTGCAAGCTCCTTGATTCCGAGAAAATGAAAAACTTCTTGCGATCTGAATTCCATGCCGGGTAACTCGGTAAGATATGGCTTTGCCCCTAATTGATTTAGACGCAAGGCAACAGCTTTTATTAAATCCAAGTTTGTTGTCGCTCCCGCAGTGCTTACACGCGGCGCAACAAAATTTGGCTTTAATATCACCTTATCGCCCCGATTGAATAGCGCATCGAATCCGATTTCGTCCAGAAATCGTACTAAATCTACATCTAAGTTATCAATCTTCCTTGCAAAAACAATGGGATTCATTCTCTCTCCTGTTTGCTTCACAGCATCAACCATTCCAGAATTGAAAACCGGTCAAGCATTTTATTCAGCGCGATGCCAGCCCGACATGGCTGGAAGAAAAAACCCCGCCGAAACCGACGGGGTCGAGAACATATCGTCACATGCTTTATTTCAGCATGAGCGCTTTGCTTGTCATAACGGCACCGCCAGCTTCGAGCTTGAAGAGATAGATACCAGACGCAGCTGTTTTACCGGATGCATCGGTTCCATCCCAGATGGCTTCGTTCATGCCCTTCTGACCCGATCCGTAAACGAGTGTTCTCACCTTGCGACCACGAAGGTCGTAGACGGTCACGTTGACATGCATCGGTTCGGACAGCGTATAGCTGAGCCTGGTGGAAGGATTGAACGGGTTGGGATAGATCGCCTGGATCGCTGTTGCGAAGCTGGCATCAGGTGTATCATCCGGTTCTTCATCCTGCGTGATCGTAACCGTTGTGGGGCCGTACAGAGATACGGATCCACTCAGGTCGATGCATTCGAGCCAGTAGTAGTACTGATTATCTTCGATCACATCGTTATCCACGAACTCGTAGCTCGTCTCGGATGTGCTATTCTCTGCCGGAACCAGGGCATTGTTGATTCCCTTCGCAAGCTGGATGTCGTCAGTTGAACCGCGAAGGATGTTGTAGCCGGCCATATCGTTCTCGGACTGCGTCGTCCACTTCAGCATCGCGAAATTCTCGGATGTTACTGTTGCGGAGAATGCCGAAAGCTCGACTGGAAGGGTACCACCGCCGTTATCCACGATGAATTCTTCTTCCCCACGACTCGTTGCACTATAATCGAATGTCACAGATCCCACACCGAAGGTCGCGAACGCGCTGATGTCTTCCCACCGATCGCTGTTCCAGCGATAGAGCTGATCCGGCGTAAAGGTAGTGCCGAAAGTGAAGGTCAGCGTTGTGGTGATGCCAGCCGGGAACGTGGCGTTGAATGCCGCACCGCAATTCTGCAGTTCAGCAACGGGATGCATAGGAAGATCGGTCACCTGGCAGCCGAGAATCGGGATGTTTGGTACCGACCCAAAGGAGAAATCGAATGTCGGCTGTACATTTCCTGCGCCGAGGTTTATCACCGGCAAGGTAATCGGTGCCGGATCAGGATCGGTGACATCGGTCATTTCCGTATAAACAACCGAAGCGGGATACTCCTCATCACCGACCGGCTCATCCGCCACGGTGAAGCTCCAGGATGCGTAGCCTGTTGTAACACCGGTTGCGTTGTAGGCTACCACATGCCAGCTCACAACCTCGCCCCAGGCTGCCTGCGCAAGCTGTTTTGTATAAACGATATCGCCGCTCCATAAGATATCGGAGCCAATCTGTGTCGCCCCCTGATACACACGGAAGCCTGTCGGAGCTCCATTGCCTTCCCAACGCCAGTCGATGGTAACCTGCCGTGGCAGTCCTGTAGCGTTGTTTTCCGGAAAAACATGACTTGGCTGATCGGGAATCGTTGTAAAGTTGAGGGCTGTTCCATAGCTTGTCCCCTCGCTGTTGGTCGCGAAGGCGCGTACGTAATAAGTCGTGTTTGGCTCGAGTGACGACATGGAGCATGTGTAAGACCCAGTTCCACTGCCGTTTACTACCGTGCTGTTTGAGATCGTAGGTGAACTGGTCGAGCTGGAATAAGCGATACCGCGCGATGTCACAGCGCCACCGCCGTCAGCGGTTACCTGGCAGGAAACAGACGCCGATGTCTCGCCCACGCTAGAGACCGAATTCGTTACAACCGTAGCCGGATTGTTGTCGCGGCCAAGGGAGTAAAAAGCGTCTCCAGATGGCGTATATCCGTTGAAATAGACCAAATCGCCCGAAATACTGCTGCCGGAAGCGACAACCGAGTAGGTACTCGATGTACTGGTTCTACGCATCAATTTGTAGTTCGACGCAGCGAGTTCGCTATCATAGAGGTCGCTACCAAAGTCACTGATATCGAAGCGAACGTTGATCGCATCGTTGGCATTGTCGTCGAGGAACCACTCCCTTGCGGACCGCAAATCGACGTCAGAGGGAAGATACGTTGTTGCCGTGCCAGTCGAAGAGCTACAGCCATAGGAGTAAAATTCTGTCGCGCTGATGGAAGCGGTGCTATAGTCCTGCATTTCCATACCATAGTTATTGCTGGTCCAGGAGGTCCCGAGATAGTTCCAGAGCGATTCGGGGTGCAAACCGGTGAACGTTGAGAACTGCCCTACCGGAGCGTACGAGGTTACCCAATCCGAGGATGAGTCCATGTTGACCATCGATCCCGTATAGGTATAGGAATATTCGTTATGTACATAGCTGCCCGAGGTTTCGTTCATTTTCCAATAACCAATAAGATTACCACCGGTGCTGGGGAGTTCGCCGTACATTCTGTCCTGTATCTCCGTCGCTGTAAGATCGTCCGACCACAAGCGTACATCGTCGATCCGTCCATCAAAATAGTAGTTCTCATCATCGTCTTTATACGCGCCAATGGTAAAGAAATTCGGGATTGTCTCCCAACGGATCGTGCCAGCACCCTTACTGTACGAGTCCACAAGAGCACCGTTCTTGTAGAGATACATCATACCGGTCGAGCTGTTATACGTTCCGGCTATATGCGTCCAGGTGTTTGTGCTCAACGTGGTATGCGGATACGATGAATAGCTGTCGGTCGTTCCACCCAAGCGCTGAAGCCACCAGGTAAGATAACCGTTGTAGAAAAAGAAACCATATCCGTTCTCGTTACCGCCGCTATCTTCCAGGTAGGTTACAACACCTTCCCATGAGCCGACACTATTGACGTATACCCAACATTCGAGTGTGATGTAATTGCTCTGCCGAAGAGCACTGTAGGTGCCACAATTGACATAGTCGTTCGAGCCGTCAAAGTCAAGGCAATTGCCATAGGCTGATAGCTCGCCAAGTCCGAAGATGGTAAATAGTAAGATCATAAATACAACCGAATGATTTTTATTCATTTATCCTCCGTTATTATGTCCATATAACGATTTTTCAATTCACCCGGCATGAATTGTATGATATATGATAACATAACCACGAACAACATTTCGTCAAGCTCATTATTTAACTTCGAATACCTTTACCTGACAGTTCCATACATTTTATTGCTGATTCAATCGATACCCAAAGACAAGCTATCGTACTTTGATATGCATTCATTCAGTTTTTCCCATCCTGTTGCCAGATATGCCTTATCTCTATATACACGCACCACGCAGCAGATTCGTTCAAGCCCGAGCAGCTGTGTTCATCCACTTCGAAGACGTGGTGTTACACGGCGTCGCGAAAGGATTGGGCGAATATGCGACGTGACTGGTATAAGCATATAGGGCTCTCTGCTCCTGCTCTTTTCCATAGGGGGAGGCAGGATGGGTATCCATTGTCCTTCTTCTATTAAGGGGAGAGGGTTGGGGGGAAGGTCTCTTTCATAACTCGTAACGAAATGATTTGTGGCAAAAAAAATGGCACGCCAGCAGGGACTCGAACCCCGGACCTACGGCTTAGAAGGCCGTTGCTCTATCCGGCTGAGCTACTGGCGCGCGCTAAAATAAAAAATGCTTATCGTCCGCCGCGGCATAGATAAGCAAATATATGGTAGCGGCACAGGGACTCGAACCCCGGACACTCGGATTATGATTCCGATGCTCTAACCAACTGAGCTATGCCGCCACGTCTATTCAAAAATGGTAGCGAGGGGAGGATTTGAACCTCCGGCCTTCGGGTTATGAGCCCGACGAGCTACCTGACTGCTCCACCTCGCGTCACGTGCTGGACATAAAATAGCAGCCTGATTTCGTGTCAAGGAAAATCCAAAAAGAAATTGCTTGACGCTGGAAACGATATCACAGGAGTATATTCGTGGAGTTAGTAAATGTTTAATGAAATCATTGTAAATGTACATCCCTACGAAACCAGAGTCGCCATCCTTGAAGATAACAGGCTGGTCGAACTCTTCGTAGAGAAAAGAGAACAGCAGAATATCGTAGGTAACATATATAAAGGATATGTTCAGGACGTCCTTCCAGGAATGGGAGCGGCCTTCATCAACATCGGGCTTGAACGTACCGCGTTCCTGCATTACTCGGATATTGTGACCGACTTCTTCGACCTTGTTGATTCGGACAATAGTGCGCCCAGTAAGCTGGCGAAGGATTCGTCCAAGATAGGCAAGTACCTCAAGGAAGGCCAGGAAATCGTCGTCCAGGTGCAGAAAGGCCCACTCGGGAAAAAAGGCGCAAGACTCACCGGACAGATATCGCTTCCGGGAAAGTTCCTCGTATTCTTCCCCAATAAAAACCGCGTCGCCGTTTCGCGCAAAATAAACACTTATGCCGAAAAGAATCGAATCAAGACAATCATCAGCCAGATAAAACACAAAGATATCGGGCTGATTGTGCGCACCGACGCCGAAGGCAATTCACTGGAAGAATTCGAAACCGAGTACAATGGCCTTTATAAAACGTGGAAATATCTTGAGAAACAGATTCAATACGCCAAGCCGCCTGTTTGCATCTTCAATCAGAGCGACCTGACAAACACGCTTATTCGTGACCTGTTCAACACCAAAATAGACCGCCTCGTCGTGGACGACCGAGCCTTCCGCGAACGACTCATCCAGAACTTGCAGCTCGGAGCACCGGAACTGGTCGAGCGAATCGAGCTTTACAAAGAAGATTCCCCTATCTTCGACGCCTACGGCATCGAGAAAGAAATCGAGAAGATGTTCAACGCCCGAGTGGAACTTCCCAGCGGTGGTAACATCGTCATCGAACAAACTGAAGCGATGGTCTCCATTGATATCAACACCGGTAGCTACACCGGACGACGAAACTACGAAGACACCATTCGCCAGACAAACGTCGAAGCTGCCGAGGAAATCGCACGGCAGATCCGGCTTCGCGATCTGAGCGGTATCATGGTTATCGACTTCATCGACATGGAAAGTGAATCAAGCAAAAGCCAGGTGCTCGACACCCTGCGTCGCTGCCTCAAGCGAGATCGCGCGCGCAACAAGGTCTTCCCGTTCGGACCTCTGGGACTCGTCGAGATCACCCGTAAACGTACACGTCCAAATATCATTCTCGCTTATTCGGAGAGATGCCCCTGCTGCCATGGCGCTGGGCGCATTATCTCTCGCGATTCTGTCGCGATGAAAATCTTCCGATGGATCAGCAGGTCGGAATATTTCCTCAAGGATAAACCACTGCAGATCCTTGTCGCACCACCCGTGAAAGAGTACCTCGACAACAACCCCGAGTACCTTTCACACGTTAAGAACAAACTCGAGATCACTGTCGATGATGAGATTGCGCTGGACGGATTCCGCGTACTCGACCTTCAGACAGGCAAGGAGATCACAACGCATTTCAAGGCGCACTAACTTTTTCGCCCTGAAATCTCTATTGTTCTTGACAATCAAACGCAACGATAATTATTTGGCTATTCCGTTTATTATAAATGGATATAAGGAGTCTGAAATGTATGCGATCGTAGATTTTAAGGGTCAACAGCTTCGGATGGAAAAGGACAAGACCGTTAAGGTCCCGTATCTTGCCGAACTCGAGCCCGGAAACGAGTTGGAACTCGACGATGTGCTTCTTCTGAAAGATGATAAAGATAACGTGCTTGTCGGTCAGCCTACGCTCGACAACGTAAAAATCGTGGCTGAAATTGTTGATCACGGCAAAGATAAAAAAATCGTCGTCTTCAAGAAGAAACGCAGAAAAGGTTATGCCAAGAAAACTGGTCACCGGCAGAACTACACCACCATCCTGGTTAAGGATATTATTCAGTAACCCCAGGGAGATGAAACATGGCACATAAAAAAGGTGTTGGCAGTAGTAAAAACGGACGGGACAGCAATCCGCAATATCTCGGCGTAAAACGTTATGACGGTCAGTTTGTGCTGGCTGGGAACATTATCGTTCGCCAACGCGGTACCAAGTTCCACCAAGGAAACAACGTGGGCCTGGGTAAGGACTACACGATCTTCAGTCTTGTCGACGGCTATGTCAAATTCCAGACAAAAGCCGGCGGAAAGAAATTCGTGAACGTTATCCCCGCTGAAGCCTGATTATAGTTTTTTCCGTACCAAAGGCAGCTACTACGTGGCTGCCTTTTTCTATTCTCACTCTAACACATATGCATCCCAACATGAACAATGACTCAATCTTTCTCCCAACATTTGATCAATATTTTCTGGATCCCTTCCACCACCATGATAATGCTCTTCACCACAAATAGGACATTTAACTATAAATGACAACTGTCCATCACTCCACTCTCTCTTTGCTTTGAAATGTGGGCGACCTAATTCATCCACAGGAATTTCATCTCTGGATTTTAAACCCCTTTTCAAAATGAATTTCTTACAGGATTTACATGTCACTTCTCTTATATCATCATTTGACTTCACTCCCGCACGATAACTATGGGCACAACCATGGATATTATCAAAAACAAAGTGAATCTTCATATTTACCTCCACAATTTACTTACTTGATATTATAATTGGAAATTAAGTGTTTCCAAGAGTTTTCTTCAATAACTTTATCTCGTACCAACCGATTTCCAAAGTTTCGACTGAATGAGCATCTGTGAGTACCACTCTCTGCTCCCTCGCCCATGGAATGGGAGAGGGCTGGGGCGAGGGTCTCTTTCTCCATCCTGCTAATCGTGGTAATCCTGTAAATCATTTGAGGGGATTCAGGCAAAGAAGAGATGCAGGCAAGGATGCCTGCGCTCCAGAAAAGGCTATACCTCAGCCTTAAGTACGAAGAAGATACCGGCGATGGTAAATACGATATTGGCGATCCATGCAGCAAATAGTGGCGATAGAACACCGTTATAGCCGAGGCTCATGCTCACCCGCTGTGCTGAAAGATACATGAAGCAGATGACAAGCCCCAGCAGGAAGACCAATCCGCGTCCCCTGCTACGCGTTGATGTGGAAGCTAAAGGTACACAGAATAGCAGGATAATCAGGTTCGCAAACGGAAACGACAGTTTGAAGTGAAGGTCGACAAGCTCCTTGCGGTACTTCTCCCCCACCTTCTTCAAGCGATTGATGTATTCCCGCAGCTCGAAATAGTTCATCGACATCGGATCTTTCGCGCTCTTGATGAAATCCAAAGGCGTCGCATCCAGCTCCGGCACAACCGTCTCCGGATGAAACTCGGTGAGTGCTTCGATCTCACGACCTTCATGATCGAATGTGCGGATGTAGCAATTCTCCAGCACCCATTCCTCGCCATTCCAGTCGGCCTTACTTGCTGTTATCTTACGACTGATCGCCCCGTTCTCATGGTCGAATGTCGTGATGTCGATAGTCTTCAGGACATTGCGATAACCATCGAAGAATCCGATGAAATAGAGGTTGTTACCGGTTCCGCGATAGTAAATGTTGCTGCGCATCTTGATATCTTCTATCTTGCGATTCTTGATCTTCTCGGTATAGATATACTGCCTTATCGCTTCGGATTTGGGCAGTACATACTCCCCGAAGATCATCACGAAAATGCTGAAGAACAGCCCGAACCACAGAATCGGTGACACCATTCGCAGAATGCTGAGTCCAGCCGCGCGGATCGCGATCGATTCGTTATATTTGGATAGCGAATTCATGAGGAACAGACCGCTGAGCAGTACAGCCACAGGCGAAGTCAACACAAAAAGATAGGGTATTCTCGAAATGAAGTACATCACAATGTCGTTTAACTCCGCATTATACCGCAAGAGCCGCGGCAAGCGGTCGAATATGTCCACCACGATGAAAATCACCGAGAAAGACGCAGTGATCACCAGCAGCGTGATCAGATATTCTCTAAGGATGTAACGGTCTAATATCTTCATATTCCGCTTAATAAAATCAGTGGGTTAATTCTGCAAGATATTTCTGTAGATTTGCAGGAATCGCGCTTGAATTACGTCCCGTTCAAAGTGCTCGTGAACGTAGTTGTACCCCTTATCGCCCATCGCTATCCTATCGCTCGCGGCAATCCGCCTGATGCCATCGGCCAGGGCCTGTGCATCGCTGTGTTGCACCACGATGCCATGACCGGGTATGATATCCGGCAGGATACCGGCGTCAGTCGTGACAAGCGGCTTCCTCATTGCCATGAATTCCAGCGCGACACGGCTGTTTGCCTCGGATCCGATCGATGAGATAACACCCGCATCCGAAGCCGCGATCAGCTCCGCGACATCATCCGCCCAACCAGCCAGTCGTACGCGTCCGTTAATCATGGGCTTGACCTCATCAAAATGCGGATAATCGGTGTTGCCCACCAGGAGCAACGTAAAGTTGAATCCCTCGCTCTCCAGAATCTTCGCCGCCTCCAACAGGTACATATGGCCCTTTATCGGCTCGAATCTTCCGATGTGTACCAGGCAGAATTCATCGCCGATACCCAGTTTCTTTCTGGCAGCTTCACGATTATATTTCTCCAGGTTGAAATGCTCCGTATCCAGCGGGAAATGCAGCGTTGCCACCCGATCTTCCGGCAGCCCGAAATCCAGAAGCTGTTTGCGCTCACGATCTGATGGAACGATAGTCAAATGCGTATTACTCTGATAGAGGATGCGATTGCCCAGATTTCGGCGGATCGGCGTGGCGGTTCCACGCGTGCGAATAACGGTCGTACACGAGCCGGTCAGCCAGTTTGCCAGTATACCCAATGAATGCATGATAGATCGATAATAGATATGCAGTACGTCCGGTTTCTGTCTACGTAGGATCTTGATGATCTCCGCCAGGCCGATTATATGATTGACGGGGCTCTTACGCGAACAGATGTAACGCGATTCAACGACCTTGATACCGATCTCTCGCGCCTGCTTCGTTACACGTGATTTCGGGCCCAACACGACACATTCATACCCAGCCTCATGCGCGAACTGGAGATTCTCCCAAAGATTCTGGGCCTCAGCGTTATAGCCCTCGTAATTGAACAAAAATGCTATCTTACGGCGTGCCATAGGTCTTTACAATATACTGGAGAACCGTTTCGGGCTTGATATCGAGCATGCAACGATGGTGCTTCCGGGGGCATCTGTCGCCGCCGTGTTTCCCGCATGGGCGGCAGGCCAGATCAATCTCAAAGATGTGATCTTTCTCACCAATCGGCTGATAACCAAGCGCTCCGGTCGTGGGACCGAAGAACGCGACCACCGGCGTCTGAACCGCGTTTGCCGCGTGCATCAGGCCGCTGTCGTTGCATATGAGCATCCTGCACTTGGAGATCACCGCGGTAGCTTTCAAAATCGTGGTACGACCCGCCATGTTGATCGCTTCAACACCCGATTTCTCGATGATTTCGCGGCATGTATCAACCTCAGCAGGAGCACCGAGGAAGATGAGCTGGAAACCTTTCTCATAGAGTAGCCTTGTCAACTCGGCATAATGATTCATTGGCCAGCGCTTGGTGAACGACATCGACCCAGGCGCTATCGCGATACGGGGCCGTTCCGCATAAGGAAGCATTACCGTCTCAGCAAATTCATTGTCCGATGTGGATGGATACAGGTGCGTCTGGATGGGAAACGCTTCGTCCGTAATAGGCTTTAGCAGCGTCATGTTCTTTTCGACACGCCGCATTCCCTTTGGCCAAGGAACTCGGTAGTTATAATACTTCCCGGAAAAACCCTGATCGTACCCGATCCGATGCGGAATCCCCGCTATCTTCAGCATGAAGCCTGTTGTCACCGACCGGTGCGCGGACACAGCCAGATCGTAGTCGGTTCCCTGAATACGGGAAACCATCCCAAGAATTGAGAGCATCTTGAAAGGCCAGATCTTTGCAAGCGGAATGATGTTGTCGATCGCGGGATTGTTTTGCAGCACAGCCTGAAACTTCGCGTTGACCATCACATCGATTGCCGCATCGGGATAGCACTTTTTCAGCGCACTGATGAGCGGCGTAATCAGGATCACATCACCGATAAGAGCCGTCTGGACAACCAGGATGCGCTTGGGCTGGAAGGTTACGGGAAGATTCTTCATAGTCTGCCTTGAAAAGAGAAACAGCCCGGTTGACCCGGGCTGTCCATATAAGTTGGTTAGCCGTTGTTCTTTTCGAATTCGATCATGAAATCTCTGAGCTGCTGGCAAGCCTCGATCGGGAGTGCATTGTATGTCGATGCGCGGCATCCGCCGACATCGCGATGACCCTTGAGGTTGCTCATTCCAGCCGCCGCGCTTTCGGCGATAAACTTCTTCTCGAGATCTTCGGACGGAAGACGGAAGACGATGTTCATCAGCGAGCGATCTTCCGGGTTCACCGGTGAGCGGTAGAATTCGGAGTTATCGATCACGTCGTAGATCAGTCCGGCTTTCTTGATGTTGTGCTGTTCAACTGCCACCAGTCCGCCGTTGTCTTCGATCCACTTGAGCATGAGACCGACGATATAGATCGGGAAGCAGGGAGGTGTGTTGAACATTGAGCCCTTATCGGCATGGGTCTTGTAGGAAAGCATGGTGGGAAGCCCGGAGTTGAGCTTTTCGAGCATGTCTTTGCGGATCACGACCATGGTCACGCCAGCAGGACCAATATTTTTCTGAGCGCCTGCATAGATGAGCGCGTGCTTATTGAACGGCAGCGGCTTGCTCAGGAAGTTCGAGGACATATCCGAGATGAGCGGGATGTCGCCAACTTCGGGGGTATATTTATATTCTGTACCCATGATGGTGTTGTTGGTAGTATAATGAAGATACGCGGGATTCGCCGAGAGGGTGAATTCCTTCGGAATGTACGTGAAACTTTTGTCTTCAGATGTAGCGGCTACATTGCAGCCCTTACCGATCTTCTTACATTCCTTGATGGCCTTTGTTGACCATACGCCAGTGTTGATGTAGTTCGCCTCTTTCCCATCCGGGCAGAGGTTCATGGGCAGCATCAGGAATTGCATGCTGGCACCGCCGCCAAGGAACAGGACTTCGTAGTCGTCACCCAGTTCCATGATGCGTTTTGCGCGATCCATTGCATCGTCGATGATTCCCTGATATACTTTACTGCGATGGCTCATCTCCATAACGGAAAGCCCGTGGCCCTTATAATTGAGTAAATTCTCCTGCGCTTCGAGCAGCACTGATTCCGGTAATACCGCCGGTCCGGCGCTGAAATTCGCGATTCTGCCTTTCATCAATCCTCCTGAATCGGTTTTCTTTGAAATCCGTTGATCTAACCTGCGTAGCTCACAATGCAATCGCAGCATTTATGCTGAATTTTTCCCTGCTGTGATTCCACGCAAGTTATTTTTTTGTCTCACCCCTAATTATCTTTATGTCATATTCTCTCGTGAAAATCTGTGGTCGCTTCGGTGCTTTCTCGCCTCGATAGCCTTCTTGTCCAGCCATCCTGTTTTCACTTCCTCAGCCGATTCGAAATCAGGAACATAGGGCTTGATATCCAGCAGCGGTGTATCATCCAACATATCCGCGCCGTCGAACACGATGCGATTACCATCAATGGAAATGAGCTTTACCAGCGAGAGCCCGATCGGGTTCGGTCTGCTGGGAGCTCTTGTAGAAAAAACGCCACGTGTTGTATTATCCAGGAATGGTTTGACCAGAAGCTTGCTGTGCTCCATGCGGTGAAAGTGGTATAGCAGGTAGATGTGCGAGAATCCGTCGAGGTCTTTCAGGCCATCAACATATTGCTCATACACGATGATCTCACCCTGTGCTCCAGCTGCTCCAACGGGCTGGATTGGCATCCCTTCGGGTTGCCGGTGAGGTGTGTGAATAACTCCGATTGGCTCGAACGTGATCACTTGCCGCTATATTTCCTGACCTTCAAGAATGTTATATCATCCGGTACATGTTCGCCGCTGATGTCAAATTTACCAACAAGCTCTTCCAGCGTAAGATCAAGGCTTTGCATCTGTGCGAGCAGGTAATCGTTTTTTTCCTGTGGTGTGGGATAATCCAGCAGATCGAGAATTCCGTCTGAAACCAGATAGAGTGCGAATTCATCGGCGAGCGGGATCTCGACATCCTCATACTGAGTAAAATCGAAAACGCCGATCGGGAAACTCTTCTGTGGAATAAACTTACATTTGCCATCAAACATGATCGGGAAAGGATATTGCCCGCCGTTCGCGCAGAGCATTGTCTGCTTTTCGGTATCGATCACACCGAAGAAAATGGTGAGAAATTTATCGATCTTCTGGTAGAGTATTTCTTCGTTGAGTTCCTTGAGTATCTTCGAGGGACTCAGGATGGTCTGGTCGCCTTCATCAGCGAATTCTCGCAACTGACGAGACATGAAGCTCTTCAGAAGAACCGTCACGAATGCAGAGGACACGCCGTGACCTGAAACGTCTGCAATATAGAAGCCGATGTGTGTATCGTCGATCGCAAAATAATCCAGGAAATCGCCGCTGAGGAAAGTCGATGGAATCAGGTGCCGGCTGAATTCGTAGTCGCCGAACATCTGGATTTCCAGCGGAAGAAGCTGAAACTGGATCCTTCTGCCGGATTTCTCGTCTTCTTCCAGCTTATAGATCATATCGTTCAGTTCCTGATTTGCTTTGATCAGGTGTTCGCGTTGCATGCGGTTGTCCCGAAGGAGGTGTGCACGCTCGAACGATCGTTCCAGCGAGTGCTGGAATATATCGAGCTTCGATACAGGCTTGAGGATGTAATCCCAGGCCCCCTGCCTGATCGCCTTGACCACCTCTTGAACATCGTTCAGGCCGGAAACAGCGATAATCGGAATTTCAGGGTACTTTTGGCTCACTTGAGCAATTACCTGGAATCCGTTCACTTCCGGCATCATGAGGTCAACCAGAATCATATCAACGGATTCGTGTTTCAACGTCTCCAGCGCGATACCGCCGTGAGACGCTTCAAGTGTCTCGTAACCAAGCCTGTTTAGAATCGTGCACAGCGTATAGCGTACGATTTCCTCATCTTCGGTTACAAGAATCCTCTTTTTAATGTCGCTTTTCTGCATCATATTTCCTGAATCACCCACTCGTTAGTGTTTGCTTAAAATGTCTCAAATACCTACACGTTTACATTTGCATCAAATCAACGATATATCGCTTAACCTGTCAACTTTTTCATGATTCTTCAACCGAAATCTCATTCTTTTCCTGAACAGCGATCACTCTTTTAAGTACAGAGCCGAGTTCTTCGATCCTGTATGGTTTGGGTATCACATCCAGAAAACCATATTTTTTATAGGTTTCGATTTTCAATTCGTTGCTGTATCCGCTTGACGCAATTGCTCTTACATTGGGGTCGATCTCGCGTAATTGAACAACGCATTCCTTTCCACCCATAGCGCCGGGAACCGTCAGGTCCAGAATTACCGCCGCATAGGGATTCTTCTCATTCAGCGATTGTCTGTATTTCTCAATTGCAACTTCACCATGATCGGCAAATTCGGCCTGGTAATTGAGAAATTCCAGGAAATTTCCTAAAGAATCCTGCACGATCATGTCGTCGTCCATTACCAGGATCCGCTCCCGATTTCCTTGATAGTTCTGCGTAATGTAGTTCCGCGATGCCGAAACGCCATCGATAACAGGTAGATAGATATCGAATCGAGCTCCTTCGCCAAGATGAGAGTCGAGTAAGATATGTCCACGATGACGCTTAATGATGGAATAAGTCATTGCGAGCCCTAAACCATTGCCTTCGGACTTGGTCGTGAAATACGGGTCGAAGATTTTATCCTGAATCTCCTGAGGAATTCCGGGCCCGTTATCCTCGATAGTAAGCCGCACATACGAACCAGCCTCCAACGAAACAATCTGGTCTTCCTTCACGGTCACGTTCACGGCAGAAACCTTTATAATACCGCCATTCTTCATTGCTTGAACAGCATTGATCGTGAGGTTGTTGATTACCTGGCTGATCTGACCGGGATCGACATTGACCTGATTTAAATCTGCATCAAACTCCATCTCGCTTCGCACACTTGATCCACTGAGTACGAACGTCATCGTCTCTTCAACGATATTCCGAAGATCGGTCGATTGCTTGATCGGATCGCCACCCTTGGAAAATGTGAGTAGTTGATGCGTCAGGTCACGCGCCTGAAGTGCTGCTTTTTCAGCGTTCGTTATCTTCTCGATAACATTGGAAGAATCTTTCGCGTAAATTTTCGCCAGCGAGATATTACCGATAATGGCTGTTAGGATGTTGTTGAAATCATGCGCGATACCACCCGCCAGAAGGGTCAGTGTCTCCATCTTCTGCATCCTGGTTATCTCGCGTTCAATATAGTGTTTGTCTGTGATGTCGCGGAATACGAGCACAATACCGATTGTGTTTCCTTCATGGTCCCGAATTGGCGCACCGCTATCCGCAATCAGCCTCTCGGTTCCGTCGGCTGAGATCAATAATGTGTGATCGGGTAGCTCGATGATCTTGCCCGATTTCAGAACATCCATCACCGGGTTTACGGTCTTCATGCGCGTGGTTTCATGCACAACATTGAAAATCTGCGTCAATGGCTTGCCAATCGCATCCGCGAACGTCCATCCAGTCAGTTCGGACGCCACTTTATTAATCAGCGTGACATTTCCGTTGATGTCTGTCGCGATCACAGCGTCACCGATACTCGAAAGCATGACGGACAGGTGCTCTTTTTCAGCTGCGAGCTCTCGTTCGGCTCGTTTCTGCCTTGAAATATCCTGTACCGCGACAATGAGCTGCTCCTGGTCATCCAGTCGGACTCTATTTCCAGCCGATATCACAGGAATGCGTTCACCATTCTTCCTTTGATTCTCGAACTCGGCGATGAACCAACCCAGCGATTTCACATCATGGGCATAATTCATCATTTCCTCGATCCGGTCCGGAGGCAGCAGACTCGCAACATTTTTCCCGATCAGCTCTTCGCGCGTATATCCCGTCATCGTCAGAGCAACTTGATTACAATCGAGAATTGTGCCGTCGATCGATTCCTGATAGAGGGCAACCGGAGTCGCTTCGAAGATCATCTTGAATTTATCCTGGTTTTCCTTCAGCTCGCGCTCGACAGCCTTACGTTTCGAGATATCGCCATAAATACCGAACACGCCAATCTGCTTGTCACTCATGTAGATCGGGTAACCCAACACCGATACTTCGACCATAGTGCCGTCTTTTCTCATACGCTGCGTGTCTTTCTGAATCGACTTATGGTTGAGAACCACTTGTGAGATAGCGGTTGCATCTTTGTGTAAATCCTCAGGTACGATCAGAGAGTTGATCGTGCGGCCTACACATTCGGAAGCTTCATACTGGAAAAGGTGCGTAAAGCTGGCATTCACTGACAGAATCTCATCGTGATTGTTCACGATGATGATCGCTTCGGGTGAGTTTTCGAAAAGCTGCTCGAAATATGCCTTCTGTACCTCGAGCTCGTTCTGCTTTGTTTTAATCTCGGTGATATCCGTGGTTATCGCGTAAAAGCCCTGGATCAGCCCATTCATATCGTAAATCGGGTTGATCGAAACCACTACAGCTATTTCTTTCGAATCGCGCGTTACCAGCTTGGTCTCGAAGCTGGCAGATTGTATCGCGGAACCATCCGTTGTTATGTACTTCTTCAGATCTGTTGGATCTTTATCCGCACAGAAATCGAAGAAGGTATAATTATAAACATCCTTCTGTTCGATCCCACTCATAAGACAAAAGCGTTCGTTTGCATACTGTATTTTACCATCCTGCCGGATCATCACAAAACCTTCGTTCATCGCCTCGATGATCTGCTCAAAACGAACCTGGCTCTCATAGGTCTGCTTTTCGGCTTGCTGGCGATATTCTCGTTCAGACTGAAGCTCTCGATCACGTTCGAATAACGTTTTCATCTTGGCTCGAATCTGCCTTCGGGTGAAGATTAAAAGCGCAATAGACACCAGAACAACAAGTATTAGTATATACTGGAGTATCGTGAGTTTGAGGACCTTCGTCGTATCTTGTGAGGGCATTGTTGCTGGAGTGATATTGAACCACTTGTTCATCGAGATGTGATAAGCTGACTTCGGGTCAGCTTTCATCACCGTAAGATGCCTGTCGATCGCCTTCAACAGGTCGTTGTTTGTCCCCTTTCGGCTGGCAAAACGAAGTTCGATCGGCTTGAAAATGATGCCTGTGGGACGAATATCGAACCGTTTCTCGTGAATCCTGCCGTAAAATCGAGCAACCACACCGGCTTCTGCAGCACCCGATTCAATCTTCTGGAGTACGTCTTCATAATCTTCCGAGAGGACGAATTCTGCCTTGATCTCGAATTTCTCGAGTTTCAGTTTCAAATCTTCGTAGTAAATATCGTCGGCAACATACGCGATACGAACGTTCTCCAGATCGAGAATCGATGAAATTTCCGAATCCTCGCGAATGTAGATCCGGCCCCAATTCGTCAGGACAGATTGCGCGTTGTAGTCGTATCGCTGCGCTCGTGCATCCGTGTAAGCAATTGCCACCATCAGATCGACCCATCCCTGTTCGAGCAGATCGAGACATTCAGTAAATGAACCGCCGACAAAGATCAACGACCAGCCTTCCTGACTGGCAATGTCATTCAGAACATCAATGTATAGCCCTTCGATTTCGCCTTCGTCGTTTGTAAATACAAGTGGGTTGTTCTCGTAGATCGCGACCCGCACGATTGTTTCGGCATGAAGCGTCATCAATGATAGCACAAGAAGCGCTATCATGACCCAAAAAGTCTTTCTCATAGCCTGTCGCTTGCTTTTGGTTATGTGAAATCGAGAAAACTATCGACAATATATCGTAGCCCCAACAACTGCAAATCGAGGCATTTACTCCATTATCTTGTAGAACGTTCCACGCTCGAGTACCTGTGTATCGACCCGGTGGTCTCGAACCATTTGTTTCAGCTCGCCTAATAGATCTTTTTCTGCTACACCGAGCGCTGCCGAGATATCTTCCGCTGTGCAGGGGCGCCGACGAATCATAGCGAGAATTCTGTCTGCAAGGTCCGCAGCCTTATCAGCATAATGATCGACAAGCGAGAACCGCGCGATGATCTCCACCGGCAGATCCTTCCACATCTCCGCGATACGCTTCATCTCATCTTGAGGCATCGGGTGAACCCATTCGACTGCACCAGGACGATCCAGCGTGTTAAGTTGAACCCGACCTGGTTTGATCCTGAGAATCGCTTCATGGAGACGTTCGAGCTCCTCCGGCGAGTCGTTGATTCCGTGCAGAAGAAAGACCTCCAGCCAGATATCGCCTTCGAATTCGCTGCTGAACGCCACCAGCCCTTCGATCACATCTTCGATCTGTACACCCGGCGCTGGACGATTGATCCTGAGAAAAACATCTTGCGATGCAGCATCCAGTGATGGAAGCACCAGATTGCATTTCGCGATGTCCTTCCGCACGCTCGCATCGGTCATGTTGAGCGAATTTGTCAGCAAAGCCAGCGGATATTGCGGATAATGCGAACGGATATAATCAGCGATACGTCCAAATCCCACATGCAATGTTGGCTCACCTGCACCGGAGAATGTGATGATATCGAGCTTGGGAGAGCCGGACAGATATTGATCGATCTCATGAATAATCGAATCGGTGGGATACCATTCCCTGCGCTCTGTCGTGAGCGTAAGGGTTCTTCCAGCTTCGCAGTACATGCAATTCAGGTTGCATGTCTTGTGAGGGATCAGATCGACGCCGAGTGACATCCCGAGACGCCTCGACGGGACTGGTCCGAAAAGGTATTTGTATTTCATAATCGTATTCTTGGAGGGAGCCGAAGCCCCCTCCCATATCGTTGTTTAGCTGAATTTCGCGATGCGTTCCTCGACCAGCTTTTGGATTTCTTCCAAGCGCTGCTCTGTCTCCGCTTCGAACCTCATGACAAGCACCGGCTGCGTGTTGGACGCGCGAACCAGTCCCCACCCATCCGAATACGTAACGCGCATTCCGTCGATATCGTTGACGTTCGCGCCTTCTTCGATGAAGGAGTCACGCACTTTATCGACTACCTCAAACTTGGTCTCGTCCGGGCATTCCACGCGGATTTCGGGTGTGTTGAACATCTTAGGCTGATCGGCCAGGAACTGGCTGACCGGCATATCGGCTTTTGCCATGATTTCCACAAATCGGCAGCACGCATAGATGGCATCGTCGTATCCGAAATAGCGATCCGCGAAGAAGATATGGCCGCTCATCTCACCGCCCATGCGGACGTTGTCTTCTTTCATTTTCTTCTTGATCATCGAGTGACCCGTCTTGTACATGATGGGCTTTCCGCCATGCTTGGCGATGTCATCGTAGAAGTTCTTGGAGCATTTAACGTCACCCACAACCATCTCGCCAGGATAGTTTTTCAGGAAATCGCGCGCGAAAATATTGAGAATCTGGTCGCCATAAACGGGATGTCCGTTCTCATCGACAACGCCGATACGGTCAGCGTCGCCATCCAGGCCAAGACCGACTTCCGCGTCGGTGGTTTTCACCTCGTGGATAAGATCCTGGATGTATTCGATCACGGTGGGATCGGGATGGTGATTCGGGAAAGTTCCGTCCATCTCGCAATATAGCTCTTTGACTTCGCATCCAAGTCTGCGTAGAATATCGGGGAGAATCGGTCCGCCTGCGCCGTTACCGGCATCGACCACGACCTTTACCTTGCGGTCGATTTTCAAGTTCGCCACCAGGTAGTCCTGATAGATGGGGATGATTCCCTCGAAGACCTTCTTTGTGCCCTTGCCTTCGGTGAATTCCTGCTTCTGGATAATGTGCATGATTTTCTGGATCTCTTCACCGTAAATGCTCATCAGGCCGATATTGAGCTTGAAACCGTTGTATTCGGGCGGATTATGGCTACCGGTGATCATCACGCCTGCGTCGGCTTCCTGATGATGGATCGAGTAGTAGAGAACCGGTGTCGCGAGGATACCCATGTCCGTTACATCGCAACCACATTCGAGAAGCCCGGCGGTGAAACGTTCCTTGAAACGCGGTGAGCTGAGCCTTGCATCGCCGCCGATAACGACTGTCTTCAGGCTGTGACGGCGAAGATATGTACCGAAACCGCGTCCAAGCAGAAAGACGGTATCGTCAGTCAGATCTTTGTCAACGATTCCACGAATGTCGTATTGGCGGAAAATTTGAGGATTGATCATAAGGCCTCCAATTCGTTTATTTCTAATGTTTATTTCGTGTTTATCAATTCATCCAGCAGGGGAAGGATGTTGCGAAAAGCACGTCCGCGATGGCTGATCTCATGCTTGGCGGCTTCGCCCATTTCGCCGAAGGTTTTCCCCGTCTCGATTGCTTCGAATACTGCATCGTAGCCAAAGCCGTTCTCGCCTCGTTCTTCTTCGGTGATCAGACCTTCCACGCTACCGGTCGCCGTACCGACAAGTCCCTGAGGACCTGCAAGCGCAACGACGGTGCTGAATCGCGCGACGCGATCTTCCTTACCCCTCATTTCGGAGAGCATTTTCAGCCTATTGTCACGGTAACTGCAACCTTCACCCGCGAATCGGGCTGCCATGACACCAGGTTGGCCATCGAGCGCATCGACAAACAAACCCGTGTCGTCCGAGAGTGTAAGATATCCGGTCGCCTGGGCAATCTCGGTCGCTTTTTTAATTGCGTTGGCTTCGATGGTGTCCCCATCTTCGATAACGTCCGGGACATTAGGGACGTCGTCCGCGCTGAGGATTTTCACTTGTGGCAGCGACGACATGATTTCTTTGATTTCGCGCACCTTGTCACGGTTGTGCGTTCCAAGTAAGACGGTTAATTCATTCATTTATTACTCGCTTTCACGTTTTTATGTATCCAGGAGCGAATCTTGTCGAGATTCTTTTTGCCGACGAAGCGATAAGCATGCTCAGTAATCTCGCGAATGGAAAGGAGCAGGTTCTTTTCTCCGCTCCAGTGATACTCCAACACTTCCGGATCAACATCGTTCAGGATCGTATTCAGCCCGAAAACGACGATCAGAAGATCATCGATATAGCCAATGAACGGGATGAAATCGGGAATGATATCGATGGGAAGAATCAGGTAGCCAATGATTGAACCAATGAAGATGCGGAACCGCATCGGAATGCGCTTTTCGGTAAGCAAACGTACGATCAAAATCACCAGATCCGGCAACAGAAAGAGATATTCCATGAGTGGATGCTTTTTATCGCCATAGCGTGAAAGCCGCTTGCGTAGTTTCTCGTAGAAACCGAAGAGCTTCTTCTTGCCACCCGGTACTACTTCTTCCAGTATCTGATCGGTTTCCTGGTTGTCCCAGTTGTTCATATCTTCAGGATTCATGCGTCCCCCTGGATCACAGTTGTTCTGTTATCAGTTTTCGTATGTTCAGTTCATGCATAACAGGCACCCAGAAATCTTCCGATTTGGTTCCTGGCAGGCACGACTGCTGCGGTATTGCTTTGAATGCCATTTCGGCTATTTTATCCTCTTCGAGACCCACAACCTCCTGATTCAAGCGGAAGTTGCCAAAAGCCTTCTTGAGATTGTTCAGATAAAGCGAATGCTGCTGAACGATTCCCATATCTGCCGGATCGCCATGCCCTGGAATGATCGTGTCTATATCCAGCCAGCCAAGTTTGTCCAGAGAAAGGAGATAAATATCGCTATCACCCCAGTAGAAATAAGGCACCGATACCTTGTCGCTCGCGCCGCTGAGAACCGTATCGCCTGCAATAAGGACACGATCTTCGTGGATGTAAATCACCGAGCTGTCCATGGTGTGACCGGGTGTATGCAGGATGTTGATCTCGACAGGATGCTCGATTCGTGTTGAACCGAAGAAGGCAATATCAGGAAAAACCAGATTCTTGCGATCGAGAATTGATTTCGCCTGCGGAGCTATGACGTTACGCTCGCTGGTAATGGTGTCCATGTAGTCCGCATGAGCAATGATCGATGTATGTGGATCTTTTAAGAAGCGATTCCCATAGCAGTGGTCACTGTGCCAGTGAGTATTGATAATATAACGAACCGGCTTGCCGTTGAGACGCTGCTTCAGCTCGCGAGAATCTTCAGGCAAATGCAGGGTATCGACGACAATACAGTAATCCCCACAATCGATGACTGTCGCGTTCAACATAGCGCGGCTCGCTTGATATACAGTGATGCGCTCGTTGATACGGGTTTCCTTCAGCATACAAACTCCTTCATCATATCCAAAAAACACTGCGCAATCATGTCAACGAAAATTGTAATTAGGATAGCTCTACAGATATAGGTATGTTGTTGCATAGATACAACTTGTTACCGCTGGATTACGATTCAGGATATCTTTCTCGGAATCCCTGAGCTCAAGCCCATTGAAAATCGCTTGAGAAGAATCACATATTTACTACCGCAGGCTTCACACTCGAAGTGCCTGCTATCCGGTAATAACCGCATCCATCCAAACCGAACGAGACGATTAGCCCTGTTCGAATCGCAATACGGGCATGTCTGGGATCTGCGGATTGTCATCATGGCTCGATAAATCCTTCGATCGATTCGCCCAGCTTACGAGATTTTTCTTCGAATGGCAGATTGCGTTTGAAATCAAGAACCAGTTTCAGCCACGAGCCGGACATGGCATTGGGTAGCACGATGAAACGAGAACCGAATTTGTCCCGGTTTTCGTCTGCAAGCGCTTTACGTTCCGCTATATCAGAAGTTTCCCGGAATATTCGGTCGAAGTCGTTCAGATTATCACCGACCAATAGAAGAATCTCATGCTTTTCCATCACGATTTCACGTCTTGCTTTCTTGTTGAGCCTACCGACGCGTAACATCACATGAACCGAATCCACCTGCGGGAATCCCAAATTGATCAGGTTTTTCATCGTCCCTTCGATATAGCTGTCGTTGCGATCCGAAATGTAGAATATCGCACATCCATGTTCATCTGCGTACTTCAGGAAATCCACAGCTCCCGGAACGGCTGAAGCCATCGCCTGCTGATTCCATCGCGCAAAATCGTCGGGATAGGTCGTGCCTCTGAGCGCGTCTTCGGCGTTGTACCGGCTGTTATCGAGAACGGTCTCGTCGATATCGACAACAACTGCCGGCGTCTTGGTGTATTCTTCATTAAGAAGCTGCTCAAGCCTGAGTGTCGCGATGTTGTATGCCTGATAGCAAAGGGCCCTGTATTCCGCGGAATTCTGTTGCCATGATACAGGCATAAGAAGTGTGGGATCCTTTATAGCCAGGGAGTCCTGTGAGAACAGGAAACTCGTGATAAAAATGACGACTATGATCGCCGTGATACGTCTCATTGTTCGCTCCAATAATCGTTTCAACCAAATTTACCAGAACGTCCTAAAAAATCAATTAAAAAAAAACCGTCATGCGTTAGCCAGGCGGTTTTTCATGGCTTTTAAAAAAAACCGCCACACCTAAGTATGACGGTTTTCCGTGGTATCTATCGATTCACGACCTAAAAGTCAGTGTGCGAATCATCGTATCCATCATCCATCGGCAGGACGATTTCGATGTCGTCGCCAGCGTATTTATTACTTGATTTTCCGGTGCTTGGAGCTGGTGGGAGCGACTTTCTCTTCGCAGGAGCCGGAATACTCGGACCGCGGTCTTCGAAACGGCGACCTGCTCCGGTGTTCATCGACTGGCTCAATTGGAATTCCTGAACCATCGAGCGAAGTTCGGCAGCCTGTGAGTTCAGCTCTTCAGCAGCACTTGCGGATTCCTCGGCGTTCGCCGCGTTACCTTGGGTAACCTTGTTCAGCTCGCCGACCGCTACATTCACCTGACGAATGCCTTCCGATTGTTCATCGGACGACACAGAGATTTCCTTAACGATATTGTTCACCTTAGTGAAACTTGCTTGGATGTCTCCGAACGACTGGGTTACTTCTTCAACGATCTTCGCGCCGTCTTCGGAATTCTTCAGCGAGGTTTCGATCAGTTCGTCGGTGTTCTTGGCTGCTTCAGCGCTACGCAGCGCGAGGTTCTTCACCTCTTCCGCCACGACAGCGAAGCCCTTGCCTGCCTCTCCTGCATGCGCAGCTTCCACAGCGGCATTCAGTGCGAGGAGATTGGTCTGGAACGCGATATCGTTGATCGTCTTAATGATGTTGCTGGTTTCATGCGCCGATTGAGTAATCGCCGCCATTGCACTATTCATACGGGACATCGCGCTGTTTCCGGAATGTACATGTTTCAGGGATTGCTCGGAAAGAACCATTCCCTGTTTTGCATTCTCTGCGTTGTTCAGCGTGAGTGAGTTCATCTGCTCGAGGCTGGATGCGATTTCTTCCAGCGAGCTTGCCTGTTCGGATGAACCGGAAGCCAACGATTGGCTACCGTTCGAGATCTCACCCGATGCTGAAGAAATCTGCTGAACCGCACGATCGACCTGAGTCAGTGCGTCCTCTAAGTTATCACCCGCATTATTGATATTCTGTTTGAATTCGTTGAGATCGCCCTTATAGTTTCCGCGAACTCGAGCTGTCATGTTCTTGCTTGCCAGTTCGCTCATGACATTCATTGCTTCAGTCAACGGGTTGACAACCGCGTCGAGCAGCCTGTTGATACCTTCCACGAGTTCCTGGTAAGCGCCTTTGTGTTTCGCGGCATTCGCACGTTTTTTCAATCTGCCGTCGGTCGCCGACTGGACAAGTTCCTGAGCGTCGTTGATAAGCTGCCCAAGAGCACCCTTCACGTCTGCAAGACTCTGATTGATTGCCTGGAAGCGCTTTCCAGTCTCTTCGGTATCTTTATCAGTCGATCCAACAGATGTCTCGAAGTTCACATCGCCATCTGCAAGAAGTTCCAGACGACCCAGAACCTTTTTAACTTCCACTTCCTGATAGGCGTTAATTTTTTCTGTTATCCGTTGAGCGGTTCTGATTACCGTAAGATCGGTTACTACCTCAAGTGCACCAACGATATCACCCTGACGATTCCGAACAGGAAGTCCACGGTATTCGATATCGAGATTCTTGCCCATCGGGTGTGCTTTGGTCTCACTCTGCATTGCGGCACCTGATCTCATGCACTTGCCAAGCGCGCACTTCTCGTTATTACAGTCATCCGTCTTGATATGATCGTAGCATTTCTGTCCAACAAGACTCTGTTGCGTTTTTCCGACCATTTCAGCGCCGCTCTTGTTCATGAACTGGATATTGAAGTTTTTATCAACAATCATATTGGGAGTTGGTGACATGTCGATGATTCCAATGATCGTATCGACGACTTCATTCACACCGGCCATGAGATTTTGATAGCTACCCTCGTGACGCTTTGCATCAGCGCGGGTCATGAGCTTACCAACAACAAGATCATTTACCAGTTGATCCACGTCGTCCAGCATACCGTTCAGCGTTGTGATACACTGGTTCAGGTTGTCTTTGATCTCGTTGAAATCGCCATTGTACTTGTCGGTAATCAGCGGAGGCATGATACCTCTGGATATCTTGCCAACGTAGTCAAGTGTAACATTGATCGGTTTGACGAAGGCTTCGATTAAGCTGTTGATACCGTTAACTGAATCGGTAAAATCCCGTCCAACCGTGGAGGAATCAAGGCGATCTTTCAACTGGCCTTGGATTACAGCATCAATGACGCTTTGAATCTGGGCATTTACACCCTTGATCTGCTTACCAATCGAATGTCCGAGATAAATTCCGATAAGTGTGAAGATTACACCAAGAACCAGCGCGGTTATAATAATGGTGATCAACATTTTGTGGACAGGGGCCAGGGCTTCGGAAGCATAAGAACCCATCGCGATTGACCAGGTTGTGCCTTCGATTGGAGAGTATCCCATATATCGGACTTCACCCTCGTAAAAGTAGTTACCTGTACCAAGCTTGCCATTGATCATCTCAGTCATAACCATCGCAAGTTCTTTAAATTTGGCATCTTTCTTAGATTCATTGATATAGTTGACCTGATTAAGAATCAAATCTGCATTCTTGTGGCCAACCATAGTCCCTTCCGAATCAATAACAAAGGAGTAGCCCTTCTCACCATATGAAAGGCTATTTGTGATATCTGTAAGAAACGTTCCCGGAAGTCTTCCGATTAATACTCCCTGGATTTGTCGGTTGGAATTACGTATTGGAGTTGCAACAATGAATACTACCTGATTGGTCGCACGGCTGACGATCGCATCGCTTATTACCGTTTTTCCGGCTAACGCATCTTTAAAATATTTGCGATCACTTACATCAAGCTGCTTTCCGTCAGGATACGTTGCATTTCCTGATTGATCTACAACTGCCATACCGATGAATTGAGTTGCACTCACTTCCTTTATCATTGCTGAGCGCTGCTGTTCCCATTCCCAGGATGTCATGACGTTGCGATCTGCAATTGTTTCAAGCTGTCTTTCAACAACCTCAATGTTTGCCGATACTGCTTTCGAACCAGTTTTGGCCAGTTCGACAAGTGTCAGCTCCAATGCATTGATCAACGCCTTGGATGACGACATATAATTGATCGTGCCAAGTATCAGTACGATTGACAGTACTACCCCGACAATCAGTATCAGCACTTTGTTGCCAATTGTGAGACCTTTCATTATTTGCTCCTTACGTCTATAAAATTTACTTGTATTTGCCTATTTCTTCTGGCTGGCTTGCAGTTCCCGCATCTCGGTCAATTCCTTGCGTGAGAGTATCCGACCTGTATCGAGAAGGGTTATCACCTTCCCCTTGATCTTCGCCATACCTTCTATATAGTTATTATCGATGCTGGAACTCATCGTCGGTAATTCGTCGATGAGCTGATCGTCGATATCGATAACCTCAAGCACATTATCCACAATCATTCCGATGATCACTTCGCTACCCTGCACCGGTACTTTCACCACGATAATGCTTGTGCGGTCGTCATATTCGCGTTCCGGCAGGTTAAGCCTCAACCGGAGATCCATTACAGGCGTGATTCGTCCGCTTCGATTGATTACACCTTTGATATACGGCGGTGTTTGTGGTATTGGTGTGATTTCAGGAATTGCAATGATCTGGACAATGTTATCAACATTGATACCGTATGGCTGTTCTTTAAGGAAAAAGGCGAGAAACTTGATGTTGTTCTGGCTGACGTGATCGTCCACAAAACCTCCTGACGTGATAGGATTTTTTTTCTAGATAGCTGTTTGAACCTGTTTTCGCAGATTAGCTCCTGCTGATAATAATCACCCCGGCATTGGACTGCATTAACGAATTTGATTCTCATGATCTCGGCTGCATTTCATAAAAATGCATTCACATTTCAACGTCACCATTCATCAATTAACCTAATCCGATCTTTGAAATTTGCAAGGAGAAAAAAATGAACATTCCAGCTCTATATCTTCATACAAACACAGTAACGAGACATGATGAGCGATTAAATCGTACTTCATTTCAAAATCTAACCAATTCGAATGTGAATCTACATTAAGGCTATCGTAAAGGTCTGTTCTCAGTTAGCTCATTCTGAATGAATTTCGTGCTGTTTCTTCATATAAGGACTGATACCAACAAATCGGATAATTTCCTTTTTTCTCTGCAATTATTTTCTCAGTAAAATTTGATCGAATCAGTTTACGTGATGGAGTACCAAGGAATAATTTGACAAATATCAAAGCGCACCTTGAGAATGTCGTGAAGCATTATCTATCTCATTGTTCCGAATCAGTGGATATATCCGGACGTATTAACGCTTGAATTTTCCTACCGGAAGATCGTAAAGGAGGCAACATTGACAGGTAGAAATACGCTGTATCTAATAGTCTCGCTCATTTCCCTACTTCTTATCACGTCATGCGGTAAGAAATCAGATCGGAATGATACCACTCAACCCGACCGCATAAAGATCGGCCTCGCTCTTGGATACGACGGCATTGGCGACATGGCTTTCAATGACATGCAATACCGTGGTCTTATCCAGGCAAAGCACAAGTACCCGATCGACGTGGTTTATAAAGTCCCAAAACATGAGAGCGACGATGACCAGGGTCAATGCATTCAGGAACTGATTGATGAAAAATGTGATTTAATCTTCTCATCTGGAATCTTTTCTATCAATGGTATTAAACACTTTGCGCCGGATCACCCTGAAATCCGATTCGTCCTTCTGGATAATCCCATCAAAGGGTTTGAAAACGTCACATCGGTTATCTACGCACAGCACGAAGGCTCGTTCTTGGTCGGATATTTAGCCGGTCGTTTTACAAGAACAGGAAAAGTTGGGTTCATTGGCGGCGTGGATATTCCTGTGATCAAGGCCTTTTACCAAGGATACAAAGAGGGCATCGAATATGCCAATCCCAACGTCGTTATCGATGTGAAGTACTGTAGCTTCTCTCCTGATTTTTCAGGTTTTAATAACCCCGAAAAAGGGCACACCCTCGCCAATGAGATGTACGATCGTGGTGTCGATGTCATCTATAACGTCGCCAGCGCTTCTGGAAACGGTATTATCACCGCTGCAAGCGAACGCGGTAAATATGTAATCGGTGTCGATTCCAATCAGGACGCCCTGGCCAAGGGATACGTCCTGACAAGCATGATGAAACGGCTCGATCTTTCCATTACTGACATCGTAGGAAAATATTTAAACAACGAACTCGTAGGCGACTCTATCTACGTTTACGGATTGAAAAACAACGGTGTCTCCCTCACCGATATGGAATTCACTCGTGATTTCATTGGTGATCAGACGATCGAAGAACTCGAAAAAATCAAAGAAAAGATCATAGACGGCAAGATTATCGTAACCAATCTCCATGAGGAATACCTGAAGGACTACCTTGATGAACAGAATGAGGAAATTGAAAAATAACCTGTTTGCCAAATTCATCCTGACAATCAGCCTCTTGCTGGTGTCTTTTTTCTTCATCTTCGGCACAATACTGGTTCAGATTCTGGAAAACAGCATCCTTGATGAGGTGGAAAAAGGCACAGACAAACTCACGAAATCAATAGCCATGATCAGCGCTCCATATATCGCAAACTATACATATATGTCTTTGGAACAGAGCACATTGCAGCTTCAATCGGAACAAGATGGGCAGCTCGATATCCTATCTGTGCAGATCTTTGACGCGAATGGCTTTAAGCTAAACCTGAGCGGTACTGATACAAACAACATCAAAGTCCCCCGTAAATACTGGCTCATCAAGAACGCGCCGTGCTTCATCAAGGATATTCACGGTAACGAAAAGCGCGTTGGTTATGTGCGAATCGTCTTCTCCCTTCAGTCGGCCATCGAACGCGTGCTGACATTCCGAATGTTCTTTATCATCGCAGTTGTGTTCATTATCGTGCTTCTCGATTTCCTGGTGATTCTGTTACTTTCAAAAACCGTTATCCGGCCTATCAATCGCTTGAAGCAAGCCGCTACGAAGCTCTCCGAGCGAGATTTTGATATCAAGTTCAATAATACACCTAAGGACGAACTTGGTTTCCTCATGAATTCGTTCCAACAGATGGGGCATGATCTGAAAGAAAGTTTTAATACCATTCAGCAGCAATACCGCCAACTCCAGATCGACCACGATGAGATCAAGAAGAGCGAAGAGACCTTCTCGCTGTTGAACCAGTGCTTCCTCGAACTGGGTCCAAATTCGGAAGACAACATCAACCTCATTGCCCAGACAGCCGGCAATATGCTGAAAGGCGAGTTCGTGCTCTACAATCGTTATAACGAAGATACGAAGTTGATACAAATTCGCGGCTCCTGGAATTCGCCATCAGAGATCGGACCAACCATCGACCCTGAAGGTAAAATATGCTACGATGTAATCACTGGAAAAAGTGATGAAGTAATGGCAGTAGAAAACCTGGAAGAGCATAAATCCTGGGGAACGGATCCGATACTGAAAAAATACGGGATTAAATCGTATCTTGGTGTCCCCGTCACCTTGCACGATCGCATCGTCGGTTGCCTGAGCCTGTTCGATTGCAAAAACCGCATTTTCAAGCCTGAAGAAATCAAAGCGATGTCAATGCTCGCGCAAGCTTTGCGAAACGAAGAAGAACGTGTGAGTTCCGCCCGTGAGCTGAGAGAGACACGTAACTACCTTCGCAACGTTTTCGATTCTCTCTCTTCATCGCTCATCACGATCGATGAAAACGATACCGTCATCGAATGGAACAACGAAGCCGACCGAACCTTCAAGCTTTCCGATATCAACAACGAAACGATGGACCTCTGGCAACTGATCCCAGCGCTGAACAAAGTAAAAACGCGGATCAAGCGCGCGATTGATCAGCAAGAGCCCATCAGCATGTATCGCATCGGTGTTAAGCTCGACGATATGCAATATTTCGATCTGTCGGTAGTTCCGCTGACACTCAGGGAAGCGAAGGGTACCGTTATCAGGCTCGATAACGTTACTGATCTGGTGAAGAAGGACAACCAGCTCCTCCAGGCCCAGAAGATGGAGACCGTCGGCAATCTTGCCGGTGGACTGGCCCACGACTTCAACAACGTCCTCTGCGGTGTAACGGCTACGGTTAGCCTGCTTCGCTACTATCTTGAGATGAAAAGCATCGATGATCCGCAGGTGTTCAACTACATACGAACCATGGAGCAATCATCCAATAGAGCTTCCGAGATGGTGCAGCAGCTTCTCATGCTTTCCCGAAAACAAGAAGTATCTTATGACGCGATCAAGCTCAATGACTCCATCAACAACGTCATGGAGATATGCAAGAATACGCTGGATAAATCAATTCATCTTCATTTGGGTGCTATCGCGAACGATGCTTATGTCACCGCCAACCAGACGCAGATAGAGCAGGTTCTTCTGAACCTCTGCGTGAATTCTTCCCACGCCATGACGATCATGCGTAAACCCCATGACAAAAAAGGCGGCAGATTGGATGTATCGCTGTACAAGTACTTTGTGGAGAAGAGCTTCAGCTCCTATCACCCGGACGCAAGAGAAGGCTATTACTGGGTCTGCGCCGTACACGACGAAGGTGTCGGCATGAGCGACGACGTCCTCAAACGCATCTTCGATCCATTCTTCACGACCAAAGACAGCTCACAGGGAACTGGTCTCGGCCTGGCGATGGTCTATAACATCGTGAAGATGCACAACGGATTTATCAATGTCTATTCAGAAGAAGGAGTTGGCTCTACGTTTCAAGTCTATCTGCCCGTCCTTTCACGTCAAGTTGATGTGGAAGCGCTTGATGTACCCGAAGCTTCGCTTTATCATGGAGAGGGTACCATCCTGGTGGTTGATGACGAAGAGCATGTGCGCTTGATCTCCGAAAACATCCTGCGGGAATGCGGCTATGAGGTGATTACTGCCGAAAACGGCCGCGAAGCGCTTCAGATATTGGAGGACAATCCAGATATTAGCCTGGTTCTACTAGACCTGTCCATGCCGATCATGTCGGGCAAGGAAGCCTTTACCCGAATCAAGGAAATCTACCCGGAGATGAAGGTTATTCTCACTTCCGGTTTCCGTCAGGATAAGCGCATCAACGAGATTATTAGCGCCGGCGCGGAGCAATTCATCCCGAAACCATTCACCATGGAAGGTCTCACCAAGACTATCTACGCAGTGATGAACAGTAAAATAAACGGAGATAACGCATGACCGACAATCCGACCATCCAGCTGATGAAAAACCGTAAATCGATCCGAAAATACACCGACCATATACCTAATGACGAAGCAATTCAAGCGCTCGTCGAAGCAGCAATATCAGCACCTTTTGCAGCCCAGACATACAGTATCCTGATGCGCAGGGAGGCATCGAAAAATCCGATGGGAGCTCCGCTATTCTTTATCTTCTGCGTGGATGCATTCAAACTGGAGAAGATCATGCACAAACGCGGCTGGGAAATGGGCCAAAACGACCTCTCCTTCCTCATTCTCGGTATTCAGGATACGGCCTATGCGGCAGAAAACATGGTCATCGCTGCCGAGAGCATGGGTATGGGAAGCTGTTATCATGGATGGGTTCCGTTCATGGCAGAGAAATTCAAAGCATCGTTCGAATTACCGGATCGCGTATTTCCGTTGGTGGGCCTTACTGTAGGTTATCCTGCGGAGAATCCGCCTGTACGTCCGCGCTATCCGCTTGCCTACACGCTGCATGAAGACACCTATAAACAGCCGTCGGAAGAGTTGATCGAAGAAGCCATGCGCGTCATGGACGAAGGCTATCTCGCACAGGACTACTATCGCAAGGTGAACTACATGGTAAAACTTGACGAAGAGATGGAAGAAACCTTCACGTTCGACACATACAGCTGGACCGAGCACATCTCACGCAAGAATGGGCTCTGGCATAAGGATATTAACGAAATCCTTCAGCAGATGAAAGCGTGCGGATTCAAGCTAAGTTGATCAGAACCCGATCTTGATTCCCGCCAGGAAGGTCCTTCCCCACTGATACACTGTCTCACGTTCGTGTTCGCCAGTATCTTTGTCCACGATGAAGTTATAATCCCACACATTCTGCGTATCGAATATGTTATCCACTTCCACATAATACTCGATTGTCACACTGTCCATAAGCCAGTGGTGATGCAAATGAAGGTCGAGCCTTTTATAATCGGGAAGCCGCTTATTATTTATCGGTGTATCCTGATCTAAATACCATTTTCGAGATGTCTCGGAGAACGTCATCTCCGTGTAAGGCCTGCCACCCATGTAACGGAATTTAAGCGAAATCTCAGCCTGATCGGATGGCACAATCCCCAAGAATCCCATGCAGAAAAGCCAGTCGCGGTTTTGAATATACCAGTCGTATTGAAGGAAATCGAACTGGTATCCCAGAACGATCGAGAAGACATTTCGGTAATCGAATTCGAAGGGTACGCGCTTATCAGCGTATCTGTAGTCTTTCATGTAAGCTCTGGAAAGCGAGTATGCAACCGTTCCGAACCAGTTGTTCTGGAGCTTCTTCTGGAGGAAGGCCTCGATACCATAGCTCCACGATTCGCCGCTATTGAGCGTCCTGCTCGACCAGTCGAGCGTATCCACCGTTGCGTCATGTTCGCGCACAAACATATCGCCGTATTCCTTATAATAGGTCTCAATCCGGAACATGGCCGCTTCGGAAAGCAGAGCATCCCATCCCAAAACCAGGTGATCTGCGTATTTAGACTTCAGATCCTTGTTACGATCGTCGTACGAGAGCGTTAGGTTATCGACCTTCTGGTAGTAGCGACCAAAGCCGAAGCGAAGATTGGAGAACTTTGTGATGCGGTATTTGGCACCAAAGGTAGGTGCGATCGTGGTTTCATCCGTATAATCGAAGTAATCCACGCGACCACCGGCCGTGACATTCAGCTTGCCGAAGTTCTTATCCCATTGCAGATAAGCGCCAAGTTGAAGCGTCTGGAAGTCTTTCCGACTCCAGTCGATATCCCCTTGCCCGAATCCGTCCACACCGAGCGTATCAATGATTTCACCAGTTTCGGTGTCGTAAACAAAGGTTGTATCTGGCCGGAAATAGAGGTCTGAATCAATATAATCGTATACAATGGAGATTCCCGGCTCGAGCTTCCCGATGTCTGTCTCCGGCAGGAAGTGAGAATACTTGAATCCAAGCCTGTTTTCATCCGCGATGTATTCGGTCGAGAGGTGTTCGTCGTTCTTCTCACCTTCGATGTAAGTTTGCAGATCCCACCAGCGATGGCTGTTATAGATTGTATAGACCGAATAATGGCCGTCGTACACCTTTTTGTAGGTTGCTCCAAACATGTATTGGCCTGACTTCAGATAGACATCTTCCCCATCGGCGCTGGACGTGAACCCGGATGAATCCTCGTGCGCAACTTCCGCTTTGTTTTCCGCCCAGAGCTGCGTGAAGGTAAGTTTGTCGGTCGGCGTGACACGTACAGTCTCTTTCGCGTAAATTGACTGGTAGTCTGGATCAGCGTTGAGTCCGATCTCATCCGCAATCAGGTTCAGAAAACCGTGGTGATAAAATGCCAGGAAGGAACTCTTATCCGTAATAGGGCCTTCCACATGGCCACCGTAGCCGGTCAGGCTTGCATCGAGCGCTACCTGGTATTCTTTCTCGTTGCCGTCCCGGGTCTTGAGATCGAGAACGGAAGAAGCCTTGTTACCGTAACGTGATGGGAACGCGCCGCTATAGAGGGTCAGTTCTTTAACCATCTCCGGTGTGATAAGGCTAATGGGACCGCCACCATAGTTGGGAAAAGCAAAGTGATTCGGATTCTGGAGTTCGATATTGTCGAGAATGAAGAGGTTTTCGCCGTAATTTGCACCACGAATCATGATTTCATTCATAGCGTCGGAACCGGAAACAACCGAAGGTGTCACCTGCACGGCACGCTGGATGTCGTAAGCTCCAGCAGGTTGAGTACGAATCTCCTCAATATCGAGCGTCTTGGTGCTGACGGGAGCGTCCTCGGGCTCGCGGAAATATGTTTCACCCGTTACGGTATATTTTTCCATCTTGAGAACCTGAACCTTCATCTCCACGTTCAGCGTGATCGTCGTATTGGCTTGAACCATGACGTTGATCTTAGTTCGCGGTTCGTATCCTACACGGCGGTAGCTGACCTTATGGACGCCCGTCGGGATGTTTTGTATCAGGTACTCACCTTGCGGATTAGAATATCCCCAAGCACTGTCGTCGATATAAATCGCGACTTGTTCGATTGGTTTCGAGGTATCTTCATCTTTGATTCTTCCGGCGATATGCCCCGTTTGCTCACGCGCAAAAAGCGTAAAGAACAGAATATACAGCACAAGTGCGAACAGCGTTCCTTTTTTGGTTCCCAATATCTTCTCCATATTCACTGTTTATAACGTATTTTGAGTTTCTCATTCACTGGGTTCACGTTAGGAAATTTGTTCAAGGTTCCCCGGTCAAGAAAAAAAGCGATAGAAAAAAGCATGATTCAAGAAAAAGTATAGAAAACAAAAATTTGTTCTTGCCATGCTGCCTCGATTGGAATCTAACTTGTATGATTAATCCCCTTATCGCATGGCATACGTAGAATTGAAATAAACTAACAAGGAGTAATTTGTGAAAAAAACGGTACTGATCCCCATTCTTCTAGCGCTTTCGATTGTGATGCTGTTTTCTCTCGACAGTCAGAACCTCACCACCGAAGACGTATTCAGCTACAGCGCTACCAGCTCCGGTAACGTCGAAATGCAGTTCTCCACACCTGGAATGTCCCTGGAATCGTTCGAATCAGAACTGGGAACCTTTTCCAAGGTCAACATCGCAAGTCGCGATATCCCCTTTGTAACCGTGAAAGAAGGCATGCCAGAGCTGCCTTTCTTCAGCACGATGATCGCAATCCCGAATCACGGCTCTGTCGTTCTCGATCAACTGACTCTCAGCGAAAACCGGATTCCCTCCAATCCCGTGTATCCCTTCCAGAACACGGAAGAAGAACGCTCTGCCTTGATGGTAAACAACACGTTCTACCAGAGCGGATCAATTTATCCGGCAGAAGCTGTGCAGGTTGGCGAACCGGTCATCATGCGCAACCTTCGCATGGTTCCTGTGAATGTCTATCCTTATGCTTACGACCCGCAGACTCACGAGCTTGTCGTTCGCGATGACATTTCATTCCAGATCAACACGAATAACACACCAGGTGTAAACGAGATTAACACCGACCGTCCGCTTTCGCGCAGTTTCGAGCCAATGTACCGCTCGGTTATCCTCAACTACGACGACATTCGTGATGAAAACCCCGTATATCAGAGACCTTGCATTTTAATTGTTCAGTGCGATAACTCCGCGGTTGACGATCAGGTTGCACAGCTTGCCGATTGGAAGCGCACCAAAGGCTTTGAAGTAACTGTTGTCAGCACTTCCGAGACTGGTGTTACTACCAATGGTATCAAGTCGTACATCCAGACAGCATACGATACATGGGAAAATCCGCCCGAGTACGTGATCCTTATCGGCGATGCCGGCGGTAGCTACGATATTCCCACCTGGAACTCGACAGGCGACCACCCCTATACGCAGCTCGATGGCGGTGACATCCTGCCCGAAGTATTTATCGGACGCCTTTCCATCAGCAGCCCAACCGACATGATGACAATCCTCCAGAAGATCAACCTCTATGAGCGCGACCCTTATCTGGACGACCTGTCCATGTATCATCATTCATTGCTCGTGGGCGACACCAGTCCTTCCGGACTTTCCTGTGTCCTCACCAACAAGTACAATAAAGAACGGATCCTAACGTATGATCCGACCCATACTTTCACCGAGCTTTATGATAGCCAGCCAAGCCCAAGCCTGATGGACAACGCCATCAACGCCGGTTCGCTCTTCTTCTCATACCGTGGTTATATCGGTATGAGCGGCTGGACGACAAGCAATGCCAACAACCTAAGCAATGTGAACATGCTGACCAACGCGGTAATCATCACCTGCGATACAGGCACTTTCGCATCGACCTATGATATCGCGCGTACGGAAGCCATACTCCGCGCCGGAACTCCAACTGCGCCCAAAGGCGCTTGCAGCGCGATTGGTATGTCAACTTCCAGCACGCACACGCAGTTCAACAACATCCTGATGGGCGGTATCTTCCACGGCTTGTATTCCAACGGAATGCACAACATGGGCCAGGCCATTATGTCCGGTAAGCTATACCTCTATCTCGGTTACGGAAATGTCAGTTCATCTACAGTCCAAAACTTCACACAGTGGTGTAATCTGATGGGAGACCCGTCAATGGACATCTGGCATGGCGGACCAATGGAAATGACAGCCACCTACGAAACCTCCGTAGGCAAGGGACAGGGCTATATCGATGTCTATGTTTGTGATGACAACAACGAACCACTCGAAGGCGTATGGGTTACCGCTCGCAAAGGCGAGGACGAACTCTTCGGTACCGGCCTGACTGACGATGCCGGTATGGTTACCGTCTCCTTCGATCCCGATCAGAGTGGCCTGGCAAATCTTACGATCACCAAGCCGGATTATATCCCGATCCTTGGTAGCTTCACCATCGAAACTACCGGTGGAATCGCTACAACCGATTTTACCGTCGATGACGACGATACAGGCTCTTCCAGCGGTAACAACAACGGAGAACCAAACTCCGGTGAAACGATCGAGCTGTTCCTGAACCTGCATAACTACGACAATTCTTCAGCATCCAACGTAACCGCGGAGATTTCCACGGATGATGTATGGGTCGATGTTACACAGGATACTGATTCTTTCGGCACCATCTCTGTCAATGGTAATGGCGAAGGCCAGGCAGGTTTCGTTGTAGAAATCGCGGCAGACGCACCCGACAAACACATCGTTCGTTTCGATCTCTCAATTACAGACGACGGCGGAAATAGCTGGGACAATAGCTTCTGGATGGAGATCAAAGGTAATGACGCCGACGTTGAAGCAATACAGTACGTTGATGGCAACGATGGCGAATTGGAACCTGGCGAAACCAGCGACCTGGTCATCACCCTTCGTAACAACGGCGAAACCCTGCTTCAGGGAGTTTATGGCGCACTCAGAACCAACAGCTATTACCTGCGTGTCGATGACTCTCTTGCATACTTCGGCCCAATCACCCAGAACGGACAGGCAAGCTGTACAGCCGATCCATTTACCATTACCGGTCTTGGTATCGCGCTGCCAGGTCTCACCGTAAAAGCTCAACTTCGTCTATTCAACGATAACGGGTACGAGGAATTCGAAGACGTCATCATTCATGTCGGCGAAGCCGGCGCAGGCGACCCGATCGGTCCCGATGAATACGGATACGTCTGCTATGACTCTGAAGACACGGACTACACGGATGCTCCTGTTTACGACTGGATCGAGATCGATCCGACTCACGGTGGATCCGGCACAAATACAGGAATTTCAGATAACTACGAAGAAGGCGACGACCTCGAGTATGTCGATCTGCCATTCACATTCAAATTCTATGGCGAATCTTACAATGAAATCGGTATCTGTTCGAATGGATGGATCACATTCATCGAGACCGAGCAGATGACATTCCGTAACTGGTATATCCCCGGTGCTCTCGGACCAGCAGCGATGATCGCGGCATTCTGGGATGAACTCAGAACAGGTAGCGGCGGAATCTATACATGGTACGACAGCACAAACGACTATTTCGTCATTGAATGGTCTCGCGTACAAAACTGGGTCGGTAGCGCGGAAGAGACTTTTGAAATCATCCTCTACAATCCCGAGACCTACATCACACAGTCCTTCGACGGCATGATCAAGATTCAGTACATGACGTTCAACAATACTGACGCGAACCTCGACCCGTACAACGAGCAGGGTAACTATTGTACCGTCGGTATCGAAGACCATACCGAATTACGCGGTCTTCAATATACCTATAATAACGAGTATGGCGAATCTGCAATGCCACTCGGTGACGAGACTGCGATCCTTTTCACCGGTTTGCCGATGAGTTCGCAGGACAGCTACCTGATCCTCAATAGTGTCTTCCTGCACGATGCAGACGGAAGCGGAATGGCGGATGCAGGCGAAAGCGTCGATCTGAGCATCAAGGTCGATAATGTAGGCATGTCTCCCGCAACGGGAACAACCGGTACGATCGTCTGCGATTCACCGTATATCGATATTACGGACGGTTCATCACCGTATGCAGACATCCCCAGCACCTACAATGGCTTCAACCTCGACCTCTTCAGCTTCGATGTACTGCCTTCATGTCCGAATCAGTACGAAGCGCATTTCACTTTACAGCTGAATAACGACGATGGCTACTGGGAATACCCCTTCACGATAATCGTTTACAAACCCACCGTCGATATTCTCTCTGCGATCGTGTATGATACTACCGGCAATAACGACGGCGTCTTCGATCCGGGTGAAGAAGGCTACCTCATTATCAACCTCGAAAACAACACCAACTCGCTCGCTCGCGAAGTATCCGCTGAGTTATCTGTCGATAGCGACCTCATCACCATCGGCGAATCGACAATGGAATTCGGAGATATCGGCGCAGGCATGAACATGCAGAAAGCATACCCGATAACCGTGGATGCATCCATCCCCGTAGAATCTATGGTTCTCTTCACGGTGGATGTCGATTTGTACGGTGGAACAGGCCAGACATTCGACTTCCAGGCTGGTATCGGTATTTGGGGCGCTCAGTCTGACTTCGAAGAAGACAATTGGAGCTTCACTCCGACCGGTAGCTGGGAATGGGGTACACCAAGCCTTGGCGCTCATTCGGGCACAAAGGCATGGGCGACTCGCCTTTATGCCAACTACTTCAACAACGCAGACTGGAAGCTCGATTCAACCGAATTCTATATCGGCCCATGCACAGAGCTCCACTTCTGGCATAAATATCAGACACAGACCGGCTACGACGGTGGCAACGTGAAGATCTCGATCGACGGTGGAAACACCTGGAACGTTGTAGAGCCAAACGGCGGGTATCCTACCGCTTCGATCTCGAACGGTACTGCCGGCATCGGTGGAGAACCTGCCTATTCCGGTTATCAGAATGAATTCACCGAAGCGGTTTTCGACCTCTCAGCATACAGTGGAAACTACGGTATCCTTCGCTGGCACTTCGGTTCAAACGGCTCAACTATCGCCTATGGCTGGATCATCGATGACGTTCTGGTCACCGGCAGTCAGGAAAAGGGCGCCGGTATCTCAGGTACTGTGACCCTGAGCGAAAACATGGCCGATATCGAAGATGTCGCCGTGACAACCGGGCTCTACACGACGCATCCAGACGCAGATGGGAACTACCTGCTCTACGTCTCCGAAAACACCTACGATCTCCAGGCCAATCTCGAGTACTTCGAAAGTGGCCTGATCGCTGACTTCGAAGCCGTTCCGGGAACTATTTCCACCGGAAATAACATGGTGCTGACATACCTGCAACCGGTTACGAACGCCGAGTGGTCACAGCTCAACGGTAGCGTTACCCTGACCTGGAACTACGAAGCACCGATACGGCATGAAGCACGCAACCAGAAAGGCCAGAGAACCACCTCCCGCGAGGAGTTCGAAAGCTTCAAGGTTTATCGTCAGGAAGAGACTGGACCGATGGTACTTGTCGGATCAGATATCACCGACTACCAGTTCGTAAATCAGATCGATTCCCTCAAGACCTACACATATCAGGTTGTAGTAGAGTACGATGCCGGCCTCAGCGTACCGGTTGAGGTAGAGGATGTCTATTGGGATGGCACATTCTTCGGAAACGAGCCGAATGCTCCGTCCTATGTCAACAACCTCGGATCGAATTACCCGAATCCGTTCAATCCCGAAACCCGCATCGATTTCAGCCTGAAGAACGCATCTCAGACCACACTCAAGATCTACAACATCAAGGGTCAGCTGGTCAAGACGATGGTCGATGCGAAATTGTCTGAAGGTGAACACCAGGTTATCTGGCGTGGAATCGATAATCGTAACCAGCCTGTTTCATCCGGTATCTACTTCTACCGGCTCGATACCGATGGTTATTCATCCACCCAGAAAATGCTGCTGCTGAAGTAGGACTACGAGCCTGAGCCTGGAGACAGGTGAAAGCATAATGAGAACCGCCCGTCGAATGATGGGCGGTTTTTTTTTTATTGGCCCAAAGGAGAAGAGAAAGGCAGGAACAGGAGCCTGCCCCTACGGTCTGCCCTGGGTACGCGGACGTCCTCGTCCGCATCGCCAAATTCCCTTCTCTCTTCAACCATCCCGAGTCAATAAATCAACATCCAGAATATGATTTCATGGGATTCCGGATAGAGAAAAGGGCAGACTCAGTAGTCTGCCCATCGTAAAATGTAAGATTGGTTATTCAGCTACAGCAGTAACGATCGCAAACGCCTGAACGCCTTCACCACGACCGAAATCGGTGAGTCCTTCGCCCGTTGTGGCAGTAATGCCAATATCCTGCGGATCCAGTGGAAGCAGCTCGGAAAGCCTCTTGCGCATCGCGTCCATGAATGGCGTAATCATCGGCCTCTTGCATTCGATACTGATGGATAGATGCGTCAGCTTGAAATCACCAAGATACTTAAGCGCTTCTTGAAGATATACCGCACTGTCGTCGATGCCCTCTTCCAGGCATATTCGGTCACTTTCCTTACCGATGATATTCACGCCCGTGATACCAGAGATCGCGTTTGTAATCGCGTGCATCACGGCATCAGCGTCGCTGTTGCCTTTAAGCCCGGGAAGCCCAGGAAATTCGATTCCGCCGAGTATGAATGGCTTGCTATGATCGTCACCCATGCGGTGACTGTCTTGTCCGATACCAGTTTTAATTCTCATGCGCTGAAGATTTCATTGGCCCATTCGATTGTCAATATTTATCCAGCGACATGCGGAGAGCAACGCTGGAGCATATCGAAGCACGATACGGCATTTCATGATGCATTCGGCGTCACTTCGTAGCGCTCGACCTCCTGTGTGTTTGCATACAAACACGAATCCCGAGTGAAACGATAGCGAGCCTGAGGAAGCGCTGTTCGGAGATCAGCGCCTACACCTGGGAACGCGGACGTCCCCGTCCGCATCTTCACTCCCCCCTCTGCTTCTAACATCCACCATCCATGACATCAACATTCAAAAGATGATTTCATGGAGGTGCGCACATTAGGATGGGATAAACCATATGATATACTGGGATAGAAAAAGGCAGGTCAAATGACCTGCCTTCTATTTATTAACGATCCACTTTCGCTATTTCGCTACGCGAAAGGCTTTCGTTTGATGATTTCGTTTTTGCTTCGCAAAATCCGAAATTATTTCAGGAGCAACATCTTACGGCTGTAAGACTTGCTCGAAGTTGAAAGGCGATAGAAATAGATACCGGACGATACGGGCTTGCCGTTTTCGCTGGTACCGTGCCAGGTAAGGCTATGCTCGCCGGCGGACATTCTTTCATTCACCATCGTCTTGACCAGCTGACCCTTGATGTTGTAGATCTTGAGGGTGACAGGCTGCTTGCTGTCGCTGGCGGAGAGGCTGAACGAGAAGGTTGTTTCCGGGTTGAACGGATTCGGATAATTGCCAACGAGGGCAGTAACCGCTTCCGGAACGTCGGTTTCTTCATTCGCTACAATCGTCTGCGTGCAGGCTGTGCGGCCGATATCGCCATAAAGGAACGGCCATGCGCTCAGGTTGCCGCAGCTATTCTTGAGATCCCACAGAGCGATACCGGTATTGGTGCCGGCCACGAGTTCTGCGGATCGTTATGATCGACATTGCAGAGGCTGACAGAGCTCTGAGTCGGTACACCATATCCGATCGGGAAGTATGCCAGGTTTTCACCAGCGGCATTGAGTCCCTGAATGGTACCTTCAGAATTGATCACGATAAGATCATTCATTCCATCACCATCGACATCACCGGCAACCGGTGTTCCGTCGATGCCGGAACCGAGGTCGATCGGCCAACCGGTAAGCGCGGTGCCATCGTCTTCCATGATATAGGTGTTACCGTTTTCGAGCGAGAATGCCAGTTCGTAGTCGTTGTCGCCGTCGAAATTCGCAGCGATAACAGACTTGGAGATCTTGGCACCCATGTCGAGGTCGGTGATCACAGAGCCGTCTTCGATGATATAGAGATGGTTATTGTTGCTGCTGATCGCAATACGACCGTCACCGTAGATAACCGGTGTATTGATAATCTGACCACCGAGGGTCACAGATGCGTAAGTTCCATCATTTTCGACAATGTAGAGGTTTCCATCGAAACAGCCAACCACAACTTCGTTCGTTCCGTCGCCATCGACGTCGCCAAGCGCTGCGCCACCAAGGATACGTTCCGGCATTTCAAGCGGGAAGTTTTCCTGAGAAACACCATTAGCGTCCATGACATACAGATAGTGGTTCATGTTACCAACGATCAATTCTTCACGGCTGTCGCCGGTGAAATCGCCGATTGTCGGTGTGTTCATAAATAACTGGTAGTCTTCGCCCTGGAACAAGATCGAACCGTCGTTATCGATGATGGTGATCTTGTGGTCGTACGATGCAGCAGCGATTTCGAGCTGCGGATCGTTGTCCATGTTACCAATCGCGAGGCTGGTTCGGATGTTTGCGCCGGTTTCAACCGGGAATCCCGAGATGTCGCCGCCATTCACGTTCAGAGCATAAATGTAACCGGACGCGTCAGCCGAGATGATCTCTTCGTTACCGTCGTTATTGAGATCGACAACGACCGGAGCGGAGTATACGGAAGTCTCGGTTGTGTACGGGAAGTTCGGGTAGTAAAGCAGCACGTTGGCTGTCAGGGTATATTGCTTCACGAAGTAGGTGTCGGTTCCTTCATTGGCAACCAGCTCGACAGTGAATTCATTCTCACCGACCGGGCAATCTTCAGAAAGCTGAATGATGAAAGGATCTTCGTAGTTATCGGAGGTCGATCCCGGTCCGAGAGTACCGAATTCGCGATATCCGTCTATGACTTCGATGTACGGATTGTCTGAAACAAGCGTAGCGCTCGAGTACTGAGCTGCGCCGGTACCAGGATTGTTGATAAGCATTACGACAACCTGAGCCTGTTCGCCCGGGTTGAGGATGCCGTCGCCGTCACCCTCGTATTCGGTAACCTGCTGATAGAAGATATCGAGGTCGGGCATGTTGCCTTCACCGTTGTAGATCGCAACTTCAGGATCACCGAAGAGCACCATTTCAAAGTAGACCCAACGATAGGTTCCACCGGTGGTTGCGTAAGCGGCAAGCTCTTCCTTGGAATAGCTAAGCGCTTTACCCATCTCGCGGATGTTTTCGAAGAAAAGACCGCGGAAGTATTTCTTGTCGAATTGCTGAGAAGCACCATTGGTGCTGCCGTTTGCATACCAGCCGTAGCGGGTGTTACCGACGAATGCGAACCAGCCGTGGTCGTCGAACAGCATGTGCTCGCCGATACATTCCACGTCACCGCTTGTAGCCTGATCGAAAGCCAGCGCATAGCAGCCCTGGGAGTAAACGAACGGGTATTCAGTGTTACTGAGGTTCTGAATCATACCGGGGGTCATACCCATTGCGTAGTTGTAGTCGCAGTGTCCCATGTGATTCATAAGACCAGCCTGATCATCATTGATATGAGCAGTCAGGTCGTCTGTGTTGAAGGTTCCGTCTCTTTCGTAGAGAGTCGTGACATTGTAGTAGCTCGGGAGCATCTGTGTGTTGTCGCCGATCTCATCTTTGTAGTCGCCACCCCAGGTAGGAACATCGTCAAGCTGCTCGCCGACGAGCGTACACTTGTCGATCGAAGCTGCCGGGAAGTCAACATACTGGATGGTCTTGTAGATCATGTTTTCGAAATCTTGCATGGTGTCGCCGGGATAACGGCCCACGTGAACTTCCGCGAAGAGGTCGACGTTGTCGTTGGTCTCGCCGAAGATCTGGTCGCCATCGGCGTTCCAGCTACCGTCAAGTGCTCCGTAGTACAGATCGCAGGGGATACTGTTATCGGTTTCGTTGACATGGCCCCATACGCCACGGATCGGGATGATTTCATCATCACCGGCCAGTAGTACGTATTCGAGCGGGGTATTGGTGGAAGCATAGGTTTCGTACGCGTCTGTGATGAACGCACGAAGCTTGCCGGAGGTTGTTCCAGTGTATTCGGAGTAGATATCGGTGATGCTGAACACGCCGGCGGTTACGCCATGCTCGCCCTTCCAGTCTGCGTATTCCTGGAAAAGGTCAACGTAGTCAGCGCCACAAACGATGATGTACTGATACGGATCGTTAATATCAACGAGGTCGCGGTTGAGCTGCGGGGTGTTCTGATTCGGGTAGCTCTGGACCTGCTGCGGGTTACGGGCAAGGATATTTACCCGCTCCATGATGCTTTCGGATTTACAGATCATGCGGCTCTGTTCTTCGCGAACAGACGCATCCGCTTCGGTTTCGATGTGGATATCGACTGAACGATAGTAACCAAGACGTCCTGAAACGGGCATATATTTGTAGGGATAGACGTTGACGATTGCCATGTCCATACCGGCGAGGCGCTGAACGGATGCAAGCTGGAAGTCGTATGCAGGATACGCTTCATCCGAGCTGTAGATCGCTTCGTTGCGTGATGTTTCAGTGATGTTCATGCCGGTGTGTACGGGCGTGAAATTGAATGGAATATCCCAGTCGCCTTCGAGTTCCGTGTAATCGGAAAGCTCGACAACGATGTCGCTGATGGATGTTCCGTAGGGGAGCATCAGGTTGTAGCTCTCGAACGGAAGCATCGGGGCTCCGACTTCGGGAATTACGAAGTTGGCATCAGTCGCGGGGTTGCCGCTTCTGGTGATAGGTGGAGTATTGACGGTCGTGCTGTAGTCAACCGATTCGGCTGCCAGCGATACGAGGGTCAACACCAATACGATTGTAAGTAGCAGGTTTCGCATGTGTTTGATCTCCTTAGTATTCTTTCTGTTCGTCTGCTTTATTTAAATATTTGCGTATGCGTTCATTTCATTATTACGTTCGATAAAACTCTGGATGCCGGTCTTCCAGAAGATGATTTCTTCCTGTTAACATCTTGTCGAAAGCCTTGTCCGGATCAATCGCGCGGACCACAAGTTCGTCGGATTGCTCCGATGCGCGGTAAACCAATTCGCCGCGGTTGGTGACGATCTGGCTTTGTCCGGTGAAATTTAACAAATTTCCGTTGCATGTCTCCTCGCCGTACCGGTTAGCGGTGACTGCAAACACCCCGTTTTCCAATGTCCTTGTCAGCATGGCTCGCTGGCACCACGGCAGCACCAGGTTGACTGAATGACAGATGACCTGCGCGCCGGCCAGTGCGAGCGAACGCGTTGCCTCTGGGAAAATCCAGTCGAAGCATATCATCAAGCCGACCTTCACGCCGCCTTTCGCTTCATAAACCGGAAATCCCAGGTCTCCGGAATCGAACACCAGTTTCTCAGCATCGAACAGGTGAACTTTCCGATAAAGTTGTACGGAGCCGTCCGGATTGACCAGCATGGACGAATTATAGATGCGATCATCATCACGCTCGGCAAATCCCATGACATAGCTGGTGTTACGCTGTTTCGAAAGCTTTTTGAGAAGTGTGGAGGAGGGTCCGTTGTTGGCGGGTTCGGCAAGATTCGACAGCTCGTCGCGGTTCTTGAACATATAGCCTGTAACCGCGAGTTCAGGCAGTACGATCACGTCTGCATCCGGCGCTTCTGAAAGGCGCTTCTCTATATACGACAAATTCGCTTCCGGCTTAAGATGCTCCGGTTTGAACTGCAGGAATCCTACCCGGTAATCCAAGATTTCCTCCCAATCTCCCTTATGCTTTCCCCGAAACCGGGTAACTCCGTCTCATTCCCGTACATAGATAGTATAATGCAAAACGTGTTCCGTTGCACATTGCAATGCGTTAATTCTTTCCTCGTAACCATGCTGTCCGTGTTATGATACATTTTATGAAGAATGTTGGAGGTCGCCCATCGTGTCAATGATTTTTCTCATGAAGGTGATCCAGATGCCACGAATTAGAATGATTGGCTTATTCCTCATACTCGATCGCACCCGATTGCTGAAGCTCGTCAAGCAGCGCGACCAGCGGCCCGGCATCCTTTTCCTCGACATCAACAGTCAGCGTCACTTTGTCCGTGTATTCGGCGTCGGTTATTTCTCCGCTCAGGCTGGTCACTTTGTATTTCAGCGATTCGGAGAAACCGTAATCGACGGTTACCAGAAAGCTCTTTACATGCACAATCTTCTTCAGTGGCTCAACCTGCACGCAATCTTCCACAGCCTGCCCATAGGCCTCGATCAATCCTCTGATCCCCAGCTTGATCCCTCCGAAATAGCGCGTCACCACAACCGCTACGTTGGTCAGATCGTGACGTTTCAAGGCGTTAAGCATGGGCTTTCCCGCTGTTCCCGAGGGTTCTCCAGCGTCGGATGCGTGAAAGGTCTGTCCAGCATCGCCAACAACATATGCCCAGCAATTATGGTTCGCCTGCTTATGCTGCGCGGCGATTTCGGAGATGAACAGCTTGGCGTCCTCCATGGTCGTGACATGCCGCATGGCGCAAATGAAGCGCGAACGCTGGATTTTAATCTCGTTCTTGCGATCGGAATCAACGGTGTAGAAGTATTCGGGCATAATCAGATGAGAGGTCGGACGAATTCTTCGGTCTGGCGTCGTTCAGGCAATTGTTTGGTCTCGTTCGGGAAACCTATCGGCGTCACGGTGGCAACATAGTGGTTCTGGGGGATACCGAGTAGTTCTTTGACAGAATCCCTGTTCATATCCGCGATCCAGCAGGTACCAAGTCCATTTTGCCAGGCTGCCAGAAGCAAATAGGTCGCTGCGATACAACCATCTTCCACAGCGCGGCTGGTTTTTTCAGATTCTACGCATACGGCAACAGCGAGTGGTGCTTTGCCGATGGGAGCTGATGCACCGGGTCTGGTCTCCGCAAGCTTTTCGATGGTTTCGCGATCCCGGATCACGATATAATAATAGGCTTGGGTATTACGCGCTGTCGGCGAAAAGCGACAGGCTTCAAAGACCCTCCCGAGAAGTTCATCGGAGGGGATTTCACCGGTATAATTGCGAATACTGCGGCGTTCCTTAAGAAGCTCTTCCCCGTTCATAGCGGTTACCTGTACTGACATAGTTCCTCCATTTCGGCCATGATTCCTCATTCCGATATTCTGTCAAGAGCAGGATGTTGATAAGCGCTCACAGTTTCATGTCTCTTTTTCTTGACATTTTTTTACGCATTCAGGGCTGTTAAGTTGGAAAGAAATGTAAGGATGCGTAATGAATAAGAACACTGCTATCATCGTTGCCGGTGGATCGGGAAAACGGCTCCCCGGCAGCCAGAAGAAACAGTTCTTGCAAATCGGTGGTGTCCCCATCCTGATTCTGGCGATCAGCCCATTCATCGCCGATTCGTCCGTAAAAAGCCTGGTAATCGTACTTCCGGAGGATGAGATCGAAGTCGGCAAAAGCCTGATCAAGAACTCCTGCGCGGCATGTATGAAGAAGGAAATTACCCTCGTTGTCGGAGGTAACAGCCGGCAGGAATCGGTATTCAACGGACTTCGGGCCTGCCCGGAAGATACGGAATATGTGCTCATCCATGATGGCGTCAGGCCGTTCATTGAGTACATGCTAATTCCGAATCTGCTCCAAGCTGCCGAACAGCACGGCGCTGCCATTCCGGTAACGCCTGTGCGCTACACTCTTAAAGAAGCACATGACGGCATGATCAAAAGCACCGTCCCGCGCCAGAATCTTTTCGCAGCGCATACACCGCAGGTCTTCGCGTTCCAAACGATCCTCGATTGTCACCAGAAGCTGCATGAATCGCACGAGGAATTCACCGATGACGCAGCGATCTTCGAGCATTTTGGAAAACCGGTGGCGATCGTTCCATGCGATGAAACGAACATCAAGATCACCTGCCCTTCCGATCTCATCCTTGCTGAAAAAATCTATGAAATGAAATGTAATAAGGAGAATTCATGACTTTACGCCGATTGATCGACAAGATCGAAAACATCGAATTCACGCTCCGCATTCCGGTATTCGGATTGGGCTGCGGCGTGCTGGGGTTGACCCTCGCAAAATCGCATATCAAAATGGGAAAATGGGCATCCAAACTGCTCAAATCCCTTGAATATCGCGGCTACGATTCGACAGGCGCAGCCTTCCAGGACGATAAGAAGAACGTCGTACTGCTCAAGGACGTCGGCGCACCGAGCGTGCTCGTGGAAACACTTGGCATTGAAAAGCAGGAAGGTAAAATCTTCTGCGGTCAGGTTCGCTGGGCAACGTTTGGCGCGGTGGATCGCGTTAATGCACAGCCACACAACGTAAGCTGCAAACGCCACATCTTCGGCGCGCACAACGGCAATATCACAAACACGCGCGAGCTCAAGCAGTTTTTGCAGCGTGAAGGCCACGCAGTGTTGTCTGATAATGATGGTGAAATGCTGGTTCACACCGTCGAGCACTATTTCGATATCGAGCTCGATAAGCTCTCGGCTGCCGATCAGAAAAGAAACGATGCCCGTAAAGCCGCTATGCGCCGTGCGATCCTGGAAGCAACCAGCCAGACAATCGGCTCGTTCGCAGCGGTTATATCCGATCCCGTAACGGAAACCCAATGGGCAATCAAAGCCGGCAGCAGCCTCTATTTCGGCGTCGGCACCATCGAAGATACCCCCTTTGCGTTAGCATCATCCGACCTCACCGCCGTTCTCCGTTTCACCAAAGACCTGGTTAAGCTCCAGCAAGGCGAGTTCGTCGAATACACTGCCAGCGAATTTCAGGTTTACGCCTATAACGACATCCGCATCCGCAAGCTGAATCAGCCGGATGAAGTTTACAAGCGCGGTGACCGTATCGTTCGTAAAGCGGTTCGATCCAAACTCCGCGCGGAAGACACCGAGCTTCAGCCACAATTCAAGTACTTCATGGAACAGGAAATCTTCGCCGAAATCGAATCGACCGGGAAGCTGGTCAAGATGTTCCTGGGCGGCTCCAATACCGGGCGCCACATGCGCAATTTCCTCAACGAAGTACAGCAGCTCAAAGAGATTGAAAAGCTCTGCGAGAAGATCATGAAGCAGGGATCTTACGAGAAGCAGGTGAAGGTGTTTGACGAGTACATCGAATCCGATCGCTCCGAACTCTTTATCGAGAATATCAAGCAGCACTACCGCAGGCTTTACGACGAGGTGTTCAAGGAAGACTTCGACAAAAAATACTTCTTCTCCAACGACAAGAACGCCTTCATCGATATCGCCGGTGAGCCATTCGACAAGAAGCGAATGCTCATCGCCAAAGCACTGGATTCCGTCTCTGAAAAGCAGGATATCCAGGAATTCGATACCATCGTCTCAGGATTCATCGAGCTGATTCGCAATACCCTGCGCAACAGCCGCAACATCTACACCGTAGCCTGCGGAACATCCTTCCACGCAACCAAGCTTGCAGCAGTCTTCTTCAACGAAATCGCCGGTGTCGAGATCATCCCGATCCTTCCGGGTGACTACCGCGGTCAGTATTCCAAGTGTATGAAGGAAAACGACGCCATCATCGGCGTATCGCAGAGCGGCGAGACCAAAGACCTCATCGATATCTTCAACGACATCGATTCGCTCGATATCGGCATCAAGAAGATCGTGCTGGTCAACAACATGAATTCTACGCTCGGTCAGGAAAAGAGCGATATTTCCATCCCGATTTTCTGCGGACCTGAGATAGCAGTACCTGCTACCAAGAGCTTTATCAACCAGATGACGCTGTTCTACTACCTGGCGATCAAAGTCGGGGAAATGCGCTTCGAAGAGTGTAAGAACACGATGAGCCCCGAGCAGCTCGCGCAAATGGATTACGAAATCTCTCGTCGTTACAAGACCCTGCTCGTAATTCCGGAATTGATCAAGGAAACCATATATTCCAGCGAAGAATCGATCGAATTCGTGGCTTCGAAGATCTACATGGAGCCCTCCATGCACATCCTTGCGACCAAGCTCAGCGGCGTCGCAAAAGAAGGAGCGCTCAAGATCCGCGAAACGGTGCTCAACCACTGCGAAGGCGGTGAAGCAAGCGAGTTCAAGCATGGGCCAAACACCATACTCGGCATCAACACAGTCTTCGGTATGAAGAATATCAAAGCGATGGTGAAATACTTCCAGAAGAAGATCAACGAGATGGAGCGCGAAGGCGTTAGAATGGGTCTGAAGAATGAAGAAATTCGCGAGATGATCAAGGCATTCAGCACTTATATGTTCACGCGCACCATGCCTTTCAGCCTCACAGGCGAGGGCCTCGCGCTCTTCAAGAAGATCGCCGCCGACTACGACATCTTCACGCCGCTCTACCGCAACTATCCACTGATCTACGTAACCGGTCCGGACGAACGCGATGTCAACCTGACTATCTCGCAGATCAACACCCATAAAATCCGTGGCGCTGACACCTTCGTAATCGCGGAAGAGAACGATCGCCTCATGGAAAACGCCTCTTCCAGCCCGGATCAGAAGAAATATTACGGCTTCGGATACATCATCCTGCCTCGTACCGGAGACAGCCTGCTGACCGCCTTCTCCGCGTCGATCGTGCTGCAATTACTTGCACTGAGGATGAGCGTCCGCAAGATGGCCTACCTCGACAGGGTCGAATTTGTGGATCACGGAGTACATCCGGACGTACCGAAGAACGTGTCGAAATCGATTACGGTGGATTAGGAGAAGGAGACGGGAGTCAGGAGTCAGGAGTCAGGAGACAAGAGAAATGCGGACGGGGACGTCCGCGCTCCATAGAAGAGAGCCTGCTTCGAGATTGCTCTGCCCTATATTGATAAAATTGGATTTCATTAACCATAAAGAAGGAGTACAACATGTTTTGCCGAAAATGCGGAAAAGCAATTCCTGACGACAGTGTATTTTGCCCTCACTGCGGTGAAAAAAGCGAATCGGACGTTCGACCCGGATTCATGGGGTTAGCCATCGTGGATGATGAGCCGCAACCAGTACGATACGCTGGATTCTGGCTTCGTTTCTGGGCGTATCTGATCGATGGAATCCTGCTCTCGCTGGTTCTCACACCGACACAATATTTCATGGGCGTACCGATGTTCAACTTCGACACCCCACCCGTCATGGATTTTCACTACCTCAAGCTTGTTTGGGGGTCGTCATTCCTTACCTGGGTGATTAGTATGCTCTACTTTGCACTGATGGAAAGCTCAAGCAAACAGGCGACCATCGGCAAGATCATATGCGGAATCTATGTCACGGATGAAAAGGGCGAGCCAATCGGCTTCGGCAAAGCGCTTCTTCGCAATATCTCAAAGCTCATCTCCGGCGCGATCATCCTTATCGGCTACATGATGGCTGGTTTCACCAAAAAGAAACAGGCTCTGCATGATATGCTCGCTGAATGCCTGGTGGTAAGAAAGTAAAATAGTTACGTGTTTGGGGATTGCGGACATCTTCGTCCGCATCCCTCCTTGGTTTCTACCGCATACTCTCCAGCGAACGATCCGACATCATCTGCTTCTTCAACTTCTTATCGCGAACATTCTCTTCCAGAGGCGGCAGTAACCCGAAATTAGCATTCATTGGCTGGAAATCTTTCACAGGTGTGACAATATGCCGTTGCAACTGCCCCAGTATCGTAACATCGGGAAACAACCTGTATTCACCCGCAACACTCAGGGCTGCCAGCAATCCCCCCATGATCGATTCGATATACCCTTCCACCCCGGCAAGCTGTCCTGCCAGGTAAACGCCCGGCGCTTTCTTCAGGGAGAGGTCTTCGTTCAGGATTTCAGGCGATTTCAGGTAAGTATTGCGATGAATAGAGCCATAGCGCAAGAATTCCGCGTTCTGTAGTCCCGGGATCAAGCGAAAAATCCTTTTCTGCTCGGGATAACGCAACATCGTTTGGCACCCGACGAGGTTGTACGCGGTTCGCTCTTCGTTCTCGGCACGAAGCTGAATCGCGCCCCAGGGCCTTCTGCCAGTGCGCGGATTCTCAAGTCCCACAGGCCGCATGACCCCAAATCTAAGGGTGTTCTCGTCACGCGAGGCAAGCTCTTCGATCGGCACGCAATTCTCGTAGAATCTGTAGCCAATCTCCTGAAACCACTTCGTCTCGAATTCGTGCGCTTCGTGCTTTTCACCTTCTAGCAGCGCTTCGACAAATAGTCTGTATTGCTCCTTGTCGAACGGGCAGTTGATGTAGTCGTCATCGCCCTTGTCGTAGCGAGACTTGCTGTAGCAGATATCCATATCGATCGAATCAGCTGCAACGATAGGCGCGATTGCATCGAAGAAATAGAGCTGCTCCTCGCCAATCAGTGTCAGGAGCGAAGTCACCAGCGCTTCGGAGGTTAGCGGCCCGGATGCGATAATCGCCGGAGCTTGCGGAATGGTTTCGATCTCTTCCCGTATCAGCTCGATATTGGGATGCGCCTGGATGCGGTCGAGAACAGCCTGGGCAAACTGGATGCGATTGATCGCCAGCGCGTTTCCTGCCGGAACGCTATGCTGCTCGGCCATCTCGAGGAGGCGGCAATCGAGCTTCCGCAATTCAGCTTTGAGAAGTCCGGACGCGGTGGTGATGAGGTTGGATTTCAGCGAATTGCTGCAAACCAGTTCGGCGGGTAGATCGGTCTCGTGCGCCGGGGTCATCCGGTGGGGGCGCATCTCGTAAAGCCGCACATTCCAGCCACGGTCTGCAAGCTGAAACGCCGCTTCACAACCGGCCAGACCAGCTCCAACGATCGTGATTTCTTTCATGAAAACTCCTGCTGTATGATTCGATTCTTGACACCAAAAGCAAAGGTTGAATCTTGGTGAAACGAGGTCAACATGAAAAAGCGAATTCTGATTATAACGACAGGCGGAACCATCGCCATGAAGTTCGAAGAGGACAAGGGCGTAGTGCCCGGTGCCGATCCCATCAGTTTTCTAAAATCGTTCCCTCAGCTGCTTCACGCTGCCGAGATCGAAGTTTTTGAATTTGCCAACATCCCCAGTCCCTACATGACACCAGCAAAGATGTTCGAACTGGCACGACTGGTCGATGTAAAAATCGTCGATTACGACGGAATTGTGATTACGCACGGTACCGACACGCTGGAGGAAACCTCTTACATGCTCGATCTGGTGCTGACATCCCGGAAGCCGGTCGTTTTCACCGCAGCTATGCGCAGTGGCACTGACCTCGGCTTGGACGGCCCACGCAATATCGTCGGCGCAGTTCGGGTTGCAGGAAGTGAAGAATCGATCGATAAAGGCGTGCTGGTAGTGATGAACGACGAGATTCACGCCGCACGCGATATCGTCAAAGCCAACACCGGCAAGGTCGAATCTTTTATTTCCAAGGACTACGGCATCCTCGGCATCGTAGATCCAGACAAGATCGTTTACCACCGGCAGATGATCCGGCGAGATTCCGTATGGACCGATGAAATCGAGACCAATATCGACATGATCCGCGCCTGTGCTGGCATGGACGGGCGCTTTGTCGAACGCTCTATTGACTGCGGCGCAAAAGCGATCGTCATCGAGGCATTTGGACGAGGAAACCTTCCACTTGAGATGCTTCCGTCAATCGAAAGCGCTATCTCGAAAAACATCCTGATCGTAATTGTGTCTCGCTCTTATTCCGGGCGCGTGCTTCCTGAATATGGGTACGACGGTGGTGGTATGCATCTGGAACGAATGGGCGCAGTTCTGGGTGGTGACTTCAGAGGCCACAAGGCGCGTATCAAACTGATGGCGCTCTTTGGAAAGTACAAAGATGCCGAGTTGGTCAAAAAGTTCTTCGTGAATTCGCTTTAGAAAAGCAGGTAATGATTCGGCGATCTGCCAGGAAACATCACTTCATGGAACGAATCGCATCTTCGTATATTTCAAGAAGTTTATTCGTGCGAATAGCAGATGTCATGTTGTTCTGAACGAATTGCCAGGCATTTTGCGCCATACGAGCCGACTCCGATGGATTTTCGCGTATCCTCTTCATACTGGCGACAATCGCCTTGGGGTCGCGCATAGGAATTAACAAACCCGTTTCGCCATCGAATATCATCTCGCGGTTGCCGGCAACATCGGTAGATATTATCGGCAGCCTCATCGCGGCTGCTTCACGCACGGTACCCGTCAGGCCCTCTTCCGCAACGCCAGTGAAAACGAATGAATTGAATGCCGCATAATAATCCTGAGTATTCTGCCTGAATCCGGCAATAACAACGCTTGATCCCATCCGGTCTTTATACGGTTTTAGCTCGGGATTGTTTTCATCGACCCCTACCAGCATCAATTTATCATCCGTGTAATCTTTGCGATACTCCAGAAAACCTTCCATCATGTATTCAAAGCCTTTTCGAGGACCGGTATTACCAACAAAGCCCCAAACAAATGTCTCGGTAGAAATCCCAAATTGTTCCCGAACATTACTCTTCAGATCCGGATAGAAAACGTTTGGATCAATCGAGCCATAAACCACTGTGATTTTATCTGGATTGATCCCGCCAGTCTTGACCATCACATCCTTCACCGCCTTCGAAACGGCAATGATACGCCTCACCCTGGGATAATGATATTTTCGCGAATTGAAGAAATCGAGAGCATTGGTCACACCGCGGTTGGCGATAACGGGAATGCGGGTTCCCATTGTGGCAAGAATCGCATAGTCAGTGGCCCTACCTTTATGGGCATGGATGATTTCGATTTTATGTTCGCTAATGAATTTCCGCAAATGAGCCACGGTTCGCATGGTTCTGATGGCAAGGATCGGCTTCCTCAGGTCGTCGATCATAAAATCGATACCCTGATCGAGAAACCTCTCGCGATTCTCTCTCGAGCAGTCAGGCCCGATACCGCAAACCACGCTAACTTCATGACCCAGACGGTGAAGTTCGTTTGCCAGACGTACCATTTGAATTGTGCCACCACTTCGAAGTTTGTTTTGAGCTGATAGCTGCATTATTCTCATTGAACATCCCCCTGTTCACTGATATGCGAATATAACTCAGAAATTCATTTTCGTTACATAAAAAACCGGTATTGAAAGCCAAAGCCTCAATACCGGTATCTATACAGTTGTTGTTTGATTTTCCCTTTATTCGTCCTTCATGATATAGCCTTTTCCACGCACCGTGTAGATGAGCTTCTTGCTGAAACCGCGATCCATCTTGTTACGCAGGTGGTGGATATAGACATTAACGACGTTGGTTACTGGGTCGTAGCTCATGTCCCAGACATTCTCCACGATTTCCAGTTCGGAGACCACGCGGCCCTTGTTGCGCATGAGGAATTCGAGCAACGCGTATTCTTTGCCTGTCAACTGAACGACTTTACCCGCGCGATTCACCCTGCGGCTGAGGAGATCGAATTCAAGATCGGCTACTCTGAGCACGATTCCCTTGTATTCATTGTCACGGCGAAGCAGTGCGCGTATACGTGCGATCAATTCGCTGAACGAGAAAGGTTTGCAGAGATAGTCGTCAGCTCCAGCATCAAGACCTTTGATCTTGTCTTCGATCGTGTCTTTACCCGTGAGCATAATAACGGGTGTCAGGATTCCCTGTTTGCGCATGGTCCGGCAAACTTCCACGCCATCCTTTCCTGGAATCATGATATCCATTACGACTAAATCGTATGTGCTTTTCGAAATTTTATCAATGGCCTCATTGCCATTTGCTGTAACTTCCACCACGAAGGACTCTTCCTCAAGACCCTTCTTGATGAACGCTGCAACCTTTTGTTCGTCTTCAACCAGTAGTATTCGCATACTGCGTACCTCCATTTAATCTAAAACCAAAACTCACTTGCATGATTCTAGTTAAGACACTCTATCTTTTTTTTATCATAGATATATTAAACCGTCGCGCCAAATTGCCGATAAAAAAATGTATATTTTTTCGCATGGATGCAAAATTGATTCAGGGAGGAAGAAATGAGCATTCGCAATGAATCACGTCAAACCGTGTCACTGAGCATCGATTCGATCGAAAAACTGGCCGGTCTGACGCACAATCAGATTATCGAGCATCGCACAGACGCGATTATCGCACAGGTAGCACAGATACCTGCATAATTCGTCAACGCTTTGTTTCGAAAACGTCTTCCTTTGACGTTTATGAAAATGCCGCTCTGGAAACCCTGAGCGGCATTTTTTATCATCTGAGAGGCTCGCTTGTCTTAGAATTCGATCCCTCTCTATTCTCTATTCATTGTTCACTGTACTTCGTAAATTATCCCTTATCCTGTTAGCAACGCTTTTTCGTTCTCCTCCAAGAACTGGTTCGTGTAGAGCTTGTAGTAATAGCCCTGCAAGCGAATCAGGTCGTGATGTGTTCCCTCTTCGATGATCTCGCCATTGTTAATTACCAATATCCTGTCGGCTGAACGAATCGTCGAAAGCCTGTGCGCGATGAGGAAGCTCGTCCTCCCTACCAACAGCTTATCGATAGCGTCCTGGATAAGGTGCTCAGTTTCGGTATCGATCGAGGAAGTCGCCTCGTCGAGGATAAAGATCTGCGGATCGGATATAATCGCGCGCGCAAAAGAAAGCATCTGCTTCTCGCCGGTGGAGAGCATGTTACCGCCTTCGCCCACGCTCGTATCGAGTCCCTTCTCCATGCGAGCGATGAGCCTGTCGGCATTGACCATTTTCAGTGCTTGCATGATCTCTTCGTCGGTCGCGTCCAACTTCCCATAGCGGATGTTGTCACGGATTGTGCCATTGAAGAGGTGCGGTGTCTGAAGCACCACGCCGATGTTCGACTGCAATTTCTCCAGGGGGATATCGTGGCTATCGACGTCATCGAACCGGATGTTTCCCGATTGCGGCTGATAAAACCTGCAAAGCAGATTTACGAGCGTTGTTTTGCCGGAACCGGTCTCCCCCACCAACGCGATCTTTTCGCCGGCGCGGATGGTGAGATCGAAATCATTGAACACGGTCTCGCCTTCCTTGTAGGAAAAGTTCACTTTATCGAAGCTAATCTCCTTTTCGATGCGGAATGGCTTGTTACCCCAGCTCTTGATACGCTCTTCGTCGTCTTTGATCTCAACTTCTGTGTCCAGGAGTGAGAAGACGCGTTCTGCTGAGGCTTGCGCGTTCTGCATCTCCGCGAAGATTCGAGCGATTTGCCAAACCGGCTCGAAGAACTGAACGATATAAGAGGTAAACGCCACCAGCGTACCGTAAGTCATCACTCCAGCGATGACCCCCGAACCACCGAACCACACAACGAGCCCCGAACCCAATGCGCTGATAAACAGCACGACCGGGAAGTAGATCGCCGAAAGAACCGCAGCCCGAACCGACGCTCCGTACATGGAGCCGCTCAGCGTCTGGAATTCCTTCAGATTCGCCTTCTCGCGCACCAGCGTCTTGGTCGTCTTGGCGCCGTTGATGCCTTCATTGAAAGCACCTGTTATCTTCGAATTGATCTTGCGCACCTTACGATAGGAACCCAGGATCACCTTCTGGAATTTCAGGCTGACGATCACCAGAACCGGCACCACCGAAAGCGCGATGAGCGCCAGCTTCCAGTTGAGGATCAGCATCACGATCGATATACCGATCATGAGGGCTGTTCCCCACACCATATCGACAATACCCCAGGCGATGGTCTCGCCGAGGCGTTCGCAGTCGGAAGTCAGGCGAGCCATGAGCCAGCCGACCGGCGTGCGGTCGAAGTATGTGAAAGAGAGCTGTTGCAGTTTATTGAATCCGTCCCTGCGGATATCGTAGATCATGTTCGTTTCCAGCTTTCCCGCGATCAGGATAAACAAGCAGATCACAAACCCGAAGAGGGTAACGATACCGAAGTATAGCGCAGCGAAACCCCAAATGCCATCGAGGTTCTTCGGGACAATGTAGTGATCGATCACGTATCGCGTGAACAGCGGAAACACCGTGTCCATGAGTGCTGTCAGCAACATGCAGGCGAGGAGTATCCCCACCAGCACCTTGTATTTCATCGCATAACGGAATACACGTACCCACAGCTTGAGGTCGAATCGCTTCGTGTAATCTTGTTCTTCGAATGCTGTATGTGCCATTTTAATTTCTCCATCTCTGTAACTACCATTTGTTATGCGTCTTATTCCTGTTCAGGCCGTCGAGTGTGTAAGGATAGTACAAGACGTCCTTACGCCGGTTTCGGCTCTTCTTTATCTTCCATGTCGGTACGTTCAGATAGTATATCAGTTTCATCATCCAATTCATGATGAACATCCTTCTCCAGTGCGTTCTGGATATTCCATATCCGCTGATACAGACCTTCCTGTCCCACAAGATCCCGGTGCGTTCCTTTCTGGACGATCTTTCCTTCGTCCAGCACCAGAATCATATCCGCCTCCACCAGCGTGGTGATGCGGTGAGCGATGATGAAGGTCGTAACCTTGTTCTCTTTCTTCTTCAGAGCAGCGCGAATGCGTGAATCGGTCTCCGTATCGACTGCGCTAAGCGAATCGTCGAAGATCAACACCGGCGCGTTCATGATGATTGACCGCGCGATAGCCACTCTCTGTTTCTGTCCACCGGAGAGGGTCACACCTTTCTCTCCGACAACGGTTTCATAGCCCTTGTCAAAACGCTCGATCACGTCATGGATCGATGCGACTTCGGTCGCCTGGGCTACATGCTCGAAGGTCGCTTCGGGCGTTCCCAGACGGATGTTCTCTTCCAGCGTGCGCGAGAAGAGGAAGGGCTCTTGCAGTACGATCGCGATATTCTGCCTGAGGTATTCGCGGTCGATCTCGGTGATGTCATGCCCGTCCAGCTTGATCTTTCCTGACGTCGCATCGTAAAGCCGCGGGATGAGGCTTACCATGCTGGTCTTTCCAGACCCTGTCGGTCCCAGGATTGCCACGGTTTTGCCAGCTTCTACTGTGAAGCTGACATCCTGAAGGACCGGGTTTTTGCCGTCATAATCAAAGCAGACGTTCTCGAATTCGATTCGACCACGGATAGGCTCGGGCTTGATCCCGGTATTCTCGAGCGGTTCCTCCGGCTCGTCCAATACCTCCTGGATACGCGTCACCGAGACGAACGTCTTGCCCATGTCGGTGAGGATGCGTCCCATCTGACGGATAGGCCACAGGAGCGAGTGGACGTAGCTCACGAAAGCGACCAGCGTACCGATGGTTATCTCGCCATGAACGGCGCGGTATGATCCGATGATCATGATGACCAGCACCTGCAGGAAGCAGAGCGTGTCCGAGGATCCCCAGTAGAATCCCATCAGCCGGATGAACCGGTACCATTTATCGCGGTTGTCCAGATTCCTGGACGCGAATTTATCGATCTCGAACTGCTGCCGGTGAAACGCCTTCACCACGCGGATGCCGGAGAGATTCTCCTGGAGCATCGCCGACATGGCACCTTCGGCTTCATCAGCCAGCTTGAATTTCTTCTCGACCTTCATGAAAAAGATCACCGCGAAGGTGAAGATGATCGGGATCACCGACATCGACGCCAGCGTCATGCGCCAGTCGAGCGAGATCATGATCGGCAGCACCATCGCCAGCATGAATAGCGCGCGACCCACTTCCACAAACTGCATCGCCAGGAAGCGGCGGACGGTCTCGACGTCCGAGGAGCAGCGCTGAATCAGGTCACCCGTCTCCACCTTGACGTGGTAGGAGAAGGGAAGCCGCTGGATGTGATTATAGAGCCGGTCGCGAAGGTTTTTAGCTGTCGATTCCGCTGCTTCCGCCAGCCATTTTCCTTTTACAAAGAAGAAGATGCCCTGCGAGGCGGTGATCAACACCAGGATGCTCGCTAGCCGCCACAGGTTTGTCTGTAATGTATCTCTTCCACCCAATGCGTTCAGGAATCGCTCGCTGAGGGTTCCGCTGGCGACATGCATATCGCCGATCACTGAGTCGATGGTGATCCGCATGACCAGCGGTGACAGGAACTGGAAGAATGCGGCAATAATAATCGCCACGACCGAAAGCAGATAGAGCGTTCGGTTGCCCTTCATATATCCCCATAAAATCATTAACTTTTTCTGCATAGTACAATCTCCGGTAAAATCGTTTACTGTCTGTGTCCTGTCCTGTCTGAAGCGTCCGTAGCGAAAAAAAGCCACCGATCCGTTTGGACCCGTGGCTGGGCAAAAGAAAAGCCACGGACATTTTTCAGAACGTCCGTGGCTTTATAATAATTTTAAATTTATTTCATATTCACCAACGGACGCATTTCGCCCTGCGAATCGAAGATAACGACTGCATTATACTTGCGAATCGTCATCAGAATGATTAAACTGGACATCCATACCTCCGTTATTTTTATTTTGATCCTATCTTTCTCAGCCGTTCCATCCTGTCAATATGTTTTTATCGTTTCATATACACTTTTTTCTGAATGCAAAGAAAACCCAGTTCCCCCTCCTATATCGGGAATGCAGACATCCCCGTCCGTAATTTATATATGAGCAAATGCGAACGGATTATCAACCGGTGACAGAAATGAAACGCTGGATGAGCAACTTGCTTCAGTCGAAGCATTTTCTCTGTTACATAATGTTCGTATCACCGTTTCACTCGTAGTTGATCAAGCAATAACGGATTATGCCCCCCAAATATCCGAAAAAAAGCTTTACGTTGAAACCATGTTCGTACGTTATGACGTGGTTTATTGTATCGTATATCGGAGGTTTAATGAGTTTCAAGCGCTATCTGCTGATTACCCTGCTGCTGCTCATCGGTGCAGTCGGGCTGTTTGGCGTTGGTGAAAATGTAATTATGGATATCCGGATCGAAGGCAACCAGAACATCGATTCGGAATTGATTTTCTCTGTCGTGACGCTCAAGTATGGTGATTTCCTTACTGCGGACGAGGTTGCCAATTCGATCAAGAACCTCTACCAGTTGGGTGTTTTCAATAACATCGTGGTTGAAGCTGAAGAATTGACAAGCGGCGTCGGCGTAGTGATACGCGTGGAAGAATTCCCTATCGTAGAGGAAGTGAATTATATGGGCTACGACGAACTCGACGAAGATGATTTCGAGGAGATCGTCACTCTTCGCAAAGGCAGCTACTGGTCACCGTATCTGATGGCGGAAACGCGCCAGAAGATGATCGAGAAGTACCAGGAAAAGGGCTACCACTTCGCGACCGTCGATTTCGAGACCGAAGAGCTGGATAACAACCGCGTGAATATCACCGTCCTTATCGATGAAGGCGCAGAGATTCGTATCAAGAAAATCCATTTCCACGGCAATAAGGAAATACCCTCCGGAAGACTTCGTTACGAGATGTCCGATACAAAGCAGAAAAGCCTCTTCTACTCGGGTAAGTTCGACCAGGAGAAATTCGAAGCCGATCTGGATAAAATCATCGACTTCTACAGCATCCGCGGTTACATCGATGCACGTATCATCTCGTGGGAAACCAATATCCTCGAAGAAGAGTACATGTACATCGACATATTCCTCTACGAAGGCGAGCAATTCATGTTCGGCAACGTCACGGTAGAAGGTAACGAACGCTTTACCGACGAAGTGCTGATCAATCAGTTTGATTTCGCCGAAGACGAGGTGTTCGACCGCGAGTATTATGAAGAGCAGCTCATGAACCTCAGCTCGCTCTATTACGAAGAAGGATACATATACGCGCAGTTCGACGAGTCGCTTGAAAAACGTGGCAATTACGTCGATATCCACGTCAGAATCAAGGAAAACACACGTGCGCGTATTCATCAGATAAAAATCACGGGAAACCGAACAACCAAAGAGAAGATCATTCGCAGGCAGCTTTCGATCGCGCCGGGCGACTATTTCCAGCGATCAAAGCTGATTCAGTCGCAGCGCAACATCTACAACCTCGGTTTCTTCGAGCCGGATATGTATCCGGACTGGCGTCAGATCAACGAAAATGGTGATATCGATCTGATCCTTCATCTGAACGACAAACACTCCGGTACCGCAAATGGTGGTGTCGGCTACAACAGCACCGATAAGTTCGTCGGACAGCTTGCCGTCTCGCACAACAACCTTTTTGGTAACGCGTGGCGGGCCAGCTTCCAGTACGAATTCGGTAAATACACGCAGGATTTCCAGCTCGATCTGAGCGATCCATATCTGTTTGACTCCTACTACTCCGGCGGCGTGAGTCTCTATCGCACGGAGAAGGACTACACATCGTCTAACTTCAACGTTCAGACGAACGGCGGAGGACTCCGCGTGGGGCATTCGGTCGCATTCCTCGATTATGCGAAACTCACGCTCGGATATTCATTGTCATCCAAGAAGTATCAGGTCCTCGATTACGACGATTCCTATTCGAACACAATCGAAGAACTCGAGGAAAAGGGCTGGCAATACAACAGTAACGTTTACCTCACTTTCGCTCGCGATAGCCGCGACAATGTGTTCTTCCCCACTTCGGGAACCCAGTTCACCGTTTATCAGGAACTGGCTGGCGGCCCGATGCAGGGTGACTTCGACTACTATAAGAACATCCTCGAGTTCCGTTACTACCTGAAGACCTTCTGGGAATTCGTGCTCCGAACCAAGGTTCGCATGGGTTACGTGACAGAGTATGGCCGTTCCGACGAGGTTCCGCCTGAGGAGCGTTTTTACCTTGGCGGTACTGGTTCCGACGGTGTACGCGGTTATTCCGACCGTTCCATTGGCCCTACCGACGGTGGTCACAGAGAGATTATCTTCTCAGCCGAATACGCGTTCCCGCTCGCGGGTGACGAAATCATCGGACTCTTCTTCTTTGATGCCGGCGACAGCTACGACAGCATCGATGAATTCAATTTCTGGAGTCTGAAGAAAGGTGGCGGTATTGGTCTTCGCCTCAGAAGCCCACTTGGCCTCATCGGTTTCGACTACGCGTATAACTTCGATGAAGACGACTGGGAGCCACACTTCCAGCTCGGATATACATTCTAAAGATAATTTTCATCAAAGGGATATGGATACTCTCCATATCCTTTTTTTATTCAACTCATTAGCTCTTATTACCAATCCCTGTGCCCTCAGATAGATAATTTCACCGATAGAAATCTCACCGCACCCGCCTTTCGAACTCTCCCAGGAAAATAACTTACTTGACATTACTTTTCACCATAGGAAATTATTACTTTCGATTTACCCATCAAAGGAGCCTCCTGTGAATCAAGAGAAGAAACATCAGGAAACGTTTTACAAGTACAAAGAATATGAATGGATCGCAAGGTCGCGAAAACTTGTCCTTGAAAAAGAATTGATGAAAACAGATCTCCTTTACAAAGGCATCATGATCGCGACCCTAATTATCTGCTTGTTAGCAATTTCATCCCCTGTTATCATGAAAGTAATGTACGGGCAATACTCCAAGAAATTTGGTACACTTAAATGCATTATCGATCCATCACTTCAACTGGGTTTTACAATTCTCCTTATCAACATCGTTCTTGCATGGAGCATTCGTAAATATGCGATTTGGCGTTCGCGCAAACCTTCAAGTATTCCACACCGTTTTTCGATACCATGGATGCTAACTGCATACGCTGAAATTAATTTCATCATTCTCATCATCTTCAGTTTTCGACTATCCCAAAGCTTTGCATTGATAAACCACAACTTTGCCCAGCTTGGTGTTATCCTTATTCTTCCCTTTCTTAGCTTATATATTCTACAATCTTTCAGGAAAAAAATCCTGACCGTTTTGAGCCTGTTGCCAATTGCACTAGCGGTGTTCTTCGTCACATATGTAATCAAACATCAAGATACTGGACGATCTTTTATGCCGGGAGCATTGGGGTATATCGCTATTGATATGTTTATCATGTCATTTCTGTTTTTCAGTAAAACGATGCTGGGAATTGCTCGGAAAAAGCATATCGAGGAAGAAATAAAAGCGCGCATGCTCTCCTCGATTTATAGTGGTTTCAACCTTTTAAGCTCTCTTGCTGTAATCGGATTTACTTTCTTCCCGATTGTGAAAGTTATTCTGGAAAGCCATAGGTTTCCTGTTTTCGATGTAGATCCGTCAATCATAGCAGGAATCAAAGCACTTTTCTCTCAGTTAATTACAATTGCGACAATTGCCCTGACTTATCTTTTTACTCGAAAAGTCGATCGACTACATAGAAAAGACCAAACCTGGCTCCGGAAGCTCAGGACAGGCTTTTTCACTCTGTTGCTTGTGCTTGCTCAAGGTGCTTTTCTGACTGCATGGACAAAATCAATCATCATGAATACGCCGATCCTATCCATAACCGTTTGGAGAGAAAGCAACTACGTTCTGTCTACCGTCATAGTCCTCCTCGTATATTTTTGTCTGATTTTTATGAAGACTCACATAAGAAGCAACTCTATTGAATTTATAACCTCGCTCACATTGATTAATGTAGCTTTTATATTCAACAATATACTATTCTTCTCGCGGCTAACGGTTGATAACAATTACCATTGGTCAACGTTACTGCAGATCAATGCTTTCGTAGGAGTTTTATTTGTCCTCCTATACATCAGCCGCAAGTTGATTAGCATTTTCCTGGAATACAATCAACCCGAAAAGCAGAGAATGATGTTCCACGGTGTGCAAAAGCGAAATATTGAAAACCAGATACCTCACCTTTTCTGGACTTATTACTTGAAAGCTGCGTCATATTACTACATCATTTTCCCGATTTCTCTCTTATGGCTTGCACTGAGCACTATTATTACTTTCATATCAAACTCTCAATACATCATTCTATCAATACCGGGGAATCAAGAATTCAATAATGAATTGTTTTTCCAAAAATGGATTAACGGGCCTGATTGCCTGATTGCGTTTTTCAGTGCATTTACGGCAGCTGCATTCACTTTTATCTATGTATTCCAGGATCATCATAAAGTATTGCGTGAATTCACATCAAAAACAGTTCTTGATTCGATGTTGAATCAGATGAACGATCACCTGATTATTATTGGTATGCAATGCCTTGGTGGCAATTTGTTACGAACTGTCTTCCCCGATATCCATATGAGCGAACGCGGTCATCCCCATAAAAGGAGCATCTCTCGTATTCTATTCAAAATACTTATAAAAATTCTGAGTCCATCAGGAAAGTCAATCCGCACAACCAATGAAAGTGAACGTTCATTCCGAGTCATCGTTGATGAGAACCTCGGTGTTTACCTCGTCTCCACCAAAGTGCTTGTTATCGATAAAGATGAATCACAATTCCGTATGCTTATGGAGAAGCGCTCCGATTATTCCGTAGGTTTTTATACTCCATGGCGTGACACGGAGCAAATCTTGTTTCTCGCAATTGCTGGAAATGTTGTGCATCCGACGATCCAACTCGCTGCGAATTTCAACACAGCCAAATTGATTGACTGCACATCGCAGGATAATGATATCGCCATGTCTCTTGCCACATTGAAATCCCCCAAACGTAAGATATTCTCGTATTATCATACACCGCTCTACGATGTTGTAACTGCACTTACCTATCAGAACTCCACCTATCTGATCGATTCTGCCAGTATCGAAGGAACAAGTGTCTCCCAAAGAATCATTGTGTGGTTCATGCAGCATCTTTATGAGAAGGGGGTTATCGATCGACACAGCGGTGATTACGAGAAAGGCGAATACTCAAAGATGCCCAAAATCCTGTTTGTCGGCAGAGGCAAGATTCCCTACTCCATAATCAGGGCAATCATCCTGTCGATGGAAACAATCGGGATATCTTATCAGGAAGCAGTGCAGTTTCTCAATCGATCATGCACAATATTCACCGACGACACCCTGTTTGCCGATGAATATACGCCGTATGATAGTAAAAGAAAACGCTACCGGTCATTTGGGCTAAACGCGGTGATTCCTCAGAAAGTCTATACAAAGTTCCAAAACTGGGAATTTTACCCTCTCAGGAGACATAACTCAAACTTCTATCGGGACGCGATGAATATTCCAGTATTTTATAAAGACCTGAACAACTTTGAGAACTACGCCGAATTACTCAAGATTATGCACAAGATCGGTCGTTATCCAGACCTAATTGTGTTCCTCGATTACGAACCATTCGGCAGCCTTGCCCATTTAAATAGGGCAATCAACACGCTAGAGATTCATCAAAACTCCATCACCGCGCCACTACCATACATTATTACATCGGCAAGCTATTACGACAGAATCTTCCTTAATGAGCAGCTCATGAGATACTTATTGAGTAATAACCCAGCTGAAAAGGTTCGTGGCTTTCCGACACCCTTGCCGATTGAAGCAAACCTAACTCGAGACTCTGTTGCCTCCAACCAGAATGCCTCTATGGTTCGCGCGCTCCTTACCACCCAGGAAGACAGCCGGATGTGTTGGATCAAAGGAAAGGCAGAACCCCAGATCGAGCGACGAGTGCAAATGCTCGAAACCGAAGAGAGAATCAATCATCACGAGGCGGAAGTTACGTTTTGCCTTAGCGATAACGCCGGCTCCCTCGCAAGGTTGCTTACTCAAATGTTTTCGCGAAAAGTAGAAGCATTCGACCCGGGAAGTCCCCGCCCAAGCTTCAGCTTCTGTCATTCCTTCAAGGAAAGGCACTTCCAGCAAACATTTATCTTTACCGGAACGGCTTATCTCACAAAGAACCAATCCACTGAAACTGCTGACGCTATCGACGCGATGTACATCAACACATCCGATGAATCATTTAAATTCTACAAGGACGCTCTTGAGCCATTTTCTTCAAGACTGACGGGTGGCCCGAAGGAATTATCTTGCCCAGGTAATGGATCTGTATTGACCGATTGCGCCATCTCAACATTCCAGAAGCACACAAACGTACCAACGTACCAGCTCGGACGCTTGAAAGCCGGTTTAAATCGAAACCATCACCATGTAAGTACTCCAAGATTACCAGAACGCGTTCACATGAATATATGGGGAGATGGAAATGACATACCGGGAACATATTGCGAAACCCTTTGCGATATCATGACGTGGAAAGATGTCACCGGTGAGCAAGGCTCCAGGGGTTGCCTGCCACTAATAGAATTCACGACAAGTATTCCTTGCGGCCAGACCAATCGAGCGCAGAAGAAATTCTATATCAGGCTATGGGATGAGGATAAATACCTGGAAGAAGAGAATAAGCTACTAGATATACTCAGGAAAATCAAAGAGGCAGAAAACCTCGACTTTTTCGGCATCAAGAAGCTGCACAACAGAAACAAACTCAAAGGCCAGATACAGCTAGTGGAAAGAGCCTTTTTCAAGAGCCAGGAGATCAAACGCTTCGGCACAATCCTGGGCCTGAAGATCAAGAAAGGTGGAGGATTAATTGACTGGCCCAGTATCGATGACAAGCATTCGCGCTTCGATCTTAATAAAGGCGACGCTTGGTATCGCTACGCTATCGACCTACTGTACTTCCTAAACAAAGTAAAAGTACCTGGCGAACTTTCCGACTTGTACGACCCCTCGGAGAAACCACTTCCTGAAAGCGAATGTCGATCACTGATTGATAAATACAACTATGATCGCCACACCGCTTTCATTGTTATCAGAACAACATGCGGAGGAAATGATCATCTCTGCGTTGACGAGGAAGAAGCCCACCTTAAATGCAAGGATCATTACTACAGAATCTGTATTGCCGACGAAAAAGCTGAGCACACAGAATGGGCCCAAAATGCTGCATTGGAATACTGTTTCACCATTGAGAAGGATCTCAAAAAGGAATTCGACAAGAGGCTGCTACATCCGGCATCAATCCAGAACGACTACATCAAAGACAACCCATATAAGATAACACTTAACGATGTCCTGAATAACAGAGTTTTCCTGAAAGACTTGATCAAAGTTGGCTATGAACTCGCCATTGTAAGAAGCGATCTCCTTAAGAGATACAGAAACAGAAATGATTCTGGAGACGAGAATGATGAGATATGGGTCAATAATCGTTTGTTCTTCTTCGACGATATATAGCTCGTTTTTTATTCTTCATTTTCGATTTGGAAATTATAGCCTGAATAGCGATATTGCTGGACGCACAGGATTTCGGCATTATGTTATTTGTAGGTGATTGAGTATCGTTTCATTGATTTGAAGATTCAAGCATCGGTTCAGCTACTGTGGCGAATTTTGGGCAAAAAAAATGGTACATCCTCGGGGACTCGAACCCCGGACCCGCTGATTAAGAGTCAGCTGCTCTACCAACTGAGCTAAGGATGTACGCAACAGATAAGAGGCAAGATTACTTTCGCGAAAAATGTGTCAAGGGGTTTTTGGTGAATATATGAAAAATCGGTTTGTTCTGTTGCTGTTTATATGCATTGCTACTGCGCTTTGGAGCGCAACAGTACCTAATGTTGTCGTCTTTGATCCAGACCACCAACCCGGCACAATCCAGATTTCTGCTATTGTGCAAAACGAACTCCACCGAGCGCTGGTCGAAACAGGTAAATTCCGGGTCGTGGAACGCCGCAACCTCGATGCCATCATGCAGGAGCAACAACTCTCGATGGAAGACTTCACCGAGCAATCCAGCATTTATCGACTGGGGCAGCTTCTCGATGCCGACTACATTCTCTTCTCCTCCATCCACAGGCAGGATTCACAGCTAATTGTGTATCTTAATCTCACAGATGTATTCACCGGTGAAACACTCTATCCCGAGTCTTTCATCTCGACTGCGGATATTCATTCCATCAAGCGTGGTGTCGAATCCGCTGTCGATCGGATCGCATCCAGATTCGAGCTACGTGGTTTCATCGTGAAGATGGAGGACGATGATATCTTCATAGATCTCGGTTCGCGAAACAACCTGACCGTAAACACAATAATGGAAGTGTATCGCACCGGTGAGCGCATCATTGATCCAAACGCCTTCCGCGTGATTGGATTCGATCGTAAGCGCATCGGCGAGATCATCATCACAGAGATAATCTCGGAAGAATTATCCCGAGCCAGGCTTTATTCCGGGGAAAAATTTGCAGTGGGCGATGAAATATCACCGCTAATCGAAGAACCCGCAACCATGGAAGTAAAACCTGTTGGAAAACCTACCAAGCTCAAGCCGCACTCCAAACGCGATACATGGCTTGAAATCAACGTGCAGCCAACAGACACGCGCGTATATCTCGATACCAAAGAACTTCGTCGCTCCTCCTGGGAATACCCATACAGGAAACACGTTGAGCCAGGCATCCATTTTGTTCGTTTCGAGAGAAACGGATATGGAACCATCCGCAAGCCACTCGAGGTCAGGGAGGGAGAGCAGTTCAACCTGCAGATATCGCTTCAACCTGTTACAGGAACCCTTTACCTGAACACCGATCCTCCCGGGGCAGAAATATATATTGACGACCAGTTCGAAGGGATATCCCCAATTCGAATTTCGCGTGAGAAAAATCAACGCTACAAACTTCGTGTGGTGAAGTCAGGATATCAACAGGAAGAAAAACGGGTTCGTATTCGGCCAAACGAAATCGACGACATGCTCATCAAGCTGGAAACCGACCCTAAATCTCGCTCGATAACACCACCCGCGATGGTGATGATTCCGGGAGGGAGCTTCATGATGGGTTCTGACGAAGAAGAAGCCAAGCGCGACGAACAGCCACAACATCGCGTTGACATCGATTCCTTTTTCATCGATCGCTACGAAGTCATGGTCAAACAGTTCCGCACTTTTTGTGAAGTGACGGGGTATCATATGCCCGTACTACCCGATTGGATAACGGATCACGACCCCATGATCAACGTCACCTGGTACGATGCCAAAGCATATGCCCAGTGGGCCGGGAAGCGGCTGCCAACTGAAGCCGAGTGGGAATACATAGCGCGCACCAGCTGCCCGAAGAGTGCATTTTGTACAAAAAACACAGATATGAACGCGCGTGACTGGGCGAATATCCAGGGTACAAGCGGACAGGATCGTTGGGATAAAATCGCGCCTGTGGGGAATCTCATCCCCGACTCCATGGGGCTTTATGATTTCGGCGGAAACGTCTTCGAGTGGTGCGAGGACTGGTATGATCGCAATTACTATTCTTACAGTGTGAAGAAGAACCCGCAGGGCGCAGGATTCGGTAATCGTAAAGTGATCCGCGGAGGTTGCTGGGCCTTCGGGAGCGAAAGCCTGAAAGCATATTCCCGTAGCGTAGGAAATCCCAATACCCGCAGCTCGATCATTGGGTTTCGTTGTGCACAAAGCATAGGCCGGAATAACGAATGACGAATATTAACAAAATTCTTTTGACAAATGCAGCAGTGATAAATATGTTTTCATTGTGATTTAATGGGTGGATAGTCATGTGTCAAACACGAAAGGATAGCATATCAAATGGCTGGCGATATTGATTGGATAAAAGAAGAGCTTGAAAAAATACAGTCGTTACCGACATTACCTGTCATCGCATCAAGACTGCTCAATATGCTTGATTCCCGACAGGTCTCAATGAGCGATATATCGAAGATCATCGTTGTGGATCCCGCACTCACAAGCCGTATCCTTAAAATTGCTAACTCCCCCTACTACGGCATGCGAAACCGCATTGACACGATCAAGCTTGCGCTTGTAATTCTCGGTATCAACGAAATTAAAAACGTGCTCCTCAGTATATCACTTTTCCGCACGTTCACTACGAACGACGACGAATTCCAGTTCGATTCCCAGACTTTCTGGGTTCACTCAATGGCAACTGCACACTTCGCCAAGAAGCTCGCAAAAGATTTTAAGCTCAAGAGCCACGGCGAAGACTTTACAGCCGGCCTGATCCACGATATCGGTAAACTTATTATCGCCCAGTATTTTTCGGAATTCCTTCCGGATATCGATAACGCGATCAAAACCGACAATATCCCCAATTACGAAGCCGAGGAGAGAGTTCTCGGGTTGTCCCATATGGATATTGGCGCATGGCTGGCCGACAAATGGAAACTTCCGGCTCACTTGATCCAGACGATACGGTACCATCACTATGCCCACCTTACCGAAGAACACCAACTCCTGTGTACGATCGTTGGTCTGGCAAACCTCATCGCTAATTTCCACCAGTTTGGCAACGATCCCATGGCCGATCTCGATTCCATCCTCAACTTCAAGGGTTGGGAGTTGATCGAGACAAGTATCCAGCAGGAAGATTATAACCGACAGGAATATGTGTTGAGCCTCTCGGAAGAATCCGACGCGGTCAACGCTTACGTCCAGGCACTATTATGATAATATTTAAAGAAAAACCTCGATGGAGGATTTATGTCTGATCTCAAATTTTTGATAGTTGATGACTCACCTACAATGCGTAGAATCGTGAACAACACGCTCAAACGCCTTGGCTATCGTGATATCGAAGAAGCAGATAACGGGTCCAGCGGCATGGACAAACTGCGCAGTATTCCAGGCATCAATTTCGTTGTTACCGACTGGAACATGCCCGTGATGGATGGACTGCAATTTGTCCAGACTATCCGTGGAAGCCAGGAATTTGCCAAGATACCGATCCTGATGGTCACCACGCGAAGCGTAAAGGATGACATTATTGAAGCCATGAAGGCAGGAGTGAATAACTATATAGTCAAGCCATTCACCCCGGAAACCATGAAAAGCAAGATTGACGCAATCTTGAATAGATAACGGGGGACAGAATGCACCACGACGATATAAAAAAAGAAGGAATCGTTCCCGTAATCGAAAACCTCAAAGAGATGTTGAACGAAGTGGGAACCGATCTCTCTCCGTTACTTGACGAAGAGCTTTCGAACGAATCAGCGGACTCGATCAGAAGCAAAATCTCCGCGATGGATACCAAGATGCAGCGCCTCATTGAGTCGATCAACCACAGCTACGAGCTGATCCAGATGGTTATTCAATCGATTCACACAAGCCGTTCGGAGCTGAAGAAGAGTGTCGATGGTCTGATCAAAAAGACCGGCATGCAGCTTCAGAAAGTCACATCGACAACCGAAGAGGCAACCAACAAGATCCTCGACGTCGCCGAGAAACTCGATGAAGACCAGATGAAAATCATCGACGCAATCGATTCGCTCGAGCAAGAAACTGATTCCGGCGAGAAACGATCCGAGAAGTTCGAGGATCTACGCCAGAAGATCTACCAGAATCAGGAATCTGCATTCACAATCATGGATTACTTGCAATTCCAGGACATCACCGCACAGCAGATCGCCGGCGCATACGCGCTTCTTTCAGATACGGAGAAAACACTGTTGTACGTTTCGGAGACATTGAAGCGCCTAGATACCACGTTCGACTTGAACGAAGACATGGGCAATAACATCGACAAGAATTCCTTTAATGCCGATGCATCCTATGCAGACAAAGCAAGCATACAGTCGGCAATCGACAACCTTTTTGAATCGGGCGATGAAAATGTAGTTATCCCGGACGATCAGCAAGTGACATCATCAAGAGGACTGGGCGTATCGAAAGAAAGCGATGCAAGCAAGGAGCAAGTCTCCAATGACGACATCGATGCCTTGTTCGGCGGTGGAACATCAGAAGCAAGCTCGCAGGATGACATCGATGCCTTGTTCGGCGGCAGTGGAAGCGGCGGAACCAGCTCTCAGGACGATATCGACGCCCTGTTCTCAAACACTTCTGAAGCGGATTCGAAAAGCGAGGGGAATGGAAAAGCTAAGTCTCCAGAGAAAAAGGACGATAAAAAAAGCGAAGCAGCGAGCCAAGAAGAGATTGACAAGTTATTCGGTTGAATGACGAATTGAATCTTGACGCCAATAATAAATTGTTGACAGAATTGTGGCGGTGTACTCAAGATAAACTGGAATAATAGCAGAGGATATACAATGAGTAAATCGATACTTGTCGTTGATGACGAAGAAAACATTCGGGAAATAATATCGGAATTTCTTCAAACACTTGGATATAATGTAGTTGAAGTATCCAATGGAGAAGAAGCCATTGTTGCTTGTAGCAAGCATAAATTCGATTTGATCATCACGGATATTCGAATGCCGAAGATGAACGGTTTGAAGCTACTGAAAGCGATTAAAACCTACATGCCCGAGATGCCCGTCATCCTCATGACAGGCTATCAGCCATCCAAAGCGCAGGAAGAGAGTCTCACCACCAAAGCCGACGGCTATTTGCTCAAACCTTTCTCGCTCAACTCGCTAAGACAATCGATCCTGAAAATTTTCAAGACATTGTAACATGTTAGAACGATGCCGGCGAAAAAAATCATCAAGAATTACAAGATCGAAGGAGAAGACCGGATCCCTACACCTTCGGCAATGACCGGATCAGCCTTAAATATAATCAAGAAAGCATCAATTACACCTCAAAGCCGAGAAATTACATCCTCTGATGTCAAAGACAAAAAGCCCGTACCGACGATCAAGGTAAATAAAGACGAAAGTGGAATCATTACGTCCATTGAAGTCACTTGCGCGTGCGGGGAAACAATCCTTATCGCATTGGACTACGAATGAACGCGAAAATACTTGTCGTAGATGATGAACTGCTCCTGCGCGATGTGCTGTTCGATTATCTCTCCCGCCAGGGCTATGAAGTGCTTATGGCCTCCAACGGCGAGAAAGCACTCGAAATCGCTCAGAATAACCGTTTTCACCTCGCACTCGTCGATATCAAGATGCCCGGGATCAGCGGACTCGACGTCACGGCAAAGCTGAAAGAACTCTATCCGCAGATCATCGTTATCATCATGACCGGCTACCCGAGCCTCAACACCGCTATCTCCGCCATCAAACTCGGCGCGACCGAATATATCGTTAAGCCATTTCGGCTGGACGAACTAAACCGCATCATCGCTAAAAACCTCTCCTCGCTCGATACCGAATACGAAAACCTCAAGCTCAAAGAGCGTATCAAGGAATTGGAGAAACAACTGGGCGTCGATGGCAACGAACCGGAGCAGCAAGAAGACAGCCTTCATGGGGACGTCCCAGAAGAGCAGCTTCGTTCCCGCGGAACATATGGGCTCGACCCGGCTGCCGCGTCAGAAAAATATCGAAACCAGACATCATCAGCGAAAAAGCAGAATATGGACGACCAGCTTCTACGCCTGGACCGAATGCTTGCCGATCATATCATCACACCAGAGGAGTACGAGAAGAAAAAAGCCGAAATCCTGAAAGAACAATATGCCTGACACCACACGCGGAAATCCCCGAGAGCATTCTCCAGCCCAGATTAATGAGCTAACCTGTGCTTTCCGGGATTTCAATGTTATTATAGAGCGCTTCCAGGAAACGTTTCAGGGTCTTCAGAATAAGATCGACATCCTCAACCAGATCGTCGAGAAAAAAAACGCTGAGCTCGAAAAACAGATCCATGAGGGCGAGAACATTAAAAACTTGCTCCACGGAATTCTCGAACACGTTTATACGGGTGTTGTCGTTATCGATACATCCGGGGCAATCATCCTCTTTAACAAGGCCGCCGAAGATATTACCGGTTACGAGAAGGATGAGGTTCTGGGCTCTAACTACCTGAAACTCTTCGGTAATGCGCAGGTTCGAACCAAATCACCCCTCTATACACTTACCACCGGCAAGGAGTCTTTCCATCGCAGGAAAATTATGCGCACGAAGGACAAAAAGCCGGTCAACGTTGAATTCAGCAGTACGCTGGTCAAGGACGTCCACGGTGAAGTCATGGGCGTTGTCGAGACCTTCAATGACATCTCCGAGATCAGTAACCTGCAACGGCGGGTAACGCAGGTGGAAACACTTGCTGCACTTGGAGAGATGGCCGCCAACGTCGCGCACGAGATCCGCAATCCACTCGGTGGAATCGGCGGATTCGCCGGACTTCTGGACCGTAAACTAGCCAAAGATGATCCCAATCGCAAGCTGATCAAGCCCATCGTGGAAGGCGTCTCGCGGTTGAATACAATCGTTTCCGATCTTCTGTCGTTCACCAGACCGCAGAAGCTGAACCCGGTGAAGGTCGTCTTGCAGGATACCTTGCAGGAAATTATTGACTTTTTCCGCATCAGTCTGGGTAATCTGGACAAGGACGTCGAACTGATAACACAGTTCCCCGATAACGAAATTCACGTATATCTTGACAGCCAATTGTTCCAGCAGATTGTTATTAATTTGTTGAAGAACGCTTACGATGCGATCGAAGATAGCGGGACCATCGAGGTTCGCATCCGCATGAACATGCCGGAAAGCCTCAGCGATGTGCTCGACGAAGATGAGAAAGACGAGCTTCTACGCATGTTCAGCTATATGGAAATCGACATCGTCGATAACGGCATCGGAATACCGGAGGAGACGCTTCCCAAGCTGTTCAACCCCTTCTTCACGACGAAGGATGACGGTAACGGACTGGGACTGGCGATCACCCGAAAGATCATTAACCTGCACAAGGGCGATATCACTGTCGCATCCGAGGTCAACAAGGGTACGACTTTCACTATCAGCCTGCCGCTATACGAAACCTATCACGAGTTATGAGAAAAAACATATTAGTCGTCGATGATGAAGTCCTGATCCGGGAATTCATCCTGAATTTCTTCGAGAGCACTGACGAGTTTTCGGAGTGCCGTGTCGATCTCGCGGTAAATGGCGAAGAAGCCATTGCGCGAATTCGCGAAAAGACCTACGACCTGATCTTTACCGACCTCAAGATGCCGGGCAAAAGCGGTCTGGACGTGATCAAGTTCGCGTCAGAGGTCTCCCCCACGACCGACACTGTGCTGCTGACAGCCTATGCCGGTGGCGAAAGCGCAGCCAAGGCAATGGCGTATGGTGCATACGAATACATTACCAAGCCCGTCTCGATTGACGAGCTGGAGATGATCGTACGGCATATCCTCGAGCGGCAGCAACTCATCATGGAAAACCGCGACCTCAAAGATCAGCTTAGGCAGAAAATAAACTACCCAAACATCATTGGCAAAAGTAAGAAACTTGCTGAGATCATGGAAGTGGTGAAGATGGTAGCACCCACCAATTCGACGATTCTCATCACCGGCGAGAGCGGAACAGGTAAGGAGCTTATCGCGCAGGCGATCCATGACCTTAGTCCGCGCAAAGACTTTAATTTCGTTCGCATCAACTGCGCCGCGATCCCCGAGCAGCTAATCGAAAGCGAGCTCTTCGGGTTCGAAAAAGGTTCCTTTACCGGCGCGATTAAACGCACTCGCGGTAAATTCGAGATGGCGCATCAGGGATCCATACTGCTGGACGAAATCAGCGAGATGAACCTCGACCTGCAAGCCAAGCTGCTTCGCGTGATCCAGGAAAAAGAACTCACCCGCATCGGTAGTGAAACTCCAGTGAAGGTCAATACACGTGTTGTTGCAACTTCTAACCGCGACCTCTCGACCGAGGTGGAAAAGGGAAGATTCCGCGAAGACCTCTTCTTCCGCCTCAACATCGTACCCATCCATCTTCCACCGCTCCGTGAAAGACCGGAGGACGTTCCGCTTCTGGCAGAGCACTTCATCAAGAAACTCTGCTTCGAACACGGCCTGGCCAAGAAAGTTGTAACACCTGAAGTAACCGAACTATTGGTCAGCTACCACTGGCCCGGCAACATCCGCGAACTGCAAAACGCCATCGAACGGGCGATTATCACAAACCCGGGCGACATCCTTGATCTCAAGGCTTTCCATTTCATGCACAAGAAAGTGGATCTACCGGTTGCTCAGGCTCCTTCTTCTACGCTCGACGGAAAGTCGATGGCTGAAGTGGAAAGAATCCTGATTTACAACACACTCGAAAAGACGAACAATAACCGCACTGAAGCCGCCGCTATCCTCGGTATTACGACACGTACGCTGCGCAACAAGCTGCATCAGTACGCTCAGGAAGACGAATAACACCGAAGATGAACTTCGCACTCGTAACGTCTGAAAACCAGCTTCCAATAGCTGGGACTCCCTTTTCCAATACGTCATTACTACGTGCATTCGCCAAAGCAAGCCAATCGGAGCTGTCCTTTGTCTCTGCCACCAGCGAGACACGCTGTGAAGCATGGATACCGGTTTTTATCAAGAAAAAGGCTGGAATGCCCATGGCCATCCACCCACAGCTTCTGCCATACGTTCCGGTGGTATTCCACCCTGAAGTAACCTTCAGCCAGGCACACTTGCAGGAGATTTTCGAGGATTTTGCAAAGATTCTCACCCTATACAGTAAGCGACTCCTGATTAACCTCGCCACCGATTTCCAGGATATCCGTGGATTTCAATGGAAAGGTATCAAGGCAACGCCGCGATACACCTATATCCTTCCGTTAAATGACGATATCAAATATCAACGCCTGAAATATCGCGACATCAAAAAAGCCGGCAAACTCAATCCCACTGTGCGGGAAGAATTCGATTTCGAGCTTTTTCTGAAGCTGAAAAAAGAAACCTACGAACTTCAGACGAAGCGTTTTCCGTATGATGACGTTACGCATATGGAGCTTCTGAAAAGCCTTGCAGAAACGGGATGCTTGAAGCAGTACATCCTGCGCGTCGAGCAGGAAGATGTTTCGACCCAACTGATTCTGGAAGGCGACAGAAAGATCTATACATGGCAAGGGTTTACCAGGAGGGATTTCCTGCGGGAAGGCATCACGACATGGTTCAACGATTACCTCATACGGACATTCCGCAATACGCATGATTCGTTTGATTTCTGTGGTGCGAACATTCCCGAGATCGCAAAATACAAGAGCGGATTCGGCGGCACGCTGACCGCGTATTACCAATTACAGTGGACCGCTTCACCGTTGCTTGAACTGGGCAGCCGAATTGTGAAACGGATCTGATCTGAAAAAATGAGAGCTGAAACACCATGATTTCCATATTTATCGACAACAAACTGGACGCGTATCAGCGCGAAATACGCTATACGTTCGATTTTATATTCAAGACGCTGGGCTACAACTACAAATACATCCGAAAAAGCAGCGAAGCCGGCGAGCAGGACATTATCTTCGCATACGCCCTCACACAGCCGACAGACGAAGAGCTTCTCATGCTGGGCGATGATCGGGTAATCTTCTATTCGCCGGTTGAAGTCGATCTTTACGAGCCGGGCAAGCTCGACAAAGACACCATTACTAACATGCTACGGGAAATCGCGTTTGAAAAGAAACCAATTCCCGTACTGGCATCGAATAATCTCACCCGCCCCATGACCTTCAATGTCACGGAGATGCACTTCATCGGCAGATTCCTGTTCGACGTGATCGGCAATGTTTATTTCAATCTCTCCCACTCCGGCGCACAAAATAGCTCGCGCAAGGATCAATTCAGCAGGGTCAAAGACGACGCCTATCCTTTCACATCCTACTCCAGCTTCCCCTACATCAATATGTTCCTATGGCTGATCGACAGCACCATTCATCACGCAATAGAAAGTCATCGCGGTTACATTCTGCGCAAGGCTATCTGGCCACATGGAGAGGAAGCCGCCGCGACACTCACTTTCACCGTGAACAGCCTGCAAAAATGGACGTTTTCGCGGTTTGTGACGTCCTTTCTCGAGGACTTCCTGCTCTTTATCACGTTCAAGTGGAATATCTGGCTTCGAAGTTTCACCAGCAAGTTCAGATACCTCTTCACAAACGAAGAGCAATATTGGAACTTCGATCTGATTACCGATATTCTAAATGAACACAAGCTCAAATCTACCTTCTTCCTCGCAGCGGAAAAGACCGGCAAGATAGGTGCGGACTACACCATTGACGACGACGACCTGCACGAAGTGGTCAAAGCACTCTTGGAGCGTGGTCACGACGTAGGCCTGCTCGGTTCCTTCGAACAATACAAGAGCGAAAGCATGAAAGACCATAAAGATATGCTGCGCAACACCTTCGATATTCGTGACATTGGAATCAGGCAGGACAAGTACCGCTGGGATGCGCAAGTTACTCCTGAGCTGCACAATAAGATGAACATGCTCTACGATTCCACCATCACGTTCAACGAGCGTAACGGCTTCAAGAACGGAATAGCATACCCATACTACCCGTTTGCCAAGAAACTCGCTGCCAAGCGGCATTTCCAGTTCGTGGAGATGCAACCGGCGTTCTGCGACGAACATCTGCGGCTTTCCAGGCATCGTTCCCTCTCGCTCGACAAATCGCAACTGGTCGTGAGAAAGCTTATCAGCGCGGTTACAGGCGTTAATGGCCACATCGTGCTCGACTATAATATCTCCAATTTCTACGATATCCCGCATAACGACAAGCTCCTTACCTACACCATCGATCTCCTGACGCAAGGCAAGATTTATATCGCGACACTGCAGGAGGTTGCGCAATGGTGGAATAAGCGCGAGCGGATACAGATTTATGAGAACCCGAACGAGATCATGATCTACGTTCAAGACAAGATTAAGGAATTCACCGTCGAGCTCCTGGGCAAGATGAAGATCCTCGCCATCGATGGCGCTGATTACAGCCACAAGGGCAATCACATAAGATTCAAGGACGTTAAGCCCGGATCAACGCTCACGATCAGGCTGGATCCGGTGCTGACGGGACGCAGATTTGCCAACGATGAGGATGACGCGGAAACGGACAATGAGACAACATAAACGGATCGTACTACTGACAATCGCTCACCGCGGTGACGATGTCCGGCTCTACCACAAGCTCGGGCTCTCGCTTGCAAAGCGATATGAGGTGATCATTCTCACGCCCGTCAAGACCGAGCCGATCCCTGACTCTGAAATCCGCGTAATCAATTTCCACCCAAAAAACCGCATCAATCTGCTCTACGGTCTGTACCGGCATGCATGCAAGCTCAATCCCGATATCGTGATGTGCATCGAACCGCAAACGATGCTACCGGCGCTATTTATTCGAAAATACCGTAAATCATCAATTATTTACGATTGCCACGAGTTTTACAGCGATAGTTTCAGCGAGCGTTTCCCAAGACCGCTACAACGACTCGCCAAGGGCTTTTACGAGGACCTTGAAAACTTGCTTGCCCGTCGCATGGACGGTATTATCGCGGTCAATGATGTCATCGAAAAGCGCTTCCGCAAGTTCACCGAAAATATCGCCGTATGCCCGAATTACCTCATGCCTCGCGAAGACCCGGGATCTCCCGACACCGAAAAAAACTTCGATCTGGTTTACGCCGGTGGAATGCTGGCCGAAAAAGGCATCATCGTCATTCTGGAAGCCGTAGCAATGCTCAAGGAAAGCTTTCCCGGCATTAGAGCGCTGTTTCTGGGCAAGTTTTACTGTGAAGAGACTCGCCATCACTTCTTTTCTACTATTGACCGACTCGGGATTGCCGATAACATCCACTTCGGTGGTCAGGTTTCACACGTAGAGGCGACTAAAGCCATCCAGACAGCCCGTATCGGCGTTGTCATGATGGATCCGCGCATGGAACGCTACTGGAACTCCCTGCCGCTAAAATTCATGGAATTCCTGCACGCTGGCCTCCCCGTGCTGGCGCAGGACATGCCCATCATGCGCAGCATCGTGGAAGAACATCACGTTGGTGAGACCGTTTCGTTCAACACCGAATCGGTCGTGAAGGCAGCAACCAGGCTGCTCAGCCTCGATCGTGAAGAATACAGCAAGATGTGCGCAAGGGCCATGGCAATAGCGCATACGACATTTACCTGGAACCGGATCGAACCGCATCTTCTCGAACTGGCCGATTCCGTTTTAGCAAAACGCCTCCTCATGTTCGCATATTTTTATCCGCCGCTGGGAGCATCCGGCGTGCAACGTCCCTGCAAGATGGTGAATTATCTCAAGCAGGCCGGTGTTCAGACCGATGTTATATCTGTGAAAGGCATTGTATTCCATTCATACGACCACAAAATGCTGGGCGAGTGCGGTCACCACAGGCTGATCCGTACGCCTTCACTCGACCCCATGTCAATCCTGAAGCGGCTTCTACCGGCACGCAAGAGCAACCATGTATATTTCCAGACAGCCGAATGGAAGAAGCGGTTGATACGTGGGATCATGCCCATCGACGACAAGATCGGCTGGCTTCCGTTCGCCCTTCTTGCTGCACTACGCATCAGGCCGCGACCGTCAGTCGTGATGGCAACTACCGGCCCCTTTACCGGTGGATTCGCCGCGCTACTCTACAGCTATCTAGCCGGCGTTCCTATGGCACTCGACTACCGTGATTCCTATACAGATCACCCTTATATCGGATTCCTGACGCCACTACATCGCTGGCTTGCGCAGGCTGTCGAGCGGTGCGCACTCAAGCGTTCGTTCCTGGTCTCCACCGCTGCAGAAGACATGAAAGACAAGCTCGTAGCCAGATATGGCGAATGGCTGCGCCCGAAGACCGTGAACATGTACAACGGATGGGATGCCCGGGATTTCGATAGAGAGTTTCCCGCAAAGCCAGATGACAGCAAGATTCGGTTCAACTACCTGGGCAATTTCTACGGCTTGCAGAAGGTCGACTATTTTATTCGCGCACTGATCGAGCTCAAACAGGAAGGAAAACTGCCGGACGACGTTGTGTTCACCTTCACCGGTAACTATTTCGCCGAGACATTGAGAGCGCTGCAAAGCCCCGAACTGGTAGATATGATTAGCATCCACGAACAGGTAGAACATGATAAAGCTATCGACAACATGATGCAGGCAGACGCACTGCTGCTGTTCGTCGCCACCCCGAAGGGTAAAGGCGTTCTGACCGGAAAGGTTTTCGAATACCTGCGCTGCGATAAAGAGATCCTGGCGATGGTACCGCCCGACGGAGAAGTGGCAGATATCCTGCGCGATTGCGGATACGAAGATATTTGCGCAATGGAAGATATTGCCTCGATCAAGCAGAATTTTCTGGACATCTACTACCGTTTGAAGCATGGAAAACAGATAGAGCATCGAAATATCGATCAATATTCACGTGAAAGTCAGGTACGAAACTGGATCGAGTTATTGAGAAAGCGGGTTTGATTTTGAAACAGAAGAAGAAGATCATTCACATTGTTCAATTGCAGCTCCTGTACGGCTCGCAGCGAGTCGCGCTGGATATCTGCAACAATCTCAATCGTGACGATTATGAGATATGGATCGCTTGCGCACCATCGGAAGATAAGGGAAACGCTTTTACGCAAGAAGTAGCGCGTCTCAAGCTCAATAAACGGATCATTCCGCACTTTCGCCGTTCGCTCGGACCGTGGGATGTGCTGGCGTTCTTCGAGCTGTATGGATTCTTTCGGAAGCACAAATTCGATATCGTCCATACACACGGCTCCAAGAGCGGCGTTCTGGGACGCCTTGCTGCCAGGCTGGCAGGTGTAAAGCGAGTCGTCCACACCGTCCATGGAGTACCCTACCACGATCAACTGCCGAAGGCCGTACAGGCTTGTTTCCGCACAGCAGAGTGGTTCGCAGGGCTTTTCTGCGATAGCGTAGTATTCGTCAGTGACAACCAGCGCTGCGACGCAATCCAGCGCAAGGTCGTTCCAACAAATAAAGCCATAACCATCTACAACGGTGTCGAAGAGATCGCAAGGCGTTCTCGAGATTACACAGGAAACGAGCTCTTGATCGGCTCCGTTGGACGCTTCTGGGATCAGAAGAACTACCCCGTAACCATCAAGGCAGCTATCGAAGCCTGCAAACGAAACCCAGCACTTCGGTTCGCTTTCCTGGGCGACGGTGAGTACTACGAATCGTGTTTGGGGATGGTCAGAGAGCATGGCATGCAAGACAGAATCGAGCTCCCCGGCTGGCAGGATAATGTCCACCAGTGGCTGGAACGCTTCGATGTGTTTCTTCTCTATTCGCTTTGGGAAGGGCTTCCTGTTGCGATCTTGGAAGCAATGAACGCCGGCCTTCCGGTGATCGCCTCTGACATTGACGGCAATAATGAGCTCGTGGACGAGAGCAATGGCTATCTGATTGATGTGACCCAACCGGAAATTCTCATCGAGCGCTTGACAGGTTTGACGGATAATCGTGAATTACTCAAGAAAATGAGTGACGCATCTGTGCGTAGAATACAGGAGTGTTTTCTGCTGAAGCGCATGACGGAGGAGTATCTGAAAGTCTATGATGCCTAAAGTATTACTGGGCGCGGGTCTACTGATCAGCGGATTTCTGATGACGTTGCTGCTAACGCCGCTTTTTATAAGGCTCGCAGGAACGTTGCGCTTGATCGATCAGCCCAACGAAAAGAGTGTCCATCAGAAGGGAACGCCCACTGGTGGCGGACTCGCCTTTGGCATTCCAGCGATCCTACTGCAATTGGCCGTCTATCGCTACACACAGAATCCTGAAATCCTCACACTGACACTTTGTAGCCTCGGTATCCTGTTAACTGGATACATCGACGACCGCTGGAAACTGAAGCCTTTCCAGAAGCTCGCATTCCAGGTCGTGATTATTACCGTAGCATATTTTATGGGATTCCGCACCGAAAGCCTAACCAATCCGTTTGTCGGGCCAATCTCGCTGGGTATCTTCACCTATCCGCTTACGCTTCTATGGTTCTTGTTGGTGATGAACGCAGTCAATCTTATCGACGGCATCGACGGTGCAGCAGCCGGTATCGCAGCGATTGTATCGATTACCCTTTTCGCGATCGGACTGCATTACCGAAATCTGCTTGTGGTGTACCTTCTCCTTATCATTATCGGAACCAGTCTGGCGTTTTTGCGCTACAATTTTCATCCAGCTCGGCTCTTCATGGGCGATACAGGAAGCCTCTTCCTGGGGTTCAATCTGGCGGCAATCTCGATGATGGGTGTCGGCCCGGCCAAGGGCGTCACGGCTATGACCATGATCATACCGATCGTTGTACTCTTCATTCCGCTTTTCGATACCATGCTGGCTATTGCGAGACGGCTGAGACGAACCACCAACATTTTTACAGGTGACCGTGATCATCTGCACCACAAGTTGCTCGAATTCGGATTCTCGCAGCGCACTGTTGCGGTGATCATCTACTTCATCACAGTGCTTTTCGGGCTGATCGCCATTGGATTCTCGCTTGCTACTGATCGCGTGATGAATCTACTGCTGATGGTGCTGACACTTTTTCTCATGTTTATCTTCTACTACCTGATCAGAACTGTAAAAAAGGTAACAATCAAATTCCGAGACAGAAAAAATCCTGAAGAATTGAAGGAAAATACTGGAACTAAATCGGATGTTCGTACGTTAATAGATAAAAAAACATAAAATGGAGCCGACTATGAAGAAGCTGGTCATCCTGATACTGGTCCTGTCCGCGGTTATGCTGCACGGTATCCGCAACTGGAAGACGCACACCAACACTACACACCTTTTCGACCTCTACGAACAGGATGGTACGATCTACATCGCTACCTGGGGTGGCTTTGTGCTGTATGATATGCAGAGCGGTGAATTCACTCGAACATACACCAATGTGGACGGACTTGAGAGTCAGGATATACGCGCATTGGCAGGCTTTGCCGAAACTGGCGAAGTGCTGGCCGGAACTAATGCCGGCGGTCTTGAGAGATACCGTGACGGTGATTTCGATATCCCAATTTCCAGCACCACCGGCTTGATCTCTCCCAAGGTGCAGGATGTCGAAACCTACGAGAACCAGCTTTTTGTCGCCACCAATGAAGGTCTTAGCGCTTTCACCAACAGCGACGACTTCCCTTTTCCGCTCCTGACCAATAATTTTACCGTGCTCAATGGATTATCCTCGTCCGACGTCCAGGAAGTAGAGATCACACAGGACGGCTATGTCGTCAGCTCCAGCATCGAAGGTCTCGATTACTGTCATGTCGATTCCCTACTGCTGGTCACAGCATGGCATCCAATTAGCATCAACTCATTCGGATATAACGATCTTTCCATGTCCAGAATGTCGATCAATGGCAACAAGCTCGCCATTTCGACTAACCACGGCATCCTTTGCCTGAATAATTTCCCGGCATCCCTGGATTACGTGTTCTATGATACCGATAGCGGCCTTGAAGCCGATCCGACCTATCCAGTCTATATCGACGACGAAGAGAACATATGGTTTAGCTACGGAACGTGGGATGCAACCAGCCTATTGCTTGAAGACAGCCTTTCGACCGCAGTCGTGAAGATGACGCCCGAAGGTGAATTCACTACCTGGAGCGATTCCGAGATCAGCACCAAGATCATGGGGTTTACCAAAATCGGTGAGAAGATGGCCGCCTGGAGCTGGGGTGAGGGCTTTTATCTACTGGAAAATGGTATGTGGAGCAACCATAAGCCACAATCGATCATCGCCAATACCGTCACGCAGATGGCTGTGGACGACAACGGCCTGGTGTGGATCGTGAACGGGTATCGCGGCAGTGCTACGACGAGTCGCGGAACTCGCGGCGTTTCAGGCTACGATGTCAATAATGATGTCTGGTACAACTACAACGTCGAGAACAGCCCGCTTCTGAGCAACAATATGTTCAGCGTGGGTGTGGATGGGCAGAACCGCAAATGCTTCGGTACATGGTACAGCTCGATCGTTGGATGGGACGAAGGCATTTCTCTATATGACGATAGCCAGGGCGAACCCACATGGTCGATGCTCCGTACAGGTCTTCTCAATACGACGATCAGCTACATGACGCGCGATCCGGGCTATTCGAACAGCTACGACGCGGATCTCTGGGCGTGTTCCTACGGCAACAACGGCGGCATAAACGTTCTCAAAGACGGAGAGGTTATCGCAACTTTCCGTGTTCCATGGTTCGAGCTTTACGACCCCATTACTTGCTATATCGGCAAAGACAAGATGATGTTTGGTAGCTACCATGATGGGCTGCGCATCTACGACGGCGATACAATCCCTGTTGACGGCGACTTCGTCGGCTGGAGCAGACCCGAATTCACCGAGCTATACAACAGTGGACGTATCTATGCGATCACCTACCGCGAAAATGACTGGGAAAGCGAATATTGGGTCGCTTCATCCAATGGACTTTTCGTGATGGATGAATTCGACAACTGGTATTCACTCGGAACAAGCATCAAACGCGAGAAATGGGATGAAGACGGAAACAACTGGGAAGTCTATCAGCGCTATTTCACTAATGAAGAGCGACTCTACGGCGCAAGTGCGACCATCCCAACCGCTTTATACACTGACCCGTTCGACCGCGTATGGATCGGAACCGAATCCAACGGCATTACCGTATATGACGGCGATACAGACACATACACGACGTACAATACTGCCAATGCACCGCTTTTGTCGGACTATATAACCGCATTCGCATACGAGCCTATCTCGGGCCGGCTTTTCATCGGAACACCTGAAGGACTTAACTCCGTTGAGATCGGCATCACCAACAATCCTGCCAAGAACATCCACGAGAGCGAAGTCAAGGCCTTCCCCAATCCATACTATCCGGCCAAGACGTCTTATCCGATGTCCATTGTCAACGGTATCAGCGGATCCGGCTCAACCGCGGACTATGGTATCTTCCCGGATGACGCGCGATGCAATATCTACGATTTCTCCGGACGTCACATCCTCACCCTGAAGCTGACCCACCACAAGGAATTCCAGTGGGACGGCAACAACGAAGCAGGTAAGGAATGCAGCTCGGGTATCTATTTCTACGTGGTGTATGACGACGGCGGACAGATCAGCAAAGGCACGATATCCCTGATTCGGTAATGGATACGACAATCCAATTCTGCTCACCCGACGAACTGAGCGCACAGGTGCAGCGGGATCGTACGCTCGTTATCGTCGATGAAACTATCCGCGATCTGCACCCACGTCGCTTCGACGGGCTGAATGTCATCACACTCCGTGCCACCGAGCATGTAAAGACACTGGCTACCATAGAAGATCTCTATCGTCGCTTTCAACAGATGGAAATCACCCGCCACCACACAATTTACGCCGTGGGAGGTGGAATCATCACAGATATTGCTGGATTCGCAGCTGCCACGTGGAAACGCGGATGTAATCTCGCGCTGGTCCCGACAACGCTCCTCGCGATGGTCGATGCAGCCGTTGGCGGGAAAAATGGCGTCAACTTCGGCGGTATGAAAAATGCCGTCGGGACTTTCTACAATCCACAGCAAATCGTGGTCATTCCTGAATTTCTCAAGACGCTGCAACCACTTCAACGATTGTCGGGAATAGGCGAAATCGTTAAAATGGCGCTTCTCGATGTAAATCCTCTCTACGAAATGCTTTCGAGTGGGATTAACCCTACAAGCAATGAGGTTATCCGGCTTGCGATTGAGCGGAAGATGCACTATGTGACGATCGATCCACACGACCGCGGTGAACGCGCCAAGCTCAATCTCGGGCATACTTTTGGACATCTCATCGAGTCCGCTTCAGAATACACAACTCCACATGGAATCGCTGTTGCGATCGGTATCCGCTACGCTGCCCGGTATAGCCGCGAGATGGGCTGGCTGCATCCTACAGATGAAGCGCGGATCAACGAGCTCCTGGATCGCTTCGAGTTGCCCATAGCTCCGGACGATGAAACGCGTCGGCGAATCGAACGTGATGGCCTTGATATCCTTCGCGCCGATAAAAAACGTGGCACCTCTCACTTGAAGCTAATTTGCTTCAATGGCTTCCATTCGACGTTCGTGCATGAATGTACAGAACTCCGAAACCTTGTTTCACTTTTTTCATATTGACGAACTTTACCATTATTACATGATCTGTACGAACATGAGAGGCAGGTAAATTGCCTGCGATCCATCCGAAAAGAGTAGACATCAGTTAGGATTCATTGGAATACAGGAGGCACAATGAAGATACTTGCTATTATCGGTAGTCCACGAGAAGAAGGCAACACCGCGCAGTTGGTAAAGGAAATGGTTCGCGATATCAAGGGTGCGGAAGTAAAGACTTTTCATTTGAACAAGATGGACATCCGTGGATGCCAGGCTTGCATGTATTGCAGAAGCAATCCAGGCTGCATTCAACCTGACGAAATGCAGCAGATTTATAAGGAACTAACCGAGGCCGATCTGGTTGTGGTTGGATTCCCTATTTACATGTGGCAAATGACCGGGCAAACAAAGCTCTTTGTGGACAGACTGTTCGCGTATTACAATTACGACGGAAACATGCCGACTTATAAGGATAAAGGAGTCATTCTCGCCATTTGCCAGGGAGCGGAAAATGGGATCTTCAAGTCGTACATTGACGAGACGGTGAAGATGTTCCGATTCCTCGGATTCAAATCGTGCGAAGCCATCGTTGCTGGTGGAGTTGGTGCTCCGGGCGATGTCCTGAAAAAGACAGACACGATAGAAACAGCACGTTTATTGGTTAGAAATCATTTGAATCAATAATAGGGGAACCAGTCTCTCTTACGGATTTTGTGCACTTTCATGCAGACGCTTTCACCTGATTCGGTATGATAGACAAATTTCCTGCCCAGCTTGCCGCCGGTATCGCGCGTGATGATTTCAATCTGATAGCGTTGCAGTATCTCTTCGGCTACGGTGGTATTCTCACCGCCGCAGCTGCTGTTTCCATCGGTTCCACCACCGACCATATGTGCTTTCAAGTCGCTGATGCTTGAGCCTTCTTCTTCCATGGTCTTGACCAGCTTGGGAATCGCGACATCCCCATACATGCCGGTCTTGCGATTCGCCGAACGCGCGTATTGGAACATACAGCATCCCGAATACTGTTTCTTCTCGTCCCAAAGCGCAACAAACAGCCCTGAACCCAGCACCCCGTAAACGATATGCGGATGGGGGGTTACAACCGCAAATCCCGGGCGCAACAGATAACCGTTGTCAGGCAAACCGCCTTGCATGAAATCAGCTCCTTTTCGGCTCGATAATGGAATTCAATATCGAGCTTAAAATCGTTATGATCAGCGCTGCCAGTGTTGCAGAAAACCATCCATGTGTTTCAAACGACGGTACGATCGCGCTTGCCAGCATCAACATCAAGCCATTGATGAAGAGCAGGAATATACCTAAGGTAATGATTGTTACAGGCAATGTCAACAAAATGATGATCGGACGCACAATCGCGTTGGCGATTGCCAGAACGAACGCCGCCAGCAAAGCCGGGCCCAGGTCGCCGATGTAATACAGGTTCGTAATCCGACCGACCAAATAGATCACAACCATCATTACCAGAAGCTTGATAACAAATTTTTTCATTCGGACTCCTCGAGTTAGCGATTAGTCATTCCTGAGGTTGAATTTGAATCCACCGTGTTTCTTCCCAATGTATATGATTGAGAAAATGATACCCGCGATTATCAATACTTTCTTCAAGCGTAACTCCTTCTTCCGTTACTCGGTTCCGTTACTCTTGAAACCGATCTTTACGCTATTCTGCAAGCAGACCAGGACAACAAACGTCGCGCTCATACAAGCAAAGATCACAACTTGCCTCATACAGCTCCCTGCGTTACAGGATTAACACATGAACTAACAAAGCTCCATATAGAGCTTAGTCAGTAAACTTCCTCATGAAAGCGGGGATATCGATCTTCTCTCGATTCAAGATACGCGGCATTTCGCCTTCGTTGTCGCGCTTGAGTTCGGGACCAACCGAATCGGCCTGACGGATGCGATCGAAGATGATATCGAGCTGCTCATTCTTCTCTTCTTCAGTCTTGGGACGAAGCTGTGGCATTTCTTTCATGACAGGCTGTCCCATCGTTCCAACGCTCTCGGACTCGTTGCTCAGTCCGGTCGCGATGATGGTCACGCTCAGCTTGTCGGTCATCTTCTCGTCGATAACCAGACCCATGATGATGTTGGCATTCTCTCCGGTTTCGTTGATGATAACCTGCGATACTTCGTCGAACTCGGACATCTTCATGTCGTAGCCGGCGGTAACGTTGATGAGGGTCGCCTTGCAGCCGTCGAGCGTGATATCGCTGAGCAGCGGATTCGCGATGGCAGCCTTGGCAGCGTTGACAGCACGGTTTTCACCATCGGAGATACCGGTTCCCATAAGCGCGTAGCCCATGTTTGCCATGACGGTCTTCACATCGGAGAAATCGACACTGATGTAGCCGCTGAGGTTGATGATGTCGGAGACTGCCTTGGCTGCGTCGGAGAGGACGTTATCGGCTTTCTGGAAAGCTTCCAGAATCGCCATGTCTTTGTAGATGTCACGAAGCTTTTCATTCGGGATAACAATCAGCGTATCGACATTCTCACGCAGTTTTGAGATTCCGTGGTCGGCGTTTTTGCGACGATGAGCGCCTTCAAAGCTGAAGGGCCGTGTGACGATACCCATGGTCAGGATACCCATTTCACGCGCGATCGACGCGATGACTGGAGCTCCGCCGGTACCGGTTCCGCCGCCCATTCCGGCAGCGATAAAAAGCATTTCCGCGCCCTGAAGCGCTTTGCGGATCTCGTCGGTCGATTCGATTGCCGATTCTTCGCCAATTCCGGGATTCGCGCCGGTTCCGAGACCCTGTGTTTTCTTCATTCCAAGCTGGATTTTCGTCTGCGCTTTTGATTTGCGCAGGTCTTTGCCATCGGTGTTGGCCGCGATAAATTCAACACCGGTGAGGCCGTTGTTGATCATGGTATTGATAGCATTGCCACCGCCGCCACCAACGCCAACGATCTTGATAATGGTTTCATTCGATCTGTCCAGAGCAAGTTCGAGCATGGTTTCCCCCTGTTTTATCTTATTGTTGTGTCAATATTTATGCAAAATCATCATAGAATTTCTGATACAGTTTTTTGATCGTCTTGAGTATCCGGTTGTTCACGCTGGTCACCTTACGTGTGGTGTACGCTTTATCCTGCGGCATGAGGCTGGCTGCATAGTAGAGCAGTCCTACACTCGTGGAGAACATGGGCGATTCCAGCCGCGCGGTAGGGCCGCTGAGGCGTGCAAGATCGGGATAACCGATTTTTACCGGGACATTGAAGATTTCCAGTGCAAGCTGCTCCATATTTTTAAGGAGCGCCGCGCCACCCGTGATCACCACGCCGGCGGTCATCAGGTTTTCGTTGTAGCTATTAAAAACGGTACGATAAGAGAGTTCGAGGATCTCCCGCATGCGGGATTCGACGATCTCCGAGATGAATTTCAATTTTTTTGTGGTTCCACTGCGTCCGCCGATCCCCTGAATGTCCACCATCGCTTCTTCATCGACGGTGTTGGAAAGTGCGTCGCCATAATTGATTTTGATATCCTCAGCCGATTTAAGCGGTGTACGGAGCCCGATCGCGAGATCTTGCGTCACATTCTCGCCACCGATGGGCTTCACGGTGCTGAAACGGATGCTACCCTTGTAGAAGACGGCGATGTCGGAGGTTCCGCCACCGATATCCAGCAGGATGCAGCCGAGGTCTTTTTCGTCGCGGTTGAGAACCGCCATCGCAGATGCAAGCGGCTCCAGCACGATGTCGTCGGCTTCGTATCCGGCAAGCTCGATGCACTTGAGCACATTGCGAATGGCGTTCATATCCGCCAGCACGACGTGAACGTGCGCAGTCAGATGAAAGCCGCTCATGCTGATGGGATTCATGATACCATTCTGGTTATCGATATCGTAATATTGCGGGATTCCGTGGATAATCTCCAGGTTTTCGTGTCCCTGCTGAATCTTCACGGTACGTTTGGCATCGTTGATAACAGCCTGAATATGCTCTTCGTTGATCTCGGTGGGATCCTTACCGCTTGAATCGGATACGGAAATACGGCCGATTGCGTTTCGGCTCTTGATATGCTCGCCTGCGATTCCGGCGTAGATCGTTCCAGCCTTCATGTCGGCAGCACGTTCCGCTTCCTCGATCGCCTGTTTGATAGAATCCGCTGTTCGCTGGATATCCTTAACGATGCCCTTCTCGAGTCCGTTCGATTCGGATATGCCGATTCCTTTTACTTCCAATTCGCCCTTACCCCTTGGTACGGCGATAATTGCACAAATTTTAGTTGTGCCGATGTCCAGCGCTGTTATCGAAGTTGGTACCTTCATCAATCCCCCGTTCTCGCTACGATCTGATCCTTGTAGCGAAGATCCAGAACTGTATTATCCATAAATCCCTTATTGTCTCCGAAAAATTCGAGACGGTGCAGCTTTTCCTCGAGCTGACCTTCTCCGAGAAATACCAGGCAACCGGAAGAAGACTCGACAATGCAGACCTCTCCGTCGTGCAGATAGTATTCTGAAATGCTCTCCGCGATATCTTTATTGAGCTGCGTGATCTCATTGTGAAGTGCAAAGATGCGTGTCAATTTCTCGTTGTTCAGCTTCTCGCCAAGTTGGATACTGCCCGATGGGATGTCAAGGCTGACGATGGGTGTATCTTCAGCCACGTAAGCACCCTCGGTATCCAGCACGATCAGCTCGCGATCAACAGGAAAAAGAATCCCGTCCGATGTCTTCACATGCAGTACCGCAAGTCGTTCTTCAATCGCGATTTTCAGCTTTCCGGGAAGCACGCGTGACACCTTAACGCTTCGTACGCGAACGATATTCTCGTATTTGGCGATTATCTCGTCTTTACTGATGGAATACAGGTTTACGCCGATGTATTCCTTCGCCAGATCCTCGTAAAAATCCTGACCGAGATTCTGATATCCGGTAATCTCGACTTTCTCTATCGTGAAAAATTCCATGGACCGGAAAAGATGCTGCATCACGAAGAACAGGATCCCCATCACGACCATACAGCCGAGGAACACGATGAAATAGCGGCTGTTGCCTCTGCGTTTGCGTTTCATGGTCTTACCACCTCAATCTCGAGCTCGAGATCTATTTCCCGTTCGCGCAGCACCACCTCGCGAATATGATCAATCAAATTCAGAACGTCCGAATAGCTAGCATCGCCTGTGTTGACGATGAAATTGGCATGCACTTCGCTGACCATCGCTCCACCGATTCGCTTGCCCTTCAGGCCGCATTCGTCGATCAGGCGTCCTGCCGATTCGTAGGGCGGATTCTTGAAGATGCAGCCCAGGTTCGGCATCGAAAGCGGCTGAGACTCTCTGCGCTTGGCTATCAGCTGATCGACCTGACGGCGGATCTCTACACGATCCATCTCTTCCGGTAGAAGATTGATCGAGAGCAGGTATTCCCGGATCGATGAAGTCCGATAACCAAATTTCACCCGATCCGCCGAGATGATGTCGCGCTTACCGTTCGCGTCCAGAATCTCCACCGAATGGATCAGAGTCTGGATCGACTTACCATAAGCACCGGCGTTCATCTTCACGACACCACCAAGGTGCGCAGGGATACCGGCCAGAAACTCGAATCCACCGGCGTTTTCACGCGCCAGCTTCATCAGCATGCCGTTGACGTTCACGTTCGCGGTGACGTTTGCCACTCCACGCGAATAGGTCACCTCCTGCGGCAGATTCGTGTCCAGCAGGATGTAACCGCTGTAATGGTCAGGGAATAGCAGGTTTGACGCTCCGCCGACAGCAAGGTAACCCTGCTCAGACAGATGCGGCATGATCAGACGCAGCTCTTCCACTGAAGACGGAGCCAGCACCGCTCGTGCCGTTCCACCGATGCGGATGTGCGAGAAGTCTTTTAACCTCGCGTCCTTCAGCGTGATCATGTCCAGAACCTGCTTTGTGTTCATTGCTAACCCTTTAAAAAATCTTCGCCATATTTCCAGATCGAACCAGCACCCATTGTGATCAGGATATCCCCATCCTGCACCAGGCTTTGCATCTTCGGAACGATCTCTTCATTCGATTCGATATAATGTACGTTGTGATGACCCGACTGGATCGCTGCTTCCGCGATCATTTTGCCGCTGATGCCGGGAATCGGCTTCTCGCGTGCAGGGTATATCGGCGTCACAACCAGCACATCCGACTGGAAGAAAGACCTGCCGAAGTGCTCGTAGAAATCTCTCGTGCGTGAGTACAGATGCGGCTGGAATACAACCACGAGTCTGCGGTCCGTATTGGCGCGAATGCCCTTCAGTGTCGCCAGGATCTCAGACGGATGATGCGCGTAATCGTCATAAACCGTTATCCCGTTTAGTTCACCTTTGTACTCGAATCTTCGAAACACACCACTGTACTCTGCCAGTCCATTTTGGATCGATTCGAACGCAATGTTCAGATCCAGTGCGATCGAGACCGCCATGAGCGAATTCAGGATGTTGTGATGGCCCGGAACTTGAAGATGAATCCGGCCCAGCGTGTATCCCTTGAAGACGACGTCGTAAGACGACTTGAAATCCTTCATTTCGATATTCATAGCCCGTACATCCGCCTGACGCGACATTCCATAGGTGATTACTTTCTTGTGAAAGCGGGGCAGAACTGCCTGTACACCCGGGTCGTCCAGACAGGCCACGATGCTGCCGAAAAAAGGAACCTTGTTCGCGTAGCTGATAAACGCGTCCTTGATGCCATCCAGATCGGGATAACAGTCCAGATGATCGGCGTCGATGTTGGTCACACCCGCAATAATCGGTGTCAGCGAGAGAAACGACTGATCGAATTCGTCCGCTTCCACCACAATGTATTCACCGGCGCCAAGCAGGTTGTTCGACCCGAAATTCTTCACCTTGCCACCCACGATAATCGTCGGATCAAGCTCAGCAGCTTTGAGAACAAGTCCCACCATCGAAGTGGTGGTCGTCTTTCCATGAGTTCCCGCGATGCCGATACCGTAGCTCATACGGGTGATCTCAGCGAGCATTTCTGCACGGCGGATCACTGGAATCTTGCGGGAAAATGCGCTCTTGATCTCGGGGTTGTCGTCTGTAACCGCGGAGGATTTCACCACCACATCCGCGTCGATAACAACATCCGGATCATGCCCGATCCGCACCTGTATTCCGATGTCGCTCAGGTGACGGGTCATTTCCGATTCGCGCATGTCGGAGCCGGATACGTCGAAGCCTTGAATATGCAACAGCTCCGCGATTCCGCTCATTCCGATTCCGCCAATTCCGACGAAGTGTACTTTCTTAGTCGATCCGAACATTTTCTTCATCCTTCAATATCTGTAAGACGATCTCAGCGATCAGGCTCGCAGCCTTGGGGTGCGGTGAATCGCCAAAACGACTTCTCATTTCATCCAAATCCGTGGTTATCTGCCGGATTGCCTGCAAAAGGCTATCCACATTCAGCCCCTTTTGCCGCACGACCAGCGCCACGCCTTTATCTTTCTGCTCCACCGCGTTGTGATACTGGTGATTGTGTGCCGCAGTGGGCAGCGGAACCAGAATCGAGGGGAGCTTCATGGTTTCAATTTCGGATAGCGTTATTGCGCCGGCTCGTGCCAGGACAAAATCCGCCTGTCCATAGTAATAGCGCATCGCGTCAGTGAAACCGAACATATGGATTCCGGGAACTCCATCGAAGCGCTTCTTCATCTCTTCGTAATCGGCAACGCCTGTCTGCCACAAGATATCCACACCGCTATCGAGTATATGTTGCGCCGCGTCGGCAATTGTCCGGTTGATCCTTCTGGATCCCTGACTTCCGCCGATGATCAACATCTTGCGGGTTCCTTCACGAAGATTCAAGTCACGAGGAATTTTCACCGCGTCTTCGTCATCCAGTGGCAGAACCGGATTCCCGCTGAAAAAGCAAATTTCGTGCGGCAGGTGCGCAATAGCGCCCATGTTGCCGAGGAAAACCTTTCGCGCGTAGGTCACCAGATAACGAGTGGTCAGGCCCGGGTAGCTGTTCTGCTCCTGCAGGAAAAGCGGCTTTTTCATCAATATCGCTGCCATTGCAACCGGCCCAGTAACGAAACTACCTGTACCGATCACCGCATCCGGCTTGTAACGTGCAATTGTCCGCATCGCGATAACCAGGCTCTTGAGAAGCTTCCACGGAAATTTAACGTGGGCAAAGGTCAATCGGCGATAGATCTTCTGAACGTCGATCAGCCGGTATTCGAGCATATGTCGCTGATAGAGCGTCTCTTCCATTCCGCCGCGGTTACCGATCATCAGCACTTCCGCGTCGCGTTCCTGAAAAGCCTTTGCCAGCGATATTGCCGGAATGATATGTCCGCCGGTTCCTCCGGCTGCAATCATGACTTTTACCATACCTGCCTTCTTTTCGCGCTGATGTTTAAAAGCACACCAATGGAGAACGAATTCACTACCAGCGATGTTCCGCCATAACTGACAAACGGAAGCGTTACACCCGTCGAGGGAAGCGCTGACATCGCCACACCGATATTGACCATTGCATTTACGAAGATATTGAGTGACAGCCCGATACCGACCATCTTCAGGAAAAAATCCTCCTGCAACCACGAGCTCGTCATACTGCGATAGAACAGCAGCGAAAACAGCAATAGAACCACCAGCGCGCCTAAGTAACCAAACTCCTCGCCAATAATGGAGAAGATATAGTCGGTGCGGGTTTCGGGCAGATAGTAGTGCTTTGCCAGACCATTCTCGGGCCCTACGCCGATCAGCTTACCGCTGGTCAGCGCTGTGAGGCTTTCGCGTACCTGGTAGTCGCCCTCAACATTCTTCAAAGAGGCTTCCTTATCTCCAAACGCTCGATGATAAAGCGAATATTTCTCGAAAATATCCATGCGCGAGCTGCGATACTTCGCGCCAAATGCGATTACCGTTGTGGCTCCGACTGCCAGGATCAGCAGGATAACCAGAATTGTGGTCAGCCGTACCCGTGCGACCCACATCATGCCCAGCAGTGTTACTCCGGAGATAATGAGTGGACTGAGATGACGCTCCGCCAAAATCAATCCGAAGATCAGCACAGGCATGATGATCAGCGACTTGAAGTGCTTCACAAAACCTTTGGGGCCAGACTGCGGCAGAAGGTCTTTCTTTTTATCCAAAATATGCGCGAAGTAGAACACCATAAAGATTCGCGCCAGAAGGCTGGGCTGAAGGTTGATCGGCCCAATGCGAATACTTCTGGTCGCACCTTTTACGGCGCTACCGATGATCAGCACCAGCACCAGCAGGACAATCACGACCAGCATCCCAACGAAAATCCACTTACGTAGCTTGATCAGGTTTTTGAAACGAAAAGTAAGATACATCACCGCTGTCGCTGCACCAAGGAAGATAAGATGGCGATAGAAAAACTGTAATCCCGAGCGCACCGAGTTGATATCGAGACTCACGAACAGCCCAATCAGGCACAGCACCAGATAGCTTGCCAGAAGCAGGTGGTCGTATGAAACGATATACGATTTCGACGGCTTATCCGTCTTGATCTCGGTGTTGATTACATTTTCCATGCTACCTCAATTCTTGTACGATCTCTTTGAAAACCCTTCCGCGGTGCTCGAAATTCTTGAACATATCATAGCTCGCACAAGCGGGAGAAAGCAGAACCACTTCACCCGGTGCGGCTTCTTTGTAAGCGGCATCAACGGCTTCCTTGAGGCTACCGTAATGCTCGCTGGATACTTCGGGAGAAAGGTCGTCACCGATTTTACCGGCGGTCTCGCCGATCAGGTAAGCCTTCTTCACTGTATTGACTGCATACATCTTGAGGATCGAATAGTCCTCGCCTTTGTCCGAACCACCCATGATAATGCGGATCGGTTTATCGAACGACTGTAACGCGAATCGAACCGAGTCCGAATTGGTCGCCTTGGAATCGTTTACAAACAACACACCATTTAGCGTTCGCACTGTTTCCAGTCGGTGTTCAAGCGGCTCGAAGCTTCCTACCGCGTCACGAATCAGTTCAGGACAGAATGTTGGACGCAGCCAGGCTTTCTTGAACGGCATCGTAGCAAGTACAGACGCCATTACATTGGCGAGATTATGCGGCCCGATAAGCTTCATCTTCGCGGGATCCAGCTCAATAATGTGACACCACTCATTCTCATCGAAATATATCTTTCCATTTTTAACATAGCCATCGAATTCACCCTGTTTCTGAGTAGAAAATCGAAGCTTTCTCGCCTTGAAAAAGTGCTCGTAGTGCGCGATCACAGGGTCATCCGCCAAGTAAACAATGATATCGCTCTCTGTTTGGTTGCGAGTGATGTCAATTTTAGTCAGTGCGTAGTGATCGAACGAATCGTATCGGTTCAGGTGATCTGGTGTAATGTTCAGCAAGACGGCTACATCCGGACGAAAATCGACGATCCGCTCCAACTGGAAGCTGCTGATCTCCAGCACGATAAAATCAATGCCCGGCTCTTCGATCGGGAAAGCGGTAAACGCGTCTCCGATATTGCCGGCCAGAATCGTGTTAAAATCCTTTTCCCGCATGATATGCGCGATCAGCGTCGCCGTGGTGCTTTTACCGTTCGAACCCGTCACCGCGATAATACGGCTGGAGGGATGCTTGATCCTGTAACCCAGCTCAATCTCGCTGATGATCTCGATCTCTCGCATCTGTGCTTCTTTAAGGATCGGGATATTGCCCGGAACACCAGGGCTCAAGACGATCAGATCGCTATCCAGAACGCGTTCGGTGTGTCCACCGAATTCGCATTCAAAACGCTGTTCCATGCCCTCGGCACCCTTGACCTGATCCTGCTGTTTCGATTCGGAAAGTAAAACTTTCGCGCCAAGTTTCGTAAGTTTATCGGCCGCGGCAATTCCGCTTCGTGCCGCGCCGATCACCGCTACATTCATTTCATTCCAGTTCATGATCAACCTTTGATTCTATCTTTCCTTATTATACTATTTATAGGCACTTATGTAAGCCCATATGCTTCTTTCATTCTTGCGAAGGGATTGGCTCTGCGATTTTCTTTTTCGACCGGATACATCTCTTTCATGCACTGCGGACAGAGTCCGTAGGTAAGTGTCGCAGAAACGAAATCCGCCGGAATACTGTAATCCCAGCAATGCTCGTTCTGCTGTATCTTGTTGCATGCGCAGCAAATCTGGACCGTAACATCACTCATAACAACCTCTTCATTGCCACGTCAGCGCAGCTTGATCGTTGCCAAGCCTATCGCTGCAAGCAGCGTGGCGACAATCCAGAACCGTACGACGATCTTCTCTTCCGACATCCCCTTAAGCTCGAAGTGGTGGTGCAACGGCGCACACCGGAAGATGCGTTTGCCGGTTCCATAGCGGCGACGCGTGTATTTGAAATAATATGTTTGCATCATCGAAGACAGCGCTTCGACCACGAAAATTCCAGCAATGATGATAAAGAAAATCTCTTCCTTGAGCAGAATCGCCAGGTTGGCCATTAATCCGCCCAGCGTGAGCGATCCCGTGTCCCCCATAAAAATCTCGGCAGGCTTGATATTGAACCACAAGAAGCCAAGCAGCGTCCCGATCAGAGCTGCCGTGAAGACGGTCAGCTCGCCTGCTTCGGGCATAAATTCCAAATGCAGGTAGGTCGCCAGCTTGATGTTACCTTTCAGATAGGCCATGATGCCGATTGCGAAGGTTGCAATCGCTGTGGTACCTCCCGCCAGACCATCCAAGCCGTCGGTGAGGTTGACCGCGTTCGATGTTCCGGTAATCATAAGGATCACGAACGGGATGAAGAAAATCCCCAATGAAATCGTAATCCCCTTGAAAAACGGAAGGCTGATCTCCGTGATATTGGGTACATTGGTGTGATTGAAATACAGAGCCAGCGCAATGATCAATCCTAATGAAATCTGGCCGTAGAGCTTGTAACGCGCCACGAGACCTTTTTCCAGCTTCTTGAAATTCTTCAGATAGTCATCCAGGAATCCCAAGCCACCCAGCCACAGCACCGTCAGGTACATAAACAGGATGTTGGTGTTCACCAGGTTGTTCCAAAGAAGGGACGAGATAATCAGCCCACTCAGGATAATCAGACCACCCATTGTAGGTGTGCCCTGTTTGGCTTTGTGCGCGGCGGGAACGTCGCTATTGATCATCTCCACTGCCTGGCGATCTCTCAGCAGCCTGATCAAACGAGGTCCCAGCAGGAACGAGAAGACCAGAGCTGTTATAAATGCCGCCACAGACCGAAAGGTCACGTAGCGAAACACGTTGAAAACGATGCTCTGCTCTGCCAGCGGAGAAAACAGATGATAAAACATATTACAACCTTCCCGTCAGTTTTTCCAGATGAATACCATGCGAGGCTTTGATCAGAATCACGGCGTTCTTCGGCAGATCATCCAGCGCGTCTGATTCCAGCAGCGCTTTCACGTTATCGAAGTGGCGACCGGCACCATAGTGGATCGAGTCTTTACCGATCGAGAAAATCCGCATACCCGGGCCTTTAAGCTCTTTGCCAACAGCTTTGTGATATTTCTCGCTGCTCTCGCCCAGTTCGAGCATATCGCCCAGGAAAGCCACGTGAAATCGATTCGGCTCGAAGTCTTTCCAGAAGCGAATCGCGGCGATCATCGAGGTGGGATTAGCATTGTAGCAGTCGGCAATCACGATGCGATCGCCAGACGTGAAAATGTTCGTCCGCATACCGATCTCGAGCGGCTTTCGAAGGCCATTGCGAATCGATTCCGCGTCAATCCCGAGTTCGCCGCATACAGCCACGGCTGCCAGCGCGTTTTCGGCAAGGTAGGGAACCGGCGTCGCGATCCGGTACGATTGCCCTTTGATTTCGAACGTGACACCGGAGGCATCAGGCTCGATGTTAGAGAGTTCGTAGTCGCCTCTATTTCCAAATGTTACGGATTCTTTTCGATAGTCTTTCAGGACGAAATCCGACGGAATAATCTTTTTGTCTGTAGTAAAATTCAATAACTCGGCCTTCTCGCGCGCAACGCCCTTTTCATCGCCGAAAAATTCCAGATGCGACGGGCCGATGGAGGTGATGAGACCGATTTCGGGTGCAAGAATCCTGGCGATATGCTTCATTTCGCCCGGGTGATTGGTACCCAACTCGACCACAGCATAGTCATGCCATGTGCGCAGCTTGAAGAGCGTCTTGGGGACACCGATCTGGTTGTTCTCGTTGGCGTGCGTAAAATGAACCTTGCCAACCTCACTCAGGATACCTGTGAGCATCGCCTTGGTTGTGGTCTTCCCCACGCTGCCGGTCAGGCCGATACGCGTTGCCGGGAAAATTCGTGCGTACGCTTTCGCGAGCTTCTGATACGCGTCTGTCGTATCCTTAACGACGATTGTCCGGTCATCCGGGAAGGCTCTACTGACTACCGCCATGCAGCGCTCTTCCTCCAGCGCGTCGAAAACGAAGCTATGTCCATCAAAGCGCTCACCCTTGATCGCGAAGTAGAGCGATTCGGGACGTATGGTGCGCGTATCGGTCGAAATGTAGCGGAAATAGTTTTCGCCAGCGATCTCTACGCCGAAAATCCGCTCCAGCATCATGCTGTCGATAGGGATATCCAGTTCGATTGTGCTGATGTCGCCGGCTGCATCGCGAGCAGCGAGCTCCACCTGGATTTGGCGCGCAATGGCGGCATCGTCGAAGTCATGCTTCTTGTCGCCAATCTGCTGATACTTTTCGTGTCCCTTCCCGGCGATCAACACGATATCATCTTTGCCAGCAAGCCTGATCGCGGCCTCAATGGCCATTTTGCGATCGCGTAGAATCCAAATGGGCGCGTCTTGATCAATCTCGCGCGTGATACCTTTTATAATAGACTCGGGAGATTCATGGCGGGGATTGTCGCTGGTGACAATCGCAACATCCGCGTACTGCACGGCGATACGCCCCATCTCGGGACGCTTGCCGCGATCGCGGTCACCACCAGCACCGAAGACACAGATCAGCCTGCGGTGAGGAATTTCTTTCAGCGATTGCAATACATGCTCCAGCGCGTCCGGCGTGTGGGCGTAATCGATATAGATGCTACTGCCCGGTTCGATGGGCTCGAGGCGGCCTTCCACATGCTGGATATTCGCAAGCGCTTCCTGCAAAGTGTGTAGTGTAATATCGTAGCTTTCCTTGATGGCGGCAATTGCGAGCGCGGTATTGAGCACGTTGTGCTTGCCAATGAAATTAATACTGTAGGGCTCGCTACGCTGGTTGAAGTGCAGCTCGAATTCGCATCCGAGGATAGAGCTGCTCGTCTTGTCGATCATGTAGCTGCCATGCTCGAAGGAAACGCTTCTACGTTCGCACTCGAGGATGTCGAAAAGCTCTTTACCATATTGGTCGTCGATATTCACGATGGCTACGCCGTCGTTCTCGGTCAGGTAGTCGAACAGCGTGAACTTGGCGCGCTTGTAGTTGTCGATGGTCTCGTGGAAATCGAGGTGGTCACGCGTCAGATTGGAGAACACAGCCAGATCGAAGTTCAAACCATAGATACGATCCAGCGCGATCGCGTGCGAAGAGACCTCCATCACCACGCATTGCACACCTTCTTCCACCATATCCGCGAAGATGCGATTCAGCTCCATGATGTCCGGCGTCGTGCGCTCGGAGGGGTAGTAATCGCTACCGATGTAATAGCCAAGCGTTCCGATCAGCCCGGTCTTGTAGCCGGCATAGTCCAATAAACCGCGGATCAGGTGCGTGATGGTCGTCTTGCCATTCGTGCCTGTCGCACCAATGAGATGGAATTGACGGGTCGGGTCTTCGAAATATATCTTCGCCGCCAGTGCTGCTGCTTTCCGGGCATTATAAACGACGATCTGTGGTATGTTCAACTCCTGGCGTTCTTCGACGATCAGGATCGACGCGCCCATCGCAACGGCTTTCGGAGCGTAACGATGACCGTCCGTACTGAATCCCTTGATGCAGATGAATAGGTCGTTCTGCTCAACCTGGCGGGAATCGGTCTCCGGTTTATGTGCAATCATGCCACCCGGAGCGTCGTGCTCGACGAGCAGATGTTGTGTTTTCAAGTAATCAATCAGCCGATCGATCGATAGTTTTCGCATCAACCTGCCTCCACCTGGCATACTTGCCCGTATTTGATTTTCTCTCCGGCCTTGATCGACTGCTTGCGCACCACACCGTTGCCATTGACTTGCAGCTTGATGTTGCTGCGACGAGCCAGGTCAGCGGCCTTTCGGATCGTCTTGCCCACCAGGTCGGGCATCGTGGACGATGCCGGATCGACCGCAACTTCCTTATGCTTATGGTCGATAACGATCACGACTTTGTTGCTGCGATCGAATGCCACACCAGCTTTGGGATACTGGTTGATTACAACACCATCGGGATCGCGAACGATATGCTCGAAAGCGATCGATTGCGCGTTCAGCGTACGAACCGCCTCGGTCACGGAAAGGCCTTCCACGTTGGGCATCTCGATCATGTCGTGCTGTTCACTCCGAATATCGGGCATGATGCGGCACGTCGGAAGCGCCAGGATGTTCTCGGTGATATCCCTAAAGGTCGGGACCGCCGACATCGAACCGTAGTGGTATTTATAGGCGGGTTCATCGACCACGATAAGCATCAGAATCTGCGGATCGTCAGCAGGATAGTAACCCGCAAACGAGGCCGTATATTTATCGTCAGAATAGCCGCCACCCGCTTTCATCTTTTCTGCGGTACCTGTCTTTCCTGCGATAGTCATCTTTGGGAAGCGTGTCGCGGTACCGGTACCGTAATTGACCACATCCTTCATATAGGTACGCAGCGTATCCAGCGATGTCTGATCGGAGATCGTGCGCAATACTTCTGTCTTGTGCTCGAAGATCGTCTCGCCGTTTTCATCATATACACGCTTTACCAGCGTCGGCTGGATTACCTTACCACCGTTTGCAAGCGGTGCATAAGCAGCAGCCATCTGAATCGCCGTAACTGCAATCTCCTGTCCGAAGGAGATCGAGTGAAGGCTAAAGCTGCCCCAGTCCTTCAGCTTGCGGAAAATTCCGGGGCTTTCACCTGTCACTTCGAGACCAGTCTTGAGCCCGAAGCCAAGCTCGGTAAGGCGCTTGTAGAGGCGCTTGTCGCCAACTTTCTCGGCTATTTTCGCGATACCGACGTTGCTGGAATGCACCAGCACGTCCTTGAAACTGAGACTCTTGAACTCATGTGCGTCGCTGATGGTACGTTTTTCGAGCTTATACTTGCGGCAGTCGATCATGTCCGATCCTCTGTAGAGGTGCTTCTCGATAGCCAACAATGAGGTGAACGCCTTCATTGTCGAGCCAGGCTCGAAGAGGAACGATACCGGCATATTGGGCAGTGCGCGGATCGCAGCGGTTTGTTTGTGCTTATCGAACTGAGAGATGCCACTCATCGCCAGGACATGCCCGGAATTGGGATTCATGATAACACCCATGACATTCTTCGCGCTGTATTCGTCGATGGCGCTTTTCAAGCTGTTTTCCAGGATTTCCTGATATTCGGTGTCGATGGTGAGTTCAACATTATAGCCGTTACGCGCTTTCTTCTCTTTCATTTCGCGATCTGGAATCGCGTGCTGGTTGCCATCGTAGATGACCTTGCGCCATCCCGGCTCGCCCTGGAGGTAGTTGTCCAGCGCATACTCGATGCCGCAAAGACCCTTGAGAGTGTAAATACTATTGCTGCTGTTGAGCGATTCTTCCTGAACCATTCCCAGCATACGGGCCGCGAGGTCACCCTGCGCGTAGGTCCGTTTCATGGATGCGAAACTGCTGATAATACGCGGATAATCCCGCTCCTGGATGATGTTGTTGATCATCACGAGCTGGGATTCCCGAATGCGATTGGAGATAACAACCGAAGATGAGGCCGATTTGCTGTTGAGCTTCTGCAGGACGTAGCTTTTCGTCAGATCGCTGTTCTGCGCAAAGATCGTCGCCAGAGTATCGTAATACGCCTCGACCTTGACATTATTCTTGTCGCACCAGAGCTTGATAGAGGGACGGTGCACTTCGACCTGATAGTTTTTCACGCTGCTTACGAGCAAATTGCCGTTGCAGTCGTAGATATTTCCGCGATAGGGGATGAGGATTTCGTTTGAGGGATTGTAACGAAGTCGGGCCATTCCGCTCAGATTATGCACGTCGAGGACCTGGACGGCAAAAAGGTGGACCATCCAAAGTAAAACGACCAGCGCGCTAACGCCGAGGAGCGTGTAGTATCGGAGCTTCATGAGCCTGAAGTTATTTTGTCAACGCTTCCATCGAAGGAACGAAGAAGTCGATCAGACTGAAACGCTTGGTTTCGTCGTTCAGTCGCGTTTCCTTCACGTAATGGACGCTGTTGTCAGCTTGGTCGGGCAGCACCATGTCCAGGTTCTGCCGTGCATATTTTTGAATTCTCTCGCGAGCGCTCAGGCGGATGTAGTCCAGCTTGAGGTCGCTGTTCAGAAGACGCTCCGCGGCGCAGACTTTCTCCAGGCGGGCAATCTCCTTCTCGCTGTTCAGGATGTTGTGCTTGTTATAATAGTGTGCGAATACCAGTAGTGAGACAAATACTGCCAGCAATACCAATTTCTTACGCATTCGATTCCCCCTTTTTCTCGGCAATACGTAATTTGGCGCTCCGGGCCCTGCTATTCTCTTTGATCTCCTCATCCGAGGGACGGAGCGGTTTGCGAGTGATAATCTTGATTCTCGATGTTTTTGAGCACATACAGGTTGGCAGAGAGCTTGGGCACAAACATGATTTTTCCTCGAATGCGAAATACTGCTTCACAATCCTGTCCTCCAGGCTGTGGTAGGACATTGCCACGATCCTGCCGGATTCATTAAGCATATCCACCGCGTCCTTGAGTCCTTTCTTCAGGTGCTCAAGTTCCTGATTGACATAGATGCGAAGTGCCTGGTAAATGCGTGCTCTCGCTTTCGCTTTCATGTGTGATGCCGTTGCCCTGTCGATGATCGACGATAGTTGCGAAGTGGTTCTGATCTCCTCCTTGATGCGTTCCTGTTCGATCGCGCGTGCGATGCGGCCGGATTCACGTTCCTCGCCAAACTCCCAGAAGATTTTCTTCAGTTCATCTACCGAGAGCGTATTGACTACATCCGCCGCAGACTGCCCGTAGCCTTTGTCCATGCGCATATCAAGAGGCGAGTCGTCCTGGAAGCCGAAGCCACGCTCCGGGCAATCGAACTGATGCGATGATACGCCGAAGTCGAACAAGATGCCGTCGATCCGGCGCACGAAATTAAGCGCCAGATGGGTCCGCATCTCCGAGAAATTGGCGTGAATCGCCTTGAAGCGGTCCGGGTATTTCTGTATGAGATCTTCGTTTTGCTGGATGGCGTCCGGGTCGCGATCGAACCCGAATACTCGGATGTCGGGATAGCGCGCAAGCATCTCGCGTGTGTGGCCACCACCACCAAGAGTAGCATCCACATAAACGCGTTCTGGACGGATATTCAACCCGTCCAGAGATTCTTGCAACATTACCGGTACATGATATTGGCTCATGCTGAGACATCCCTCTTCGTGTCGATTGCGATCATGATAGAATACTCCAATAGGATTGGAGCCGGGTGATTATTAGAAGCTCCTGCATCAAATTCACGGCCATCAAATCTGGAAGTCCGTGGATTCGAAATCGTCGCCCACGATGCTTGCGATGCGCTTGCGTTCTTCCTGTTCAAACATATCAGGTGACCAGATGGAGATGAAATCGGTCTCCCCCATCAGGATCGCCTTGTCGTCAATGCCGGCGCTTTCGAGCAGTTTCGGGGTGATCTTGATGCGACCGGGGCCCTCGTACTGCTGTGGCGCCATGGCGAATATCTGAAAATAGGACAAAATCTTACGTTGACGCGCGTCGCCGCTTTTCAGCTTGTCGCGTATCAAACGCCAGTTTTCGAGCGGGTAAATCAAAATGGTCTTGATACTGCCGGGGCTCAGGGTGGCGACCCATGAGGGGTCATGTTCGAATTGCTTGCGGAAATCGGACGGAATCACGATCCGCTGCTTATGGATTGCGCCTTCAAAGCTTCCTGTAAAATCGATCGCCATTTTGACCCCCGGAGAAATCTTGAGAACCTATGAGTTAATTTGAGCTCTTATGCGATTTTTTGACACAGAGGCGTCAAACGTCAAGCGTTTTTTTATTTTCTGCCTTTTTTTTTCACGGATTGAGACGACATCCACATATGATGGCTATCCCGAATGATCATTCATTTAGCTATTCTATTGTATTACAGAGCCTTATGGGCTTCGTCAAATTTCTGTCTTCTCAATTGGATCGTTCATAATAATATGTAATTTTTCATGCATTATTTCATCAATTCTCTCCTAAATCGGAGAATCGACCGGCTGGGGTAGTGAGATTTTTTGAGAAAATAGGTTTGCGCGGCACCGAAAACGGCCAAATCAGGCAAGATCATCGAGGATACCCGCGAAATTATTAGATTGACCACAATTCATTTTCGAGCATGTTGTGGCAAACACATCGGAGGATAGTATTCCATGAAACGAATCGCGATTCTTGCACTGCTTCTCGGCTCGGTGCTATTTGTCTCGGCAATACCGTCCGGGTTCCACTCAATAGACGAGATTATCAACATCATCACAGAAGCTGTATCCAACCGAGACCAGGCACCTATCAAGGAGCTTCTCGGCGACGAAACGCGGTACACGTTCATTTATAATACGATGGCCGACACAACAAGAGAACGTCTTCTGAAAGCAGGCTACTCGGACCAGAAGATTGATGAATCACTCAAGGAACTCCTGCCGGATTACGAGACGTCCGCAAGAGAATATGCTGTCTCGGTTCGGGAGGATCTCGATACTCTTCGCGTAGAGATGGAGAATTTCAGCCGTAAATGCCCCAAGCACAAAGCCGAGGTCGTCAGGGAACTCGACTACCAACCAGGCGTTTTCGAGAGCCAAATGGGTGTCGTATACATTACAGACAGCGCGATCCTGTTCAATACGAATACGAAGATCATCGAATGCGAGCTACCCCTGATGCTCTACATCGATCACGGGTATGCGTTGCAGGCAGCGCCAAGGCTGAGGGCTTCTTCGATGGGCTTCGAGGCGACTGCCTTCCAGAGCCTGATCTTGATGGCGATTGAAGATTCTGAGTTCTCCTGTCTGGAAGATGCCTTCATCACACCGCGCCAAATGGAGTACGGCGATAGAATATACGAAAGCACGTACAAGAAATCGGAAGATTACGCGAACTATTCCGATGCGAAGAAAGAGAAATTCGAGCGCTACCTGGAGATGACACAAAAAAACACATGAAAGTGCAGAAGACCGCGTTGCAAGAGTCACGTGAATCTTTCGAGAAGGCCCTAGCACAATTACCCGATGTCGACGACGAAGCAGTGCTGATCCAGGAAGATCCCGGCGCGGTTACCCGTGAGATGAACGGAGGAATTGTCGAAGACACCCGTTATATCATCCGTTATGGAGATTACACCATCACCGCGACCTTGAAGCAGCGGATCAACCTGGTGAGCAATTACTGGAAGCTGTTTGATGCGATTGTGTTCGAGGTTCAGCCAAACAAATCTTGACATATCAAAACGCGATTGCATTGTTTGTTCAAATTAATCCTAAGGAGGAACGATATGCATCAATTCGAAAACAACACAGGAGTAGCTTTCTAATCGAGAGATCGGTCTTCCTTACAAGATAGCATGATCGCGCAACGGATTGATCCGTGTGGCGTCCTATAGTTTGGGAACTGGTCTCCCTGGCCGGTTCCCATTTTCATGATATTTGTTTGAGCCTGCGAACCGGCTGGGTACGCAGGCTTTTTTTATCCGGAAGGAGCGCTTAGTCGCTCAATGATGTCACACAACCAGCACCGGAGACAATATGCACACGGACAATATCATGAAAACCGATCTGATGCGGTACCAGGAGTCCTGCGAGGACTTCATAAACGAGCAACTGATCACCGACTTCCTGCGCGTGGTAAAAAAGGGCAAGGAAGCGGTTGTCGTATGCTGCAAGGCGCACCCAAACCTTGACATGGACTACATCGCGCTCAAGCTATACAGAGAGCGCAAGTTTCGCAACTTTCGCAAGGATGCCATCTACCAGGAAGGTAAAATCTGGGATCATCGTGCCCTGCGCGCAATCAAAAAGAACACCGCGACAGGCATGGCAGCCGAACGCAGCGTATGGATCACCACCGAGTTCGACACGCTCGAGATCCTCTTCGATCTCGGCCTGAACGTCCCCGAACCCGTCGCCTGCACCGATGACGCAGTAGCGATGAAGTTCATCGGAGAAAATGAATACCCCGCACCACTGCTCAGGCACGTACGATTCGAGAACCGAAACCAGGCGCAGCGCTGCTTCGACCAGCTCGTCGATCACGTCAGCATTATGCTCAGCAACCGGATCGTTCACGGCGATCTCTCGCCGTTCAACATCCTCTACCACGAGCAGCAGCCCTGGATTATCGATTTCCCGCAGAGCTGCAATCCGAACAAGAACACCAACGGATTCGGTATCTTCCTACGGGATATTCGAAACCTCTGCGAGTTCTTCCAGAAATTCGGCCTCGATTACGACGCCGACCAACTCGCCCTATCCATATGGGAGCCTGTCTATGGCCCGATCATGATCGTTGGTTTGTAATCTAACCTCGCCGCGCAGCAGATTCGTTCGTTTCGCGACTGCTCGCGTGGTGTTATACACCATAATACTCGTGTTCGGTAGTCCGATGGTGTATTATATCCACGTGAGCAGGAGCGATCGGGCGAAGATGCGCACGGCAACCATACCTGCATCGCCAAGATAATCTTCATTGACACAATCGAATCCCATTCATACCATTTGCACCAAATGAAAGCGCACAAATGGTATACCGTCAGCATCCGTGGAATCGTACAGGGCGTCGGATTCCGTCCGTTCATCTATCGCATCGCGCACGAAATGCGCCTCCGTGGCGAAGTGAGCAATAATCCCAGCGGCGTCGAAGTGCTTATCCAGATATCGGATAGCGATCTTCGCGAATTCCTCCGCCGGGTGCGCGAGGAAGCACCATCTGCATCGAGAGTCGAGCATATAGAAGTCGGTAGCGCACAACCCGTTGATATAGATGGCTTCCGCATCGTGCCCAGTGGAAACGACCCCGGCATCACTCTCATCTCACCCGATCTCGCCACGTGCGATGACTGCCTCCGCGAGATGAACGATCCCAACGATCCGCGCTATCGATATCCTTTCATCAACTGCACCCACTGCGGACCGCGTTACAGCATCATCAGCGACCTGCCCTACGACCGTCCACTTACCGCCATGCACCCCTTCCTCATGTGCGATTACTGCCGCTCAGAGTACGAAAACCCACTCAACCGTCGCTTCCACGCGCAGCCTGTCGCCTGCCACGACTGCGGCCCGACACTCGAGTTGCCTGGTCACGGCGGAGATCCAATCACCGGAGCAATCAAGCTTCTTCTGGACGGCAAGATCGTCGCCGTCAAAGGAATCGGTGGATTCCACCTGGCTTGCGACGCCCGTAACAACGACGCGGTAACTCGCCTCCGCGAAATCAAGCAGCGTCCCCACAAACCCTTCGCTGTCATGGTTAAGCCCAGCCATATCGGGCAAATCGCGCATACCGACGAACCATCGGAAAGGTTGCTCCGATCCCCCAAGGCACCCATCGTGATCCTACCCAAGTCGGATACGTACAGTCTCGCGGAATCTGTCGCGCTCGAATATCCCAGTATCGGCGTCCTGTATCCATATACGCCGCTGCATCACCTTCTCCTCACCGACGACCTTCCATTCCTGGTCATGACCTCCGCAAATCGCAAGGGCGAACCCATCGCACGTGACGAACAGGAAATCGCCGGGCTCTTCGACGCCTGCCTTACGCACGATCGGGCAATCTCCAACCCCTGTGACGATTCCGTTGTGCGTGGAAAATCTCTCTTGCGTCGATCCCGTGGATATGTTCCCGAACCCATCGACTTGCCTATCGAGATTCCACCAATGCTGGCCGTAGGCGCAGAACTGAAATCGACCTTTGCCATCGGTTCGGGCAAACGTGTCTTTGTGTCGCCCTACCTCGGAGATGGCTCCACCCTGGGCATTGAACGCTTCTATCGGGGCACCCTCGCCAAATACAAGAAATGGTTCGGAATCGAACCCGAGCAGATCGTCTGCGATCTCCATCCAGATTATTATAGCAGCCGTTTAGCACGTGAAACCGGACTTCCACTCACCAAAGTGCAGCACCACCACGCACACATCGGTGCTGTCATGGCCGAATACGGGCTGGACGAGAAGGTAATCGGCGTCGTGTACGATGGCACCGGACTGGGAAATGACAACACTATCTGGGGAGGCGAAATCTTTCTTTCCGATCTTCACGATTATCAACGCCTCTTCCACCTCATCCCCATGCCCCTTCCCGGAGGCGATGCATCCGTCAGGAAACCGCAGCGCGCAGCGTACGCGTGGCTCGAAGGCCGCTCAGATTTTGGACTCTCGCAGCAAGAGCGACGCGTTATCCAGTCCGGCTTCAACTCACCCCTCTCCAGTGGCATGGGCAGGCTCTTCGACGTAGTTTCTGTTCTGCTCGGATTCAAGGACGAGATCACCTTCGAGGCACAAGCTGCGATCCGGCTTGAGAACCTCTGTGAAGGTATCCTTGCTGAAGAACCGTCTTTCAGCTACACCATCGATCGCGGTGTGATTGATCACCGGCCTATGCTGCGAGAAATTATATCCGACAAACGCCCCATCGCAGCCATCGCACGCTCGGTACATCGCACCATCATCGACTGGACCAGCGAAGCCGTGGCGCGCGTTCGAGAGCAGTATGGCATCCGGAAAGTAGTGCTCTGCGGTGGCGTCATGCAGAACTTGATTTTACTGGATGGCTTGACAAATGAATTCCTTTCAGCAGGATATGACGTGTACTTTCCACAAAAATTCCCCGCGAACGACGGTGCTATCGCACTGGGCCAGATCTATATCGCGGGAGCGAAAGCGAGGTGACAAATGTGCCTGGCGATACCGGGTAAGATACTGCAACGAAGAGAAGATATGGGCATTGTCGATTTCGGCGGCATGCAGAAGGAAATCTCGCTGGTATTCGTTCCTGAAGCACAGCTTTCCGATTGGGTACTGGTCCACACAGGCTACGCGATGAGCATCCTTTCCGAAGACGAAGCGCATGAGACCCTCAGCCTCCTCCGAGAACGTTATGGCGATTGCTGATAAATTCCGCGATCCAATCCTGGTGCGTGCCATCGCTAGCAAACTACACGAAAACACACGTCCCATCCGCATCATGGAGGTATGCGGCACCCACACCATGTCCATCGGCAAATGGGGCCTGCGTAAGATGCTCCCGAAATCAATAGAGCTGATCTCTGGACCTGGCTGCCCGGTCTGCGTAACGCCGGCCGGCTACATCGACGCCCTCATGGGGCTTGAATCGGCAACCGTCTGCGTATTCGGCGATCTGATGCGGGTTCCCGGAGCTAACGGTACTCTAGAAGACGCCCGTTCCCGTGGCCATGACATCCGCATCGTCTATTCACCTATGCAAGCCCTGGAAATCGCTCAGGAACGGGAAACCGTCTTCGCTGCTATCGGATTCGAAACCACCATCCCCGGCATCGCGCACACCATAAAACTGGCTAAAACGCAAGGCATCGGCACATTCTCCGTCCTGGCAGCCCTCAAGGCCATCCCACCTGCTCTGGACGCGCTCCTTTCTTCAGAAAATATTCAGGTCGACGGCTTCATCCTGCCTGGACACGTCTGCGCTGTTCTCGGCATGGAGCCGTTTCGCTTTTTGCCCGAGAAATACAATGTCGGAGGTGTTATCACCGGGTTTGAACCCCTTGAAATCCTGTCCGCAATCCAGCAACTGATCGACATGAACGACCACCCCGCTATCCACAATCAGTATGCGCGTGTAGTGTCCGATCGCGGTAACCCGCACGCACGCAGGATGATCGACGCAGTGCTTCAGCCCAACGACGCTATTTGGCGCGGACTGGGCACAATTCCCGGTTCTGGCTACACCTTGCGTGACGATTACGCATCCTTCGACGCTTCAGCAAAGTTCGGAATCACAATAACCGACGAAGCCGAGAACCGTGGATGCCGCTGCGGCGACGTGCTCAAAGGCGTCATCAAACCCGATCAATGTGAGCTCTTTGGCGCTGTATGCACACCGGCATCACCCATCGGACCCTGTATGGTTTCATCCGAAGGAAGCTGCGCTGCATATTACCGATATGAACTCCCGCAAACAAGCACTAAGGATCAAAGACAATGCTAGATGAAATCATAAAGCTCAGCCACGGAAGCGGCGGCAACATGACCCGGCGATTGATCAGGGATGTGATGAACAATCGGTTTCAAATGCCCTCCATGAGTGATTCCGCAGTGATCGGTGGCCGCATGGTCTCCACCATCGACGCGCATGTGGTCAAGCCCATCTTCTTCCCGGGAGGCGACATCGGCAGGCTCAGCGTCACCGGCACCGTGAACGACCTCGCTGTCGCAGGCGCGATCCCGCTTTCAATTTTCATCGCCTACATCATTGAGGAAGGCTTCCCGATGAGAGAACTCGAGCGCATTACCGAATCGGTACATCAGGCAGCACAGGAAGCTGGCGTTAAAATTCTCGGCGGCGATACGAAAGTGGTCGAGCACGGCAAAGCAGACGGACTCTACCTTGTCACCTCAGGAATCGGCATGCTGCACGATGGCTATGCCCCGGGCGACCGGTCTATCAGCGAAGGCGATAGCGTAATCGTCAGCGGAAACCTTGGCGATCACGCCATCGCGGTGATCAACGCCCGTGAGAACCTCGGCCTTCAACCAGCCCCAGAGAGTGATTGCGCACCACTCAACCACCTGATCGGTATCATGCTGGAAACAGCCGATATCCGCTTCATGCGAGATCCCACTCGTGGTGGCCTGACAACTGTGCTCAACGAAATTGCCGACGAATTCCAAGTTGGATTCCACCTCTTCGAGCGCGACATCCCCATCCGCGATTCGGTACGATCCGCGTCAGAACTGCTGGGGATCGATCCGCTCTACCTGGCCAACGAAGGCCGGGTTGTCGCAATCGTGCGAGGCGATACGAAAACACTCATCGACCGTATGCGAAAGCACCCGCTCGGAACCGATGCACAAGTAATCGGAACTGTTACGAATGATGCGGGACGCGTATATCTGGAAACCGCGATCGGAAGCGTGCGGCAGCTACCCATGCTCGAATCCGATCCTCTCCCGAGGATATGCTGATGCATGAAGCCTCCATAGTAAAAGCCATCTTCGAGTCATGTGACGAGATACGAAAAACGGGGGAAATCACACGGGTCACTCTGATCAAGATCATCGTTGGCGGCATGCACCATCTGGTTCCGCAGGTTATGCTGCACTATTTCGATCTGATGAAAAAGGAGTGGTGTGGTTTTGAATCTGCCGAACTTGAAATGACGATCGTGCCGGTAAAGGTAACCTGTCGGAAGTGCGGCTGGAGCGGGGAAGTAGAGCCACCTATCTTCATGTGCGAGGATTGCGGCTCGTTCGAGACGGACATGATTCAAGGCAAGGATTTAGTAATAGAAACGATACAAGGAGAAGCCTGATGCAGAAAGAAATCAAGGTCATGCAAAAGATTTTGAACACGAACGACACGATCGCGCAGCAACTGCGCGAGAGCTTGAAAGAACGCGGCATCACTTTCGTCAACATGATAAGCGGTCCAGGCTCCGGCAAGACCAGCCTCATCGAAGCAACAGCCGGCAAGACCGACAAGAAGCTGTTTGTCATCGAAGGTGACATCCAGACCACTCTCGACGCCCAGCGTATCTCCGCCAAGGGAATCGGCGCGTATCAGATCAACACCGGGCTCTTTGGCGGCGCGTGCCACCTTGAAGCAGACTGGATACGTTCTGCGATCGAGGAAGCCGGCATCGACGACATCGACATCCTGTTTGTGGAGAACATCGGCAACCTGGTCTGCCCTGCGGAGTTTGACATCGGCGCTCATCATGGTGTTCTGCTCATCAGCGTCACCGAGGGTGAGGACAAACCGCTCAAGTACCCGCTCGCGTTTCAGGTCACCCAAACCTGCGTTATCACCAAGACAGACCTGCTCCCCTACCTCGACATCGATATCGATGCCCTGCGCAGGAACATCCGGCAGGTCAACCCCGATATGAAGATCATCGAGCTTTCCACCAAGACCGGCGAAGGCCTGAACCAGTGGATTGAGCTGCTGGATACCCTTCTTCCTTAAGGATCACCAACACGATATCATCCCATGCTTCTAAACGTGGAATGCCTTAATAATGAAAAACCCCGGATCGCTCCGGGGTTTCGTATATCTTGTGGGGAAATGGTTTAGTACATTCCGCCCATACCGCCCATGCCACCCATGCCGCCACCGGGCATAGCAGGCATCGAGTCTTTGTCGTCTTTCACATCGGTGATGATGCATTCGGTGGTGAGGAACAGACCCGCGATACTGATCGCGTTCTGCAGCGCACTGCGAACCACCTTGGCCGGGTCGATAACGCCAGCCTTGAACAGGTCGGTGTAGGTACCGTTCGCGGCGTTGAATCCGAAGTGGGTTTCGGTGGAAGCTTTAAGCTTCTCGACGACCACTGCGCCTTCTTCACCCGCGTTGTAAGCGATCTGGAAGGTCGGGACCATCAGAGCCTTCTTGAGGATCTCAGCACCGACTCTCTCTTCGTGAGATTCGGGGTTTAATTCATCAACTGCACGGGAAGCGTAAAGCAGGGTCACGCCGCCACCGGCAACGATTCCTTCTTCAACAGCAGCGCGAGTCGCATGAAGCGCGTCGTCAACGCGTGCTTTCTTCTCTTTCATCTCGGTTTCGGTAGCTGCACCGATGCGAATAACGGCAACGCCGCCGGCAAGCTTGGCTTCACGTTCCTGAAGCTTCTCGCGATCGTAATCGGATGTGGTTTCTTCCATCTGCTTGCGGATTTGTTTTACGCGAGCTCCAACGGATGTTTCGTCGCCAGCGCCTTCGCGAATGATGGTGTTTTCTTTTTCCACGATGACTTTCTTCGCGCGGCCGAGGTCGGCTGTTGTTACGCTGTCCAGCTTACGCCCCATGTCTTCGGAGATCACGGTTCCGCCGGTCAGGATGGCGATATCTTCAAGCATGGCTTTGCGGCGATCGCCGAATCCCGGAGCTTTGACAGCAACGATATTCAGGGTGCCGCGCAGCTTGTTAACAACGAGGGTTGCCAGCGCTTCACCTTCAACGTCTTCCGCGATGATGAGCATCGGCTTGCCCTGCTGAGCAACTTCCTGAAGCACCGGAAGGATGTCTTTCATCACGCTGATCTTCTTGTCGTGGATGAGAATGTACGGATCTTCGAGTTCCGCGATCATCTTGTCGGGATCGGTTGCGAAATAGGGGGAAAGGTAACCGCGGTCGAACTGCATACCTTCGACGACGTTCAGATCTGTGTCCATCGACTTGGCTTCTTCGACGTTGATGATGCCTTTATTTCCGACTTTTTCCATCGCTTCAGCGATCAGCTTGCCGATCTCTGCATCGTTGTTGGCAGAGATGGTTCCGATCTGCGCGATTTCTTCGGAGCTCTTGATTTCCTTGCTCAGTTCGTGGATGCGTTCGGCCACTTTCTTCGCTGCCTTTTCCAGTCCACGCTTGAGGTACATCGGGTTGACACCGGCGGTAACATGCTTGAGACCTTCTTCGATGATCGCCTGGGTAAGGATGGTCGCGGTGGTGGTTCCGTCACCGGCGACATCGTGTGTCTTCTCGGCAACTTCCTTGACCAGCTGTGCGCCCATGTTTTCGAACGGATCTTCGAGGTCGATTTCCTTCGCGATGGTCACACCGTCGTTGGTGATGGTCGGAGAACCGAATTTCCTGTCCAGCACAACGTTTCTTCCGCGGGGTCCGAGGGTGACCTTCACCGCGTTCGCAAGTTTGTCCACGCCCTTCTTGAGAGCTGTTCTTGATTGATGACCGAACTCCATCTGTTTTGCCATAATCACTATCCTCCTGTACTTTATTTTTTTGATTTCAATGTTTCACGTCATTTGGCTTTTAGCAGTCACTCATGACGATTGCTAAAAACAGTATAATCGAATTCGTGTCAATGAAAAATTTTTTTTGACCCCAATTTTGGTAATACAGCCACATCTGGGCTGCTCTTACAACATTAACAATTTCCTCGAATATTCATTTCTCCTCTCGAAAAGCTTATAACCTTCCCCTTGGTATTGAGTGTACCCATGGGAGATTCACTTTGGGATTACCCATTTTCTCATAGTAGTTAGCCCTGAATTGAGGATGGCTTTCTGAGACGAACGCGAGAACCTTTACTTTTGATGCTCCCTTAGATATAATATCATTATAATAGAGTTCCGCCGTCTTCCCTGTATGCATAACTCCAGTTGTTATCAAGACGCTATCCAAGTTGCTTTCAACCATTATTTCTTCCACTAAACAGTCATATCTCTTGTTATCTCTCCATTCCATATAATGATCAAAGACAAATAGAGGCACAGCTCCTAAATGCTCAGAAACCAATCCTCCGACTATCGCTCCTCCGCGACCGATACCAATTATTATACTGGGTTGAAAGTGATCTTTTGTCATTTCATCAACAAGTTTCTTGATCGTTGCATCAAAGTGCTCCCATGTATATTTTCGGCGAGCAATAATCCAATTAATGATTGTAATCAACGAAGAAATCAACCCAATTGCCGAAAACAAATAGAGAATAGCTTCTTTCATTGTAGCCTCCTGGACGAACTTGACACTCACATGCCAATTGTTCTCTAGTAAACGTAATGCAATTATATGTCTATAAAAAAAAGCCTGGAGACACCAGGCTTTACATGTGAAATCAATCTATTAGCTATAGAATCGAATAGCTGAAGCCGAGTGCGAGGTTTTCGCGGTACTGCCCAGCCTTATCCTGCTCCTTGTCGTACACCCATTCAACCTCGAGGTTGATGGAGAGCGACTTCCAGATCTTGGCGTTGAGGGTGTTCAGCCATGTCACATCCGCGGCCTTCCAATCGTCGTTTTCGAGGTCGTCTTCCTCGGAATTGTACAGCGCCTGGAATACATCGAGACGGCTTTCATAGGTCAGTGTCTCGTTGAGCACCTTCATATATTCGCCGACAAATTCAAGACCCGCGTCCTGCGTAGTGTTGGTTTCTTCCTCGCCATCTTCGTTCAGCGCATCGCGGTCGATATGCTGGCGGAGCGCGCCACCGAGACGGGTCGAGAACATATGCTTCTCTTCTTCTATGAATACGCGCGCGAGGCCTGCTGACTCGGTCAGTAGCATCGGGTTAAACGTGCGGGTATTGCCTTCCTGACTGTAGTCGATGAACTGCGATTCAAGCCGAAACGAAACGAACGGATCGACCCAACCGTGCATCGTGAAGCGCAGCATCGATTCAAAGTCGATCAAGTCAGTACTCTTTTCAGGCTTTGCCCAATAACGATCGCCGTTGTCGTCCACTTCCTGCTGATGTGTCTGCCCGAAGGCCAGTTTCAGAGTATTACGGTTGTTGAGCAGATCGGTGAGTTGCTTCTGCGCGGAGCTGTTGAGCTTGGCAGTCCAGGACACGCTGCTCTTCTCGGTTCCATTCCAGTTATCGGAATACGCGCCCTGACTCAAAAGCAGATTGAAATCCGATTTCACTTCCCAATCCTCAGCGCTGATCGCTGCTACGATCGCCAGAACAACGAAGAACAATATGGTTTTTCTCATGCTTCCTCCTCTTTTGAATATAGAGGAGATATTATAGCAGGAAAAACGGGTACGTCAAGAACATTCATGGCTTGATAATTTTTCATGATTAGCTTGAATGGAATTTAATAAATACAGCATAGGCAAAAAAATGGTGGAGCATAGCGGGATCGAACCGCTGACCTCCACACTGCCAGTGTGGCGCTCTCCCAGCTGAGCTAATGCCCCATATCGGAAACAACCTTCTGAAACGAGCGATTCCGGTCAAGAAATTTCTGCGAATTTGGGCAACTACATAGAATATCCTTTTCTCAATCCGTCACACACGGAATGGAAATTCGTTGTAAAAATGACTTGTGCCGTTCACGCACGATAATATTCTGTCGCGAAATAAGAGGTACATTATGCTGAAGATATACATACTGATTCTTTTAATCATTATATGCACAGTTCTAAGCGCTGAGATTCTCATTCCTATGGATGAAGTTCAGACCGATCACCTCAAGGCATATGGCGTGGCATTTGAAGGCCTCAAAGAGGGCCTCGTGGTCAAGTGGCTGCTCAACTACCGCGCCGGATCGTGGGTCATCCCGGAATCATCCACTATCGAGAGCATTTGCCGTGTGCGTGGGGTGTTCTATGAGAAGATCGGATCCGCACAATACGCCGCTATCCTCCAGGAAATCGAAGGCGCAAACATGGATGCCATTGTACTGGAGAAAGAGCCGAAGATCGCCGTCTATGCTCCACCAAACTCCCAACCATGGGACGATGCCGTTCGGCTCGCGCTCGATTATGCCCAGATCGATCACGATATCATCTGGGACGAGGACGTTCTGCAGGGTAAGCTGGAAGATTACGACTGGGTGCATCTGCATCACGAGGATTTCACGGGTCAGTACGGTAAATTCTACCGCAGCTTTCGCACAACCGCCTGGTATCAGGAAGAGGTGCGCATGAACGAAGAAATGGCGCAGAATCTGGGATATCCGTCGGTATGGAAGCTCAAACACGCTGTAGCGGAAACAATACGCGAATACGTGCAAAACGGTGGATTCCTTTTTGCCATGTGTGCCGCTACTGACACATTCGATATCGCCCTCGCTGCGAAAAATGTGGATATCGTGGATGTCGTGTACGACGGCACGCCACCGGAACCGGGATACCAGAGCAAGCTTGATTTCTCGCGCTCTCTGGCATTCGAAAACTATACGCTCATCACCGATCCCAATGTCTATGAATTTTCGTCTATCGATGCCAGCGACTACGCGCAACTCCGCGGAGCAGAGCAAGATTACTTTCTGCTCTTCGACTTCTCGGCGAAATATGACCCTGTCCCCACAATGCTTACCCAATGCCATACGAACTACGTCAACGGCTTCCTCGGCCAGACAACGACCTTCCACAAGGAAAACGTGAAGAAGAGCGTGATAATCATGGGAGAAGTTCCCGGCGCGGATGAAGTGAAGTACCTGCATGGAAATTACGGTAAGGGAACCTTTACTTTCTACGGTGGTCACGATCCGGAGGATTATCAGCATCGTGTTGGCGATCCACCATCAGTTCTTTCCCTTCACAAGAACTCGCCCGGTTACCGTCTGATCCTTAACAACGTACTCTTCCCCGCCGCAGAGAAAAAGAAGCTGAAGACATAAGCATTATGGAGCGCTAAGACTTTACTCGGCATTCCCTCTCTTTTTCAATCATTCACTATTCATGAAATCAATGTTCGAAAGATGATTTCATGGGATCATATACCAAGGAAGGGCAGTCATGGGAATCTGCTCCTACAGCTCTTCATGAGATGCGAGTGTCCTCACCCGCATCTCGCCTGCCCCAGTATCCTGAGCAAAAAAAAACGCCTCCCCATTCGAGGAGGCGCCGTTGTAAGCAATGACCTTTTAGAACTTATATTCCAGAGTCAGGAAGGTGTTGAACAGCGGAGCGGGCTCCACATACATATAGCGTTTGCTATTAAGGATGTCGTCGCGACCGTAGTCTGAACCGTAGTAGGCAGACTCGCAGTTGTCTTCGCGATTGTTGAGGTTGTTCAGGTCGAGACGCACATTCGCGCTATTACCCCAGAGCTTGAATGAATACTTGATGTTCGCGCTGATCGTGAGGTAGAAGGGCAGCTTCGCTTCCTGATCGTCGTTGTTGATATCCTTGTAGGTGTTGTCGTAGCTGGCATAGTATTCGTCCCACCACTTGAGTGTGGAACCGATACGCAATTTCTGATCTTCAGCAAGGCGGAATGTGTAGCCGAGATAAGCGTTTGCCATCTTTTCGGGTGAGTATGGCACTACTTTCCCTTCGATATCTTCAGCCGCATAGTTGAATACTTTGAGGTAGTTCATCTTGTTCCAGCGATATCTCGCGAGGGTAAGAGAACCTCCCATATCGAATCCATAATAAACGGCACTCGTGGAGATTTCCCATCCGGAGTGTGTCGCGCTACCGGCGTTGATCGTTCTGTTGATCGTTTCATGGGTTTCTTCGTCTTCCCACTCGGCAGAACCAATCTTGTCGGTATAGAGCGTCTTGTAGTAGTTGACATTCAGGTCGTAATCGAATGCGCCATCCGAAAGAGTCAGGCCCATACCGACTTCCCAGGTCTCGGCTTTTTCTGGATCGAGATCGTATTCTGCGGGACCGGATGAGCGATTGTACCAGTCGGACACCTTCGGTTCTTTGTAGGCAATCGCCCAGCTCGACATGAGGTTCACCTCTTCGGTCACGTTCACGTTGATACCCGCTTTGGGCGAGAAGAAGCTGAATGTACGATTGTAATCGTCATCAGAGAACATCTTCTCTCCAGTTTCTTCATCGATTTCATTCTTGGTCGCATAGTATTTGATGCCCGAGAACTTGCCTTCACCGAAGTTGTAGATCTCGATCGGATTTTCGCTTACTTCCGAGTAGTAGCTCGCATACTGGCCTTCGAAAAGAATGTTCACAAAATCAAGCGGTTTAAGCTCGGTTCTACCAAACACGGATGAATTGACCACACGTGAATCGTAGTCGTAGCGACGTTCGACATCGCTATATACTTTCACGGTATCGATAGGATCATACGAGCGCCATTCTTCAGTTTCCGCGTAGTGACTTGCATCCCATACACGAAACTCACCACCGACAACAAAACCGAAGAAATCGGTCACATCGTTCGCGTAGTAAAGGTTCGTACCATACTGCACGTGCTCGTTGTGCGAGTCGTTGATCCGGCTGTGATCGTAAAGACTCACAGCGTTCGATGCACGATCTTTCTTCTCGGTTCTTTCTTCGCCGTTATACATATAGGTAATGTTTTCGTCGTCTTCGCTGAGAACTTCGAATCCGTCCATCTCCTGGCCGGTTTTCAGATAAGCCCACATAGCGTGGCGGCGATACACACGATTGTCTGTGTTTTCATTGACATCGATATAGGTGACTCTACCTGTCTCAGGATCGAAAAGGTCCTGTGCCTCATATCGTCCACCACCTTCACCCTTCGTCACGAAAACGTTGGTACGAATCTGCTGGAAATCGTCCGGAGTCCAGTCCCAACGAAGAGAGAGCTGTGGCTTGTAGTAATAGTTCTCTTGCGAGAAGTGGTTGTTACGGTTGTAATTACGGCCAAGCTTATCCCAGAGAGCACGATCGGACATCGAACGTGACTGGTTGTGCTTCTGCGGAGCGCCGATAAAGCTGAGGTTGATCGAATGCTTGTCGTACACGGTCAGTGCTTCCGCACCGAACGACCAGCCGTCGTAATACGTTCCGTTGGTGTAGGAGTCACCGGCCTTGCGCTCAACCATCAGATTATAATTGAAGTGGTTGTTCAGAATCGCGCCGGAATTGAAGCGAGTGAGGACGTTGTAATTGACGGGGTGATAATCTTCCATTCCACCCTTACCGTCTGCCGAAGAGCCAGATTCGTACGCACCAACCGATGAACGAACGGAGACCTCTTGCTTGGGGCTCATGCCCATGGTCTCGATGTTGATCGATCCACCGAATGCGCCGGATCCGTACATGGAAGAGCCAGCGCCACGCTGTACCTGAACCGACTTCACGCTGGACGAAAGGCCTGTCCAGTTCGACCAGTAAACCTGCTGACTTTCCGGGTCGTTGACTGGAATACCGTTAATCAGGATCTGGATCTTTTCCGAATCGAAACCGCGAATGCTAACATCCGATTCGCCCAGGCCCGTGCTGGAAGAAAAGAGGCCGGGAACGTCTTCGAGAAGGAGCGGGATATCTTCCGTGGTATATTTGTCGGAGATTTCTTCTTCGCTCAGCGTCGTAAACGCCACAGGTGTTTCGCGTTCCACCGCGCGCGTCGCGTTGACGCGGATACCTTCAAGCGAGTAGGCTTCGACTTCGAGCGTCACCTTAACCGTTTCTGTGTAGCCTTCGGTTACCGTGAAAGGAATGCGAGTAGACTTGTAGCCGATCTGGTTTACGATCAACGTATAATTACCCACCGGCAGATCCTTGAAAATGAAGCTTCCGGATTCTTTGGTGTACATACCTTGCTCGGTTTCTTCGATGATGACACTCACGTTGGACAGGTATTCTCCCGTCTTCGCGCTGATCACGCGACCAGCCACATTACCGGTCTGCGCGAACATCGCAGAGATCATGCACAAAGCAAAAATAATGAGATAGATTTTCCTCATGTGATCCTCCCAATTGTTTATTTACTGTATATTACTCATCTGTAAATAGCTGATAAAGTTTATCATCAGATTTCCTGCTGCCTGCTTTGTTTCAACCTGGTGACACGATTGAATGATTCCTCCAATTCTGTCATGGAAATTTTCTCACTTTCGACCAATTCCCGTATAACCCGATGAAATTCCTCAACATAATCCGCTGCCGAGTGATCGATATTGCCGAACAAAACCATATCGTTGTCTGCGTTGATGGTGTGTGTAACAATCTCACTCACATCGTATTGCGCACATAGAGCATTCATCAGAAGATCGTCCGTGATAATCACCCCGTCATATCCCCACTTCTCGCGTATAATTTCGCGTACATGCTTTTCCGACATGCTCGCGGGAAATCTGTCGTCGATTCCGGAGTGGAAGATATGCGATGTCATGATCATATCCGCATATCCGTTATCAATCAACCGCTTAAAGATATCTCGTTCGGCAGTACTCCAGCACAGCGTAACATCCGTCCAGTCCAGGTGGGTGTCTTTATCTGCGCTACCATGACCGGGATAGTGCTTGATACAGGTCAGAAGCCCCTGCTCGCGATGCGCATCGATAAAGGATCGTGCATAGTCATAGACGACATCGGGATCAGCAGAAAAACTGCGGCCATAGTGGCCTATGATTGGGTTATTGGGATTGATATCAAGATCGACAACCGGGCCGAGATTGTTCGTGAAGCCGTAGTCACGAAGCTGTGTCGCCATCTTGCGATAGGCTTCGAAAGCTTGCTGCGGTGATTTTGTCTCTGCCATTTCCTGGGGGGAAATACAATGCATGTCCGGAACGCGTTCGATTTTGCCGCCCTCCTGATCCACCATGATCCAGAGCGGAAATTCTGTTTCGATCTCCTGTAGCTGGCGCATCAGCTCCGGGAAGCCTTCACCGGTATTATAGCGGAAAAGTATGATCGTGCCGACCATACCGCCCTCGATCTGCTCACGAAGACCGGGATTCTCATCCAGGCTGGTTCCCATCATGCCAATGCATAGCATCTGTCCGAAATAGCGTTGCAGTTGCATTGTTTCAAGCACCTCGGGCCGGGTATTGGGGGATTCCCGTGTAATCACGATCGCAACGGGAATCAGCAAGATCAAGAAAAGAATGACAAGGCTGCTTTTCTGCATATCTCCTGAAATCCTCTCGATGGTTCCGACTGGAAATCATCAGAGCAAATTGATCTCTGTCGCTCGTTTCGTCCTCATGACGGTCTGAATTATATCACTCAGATCTATATGCTCTTCGTAATCTTTCAGGAGATTTATAATCTGGCATCTACCGCGCCGGATATCCTTTTCGCTCAAGATTATTGCCAGCGAACATCCATGCTGCCTGGCCCTCTGCCGTGCGCAAACCATGTTATCGCACTTTGATTCCAAAATCGTGTGAAAATCGTTTTCGTGAAGCTCCTGCTCGATCTGAAGAAGGTTGAGGTCGAGCCCTTTGTCAAGTGCGCTGACCAGCGTACAGAAGTCGTTGCGTTCGTTCTGGAAACGCTCCAGACGATCCATAATATTGATCAGCTTAAGTTGGTTCAGCGCGAAGCCCACTGCAGGAAGCTCTTCTCCGCGAATCTTTTGGGCAAGAGTATCGTAGCGCCCACCCCCACCAATTGTGATCTCTTCGTCATCAATATTTATAACAAGATTGAACACCGTGCGGTTGTAGTATCCAAATGGTCTCAATACGCGCTGATCGATCACATAGTCGAGCATCAGGTTTTGCAAGATGCGCTGCACCTTCTCGAAATGGTCACGACAATCATCGCAAAGGTAATCCTGCATCTTGGGTGCATTTTGAACGACCTGGCTGCATTCCTGGCGATTGCACTGGGTGAATTTGAAGGGATTGAAAAGGACAACACCGTTGCAGTGGACGCAATCTTCCGCATCCTGCTCTTTCAGAAAATCGTTTAGCGCTCTGATGTAGTTCGGGCGGCATTGATCACAGCCATAGCTTGTCAGGTGAATCTCCGGTTCGGGTAGCCCAAGTTTGCGGCAGAGGTTGTAGGCGATTTTCATCGCTTCGATATCGGCGATCATAGAGTCGTTCCCGATAATCTCGAAACCGATCTCGTACACTTGATCAAAAAGTGGTACTGGCATTTCACGTCGGAAGACCGGCCCATGATAGAATACACGCTGAACTTCTTCCTTCGCCATCTCACCGATCTGTCCAGCTAAAATCGACACGGTGTTTTCGGGACGAAGCGCGAGTTGATCCGGATCGTCTATCATATAGAATAACTCGGCAAGATTCAGCCCGTCATTTTCCCCAAACGTGTTGTTGAGAATGCTTTCCACTGTCGCCTGTTTCTGCAGGATTGACATACGAACTTCTTTGAAGTTGTACAGTTCAGCGATCTGGCGGACTCGCCTTTCGATCTCCTGCCATTTCCAGACTTCGTCGGGATAAATATTATGAATGATCGGGTTCTTGATTTTCATCTCGTCCTCGATGTTATTCGTTACAAAACGCCATTTATTCCTGGTGACCGGTCAGCGTCCACGTCACAGCAAACGGTGAAGACGCGAACTTTGCCCTGATCGGCAGCTTTTTATCGTCACAGGTGAACCAGATATACATCGGCACCTCTTCGTTGACCAGATTATTTGTAAGCATATCGCTTCTTTCTTTCTTGCGCTCGGATGTCCGCTGAAAATCGATTCGCACTTTCACAGTCTGAACCTTACCCAGTTTCGTGCGGATAACTTCTTTCTCTTCTATTGTTATCCTGGCATTCCATATAAGCGTATTTGCATCCAATGTCACGACGCCAACACTATCAAGATCCGCGTGCCGGAGAAAGTATAGCGCAGAAAAAAAATCGCGGCTATCCATCAGAATAGGATACGACGCGTTGCGCGTGCTATCGATCCGGCTGATACGATTCGCGACACAAGCCTCTCGATCGTAACTCACCGTACGGTCTTCGCTATATTCATGCTGCCGGATATCCTTGATATATCGATCTGGCAGATAATCACCCCGGTAATCCGATATATACCGATTATCCATTTCAGAGAAAATCCCAGCGAACGAGGTCGATTTCGCCGTCACCGTCAACCTGGTGGAATCATCAACCATGACTACATCAACAACGCCGAGACCAAGGTAGTTGATGGTGAATTCCAGCACTTCGGCGTGCAGAAATCCCACTAGAAGAATAAGTAGCCCTAATGCGAGCCTATTCTTCATCCTTCCTTCCGATCAGCTTCAGGCGAACGTAGTTGATCCTGTTTTTCTTGATATTGGCAACCGTGAAAATGGCTCTACCACCATGCTGAAGCTTCTCGTTTTTCTTCGGCACATGGTTGAACTCACCGTAAAGGAACTCCGCGAGGTTGTCGTACTGGTCAACGTCAAGATCGAGGTCGAACTCGGCATTGAGCTCCGAGATTGAGTACATACCGCTAAGTATGTATTCCTCACTCGAAACTTTGATCTTGCGCGGTAATTCATTGTCATGCTCATCCATGATCTCGCCGAAAACCTCTTCCAGGATATCCTCGAGCGTGATAAGCCCCGCTGTTCCGCCGTATTCATCCACCACGATGGCGATATGGATCTTGGATGCCTTGAAGAAGTTGAGCAAGTTCTGGATACTCATATTCTCCGTGGCAAACACCGGCTTACGCATCAGGCGTTGTACGTTTGACGCGGCATCGTTCATAATCAAGTCTTTCGCGTAGATGAACCCGACGATATTATCGATAATCCCCTGGTAAACCGGAATACGCGAGTGTCCCGATTCGCTGATCACCTTCTTGACCTCGCTGATATCGGAATTGATCTCGATTCCCACGATATCCACGCGTGGAATCATGATCTCGCTGGCGTGGGTGGAGGGAAGCCGGATGATGTTGGCAATCATCTTTTTCTCGCTCTCGTCCAGCGAATGGTAGGTCGTCTTGGAAGAGATCAGATTGCGAATATCCTCCGATGTGATCCGTGAAGACTGATGATCGATCGGAACTTCCTTACGCGCGAAAATGATGCTTATCCATTCCAGTAGCTTGATGATGGGATAGAGTACGATCATCATTATGTTCAGGATAATGCCCGAAAATTCTGCCATCGACTCAGCTTTCGTGAACGCAAGCAACTTAGGAGTCACCTCGCCCACCAGCAGCAGGATGACGGTCATCACGATCACTTCAAGCAGTAGAAGCAGTTCCGTGTACTGACCGCCTGCGATGTTTTCGCTATATCTCAGCGTGACCATGGCTGCCAAGGACACGGCCACGATATTAACGATCGTATTACCGAAAAGGATTGTTATAAGCAGCTTACGCGGCGTTTTGAGTAACTTGGCCACGCGCTTGCTGCCACTACTGTTCTTTTTCTCGATTTTCTTGAGTTGTATCTTGGAGAGCGAGAAAAACGCTGTCTCCGAGCCTGAGAAAAAGGCTGATAATATCAGACAGACGATGATCCCGCTAATGTGTAAAAAACTGTCTTCCACCTTTGTTTCTGTTTCACTCCTCGATCTTTTTCCAAATTATTTCGTGTTTTCGATCCATTCGTTCTCGCGAATGTGCTGTGCCGTGATCGTATCCAGCAAGATGCAGCAACCCATGTAGAAATAAATATTCCAGTTCCTGCTGAAGAGGTCGCGACTGACGATGTTCATCGGCCCACTGTATTTCGATTACGATATCACCGAGAACCGGTAGTCCGGGCTGATCGAAGCCAAACGACAGCACGTCGGTGCTGCGCGGTACTCCACGGTATCTGCGGTTCAATTCGCACATATTTTCATGGGTCTCGAATAAAAGATTCACATCTTTATTTCTGTCAATGTTTTCCTCTTCGCAGAAAAGATTGAAGACTCGTTCAAAGCGAATATCTTCAACCTCGTACCCTGTACGATTCTCGATTGTCAGCATCGCATCAATCCCCGTCATCCTCAGGGTACTCGATGCGCATACTGTAAACGCCCTTCAGGATGGGCAACATGTAGCTCTTAACCGTCTCCAGCTCTTTCAGTGTTATCGGTGCATCCTTCAGCTGTCCGTCGCGGATCAAGCGCACGATGGTATCGTCGAGCACCTTCACGATAGCATCACCGGTAGGCTGTTTTAGCGACTTGGTCGTCGATTCCACAATATCCGCAATCATGACCAACGCTGCTTCCTTGCTCTGCGGTAGTGGCCCATAGTAGGTGAACTTACGGTCATCTACGGTCGGATTAAGTTTTCGCGCCTTATCCAGGAAAAACCGGATGTGGCTGGTCCCGTGATGCTGCTTAATGATATCGATGATCGCGTTTGGAAGGCCGTGACGCCGCGCCATGCTGATACCGTTGGCCACATGCTCGCGGATCATCACAGAGCTTTCCTCCGGCTCCATATTGTTGTGAATTTCTACCGACTGCGCGCTGTTTTCGATAAACAAACGCGGATTATCAACTTTACCGATATCGTGGTAATAGCTTCCCACGCGTGCCAGAAGCGAATCTGCTCCGATCGCATCTGCCGCACTTTCGGCGAGGTTTCCCACAATCAGCGAATGCGAGTAAGTACCGGGCGCTTTCTCGGCGAGTTTCTTGAGCAGCGGGTTGTTGAAATCGAGCAGGTCAAGTAGAACCTGGCGGGTTGCCATCTTCAACCTGCGCTGCACAAACGGCGTGATGAAAATCACGATCAACACCGAAACGAGTGCAGAGATGGAACCATAAAGAATCTGCTTGGCGAGCTGCTCCCAATCGCTACTGCGAATCATGAAACTACCTGCGGCAATAACCACATAGGGTATGGCCAGATTGAAGAAAAGCACCGGCATCGCGAACTTGGTGCGAACTTTTTTCAATGCCAGTAGCGCGCCCAGAATCGCCAGCGTCATGGTCAGCGGGTGGTTGAATTGCCAGCCGTTGAACTCCGCGACGAACACCATCTGGTAGAAGTTGTAAATGAACGCGATATTGGGATTGAAAATGGTCGCGACGAAAAGCGGTCCAAACGCCAGCGGAACCAGCAATTCGCTCAGCCCTGCCACGCGTTTGAAGACCAGCGTTATTATCACCGTGATCAGAATCGTTGCCTGCATGATCACAAGCCGCGTGGTCGATTTCATTTCAACCGGGAAATACGCCTTGAGGATCATGAAGAACGAGAACATGACGAACAGGTTAAAGATGCAGATTCCCACGGACGACGCGTAGGCATTAATTTTCTGCGATACGCCTGCTTTGCCCTCGGTTGCCGGCATGGCGATGAGCTTCTGGTAGTCAGACTCTGTGATGCGCTGGTTCTTGCTAATGATTTTCTCGTTCTTGAGGACCTGCGCGACAACGTTACTCACGCTGTCCATGGCCTCCTGACGCATTTTGTCGGTTGTCTTCACATCTTCTACAATGTTGGATGTAAGAACTTGATCCAGTATTTCGATGACCGCACGTTGCTGAACGAGATTGCGAATCTTCTGTGCGATCTTTTCCTTGGCCTCGCTCAGCGAGTAGAGTTTGCGGAGCGTGTAGTTCTTCACCTCGTTATTACGTAGTAACTCGATGGTTTCTTCAGGGTAGTCATCTGAGTATATACCGATCTTGAGTGCTCGATGGATGTGATTGGTGAGGAAATTCATCAGCGAAGAGCGATTGAGCTGCGATTCGAGATATGTGATCGAATCGAGCGACAATGCGTAGCCGTCTTCAGCAAGTTGCGTCTGGACTTCCTCGGCTGACTTTTTGCCGTCGAAGATCTCGTTTAGGAGCACAAAAACCGAATCGAGTTTCTTCAGGATATCGAAATTGGTACGTTCGTCGATGTGATAGATTTGCTTGACGTTGCTCGAAGCTGCTTCGCGTTCCGCTCTGAGCTGGGCTTCATCTTTGTAAACGGTATAGGAAAAGGGCGCGATGATATCCCGATCGGCGACCTGGCCGATGCGGATATCACGGAACATGGAAACGGATTCTCCCGGCTTGAACAGCAGATACATTGCCGATAACAGGCATGCAACACCGAGAATAAGGAGAATCTGTATTTGAGCTTTCTTCATAAAAAGAAAAAGGGAGCCTCCCAACATTGGAGAGGCTCTCTCAATATCTTTGTTACATGATCGTTTAGCGAGGAATCGAGAAGACCTGATTCGGGTAGATCAGGTTCGGATCTTTGATCTTGTCCTGGTTTTCACGGTAGATGCGCGGCCATTCGCTGCCTTTGCCGTAAATCTCGGGATAAGAAGCGATCTTCCAGAGGCTCTCGCCTTTCCAGACCTTCCAGTCGTACGGCTTGCCGCGCGGGATGTTAAGGATCTGGTCTGCGTAGATCACGTTCGGGTCTTTGATTCTGTCGCGGTTTGCGCGATAGATGATACCCCATTTGGAGGCATCGTTGTAGATGAAGCTGTAGCCGGAGATCTTCGCAAGGCTGTCACCGGTTTTGACGGTGTATTCGTCTTCGAAGTATTTCGGCTTGGCGCGCTCGAGGTTGGCTTCCAGACCGGCAATGCGATTGTCCAGGTCGGAGAATTCGTTACGAAGGTCGGGCATCTTGCCGAACTTGGAGGCGCGATACTCGTTGTACTCGGTAACCATTTCCTTGATTGCGCTCTTGGCTTCCCACAGCTGAGAATCAGACAGCTGATCCCAGTTGTCGATCTTGGAGCCGTAGTAGCTGATTTTACGACGGATCTGCGGAAGGTCCGCTGCGCTCACGCCGAGATAATCATAGATTTCCTGCTTTACATTCTGGTATTCGGTGTCTTTCGCTGAAATCTGTGCTTGCAGTCCGGCGATGTCGTTTTCATAACCTTCCGCGCGTGCAACGGCATCAGCCTTGCGCTGTTGAAGGGTTTCCATTTCCTTTACCAGATTATCATTGTACGCCTGGCGTTCTTTGCTGGAAAGCTCTTTGTACTCTTCTTCACTCAAGTAGGTGAATTCAGCGAAAAGCATCGGAGCCAGCATGCAAAATACGAATATTGTGAGTATGTACTTTTTCATGTCGTCCCTCCTTTAATTTCCTTCCGCCTTGAGTTCTTGCTGATATTCCTTCATGCTGTCCAGTTCGGACGTCTTGGTTGCAAGCTCATCACGAAGTGAATTTCTCTGCTTCTCAAGTTGAGTCGCTCTTGCTTCCGCATCCTGCGCTTCCTGTACGGCAGTCCCATATTGGTCCTGCGTAACGGGCGGCGGTGGAGCTGCACAGGCGGAAAGCAACAACGTAAGCATTAATACGGCAATCATTGCTACGGTAATTGTACGAACCATGTTCACCACTCCTTTGTTGTATTATTCGTTTCGACAATTCAATCATTTTCATCTTTGCTGTCAAGCGAAACCTATCAAGATTGATCACATTGTTTTTAACGTATTCACAAGGCCATCGTTTCACCCTCGATTTTTCCAAACCGCCTACACATCCCTATCGCATTCAGAACTGAACGATCATTCATATTATGAGTTGTGTTCATTTTTCCTTTACAATTTTCGATCCCAACCAACTATTTGACGCTGTAAATTACATTATACTGGAGGATTAATGCGTATTAATAACCGTGCCTTTTGGACTGTAATGATCTCTTTGATCACAATTGCGGCGCTCTCCGCAAACGGGCTCAGCCTCAACAGCGTTGGAGCGCGGCCTTTCGGTATGGGTGGAACCGGTGTTTCGCTCAACGACGACGTAACTGCCATTCACTGGAATCCCTCCGGCCTCGCCGGACAGGGCACCAAGCTCAGCCTCGGTATCACCGACATCATGCTGCTCGGAGATTACCAGTATAAAAACGATAGCTATATGATCGATGTGGATGGAACCACAGAAACCAACCACTATCTGAATCCGAATATCTTCTTCAATTACGGAATGGACCGGATGTCACTTGGTCTCGGTATCTACGGAATCGCCGGTATCGGCGCTGAGTGGAACGGAGACGACCTCGCTGATTTCAACGGTCCCGACCAGTATCCCGATGGTAACGGTGGTTACTACACCAACCTCGTCGCCGGCAAAAAGTTCCAGTGGGAAAGTATGCTCGGTGTGATGAACATTTCTCCCGCGTTTGCATACAAGATCAACGAGAGATTCTCCGTCGGCGTCGCCGGTTGTATCTACTGGGGAACCATGACCATGGATCGCGGTGAGGACATGATTAATAACTACTCAGGTGTTGGTGGCAGCGACGGTATGATCGATACCCAGTATTCAGACGACCTTGAAGGAATTGGCTACGGCGCCGCATTCGGCGTGACCCTCACCCCGATGGACGACTTCAACGTCGGCCTTACTTACAAGACCCCGGTGAAAGTCAAATTCGAAGGCGACGGCACCATGAACACCCTTGGCAACAAGACCGATGTCGATGTCGAGCGAGAAATTACATGGCCGATGTGGATTGGTCTTGGTACATCCTACAAGATCATGGATGACCTGTTATTCGCATTTGACCTTCAGTACACAAACTGGGCAGAGATCGACACTCTCGAGACAACCCTTACCATTGGTGGTCAGGATATGACCGAAAAAACTCCGATGGAATGGGAAGACTGCATCCAGATCCGCTTCGGTGCCGAATACACCATCAACGAGATGTTCAAAGCGCGCCTCGGCTACTACTACGACCCGGCTCCTGCTCCGGATGAGACAGCAACCATTCTTTTCCCGTCCGCTACCTACAACGGCGTTACCTGCGGTTTCGGTTACACGATGGGGAAATTCAGTGCGGACTTCGGTCTCGAATACCTCATGGGCGATGAGCGCGATATTGATTCTTCCGGCCACAACAACCCCGGAACTCAGCAATTCGATATCTTCAGTTACACGCTTGGTGTAGGATATCAGTTCTAATTGATTCTGCGTAGTACGTAAGGATTTGTGGGCTCTCGGAAACGGGAGCCTTTTAAATTGATAGTGAACAATGGATAATGAATAATGAGGAGACAATCGCTTCCGGTAGATCGCACATGGAATGGAGTAGTATAGCCTTGTTCTGAATCAATCATACTAGCCTTTACCCAGAGACGCTTTTCCCAATCTCTCCCATTGTTATCACTCTGTTCTACAAACCGTTACCGGCAGATTGATACTCTTACCAATCTCTCAATTATTCAATATCCACTTTCAATTATCAATTATCAATTGATTTAGGTTGTTCATCGCTTCCTGGTAGTCCGGCGCGATTCGGAGGGCTTCGACAAAGCACTGCCTCGCCTGATCACGTTGTCCTAACTGGAACAGGATCACTCCCATGTTGTTCAGTGCATCTACCGAATACGAGTGCAGTTCGTATACTTTCTGGAAGCTGATCAGCGCCATACGTATATCACCACGGTGAAATGCGATCTCACCCAGCCCAAGCACCGACCGAAAATCATCCGGTTTGATCATCAACGCCTGCTGGTAACATTGCTCCGCCATGTCGAGCTGACCATTCTGCTTGAAGAGATCACCCTGAAGCCGCGAAATCGTCGCCTTATCCAGATCGGAGCGCGCATCGTAGCGTTGGAGGAATTCCACGCGGTTCGCAGTTTCCGAATAACGCAGCAGGAGCTCGTTGTCAGGAATCCTCTTCAGATGTTCAACATCGCCCGTGCGCAACCAGCGATCGATAGACACCTCTCGCCAAACGGCTTCGTTTCTTCTGTATATGGGAATAACCTCGACCTTCATCCCCACCTTGATCTCGACCTGATGAATTGCCGTGTACGAAACCGGAAGCATGGCTTGCAGCTTCTGCATGGACCAGTCGTCCCGCGCGGTAATGCCCTGCATGAAGACAACCCACACCGGTGGTTCTTCGTGCAGTTTGTTCATCATGACGTCCATCATCGGCTGTTTCATGATTGTACCAGCAGGATAGATATGGGTAAAGCGTATATCCGGGATCTTCACACCCGCGTAGAGGTAGAGGCTCGGGATATTCCCCCACACCAGCATGGTGTCGTCGTTTCCTGCGTGCTGACGGATGTATTCGCCGATCGGCTTCGCAGCCGCGAAATAGCCGTTGAAGCGGTCGTTGTAATTTGCCAGCCGGTAGCGTTCTTCTTTTTGCATGCTCCGTGCGACAATCACGACCATCGTCACAATCTGCCACAATACCGCGACTGCCAACGCTATAAACGCCGGATGATGCCAGTCGAGCGCCATAAAGACCTTCATCATGCCCATCGCAGAGAGCAGCGCTACCGGAGCCCACACCATCAGGTATCGGCTGGGCAGGTGCGTCTTCTGCACTATAATAAGCAGCCACAGAACCAGCGTGGAAGAAAACAGCGCGATGGAAAGCCAGTCGCAAGTAGCAATGCCCAAGACGATCTCGGTGAGTGCTAACAGAAGCACGACCGGGATAGTTTTCAGCACGGGAACGACCATCTTTCTCATCTGATCGAGCTGCTGTTGGAAGGTTATCTGCATGATTCCGGAAACGTAGTCTGCGCCCATGCGATGGTCATCAGTAACGGTCCAGCTTACCAGCTTACCCAGCCATCTGGGACATGTTGCGCCACCGCAATAGCCAGCGATCAGTCGGACAAAGAAGCCGATCGTCTCCTTGATGTAGATCATCTTCACGCGAACCGAGATAAATAATATCGGCAGCGCGTAGAGCAGCACAAATCCAACCCAGAATGCTCCGAAAGCAATTAGCGACATCATGAAGATCGACACAACCAGGCTGATCAGAAAAGCCGGCACCAGCGCGATGATTTTGATTTGCATCGCCCATGCGGAGAAGAGCCCGGACACTATCAGCAACCAGAGATTATTGGTCTGCACCGCGGCGATGGCAAACATAGTACTTACGATCACGGGAAGGATCAGAAACACCTCGCCGTAGGTGACTGCCGCACGGGAATCCGGCAGCAGAAACATGAACAGAAATGCAACACCCGTGATGCCTGCGGTGATGGGATTGCCGGTGAGTTGCCAGCTCAAGGCGTAAAACAGCGCGACGGTCAGCGCATACCAGAATGCCTTGATAACGTAAAGCTTGCTGACCTCTTTCCCGGGGAACATTGCGCACAGAGCGCGGAAAAATCCTTGTATCTTAAAGAATCCGCCACCAGCCATCTTGCGGACATACCAGTCCATGTCCAGATGCTTGAACATCGCGAAATAAAACCAGTTGCCGTCGTCGCAGTAGAGCGGCTTGTGGCGCATGGGAAGCAGCAAAATGAAGGAGATCAGAAACAGGATGATGCCAGCAATGATCATTGCTTCCTCCGAATCTTATCCACGAAACGATCGATGCATTTCACGGCGTAATTCTCGTGGTACCACTGCGAGCCCTGCCGGCCCCAATCCCGCATCTGATCCGGGTTGTGCAACCACGATTCCAGCGCGGAGGTGATGTCCTCTACTGTGTGTGCCTGTAGCCATGGGTAGTCGGTCACGCCCGGAATCTGCTTTGTGCCCGGCTTGACGTAGTGGATGAGTGGTTTGCCCATGGCAAGCGCTTCATATACGGTTCCACCGCCAGGATGCCCGGTAACGAATTGACCGGTCCCGATATCGCAGAGCGAAAGCGCGACCATGATCTCCTTGCGCGGCATCAGCTCGAACCAGTGAATGTTGTCCGCAACGCCAAGTTCAGCAGCCAGCTTCCGGCTATTGGGAGCATCGACGCCGTAATCGAAGGTAATCATTCCGCATCGCAGGTCGGGGTGCTTTTTGCTGAAGGCGGCAAAGGCGCGAATTAGCCGGTCGTTGCCCTTGTTGGACGCGGGATCGACCCACGTTTTCCAGATGTGCCGCGAGTTGTGCAGGATCAAGAGGTCATATTGCTCGCGTACTTTCATAAACTGCTCGTAGTACAGCGACTGTCCGTAATGTTCTGCGATCCGGTCGCAGGAGAACACGCTATCGTAGATGAATGGATTATGGATGAAGTCGATCTTGTCGGCGATTCCGAGCTTGCGGATCATCTTCTGGTTGAAAGCCGGCACCGGATGCCAGTTGATACTGACCGCGTTCTGGATACCCTTTTTCTGCGCGATGTGGAAGGGCAGATTGAGGATGTTCATCGTGGTATCAACCGGGGATTTCCGCCACACGAACGGCAATAGATACATATCGTCACCATGCGGAGAGATCAGGTCGACACGCCTTCCGGCCTTGTGGATAAACGCCGGCGCCGTATTGCAGGCGATTAGAAAGTCGTAGGGATCGAGGTCGCTGGCAATCTGCTTCGCCGATACCCGCTGATAAAAATACTGGATCCCCCAGTTGAGCTGGCGCGTGTAGGCCTGATAGCTCAAATCGAAGCTATCGTATGACGGATGAAAGTGCGGCGACTCGTACTGCAACAAGAGCAGCTCCGCGTCGATCCCTCGATCACGCAGGTACCTGACCAGCGTGAAGAAATTATTGTTCATGTTACCGATGCATGCGACTTTCATTACTCAATACCTTTTATCCATTCAGCCTAGAAATACACACCTATAGCCAGAAATCGATCACTCCGCCCGAAAGATTCGTTCGATCGCGAGCGTAGCTGTGGTGTTCCGCGACTTAAATCCGTGTTCGATAGCCAGAAAGTCGCGGTATATCCACTGCGGAGCGAGAGATCGGGCGAAGATACGGACGGATGACATAGAAGTCTCCTGCCCTACACCATCCTCTTCAGGAAGTTCACAAAATCACCCGTCAGCAGCAGGAAGAAGCGCTTCCAGCCGATCTTGGTGTAACCACAGGCCAATTCCCGTACGAAGTTAACCAATTCCAGCACCTTTGAAATCTTGGCCGCGAAATCCGCCGCGTCGTGCGAGCGATAGATACACGGCAGAAGCATACCTTTTTTGAAGCGGTCGTTGTGGATAAGCGTCTGGATCATCCCAAGGTAACTTTCAAGGTCGATCTGCTCCATCTGATGGCAGTCCTGCCAGATCTGCTCGCCGATTGGAGTCCCGAGAAGAGGTGCGTAGAGCCTGAAGTGAACCGACAGATTACGGTGTCGAATAAGAAGCGGAATCACCCGTTTAAGCTCCTCTTTTACATACTTGCGGTCCAGCGGACGATCATGAGAGGCAGTCAGGCCCAGCATGACATTTCCCGCAAACATGATGTTGTGCTGCTTTCCGTAGGCGACCATATCTTCCAGATGCTCCATGGAGTAATCCTTGTGGATGCGCTTTCGTTCTTCGGCGTCAAGCGCTTCCAATCCGAAGAAAATTCGCTTTACGCCCGCAGCAGCTAACAGGTCGATATGCTCTATACTCATGTCGCGAACCATCACGTCGATGAAATTCGCCAACTTCAGATCGGTGCGGTTCGCCATCAGACGCAGTACTTCTTTTCCGTACTCCTCGTCCACGAATATATTATGATCCTTGGGCAGGATAACCTCGACCCCCAGTTCGTTCACCAGGAAATCAAGCTCCTCTTTGACCCGATCCAGCGTCTTGATCATGCCGCCACCATACTTCGCCCAGCAATGGTTGAAGCAGAAGCGGCACTTGTTGTTGCAGTGATATGAAAAATAGTACGTGGTGATGACCACGCCCTTGAGGTCGACCACGTACATGGTGGCACGATCCTTCACGAAGCTCATTCCGCGTTCCAGAGAAAAATCCTGCGGTAGCACGTCCGGGTGATGCACGGTTATAACACGATCTGACTCGGGCAACTTGTCCCATCCATCGAACGCCCACGGATAACCGATCAGAATATGGTCGAACATCTTTTTCGGCTCGAAAAGCTGCGGCGAGAGCGTTGGAAGGTAGCCGCCCACCACAATGCGCATGTTCGGTCGGACTCGTTTGAGAATCTCCGCGCATTTCAGCAGCAGGAAAGTGTTCTCCGGTCGTATCCACTCCTGTTGCCATAGAATCGCGACAGTATCGTCACCGACATCGTCGAAACCTTGTAGCACGAAGTCATGATAGTGTTTCTTCTCGGAGATTTTGACGATGCGAATATTCTCGGTAGAAAACCGTGTGCTGAGGAAATCAGCCGTGTAGAGCATCGTCTCCGGCAGGATCGACATGCCGGTAAGGTCGATCAAAAGATAATCAAGCATGGTTCAACTCCGATGCAAACTGCTCGTAGAGCTCCTTGCCTTTGTGGGTTACGGGATTGAAATCCCATTCCAGATCCATCTTGAGCTTGAGGCCGTGCTTTTCCTGCAACGCCTTTAGCACCTGAGGCATATCTCGGTTTACCTCATCGTAATGGATCGTGTAGATTCGCGACGCAAGTTCGGGCTTCTGCAGCCAGCCCTCATAGATCTCGTGTCCCATCTTCACCTGATGCACGATTTGCTCGATGGGCGAGAGCCGGTGAATCTGTTGATAATCTGGTGTTTTATACGACCACCAGCGACGCGCATCCCCATAGCGCTTCAGGCGTGTATTGTGGATCGAGACCGCCACATCCGCCAGATCGCGTCGACAATAGATGAACACCGCGTTTCGCTCCACCTGCGCAAACTTTTCCAGATGCAGCGCGTAGAGCATATTCTTGAACACGATCGGTTTGCGTGCTTCGTTGCGCATCGAAGTCAGGATTTCGGACATGCCGTCCCAATCGATCGTCTCCTCATGGAATTGATCCTGGATCACCACATTCGGGTAGTTCATCCACTTCATCCAGAAATAGCCGAATTCGTGTGGCTCCTGAACACCTTTGGTGACACCAAACGCCGACTTGTAGCTCACATCCGCGTCGTAAAGTCCAAGCATGCGAGATAGCTTAATTCCTACGATAGGTGCCTCCCAGAACCGCGCCATCAGATTCGTGGGCCAGATTGAATCCAGGCTGTTGATCAGCGCTTGATAAACCAGCGTCGTACCCGAGCGCGGCAACCCAAAGACATAGACGTTCGGAATGCAGTTTTCATCGGGATTGCGCACCCAGTAATCGTATCCCGAAAGAAGATCGTTCAGCTCCACCAGAAACCGCTCGTCCTCAATGTTCTTCATGTAGTCCGGCGTGCGCAGCCGGTTTTCCTGCTCGATAAATTTTGTCAGCTTCGTCATCCGTTTTCTCCGTTACCGGTCTGGTAAATCCCGGCTTCGCGGTTGATATTTTCCTTGTTCTGGAATCCGAGGTCTCCCGTCTTCACCGCGTGCCAGGGTGCCAGGAAGTGTCCCTTGTATCTCGCCAGAAGATCTTCCAGATTATAATCTTTACGCATCTGGGCAAAGCCATCTTCGTCCAGAATACGGGTCATATATTTATAGGGTAGCAGCAGACTTCCCCAGCCCTGTTTAAACTGGAATATCCCACCGCTAGGCGGATTGGACGACTGCCAGTTGTAGAGGCGGATATCGTTATCCCGGCACCATTTGAGTGTTTCGTGCACAAGAAAGTAGTTCAGTCTGCGGTCCATTGCGTCCAGACTCGAAGACATCATGAAATTGTCCATCAGGCCCTGCACATTGTGGATGCAAAAATCGCCGCTCACCAATTCGTCGCCGTCGTAAACCGCAAAAAATTTCCAGTAGTCACCGAATTCCTTCGAACGGATCGCATTCTCGAAAAGCTCCCACGGAAGCGGCTCGCCCTCCAACTCGCGGATACGCTTGACATGCAACGTGTCGTACCATTGCTGGACGATCGCTTCGTCGCGCACCACCTCAAACCGGAATCCCGCCTCCAGACCTTTCTTGAGGTTGCGGCGGAAATTGCGCGATTTATCTTCCGTAATCGCCTCGCCACCGTGGTCGAAGAACCGTTTCACCGGAATTACCATGATAAACGTATCCATACCGGTCTGCGGTTGGAGCCCTTCGCGGATGGGATCGTCGTCCACCTCGAATGGGTTGGTAGTAAGCGTCATGGCAACGCAGCCAAGCGACTTCGCATACTCCCTGAGCGCGCCCAGAAACTCGCGATACGCTGCCATGCGATCGGCAACCTTGCCCTGATAGACGATCGTGCCCAGCGATCCTGCCTGTACATTCGACACAAGGATATTGCCGGCCTCGTTTTTATAAAGATACATGCTCGCACCGATAAACCACTGATCGTTCTGCATATAGCAGAACTTCGGTTCATCACCCGCGATCAGCGATACGATATCGGCCCAGAAGGTCGTCTGCTGAATGAAGCACGCCGGACAATCCAGCACCTTCATGTCAAACAGCTCGCGCTGCTTAGCACTCGTAAAATCAACTACATGTAAATCCACACGTTAATCCTTTTATCAATCGATCACAAATTATCTCGATTTCCTCTTCGGTGAGTGACGGGTAGATCGGCAACGACACCGTCTTTCGATAAATCCGTTCCGCCACCGGGTAGTCTTTTCCATCTTCCAGCCAATGCAACAGGAAGTCCACGCCCTTTCGAACCTGTACACCACCATTGTCCATCCATGATCGAATCTTCTCGAAATCACCCTCAATCCACACAGGATAGCGGAACTGGATGGTCTTGGGAAGATTCGGCAACGTGATGCCTTCGACATCGGAGAGTCGCACGCGATAACGCTCCGCGATCTCTTCTCGGATCGCTGTAAATTCTTCGAGTCTTCCCAGTTGGCTCATCGCCAACGTCGCCGCGAGGTTACTGAAATTCGCGCCGGAATCGATGAGAAGCGACTCTTCGTCCCACTTCGATCCCAGCTCAGCCGTCTTCAAGCCCAGGAATCCTCCTTCGCCAGCAGCCAGCATCTTGGTCGCGTGAAACGATCCGAAGACCATGTCCGCCATTACGCCCGTCACAGGACTGCCATCGACAACTGCGATCGACTGCGCGATATCCTCGATCATCATGATTCCATGCTCCTTGCATATCGCACCAATCTTTTCCGCATCCGCAGAGATACCGAAGGGATGCACCACAACCACTGCCTTGACATGCGACGTTATCGTCTTCTCCACCTGCGTGGGATCGATGCAGTAATCTTCGCCGATATCAATCAGAACCGGCTTCGCGCCAGCATAGCGGATCGCATCATAGACGGTCCTGCAAACGTATGTCGGCAGGATCACCTCGTCACCCTTACCGATCTCCAGTAGCTTGAATCCTGCAATCAGCGCTGCCTTTCCCGAAGCGAAACACACTGCGCGTTCCCACCCGAAAAGCTGCTCCAGCACACTCTCGATAGTACTGGTCTTCTCGCCGCTGGCGATCATGCCGGTTGCGAGTTGCTCCATCACCGTAAGAATGTCGGTCTTGGTGATTGTCGGTTTAGAGTGCGGGATCATGAATTCCTCTCCCCTACGGAATAAAATGTTTCAGCCAAGTCTCGAAGCTGATCAGCGACCAGATTAAAAGCCGGCGATTACGGGTGTCGTTAAAGTGTTCCTCGATCAGTTCCCGCACGGTGGAAGGCCGGAGATAATCGTAAATCCGCGCTTTCCTTCGGAAGAACATGTCTTCGATGTATTTGCGTGATTCACGGCGGAACCAGGTGGCGTCCGGCGCGGAAAACCCCTGTTTGATACCACTGGTGAATTCACCCGGAATATATTGTGATAACATATTGCGCAGCACTATTTTACCATCACGCGTCTTTTGGAAATACTTTTCTGCTTTACGACCCGGTTCGTTCTCGTCCTGGCGCACCACTTCGTTAAGATTCATGAGCTTGTATTTGACGGGGATTGTCATGGCGAAATCGACCAGATCGTTGTCCAGAAATGGAACGCGCGTCTCCAGTCCATGCGCCATGCTGAGTTTGTCGTCCACCATCAGGAGCCCATGCAGGAAGGTCTTGCTCTCGAAATAGAGCGAGTAGTTCACGTAATCTTCCGGCGTGATTTGCTTCGAATCATCTTTCAGGACACCGCCCAGAACATCGCGGAAGACATCCCGCGTCTGGTAGTTCCATACCTCCGGAAACACGTCCGGCTGGAAGAACCTTGGCTTGTAGCTATCGGGAATGAGCCGCTGCCAGTAGCGATAGTACTTATCGGCGTAATCGTCGAAATTGTCGTTGGTTACGGCGCGGTAATAGCGCCACGGATAGCCAGCGAAGATCTCGTCACCACCCGCGCCGGAAAGCGCTACCTTGACGAACTTACCCGCCAGCCGCGAGACGTAGTAGTTCGGATAGCATTGCCCCACGCGCAGGTCTTCGATATGCCAGATCAAATCGTCCATCACCCGCTCCATGTCACCAGCCTTGAGCACCACTTCATAGTGCTCGGTCTTGACCAGGTTGGATAGGAATTCGGCCTTTCGACGCTCGTCGAACGACGACTCCTGCATGGAGACATCGGAGAGGTCGAAACCGCAGGTGAAGGTCTTGAGATCGGGAAAATTACGTGCCGCGATGCTGGTAATGGCACCTGAATCCATGCCACCGCTGAGAAAGCTTCCAATCTCCACATCGCTGACCAGTTGCCGCGTAGTCGCCTCTTCGAACAGCCTTCTCACCTCGTTGACGTAGATCCGCTCCTGCGAGAAGTGCTCCACGTCCTGATAGCGGAAATCCCAGTACTGGTGGATATCCAGCGCTGGCTTGTCGCGCCGGTCGAGGATGGCGTAATGGCCGGGTTGAAGCATGTGTATATGCTCGAAAAGCGTCAGATCGGAAAAGACGTTCTGGAACGAGAAATATTCGTTCAGCGCGCGGATATCAACCCTCGGATTGACAGCCGGGTGCTGAAGGATTGCCTTGATCTCGGACGCGAACACAAGTAAACCACCGCGATTGTAGTAATAGAGCGGCTTCACGCCATAGCGGTCACGCGCCATGAACAGGCGCTGGTTGTGCTGATCCCAGATAGCGAATGCGAACATGCCGTTAAACTTCTCGATGCAGCCTGCGCCCCACTTGTGATAGGCCTTGAGCACCACCTCGGTGTCGGAATCCGAGAAGAAACTATATCCGTGGCGTTGCAACTCCAGGCGTAGATTCTGGAAATTATAGATCTCACCGTTGTACACGAGGATGAGGTTCTCGTCCTCGCTTTGCATGGGCTGCGAAGCCCGTTCGGAGAGATCGATGATCGAAAGACGGGTGTGCCCTAGGCCGACAGGACCCTTCGCCCACCAGTTTTCCGCGTCGGGACCGCGATGCCGGATTGTATGCGTCATCTTCTTGAGCAGAGGCAGTCCGACCGGCTGTTGATCGAGGATTCCGACGATTCCACACATCTTACACCTTCTTTTGTTTCAAGCTGTTGAATAGCGTGTCGACCTCATCGTCTGTGATACCCGGAAAGAACGGCAGCGCTACGCTGAGCCGGTCTGCCGCATACGAAGCGATGAAATCGGATGGTTTGAGATTGTATTTCTCACGGTAAAGCTTCTGAATGTGCACCGCGTGGGTTCCCTGGCGGGTCGCGATGCCCTCTTCTTCCAGCTCGTACATGATCTTGTTACGCTCATCGTTCAAGCGATCGATCGTCTCAATATCTCCGCTTCTGATGGCGTTAAACGACTCCTCCGGCTTGAACCAGGTCACATAAGCCTGGTAACCGTGATGATAGCCGCTGGGGACATGCGGTGCCATGAGCCACGGGATTTCCTGAAGGCGTTCGCGGTAGTCGATGGCAAGTTGTTGTTTAATCTGGATGATTCTCTCGAGCTTACCAGCTTGCGCAACGCCCAACGCACCCTGGAAATCGGTCATGCGGTAATTGTAACCCAGTTCGGCGTACTCGGTGAGAAGGAAGCTTCCCTTGGAGTGATGGCGATCGTAATCGGTCCGCACAGCCCCATGATCGCGCAGGCTTGCCGATCGCGTCGCTACATTCTCGTAATCCGTGATGATCATCCCACCTTCGCCGGTGGTAATCGATTTTCGCGGATGGAACGACAGCACACCCGCTTCACCAAATGTTCCGCAGTGCTTTCCGTCGATCCTGCCGCCCAGGCCACAGGCGCAGTCTTCCATCACCTTCAGGCCATGCTCATGAGCGATCTGCATAATGCGCGGCATATTGGCGCAGAGTCCGAATAAATGCACCGGGTAGATAGCCTTGGTATTCGGCGTGACAAGCGCTTCTATCCGCTCGGGATCAAGATTGAACGTCTTGGGATCGATATCGCAAAAGACGGCTTTCACTCCGAGAAATTCCACCGAGTTGGCAGTCGAGACCCAGGTAAACGCGGGAATGATCACCTCATCGCCGGGCTTGAGATCGAGCACGCGCGAGAGGATGAACTGCCCGGAGGTGCAGGAATTAACCGCGACGCCATGCTTCGCGCCTGTAAATGCGGTGATAAGCCCTTCGAACTCCTTTACGTAAGGGCCCTGAACAACCCAGCCGGTTTCGAGCGGCTTGGTGATCAGTTCTTTTTCGGTCTCGTCAAAATAGGGTCTGGTAATCGGTATCATTTTCCTTCCATGGATTTCTGGCGCATCAGCACCTGTTCCTGATGCATCTTCCGCCAATCGATAAGACTTTTCAGTCCTTCTGTCAAGCCTGTTTTTGCCACAAAGCCGGTTTCTTCGGTCAGCTTCTTCGTGGAGCCGATGCGGTTGGTCACGAAAGTCTGTCCCTCCGGTTCGTATTGAATCTCCATGTCCGAGCCAGTGAGGTCGAGAAGCATCTGGCAAATCTCCTTGATCGACGTACCGATACCGGTACCGACGTTGAAGCACGTGTTGTTGCTGTCCGATTTCAGCGCAGCGATATTGGCACGGGCGATGTCACGCACATAGATGAAGTCATACGACTGCGAGCCGTCGCCGTAAACGACCGGCGGCTGGCCTTTATCCAGACGATCGAGGATCTTCATCATCACTGCGATGTACTTGCCACGGTAGTCCTGGCGAGGACCGTAGACGTTCATGTAGCGCAGCCCGACCTGGTTCAGGCCGTAGCGATGATGATACGCGATGGCAAGATGCTCGTCGGCGATCTTGGTGGCACCATAGAACGTAGTATTGTTGTAGGGGTGATCCTCGGTCATGGGGATTTCCAGCGCGTTGCCGTATACCGACGCGGATGACGACCACACCAGCTTTTTCACTTCATGCTTACGGCAGGCTTCCAGCACGTTGAAAAACCCGCGTACGTTTACTTCGAACGCCGATTCAGGGAACTCGTAGCAGTGCAGCAGCCACAACGCTGCGGTATGGATCACATAGTCTACGCCTTCCATGGCTCGGTCGAGGATATCGCGATCACGAATATCACCGCCCAGCGTGTAGATATGGCAACGGTCGTCCAGCAGACTTTCTTGGATATTCTCGCGCGTACCACGAGTGAAGTTGTCGTATATCACCACTTCGCGAACCGGCTCTTTCAGTAGCTCTTCCACGATGTGCGAGCCGATGAACCCGGCTCCGCCGATCACCATCACTTTCGCGTCTTTCAAATCAAACATTGTATCTCCTTTTTCATTTAACCCTCACCCCGACCCTCTCCCACTTCGTGGGCGAGGGAGATTTACGGTTGCTCGTCCGGAGGCCGAACGCTACCTCCTTTCTCACCCCACAGGAACCGAACTTCTGAATGTGCTGCTTGCAGCTCTTCCGAATGTTTGGTTCTTCATATCACAGTTTCAACGTTCATGTCTCCTTCGACTCCGCTCAGGATGACATGAATAGAGGAATTCAAATCCATGTGTCATCCTGAGCGGAGTCGAAGGACAGCACATGGGTCAAACCACCTTCTTCACCTGCACCAGATAGTACGGTGCAACCATATATCTGCACACGCCAGGAAACCGTCTAATCAGCATGTTCCAAAGCGGTGCAAGCTTGATCATCAATAGCCGCATCCAGGGATAGATCAAGGACACGACCTTATCGTCGGACGCGTTGTCGTACTGGCTGTACTGGCCTCCGGATTCTGGGTAATACCCTGGCTCCACGCGCACCACGTCAAAGCTCTCGCGCAGCCGCTTCGCCAACCCGAAAAAGTTCACCGAATGCTCTCCCCAATTGCCTGTCTCGGGATCGCAGGTATCAGTCCAAAACGGCGGTTTTGGCAGAATACCCGTCTTGAGGTAAAACGCCACCGCTCGCTGGATGTCGTCCCTGCGCAGGCCACGCGTTTTGCGGGTCAGGAGATCGAGCAGATCGCCGCACAGCTCGGGATGCAGTTCCAAGATAATTCTGCGACGCGCCTCACGACGCGGGACCATATTGGGCGTGCCTTTCTTTTCCCAGAGCAGTTGGCGACGTGTATTGAAAAAAAGGATAACCGGGTTGAGCCAGTTCGCGCCAGACGCCATCAGGATGGTTCCGCCCGGATTCAGCACAGCGCCAAGCGCTTGAAACGCCTCGATAGGCCTGTAAAGATGCTCCAGCACATCGTAGTTGATGATCACGTCGTATCGCTTGCGTCGGTCGATATCCTCATACCCGCCGCTGATAGTCTCCTTGAGCGGAAATCCAAGCTCTTTCGCCACGATAGACGCACCCTCGCACATCTCCGGATTGATGTCCTGAAACGTGACGCTTCCCACGCCATGCAGCAACGCCAGAAACGATAGTATCCCAGTTCCACCGCCAAAATCGAGCAGCGACACATCTCCCACCTTCCGCAGTTTCAGCGCTTTCTCGAGAATATACTCGTAGCGCACGATCACCGAATCGTACTCGCGCAGGTAAACCTGCAAGTACTTCCGGTAAACGGGATAGTCGTCCAGCAGCGTCATGTCCAGCGACGCGAGCCTCTTCTTCAGTTCCTTGCTCATCGAATGCTTCCTTTTAATATCTTGCGAAAGAGTGTGATATATTCGTTTGCCGCTCGCCGGATCCCGTAGCGTTCCCGGATCAATCGACGGCAATTTTTCCCAAGTTCGATCGACTTCTCTCGATCCTCGCAGAGTGATTCCAGCAAATACGTGACGCTTTCCACATCCTCAATTTCCACCTGAAAGCCGGTCTCGCCGTGCACCACGAACCCCTGCATGCCGGGCGACTTCGAGCCTATGATGGGAAGTCCGCACGAATACGCTTCCAGACCCGACATCGACATTCCCTCTACCTTAGAGAGCAGCAGCAGATAGTCCGCCTTCTGCATCCACTCCCGAACATACGTGCGATTCTGCCAACCGTGGAACCTCACCCGATCCCCAAGACCGAGTTCGTCCGCCAGACGGTGCAGCTCATCGGAAAGTGGGCCGTCGCCGATGATTTCCAGCCGGAAATCACTCGAGACCTTCGAGAGTGCTTTCATCGCAATGGGTATGTTTTTCTCGAACGACAACCGTCCGCAGAATAGGAACGTGGCGGTGTCTTGCTTTTTCTCGGGAATCGCCTCTTGCAGCGCGACCGCGTTTTCGATTACGCGCACGCCGAACATCGGAAAGACTTCCTGCGCCATGTCCGCCAAGTCCTGACTCACCGCGACTCTTGCCGCGGCCTTGAGTCCGATCATACGCCCGATGGGACGAAGAAAGCGAAACCAGCCGGCAAGCTCTTCCACCAGGAACGAGTGGATGTCGCCACCGCGAAATGAGAGCACGTATGGCGTCCGGTTGAAAAAACTTCCGAACCACGACAAGAGGCCCGTCGGCAGCAGGAAGAAAGTCAGGACAATATCCGGCTTCCAACTGAACAGCAGCCAGAAATAGGGGATCCATGCCATCTTTGTGAACAGAAACATCTGGAACGCTCCGCTGCGATCTTTGTGCCTGCGAAACGACGGCACCCGAAAGACCTCGAAGCCGTCCACACGCTCATAGATGGGCTGTCCCTTGAAATGCGCACTCAAGACACGCACCTCATGGCCCATGCGACTGAATTCGGTCGCCAAAAGCCTCGTCTGTTCGGCTGCACCACCGCCAAGCGGCGGGTACTCATAGTTCAATAGAAGTATTTTCATCAAACCCTCACCCCAACCCTCTCCCATAAATGGGCGAGGGAGCTAAAAGGTTGCTCGTCATGAGACTCTGCACTGCATTCCATATCAACTGCGTTCAAGCTGATACAAATTCTCACGATATTCGTTCTCGGACGGATCGATCTTGATCGCCCGTAGTATCCAATCTTTGGCACGATTCGTGTCTCCGTTCTTCCACCAGCATACACCGAGGTTGTTCATCACTTCCGCGCTCTGCGGATGTGCCTTCACCATCGATTCAAAGACCTCAATCGCCTTCTGTACGTCACCTCTCATGAAGTGGCTCTGGCCAACGCGCATCCACTCCTCATACTGCATGACAGGTTTAACGTCCTCAAGCTCCAGCAGCTCCTCGAACTCGGTTCCTTCAAGCGTCGCAACAAGCTCATCGTAATTTGTCACGATCTCCTCGATTCGGCTCGGATTGGTCTTGCGGATGGGGCTCTCCAGGTCGAACTTGCGGTTTGCCTCGCCCAGAAAATCGAAGATCGAACGCAGAGCATCCGGCTTCATTGTCTGCGATTCTTCGGTTTTATCGAAGAAATCCTCGTAAAACAAGGTCAGCGTCGGGAAATGCGCCGGTATGAATTCCGAGAAATGTTCGATCTCTTCCTTACGTTTGCGGAGCTCTCCCAGCAGTTTTTCACCAGTGTTTATGCGAATCCGGATGGGATCGTATTTCTTCAGATCGTGCGCCTTGCGGCCTTGCTTCTGCTTTTCGATATTCACCAGGAGCGAGATATAAGTCTTGAGGTAGTTTCGGCGAATCAGGTGGATGATACGGACATCGTACTCGTTCAGCAGCTCGTGCAAATTCGCCAGCGTGTTCATCTGATCGTACTTGATGTCGAACCCGACATGCGGCTCACCGTGTGACAGGAAAAAGCGGTTAAAGTAGTCCCTGAACAGCTTTGTCGCATGTTTGTACACCAGATATTTCTCATCCTGTCGCATCGCTTCCAGCCAGATTTTCGGAAACGAATCCCCACGATCAAGTAGTAGAAGCTCACCTGTACAGAATATATTCGGATGCGCGTTGAGCAGCGTTTCCAGGAATCCAGTTCCCGAACGTTGTTTCGATATCACGATGAAACGACTCATAGTTTCTCCTTGCCCTGAAACACAGACAACCTGCCTGAATCTGTTGGCTTATCCAAAATTTTCTCTCCACTTTTCGAATACATACAACGCCCATAATGGCTTGCGATTATCTTTCTTACCGCGTAAATGCTCCTGCAACATCCGCTGGATCATTTCCGACTGGAAGATACCGTCATGGTCGATCTTCTTGGGATCGAAGGTTTCTTCCATCTCAGCGCGCAGATCGTGCTTGATCCACTTCGCCAGCGGGATACCGAAGCCTTTTTTCTTACGATACAGCACATCGTGCGGCAAGCGGCTTTCCAGTGCCTTCTTCAGGATATACTTGCGCGTCGTGCCCTTCATCTTGAGGCTTGACGGCAACGAATTGGCAAACTCGGCGAACTCCACGTCCAGAAACGGAGTACGTGCCTCCAGCGAGACCATCATACTTGCACGATCCACCTTCACGAGGATGTCGTTTTGCAAGTAGAAACGCTGGTAGTTCCAGCCGATTTCGTCCAGCCAGTCCCGGAACTGCATCCGACGCTGATCCTCAACAATCTGTTCGTACGGATTCATTTTGCCGATTTCCAGCAGCACATCACCGGTGAGGATCTCCCGTTGCTGCTGCGGTGTAAACGCTCCCAGCCACACCTGATTGCGAATCCCACGCGGTTGATAGACACCCTTGAGAAAATGCTTGATCTTAAAATCGAGGCTCATGTTGCGCGTTGAAACAGGCATCATGGTTGCCAGCGGTTTGACAATAGCCTGATGCAAAGACTTCGGAAGAATTTCGTAGCGATCCGCCCATAGATGCGCAAGGAAAGGATCGTACCCTGCGAAAAGCTCGTCTCCGCCATCGCCACCCAATGCGACCGTCACATGCTGTCTCGTGAAGCGCGATAGGAGATAGGTCGGGATGATGGATGCATCCGCAAACGGCTCGTCCAGGCGTGACCATATCTCCGGTTGAATATCCAGCATGGTCTGCGCGGTGAGAATATCCTCGTGGTGGTTGGTACCAAACAGCTTCGCAACTTTCTGAGCCCAGCTCGATTCGTCGAAACTGGCTTCCTGGAATCCTATGGAAAAAGTCTTGATCTTGTCTGCCGGCATCATTTCGGAGAGCAGCGCAATTATACTGCTGGAATCGATTCCGCCGCTGAGAAACACGCCCAGCGGAACATCGCTCATCAGCCTGCGCTGCACGGCACGTTTGAGCTTCGCGATCAGCTCTTCGCCCAGTTCGCGTTCGTCCATTTTCGTCGGAAGGTCGTTAAACCGCGGTTGCCAGTAGGGCTCGATGGTCGAGGTTCCGTTCCTCCAGATCATCAGGCTGCCCTGTTGCAGCTTCTTGATACCCCGATAGATCGAATACGGTGCAGGTAGATACTCGTAGGCGAGGTAGCGGCTTAGCGATTGGTAGTCGAGATCGCGCTCGATGTATGGGTGCTCCAGCAGTGCTTTTACCTCTGATGCGAATGCGATTCCGTTGCCGTCTTCGTAATAGTAGAGCGGCTTTTGCCCGAACCGGTCGCGACTGAGGATCAGCGATTGGCTGCGTTCATCCCAGATTCCAAAGGCGAACATGCCGTTCATCCGTGGGAAGAATTCGACACCGTACTCCTGATATCCGTAAAGGATTACCTCGGTGTCGGTTGCGGAACTGAACACATACCCCTTCTCGAGCAGATCGTCTTTCAGTTCCTGGAAATTGTAGATCTCGCCGTTGAAAGTGATGTGAATATCGCCGGATATGGTTGTCATGGGCTGACTGCCGTGCACAGACAGGTCGATAATGCTCAGACGTCTATGCCCGAGTCCGACGTGTATTTCAGGTGTCTGCTTCAGCCACACACCGCCAGCGTCCGGCCCTCGATGCACAAGCGCTTTGGTCATCTGGTCAAGCTGCTCTTCGACGATCTCACGCCGACTGACAAATCCGACAATTCCGCACATGATTTTACCAAATAATCCTTAGGACGATAGTTTCTTCGAGATGATTTTCTCGACGATGTAGTAGTCTTTCTTCTGCCCTTCGAAGTAGATACGCATCATGATCTCACCCAGGAGACCCATGATCACGATCTGGAAACTCGATATACCGAGGATGCCAAACATCAACAGCAGTACATCGAACGAAATCGGGATAGGCAGGAATATCTTAGCCAGCGCAATCGCTGCAAGCGCGACGGTTCCAGCCGTGAATATCTTACGCGCCAGCTTTCCGAAAAACTGGATAGGACGCGTCATGTAGTCGGAAAAGAATCTCACAACCAGAAGATCGAAGATAACTCGTGAAACACGCGAAAGGTTATACTTGGCTCGGCCGTGGATCCGGGCGTGGTGGTTAACGGGAATCTCTGTCACTCGAACACCGATCCAAGCGGCGAAAACCGGGATGAATCGGTGCATTTCGCCATAGAGATGAATGTTCTTGATGATGCCGCGCTTGTAGGCCTTGAGCGTACAGCCGAAGTCGTGCAGCGAGATGCCGGTACCCGAAATCAACTTGTTGATCAGCGCGTTGGCGATCTGCGAAGGGATTTTGCGGGTGATCATCTTATCCTTGCGGTCCTTGCGCCAACCGTTGACAAGGTCATACCCCTCCGCCATCTTTTCCAGTAACTTCGGGATATCGGCAGGATCGTTTTGCAGGTCGCCGTCAAGCGTGATGATAACTTTGCCGTGGGCGTATTTGAATCCTGCGCTGAGCGCGGCTGTCTGGCCATAGTTACGGCGGAACTGGATCACCTTGATATGCTCGTCTTCCATTGCCATCTTCTTCATCAGAGGTAGGCTTCCGTCGGTGCTTCCGTCGTCGATGAAGATGATCTCATAATTCTGCCGCAGCGGCTCCAGCGCGCTGGTGATCTTCTCATGCAGGATGGGCAGGTTTTCCACTTCGTCCATAATGGGCACGATAATGGAGAGATCGATTTCCTTCTCTGCCGGGTCGATATCGAATTCGGACAGCATGCTCAGTGGCGCAATGTCGAAGGTGCGGTCAGAAAACTCGAGTCGAAGCGATCCGCTGGGGATGTCGTTCGGATTGGTCTCAAGCACCTCGAGCTGGCGTTGAAACTCCATCACCTCCACCTGTGAGACCTTGTCTGCGAGCAGTTCGTTAAGCAGTGTTCGGGCTTTTTCAATATTCCCGGTGGAAAGATACACGTAGCCAAGATTGAGCTTGGCGAAGTAATAGCGTGGATTGATCTCGATCGCCTCTTGCAGCACATTCGCGGCTCTGTTGTAGCTACGCAGGTTGTAGAGCATCACGCCGATATCGTTGAGCAGTTCGGCGTTGTCCGGCTCCAGTTCACGGGCACGGTTCAGCACCTGTAACGCCTGATCAAATTTGCCTTGTTCGTAGAGGATCAAGCCGTAATTGTAGAGGTATTTGAAGTTGTTCGGCTCCAGGCTGACAGCCTGATGAAGCAGCTCGCTGCTTCGCTCGAAATCGTTGAGCATTTTGTAAGCGTTCCCCAGCACGGAATGGATTTCCGACTGGTTGTTATCCCTTTCCAGCGCCATTTCCCAATACTTCACAGCCTGCGGAAGGTCGTTCTCTTTGAAAAATTTCAGGCCGAGTTGGAAATAGTTCTGTTCATCGCTGGTTGACGTCGATTCGCCTCCGAGCGAAAGCTTGCTAACCGGATTCATAGGTCCTCCGAAGAGATGTCAGGCGGAAAAAATGGCACCATCGCGCCATCGGACCGGAATTGTCCGTTAAATCAGTTCTTCCCGGGTCACTTCCCTGTGACATCATCGTAACTCATTCCCTTGATTAAGGTTGATTCACTATCGATCTCGCGCGCGAAGGCTGAATTTTGCCATTTGCTCACGAGTATTCCTTTTTTCTCGGTAGTTTATAAAGAAAGGATTGTGCCAAAAAGATTTATTGAACCAAACAAGAAGCATGATTGGCTTTAACGACGTATTTACAGTGCCTTACCACTATTCCCAGATTGCAGTGGTATTTGATTTCTTAGTGGGAATTTATGGTTCTGGGGAAATTATTTCCTCAATGGGGACTCACGATTTCTTTGAATGTGAGACTGTCACCTCTTCGATCTTACCAACTAACTCACGCAAAGAAAGCGGTTTGGTAATCACGGATCGGATACCGTATTGCCCTATCTTTAGCTCGTTTCCGCGCTCATGAAATCCCGTGCAGATGATTATCGGAAGGTCAGGCCGAAGCGAATTTGCCTTGCGGGCGATATCTAAGCCTGTGAAGTCAGGCATGGAAAGATCCGAGATAATTAGGTCGAGCTGATCGATACTCTCGGTGATTTCTTGCATCGCTTCCTTGCTGTCTGTGTAACCAGTAACGTTGTAACCAAAAGATGATAGCGCTTTTTTGATCATCACAACGATCGAACTTTCGTCATCTACATAGAGGATGCTTAGGGGTGCCGTGGCCATAACGTCTTCTTCGACATAGCGACCAGCATATGCGCCATCTTTCTGTAATACGGGAAGATAGATATCAAAAGCCGTTCCTTCTCCGACGATACTACTCACCTCGATAGCCCCGTTCAGAGTAGAAACGATACCTTGTACAATTGCTAACCCGAGGCCAGATCCTTTGTCTTTCGGTTTGGTCGAGAAATAGGGGTCGAAAATGCGGTTGATAATTTCGGGGGGAATGCCATGCCCTGTATCCTTGATCTGCAGATGGACATAATCGCCTGCATCGATCTTTTCATGCAATCGTAACGGGATGTCGGCATAAGCTATATCTCGTAGCGAGACATCCAGTTGACCACCGTTTTTCTCCATCGCAAACGCAGCATTCATGCAGAGATTCAGCATGATCTGATGGATGTTCGAAGCGTCTGCAAGAACTCGATATTTTGTATCAAGTTCGCATGATACCCGAACGTTTTCCGGAATCAGTGACTTGATAAGATTCATCGCATCGCGAACGAGATCATGAATCGAGACAGGCTTGAATTCACGATCGGAACGTCGCGTGAACGAAATGATCTGGTTCACGAGGTCGCGCGCCTTTGTGGCGGCATTGACAATTTCCTGAAGACTGGCTCGGTTTTCCGTGTTATAATCCATCTCCATTTTTAAAAGATCAGCATAACCAAGTATCACGGAGAGAATATTGTTGAAATCGTGCGCTATGCCGCCGGCAAGTGTTCCGATCGCCTCCATTTTCTGCTTTTGCCGGAGCTGCTGCTCGGAAATGCTTCGTTGTGTAATATCGCGCAGGATCGCCTGAACCGCTACCCCACTATCCGTGTCCAGATACGTAACCGAGACGTCGAATTCGATCTCTCGACCATCGCGAGTTAATGCAGTCATCGAATAAGTTCGGGATACTGGTTGACCAAGAATAACCCTCTTCCTCCGTTCCTCCATTATCTTCATACTCGATGGCGCAATCATCTTCATAAAATTGAAGTCTGGATCACACACTTCTTCCTTTGTATACCCCATCACTTCGGTAAATTTCTTGTTCACCAGCTCAAACTTGTTGTTCACCATCACGTAGATTACATCATTGCTTGTTTCAATCAACTGCCGATACTTCTCTTCACTGTTCTTAAGCGCTAGCTCTGCGTTATCTCTCGCAATTGTTCGCTCCTGCAATGAAGCGGCCATCGAATTGATTCCATGTTGAAGCTTCGAAATTTCAGGTGATGAATCAATGTCGACTATCCTGGGGCTGAAATCACCGTCTTCTATCCTCTGAACACTTGCCAGCATTACATCGAATTTCTTCACAAGCTGCCCAACAAGAAACGCCGCGCTGGTCAACATGATCATCATTGCAGATATAGAAACCAGTACAACGATAATTAGAAACCGGATACGGTAAGCGAACATCTCTTCGCGACTGACAGAAAGCACGAAAACCCAGTTCCACGGCTCGTAACTTCTATAAACTGCAAAGTGGCTGTGGCCAAGTGATTCAAGCCAAATGAACCCGTTTCCACTCTTTTGAAGCTGGGGTAAAACATCCGATGATAACATCAAGTGCTGTATTTTGGAAAAATCGACACTGGTATCAGGAGGAATAACATTGAGTCCACCGGTTTCACCGTATCGATAACCATTATATTGATTGATGAAATCCTGCTGTTTCCGGGTCAAAAATTCCTGATTGTCGATACCCCATTTCTCAAGTGTAGTCGTCACTTGTCTTGCCCGGTCAATGATACGGTTTAATTCCTGAGACAGCTCTCGCTCATACTGGTTTCTGGTTACTTCCTGAATTGTGAACCAACCCACAGAAATGAGTGCAGATGTCAGAACCACCAGCGATGCTGCATGATAAAGGAGAATCCGGTTACGGAGCTTCATTTCTTGTCCTCCACCGTATCCGCTTTCTTGATCTGATTGATAACGCTATCCGCCATCTCCATCACGACGATAGGAATATTAAAGCCTATTAATCGAGCTACCTCTATATTGATCGATAATCGAGGCGGTGAATGAAATCGATTTTCAAGAACACCGGGAATCGCTCCGTTAAGGATTTGAGCAATCTTCTCGGCAATAAACTCGCCCACGACTTCCGGATCCTCGATATCCAGGCTCATCAAAACACCATATGGAACATCCTCGACACCTGATTGGGAAAAAGTCGGTATATTATATTCGAAAAACGGCTGAAGCAAGACTGGCATGTTCTCAGGAATCATCGTTTCATACTCGGTAAGGTACATTGCATCCACGCGTGGTGCAAGCCTTTTGTGGCACTCGATCAAGTCTTTCAGTGTCTGATCCGCGTCAGGGCGATCCTGAAGGCAATGTTCTTCAATAACTTCAAAGTTGTACTTTTTCGCCATTTCATGCACCGTTTCCAGCGCAGCATAACTTCTGCCTGTCTGTGTATCTTCATACACAATTCCGAGCTTCTTGAAGCCAACGATATCATGAAAAACCTGGAGTTGTGTTTCAAAACGATACGGAAAACTGATAACGAAAGTATGATTGAATCGATTGCTGTCGTATGATGGGATAATGCCAGCCAGTACAGGGTCGGAGGTGCTGAACACGATTGTCGTTGTATGATGCTCGTCCGTTACCAGATCGAGCCCTGCCCATGTACCGGCAGCAAACATCAAATCGATGTCACTGTCATCCTTCTTCAAACGGGCGATGATCTTGCTTCTATCTTTTACTCGTTCGCTTTCATTCCAATCCGCGCTCCAGAATGCATCTGGAATAAAAACGAGATGGTCGCTCTTCACCGATGTGCACAGCCATTGCCATATGCCCTGCATATCGGGCTCGGTGATCTCTTTGGGAAATTCATCGAATTGTATCAGGCCTGCATCTCGCAGCCCACCCAAAATACCCAGAAAATTCTGGTAATAATCCCCGTATTCGCCACCCTGGTAATACCCGACTCTCCATTGTTTCATCGATTCATTGCCACTACCCGAATGCGCAATGATCGGAATGGCAATGCTAAAGGCCAAGAAAAGAATCAAGAATTTTCGCATGAATGCTCCGGCACGTTGTTATTGGTAAACTGCTTTCTCCAATACGAATATAAGGCCCACCTTATGATTCATGCAAGGAAAAAAGAGAAATACGACGTAAAATCCATGATTAGTATGCAGAAACATGCTTCGAGTTTAAGCTTCATCCAGCCCCCTGACGCATTAAAACCTGCATTAACTCTATCAATTCTGATATTTATTCACCATCTAACAGGAATTTCACTTTTAAGTTGACGTTACCTCACATCGATAGTAAATTTTGGGAGGTGCTAGCGTTGCCGATTACTGATTCTGAAGCTGCTTCATCGTTGGAAAACGCCATAAACGGCGTCTTAACTCATCAGGTTTTGTTGCAATGCACGCAAATGTCGGCAAATAGGCAAGTCCCCTCCCACCGTTTACTTTGTTTTTATAATGAAGAATTCCAATGGAGAACATTATGAAAGAACGAATCCTGCTGGTTGACGATGACGAAAACATTCTCAAATCCCTTACACGGCAGCTGCACCAACATTTTATCTTTGAAACGGCTTCCAATGCTGCGGAAGGCCTCGACCTTCTAAAAGATGACCGAGACTTCGCTATCGTTGTTTCAGATCTCAAGATGCCCGGCATGGATGGCATTGACTTCCTGATAAAAGTAAAAGATCTGATACCAGACACCGTGAGAATCATGTTGTCCGGCAACGCGGATTTTACCCAGTCAGTTCGCGCAGTAAACGAAGGCAACGTGTTCCGCTTTTTATCCAAGCCATTTCCAGCCAAAAAGCTTATTGAAGTCCTGAAGCTGGCAGCGAGCCAATACAAGCTGAACTGTGAGATTTCCGCTGAATCCAATCTACGCAAAGATATGGGGCAGACAATTTCAACATGCTCCTATTGCAATCGAATCAAGGACGACAAATCAACCGGTGATGGAGATATACGATGGGAACGCTTTGAGCTATACCTTTCACGGAAATTCGGTTTCAGATTCTCCCATTGTGTTTGTCCCGACTGTGTAAATAAACTATACGAAGAGTTGGAACAGATGCGAGATCATAGTCGATAGAGCATTCAACAGGAAAAGGAACTGACATGAACGAATATGTGTTGTTTGTGGATGATGAGCAAAGCATTTTGGACTCCTTCCGAAGAACCCTCCATAAAAAACTCGCTTTCGACACAGTGAACAGTGGCCAGGCGGCGCTGGACGCGATCGCGAAGAAGGAATACGCGGTAATCGTGGCAGACCAGATGATGCCTGGCATGAACGGAATCCAGCTGCTTGCCGAAGTAAAAAAACGTGCTCCTGAAACCGTCCGCATGATGCTGACAGGGCAGGCGGATATTTCTACTGCAATGGAAGCAGTTAACGAAGGGCATATCTTCCGGTTTCTGACCAAACCAAGCCCACCATCGGCAATCCTTACAGCAGTTACAGCTGCGATCGAACAATATCGGCTGATCACAGCAGAAAAGGAACTCCTGGGAAAGACGCTCCGTGGAAGTGTTAAGGTGCTGACAGAGATTCTCTCGCTGGTCAGCCCGGTCGCTTCGGGTAAAACTACACGAATTCAGCGCTACGTACGCGAACTGACTTCCGTGATGAAGCTGGAAGAGGAATGGAAATACGATCTGGCAGCGATGCTTTCGCAGGTAGGATGCATCACAATTCCACCAGAGATTGTCGATAAATATTACGCCGGTGAGCGGCTTACCGAAGCTGAAAGCGAGCTCTTCAGCCAACACCCTAACGTAGCCAAGAAAATGATCGCCAACATCCCTCGCCTAGAGACCGTCGCCTACATGATTTCCGGGCAGCTTCGCAAGCACGAGGATTTCCCGGAGAGCAAACGCTCCATGTCGTTTGTCATCGGCGCAGAGCTGCTCAGAGTGGCGATCGATTTCGATTCGCTTGTCTATCGCGGACTTCACCAGTCCGAAGCGATTCATTTCATGGAGCGTCAAGCCGGAAAATATAATCCCGACATCATCGAAGCCCTGCGAAGCATCCATGTTGAGAAAACAAATACTCATCCAAGGATGGTCAAAATAAACGAACTCCATACCCATATGGTTTTCGACCAGAACGTAACGGCAGATAACGGACTGGTACTTGTCAGAAAAGGCAAGGAAGTTACCTTTACAGTCATCGAGTTGCTCAAATCGTTTGCTGAAGGTATCGGCGTGAAGCAGCCCTTCCGGGTGATTGAGTTTCTTTAGGAGAACAGCATGAAAGCACTCATTGCCGACGATGATTTTGTCATTCAAGAAGTTCTCAAGAGCGTCATGAAGATGCTGGATTTAGAACCTATTGTTGTCGATACAGGCATAGAAGCCCTACGTGTACTTAATGGATCAGACCCGCCCATGATCGCAACACTCGACTGGAGCATGCCAGGAATGAGTGGGCTCGATGTGTGCAAAGCGATAAGAATCCAACACCCAACTGTACCGTTTTATTTAATTATTATCACTGCCTACAGCGACAGAGAGAGCCTTGTCAGCGCACTTGAAGCTGGTGCAAGTGATTTCATTCGAAAACCCTTCGATGTACCCGAACTTAGCGCCAGGCTTGAGACCGGTAAACGGCTCATCCAAATGCAAAACAGGATCGAAAACCAGTTCAAGGCAAACGAGCAGCTGATCGCCTCCATCAATTCTATTCTCATCAGTGTGGATGAAGACAACATCGTTAAGCACTGGAATCACATCGCTGCGGAGATCTTCGGAATCGCGGAAGACGACGCTCTCGGGCAGAATTTTTCGATCCTTCCAATCGAATGGAATTGGGAGAAAATTGGTCAGATGGTAGATCGGTGTATACTTGCCGATGAAGTTGTACTTCTGAATGATTTCTCATATATCGATCCCGAGGATCGGGAGCTGTTTCTCAATATCAGTATTAATCCTTACATCGGTAGTTCGATTGACAAACGCGGCTTTCTGATTATCGCCAATGATGTCACAGAGCAGAAATTCATCGAATCGCAGCTTATGCATTCACAGAAGCTGGAATCGATCGGCCAACTTGCAGCCGGTATCGCACACGAGATCAATACACCCGTGCAGTTTGTAACGGACAACACTGAATTCCTTAAAGAATCTATCGAGACGATCTCGGGCATTTTGGAGAAATGCGAAGATGCCCTTAAAGAATGCGCCGAGAAACATAACTGCAACGATTCTCTCGAAAAACTTCAAGAACTGAAGGATGAGGCCGATGCAGATTTTCTGCTCGATGAAATCCCATATGCTCTGAATCAGAACCTCGAGGGCTTACAAAAAATCGCCACTATCGTGAAAGCGATGAAAGAGTTTTCGTATCCTCCACAAACTCAGATGGTTCCGATCGACCTATCGGAAGCAATCAAAAACACGTCGATTGTTGCACGTAACGAGTGGAAATACATTTCCGAACTCAAGATGGAGTTTGACGAAGATCTTCCACCTGTCTATTGCCATCCTGGCGAGCTTAACCAGGTTTTCTTAAACCTGATCATTAACGCCGTACACGCAATCCAGGAGAAATTGGGAGAGACAAGCCAGGAGATGGGCCTGATTACCATAACAACTCGTAAAGACGGGGACATGGCAGAAATCAAGGTGACCGATACCGGGTCAGGAATCCCTGAAAAAGCACAGAATCGCATCTTCGATCCATTCTTCACAACAAAAGATGTCGGCAAAGGAACCGGGCAGGGGCTTTTTATCTGCCACTCGGTGATTGTCGATAAGCATAAGGGCTCCATAACGTTCGATACTCAGCAAGGCAAAGGCACAACCTTCACAATAAAGATTCCGATCATACCAGAAGACCAGAAAGAGGATGACGATGAGTGAGAATAGCAACCTCCGTATATTATTCGTCGATGATGAGAGGAAAATTCTCGATGGAATCCGCCGAAAATTGCATTCCATGAGAAAAGAATGGGACATGGTTTTCGCAGTGGGTGGCTACGAAGCAAAAAAACAGTTGATGGGTTCGCATTTTGATGTGATTGTGACCGACATGCTCATGCCGGGAACAAGCGGACAAGAACTCTTGAACATCGTTCGAGAAAAATATCCAGAAATGATTCGACTGGTGTTGTCAGGGTACAGCGACCAGGAAATCATCATGCAGACTACAAAAACCGCGCATCAATACCTCAGCAAGCCTTGCAATGTTGACGATATCAAGGCAGCAATCCAGAGAAGCCTGTCGCTTAGGAAGCTGCTGAAAGAGCCGCGACTGACGCGCCTTGCCGCCCAGCTGAAAACGATCCCCAGCCTTCCTGCAATCTACAACGAAATCATGACCAAGTTGCAAAATCCAACCGTACCCTTGAAAGAGATTGCCGAGATCATTTCGCAGGATATCGGGATGAGCGCTAAGATGCTACAAATCGTGAATTCCTCTTTCTTCGGGGTGGCAAAACATATTGAGTCGGTCGAACGTGCAGTATCGCTTCTCGGGCTTGATATTATACGCTCGCTTGTCCTTTCTTTTCACCTTTTCGAGAAGTTCAAGGAAAGAGAAGTCAATATCAATGTTCTCAACCGTGTCTGGGTTCACAGCATGGCAGTTGCCGGGTACTCAAAAAAGCTCGCAGAAATTATGAACCTGGATGGCAAGCTCATCGATTACAGTTACATGGCGGGTATGATGCACGATATTGGGAAGCTCATTCTGATGGCTGAAGTACCACAGACCTATCAAAGCCTTCTCAGAGAAGCAATCAATGACAATACTCCCTTGCGAATTAAAGAACATGACGCCTTCCACGCGAGCCATGCCGAACTGGGTGCATACGTGCTCGGGATTTGGGGACTTCAGCAACCCGTGATCGAAGCAATTGCGTATCATCATCATCCATCAGCTTCGCCAACGACGATCCCTACACCCCTGACGGCGGTACATCTGGCTAATGTTTTTGACTATGAGATCAATCCGTCTCATCGGGACAGCCAACATTGCTCTCTGGATATCGAGTATCTCGACAGGCTCGATCTGACGAAAAAAGTCGATAAACTTAGAAAACGCCTAATTCAATCGCTATAACATGCGAGGTGGTGATGGAGAATAAATATAGGGTTCTCATGATTGAGGACACCGAAGAATTCTATCAGATGATTGAAAAAATGCTCGATCAATACATCGAAACAACGTTCGAGCTCGAATGGTTCGATAACCTTGCATCTGGCATCAAAAAATTGCAAACGAACCCGGTGGATTACGATATCATCCTGCTCGACCTGGATCTGCCGGACAGCCGTGGCATCAATACATTGCAATCGATGGTATCCCGGGATTTCAACATTCCCATCGTCGTTATCAGCGGCTCTTACGAAAACAACGTGCTCGAAGAAACCCTCAAGTTGGGCGCGCAAGACTTCCTTCCCAAAGGCCAGTTCAACAAAATGCAACTCATCAAAACTGTGCTTTATGCTATCGAGAAACACAAGCTGCAAGAAGAGATAGCCTTCCGACATGCCCAGATCGAGAATCGGGAGAAAAAGTTCCGAACACTCGCTGAGTCAAGCAGCGATGGCATTATCGTGACAGGCCCCAACATGACTGTATTGTTCGTAAATAGAGCCGCTACTCAGATCTTGGCCCGGAAATGCGAAGAGATGATTGGCGATATCTTTTTCTACCCGGTCAAAGAAGGCGAAACAACCGAAATCGTGATAAAAAAGGAGAATGAAGAGAATACTTTTGCCGAGATTAAAGCCACCAGAACCTGCTGGAATACATGCAGCGACTACCTGATCGCAATTCGAGACATTACGACACGGAAAAAAGCCGAGATCGCTCTCGAAGAGAATCTGGATTTCGTGAACAAACTAATCGAAAGCATTCCCAACCCCATCTTTATCAAGGATACCGAACGTCGCTTGATAGGATGTAACGAACATTATTTGAAATACATGGGAATTACAAGTAGAGAAGCCATCGGAAAGGCATTCATTGATTTCTTTCCGGAGGAAGCTGCCAGGTTTATCGAGGCCCAAGACCAAGAACTTCTTGATAATCCTGGATCGCAGATATACGAAAAGACTTTTACGGTTCATGATGGCAGCACACGTCATGTTATTGTTAACAAGGCCACTTTTAACCATAAAGATGGAACGCTTGGCGGTATCATCGGTTTATTCATAGACATCACCGAACGCCAGGCTATGGAGCTCAGATTACGTCAGAGCGAAGAAAAATTCAGCACCATTTTCCAGAACAATCCCGATCCGATCGCAATCTGTCAGCTTGAAACAGGAAAAATCGTCGAAGTGAATGAAGCGTTCATGGACTTGATGGGATATTCCAGAGATGAGCTACTCGGAAACAATCTGGATGCGATCGGCTTCTGGACCGATAAAGCGGATAAAGCCAGGATATTCGAAGAACTTGCCAGAACGGAAAAGATACGTTCACGCAACCTGCGTATCCATAACCGCAATGTAGAAATCCGGCACGTCCTTTGTTCAATTGATACATTGAATATCGAAGAGCAGATGCATTTCATGGTTATCTGTAAGGACATCACGGAGCAGAAAAAGCTCGAAGATCAGCTCTTCCACGCACAAAAAATGGAAACTGTCGGTCGACTCGCAGCCGGCATCGCACATGAGATTAACACGCCAATCCAATACGTTCACGACAACATAGACTTCATGTACGATTCATTCGGTGTCTTTATTGAATTGATAAAAAGGTTAAATCGCAGTCTCGGAAGCAAGAAAGAAGAAATCACTCCCGATATGAAAGATATTCTCGATTTTCAAGACGAGAATGATTTCGAGTTCCTGATCGAGGAAATCCCATCATCAATCGAACAGTCAATTGAAGGAATCGAGCGTGTTACGAAGATCGTAAAAGCCATGAAGAGCTTCGCGCATCCGGGAATCGAAGAGATGGCTCCTTTGAATCTAAACGACGCAATCGAATCGACGATCACAGTAGCAAGAAACGAATGGAAATACGTTGCCGACATCAACACTGTTTATAACGAAAATCTTCCGCCAGTTATGTGTTATGCGGGAGATTTCAAGCAGATTATCCTCAATCTGATCGTGAATGCGGCTCATGCTATCGGCGACACGCAAAAAAAAGAAGGCCGATACGAAAAAGCCGGAATTATCGATATTAAAACAAATTTCGATGATAAATATGCCATCATCGAATTGAGTGATAATGGCTCAGGAATCCCTCCCGAAGCCAAATCGCATATCTTTGAACCCTTCTTTACGACAAAACCCGTTGGAATTGGTACTGGTCAAGGCCTCGCAATTGTTTATAATATTGTTGTAAAAAAACACAATGGTACTATCTCGTTTGATTCGACAGAAGGTGAAGGGACACGATTCTTAATCAAGATCCCTATTTCTCAGGATAAATAACAGGATGATAGAATGGTAAGAAAGGCGATTCGAATTCTTATCGTCGAAGACAGGTCTCTCAATATACACCAGACCAGGCAGATGCTCGGAGAAGTAGAAAACTTCCCTTGCGATCTCACAAGTGCCGGAACGCTGAGTGAAGCTCTGTATTCGATTGAGAAAAAAGACTTTGACGTGATCCTTCTGGATCTGGATCTGCCTGATAGCAAAGGAATCGATACTTATAGGCAGATATCTCATTTAAATACACGCATTCCGATCATCATCCTGGCACAAGAACTTGATAACGCAACTGCGCTCGAAGCCCTGAGAAGCGGTGCTCAGAACTACCATGTAAAAAGCGAAATCGATGGGGCAGATATTGTCAAATCGATCATATACGCCATCGAGAGAAACGCTCTGCGCATTGAGCTCGAAGAAAAAACTCACGCGCTTCAAAAGAGCGAAGAACGCTTTCGCATGATCGTTGAAAAAAACAAGGACGCTTTCCTGATCCTCAACGAGGAAGGTCTAATACAGTTTACAAATCCTGCCGCCGTAGCTTTTTTTGGAATCCCCGAGCAGGAAATCATCGGGCAGCTGTTCAATCTTCCGGAAGAGAATTCTCTGGATATTAAAAATCCTGACGGAACCATCCATCATGGCAATATATCGACATTCAAGGTGGACTGGAATAATCTTCCCGTCACGATCGTCGCGATTCACGATATCACAGAAAGTAAAGAATCCGCAAAGAAACTGGCTGAAAGCCAGAAGCAATATAAAGAGCTTGTCGAGCAGCTTCAGGAAGGTATCTGGCTATTGAATGAACGCCTCGAAACCGTTTTCGCCAATCCAAGCCTGTGTGAGATGTTCGATCGCTCGTTTACCTCACTCTGGGGAGTCAGCCCGGACACGATAGTAACCGATTCATCAATTGGAGCTTGCATCGAAATGACCGATGCTCTCATGAGCGGAAAGCAGGACAAACGCGAATTGAGCTTCCTCAAAGAAGACGGAACAGAAATCTGCACGATGGTTTCTACATCACCCATTTTCGACGAAAAAGGCAGATTCAATGGAGCTCTTGCCGCTGTTCAAGACATCACTCGTGAGAAACAAGTGAACAATCAGCAGCGACTCATCCTGAACATCCTTTCAATCCTGAACCGTCATAACGAATGGAAGTATCTTATTCGCGACATCCTGAATGAAGTGCGGAAGGGAACAGGTTTCAAGACCATCGGAATTAGACTCGAACAACAAGACGACCACCCATATGTCGAAGTTGTCAGCAATGTCAACGAACCGACTCCGGATGAGAAAAAGTATATGGAGATCATCAGCATGGAGCTGATGAACGAAAAGCTATCTCATTTATATGATACGGTACTCAATCAAAATCTGAAGAAATATCCTGAAAACACAACGGCTTACGGAAGTTTCTGGACGAATAATCTCGACCAGTTCATGCAGAAAACCAGCCCTGAACAACGCGCATTGTACGACACATATTCAAAGAAAGTCATCCTCGATCAGACAATGGCCTTGATCCCGGTTATCGTCGAGGGAAATGTGATTGGACTAATCCATCTCAGCGATCACGAAACAAACCGGATCAGCGAAGAAAGCATAAAATTCTTCGAAGAGATTGCAGCAACGGTCAGCATTGCATTCAAACGTATGCAGGCAGAGCAAGAGTTGGTAAGAGAGCGGAACCGCGCGACCGACTACTTCAACCTCGCGCCAGTTCTCATGCTTGTGCTGGGGCGGGATCAGCTGGTCAAGCAAATCAATCGAATGGGCTGCGTAATTCTGGAAACCAAAGAGGAAGAAATTATCGGCAAAAACTGGTTCGATCACTTCATCCCGGCCATCCTGCGGGAAACGCTTCGAACCCAGTTCGTTAATCTCATGGAATCATCCGATCTTTACACAAACGTCACTGAATACTTCCCATCTGGGTTTAATCACGCCCTTCTGACGAGAACCGGAAAAATACGAACATTATCCTGGCACAATACGTTGCTTTATGATCCCAACGGAAAAGTGATGGGAACACTCAGTTCGGCGGAAGATCTAACGGAGAAGATCGAAGCTGAAGAAGCCCGTAAACAGAGCGAAGAAAAGTTCTTTAAAATCTTCCGGTATAACCCGGATGCGATTAGTATCACTCAGTTCGACGGGACCATGATCAAGGAAGCAAACGATGCGTTTCTTGAGATGTTCGGCTACACTCGTGAAGAGCTGTTCGATCTATCATTCAATTCTAAAACCCTATGGGCAAATCCCAAAGACCGGGAAGCAGTTCTTGCCCTTCTACAAAAAGAAGGTCAGGTCTCATCCCAGGAGATTCGCCTGGTCAACAAAGCTGGAAAAGAACGCATATCTTTGAGTTCCTTCCAGCTGATTCAGCTTGAAGGGCGGTCGCACATCCTGTCTATTTTCCGCGATGTTACCGAGCGCCGCAACCTTGAAGATCACCTGCGACAGGCACAGAAGATGGAGGCAATCGGAACCCTTGCCGGTGGAATCGCCCATGACTTCAACAACATTCTGTCTGTGATCATGGGGTACGCGGAACTTGCCATGACATCCATTCCCGAGAACAGCCGGGCTATCCGGGATATGAGAGAAGTTATCAACGGTAGCGCAAGAGCTAAAGAACTCGTTCAGCAAATCCTGACATTCAGCCGGGAAACCGAACAGAAAAAAGCGCCATTGAAACTCGCTACGGTCATTAAGGAAGCGATGAAGATGCTTAGAGCATCCATCCCTTCTACCATTGCTCTCCAGAGCTCTTTTAACAGCAGAAATATTATCCTGGCCGATCCCACGCAGATGCATCAGATCGTGATGAATCTCTGCACGAATGCCTTCCATGCCATGGAAGAAACTGGAGGGACCATTCAGGTGGAACTTACGGATACTCCTTTCGAGCATATTCCCGATCAGGTCAGGGCAAATCTCAAGCCCGGATGCTTCGTAAGACTGAGTATTTCCGATACCGGACCCGGTATCCCGAAGGAGCTCAGAGAGCGCATCTTCGAGCCGTATTTTACGACCAAGAAAAAGGGGAAGGGAACCGGCCTGGGGTTGGCGATCGTAGCTGGTATCGTGAAAAATCACAATGGTGGAATCCACCTCAATAGCAGTCCGGAGAACGGAACTGTATTCGATCTCTTCTTCCCTGTGTACGAAGGGCAAGCAGAAATTGATACGGGAAAATCGATTCAGGACGACATCAAGACAACTCCCGCCCGAATTCTCTTCGTTGATGACGAGATCGCTATCGTCAAACTGCACGAAAAACACCTTCGAAAGAAAGGGTATGAAGTTGAATCCACCGCCTCGAGCCTCGAAGCTCTCGAACTTATGAAGAGCAACCCACATCATTTCGATTTGGTGATTACCGACCTTACGATGCCGAAACTAACAGGCATAGAGCTAGCCAAGAGCATCCTTGGCGTACGTCCAGACATCCCGATCATTCTCTGCACTGGATACACGGAAAAGCTTACACCAGAGGACATTAAGAACGCAGGAATTCGTGAATTAATGTTCAAGCCCGTTATTATAAGTGATCTTATAAAAACAATCGAAGAAAGTTTGAACCGCAATTCAACTTTTCCCACTAACTGACACGGATTCGTTTTTTAATCTTCTCATCATCCTTTTAGTTTACATTCTCCCGATTCGGATTATCATGTTAGGTAGTGGAATGAATTATGGAAAGGAAAGCACGCTATCTACCAACCTTACTATCGGTGTCGATATTCGATCCGAATTTGAAATTCGAGTTCGAATGGGAGACGTTACTTCCTCAGCTGACGAAGCAGATTGAAATCATTCGGAAACGCCAGCATGCCATCGAGCTATGGAGCCGGTCATTACCTGATTTAATTATTGTTCCATTCGATCAGCTTGCGGAAGTCGATTCGATCATCTCCGATCTTATGGACAGCGAAGGAGACACAAAGCCAGGTCTATTCACCTTTGCAGACATCCTTGATGACGAAACATGCGCGAAACTAGACTATACCGAGATTATTGACGCCGCGACCTATAATACAAGCCTCAACCGGCTCAAGAAACAACTTCATCGAGGAGTTGAACTGGTTGAGCTCAGAAAACGGGTTGAGAACGCGAATGAACGTCTTGAAAAAGCCATTTACTATCAGCATACACTTTCCCACATATCTATCGCATTGAACGCCATGGAAGATTTCTCCAGAGATATCGAAAACCTCATGGACGTCCTGCTATTCACACTCGATCTGGATATGGTGCTGATCCACCGTTTGCAAATGTGTCATGACGATGTGCGGGTATCCGATTTTATATTCCGTACACGTGACCACGTAAGCCAATCGCTTCAGAGCATGGACATGACCAACGTCGGACGTATGCTTCAATCCATCGAACCGGACAACCAGATTGTATTACAGCGATCCGCCACGACAGTCAGAGAAATCGAGTTTGCCATGGACTCCCTCCAAGTAAATATGGTCAATATCTGTCCACTTCAGACTCGGCACTGCCTCCTTGGATCAATCCTCTACGCAACCCGGGATGAGCGTAACTGGGATACGGAGATGAACGATCTCCTTCTCACCATCTCCAGCCTCATAGCCAATGCCTGGGAAAAAGATATGACTGTCTTTCAGAAGATCGAGACGCAAGGTAGATTAACCGAATCGGTACGTATGGTAGAGCAGGCATCGAAAATGGCGTCGCTTGGCATCATGTCCGCTGGTATCACCCATGAAATCAACCAGCCACTGAGCGCGATCAAGGTCACGGCTGAAAGCATCGAGCTATGGTCGAACAACAATCCCGATGAACTTCCCGAGAAATTCGTCAAGCGCATAGGCATCATCCATAAAAGCGCGAACCGCATCGACGAGATCATCCGCCATATGCGTTCGAACTGGATCTCGGCTACCCCAACCGATTCGATTCGAATCAACGTGAACGAAGGGATCAAACAAGGCCTCACGCTGCTTGAACGACAGCTGAAATCCCACGGCATCGAGCTCTTTCTGCAATTCAATCAAGCAGAAATCTCCATCAGTGGCGTAAAAATCCAATTCGAGCAGATCATTGTGAATCTGATAGTTAACGCCATTCATGCGCTGGATGACGTCGATCGGGAAAAGAAGATATTGACAATTTCTACGGAGAAGGCCGATAATAAAGCTATTATAACTGTTGAAGATAACGGAACCGGATTCACTCCCGAAGTATTGATGCACATGTTCGAGCCTTTTTACACGACAAAGAAAGCCGGAAAAGGCAGCGGCCTGGGGTTGGCCATCGTGAAAAACTTCGTCTCTAAATTCAATGGCGAGATCAGCGCTGGGAATGTCCCTGAAGGTGGGGCCAAGTTCGTCATTAAACTTCCATGTACGCAATAATCAGCAAATGGAGTTTCTATGAACAACCTGCATATCATGATTGTTGACGATGACCGGGATCATCTGGAAAGCCTCAAGGAAGCCCTTACACTGAACGATTTTGACGTCAGCACCTACGAAAACCCCGTCGAGGCGGTTGAGGCATACAAAGTTGAGCCATTCGATGTGGTGATTACCGATTATAAAATGCCGGAAATGAATGGTATCGAAGTACTGCGAGCAATCAGAAAACACGACCCGGAAGCCTACGTGCTAATCATGACCGGCTACGCAAACAAGGACAACGCCATCGAGGCCGTCAATAACGGTGCTTACTTCTTCTTCAGAAAGCCAATCGAACTACAACTCGTTATCGAGACGCTGGACCAGATCGAGAAAGAAATGCGCAAACGCCAGGAAGAGCTGAACATGATCGCGTTTGCCAAAGAATATAAAAAACTTAAGGGACTGCTCCAATCTTTCGATGATTTAAAGAAAGACATTTCATCCCTGCACGGAGAAACACATGAGAAATGAAGATCAAGAAATGTTGCAATCGTTTGTTATCGAAGCAACGGAGATGCTTGACGAAGTCGAACCATATTTGATCAATTTGCAGGAAGCGATCCATTCCAAAGGCAGACTGGACAGCGAAATCCTGAACTCCATTTTCCGACTTTTCCACACCATAAAAGGAACCTCGGGCTTTTTTAATCTCCATAACATGCAGGGTATTACCCACGAAGCAGAAACACTACTCGACCTCTATCGAAAAGAAAAATTGGACCTTAACAACCAGCAGGCAGAGCTGTTCTTTAAAACAATCGACCTCCTGCGGAAAATGCTTTCGACTGTGGAAGTATCATTTCACGATAATGGTTTCGAACCCGAAGCAGAGGAGCTTGTCGGCCTGTTTAACACCGCCAGTTCTGGTGGATTAAAGGAAGAGCCAGTGAAACAACCACCTGCCGCTCCCAAGGATACCAGCGAACCCAAAGAGTCCAGCAAGAGAACGATCTCGATCGACATCAAAGACGAGCTGCTGGAGCCGTTTATCCAGGAAGCGATCGAAATCCTCGACGAAGCCGAGCAGAACCTCATGCAGCTCGAAGAAAATCCCGACGACGATGATCTGCTGCAGAAAATTTTCAGAGGTATCCATACATTCAAGGGCAATTGCGGTATATTCGGTATGGATGACCTTGAACGTCTGAGTCATCGCACTGAAACAGTACTTGATTTTATGCGTAACGGAGCGCGTAAAGATTTCGGCGCTAACATCCGCATGATCCTCAAACTCATCAGTGTTTTCCAGGATACTATCATGCGTGTTCAGCAGGGTGACGAGGGTCATATTCAGGGACTTGACGGCATGCTGTTCCTGCTCGACGATACCATCATGGAGCTTCAGGAAGAGGTACCGGAACGCTCACTGCAACCTCAGAAGAAGAAAGCGACCATGCAACCCGAACCTGAACCTGAAATCGAGCCAGAGCCAGAGCCAGAGCCAGAGCCTGAACCGGAACCAGAACCGGAACCCGAACCTGCTCCGAAACCACAGCCAAAGCCTGTCGAAAGAAAACCAGAACCCAAACCAGTACCCGCCCCAAAACCGCAGCCGAAGCAGACAAAAGAAAACGCTATCGAGAATATTGCATCTTCTGCTGGCGGCAGGAAAGCTGTTGATCCGATGAAGTCGTCCGTCACACAGCAATCGATCCGTATCGATACCGAGAAAGTCGATAAACTCGTCGATTGGGTCGGTGAACTCTCGATCGCGGAGCTGATGGTAACACAAAATCCGGTGTTACGTCATTTGGAGAAAAAATACCTTCGCATCTTCGATCAATCCGCGCTCAACCTACGGCGTATCATTACCGAAATTCAAAGTCTTTCTCTATCACTGCGCATGCTTCCCATCGCAGGTACATTTAAAAAAATGCTCCGCTTGGTCCACGACCTTTCCCATAAAGCAGGCAAGCGTATTCGCCTGCACATCGTGGGTGAAGAGACTGAAGTGGATAAAAGCGTCATCGACTTGATTGGTGATCCATTGGTTCATATAATCCGCAATTCGATCGACCATGGTATCGAAGATCCCGAAGGCCGCAAGAAGGCTGGAAAGGAAGAGATGGGAACCATTATCCTCGAAGCACGCCATGAAAGTGGTGAAGTGTGGATTGTAGTTCAGGATGACGGACGTGGTCTCAACCGCGAGAAAATCCTGAGTAAAGCTATCGAGAAAGGGCTTGTGCAGGAAGAAGCCGCTGATGAGATGACCGATCAGGAAGTTTACAAGCTAATCTTCCAACCCGGGTTCTCTACTGCGGATCAGGTAACCGAGATTTCCGGACGCGGTGTGGGCATGGACGTAGTTAAGAAGAACCTCGAGAAGATCAAGGGACGTATCGATGTGGATTCAACGCCCGGCAAGGGGACAACAATTCTGCTCCGAATCCCGCTGACAATGGCACTGATCGAAGGTATGCAAGTGATGGTCGGTAAAAAGCGATACATCATCCCGCTCCTGTCGATCCGTGAGTTCTTCCAGCCAATTAAAGACGACATCACCATGATGCCTGACGGAGAAGAAGTTGTAAACCTGCGCGGCGAGCTGATCTCCATTGTGCGTCTGCACAAACGGTATCAAATCGATTCCAAGTACGATAAGATCGAGGACGGAGTCCTGATCGTCATCAACTTCCACGGTAAATCGCTCTGCCTGTTTGTCGATAGCATTATCGGACAGATGCAGGCGGTTATCAAAGCGATCCCGAACTACTTCGGACAAACCGAAGGCATCTCGGGATTCACGATCCTGGGCGACGGCACAGTCTGCCCCATTCTCGATCTGGCATCGTTGATATCATAATAAATTCAGTTTGGTCAAGGAGGTCTTCATGAGAGAAGACGAGATTATGAACGAAGAACTGATGGATGAACAAATCCAGCGAAACCGTTATCTGACATTCCATATGGGTAAAGAAGACTATGGTATCCCAATCTATAACGTCATGGAAATCATCGGAGGCATGCAGCCGATTACGGAAATCCCGGAACGGGCCGATTACGAGAAGGGTGTAATTAACCTTCGCGGTAAAATCGTTCCCGTCATCGATGTCCGGTTACGCTTTAGCCTGCCTGCACGTGAGTACACAGACCGTACTTGTATTATCGTCACAAGTATCGATGACATCGTCACCGGCTTGATCGTCGACGAGGTATCCGAAGTAATGGATATCCCCGAAGAATCGATCGATCCACCGCCGACAAGTATGTCCGATGCGAAAAGCCAGTTCATCAAAGGAATGGGGATCATTGGCAAAAAAGTCAAAATCATCCTCGACGTCGAAAGAATAGTCAACTCTGGAGGCAGAAAGTACACGCAAGACGTTATTCAAGAAGTTGATGAATAATAGACTGAACTAGAAAAAATCTCATAATACTCAGGAGGTACTATCATGCGTAAAATCGCAACCACACTCATGCTCATGGTGTTAATTGCCGGGTTATTCTCCATGACATTGGAAGAAAAAAGAGAAACAGCAAAGAATCTTGTTGAGAAGGGAGCAAAATTCCTTCAGGAAAACGGACGTGACAAGGCCTTTACAGCCTTCTCAGACAAAAACGGGGAATTCGTTTTTGATGAGTTCTATATTTTCATAGAAGATTATCAGGGCATCATGGTCCTTCATCCGATCTCACCTAAAATGAATGGACAGAAGGTTCTCGACGTCCAGGATCCAGACGGCGTATACCTTTTCCGAGAAATGATCAAGAACACCGCGAAAGATCCCTATCATGGATGGGTCAATTATAAATGGCTTGATCCGGTTAGTGGAACCGTTCAGCCGAAAGAGACATATGTAATGCAGGTAAAGGGCACGGACGAAAAAGGCGACTACCTGCTGATTCTCGGTACCGGATTCTACAAATAGGTGTGTAATTAAAATCAGTAAGCATAAGGGGTTAGGAATGAAACTTCAGTACAAAACGTTCCTCTTCGTTGGAGGAGCCCTTCTGGCACTGATACTCGTCCTCTTTTTCGTTGGATTGAATCAGATCAATACGATCACGTACGACCTCAATTACGAGGTCATGACGTCAGAGCTAAACGATTTGATCGAAACGATCGAATCGAGTTATAAGGTTCTGGAGGATACCGGGTTAACGGAAATTGCGGGATATGTACAGTCAGCACAGAACGAAGTGCTTTCGGAACTCAAAGAATACAAGTTCCGTGAAACGGGGTATGTCTATATAACGGACATGAGTAAAAATATCGTATATCATCCGGTTCTGAAACCAGGTGAAAGCCTCGACTATGACTTCACTGACGAAATGATACGACAGAAAGAAGGCTTCCTTAAATATCACTACCAGGGAGCTACCAAGTACGCACGTTTCAATACATTCGAACCCTGGGGCTGGCTGGTCGTCATTGGAATCTCTCAAGATGAGCTTTTCGCCCAGAAATACCACTACGTGAAACTCGTATTGCTTATATCGTTCGGTATTCTGGTGCTCAGCCTCATCGCCTTCTTCTTTATCATCAAACTCATCGTTCTCAAACCGATCAACCAGGTCGTTGAAATGACGACTAATATCAGTAACGATATTTCGATGGGTAATCTCAACACACGCGGCTCGCCGCACGACGTGTCAGTTGACTTCAGAGAGATCATCAATCAAATCAACAATTTGATTGAGTCTTTCGTCAAACCAATCAAAGTAATGGTCGAGTATATCGAAGGAATTTCGACAGGTATCATCCCAGAAAAACTGAACGAGGAATACCACGGCGATTTCAACAAGGTCAAACAGAACCTTAACAATGCTATTGACGTCATGAATGGACTAATTGGCAGCACCGCTGAAATTAATGACGCGTGCACCAAAGGTCGCTTCACACATCGTCAGGATTCCTCAAAATATGGCAACAGTTGGAAGGATGTTATCCAGGGGCTTAATTCCATCATGAACACGGTCGAGAATATCATGGATTCCATTCCATTCCCGATTGCTATCATGGATATGGATAAAAAGACCAGTTTCATCAATGATGAGATGGAGAACTTGAGCAGCTTAAAGCGTAAGGATGTCATAGGCGTATCCAATGCCAAGATCGATTCACCGCTGGCTCAAGCTGCCATTAAATTCTTCGAGTCCGTCCCACGGGGCGAGACACGTCAATACTTCGAATTCAAACAATATCGAGTACAGGCCGATGCCGATTTCATCAAAGATGAGAAAGGCAATAATCTTGCGCTTATCGAAGTTCTCCAGGATATCACTGAAGCTGAAAATATCAAAAAAGCAATTGAGGAAAAGGCTGCCTTCACGCAAGTTGAGATTGATCGACTCGCCAACAACCTCCAAAATATTGCAGCCGGTGACCTGGATATCGACATCAATATCGCAAAAGCCGATGAAAATACACAAGACGTACGCGACAACTTCATGAAGATTGCCAACAACCTGGAACGTATGGTCGCCACGATCAACGAACTGGTCGATGGCGTTGGCGATTATGCCGAAGCTATCAAGGACGGTGAAGTTGAGCGTGTTAACTTCGATCTGATGAAATACTCCGGCTCGTACCGTGAGATATTCAACGGTTTGAATCAGGCTGCTACGGCAACCAACGAACCGCTTCAGGAACTGCTCGATGTCATGCAGAAAATGGCTGGCGGTGACCTGACCGTTTCGATCAATGGAGACTACGCTGGTGGATTCATGGCGCTTAAAAACGCTGTGAACAAATCGATCGAATCCATCCACGAGATCCTCGAACAGGTCAATACGGCGATCGACCAGGTAGCATCCGGATCGAAGCAAGTTTCCGACGCAAGTACGTCCCTGTCTCAGGGCGCAACCGAGCAGGCTTCCTCTTTGGAAGAAATATCTGCATCGCTGCATGAGGTAGGCTCGCAGACGCGTCTGAACGCCGATAACGCCAACCAAGCAAACAATCTCTCCATCGATTCGCAGAAAGCTGCCAAGGCCGGTAACGAACACATGCAGAACCTGATGGAAGCAATGAACGCCATCAATGAATCAAGCAACAACATCAAAAAGATCATCAAGACCATCGACGAAATCGCGTTCCAGACCAACATCCTCTCGCTGAACGCTGCCGTGGAAGCGGCTCGTGCCGGCAAGCACGGTAAGGGATTCGCGGTCGTGGCGGAAGAAGTGCGCAACCTGGCAGCTCGAAGCGCTGAAGCAGCGCAGGAAACTTCCGAGATGATCGAAGATTCAATCAAGAAGATTGACAACGGTACTCAGATCGCTAATCGTACCGCCGATTCGCTCAACGAGATCGTATCTGGAGCAACCAAGACCACCGATATCGTGGGTGAGATCGCCGCAGCCTCGAATGAACAGGCCAAGGCGGTCGAGCAGGTCAATATCGGTCTGCGTCAGATCGAGCAGGTTACCCAACAGAATACCTCAACCGCGGAAGAAAGCGCTTCTGCATCCGAGGAGCTCAGCGGTCAATCCGAACAGTTGCGTCAGATGATCAGCCAGTTCAAGCTCAGAAATGTCCAGGGATCATTTGGTGGCGGAAAGGTATCCGACCGCCGACAGAATCAGAAAATGCTGCCTGGTAGCAGCAGAAAGATCAAAGAATATTCGCCGAACGACATCATCTCACTCGATGATGGAGACTTCGGCAAGTACGTCTGATAAACTCTTGGGAAGCGGGTATTCACATACTCGCTTCCCAATAAAACATAATGGATTGAAAGCACTATGGGATTCCTGGTAGAAATCACCGATCGAGAATTCGAGAAGATGCAAAGGCTGATATACGATCAGTTTGGCATCAAGCTGACAGAGCAGAAAAAGACGCTTCTGGTTTCCAGAATGCAAAAGCTGTTTCGCACACGAGGAATCAATTCCTTCTCCGAATACTACGATTACATTGTTAATGATAAATCGAAAGCGGCTCTGACAGAACTGGTTAACTATATATCGACCAATCACACGTTCTTCTATCGTGAACACGACCATTTCGACTTCTTTTCCCAATACGCACTGCCGGAATTCATTCACAAATTGCAGGCAAGGCGATCAAAAGACTTGCGTATCTGGAGCGCAGGGTGCTCCAGCGGCGAAGAGCCGTATCTACTGGTGATGCTCATGATGGAAGCGCTTGGCAGCGAATACCATAACTGGGATGCAGGCATCCTCGCGACGGACATCTCCATGAAAGTCCTTGAAATCGCAAAACGAGGCATATACGAAAAGGAACGACTCGACCTTCTACCCGATAAATACAAGAAAAAGTACTTTATCAAGCTCGATGAGAATCGCTATGAAGTAAAACCTGAAGTCAGAAAGGAAGTAACATTCGGTAAGTTCAATCTCATGAACGATACCTATCCCTTTAAAAAACCGTTCCAGATGATCTTCTGCCGCAACGTGATGATCTACTTCGACGAAGTGACCCGTGAAAAGGTTGTCAATCGCTTCTGCAACGTGCTGGAAGTAGATGGCTATTTCTTCATCGGTCATTCGGAAACGATCAGACGTTTCAATCAGTTTGACTATATCAAACCAGCGCTATACCGAAGGAAGTATTAATTCATGGGAGCACCACCCTATAAACTGCTGATCATCGATGACTCGGCGCTTGTACGCAACATCCTTGCCAAGGGACTTGCCCAAGATCCCGACATTAATGTTGTCGGAACAGCAAACGATCCCTACGATGCGAGGGATAAGATCATCCAGTATAAGCCTGATGTGCTTACCCTGGATGTTGAAATGCCGAGAATGGATGGCGTTGAATTCTTACGCAGACTCCTGCCTCAGTATCCGATACCCGTCGTGATGGTCAGTGCACTCACCGAACGCGGCAAGGCAATTACTCTCGACGCACTCGACGCAGGTGCGATTGACTTCGTCACAAAGCCATCTTATGGCGTAGCCAGCGGATTGAACAACATGCTCAACGAGTTGGCTGAGAAAGTCAAAATGGCGGCTAAGATCGACGTTTCGCACTTGAAGAAACATATTCACACGAAAAAGCCAACGCCAATCACACCGACAGCATTGGCCGTTTCAACCGATAAAGTCATCGCTATCGGCGCATCGACAGGTGGCACCGAAGCGATTCGCTCAATTATCACGCGCTTTCCGCGAAACATCAGTGGTGTGATTATCGTACAGCATATGCCTGCCGGATTCACCAGCATGTTCTCCAAGCGACTGAATGAAATCTCACAGGTCGAGGTCAAAGAAGCGCAGAGTGGCGACCGCGTGATGAACGGACGTGTCCTCATAGCTCCTGGCGACCATCACATGGAGTTGGTACGATCAGGTGGTCTCTATAAGGTCGTCTGCCGTGAGCAGGGTGATAAAGTTTGTGGCCATAAACCGTCCGTAGAAGTTCTGTTCCGTTCGGTGGCGAAACACGCCGGTGCAAACGCACTCGGAGTGATGCTGACAGGAATGGGACACGATGGCGCCGACGGCATGGTTGTGATGCGTGAAGCAGGCGCGAGAACCATGGCGCAAGATGAAGAATCATGCGTTGTGTTCGGTATGCCCAAAGAAGCATACGTTCGCGGTGGCGCTGAGCGATTAGTTCCGCTTGACGATATGCCGCGGGAAATTATCAGGGTTCTTTCCTCAATGAAGTAAACGAAAGGACAGTCCGATGATGGGGTTATCTGGTGACAATGTAGAGGGTTCGCACATCCTGATTGTGGATGATGAAGCGCATAACACTCTGCTTCTGAAGACGATCCTGAAGAAGGAGAACTACCGGTGCTCGATCGCTTCGAACGCGGAAGAGACCTTTATGTCGATCAGCCAGGATGCGCCGGATATGATCCTTCTGGATATCATGATGCCGGATGTTGACGGATTCGAAGTCTGTCAACGTCTCAAGAAAGACCCCGACACCAGCCATATCCCGGTGATCTTCGTCTCGGTCAGTAATGAAGCCGAGCAGGTAATCAAAGGATTCGAGATCGGCGCGGTGGATTACATCACCAAGCCCTTCCACCCCAAGGAAGTTCTTGCACGCGTCAAGACCCATCTACAGCTCAAACATTCTCGCGATATTATCGATCAGTACAATCGCCAGCTTGAAGTCATGCTCGCTCGCCGAACAGAAGACCTGATCAGAACAGAACGCCAGGCCGCGTTCGGTCAGATGATCCAGGGTATCGTTCACAATTTGCGTTCACCGCTTTCGGTAATGTCCATGGGCGTTGAGTTCCTGGAGATGATCACCGAGAAGATCTACAAGATTCTCAAGGAAACACCCTACAACATCCAGCCGGTATTCAAGCAACTCGATGAGGGTCACGAAACGCTGGACGGTATCGGGCAATCACTCAGCAAAATGAACCAGATCGTAAGTCAGCTGATGTCTAAAAGCCGTAGCGATCAGGCGGAAAAGATCGAACTGATCGACCTGAACACCATCCTCAAACGCGAAATGGAGTTCTTCAAAGCGGACAAGTTCTTCAATTCAGCAATTCAGTCGATCGATTTCAGCAATCAGTCGCTCTGGATCAAAGCAATCCCCGCCGAGATTTCGCAGGTTATCGGCAATCTAATCAGGAATGCGCTCGATGCACTTCATGGACTCAACGGTCCCATGCTATGGATTGAATCCGGATGGTCGATGGAAAAAGTGTGGGTCAGCGTTAAGGATAACGGTCCCGGAATTCCAGAGAAGAACATGGAGCATATCTTCGACCCCTTCTTCACAACAAAGCCTCCTGCAAGCGAGCAGAAAGATAATGAGCCAGTAGGTACAGGCCTTGGATTGTATTACTGCAAGAAAACCGTTGAGGTGTATGGTGGAAATGTCGTCGTAGAAACGTCAGCCGACACGGGTACTAAATTCACCATCGAACTGCCATATTACAAAACGGAACTCAATTAGATATAATCGTAAGAAACACGATAGAATTCAATTAGGCCTTATCGCGCATCTCCATGATGCGATGCAAGCGTTCGTTTTCCTCTCTCAATGTTTTCAATTCACTCTCATAGTACGTCTTCGTTCGTTCGAGCTCGCTTTTTTCCATCTCGTTCATAACATCAACAAACAGAAGGTGATAAGCTTGAAACGCTGACAATGCTTTTCGGTGATTGTCCATTTCACGATGTACCTTGGCCAGAAGCTTCATCCCTCTGCATTCAGCGGCTTTGTGCTTGAGTTCGTGAGCTTTCGTGACGGCTATGATAACGGTAGCCAGAGCTTGCTCGATCTCGCCCATATCCATTTCGTTTTCCGCTTTATTGAGGGCAGTACCCGCCATCAGCATCGGCATGTTCAGTTTCGAGATAATACCAAGCGCTTTATCATAATAATGCGCTGCTTCACTGTACTTTTTCTCGGAGTTGTTCCAGAGCCCAAGATTGTTCATCATATTCACATACAGACGCGGATTTGTCGAGTTGTCCTGAATAATCTCCGATGCCCGGATGAAGAAGGCATAGCCAAGTTGCTTGTTCTCAAGGTTCTGTATTTTCCGGATCAGCTCCTCAAGTGATTGATCAAGCTCTGTACCAGAATCGAGAACTTCTTTGAGTTCATCGATCGCTGGAATATCTTCCATCTCAAGCTTCAATTTACCACAATGCCAGAATACTCCGCCAATGTTACAGAGCGATACTGCGATTTGCTCCAGGTTATTATTTCTCACAACATATGCGAGGGATTTGACGTAGTAGTTCAAACACTGCGCGAAATCGTCCATTCTGAAATGAACCATCCCGAGTGTATTGTAAATGGAAGGTACAAGTCGTGGATCGTCGTTACTCTTCATTAGCTCAAGAGCATTATCTGCATGGAGTTTGGCTTGTCCTATATCACTCGCATAGAAATACGCGACAGCCAGGATATTGTTTGCTTCGGCCATCAGTTTCGAGGATCCGATTACCTCAGCCTTCCTCAAGGCACGAAGCGCATAACTCCTGCTGTTTTCGAACGATTGCTCCCAATTCGCGCGAGCAAGCTCAAAAAGCTGATAAATCTCTTTCTCTTCCATGCTATTCTTCATGTTACCATCCAAACTCGTGAAAGATGATCGTACTTTATTATGGAAAGCTGTCAAACTAATTCCACTCGACGCATTATCAATTCGATGCAATATTGCTCCGAATGCTAATTATTGCAGCTTTTTAAGAATAACCAACTTTTTCCCATATCACAATTGCCAGAAATGTATCAGCGAGGGTGCTTGATAAAATCATCCCTTTTTGCTTGACGAAATAAAAATGCGCAACTAAATTGATTCTATACGATTATGATAATCAGAGAATCTGAAATCAACGACATCTTGGAGGATAAATGCAAAAATTCTCACTCAACGAAGTCATCGAAATGGCAGTACAAATCGAACAGAGCGGCTACAGCTATTATGACAAAGCATTGGAACGCAAGGATCTGGATAACGAATCCAGAAACCTGTTAACCTTCCTGCGGGACGAAGAGATCAGGCACGAGAAAACCTTCATGGCGCTGCGCGATCACCTTGACGAAGTACAGATCATCGAGTCACAGGATTGGGATGTTGTTAGCTCCTACATGCAGGCAATCATCGATTCACGTATTTTTTCTTCACCGTCCTCAGCCATCCAGAGCGCACTTGAGGCCGAGAATGTCACAGAAGTTCTCATGAACGCCCTTTCATTCGAAAAAGATACCCTGCTGTATTTCCATGCACTTAACGATCAGGTCAGCGAAGGCAAGGCGAAAAACGCAATCCGCGCGATCATCGACGAAGAAATCAGCCATGTTCGCAAACTGAACGAATACAGGGAACAGCTTCTGAATTCCTGATCCCTCATCACACTATCATTCACGCAAGGCGATCGAACAGGAATCGATTTTCATCCATTCAACTCTTCTCGCCACAGGAGTAGCGCTATGTTTTTCAATGATATATTGAACAAACAATTGAAATCGGAGAAGAATCCGATCAACCGAATGTATCTCAACACAATTATGATCAAATGGAAGAAGGTCGATAAGGCAGCAGAAGAACTTGCAGACCGCAAAGCCACCATGGGCGATTTCGTAGAAGCGCTCAACGAGTTTTCAATCGAACTCCTGAATCCCAAATATCGCTTCGATCGCAATACCAAGAGCGGATTCAAGAGCAATCACGAAATCTTCTCGGTCGCCTACTTGGACGACCTTCTTACCTTGCTGATAAGCCGGCACCCAATTCTTGAGGGTGGAGGCATTCGCTGGGGATATCAGCGGTTCTGCATGAATCTTCGCTTTTATCAGAAGAACCTCTTCACCGATAAAAACCCGGACATGCAATTCCGCGAATCACCACGCTTTATGCTACTCGGTCAGCAATTGGACCTTCAGTTCCGGCCAAAAGGCGTTCGCAATTTCAATAAGTATCAGATAACCATGCCAATTCTGCTTTTCCACTCCTTCCGTAACTTCATGGAAGACCACTTTATCCGTGCCGACTACTACTCGCGGCTGGCCAAGCTCAGCTACGATCGCTGCAAAAGTATCGTTATCGCCGAAACCATCGACGAGGGCTTCTACCCCGAGCTGGAAGAATCGAATATCGACAACATCTTCCTGCTTCGCGGGCAATCCAAGAACGGCCAGACCAAAGCGTTCTCGCTCGACATCGTAAGGACACTGGACGAGAAAATCGAAGAGTACATCAACGAAGGCCAGCAAGATAAGAAACAGATTATCAAAAGCGGAATTATCGAATAAAGGAGGAAAGGATGCCCGAACTCAAAGCCCCTTTGCAAATCACCCTATCCGAAGAACTCCCGGAAAAGAAACCATTTGAGCCAGGAATCAGAAGAGCACCGTCACGCGGATTCAATCTCAACAAACGCGAAACAGCCCTCGCACTGAAGAACGCGCTCAGATATATACCCGAATCGCTGCACGAGACCCTCGCACCCGAATTCTTGGAAGAGCTCAAGACCATGGGACGCATCTACGGCTACCGATATCGTCCCGCAGGCAAGCTCAGAGGTAAGTCCATTGACGAATACAAGGGCTCCGTGGAAGGTCGCGCACTTCAGGTCATGATCGATAACAATCTCGATTTTGACGTCGCGCTCTACCCCTACGAGCTGGTCACCTACGGCGAGACCGGACAAGTTTGCCAGAACTGGATGCAATACCAGCTCATCAAGCGCTACCTCGAAATCATCACCGAAGATCAGACACTGGTCGTCTCCTCGGGACACCCAGTGGGACTCTTCCCCTCAAAGCCCGACGCGCCACGCGTCGTATCCACAAACGGCCTGATGGTCGGACAATGGGACGACCCGGATAACTTCCGTAAGCTCACCGCGCTTGGCTGCACCAACTACGGCCAGATGACCGCTGGCGGATGGATGTACATCGGCCCGCAGGGAATCGTCCACGGCACCTATATCACCGTGCTGAACGCGGCTCGTAAGTACCTCGGCCTTTCCAGCGACAAAAACCTTTCCGGCATCTGCTACGCCACATCGGGGCTCGGTGGAATGTCCGGTGCACAGGCCAAGGCGATCGAAATCGCCGGCGGTATCGGTATCATCGCGGAAGTCGAATACAGCCGCATCGAGACCCGTCACACGCAAGGTTGGGTCGGCAAAGTTTCCGATAACTTGCAACAAGTTTTCCAGTGGGTGGATGAATACAAAAAGAGCGGCGAGAGCGTCTCCATCGCCTACCACGGCAATGTGGTCGAGCTACTCGAATACATCGACGAACACGATATCGATATCCCGCTCATCTCCGACCAGACCTCCTGCCACGCCGTCTACGAAGGCGGTTACACTCCGGCAGGCGTCACCTATGAAGAAGGTCGCAAAATCATGACCGAAGATCCCGACAAGTTCAAGGAATTGGTTGATGAATCGCTCAAGCGCCACTACCAGGTGATCAAACGCCTGACGAAGAAGGGCTCGTATTTCTGGGATTACGGCAACAGCTTCATGGCTTCCATTTTCGAAGCTGGTGAGAAGACCATCTCCAAGAACGGCGTCGATACCAGCGAAGGCTTCATCTGGCCCTCATACGTGGAAGACATCATGGGCCCGATCTGCTTCGATAACGGCTACGGCCCCTTCCGTTGGGTCTGCCTCAGCGGTAAGGAAGAAGATCTCAAGCTCACCGATCAGCTCGCCATGGAATGCATCGACCCGAATCGTAGTCCTCAAGACTTCGACAACTACCACTGGATCCGCACAGCCGAGCAGAACAAGCTCGTGGTCGGAACCAAAGCCCGTATCCTCTACGCTGATGAAGAAGGACGCGTCCGCATCGCGCTCAAGTTCAACGAGATGATTCGCAAAGGCAAGCTCGGACCGGTCATGCTCGGACGCGATCACCACGACGTTTCCGGCACCGATTCGCCCTTCCGCGAAACCGCCAACATCTACGACGGCAGCAATGTCACCGCCGATATGTCCGTTCAGTGCTTCGGTGGAAACATCGCGCGCGGTATGACACTGGTGGTCCTTTCCAACGGTGGCGGCGTCGGTATCGGCAGAGCCAGCAACGGCGGAAACGGAATCGTCCTGGACGGAAGCAAGAAAGCCGACAACATCATCAAGCTCGGACTCTCCTGGGATGTGATGGGCGGTGTCGCACGGCGCAACTGGGCACGTAACGACAACGCCATCAAGACCGTCCGTGACTGGAACGAAAAACACCACGGCGAAGGGCACATCACCGTCCCGTACCTCGCCGACGATAATCTGATTGCAAGCCTCGTCGATAAGACGTTCGACGAATAGGAAGCGGTTTTGGATCAAACATACGCACTCTCCGGCGCGAGAATCTACACCGCTGAAACAGGCATCATCGATACGGGCGCGATCCTGATCGAGAACGGCCTGATCAAGGCGGTCGGAAGCGATATCGAGATCCCGGATGGCTTTGCGCGCTACGATCTTCGTGGAAAATGCGTCACGCCGGGATTTATTGACTCCCACAGCCACATCGGCGTCTTCAACGAAGGTGCCGGCAGTGTAGGCCACGACGGCAACGACTACGGCGAACCCGTGCAGCCCATGTTGCGCGCGTTGGACGCCATTTATCCAGACGATCCCGCATTCGCCGACGCGCTGCAAAATGGCATCACCTCGCTGTGTATCACGCCCGGAAGCGGAAACGTTATCGGCGGCCAGATGGCCCTGATCAAGAACCGTGGTAACATCATCGAAGAGATGGTCGTGGATTCGTTCGTTGGCCTCAAATGCGCCTTCGGTGAGAATCCCAAGGTGCGCTACTCCGGTATGAACAAGATTCCCGGAACGCGCATGGGTATCGCCGCGATGGTGCGTAAGACTTTCATGAAAGCGATCCGCTATCAAGAGAAGAAACTCGCGAACACGGAGTCGTACTTCGAGATCAACCCGGATATGGAAGTGCTGCTGAAAGTGCTCTCGCGGGAAGTCCCGCTACGTGCGCATGCCCACCGCATGGACGACATCCAGACCGCGATCCGTATCGCGGAGGAATTCGACCTCAAGCTGGTGATCGAGCATTGCACGGAAGGCTGGACTATCGCCGATTTTCTCGCCCGAAAGCAAGTACCCATCATCATCGGACCGCTGAACAGCACACGAACCAAGGTCGAGCTGCGCAACAAATCGCTCGAATCACCACGTGTACTGGAAGAAGCCGGCGTCGAGTTCTCGATCATGACCGACGCTCCGGTGCAAAGAGTTGGAACTCTCTTCGACGATGTGCGTTTATCCGTACGAAATGGCCTCTCCGAAGAGACCGCCCTACAAACGATAACCATCAGACCGGCGCGAATCCTTGGCTACGATCACCAGATCGGCAGCATTAAAGCAGGTAAACACGCCGATCTCAATATCTTCTCTGGCGATCCTTTCGATAGCCGGAATCGTATCGAGACCGTTATCATCAACGGTAAAATATTGTATGGAGCTATTCAATGAGTAAACTTATGACCAGCGTCTCCGGTGTTCGTGGCGTCTTCGGCGACACCCTCACCCCCGATATAGCGCTTCGCTACGCCGCACACTTCGGCATCCTTCAAGACCGCGGCAAGATCATCATCGGTCGCGACTCCCGCCGTACCGGCCCCGCCATGCTGCATGCAGTGGTTTCGGGCCTGATGAGCGTAGGTTGCGAAGTGATCGACCTTGGCATCGTCCCCACCCCGACCGTCCTCCTGGCTGTCGAGGAGAGCGACGCATCCGGCGGTATCTGCATCACCGCGTCACACAACCCGGCACAGTGGAATGCAATGAAGTTCGTCGATTCGAACGGTCTGTTCCTATACCCCGAGAAAGCGCAAAAATTCCTCTCCATGATCGACACACCAATCTACTATGCCGAGTGGAATCACATGGGCTCGTTCAGCACGGACGACCAGGCTGTGCAACGGCACATCGATAAGATCCTCTCTGTGCCGTACGTAGATGTAGAAGCGATCCGCGAGAAAAACTTCTCCGTCGCGATGGACTGCGTTAATGGCGCTGGTGGCGTCATGGCCGTAGAGCTGCTCCAGCGGCTGAATTGCAAGGTACTTGAGCTCAACTGTGAGCAAACCGGTATCTTCGCGCATCCGCCCGAGCCGTTGAACGAAAACCTCTCGCAGATCGAAGACGCGGTGCGTATCGGACTGTGCGATATAGGCTTCGCTACCGATCCCGATGCGGACAGGCTTTCCATCATCAACGAAGACGGCGAGGCTATCGGCGAAGAATTCTCGCTGCTGCTGGCAGAATCGTTCATCCTTTCGCATAAAAAAGGCGACATTGTCACCAACCTCTCTTCCTCTATGGCTTCGGAAGACATCGCAGAGAAGAATGGCGTGAAGGTTCACCGAACCAAAGTCGGCGAGATCAATGTCGGCAAGCTCATGAAAGAGATCCAGAGCCCGGTAGGCGGTGAAGGCAACGGAGGAATCATCTGTCCGGATGTGCATTACACCCGCGACGCCTTCATCGGTATGGCGCTGATCCTCTCCTATATGGCACAGACAGAGAAGAAGATTTCCGAGCTGGTCAGCGAAATCCCGCGCTACTACTTCGGTAAAATGAAGATCGAAGTCGCACCGGACATTCTCGACCCGATCATGCAGAAAGCCGAACGCATCTACGCGAACGAGAAGCTCGATCGCACCGACGGTCTCAAGATCATTGGGGATAAATACTGGGTTCACATCCGCAAGTCGGGTACCGAACCCATCATCCGCGTCTATGCGGAAAGCGAATCGCCCGAGCGCTCCATCGAGATCTGCAAGACGACGATCAAGGAATTGACTGAATAGATTATAAGAACCCATTGCCCTCTCATTTCGAGGGGACAATGGGGTTATTCTTGAATCACGTAGAATGTAGTAAAACGGAATTGAATACCAATACTTGCTTCGAGTATATCATCATGATTCGACCAGGACTCATCTACCGGTGAGAATTCCCGATCACAAACAACGATTCCACCCTTAATCGTTAAATCGGCCGAACTCACCAATGTTCGACTCAATTTAACATTCCATCCGAGCAATATTCCGGCATTTATTCCACCTCTAATCATCCGATAATCATATTTTATAGGGTCTTCGTGTTCAAACTTTCTCAACCACGCTCTATCGGATGCATAGCCAGTTTCAAGGCCAACGCTGTATCCCAACCAGTTCCGATAACTTTTATCTGCACTTATCGTATATCCTCGTTGAACCTCAATTGAGACAATGTTAAAAGTAACTCGATCCAGATCATACAACCCATATCCATGTGTACTAGAGTATTTGTGGGTCAATTGTCCTGCGCTGAGTATAAAGCGCCGATTTCTGCTCTGGCGTAAGAGGTTCGTATCATACATACAACTCCCACTCCAGAAAAAACCACTCATGTTTTGTGCACTCAGAACGCCATACTGCCCGGCTTCAAAACCGCCGCCCACGCCAAGCCCAACACCTTTTGCATATAGACTTATCCGGCGAATAGCAATGTTAGGATGCAGAAAAATTTGTTCATTCTACCCACCTCTCCCACGGCGTGAAGACCGTGATTATTTCCAGCATGATCGTGTAGCCATGCGCTGAAAGATCGTCGCGGAAATAAATAAATCCATCGTCATTCGGCCAATCGACTTCAAACGCTCCGCGCTGCGTCGTGTAGAGAAACGAAAGCTCGGTTGTAAGCGCCAGGAATCGATACAGGCGGTAATTCATGGCATATACCGCGCCGATGGATGTTTCAACGATATCGAGATCCCATACAGCCGAGTCATCGTAGTTGCCGAAGCTGGTGTACTCGTATTCGTTGAACGAGGTAATCCCGTATTTGAACTTCGGTCCCGCCCAGAAGCGTATCTTTTTCGTGCGGTACAGCCCAACGCCGAATGCTACCTCGAAGTGCATCTCGTTGGTCGTAAGCTTTGCATCCGAGCCATCCGGCAGAATCCCGCCGAAATCCCATTCATAGCGCATTTGCCCGATCTTGAATCGAGCGTTGGCAACCCGGTTCTTGAACATGTTGGTATCCAGGAAGTACTCGAATCCGGACTGCGTTGATGTATGGTCACGCAGCATGCTGTAATCCCGGTCCTGTCCCTGCTGGTAATAATCGATATCATGGTAGGCTTGCCCGAAGTTGTACCCGGCTTTGTATCCGATCCCCAGTCCGATCGCGAAAAGCGAGGAGCAAAAGCCCAGTGCGATGATCAGAAGTAGTCGTTTCATGTGCTTATCCTCACTCGAACATGGTGAACATCAGGCTGAACCTGAGCAGCAGGGTTGAACTGATGGTGAAATAGGAAACCGTATCGCTCGGCGATCCCGCGTCGGAGACATCCTCCAGATGGCGAACGCCGTGCATCGTCTGGCCATACCAGACCATCTCCGCATTCAAGGCAGACCACGCGCTCAGCAGATAAGTGTATCCCACCGAAATACCCATGCCCATGCCGTATGTATGCGACCACTGCCTGCGCGTGACATCCTGATCGTCATCCCGTATATACTCGCTTTTATCTCCGTTCTGATACTCGAGGAGGAGGGTCGGTCCTACCGATATGCAATTACGGTCTGCGGAAGATACCGGGAAATACAGCGTGTAAAAGAGCGAATACATATCGAATTGCTCTTCATCCAGTCCCTCGATATCAGACTCGTAAAACATGGTGCGGCGTCCCATTCCAAGCGCAAACCGGTGGTTGACTGCCGTTGTGTCTGTCACATTCGTATCGAAAATGACATCAGCATGCCATTTGGTTAGCGTGCTGTACCCGGTGAGCATGTAAAATCCCTGCTCGTTGCCGATATCAAACGCACCACCGATACCAATCGCGGAAAGTCCTGAGGCGACTACAAGGAGCATGACCGGCAACCAGAGCTTCTTCATGCGCGTCATCATTTCTCCTCCTTTGTCTCGGAAGAAACGAAGATCGTGTAGAGCGAAAGCCTGATCATCGAGTCCATCGTATCCTCGAAATTGTATTCGTAGTCGTAACCCAATTCGAGAGAGATTGCGAAATTCGGCGTTATCATCACATTGCTACCAAGAGAAACGCCCACCCCGTAGAGTCCCACATCGTCATCGTCCTTGTAGTTGTGCGACTCCAGCGTCAACGAAGGTCCGGCCCAGAGCTTGAACTTCTCGCGCCTCAAGAATGCGAATCCCAGCGTCTGATTGAAGTGAAAGAAGTCGCTGCTCGATGCGAAACGATCATCGAAATTGACGTCACGTGAATAGTCGGTCTTCCCCACGCCAAACTTCATTCGATAAGCGAAAATTGTTTCCGGGCCAACGTGCGTATCAACCATCATGAATACGATGCGATGCTTGTTCATCGTGAATTGTCCCGGTTCGTCCTGCCCGACTCGATCTTTGGTCTCGTCACCCCAGCCAAAGCCGTACTCAGCGCCCATCCCGACGCCTACCGCGGATAGCTGGAGAAGTAGTGTAAACAGCAGTGCCATAAGCGATAATCGTTTCGACACGTGGAGCCCTCCTCAGTGTTGAAATCAAGTTAACCCAATCTTAAACGTGAAATGAAAAGTTGTAAAGAGAAAAACCAATCGTCTATTCGTTAATAACACGCATTATTGCTCGAACAGACAGAGCATCGGATATATTTTCAGCATGAATGTCGTGCTTCTGCCATCAAAGGTTGTTACATTCCAGTCGAAATTGCCGTACGCTCCGGATTCATCTTCGTACCAGTAGTTCATCTCGCCAACAGTGATGTCATAGATGATTGAGAGCTCTGTTGTGATCGCTATAAAAGGAAGCACTTTGAAGTTCGCGCCAAGCGTTGGACCGAATCCGAAATCGAGATACCAACTGTCACGGCTTTGCTCGAAATCAATGCCATCCTCGTTCTCGCCGGAATAGGATTCGTCGGAATATGCATATTGAACCGATATCGACGGCCCCATCCACAGCCGGAAATTGTCGTTGCGAACAATGCCGAAGCCAAATGAGTGTTCTGTAGAAAAAGTGTTGAATTCCTCATCCCTCAAACGACCCGCAAAGCCTTCGTCGTAATTGCGATCGATGGAGCCATAGGAAAACTTGATCCGGTAGTTGAACAGCGTAGGTTTACTTAAATTGGTATCCATGACAAATCCGAAGCGTTTGATCGACGAGTCGTAGGAGACCTCGCCGAGATCGTTACCGGTCTGGAAGCCCCAATCTGTGTCGTAATTGACGTGTCCGGTGTCCCAACCAAATTCGTTTCCCATGCCAATGCCAGAGGCCATCAGCGATCCGACCAGAAAAATCATTGCGCATAAAGAAGCAAACTTCATCTTCCCTCCCTGTAGCAAAGCATTGGATAGAATTTCAGCATGAATGTCGTGGTGTGGGCGTGAAAATCCATCCCCTCCCTTTCGTGTGTCTCATACGGTTCTGCATCATCGCGATAGTCGTAATGCAGCTTCCCGGAATTGTTCTCGTGCAATATGGAAAACTCGGCGCAAATCGCCAACCTGGGGAAAATCCTGTAATTGAAACCAAGCGACGGGCCGATTCCCAAATTGAAATATGATGTCTCGCGCTCAAACCTGTAGGAGTCATTGTATTCGGTTCTTCCGGAATAGTTATTGTCGGAGAACCCTCCCTGTAAAAGAATCGTGGGACCTACCCACAGCCTGTATTTCTCTGTGCGTAGAATCTTGAATCCGAAGGTGTGTTCCGTTGAAAACAGGATGAAATCTTCGTCTCGCATGTCGTCCCAGAACATGTCCGAATAGCGTCGATGCAACGTTCCGTATTTCCACTTCATACGATAGTTGAACAGCGAAGTTTTATTGATGTTGGTATCCATCACAAACCCGACATTCCAACAATAGGATTCGAACGAGACATTGCGTCCATCGCCATGCAAGGAAACGCTTCCGTCCACGCTGTAATCCGCCTCACCAGTCTCCCAGCCAAACTCCTGTCCGAAACCGATGCCTCCAGCGCACAACGATCCTGCTATTAGGATAAGCAAGACGACCAGACAAACCCTCATCTACCCTCCTGAAGTCCGTATTACAAAACCGTAGACTTCTGAAGGGATCTGTCAAGCTTTCGTTACTTCACCGGCTTCGCCTTCAACTGATTTCCCATCACGGTAACCACCATCTGACTGATTCGCCCATCTGTACGCTCGAATTCTACCGTAAAAGTATAGGGTGCTTTGACAAAGAAATGATCCTTCGATTCGCACCGCAATCCAATAGACTGCCCGTGATCGAACAACCGCAACTCGTTATCGACCACTCGCAGCTCCATGTGGTCATCGGGCGTAATCTCATATTCACCTGCGAATTCTGTGAGCTCATCTTCAGACAGCGTAATGAAGGGTTTCTCAGGGAATACCGGCTCGTTTTCGCGTGCTTCACGTGCTTCGCGGTACTGATGAAAGAGTGCATTACGCATTCTTGCGGGGACCTTCACACCTGCACCGACCTCATTCCAGGTTATGGCGTTATCGTACTTGCTGCGCGTTTTGTCGAGCTCAAGGTTGCTCCAGACGCACAGACTGCCATTCAGTACCGTACCATTACAGAGCACCCGGATTTCATCTTGATTCATCGCGGATCGATAGATACCCGCATTCGCGTACTTCGCACCAGAACCGGTGTCGAGATTGAACACCTGCGGTTGAAGCTGAGCTTCGATCGTCTTGACCAACTGATCATTGAGGTAAAACTCAATCCTTCCATCCAGATAATACTGCGAGATCGTTACACGCAGTGGACCAGCCTCATTCTGCTGGGCAACATCGTCATATTTCTGGCCTTTCCATTCGATACCCAAGCCGTCTTTGTCATACCGAACCATAAGCGTCCCTTCTACGCCCTCGATTCTTGCCTTTTGCACAGCTTTGTCTGCCATACAATCGAACGTAAAAGTAAAGCTGTGCATCATGGAAGTCGGGATGTAGGTAAATGCTTTCAGGTTATTACGATAGTCTTTACCCATCCTGGGATTCAACGCGGCTGTGTTTTGCGCCGGACTTGCCCGAAAGATACCCGGTTCTATCACGTAAAACATCTCCTCGTGACCAAGGTTCTCCGGGTGATCACCTTCGAAAGTGGTTCCTTCCGGGAATTTTCCCTTTCCATCGTCCAGTGCACCAAGGAAGTTGATCGTCGGCACATCCCATTGCGCAACTTCGATGTTCATGGCCCGTACGGCGTTGTATTCCTCTTCGCCGAAACTGTCATTGGGATAGCACAGCCCTACGATAGGCTCGATCCCATTTTCGCGGCATAGCGCGATAATCTTCTTCAGTCCTTGGCGATAATGCGCCATAACCGAATCGACAGGCGCTCTTCCCAGGCCTTCGTTCGCCATCGCGAGTCCAATCAACGCGTAGTCGGGCTTCAGATCTATCAGGTCGGGTTGGATTCTGCGCAGTGACGATTTCGTATTGTCGCCCGGCACACTGTTCACAATCACCTCATAATCGCTCATGGCGCGCTGCAAGCGGTAGGCGTAGCCATTTTGCATGTCGTAGCGTTCTTTATAACTCGTTACCCAGCCGGCTGCGACAGACGATCCGAAAACGACGATTTTCTTTTTCTCGCCGGCGTTCAATGCCGACCCAATCATGGTCAATAGTATTGAGGTGGCAACGATACGAAGAAATGAAACTTTGAATCTCATATGCATATCCTTTTTTCCTTTCTGTAATCGCAATTGCGGTACCAATTAAATCGAGCAAAATCAAGCCGAATATCGCCATCTTGCATATCGTAATGATATGTTGATGCTCGATTCGATATTACCTCAGGTCAATGATTGAATAAATCTTGACCATTAAACGCACTGTACCAGAAATAGCCCAAACACCATAAAGTGGAGGCATCATGAAAGTATTAGTTGCAACCGAGAAACCTTTTGCTCCCGTAGCAGTTAACGGCATCCGCGAGATCGTGGAGAAAGCGGGATACGAACTTGTCTTACTCGAAAAGTACACCGACAAATCCGAGCTGCTCGAAGCGGTCAAGGATGTTGACGCGCTGATCATCCGCAGTGACAAGGTCACCGAAGAGGTTATCGGAGCGGCTCAGAACCTTAAGATCGTGGTTCGTGCAGGCGCTGGTTACGACAACGTCGATCTCAAAGCCGCCACGGCGAAGAACGTCACCGTGATGAACACACCTGGACAGAACTCGAACGCCGTCGCCGAACTCGCGCTGGGCATGATGGTTTACATGGCTCGCGGACAGTTTAACGGCAAGGCCGGTACCGAGCTCAAGGGTAAAAAGCTGGGCATCCACGCATACGGTCATGTCGGACTCAACATCGCCCGTATCGCACAGGGTTTCGGCATGGAAGTCTGCGCACTCGATCCGTTCGTTTCCGCAGAGAAAATGCAGAAAGATAACGTCACACCGATGAAATCTGCCGAAGAAATGTACTCGTCCTGCGACTACATTTCCCTCAACCTTCCGCTCATCGAAGCCACGCGCGGCATGGTCAATTTCCAGCTCATGAGCATGATGAAAGAAGGCGCATGCATCGTCAACACCGCCCGTAAGGAAGTGGTCGATGAAGAAAGCCTCAAAGAGATCATGGAAAAACGCAACGACCTCAAGTACGTCTCCGATGTCGCCCCAACCATCGCCGATGAACTCCTCGAGAATTACGGCGATCGCTGCTACTTCACACCTAAGAAGATGGGTGCGCAGACCCAGGAAGCAAACATCAACGCAGGTCTCGCAGCCGCAAGCCAGATCGTCGGATTCCTCCAGAACGGAGACACGACTTTCAAGGTAAACAAATAGCATTCGAAGCGAATAACAACCTTTGCATACATCAAGGGGCTACCAACATGGTTGCCCCTCTTTGCATGATGTCAGATTCGTTCAAGCCCGAGCAGCCGTGTTCATCCACTTCGAAGACGTGGTGTTACACGGTGTCGCGAGGGATCGGGCGAATCTGCAACGTGACATCCATTAGTAAATAGGGGTCTCTGCTCCTTCCTCTTTTTCCAAAGGGGAAGGTTGGGATGGGGTTTCTCCGCTCCCTCGCCCATTTATGGGAGAGGGCTGGGGAGAGGGTCTCTTTCGTAACTCGTAACTGGTAACTCGTAACTTTCTCTACTTCCCATCGCGTATCAGATCGACAGGATCGAACTTCGTCGTGCGAAACGCGGGATAGACGCTCGCCAGAATCGCAATCACAAACGCGATGACCGGCACGAGAATCATATCTGAAAGCCGCATTTCGACCGGTACAGTGCTGAGCGGAAAACCGGGTACAGGAATTTGTGCCCAGTGCCACTTCTGCTGCGAAAAAAGCATTGCCAACGCAGATACATAGCCCAACGCAATCCCGCTGAGGCTGATCATCAGTCCACCAACGGTAAAGATACGAACCACCTCCTGGCTGCCCATACCAACTGCCTTGAGAATGCCAAGCTCCTTGCGCTTTTCCACCACCGTCTTGAGAAAACTACCGGAGATGTTCAGCGCTACGATAACGAACATCAAGCTCAGTACCGTGAACATGACAATCTTCTCGATTCGGATCGCCGTAAAAAGGTTTTTCTCGAACTTACTCCAGTCTTCCACTGCATAGTCGTCACCAATAACATGGGAAATCCTGTTGGCTGTTCGCATGGCACGATCAGCATTTACGCTACGAATCTCTAGTCGGTCGATCTCATCCGTATAGCCCAGAAAATAGCGTGCGTTCTCAAGCGAGACCAACCCGTAGAGCTTATCATAATCAGGCATGCCGGTTCGAAGTAATCCAACAACCCGGAAGTTATGTGAACGTTGCAACAGACCGAACGGCCCGGGTTCGATACCCAGCGGTGTGGATAGCCGTACTTCCTCTCCGACCGTTACACGCAGATCCAGCGATAGATCCATGCCCAGTAAAATCCCGTTATCGTCCAGAGCTGCCTGATCGGGATCGCCGATGATAATCTGATCTTGGAGGTCCGTTATCTTCATGTGTTTTTCGAAATCAATGCCAATACAGCGAATTGCCCCAACCTGATCGCGATGCTGGATCAAAAGTTCGCTCCGGCATACAGGTGATACGCCTTTCACATCGGGCACTTCTTCGATCTTCCTCATAACAGGCTGCCAGTCTTTCATCGGTCCATAATTGGCGCTACTGACTCGTATATCCGATTTGAAGCCGATAACTTTCGATCGCATATAGCGCTCGAAACCGTTCATGACTGAAGATACCACCAGCAATGCAAAAACACCCAGCGAGATACCAAGCAGTGCCAGCATGCTGGTCAGATTCAGCGTAAAACGCCGGCGACCTTTCAGGTATCGCGAAGCTATCCAGGTCGATGGCTTCAATATTCCGCGCCATTTGGAGACGAATTGAGTAGTGTCTCCAGCATACTCTTGAGCTTCTGTACGTTATATGGTTTCATAATAACATCGACAAATCCGGCTTCCTTTAAATCGCCAACAAGACGAACCTCTGAATATCCAGTCGTCGCGATCGCTTTGATCTGTGGATTAATCTCCCGCATGTCTTTCAAGATTTCAATACCGCCCTTTTCACCCGGAATCGTGAGATCGAGCAGAAGCAAATCGTAAGGTTCCTCCGAATTAAGCGCTTCTTTGAACATCTCCATCGCTGGAGCACCTGAAAGCGCTGTATCGATGTGGAAACCCAGATGTTTTCCAAGACGTTTCAACATGTCACAGATCTCTTTCTGATCGTCCACCGCAAGTATTTTCCCAGTAGTTCTGATAATCGTGCGAGTCGGGCTGGTTTCTTCGCGCGTCGCTTCGGATGCAGGCAAAAAGATATCAACAGTCGTAAATTCACCCTCTTTGGATTTGACCATAATCTTACCCTTGTGTTTTCTAATAATTGAATGCACCACGGCAAGCCCGAGCCCATGCCCGGTCTCCCTCGTTGTAAAATAAGGATCGAAAATTCGTGGAAGAATCTCCTCCTTGATCCCCACACCCTGATCCGTTATACTGATATGAACATAATCGCGTAAATCGTTTGGCGCATCTGAACCTTCGATTTCACGGCAGTTAAATCGGACATTCTTCGCATACACTTTCACGGTTCCACCGTTCGGCATCGCCATACTGGAATTTAACACAATATTGTGAATTGCCTGGTTGAGCTGGTTTTTATCGGCAAGAACATTCTTGAGATCATCAGGATGATCGAACGAACAAATCGATTTAGATCCCCGCAGCGCAAAATACGCTGAATCCTTGATCAGTTCATCCAATGAAGTCGATTCGAAAATCGGCGCTCCCCCTTGTGAGAATGTCAGAAGCTGGTTTGTCAGGGACTTCGCCCGTCGAACAGCGTTTACCGTCTCGTCCAGATTCTCATATTCCGGGCTCAATCGATTGGTATTCATCATGACCATCTCGATATTTCCCTGCATGATTAGAAGCAGGTTATTGAAATCGTGCGCGATTCCGCCGGCAAGTATTCCGAGTGAATCAAGCTTCTGCATCCGTATCCGTTCTTCATTCAGGTGATCACGATCCGTGATATCGAATGCGATCTTTAAAAGTGACTTTGATCCGTCGAATTCCTCGAATGGAATCACCTTGATCAGGTATTGCCGATCATCTCGATCATGCCATTCGAACGTCGCTGCCTGACCATTCTCGAGAAACTCGTCTGTGTTGCACAAATCACATTGAGTATTTCTGCCCATCATCAATTCATGACAGGTTCGATTGTTGAAATCCCCATATCGCTCAACAAACGCATGGTTTGCATAGCTGAGAACATGATCCGCTCCTTGAATAAAGACATGTGCCGGAAGAAGATCAAGAATTGAATAGATCCGTTGTTGTTCCATTCGCATCCGGCCAAGAACCATCTCTTTCTCACTAAGATCATTGCCGACTGCAATTATGCTAATCGGATCGCCATTTTTGTCTCGAACAAGCGTTGTCGTAATATTCAATGGCTTTTTACCATCCTGAACGGTCTTGAACAAGACATCACCATTCCAGTAACCCGATTTGTTTACCGTATCCCAAACCCGATTGGCTTCCTCGCGATCAATAAACAAATCGTTGATACTTTTTCCTACAATCTGCATCGGATCATTGAATCCCAGATGCCAAACTGCCGCTTTATTAGCATAGGTCACAATCCCGTTCATGTCGACGATTCCGATGCCATTCACTGATGATTCGAGCGCGGCGTCTTTCACGCGGAACATGTCTTCGGAAAGCTTTCTCATTGTGATGTCTTCAAGAAGGCCAAGAATATAGGAGTTCGATCCGAACGTATCGATGATCGGAACCTTCTTCGTGCTCACCCAGGCAGATTTGTACTTCGTTTTTATATACACTTCGTCATGTTTATCAACTTCTCGTTGCCGAATCACTTCGAGATCGCTCTGCCTGTATTGGTCAGCCAAATTGCGGTCGGGATTTATATCGTGATCATTTCTCCCTATCGCCTGTTCTCGCGGCAGACCGATAATCTTTTCCAGTTCACGGTTCCAAACAATGAACCGGAAATCATCATCGACATGCTTCACATAGACACCAATCGGTAGATTCTCAATGATCTGCTCAAAAAACACTTTTTGCGACATCAGCTCATGCTCGGCAGATACCCATTTGGTAATATCGATCATCGATGCGATGCGCTCCATCGTCTTTTCATTGACGCTGATGCTCATATGTATATGAAGAATCTCTCCACGCCGATTGTACATCTCGAAGTTATACTCGGAAGGAGGATCCCCTTTCTTCTCGGAACGCAGGTGATGATAGGCAGCCATACGTTCAAAATCTTCAGGCGTAATGAAATCCTCAAGTTGCCGAATTCCCTCGATTTCCTTCTTGGCAAAGCCAACCAGTTCTTCGAACTTTCTATTGCACCGCGTGATTATACCATTATCGCCGAACATGCACATTGCCGTTCCTGAATGCTCGAAAATTAGCCTGTATTGCATCTCTTCGTCATTGACCATCTCGGCGATTTCTCGCTGGTCTGTTATCGGTACCAGAAAGATATGGATATCATCTTCATTAGCTGGATGAATCCCGATCATACGCAATGGGATGACGCTGAAATCCTTACAAGTTATGCAATGTGTTATCTCGTGTGTGTTACGAGCTTCAAGCCGGGGAAACATGTTATTAAGCATTTCAGCAATTTCAGGTGGAAACGAGTTATCTACCGTGCTATTGGTTAAATCTACATCGTTAGTTTTAAGCCAGTCGAATGCCGCGCGATTCATCTTCACGATCCTCGCTGGCTTCGCTACAACGATATGTGGTATATTGGCAATCGAGCACAAGAGCTCAAGAGTCGGCACTTCATCCATTGTCTTCGAGGCTGATTGAGACATAGTATTTCCTTGGGCACATGATTACCACACATTTCATATCCAATCTCATTTTGATCAAGGAAAAAAATGCGGTTCACTCTCTTCTCAAATTTCCTTTCCCTTTTTTATCAAGAATTTCTTGCCTGTAAATACCCGTGTCCAGTATAAATGCATTGCGTAAAGGAGGATTGGATGAGATACGTTACAAGGCTTGTCCTGGTCAGTTTACTTTTTGCCGCTTCGCTTCTGGTAGCGGCCGAAATGCCCGATTTTAAAAAGATCATCGAACGTCAGCGAATCAGCGAAATGAACCGCTGGAAACAGGCATCCGAACTTCGCGCCGAGACAGATCGACCCATGGATTATTACGACACCCATGGCATGACGATCGATATCACGCTCGATTTCGAGACGGAAACCTTTAACGCAATCTGCACACTCGAAATCGAATCGCTCGAGGACAACCTCGATCATTTCAGCTTCGATTACGATAATAGTTACTACGTCCAGTCGATAAAACTAGACGGTGTCAATCTCGAATGGGTTCCAGAGGATACAGTCGTATCAGCTTTCTTCAACGAATCCGTGCAAGCCGGAGAGATCTTCACCATCGAGGTGGAATATTTCTCTCTGCCTGAAAACAGGCTTGAAGACGGCCTCAAATTCGAATATCACGCAGGCGTCCCGGTTGCCTTCACCATGTGCTCGCCACGTGGTGCACGTAAATGGATACCCTGCAACGACACACCGGCGGATAAAATCGATACAGTCGATCTCTATATCAGCTATCCGACCGAATACCTATCGGCATCCAATGGAATCCTGCAGGAAACCATCGATAACGGCGACGGCACCAAGACCGATCACTGGCACGAATCCCACCCTGTAACCTCCTACCTTATCTCGCTGGCAGTAACCAATTACGAAATCAGCAGCTTCACCTTCGAATGGGAAGGGCAGACCATGCCCGTCGATAACTATGTATATCCCGAGCAATACGATGTCGCGGTCAACCTGTTCAATCAGAGCGCGGATATGCTCGCCTTCTATTCGTCCATCTACGGTCCTTACCCCTTCCTGGACGAAAAATACGGCCACGCGGTCTGCACAAGCCTCGGCGCTACTGCCATGGAACACCAGACCTGCACATCGTACAACGCAGGCAGTATCGGTGCTGACGATGCATCTTACACTGTTGCTCATGAACTCTCCCACCAATGGGGCGGTGACTGCATCTCCATCAACGGATGGTACGACGTCTGGCTCAAGGAAGGATTCGCAACCTATTCGGAAGCGCTCTGGGCAGAGTACCAGTTCAGTACTGAAGGTCTTATCCAATACATGGAAGACCTTGATTCCGGAAGCCAGCTCGATCCCTGTATCTACCGCGATCCAGAGGGTTCTGCCAACGAAATCTTCAACTGGGTTGTTTACGCCAAAGGTGCCTGGGTCATGCACATGCTGCGCGGGGTAATCGGTGACGATAACTTCTTCCAGACCCTCTCCGGTATCCTTGCCGATCCGGAATACCGCTATGGCAACTACAATACCGACCAGTTCCGCGACTACGCAGAAGAAGTTTCCGGGATGGACCTCGACTGGTTCTTCGATTGCTGGTACTGGAATGAAGGGCGACCACGCTATTCATACACAATCTACTGCTCGGAAGACAGCGACGACGCCATCCTGGGAATCTTCTCGGAAGGCACTGCCGGCGCTGACTTCGACATGATGATCCCTTACGAATGCAACGGTGCGGTCTCAAGCATCTTCGTACCGGCCGGCATGGGGCATTACACGTTACTGGGAACCAACTCAACCTACGATATCGTTATGGATCCCTACAGCTTCGTTCTCGATGCAGGTTTTGCCCTTCAACAGCCCACCCTCAGCGAAATCCCGCAGCGGGACGGTAAAGTCGGCCTCGTGTGGGAACCGTTCTTCGATGAGGAGATTGAAGGCTATCATATTTACCGCAGCGAGAATGGCGATGAATTCATCCGGATAACGGATGAACCGCTCGATGCCACCTCATGGCTGGACGAAAACCTCAATACCGAGTCCGAATACAGCTATAAAATCAGCGCTGTTTATCAGGGATATCAGTCCAATTTTTCCAATACGATTGTAACGCAACCGATCGATTATTCGTTAGATATGGGGATAATGATCGTGGATAATTCAATGGATTACAATACCGGAACGCTGCCCACGGATGAAGAAATGGATGCGTTCTATGACGACCTGATGTTGCATTACAATTACACGGCATGGGATGTCAGCGACCAGGGGTACCCTCCGCTTTCGGAGATGGGAAAATACTCAACCGTAATCTGGCACGCGGACGATATCCAGCAAATGCCACTGGTGGACGACATATACAGGCTCCAGAACTACACGCTCGCCGGCGGAAACCTCCTGATCTCGCAATGCAAGAAGACCTCCGCCATGCAGCCTGCCATTCTCGACCAGTTCTTCGAAATCACGGGCGTCACCTACAACAATCAACCTGATTTCATCGGCGCGATTTCTGCAGATACCAGCGAATTCCCGAACATTCCCATTGATCCTGACCGGCTGCCGCTTCCCAATTGGACCGATGCAATGGGATACGTCTCTCGCTTCGAGATCGACGAATCGGTCGAGGTGCTTTACACCTACGATTCCATCAGCGATGACCCTGACTGGGAAGGCCAACCATGCGCTTTCAGGCTTCAGAATCCGAACATCATTCTGCTCGGTTTCCCGCTCTACCACATGATGGCTGCCGAAGCACAAACTTTCATGCAGGATGTACTGCATGCTTTCGGGGAGCTCGATCCCGCCGTCGATGACCCCACAGCTCCTCAATATAGCACCGATGTAACGCTATATCCGAATCCGTTCAATCCGGAACTGAATATACGCCTCTCGATGGAGAAACCGGGCCTCACAGAGATTCGCATCTACAATGTTCGCGGCGAACTGGTTCGTTCATACGAACCGGAGATGCTGGACGCAGGCATTTACACCCGCGTCTGGGATGGCTGCAATCAACAGGGAAATCCTGTTTCATCAGGAATATACATGGTCCGCACAAATCATGCCGACAAGGTAAGTGTAACCCGTGCGGCGCTAATTAAATAAAGTAATTATAACCAATATGGAGTGACTATTATGGATCGTTTACATAATATAACCCTCGATCGCGACAAGCTCCGGCTATCGCACCTGATCAAAAACTACGGCGATAATATGGACGCCGAAACCCTCGTGCGAGATTTCGCGGAACGCTTGCGATACAGCCTATGTGCAGACCGCTATTCCGCTTCACCATACGACTGTTTTATCAGCTTCGCACTCGCAATTCGCGACTGCCTGACCGCACGCTGGGTACGAACCCAACAGGAATACTACAACCAGGACGCCAAGCGCGTTTATTACCTCTCCATGGAGTTCCTCACGGGCAGAACATTGGGCAACGCCATGATCAACCTCGGTATCTGGAATGAAGGTATTGAAGCGCTTAGCAAGCTCGGCCTCCAGCTGGAAGACATCCGCGAACTGGAGTGGGATGCGGGACTCGGAAACGGCGGTCTCGGTCGTCTGGCAGCTTGCTTCCTGGATTCGATGGCAAGCCTTCAGCTCCCTGGATACGGCTACGGAATTCGCTACGAATACGGCATTTTCACCCAAAAGCTATGGGACGGATTCCAGATCGAAACGCCGGACAACTGGCTTCGCTACGCCAATCCGTGGGAAGTGGAACGCCCGGAATTCATCTACCCGGTAAAATTCTACGGACGCCTGCACCAATACCTCGATCCGAAAGGAAAATGGAAAGTCGATTGGGTTGACACGCAGGACGTGATGGCCATGGCATACGATACGCCGGTACCAGGTTACCGCAACAACACGGTGAACACCCTGCGCCTGTGGTCGTCCAAATCAACGCGTGACTTCAACCTGCAATACTTCAACAGCGGAGATTATATCCGCGCCGTAGAAGAGAAGAATAATTCGGAAACGATAACCAAAGTGCTCTACCCGAACGACAACAACATGCAGGGCAAGGAGCTGCGCCTGAAACAAGAGTACCTGTTCGTATGCGCAACATTACAGGATATCCTGCGCCGGTTCGAGAAGGTTCACACCAACTACCACGATCTGCCGGGCAAGGTCGCCATTCAGCTCAACGATACCCATCCTGCGCTGGCGATTCCCGAACTGATGCGGCTGCTTGTCGATGAGCGGGAGCTCCCGTGGGATACCGCCTGGGAAATTGCCCGTAAAACATTCGCATACACCAATCACACCGTGTTACCGGAAGCTCTGGAGCAATGGCGCGTTGACCTGATGGAGCGCTTATTGCCGCGTCATCTTCAGATTATCTACGAAATCAACCGCCGCTTCATGGATCAAGTGTGGTCCACCTACCCTGGCGATATGGTTCGTATGCGCAATATGTCCATCATCCGCGAGGAACCGGTCAAGACAGTGCAAATGGCGAAGCTCGCAATCGTGGGTTCGCATTCTGTCAATGGCGTTTCTGCACTGCATACCGAGATCCTCAAAGACGACATCTTCAAAAGCTTCTACGACATGATGCCTGAGAAATTCAACAACAAGACAAACGGTATCACACAACGCCGCTGGCTTAAGCTCTCCAACCCGAAGCTCTCCGAGCTGATCGATTCGGCTATCGGCAAGAAGTGGACGAAAGACCTCTTCGAGCTGAAGAAACTCGCTCCGTTGGCTGACGACGCCCTCTTCAGGGATCGCTGGGCTCAGGTCAAGGAAGAGAATAAAGTAGAGTTCGCCCAGTGGGTGGAAGAAACGCACGAAGTCCGCATCAACCCGAAATCGATGTTCGACTTCCAGGTGAAGCGTATCCACGAATACAAGCGGCAACTGCTCAACGTGCTGCACGTAATCGACCTATACAACCGTATCCGCATGAATCCGAAGGAAGATCACCTTCCGCGCACCGTGTTCATTGGCGGAAAAGCAGCTCCGGGATATCACGTTGCCAAGCTGGTAATCAAACTTATCAACTCTGTGGCGCGCATCGTCAATAACGACCCGCGCGTTCGCGGCAAGCTCAAGCTTGTGTTCCTCACCAACTACAACGTCTCCATGGCACAGCGTATATTCCCGGCTTCCGAGCTTTCGGAACAGATTTCCACCGCGGGACGCGAGGCATCAGGTACCGGAAACATGAAGTTCGCACTCAACGGCGCGCTGACCATCGGAACACTGGATGGCGCGAATGTAGAGATCAAGGAGGAGGTCGGAGACGATAACATCTTCATCTTCGGCCTCAACGCCGAGGAAGTGGAGAACCTGAAGCGCTCCGGCTACAATCCCAGAACATACTACGAAGCCAATCCCGATCTTAAGCGTGTGCTCGACATGATCCACGACGGCTATTTCTCGCCTGACAAGCCGGATCTATTCCATCCGCTTGTGCAATCACTGCTTGATCGCGACGAATATCTGCTTTTAGCCGATTTCGACTCCTACGTCAACATGCAGCGCAAGGTGGAAGAAGCCTATCGCGACAAAGAACGCTGGACACGGATGTCGATCCTGAACGTGGCCTATAGTGGAAAGTTCTCATCAGACCGCACAATCAAAGAATACGCAGATGAAATATGGAAAGCCAAACCCATCGATGTACCGCTTACGGACGTCGATGTCCTTATCGAAACAGGAGATGAAGAGATATGATCGTATTAGTCACCGGAGGTGCCGGCTATATCGGTAGCCATGCATGCCTGTCGCTGCTCGAAGCCGGACACGAAGTTGTCGTTGTTGATAATCTCTCAAACAGCAAGGAAGAATCGCTGCATCGCGTGGAAAAGCTTACTGGAAAATCGTTGATATTCCATCAAATCGACCTGCTTGACGCGGAAGCGCTGGATCAGGTCATCGAAGAGAGCAAACCGGACGCAGTCATCCATTTCGCAGGATACAAAGCTGTGGGAGAATCGGTAGAAAAACCCATGATGTATTGGCACAACAACATCACAGGCACCATCAACCTTCTGCAAAGCATGCAGAAGCACGGCGTCAAAGTGATTGTGTTCAGCTCGTCGGCAACCGTTTACGGTGAACCGGAAAAGGTACCCATCACCGAGGAATTCCCGCTCAAACCCTACAGTCCCTACGGCTGGACCAAGTTCACGATCGAGCAGATGTTGCGCGATCAATTCATGGCGCATCATGACATGAGCATCGCGTTGCTGCGCTATTTCAACCCGGTGGGAGCGCATCAATCAGGTATGATCGGCGAAGATCCCAACGGCATCCCGAACAATCTCTTCCCCTTCATCTCACAGGTACTTGTGGGACGCAGACCAGAGCTGCGCGTATTCGGAAACGACTACCCTACGCCTGATGGTACCGGAGTTCGCGATTACATCCACGTGATGGATCTGGTGGACGGGCATGTCGTCGCACTGGAGAAGCTGCATGGCAAGCCCGGACTATACACCTACAACCTCGGTACGGGAACCGGATGCAGCGTGCTGGATACGCTCCATGCGTTCGAGAAGGTTACCGGGCGTGAGATTCCGTATAAAATCGTGGATCGTCGTCCCGGCGACGTGACAACCTGCTACGCTGATTGCAGCAAAGCAACCGAAGAATTGGGGTGGAAAGCAAAGCACAATCTGGAAGAAATGTGCGCGGATTCTTGGCGCTGGCAGTCGCAGAACCCGAACGGTTATCTCTAATCGACCAGGAGAAGTTTGCCGTAACTACTGGAAGAATCCAGCTTTACGCGATAGAAATAGACACCTGCTGAAAGCGATTTTCCGCTATGGTCGCGAGTGTCCCATAGCACGGACGCGGATGTCGGATGAAGCGTTCGCACCTTCTGTCCGACAACATTATAGATATTGATGGTACAGGACCGGTATTCCGGCAGTGACAGCCTCACGTCGGAACCGGTCCTCACCGGATTGGGAAAGAACTCGATCCGCTCTGGACAGTCTTCGATTTCCTCATCCGGGATACTGTTTATAGGCACAAGCATGAAATTGATCACGATCGCTGTATCGGCACTAACGTACACATCCTGTTCTACGACGCCCTCGTAACCATCCGCTTCACAGATTACATCGTATGTCTCCGGCATCAATTGCACACAATAATCTCCCCACATATCACTCACGGTAGAGCAGGTATCCGCTGAAATTATCGCGCCGCGCATACCAAACTGGGTGCTACTGTCCGTTACCGTACCCACGATGAACGATCTCGCATCATTCTGGTAGATCGCGTTTCGAGGACAGACTTCAACACAATCGCCGCAACCGTCGCATAGGGACTGGTCGATACGCATGGAGTGGAGTTCGTTGTAGTACGTTATCGCGTTATTAGGGCAGACCATCGCGCATTCGGCGCAACCGTCGCAGATACCTGGATGGACTTGATAGGTGTCGCGCACCGATCCTGCAAATAGAATGAAGCCGAAAACGATCAGAAGAAGGGCAATCATCGCATGACGCATCGTGCCTCCTCATCCGGGACGACTTTTATAGATGCAATTCGGGTGCCGAAAGTGGAATCAGGTAAGGTTAAGTTTTTGGCGGATAAGATGACAGGTATCGGCGAAACGACGGGCGTCGTCAGCGCCTCGGGGAAAGTTCGGCTGGATGCCTTCGGCTTTCAGGAAGCGCATGAATTCCCGCAGCGTCTTTCCTTCCTGCCCATCGTAGGAGCTATCGGGAATCAGCCGTGCATGAACGCCATCGGGATCGATCACAGTCCGGTATCTCCTGCGCATGAATAGCGGACGCAGCTTGAGCGCATACAGGAGAAGGTTCGCGCCTGCAACGGACGACATGCTCTCGTATTTACGCTTCTTGAACTGCATGTACTGATCGTAATCGATGGGATCGGCAGCGCCTTCGTGAAGTAGCCATCCGGTTTCCGGGAAAAAGTGGTTGTTGTAACCGCCGAAGGTGAGCCTGACGCCATAATCGGTGTCTTCCCAGGAATACTGCCCGTAATCGGTGCACCAGTACCCGAATTTCCGAAAGATTTCCTTTCGGATCATTACCGCGCCGCCGTATATCTCCGACTGATTGGCCGGTGTGCTGACTTTCGTGTCCGATGCGATCCTGGTTTGAGATGTCCTCCGGTTTTCGTGCTGAAAGAAGTCATAGGACAGCGCGCCGAAGTCGCTGTTCTGGGCTGCATCGACAATCTCGATCATCTTCTTGAGCCACCCTGTCCGGGCCACCACAATATCGTTATCCATGCGTAGATAATATGGTGTATCGACGAGGTCCCATCCCGCATTTGCAGCGGCAGAGAGGCCATAGTTTCGATCCAGGAGAAGAAGATTATCGATCGCGCCTTTATCACGTTGTTCAAGAAGCCATTCACGGGAGCCATCATCGCTGTTATTGTCGATCACAGTCAGGATATAGGGATAAGCTGTATTGCTGCGGATGCTATGGAGCGAAGGCTTTGTGCGCTCGATACGATTGAAGGTGACGATTACCAGGTGGACGGCTTTGGTCATGCGGTCTCGAGTTCTCGGATTTTCACCAAATACTTTCTGGCTGCCTGCAGGAACGGAGCTTTGAGCTCCGGAGCATCAAATTGGTTGGCGACCCGCATGAAGCTGGTTACATAATGGTTGTAAAGTTCAGATTCGGAGTGGGCGTAGTCTGGGCTGTGAATCTCGGGAGCGTGATGATCGATTACGTATTCCATGAGGTTCATGGTCGTCTTGAGGCGCGGCAGCATGTTTCGGCAGATTTGCGCTTCATGGCTGCGCTTGAAGTAGTCCTGTAGGCTATCGAGCATCCGAAAGCGAACGTTGAGAGCATTGCGTACGACCCACGCGGTGTCACCGAAATTCTCCAGCTCGCCATCAAAAGTACCGTATTTCTCGAATACCTCCCTGCGAACCAATGCGCCGGTGTGTGGAATCCCTCCGATAGTAGTTTCCAGAAAGAGCTTCAAGAGGTTCTTGCGCTCGCTGAGCGAATAATCCAGATAACGCCAGATACGATTGGTAACGGTTCCGTCTTCCTCGATCACCAGAAGCTTTTCGGGGTAGTAGTAATCGAAATCTTGACGCTGGTTAATCGCCGCCATACCACGTTCGAGATATTTTGGCGAGATATAATCGTCCGAATCGATGTACATGACCAATTCACCACGCGCTTCAGCCAAGCCACGATTCTTGGTATCCCAGCAGCGGGTGTGCGGCTTTCGGATAAGCCGGATACGTTCGTCGTCGAACGACGACACGATCTCAACGGTACGGTCGGTCGATCCGTCATCGACGATCACCAACTCCCAGTCAGTATAATGCTGGTGTAGCACCGATTCAACGGCTCTCGCGATGTAACGTTCACGGTTGAACACCGCGATAATAACGCTTACCTTTGGCTTTTGATCAATTGGAGGTACTGATTCCATAAAGCTTCGAGCTCCTCTCTTTCCACGCCCAGCTTGCTCATGACGCCGAAGATCGACGCCGTACCTTGCTGAGCGAGGCAGGTGTTACTGCGTGTCAGGTGAATGTTTCCCTGCTGGTCAAACCAGAATGGATACATCCGGCAGTAGAAAGGCCTCGCATCCTTACTGAGGGAACAACCCTCATCTGTTAGGAAGACACAGGTTCCATGATCAGTCATCAATCGCACCCTCTTCCCTTCGCGGAGAATCTCTGCCTGGGGAGGAAACCAGGTGGCGAGTTCTTTCACAAAATCGCTGCGCGGCGTATCCGTAACCGTAAATTGCGATGAAGTCATGCCGGTGTCAAGAGAGATTCTTTCGATCTCTTGAGGCAACAGACCGAACATGAAGCTTTCATAGCCCGGCTCGATCCGGCAGCAACCATCGCCACGGAGGTGGCATGTCGCGCATATGGGGGGATTGATGTTGTTCATGATATCCTGTAGTGGTAAAAAAAGGCTGTCGCGTCCAACAGCCTTTTAATGTCTGTTCGCTCGTTTTGCGAAGATCACGTCGTGATGAGATCACCTTCTCGATACCGCCTGCTTCCGCATCTTCTTCCCTGAATCCGGCGGTGATGAGATTTATAAAATGGGCGGAGCGTCCCCCGCCCATCTGGTTCGGTTAGCCTAGCACTCCCAATGCCGTCTTGCGAGTCGAACCCGCGACGACATTGCCACAGCAGATTTGCCAAAATTAATCTACATGAGTAGATTTGATATCGCATTTGGGGCACGTCCAAGCCACTTAGTACTGTTGATTACGAGAGACTGTCTTTCAAGTCTGTTGCCGGTAACTTAGTTACCGGAGTTTGTAAAAAAACTCCAGCTGTGGTTATGTGCAAGAACCGACAACCAAAACAGTAAAACGTGTTTCTGGACACTCCCCTTCACGAGGGAGTATTACTCCCGTTGAGTGCTTACGCAGCTCTTGTGCGAGTGACACGTGGATTATAACGGTTATGCAGCGCGAAGAGGATTCTCGGCAAACCCTTCCCCGAGCAAGTACAACCTGTTATTATCCGATAAGGCTGAGAGCCAATTGCGGCAGTGAATTAGCCTGTGCCAACATACTTACCGCAGACTGGGTGAGAATCTGATTTCTGACGAAGGACGTCATTTCAGTTGCCACATCGACATCTGAAATACGAGATTCGGCAGCCTGGACATTCTCCGCCTGAATTGACAGGTTGGAGATGGTGTTTTCCAGACGGTTCTGAACTGCACCCAGTGCAGCACGCGCGTTTTCTTTACGCAACATCGCGGTGTTGATGGTTTCCAGCGCCATCTGTGCAGCATGCTGTGTACTAACAGCAGCATCTGCCGCACCGACTCCAAGGGCGCTGGTGCGCATGTCACCGATTCTGATGAAGTAGTAGTCTTCCGCACGTGAGTTTTCAGGCCCGAAGTGGATCTTGGCACCACCGGTAACATTACCGTTGGCGTCGTAGGTACCATTTACTTCCTGCCAGCCGCTACTGTTGGTAAACATACCTTCAGTTGCGGTCCAGGTGTTGTTTGAGGTCCAGGATCCACCGGATCCGGCGATTGAAACGTTACCATTCAGCAGCTTAACGCCGTTGAAGTCGGTAGCGTTGGCGATACGGTCGATTTCCGCCGCCATAGCTGCGAACTCGGAATGGATAATCAAACGCTGAGCGTTTGTATACGTACCGGTTGCGGCCTGTTCAGCCAGTTCCTTCATACGGATCAGTTTTTCGTCGATAACGGCCATCGCGCCTTCGGCGGTCTGGATCATCGAGATACCGTCCTGAGCGTTTCTGATTCCCTGGTTAAGGGAAGCGATTTCCGCACGCATACCTTCGCGGATTGCCAGTCCCGCTGCGTCGTCCGCAGCAGAATTGATACGCAGACCCGTCGAGAGTCTTTCTACGGAAGTGCTCAGATTACCATATGAGTTTGTAAGGTTTCTGGCTGTGTTCATCGCCATCATGTTGTGGTTGATTACGAGTGACATCTTTTCCTCCTTGATTGGTTGTTGGGGCATCCATGCTGCTATACGACACTTGTCTTATATAGCAGTGGTTTTGGCAATCTGCTATTACCTAGGCCAAACCAAACCAATCAAATGAAAGGAGACTATAACATCACACGTTAACCAATCAGACTGAGGGCCATTTGCGGTAGGGAGTTAGCTTGAGCCAACATACTGACTGCAGATTGGGTCAGGATCTGATTCCTGACGAATTGCGTCATTTCGGTTGCCACGTCGACATCCGATACACGCGATTCGGCAGCTTGAACGTTCTCTGCCTGGATAGACAGGTTCGAGATCGTGTTTTCCAAACGGTTCTGAACGGCACCAAGTGCTGCACGAGCGTTTTCCTTTCGCAACATTGCAGTATTGATCGTTTCAAGAGCCATCTGCGCAGAGTGCTGTGTACTCACAGCGACGTCCGCAGAGCCAACGCCAAGGGCGCTGGTTCGCATATCGCCGATGCGGATGAAGTAATAGTCTTCGGTACGGCTATTGCCAGTACCAAAGTGAATCTTCGCGCCACCGGTAATATTACCGTTTGCGTCGAAGCTTCCGTTTACTTCCTGCCAGCCACTGCTGTTGGTAAACATTCCTTCGCTTGCTGTCCAGGTGTTGTTCGCGTTCCATGAACCACTAGTTCCTGCGACGGAAACATTACCGTTAAGAAGCTTTACACCGTTGAAATCGGTAGCGTTGGCAATACGGTCGATTTCCGCTGCCATTGCTGCGAACTCGGAATGGATAATCAAACGTTGTTCGTTTGTATATGTACCGGTCGCTGCCTGTTCTGCCAATTCCTTCATACGGATCAGCTTCTCGTCGATAACTGCCATAGCGCCTTCAGCGGTCTGGATCATCGAGATACCATCTTGAGCGTTTCTGATTCCCTGGTTCAACGTTGCAATTTCTGCACGCATACCTTCACGGATCGCAAGACCCGCTGCATCATCTGCGGCGGAGTTGATACGAAGACCAGTGGAGAGACGCTCGACGGAAGTTCCCAAATTTCCATATGCCGAAGTCAGGTTTCTGGCTGTATTCATCGCCATCATGTTATGGTTGATTACGAGTGACATCATTCCTCCTTGATTGGTTCTAACGGCATCCATGCGATATAAGACAAACGTCCTATATTGCTTTGCGTTAGCTCATCTGTTGTGGGTGTTTTAGGCTAAACCAAACCAATCTATGAGGCAAAATCAGTCTCCTAATTAACCAATTAAGCTCATTGCGAGCTGAGGCAGTGAGTTGGCTTGTGCCAACATACTAACTGCAGACTGGGTGATAATCTGATTTCTCACGAATTCCGCCATTTCCGTCGCTACGTCAACGTCGGAAATACGAGATTCGGAAGCCTGCAAGTTTTCTGCCTGAATGGAGATATTGCTGATCGTGTTTTCGAGACGGTTCTGAATTGCACCCAGCGCAGCACGGGCATTCTCTTTACGGAGCATAGCCGTATTGAGTGTTTCCAGTGCGAGCTGAGCAGCGTGCTGTGTACTGACGGCCGCATCTGCAGCGCCAACGCCAAGAGCGCTGGTGCGCATATCACCGATGCGGATGAAGTAGTAGTCTTCGGCACGGCTGTTGCCGGTACCAAAGTGGACCTTAGCGCCACCGATAACATTACCGGCCGCGTCTGCGGATCCATTTACTTCTTGCCAGCCACTGCTGTTGGTGTACATACCTTCATCGGAAACCCATGTGTTGTTGGCGTTCCAGGTACCATTGGTACCACCGATGGAGACATTACCATTCAGAAGTTTAACACCGTTGAAATCAGTCGCGTTGGCGATACGGTCAATTTCCGCCGCCATAGCTGCAAACTCGGAGTGGATGATCAAACGTTGTTCGTTTGTATACGTACCGGTAGCAGCCTGTTCCGCGAGTTCCTTCATACGGATCAGCTTTTCGTCGATCACGGCCATGGCACCTTCTGCCGTCTGGATCATCGAGATCGCGTCCTGAGCGTTCCTGACGCCTTGATTGAGCGCAGCAATGTCGGATCTCATACTTTCACGGATCGCAAGACCGGCCGCGTCATCCGCGGCGGAGTTGATCCGCAATCCAGTTGAGAGCCGTTCCACTGACGTTCCAAGACGTCCGTAAGCAGCAGTAAGGTTTCGCGCCGTATTTGCCGACATGAGATTGTGGTTAATTACGAGTGACATTTTTTCCTCCTTGAAGATGCAAGTTTCATCCTTGTGGCAGCGATTAACCTTGGCCTGCTGTTGGAGTAGCTGTTGTGCCAGCTAACAAGTCTCATCACTTATGTTCTGGTAAAAGATCTTCTGAATTCTCGAGCGAATTCGTTAAACGCTTGGTTTAAAGGTCGTGGATGATAGCTGCGACGTTATCGATCATTTTCTATTTTACTTTCGTTGTACGCTGGACCGGCTAAATTAGCCCAGCAACTGCAGAGCCATCTGCGGAAGAGAGTTGGCCTGTGAAAGCATCGCTGTTGCTGCTTGTGTCAGGACCTGGTTCTTCACGTATTCAGACATCTCAGTAGCCATATCGACATCGGAGATATCGGATTCGGCTGCCTGAAGGTTCTCTGCTTGCGAAGTAAGGGCGGTGATCGTGTTTTCGAGACGCGTCATCATCGAGCCAAGGTGTGCACGGTGATGTTCTTTCATCAGAATCGCGGAGTCGATTTGCTCGAGCGCCATCTGTGCCAGATGCTGTGTCGAGATCGAGATCTTCGATGCTGCCGATGCGTCCGGATCACCGATTTGGCCAAACAGACCGTTGGTCGACATGTCACCGATATTGATGAAGTAGTAGTCTTCCAGACGATTGTTCGTGAGACCGAAGTGGATCTTCACGCCGACATTGTTGGCATATTCGCCATCTTCGTCGTAGTTGTTCGCAGTGAGGGTTTGAGGCCCTGACTGGAGCCATCCACCCACCGTGATGTTGTTGTGTGCGTTGGTGGACAGATCACCATTGAGGAGCTTACGTCCTGCGAACTCGGTGGCCGTGGCGATACGATCGATTTCCGCCGCCATTGCTGCAAATTCGGAGTGCATGATCTGGCGTTGCTCATGGGTATAAGTACCCGTGGCAGCCTGTTCAGCGAGCTCTTTCATGCGGATGAGCTTTTCGTCGATAACCGCCATTGCGCCTTCGGCGGTTTCGAGCATGTTGATCGCCATCTCTGCATTCTGGATACCCTGGTGCATTACACTGATATCTGCCCGCATTTTTTCACGTACCGCAAGGCCCGCAGCGTCGTCCTTGGCGGAATTAATTCTCAGACCGGTGGAAAGGCGTTCGATGGAAGTTCCCATCTTGCTGTAGTTACTACTGAGTGCGTTGCCTGCTCTTACAGCAAACATGTTGGTGTTAATTGAAAGTCCCATTTTCATCCTCCTTGATGTGTATTAGGCATCCTTGCCTTTGGGTACTTTGTTCTACCTTTGTAAGTTGTTAGTAAAGTGCTGCGTTGTGTAGGGTTCTAAATGCGGTTGATGCGGATGAAGTCGGCCGGGCCGTTACTTCGTAGTGTCGATGTAATGCGAATCGGGTTTCATGGTTGCATATTTAGAAATGGCGCGCATACCCGCGTTCTTTTTACCGAGCTCTACTCTCACTTCTTCTTTCCGATTTTGCAGCTCCACGCTATTTTCGTTTTCCTTGTCAATGATCCGTCTGATTTTCAAGTTAATATCGGAAAGAATCGCATTTGCTTTAGTCTTTTTTTGAGACTCTTTTGGGAGGTTGCGGAGGATGTCGTAATTTATTGCGCCGTGGATTTTACGGATATATTCGAGGAGCCTTTTCTTCTGGGTCATCAGCTTTCTCAGCCGGTCGAGATCTTCCACTTCGATCGCTTCGGTCTCGCGCTCGGTGCGTTCGTAATATTTCCCGTACGCGATCTCGAGGTTGCGAAGCTGGCCGACACTGAAGTCGAGCTGGAGATCCGGTTCGATCGGAGAGACAGGGTGAGACGCCGTACCGAGATTGGCAATCTGCTGTTCGAGATCAGCAATACGTATCTTCACTTGCTCGAGATCGACGTGATCTCGATCGGAATCGTGATCGTCTGGCTCTTCGCCAATCGAATCGGTATAGAGCGTCTGCTCGATATTCTGCTTCTCAATGAGAAGTCGCCCCAGTTCGATCGTGTAGAAGATGAAATCGGAGTTGTCGATGTACTCATGCGTGGAGGCGTTCTTCTGATCTTGCTCTTCGTCCCGTTCGCCGTGCTGCTTCTCTTGAGCATGTTGATCACGCTGCTGCTGCTGCTGCGATCCGGTACGTTCCGCGATGCGGATGCTGTGTATTTCCCGAACGCCGGGAAGTCCGTTTTCTTCCGAATACATCGTATAATCTCCCACTGAGTTATCGAAGCCGATAACGTTTTCTTAAGGAATATTCGTTATTTTTCTGATTTAGAATGGAATATCATCGATATATTTGGCAAGATAAAAATACCGCAAGCGTACGTTTTCTTAATCAATTACCCTGCAATAATTTAGGCACAGACGCAGCATTTATCGATTTCAAAGATTATATGATCTAATCCCATAGCATATTTGAAATTAGAAACTTTTTTCAAGCCAATCTCATTAATTTGCTTGACAGATAATATTCGCCACCCAAATAGATTACCATGAGAGTCGAAGTATATCTATCGTGATCCCTCCATATAAAGAGAGGCCATATGAGGAAGTTTTTTTTACCGATGATCGGAATCCTGCTGCTACTCTCTGCCTGTGCCATGAATCAGGATCTGCAGGTACTCCGTGAGAACGACGAGAAGCAATCGAACAAGATAGAAAAGAACGAGAAGGATATCACATCCCTTTTCGTGAGACTGGATGATGTCGATACCAGCCAGAAGCCGGATACGCGGCAGTTTTATCAGGATAATCAGCAGATGCTGCAGAAGATCCAGCAGTTGAACACCAGGATCGAGAATCTCGAAACTGAAGTTCGCAAACTCACCGAGCAAGCTGTTCGCATGCAGCGGATCGAGAATGAGTTGGATGAGATGAAGCAAAATTATGTCGTAGAGGCTGCACAAGCTCCAGCGCCAAAAGCCACTCCCGCTACGGTTACAGCTCCGAAGACATCCGATGTCAACGAGAGCATGGAAGATTATCACTATCAGCAGGCACGCAAGGCATATGTTGCGAACGACCTTGCCAAAGCAGCGGAACAGTTCCGGGAATTCATCCGCAAATATCCCGATCACCAGCTTGCCGCGAACTCGCAGTACTGGCTGGGAGAATGTTACTATTCAATGGATAACTTCACCGCCGCACGGAACGAGTTCCTGAAAGTGGTGGATTTCTACTCGAAGTCGCCCAAAGTCCCGGATGCGTTAGTGAAGATTGCACTGACCTACAAGCAGCAGGGGCAGAACAACCAGGCGAAGGTTGAGCTTGAACGGCTCTTGAAGCAGTACCCGAAGTACGAACGCATCGATCTGGTAAAATCCTTGCTGAAGGAACTGTGATAACGGTTCCAAGGAAGAGGCACAATGAAGTTTTCATTTTCAGCCGAATTGCAAAAGATACCTGATTATATACAGGGCGTCGATCGCGTTTCCGAAATACGTAACGTGATGGTCGCCAATGATGATTACCGGCAGGAAGCCCGTCGCAAACTGGAGGAATTCCTGCTCAAGATGATTGATATCGAGGCATCAGATATCGACCTCGGTGGCGAAGGCGCTCAAAACAAAGTCTGGTACCGCGTTTTCGGGGATAAAAAACGGCACCCGGATTACGATTATGTTTCTCGTGACGACTCAACCGCTATGATATGCAGTATCATGACAGACCGGCAGATCGACGGGATCATGATCAGCCACAACTCGGACTTCTCCTATCGCATCTTCGTTGGGGATATGCAGTATCGCTATCGTGCAGACGCTTACATCGATATGGGGCATCTGGCGATCAACTTCCGTTTGATCAATCCCACACCGTTCGACATCGCGCAGGTGGGATTCCCGAGCGTGATCCAGAAAAAGTTTGACCTCCAATACGAGAAGAAAGGTCTGATGCTTGTCACCGGTATCACGGGCTCCGGTAAAAGTACTACGCTTGATGCCATCATCAATATGAATAACCAGAAGAACGAAGCTCATGTGGTAATCATCGGTTCGCCGATCGAGTACTTCCACAAATCGGCCAAGTGTATCGTTCGTCACCGTGAAGTGGGCAGGGACACGATCTCTTTCAAAGACGGCACCATTGAAGCCTTGCGTCAGGACCCTGATATCATCGTGATCGGCGAGATGCGCGACCCGGATACGATCATGACAGCGCTGGAAGTTACCGATAGCGGTCACAAGGTTTTCTCCACCCTGCATACCGGCTCGGCGGTTGAAAGCGTTCACCGTATCGTGGCAGAGTGCCCCACTGACGAACAGAACCGCGTTCGCATGCGCCTGGCAGACGTTCTCAGCGTGGTCGTTTCGCAGAAGCTTGTTCCATCTGTCGATGGCAAGCGCGTCCTGGCAAAAGAGATCCTCAATGTGACGCCGTGGGTCTCGGCAGCTATTATGAACAACAATATTTCGGAAATATATCAGATGATCAACGAAGGAAAAGAATACGGCATGATCACACTCGAGCAGGATCTGATGCGGCTTTACGTGACTAAGAAAATCACTAAAGAAACCGCGATCTCCTTCGCAAATCAGAAAAAACGAATCGTTGAACTGATGAATTACTACAGGAAATAATTACATGCCGGCAGTGAAGAAAATTTTCGGTCTGTATCTCGACGGCGACGAGCTGAAGGTTGCCCTTCTCTCCTGTGATAAGGATATCATCACCATTGAGACCCTTTTCAAAGAGAAACTCGTCGGTCAGGAAGAAAAGCCCGATTTCCCGGACTACGCTGAATCTTTCTCTATGGATGGCACCCACGAGCCACCGCCAGACAGCTTTGAATTCACACCTGCAGCTAACTCAGAAGATCTCGAATTCGAGGAGTTCAACGAGTTTCCGGGTGAATCGGGTGACGCAACGCAGCAGGCACTGACGCGCGTCGCGCATGCTGTGCAATTCACCTCCGCCCCGCTTGTACTCAATCTCGATGTTTCCAATGTCAGCTACAAGAAGATCGTCATTTCGGCCAAGACTTCACCCAGAAAGATTCTGGACAAGATCAAGCGCGCATACTATTCTCCCGATTCAGTCACTATGTCCGCCTACTCCTGGTTCTATTCTGGCGATGACGAAATTGTTGGTATCCGGCATCAAGGATCGATGGACCTGCTGGAGAACATGGTCTCGATCAACCAGAATGAATTCGAGAACCGCTTCCAGTTCGCCGGCGTGCAGCCCAATGAAGTTGCTCTGATAAATGCGATTCGATATAACCATGACATCTTTGGCATGGATATGACCGCAATCTTTTATATCGGTAATGATTTCTCGCGAATCACCCTGATGCAGGGCGAAGAATTCTTCATGGAATTGCCGATCATCAACGAAGGTTATAAGAAAGACAGCATTCTCAATACAATCTATTCGCGCTTCCTTCTGGAAAAAGCGCATCACGATATTCCCTCGCTGAACAGAATCTACCTCGCTGGTAACGGTATCACCGAAGAAACAATCGATTTCCTGAAAGAAAAGGAACCGGATGCAATCGTCGAGATGCTCCTACCGGCAAAGATTCTTCCGAATCCGGACAGCCCGGACGAATACTCCGATCGCGAGCTTGCAGAGTACATTATTCCTATCACGCTTGCTGCGATGTATCTTCAGCCCAAATCGAAACGCTTCCTGCGCTCGGAATTCCTGCCCAAGCAGCTACGACAGCAGAAGCTTTTCTCACTCGGACTCACGGGTATCATCATGCTCACGGTTATCCTGGGAGCCCTGTTGTTTGCCATCAGTGGCATTGTAGGCTGGAAAGATAAAAACAAGATGCTCAAGGTGCAGACCGATAACGTGAAGTCTCTCATCCAGACGAATCACATGATGATCGATTCGCTCAATGTCATCAGAAAACGCATCGAGAACTACGAGAACAACATCTCCTGGGTCAAAAAATATATTGGAGAAGACAATCAGTGGCATTATATTCTTGAAGAAATCTCCAGAAATTTTCTCGACCATAGCTTGAGCTGGAGCACCAATATTCATAAGGAAGAAGGACGCTTCAAAATCGAGGGTTCCACTACGCGGCGGACCAACATTGTGGGCTTCTCCCAAATGTTTCCGTTCGGGCAGATCGAGAAGGTCGAGGAGAAGAAGGTTGAAGATTACACTGTATGGGATTACCAAATCCTATTCAACATGCCTGATCCTCTTACGACCAAGATCTCCGATTCGCAGAAACCCGATAGCTATATAAAAAGATATAAGAAAAAAGCCGCCGAGCTAAAACCGGCGTCTCCGAAAAAAGAACCTGAAAAACTGGAATCCAAGACTGAAGAACCCAAGAAGGCCCCGGAGAAGCAGCCTGCGAAGACTGAAGAGCCCAAAAAAGCTCCCGAAAAGCAGGTAGTGAAAAAGGAAGAGCCAAAGAAAGCTCCTGAGAAACAGGTAGCAAAAACGGAAGCTCCGAAAGAAGTTTCCAAGAAGCAGGAAAAGCCTGCCGCAGAGAACAAGAAACTCTACGACGAGGCGATCAGGCTTCATTTCTCAGGCAAGCACGAACAGGCGGCAGTGAAATTCAAGGAATACATTGACAGGTATCAGGATCAGCTTGTAATCAATGCAACGTACTTCCTGGGCGAATGCAAATACAAGCTCGGGAAGCCAGCGGAAGCTGAAAGCTTATTTGTCAGCGTGCTTAACAATGGCAAGGCAAAGGTTCCTGAAGCCCTCCTCATGCTGGGTATCCTAAACCAGGAAGATGGTAAACTGAATATCGCACATGAATTCTGGAACGATCTGGTACAGCGTTTCCCGCGAAGCACATACGCGGATATCGCTCGCCAGAAGCTCGAGAAATATAAACGGTAAGCCGGACAGGTAATATGTTAACGAAGCTATTAATTTTCGCCGCAGTCGTAGTCGTCGTTTTCCTATTTTTGATGATGCGCTCATCGAAGAAGAAAGACGGTGGAGGTGGCGGCTCCGAGCAAGATGAATACATCATTGCATCCTACCGTAGCGGCACCAACTACAAGTTCCGTAATTTCATCATCCTTATCGTTATTCTCTTAGGTGTTATCGGGTGGTGGTTCTTTACAAACAAGAGCCTCAAGAAAGAAAACAAGCGCCTTACCGAGGACAAGGAGAAGCTGGAAGGCGAACTACGCGAAACCCAGAACGAAATCATGAAGAAACCGGAGCTGGATGCGCAGCTCGACCGCATCCGGGAAGAAGTGTCGCTTAACAACAAAGTGATGCTCAAAGAAGACACTTCCACCAAGACGCTCGAATACCTTTTCTATCTGGCCGATAAATACGGCGACTATATGCATTTCGATTTCGGGCTATCCGAATCTGGAACGGACAAGGACGACCCGTCTATACAATATAATAAGTACGTGCTGACTGGTAAGGCATTCACGAATCAGGTGTATGCTTTTATCGATCAGCTGGAGCGCCAACCGCCGTTCTATGCGGTCGAAGGTATCGCGCTCGAAGCTCTCCCACCCGACCAGAAAGGAAAGGTGGATTTCTCCGTCGAACTCACCGCCTACTATACCGAGAACGGAACGCCGCTGAATCGGATTGAGCTATACGAAGGCAAGCCCAGAAAGCTCGCCTACAATCCGTTCTTCCCGCGTGTTCATTCGCCGATTATCTCTGACGACGCGGAATTCCTGATGCTGCTCGATCTCGATAACTGCTCCGTCGTTGCACTCAGCCCCGAACGGGTCTTCCTGCGCAATAACGGAACGGGGATCATCCAGATTTTCAATATTGGCGATCGGGTACGCTACGGCTACCTTGAAAGCATCGACTGGAAGAGTCAGGAAGCCGTATTCCGCATCAATCGCTACGGCGTTGCCGAAAGCGTGAGAATGGGACTCAAATAATATGAAAACACATAAGGATACAGGAAAATGAAAGCCATCATCCGAGCGATCATCGTTTTGACTCTTCTGGCCGTGTACTTCCCGGCCAGCGCACAGACCGCAGCGGAACCCGACGGAAAAGACCTCGTCAGCATGAGCTCCGACACAGATTTCCAGCAAGCGCTGGGAATCCTGCAAGTCTATCTCATGCGTGAAGAAGGTCGTATCTTCGTCGATCTTTCCAACACAAAGGGCAGTATCGGCTTGAGAATCGACAAGCTTCATTGGAAAGCCGCGATGATCAGTATCTTCTCCGCCAAGGGCCTCCTCTGGGAAGACACCCACAACGCCATTCTCATCAAACGCGGTGACGACAAGCAAAGTGGAGCCAGGAAAGCCGGCGGCGCAGCAGCTACTACCACGACATCAATCGTTGAAGAGCTGCGGGATGAAGTCCTTATCGAAGTAACCTTCTTCGAAGCCGACCGCAACGTGCTCAACGAAGTCGGCATCGACTGGACATCGCTCTCCGATGGAAAAGTCAACTTTTCCGCCAACCTCAACTCCACCGATCAGGTCACTGAAGACATCCTTTCCATCGCGGTGAACGAGACCTGGAAAATCGGTTCGGGCACTATCGATCTGGTTACGCTGTTCAATATCTTCGAAGCAAACGACGAAGGTAGCGTGATATCACGCCAGCAAGTAACCGTCACTTCTGGCGAAGAGGGACAGGTGCTCGACGGTATGGAATTTTCCATTAAATCCATCGACGAATCGGGAAACACAACCGACAACTTCTACAAGGCCGGTACGATCGTAACGGTTACGCCGTATGTCAAGACAGAGCTCAGCGGTAACAAGTTTGTCGAGCTCAATGTCAGTACCGAGCGCAGCTCCGCAGAACCAGGGGCTGTCAGCACGATCGTCACAAAATCCAGCGCCAGCACCAAAAAGATTCTCTACAACGGCGAAGAAGCCGTCATCGGTGGGCTCACCACAAAGGAAACCGCTGAAGTGCGTAAGGGCATCCCATTCCTTAAGGACCTCCCGTGGTGGGTATTCGGTATCCGCTATCTGACCGGCTACAACAGCCATCAGACCAAATCCAAGGAATTGCTTATCATAATCAAGGCAACCATCCTGCCGGCAATGAGAGAACGCCAGGAAGCCAGACCCGAGCTCAAGGAAGATGTGGAACGCATCCGCACCGAGATTCCGAAGCTCGAAGAACAGCTATTCGACGAAAAAGAATAGTCTATACATTTACAAAAAAAAGAAAAGCCGGATCGAAAGGTCCGGCTTTTTATACAGCTATCCCAACTTCCGAATGTACCGCAGGTTCATCTGAATGTAGGGGATTTTCTGAAATGGTTTGGAATGGTTCTATTCAGGTGAAGAACCAAACATTCGGAAGAGTTGCTGTGCAACACCTCCAGAAGTTCGGTCCATCCTATAGTACAATCTCAAGTAGCTCACAAAGGTCGGTAATCGTGTAAGTCGGCGATTGCTCCAGGCCGTGCGGTCTGCCGGAGTGATTGATCCAGCAGGTATCGATTCCGAAGGCCATACCGCCTCCGATATCTGAACTCAGGCTATCGCCTATAATAAGCGCTGAATCCTTATCAGCGTGGTCAGCCAAATTGAAAGCATGCTCGAAGATCTCCGCATGCGGCTTGGCTATTCCCACCTCTTCCGAGATGATAACCGACGGGAAGAATTCGCGGAATCCGGATTTATCGATACGCGGATGCTGCACATCTCTGAGGCCGTTGGTGATAAGCGCTAGCTTGAACTTCCCACTAACCTCTTTCACTACATCCATCGCGTTCGGTATGTGATCCGCTTCCTGCTTGAGGAAATCGAGATAGATCCGGCTCATCTCTTCCGGGTCCATCTCCACGCCGATATGCGCGGCAAATCGTTGAAATCGCTCGGTTCGAAGCTCCACAGCCGTAATTTCGTTGCGCTCGAACTTGCGCCAGGTATCGGTGTTGATCTCCTTGTACACCTCAAGGTGCACATCCACGTCATAGGCCACACCGTAGGCCTTAACGGCATTTCGTAGCGCGTTGCGTTCTGCAGCGTCATAGTCGAGCAGTGTGCCGTCGATATCGAAGAGCAGGAATTCGTAGCGCTTCTTCATTTGCACGCCTTCTTGACCTTGCAGATGACAGTGTAGTCATTGGGCAGGTAATCATCTACGATCCGGTATTCCTCGCAGAACGGTTTGATAATCTCGATCGTCTCTTCCGGATCGGTGTAGTAGTAGCGATCCTCTGGAGTTGGAGAGCGTTTATGTAGCAGGTTAAACACAACGTGTTCGTTGGCAACGCGGAAAAAGATTTCCATCGCACGTTCGAAGAACTCACGGTTATTGCCAAGGTTGAGGTTGAACACTCCCGAGCAGAACACCACATCAAAGCAGTGTTCCATAAAATCCTTGTCTGTAAAGATATCCACACAGTGGAATTTCGCATCCGGGTGATCGCCGCATGCCCGTCTGACCATCTCTGGCAGGATATCAACGCCCGTGTAATCAAGCGATATCGCCTGATCCTTGAGATATTTCCAAAGGTCTCCAAGGCCGGAACCTACATCCAGCAAACTGCTGTTGTTCAGATCGACGTTATCCAGCAATGCCCGGAACCGAAGTTCCTGCGCATCACTGCTCTCCCAGTCCAGTATCCTGGCGTTTTCCTTGCGATTTTCCAGTTTATCCTGATAATGATCTCGTATTTTATCTACATGTACCATATGATTCGTTCATTCTCCTTATATATTCACCATCAACCTTATTATGCGTGAATAAATGCCTTACGACACCATCCTCTTGTAGAGCTCCTCGTACTGACGGGCAGTATGCTTCCACGACCAGTCCTGTACCATCGCATTCAGGAAATACATCTCCCAAAGCTTCTTCTCACGGAAAACATCCAAGGCTTCTTCCACAATCTGGATCAGGCTGTTGGAGTAATAGCTGCTGAACATGAATCCGTTGGCGTGAGCCATATCGCGGTTAGTCGCTTCCTTGATCGTATCCGCAAAGCTACCGGTTCTCCGTGCAATCGGAACCGTGCCGTAGCGCATCGCGCGCAATTGGGTCGTGGTTCCCGGTGCTTCACGAGAAGGAAGCAGAATCATATCCGCCGCTGCGAAATAACGATGCTCGTCCATCTGGTTAAACCCGATATGGACGCTGAGGTTACTATAGACTTTGGCCAGATCTTTCAGACGGATCTGGAGCTCGCTCTCACCTGTGCCATAGATGAGCACCTGAAGCGGCATATCCATCAGGTCGGGAATGGCATCCAGAACCAGCTCGCAGCCGTTATCGGCAGTCAATCTTCCACCGTAGATCAGCAGTGGCGTATCCTTATCCTCTTTCATACCATATTCGCGTTGCAGGGCAACCTTCAGCTCGCGCTTGCCGTTCAGGTCATGGAAGCGGATGTCCGGGTTCTTATCCTTGGTCGGGTTCCATTCACCGTAGCGGACACCATTATTGATCCCGAAAAGCTTGTTGGCGATCTTGAGAAAATACGGATCCAGCTCGTTACCAAACTCGGCCTGCTGTACCTCTTGCGCATACTGTCGGCTTGTCGTCGTTACCGAATCGGCAAAGACAAGCCCCAACTTTACCAGGCTCAGATTACCCAGCTTATCGATCTCGTCGCGATAACGATCATCAATCTCGAATGCGTCCAGATCGGTAGGCTCAATAAGGCCCTGATGCTGAAGGTCGTAAAATGTGTAGATCGTGAAGACATCGAGCCCCTGGTTTTTCACCAGCAACGGGATCAGGCCATTCTGCCAGTGATGTGCGTGCAGAACATCGAACGGGTGCTTCTTGATGAAACGGGCTACACCTCGCGAGAACTGAAGCACTTGCTCCATTTCGACCTTCGAGCCATAGAACGGATCGAAGAATCGATCGTTCGGTTTCAAGAAATAGATGTCCTTGTCCGATCCGGAAATTTTACCGTGATAAAGCGACAGGCAAATATCTTCATAGTCTTCGATCTTACTGCACTTTATTTCTCTCATCTGCTCGTAAAACGGCATGATGATCGTTGTGTTCGAATGAAGATTGAAGATGAGATTATGCAGGTTGCTGCCAAGCCCCAGGCGGCTGTACTTGTAGAAAGGCGCCAGCTCGGGGATCACCATCAGGATTCTCATGTTTCCTCCCATGTAACCGGTTGCGCTCGGTGAGCATTTTTCCAGCGGCGATGCAGCCAGAACCACTGCTCGGGATATTTTCGAATATATGAATCCATCCGTTCGACCATCTTCTGCGTCAGGTCGTTAATATTCTCACGTGTGTCTTCGAGGTTTTCCGTGAATACCGGTTCCTCATAATATAATGTAAAGGATTTATCCGGATTGCGAACACAAACAGCCAGAAAAATTGGTGAGCCTGTCTTGATCGCGGTTTTTGCAGGCCCCGTATGCACCGATGCAGGGGCTCCGAGCACGTTCAGACGTATTCCGTGCTTTCGGGCATCCTGGTCAGCAATAAAGGCTATAATCATATTGGCGCGCAACGCCTTGATTATATATCTGAATGATTTCGATGAATGAATCAGTGTAACGCCAGCCGATTCTCGCAAATTCTCCGTAAACTCGTTGAACCACGGGTTCCGTTGCGGCTTCATCAACGCGGCAGTCGGGATGCCATGGCGCGACATATAGCGGCCTGCCAGCTCCCAGTTTCCGATGTGCATCGAAACCATCACCGCACCCTTGCCGTGCTCGAGCACCTTGCGGATATTTTCTTCACCCACCATTGTGATATTCTTGAAGAGCTCGTCGTCGTCGTAGAGGTATTCCTCCGCGATCATCTCGGCCATGTTGAGGTACATCTTGCGGATAAGGTCACGCCGCTGCGCACGGGTGTATTCGGGATAAGCCCGGGCAATGTTTTCATCCGCCACTTTGCGACGGATTCCCAGGACGCAGCCGACAAAGATCGCCAGTCCCTTGAACATAGCTTCGCCCACACGGGCGGGAAAGAGTCTGAAGATCTTGAGGGTAAGAATAAAAAAGAGGAACTCGATGCGGCTCTGAAGTGCTTTATTCTTGCGTTTCATTTCAAGACGGCGTTCGCATGATAAGGCGCTTCATCTCCCTGACCGCTTCGGCAAATCCCGTAAACAACGCACGCGCTACGATGCTGTGGCCGATATTGTATTCCTGAATCAATCCCAGATCGACCAGCGCGTGGATGTTGTGATAGTTCAGCCCGTGCCCGGCGACGATACGCATACCCGCAGTGCGGATCAGCTTCGCGCCTTTTTCGATGCGCTGAAGCTCCTTGCGAATGTCTTCACGGTCGGTCAGGTTAGCATAGCGTCCGGTGTGCATTTCGACAGCATCCGCGCCATAGCGGTCGGCCAGCTTGATCATCGATGCTTCGGGCTCGATGAACACACTTACTTCGATCCCGGCGTCCTTAAGCTCCTGAATCTTGCCACGAAGCGAGTCCGGCTCGAGGTTCAGGCCGCCCTCGGTGGTCAATTCTTCCCTCCGCTCCGGTACAAGGGTTACTGTATCCGGTTTCACGGTCTTGGCAACGACGATCATCTCGTCGGTCGCAGCCATCTCGAGGTTGAGCCTTGTCTGAACCGTCTGACGCAGCAAGTTGAGGTCACGAAGCTGGATGTGACGGCGGTCTTCCCGCAAGTGGATCGTTATCTGATCTGCTCCGTGCTGTTCGGCAATAAACGCGGCGTGCACGGGATCCGGTTCGATCCCCATGCGAGCCTGTCTGAGTGTTGCAAAGTGGTCTATGTTAATGCCAAGTTCCGGCATGAATCGCTCCCGTGTTCGTTATTCTACAGATTCTCGTCGTAAATCAGGATATCGGCTTCCGCACGTAACTGCTTGATGTGCCGGATGAGTTGCAATTCCGATTCGATCTGAACCAGACGCTGTTTGAGCGCACCCTTGATATCCTCGAAATCGGCAATGCGACTTTCCTTGCGGTCTGTGACCATCAGAATGTGCGTGCCAAACTGCGTCGTAATTGGATCACTGATCTCACCCACTTTCATGCTGAACGCGGCGTCCTCGATCTCCTTGACCATCACGCCACGTGGGAAAAAGCCCAGATCGCCAGACTGCCTGAAGCTCGGACAGTCCGAGAGCATCTTGGCAATCGCACCGAAATCTTCCGGTGATTCGATCTCATCCATGATCTCTTTGTATGTTTGGATAGCAAAGTCATTTGCATCCTTGATCAGTACATGCGATGCCCGAACCACTTCGCGCGTTTTAAATTGATTCTTGTTCATCTCATAGAAATCGCGCAGCTTTTCCTCCGGAACATCTTCCTCACGCACGCAGAAATTGTTCTGTACGTATCTGGAAACCATTAGGCGATCTCTCAATCGTTCACGCATTGTCTCCTGATCAAGACCCGTCTCAGCAAGCATGTTGTTGAAATCATCTTCTGTCTCAAAATCCATCATCAACTCAAGCAGCTTCTCCTGAATCTCGTCTGCCGAGATTTCAATGCTGGATTCACGAGCACGATTTAAAAGTAAAACCCCGTCGATAAGGTGCTCGATCGCACGTTCGCGACACTCCATATTGGCATCCGCGAGCTGCATCTGTTTCATTACGCGAACCAGTTCGAAACGATAGCTTTCGTCCGTGATTTGATAACCATTCACTTCTGCGATGATCATATTCGCTCCCAATCAAATATCCAGGGTATCCAAAATTGCCCTGGTAACCGGATATATGTTAATATCGGTGCATTCCAATGTCAAATCGAATTCGATGCTTCGATACCATGTCATCTGGCGTTTGGCGTAATTCCTCGATTTCTGCTTGGCAAGGTCGATTGCCGCCTTGAAATCGCCGCCGTCATGTAGCCAATCGACTAGCTCCCGGTAACCCACAGCGTTCATTCCGGGATCCTCCGATTTGTAACCCATTTCCAGTAATCGTTTTACTTCGTCAAGGAATCCATTTTTCATCATATCGTCAAAACGGCCGTCTATCCTTTCGTAGAGCACATCCCGGCCAGGTTGGATGAGAATATTAAAGCTGTTGCAACGATATTCTTCCTGCTGATGCTTCCAGTGCTCGCTCATCGACATGCCCGTCTGCTCGTAGATTTCCAGTGCACGGACAACTCGTTTGATGTCGTTGGGATGAACTCGCCCAGCAGAAATGGGATCGACCTCCCTCAATCGCTCAAAAACCCTCACCGGCTCCGCTTCTGCCTGCTGCATCAGCCGTTGCCGCAAGTCCTCATCCACCTTTGGCGATTCGAATAAACCATTTTGCAGAGCACGGATATAGAATCCAGTACCACCGGCGATGATCGGGATTTTCTCCTCGCTGTTCAGCCGCCGCACGATCGCTCCAGCTTCATCGGTAAATCGCCCTGCGCTGTATGATTCATCGGGATCCACGACATCGATCAGATGATGCGGAATACCAGCCATCTCCAGCCTCGTGGGCTTGGCGGTTCCAATATCCATGTAGCGATATACCTGCCGGGAATCGGCCGAGATGATCTCGGTATCCAGTTCCTTTGCCAGCTTCAGTGCAAGCGATGTCTTTCCCGAAGCGGTCGGGCCCTGAACCGTTATAAACTTCATGACTCGATTCGCTTGAACTTCTTCTCCAGTTCGGTAAGTGTCATCTTGATGATCAGCGGTCTTCCGTGCGGACAGAAGTAAGGTACATCGCAGGAAAAGAGGTCGCTGATGAGCGCTACCATCTCCTTGCGTCCCATTTTGCGGTTCGCCTTGATGGCCGCCTTGCACGCTACTGATTTGGCAAGACTGTCCCGGAAATCCTCCGTTTCGGAAAACTCGTCCCGGAGCTGCCGCAGGATGTCGATGAACACCTCTCCCCCATCCCAGTCTTCCAACTCGGCGGGGATTTCGTCGATCACGATCGAATTGCCGCTGAAACTCTTGATGGTGAAGCCGACCTTGTTGATCGTCTCCATATTGGCTTCCACGAGGTCTTGCACCACGTCGTAGAGATGCGTCGGGATATCCACAACCAGCGGGAATAAAAGCTTTTGTGTAGGTGCCGGCATACCGTGAATTCGGTGCAGCAGTTTCTCGTAAAGGATGCGTTCGTGCGCAGCGTGTTGGTCAATCATCATCAAGCCTTCTTCCACCTGCACCAGAATATACGTCTGATGAAGCTGCCAGGGATTGATCATGTCCTCTTCGGCCCTTAGCTTGACGCGTTGCGTCTCCTGGGGAATATCAGCCGGCGCTTGCGATTCTGGTTGTATCTGCTGCTCCACCGGGATAAATATATCCGGCTGGTAGAGGCTACCGAATTCGTCCTTCACCTGGCTGAAACGTCTGGGTTCGGTCCGCTGACGATAGATTTTCACATCCACAGGCTTGATCTCTTTCCTTTCATGGCCCTGCTCGATCCGCTCCCGCACCGATTTGAAACGTTCGTCTTCGTACTTCATCAGACGCTTTCCGATGGCATTCTTGATGAATCCATGCACGCTGCCGGCGTCTCGGAAACGAATTTCCAGCTTGGCGGGATGGACGTTGAAGTCGATAAGCGTGGGATCCATCTCCATGAAAAGAATGTATGGCGGGACGCTACTGCCCTGGAATAGCCGAAGCTTCTGCACGTATGGCTCATATGCTGCCTTGAGCGCATGCAGTATGATCTTGTCGCGGATGAAGCGGCCGTTGACGAACATGTAGCGGTAGTCGTGCAGCCCTTCAGGGACCTCATCCAGACCTTTAATATAGCCTTCGAGCTTCATGTTGCCGCCCTCGGCTTCGATCTCTACCATATCCAGCTTTTTGAAATCGCTACCGAACACTGCCAGAAGTCGCTTTTCACGCGTCTCGACAGCAGGATAGTTGAGCTTTGTTCTTCCGTTGGCAACGAGCTTGAAATGCACGCCCGGAAACAGAACCGCCTGATAATGTATGTAATTCTGAATATGTCGATATTCCACATCGTCCGACTTGAGAAACTTCTTGCGTGCAGGGATATTGGCGAAGAGTTTTCGTACGGTGACCGTCGTGCCCTGATTGGCAGCGGCCTTCTCCACACCGCGGATCACACCCGAATCGATTTCGATTTTGGTCGCCAGCTCGCTCTCTTCATCTCTCGTCAGGAGCGTCATGCGACTGACCGACGCGATACTGGGCATCGCTTCGCCACGGAAGCCAAGCGTCGAGATTTCGAAGATATCAGAGACAGTGCGGATTTTGGAGGTAGCATGCCGTTCCAGCGCGGTGAGAGCGTCGTCTTCGTTCATGCCGCAACCATTGTCGATCACCTCGATCAGGGATTTTCCACCCCGCTCGACGTTGACCGTAATCGCCCCGGCTCCACTGTCCAACGCGTTCTCCACCAGTTCTTTCACCACCGACGCCGGGCGTTCGATAACCTCTCCCGCCGCGATCCGGTTGGCGACTTCCTCCGCTAAAACCTTGACTCTACGCATGATATGTCCCTTAAATCGAATTACTCCAACTATCGCATGCGCGTGATTTTTGTAAAATGAAATCTTCCGATTGTTCGATGCAATCCGTAGCCGTATCATTGCAAAGACTCCGAACGGTTACCAACACGCCCCCGAATTGACTTGATTGCTGTAGAATGGAGCAACCTTGATAAATATTTCTTTACATGCGAGGGGCGCATTACGTATGATGATACTAACAAAGTATACGAGTTTGTATATGACATCACAGACTACCTGGGGAATACGCGTGTGAGCTTCAAACCATCGACCAGCGGACCTGATATCATGCAGGAAGACCACTACTACCCGTTCGGGATGAAAATGCCCGGCCTGTGTAGCGTGTACGACCACCCCGAAACCAAATTCACCAGTGGCGGCAAGGAGCTGGATATGAAATGACATCAGCAAAAGGGAACATGATTGTAAGTCCCGAATTTCTACCCGTGATTCAAAGGGTTAATGGTGGTCATCATGATGGTTTTATGCCAGCAGAGGTTAATCCCTTTAGACATAACGCAACTGTTATTATCAGACCTGACATTGTCCTGCAGCAGAATAGCGCTGATATACCACGTACAAATCCTATATTTCATGAGTTTTCCGAAATGAGGTACATGGTCAAGTCTGGCATGGTAAGATATCCGTTTCCATATATCCTTAGGGCAGCACATATTGAGGCTGGCAATGACGGTATCACAAGAGCCACAATCGATGGATTAAATCCCTCAAGAGCCGGAGGCTGTGCCGACGGCTGGAGGTATAAATAATGAATCGTGCTTTTCTTCTTTTTCTTCTAACTATGTCATTCGGATTATCTTCACTGACGAGACAATCTTCATACCATAATGACGATATCCAGCTCAGTATAGCATTGCAGGACACTATATATTGTATTAATGATACCGTCACACTTGAGGTAACTATCGTGAATATCAGTAAAAAACGCATGCTGGTGTTTCCCGTATTCGACACATCTCGTGCAGTTCCAAGTATTGTGAAAGCCGGAGAAGAAAGAAACGTGGTATTTGGAATATCATCATATTTAGGAGATTGGACCCATTTGGGGACATTGCCAGAGTTACGGGTGTTTTTTCCATCTGATACGATCACAACAACACAGAAAATCATACTGACGGCTTCATTGGCTTTTCATGAAGCTTCATACTTGAATATTGCATATTCATTTAGTTATTTTCCATATTCGGAGCTCGCATTTCGTATGTCAAGTGAACATTGGATATCGTAGATTCGCGGACTATAGAGGGGACCAAGGTATATTGGGATGCTTTTCGCACATTAGAAGTCAATGGGCTACAGATAAAGATCGTCGAATAATACATTTGGATGAGAAAAACCACTACTACCCGTTCGAGATGAAAATGCCCGGCCTGTGTAGCGTGTACAACGACCCCGAAACCAAGTTCACCGGTGGCGGCAAAGAGCTGGAGGATGACTACAACCTAAACCCTTTGAGTGACGACGGGTACCACTACGGCGTGCGCCACTACGATCCGCAGCTCTGCCGATGGCAGCAGGTCGATCCCGCGGATGAGTTCCACAGCCCGTATGTGTATTGTGCGAATAATCCAGCCAACGTAATTGATCCGGATGGGACTACTGTGCTGTTTTTAAATGATGGTAGTTATAAAATCATAGATGACGAAATCGGGATTGAGAAGGGGGCATACGAGGATGACTACAAGGAAAAAGGGATGGATGCTGCAACCATAAATATATCCTTCATCACTCTAGAAGATATTAACAATGAAATTGATACCTATATTCAACCCAATGCTGTAGATATACTCTCGGATAACAATCTATCTTTCTATCAAATGGCAGAATCTTTCGAGACGCAACTCTTCGAAGGAGTAGGCAAACCACCAGAAACCTTGACACATTACCTGGTGACCGATTTAAACTCATGGTACAGGTCTGATGAGCTAAATTATATTGGAATTGGCACATTATACCGAAACCATCCAGATATGTATCGCTATCACATGCACATTGATATCTTCGCTTGGAAATTATACAAATATTGGGAATTACCCACAAAAGGCGTTATATTTTGGGCTAATTATGGTTTTGACTATAGATCAAAGAGTGCTGGAGAATAGGCAATGATAAAATCTATATTGCTGTGTGTTGCCACCTTCCTGCTAATCAGTTATGCCATAAGTTATATCGATGGATATCTAGTACTTGGCCTGCAAGAACATGGGGATGTTCAAATGCAAGTTCAACCCACAATATTATTCAGCGTGTTAATCTTACTGATAGTCATAAACCGCAGAGCCGGAATAAGGAAACTAATTCTTTCGGTTATCTTGTTTGTTTTACTTGCTGTTGTAGCATTCTTTTTCTCTAAACCCCTTAGAGATAAAGCCCAAGTATACGGCTTCCGCACGAGAATTGAAAGCTTGTGGAATTTAGAGAAATTAGAACAATGCACTGATAGCCTCGTATTTGAAAAAGGAATTTCACCTGGGACATCCTACTACAAAGTATTTACAAATGATGATTTGCCCAATTGCTTCACACTTTTTTTGAATAGCCAAGATGATCTGAAACCAAAAGTTACTTTAGATACAGGGCTTAGACATTGTTACATTAGCCTAGAATTTGAACTATATTCTGTTTCAATCGTGCCTTCTGGTTTTCCAGTGATAGAATTATTACAGTCAATTCGCAAAGACAGGGTTTTCTTCATTTTTAGCGACAGGCTTAACAGGAGTTGGAATCCGTATCTGAATTATTAATGCGCAGAATCCCAAGCCGTGCTTTACGGTCATGTTTCTGTGGGGCTTGTCAGTTTTATCGGCAGCGCAATATACGAAGACAGCATCCTGAAAATTATCCTTACATCCGAAGGGCGCATTACATATGATGATACCAACAAAGTATATGAGTTTGTTTACGACATAACAGACTACCTGGGGAATACGCGCGTGAGCTTCAAACCATCGACCAGCGGACCTGATATCATGCAGGAAAACCACGACTACCCGTTCGGGATGAAAATGCCCGGCGTGTGTAGCGTATACGACGACCCCGAAACCAAATTCACCGGTGGCGGCAAAGAGCTGGAGGATGACTACAACCTGAATTGGTATCACTACGGCGCTCGCTACTACGACCCGCAGCTCGGTAGATGGCAGCAGGTCGATCCGGTGGATGAAACAATCACATTGATTGAAGCACTTCGTTGGATATTGCCCTGCACATAGATCAGCACAGAATTGGTGTTGATTTTCAAATGATTCGTGATAATTATAGTAACTAATCGCCCATGCAAATGAATCTGATGAGAAGAAAATGGTCGGGATGAGAAGATTTGAACTTCCGACCTTACGGTCCCGAACCGTACGCGCTAACCGGACTGCGCTACATCCCGACGTTCAAGTTATGCAAGAAACGCTGAGGGGGTTTTCTTGTCAAATGATTTTTCACACAATTCTCATCATGCATGCTGCGGTACATTGCAGTTCATTTCAGCAAGGAAAGTTGCATCCTTAAGTTGCTTGTGAAATCACCGCAAAATCGCTTAGTACGCGCCTCAACTTACGCATTCAGATTTTCTTGACAACCGAACTGAACCAGTTATATTTTTCATACAGAAATGTGTAATGGTAACGATTGGATCAGAAACTACTCTAACAGGCCTTAATCAAACTGACACTATAAGCACTATGTTTCAATAATTTTATCTTCGCACGCATAGGGAGGTTATCATGTTTCATATCCCAAAAGGCTTTGTTTTTATACTGTTATCCATCGCGTTTCTGACAGCTTTACCCCTTTCGGCCCAAAACACCACATTGGGTTTTGATGGCTCAAACGACTACGCTTCTGTCACTGGGCTTTCGGCTTCGAGCACGTCAATACTCACAGCCGAATGCTGGTTTATGTTCGAAAGCTATCCTTCTGAATATCGTTGGGTCTATCACCTCTATTCGGGTGACAGACGCAGGGTACTTCTCGGTGTTAATGAAAGCGGATATATCGCAGTATATATGGCTCCGCAGTTGAGCGACGACACCGGCGGCAATGTCTTGACATCCACAGTTCTTGCCGAGACAGGAAAATGGTATCACGCAGCCGTGGTCGTCAATGGGTCAAACCTGAAGTTCTATATCAATGGCATTTCATTGTTCGAGCAGAATTTCAGTTATTCATGGCAATTCAACGATAATCACACCCTCTACCTCGCTACCGACTATTGGGCTGGAAGCACGGCTTATTCGGACATCCGTATAGATGAAATGCGCCTTTGGAGCAGCGTGCGTTCACAAAGCGACATACAATCAACCATGCATACGCAGCTTAGCGGATCAGAATCCGGCTTGTTCGCATATTACAAGATGAGTGACGGAAGCGGAACCTCGCTGACCGATAACTCCAGTCATGGCAATACCGGTACACTCCATAACGAGACGTACTGGGTATCGAACGACACCACACCGATCGCTGTTGCGCCTTCTGCCGGTGACGGTTCTGCCGGTACACCCTATCAGATCGCCAATCTGAATAATCTCTGGTGGATCTCGCAAAACTCGTCCGTTTTGGGGCAACATTTCACTCAGACAGCCGATATAAACCTGATTGACTACCAGGGCGGCGCTGGCTGGAAACCAATCGGCAACGCGACAACACAATTCACGGGCACATACGATGGCGATGGTCACAAGATCATGAACCTTTTCCTCTATTATCCTGGTGCCGGCACACCAACCACCGTTACCGAAGCGCAAGCATTACCCGGCAACATAGGCCTTTTCGGTTACATGACTTGTACCTCTTCATCGGACGCGATTATCCGTGACCTCGGCATCCTGAACGCTGATGTGACCGGTGGCAGGGCTACCGGTTCGTTAGTCGGTAAAATCTTGCTTCCCAGTAATGCAGCATATGTTACCTACGTAGAGAACTGCTACGTAGCCGGAACGGCAACGGTGCGTGGGTTTGGAGCAACAGGCGGCCTTGTGGGGGCTAACAACTCACAGAAAAAGAACATCGTACCCGTTATCCATTACTGTTATTCGGAAGCTGACGTCGAGAGCAGGTTCCCGACCAACACGTTACTGAATCCGGATGATAACGACGAGCTTTTCAACATCAAGTATGGATCCGTGGTTGGCTGCAACGAAAACGGCCTGACCATGGACAGTTATGGTAGAGGCGACGTATATGGTGGAAAGCGCGTTGGGGGTATATCAGGATGCTCCATTCGCGGTGCGGTGATTCGTTGCTACGCAACCGGGCAGATCAGAACAGCTTTCCAGAGTCCGCCATATAGTGGTGATGAAGATCCATATGTTGGCGGTATAGTAGGACGCGTAGTTGGTCAACTTCCTCCCGGACTGGGAGGATTCTCCGGAAGCGGCTCGATCCAGATGTGCTACTGGGATACAAGTACGTCCGGTAATACAACCTCCGGTGGCAGCCCGGGAGCCCTGGGAAGGACAACCTCCGAGATGCAGACGCAGGCCAACTACACCGATTGGAATTTCGACGGTGTCTGGCTCATCTCCGCAAGCCAGTATCCGAGACTCGGCTGGCAGGATGGCGTCAATATCAATCCGCAGGAAAACACCTACGAAGGGATGCTGGCTCCGACTGTCGATGGCGGAACTGCACAGCCTAACCAACTTTATTCGACAACCAGCGTTGGTGGAAGCTCCGTCTATACCGGGTTCATGCCGTCAGCGACCGAGACGGTTAATATTTCCATCTACTCCATTTACTCGGAGAATCCGCAGTCTGTGGAAGGTGATTTCCCGAATCCGGAAAACCTTGGAGCCTATTGGAAATTCTATTGCTCTGACGATGTCGTGCTGCGTAATGCGCAATACTTCGATATCCAGATGCCATTCGAATACACGCAGATTTGGTATCGCTATTCACGTGACACTTCAGAGCTACTCTCATGGCGTCTAATTCCATCGGGAAGCATCGCCTATCAATCTGGCTCGTATATTTATCGAATCACGATAAGCGGCTTGAGCCTTCCTGCACCACTCAGGGTGGGAGAACTGGGTGAAATCGAATTCGCAGGTGATATCGGTAACGACAACACGCTCCCCGTTGTACTGTCTTCTTTCACCGCAGAAGTGACGTCTGAAAACTTTGCCAGAGTATCCTGGGAAACGCAATCTGAGACGGACATGAGCGGGTATTATCTTCATCGCTCCGAAACTGCCTCGCTTGAAGATGCCGTTCGCGTATCAACCATGATCTCCGCTGAAAACAGCTCCAACGGGGCATCTTATAGCTTCACGGATATCGAAGTAACCCGTGATGAGACCTATCGTTACTGGCTTGAGAGCATCGGACTTGACGGAAGCTCGATTTTCTTCGGTCCTGTAACGATCACCATCGTACCGGATGGCGGACAGGGACAGGAAACACCTGAGGCGATCGTCACGGAGCTTGTTGGGTGCTATCCTAATCCATTCAACCCCAATACGGTCGTGCAATTCTCGGTTGATAGCGATCGAAATGTCCGGCTGGCAATCTATAACCTCAAAGGACAGCTTGTGCGTATCCTTGCAGACGAGTCATTCGCGAAAGGTAAACATTGCGTATCGTGGGATGGAAGAGATTTTAACGGTGGCTCTGCATCCAGCGGAGTCTATTTCATCCGCATGGATTCAGGCGCACAGCAATTCACTACGCGCGCACTGCTACTGAAGTAATAACGACTACGTTCTGATAAATGAAAAGAGGCAGATTTTTATCTGCCTCTTTTTTTATGCCTTGTGTTCTCAGAACTTGTTCGTATGCTGTTATTTCAGCAGGATCATCTTTTTCACCGACGAGGTGCTGCCGGTCTCGAGTTTGTAGAAATAGACACCAGAGCTTACACGGTGACCGCTATTATCCTGTCCGTTCCAGTCAACTGAATGCTCACCCTGCTGCATTTTCTCGGCAACCAGGGTCTTGATCTTCTGACCACGCAGGTTGTAGATATCGATGTTCACGAATGCGTCTTCCGCGAGGTCGTACGAGATCGTGGTGGTCGGATTGAAGGGATTGGGGTAGTTCTGGTTCAGTGTGAACTTCACGGACTGAACTTCTTCTTCGTCGTTGCCCAACGTACCGCCATCATAGTAGATATCGTCGATGCCAAACTCACACATCGCGCCCTGTTCTTCCAGGATCACAAATTCATATGAGAGCATACGCATATCGATGTACTGACCGCGAAGGTCTTCCACCGGAATGATCGCCTGACCCCATTCACCATCGCGAACAAGATTGTAGGCAGTTGTGTTAGCCGGGAAAGTTACGTAGTTCTGGTTGCCCCAGGAGTCGATGACACCGATCTTGAAAGTGACGCCAGCAGGCATCTTGATCATGAACTTGAGGTCGCCATCTCCGAAGTTGAAGAGGTTTACCGGTTGCGTTGACATGATGCCAGCGCCAAACCAGCCCACACCGGCAGACTGCCAGCTGATGCCGTATTCACCTTCGTACGGCGGGATATTGCCGTCAACCAGCGTGCCTTCCCATACATAGATGTAGGAATCAACGCCGATCTCGAGCTGATTGTATGTCTCGGTCTCTTCGGTAAAGAGCCCGAATGATTCGTATTGCGACTCAGGAGGTCCGAGGTGAACCGAGCCCTGTCCATTCCACTCCATCACCTTGATGTAATCAACGTACATCTCGGCAGGGAACGTCATCGAGACAGGAAGTCCACTACCTGGATCACCGAGGTTATAAGCGTCGGTAAATGCTCCGCCAATCGCCAGATCGACGATCAGATAGAAGGGATCCCAGAATTCAGCAGAAGTGCTGTCGATTGCAAAAGGTGCTTCATAGAGGTCGTATTCGATATCGTTATCGACAACAGTGAGACGAAGGCTGTCCGCGTCCCAGTAGGTGCGGTACGTGAGAAAACGACCGGTGAGAGTCGGATCATAGCTGTAATAGGGGCGGCAAGATTCGTCTGTCGGATCCCACGAGATACTTGCTGCACCCGATGGATTTTCCGGCGTAACCGCAGCGTCGGAATAATAGATCGCGTTAGCGCCAACCATCTGATTTACGGTAGAGTTATCCTGTCCGTTACCGCCATTGTGTGTGTCGTGAAGATTACGGAAGGACTGCGTGAATCCCATTTCCATCATGTCAATCTCACCACAGCGAGGCCAGGAGTAATTGCTTGTTCCAAGCATCCACACTGCCGGCCAGCCTCCGAGGTCGATATTCGGAACCAAAACGCGTGTTTCGATCATACCATATTGAATGGACACGAACGATTTCGTATTCAAACGTCCCGATGTGTAATTGAGCGGGTTTCCCCACTGATCCACGATATTCGGGCCGGATTCGTTGCGAGCGGTGATTTTGAGGGCGTTGTTTCCCGGTTCATCAGGAATCTCAGTGATTTCGATATTGTCCGCCTGATAGTATTCCAGCTCACCGTTACCCCAGCCCCATGAGCCGTTGCCGTTTTCGATCAGCCAGTTATCCAGATTGTCAAAGTTCTCTTCCCAGATCACTTCTCCGACCTGTGCATACACAAGGCTTGCAGTGAAGATCAGGAGAATCAGTGCCAGATGTTTCAAAAGCTTTTGTCCGTGTTCAATCATTTTATACCTCGGTGTTATTGGTTCGTATTCGATCTATTGTATCTTTGACATCGTACCCGATTCAAAATCGTACACATAGCCCCATTCGCTCATCTCGACGAGCGCTTCTGCAGGATCGCCATACAGCGACAGCAGGTTGAGGTCGGTCGGGTCGTACAGCGCTTCACCCACCATGTCACGCAGCGTTACCGCGTAATAAGCGTCTTCGCTGACCCACCATGCGTTCCACCAGGTAACGGAATCATAGAAATGATCCAGCACGGCGCGATAGGCCTTAATCGCCTGATCGTGTGCATTCGCGCTTCCGCCTTCGGTGTAAAGCTCATGCAAAGCCTGTGCGACGTAGTACTGATATTCACCCATGGGTTGGCGTGCAAGCATCGTCGCCCAGAGGTAGAACTTCGCTTTGGCCGACGGGCAATCGTTATACATATCCCACACATTCTCGCTGTTCAGGTTCGCGTTGGCATATGGGTTGTCGGGGTCGTCGAGGATATCGGTATTCGGGTAGAGTCCCTCGTCCGCCGAGTAGAGGTTCAGCACGACATCGGTGGGAAGGTCGATCATCGTCGATTCGGTTCCGTTCTTCACGTCGCAGCCTGCAATCAAGAGAATTGCTGCGGCAATGGCGATCCAGATAATGTTTTTCTTCATGATGTCCCCTCCTTAGAAATCGATCCGGTAATAAAGGCCGGTCTGGAATTCGTAGTCCTGGTTAAGGCCATCACCCTCGTTGGTGGGTGATGTATCATCCAGCGTCCTGAAGATTGTCTTGTATCCGATGCGGCTCGAGACCTGTTCATCGAGAAAATTGTCGATCAGCACTGAATAATCGAGCATATACTGATACGGGTAGGTGATATTGAACTGGCGATACCAGTCGTAAGGTCCCCAGGCATCCTTCTTCACATAGCACTTTATAAGGTGCTTGTTGTTCACGATGAACTTGGCATCCAGCGTATAAAACTCGGCTGGATCACCTGCGGGGTTACCTGTGGATTGCTGCTTGCCAACTCCGAGATTGGTCACAATGCGAAGATTGGCTGTCGGATTCATGATGAAGTTGCCGCTGATCTCCCACACATCTTCCTTGGGAAGGCCCTTACCGAATGCGGCGTTCGTGTGCCCTTCCTGATAGAAGAAGAGATATGAATCGGTTTCAGACGTGTAGCTGGTGTAGTTACCGCCAAAGGTGAACGCGAACGGTGCGTCTTCCTTAAACTCACGATCCCAGTTGTAGAAATAGCTCGCGGGGGTCGGGTCCCAGGTGATGAAAAATTCGCCGGAAGTGGCTTCGCGGTTATCGAGTACGGCGAACGGATCGTCGTCACGGTTGCGCGGGGATGTTCCGGGATAGAATTCTGTGCCGTCCGTGTAAGGCTCGCTGGCCCCGACAGCATCCAGAAGGTTTTCGCGATGCATCGCACGCGGCAGCAACCAGAGGTTACCGATCGGAATCAGCATGCCGGCTTCGTAAACGATCTTGTTACCGAGTGAGGAATATGGCATCGTCGAATTGCGTTCCACAAGCGTCTCACCGCCATCGGCGACAAGCCCGGCATAATGAACGGATGCGTCGATCAGAGTCGAGCCCAGTGTCAATGTCAGTTTCGCCTTGGCAGCCTGGGTGTCCTTGAATTCGATCTCATCGGTGTATATCTGACCGTCTTCGATATATTCGTAGTCTTCGTCGATCTTTTCGGTTCCAGAAACCAGATAACCGATCTGTATTGTCGTACCGGGGATGAAATCCGTTTCCAGCGAGAGCGCTGTCTGACGAGTCGCGCGTTCAGTCGCTTCGGTTGCCGTTGCAGAAGCATCCGCTTCGGAGAAATCCTCCGAGTGAACAAACGTGTACTGGAATTTATCGCTGCCGAACTGGTATTTGACAATCGCCTTTGGGTTAGCACCCCAGTAGATTTCGGGACCGGCCACAACTTTCAGACCTTCAAAAGTCTTCTTGCCTTCGAATTCCACGCCATATGGAGCTTTGGCGTTCCAGATGTCCATTCCTTCCATGTCTGTCGCTTCGTGCATCAGCCCAAAGAAGTCGCCTTGGTAGCCCCAATGGTAACGCGGGACGTGATAGAATGCGGTGAAATCGAACGCATCACCTTCGTATTTCGCTTCAAAATCGTAGATCTCGATCCGCTCGTTGTCGGTGATCTCTTTGGTTGTATTGACGGTCACGCCATTGTCATTTTCTTCCGAGGTGACGGTTATATATTTCTCGCCACGCTTTCCATAATATTGTTCGAGCTGCTTGTCTGCGACATTGCCCAGAAGGTTGAGGGTAAATTGACCGCCAATCTTGCTCGTGGGCTGGAATTCGAAGTCGAGGAACAGCATTTCGCCGTTGGTGAACTCAAGTCCGTCCTTGCCGTCATCCTCTACATCCTGGCTCTTGCCGTTAAACGCGATATCGCCTTCGATTCTTCCGCCGGCGAGCTTGAACTTATCGTTGCCCACGCCGTCATTGGTAATCGAGCGAAGCGTGCTCTTCATGCTGAGGAAATCCATATCTATGCCGTCGATGCGGCTATTCATGTCGTTCTTGTCGGTTGTATAAGGGTCAATGTGCCAGATTTTGGTGAGGACATCGTACGCCATACGCGGTGTTGCCGTTGAGACCCCGTCTTCGTTGGGCTCGCCCAGGCGGCAGATTCCGAACCATTCTTCGTTCATGTTGTTCTTGCCATGCACGAAGTCGAAGGAGTAGCCACCGTTACTCCAGGATGCGTGTTTGTCGTGAATGTCCAGGTTTTCGGTCTGGAGATATTTCCACCATTCGTCGCGCCATTCGAAGATGCATCCGCCAATCGCGTTGCCTTCTTCTCCCTTGTTGTAGCTTTTATTGTAAATCTCGCGCCAGTTGCCTCTGACCAGTGCGGCCTGACCTTCTTGCTCTTCTTTATAGGTAAGCGCATTGAAAGCGTCGCTGCCAAACTCGGTAAGCATGACCGGTAGTCCCAGCTCGTCGTGAACACGTTCCCACATGTCGGTAAAGCTGATACCGCGGTAGGCATTCACGCCCAGAATGTCCATGTCAGTACAGTATTGCTTGATCAGGTCGATGTATTGGATATCGCCGTTGACAATCAGGTATGGGTGGTTCGAATCGACCTTCTTGGCTTCCTGCATCACCTCGTTGTAGAGGCTGTAAAGGTATTTGGCCTTCTCTTTGTGGCGCTCGCCTTCGGGAATATTTTCGATCTCGTAGCTGGCCCACTCAAGGCCATAGTTGTTTTCATTACCCAGCGCAAACATCAGTACGCCGGGGGTGTCTTTATATTTCTTCACCATCTCAACGAAATCATTCTTCAGGACTTCGCGCGTTCGGTCGTCGGCGTAGTTGGTCCATACGTACCAGACGCCATCGACGTTGTAGCCGTAACGGCCCATGAGGTGGTTGACCACGGTACGAATACCGTGCTGCTCATAGATGTACTGGATCCAGCGCGGCGGGATATTGCCGAACTGGCGGATCGTATTAACGCCAGCCTTTTTCATGAGGTCGCAATCGTAATCCAGCACCTTCTGGATCTGTTCGTCCGAGTCCGCCCACAGATTATAGGAGTAGGTTTCCCCAATCGGTGTATAGCCCCAAACAACACCTTTCACAAAGTAGTCAGCGTCATTGACTTTCAGCTTCCAGCCATTCTGGTCGTTGTAAGTCGTAACGTAATCTGGTGTTGCAGCCATCGCCACGGCGGCAAACAAAAATAGTGGTAACATAATGCAAAATCGTCTGATAGCTGTCGAGCAATCGTTTCTGAACATAGTCTCGCTCCCTTTTGGAATCAGTGAAGTGATAATGGGGAAACCCACACTTCTATATAGCAATCAATATTCACGATATTTACTGTCAAGGTTATTTTAACACTTTCCATTGATTTCTACTTGGCCGATCTTCACAATTCCCCTCAGAATGCAGAATCTGGCGTGGTTATTATTTTCAATTAAATTGGATTTCCGGCCCGGAATCGGCATCCGGTACAGCCTGACAATGTTTTCCGTTCATTGGTATTAAGCTGTTTTCGGACGCCCGTTATTTCAAAATGGAATTGCTCTCACAATGCTATATTTTTGAGATGACCGCAAGGAAATGATCGCCGTACCGAGTGAAATCTATTCCTATATAGCAGTACATTAACCTTTGGTTTTCGCGCAAGAATTACGCACTACCAGCGGTACCGGAAGAATCGCGTGCTGGTAGTCAAGATCCGCGCCCCCAATCATATCCAGAAGCATGTTAACAGACTTCTGTGCAATACGATCCACCGGTGCCGCGATGGTCGTCAGCGCCGGGAAGACCTTGGATGCCACGATGATATCGTCGAAGCCGACAACGCTCATCTCTTCCGGGATCTGAATACCTTTCTCACGGATTGCCTTCATCGCGCCGATCGCCATGGAGTCGTTCGCGCACATAATCGCGGTTGGAGGTTTCTTCAGCGATAGCAGGTATTTTGCGCCACGCTCTCCCGATTCATATGAGAAATCGCCTTGGTAGATCAATTCGTCATCCTTCTCCGCACCAAAATGCGCCATGGAACTCGTGTAGCCCGCAAGGCGCTCACTACATATATCCGAATCCATCAGACCCGTTATATAGCCAATACGACGATGTCCGAGCGACCACAGGTAATCAACTGCCTCGCTGCTGCCGTTGAAATTATCGAGCGTGACGGACGGAATCGATTTATCATTCGAGAGGTTGTCCAGCAGCACGATAGGCAGCATCTTCTTGAGCTCCTGGATCTTGTTTTCGATGCGCGGGAAACAACAGATTATCACACCGTCGATCTTCTTGTGGTTATTCAGCGGATTGAGGTTATCGAGCTCGGAAAACAGCACCAGATTATAGCCCTTCTGCTTGACTTCCTTCTCCAACGCGTTGAAGATCAGTGAATAATAAGGACTGGAGATGCCTTCTTTAATACCGACATCCAGAAAGAAGCCAATGTTTTGCGTCATCTTCGGCGTCATCTTGCTATGACTGACAAAGGTTCCCTTGGTAGTGAATTTATGAAGAATCCCCTCTTCAACAAGTTCCGTAATGGCCCTGCGAATCGTCATATAAGAAACATCGTGCATTTTGGCCAAGGCACGCTCGCCAGGCAACTTCCCTGCTATCTCACCACTCCTGATCCCTTCTTTGATCTTCTCTTTTACAACAAGATATTTCAACGTTTTACCACTCATCTGTTCCATCCATTAACACTGCCGTTAGCCTGCGAAATAGCAATAGCGATAGCAGCACTATAGCAGTGCTGCCTAAACTGCTATATTTGGTCAAGTATTTTATTCGTAATCTTTGCGTTCGCAAACCTAAATTCCATCAGAACATCCCGATTTCATCAACATTTACGAAGCATTGAAAGCAGCTCAATTTTTTTCGAATGCACAGCACTCTAAAACTTGCACACCCGCCTATGTTGACACATATCTTGTTTTTGTACAGCACGATACAATAACATACGAATCAGGCTAACCATTCAGAGGATACTGCTGGAATGGAATATAATACTTGCTGCAGCGTCCCAAAGAAGACAGCATGAACTCCAAAACCATAGCAGTTGATTTTTTTTCGCAATCCAATCATAGCAGTACAAGCGGAACATCGGTAAATGTTTATGGAAAACACACACATTTCAGAAAAAAAGCTTGACGCATCAGAAAATGAAAATGTTATTTGCTATATAGCATCATGAATGGATGTTTATATTCATCCCCTGCGATGCAAAAAGATGTGCGAGGTCCTTATTGTGAAACGAAATATCCTGATTTTTTCCCTGATAGCTACACTTTTCGTGATCCTGCTTGCAGGCTGTGACCCGATGACTGATCCGGATCACGTGGAAGACACAGTTCCCTCTTCAGACTATGAACTCGTATGGGCTGATGAATTCGATCAGACATCGACGATGCCCAATCCCGCCTACTGGAATTACGATACCGGCTACGGCACGAATGGATGGGGTAACGATGAATGGCAGTATTATACCAACTCCGAAGACAACGTGAAAGTAGAAGACGGCAATCTCGTCATTACAGCAACTTGGGATTCGGAAAATTTCCTGGCACCTGGCAAAAGAGACGGTTCGATCACTTCTGGACGTATCAACACGAAGGGAAACTTCTCCATGAAATACGGAAAAGTGGAAGCCCGTATCAAGACACCCGAAGGCGCAGGTATCTGGCCCGCGTTCTGGATGCTCGGTTCTAACTACAATGAAGTAGGCTGGCCCTATTGCGGTGAAATCGATATCATGGAAATGAGTCCGCTCTATTATAATGAAAAGACCACGATCTGCACCGCGCATTGGTATGACGAAGACCTCGGCGCACACAACTCGTATGGCGGCACGAAAGTTTTCGACGAATCGCTCGCGAACAACTACCACATCTTTGAACTCGAATGGGATGCCTATCGTCTCGTGGGGCGCATCGACGGCATGACCTATATGATCAAAACCATCGATCCCGACACCATGGATGAATTCCGAAACAACTTCTTTATCTTATTAAATATCGCTGTCGGCGGCGGATTCGGTGGAGCTCCGAACGACACCACCGTCTGGCCGCAAAAAATGTACGTCGATTACGTACGCTGCTATCAGCTCAATCCCGATAACGACGACGTGGAATCTTTCGGTATCTTCACCGACGACACAGCTACCGATGACGGAATCATCCCCGGACTCGACGCTGAGATCTACGTATGGGAAAGCACACTTTCCACCGGCTCCATCGAGCCCTACGAAGGTGACAACGTCATGGCGTTCATCACAACCGGGGCCGGTTGGTTTGGCGCAGGTATTCAAGCAAACGAACCGATCGACATCTCGAACTTCGCGGGTGGTGATCTCAAGTTTATGATCAAGATACCGGAGAATATCCATTTCTGGATCGGTATGAACGACAACAACGGCAGCGAAAGCTATGTCGAATTCCCCGCCGGTGAAACCGCATATGGACTCACTCGTGACGGTGAATGGGGACAGGTGACCATTCCTATTCAGGATATCGCAGGTAACCTGGACCTCAGCTCCATCAGCTACGCGTTCATGATCAAGGAAGAAGAAGGCGCGTCATGCCAGTTCGCCATCGACGATATCTATCTCGACGGCGGTGGCACATCCATCAGCAGCGTCAGCTTCAGCGCAAACAGCTATACGAATGAAGATAATGGCGCGACCATTACCGTTATCGACGAAGAAGCAACCAGCACGGATGTGATCGCAACCGTCAGCAACGGCAGTGAATCGATCGAACTCAACGTAACAATCGACGAAAACGGAACTGGCTCTGCAACAGCCCTCTTCGGTGAGACCAATCAGGAGACCGGAACCATCGCAGTAAGCGTTGGAACCACGCTTTCCGTCAGCTACACTGACACCTATGGTGTAGAACGCACAGATTCCGCAATCATCACTGCATCGACCCCCGATGTAAACACGTTCGGCGTTTTCACCGAAACGACACCGGTAACATCGAGCCTCACCATCGGCGAGGACTCTGAAATATATGTATGGGAAGGTACACTAACCTCCGCCAACATCGATCCGTGGGAAGGCGACAACGTCATCGCATGGCAAACAACCGGCGCTGGTTGGTTTGGCGCAGGCATTACGTCCCTCAGTTCGCTTGATCTGTCCGATTTTTCTACCGGCTCACTCAAATTCATGATGAAGATGCCGGCTGACATCACCTTTAAAATAGGTGTCCAGGATCAATCGGGCCACGAGGACTACGTCACTTTCACAGCAAATCAGAATCTTTACGGCCTGACCCGCGACGGCGAATGGGGACAGGCATCCATTCCGATCAGTGAACTGATCAACAATGTTGATCTCTCGGACATGAGCTACGTCTTCACCATCCTGGAAGAAAACGGCGCGACGTGCGAATTCGCGATCGACGACATATACTGGCAGGAAGGCGCGGCATCGTACCAGAGCAGCGTAAGCCTGGACGCCAGCAGCTACACCGAAGACGCGACCAGCGCGCAGATTCACGTGCTGGATGAAGCCATTCCCGGCTCGACCGTCTCCGTGACCGTCCAGAACGGTTCCGAATCCATCAGTGTCGCTGTCTCGCTCGATAGCGAAGGCGAAGGCGACGCCACCCTGAACTTCGGGACAACCGACGACGCGACCGACACCATCGCCATCTCGGCAGGCATGACCCTTACCGTCACCTATACCGACCACAACGGCAACAACCTGACCGACAGCGCGACCATCCAATCGTCCGGTCCGTCCGTGGATACATTTGGCATCTACACCGAGTTGACGCCCGTAACCGACGGCATTGCTATCGGCTCCGACGCATCGATCTACGTGTGGGAAAACACCCTCACGGGTGGAACCATCGAACCTTGGGAAGGCGAATACGCCATAAGCTGGCAATCGACCGGCGCAGGCTGGTTCGGCGGCGGCATCAAAGTCAGCCAGGCGCTGGACCTCTCCGCATACGACGGTGGTACCGTCAAGATGATGATCAAGATGCCTGCGAATGTCACCTTCAAGATCGGAATGACCGACACAGCCGGACACGAAAAGTACGTCTCCTTCCCCGCGAATCAGACCGCATACGGCCTGACCCGTGATGGCGAATGGGGCCAGGCTTCGATTCCGGTCAGCGAATTCACCTCTACCATCGACATCTCCGCACTCGATTACGTCTTCACCATCCTGGAAGAAAACGGAACCCAATGTGACTTCTCGATCGATGACATCTACTGGGTAGAAGCTATAAACTAAAATTCGTAAAATAGAGGACTGCACATGAGCAAGCGAACGCATCACTCGACTCGACCTGAAGACCGGATTTCGTTCGGCCAGAAAAGTTCTTACGCCATCGGTATGCTGGTGAATAACCTGCAAGCCGCCGCACTGCCGGCTATGGTTGTCATTCTCAACCTCGGCCTGGGCATGGATGTTCTGCTGGTGGGATTGATCGGATCGATCCCGAGAATCTTCGACGCTATCTCCGACCCGATGGTTGGCTACATCTCGGACAACACCCGTACCCGTTGGGGCAGGAGGCGACCGTTCATCTTCGTTGGCGCGCTGCTGGCAGGATTGATCTTCGCGATCATGTGGCAGTTACCATCCGGATACATCGATATCCTGGGCGATAAGCCGGTGCATTCGCATCAGATTATTGCAGGAACCGAAACCGACGCAACGCTTGACGACTCGGGTAGCCTGGTCATCGATTACGATGCAGCGCAGACCAATGACATCTCGTTCGTCCTCTATGGACCCGAAGAACTTTCGCAAACGCAGGGCGAGATCGCGACAACCAATCTGGAAGGCTTCCCCCAGCTCGAGCTCAATGCGGATCTCCCTGAATATGAGACTATGACCCTGACATTCGATGGTGGCGAAGAGGATTATTTACTCAGTCTCACGCAGGACGATTCACAGGATGGAAATGGAAAGCTTTACAAGGTCGCTCTCGCAGGTTTGAAAGCTTCCGATGGCAGCGATACGCAAATCGATATGCAATCGATCGAAGATATCACCGTCACTCTCCACGGCGTGAAAGGTAGCGGAGAAGCCACTTTGCATGCGCTCAAGCTTCGCAAGAGCGAGAGTTTCTACAACGGCTATTTTATCTACTTTCTGATCATGTCGATCCTCTTCTTCCTGGCCTACACGCTTTACGCGACTCCGTTCGTGGCATTCGGCTACGAAATGACTCCGGACTACCATGAACGCACCCGCCTGCATGCCTTCGCAAACACCGTCGGACAGCTCGCGTGGCTCGGCGTGCCGTGGTTCTACGCGATCATGGCAAGCAGCCTGTTCCGCGATACGGTTCACGGAGCCAGAACACTGGCTATCTTCGTGGGTATTGCTGTCGCCGTGCTTGGTATGATTCCAGCGATTTTCTTGCGTGAACGCGTCTCGCTTGAACCAGTCAAAAACGCGACCAAGGGCCTCTGGAAAAACATGGCGGAGTTCTTCTCGGGCGTTGCCACTACTTTCAAATGCAAACCTTTCGTAAAACTTTGCGGCGCAACCTTCCTGGTATTCAATGGATTCCAACTGGGTGCGTCATTCTCAATCTATGTAATGATTTACTTCCTTTTCCACGGGAACGACGGCAGTGCCGGCAAGCTCATGGGCTGGTTCGGCATGCTCACCTCTATCGCAACGCTCGTCGTAATCCCACTGACAGGCTGGATTGCAACTCGTATCGGCAAAAAGAAAACCTTCTTCATCACCATCTCGATGTCCCTGATCGGTTATGTGGTCAAATGGTTTGGCTACAACCCGGCGCACCCTTATTGGCTTCTCTTTGCCGCGCCGTTCATCGCTTTCGGTACCGGATCCCTTTTCACCCTTATGGGCTCTATGATCTCGGATGTCTGCGATTATGACGAACTCGAAACCCACAAGAGACGCGAAGGTGTTTTTGGCGCTATCTACTGGTGGATGGTCAAGATTGGTATGTCTATCGCGGGGCTGATGACCGGTGTACTGCTCAAAGTTGTAAAATTTGATCAAGCGCTGGGGGCTGGCCAAGATGCAACCACCCTTCAACTGCTGCGATTCTTCGATGTAGCGATTCCTTTCCTCACCTCGGCGATCGCCATCTGGATCATCGCATCTTACGCCTTGAACGAGGATAAGGTGTATGAGATCCGCAACATACTGGAGCTTCGTCATGCAAAAGGCGTGGCTAAAGAGTCATAGGAACGCTGTATGCAGTGGTTGCTGATTTTCTCCATACTCGTGACAATGCTGGTTGCTCCCTCCAGGAATTGGGGGGAGCCTCCGTTTTCGACTCGCGAAATCATTGTTACGTCCGCAGCCGGCGATAAGCTCGCCAGAAAGGACAACGTCGAATTTCTCACCGGCGAAGCCACCGGAAACGTTTTAGTAATACTTCCCGAAAAGACACAACAAACAATGGACGGCATCGGTACCTCCTTCACCGAGTCGTCCTCTTTTGTTTTAGCCCATCTGGACAAAAACCTCCGCGATGAGGTTATGCAGAACATCTTCGGTAAAAACGGGGCGAATTTCACACTCACAAGAACCCACATCGGCGCATGCGATTTCACCGTCGAAGGCAAATACTCCTACGCGAAAAGCTCACTCGACGATTTCTCAATTGCTGTCGATTCCGAGGGATTCAATCCCAAACGCTATCCCGGAATCAAGGATCCGAAATACGATCTGCTGCCCATGATCAAAGAAGCGCTGGAGATTAATCCCGATTTGCGTATTATTGCCTCAGCATGGACAGCGCCCGACTGGATGAAAGACATCGAGACCTGGTATATCCCGGGAAGCCCGGAAAATAACTGGCAGGGAACCGGTGGATCGCTCAAATACGAACACATTCCCACCTATGCCGAGTATCTAATCAAATACCTGCAACAATACAAGGATGAAGGCGTCAATATCTGGGGGATCACACCCGTGAACGAACCACACGGCAACAACGGCCAGTGGGAAAGCATGAGTTTCACGCCGGAATCGCAGAGTCGCTTCATCCAGAAGCACCTCGGCCCCCGGCTTAAGGAAAACGGTTTCGCCGACATCAAAGTTCTAATCTACGACCAGAACCGCGACGGTATAGAACACTGGGCAGACGTTATCCTCTCCGATCCCAAGACTTCGCCTTATGTGTACGGAACTGCCATTCACTGGTACGAGAGCACCAACAAGGTCTCTGAAGACGTGCTGGATCGCGTTCACGAGAAGTATCCCGGATTCGCCATCATCCACACTGAAGGTTGCATCGACGACCTCGGTAAGGACGCGCCCGGAGGCGTGACCGACCCCGAAGGCTACAAGGAAGAGAACTGGTTCGACAACGACGACTTCTGGTGGAGCAAGACCGCTACCGACTGGGCTTATTCGGTTACATGGCAGGGTGTAGATGTTGAAGACCATCCCATGTACACACCGGTTCATCGATATGCTCGCAACATAATCGAAAGTATCGATCACTGGGTACAGGGCTGGATCGACTGGAATATCGTTCTGGATAAGGATGGCGGGCCTAATCACGTCGGAAACTTCTGTGGCGCACCAATCATGATCGACACCGAGAAGCAACACGTCTATTACACACCGATTTTCCATGTACTGAAGCAATTTAGCCGCACCATCCGTCCTGGCGATGAAGCAGTCAAAACCAATCTTGTCATGCCAGACCTTGGCAACGACGATTTCCACGCATGCGCTACGGTAAATCCGGATGGTATCCTCAGCGTACAGGTGCTCAACACGACCCGGAATCCGATTGAGTACAAGCTGCAGATTGGAGAGCGTTACGCGCCGATCACGGCTCCAGCAAACTCAGTACAAACCGTGAGGGTACAGTTGTGATACGATTCTGCCTGATCCTGATTGCGGTTTTTTCCCTCCTCGCAGCCTGCGCCAAACAGAAAGAAATGCCACAGAACACAATGGTCAGGCAGCTCCTCGAAGAGGGAATCACCCCTCCCCCATCCGAACCTTTCGGTATTCGCGAGTTTTTACAACCATTGGATCTCAGAGCTGTTTCTTATGGACCGTATCGCAAAGGACAAGCACCTGGTGGTGCTTCGCCTACCGAAGTAGAGCTGGAAGAAGACCTGACTCTCATCGCGAATTACTGGCATCTAATCCGAGTCTACAACGCGGACGATCTTTCGGAGAACATGCTTTCCATCATTGATGAAAACACGCTCCCTATCCGCGTCATGCTGGGAATCTGGCTGGAAAAAGAGGCAATAGGTACCGACGCAAAACTGCACAATATCGACAACACCCTTCGAGCTATCGAGCTCGCAAATCGCTACAAAGACATTGTAGTGGCTGTAAGTGTGGGCAATGAAACGCAGGTCGAGTGGTCAGCACACCGCATGAATCCCGAAAACCTGATTCGATACATCCGCACCGTGCGCAACAATATCCAGCAGCCGGTTACCAGTGCAGACGATTACAATTTTTGGAATAAAAAAATCAGCGTGGAGATTGCCGACGAGATCGATTTCATCACCATGCACATGCATCCGCTTTGGAACGGAAGGACACTCGCAACCACCGCCGAATGGCTATCACGAACACTCGATGCCGTCCAAAGCATGCATCAGCGTCCTGTGATAGTGGGCGAAACAGGATGGGCAACCGACTACAATGCCAACCGCAAAGGTACTGGTGAGCAGGGAACGCTGGTCAAAGGAGAAGTGAGTGTGGAAGGGCAACAGGACTTCCTGATGCTACTCGATCGCTGGATTGAAGAGAACCAGACCACAACGTTTTTATTCGAAGCGTTCGACGAGCCCTGGAAAGGTTCTGGCGAACACGATATAGAGAATAACTGGGGCGTTTTTTACGAGGATCGCACACCCAAGTCATCCTTTAAAGCGTTCCAGGAGCATATAGATAATGGAACACTCAAATAAAAAAATGGAGGCGAAAATGAAAAGCACCCACATGATTGTTTTCCTGATGTTCATTCTGACTGCTTTCTCCGGGCTGTTTGCAGCGTCTACAACCATCGACTTCGAGTCTAGCGACAATGGAACCGGATGGACGTGGACCGTTGCAGAAAACGCAACAAACCCGGCATTGACTTTCCCGGCAAACCCAGTCAGTGGCGGTATCAACACGTCGGCAACCGTTGCCGAATATACCGCTCTCGATGCTGGTAATCCCTGGGCTCTTTGTTTCACTGACGACATCGACGGTTTCACGTTTACAGAAAGCAACAGCACCGTCACAATCCAGGTCTATAAGACCGTAGCAACCAACATCGGTATCAAGTTTGAAGGAATTAGCCCCGCAGTTGAACTGCAGGTAGCAAACACATCTGTCAACCAGTGGGAAACCGTTACCTTCGATTTCTCCAGTGCGATCGGCAACACCTACACCAGACTGGTCATCATCCCCGATTTCCAGGACCGCAGCGAAGATCACACAATCTACTTCGATAACATCGTGATCCCCGCAAGCAACACTATTATCCCAGACCCAGAAGCACCTGAAGTGGCCGCACCGGTTCCCACCGAAGCACCCGAAGATGTAATTTCTATCTACAGCGACAGCTACACTAACCTTGAAGGCACCAACTTCGCAGCTCCGTGGGGACAGTCCACTGTCGTCACGTTCGACGAAGTTGAAGGCAACGGGTACATGTACTACTCGATGTTCAACTACCAGGGTACGCAACTTCTCGGCGCGCATAATCTTTCCAGCATGACCCACGTTCATATCGACATGTGGACACCGGACGCAACCGTTGTTCAGTTCACACCCATCAGCGCATCGACCGGCGAACACCTTGTCTCGCTGACTCCGATCAACCTGGAAGCATGGAATAGCTACGATATTCCGCTTTCAAGCTTCACCGGCGTCGCGATGACCGACATTCACCAGCTCAAGTTCGACGGACAAGCCGGCGTCTCGCCGTCCAACGTCTATCTTGACAACATCTACTTCTACGCCGGCGACATCTCCGGCACCGACGCAACGCTCAGCGACCTTAAGGTCGATGGCACAACCGTCGATGGTTTCGCTTCCAATGTTTATTCCTACGATGTCGAGCTTCCGGAAGGAACCACAACCGTCCCGACCGTTACCGCAACGACTAACGACGTGAACGCAAGCCATGTGGTGAACGCTGCGTCCGCACTTCCGGGAACGACCACTGTCGTCGTGACTGCTGAAGACGGAACGACAAGCCTCACATACAGCGTCAACTTCACGGTTGAGAATAACAATCCGACCGAACCGTCCGAAGCAGCTCCGACACCTACCCACCTTCACGAGAATGTCACATCCGTATTCAGCAACGTGTACGGCGATATGGCCGGGGCAAACTTCAACCCCGCATGGGGACAAACAACAACCGTTGGCTTCGTACTGGTTGGCGGCGATGTTACCCTGCAATATGCTAACTTCAACTACCAGGGAACCGAATTCCCGAGTATCAATCTTTCCGCGATGGAATATATCCACTTTGATCTGTGGACTCCGGACGCAACCGTCATCGAGTTCTCGCCGATCAGCGAAACAACCGGCGAACACCTTGTAGCGATCGATCCACTCGTTCAGGGAACCTGGAACAGTATTGATATGCCGCTTACCGATTTCACGGGCGTTAGCATGGCCGATATCAATCAGCTCAAGTTCAATGGCCAGAACGGTGTATTCCCGTCCAGTGTATGGATCGATAATATCTTCTTCTGGAAAAGCCCTGCAGGCGATGACGAAGACGCGACTCTCAGCAACCTGCTGGTGAACGGCACGACCGTCAGCGGCTTCTCACCCGCAACTTATGATTACGATGTCGAGCTTCCGTTCGGCACTACCGTAGTTCCCACCGTAACCGCTGTCACAACCGATCTGGATGCAAGCTACGTCGTTAACGACGCTGCTGCTCTTCCGGGATCCACAACCGTTGTCACCACCTCTGAAAACGGAGAGAACAGCCTCACGTACACGCTCAACTTTACCGTTGCCACAGAAACCAGCGATCCGACCCAAGGTGCACCGGCTCCGACCCATGCAAACGCGGATGTCGTCTCTGTGTTCAGTAACACTTACGGTGACATGGCCGGCGTAAACTTCAACCCGCCTTGGGGACAGTCCACCACCGTGACCCTCGAATCGATCGGCGGCAACACAACCCTGAAATATGCAAACTTCAACTACCAGGGAACGCAGTTCGCAGGAACTGTTGACCTTTCTCTGATGGAATACGTTCATATCGACATTTGGACACATGACGCAACGATCGTTAAATTCTCTCCCATCAGCGTTAGCACGGGCGAAGTCCTGACCATTCTCTCACCGCTTGAGCAGGATACATGGAACAGCCTCGATATCCCGCTTGAAGACTTCACTGGCATGACCATGTCCGACATCCATCAGCTCAAGTTCGATGGACAGGCCGGCGTCTCGCCCTCGACCATCTGGCTCGACAACATCTACTTCTGGAAGAACCCGACCCAAGCTGGCAGCGATGCAACCCTCAGCGACCTGAAGGTTGACGATGTAACCATCCCGGGATTCTTATCAGGAACTCTTAACTACACCTACGAGCTTCCGATGGATGCGACAGAGGTTCCGACCGTAACCGCAACCACAACCGACGTAAATGCTTCCTATGTCATCAATGACGCTACCGAGCTCCCGGGCTCCACGACTGTCGTTGTAACCGCGCAGGACAACACCACGGTCCTTACCTATACCATCAACTTCACGATCGCAGATCCGGTACCGAATGAGGCAGCTCCGATCCCAACCGTCGATCCTGCTAACGTAATCTCGATCTTCAGCAACACCTACGGCGATATCGCAGGTGCAAACTTCAACCCCAACTGGGGTCAATCTACTACCGTTACCTTCGAAAACATCGATGGCAACACAACCCTTAAATATGCAAACTTCAACTACCAGGGAACCGAGTTTATGCAAACCGATTTCTCGGCTCTGGATTACGTTCATATCGATATCTGGACACCGGACGCAACTGTCATTCTGTTCTCGCCCATCAGCGCAACCACAGGCGAACATCTCGTCTCTGTTCTTCCGCTCGAATCAATGACCTGGAACAGCGTTGACATTCCACTCACTGATTTCACAGGCGTTTCGATGAGCGATCTCTTCCAGCTCAAATTCGACGGGCAGACTGGTGTATCACCGTCTACCGTCTATATTGACAACATCTACTTCTACAGCGAACCAACCGGACTCGAAGCTCCGCAGAATGTGGTCGTCACCATTACCGGAGATCAGGTCACCGTTTCCTGGGATGCCGTCGATGGCGCGAACAGCTACAAGATCTACGCATGCGACACTCCTTACGGAACATTCGAAGAAGTGACCATGGGTGTCTTCTATCCCACAAGCTGGACTGGAATCGTTGAAGAAGGCCACAAATTCTACTACGTCAAAGCAAGTGACGAATCTGGAATTTTACGTAAATAATCTTGCCGGAGGAAAATAATGAAGAAGACCATCATCATGACGATGCTTATCCTCCTGATAAGCGCTGCCATGTACGCACAATACGAAACTGTTGATTTCGAAGCTGGCGGAACGGGAGCCGATTGGGGCTGGACCGTCGGCGAAAACGGCGATAATCCGCCGTTGGATTTCGTCAACAATCCGTCCGCAAGCGGAATTAACACATCCGCAATCGTCGCGCAGTTTACCGCTCGCGCAGCTGGTATGTCTTGGGCACTCTGCTACACAGACGACATCTCTGATTTCGAATTCGACGCAACCAACACCACCATTACAATCATGGTTTATAAGTCCGTGATTAGCCCGGTGGGTGTGAAATTCGAAGGTACAAGCGCTGCTGTCGAAGTACAGGCCAGCAACACCGTCACCAACCAGTGGGAAAGCCTTACGTTCAATTTCTCGAGCGCTATCGGCAACACCTACAACCGTCTCGTAATCATCCCGGATTTCGCGGAACGAACCGAAGATCACGTTGTTTATTTCGACAACCTCCAGATCCCCGAAGGCAACGCAAACCCGATCCCGGAGCCACAAGTCGCTGCTCCGACTCCTACATACGACGAGAGCACAGTGATTTCTCTGTTCTCTGATGCGTACAACAACGTAACCGTCGATACATGGTCGGCAGACTGGGATAACGCTGTCGTAAGCGACGTGCAGATCCAGGGCAACAACACTAAGCTTTATACAAGCATGGTTTTCGCCGGTATCGAATTCATCAACCAGACCATCGACGCAACCTCGATGGATTTCTTCCACCTCGATGTCTGGACTCCGGACGAAATCACAGGCGACATCTCGCTTAACGTGAAACTCGTCGATTTCGGTGCTGATGGCGTGTACGGCGGCGGTGACGACGTGGAGCATGAGGTTTCCTACGGTTCCGGAACCATGACCTCCGAAGAATGGGTCAGCCTCGATATCCCGATGGACGATTTCACCGGTCTGACCACCCGTGGTCACCTGGCACAGCTCATATTCTCCGGTGGAATCACCACCCTCTATGTCGATAACATCTACTTCCGCTCGGGCAATTCGGCTCCGAACCAGCCCGAAGTGGCAGCTCCGACGCCGTCCTACAACCAGGACGCGGTAATCTCGCTCTTCAGCAACGCATATAGCAATGTAACCGTAGATACATGGTCTGCCGAATGGGATCAGGCCAACGTGGGTGACGTGCAGATTCAAGGTAACGATACCAAGCTTTACACAAGCCTGGTTTATGCCGGAATCGAATTCACCTCCGCAACCCTCAACATCACTGAAATGACCCACTTCCACATGGATATCTGGACTCCCGATACCATCGATGACGAATCCACATTCGCCGTGAAGTTGGTCGATTTCGGCGCCGATGGCGCATACGATGGCGGCGATGACGTTGAAGCCGAAGTCACTTTCGACAACACGACACTGCAATCAGAAAACTGGATCAGCCTGGACATGAACCTGGACGACTTCACAGCCCTCACCACCCGTGAGCACATTGCGCAACTCGTCCTCACCAGCGGTCCCAACACCGTTTATATCGACAATATCTACTTCCGTGACGACACACAGGCAGCGGACGACGAAGTTGTGGATGTTACCGGCGCTCGCTACGAGCTCAACGGAAACTACCCCAACCCGTTCAACCCGGTCACCAGTATCAAGTTCTCCATGAGCCAGCCCGGCCATGCCGTACTCAAGGTGTACGATGTCCGCGGTCGCCTTGTGAAGACACTAGTCGACAACCGGTTGGATGCCGATAATCATGAGATCGTCTGGAACGCTGAGAACACAGCTTCCGGCGTCTATTTCTACTCGCTGAAAGTCGATAACGGTCCGATCGAGACCAAGCGCATGGTCCTACTTAAATAAGCACTGTCGAATCAGCCGGTGCGCCGGTCGTGCCGGCTGATTCTTTTCAATAACGCAAAGGAGATCGTGTTGAAGTCCATCAACAACGTACACTATCAACTGAAGGAATCGGGTGAATTCGTTATCGGCGATTACAACTCATCCAAGCTCTTCTCCAGCTTCTTTCCCGGAGTCGCGGGTAAAGAAGGCATCCCGATGTGGACATTCTACGTCAATCGCGGACAATGCATCTGCAGCATGGGCATCGAAGGGAAACATAACCCCATTATGGAATTCCTGCCGGCGAACCAGGCATACAATCTGGTTACATCGCAGGGCTTCCGCACCTTCGTGAAGCTCATCCGCGACAGCGAGACCACTTACTACGAGCCCTTCCAGAAGAGCCTGCAAAATCGCGATATGAAGATCGATCAACGCATGATCATCAATCCCGCACGACTGATTCTGGAAGAGATCAACCACACCCTGAAACTCAAATTTACCGTCGAATACTTCAACGTTCCGCAAGATCGCTATGCCGGCCTGATTCGCAAACTGCACATCGAGAATCTTGGCGATGAAACCATTCGCTTCGAAGCACTTGATGGCCTTCCGCTCATTATTCCTTACGGCCTCGACAACGGCGCACTCAAGTTTATCCGCCGCCTGGTAGAGGCATTCGTGGAAGTGAAAAACCACGAGAACAAAGCCCCGCTCTTCAAAGGCAAAGTAGAACCGCACGACAGACCGGAAGTTGTCCATATCAAGAAAGGTAACTTCTACCTCGGATTCGTGGACGGTGGTATGGTGGATACAATCGTTGATCCCGTGCGCATCTTCGGTATTCGCGGCGACTACCAGTTCCCGGAAAGATTCCTGGAAGCATCCGTGGACGAATTGGTCCGCGACCAGATTTTAGAAAACAGACTCCCCTCCGCGATGGGCTGCCTGAGCGGATCCATCGAACCAGGAAAAATATTTGGCTACACATCCATCATCGGACAGGCCAGTTCAGCTGCAACGCTCAACCATATGGTTCCAGAAATCGCCACGCAAGATTATGTAAACACCAAATATAACGAGAATCGTAACATCATCGCCAAGCTGACCCAGAATAACTTCATCTGTAGTCAGGAACCGGTACTGGACCACTACGCGCGCATGAATTTCCTCGATAACACCCTCCGCGGCGGCTTCCCGTATACATTCAAGGGCAGCAAGGAATCGACCACCCTCTACCTCTATTCGCGCAAGCATGGTGACCTCGAACGCGACTACAACGACTATCGTCTCATGCCTACTCCTTATTCGCAAGGCAACGGCAATTTCCGCGACGTCAACCAGAACCGCCGCTGCGACCTCTGGTTCAATCCCGACGTCCGCGACGGCAATATCGAGCACTTTTACAACCTCATCCAGCTTGACGGTTACAATCCGCTGGTCATCAAAGACGTACGCTTCAAAGCCCCGGAACAGAATGGTCTTGAGGAAGTACTTCGTACTTACTTCGACAAGGATCACGTTCCCGCGCTGAAGAAATACATACAGAATCCTTTCACACCCGGTGAACTCATCCTCTTCCTGCGGGAAGAAGGCTTTGAGATCAAGGGGGACAGCGAACAGCTCCTTGGCGATCTGATGAGCATATGCGAGAAAGATCACGATGCCGATTTCGGCGAAGGCTACTGGATCGACCACTGGACTTACAATATCGATCTTCTGGAAAACTATCTGTCAATCTACCCAGAGCAAAAGCAAAACCTGCTCTTCGAAAAGAAAACGTTCACCTTCTACGACAGTCCACACCACGTGACACCACGTGACGACAAGTACGTGCTCTGGGATGGTAAGCCCATGCAGCTTAACAGCGTCGAGTTCGACGAAGAGCACAATGACCTGATCGAAAGTCGCACCAAAGACCGTCACCAAATGCATACAGCGCACGGAACCGGCGAAGTTTACCGCACCACGCTGTTCAACAAGATGCTGTGCCTCGTCGTCAACAAACTCGCCTCGCTTGATCCCAATGGCGTGGGTATCGAGATGGAATCAGACAAGCCGGACTGGTATGACGCACTCAATGGTATGCCTGCTCTCATCGGCTCCAGCCTGAATGAAACCCTGGAACTCAAGCGCTTGATCCTGTTCGCGCTCCAGAGCATCGAAGAAATCAACAGCCCAGACCGCAATCTTTTGCTTTTTACCGAAATACACGCTTTCCTCGTTGCACTAGCCGAGCTTCTGGCAAAGGATCTTACTCCGTTCGCTTACTGGAATCAGGCAACAGCGCTCAAAGAGAACTATCGCGACGCGACCCGCATGGGAATCTCTGGCGAAGAGAAGCCTGTCTCGCTCAAAGCAGTGAAAACAACGCTGCAAAAGGGTCTGGAGCGCATTGAAGATGGCATCGCCCGAGCATGGAACGATGAGCAAAATGTCATCTCGACATACTTCATCAACCACGTAACCAGCTATGAACCGCTCTTCATCGAAAAGGACGTCCCCAAGAAGAACGCAAAAGGCCTCCTCTGCTTCCGCGCCACAGGCTTCAAGCAGACAGCGCTTCCGCTCTTCCTGGAGGGCCCGGTTCACTATCTGCGTTGCAGCACCGACCGCGATAAGTCCCGCGAACTGGTGCAGAACATCCGGCAAAGCGGCCTTTTCGACCAGAAGCTGGAGATGTACAAAGTCAACGAAAAGCTGACGGATCAGCCCATGGAAATCGGGCGCGCCCGGACGTTCTCGCCCGGATGGTTCGAAAACGAATCCATCTGGCTGCACATGGAGTACAAGTACATGCTGGAAATCCTTCGAAATGATCTCCACGACGAGTTCTTCCAGGATTTCAAGAACGTGTGTGTTCCTTTCATGAAGCCAGAAGTCTATGGCCGCAGCATCCTGGAGAACTCCTCCTTCATCGTCAGCAGCGCTAATCCCGATCCGTCCATTCACGGCAACGGATTTGTCGCGCGGCTTAGCGGAGCAACGGCGGAGTTCATCAACATTCTCATGTTCATGGTCATCGGCAAAAAGCCCTTTAGTCTGGATGAAAACGGCGAGCTCGAACTTCACCTGAACCCGGTCATTCCGCAGTGGCTCTTCACCGAAGAGGAGAAGACCCATCGCCTGTTCATCAACGGCGAATGGACGGATGTGAGATTCGAGAAGGACACCTTCAGCTTCATTTTCCTCGGCGAAACGCTGGTAACCTACCACAATCCGCAGCGGAAGGATACGTTCGGCAAAGTAAGTGTTGCGCCGGTGTCGTATTCCATTGAGGACAAACAAGGTAACGTCGTGAAGACCGACCGCATCGTCGGTGAATTGGCGGAAAAAATACGTAAGAGAGACGTCGTGCGGATACGCATCGACCTCGCATAGATTCCCGTAAGAACCTTCCGCGGGAGTATTTCCCCGTTTATTGCCAGGGAGGTTCTTACCCCATTTTCTATCATCGTGTAGAAAGAACCCTCCACTTGCTGGCAAGGCTCAACTGGGAAACCGGCTGAGCCTTCCTGTTTTTATTGCAATCCATTGTGATTGCCCCTACGGCTAATCGAAGAATTCTCCTGCATATCGCTTGACACGACGCAGACAATTCTTCACGATTTGTAATGCTATCGGATGATCTTGTATTACTTGATTATAGATTTGGAGGCATCATGGTACGCTCTATTCGCTTATGGAAAATAGCTCTCTTTTCTCTTCTGTTTTTACCCATTCTTCTTGCTGCCGAAACCCAATACGAAATAACGCTGGTTGATTCCGTTATCATCCCATATTCTTATGAATATGTACAGGTTACACAGGATTCATTGCTTCGGTTCTGGGATTTGGAAATTGAAACCGAATCCATCACCGTTAACACATTACACTCGATCGGCAAGGTAACCTTACAACACCGGAACAAGTGCTGTCCACACCCAATGAACATGGGTATGAAACTCCATTGTCGTATTATTCACAGTTCTACGAGAGTGAAGACCGTATCTGTGTTGGGTGCAATAATGACAGCCTGTTAACGCTTCATGTTTTTGAGAATGACGTATATCAATACGAGAGAGAGTATCAGCTTGAGTTTCAAATCGATGAATCCCAAAGAAGAGCCCAAACCTTATTGTGGGACACGAATACGTTTCTTATTGCCCTGGATCAAGCTGTAATACGCTGCAACCTCGACGAAAATGTGGCTGATACCCTAATAACATTTGAAGACAACTGGCCAAATGAATGGTACACTGAACTATATCCCTTATCGAGTCAATATCTAATCATTTCAAGAAACATGTGCGATTGGTACTTGATGGATTCTAATCTGGAACTGCTGCAGGAAATCGATACAGAGGATGAGTTTGGATTCACTTTCTTCATTTATGATGGTGCCTATCCCGCTGAAGAAATTTCAGGGGGGTATCTCGTAAGTTTATATGATGGGGGATTTACTGAACACATGATCTTCATGCAGGTAGAAGATGAGATGCTTCATGTTGGGTATGGCATCGATTGTGAACTGGATTCTTATCGGCATCTTGCCTATCCTGTTGCTTTAAACGATTCGATTTTCTTTTTCACGGATTTAGGTGGGCCGTTTGTGGTTATTGGTGAATATACCGATGACGACATTGGATATTACGGAGGTGGTAATGCTATTTCATACGGTTGCACGGTGGCGAAAATGAATTCCTACTTGGCGATTCTGCGTCAGATGGACGATCTGCATCGTGTCCGAATCTATGACGATACGTTCCCTGAGTACCATGAAGAAGAGTTCTCCGTACCGGCACCTCCGGATGCAGAATACTGGCCAAGCGAGTGGCACAATTATATTATTGAGCCATATATATTCTTTGAAAGAAAATATCACGCTTATTCGGGGGAATTGACTCGTATTTATCAGTACAGTGTCGACACGTACGAACCAACTTCAAATCAGGACATACCTAAACCGGAATTAACACTTTCTTGTTATCCCAACCCGTTCAACCCGGAATTGACCGTTTCGTATTCAATTCCACAGGACGGAACTGTGGAGATTTCGGTTTATAACATAAAGGGTCAAAAAGTCAGAAGCATCCAAAGCGATTACCGGTATGCCGGTAATCACAATGTCGTTTGGGATGGCAGAAACGATTGCGGTCAATCCGCTTCGTCCGGCCTTTATTTCGTGAAAATATCGTATGGAAATTCAGAACTAATCAGGAAAGCGATTTTGATGAAATAGCGATGAAATCATGATCTTCTGCGTCGTGCCTCGATACAATCCGACAAGTCGGGTCACTCAGCATGACACGGGATGGATGTGCTCAGTGCTCCGGCAAATCATTCTTTTCCTTTGACAGTCAGCGGCATGCGATTTGACTTGCTTCATCAAAGGCAGCAAAGGAAAATCAATGCATCATTATCAGGAATTTCAAACGTGGTTCGGGCAGGTCGCAGGTGGGATGGAATACCTCGCGGTCATGGAACTCGAGAAGCTCGGAGCCAGCGACATCCGCCAGCAGCAGCGCGGCGTCCTCTTCAGAGCAACCAAGGAACAGATGTACCGCATCGTTTACAACACGCGCCTCATGACCCGGATCCTCGGCACCATCACCACCTTCAGCTGCCATGATACCGACTACCTCTACAAGAAAGCCCTCACTATCGACTGGCGCGACTTCATAAAAGAAGGCCAGACCTTCATCATCCAGTATCACGTGGCCAACAGCAAGATCCAGCACTCTCATTTCGCGGCCCTGCGACTCAAGGACGCTATCGTCGATCAACTGCGAGAGCTCTACCCGGAAAGGCCGTCAATCGACCATGACAATCCCGATGTCACCCTACATATAGCCATCCACAACAACCGCGCCGATATTGCCGTCGATTGCGCCGGATTTTCGCTGAACAAACGCTGGTATCGCAAGAAAAGCGTGGAAGCTCCCATGCGGGAGACGCTCGCTTCAGCAGTTGTGATGCTCTCGGGCTGGAATGGCGAAACACCGCTCCACGACCCATTCTGCGGCAGCGGAACCCTCCTCGCGGAGGCTTTGATGCAATACTGTAGGATCCCCGCGTCGTACCTGCACGACCAGTTCGGCTTCATGAACCTGCCGGACTACGATCCCGAAGTGTGGGAGAAAGTGCGAAACGGAGTACAGATTCGCGAATTACCGGAGGGCCTTATCAGCGGAAGCGATGTTGATCCGCGTTCCATCGAGGCCAGCCGCACCAACCTGGCGAACCTCCCCTATGGCGACCGTGTAGCACTCAAGCAGATCGATTTCCGTAATCTTCCGCCCAAGCCCCGCACGACCATCGTCGCAAATCCGCCCTACGGCGTACGCCTCAATCGCGTGGATACCGAACAGCTATACAAGGATTTCGGGAAGTATGTGCGCGAAAATTGCCCCGGTGGCACAATCTGCGCCTTCAGCTCGGATCAGGAACTACTCAAGTGCATGAACCTCCGACCCAGAACCAAAAAGCAGATCAACAACGGCGGTCTGGACGGCTGGTTCTACAAGATGCTGGTGTTTGACAGAGGATAGTTAATCCCGAAATTACGTTCGGATTCGGAAGAATTTGTTCATCATGCTGCGCATCTGCATGAATCGCGATGAGAAAAGGATACTCAAGGTACGTTTCAGCGGCACGCTTCGCGGCTCTTGCACCCACTGAAGCGGGATCTCGGCAGTAAGACGCAGGAGAGCCGTTATCGCGAAAAGCACCTGCTCGGGCTGAAGCGAGATGAAACCAATCTTTAATGCCGGCGGGAAAAAACTACCCGATAAAATCGTCGATACCATCATGCAAAGTCCAGCTACCGACCAATAGATCGCCGAATAGGTCTGCCGTTGCTCGGTGGGTGCGATCGATAACACGAAGTTGGTGTAGATAATACCCACACCCGACCACATGAATCCCGACGATGCCGCCTCAATCCACAAGAGCCAGTAGCTGTCCGGTGTCACGAAGCACCATACCGCGGGGTTGATCGAGCCTAAAACGATGGCGATCTTCATGGCGGTTTTATTGCCGTAACGATCGATAAACCGGCCCCACCCGCGAATAAACAGCATCATCGAGATTGAGGAGATTGTTCCATACACCGTGATCTCGAAGGTGCTCATCCGAAGCTTTTCCAGCATGAACGGCTGCCAGAACGCGGAGCCGATCCCAAGCGCAAGCATCCACCAGGTAGTGAAATAGAGCAGCCGACGGAAATTGGCGTTCTTCAGCGGTTCGACGAGGATCACACGCAGCTTCCGGTGATCAGGTTCTTTTCCTCGGTCCGGCTGCCGATAGAGGTAGATCAGGCCCACCAACGAGATAAGCGCTCCCGCGACGATGACCATTGTGATGCCATATCTCTCATTCTGTGCTGTGAAAAAACCGGAGACGCCCAGTTTTTGCATCAAGCCGAATTTCCACCCTTCGCGCGGTGTTACGAAGGCATCAACGAACAGGCTGGAGAGGAATCCCACGACCATCCCCACCATGAGGTGCACCTGAGAACGGGTCGAGAAGAACCGGCCTCTCACCCGCCTCGGAAATAGATCGGACACCCATGCGATCCAGATATTTCCGCTCATGGACGCAAACGAGCACGACAGGAACATGATGGTCAGGAATACCCATATCGCCCAGCCGCGATCCATGAACAGAAGCGGTATTACGAGCAAAATCGGTAAGAAACGCGCCACCAGCGCAAGCAAAACGGAGGGCATCTTGTGGTGATGAAGGCGTCGCGAGACAACCACGCCGAAGATCTGGAAAGCTTGCGAAAACTGCGCGGCAGCCATCAAAAGTCCGAACTGAAACGGCGTTGCGCCCAGCATGATCGCGAATTTGGATATGAAGACGCTTCCGATGTACGCCAGAGCCGTATAGACCTGCGCAAACGATCCCTCTACCGTGGAAATCCGCATAATGGATTTCAAGTCATCTCGATTATCAAACTTCATCGCGTCCTCAGCTCCATTGATTTCCAGCCCAGCGGTTTGTAAAGAAAATTGGTCGCCTTGACAGGGGATTTTCTTTGACATCCGGTATCCTCCTATAGATCAATGTCAAGCAAAGGAGGCTGCCATGATTCGATACACCGACGAGCTCTGCGATCCTACGCTGTTGATGTCGCTCTTTGAGACCACAGGCTGGAACGCGAAATATAAGCTCACCACCGAGGAGCTCCACCAGGCATTCGAACAGAGCTGGTATCACACTTTCGCCTACGACGGCGAACGGCTTGTCGCGTCGGGACGCGTGATCTGCGACGGCGTTGTGCACGCACTAATCCTTGATGTAATCGTGCATCCCTCCTTGCAGACACAAGGCGTCGGACGCGAGATCATGCAGCGAATCATAGCCCACTGCAGGCACCAAAAAATCCGCGATATCCAGCTCTTTTCAGCGCGAGACAAAGCTGGATTCTACAATAAACTCGGCTTCCGCGAACGCCCATTGAACGCACCCGGGATGGAATATGCTTGAACTGGTCTTGCTGTTCATCGGTGTGATCCTGCTGTCAATGACCGTCCGCGCAACCTTCGGATTCGGCGATGCGCTCTTCAACATGCCGCTTCTGACGCTGCTTTTCGGGCTCAAAGTCGCTGCACCGCTCTCCGCGATGCTCTCCAGCACCATCACGGCGGCAATCCTGGCTACGCATTGGAGAAACGTCGATATCAAGAGCGCATGGCGGCTCATCGTCGCTTCGCTGCTCGGTATCCCGATTGGACTCTGGATGCTCAAGGGCATTCCCGAAGCCGTGATGCTGATCTTCCTGGCGCTAGTCTTGATCGGAACAGCGCTTAATCGCTTCCTGCACCCGGACAAGCTGCACCTCAAATCCAATATGTGGGCTTTCCCCTTCGGCTTTGTCGCCGGTGTACTGGGCGGAGCCTACAACACCAACGGTCCTCCCATCGTGGTTTACGGGTCCATGCGACGCTGGGATGCCGCAACCTTCCGCGCGACAATACAGGGTTATACGTTTCCGGTGGGGCTGACCATTCTGGCGGGGCATTATTCGGCGGGACTCTGGACAAGACAGGTTGCAATGATGTACCTCACCGCGCTTCCGGTTGTTGCTGCGGCATTTCTGATCGGTAATATCCTGCACGGACGCCTGCAAGGCAATCGTTTTCAAGTCGCACTACATATCATGCTGATGGTGATGGGCTTTGCACTGATCTTGAAGGCGTGTTTGTAGAAAGGATTCTCCCCCCCATGACAAGGGGAATTAAGGGGGGTTATTCAGCCGCGACAGGTTTCGGCAGCACTTTGTTGTAAAGGAAGTAAGCGCTGAGGATCACGGAGAAAGTGATCGCGGATACTGTTGCGATGGATGCTCCCACAATTCCAAAGCTCGAGATGAGCCAGATATCCAGACAGACATGCAGGATCGTGGTGACGATGCCTACAATCAGGTTGTACTTGATTTTGAGCTGGCTGGCGATGGTGTTGCCGATGGGTACGCGGAACGTTCCGCTGATGAAATAACCAATAGAGAGAATGCGGAACGGGACCACTGCGTCCATATACTCTGGCCCAAACACATACCTGATGATCCAGGGCGCGAGCGTGATCAGGAAAACTACGATCAGGATGTTGAGCATACCCAGATAGAGCTGAATCTTGTGAACCATCTTGCGCAGGTTCTGATCCTTGTTCTTGATGAGATACGGGAACACGAACACCAGCATCGACTTGGGTATGAAGTTGATCGCGAAAGGTATTACTGTCGCAATCTTGTAGGTCGCGACCGTCTCAGGAGTAGTGATGATAAGCCCAATCAGGAAAGTGTCGATGAGAAAGAGAATCTGCGAAACGCTGTTGGTCAGCATTGCGGTTACGGAGTAGCTCAGAAAGCCACGTTTCTCCGGCTTGGTGAGGTTGATTTTGCCATCAGGAAGCTTCATTTCGCGACGGAAAAGAATAAACGCGATCGTCGCCGAGATTATGAAAGAGAAGTAAATAAATAACGATGCACCTTCAACGGAAAAGAGGATCGCGCCCGAGATCGCGAAGATGAGCATAAGCGATGAATTGGTGAGGTTCATATAGGCATAAGCACGATTCCAGAAGAGGCTGCGCAGATATTGCAAACCCGCCTGAAAGAGATGGAACGCCAGCGGCAGGAACGCCATGATACGCAAGAGATGCGTCGAACCCTCTACGGGTAACTTCACAAAGTGAGTGAAGATCAGGATACCGAATCCCAATACAAGACCGAACCATATCTCGATCTTTATGCCGAAACGCAGGTAAGAAGAGCGCTTACCTGTCTCATCCGCACGGGTGCAGAATTGCATGATGCCCGATTCGATCCCCAGGCCACCGATGATATAGAGCATATTGATGATGTTGCGAGCATAGGAAAACTGGCCCATCTCAGTCTTGGACAGAATCCGCACCAGCACGAGTGAAATCGAGAATACAATGATATTGTGCAACACACTCGCGCCCACGATGTGGAACAGACCCCGCTTTGTCGATTTGATCAGGTCACCGATGATTTTTTGCTTCAACTATTATCCTCGCTCATTTACCATTCGGTTCGATCCAGCAACAAAGCCCTATTTCGGTCAAGAGATAGTTTGCCCGTAGGCTTGCTACTCCGTGCGCAGGTTCTCGATAAGGTTGGAGCGATTGAGCCGCAGCCAATGCAACAGCACAGCCATCAGGATAAGGATGAAGCTTACCAGCAAACCCACGATGAAATCGAGCACGGTGAGGCTTACCCGGCTGTTAAAGCCTTCCAGCCACCGCTGCAAGACGTATTGTGCCACAGGAATCGATATCCCGAGAGCAATCCCGAGCAGTACGACATAGCTGCGCAGCAGGTATGTCACCGTATCCAATGGAGACGCGCCAAGGACCTTGCGAATGGCCATGTTCTTGGTTTGCTGACGCAACGTGTAGGCAGTCAGGCCGAATATCCCGATAAAGGTGAAAAGCATACCGAGTGTAGCCACGAAAACCATCAGGCGCATGAAGTTACGTTCGGGGTCGTACTGGTGCGTCACTTCCCAGTCGGTATCGAACATGCTCGCGAAGAATATATTCGCTTTGGCGTTCTGCTTGAAGATATCCCATAGCTGCATCCGTGCCTCGGCTTCGGCACCCGGTGCAAGCCGGAAGTGGAAATAAGACTCGATGAAGTTCATCTTCTTGTAAACCATCGGGCGGACAGGATTTTGCAGGCCTTCCCAATAGGAATCTCCTACCACACCGATAAGCGGACCGCTGAAGTAGAACATGTTTGGGGCATCCATACCGATTTCGATCATCGTGCCCAGTTCGATGCCATAATGCCCATATCGTTCCATGAATGCTTCATTGACCACCACGCCTGTCGAATCGCTTCCGTGCCATGTATCGCCCTCGATCACCGGTATGTGGAACATATCGAAAAATTCGCCGCCCACCAGGCCAAAGGGACACATCCGGTCTTTCTTTGTTCCTTTCTCGCTATGTATAGTCAGGTACGATTCGTGGATTTGCTTTCCGGGGAAGAAATTCGAATGCGATGCCGATTCCACGCCAGGTATCTTACTCGCCTGCTCCAGGATTTCATCCTGGTAGCGTCCTGTATTGAGCAAATGGTGGAAACTGGTAATATTCTTGGCGTCGAAGCCCGGAAACTTGTTGTCCAGCAGATGAATCTGTCGAATCAACAGCATCGCGGTTATGATCAGCACCAGCGAGATGGTCAGTTGAAAAAGCATCGCGACTTTCCAATGTTGCGAAGAGCGCTTCTTGTAAAGGATCGCGCGTGCCACCATTGAGGGATAGAGAACGATGATCATGCCGGCGATGACCAGCCCTACGGCGATCACCCCAAGAACCTTCGTCCAGCCAATGTTCTCCAGCGTGTAGCCAGGGATGAATACATTCAGATACGGCAGAAGCAGATAGATGAGGAATCCGGCCACGAGTACCATCAAGATATAGAGAAAGAGATGCTCCAGCATGAATTGTCGCACGATATCTCCCGATGCCGCACCCATGCTGCGGCGAATATCGATCTCCTTCTTGCGGCTCATAGCGCGCACGGTAAGAAGGATCATGCTGTTGGTAACCAGCACCATCAGGATCGCCAGCGCGACGATGCCGTACTTGAGCAGTTCTTTTTTATCGAAGGTCTCGTATTGCTTCATGTAGGTCTCGTTATAATGGGTCTCGTCCAGCCTGATCGCCTCGAAAGTGACCTTCGTATTCTCATCCAGATCGGGGATACCGTCTCGATACTCCGCCAGGATATCCGCGGCGGTCTGCACCAGGATTTTGGGATCGGTACCGTCTTCCAGCTCCACATAGACCTGCGAGCGCGAATAGAATTCGCTCGGATCTTCCATCACTGTGCAGGAATCCGCGATAGCGTTATTGTAGTCCCATGTAAAATAGTCGCCCTGGATATGCTGGTTGGGTGGAAAATCCTCGTAGACACCCGCGATGGTATAGCGATGGATCTGTTTACTTTGTACATTGAGCATCAGCCGCTCTCCGCAGGGGTCCGTGTCACCGAATATTTCCAGCGCACGCGATCTGGATACGAGCATGGACTTGCTATCTTCCAGGCAATTCTCCCGTGTGCCATAGACCATCTTGAGATCGAGCCATTCAGGAACGTTCTGAGAGACGAAATTGATGTTCTTGAGCGGAATACTCTCGTCGTCATGGGTAAACAGCAGGTTGAAATCGATCTGATCGACTGTATAGAAATTCTTGATCTGCGGCAGGCGATTCAGCATCACTTTGAAGACCTCGATGGACATCGAAGGAGAGCTCATATCGATCTCGTTCTGCAACCGCATCTGTAATCGCCAGGTGTTCTTGTAGTTGGGGAAATGCTCATCCCAGGAAAGTTGGTACGTAACGTGGATCGTCAGCAGTACGAACATGGCGATACCGATCACCATGCAGATCATCAGGATTGGGCTCAGAAGCGGCTCACTCAGCCACGTGCGAATCATTCGAGGGATTTTGTGCATTATTGTCTCCAATTATTCAGTTCGAAGATAGTCATTCAAGGTGGTGCGGTTCAGCTTTATCCAGTGGAATAACACCGCGAACAGGATCAGTGCGATACAGGCGATGAGTCCCGCGACGAAATCGAATGCGGAAAGGCTCACGCCATTGCTGAAGCCCTGTAGCCATTTCCGCAGAAAATACACCGCGATCGGGATCGATATCCCAAACGCGATTCCAAGCAACATCAGGTAACTTCGCAGCAGTATCCAGAGCGTATCGAACGAGGTTGCACCGAGCACCTTGCGAATCGCCAGATTCTTCATTTGACGGCGCAGCGTGAAGGCTGTGAGACCGTAGATCCCTACGAACGTAAAGAACATACCTAACCCCGCGATGAATACCGTCAATCTCATGAAATTCCGCTCCGGATCGTACTGGTGCGTCACTTCCCAATCCGTGTCGTACATTTCAGGATGAAAGATGCCTGTATATTTATTATCTTCAAGTATCTCCATGATCTTTTCTTGCGCTTCCGCCTCTCTGGACGGTGCGATCTTGAAGTGATAAAACACACTAATATCACTTCCTCGCTTATATACGATTGGGGCGGCCTGATATCGCATACCCCGCCAATAAGTGTCGTCCACCACCCCGATGATCGTTCCTTCGAAGGTCACGCCTTCGGGGTTGTCTTCGCCTATTTTCACATCCGTTCCCATGCCGATGCCATGTTGGGCGTATCGTTCCATGAAATTCCGGTTCACGATGACACCCGTCGAATCGGAGCCTTCCCAAACCCGTCCTTGTATCAGCTCGATGTTGAAAACATCAAAAAAGTTAGGCTCGACCATCCCCAACCCGCATTGCCGGTAGTTTCCGAGGGATTTATCACCGTGGATGGTCAGTGGCTCCTGATAGTAGTACATCACCGGCGTGAAATTCAGGTACGTTGAAGCTGTGGACTCCTCCACACCGGGGATCTTCATGATCCTGTCGATATCCTCCTGAGAAAGTACACGAGCACCGGCCCCCAAGTACGAGGTAATTCCGGTCGCATCGAATCCAGGACTGCGATTGGTGAGGAAACTCACCTGACGGAACAGCAATATCGCGCTGATCATCAGAACCACCGAGATCACGAGTTGCACCAGCATGGCAAGTTTCCAGTAGTGCGTCGAACGACTTCCGAAGTGGATCATCCGCGCTACCAGCGCCGGGTAAACGACGATGATCGATCCAGCCGCCAGAAGACCGAGCAGGGAGACTACGATCGCTTTTTGCCAGTTAATGTTTTCGATGGTAAAGCCGGGAATAATCAAATGCAGCCAGGGCAAAATGGCATGAATCAGGAACCCGGCCAGGACAATCATCAGAACGTAGATCCAGAGATGCTCCATCATGAACTGACGCAGAATATCGGCGCTGCCAGCGCCCATGCTCCTGCGAATATCGATCTCTTTTTTTCGACTCATAACACCCACTGTCAGCAGGATCATGCTGTTGGCCACGAGCACCATGAGGATCGCCAGCGCCACCACGCCGTACTTCGTCATCTTTTTTCGGTCGAAACGCACATAGTCGAAGATATCATCCGTGTTGTCATCGTAATGAATTTCGTCCAGACGCGTCACCCGGAAGGAGACCTTTTCGTCATCAGCAAGGTCTTCGATATTCTTGTGGTTCTCCTCGAAAAGCCGGTACGCCTCATCCACCAGAATCTGCGGGTCTGTTCCGTCTTCCAGAACGGCGTAGATCTGCGTAGTGTACCCGAAGGTCGTTGGGTTTTCCCATACTGAGGATGACCGATCGAGGTCGAATCGATTCATATAGCCGTAGGCTTCACCCTGCAAGTGCTGGTTTAGTGGCTGATCCTCGAAAACACCCGTAATGGTCACGCGTGGCACCAACTTCCCATCATCCCAAACCAGGAGCTTCTCGCCGGTTGGATCAACATCGCCGAAGATTTCCAGCGACTTGGAATGGGAGATGATTATCGATGTTTCATCCGGGAAACAGTTGTCTCGCGTGCCATAGACCATCTTGAGGTCGAGCAGCTCGGGGAAATTTCTCGAACAGTAATTGATATTGTCGAATATGGCATTTCGATCGTTATAGATGAAGCTATGTTCGATCAATACCGGAAGAATGACATACCATTCCTTGATCTGAGGCAACCTCCCCAGCATTGCCTTGAACATCTCGTTCGAGATCGTTGACGAACGCTCGATGTTGTTCGACTCACGGGTCATCTGGACGCGCCAGGTATTCTCGTAGTTCGGCAGGTGTTCATCCCAGGAAAGCTGGTATATAATATGGGTCGTCAGAAGCACAAACACCGTAATGCCGATAATCATGCACAGCATCAGGATCAAGCTCAATAACGGTTCGGACAGCCAGAATCGAAGAAACCTCGGTACTTTAAACAAGCATAACTCCCACAAATTCAGTAAAAATCCCTTATGCAACAATTGTGCCGGAATCGTTAAGAAAAGGCAAGCAGAAAGTCTGTTTGTTACATAGCAAACGGTTACGCGCCAGTCGTTGGAAATACGCTTTGAACAGGAGCTGCTCGAATCGCGATGACCTCAGGCGTTATCGTTCGGTGGATGTTCGCATTCGAACAAGCGGAAAAACATAGACAAAATCGCATATCATTATTTTCTGCCGCAAGAATGATCCGTAAATCGGAGGAATCATGCAGAGACAAGATTTTCTATACGAAATCGGTGTGGAGGAAATACCCGCCGGATTCATCGACAAGGCAATGAAGAAGCTTGAGTCGTGGTTCAAGGAACAGCTCAAGCAGCATAAACTTTCATACGAAGCAATGCACCTCTATAGCACGCCACGCCGCTTCGCTATCCTGATCGAGCAGCTTCAGACCATGCAGGAAGACGAAGTCATGGAGCGTATCGGACCAGCCGAACGCATCGCTTACGACGCCGATGGCAACCTCTCCAAAGCAGGACAGGGCTTTCTGCGCGGTGCCGGCGCTACAGAGGACGACGTTTACATCAAAGAAACCGACAAGGGCAGATACATCGGTATTCGCATCGAGAAGAAAGGGCAACCGGCAAAGGATATCCTTAAGGAAATCTGCACCGGAATCCTGCGGGAATTCAACTTCCCAAAATCGATGCGCTGGAATACCCGCGAATTCACCTTCGCAAGACCGGTTCGCTGGTTACTGGCGCTTCTTGGTGAGGAAATCATCCCCATCCGCGAAACCGGCCTGAAGAGCGACCGCTATACCTGGGGTAATCGCTGGCAGAAACTGGAAAACCGGATCGAGATTGCATCGCCGTCCGAATACCTTCAAAAGCTCGAAGCCGTGAAGGTCATCCCGCAGCGGGAACGCCGTGAACAGATGATTCGCGAACAGCTCGCCAACCTCGAGAAGAGCGACAATCTGCATGTTATCATGGATGAACGTCTGATCGAAATCTGCACCGACCTGGTGGAATCCCCGACGGCTGTTGCCGCTGAATTCGACGAACGTTTCCTTCGTTTGCCCGAAAAGATCATCACCTCTACCCTCTCCGAGCACCAGAAATGCTTTGCGGCAGAGGACAAAGACGGCAAGCTGGTCAACAAGTTCATCTTCATCTCCAATGGTGATCCGAACTACTCCGACCTGATCAAGCTGGGCAACGAGAAGGTTATTCGCCCAAGATTGAACGACGCCGAATTTTACTACGACGAAGATACCGCACAGCCGCTGGAGAGCTTCGTGCCGCGCCTCGAGGATGTTACATTCCAGGCGAAGCTCGGAACCCTTCTGGAAAAGACGGGACGCATCCGCAACCTGTGCGAATTCATAAGCAAGCAAGTCAGCCTCGATGCAGAAACCGCAACGAACGCCGACCGCGCAGCGCTGCTCTGCAAAACCGACCTGGTGACCACCATGCTCGGTGAGAAAGAGTTCACCAAGCTCCAGGGCTATATCGGCGGCAAATACGCCCTCCAGTGCGGCGAACCGCAAGATGTGGCGACCGCTATCGAAGAGCATTACCTTCCGCGCGGCCAGAACGACGGACTACCCACCACGATTCCCGGCGCACTCGTCGCTATCAGCGACAAGCTGGACACTGTATGTGGCATTATCGGCGTCGATATGATCCCCACCGGATCGAACGACCCCTTCGCGCTCCGTCGCGCCGCCAACGGTATTGTGCTCATCATCGACCAGTTCGGATTCGAACTCAGCATCCTCGATCTCATCGATCACAGTTTCCAACTGCTGGAAGAAAAGCTCGAGGAGAAGGATCACAACAAGAAAATCGTGCGCGATTTCTTCAAGCAACGGGTCGATTGGCTCCTCCAACAGAAGAACATCGACTACGACGTAATCGCCAGCGTGATGCACATCGATTACAGCAACATCCCGGACCTCGTCCACCGTGCACAGGCACTGCAGGCTTTTAAAACGCGTGACGACTTCACCCGGCTGGTGCTTGGTTTCAAGCGCGTTTCCAACATCATCGAGGAAGCCGGCGAGCTGAAGCCGGTCAATCCCGAATTGCTGCAAGAGGCCGCAGAAAAAGCACTCTACGAAGGCTATGTTGCCCTTGAAAAGCGTATCGTCGAGTTGCTTCCCAAGAAAGACTACACTACATGTCTCGATCTGCTGGTCGAATACGGCGCTGCCATCGACCGGTTCTTCGACGACGTGCTGGTCAACACCGAAGATATTCCAATAAGAAAAAATCGATACAGCCTGTTATCCGGCATCAGGAAACTTTTCCTGCGTATTGCCGATATCGCCAAAATCGTTGTTGAAGGAGATCAATCATGAACATCGTTGAAACTCTGAGAGAAAAGGCGAAACAAAACGTTCGCACCGTCGTCCTTCCAGAAGCATACGACGATCGCACCCTCATCGCCTGCGCCGAAATCCAGCGTCTGGGACTGGCCAAGCCGCTCCTGCTGGGTGACCCGGAAACCGTTAAACAGCAAGCCGCGAAGCTCAACGTCGAGCTTGGCGATACACAGATCATCGACCCCGCTACCTACGAGAAGAACGCCGAATTCGCGGAGTTCCTCTACGATCGCCGTAAAAAACGCGGTATGACAATGGAAGTTGCCACCGAGACCGTAAAAGACGCCCTTTATTCCGGCGCGCTGATGGTCAAGTTCGGTGTCGCTCACTGCATGGTTGCCGGCGCTGCGAATACCACTGCGGACGTCCTGCGCGCCGCGCTACAGGTAGTCGGTGTCCAGGCCGGACTCAAGACCGTCTCCAGCTCGTTCATCATGGTCGTTCCAGACTACATGGGCGAAGACCGCATTTACCTCTTTGCAGACTGTGCCGTTGTCCCGAATCCGGATGCCGCGCAGCTTGCCGACATCGCCATGAGTACTGCAACCACTCGCAAGAAACTCATCGGCGACGATCCGAAAGTCGCGCTTCTTTCCTTCGCGACCAAAGGCAGCGCTCAGCACGAGCTGGTGGACAAGGTTCTCGAAACCAGGTCCATCCTCGACGAACGCAAGGTCGATTTCGAATACGATGGCGAGCTCCAGCTCGACGCCGCGATCGTTCCAAAGATCGCCGAGAAGAAAGCTCCCGGCAGTAAAGTTGCCGGTAACGCCAACGTCCTGATTTTCCCCGACCTGCAAGCAGGAAACATTGGCTACAAGCTCGTTCAGCGCTTCGCCAAAGCTGAAGCGATCGGCCCGGTTATCCAGGGTCTCGCGGCACCGATCTGCGATCTTTCGCGCGGTTGTTCCGCGGAAGACATCGTCAACACGAGCGTGCTGGCATCGTTGATGTCCGTATAATCAATTCTTTTACACTACAAAGGATCAGGTGAATGCCTGATCCTTTTTTTATCCGCGACCCGACGAAATCGTCTTCTGAATGTCCCGAACGTAGCGAGGCTTTCAAAAGAAGAGATGCCAAGCAATGTAAGATTCGATTTATCAGACTACGTCTGAAAATCACAGGGCTTGGCGCTCCAAGGAGAGGGGACCCAGTCGCTTGAAGATTCCAGGTATTGTTCAAAACCTACTTGGCGTCCGCGTAACCAGGTTAAGCTGCAGGGGGCAGACCACTGTGTCTGCCCTTCTCTTATAATATCATCTTCCGAATGTTGATTTTATGGGTTATTGATGATTGATGAGGAGGTAGGGAATTAGAGATGCAGAGCTGGAGCTCTGCGCAACCAGGCGGAGAAAAGAAACGGAACCAGCGAGCCGGTTCCGCATTTGTTTCTATCTGTAGCCCTTGAATGAGAAAAGGCCTCTCTTGTTGCATTTACTCGTACTTGGTAACTCGTACCTTCTTACTCGTATCTGAGCGCGTCGATCGGGTTTAATCTCGACGCCTTACGCGCCGGATACCATCCGAAGAACACGCCGACGAAGCCTGCAAACAGGAACGAGATTGTGATAATCTTCGGTTCAGCAACCGCCGGAAGCCCGGCGTAGTTGTTCAGGATGAAGATCAATCCGAAGGCCAGCAGGATACCTGTGATACCGCCGATCATGCTCAGCACAATCGATTCGGTGAGGAACTGCATCATGACGTCCTTGCCGCGCGCACCTACCGAAAGCCGGATACCAATCTCACGAGTACGCTCGGTAACGGAGACCAGCATGATGTTCATGATACCGATACCGCCAACAATCAGCGATACGCCGGCAATCGCCGCCAGGAGCGCTGTCATTGTATCCGCGGTGGATGTCATCATATCGGTGAGTTCCGACTGGCTACGCACCCAGAAATCCGCGTTCTCGAGATCCGCCTGCTCGTGAGCCCTGAGCATCAATTGCTCCACTTCCGCGATAGCCTGATCCACAACTTCCGCCGAATTAGCGCTGATGTAAATCTGATCCAGGCTGGTTCCACCTTTGAGGCGATACAGCGCTGTCGTGACCGGCATCAGGATGAGATCGTCCTGGTCATGCCCCATCTGGTTCTCACCCTTTTCTTTGAGCGTACCGATCACCTTGAACGGCGTGTTTCTGATACGGATGCGCGATCCAACCGGATCGATTCCGCTATCGCCGTAAAGCTCCTCGATGACCGTCTGACCAAGAAGGCAGACCTTCTTCTTGCTGGTAACATCGCGATCAGTGAACATCGTGCCGGTTTCGATTTCCCATTTTCGAATGTTGAGATATGGCGGCTCGACACCTTCGATCGAAGTATTGATATTATTACCGTTTGCGACCACCTGTGCCGAGGTTCGCACATTGGCGGAGATATCCGTAAAATTCTTGCCGTTTTCCTGAAGGAACTCCACATCGTCGAAGCTTAGTTCGTTCCTGTCGCTGGATGATACACCACGGAAGCGGAAACGGGCGTTACCAACTATAATCATGTTGGTTCCCATCGACTGAATGTTTTGCTCGATCTGCTTCGAAGAACCGCGCCCCACACCGACCATCACAATCACCGAACACACGCCGATGATTATGCCCAGCGAGGTGAGGAACGAGCGCATCTTGTTCTTCATGATGCTCAAGAGGGAGACTTTGAGAATGTTAAGCCACTTCATCGTCCACCTCCTTGAGTCGCTTCAATTCTTCGTTAGCATTCAAGCGCTTCGTAACTACTTCATCTTTGACGATGCGACCATCTAGAAGTACTACCTTACGCTTGGCATAGAGTGATATATCCGGCTCGTGGGTCACCAGAACGATGGTAATCCCTTGGTTGTTCAGCTCTTGAAAGAGTTTCATTACATCGACGGATGTTCGGGAGTCGAGGTTACCCGTCGGTTCGTCAGCTAGCAGAATCGCCGGTTCGTTGACCAGCGATCGCGCGATCGCGACACGCTGTTGCTGTCCGCCGGAAAGCTGGTTTGGTTCGTGATGCGCCCGTTCGGTGAGTCCAACCATGTCGAGGCACTCAAGTGCTTTCTTTTTTGCATTCTCGATACGATGCGAGCGATCATAAAGCAACGGCAGCTCCACATTCTCCAACGCGGTGGTACGTGCGAGCAGATTGAAGCTCTGGAATACGAATCCGATCTTCTGGTTGCGGATATCGGCGTACTGGTCCGGCTTCAGAGAACTCACATCGGTATCGTCCAGCAGATAGGTACCGGAGGTCATTTCATCAAGACAGCCGATAATATTCATCAGCGTCGATTTCCCCGAACCGGACGCTCCCATGATGGCTACAAATTCGCCTTCGTGAATACTCAGATCAACTCCGCGGAGCGCATGTACCTTCTGGGATCCAAGCATATAGTCCTTGGTCAGGTTCTTTATTTCGATTACCGGTTTCATTTTCAGTGTCTCCCAGGACCACGCATACTACCTCCGAAAAGGTTGTTGCTCTGCTTTGCACTGGTACTACTGGATGAACTCGACGAGGCCATCTTGGTTACAACCTGCATACCTTCTTTGAGATTCTTGCCGGTCACTTCGGTGAAAACACCGTCCGTGGATCCCGTCTTCACAAACATCATGTCAAGTTCACCATTCTCATTGACAAACCACAGCGTCGGGCGATCCTGAAAGTTTTTGCCTGATCGTGCTGAAGATGCGCCCTGCGGTCTCTGGCCTGATTGCGGTGCATTACCATCTTTCTGACGCTGACTGAATTTACGTTGCATTACCTGACGGATTACATCCATCGAAGGCTGGAAGCTGAGCGCTGTATTGGGTACACGCAGGACATCTTTCTTCTGATCGATGATAAAATCGACTGTCGCTGTCATGCCTGGCATAAGGATCAAGTCGGGATTTGTTGCTGAAATCACGACGATGTAGTTTACCACATTGGAGACCGTTTCGGGTAGAAGTCGCACCTGTTTTACAGAACCCGAATACACACTGTCCGGGAAGGCATCCACGCTGAACGTTACTTCCTGGCCTTTCTTGATCTGACCGATATCGCTTTCATCGACGTATGCAAAGATTTCCATCTCGGTGAGGTCTTTTGCAATGGTGAAAAGTGTTGGCGTCGAATAGCTTGCTGCAACTGTCTGACCTTCTTCGATGTCACGGTCGATCACAATGCCGTTGATTGGCGAGCGGATGACCGAGTAAAGGTCCAGGTTGTTGCGGTTCTGCATGTATTTTGTCTTTATGGATGAATATGAGGCATCGGCAGAAATATAGCTGATTCGCGAATCCTCCAGGTCGAATTCTGAGATTAATTCTTCCTCGAATAATTTCTTGTTGCTCTCGTATTCGAGCTTGGCTTTTAGCATTTTAGCTTCGGACGCCTTTAACTCCGCTCTTGACGACTCCATCGTTAGGTGGAGCTGAGTAGTATCCATTATTGCCAGAACCTGATCGACCTTTACGATATCGTTGTAATCAACCAGAACTTTGGAAACGGTTCCGGATATCTGCGTGCCGACTTCAACGGTCCCGGTCGTTTCGAGCGTTCCCGTACTACTTACCAGATTCTCGATATCACCGCGCGTTACTTCCCCGTAGGTTGTTTGGGACTCGGTTTCCGGCGATTCCTTGCGGACGAAATATAGCACTGCTGCTGCAATTACTGCAAGAATCACGATTGCTATCAGGATTTTTTTCATGTGTGCTCCAGTCTATTTTGCTTTATACTCTAAGACACTCTGTACTGAAAATAACTGCGAAAACTCTGTTGGGAAATATTATTCCCGAAACATTCTGTAAAGACATTTCGAGACGAGAATGGCTACAACTTCCAGGATAACCTCTTGTGTCAATTCCATGTGCTTCCAAGAGGATGGTTATGCAGACGAGGACGTCTGCGCACCCAGGTGGAAGGATAAAAAAAGCCCCGAGGCATTTGCATCGGGGCGTTGATTATCGTAGTGGGAATTAGGCGCTCTGGCCCTTTTCCTCTTCGTTTTCGAAGACGTAGATCGGTTCTTTACCGTCGGTGATCACATCCTTGGAGATCATGCACTCTTTGACCGAAGCCATCTCGGGGATGTCGTACATGATATCAAGCATGACGCTTTCCATGATGGCCCGTAGTCCGCGAGCTCCGGTACGCTGTTTGAGCGCAACCGCGGCAATCTCATTGAGCGCGTCAGCCGAGAAATCCAGATTCACGCCTTCCATCTCGAACAGCTTCTGATACTGCTTGATGATGGCGTTTTTCGGCTTGGTGAGGATTTCCACCAGCATCTCTTCGCTCAACTCCTGAAGATTCGTTACGACAGGAAGACGTCCAACAAGTTCCGGGATTATGCCATACTTGAGCAGGTCGGTTGAATTGACCTGCGGCAAGATCTCGGTGGAAGCGTCCTGATAAGTAACGATATCGGCGTCGAAACCGACGGTCTTCTGGTTGATGCGATCCTGAACGATCTTTTCCAGTCCGCAGAAAGCACCGCCCACGATGAAGAGAATCTTCGTGGTATCGATCTCGATGAAATCCTGATGCGGATGCTTGCGTCCACCTTTGGGTGGGACGTTCACTTTCGCGCCTTCGAGAATCTTCAGAAGGGCTTGCTGCACACCTTCTCCGGAGACGTCGCGCGTGATGGACGGCGTTTCAGACTTGCGTGCGATTTTATCGATCTCGTCCACATAAACGATACCGGTTTTAGCCTTCTCGACATCGTAATTGGCGTTTTGGAGAAGCCGCACGAGGATATTCTCGACGTCTTCGCCAACATAGCCGGCTTCGGTGAGAGTCGTCGCATCGGCTATGGCAAACGGGACCTTGAGGAAACGCGCCAGCGTCTGAGCGATGAGCGTCTTGCCCGAGCCTGTCGGACCGACCATGAGGATGTTGCTCTTCTCGATCTCGACATCGTCGTTGGTCTTCTGCTTGAATATACGTTTGTAGTGGTTGTATACCGCTACGGATATTACCTGCTTAGCTTTGTTCTGCCCGATCACATACTGATCGAGGTACTCCTTGATTTTTCGCGGAGTCGGCAGGTCAAAGTCATCCAGCTCCTGTTCTTTGTGGTCTGCTTCGATGATGGTGTGACACATGGTGACGCATTCGTCGCAGATATTGCCTGCGACGCCTTTGATCATGTGCCGTACCTCCGTCTCTGCTCGTCCGCAAAAGGAACAGTGGAGAATGTTGTATTTATCCACAATAAAACCTCTCTAAAAGGAACACCTATTTCTTATCTGGTCTCTTCTCTTTTACATCGTCAATCAAGCCGTATTCTTTAGCTTCATTTGCGCGCATGAAGAAGTTTCTGTCGGTGTCCTTTTCGATCTTTTCAAGCGGTTGCCCGGTATGGAAAGCGAGCAGTTCGTTCATCCGCTTTTTTGTATAGAGAATTTCTTTCGTCTGAATCTCGATATCGCTTGCCTGACCCTGCGCACCACCGAGGGGCTGGTGGATCATGACACGGCTATTGGGCAGCGCGTAGCGTTTGCCCTTTTCGCCTGCCGCTAGCAGAAATGCCGCCATGCTGGCTGCCTGACCGAGTGCGATGGTGCTCACGGCCGGACGAATGAACTGCATGGTGTCATAGATCGCCATACCAGAGGTGATGATACCGCCGGGACTATTGATGTACATGTAGATATCCTTCTCGGGATTCTCGCCTTCAAGGTGAATCAACTGCGCAATAATCGTATTGGCCACGATGTCGTCAATGGGCGAACCGAGAAAGATGATACGGTCCTTGAGCAGGCGTGAATAGATATCATACGCCCGTTCGTTACGACCGCTCTGTTCTACGACTATCGGTACTAACGGCATGGTTACTCCTTGGTTTCTTCGGTAGCTTCCGCGTTCTCTTCCCTTTTCGGAACCGGCACGATCTTCGAGCTGTCTTTCACTGTCTGCATGATTTTCTTGCGAACGATCGCATCCCGGAAATCATCCGAGTCGATCTGCTTCTGATACCGCTCGCGGTATTCTTCCGGCTTCAGGTTCATGCTTTCAGCCAGCTCATCGATCATTGCTGATTTATCATCATCAGTAACGTCTATATCAAGCATCTGTTTCAGCTTATCAACGATATAATACTCGCGAACACTGCGCTCGGCAACCGGGATGTATGCGGGAGCGATCTGCTCAACCGGCATGTTGTATTGTTTTGCCATCGATTCAGACATCTGATAGGCATAGTTTTCCACAAAACGCTTCGGAACGTCAAATTCGTTCGCTTTGATCAGCGCGGTGATGATCGCTTCTTCCTCAACCTGGCGATTCTCGCGATCGGCTTGGGTCTGGAGTTCCTTGCGGATGCTCTCTCGCATTGCGTCCATCGATTCGAAATCGGCGTCTTTCGCGAAGTCGTCGTTCAGCTCAGGCAGCACAAGCTGCTTCACCTGCTTCACGACGAAGCGGAATTTATTGTTGGAATAGTGCGCGCGGACTTCGTCCTTCTCATCTTCGCGTTTGTCGAAGAGTTCGGCTTCACCCTGATCACCGGGCTTCATGCCGATAAGCTGTTCGTTGAGCGATTTGGAGAAGGGGTTCTTGCCCACTTCGATTTCACGCTCAACCGGCTTGACATCCTGGCCTTCAAGTTCGCCTTCTTCTTCGCCCTGGATGCTGGAATTGATATAAAGTTCGATATCGACGAACGAATTTTCGCCAACCGGTTCATCCACCGGCTCAACGTTTCCAACTTCGCGACGGGTCTTTTCGATTGTCTCGTCAACCATCTCGTCGGTCACTTCCCGCGGATCGAATTCGATTTCCAAATTCTGGTACGTCATGTCGCCGAGTTCAGGCTTGATCTCATAACGATACGTAGCCACGAACGGCTTATCGCGTTCCCATTCCCACTTGGTGGGTTCGGCTTCGGTGACGGGATGAATATCTTCTTTCTCAAGCGCTTCGATATAATAATCTTTCAGCTTCTCGTTAATGAATTCGTCTTTTGCGCGATCGCCGTAAAGGTTCTCGACCATGGCCATCGGCGCTTTGCCCTTACGGAAACCCGGAACAACCGCATACTTGCGGAACTGCCCAAGCATTTTCCGGTAATCCTGCATCGCTTCTTCAGCCGGAACCGTTACGGTCAGCTCATATTCGCAGGATGTGATTGCTTTGATTTCTCTTTCCAATTTTATCTCCTGATTTTGTATAATTTAAATTCTGGTGCGAAAGAGGGGATTTGAACCCCTACGAGATCTCTCCCACTGGATTCTAAGTCCAGCGCGTCTGCCAATTCCGCCACTTTCGCAACCTATTGGTATTTTAATGGGTAAGCGAATTTCAGAACCGCTTTTATGTCAAGCGGAATCCGTTCCCATAACGAAGAAAAGCGGCATGAGTGCCGCTTTTCGTATATCTTTGAAGGCCTGCTTAATTCATCTTTTTGAGCATGTCTTCGTATTTCTTAGTCAGTTCCTTGTTACCAAGTTCCGTAGCAGCGCGGTACATGAGCTGAACCGGTTCTTTCTTGGTCGGCTGGAGTTCATGCCACTTGTTCGCGGCTTCGATGACCTTTTCATACTGCTTGACGTTGTAATACTTATAGCTCAATGACATCAGATAATCAACGTTCTCGGGATCGATTTCAACCATCTTTTCAAGGAACTTGACGCTGTTGTCCGGCTCGTTGAAGTCCAGCGAGTAGTTGTATGCATATGGAAGAGCTTCGATGTTGGCGGGATCGATTTCCAGCACCTTCTTGAAGTTCGTGTAGGCTTTCTCGTGGTCTTTCAGGCTGACATAGCAGATCGCCATGTTCATGTAGTTGGCCACTGAATCTGGCTGAGCTTCTGCAAGTTCCTGGTAAATATTGGCTGCTTCCTGGTATTTCTGAAGACTGAACAGGATCGATGCGGCTGTTTCTTTCCAATCGAGATGTTCCGGAGCCTTCTGTGCAGCGGTCAGCATGTATTCGGCTGCTTTCTCCATGTTTTTCTGCTTGATCTCGACGTTGCCGAGAAGCAGGTATGCGTTCGCATATTCGGGATCGATTGCAAGAAGGCGATCGATCGCGGCTTTGGTCTGATCCATCTCATCTTTCGTGAAATGACCCAGCGCAACGTTGTATATCTTGACGACGCAAGCGTAGAGCTTTGATTCGCTGACTTTCTTCACGTCGGCAAAGGTCATCTTGCGTACTTTTCCATTTTCGTCTTCAAATTTCAGATCGATATTTTCTTTCTCGATGTTGACCTTATCCTGGACCTTCTCAATCGCTGCAATACATGTGGAATAATATTCGTAAGCCTTTTCGTAGAGATCGACCTTCGTTCCGTCCGGTGAAGGGACCTTCTCGTAGAAGTACGTCTCACCAACAGCGTAAAGCGCTTCGATGTAATCTTCGTCTTCGGTATCCTTGACTTCTCCCAGATATTTCTGGTAGTACTCGAGGGCCTTGTCGTCCTTTCCCTGCGAGCTATACAGCTTGGCGCTGCGTAAATCTCTTGAACCGGCAAACAGTGCGCCGAATGCAAACAGCAGCAGTGTTGTCAGTACGATCAGATTCTTCTTTCGTAACATTGTAATCCTCCATCTATCGTGTCATAAACCTCAAGCTGAGAACTGCCGCAAGCCAATTGACCTGCGGCAATTCATAGATTATGATCTTTTTTAATACCGATTTTCGGTCAAGGACTTTTTCTGATCCGACCGCCCGGGAAATACCCGAAACTACCTGAAATAAATTCAGTTACGAACTTCACAAGGCATAAGAGCTTGTACCGGATCATCCTCAATCACATGGAGAAGCAGTTCCGCCTCATCGCGAGCATCTTCAGGAAGAATCATCCGGGCCAGATCCATGCGGGAAAGCGGTATGTTAAACTTATCCTTCAGGAGCTCTTCGAAGAGCGATCGTTTCTCAGGATAATAGACGGTTCCAAAGCCATCCGTTTCGGCCAATATGGAAGCCTTGACAATCGCGTCATGCAACGTACCGACTTCGTCGATCAAGCCAATATCCTTCGCCATTGCGCTAGTGTAAACCTTGCCTTGGGCAATCTCCTGCACCTGGTCCATATCAATCTTGCGACCCTCGGAAACACGCTGTTTGAATTCGGTATATACGATCTGGATATGATCGCGCATCGAACCCTTGAACTCCGGCGTCATATCTTTCCAGGGATTGAACGGCTCGGCGAATTTTCCGCGACGGACACCATCAGTTTTTACACCGATCATATCGCCGGTATCCTTCAGAACGGGGATTATGGCGATTACGCCGATCGATCCGGTGATCGTCGCCGGTTCCGCAAATACGTAGTCCGCCGGGCAGGCGATGTAGTATCCACCCGATGCCGCAACGCCCCCCATCGATACCACGACAGGTAGGCCGTCTTTCTTCAGATCGAGGATGCGGTTCCAGATTTTATCCGATTCAAGCGCGCTTCCGCCGGGGCTGTTTATGCGAAGCACCACCGCTTTTATAGTCGGGTCATCCTGGATCGCGTCGAATGCTTTATCGATCTTCTTGTTACTTAAAACCGTTTGGCCGAAGTGATCGGTTGAGTTCGTTATCATACCCTCTGCATAAACAACTGCAACATTTTTCAGGCTGGGCATACTGGGCTTGATATTGTAGCGCGAGAATTTGACCAGATGATCACGGTCGATATCGAGATCGGTCAGAAGGTCATCACGATACTTGAGCTCGTCAATGAGCTTATACTCAAGCGCTTTATCCGGTGTGATGAAGAAATTTTCCCGTCCTTCATAGAGCTGCTTCAGGCTGTCGTAATCGAGCCCTTCCCGACGCTCGGAAACCGCCTGGAGCTTGTATTCGTAGATACCGTCGATGATGCCTTCGAGGTTCTTACGCATGTAAGGCGACATTGAATCGCGAGAATAGGTCTCACCCGCGCCCTTGTAGTCACCCGCCTGGAACACCTCGAAGTGGATACCGATCTTGGAAAGCATCGTCTTGTAAAAGATATAGCTTCCACCAACACCCGTAAGAGTAAGCGCGGAGGAATTTGACGGCGGCATAAAGATTTTATCCGCATAGGATGCCAGATAGTAGTTACCGTCCGAAGCATTCTCCAGATAGGCATAGACCGGCTTGCCGCTTGCCTGGAACTGTTTAAGCGCATTACCGATTCGATCGCGAATAACCATACTGGTGCTCATACCGTATGGTTCGAGCAGGATTCCCTTTATATGATCATCGGTCTCGGCCTGCTGAATCGCAGCAACGATATCATGGCACGAGGTGACATCCATGTTCGGCATAAAGGTGTCGTCGTATTCAAAATATTCCTGAATATTACCTGCTAATGGCAGCCATAGCCATGAATTTGATGTCACTTTTTTGGGGCTTGCATCCGGCATGACGGATGATATCCCAATCACAAGCAGAAAAAACATGAGGACCAGGACTCCGACCGAAGTCAGACATCCCAGTAAAAACCATTTACCTTTCATCGCTTATCCTCCAATGTATCATTGATTGATTGCTTCTATTACTATGATGCTCCACCAACTATAAGTTCTTTCGACAGCTGTGGATTCACAATATGTCACGCTGAAAATCAGTGAATCGAGGCCAGATTACTCACCGTCCTGAAAAATATCAAGTTCTTTCAATTTTCGGGACAGATTACTCTGATGTAGCGAGAGGGCTTTGGCTGTATTTGAAATGTGATTATCGAATTTCTGGAGTTGCGTTGCAAGATATCGCGTCTCGAATTCCTTCTTCTTATCGTTGAACGGCTGTGTATCCTGCCAGAAGCTGGAATCGCATTCTGCCTTCTCGGAGCCTTCCACGGGAAGGATACTCGGAAGAATATGCTGCTCCTCGACCAGGATGTAGATGCGCTCGATAAGGTTACGCAACTCGCGAACATTACCCGGAAAACGCCATGTTTTGAGCTCGTTGATGGTCGAGAGATCAAAATCTTTTTCTTGAACATTCAGTTCCTGTGCGAAAAAGTGCGAGAAATGCTTGATGAGTATCGGGATATCGCTAGCCCGTTCACGCAAGGGTGGACAAAAGACCGGTACAACGTTGAGCCGGTAAAAAAGGTCCTCGCGAAACAATCCTTCTTTCACCATCTGGCTGAGGTCCTTGTGCGTCGCTGCGATGATACGTGCGTCGATCTTGCGGGTGTTGGTGCTACCAACCCGCTCAAACTCGCCTTCCTGCATCACACGAAGAATCTTCGCCTGCGCCGAGAGTGACATATCGCCGATCTCGTCCAGAAAGATGGTTCCGCCATCAGCTTCTTCGAGCTTGCCGCGTTTTGTCTTGATCGCACCGGTAAACGCACCCTTTTCGTAGCCGAAGAGCTCACTTTCCACCAACTCCGTGGGGATCGCTGCGGAATTGAACTTGATGAAAGGCTTGTCGGCACGCCGACTCTGGCTGTGGATCGCGTAAGCGACCAACTCCTTGCCCGTACCGCTCTCACCCTGGATGAGCACCTTGGAATTGCTGCCGGAGACCTTGCGGATGATCTCTTTCAGCTTCAGCATACCATCACTCTCACCCACCAACCGATAGCCTTCTTCCAAGCTGGATTTAAATCTGCGGTATTCGCGGTTGATGGAGCCGAACTCGAGAGCTTTCTTTACGGCCAGCTTGACCTTGGGAAGGCTGAGCGGTTTCTCGAGGAAATCGAATGCCCCGAGTTTGATGGCGCGTACCGCCTCGCTGATACCGCTGTGGCCAGATATCATGATCACTTCGATCGATTTGTCAAAATGGAGGACTTTCTCGAGCGTCTCCAGACCATTCAACCCATCCATCTGTACATCCAGCAGGATCACGTCCGGATCGAAATTCTCCAGCTTCCGGAGGCCTTCGATGCCATTTTCAGCAATCTCACAGGTGTAACCTTCGTCGTGCATAATGCTGCAAAGAGTGTTCCGAATGTTAGGTTCATCATCGATGATCAGAATGTTCATGATATTCCTCCATTATCAATTCAAATCGCGTCTCTTCGCCGGGTGTCGACTTGGCACGTATCACGCCATGATTGACCTCTGTGAGACGCTTGACCAGCGCCAGACCAAGTCCGGTTCCACGCTGCTTGCGTGTAAAATAGGGATCGAAGATGCGTGAGATATCCTCCTGCTTGATGCCCTTGCCATGATCGATAATCTCCAGCACCAGATAGCTGCGGCTGGAGAAAAGGTTGATGTCGATCACACCTTCCTGAGGTGAGGCGTCGATGGCATTTTGCAAAACGTTTGTAAAAATCTGGTAGAAGTGGGTTTTATCAAACCGTATTTGATGAACCCGAACCAGGTCGGTTTTGATCGTATAACTGTGCTGATAGGAACGAAGGATTTCATTGATCACCGTTGAGGGATCGAATACTTCGGGCTGCGGTGTCGAGGCCTTGGCGAAAGTAGAGAATTCCTGCACAAGCTTGCGCAGGTTATTGACCTCCTGGGTGATGACGGATGAGGATTCGGGAAATATCTCATAGAAACGGTCGCGATCAAGCTCGTACTTCTCCTCCATGCGCTGCACCGCGAGCTGGATTGGAGTAAGGGGATTCTTGATCTCATGCGCCAGGATGCGCGACATCTCTTTCCAGATCATCTCTTTTTCCGCTTGCAAAAGCTTGCGCTGGGTGGTTTCGAGCTGTCGGCTCATGTCGTTGAATGACTGTTTTAGCCGTCGCATCTCCTCGGTGCCGGACTCGGGAAGCCGGACATTATAGTCGCCTTCGCGGATCTTCTCCGTGGCACGCCGCATCTGTTGCAGAGGTCGCGTCAGATACATGAACACGAAGATGAAGATGGTGATTGATACTACCGCGATGACCAGCAGCACCAGCGAAAAATTGCGCCGCATATCGACCTGCACAGCGCGAATTCCGGCGATAGAGTCGTTCAGATGCGTAAAATACTGCTTGGCAGCCGTGCTGTCGGAGGCTGTCTCGAAGACCATGTTAGGAAAGAGATTCCTTGAAGACATCTGGTGGAAGATGTCGTTCATTTTCTCCTGATTCGACTTGAAGAAGCCGTTGAATACCAGCAGACCGAGCAGGTAGAGAGCGATGAATACCACGAAAACCGAAAAACGCAATCCAAGCCTAATTTTCATCCGGATAACCCCACACGAATTTTCCCCGAGCTATCGGGCGTTTATGATGCCAGAGATTCATCAGGTCGAATTCCTCGTCCGTGGATTCCAGGCGAAGCTTGGTCAGATAGCCGCTGACCACTACCTCGAATTCGTCTCCGGGATTATACTGCGGAGGCACTTCCCATTTGCAGTGAAAGCCACGTATTGCCTCCAACACCTGCTCGTGCGAATCGAGTGTAATCAGCTGATCATTTTCCTGGATGAATACAGTGTAGAAATGCAGGAGCGGATCGTATTTGACCCGGTGCGCATAATACATCTCGGCAACATTATAGCGATTATAACGTACCTGAATAAGAAACCACACCGTGATGGGTTTTCCGCAGCGGAAGAACTCTTCAAAATCGTTTTCGAAGGCGTTTTCGAGGTTTGCAGAGATCTCGATGCCAGTCTTGTCCTGTTGCAACGCAACTCCGTCAAACTCTGCGAAGTTGCCCTTATACGATGAGAAAAGCATCGATGTAAAGGTAACAACGCTTGTAATTACTTTCTTTCCGAACGCCCCGAACATAGTGCCAACCCGTTGTTTATCACGTATAATATACCGTTATGTTTCTCACGCACGATTGCGTCTGGTTCTATTACGTCAAGATTTTATTGCTCTCAAAAAGGGGATGACGGGTGCTCCAGGTCGAAACACCCGTCCTGAGAAGAGAGTGGGAGGATTAAAAACCAAGCCATGGTCCGATACTGAAGGTCAGACCATTATAGGAAGTGTTCGGTGAACCTTCCATATCAAAACTTTTATCCATCATCTTCGCTTGCCAGCCCGAATGCCAGGAGTAGCCAAGCATGTAACCCGCTTCAGCGCGAAGTCTGAGCCAGCTGAGGATCTTTATATAGGTCGCGACACGCGGATGGAAGATCATGTATTCCTTTTTCAGTTCGAGATGGTTGTTTCCGCTCATATCCATGCCATCGGCGATGTTTTCCCAATTAACATTTCCTGCATCCGCTGCGGTCTGGGTAATCTTGACCATGCTGGTACTCTTACCTACGGTAAAACCTACGGAAGTAGTAAGCCAACTCGCCAGGCGGAAGCGACGATCGAGGCTGACTCCCCAATAGTTCGTCCAGTAGCGAAGCCTTCGAGTGGTCATTACACCATCTTCGGTTACATGATTTTTCGAGCGACTGAGCTCCGGATACCAGAAGTAAGAACCGCCAAGGTAGAATTTTCCGCCTACATGGAAATTACCGTGGAATCCCTGCATGAGCAAGCCGCTGTCGTCCATATCACTGAACCCGAACTGATTCATGATGTGATTGAGGTCATCCATATCGGGCTGATAAAGCTCAGGTGTCCAGCCGAAGCCACCGTGGCCTGTTGACGCGGAGTCATCATTGTAGTCCTTCAGCGTGAAGTATTCTTCTTCGAATGAATTTCCCTTGCGGCCAAAGGTGAAATCGATGACTTTTTCTTCGCCATCGCGGAAGATTGTCAGTTTGACCTCGTCACCAGGCGAGTAATCTTCCAGTGTTTTGAGGAATACCTTGTAATTGGTTATCTCGTTGTCGTCAATCTTCATCAGAATATCGTCGGCTTTGAGATTGTATTTATCAGCAGGCGTGTTGTAGGAAATGCGGTTGATCACGATACCGTAATCGCCCTTGTACCCCAGTTCCCTGGCTCTGGTCAGGCTGAGGTCTGCCGAATAGATGCCCATGTACGCCTTCGAGCTCGAAACCCGTGTCTCTACCCGGACGCGAACATCGGAATCCCCCGATATATCTTTCATCTCGGCGCGAACGTCATCGATCTCCGCCTGAAGTTCCACCATCGTTTCCTGCAATTCCTGATCAGTTTCTTCCGACTGCGCTATCAACCCCCAGATAGTCAGCAGCAAGACAAGCAACAATGTTATGCGTTTCATGAATACCTCCTTTCCGTCGTAACTTTTTCCGCATTCGACTTCCTATATAACAATACGCGTGCCAATCCCGCATGGTCGAAGCATCTGTCTGTTTATCAATAACTTACGGCATACGCATAATTGTAATTTGGCTTGTTTTTCTGATATAATCGCGGTACTCGTTATATCAATATCATATCTCCGCCTTCGCGCCGACCATAGCCGGCGCGATGACGAAATTCTGTGCGAATGTGTGATTCAGAAAGGCTCGAACCGGTTCCGATTCCAATAATCCTTTTCAGCATCCGCTTCAATGGTGATAAGGTCGTCATAATGTTGCATCTCCCAATCGGCCAGAACTACGAACAGCGATTTGAGTTCTGGAGTATCGACTTCTTTCGCGCACTTTTTGTAGTAGTCGAACGCTGTTTTCTCGAGAAGCACTCCTGTGGAAATCGCTGCGAAAAGCGTTTGATTCTGCGCAACACGTTCGATGATCTCATCGGTCATGATAGGGCTGCTCATCCCACCCTGCAAATCAAGCTTGCATAGCTGTTTATCGTTTGAGATGTCGTTGTAATACGTAAGAAGATAGTTATAGTGTCTCTCCTCTTCCGTAATACGTTGCTTGAAGAAATCCTGGACTGCGGAATCCTGGGTATTCGCCAAAGCAGCTTCATAAAGCATTATACTTTCCAGCTCGCCTTTCATGCCATCCCTGAGCGCTTTCAGGTATTCATCTTTGAGCATGACTCCTCCTTTCGGTTTATACATATGTCATTTTAGACGATAATAAAAAAAGCGGTCAACGTCAAAAGAAAGATATTGACATAATTTTCTTACAGCCTAACCTTAAGGTGGATGGAGAGATAGGGTGTTTCTACGCAAAAAAGAAAAAAGAATAAAAAAAAGCGTGACAAAAAAAGGTTCCATATCTATCTTATCATCAGAAGGGTCTAAATAGCCTGAAATGTCCCAGGTTGTAATAAGGAGAGAGCCATGAAACGAACGCTCCTGATGGTAGCTGCAATGGTTATGTTCACTCTTTCGGTGTTTGCCGTTACCGTGAACTATAACGGCGTGCAATACGTTGCCGCAGTTACCGAACTGTACGATGTTAACGATAATGGTCTTTCCGATTTTTACGGCCGGACTCCCGATGGAGATATCCTCCTGTTCGAACAGCGCAGTACCCAGTCGACTGACTACGAATGGATTACTGAAGCGCATCTGGCGAACAATACGGAGCAGACCTCGGGATGCGAAAGCGGTTTTGTCGATCTGAAGCCGCCGCCACCTCCACCTCCACCACCACCGGACGTTGATGTTCTCCGTGCCGAAGGAACGACCGCATATCCGAACCCGTTCAATCCTGGTACATACATCCGGTTCAATCTGAATCAGCCAGCCATGGTTAAGGTTACGATCTACAACCAACGCGGTCAGCTTGTTTCGGAACTGGTGGAAGATGCACTTGACGACGGATCGCATGAGTTCTACTGGAATGGCATGGATAACTCCGGCAAAGGCGTTGCCAGTGGAATTTACTTCTTCAGAGTCGCTTCCGGCAAAGAATCGATCACACGTAAGATCATGCTCCTCAAGTAACAACCAATCAAGCTTTAGCCGCCTCTCCATACGGGGAGGCGGTTTTTTTATCCTGATTCCTTCCATTCCGTACCGCATTGAGCAACGTTCGCTTTCGTTCATACCCTGTCCATCCGTGCACGGAAAACACGGCAAATACACGGTTTTAGGCACATTTTCGAGTGGTATCTGTCTTGCATATATACTCCGCAACAAGGAGGAGAGATGCAAAAGAGGTACTTGCTTATCGTACTGTTTGCCACCCTGACTCTGGGACTGTTCGCGCTGTCCCTGCAGCAGGCTGTGGAAGAGGGGAACCAGAACTATATCGAAGCTTGCCTGAAGAGCCATCCGGACTCGCTGAATTTCAGTAATGAAATCGGCGAAAACCTGCTGTTCAACGCAACAAGAGCCGGTCAAATCGAAACGTTCGACGCACTCATCGCGAAGGGACTCGATCTGCATTCGGTCAATCAGCTTGGACGATCGCTCATTGAAGCGGCTGCGGAGGGCGGTAGTATCCCGATGGTTGAGCACCTTCAGAAACAGGGTTTATCAATCGAACACCGGGATTTCCATCGTGGAACCGTCCTGCAAAGTGCTGTAAGTGGCGGAAATGTCGAGATGATACGCTACCTGATCGATCACGGAGCTGACATCCATCAAACCAACGACCGCGGCTCTACACTTATCCATCTTGCCGCAGCATTCGAACAACCTGAAGCGCTGCGATACGTCCTTACTCTCGGGCTTAACATCGACGCCACGGATACCGCAAATGGATTTACGGCCATACACTGGGCCGCTTACAATAACTCCGTTGAGATGGCTCAAATTCTCCTCGAAAACGGTGCGAAGTACGATGTTCCCGATACGCGCAATAACTGGATTCCATTGCAATGGGCTCTGGCGCGTAGAAGCCTCGATACAGCACGATTCTTCTTCGATAAAGGCGTCGATATCGAGCGCACGGACGCCCTTGGAAACACGCTTCTGCACAATGTAGTTCAATCCGGCGACCTGGATATGATACGGCTCGTTGTGAACCAAGGCGCAGACCTGTCCACAGTCAACAACCGCGGCGAAGGAATTCTCTTCTTCGCTGCGCAGAACGGCAATCTCGATATTGTGCAATTCTTCCTCGACAAAGGACTCGACATCAACATCCGCAGCAACGCCAATTCGAGCATCATCTTCCCGGCAGCTTTCAGCGGAAACATGGAGACGATTCGCTTTCTGGTCGATGAAGGTTTGAGTCCAACCGAAAAAGACAACGACAACAGCACACCGTTGCTGTGGGCTTGCCAGGGCGGACAGATCGAAGCTGCCGGTTTTTTCCTCGAAGCAGGCTGCAATATCAACGAAATGGATGAATCGATTGAGCAGACTCCGCTGATGCTCTCCATTCGCAGCGGGAATCTTGACTTAGCGAAGATGCTCGTCGAGCACGGCGCTGACATCAACTTCCAGACTCCTGAAGAACGGAACACTGCCCTGCACTATTGCGTACAGTCAAACAGGCCTGAAATCATGGACTACCTGCTGCAACAGGGAGCAAATCCAGATATGATGAATAGTGGTGGCCATAATGTCCTCGCTATGGCCTGTGCCTGGGGCAGAGCAAACATGGTAGCGATTCTGCTCGAACATGGCGCAGACGCCGGAAAGCCTGAATGCCCAGAGGGTGGATTCTGCGTCGAAAATCCTGCTATCCCGCTCTTCTCTGCCGCGTGGGGCAACGCAGAAGTAGTCCGGCTGCTTCTTGCACATGGCGCGGACGTCAATCAACGAAACGAAGAGGGAAAAACAGCGCTGCATGCGTCGATGCGTGCCCGTGACAAAAACATCATCGACGCTTTAATTGATGGCGGAGCTGATATTAACGCCAGAGACAACATAGGCAACACACCGCTGATGTATGCCATGAACACAGCCGGAAATGTTAATTTCGATGCTCTCATGGAGCATCACCCCGATGTAAATACCAGCAACACCGAAGGTCAGACTCCTGCGCATCAGGCTGCAATCTATGGCAACACGCATTGTCTGCAAGCGATAGTCGATCAAAAAGCCCGAATCAGCAAGAAAGACAGCGCAGGTCACACGCCAATGTACTACGCTCAGTACTACGGACATAAAAATCTTACCGACATGCTCCTGAATAACGGAGCAAAAAGCGTAAAATACAAGGATGACCGTACGATCGGCAATCAGGGCGAAGCAAAAATCTGGTACCTCGGCCACAGCGGATGGGCGGTCAAGACACAAAACAGTCTCCTAATCTTCGATTATTGGCGAGCGCAGGACGAGTTTGAAACACCCAGCCTCAGCAATGGTATGATCGACCCGGAAGAACTTCAGGCCGAAAATGTCTATGTATTCTGCTCGCATAGCCACGCGGATCATTGGGATCCCATCATCTTCGAATGGAATCTTCCCACCGCCACCTATATCCTCGGACACAACCCGGCCGGTCAAGATGGCTTTCACTTCATGGAACCGCGTCAGACGCAGACTTTGGGTAATGTAGAAGTCACCACCATAGCCGCAACCGATTCCGGCGTAGGCTTCATGGTGCAGGTGGATGGCCTGACCATTTACCACGCCGGCGATCACGGCAACATGGATCCCGAACTCGATGGCCCATACGAGCAGGAGATTGATTATCTCTATGATCGCGGATTCCGACCCGATATCGCCTTCCTGCCAATCAGCGGATGCAATTTCGGCAATGTCCGGCTTGTGAAAGAAGGTGTTTACTACTTCCTCGATAAGATGAAACCAAGCGTATTGTTACCGATGCACGCCTATAACAACGAATACCGCTACCGGGAATTCGCCGATGAAGCTACAGAAAAAGGGTACACAACCGAAATCCTTTGCGCAGAGCATCGCGGCGATCGATTTTCATTCCACAAGGACAACAGGTCACGTTAAACGAAGCACCCGGAGATTGGTGCCTGCGAATTTGCAGCAATGCATACCAGAAATCGCGGCACTCGATCTCCGGGTACGCTCCTCTTTCTATCCGCTATAGAACACCACTTTTTTCCCTTGACGAATTGAGCCCTACATGGAATAAATTTAAGTTGAAAGATTGTGAACCTCGAAGAGCTATTAAAGCTAAGCAACACAACAGATTGCACTCTTCGAGACAAGGAGATATTCTGGCATGAATCAACTGAAACGACTGGAAGAAATCACTGCGGTTGTTCGCGAACAGGGCAGAAAGAGACTTGCTGTAGCCTACGCGCAGGATCCAAACACCATCGAATCGATCGGCATGGCGCTCAAAGAGGGCATCATCGACGCCTTCATGATTGGCGACAAAGACAAAATCATCGCAACCGCGCAAGAGAAGAACATCGACCCGGATCAGTTCAACATCGTGCACGTGCCTGACGAAACCCAATCGGCTAAGGAAGCCGTGCGGATGGTTCGCGACGGCGAAGCCGACGTACTGATGAAAGGACTCGTCTCAACCGATAAATATCTCAAAGCGATCCTCGACAAGGAGAAGGGCCTGCTTCCACCGGGCAACGTCATGAGTCACGTCTGCATCGTGGATATCCCGGCCTATCGCAAGCTGATTTTTCTCGCCGACACAGCGGTGATCCCGTTCCCGACCCTGGATCAGAAGATCGCCATGCTGCAATATACCATCGCTACGGCGCATAAATTTGGCGTCAAGCAACCCAAAGCCGCGCTCCTTACAGCCACGGAAAAGGTCAACCCCAAGTTTCAGGCGACCATCGACGCAAGTATTATCTGCAAGATGGCCGACCGTGGACAGATCAAGGGTGCGATTGTGGATGGTCCACTCGACCTCTTCCTCGCATGCGACCCGAGCGCTGTAGAGATCAAAGGCGTCGATACACCCATCGCGGGTGACGCCGATATCCTGATTTTCCCGACCATCGAGGCCTCGAACCTGTTCTACAAGGGTGTGATGCTCTTCGCAGGCGGTGAGCTTGCCGGCCTCATGCAGGGCACCACACATCCCGTGATCGTCACTTCCAGAAGCGAAAGCACCCTGTCGAAGTACTACTCGATCGCAGCAGGTTGCCTGACAGTGTGACAAGGAGAAGCAAATGAAAAAGATAGCCATCGGTTCCGATCACGCCGGTTTTCAGCTCAAGGAAGCTGTGAGAATCGCGCTTTCGGAAGAATATGAGATGATCGATTATGGCACAGACAGCGAGAAATCGATCGACTACCCCGACTACGGTTTCGCGGTTGCGAACGCCGTCTCAGAGGGTGAATGCGAAGTCGGTATCCTGGTCTGCGGATCGGGCATCGGCATGAGCATCGTCGCGAACAAGGTCAAAGGCATCCGGGCTGCGCTCTGCCATAACAAGGAATTCGCCCAGCTCTCCCGTATGCACAACAACGCCAACATCCTGGTGATGCCCGGTCGGTTTATCGCCGATTCGTACGGTGTCCAGATTGCTAAAACATGGTTGAACACTGAGTTCGAAGGCGATCGTCACCAGAAACGGCTTGATAAAATTTCCAACTACGAAAGCAAGAACACAAAATAAAAACAAAGAGGTAAGCTATTATGATGCACATCAAAAAACAGGATCCCGAAGTATTTGAAGCGATGTTTTCCGAGCTGAAACGCCAATCGGAAAATCTTGAGCTGATCGCATCCGAGAACTTCGTTTCTCCTGCGGTCCTCGAAGCTGCTGGATCGGTTCTGACCAATAAATACGCTGAAGGCTATCCCTACCGCTGGAGCAAGAAAACCGACCAGATCAACTACAAGCTCTATGGCCGTTACTACGGTGGTTGCGAGTATGTGGACGTGGTGGAACAGCTGGCGATCGAACGCGCGAAGGAACTCTTCGGCGCAGAGCACGCAAACGTACAGCCTCATTCCGGTTCTCAGGCCAATATGGCTGCTTATTTCTCGGTGATCAAACCGGGCGATACCATCCTCAGCCTCGAGCTTTCCCACGGCGGTCACCTGACCCACGGCCATCCGCTCAGCTTCTCCGGCGCTCTCTTTAATATCGTGCCTTACGGCGTCGATAAAGAGACTGAAGTCTTCGATTACGACGAGATTCGCAAGCTCGCACTCGAAGTGAAACCGCAGCTGATCCTGACTGGTGCCAGCGCTTACCCGCGCACCATCGATTTCAAGAAGTTCCGTGAGATCGCTGACGAAGTAGGCGCGAAATTCATGGTGGATATGGCGCACATCGCAGGGTTGGTCGCTGCAGGATTGCATCCAAGCCCAGTACCCTATGCCGACATCGTGACCACCACCACCCACAAGACCCTGCGCGGACCGCGTGCCGGACTCATCCTCTGTAAAGACGAGCTCGCCAAGGAAGTGGACAAGTGGGTATTCCCGGGATGCCAGGGCGGACCGCTCATGCACATTATCGCAGCGAAAGCCGTCGCCTTCAAGGAAGCACTCTCGGATGATTTCAAGGCTTACCAGAAACAGATTATCGACAACGCGCAAGCACTTTCGAAAGCCCTCATCGAACGCGGTTTCCGTCTTGTCGCTGGTGGCACGGACACACACCTGATGCTCATCGACCTCGGCACAGAAGAATCCGGCGGACCTTCCGGCAAGAAGATGGAAGGCTCACTCGACAAGGGTGGAATCACCGCGAACAAGAACACCGTACCGTTCGATACCCGCGCACCGTTCGTCGCTTCCGGTATCCGTCTTGGGACCCCCGCGGTCACGACCAAGGGCCTCAAGGAAGCCGACATGGCGATCGTTGCAGAGTTCATCAAGAATATCTATGATAACCACGATAACGATGAAAAACTGGAAGAGATCAAGAAGGAAGTTAGAGCTTTTAGCACGAAGTTCCCTCTGTATGCTGATCTGATCGCTGAATATCAGAACTGAAATAGCACTCGAACCCTTTGATCTGCGTTTATACGAGGTTAACAGGGGAACGGTAATTGAGATTATAACCAAGATCATAAAGGAGCTTTTATATGAATTGGAGAATCTTGCTTCTCGCTTTGATCACGCTCTCGGCTGTCAGCCTGAGCGCGGACGTGATCATTAATGAGATCATGTATAACACCCCCGGTAACGACAACGAATGGGTGGAACTTTACAACGATGGCGAAGCAGCTGTCGATCTGGAAGGCTGGTGGATGGTTGACGACGATGAGGCGCATACAGCGCTCGTCTTCCCGAGTGGCTATTCGATTGCTGTCGGTGAATATTTCACCGTTGCGATCAGCCATCACGAGCTTGCCGATCCATTCCCCTTCACACCAGATTTTGACTGGACCGATGTAAGCGACTGGAACCTCGGCAACGGTACGGATGAAGTCAACCTGTACGATCAGAACGATGTGCTTGTCGATCAGGTTATCTACGATGATGGCGATCCGTGGCCGACAGCGCCGGACGGAGAAGGTCCATCTCTCGAACTGATTGATCCCGAAATGGATAACTCCCTGGCAACAAGCTGGCAGGCGAGTTACGTCGATGGCGGAACCCCCGGAGAAGCTAACTCCCAAGCCGAAATGCCTATCTTGACGATTGAACCGTCTTTCTACGATTTTGAGACCGTGGAAGCCGGAGAAACCTACGAAGTCACGCTTACCCTTTACAACACGGGTACGCAGCAGCTCTCCCTCGAAGGCGTCGAATATCCTTCGGATGAGTTCGACCTCAACGAGCTGGATCGTAATCTCGATTTACCGCAGACCATCGAAGCCGGTGAAAGTATAACTGCCGTCCTCAGCCTTGACCCGAACGATCCCGTTCGCGACTATGTATTCGAAGATGTGATAACTTTCACGGGTAACTTCGAGACAGTAGAATTCGAAGTCAGCTACACCATCGTTACAGAATCGGTTGGTATCGTGATCAACGAGATCATGTACAACTCGCTCAGCTATGACAACGAGTGGGTCGAACTTTACAACGACAGCAACGACGCTGTGGATCTCGAAGGCTGGTACATGATCGACGACGACGAGACGCATACCGCGCTTGTATTCCCGGCAGGTACGACGATCGCTGCCGGCGAATATTTCACCATAGCGCTTTATCACGACCCTCAGGCAAGTGAGTTCCCATTCACACCTGACTATGACGCTACAGAAATCATCGACTGGAACCTCAACAATACAACGGATACGATCAACCTCTACGGTCCCGACGACAATCTCGAAGATGTCGTGACCTATGCTGATAGCGGTGAATGGCCGACCCTTCCGGATGGAAACGGCCCCTCGCTCGAGCTGATCGATCCCACCTACGACAACAACCTGGCTGCAAGCTGGCAGGCAAGCGCTGACGACGGTGGCTCACCCGGCGAAGAGAACAGCGGCGGCGGACAATTCATCGAAGTCTCGACCATCGCGGAACTGCGTGCACAGGAACAGGGTTCGAATATTTATCGTCTTACTGGCGAAGCAATCATCATCTTCCAGCAAGACTGGCGTGGCCAGAAATGGATTCAGGATGAGACTGGCGGCGTTCTTATCGACGATAACTCTGGTATTGTCGCCACTGAATACAATCTTTGGGACGGTATGACCAACGTTACCGGAACCATCACCGAATACGGCGGACTGATCGAATTCCAGCCCACCGAAGATCCGGGCGCAGCAAGCTCGACGGGCAATGTTATCGTTCCCGAAGCCGTTACCCTCGCTCAGCTCACCAGTAACTTCGATGACTACGAATCCGAATTGATCCAGGTTATCGACCTCGAGTTTGCCGACACCGGCACATTCGCCAACGGTACCGTTTACAGCGTGACCGATCCGAGCGGAACATTCAACTTCCGTACAACCTTCTACGATGCTGATTATATCGGATCCGAAATTCCGCAATCTGCCACCAACGTGACCTGTATCCCGAACTCACGTACCGACGGCGACTACATCTCCGCTCGTTATCTGAGTGACTTCGGTTCGGAAGGTCCGGCTCTGACGGTATCTCCATCTTCGATCGCGTTCGGCGCGGTTCTGCTCAACGAAACCGAGATGGAAAGCTTCAGTATGATCAATTCCGGTACTGAAGACGTCACGATCAGCTCGATCACGACCCAAAGCGCCATCTTCACCATCACAGCCGATGAAGAAGGCAACACGTTCACATTCCCAATCACCATCGAGCCCGGTAATGTCGAACTCGCTTATGTTTGGTTCACACCTGAAGAAGTGACAAACTACACAGACCAGGTTACCATCGGCAGCAACATCGATGACGTTGTAGTCAACCTTTCCGGTAGTGGTAGCGCTGGCCTGGCAAATGTCGTGATCAACGAAATCATGTACAATCCTTCGGGCGACCAGGGCGATGACGATTACTACGAATTCATCGAGCTCTATAACAACGAAGAATACGAAGTCGATCTCTCCGGCTGGAACTTCCCGGCTGGAATCGAATTCACCTTCGATAGCGGTGTAACCCTTGGCGCAGGTGCATATCTGATTATCGCTAAAGACCCCACCTCGATCGAAGAATACTGGAATATTACCGGTGTTTACGGTCCGTATAGCGGTAACCTCGGAAACAGCGGTGAGTTGGTTCAGCTCGCGGACGCTGACGGCGCTATCGCAGACTACGTCGAATACCTCGATGTAGCGCCATGGCCCACAGGCCCCGATGGCAACGGCCCTTCTCTCGAATTGATCGATCCCACGTATGACAACAGCCTCGCGGAGAACTGGCAGGCAAGCTCTGATCTCGGTGGTACTCCTGGTGCAGTTAACAGTGATGGCGGACAGCTGATCGAAGTTGCCAACCTTGGCGAGCTTCGTCAGCAAGAAACTGGCTCGAACGTCTATGTAGTGACCGGTGAAATCATCCTCACCTATCAGCAGGAATATCGCTACCAGAAATACTTCCAGGACGACACGGGTGCGATCCTCATCGACGACTTCAATGGCATCCTCGCAACCGCATACAATCTCTACGATGGTATCACCGGCCTGACCGGTACGATCACCGAATACGGCGGAATGCTTGAATTCCAGCCCACGCTGGACCCTGGCGCTGCCACCTCCACCGGCAACGAAATCACACCGCAGATGGTGACCCTCGCCGAATTCAACGCTGACTTCGATGAATACGAAGGCGAATTGATCACAATCGCCGGACTTTCTTTCACTGATACCGGTGTATTCGAAAACGGTACTGAATACGAAGTGACGGACAACAGCCGCGAGACCGCGACCTTCCGCACAACGTTCTACGATGTCGATTACATCGGAACCGATATCCCGCTCGTGCCCAGAAACGTTACCTGTATTCCGAACTCTCGCACGGAAGGCAACTACCTCACAGCACGTATGGAATCCGATTTCGGCGATGTCGGAAACAACGAAAATGATCTCCCCGCGAACCAGACCATCCTGGCTGGCAACTATCCGAACCCGTTCAATCCTACTACTACCGTTCGTTTTGCCCTCAAGGATAAATCGAACGTGACCATCAAGGTCTATAACATCAAAGGTCAGTTGGTCAAGACACTGGTAGATGGTAAGATGAGCGCTGGAACGCACGAAGTTGTGTGGGAAGGGCAGGACAACCGCAACCGCTCCGTTGGTTCCGGTGTCTATATGTTCCGTATGGTTACACCAGAATACGAGAAGACCATCAAATCGCTGCTGCTGAAATAATCCACAGCGATCATCATATCAAACGCCCGTCCACTCGGATGGGCGTTTTTTCATGCCACATTTGCTTCTGGGATTCCATCAACAAATATTCATTGACACCGGGCACTGATACCGCATGCTTCAGAACAAGGAGCTTCAATGGGACAAACAACGCGTAAATTTTTACAGGAAAAAGCAGCCATGATTCTAACGGCCAGCCTGGTGGTTCCCATCACCGTCTTTCTGGTAACAGGCTATCTCCTGCTGAGCACCATCGTGAAACAAAAGGATATCACCAACCTGAGCAGCCTCGCTCAGAATGTGAAATTCCTGGAAAGCAAGCGCACAAACCAGTCGATGCAGAAGCAAATTACCATCACCGACACACTGAACACGATGTTCGAGATGAAGATTGACGGTCAGTTCCTGAACTTCCTTACTCGCGAAAATCCCGATCTCGATTCTTACATCCTGCTAACGCCCAACCGTGTTATCGGCTCGGGAATTCAGCTTAGCAACGAGCAGCGTGAAAAGCTGCTGGAGATCAGCCATGAGCAAAAAGAGGGCGCCGGTTACTACCTCGGGGGGGGCAAGCGCTACATCATGACCTATTCTGTGATCGACGAAGAGGATATCGATCCTACGATCCTGGTGCTTTACTGGAATTATACACTGCCCGAGAACCTTTATATCAACACGCTTAAAAACTTCCATACCATGCGTATCGACTGGGACCGCATCAAGACGGCTTCAACCGATAAATACGAGACCGAACGGCGCTTGATCGACAGCATTATATCATCCTCGGACGGTATCTTCATCGAACAGCTCCCGGATAACATGCTTTCCGCGCACTTCTTCCTGAACGACATCTTCGGCAAGCCCATCGCGATTGTCACCATGCAAACCGAACGCTACTTCGTTCTGCAAATGAAGCGACTATTCTGGATCAGCGGTCTTTCGCTCTCCTTCCTCTCGATCATCTCCGCACTGCTACTTGCACGCAAAGCAGCTTCGTTCCTGATGAATCCGGTGGAAAAACTCAGTTACCAGATGAACCAGATCGCCAGCAACCCGGTTCGCTCCGATGAAATCCACGGCGAAGCATATTCGCAGCTCGACTTGCTGGTCTCATCGTTCAATGGAATCCTACGCTCGTTCAAAGAATACTACGGCTCCGTGAAAAAGTACGAGACGATCGTCACAAATATCAAAGAAGGTATCTTCTGGAGCGATAATCAAGGCTTCCTGGTGATCTCGAACAAAGCATTCGACGATATCTTCAGCAGCATGGGACCGGTTGACAACCTTTGCCAGATCTGGGGTTGTAATCCGGAAGAATTCCACGATAAAATCTCGGAGTATGAAGACGGAAAAGAAATCGAAGTGGATGGTCGTTATTACCTGCTGTTCGTGAACGAATACAGGCAGGATGATCAGGCCAATTTCCTTGGGCTCATCTCGGAGATTACCCAGCAGAAAGAAGCGGAAATCGAACGGAAACGGCTCGAAATGCAGCTTCAGACCTCGAAGAAGCTCGCTGAAATCGGGCTACTTATCGAAGGAATCTCGCACAATCTCAATTCTCCGCTGCATAATATACTGGCATACGTGCATTTCCTGCGTAGCGAATTCGGCGACCATAAAGACCTGATGAAGCTACAAGATAACGGCCAGCGCATGGCGGAAATCATTAAATCGCTGATGAACCGGATGTCGGAAGCGGTAGTGTTTTCCGCACGGGCAATCGAAATCAATGAGCTGGTACGGTTGGAACTCGCTTTCTTCGAGCACAATCTCTATTTCAAGAACAACGTTCGGAAGGTTATCGAATTGCAGGACGACCTGCCGCAAATCATGGCGGTTTATAGCGATATAAGCCAAGCGCTCTCGAACTTGATCTCGAATGCTGTGGATGCGGTGAAGACCACACATGACAAGGTCGTAACAATTCAGACTTTCATGCGGGACAATAATTTGGTAATTGCGGTTGAGGACACGGGTATCGGAATTGCACAGGAAGACCTGCCCACCATTTTTGAACCCTTCCAATCATCGAAGGAGCAAACCAATGGTGTGGGAAGAGGTGTCGGACTGGCGATATCGAGACAACTTTTAGAGAGCTATGACGCGGTGATCACAGTCAATAGCACGCCCAACGTGGGGAGTCGCTTCGAGATCGTTTTTCCGGAAGATCGCTTCGTTAAAGATTAGCCGCGCAAAGCCTCACGCATTTCGAACATCTTCACACACTGATCCAGCAGCGCTGGCATATCCGCAAGTGGAATCATGCTGGAAGCATCGCTGAGCGCTTCGATAGGAGCGGGATGTGTTTCGATGAAGAGGCCATCAACAAATCCGGTAGCAAGCGCTGCACGCGCCATCATGGGTGCAAACTCAGGCGTACCGCCTGAAGTATGATGCAGGGACGGCTTTTGCATGCTGTGAGTCACATCATATACCACCGGAAATCCCATGCCGCTCATGATCGCGAAGCTGCGGAAATCCACCACAAGGTCGTGGTAGCCGAAACTGGTGCCGCGTTCGGTGATCAGCACGTTGTAGTTATTCTCTGCCGTAACCTTCTGAGCTGCGTTCCGTATATCTTCGGGTGCCATAAACTGACCCTTCTTGATGTTGACGATGCGTCCCGTGGTGGCAGCTTTGCGAATGAGCCCAGTCTGTCGGCTCAGAAACGCCGGAATCTGGAGGATGTCGGCAACTTCCGCTGCTTCATCTACTTCATCGGTTTCGTGGACATCGGTAAGGATAGGGAATCCGAATTCGTCTTTCAGCTTCTTCAGCAGATTGAGCCCTTCGTTCATGCCGGGGCCCTGGAATGACATGACAGAAGTCCGATTCGCTTTCATGTAGGATGATTTGAAGATAAATGTGATATTGCGCTTGTCGGTTTCTTTCTTGAGAACTTCCGCGGTTTTATACATAATCTTTTCGTCTTCCACCACGCAAGGTCCCGCGATGAGAAAGAGCTTGTCCTTCGCTCGCAATTGTTGGTACAGGTCCATGTTTATCCACCTTTTCGTGCACTTTCAAACCGTTTTGAAGAAGCTGTGGGTCTTGTCCAGCGTTTTCTCGCGAAATCCCGTTCAATATTCTACAAGAAATATAATCGGTTCAATTTCAGAAGGTTATCTTATACAAGTCTGCGACGACGCTGTATGCGACGGTGAATACGGTAGTTATTGGCTACAACGAGCAGATAGAGGAAGTTGCTGAGTAGAAGAACACCGACGATTTCTTTTCGAGCCTGCGGATAGTACCATACCATCAACGCAAGAATCGGGATCAGCAAAAGTTTCAGCGTCACAAGGCCGCGTTTGACGCCGAGTTTCCTCAAAAGGAATCGTGCGACGGGATTTCGTTCGCTGCGTGTGGATGTGTTACTCACTACCAGGAACGTTGAGTGGACGTCAAGGATGTTGAGTGCGATAAACACGAAGAGCAGCAACAGAAAGATGGGAAGCGAGAATATGAGTGCTTTCAATTCTTCTTATCCTGATCGACGATTACTTCTTTGTCGGGATCGAGGTTGTCCCGACGTTGTCGCTTCGATTGCTCACGAAGCCGTTGCCGGGCATAAAACCACAGGACAAGCAACACCGGCAGCGTTATGTACCACAAGCGCATCAACAGGTAGAAAAGCCGGGCTCCAAGCCTGAAAATCAGAAGCAGAACCAGCACGGCAATAAGGATTCTTACGATGTTCTTCAACATCAACCTCCAGTAGCTCTGATGATTCCCATAATATCCTCTCGGAAAGCATCAAAAAGATGCAGAAATACGGATGCAAAATATCCCCAATAGAACGTCAGCATATAGAACCCAACCAGAATTCCAAGCGGCATCGCCACAATCAGCACATGCATGTCGGGGTTCAGCTTCGATAGCAGACCGAGGATAACACGCTCGATCAGCAGCACTGCGAACACTGGCGCACCAATCTTGAGCCCGATAACGAATATCTCAGATGTTATCCGTATCATTTGATTCAACAATGGCGCAGGGAATGTTACCTCTGTCAAGGGAATGATGTAGAAACTATCGAATAGCGCTTGAAAGAAGAAAAGATGACCGTTCACAGCAAACAGCAGCAGCACCGCGACAAAGTATTTCATCTGCCCCAACACCTGTACGTTGTCCTCGCTGGTGGGATCGACGAGCGTCATCATGGAAAGACTCATCATTCGGCCCATCATGAAACCGGCCAGATGCAGCCCTTCGAAGATTATCCGACTCGCCACACCAATTATTAGACCAACCAATACCTCCTTCCCTGTGTAGAAAATAAGATAAAGGAAGGATACGGGAAGAACATCCGGGATGGGTACGACACTGGCGGTAATAAAAGCGAGAAACATACTCAAAGCCATGCGGAAACGGAGATCAATCGACGGCGAAGACAGCAGCGGCATTGCGGTAAGCATCGAGCCGATGCGCACAAGGATGAGCAGAAACTGCTCCAGCTCGGCGAGCGTGATTCCAAGATATTCGAACATCAGCGATTCATCGTTTGCAGTATGTTAATGATGTAATTCATGTACTCCATGAAACGATTGAGCATCCAGGGGATTGTGAAGAGCATGACCAGCAGCACCGCAGCGATCTTTGGAATAAAGGTCAGCGTCATCTCTCGAATCTGAGTAACCGTCTGGAAAATCGAGACTAATAAACCGACTACCAAGCCTGTTACCAGTACCGGCGCAGCGATAATCATCGTGAAATAGAGCGTCCGTGACGCGATTTCGATTACCAGTTCTTGTGTCATATCATGCCTCAATTGAAGCTAAGTACCAGTGACTGGATCACCAGGAACCATCCATCCACCATTACAAACAGTAGAATTTTGAATGGAGCCGAGATCAGCACCGGGGGAAGCATCATCATACCCATGGACATGAGAATACTCGCGATGATCATGTCGATCATCAGGAATGGAAGATATAGCAGGAATCCCATCTGGAATGCAAGCCTCAGCTCACTGATGGCGAATGCGGGGACGATCACGTGCAACGGCAGGTCTTCAGCGCTATCCGGCTTCTCCATGTGAGCGTTGTTTACCATCAAAGCCAGGTCCTTCTCACGCGTCTGCTTCAGCATAAACGTGCGAAGCGGCTGAACGCCCTTCTGGAAGGCATCCTGATGGCTAAGTTCACCACGGAGATAGGGTTGCAGCGCAGAATCGTTAATGTCCTTGAAAACCGGTGCCATGACGAAGAACGTTAGAAATAACGCCAGCGCAATCACGATCTGATTCGATGGCGCAGATTGTGTACCGACAGCCTTTCTGACCATTCCCAGCACCACCGCGATGCGTGTAAAGGAGGTCATCAGCATCAGGATCGATGGCGCAACCGAAAGGACGGTGATCAGCAGCAGGATTTGTAGCGAAACCGCCACTTCCTGTGGATCTTCGGTGGCTTCGACACCCAGTGTAACACGCGGAAGCGCTTGTGCCTGGAGCATCCCAGCGAAGATGATCAGCAATAAAATGATAATTGGGATTGCCTTGCGTTTCATTACTTCTTTCCGAACTTTTGAATAATGTCGCGGAACTTCACGGGTTCCAGCTTGCGATTCGATTCATCTATTTTCGCGAGAATATCGGGATCGGTGACCTTGTCGATAACATCGACGCGTTCAGCCGTCATCGCGAGTATATAAACCGCATCCAGCGATTTCACGATCACAATCGAGTTCTTCGCGTTCAGCGGCGTAACTTCCAATATCTGGGTGGTGTCCTTCAATTGCGAAATACGGCGTCCCTGCAACGTGAAGCGCTTGAGTATCCACAGGAATGCGAACAACAGCACAAAGACCACAGCAAGCCCGAAAATTAACGTCCCCAAGCTGCTCATGGTACTCGGTCCGTTGTATGCACCATAATTGGTCGTCGGTGTGTCGCTCTGCCCCATCAGAAACGTTGCGACAAGCAGGAAGATCAGGGCAACGAGGCTCTTCATTATACCTGGCCGAGAGTTTTGATACGTTCCTTACGGGATACAAGGCTGACGATGCGAACGGCGTAATTTTCATCCGCGACCATCACCTCTCCGATGGCGAATTTCTTTCCGTTCACAATCAGGTCAACGTAGTCACCAGCGGTTTTGTCCAGCTCGATAACCGAGCCCTGGCCAATCTCCAGTATCTCCTTTATTTTCATCTCTTTTCGGCCAAGCTGAACCGTGATCGGCAGCACGATATCGTACAGAATATCAATGTTCACATTGCCCATTGGGCGATCTTCACGATCGTCAACCTCGGCGAACTGCGCTCTGGATACGGCAGTAGGAGGCGCTTCGGGGCGTTCGGGCATTGCATTATATGATGATGCTCTCGATCCACCACCAGCTGATTTACTCGGAGCTGGAGCGCTTACAGCTGCTTCCTTGAAAAGGTTATCGATCGAAGTCTGCGCGAAATCGTCAAGAAATAGATCGAGGAAGAATTCCTTGTCGAGGATATCCATATGCATGCGCGACATGAGGTTGTCCTCGAGAAAGTCTTTCTGGATTTCCATATCGGTCAGCTCAACTTGCGTGACGGAGCCAGACAGCGATACATCCATACCGGATAGCTCGGAAGCAAGGCTTCCCAGCACCTGATTGAACATCTCCTGGATCGCGTCGTTGTGCTCTTCGGGGAAGTAGTCTACTTCTCCGTCACCCAGCATCATCAGGTCCGAAAGGATCGCTACAAGCTTTTTATCGAGCAGGAGCGATATCTGGAAATTCTGATCGCCGGAGAAATTTATGGTTAGCAACACACCGGGCAGTTCAAATTCCGATTCCACCTTCGCGAAATCGAATGCATCCGTTGTCAGCGGACTGATTTCCAGCGAATTGTTGGTGATGGTGGTAAGGACAGCTGCGGCGTTGGAGCTGAACAGGTTGATCAGTTGATTTACTTTTGTGGTATCACTCATGGATTACCTCTCCTTCTGAATCGATAAAGTTCCTGACCTGGAAAACATATCTGTTTCTACGTGTCTTGATTTCACCTGAAAACTTTGGATGCTGCGAGACTTTCGCAACGATCGGCGTCGTGATACGCTGATCCAGCGAGATGATATTTCCCGGTTCCAGGTCCAGGAAATCCTCGACTGTAATTTCGGTCGAACCAAGATCGATATCCATTATCACATTGGTCTGTTCAATGGTTCGTTTGAGCGATTCGTAGTCTTCTTCCGTCGTCTTCTTCTTCAGGAGCGCCATGTAGTTCTGGCTGAGCAGCTTCTTCAATAGCGGTTCCATCATGAAGTACGGGAAACAAAGCAATATGGTGAATTCGAAGTTTCTGACCGTCACCGGGAAATTGAGGACGATCATGGTTTCGCTCGAGGGCGCGATCGTCACAAGCTGTGGGTTGGTTTCGAATGTATCGATCTTCGGTTGCAGTTCATCAATCTGCTGCCAGGCTTCGCGGAAGTTATCCAGTATCTTTTCGGCAATATTGCGCATAACGCTGCGCTCGATTTCGGTGAGATCCTGGATGTCGGTACGTCTCGCGATTTGCATACCTGTTCCGCCAAAGAGGCGATCGATGATAAAGAAGGTCAGCTCCGGATCGATGTCCAGCAGAGCCTGTCCATCGAGCTTGTCGATGCTGAAGATGTACATGTTCGTGTAATCAGACGCGGACATGGTAAATTCGAGATAGGTAACCTGGTCGATCACGGGGCTTTTAACATCAACCATGGTTCGAAGGGTGCTGGAGAGATACGGAGCAAGCAACCTGGCGAATATCTCGTGGATATTGCGCAGCGTCTTTATCTGGTCTTTCGATACGCGTTCCGGCCTTCGGAAGTCATAAAGACGCAGGTCTTTCTGCTTGTCCGGTTGACCAGCAACGCTCTTGTCCTCGCCAGTTTCCTGGGACAACAATGCATCGATTTCTTCTTGGGTGAGTAGCTTGCTCATAATTTTCTCTTATGGGATGATGAACTGCGGGAAGAACACGCGATTGATCTGCATCTCGGTGTCCTTGAGGAGTCCATTCATCAATTGCTTGATCTGTTCCTTCAGTTGATCTCTATAGTCCGGTCGGCTGAGATCGTTGATACTTGTGGAAGAGAGCAGCATGTTGATCGAGTCTAAAATCTCCGGTTGGCGGTTATCGATTTCAGCTGGAAGCGCTTCAAAAGACATATCGTATTCGAAGGTTATACTAAGCTGCAAAATCCTGCCATTTCCATCACTCGGATTGACCACAATGTTGGCAAAATCCGGATCCTGCAAGATGACATATTGCACTTCTTTTTCCTTCTTCGCTTTCTTCTTCGACTGCTCTTCGTCGTCATCACCGCCGCTATTATTGATCTTCGGCAGCACGAACAGCCACACCAGCAGGAACGACAGCACCAGCTGAAAGAAAACGATCCCTATAATTACGATAAGGTTGACCTTCCCTCTTTCATTCATCAGAGTTCTCCATCTATGTCTCTATTTTTTATTCCAGTGAATCGAAATCGAGTAACTTGCCAGATACTTCATCGCGGAGATTCACGTAAATCTCGACACGTCGGTTCTGGCTTCTTCCTTCAGGCGTGTCGTTGGAAGCTATAGGACGAAATTCACCGAATCCGATCGCCTGGAATCTCTCCGGGGCGATACCTTGATCGATGAATTGCCGCACAATCGCCAGCGCTCTCGCAGACGAAAGCTCCCAGTTCGATGGGAAGCGAGCCGTGTGAATCGGAATATTGTCCGTGTGGCCTTCCACGCGGATCTCGAAGGGCACCATCGACAGCACTTTCGCGATCTGAGCCATCAGCTCGTTCGCTCCGGTTTTTACAAGGTCGGATCCCGATTCGAACAGCATTGGATTGGCAATGCTGAAGTGGATACGATCTTTGGAGCGTTCGTACTTCACATCTTCATGTGTTCCAGTTCGCTCGGTGATCTCCTCCAACTGCTGCAGAATCTTTTCCATCTCGTAGTCGAAATCGTGACGTTTTATCTCATAATACGGCATCTGAGGCTTGAAGATGAGCCGGCCGCCATCTGCGGTCAGTACACCGAGCGCACCCTGTAGCGAGTTCATCGCCTGCTTGAACTTGCTCTCCTGAATACTGGAGAACGAGATCAGAAGCACGAAGAACGTCACAAGGAGCGTCATCATATCGCCGTATGTCGTCATGTAGGCGGGTGCGCCTACCGGAGGACAATCGGGACATTTCTGCTTCTTTGCCATGATGCCGCCTTTCAGCCGGACGCGCTATTGCTGCGAGCCTTTACGCATGTTCGGGCTGATGAAGGTTTCGAGTTTATCGCGAAGAACGCGAGGGTTATCTCCCGACTGGATCGAGAGAATGCCTACCAGGATCAGATTTTTCATAAGGGCTTCTTCTTTGGACCGAATCTCCAGCTTCGCAGCCATTGGCAATGCAATCGCGTTTGCGACCAACGATCCGTAGAACGTCGTGATAAGCGCGATAGCCATACCGGCACCGATATTGGATGGATCGTCCAGGGCTTGAAGCATCTGGATCAAGCCGACCAGCGTTCCGATCATACCGAAAGCCGGTGCGTAGAATCCGAGTTGATCGAATATGGCCTTGCCGCTTTTATGCCGCTCGGTCATGTATTCGATTTCGGTTCCCATCACGTTCTCAATGACTTCCACTTCGTTGCCATCCACCGCAAGCTGAATCGATTTCTGCATGAACTCGTCGTCGATTCCTTTCAGCTCTCTTTCCAGTGCCAGGATTCCCTCACGACGCGCTTTTTCTCCCAGATCGATCAGAATATCGATCTTGGAGACAACGTCGAGCTTGGGTGCAAAGAAACAGTTTCTAACAACTTTGCCGATCCCAAGGAAATCTTTCAGGGGGAAAGAAGCCATTGTTGCAGCGATCGCACCGCCGATAACAATCAGCACCGATCCGATATCGATGAATGCCGCAATCTGCCCCGATAAAATGATCGGAACAAACACGAGCAGCATTGCGAGAGCAAGACCCGCCAGGGTTGCGATATCCATACGTAATCCTTATGTATAACGGTTGTTTCGGGACAGTTATTTCCGGGACAACTGCTCCCAGTTACGTAATGCTTTACTCTTGTAATTCACGATCGCCTCGATCACCTCTTCCGCCGATTCCCTGACAATAAGCTTTTTACCGGTAGTCAGCGTGATAATGGTGTCCGGTGTCGTTTCGATGAATTCCATCAAGTCCGCATTGACGTAAAACTCTTTACCGTTGATCTTGGTAAGCTTGACCATTCAAACTCCTCGTTTCGACAATTTACGGATTAAAGTGATTCCAGTCAATATTTATGCGATTTTTCGGGCAAAATGCCTTTGAGCCTTTCGCGACACAATCGAAAAACCGTTGTTGCACTGGAATTTCGCTGATAGCAACACTTTTCAATCGCATTTTCGTACTCTGTTGCATCTGCACGAAGAAACGTCCTGCAAGGTGCCGGCGAAATTATAGCCGATTCCGCACGCTCTGGGCATTTCAAAGAACTTCAGGCCCTCTCGAACCTCAAGCTTTCACTCTATGAAGAAAAGGCGCGGGGGCGCATTAAAGCCCCCGCTATTTAGCTATTATTGACGCTTCATGTTCTGGATGATGGTTGTCAGGATCGTGTCAGCCGTCGAGATCGTTTTGGCATTTGCCTGGATCGCGCGCTGCGCAACGATCATGTTGGTGAATTCCTTGGTCAGATCGACGTTAGACGCTTCCAGATAACCAGCCTGAATCGAGCTGCTGGCGTTGTCACCACCCCAGTTGATGATCGGATTACCGGTCGATGAGTTCTCGGAATAAAGGCTGTTACCTTCCTTCTTGAGACCACCCTGGTTGGTAAAGGTCGCGATCGCGATCTGAGCAAGAGCCTTGCTCTGATCGTTGGTATAGTAGCCGGTGATGACGCCGTTGTCATCGATGCTGATCGTGGCAAGCTGACCCAGTGTATAGCCGTCCTGTTCGATCGCGATGGTCGTGCTGGCGGAAGCAAACTGAGTGATTCCGTCAAACGCGCCGGATGTACCGGCGTTGAACTGAATGTTCACTTCCTGTGCGCCGGGAACGTTGAATGTAAGTGCGTCGCCAGAATCGTACAGGAATTCCTTGAGTGAGCCATCTTCGTTGAAAGAAACGGTTCCGGAGGTACCGGCAGTCGGGTTGATCTCGCCGTTATCGACTGTCACATCCCATGTCCAGAAGTTGCTGCCAGGAGAGTTGTCCTGCGTGAAGTTGACCACCAGATTGTGTTCTGCACCCTGGCTGTCATACACGGTGATCTCAGTAGAGTGGGTACCGTTTGCGCCATCGACTACTTCCGACATGGAGGGCATCGAAACGCTGGTTGCGTTGGTTCCATTCACAGCACTAAACGCGAGATCCAGTCCACCACCGGTAAGGCTGGTGATCGTTGAAGTCACGTCAGCACCTGTTTCATTGTTGGTAAATACGAGGTTTCCGTTTGACAGGGTGGCTGTTACGCCAGTCATATTTCCGTTTATGAAGTTAAGCAGATCGCCGACTGTTGTGCCGTCGGTTCCATATTCGAAGCTCAAGGAAATGGTTGTGCCGTCTGTATCGATAGCATTGAAGGCAAGTGTCGTACCTGAACCCACGGTTGAGCCGTCGATACTCGCCAGATCGGTTGAAGAAGTGGCGTTGTCAGCACCGGTGTTGATGGTCCAGCCAGTGGTCGAGGTATGAACCTGCGCGGTGGCTTCAACGGTGTCGGGCGGAATCAGCGCGAAGGAGAAGTCGTTAGGACCGGCTTCATTCGCCGTGAAGCGGATGTAACCGTTGTCGTCGATAATTACGGTTGCGCCATCACTGGAACCGGAATTAAAGGCCGTGTTGATCGATGTGACCAAGTCCTGAAGCGATGTTCCGGTTGTGCCATATGTGAAATCGACAGTTATTGCGTTACCATCACGGTCGGTACCGGTAATCTGGATCACATCGCCGTTCTGGATACTCACACCGTCGATGTCGGCAAGGTTGATCGCGCTAAGATTTCCGGAGCCGTTGATCGCAACGCCATCGATTTCCAGCGCTACGTCGGCAAGCCACTGTTCCGTGGTTGCAGCGTCGCGGTTGAGGTTGCAGTAGAGATCGACATTTTCGGTCGCGTGGGCTGGGTCTTTTCTACCGAAAGGCAGAACGATGTTTTCGAGTGATGTCGAGGAATTGATACTTCCATCCTCATCCGCCATACGGCCCTGGACGAAGTATGATCCGCCCTGAGCGATGATCATGCCGTTGCTGTCAACCTGGAATGCACCCGCACGGGTGTAGTAGCGTGAGCTACCGTCGCCTACAATGAAGAATCCGTCGCCATTGATGGCGAGGTCGGTGCTGATTCCGGTCGATTCAAGCGTACCGGCTGCGAAGTTGGTGTCGATACTCGAGATACGGGTACCAAGCCCGATCTGAACGGGGTTGACGCCACCGAAGTTTCCTGAAGAACCGCGTGCGTCGGAAAGGGTCTGAGAAAATGTATCCGCAAAGGTGATGCGGCCGGACTTGAATCCGGTAGTGTTCACGTTGGCAATATTGTTGGCGATTACGTCCATGTAAGCCTGCTGGCTTGTTACTCCGGAGACTCCGGAAAACAGGGATCTTAACATAACACTCTCCTTGTGTTTTGCATTCGTTCAGCGCGTCGGTCGTTCGGCGCTGACACAAGGGCTTCCTCTATGAGGTCCAGCCCGGTTACAACAGCATTGCGCTGTCTATGTTGGTAAATACGTTCGAACTTGCATCGTCCACTGCGGTGATGACGGTCCTGTTAGGGACGCTGACCACGTATGAGACGTTGTCCATGACGATCAGTGATTCTTTTCCACCCTTCTGGGCGATCGTGTCCAACGCGCCTTCGAGACGCGCGATGTCTTCAGGTTCCAGATTGATGTTCCTCTCCTGAAGCCGTGTTTGTGCGTGAGCCGAGAATTGGAGGTTCTGCGATCTCAGCTTGTCCTGGAGTATTTGTTCGAAGTGCGATTGACGGCGTTTTTGTTCGAGCGTTTGATTCTGCCGTACGCTATCGGACTGTACTCCCTGAATGCGGGGATCAATCTGCTGTGTTACTCGCTGCAACATGATCCACTCCTTAGTGGTTAGAAGCGACCTCGGTCGGATCGACGATTGTGCCATCATCCATCGAATCGAGTATCGAGATAACGTCTCCCAGGTTGACTTCCTGACCGTTTATCAGGAAATAGGGCGATCCACCGATGTAGGTGACTCCCTGAATCATTCCGACGGTATAGGTGTAAGCGGTTACTGCGTCGCCATCCGAATTGAGCGCATCCACCTTGAAGGTGTAATGTCCGGAATCGACTGTCTGTCCGCTGTCATCCCTTCCGTCCCAGGTAAATGAATGTTCTCCTGCCTGCTGATAACCGGCATCGATCGTGCGAACAAGGTCTCCCGATTCGTCATAGACGTTGATGGTTACATTGGCTGCACCATAGGTCTCGTACGATAAATCGGTATTCTCACCGCTGTAGGTTACGCCATTACCATAGGCTTTAGCGCCCTTTCCGATCAGCGAAGTCATGAAAGAGTTGTTCAACGATTGATCCAGAAGCAGGCTGTTTTCCAGCGTCTCCTGGATGTTGTTCAATGTTTCGAGCGAGCTGTACTGGGCAAGCTGCGCGGCCATGGCCGTGTTGTCCATCGGTTCGAGCGGGTCCTGATATTGCAACTGGGTGACCAGCAGTTCCAGGAAGTCGTCTTTGTCCATTGAACCATTCGATACTGTTGTGTTCGTGTAGCTATCTGCCACTGAACCCGATATTCCGACGATATCACTCATAGTTTCCTCCTCAGGCTACATAATCGATTGTGTTGTAGCCAGTTTGTTTCGACATTCTGCCGGTTTTCGCCTGTGGTTTTTCGATCGCTGTTGCTGTTGTTTTTTGTTTTGCGAAATTCCGGGGGTGTTGTTCGTTTTTCCTGCGATGTTGTCTGTCATAATCGTACTCAATGTGTACGTCCTCATAACCGAGTCGGGTAAAGTGTTCCTGCAAACCCTTCAAGGTATCTTGCAGGTATTTCATTTTTTCACTGTCTTCCGCTACGAGCAATACCTGAAGCTTGCCGTTTTCCGTCTCAAGAACTGTCTGGACTCGTCCGGTTTCCTCGCTCGAAATCTCGAATTTCGCCCAGTTCTTCACTTCGGTAACGCCTGACTGGAAGTCCTTCAGTTCCTGCATCGCCTTCATCAGAAATTCATTGGTGAAGGTTTGCGGCATAGGTTGATTTTGCGCCATCGTGGGGCGACTGATTGTTGGTTCCAGCGTCATGTTTTCATTGAGCTGGATTGCCGGCTGATTATCGTTCTGCGGTTTCGTAAAAGTCTGGTTATCCCTGGAGGGGAGCTCTTCCTGTCGTCCCTGGTCGCTCATTTCAGGCTCAGACTGCCGCTGTGGCTTCTCTATATCGATCGTCTCCTGCACCGGATTCTCCACCCGTTGCTCGTTTGTTTGCATAGGCTTCACCGACATTGGATCGATTGGAATGCTTGTTTTATTCTTCAATTCATTGGCCAGCACAGGATCGTGATGATCGCGCACGATGTTCTCCGAAACCTGCTGCTTCGAGATCTGAGGATTCTCAGTTGCCACCTTCGGCTCGATGTGCGCTTCAATGCGAGGCTGATCGGTCGTCACCTTCGGTTCGATGTGAGACTCCGTACGGGGCTGCTCGGTCGTCACCTTCGGCTCGATGTGTGCTTCAGTACGAGGCTGATCAGTTGCCACCTTCGGTTCGATGTGCGATTCAGAGCGAGGTTGCTCGGTCGTCACTTTCGGTTCGATATGCGCTTCAGTGCGAGGTTGCTCAGTTGCCACCTTCGGTTCGATGTGAGACTCTGTGCGAGGCTGATCGGTCGCCACCTTCGGCTCGATATGCGCTTCAGAGCGAGGCTGCTCAGTTGCCACCTTCGGCTCGATGTGTGCTTCAGTACGAGGCTGATCGGTTGCCACCTTCGGTTCGATGTGAGACTCCGTACGGGGCTGATCGGTCGTCACCTTCGGCTCGATGTGCGCTTCAGAGCGAGGTTGCTCGGTCGTCACCTTCGGCTCGATATGCGCTTCAGTGCGAGGCTGCTCAGTTGCCACCTTCGGTTCGATGTGTGCTTCAGTGCGAGGCTGCTCGGTCGTCACCTTCGGTTCGATGTGCGACTCTGTGCGAGGCTGCTCAGTTGTCACTTTCGGTTCTACGACCTTGCTTTCGACCTGCTGGCGATGCGTGTTCCAGTTACGGGCATTGGTTTGCAAACCCGGAAACAATTCCGTTCGATCCTGCTGAGTGGTCGAACTCGTGGTTTGCTTTTCTTCGATCACGCGTGCCATTTCGAGAATCGCTTCTGCTTGTGAGGAATGCTTTCTTACAGACCTTAGCGCTTGAGAAGAGTTTTGAAAAATAATCTTAGAATCTACGGCCTGCGGCTCAGCTTTCGTATCGGTCACCGGCTGTTGCGGCGTAGAAGCAAACGTCTGAGGCTCAGCTTTTGTATTAGTCACCGGCTGTTGCGGCGTATGAACCATTGTCTGAGACTCAGATTTCGCATCGGTCACCGGTTGTTGTGGCGTTTGAGCAAACGTCTGAGGCTCAGCTTTTGTATTAGTCATCGGCTGTTGCGGCGTTTGAGCAAACGTCTGCGGCTCAGATTTCGCATCAGTCACCGGCTGTTGCGGTGCAGAAGCAAACGTCTGCGGCTCAGCTTTTGTATTAGTCATCGGTTGTTGCAGCGTTTGAGCAAACGTCTGCGGCTCAGCCTTGGCATCAGTTACCGGCTGTTGCGGTGCAGAAGCAAACGTCTGCGGCTCAGCTTTTGTATTAGTCATCGGTTGTTGCAGCGTTTGAGCAAACGTCTGAGGCTCAGATTTCGCATTGGGCTTCGAGTAGATCGGCTTTGCAGACTCGAACTCGTGTTGAGCAAGCGGAACGACCTTGCTGGATGCCATCTGGTAAGGAGCTATCTTCGGCTTTACCTGGCTCTGAACGGTTTGTCCTGTCACACCCTCTTTTCGCTGAGGCGTAACGGTAACAGATTTCTCCCCCGCAACATGATTTACGGTAGTAGAATCCTTGAGTTTAACAGGTTGCTGAGGCTCCGGAGAAGCTTTCTCATGGCGATTAACGACCCTGTCATCAGGTTTCTCTGTAAATTTTGTCGCACCCGCATCAGCCTGTTCCTTGGGAGTTCCCACATAAGGAACAGCCTTTTCCAAGAGATTCGCCGCAGTGTCAACATCGTGCTCCACGGATTTCTGAAGATTAGTTCCGAACTTGTATTCATGCTTTGCAGGCGACGGTACTATCTTATCTTCGCGCTTTGCAGACTCCGTTATTGCCTTATCTTTGCGTTGAGATGACTCTATCGTCGCCTCGCCGTTAGGCTTTGGTGACTGTGTGTTACCCGTTTCAACGTGTTCGGGAAACACCGTCACAACTCCTTCTTTACGCAGATCAAGATCAAATTTCGAGGTTGTTGGAATCAAAACAGACATGAAGTCTTGTGTTTGTTCCGGGTATTCTTTTCCGCAACGGGAGTCATGCTCGTGCCGAATTTTTCCATGACAGCCAGAACACTGGTCCGGCTTTCGGAAACTGAATCGGATGTATGCTCAATTGCCTGCTTCAGGGATGCAGCCTGATCAAGTTGTACAATTTTAGCTTTTGCACCGAGCTCTGTGGTTGTATGTCCTGTAACCGTACTCGCCTTACTGGAAATATTTTTCCCAGAGGACAGGTTCGCAATAATATTGAAGAATCGGGTGCTCCTCGAACTCGTCTTCTTTGCTGACTTCGAGTTCGATTTCAGCAATACTGACTGAAGCTCCGTGATCCCAGAATGTTTCATTGTGACTCCGACATCTTCCTGATAATCATCGTTGCGCGCGAATTAGGAAGAACTTCCATGACCTTGGCACGCTTGCGTTCACTCATCAGCTTGAGAATGCTGATGATCTTTTCGTCCGGCAGCGACAGCATTTTTTCCACTGCGCTTTCCGGATCCATCGCTTCAAAAGTATCGGCGAGCATTTTCAGCTTCTTCGCTGTTTCCTGCTCGGTCTTCTCGTCAGCTGCTTTCTGATTGCTGCTACGAATCAGGGAAATATTTTCCTCAAGATCCTTGATCTGCTGGTTTAGCTGAACAATTGTGTTGTCCCGGGAGCGAATATCGCTTTGCTGCCTGTTGATACGCCGGATATAGCGTTGCTGACTCTCAGCCAGAGTATCCACCTGCGCAATGAGATCTTGCAGCGTCGAATCGATCTGTGCTGGCGAGTAATCGTGGATCTTGCCGTCTGAATAGATGTGAATTAACCGCTTGCGCAGCTTCATCAGATTATTATATTCTTCCAGTGGCTGTGGCGTACCGTCGAGTGTGGCGATTGACGTATCGACGATGGTCGAATCGGCCACTTCGCCAGCGACAAGCGTGGAATCGGCTGCCGTCATATCACCCGAACTCAGAATCTTGTCCTTCAAGAGAAAGAACAGAATTCCGTTGATCAGAATGAACGATATGAGGAAAACTCCCACGTAGACCAGTATATCTTTCATCAGTTCTCCCAGTTACTTTCTTTCGGCTTCTGTGCAGCTATCTCATCCAGGAAGTCCTGCTCTTCTTTCTTAACCTCTTTGCGGTATTCTTCGAAGCGCGACTCCCTGAGCTTTTCGATGGTCTTTTTTTCCTGCGTTTTCTTCAAAAGCCGTTCCCGAGCCTCGCTCTCCTTGCACTGAAGCGAGCTAACCTTCTGACGGGTCCCTTCCCACTCGTGCTTCAGGCAGGTTACATAGTCGCGATGCAGCATGAATTGCGCGGAGGTCGTTTTTTTCCGGTTCATCTTCTTCTGCTCATCCATCTCATTCAAGAGACGTTTCTCCGCCTGATCCTTTTCCTTCTCTGCTTCGAGCAGATCTGTCTGAATCATATAGAGATCGCGCTGAAGGAGCTTCTCCTCAGTCTCTTTGACTTCCATTACTTTTTGCAGTGAGAACTCGAACTTTTTCATGCTTTCACCCGGTAATTTTTTCCTCTAAAAACCATGTTCGAACAGATAAAACGCAATCGCTATGCCAAACGGATGGGAAGAGGATTCAGTCATCAGTTATAAGTTACGAGTTACCAGTAAAGAGTCAGAGAGAGAGGAACGCGCCTATGCAGGTAAGATCGGAATCAACAATAATGAACACGTTCATTTTTATCTTGACAATCTACCCACCTACTGCGACACTATGACACAGATGGAGGAACAGCCATGCAGAAACGGAAACCGGAAATTGAATCAAAGATCGTCGAGACCGCTCGGAGAGCCTTTCTGAAAGAGGGCTACGACAAGGTCACGCTCAGGGGTATCGCACGGGAAGCCGGCATCACTGTGGGGAATCTCTACCACTATTTCAAGAGTAAAGACGATCTCTATATGACTATCTTTCTCGAGTTCAACCGCAAGCGTCTTGAGTGGATTTTCTGCCGGATCGAACAGGGAAGTACACCACTGGAGGAGCTCCAACTATATGGCAGAGCTCAGATGGAATACACCCGCGAACATCCTGATGAATTCCGCTTTGCAATGCACTACGATCACCAGGGAATCAACGAAGAAGCGATCTCGGAAGAGGTCATGCAAGCCTTCGACAAGCAGAAAAAGCCATACATAGAGCGATTCCGCGATATCTTCGATCGTGGCAAAAAGGATGGGTCGATCCGCGGTGATTTCGAGACCGGGATGCTGATCCAGTGGGTGAGTATGACACTCAGATTGATCCTTAACGAAGTAGTGATCCTGGGCTATTTCAACGACTCGTTCTACCATCGTTATGTCGATTTTCTTCTCGATGCAATACAAACACACGGGCAGGGTAAGGAGGTACTATGAAGTATGCTATTTTATTATTGGTAGGGGTATTAGCTATGACACTTAACGCACAGAATCTGCTGAACGGACCAGAGGGACTTACATGGGACAGCGCTCATCAACGCTATTTGACGGCCAATTACAGCGACAACAACGTCATCGCCATCGATTTTCAGGGTAACCAAAGCGTATTCGTACAGGGAACGAATCAACCACTGGGTGTTCTCGCATACGATGGCGTACTTTACGTTACAGGGAATAATCCTCCCACGCTGTACGCCTTCGATCTGGAAACCGCCGAAAACCTGTTCAGCGTAGGGATCGATAACTGCCTCGCATTAGCTGAACTCTGTACAGACGAAATCGGTTTCCTTTACATCGCGGATCAGGGCGGCAAGGTGCATCGCTTCAACCTCGACACACAAGAGAGCGAAATATGGCTCGAAAGCGGCTTACCGGGCAGTCCACAGGGGGTGGTCTTCGATCGCGAGAATCAGCGTGTAGTAGTCGCCGGCTACGGCAGCAGTTCGCCAATCAAGGCTTACAGTATCGAAGATCAGACGGCAACGACCCTGATCTCCTCAACTCCCGGTCAGTTCATCCAGATGAACATGACCGCGAACGGCAAGATTTACCTGTGCTCCTGGAATGGCAATCGCGTATTCTGGTTCCAACCGGGAGTTGTTGACGAACTGCAAGTGCTATCGCAGGCAGTGACTCGTCCGAGTGGAATATACGCCAATGTTTCGACGAATATGATCGCTGTGATGTCATTTGAGAGCAGCCAGATCTATTATTTTCCACTCAGTTTCGAATCCGGTGAAAACACAGCGCCGGTGCTCGAGCAAAGGCTTCGGGTATCACCCAATCCCTTCAATCCAGAAACCAGGATTTATTACCAGATCGAGCAGTCAGGAAACGCTGAACTGGCTATCTACAATGCCAGAGGACAGCGTGTACAGATCCTGGTCGATCGGCATCATGACGCTGGCGAACATGATGTCGTATGGGATGGGAGGGATTCTCTAGGAAACAAGGTGGCATCGGGTGTTTATATGGCGGTACTGCGGAGTGCCGGCAAGGAATCAAATCAAAAGATGCTACTCATGAAATAAGCAAGTAATCCTCTCTCTCGCGCATTGACTCTATCTGCGCAAAACCAGGCTCCAAGGAGCCTGGTTTTTTACATTCAGATATCATTTCGTTTTGACTTCGTCAAAGCCGATAATCCGCTAACATGAATTCGCTACGCGGAATCTAACGCTCCACTTACGCAATTTCGCTTCGCGAAAGGCTTACGTTCGATGTTTTCGTTTTGACTTCGTCAAAGCCGATAATCCGCTAACATGAATTCGCTACGCGAACTCACAACGCTCATGTTTTCGTTTCTGCTATGCAGAAGCCGAAAATCACATCGTTCGACCATTTCGTTTTTTGCTGCGCAAAAGCCGACTATCCACTAACATGACTTCTCTTCGCGAAGTCACATCGTTCGACCATTTCGTTTTTGCTGCGCAAAAGCCGAAATTACTTTACCATCATCATCTTTTTGACAAAGGATCGGCTACCTGTCTGCATACGGAGGTAGTAGATACCGGTCGATGCAGATTTACCGTAATCGTCGCGTCCATTCCAGGTAACGGTGTGATTCCCCGAATCGAAACGCTGGCTGACCAGCGAACGAACCTTCTGACCGCGCACATTGAATATATCAAGTTTCACTACAGAAGGATTCTGAAGCGAGAATCGGATGTTCGTCTCAGGGTTGAACGGGTTTGGGTAGATCGAAGAAATACCTGTCAGAACCGGTGCTTCAGGCATTTCGCCGGTCGCAACACCTTCAAATACGAAATCGACCGTCGCCAGCTCGGATTGTCCCGTCTCGAATACTGCCAGAACACCAGCAGTATAGCTCTCATCAATAGTAAGCGAATCGGGATTGAATGTATAGGTGGTATCTGTCGTCGATGCCACATATTCACCATCCAGATACACTTCGTACTCCTGTAGATATCGATAATACGGCGATTGCCAGGTAAAGACCGCTTCCGTCGTACATGCGGGATTCAATGGGGGCGTTATCGTTTCCGTCATATCGACATTTATCTGGAAGTTTGAAAGTATCTCGACATTATTGAGCGTCCAGGTATCGAGGTCGGTGCGCATCGCAACGAGATCGTAGTATCCAGGATAGACGTCCGTCGCAATGGCGATTCCATCAGCACCGGTCTCTACTTCAAATGTATAAAGGCTGTCAGCGGTAGCGCCGTACACGGTAACACCTTCGTTTGTGCTCGTACCTGTCGCAAATGTTAGCGATATTTCCAGTTGTTCCATGATGGTCAAATCCATCTCGAGCATCTGGTTGCTTGCCAGCTCGATTTCTTCAACTGAGCCATCGAAATATCCTTCGCCAGTGAAGCTGAGCCCATAGGTTCCTGCATCCAGACCGTAGAATTGGTAGAATCCTTCACTGTTTGTCGTGAATGTATGGCCACCAGGGGTTAGAACAACCTCCACCCCATTCACCGGCTGGCCATTCTGATCGGATACGATGCCCATGATACCTGTTGCCGAACCGGCAGTGAAGTAGAACGTCGTATTGGGGAAGAAATCGACCACCGTACCGTCTTCAGGATCGTTCGGATCTGTTTCCACAGTATCGTGTTGCCAGCGGATTGTACGGCTAGGGTATTGGTCAGCATCTTCAGAAATGTAAAATTTATCGGTATCGCTATAGTAATCATCTTCAAATGGGCGCATCACCAGCATGACAAGATTACCGCCATTGTAAAAATAGGCTTCGTCCAACGGAATCTGTACCGCGTTTTCTCCGGGCGGGAAGTTGATAACTCCATCAAACACCTGCGTCAATTCGCCGGCAGGAATCCATCCGGCTGATAGGTCTGAAAGAGTCGTTTCACCCATCCAGATAACGACCGGCTTGCTGGGCATCGAGCTCGTAAAGTTGTTGTAGTATTCGATCGTATTGATTGCGCCTGTTACCTGAAGCTCTTCAGGATAGTACATGGTTTCGGTGAGACTTGTCTTGTAGAAGAAATTCAGCGGCACGCGGTAGCTGGAATTGGTTCCGTCGCCAACGCTGATGACAATTGTCCCATACGGATGCACGGTAACCGGAAAGAGCGCCGAGAGATTGTTGTCGGGATTCTCGTCATTCGCGAGAACCACCTCAGCACGAAGGTTGTAGTCACCGGTTTCTTCCGGTGTCCATTCCAGCACGTAAGCTTGTTCTTCATTCAATTCCAGCGCAACACCGTCAACCTCGTCGATCACGGTTCCGTCTTCCAAAAGAAGCTTTACTGTATAATCGTCCTGGGCTAAAGCCCCCACATTACGCACCGTCACGCTGTATTCATAAGGATCGCCCACTGATGGGTTCTCCGTTCCATCGACTGATACGGCCATAAGATCGTTGTCATATTCCGGACCAAGCGTTTCCACCGTAATATCGTCCAGACAGACACCCCATCCATATTTTGCAACACCTTCAAACGCGATACGGCTATTTGCAGAACCATCGGGCAGTGAGATTTCTTCCTGAGTCCAGTCGGGTATATCACCTGTCCAGCTGGCTAACAACGTCCATGCGCTGCCACTGTTCTCCTGGAAATAGACGTAAAGCTCATCCTGGTCGGATGACCATAGCCCCTGCGTATGCCAGAATCTCAGAATCGAGCCGGTACCAGAGATATTGAAAGTCGGCGTGATGAGACGTGTAGTTTCAGCATTAGCGCTATCCAGGTAGAGAAGCGCGTTGTACGTGCCGGTATGCGCTTCGGGAGGATTGTCGCTATGTCCACCGGTATCGTACACCCAATCGAGATCACCGGACACATATTCCTGCGACCACCCATCGGGTAACGCTCCGCCCTCGAAGCCCTCTTCCACTACGTACGATTGACTATAAAGCGCTACAGTCATTAACAAAGCCAGTATGATGGTTCCAATTCTCATCATGCTCCCTCCTTTTCCTGGGATCCTATATTTATTCATAATTTGTGCAATTTTCATTCCGCTATTCAGCCAATCCAACCTGACACAGGTCGCGAAAGCAGGCAAGGATTTTCGGTCGGAAGGAAAAAAAGTTTACATGCGCAAGATTGGCAGAATGATTGACCTCAAGGAGTATTTATGCAGCGTACAGACATCAATAACGCACTGCCTCTGATCAAGCACCCGGCAAAAATCGCTCTGGCAGTATGCAAGAAACCGGATGGAAAGTTCAATGCGATTACCCTCGAGTGGTTCATGCGAACATCCATCAATCCGCTCATTTTCGCCATCTCGATCGGGCATACTCGCTACAGCTACGAATGCCTGCAAAACACGGGGCATTTCAACCTGGTAATCCCATCGCGCAAGATGCGGGACTTCACCGTACTCTGCGGATCCAAGTCAGGCAGGGACATCGACAAATTCGAGCATTGCGAGCACAGCACATTCGCCGGAAGGCTGGCAAAGCTGCCGATCGTACGGGACGCGCTATGCAATCTCGAGTGCGAGATCGTAACGCAGGTTCGCACCGGTGACCACACAATCTTCGCGGGTGAAGTGAAGTACGCCTGGATCGACTCCGAACAAGAAATCCTACTGGTGGAACACTTATGACAACGCAACTCATTTACACCATAGACGAGAAGATTTTCAATCAGGTCGCACATATATGGCTGGTGACCGGCGTTGGAAAACCCGAACGCGGCGATACGCTCGAGCTCGTGGAGCGAACGCTCAAGCACGGCGGAAGATTTCTCACTATGCTTGAAGATGGTGAGGCCGTCGGGACAGCCTGGATCACAAACGACAGCAGACGCCTATACTTGCATCACATGGCAGTTCTGCCTGAAAAACAAGGCCAGGGCTATGGGCAGCTTCTTCTGGAAGAAGCAATCGGTATCGCTGACGCGATGGGTATGCAGATGAAGCTTGAGGTTCATTGCGACAACGCCCCGGCACGGCACATCTATCGCAAGGCGGGATTTGTGGATGATCTCGAAGCTTACCGTGTGATGATCAGGAGATAAATTTGGAGAATATCCGCAAGATTCTCATCATCCAATATGAGCCATTCGGTGACGTGCTGCTGAACACCGGCTATCTTCCCTTCTTGCGAAAGAAATTCCCAAAAGCCAGAATCGTCTTCCTCGTCCGGCATCCGTTCAACATCGCGCTGGAAGGGAATCCCGACATCGACGAACTGAAAGTGTTCAAGAAGGGTCGCGGAATCGGCTATTTATTCTCCAGGTTTGGGCTGTTCGCATGGATTTGCGGCCAACGATTCGACATGGTGATCGACCAGATGCGCGGAACCGGCAGTGCACAGATGACGTTTTTCAGCTTCGCCCGGTACCGGGTTGGCTGGCAGAATAGCCGTCTGACCTTTGTTTACAATATCACCGCCCCGGAAGGAAAGCCGCGCTATTCTGCAGCGCTTAAGTTCGATCTTCTGAAACCACTCGGTATTGATGAGCAACCCTTCAAGCTGTTCTACCACATCAAAGAAAAATCGTTTGAGTATATCGACAGCTGGTTGAGCGAAAACAAGATCTCCGAATTTATCTGCATCGCACCCGGCAGCCCGGTCCCGAAGAAGAAGTGGAATCCCAAATGTTTCGCTGAGGTTGCAGATTTTATTGTGGAACAACAAGGCACACCGGTCGTTCTACTTGGTAGTCCGTCCGAACAGGGCGACCTGAAAAACGTGGCATCGAAAATGAAGCATCGACCTTACTATGCTCCGCCAACGGATTTCAACCAGGCGGCCGCTATGCTGAAACGCGCAAAACTGCTAGTCTGCAACGACGGTGGCATGAACCACCTGTGCGTCACGACCGGAACACCGGCTCTTTCCATCTTCGGCAGAACGAAACCGGTCAACTGGTGCCCTTCGATGATGGGAAATTATCGCTGCATGCATGTGCCGAATCATCCGCAGGACGATGAGAAGCTTTTCGGCGTCACGTCGCATATGGTTATTGAAAATATACGTGAAATGCTTGAGTAATACACTGTGGACAATAGAATAGACTAAAATCTAGGAGATGCCCGATGAAACGAATTATGATGATTTCTATTTTATTCAGCCTCAGCATTGTGATGTTGAGCGCAAAAACGATCCCGATCTATAACTTCGATGATCTGATGGATGCATTGAAGCAAGGCGAGCAAGTTCGAGTTGTTATCCACTATGGTGATTGCCAATTGATCAGTGATAACGAAGTCAAGACATACGCACCCAATGCCATAGGCGGCATGGAAATAGCTACATGGGAATATTTCGCACCCATGATGATGGGCAACCCGAACGGGTTTATCGTTTGTTCCGAAGCCAAGCTGATCGAAAATCCAATAAATGATGGTTATGCATACAATTACGTGAAACTTCGGATTTCGGACGACAACAAAGTCAAGCTGTCAGCTCGTTATCTTGGAACTACGGAGTTGGACGAGCAAATGGATGAAGCATTCCATAGCAAGATCAACGACGGTAAAAACGACGGAGCAGTATATCTGTTTCGGGCTGATTAGGCTGGTTTACTATGAAAAAGTGGTTTATCGTAGGTGTCGTGTCGACCATCGTCGCGATGATCGGTCAGGGAATCGCCGGGTTTGCCGGCAGTCTGATCGGTGGCATCATCGGACTGGTCCTCGGCTATATATTTTACTACAAGTTCCTTTCGTAGATCCTGGTTGGTGAGCCGTCCAGTTCGTAACCGTCCTCGATTCTCACCCACTCATAGCGTTCGTAATATCCATCCAGATCGGTGGTGAGATACATTTTCTCAAAGCCTATCTTTTTCGCGTCCTGCGCACCGCGATCCATCATCATGCTGCCCAGTTTCTGCCCTCGGTGTTCCTTCTCCACAAACACGCAGGCAAACCACGGGTACAGGTCGTGCCGGCTGATGAAGTCGTTGACGATCAGTGCGCTACAACCGCAGATCTCGTTGTCCTTCATGATGAGGTAAAACACCGGCAGATGCGTGGCATCGACCGAGGAATTCTTCACGGCGTCCAGATAGAACGGAAAATTGGTGGGTCTTCCCCACTTGCCGTGGATGTAACGCGCGGCAGCCTCGATGCCTTCGCAGTATTCATAGGCGTTGATGATTCGGTACATTGTGCCTCCTATAATGTGTACGACTGACAATATCGGAAATCAACTGTCAAGTCTGTTTCAACTCTCTCCTCTTGATCTTCATCGAAAACCATTGACACCATGAAGACTCGTTTCATATTGTAATGCAATTATAAATCAAGAAAGGGGTCGTACATGGAACCGAAAGGCATCATCGAATATTTTATCGATCTGATCCGGATCGACAGTGAATCGAAGAACGAAAAGGAAGTAGCGACACGCATCGCGGACGACCTGATCGACATGGGCGCGGAAGTGCATTTTGACAGCGCGCACGAGAAAACCGGCGGAAATGTTGGCAATCTCTACGCACGATTCAAAGGTGATATAGACAAAGCGCCGATTCTCTTCTGCGCGCATATGGATACAGTTAAACCAGGCAACGGCATCACGCCAGTTATCGAAGCTGGAACAATCCATACAGATGGCACCACGATCCTGGGATCTGACGACAAATCGGGTATTGCACAGATTGTCTGTGCCATCCAGGAACTGCAACAAGCCGGCGAGAAACTCCCACCCATCGAAATCTTTTTCACTATCTCGGAAGAGATCGGTCTCCTCGGTGCCAAGCACGCCAACTACAGATGGTTCCAGTCAAAGATGGGCTACGCACTCGATTCTCACACTGTTGGCGAATTCATGGTTGCAGCACCGTCGCAGAACTCCATCCGCTACGTCATTTACGGTAAGGAAGCGCATGCAGGCGCTGAGCCGGAACAGGGCGTCAACGCGATCAAGATCGCGGCGAATGCCATCGCCAAGATGAAACTGGGCAGGATTGACGAAGAAACCACCTGCAATATCGGTATCATCGAAGGCGGACTGGCCACCAACATCGTCCCCAACCGTGTCGTCGTCAAAGGTGAAGCTCGCAGCCACGACCCGAAGAAGCTCGAAGCGATCACCCAGCAGATGACGGATGCCCTGAAAGAAGCCCTTGAAGAAGCAAAAACCGATTTCTTCACGCCTTCGGCAGATGTCCACGTACACAATGAATACCAGTCGTTCTGCGTTGCCGACGACGCCGAAGTGACTCTTCTGGCCGTCGAAGCATCGAAGAATGCCGGACTCTCGCCACGCACCTATCGTGGAGGTGGCGGAAGCGATGCTAACATTATCGGTAAGCACGGAATCGAAATGATTGTCGGTGGAACCGGTATGGACAAGGTGCATACTGTGAACGAGTGTATCAAGGTCAGCGATCTCGAAAACGGCTGCAAATGGGTCAAGGAAGTGATCCGCCTCTACGCAGCGAAGTGAGGCTGACGTGCTTAAAATTGCACTGATCGGCTACGGCCAGATGGGAAAGATTCTGGAACGTCTCGCCCCAAAAAACGGCTGCGAGGTGGTCGCGATCATCGATCCGCATCATCCCGATTATCCCTCCGAGATCACACCTGAGACACTCAAAGACGCATCCGTATGCATCGAATTCACGCAACCAGGCGCAGTACTGGACAACATCAAAGCCATCGCTGCCTGCGGACGCAACATGGTTATTGGCACAACAGGTTGGAAGCTTGATGAGGCCAAACTGGATCAAAACCAGATCGGCATGGTACACGGATCGAATTTCTCTGTTGGCATGAACGCCATGTATATGATCGTAGAAGCTGCAGCGAAAATCATGAACGCACTTCCTGAGTACGATCCCTATGGCTACGAGCTGCATCATAGACTCAAGAAAGACAGCCCTTCGGGTACCGCCAAGACGCTCGCGCAAATTCTTCTAAACCGAATCGACCGAAAGAATCGCTGCGAATTCGATAAGCTCGATCGCGAGATCGAAGTCGATGAGCTGCATTTCAGCAGCACACGTGCCGGCAGTATTCCCGGCGAGCATGTTATCGGATTTGATTCACCTGCTGATTCCGTTCGGATCGTCCACACGGCACGCAATCGTGAAGGCTTTGCGATGGGTGCGCTCAGGGCCGCGAAATGGATCGACGGTGTCACGGGAATCTACGATTTCCGCGAGATTTTTCGGGAGCTTGTGATATGAACCTTACGTTTTTCAAGATGCAGGCCCAGGGAAACGATTATATCTACTTCGATTTCACCAGCGAAAAGGCACCAGACATCTCATTCAACGAACTCGCGGCTGCGCTTTCGGATCGTCGCTATGGCATTGGATCCGATGGAATCGTATTGATTCTTCCGCCTGACGACACCCGAAACGATGTTCGCATGCGAATCTTCAACGCGGACGGTTCCGAAGCCGAACTATGCGGCACAGCGCTTCGCTGCGTCACCGGATGGCTGGGCAAGAGGCTTGATCGGCATGAAGTTCGCATCGAGACACTCGCTGGCATCAAAACCGGCTTGATCGTCTCAACCGAACCGAAGCTGATCACCAGCGTTTCAATGGGCAAACCGAGACTTGTCGCCGAACGTACGGTGCAGGGAAGTGTCGGACTCGAAATCGATATGGGCAATCCGCATTTTGTTATCTACGATGACGAAGGCCCTATCCGTGAAATCATGCGCATAGGACCTGATATTGAACACGATCCGCATTTTTCGCACGGCGTTAACGTGCATTTGGCCGTGGTGGAAAACAAGACTTCGCTGCACATGGGAACTTGGGAGCGCGGTAGTGGCCCGACCCTGGCGTGCGGCTCCGGTGCTTGTGCGGCAGTTTACGCCGGCATCCGCCTCGGAAAGCTCTCTGGAAACACAATAAGCGTGCATCAGCCCGGCGGCGTAGTGCAAGTCTCGTACGACGATGAAACCGGCGATATCACCCTCTCCGGTGAAGTTAGCTTCGTTTTCACGGGCGCAGTAAGGCTTTAAGCATTATACTATCAATATTGTAAGGGGCGGATGTCCTGCACCGCCCCAAATTCTTGTTTCCATCCAGCAGCTATTTGTACATGAAAAAAAGCTGGACAGCAGGCATAGTCTTTTTCATATACATGCAACGTGTATTATGAACAGAATCGAGCGCTAAGGATTCGTTATGAAAATCAAGAAATTCGTTGCCCCTTCGATGCAGGTGGCAATCGATCAGGTCAAGCGAGAATTCGGCGATGACGCCATTATCCTGAACACCCGTCAGCTCAAGGACAAAGAGAAGGTCGAAGGCAAGCAGATGGTGGAGATAACCGCCGCCATCGACAAGAAAGAAGAGCAGGCGCAATTCCAGGACTCCATGAAGAAACAGGTCGCACGGCCTGTAGAACGCCAAAATCTCTCCAATACCCAATTCAATATCCTGCAGAAGGAAATCGACTTCATCAGCGAGCGACTGGACACACTAATCTCGCACATTAAGTACGAAAACCTTCCGCATATTCCCAAATTGCTTCAACAGCGCACCAAGTCGCTTATCAAGAACGGCGTCATGCCTTCGATCGCGAACAATATGATCGAGGAGATTCTCTTGAATCTCAAAGGCGAGGAGTTGCTGGAAGCAGATCTGGTCGATGAGAAACTGCTTGGAAAAATCAAGAACCGTTTTACGGTAACAGGCCCGGTACGCTTTCATGAAGGCGCACCAAGCGTAATGGTCATCACAGGGCCTACCGGAAGCGGCAAAACGACCTCCATCGCCAAACTCGCAGCGCTCTATAGCTATAAGTACGGCAAGAAAGTTGCGCTCATCTCCGTGGACAGCTACCGCATAGCCGCCATGGAGCAGCTCAAGGCCTTCGCGGGAATTGCACGGATAAAGTTTATCGAAGCCTACGACCAGAACGACCTGCTGGCCCGGATGAAGAATCTCGGCGATTATGGTTTGATCATCGTAGATACCCCGGGTATCAACCCGCGCGACATGAAGAAGATGGTGTGGCTCAAAGAAACGATCCGCATCACTAAGGCTGACGAAGTGCATCTGGTGCTGAATCTTACTACCCGGTTCGAAGACCTCCGGGAGATCGTCAAGAGCTTCAGCATCATTAATTTCAACGGAATGCTTTTTACCAGACTGGACGAATCGACGATCTTCGGCGACATGTACAACCTTGCCATCGAATTCGAAAAACCGATTTCATACCTTTGCCATGGACAGGATATCCCCGAGGATATCGTGCTGGCCGATCGAAAGGATCTTGCAATGACGATTTTGAGAGGAAAATATGGAGTTCTTTAACGAAGCAAAGAAACTGCAATCACTATCGCAAAGTAAACCGGGACAGCAACATGCACGCACGATTTGCATCACAAGCGGCAAAGGTGGCGTCGGAAAAAGCAACTTTATCCTAAACATGGCGATCGCAATGTCGATAAGAAACAAAAAGGTATTGTTGATTGATGCCGATATGAACCTGTCCAATCTGGACATTCTGCTCGGAATTTATCCGCAATACTCGATAAAGAATCTGCTGGACGATATCGTCGATGTGGAAGACATACTGGTAGAAGGCCCCAAGGGGGTCAAGATCCTGCCGGCTTCCTCCGGCGATCTCAACGTTGCAAGAAACGCCAAGAAAGTCCAGGAGTCGCTGATCCAGGCGCTACAGGAGTTACGTCCGAAGTTCGACTACATTCTGATCGATACTGGCGCTGGTATCAGTGAATATACGATGGACTTTGTGTATAGCTCGGACAAGGTGATTGTTGTCACCACGCCGGAACCGACTTCGATCACGGACGCGTATGCCCTGATCAAGATGCTGTTTTACCACAGCAGAAATCCGGATATCTCGGTGGTGATCAATATGGCACAGTCCGAAAAAGAAGGGAAAGTGATTTATGACAAGATCAGCCAGATCCTGAGTCACTTTCTCAATAAACAGGTTCGGTTTCTGGGTAGCATCCTGACGGATAAGAATCTGCCGGATGCCGTGAAGGATCAGACGCCGGTGATTATCAAACACCCGCGTGCCTCATCCTCCGCCGCGATCCACAACATCGCGATCCAGATTCTGAAAGAGGACAAGAAGGAATGACAGCAAGAGTAAGGCTGAAGGCTTTTATCAGAGGGATATCCCTCATTATGTTCTTCATTACCTTCTTCAATAACTACCTGTTCTTCTATGTACCACTCATCGATGCCCTCTTCCGCGGATTGATCACCTATGTCGTTACCGCTATCGTGCTTCACGTGATTGTTATGGTGTGGCGTTTTGCCTTCAGCCCCACCGAATGGAAGCTGATCATCGACGGATCGCCCGAATCCGACAGAGTTGAGCAACCGATTTCCAAGGATTCTTTAACAGAAAAAGCTTGAGCTAATCCATTCCACCAATTATAGATCCCCAAAAGCACGCTATCTGAAAATAATTCATTTTGATTGTTTTACAAGAAATTTCTTCCGATTCGATTAAAAATGCTTTGACAAGGTATAGCCCTCAAACCAACTTTGGGATCACATAAAAAACAGGATGAGAATTTGCCTCGATTGTTTTTTATATTCGGTTAGTGTAGCATTATTTCCCGTCTAAAAATGGTTCTTTCTAAGGTTAGAATGTATTCACGGAGGAATTCATGAAACGGATTTCATTCACAGCTCTCATTTTACTTCTTTTTGCCAGCCTATTCTGTTCAACAATTGAGGTTGGTGTTAACTGTACCATCAAAACAATCACAGAAGCCATCCAGGCAGCTGCTCCGGGTGATGTGATTCGTGTGCACGACGGGCTCTATCAGGAGACCCTTTCGATCGATAAAAAACTCACCATTGTAAGTGACTATTATTACGATCAAGACGAATCTCACATTCAAAATACATCCATCAGCAGCCCATCAAGCGAACAGGCCGTGGTATGCGATTCGGATGAATCGGAAATCACGATCACCCTCGCCGGCCTCACCGTTGTCGGTGGCAATCGCGCGGTGAAACTCGACTCCAACGTCAAGGTCAACCTGCTTGCCTGCAATCTTTACGCTCAGGCGGAAAGCGATGTGGCAGTTGTTGTTGCTCAGCCGACGACAACACTCAAACTTCGTAACTCCGCACTCAATGCCTCCAATGGCAAGGGTGTCCAGGCTACTGGCGCGAATGTCGAAGTAACCAAATGCGAAATCGGCAGCAATGAAAGCGCCGGTATATCGTTCGATGGTGACAACGTTGCCACGCTCAGCGTTGCAAACTCCATCCTTTATAGCAACCAGACCGGTATCGATATTCGCGATGCAATGGGTAATGTGACACTCAATCACGTGACCATCGCGGATAACCTCACCGGTATCCGTCTTCGCTCCAGCAACCTGATCGTCACCAACTCGATCGTTTACGATAACGGCACACAACTCAGCAACATCAGCGGCTCATGTGCAGTTTCCTACAGCGATTTCGAAGGTGGCTTCGGCGGCGAAGGCAACATCGACCTCGATCCGCTCTTCGACCCAGGTAACAACGGCAGCTATGATCTCCGTTGGGACCAGTACGGCAAGAGCCCGTGTATCGATTCCGGTGACTGGACTACTGCAGGCGACCAGGACGGCACACCGCCCGATATGGGCGCTTATACTGCGGTCAATCACCGTTTCGATATCTGGAGCTTCCCGAAAGCCGATGAAAACGGCGGATGGCGCTGGTTCTGTATACCCGCAGTTGACAATGTCCTAACCTATCCTGTCCAGAACACGGCGGACGCGCTGTTCGGTGGCATGATCGATATGGAAATCCTCGATCAGGTCAAGTGGAACGCATCAAACACGTTGCAATCCATCAGCCTGCTGGACGACGAATGGACGAACCTCGATCACGTGGTCAACCCGGTTCAGGGTTACAAGATCCACATGAACGAGAACGCAACGCTCAACTATCACCTCGAAGTCCCGGGATTCAATCCTGACTTCAACACTGTGATGCAGCTCAGCGCAACGACAGACAACTGGATTGGCTACTTCCTTCCGGAAACCCGTCTTGCTGTGGATCTCTTCGACAGCATCAAGGACGATGTCAACTATATCAAAGCACAGCGTTGGGCCCTCGAGCGCATCGACGGAGAATGGATTGGCGATACGGACGTGTCGCTTAACTACGGCGAAATGGTCGTCGTTTCCGTCCACCATACATGTAACTTCCAGTGGGATACCGATGCTCTGATCTCGGATCCGGATGCTTATCCGTTCCCCGAGCATTTCGATTTCACTGAAAAATCCGAATATGTTCCCTTCTTCATCGAATATTCACCAACATTCGAGAATGAAGAGATCGCGATCACCGTCGACGGAGTTGTCAAGGGTGCATCGGTTGTGTTCGGAAGTCTTACCCAAGTAAACGGCTATCTTGCCGATGACGATGAAGATGGATACCAAGGAGGTTCTCACATGGGAGAAGTTGATTTTATCATTTGGTGCCCGGTACGCGGAAACACCAGAAAAATAGACGATTACTATGTTTACAATGAATCGGTTCGCCGTGTTGTTCACAGCAAGATCGACCTCGCCGACAAGCGCGATTTCTACTATGTCTCGTTCGACGAAGAATCAGTTATCGACGCACCGCCGGCAATGGCGCTGACCCATTATCCGAACCCCTTCAACCCCGAGACAACCATCAGCTACAGCCTCGATCATGAAGACGAAGTTGCTGTTGATATCTACAACGTGAAGGGCCAGAAGGTCCGCACGCTGGTTCGTGGTGTACAGGCTGAAGGTGCATATCAGGTGACCTGGCAGGGTGATGACAACACCGGACATCCAGTTGCTTCCGGTATCTACTTCTGCCGCCTCAAATCCGGCAGCCAGACTCTCGTTCGCAAGATGATGATGTTGAAATAGTCGATTCGGCTTCAATATAATCAATCTACTGATAGACGATAAACCCTTTTCCTCTATTCTGAGGAGAAGGGTTTTTATATGAGAAAATTCGTGGACAATATTGCGCAGGTATTTATGGTGGATTGTGCGCGCCTGTCGCTCAATGGATAGAGCATCTGACTTCGGATCAGAAGGTTCGGGGTTCGAGTCCCTGCAGGCGCGCCAGTTTTTTTAACAGGATATTTCTCTACTTGACCAGCATCATTTTACGTGTCAGCGTACTGGATTTCGATTCAAGCCTGCTCAGATAAACCCCGGAGGCTACCGTCTTGCCAAAGTCGTTTCGACCATCCCAGATAACTTTATGCTCGCCAGCATGAAATAGCGGGAAGCTCTTCACCTTCTGGCCTCTCAGGTTGTAGATTGTCAGTGTCGCCTCGTCGCTCTGCTTCACGCTGAAGCTGATCGTCGTCTCGGGATTGAAGGGATTGGGGTAGTTACCATGTAGCGAAGTTATTGCATTGGTGGGTGGCACAATCAGCTCTTCATCGGCTGCGAGAAATATCTGCCAACTGAGATAGGGATAGCCGGCATTGATACTGGAGTCGATACTCCATATATCATCTTCCCCGTTCCCGGTCTCGCCGGTAAAATCCCATCCTGCATCGAGATAGGTCATGACATCGAGCATCTGATCGGTTGCCAGGCCTGTACCACCAGAACTTTCGTCCTGTTCCGACGTCTCGATATCCCAGAAGCTGCCAGCAATCTCCGATTCGAACTGTTCGCCAATCAAGCCGCCCGTCTGCGCAGAACCAACGACTTGCCCACTGCTGTAGCTGTCCGTTACCAACGAAAGCATGATTGTCCCTATCAAGCCACCGACACGTTCCTCATTCGAAATCGTCCGGGAGCTTGAATAGCAGTTGGAAACCACCGTCGTATCGGAAACCGTGCCGATTAATCCGCCGACATCCGAGCCTATGGCCAATACTTCCCCGGTTGAATAGCATCCAGTCACCGAAGTATGGATTATACTCATTCCGATAAGGCCACCAATATTGGAATTACCGGATACGTAACTCGTCGAGCCGCAGTCTTCGATAACAGAATTCTGGCACACACCCGCAATACCGCCGAGTGCTCCCCCGTAATACATCCCCATAACGGTTCCGGAACTCGTACAATTCCGCAAACAAACATTGTCCCAGCAAAAACCGACAATCCCTCCGGCGTCGCTCTCAGCGATTATAGTGCAGCATGCCGTACACTTGTATATTGTGCTGTTCAAGTCGCAACATCCGGCAATTCCGCCAGCCCTCGTTGGGGCCTCGAGCAGTCCAAATACGTTACTATCTTCGATCCATGCCTGATATGTGTAGCCTGTAAGTAATCCTGAAAATTCACCGCCCTGTATCGTTCCATCAACCATACACCCCAAGATGGCGGATGAATTTGATATGCTGCCTGCGAGTCCGCTCGTCATCTGGCCACCGGATACCGTGGCATTTGTAACATAGAGGTCGTATATACTCGCCTCGTTGACCGCTCCGAACAGCCCCACACAGGATCGAGAGCCATCCGTAAGAGAGAGGTTCGAGATCGTTCTTTCGTTTCCATAGAAATCGTTACCAAGATAGGGAACATAAACCTCGGGATAGCTTGCGAGATCGAGATCGCACGTCAAAGAGAAGGGATACTCCGCAGTCTGCCCAAAAGCGCTGAGAAGTTTCAGATCATCCACAGACTGAATCAGATAACGATTATTGGATAACGTCAGGTAGTCGTCGACATCCAGAGACATCCCGTTTTCCATCCAGGTCGTGTAAAGCTCGTTCGGAAGGCCACCGATTGTCTGGATATGCTCTCCATTGAGCTCAACCTCATCGTAGTTATAGTAGCTATTTCGCAAGTCCGTTCCGTACATGGTCGAGACCAGCCCACCAATACTGTCATCTCCCTGGATGTTTCCCGTACTGAAGCAGTTTTCTATCTCCGTCCCCCATCGCGCATAGCTGATCAAACCTGCGTTGCACGATCCTCCCGAAACATTCCCACTGCTCGAGCAGTTCGAAATCAACGTCTCAGCGCATATACTCAGCAAGCCACCACCATTGCCAGATTCCATTACCATATCCACATCGCTTGTACAATCGATAAGCGTCGAAGAATTAGCGTTATAGATCAGACCGCCGGCCTGTACACTACAAGTTATTACACCCGATGCATGGCAGTTTACAACCATGGTGTTACCATTCACAAATCTGGCAAGAGATCCCACACTGTTACCGCCCGAGATATCTACGTTGTTTAAATGCACATTCGCGATGGATCCACAATAGATTATGTAGAACATCCCGACTCCAGCTCCCGGGTAATTCATGTACAGGTTTTCGATCTGATAATCGCAGCCGTCGTATTCGCCCATAAAGGGATTTGTTCTTGTTCCCATCGGGCAGAAGCCCGTACCGTCGTTCCAATTCGCGGTCTCGGCAGCGTCAATATCGTTGGTTTGTACGAAATGTGATGACCAGCACATGCTATTTGTGCTCATCCAGAGCAGGTTCTCGAGGGTTGCGACTTGATAAGGGTCGTTTTCTGTGCCAGTGCCGTCCGGCTCAACGCCATCAGCATGAAGATACATGCCTGCAATTAGAATCAGCGTGAAGATTAACAGAGTTCGCACAGAATCCTCCTGGAGTATATCGCATCCATCTTTAGAAGGCATGGATGTCCTCAAAAACCTGTCAAAGAGAAGTCAAGAGGGAAACCGGGATAAAGCACCGGCTTCCCATATGGTTAGAAGATTACTTCATCAGCATCATTTTACGTGTCAGCGTACTGGATTTCGATTCAAGCCTGCTCAGATAAACACCGGAAGCTACTGTCTTGCCAAAGTCGTTTCGACCATCCCAAATAACTTTATGCTCGCCAGCATGAAATAGCGGGAAGCTCTTCACCTTCTGGCCTCTCAGGTTGTAGATTGTCAGTGTCGCCTCGTCGCTCTGCTTCACGCTGAAGCTGATTGTCGTCTCGGGGTTGAAGGGATTGGGGTAGTTACTGTGGAGCATGGTAGCGGATATAGAGGGAACATCCACCGGATCATCATTATCGACATAGCCCTGCCATGCAAGGAACGGAAAGCCGTTGTTTTCATTCGGATTGATTCCCCAGATATCGGCGGCACCGTTCTCTGTCTCCTCCATGAAATCCCAATCTGCATCAATGAATATTGTCTGGGTACCCATATCATCTGAAGTGATACCTTGTCCAGCAGCGCTGTAATCCAAGTCGCAGAGATCCTGATTCCAGAAGCATGCTTCGATCTCGGAGAAGTTCACTGCGGCAAAACCGCCCGGATTCAATTCACCCGTTACCTGACCCGCTGCGTAGCAACGCTGAACAATCGCGTCTTCCATATTCCTGCCGATAAATCCACCAGGGCTCTCCGAACCATATACATCGGCCTGGCAGAAGCAATCGGATATGATCGCCTGACCTTGATTCGATCCAGCGAATCCACCGGGATTTTCAGATCCAGAGATATCTCCCACGCAGTAACACTGCATGATGGAGGATTGATCTTGATTGCTGCCAGCAAAGCCGCCGATGCCAAATGATTCATCATCCGCTTGCATCTCTAAAGCTCCAGAGGCATAACATTCTGTAATCTGCGTATTCCCATAGATCGAGCCAATGAAGCCACCGATTCCGTTCAAATGGCTACCACCCACAGCATCGATGTTAACAGAAGAATTGCACTGCGTAAATATCGAACCCAGGGAAGAACCGCATAAGCCACCGATATCAGTGAGAATTGGACTCGAGCCCTCAATCGTCCCAGACGCTGAACATGATTCGACTGTGCAATATGCACTGTAACCGATCACGCCACCAGCACTCCACGCAGTGTCGTTTTCGTTAATATCGGTCACGATAAGGTTGCCGTTGTATGAACAGTCGATGATCTCGATTTCATCTCCATTTCCGACGATGCCGCCTACGTAACAGTCGGCCTTGACGTTAGCCGTACTGCTGCAAGATTCGATTATCGAGCCAGCCCTCGCATAGCCAACAATTCCACCGGCTGTTGTGTACCAGATTGATTCTGAGGAACCAGATGTGTGACAGTTGAGCACACGGCAGTTTTCGGTAGCACCGATCAGACATCCAATGTTATCAACTCCAGAAACAACCGCGTCATCAAGCCTGATATTCGAAATGGAGTTGTTCCGGCATACACCAAACATACCAGTGCATTTAGCGGCGTTCGTCACATGGAGATTGCTGATGATATGATTCTGACCATCATAGCAACCAATGAATCCTGAACCATACATGAGACCGATCGGGGGCATCCCATAGCCATCATTCCAGTTTTCGGTATCTGCCGCGTCAATATCCGCGGTTTGAATATAATGTTTCGAGAGGGCTTCGGAGGTAGTACTCATCCAAAGCAAGTTATCGAGGGTTGCGACTTGATAGGGGTCAGTCTCAGTTCCAGCGCCATCCGGCTCAACGCCATCAGCGTGAAGGTAAAGGCCAGCAGTTAGAATCAGCGTGAAGATTAACAGTGTTCGCATAGAATCCTCCTTAAGTATTTCAGGTTCAGTTCACCGGAATATTTATCTTCAGTCAAAAGCAATCGACATATATTCATCAGGATAATAATCAAGATACCAGTTTTCCGTGCAAGAAGTGATGCAATAACCGATCCAATTTATTAAGAAAACCCAGAAATCAGAATCAATAGCGGCACAATCAATAGGAACTATACGAAAGGCCATTGTTCGAATAGGGATCTTCCGCCATTACTACCCGAACTCGATTAAGTGTTTCCGACTTCAGATGATAGAAAAACACCGTCTCTTCTACTTCATTTCCGTCGTTATCCAGCATATCCCATGCAACCTCGTGATAGCCTTCGGAGAATGTGGAATAGGTTCGTACTTCGTCACCTTTCTGGCTAACAATCTTCAACGAAGCGGTTTCTCCCGGACGCACATAGAAGCGGATTGTCACCAGAGGATTCTCATCAAGAGGCGCATCCATGGCATAAAGCTTCTCAGGATCGAAGTTTTCTACTCGTCCCTTTTCCAATCCGACTTCTTCCAGCCAGGCAAGGTAGGGCAAACCATCATTTATCTTCGGATCGATCTTCCAGTTGCTGCCCTCCACTTCGTGCCCTGGACCGGAGATGAACCAGCCGGCATCCAGATAGGTGTTGATATCCCGTAGTTGCTCCGTGGAATACGTTGGCTCCTCTTCACTCTCGATGCAATCAGGTGACCAGATTGCATTTCCGCCTAATAATACATCAGGCGGTCCGGCTGTAATGATCCCAAGCCCCTTGTTACTCTTCAATTTCGCCAGAACAAGCGTTTCAAAGGCTGAAGAGAGTTCAAGCATCACCGCAGAAATTCCACCGGTTCCAAACTCACTTCTGATCTTTCCGTTGACCGAGCAATTCATGATGGAAGAATAGGCCCGGTTCTGCCCGGTGATTCCCGCTGCTATCGAATCAGAATACACCTCGCTATAAGAGACGCAGTTCGATACGATTGATTGCATATTCATGCCCGTGATACCGCCTGTTGTCATCTGGCCGATGATATTGCCCCCTGAATAGCAATTGTGCAGATAATTATAATCCCAGAGATTGGCAACGACTCCAGCTATCAGAGTATGCCCCTTCACATCGCCAAAATTCAGGCAGTTGTATAATTTACTAGAATAACAAGTACCAGCGATACCGCTGACAGTGTCGTTACCCTGAACTGAACCGGTATTGTAACAATTGTAAACTGTCGAGTTCATTGTCGAACCGGCAAAACCTGCTTCCTCGCTTCCATCACCCTTAACATCTCCGTGATTGGCACATCGTGTGACCTGGGAGTAATCGCATGAGCTCGTAAAACCTCCAATCATGCATTCCCTGGTAATATTTCCATAGTTTGCACAGTCTGTGACCTTTGACCTGTAAATCGAACCTGAGAATCCACCATTATCCTTACCAATCACATCCGCGAAATTCACTGAGTTTACGACATCACTCTCCATAATCATCCCAAAACAACCACCGGATTGTCCAGTAGAAGTTACAGATCCCCTACTCTCACAATCCGTTATGATACTCTGGTAGGGCAATCCCGAAACCAGTCCTACGTCAAAGTCCCCGTGCAGCACCCCATCGCTCTTGCACCCCTTCAATGTGGAGTAATTGCACTCCGCGGTCAGAAGACCCATTTTCCATGTACCGGAGATTTCACCGCTGCATATGCAATTTGTCATCACAGAATGGTTGAACTGGCTGCAGAATCCCGCGGTTAGAATGAATCCAGACACACTGCAATCTTCCAATGTCAAATCATATACTTCCGAATCAACCATCACCTTAAAAAGCGCTGTACATGAAAGCGAATCCCCCGTGATCGTCAGATTCTTGATCTTTTTACCGTTGCCATCTAAAATCCCTGAAAAATAGGGGATCTGGAGATTTCCAGCGCTCGACATATCAAGATCACGCATCAATCGGTAACGAAGACCCGGAATTTGCCCGGTATATCTGAGCTTGCTCAGATCATCAACAGAATGTATCTCAATAAAATCGCCTTTCGCGTTGAAGAATTGTCCTACCGATAATCGGTACTTCCGGTCAACCCAGCGCTTGTAATCAACAGGTTCCAGCGCACCAATTCCCTCTCGATGCTCCCCATTGATCGTCGATTCTTCCATATTGTAATAACAGTTTTCAACAAGTACTCCAGATCGCAGAGAACCAATAAACACCCCAAGGTTTGCCATACCCGAAATCTGAACAGAACTCGTACAGTTTTCCAGTCGAGAATACGAGCTATCGGACGACGCGAATGCCGCGATTCCTCCAACAGAGTCCTTTCCAGCCAGAACACCCGTTGTTTGGCAGTTTAATACAGATGAATCAATCAGATCCGCGACAATCCCTGCTGCTGACCTGCCGTGTACAGAAAGATTCATCATCTGGAGATTAGTAAACAATGCTTTTTTCGCGAATGCAAACAGTGCCTGGCCCACTTTCTTCGGGCGATTGATGTAGAGGCTGTCGATCACATGGTTATTGCCATCGTATGAGCCGCAGAATGGTTTTTCTTCGTAGGTTTTCTGGAAGTAGTGATCTCCTATGGGTGCGAATCCCTCGCCGTCGTTCCAGTTTCGGGTTTCGGCAGCGTTGATATCGGCAGTCTGCACAAAGTGACAGCTCCACGAGTCCGGCGTCGTGCTGAGCCACCGTAGATTGTCCAGCGTGGCTATCCTGTAGGGATCGTCTTCGCTGCCAGTACCATCCGGCTTGGATCCTTCGCTGACGAGCACGACCTTTTTCTTCTCACGCTTCTTCTTTGCCTTCTTGGGCTTTTCATTTGAGCATGCGCCAAACAACATTGTTAGTATCAGCGTTCCGAGAGCAATCCACTTCAATTTCATAATCACCTGCGTCGTATAAATTTTCGATTGAATTTCATTTTAGGCGCAGGGATCAACATATGTCAACAAATTGCGTCAATATTGAGACGTATCAACAAAAAAGCCCGTCGTAAAACGGGCTTTGGTGTAGATAGAAAAACTGTTGGTTTAGAAATCGTCGGTGTTCATCGCATCCATTTTCTTCAGGGCGCGGTCGATCATCTCCTGCTCTTTCTGATCCTGGAGCTTCGCCTTTTCCTGATTGAGGATATTCTGCATGAGTTCCTTCGGATATTCGCGCGGGACCATGTACCGGCAGTACGCGAGGTAGTAATAATCGATGGAGCCATCGGACTTCTTTTGCCACTTCTGGATGTAGTATTCCTGCGGCTCGCCGATCGAGATACCGGAGGCCTGGATGCGGCTCAGTTCGTCACGCACCACAGCCGGCGCAAGGATGTTGTTGCCCATATCGACGGACGACACGACCTCGTCGATCTTGGTCTTTACATATACGCCCAGCGCTTCGACAGCCTGACGATAGGCGTCACGGCGCGCATCGGAACGAGCATCCTGTTCCATACTATACTGACGCGATACGCCGATGAAAGCTTTTTCCTCATCGGTGGAAGCTTTTTCCGGGTTCTGAACCCACGAAGGCATCGAACCGCCCTCGATCTGCACAGCTTCACCTTCGGCCATTTCTTTATTCCCGGCACAGCCTGCAAACGCTGCCAGCGCTACAAACAATGCCACACAAACGATCCACATAACGCGTGCGGATATCTTCATGATTCCTCCTGTGTAAAACACGTTGATTCTTCTCTAAAGATTATATCGATGCAATCACGATGCCAAAAAATTATTGAAACTGCCCCTGCGCCTTCTCAAGGTCTTCTGGGGTGTCGATACCAATTCCGCGATACTCCGTGCAGGCTGTTCGAATGGAAATACCGTTCTCCAGCAGACGAAGCTGCTCCAGGCTCTCCGCCTGCTCCAGATGCCCCGGTTGCATGGAGACAAACCGCAGCAATGCATCCTTCGTGTAAGCATAGACGCCGATGTGCCGGTAGCGGTTGGGAATGAAGTCTCTCGCCCGAAATGGAATCGGGCTGCGCGAGAAATAGAGCGCGTCACCGCTTGTCGCTATGGCAACTTTCACGACATTGGGATTCTGAAGATCCTCATCGTTATCAAGCTCGTGAACCAGCGTTCCCACTTGCACGGTGTCGTCGTCAAAGAGCTCAAGAAGCTTGGTAAGCGGCCCTCTGGAGATAAACGGTTCATCTCCCTGTACGTTCACCACGATATCGAAATCCATGTCGCGAACTACCTCGGCGATGCGATCGGTTCCGCTGCGGTGTTCGGTCGATGTCATGGCGGCTTCTCCACCATGCTCGATCACCGTATCGAATATTCTCGTATCATCTGTCGCAACAACGATTTTGGAGAAAAGTTCCGTTCGCTGCACGGCCTGATAGACCTGCACGATCATTGGCTTTCCTGCCAGCATTGCAAGCGGCTTACCGGGGAATCGCGACGAATCATATCGTGCTGGAATAACTGCAATTACTGATTTCAATATTCAATCTCCATCTCAATTTTCTGAGTTATACCCTCATTTTCATTTCAATGTACACCACGTAGCTAAACAGGCCGCTCGTGTACTTGCGGCGAATATACATCCGGCTGACCATGAGGTCATTCAGCTCTACTACCGTCTCAATCGCCGATGTGGTAAGCACCTTCTCCTGTCCGTCCATCTCGTTGATCTTGCGCATTGCCTGCACTTTCTGGCTGCTGTACTGCGCCAGCTCCAGCCGTGCCTTGACAAGCGCGCTCTCGTAGGCTTTGATCAGGTCGGAAGAGCTGCTCGAAGCAATCGCCGACACAAAGGCATCCTCTTCCAACACCGGATGACGATCCATCCAACCCGGTTCGGAGTCGGGCTCGTACTCGACGTGTGTAGTATCGATTAACGCCCTTTCGGGCGCAAAAAGGCAAATCGAATAGCCGTCCAGATCGTTATCGTGTAAAAGCGTCAGGTGGTCGTATATTCCTCGTGCGTCTGGTGCGGCACTGACGTTGAATTCGAGCCTGGCTCGATCCTCGTCGCTGAATCCGTTTGTATCTCGCGAAATGGCAGCGCATTTCTTCACGTTCCAAGAGCTTCGGTTTCTGGCCATGATCACAGCGGCCTGATTGCGCGCACTATCGATGGCTTTCTCATGATTCGAGGAACCGTAGGCGATGCCAATAACATGCTCGTTATCCGTCGGAGGTGTCAGCACCCATGCGGGAAGCGACATTGTCGGGTTATCCACTACATACGTTTCTGGATTCTCCACAGCCGGCTGGTAGTGCTTCGGCTTTCCTCCACAAGAGATCAGTGTGAGCGCCAGCAGCAAAATAGTAGCATATCGGATCATTCTTCATCCTTTTTTATATCGCTGCTTGCGTATATAGACCATCAGAGCGGTGATATCGGTTCGATTAACGCCGGAAATTCTTGCCGCCTGGCCCAATGAGCGAGGTTGCAAACGCTTGAGCTTTTCGCGCGCTTCCCAGGCGATGGTCTCGATAGACATATAGTCGATGCCCTCGGGGAGGAGCTGTTCTTCCATCTCCTCGAATCTGCGGATATCGTCCAGTTGCCGCATGAGATAGCCCTCGTACTTGCATTCGATGGTGATACGTTCCTTGATCGCCGGCGTCAGGTCGTCCGGCATCTTGTAGCCGAAATGAACCAAATCATCGAATTCGACCTCGGGCCTCTTGAGAATGTTGTAGAACTTTGTCGGTTCTTTCAGTCCGCGGGTGACAATGGTGTTGTTCGTCCTGAGGTAATCGAGCTCACGATCCTTTATAAGCAGGGTGTCCTGAAAGCGATTCCAACGTACTTCATCGACCAATCCAAGTTTATGTCCTAGTGGCATGAGACGCTCGTCTGCATTATCCTGCCGCAGGAAAAGCCGGTATTCGGCACGCGAGGTGAAAAGCCGATAAGGCTCTTCGGTTCCGCGCGTAACCAGGTCGTCGATGAGGACACCGATGTAAGACTTGGAGCGGTCGAAGATAACCGGATCCTTTTTGTCCAGTGTCATGACAGCATTGATACCGGCGGCGATGCCTTGCGCGGCTGCCTCTTCGTAGCCAGAGGTTCCGTTGATCTGCCCGGCGAGGTAAAGTCCCTCGATGGATCTTGTCTCGAGCGTGAGAGTGATCTCGGACGGAATCACGATGTCGTATTCGATCGCGTAAGCGTAGCGGATAATCTTGGCATTTTCCAGACCGGTAACCGTCTCCAATGCCTGCTTCTGCACCTGCGGCGGAAGGCTATTTGAAATGCCGTTGACGTAGGCTTCGTAGGTATCTGTTCCCTCCGGCTCGATAAAGAGCTGGTGGCGCGGCTTGTCCGAGAATTTTACGATCTTGTCCTCGATCGAAGGGCAGTAGCGCGGCCCAATGCCGCTGATGTTACCACCGTAAAGGGACGAGCGTTTCAAGTTGTTCTGTATGATGCTATGCGTTTGTTCGTTGGTGTAGGTAAGCCAGCAACTAACCCGATTGTTGAGCTGGATATCGCGGTAGAAGGTGAACCCGACCGGATCGGGATCGCCAGGCTGCTCTTCCATCTTCGAAAGATCGACGGTACGCATATCGACACGTGGCGGTGTACCGGTCTTGAAGCGTGAAGTCTTTAGCCCAAGCTTTTTAAGGGACGAAGTGAGGACGTTGGCCGCCGGTTCTCCCGAGCGTCCACCGCTGAAATTGACGTCACCCACGTGGATGGTTCCGCGCAGAAACGTACCGGTCGCGACGATGACTCGCGGCGCGTAGTATTCCTCCCCGAGGTGCGACCGAACGCCGATTACACGTTTACCCGATGGATCGACCAGAATTTCGTCGATGATCGATTCCTTGATGTCCAGACCGGATTGTTCTTCCAGACTCTGACGCATCCAGATTGAGTATTGCAGACGATCGTTCTGCGAGCGTGGCGCCCAGACTGCGGGGCCTTTCTTGCGGTTGAGCATGCGGAACTGGATACCGGTTATATCGCCGATCCTTCCGATCTCCCCACCCAGTGCGTCAATTTCGCGCGCAAGATGCCCCTTGGCCGGTCCGCCGAGTGACGGATTGCACGACATCCTGCCAATACTTTCGAATTTAACAACAAAGATCAGCGTCGTAGCCCCCATGCGAGCCGCGGCAAGCGCTGCTTCGCATCCTGCGTGTCCCGCACCGATCACGATAACGTCGTATTTCTGGTTCATATAAAAAGTCCTTTCAAGAAATCTGACGATATCAAACAGCGCATTGGTGTCAAGAAAATCGGCTTTGATGAACAGACAGTAGAAGGAAAGGCCATTGGCAGAAGTCACTTAGTTTGCATATTCGATCACAAAAAACACAAACGCCTCTGCAGCAATGAAGTAAGATGCCGGAAGCGCTTAAACTCCTATGCATAATGTCTTCTATAGCAATAGATTACGAGAACCGGAAAGGTTTCGTGAAAACCAAAGCCAAGATGAAGATTCTGAAAGACTCGAAAAAATACCTCTCGCAGTATGTGACTGAATGGCTTGAGAATTCCGACACAACGGAAGAGGAGATACAGAAGATGAACAACGACCTCTTCACTGAGGTAAACAACATCACGAAGGGACGTTCACTTCAAGAAAGTGTTCAGCAACCCGCGGCTTAATCTTTGGTTCATGACAACATGATTGGCATGGTGACGATCCAAATCAAGTGCAATTCCTTGTTCGAGTTACTTGATAACTTTTTTATTTGCCTCCTCCGGGATGATGCCGGGTGTTTACACATTGTTGATCAGTTCGGAGGGTGTTTGCTGCCACAACGAAATAGAAATAACTGGATCCACTCAGTAATTCTGTGTCCGTGTAGCTTTCCGTCGCAGATGTACCGATCTGCACAAATTCTCTGTCAGGATACTCCGAGCGATAAATGATATATGACGTAGCATTCGGTACTATAGCCCAACTCAGCAGGATTGTGTTATCTCCAACAGATATTGTTACATTCACTGGTGCTGTCAATTCACCGGGATCAACGCCGACAGTCCACTCATACGCCCCGATGTCTATCGTTGTATTCTGAATGCGATCCTGTCCTCGGATGTCACAGGATTCGCTGTTGTAACTGTTGTCTCCGGCATTCACACATGAAGAAGAGCCATCGATTCTCAAGTCACCGGTTTCAGCGCCGACGAATAGAGGATCAACAGAAATGTTGTTCGTCGTTGCATCAAGAATGTCTGAACCACTTGCAAGTACCACATCATTCGTGCCATTTGCGTAGCATGAATTGTTCAACGTCGTTGTGCCGCCACCCATCAGGTACATCTGATTACCGGTCGTTGCTATATTTCCCCAGACAATGCAGTTTTGCAGAACTGGAGAGCAATTGTTGTAATTCAGCATGCCGCCACCGTAATACATGGCTACATTCATTGCAATCGTTGTGTTTGTCAGTACAGGTGAAGAGGACGTCGAATTCTCGATTCCTGCGCTGTTATTCGTGGTCTTGTTGCCATAGATCAAGCAATTCGTGATTATGGGAGATGCGTTGTAATTACAGACACCGCCACCGTAATCACCTTCATTCGCTGTAACAGTAACGTTTGTAATGGATGGCGAAGCCCCGGAATTGAAAACGCCAGAACCCCTGTCAAAAGAGTCTGTCCCATTTGCGTGCCCACCTTTCACGGTAAAACCATTCAAAACACTTGCGGCGGTCAAAGGGGCCGGATTGTAGATGACATGATAGCAGTTTTCCGAATTGTTGGAGAAAGCAAGTGTCTCTCCGCTTCCGCTTACAATGTCGTCCCCGAATCGATCACCGCTCAAAATGGTCTCGTTTTCGTCTCCCATTCCGAAATTCGTTCTTTCATCTACGGATGTTTCCGTACCGGCAAATCCGCCGTAGATTTCGACTCCTTCCATCATCCTGAAATGATAGTAGCGGGGGGTATTCGTCAGATTGTAAGAATAGCTTGGAATATATGTCCCCTTTGCCACCCAGATTTGATCTCCGGGTGTGGCAATATCAAGCGCTGATTGCAGGGAGGTGAAGGCGTCAGCCCAGCTTGCTCCATTGTTCGCTCCCACGGCATTGATATCGACAAATAGAATTCCAGCGATATTGTATGGATCGACGCCAGGTGTCCACTCGTATGCGCCCATATCGATTGTGGTGTTTTGAATCCGGGCCTGACCTCGCACATCGGTTGATGCTGTGTTATAACTGTTAAGACCGCTATCGACTCCGGGGGAACAGCCCAGCAATCGAAAATCCTGCGTGAAAGAACCAACAAAATGAGGGTCAATCGTGATGTTGTTGTTGGTCGCGTCGAGGGTTCCATTCAGCGTTTCGACGTCATTGTCGAGATCTTTGTAACAGGAATAGCTTATAGTTGTTGAACCGGTGCTGACCAACGATAGTTCATTCCCAGAACTCGTTGCCGTGTTATTCCAGATAACGCAATTATTGATGGTTAACGTTGATGCCACATTGTCCGAAGCAAACCTGATACCGCCTCCGGATAATCCGGCGTGATTTTCTGAAATGGTTACGTTATTTAAAACGGAATCATACTGCACTGAACTGGAGTAGTTAATAATGGCTCCACCATTATTGGTAGTTGTGTTAGAAGAAAACAACGAGTTGGCGATCGTTAGCGAAGACGAGTGCGTAGATAAAGCCCCGCCATCAGTAGCAGAGTTGTTACCGGTGAATATCGCGTTCAGTATTGATGCTGTTGATTCTCTGAAATATATTGCACCTGCATTGTACGCATAGTTCGAGATAAAGCTCATGCCACCAAATTCTGGAGAACCGTTATAAACGTATACGCCTCCACCGCTATTTGATGAGATATTGTTGGTGAATGAGACATTTTCCAAGAATGACATACTGTCATACATATACACTGCGCCGCCAATGCTTTCTGCTTTATTTGAATCAAAATTCACCTTCCTGATGACTGGCGAGGAGGAGAACAAGTACAATGCACCTCCTCTATTATGAGGATTGCTCCCACTGTTCGCATTCCCACCTGTTATTGTGAATCCGTCAAGCAGGGCAGAATTTGTTAGATTCGTTCCGTCGGGGTGATAGAATACATGATAGCAGTTATCATCTCCGCTTGTACCCTGATAACCACCATTGGTTACATCGAAATCATCATTGTCATTCAAATCACCGCTTAGAATTGTTTCATTTGCTTCTTCAAAACCATAATTGATTCTTTGGTCGATCCCTGTCTCAGTTCCGGTAAACCCTCCATATATTTCAGTTCCTTCCACCATTCTGAAATGATAATAGCGGGAACCACCACCCAATCCATAGTCATATTCTGGTTTATACGTTCCCCTTGCCACCCAGATCTGATCACCCGAAGCCGCTTCATTCAACGCTGATTGAAGCGAAGTGTAGGCGTCAACCCAGCATGAACCGTCATTGTTTCCACCAGCAAGAAGATCCACGTAGATGATATGAAGGGGCGGATCAACGCCGACAGTCCACTCATACGCCCCGATGTCTATCGTTGTATTCTGAATGCGATCCTGTCCTCGGATGTCACAGGATTCGCTGTTGTAGCTGTTGTCTCCGGCATTCACACATGAAGAAGAGCCATCGATTCTCAAATCACCGGTTTCAGCGCCGACGAATAGAGGATCAACAGAAATGTTGTTCGTCGTTGCATCAAGAATGTCTGAACCACTTGCAAGTACCACATCATTCGTGCCATTTGCGTAGCATGAATTGTTCAACGTCGTTGTGCCGCCACCCATCAGGTACATCTGATTGCCGGTCGTTGCTATATTTCCCCAGACAATGCAGTTTTGCAGAACTGGAGAGCAATTGTTGTAATTCAGCATGCCACCACCGTAATACATGGCTACATTCATTGCAATCGTTGTGTTTGTCAGTACAGGTGAAGAGGACGTCGAGTTCTCGATTCCTGCGCTGTTATTCGTGGTCTTGTTGCCATAGATCAAGCAATTCGTGATTATGGGAGATGCGTTGTAATTACAGACACCACCACCGTAATCACCTTCATTCGCTGTAACAGTAACGTTTGTAATGGATGGCGAAGCCCCGGAATTGAAAACGCCAGAACCCCTGTCAAAAGAGTCTGTCCCATTTCCGTGCCCACCTTTCACGGTAAAACCATTCAAAACACTTGCGGCGGTCAAAGGGGCCGGATTGTAGATGACATGATAGCAGTTTTCCGAATTGTTGGAGAAAGCAAGTGTCTCTCCGCTTCCGCTTACAATGTCGTCCCCGAATCGATCACCGCTCAAAATGGTCTCGTGTTCGTCTCCCATTCCGAAATTCGTTCTTTCATCTACGGATGTTTCCGTACCGGCAAATCCGCCGTAGATTTCAACTCCTTCCATCATCCTGAAATGATAGTAGCGGGGGGTATTCGTCAGATTGTAAGAATAGCTTGGAATATATGTCCCCTTTGCCACCCAGATTTGATCTCCGGGTGTGGCAATATCAAGCGCTGATTGCAGGGAGGTGAAGGCGTCCGCCCAGCTTGCTCCATTGTTCGCTCCCACGGCATTGATATCGACATACAGAATTCCAGCGATACTGTATGGATCGACACCAGATGTCCACTCGTAAGCGCCCATATCGATTGTGGTGTTTTGAATCCGGGCCTGACCTCGCACATCGGTTGATGCTGTGTTATAACTGTTAAGACCGCTATCGACTGCGGGGGAGTTTTCCCAAAGCCGGAAATCACCGAGTGTAGCATTTAAAAAGTCAGGATTTTCCGTGGTATTGTTATTATCCGCGACAAAGGTCGCACCACTCACAATAACATCATTATCCTGACTGGAGTAGCAGGTATAATTAAGTGTGGTAGTACCACCTCCGGATGTATACATCTGATTTCCGGTGAGAGCATGATTTCCCCAAATGATGCAATTATTGAAGGTTGGGGCAGCGTTTAGATTGTTATTCAATCCACCGCCAGCATCCGTTGCCCGATTCATTGCAATGGTTGTGTTGATGAAAACGGGTGAGGATGTCTCATTTTCAGATCCTGCACCATTTTGAGCAATATTACGATAGATGATGCAATTGGTAACGACCGGAGAAGCCTCCTGATTATAAATGCCACCTCCATGGATGCTCTGATTTTCTGTTAAAATCACATTCGTTAATGAAGGAGATGCCTGGAAGTTAAAAATCCCGGAACCGCTATTGTGAGGATTTGAGCCATTGGCGTTTCCACCTCTCACGGAAAATCCATTCAATAGGCTTGTTGATGTCAAAGGATCCGGATTGTAGATGACATGATAACAGTTATCTTCGTAATTCGAAAAGGCGAGCGTTTCCCCACTTCCGCTAACTACATCATCACCATTCAAATCACCACTGAGTATTGTTTCGTTTTCTTCTCCAACCCCGTAACGAGTTCTTTGATTGCTCGCAGTTTCCGTACCAGAGAATCCACCGTAGATTTCAACGCCTTCAATCATTCTGAAGTGATAATTGCGAGGCGTATTAATTAAATCATAAGAATCTTCCGGCACATAGGTTCCTTTGGCTACCCAGACATGATTTCCAGATATGGCTGCATCGAGTCCCGATTGCAATGAATTAAAGGCGTCGACCCAGCTTGAACCATCGTTATTACCATCTGCCAGAGCATTCACATAAATGACCTGAAAAGACGGATCGATTCCATCGGTCCACTCATAAGCTCCCATGTCAATCGTCGAGTTCTGAATCCGGGCTTGACCGCGGAAGTCCAGCGCCTCTGAATTAAAACTATTCTCACCAGTATCCACACAAGGGGAGATTCCATTGATTCTCAGATCGCCACCGGTGGTGGGAGCTTCCAGTGGGTTAACCGCCTCAATGAACAGGGGATCACAATTGATATTGCCTGTTCCTGTATAAACACCACTGTCCATTTGAACATTGCTATAACTAATGGATATTCCTGATCCGCGAACCTGATCAGGGTAGTTACCCCATATAATACTATTTGTGGCTGATATTGCATTCGCTCCCCAATCGGTTCCGAGAGCTCCGCCTGAGCCTGATGCACGATTGCCATTGAAAGTAGTATTGGTAAGTGTGACTGTGGATCCCCAACATGCTCTCACTCCACCAATTATCCCTCCAACAGATCGATTGCCGATGAATAGGCAATTTGTGAAGGTTCCTATAGAATTGTCTGTAAAGCTTACGCCTCCGCCATTGTCCGCTGCTGTATTGCCTATAATGGAGACATTTACAGCATCAACCGTCACCCCATAGGCAGCTTCCAATCCACCGCCGCAATTTATTATTTCACTGGAAAGGACTGTGTTTTCAATGAAGGCTACGTTGCTAAGTGTAAGCGTCCCACCACCTACGTGAAACAAACCTCCTCCCGAAAAAGCTTGATTATATCTGAAAGTGGTATTATTCATGGTTGCGCTTGACTGATCTTTGAGATAAACGCCACCTCCCCCTGCTCCAGTGCTGATGTTATTACTGAAAACAACATTGTCAAAAGATGGATTTACATCTTCACCAGCATATCCTCCCCCCGCAGAAGCCATATTATTGTTAAAATGGACATTGATTATGGCAGGGCTTCCTCCATATAAGTTGTACATGCCTCCACCATAACCAATCGAGAGATAGTTTATCAACCGGTTGCCATCGATTAGAACGTTTTCTACATGTGGTGACGAGCTGGCATTCAGCATTCCGCCGCCATACGTTTGCCCCTGGTTGCCCCGTATCTCCAAGTTATAGTAACTGGGTGAGCTATACCAGTTCAATATCCCGCCACCACCGTAATAGGTGGTTCCGGAACCGGCAGTTACGATAAAACCATCCAATCTTGCTGTACTGTCCACACCATATGGAGCTACAACCACATGATCAGCATTCGTTCCAACCTGCTGATCCCAACTTTCGGTTATCCCGTTACCGTCGTCGTTCACATCATCCTGCCCGATATCGCCGCTTAGAATCGTTTGATTTGCCTGCCAGTCCCTTTCAGTCAGTAGCGTTTCCGTTCCGGCGAAGCCACCGTAGACTTCCACGCCCGATTTGAGTGTAAAACTGCTTGTGGCGTAATAGATACCTTCCACAACCCAGATTTGATCTCCTGAAACTGCCGAATTCAATGCGGTATGCAAAGAAGTAAATGCATCCGTCCAGGATTCCCCTGTCTCACTTCCAGAAGCGCTGGGATCGACATGAATTGTCTCCGCAGATATACTCGTTACACTCAACAACATGGCCAACGCCATGACACTCCACAATATAGAAAGCTTCCTGTTTTTCATTATACGTCCCCCCTGTTTATGTGTATTTCTAACACATGACCCGCACCCAATAATTGGGATACGATTTGATGGATTGAGAAAATGCGTTGGCTTGCCTGTTTCTTTTCTTCGAATCTATTTATATTTAGCTTCGATGTGAGTTTGATACCCATATGCTTAAGTGAGTATGATTTACGATTCAGTTTATGGCGTGGATATTGATTATTTAGTCCGATATGGCGAAAAACGTGGTTTTGTAAAAGTGTTAGGTGCAAGACCGATAAGATATCTAACGGATCACCCCTCTTCTTCACAGGCTGGATTCCATGACGCGCAAGACTCCCTCAAGACATTTCCCCAGAGCCAAGACAATGGTCACCAACACTTCGATAAGTGCATGGGTCGAATATCCTCTGATGAGGTTCAACAAGGTCTCGCGTTTGCGGAGCTACTCCACCCTACAGGTTTGCAGTATGCGACTTCCAAGGCAAGAGTCAATCGAGAAACAGATATTCCCATCCCATCCTCCAAGGACATCATCGATTATCCCAAAATCCATGTCCAAGATTTTAGCAGCACCACAAATCGAACTCGACTTGAGTTTATCTGAGATTTATACCACTGCTTCGTCAAGATCATTTTCTCCTTTCAATTCATTTTTGCATCAAGGGTGTTTGAAAGCCTGTTTATTCGATGCGCCATTTGCTGATCTATAGCTTGATGAATTTCGGAAAAGCCGCTCTTATCTGTTTTATATCAATGAAGTTACGACCAAAGCAAGTTACGGTGCGGGTCCATGCTACGCACTCACCGTTGTTTGAAAGTGATCAGAGAAATTTGGAGAACCATGGTCCATGCGCAATGCCAATCCCATGTCCACAGCTTCACCAGGACTCAGAAATAACGTTCAATGCCCTGTGATATTGGTTCCAGGACGGCGAATCGATCTCGCTTTTAGTAAGATGCCAGCACCCCTTCCGCATTCCAGTGTTCCACAGCAATATATAGTCACGCCCATCCGTCTTCAAGGTTGAAAATGAGTACACCGTCCGTGCCCCACATGGTGTCCGGTATATCCGTGATAATCGACTTCGTCTGTTTGTAAGGTGATCGGAGATTGACAAAAGAAGTACAACGAAAATCGACCTCGTAGCGTACTGGGCCACCGGCCACCGTTCGAGTTCAATCATATGCTTGACCAAAATTTCGATAGCAGGTCTGTCACTTAGAATGTGGTATATCTTATGGGGGAAGGTCACCATCAGCCGGCAACGGGGGGTGATCCCGCTACCGACTGCTTGCTTCTAAAATATCCCGTTACGGTTTTATGGCTTTTACATAAAAGAATCGGGAGGTACTATCAAGCGTTGTATTCCAGGTACAACGCTGTCGGATGGTGGTTCTGCAATAGCCATCACATGTACTGGCAGTATTTACGGGCTGCATTTGTGGCTGGTCGGCTAACTCCCTGCTTAATATTTGTTGCCTGGCAAGGCTTTGCCCGTTACTAAAATAGCCGGTTTCACTGACATTTACAAACTCATCGTCGAGCGAGGTTGCGCCATACACCTGGTAGAAGGTAGCTCCTGCAACCTCGTCCCAGCTAATCTGCAAGCTGTCATTCCAAACATACACACAAATATTTTGTGGTGTGTCTATCTGCTGTATCCAGCGTGCCATTAAAAATTGTCCCTCTTGGGATATGTTCCCAAAAGTAGCAGACTCATCTCCTGCATCAACTTCAGTAGCTGAACACAGGTACACCCAGGTAGAATCTGCATTACAGGCTCTGGTAAACAAAGCAATGCGGCTGGGGTCTTGCTCGTCTTCTTCAGTTAGTACAGTTGCATAGGTTAATGTTAAATCAGCCTCAAACCCGTTTGTGGGGCCGTAACGGTCAAAAATCCAGTACTCGTTTCCAAACACTGTGTCCGGTTCATCAGTATCCTGGTTAGGAGCAACGTGCAGGAGAGTAAAGGCGCAGGTTCCACCAGGAGTAGAATGAATTGTAAGATACGCGTCTGTATCAGGAAAATTGATCCCGGCTTCTACTTCTTGTCGAACAAAGCTGTTGCCATACCCGGCCGGGATAGTTGATGGAACACGGTTTGCGCTACCAGTCTCCTTCACTTGACCATCGATACCGCTGATAGGCTCAATAACCATATCACCATCATGGTTAAACTGCCAGTTGGCCACAAGGCCATCAACATTGCTAGTGTAAATACGGTGGCGCTGCGCTTGAATCTGATCTTGGCTAAGGCAGATGTTCCAGTACCTAACCTCATCCATTTGCCCCGGAAAGTAACTGCCGTAGTAATCAGACGAACCGAACATCAGATTGCGCTCGCCCCAGTTAGGGCTGACTGTTAGGTCAGTAGTGCCCTGAATCTCTCCGTTTATGTACAAACTCATTTGGTTGGCCGCGCTATTATACGTAAACGCGACATAATACCATTGGCCTACATTCCAGTCAGCCCCACCAGGTACTGAAAACCAACCGGAATTGGTACCAATAACAGCTGTTATGCCGTTACCGGGAGTGTATTGCAGCACATAACCACCCCTTTTCGAGCCACCAGCGTTAAAGTGAGTAGAAATCAGGAATCTGTTGTTTGTAGGTAGTTCATCCAACTTAGCCCAACACTCATAGCTAAAATCACCCTGGGGGGGACCAATCAAATCATTCGAGATAAGTACAGTTTGGTCAATGCTGTTGAACTCTAAAGCTGTACCCGGATCCTGGTCAATATAGTAAGCACCTCCATTGATGCTAACCGTGTAAGGTGCGCATCCGTTTGTACTTATTATAAGATCACCCTCGAGCTCGCCTTCCACCTCTAATAGTGCTTTTAAGTACAAATCCACGCAGTAATTAGATTGGGTATTGCTAAAAGTAAGGGTTTGGGCGAAGGGGCCATCTGGGTTCGTCGATGCCATAACTCCAGTAGGGCAGGTTATACTAACGTCGGCACTGGTTTGGGTAAATCCCAACAGGTATTTTTTAACCCTTGGTTGGCCCACCTGCATGGATCTAAAATCAACCGAATGTAGGTTGGGCATGGTGAACAGGTTTAAGGTTCCATCAACGTAACCAACCAGAATTTCTTTCAGGCCGTCGCCATCCAGGTCACATATACAAGGGTTGCTGTAAGGGTGGCAATAGCTAATCATGTCATATCCCATATATGTGAAGTCTAGGCTATGGTACGAGCTTTGCTCCCAATGTTCTATATGTCCGTTCATAGTACCGACAACCAGATCATACAGGCCATCATTATCAAGGTCACCTATTGCTGGTTTTAAGTGGTCGAAAATTGAGGATAAATCATGTGATGAATGTGGAAAAAAACTGGGGGATGCCAATGCATTTTGCCGAAAGTAAAGTAGTTGGTTGTTGTTTGTACCTAAAAACATATCCCAGTAATCATCATCGTTGATATCTGCCGCGCAGATATGCGGTTCTGTATAATTAACGTAGCCTGTTATAAGGTCGCTTAACTGGATAGTGTCTAGCCCCACTGTTTGTTCCCAGCGTTTGATACCGTCTTCAGATGTGGAAAACAAAAGCTCCGGATGATTGTTGTTATTGAAATCCATCGTAGCCAGGTCGTTGCACTGTGAGTAGTTTATATTATTGAACTCGCTAGTAACGAAATCAAACCGCATTGAGCCGAATGAACGTTGTTCATACATGTTTATACACCCACTGCTGGCACCGATGAACAGTTCTAACAAACCGTCGTGATTAAAATCAATAACAACGGGCGAGGCATAACTCCCGCTTACGTCAATTCCGCAGAAGTTCTGTTGTGCCAGGCTGAACTCCTGACCGTCAGCCAGTTTAATCGTGGCAGGAACGGTGTTTGCCTGTAGAGCTACCTGCACTGTTTCCTCGTCCGGATCGTCTGAGGTGATTATTATTTGCTCATTATAGGTGGTATAATCGGATACTGTCAAAGTAACATGTATCTCACAACTGTCTTGTGCGGCAATAGAGCATTGGGTAGGTTGTATAACAAAATCAGAGTTCGATACGCTGATTTCGCTTACAACAAGCAGATGCGGTCCCTGGTTGCGGATATAAATTGTCTGGTTGTAAGTGTTGTTCAAATACACTTCCCCAAAATCCAGGCTGCTCTGTACGTCAATATCCTGCGGAATTGCCCTGGCAATAATGAACTGGCCTCCAGCCGGCAGATCATTAAAAGTTATATGGCTCAAATCTTCATCAACAGAACTTGCTGCACTTAAAAACTCCCATTCTCCATTGGATAACGTATCTCTGTGATACAACCAGATTAATTCAGGGTGGGAATGATCAATCTGGGTTAGTTGTTCAGTTGGGTAAAAAACTATGTCATAAACTGCGTTCACATTTCCAAAAGGCTCAGTTATCCAGTAATTGCTGTCAAACAGTATAATTTCGCCCTGCGGTTCTACGTTGGGCGCACCATCCATTTTGTATACTACAATGCTGCTACCCTGTACCGATTGGAATGTCATATCTATCCCTTCTAACACTAAATTACCGTTATTGCTGTTGTATGTATCAGACACGCCTTCACCGAAAATAATGTCGGAGGTTACCCATTCATTAACATTGCCATTAAACATTGTAGCGGGGTAACCATTAACCTCATCATAACTCCAGTTACTTGTATTCTCATCAAACTTCCAGTAACATTCCAAGTACGCTTCTGTGCTGGAAACAGGAATAAACCTGTTTTCCCTGATCTGGTCTGTAGTGCGAACACTGCTCCAATACCGCACTTCGTCAACTACACCAGGCCAGAAGTTGCCATAGTGCCTTGATCCTCCAATCACAAATTGTTCATCGCAAAATTGCACACTTGGAGCATACTTAGTATCAACTTTATTGCCGTTGTCCCATAACTCTATTCGCCTGTTTGAAGCCAGAAATGTCATTACTACATGATGCCATTCGTTTAATTCCCAAGTAGTTCCCTCTGTAATAGTCCAACCAGAACCTTTACCTATTCCGGCTGTTATTCCAAGTTCGGGGTTGTACTCAATAAAGTAGCCACTTCTGAGTCCCTCGAAAAACGTGTGCTTGGAAATTATATCAGCATTACCGCTTGGGTAAGCAGTAAGTTTGGCCCAAACTTCAATGGTGAAGTTATCAGCCGGGTTGCCAATATCATCGTGAAAAACATACATGTACTGGTTCGTACCGTTAAAGTGCAGGGCATAACCTGCGTTTCGCTGGGCTGGGCGTTGGATGATCTGGCTGGTAATGCCATCTATAGCATCAGCGTGTTTCGGTAGAGAATTAGCCCATAAGGCGGGTACCAGGGTTACCCCAAACAGGGCAATAACTAAAAATATTATGACAAATCTCATCTCTTCATCTCCTTGTATGCTTGTTCTTTTACCGCTTTTACAGCAGCTAGTATCTCTTTCCCGCTTTGCTGCGATACAAATAGGAATTTTGTTTGAATGTTTGACGGATTTAGTTGTGCTATCTGGTCTGGATTGTTAGTTATAACCACTTGAGGATGGTAGTCTCTAATAATCAATTGCCCCTCCGTTAGGCTGTAGCCAAAAAATAGGCTTATACGCTCCACTTCTTGCAGAATCTTTACTAATGATTCCAGATTTGATCCAACCTTGTACAATAAAACGTTCATATTCACTCCTCCAGTTTACTATAGCTGCAAGAGTGCCAGTCACGTATTTATATAAATGGCAATGAGTTACGTACAGAGCATGAACAGAGGGGCGGAAACCGGGTACAAGATAGGTGAAATATTGTCCATAAATGGACTTTTTTACTTGATAGACACAAGTCCTGAAAAGGACCTGCCTGATCTATACATGGGCTAAAGGGTTTCGAATAGTGTAGTTATCATAAAAAGGACTGGTTCCAAGAAGCAATGTCCAATTCCGGACGCTAAATTTTGGTAATGCCATACTTGCTCATGCGCCTGGACAAGGCTCGGCGTTCTATCTGTAGTAGTTCTGCCGCATCAGATATGTGGTTATTAGTGGCCTGCAAGGCTCGTACAATAGCTTTTTTCTCCATCTCGTGCAAGGGTACAATACCAGCCACGGGAATGTCCATTTGTTGACATCCCGGTATCAAAAAATGCCCGGGCTTTAGGGTGGAAGACTGGGCAACTATCACCGCGCGTTCCACCAGGTTTTTTAGCTCACGCACGTTTCCGGGGTAGTTGTATTGCCTAAGAGCGGTTATAACAGCAGGGTCAATACGGGTGATCCGCTTGTTTAGCTGAGCGCTGAACATCTTCACAAAGTGCTTTAGCAGCACTGGGATGTCGTCCAGGCGCTCGCGCAGGGGTGGGATCTGGATAACAAAGGTGGATATCCTGTGGTAAAGATCTTCCCTGAATTGCCCCTTTTGCACCTGATTATTCAAGTTTAAATTGGTAGCACTTACCAGACGAGCGCTTACAGGTATCTCCTTATGAGAGCCCAGGCGCACTATCTTCCGCTCTTCCAGCACCCGCAGCAATTTAACCTGATGATCAAGTGGCATAGAGCCAATCTCATCCAGGAACAGAGTGCCTTGGTTGGCTATCTCAAACCAGCCGATGTGTTGTTGGTCGGCATTGGTAAAAGCATTTTTTTCGTATCCAAAAAACTCACTTTCAAACAGACTTTCAGGGATAGCCGCGGTGTTAACCCCGAAGAAATTGTGCTTGCTGCGGTTACTTAAGTTGTGAATCTGCCGGGCTACAATCTCTTTGCCGGTACCGCTTTCACCAATAATAAGTACGTTCGTACTGTCGCTTTGGGCCACAATGGCAATTAAATGCATAATGTTTGTTATAGCCTGGCTTTGGCCTATCAGGTCTCTCCCAATTTTACGATGCAGCTCCGTGTCTATGGTTTCGTACTTGATCTCGCTGGCTCTGAGTTTATCCAAGGCGGCGGAAAGCTCATTCTTCTGTTGTTCAATCAGGGCATTTTGTGTTTCCAGTACCTGAGCTTTCTGGCGGAAAAATTCTGCCTCCTTCTGCTTTTGCTCTACCTCGTAACGAGCCTGTAGTTCCGCCAGTTGCTTTTGGCTTTGCTGGTTCCACAGCTGCTTTTCGGCTTCCAGCACCTTTTTCCAGTAATCATTAGTCTTTTTGTAACGGTGTAAGCGTTCATAAATTTTAGCCAAGTGCTTATAACATCCAGGCAGGTTAGCCAGGTTTTCGTTTTGCCGGGCCAGTTTCTCGCTATCGATGGCATATTCCAAGGCTTTAGACAGGTCACCAGAGTCTTGCTCCAAATCGCTTAGGCTTAGCAAACACCTAACAATGCCGTCCAAAGATCCCTGTCGGCGTTGCTGCTCCAGAGCGAGGGTCAGGTGCTCTCTGCTAAGGGAATGCTGTTGCAGATGTTTATAAGCCAGGCCAATGTTAAGCATCATGTTGGCTTCCACGTATTTGTTATTATGGGCCAAAGCTAGTGCCAAGGCCTGCTGGTAATAGTCCAAAGCCTGCTGATATTGTTCTTGATTCGAACTAATACTGCCCAGGTTGGCCAAAGCGGAAGCAATGGTAGAGGTGTTGTTTACTTGTCGGCCAAGCTCAAGGGCCCGGGAGGTAAACTCAGCAGCCTGCTCATAGTTCTTAAGGCTGAAATAAAGCATACCAATATTAAGCGTTGCGGTTGACAGGGCAGATACATCACCACCGGTCTGCAGTATCTTAAGAGCGGCTAGAAGGTCGTTTAATGCCCCGGGGTAATCTCCCATCTGCTGGCGAGCCATACCCATCATGTTCCTAAGGCTGGCATAGGCAACCGAATCGGTTTTATCCGTGTAAGCCTGTCCGGCATCTTCATAAAAAACCAGGGCTGTAGTGTATTGCCCCAGCCAGAAGTGGGATAAGCCCAGATAGGTCTTCTCTCTTGTAACTTCTTCTTCGTTTTTCTGCAACAGGTGCAGTTCCAGGGCTTTTTGCAGGTAGTCAATAGCCAGCTTATACTGATTCAGCTGCAAGTGGCACAAGCCGATTTTATTGTTGCAACTGGCAATTTTGACCGGATCGTTTTGCTGCTGAGCCAAATCTAATGCCTTTGTAAAAGACTCCAAAGCCTGGCTGACTTTACCCTGCCTAAATGTATCTACAGCCTCACTAATTATTGTAGCAAGATCTTCAGATTGTTGCATATCTCCCCTGTCTAATGCGTTTAGAAAATTGAGGCATTGAAATTGGAAACGGCCCGAGACCATTTCTTGAATCTGAGTCTAAATATATTAGAAAGGATAAACCATTGTAGGCAGTTGGTACAAAATAATGATTTCCTCCAAAAACTGCTTCGCGGGGTGAGGCATCAAGGCTAAGGAAAGTGCCTGACTCTAATAACCATTCAGAAAAATGGTTTGAGAAGAAACCCCTTTCTAACTCAGAAATTCGAATCTTACCGGCTTCTTCATTAATCTTTCTCTCCTCAACAGACCAAACATGTTCCGAATTCATATGAATACCCTATCAGTTACACAATTCAAAGCTTTTATAGAATATTATCGATTCGGCATACCTTTTCTTTTCAAGGATCAGGTAATTACTCTTACCCATAACTTGATTCCATGACCTTTGATTCACAAGCCAACATCCATATTCAAACTGATCATTATCATCATTGATTGCGCAAAGGGATCTCTTAAAACCCTGATCAATACCTTTTCTCCTGTCTACTGTTCTACGATTCAAGTCGGTAATACTCACGATATCATGAACAAGGTCGTTATACCTCTTCAATGTCAAGTCCATTTTTCTTTAGCGTAGATGATCTCCCCAGATTTGAAAAACCGAGCCGGACGTACCTCAATACGAAGGTGTTGAGCAGTGTGCGAGCGATGTTAAGTGAAGAGAACAGCAAGGTTCTGAAGTTCATGCCGGATTAGCGCTGTCAGCGTTTTGCATAGTAAACGGCTTTGTGTGGCTCGCGAAGCGACCGCCAGGCGACTATGTTTGCGTTGATATCGATCTGAAGACAGGGAGGATTCTGAACGGGGACGCCACCAAACAGGCTATAGCCGAATTAATGAACGACGTGGAGAAAGCCTCGTAGGGCTTGTGGTGATAATCATGCGGCGCACGGTTCTCTCAACCCTGCCCAACAGCTTCGCCACTCCAACGAGACTCAGCCAGATTTCGCCCTTCTTAGCGTGCATATAATACCCGGTCGGGTACCAGGACATTTTCAGCGAGCACTTGGACATCGTAATCCAATTTGCAGAATTGGTATCTCGTTGCAGCCATAGTGCAATGCATGTTCATTGAAATATTTGCCGTGTGCCCTTCGACTCCGCTCAGGATGACACGCTAAGCTCAGTTTATATCTTCGGATGGTAGAAGAGATACAAAGCTCACAACGAGATAAGCAAACGAACATCCACCTACTGCGCCATCCTTCTATTACGGGCACTGCGTCGCCATTTGAGGCTGTAGTTCACCACCACGTAGCCAATCATGATGATCGGTACCAGGGAACGGGTCACTGCCGCGCCGTTGAAGCCGAAATAGCGGATCATGAAGTAGAACAGGATTATACTGGAAATCGCACCCGTGAGGTTGATGTAGAGGTACATCTTATTCTCAAGCTTGCCCATCACAACGGTGGTGATGAAGACGCTGAGGTTTAGGAAGAAGAAGCCGATAGCGTGGATTCGTCCGTAATGATAAGCTTCGGTGTATCTTCCGCTGGTCAGGAAGGCCGCGATAGGCTTTGCCAGCACCAGGTAGAGCAACGTCGGAGCAAGAATCAACAGGGTCATGATGCCGATGTTGATGTACATCTGCTTTCTTGCCTTGTTGTGGATATTCTTGAAGAGTTCTGTCTCAAATGCCTGATAGATCGACGTACCGAAGTTGTAGATATAGTTGGCGTGGTTCTTACCGATGACGTATAAACTGAAATTTTTCACATCGTGCAGCTTTTCCAGCATGATCGTATCCAGCGCTTTAAACGGGATAATCACCAGGAAGCTGAGAATCAGCGGACCGCAGAATTTGAAAGCATCCTTGAGAATTGTCAGGTCAAACTTGAATACCATCTTGTTTCTCATGAGGATCAGCGAGACAATAGAAACGATCACCGTTCCAATCATACCGCCGGCCATACGCCCCGCAGCGCCCTTATGGTATAGAACCACAAGTACCAGCGCCATTCCGATGGTAAACAGGTGATAACCTGTCGTGATGAGGAAATACCCCCAAAATTGCCGTTTCATGCGGTAGTGAGTCTGTAGAAACACATACCACACAAAGAAATAGAGTTGGATCAGCAGCAGAAATATAAAGGGTGTAAACGCAAAGCTTACTTGCGCCACTTTGAAATATATCTTGAAGATGAAATAGCTGACAAACATCGTGAAGATGTTGAAGAATGTCAGGAATGAGACCAGCGTGAACATGATACGCTTTCGCTCTTCCTCGGTACTACGATGAAACCGTACCGAATAGTAGTTACCGAACGAAAGGTGAATGATCGGATAGAGGAAAACCGCAAGGGAATTGAAATAACCCACGACCGAAAAGTCGGTTGCCGAGAGATGCCGCGCGAAGATCGGAGAGGTGAAAATTGCGATCGCCATATGGGCGATAGTCGCGGCGTAGCTCAGGAGTGTATTCTTGATGTTGGAGCCTAAGCGGCTTTTTACTTTGCCCCATACTTTGGAAGAGACAAGCGATTCACGCAGTTTCGATATGCTATTCATCGTGTTTTTCTTCTATATCCCGCTATCGACTGTTTTCATGAATTTGCGTGTAGATCTCGACGAACTTCTTTGCAATCCGCTCGGGACTGCTGTCCTGATGTCGCCGGCTACGCGCAGCCTGACCCATTTCGGCAGCCTGATCGGGATTTCGCATCATCCAGGCGATCATGGCCGCGGCAGAGAAGTGGTTGGTATCCTGGAAGATAAGGCCTTCTTCCCCTTCCTTCAGCAGCGTTGACACACCACCGGTGTATGGCGCAAGACAGGGCATGCCGAGCGCTTGAGCTTCTTTGAGCGTGTTGGGTGTGTTCTCAATGTGACAGAAATGAGCGAACATGAAAGTCTTTTTCATTTCGTCGATGAGCTGCTCGGCCGTCATATAGCCGAGAAATTTAACCTGCGATCTCGGGATGTTCATGGTGGCCATACGTCGTTTCATAACCTTACCAAGATAGCTGGATTCCTCAACACCTGCCACCTTGAAGACAACATTGCTCAATCCGACATCGTTGAGCGTTTTCGCAGCGAGAAGCAGACCGTCGAAGCCCTTGTAAGCAACTTGACCAGACATTATCGAGATCACGGTATTGGGCTCGGCCTTCTGCCGAGTCCACTGGGCGTTGTAAAATTCACGTCGGAGCACTTCTTCGTTGTAGAAGTAGGTTGCATCCGGGCAAAGCATGGAGTAGTAGGACTTAACGAAGAAATTCTGCGTCGCGAAGTACCGCGCGCTCTTGACATACTTGGATTCATAAGCGTCGCGCCAGCCGAAGTTTTCGCCAAAGAGCATCTTCTTGACGTAGTACTTCCAGCTCTTGCTGAGCCTCGCTTCGTTCTTCTTGACCATGTTCTGGTATTTGATGCGATAGTATTCCCAGATTACGCGGATTCCCTGGATGGAGACAAGCGTCTTCTCTGGATATTCCGAGCATAAGAATATATAGGGATGCTCAGAGCCGAATATATGTATAATGTCGGGCTTGTAGTCCTCGACGATCTTGCGATAGGTATCCTGATAGAACTGGATCGCTTTTTCGTTGTTGCGTGTGTGTAGCAATGCTGCGATATTCTTGTCCTGAGAAGCACAGATATAGGTGAAACGGCCGCGCGTAACATTTGCTTTGGGCTTTCCGTAGGAGGAAACGAAGCCAACCTCAAAATCGTCACCGGTGTATTTTTCAAAAGCAGCTTCCAGTCCATCAACCCATGAATTCAGTCTTCCTGTCGTGTTATAAGCAGCATGTGCATTTCTTGTCAGTGAATCATAAAATATCAATACTCGCATCAAACGCTCCAGTCCTTATTTACAATGTAAACTGCATGTTTCCGGGGTCTATCTTATTGTCAAGCAAAAACGGCCCTCCGAACGTCCTCACAATGCCTGTTTTCAAGGATTTCCGTTGACATTCCGAAGCCACGCTTCACCTATCGATTCCATATGGAGGTGACTATGGATCAACACGAACTCAAAATACGATTCGCAACGCCATCCGATCTGGAGACCCTGGTCGATTTGCGCATCCGCTTCCTCAACGAATTCATGCCTCCATCGGATCAATCCAAGGAAACAATCCTGCGCGAGAACATGACCCGGTACATGCAGAAAGCGCTCGAGACCGGCGAGTATGTTGGCTTGCTTGGGTTTTACGATGGAGAACTTGCTTCAGCCGGGGGAATGGTTGTCTGGAATTTGCCGTCCAGTTACCGGATGTTGAACGGTCGCAAGGGCTACATCCTAAGCATCTACACAATCCCGAAATATCGCCGCAACGGGCTATGCGGCAAGATGATCGATGAGTTTGTGGCCTACGGGAAGTCGCATGGAATCGATACACTGCACCTCCATGCCGGTGCGATGGGCGATAAAATCTATCGCAAAGCGGGATTCGGGGAACCGCATGAACCGGAATTGGTGATCTATGGTGTGGGGGATGCGTAGGCAACTATCCGTCGATATGCCCTTTCTCACTACTCGGGATGACACATAAAAGTACCATCAGCCTGATGAGCCACCGACGATTTTATGCAGCTGCTCCAGCGTATTCTGCATGGTCGATTTCTCGTTCATGTCCTGCTGAAGTAGTGCGTTGAGAGAATCGATCTTCGAGATCGCGTGATCGATGCGGGGATTGCTCCCCTGTGAATATGCACCAATATTGATCAAATCTTCGGCATCGCGGTAAATTGCCAGCGTTTCGATCGCCTTACGCGAATCGAGCTTGTGCTGGTCGTCGATCACGCTATTCATCACACGGCTTATGCTCTGTAAGACATCCACTGCCGGGTAATGCCCGCGCGAGGCAATCTTGCGCGACAGCACAATATGTCCATCCAGAATCGAGCGTGCCGCATCCGCGATAGGCTCATCCATGTCGCCGCCTTCCACCAGCACCGCATACAGCGCCGTGATGGAGCCGCGATTGGAAGTACCGGCTCGTTCCAGCAACTTGGGTAGATCGCTGAATACAGACGGCGTATAGCCCTTGGTGGTAGGAGGTTCGCCGATGGCGAGACCAATCTCACGCTTGGCCATTGCGAAACGGGTGACCGAATCCATCATGAACATCACGTCCAGCCCCTGATCGCGGAAAAATTCGGCGATTGTTGTTGCGACCAATGCGCCTTTGATACGACTCAGCGCTGCCTGATCGGAAGTCGCGACCACGACCACGGAACGCTTTAGTCCCTCTTCGCCGAGATCCTTCTCGATGAAGTCCCTGACCTCGCGTCCACGCTCGCCGATGAGCGCGATCACGTTCACATCCGCTGTCGTGTTTCGGGCGATCATGCCCAGTAGAACGCTCTTTCCCACACCCGAACCGGCAAAGATACCTGTACGTTGTCCCTTACCACAGGTCAGGAGGCTGTCGATGCTGCGAATACCCAGCTCCAGCGGTTCCTGGATTGTCTTGCGAGTAAGTGGATTCGGAGGCGCGCTATATACGGAACGCTTCTCGCGCAGCTTCAGCTTGCCCTTGCCGTCGATTGGATTGCCTAGGCCATCCAGAATGCGGCCCTTTAGCTCGTTGCCGACTCCGACGTTGAACGGTTCGCGAAAGGTATAGACCTGGTTTCCAGGCGCGATTCCATATAGTTCCTTGAGCGGCATCAAGAGTGTCTTGTTCTTCTTGAAACCTACCACTTCGGCAACGTGCCTTACACCATCGGAACTTTGAATATAACATACATCGCCAATGGACGCTGCCGGGCCGTTCGATTCGACAATGAGCCCGATGATCTGAGAGACAGTACCGTTTCGCCGGATGGGATCGACCCGATCCAGCATGGTGTGGTATTTATTGAATTGCATGATCTATTGATCCGAATCGTCTTTGAGAAGCTTGCGACGGATTTCCTGGAACTGTGTTTCGATGCTTGCATCAACCGATCCGATTTCAGTCTCGATCAGGCAGCCACCCGATTCCACGCGCGGCGAGGGTACAATCTCCACGACGTCGGGCAGATCGACCTGCATTTTGAGCGCATCGAGGTTCGCCTTCACCAATTCCCAATCTTTTCGGCTGACGTGAATCTTGATGGAGCGGTTATCGTTTATCTGATTCAGGCCCTTCTTTAGAATGGTGAGGATAATCTCGGGATTCATCTCGATCTCTATATCGGTGATCTTACGGGCAATCGAGAGGATCAGCGAAAGCATCTCGTGCTCTTCGTTTTCGTAGATGGCGTCCATTTCGCGGTGGAATTTATCGGCAATCTTCTTTAAAATCTGGAATGACTTATTGAACTGCTCATGGTACTTCTGCTCCGACTGCTTGAGCCCTTCCTGAAATCCCTGGTCGTACGCCTTCTGCTTCTCCTGCTGGAGCTGCTGAGCAAATTGCTGTTGCGCCTTGCCCAGCTCTTTATGGAAGATGCGCTGAACAATGTCGCTGTTCAACGATCTCACCGCATCGGTCGACGGCTTTTCTTTCGCCGTTGCGATCCGGGCGCTTTTTACCGGAAATTCGGATTTGACTCTCAGTTCGTGCATTTGGGGCCTTTCCATCTCAATTATTCGATGAAGTCCTCACCGCCCTTGGTAAGCTGGATTTCACCCAGTTCTTCAAGCTTGCGGATCACATCGAGGATGTTCTGGCGCGCATTTTCAACGTCACGCAGCCGCACCGGGCCAGCGTACTCCATTTCTTCCTGAATGATGCTGGCGGCACGCTCGGAGATGTTGTTGAAAATCTTGTCCTGCACATCGTCGTTGGCACCCTTGAGAGCCAGCGCGAGGTCTTTCTGGTCGATGTCGCGCAGAATCTTCTGTATGGTTCTGTCGTCGAGATAGAGGATATCTTCGAAGACGAACATGAGGTTCTTGATTTCGGTTGCGAGCTTTGGATCCTTGGCTGCAACGGCTTCGAGGATGGAACGTTCGGTGGTGGAACCGACCATGTTGATGATCTCCGCAGCCGCAGATACACCACCAAATTTGGTTCCCTGCTGGCTGAAGTCGATACGGTCTTCCAGCACACGCTCCACGGTCTCGATCATATCCTGTGAAACGCGCTCCATGGTGGCGAAACGCATGATAACGTCGTTGCGGAGGTCTTCCGGCAGCTCGGCGATGACGTTGGCTGCCTGAGTAGGCTCAAGCTGCGTCAGTACCAGCGCGATCGTCTGCGGATGTTCCTTCTGAATAAAGGTAAGCAACTGAGTCGAATCGACCTGCTTCAGAACGTTGAAACCACGGACCTGCATCAAGCGCTGGATCTTCTTGATAATCTCCATTGCGCGAATGTCGCCCACGGCGTCTTCCAGCACTTCACGGGCGTATTCGATACCACCCAGTGAGATATACTGCTGCGCTTTGACCATCTCGTAGAATTCTTCAAATACCGCTTCGGTTATCTTGGGTTCTACGGCGGAGGTTGTCGCGATTCTCGCGGTGACCTCTTCCACATCTTCCGCACTCATGTGCTGCAGGAGCGTTGCAGAGGCGTCTTTCCCCAAGCCGATCATCAGAATCGCGGCTTTATGCGATCCAGGAAATTTTTTCAATATCTTCCGGTACTCGTCGATCCGATCTTGCGTAATCCCGAATTCGAGAGGGATGTTCGAATTTTGTCCATTGTCTTCCATTACTTAGTCTCCTTCTCGATAAGCCAGCTCTTGATCAGTTTCACCGCAATCTCAGGATTGTCGATGATGAACTTCTTCACAGCATCCTGCAGAAGCTGATCTTCGGTCTGCTCAATCTCGATGTCCTTCATCGGTTTGAAGCTGTAGGCGATACGGCCTTCACCCATCGGCATACCTTCTTCTCCTTCAGGATAGAATCCTTCGCGCTCGGCCTCACCATCAATCATTGCAGGCCGCAATGCCAAGCTTTCTTCCGCCTCATCCGCAGGACGTGCAAATATCTTGCGGAACTGTGAGAACAGCGCCAGAAGCAAAATAATCAAAATAACCAGCACAACGCCCTTTTCGACCATGTCCAGAAGCTCCTGACGACGAACATCTGCTTCGCGCTTCATCCGTTCAAATTCCTGCTGAGCATCGTCGAAGCGCATGTTGCTGACCACAATCTGGTCGCCACGATCCGCGTCGAAGCCGACAGCGCTACGCACCAGTGATTCGATCTTCTGGAGTTCTTCCGGTGCACGCGCGGTGTATTCTCTTGTAATATTGCCATCGACCTGCTCGATCGTGATGGCGTGATTGACCACTACAGATACCGAAAGCCGCTTGATGTTGCCCACCTGATTGGTGATATGCTGCACTGTGCGGTTGATCTCGTAATTGCTGATCAGGTGTTCGGTAGCCGCTGATGTGCTGTCTGCCTGATCTGCCTGCTGCGTTGTCTCGATCTCTTCCGAACGAGCTACTCTGCTTTCGGGATCATATTTCTCTGTCGTGGTTTCGATAGAATCAAAATTGAGGTCGGCGCTTACCCGGACATCGGAATTGCCCGGCTCAAGAATATTGTTCAATTGCGCCTGAATTTTACGTTTCAAATAGTCTTCGACCTTGCGTTGCAGGGTCATCTGGTAGTTGGAAAGTCCCGCGATGGAGTCGTCGTAATGCTCTGTGAGCTCTTGTCCGTCCTGATCGGTAATGCTTACATGGTTGACCTCGAGCCCTTCCACTGCCGAGGCGATAAGGTTCGCGATACCGCTGATCTGGTTCTGGTTGAGCTTCTGCTTCACACGCAGGAACACAGACGCTGAAGGATCTTTCTGATCTTCCTTAAAGAGCCGTTCTTCAGGAAATACCAGATGTACGCGCACAAAATCGATTCCGTTGATCGCGCGGATGGTACGCTGCAACTCCCCTTCCAGGGCTCGCTGGAAATTGATATTTTGTACCTTTTCGGTTACGCCCAGATTGGTTTTATCGAAGATCTCGAACCCTGTGCCACCCTGGGTCAGGATGCCTTCGGATGCGAGCCGGATGCGCGTCTCATAGACCTGATCACGTGCAATAAGAATTGTGCTGCCGCCATCTGAAAGCTTGTATTCGATATTCATTTCATCCAGCTTCTCGATCGTCTTGGCGGCTTCCTTGGGATCCATACTGCCAAAGAGAAGACCGTACTCGACTTTCGAGCTCCAGTTCAAGAGCCAGACAAAAGCGGCAATTGTCATAATGAAAAGGGCCCCGAGTACAATCTTCTGCCTGATATCGAGGCGATTGTAAATCTCGGACACTTTTTTCCTGGAATCTGCAAGGAACTCTTTCATAATACCCGACTCACGTATTTTGTATTAGGGAAAAACTTCTTCTGGAGACAACAAGGACGTACCGAGTACTTCCTGCTCAGGATACTACACGGACGTCTTGATAACTTCCTTATATGCTTCCAGCATCTTGTTGCGGATCTGCATGACAAGGTTGAAGCTCATGTTCGCCTTTTCAACGGCGAGCATCACCTCATGAGGATCGATATCCTCTCCGGCGATTATGCGCCGAATACTGTCATCAGCGTCCACCTGCATGTCATTTGCTTCCTCGATATAACTCTTCATCATATCTTTGAAGGACATCTCGGGAACTTCCTGAGATTGTGCTTTACCCGAAGCTGCCTGATTGGTCAGCTCATGCATCTGCTGCAACGCCTGAATTCTTGGATCTGTCATCTGTCCTCTCCGTTACATTCGAATATCCAGCTTCGAACCGATCATTACCGCCGGATCATTCTTTGCGACAAAAGATTTTCCTTGCACTACTAATTTATCATCTCCGAAGACTTCGTGCAAGACCTTTTTTTCGTCATCGCTAAGAATGTTCCTCAGCTCACCCGACGAAACCGCGTTCATACGCTCTTTGCGTGTATTTCCCACGTTCGAGGAACGGGCCTCGGAAAGTTTGCTGTTGCTCTCGTAACTGCGGACAACATTTTGTACGCTTGCGGAAATCGCACTGGTTGTCTGATTATTCACTGTCAAAGCCATTTTCTACTCCTGCTTACAGCTTAATCGCTTTGCGCAGCATCTCTTTGGTGCTGTTGATCGCGGTTACGTTTGCTTCGAACGATCTCGTTGCAGAGATCAGATCGGTCATTTCCTGGATGATGTTTACGTTGGGCATGGCGACATAGCCATTCTCATCGGCATCGGGATGCGAGGGGTCGTATTCCATGCGGAATTCGGAAGGATCACGAAGGATTTCCGATACGTGTACGCCGGCAGAGCAACACTTGTCCTTTCGCTCGAATGGGACTTCGTTCATGTGCTCGCTGTCGGTGCGGTTCATCTTCAGCACGGTTTCGTGAAGAACGGTCTGAAAGCGTTCGTCATCCGAGCCCGACTGCACCACCGGTATTTTACGGCGATAAGCTTCGCCCTCGGGTGTGCGTGTAGTTTCGGCGTTGGCAATATTTTCCGAGATGACATTCATCCGGGTGCGCTGCACCGAAAGCCCTGCCGAGCTGATATCGATCGCGTTAAACAATGACTTCAGCATTCATTCCTCCTTAGCTCTGCGGCATTCCCTTGATTGCCGAATTCAAGTTCGAAAACTTCTTTTTCAGGAGGCTGACGCTCATCTCGTACTTGATGTTGTTCTTCGCGAGTTCAGCCATTTCCTGATCGATATCCACATTGTTGATACCACTGTCGTTAAGCGTGTTCTCGCTGAATTCGACACGCGGCTGAACTTCGTTCAGATCGCGGGTTCCAATAGGGATATGACGAGGATTGGTCTGCCCGTCAGGTACGCTGTGCTGCTTGATGTGCTTCTGGTATTCTTCCTCGAACGACACCTTGCGCGCTCGATAGCAAGGCGTGTTCACGTTGGCGATATTGTTTGATATCGCCTTCTGACGCAACGAGTAAGCATCCAGACTTTTTTCCAGATCTGGCACTGAGATCCGCTCGAACAAAAATCTTGAGATCATAATAACCTCCGAGCGGATAAAATGCAACCTCTATGCCAAACAGGACCTTCTTATTTTACAACAAGTTACGTCACGAGGAAGAATCTTGCGGCTATACGCAGCCGCTTTTTTTCCGTAGAAAAGAGGAATCTTTTTCCCTTACCCTACTCCATTGCGATCATTGAAATCTCGACCTGCGCGAATTTCGGCAGAGCACTAACTTCCACGACCTCGCGTGCCGGGTACGGATCTTCGAAAAAGGACTTGTAGATTTCGTTGAATTGAGGATACATTTCCATGTCGATCAGAAATACTGTCGCTTTAAGAACGTTGCTCATGCCCAGGTTATTCTCTTCCAGGATATTCTTCACGTTCCGCATGGCCTGCCTGACTTGCTCATCAAAGGATGTATCAAGCTCGCCTGTTGATGGGTCCAGCCCGATCTGCCCAGAGATGAAAACCATTCCATTTTTAACAACTGCCTGAGAGTACGGTCCAAGTGCTGCGGGTGCACGGTGCGTGCTGATCGATTTCATAATGTCTCCTTGATCTGGTTTAGATGCCTGAAATGTATCAACCGTGCGGATATCGTCAATGTAAATATTAACGCAGTGAATCCCACATGAAGTCATCTTCTGTATCGAAGGGTCATTTCATCAGTGTCACCTTCTGCGTTCTGAGCGCTTTATCTCCTGCATTCAGCTTACAGAAGTAGACCCCGCTTGCGAAATCTCCGGCATTCCAGGTGATGGATGAGGGAAACCCCCTTTTATTCCCCCTTATCAGGGGGATAGGGACTGAGTCCACCTTTTGCCCTCGTATATTATAGATTTCTATCGTCAAATCATGATATTCTGTGTCCGTCTTGATCTCGAACGACACCTCCGGATTGAACGGATTGGGGTAGGCATTGAACGTGATATCCGCCGGTGGCACGGTCTCGTCGTCAATCGGTGTCGGATCTTGTTCAACTAATCCGGCATGGCCGGCATACACATAGACATCGCCATAGTTGTTTGGATTATCCCAGTTCTGCCCCCAAGCCCCCACAGCAATGTCATCGAATCCATCATTATTGAAATCTCCGACAGCGCTGGGACCATAACCATAATGCCCATCGAATTCATCATAATCCTTTGTTCCGTTCTGATTTCCGAGGTAGAAATACAAATAACCGCCGAATTCAGTCCCGTGGGTTTGAATATAATCAATCTTCTGATCATCATTTATATCACCAACTTTGGGGCAGAAATAAAGTCCGGTCATGACATACGTAAATCGATCCCAATCAATCGTTTCGCCGCCTCGCCATAGACGGGTTCCAAGGGCGTTGAATTCCTCATCGATATCATAATATGTAAATGCGAAATCGTCGTAACCATCTCCATCCCAATCGCCTGCCGGTACCAGTTCATACCAATGAGAATATCCATATGTTCTCCTTTCATAATCGAGCGATGCATCCGGGATTGTATCCTGTACAGTTCCACCCCAGAAGAAACGATCGTAGTGGTAGAAGGTACGAGTTCCATCCTCATTTAGAATCGAATTTCCCTCGTAATAATAGCTGAAGTCGTCATAGCCATCGTTGTTCACATCACCCAGTCCGCGGAATCCGCGTCCGTTGCGCGTATAGATGCTGTCAACGAACACAACCTTCTCGAAGCTGCCGCCGTAGATGATCGAGTAGGTGAGATGGTTGCTTTTTTCCTCCGTTACTCCCGCGTCGTCGTACCCGTCGCCGTTGATGTCGCCCAGCGGGTGGAGATCGATGTCAGCGAAATCCGCCTCGGAATCAAATGAGTGATCAGTTATCGTATCATTGACAGTATTGCCTTCAAGAATACGATAATAGTAGAAGTAATGATATTCTCCGTCATAGGTTCTCTCATAATGAATGTAACCAATTTCATCGCAATTATCACCGTTCATATCACCAAGATTCTCAATTCTCATCCACGAGTAATTTCTAACAAGGTTCGTATCAATCACCGTAGAGATCGTCAAACTTGGTGCATAGGGCAATCCCAGATCTGAACCGTAGTACACATACAGCTTGCCCTGTTGCATGGTGTAGTTTGGATCATTGTCATATCGGTATGCATTCACAGCCAGATCATCAATGTCGTCGCCGTTGAAATCCAGCGAAATTACACTCATACCGAAGTTATCGTTTGCTTGCTCGCCGTGTTGCTGCCATACAATATCGAGCTGGTTGTTGGCAATTAAAAGAACGCTAATAGTGAGTAAGATGGCTATACAAAGGTATCGCATGGTACCCTCCTGTAGGAAGGAATATCGACAATTATATAAGGTCTGTCAAGAACAACATGATTTGTGTGGTACGACATTTCAGATAAGAAAGATAAAAAAAAGGGAGCCATTTGGCTCCCATAAACTTAGTAGCGTTTTTTCTCTTTAACTCTGGCTGCTTTACCTTTCACGCGGCGCAGGTAGAAGAGTTTTGCCCGGCGTACATGACCGAACCGGACAACATCGATTTTATCGATAAGAGGTGAACTCAGCGGAAGAACGCGCTCGACGGCGACTCCATTGCTGATTTTGCGAACGGTAAAGGTCTTGGAAATGCCCATTCCACGTTTCTGGATCACGATTCCCTGGAAGACCTGAATACGTTCTTTGCTTCCTTCTTTAATCTTGTAGTGAACTTTTACGGTGTCACCCACGCGAAATTCGGGGTGATCAGTGCGAATCTGCGATTTCATGGCAGTATATACAACGTCCATGATTCCTCCTTTATTTTTCGGAAGAAAGCCTGTCCAGTACGATTGCAGCAGCGCTCCGTACAGAAAGATGGTTGTAGTAAACCATCCCCGAGATCGGTTCCAGAACGTAATGCGCGTTCTGATGAACTTCTTCGGTTAGTCCGTTGCCTGTTCCAAACAGGAGCAAGATCGGAGCTTCGGACGCGTGTGATCTCAGTTCACCGAATCCTATCTGGTCGTCTCGCTTGACTGCTGTCGTTGTGACAATGCTCGGAAAGACTCCTTCCTGTTTTTTAATCACGTTTACGGTTTCGTCGATCGAATGACTGAAGCGCATGATGGAGAGGGCTTCGGCGCGGTCGGGATTGTATTCTTTTCCCGTATCGCTGTCCCAGAAGCCGGTAATGCGCTTGAACATCTCGTGCTGGCTATCCAGCGGCGTTATCACGAAAAACTGTTTTACGCCGAATGTGAGGCACGAGCGTGGTATGTCGTGCAGATCGAGGTTGGTCACTGAAGTGGTAACAACCTCGTTCCGGCGGTTATACACCGGATGATGCACCAGGCCGACATACAATCGTTCAATCATGGTTGTCCAGCAAGTCCGGCCGAACCTTTCGAGTCCGGTTCATGGCGTCTTCTTCGCGCCATCGGTCGATATTCCTGTGGTTACCCGATAACAGGACATCCGGCACCTTCATGCCTTCAAAGACGGGCGGTCTGGTATAGTGCGCACAGCCGAGAATCCCCTGTTGATGGGAGTCGGTCATGGCAGAATCCAGGTCGCTGAGTACGCCTTCCTGCAATCTCGCCAGAGCGTCGATCATAACCATCGCCGGCAATTCTCCGCCGGACAGCACATAGTCTCCGATAGAGATCTCGTCCGTGACCCAATGGTCACGAATGCGCTGATCGAGCTCCTTGTAGTGCCCGCATATCATCACGATACGCTTTTTCGCACAGTAGTCCTGCACGATCTGCTGATCGAGCAGGCGTCCTTGTGGTGTGAAGTAAACCACAGGCGTATCATCGTCAATGGCAGCAAATTTCATCGCTTCGTGCACCGGTTCGGGTTTCATAACCATCCCAGCGCCACCGCCATAAGGATAGTCGTCCGTCTGCCGATGCTTATTGAAGGCGAAATCCCTGATATCGATCAGGTTAACCGCTATAGCACCCTCGCGAATCGCGATCCCGGTGATGCTCTCGGTGAGAATACCGGTAAACAGGTGTGGGAACAACGTCAGGACATCGATCTTCATAGATCCATCAGCTCATCAAGATTTCTGGCATAGATGCTGCGGTCATCCTGACGCTCGACATAACGTCCGACATCGGGAAACATAAACTGGCTCCCATCCGGACGCTCCACTGTAAGGACACGATGATCGGCTTGTTCCATCCAGTCGATGACAGTCCCGACCATCTCACCCTGGGCATACACCTGTTTATCGACAGGATCGTCGATATCTTCACCTAAAAGCTGATTGAAAGCCTCAGGATTAAGCGCCAGGGTGATTCGTTTCCTTTGCTGGACATGGTCGCTCAGATCGATTTCGTCGAAGCGGAAAAACGTTTTTCCGCCCGAACTGATGCGATCGACAACCGTTGTCAGTATCACGCTATGATCTGGAAAGATCAAAAATACATCCTGCATCTGCAGGAACCCGGGTCGAAAACCTTTGCCCGGACGGAACTGAATGTATCCATTCGCTTCGACCCGGAAGCCCAGTGTTCCGACCGGGATTAAATCGGAAAGCTGCATTACTCGATAATTTCCAGCTCTGCTCTCTTTCCTTGTTTGGTGGAAACTGCATTGAGAATTGTACGGATCGCGCCGGCAGTTCTTCCCCTCTTGCCGATCACTTTTCCGATATCCGCTTTCGCGACTCGAAGTTCGTAAAGGGTAATTTTGTCGCCAGCGATTTCTTTGATATCGACTTCACTGGGATCATCGACAAGCGCCTTTACAACGTACTCGATCAAATCTCTCATTCCTTCTCTCCTTCTTCTGCTGCTTTTTCAAGCGCAGGAGCAGGTTCCTCTTTTGATTGCCGCATCTCGTGCCACTTCTGCAGGATTCCGGCTCTCTTAAAGAACGAACGGACCGTCTCCGACGGCTGTGCACCAACGCTTAACCATTTGATTGCTTTTTCTGTATCTATTTTCAATGTAAAAGGCTCTGTCTTGGGATCGTAGTGCCCAATATTGTCCAGATATTTACCGTCGCGTTTCAGTCTCGAATCGACCGCAACTATACGATAGAACGGATTATTTTTCGAACCCATCCGTCTCAGTCTGAGTTTAACCATTTTCTCCTCTTTTTCATCGTAATTTTAGACCTAAAACTTTTTGTGTTTCAGTCTTTTAGTCAAGTATTTTTTAAAACGGCATATTCATCATGCGCTTGCCGGCTTTAGGATTACTGAAATTTTTGATCATTTTTTTCATCTGTTCAAACTGCTTAAGCAAACGGTTAATATCCTGCACCGTCGTGCCGCTTCCGGTCGCAATGCGCTTTCTGCGGCTACCGCCGATGATCTCCGGGCGCTCCCGTTCACTGGGCGTCATGGAATAGATGATCGCTTCGATCCGCTTGAGATCTTTTTCATCGACCTTCACGTTTTTCAGCATACTCTTATTTACGCCAGGCATCATACCTAAGATCTGATCCAGCGGCCCCATATTGCGAACCTGATGAATCTGATCCAGGAAATCGTCGAAGGTGAACTGGTTCTTTTTCAGCCGATTCGCAAGCTTCTCCGCTTTCTCCTGGTCGATCGCCTTCTCTGCCTTTTCTATCAGGCTGAGGACATCGCCCATTCCTAAAATGCGTGAAGCCATCCGATCGGGATGAAACTCCTCCAGATCACTGGTTTTTTCACCGGTTCCGACAAACACAACCGGCTTGTCGGTCACCGACTTGATAGACAGCGCAGCGCCACCACGGGCATCGCCATCCATCTTGGTAAGGATCACACCGTCGAAAGACAGACGATCATTGAATTCGCGCGCAACAGTCACCGCGTCCTGCCCCGTCATCGCGTCTGCAACGAAGAAGATATAATCTGGCTTGATGAAGCTCTTGAGCTCCTCGAGTTCGAACATCATCTTCTCATCGATGTGAAGGCGTCCTGCCGTATCGAATATAAGCAGATTGACCATATTCTTGTCGGCATAATCAACGGCCTTCTTCGCGATCTTTACCACATCCTTGGTCTCGTCGGAGATAACGGGTATGTCGAGCTGTTTACCAAGGACTTGGAGCTGGTGGATCGCGGCGGGACGATAGACATCACAGGCAACCAGCGTTGGCGTGTTGCCTTTCTTACGGTAAAAGGCGGCGAGCTTCGAACAGGCGGTCGTTTTACCCGAGCCCTGGAGGCCAACCAGCATGATCTTGTTGATCCGGTTGGTCTGAAGCTGGATCTTCACGATTTTATCGCCCATCAGACGAATCAGTTCTTCGTGGACGATCTTGACAACTTGCTGTCCGGGCACCAGGCTTTTCATCACCTCCTGCCCGACGGCACGTTCCTGAACGTCCTGAACGAACTGCTTTACTATCTTGAAATTTACGTCCGCTTCCAGGAGCGCGCGTCGTACTTCACGAAGGGATTCCTTGATGTTGGCCTCGGTAAGCTTACCGTAGCCGCGCATTTTCTTGAAAATCCCATCCAGCCGTTCGCTCAATTCACCGAACATCGAAGCCTCTCAATCTGTTTCTCATAGTGATCCGATTGGAATATATACGAACCCGCCACGAACATGGTAACACCGGCCTCAGCCAGACTGCCTATGTTCGTGTGAGTAACACCGCCGTCGATTTCGATCTCGACCTCAGCGCCTATACGGGTCATTTCATCTTTTAACATTTTGATTTTATCATAGACCAGTGGCAGAAATTTCTGTCCACCGTATCCAGGATTTACACTCATCAGCAGCACGAAATCCAGCTCGGGCAGTATGGGGAAAATATCCTGCACCGGCTTGCCGGGGTTTAGCGCCAGTCCTGCCTTCATTCCCAGTTCCTGTATTAACCGAACTTCCCGATGCACGTGAAATACCGTTTCGGGATGGAATGAGACATAGGTGACGCCAGCCTCCGCCAGCGGTTGGAAGTAGTCATGCGGATTTGTTACCATGAGGTGCGCGTCCATCGGCTTCGTCGCAATTTTAGCGATCTGACCGATGATTGGCATACCAAAGGTGGTATTGGGCACAAAGTGACCATCCATCACATCGAGGTGGATAATATCCGCCCCAGCATTCTCTATGGATCGTATCTCTTCTCCCAGCTTCATAAAATCGGCTGAAAGGATCGACGGTGCTATTTTAACCATGAATCCGCTTTCGGCTCCTGATAAAGAAGACAAGCTCTTCGACTTTCACATCCGTCTGTGCGTTTAAATTCGCCAGAAGACGCTTACGGTCGAGAACAAGCTCCTGCATCCAGACGCTGTTCTCAACGCCAATGTGTAGTGTTCCGTTCTCAAAACGATCGACAAAGCTTCTTTCTGCGATGAGATCGCCAACGACCTTCTTCCAATGTATGCACAATGTCAGAAAATCCCGGTTCTCTTCACCGGCGATTCGATATAGAAGCTTCTCGACCGCGCTTTCAGCACGGACGATACTCATGAACTACTCGGCCTTAGTGGTAAATAAGGAAATTCCCCACCAGGAGAGCAGCGCAAGTGCAAGCGCCGTGTAATAAGCCATCCCCAGCGAACCATAGCTGGTATCGAAACGCATGATCACGATCGCCGGAACGAACGCAAGAACGATCAGCAGAATATAACCTGCAATCGAAGTAGCGCGTGAACGGTTGATCAGAATTACGCTGACGACACCAAGGCCAACCAGAATCGCGGTTCCGATAACGGTTACGATACCGGTTCCGAAGCTCAACAAACCCGGGAATAATGACAGGAACATACGTACGGGCGTATAGAGCGCTACAAGTACGAGGAACCCACCAAGGATCTTGTTGATCAGAGTCTTGGTTGCGGGATTGATCTCCTGCCGGCGCTGATGTGTTTTCGAATAGAAATACACACCGACGAATATCAGCAGGAAAAATACCATATAGGCCGGGATCATGACGGCGGCATTGTCGGTCGCAAAACCGATTGAGGCGAAACAAAACAACAGGACAATCCAGCCAATCGTTTTGAACACAGTCATAAGATGCTGTTTCAAATCAACCTCCCCTATTCGTTGATTTCTGCTACCTCTTCAGCTTTCTCTTCAACTTTTTCAGCAGCTTTTTCTTCTTCGTCTTCTTCTTTTACCACGACCACTTTAACGTTGGCAACCACATCGGTAGCGAATTTCACGAAGACTGTTGTCTCGCTGATTTCTTTGATGTGTTTTTCCATGTGGATCATGGATTTGTGGATGTTCATGTCTTTCTTTTCGAGCTCATGAACAATGTCCACTTCGGAGACGGAACCGAACAGGTGACCATTCTCGTCCGCTTTGCGTTCGAAGCGAATTTCCACGTTGTCCAAAGCTTTAGCAAGCGCTTTTAATTCGTCCAGCTTTTTCAGGCGTTCCTCTTCAGCTTTCTGTTTGATCGCAGCAACGCGATTCATATTGCCCTTCGTCGCAAAGATAGCTAACTTTTTTGGCACGAGATAATTACGGGCATAGCCGTCCTTCACCTTGAGAAGATCGCCGGCTGCACCGAGTTTTTCTACGTCAGTCATCAGAATGACCTTCATCTATTTCCTCCATGTTTGTAATTTTACGAAAATCAAACCATATATCGAATACACCCATCAATGCGATCAGGCCCAGCATATACGAGTTGAGCAGAATCGCGAATATCAGGATGAATGACAAGACTCTCGACTCTCGGAACATTTTGCCCCAGTAGAAATCGAGAATCGCAACGCCCTGGATAAGAAACAACCCCGTCAGCGAGATCAGGACGTTTCCCCCTATGACATTTGTCAAAGGTATCAGAAACATCACCAATCCAGCTATCAAAAGGTAAACCAGGGGAAATGGCATTCTCAGCCTTTTGTGTACCCACATCAGTGGAATTCTCCGGGAAAGGATCACCGCGCCAAGATAGATCGCGATAATCATGGAAAGAATCCAGGCCGAAGGATAGTAGTTCAGGAAGAAGTCCTTGAAGTTGGACCAGAAGTCCAGGATAACCTGGATCTGCTCCTGGGTGTAATCCCCTTCTTTAACGATCTGCATGAAGGTTTCGAACCCGTTTGCAATCAACTGATGATAGAACTTCCCGAACAAAACAGCCTTCGTGGCCATATACACCGAAATCCAGCCTGCTGCCGACAGCACTGCTTGCAGGTAGCTCCCAAAGCGTGCAAGGATCAGCATAAACAGATAGGACGTTCCGGCAACGGCCAGAATGGAGTCCGCCATTTGCGCCGTCTCGATCACTTCGCCAAACCACATTCCTGTGATAACGAGCGCAAAGACAGCGTAGAGAATCCCGGCGTTTACATGACCGAGAAATAAATTTTTGCCACTTATACCAATTAGAAAGATCAGAGCCAGCGCTGGGGAAATCAATGAAAGGATCGCCGCAACGACCGGCTGGATAATCAGGCTAATCACGGCCTGAAATACCTCGAATTAGAGCGCGCGATACGGAAGCAGTGCCATCTGCCGGGCTTTCTTGATTTCCCGGACCAGTCTACGCTGGTGCTTGGCACAGGTTCCCGTAATGCGAGTCGGTTCGATCTTGCCGGATTCGGCTACATAGTACTTGAGCGAGTCAATGTTCTTGTAGTCAATTACGAGGTCCGGCTTAGAGCAGAATTTGCAGTATTTTTTTCTGAATTTTTTTCTGGAATCGAATCTACGCATGGTATCTCCTTGAAATTTAGAATGGGACGTCATCGTCCGTCACATCTGACGGCGGCATGTTGTCGTTGTAGTTGGCAGGGCTGGAATTACTTCCACCCGATCGGTCACCCCATTCGAGAAAGTGGATGTTGGTCGCAACGATCTCGACGCTCTTTCGGTTCTGATTGTTTTTATCGACCCAATTGCGAGTCTGGATACGTCCTTCGACGAGGATGGGGCTACCCTTATGCAGTTCTTCGGCGCAGCGTTCGGCCAGCTTTGACCAAGCAACGACGTCGATGAAGTGCGATTCTTCGTGGCCTTCTCCTGATTGGTCGCGGAAAAAGCGACTGAATGCGAGAGAGAGACCAGCTATAGGGGTACCATTTTGTGTGTATCGAAGTTCAACATCCCGGGTAATTCGACCGGAAATCGTGATGTAATTGATTTTTGGTAACCGCAAATCGCCTGCCATGTGTTACTCCTAATCGTTTTCGGTAAGGATGTTGTAACGCAGGACAAGTTCGCTGATGCGAAGGTGCCGTTCGAGTTCGTCGATCATCTTGGGGTCAAGATTGTAGTAGTTTACGAAGTAGTAGCCTTCACGTCTCTTCTTGATTTCATAAGCGAGTTTACGCTTTCCCCATTTCGCGGTTTCGAGGATTTCGCCACCCTCTTGTTTAATTAATTCAAGAACGGCCTGATTTTCTTTCACAGCCTGTTCTTCGGTAAGCTCGGGGTCAAACACGAGCATACTCTCGTACTTTCTCATTCATTTCCTCCTTTGGTCTGATGATCCTGAAGAACTTCTTCAGAATAGGATCTTTTTATCTTACTTAAAGTATCTAATACTCTTTGGAACGGATTGCGCGCATAGCATTCCAGAAGATCGCAACAGGTATCGATCGTGGCCTTAAGCTGCTCAGCTTCATCATCTTGAAACTTCGCCAGCACGTATTTCCGCAATTGCTGCCTGTTGGGATTTCCGATACCAATACGCATCCTGTTGAATTCGCCGGTACCGTGCATCTGGATGATATTATCCACACCGTTGTGTCCACCGGCACTGCCTCGTGTTCGGAGCCTAATGTCTCCGAGCGGAAGATTGACATCGTCAAACACGACCAGCATATCATCGAAGTCGTGCTTGCTTGCAATCTTTGCAGTGACGATTCCGCTCCGGTTCATGTAGAGTAGCGGTTTTACGATATAGAGTTCGCGGTATCTCGCAAACTGGTAATCGACGCCATCACCGAACCGGATTTCGTTCCGTTTTGCAAACTCGTCAAGGATCAAAAAACCTATGTTATGCCTGGTAAGCCGGTATTCTTCACCCGGATTACCAAGTCCAACAACTAATTTCATTATTCGGTTTCGGTAGCTTCAGCTTCCTCGCCTTCTTCACCTTCGTCTTCAGATGTTTCCTTGTGTGCTCTCGGCACGTGTACGGAAACGACGGGAAGTTCTTCAGCGACTTTGGTTGTCATTTCGCCAAGGTCAAGATCGCCGACGGTGATAACATCATGCAGCTGCAGCCCGGAGATATTAACAACGATATCGTCCTTGATGTTTTTCGGCAGACTGTGACAGGTAAGCGTACGCATCATGATTTCAAGATGTCCACCCTGTTTTGTTCCTGGTGCTTCGCCTTCGAACTGAATCGGCACATCGACCTGGATTTCCTTTCCAGCGTGTAGTTCCTGGAAATCGATGTGGATAATAAGACGCGATACTGGGTGTATCTGTTTGTCTTTGATGATGGTGCGAACTTGCTCACCATCGATGTTCAGATCATAGAACGCCAATTGACCGAAGCTCTTTTTATATACAGAAAAGAAGTCTCTGTAATTGAGAAAAATCGGCATACCTTCCTTGCCTTCGCCATAGACGACAGCAGGGATGAACCCGTCTTTACGCAGGTTTTTAATATCCGATTTCTTGCCAAGCTCGCGTTTCTGTGCCTGGATTTTCAAATTCATAGCATCCTCCGCTTCTATCGAAATAGAATACTGATCGATTCTTCGATATGTATCTTTTTTATCGCAATCGCCAGCAATTCGGCTATCGAAAGCTGGACAATCTTCTTGCTCTGTTTCTTCTCACCCAGAGGCACTGTGTTCGTAATAAACAGCTTCTCGATGGGCGAGCTCTCTATATTCTGTAGTGCGTTACCCGAAAGTACACCGTGCGCGCATGCCGCATAAATCTTCTCAGCGCCGAAGTCCTTCAGCCCCTTGGCGATCTTGCAGAGGCTTCCCGCCGTGTCAACGATATCGTCAAACAGAATCGCAGTCTTGCCTTTCACATCGCCAATGATATTCAGTACCTCAGCGTTATCGTCATTTCCGACTCTGCGCTTATCGCCAATCGCCAGGCCCAGGTTGAGCCTGTCTGCGAATCCGCGCGCGCGGTTCGCACCACCCGAATCGGGAGAAACGACGACCGCATTGGTCAGATCAATATTCGCTTTGAAGAACCTTGCGAAGATCGGCAGCGAGATCAGATGATCCACCGGGATGTTAAAAAATCCCTGGATCTGATCGGCGTGCAGATCGACGGTAATCACGCGATGAGCTCCGGCAGTCTCGATGAGATCGGCCACCAGCTTCGCGGTAATCGGCACACGCGGTTGATCCTTTTTATCGGATCGAGCGTATCCATAATAGGGTATCACACAATTAATCCGGCTTGCCGACGCTCTCTTGAGTGCGTCGATCATGATCAACAGCTCCATGAGGTTGTCGTTCACCGGGTAACATACTGGCTGTATAATGAACACGTCGGCACCACGGACGTTTTCGTTGATCTTCACGAACGAATCGTCGTTCGAGAACTTGAAAACTTCCGCATCACCAAGCGGGATACCGGCAAGTGTTGTCACTTCCTTTGCCAGTTCTACGTTAGCGCGACCGGTAAAAATCCGTAAACGCGAGAACATCTCACACCGCCTTACATTTTTTCATTGTCCGTGTGAGGCAGGTCCAATAACCTTTCTCCTCAAAACGGCGGACAACATCCCTGGTATCAATCGAGTCATCGAGGTAACCGATGCATGTTGGGCCACTGCCCGATAGCATCGCCGGGATTCCGCTGTTCTCCATCTCCACGATAATCTCGTCGATGATGGGATACTGCTTCCTGATTCCGGGCTCCAGCACGTTGTTGAGCTGTCCCGATACCAGATAATCCCGCATCTCCCGCATCAACCTCGAACGGTCTTTCGCGGCTGCATTCACAGCGTAAAGCTTGTAGGCTTCCGCGCTGGAAACATCGAATCTTGGATTGACCAGCAGGATTTCCTGCTCCGGTAAATCCGGCAAAGGTTCGATCGTCTCGCCTCGTCCAGTTCCAAGCGCCATGCCTCCTTCGAGGAAGAAATTGATATCGCTTCCAAACTTCGATGCGATATCGTGCATCTCTTCTTGTGAAAGGTTCAGCGACCACAGCTCGGACAACGCCGAGATCGTAGCCGCAGCATTGCTGCTTCCACCGCCGAGACCCGCCGCTACGGGGATCCTCTTTTCGAGCCGCACTTGCACACCCGACTCGACTTGATACTGCTCCTGTATAAAGAACGCAAGCCGGCAGATAAGGTTCTGCCGGTTTTGCAGAGATTTTATGTTCGTCAAAATCTCGACATCGCGTTTTTTTGTCAAAGTAAAAATAAGTGTATCATGGAGTTCCAGTTCCTGGAAAACCGTTATGATTTCGTGATAGCCGTCTGGACGGCGTTCAACGATATCAAGATACCTGTTTATTTTTGCTCTTGATTTTCTTTCCCTTTGCTGTTCGATTTTGGTCCTGCTCTCCGTAGTAGTAGTAATAGTAGTAGTAGTAGTAATAGTAGCCATAACCACTATAGTACTTCTGCACTTCCACACCGTTGACGATCACGCCCGAGATAAGGACGTTCACATTACCCAGGATTTCCTTGGTACGCTTGATGATCTGACGATCGGTTACACCGATACGAACCACCAGCGTCATCATATCGACTTTTTTGGAGAGAATCAGCGCGTCGGTCACCGCGATAATGGGCGGGGAGTCGAAAAGGACGAAGTCATAATGAGCCTTAAGCTCTTCGAGCATCTGGTCCATACGCTTGGAAGCGATAATCTCCGAAGGATTGGGCGGCACGAAACCGCTCGTGATGATATCCAGATTGGGGATGTCCGTCTTCTTCACGACGTCTTCAATCTTGAGCGAATGATCGATCAGATAGTCGCTGCTACCGCGCTCTTTGCTACGGTTGAAGAGGTTGTGAATCATGGGACGTCTAAGGTCGAGGTCACAAAGGACGACCTTCGCGTCCATTTGTGCGACAGCGATCGCCAGGTTCGCATTCGAAGTGGATTTACCTTCCTTCGGACCGGCGCTGGTGATCAGGATTGCCAGCGGACCATCGTGCATCTTCTTGGAGATGATGTTCGTTCTGAGCGTACGATAGGATTCCGCAACCGGCGATTTGGGCGCGTAATGAGTGATAAGACGCGCAATCATATTGAACTGAGAGATCTGGAGCTGTTTCTTCTCTTCACCCTCAGCTTTTTGTATCATCTTTTCAAGGTCTTCGATATCGCTCTCTGCCACGTGGATGAACGGAATCGTACCCATGATGGGCAGACGCACGAAGCTTTCCATATCGTCCAGCGTACGAAGCTTGGTATCCAGCGAGTGGATAAGGAACGTGCTACCGATACCCAGACCAATACCCAGAAGAATACCGATCAGCATATTCAAGGCTTTTTTGGGCTTGATCGGCGAGCGCGGGATGTCCGCATGTTCGACCATCTGGATGTTACCCATCTTCGCCTGCTCTGCAATCTTGGCATCTTCATGTTTTTCGACGAGCATCGAGTATATTTTCTCGTTCATTCGGTATGAACGTTCCAGACGCGCGAGTTGTAGCTCCGTGTCGGGCAAGATACTCATCTGTATCTTGTACGTCTCGAGCGCATCCTGGATACTCGACACCTTGGATTGCGCCACATTTTGGTCAATTCTGGCCTTAGCGATATCCTCAATAAGCGATGCGCGGTAAACGAGCGGATCGGACGAACCGGCACGAACCGAAACAACACGTTCGATCTCGCTGTTCAGCTTTACTTTAGCGCTCTCGATTTCTTTGTTCAGTTCGACCAATTCTGGGTGATTTTCGGTATATTCTTTCTTTGTCAGGAGCTTGGCATAGCGCGACTGGCTCTCGACAACGTTCTTACGAAGCTGTTCAAGCAGGGGCGATGTCAAAATCGAGTTTACATTCAGTAGCAGTGAGTCCTGCTTACCGAGTTCTCTATGAAGATATTCAAGGCGCCGGTTCGCAATCTGAAATTCAGTTTGAGCATCCTGCAGCATCGCATCCAGATCGGATGCCTGTTCGATAAGCTGCGTTGTTTCTTCGGAGAGCATGGATATACCCTGGTCACGCTTGTAGCGACGGAGTTCTTCTTCAGATTCGCGCAAGCGACGAGCCATCGATTCAAGTGTGTTTTCGAGGAATTCGCGAATTGTGGTAAGTTCAGCCTTAGCGCTGCGAGTATTGAGCTGAATCAATGCTTCGGCAACAGCATTTGCAACAAGGCTCGCCTCAAGCGGATTCGTCGATTCACAATGAACGGAAAGGATATCGGTATCGCGCTTCGCTTCGACGTAGATCATGCCGCGAATCTTTCGAGCTTGATTATCGTACTGGTAAAGCGGTAACGATTCATACTCCGCATCCTTGCTAAGTATTTCCACTGCAAGCTGCAATACCGGACGACTCTTGAGAATCTCGATCTGGTTATTGATCGAAGTGTTGGATATTCCCGCTGTGGGTAAAAACATCTGTTCCTGTTTCGTCTCGATCAAAAGACTGCTGACAGCCTCGTAGATCTTTGGAGAACGGACAGTATAAATGAATGTTGCCACAACGACAACCAGAAACACAAGCAGTACAACCCATTTCAGCTGAAAGATAATACGTAAATAGTCCGATAGCCTGAATTCTTGTTCTTCGACTACATTCGGTTTAAAATTCTGCATAATTCCTCAATATATCGATGATAGGTATTCTCGTTACATATTTGTGATCATTGTCACAACACTGAGCACAATTGCGATCTTCGAGACGAAGTCCGCAAAGCGGAAGAAAGCGTAGTACAGCGTACCGGACACAATCACAGTATCGCCGGGTTTCATGAGGGGAATCAGGCTTTCGTCACCGGTATCGATATATTTTTCGAGATCGATGAAGATGACCTTTTCGCCTTCGGCCGATGGACGAATGATGCGAACTTGCGAGAGTTTCGCGTCTTCTGTGGGGCCGCCGGCAAGCGACATGAGCGTAAGAAGGTCCGTATCATCCGGGATGATATAAAGACCAGGCTTAAGCACCTGTCCCCAGATATAGCTGTAAATCTTCAGCTGTTCTGATCCGGAAATCGTTCCGGAAAAGAAATATGCCGAAGAATTATTCGCGGCCTGGAAATTTACCTGATCCTGACCATAAAGGCAAAATGCCATCAAAAGCACCATTCCGAGTAAAACGTATCTTTTCACAATCACCTCTTCCCCAATTTTGTCAAAAAAGTTCATCATCGTCACCTGCGTCAAGTATTTTTCATTCCACATAGAATTCAGTTTCAAGCGATTCGGAGCCTATTCCCGATTCGAGTGTGGCATCCTGTTCGCCAAATGCATCCACGCGCCAGTAATATGTTCCGCCAATCAACGGGCTTCCAGTGTAGTCCACTGTAAGATATAATTGATCCGGATCGGTGTCAGTCTGGTCGTATTGCCATATACGCTGGCGATTTTCGTCGAACAGTAAAACGCGATATTTTGAGATCGATCCGCTGGAGAGGATTTCCCATTTGAATGTCAAATCATTGGCATCGACAAGTTCATGATAATACGGCTCGTGAATCAGCGGTTTTTCCAATAGGTAATAACTCACCGTGTCGGAGACCGTATGATTACCCGAAGTATCGTAGGCATCGATGTAGTAGTACCATTCGTTGTTGATCGCTGTATTTCCGCCGGTATTCAGCGTCGCGTCGAGATAGACTACGCCTTCGGATGCGCGGACGGAATCGATCTGGGTAAGCCCTTGAATGCCAAGAGCATTCTTATAGAACCTGTAGATACGAACGAAATCAACGTCCGAGTCTGCGAACGGAGCCCATTGCAGACGAAGCCAGTCACCGCTGGAAACGGCATCGATACCGTTGTTGTCGTCGTTCAGATCATCGATCTGGACCGGTGTGTTACCTTCAGGGTATGTGATCTCATACGTAGTGCCACCATCACCGTTGTCGCCCAGATGGTGAATGAGGTCTGGTTTGAACGGAGGTGTTTTATCACCTTCGGTCGTTTCGTCTCCGGTACAGCCCATCAGCAGCAGAGATATTGCAAGAACGATCCCAAATAGACGCAACATAATCATCTCCCCTTTCATCGTTAGTAGATGAATTTGATACCAACGCGGTGCGTATCGCCCAGGACATTGGTCACAAAAGCATAATCCAGGGCGAAGTTCCAGAATTTCAGGGTCACGCCGCTGGAGAAGTTTTTATCGTAGTAACCGCTACGGAGGGCGAGGGTCTCATCGTACTCCCATTCCATTCCGTAATGATAGATATCCTTATACTCATAATCGACATCCATGGCAAGGATAAATTTCGATTTCCAGGCCGGAATAGGCTGCGTGAGGGCATAACCGGTCTTTGTCGATTGCATGATCTCGTCTTCGTGGTCAGATTCGGTGTCCCATGTAATTGTGGTTCCTCCGATATCTTTGAAGTTCACTGCGGCAGTTATATAACCGAGTCCCTTGGTGTCAAGAAGCACCGCCAGATCGGTCTTCATCATGACTGCTACATCGAAGCCCATGCCGCTACCCATGTTTTCATAGAGCTCGCGCTTGATATATTTGATGTTACCGCCAAAATTGATATCGACCGGGAGCTCGAAGAAGAGCCATCCGAGATCGACATCGGCGTGGATATTTTTCGAGAACGCGAACTGATACATGTCATCAAGGCTCTTGAAATACTCATCCGTCTCACCGGGAAGGTGAAGATCCGGATCGGAAGAGCGCTGATCTACTGTAGTTCCCAAGAGATATTCTTCGTCGTAATAAGGGATATCTTCCACGGTCAGCCTTGTCCAGTTCAGAGCGATGGTCACATTGCTCGGCAGCGGTTGTGCGAAGGTAAGGTTATCGTAAGTCGCGAGGTCTTTATAGAGGAAGGCATGCATGAAACTGAGCTCGGATTTCTTGATCTGAGCCAGTCCGGCAGGATTCCAGTATATGGCGATACCGTTATCGGCAATACCGGCATACGCGCCACCCATACCCAATGGGCGGACACCCGAGCCGATCGCCATGAAGTCGCCAGCATAACGTCCGGCAAATAAGAACGCCGTTGTCAGCAGAAATGCCACGATCAGGATTTGCTTTTTCATATCCATCTACTCCATTATCTCAGGATTGCCATTTTGTAGGTCTTCTCAATTTCTTTCGAGCCTTTTTTTGCCACAACCCGATAGAAATAGACACCATTTGCCAGGTATTCCCCGTTCTTATCACGGCAATCCCAGCCCTTCGTCGTTCTTGGATACTCATGGTATCCGACAGAGGTAGGAAGATCTTTGAATTCCTTTACCAGACGTCCACTCACGGTGTAGATTTTAATCTTCACCTTATCGGCGTCGTCGGTTAAAACATATGTGAACCGCGTACGACCAATATTGTCGCGATGCTTCGCGTTCGATATCACCGGATTGGGATAATTCGCCACGTTGATGATATCGAAGGATGTATTTACCTTAAAAGGAATCGTGCGTTCGTTATAGTTTCCGTTTACGTCGCTACAACTGATCAGCATGGTGTATTCGCCGTGCTCCAGGTTGAGCGGGTACTTGAGTGGTACAGACGTCAAGTCGCCGGCCACGGTTGTGACTGTGTATTCCGTCGTTGGGAGTTCCTGCCCATCCAGATAGAGCCGGATCGGATGATCGATGACATCGATACCGTTCGCGTCGGAACAGGTGAAAGAAATCACACCGGAACCAGAAATATACCCGCCCTGCGTGAATTCCTGATCCTCAACGTTCGCATCAATCTGTGGGATTGTAGTATCGTCGTTATAAAACACCGTGTAGATGCCAAGACGGTTTGTCTCAACCATCACTTCATCTTCGGTCGCTGACGTCATGCCGCCAACTGAGACCCACTTACGATAATCTTCTTCCCAGCGATATATGTGGAATCGATTGTCTGATTCGCGAATGGTGTTGATGGAATCGCTTCCGGCATAGTGGAAAGTGAGTTTCACTCTGGCGTTGCCGGGAAGCGTGCCCGTCGAATCAGCCAGAAGGCTCTCATCGAGGATGCGAATCTCGTAAGGCATCGACGAAGATGAATTGGCAAGCGTGATGTCATATACATCGGGCATCTCAACCACTTCGTCAACCTCAGTGACAGACAGCATTCCGATTGTGCTGTCAGGGAATGTTCCCATCGGGATTTCTACATCGAGGTTCCCATCGATGCTGGTAGCCACATTGTCAGTATACGTGAGAATGAACGGGTTGATCGTGATCGTAAGGCTCTTGCTGTTGAGTGAGTAACTGCTCTCGGTGAAAGAGTGCTCCTCATTGATTTTCACCCAAAATTTATACGTTCCGGGCTCGGTCGGGAGCTTCAGTGTTACCCATGTCTGATCTGTCGTATCAAGAGTCGGGCATATATTTGTCGAGATCAACCGGAATCGATCACCGCTCGACAATTCATGATAGAGCCTTGCCGAAGCTTCCGGAGAACTGGTAAGGCCGTAGTTGCGCACCAATGCTCTCAGCACTGGCTCGTGATTTTCTTCGCCGGTCTCGATGCTCATAATTCGAAGATCGGGACCTTCGATCTCGTAGAAATACTGTTTACTCTGGAGTGTGTCGCCGAGGCTGTCTTCGATCTGGTATTTGTATTTCACGGTGTACCCGGCGTCGAAAGGCGGTATCTTGCCATCGGAGAGCCAGGTATCTTCATCCTCGGAGTAAACCATATCAATGGTTCCAGTATTGGTCGGATCTTCCGAAAGCCACCAGTTAACATCTACGCCAGCAACGCCTTCATCGTCAAAGAATCTCGCGCTGAGGCTGACGCTGTCGTTTGCGGTGGGGATATCGGGTATTGTTACCGGATCGACGATCGCGGACTTTCCGACGGTAAAGTTCGTGTAACCGGCTACCTCTCCATTTGCACCATAACCGATCACCTTGATCATGCGGCCATAAATGCTACCGCTACTTGTGGGAACCAAGTAGTTCGTCTGGAACTGGCCATTCGTAACGATAATGGGATACGGAACATTGATACGTACACCGTCATCATCGTAAACCTGATAGGTTGCGGCAACGACGTCTGTTCCAAGATTGGCGCTGATTGTGATCGTTTCATCCTCAGAGGGCGTGTAATCGCTCAATGTAACTTCCGCCTCGCGAGACGGAACGCTGAGCCGGATCATGGGATCACCTGACAGGATTGTGCCATAAGTGAGTGCATATTTCGGATTCGTACTGGTTATTTCAGCCCACACGCGTGACTTGACATACGTAATCAGTTCACCCATATTCAGGATACCGTATTTGAAAAGCCCCTCATTCAGATAAACGCTGAAGTTGTAGTCGTATACAAGATATCCGAGTCCAGAGAAACCAACATGTCCGATCGCGCCTGCTTCCGGCGTCATCACGAACACTTCGGACATGGAGACCATGCCTCGAGTATCGAACGAAGAGCAATAACAAGCCATGCTGCTGACAAACGGGTAGTTGTCGTTGGTCAGGGTGGTTACGTCGTTACTGTTAAGCAGATCGTAGTCAGCCCAGATACGACCACCACCGTGGCCCATGAACTGCAGGAAGAGCGTTCCCTGCTCGATATAATCCTTCAGAATGAAAGTACCGCCGAAAAATTCCTGCGGAACACTCTGTACAGCTGTGTAAACACGATCCGATTCGAATCTTTTGGGAACATAATTACTGATAAGGCTCTCGCTATCCTGCGCAAAGATGTCGTCGTCGTCGCTCGCTTTACCGCCAGCAGCATATGTCATGCGGGAATGCCACATGTCATCGTAGTTAGGATTCTCGATGTAGTGCTGAGTTTTCTGCGCAACAGGAAGAATCTGGTCGGATTGCCAGACATTGATACGCGCGATATGAACTTCCGGTACACCGTCGTCGCCTTCTATACAGGCGTAATCGTTATCGCTGGCCGTATAGCCATGCTTGTAGGTCCAGTAGAACCGGATGGGGATCATGTTGTAGTAGCGATTGACGCTATCGTCCCGCTCATCGTATGTTCCTTCGCCAAGCAGCAGGACGTGGGTAATTCCATCCGTGCCGCCATTCTCAGGTAGATTCCAGTTATTATAGGCATAGCGAATAAAGTCTTTGATCGCGTCACCAGAACGGATACCATTATTGAACTCGTCGTAGATATCTTCAACGGCAACGATTTCAACATCAATCGGTTTACCATAGATGCTCTGGCCATATTGTTCCCACAGTTGCTTGTATAGGAGAGTTCCTTCGTTTTCAACGAAGCGCTGTGGAGTAATGATCAGGTAGTTCGCAAAATGATCCGGGGATTTTAGATTGGATGGAAGGTTCGGGTGGATAAACTTCGCCCGTTTCTTCTGATCGCCAGTAAGAGCGATATACTCGAGACCATCGACTTCAATGTCGTCCTGGAACTTGAGTGTATAAGGCGCTCCTCCTGTCTCGGAGAACGCTTCCACAGTAGGATTCTCCATCAAGCTGGAGCCTATCTTGTAAACATAGATATCGTCCGATTCAAATCCTCCGACCTCGAACTGATAAACGCCATAAGCGCCGTTCGCCGGTTTCGTAAAACGGATGTTGTCTTCATCGGTCTGGTATAGACGCCAGTAAGTAAGTTCGATCCAGTCGAGAAGTACCTGTTCCTGAAGCGCGCCGGTATCACCAGCGAGGCTTATATAGAGGGAGTTCTCGCCATGTGAAAGATAGCTGTTTGCCAGGAAGGCATCATCCTCGAAGAGCTGTTCTGACTGCCCATCCCACCACTTCGTTCCGATCATGGTCGAATTGATGCGCACAACCGCGTGATGGTCAGGATAGTATTCATCAGGGTGAGTAGAACCCATCAGCATCACTTTTGCATGAAACGGTCTTGTGTTCGACATATGTGGATACTGAAGCTCGAAAGGAATGATCTCGAGATTCGGAGCTGTGATCTGTTTCCAGAACCATGTATCCTCACGATACTTAGGTGCGTAGAAACCGAGATGAGAATCGGTGAGTTGCTTCTCGAAGTGAACCGTTGTCTGATATGACTGCGGGACAATATACTGGTCTTCGTCGTACACGACAAGACCGCCGTTCTCCACTGCCATGCGTGCGCCATATTGATCCGAGAGTTTCAGTGTATAGACATTCTCGGAAGTATAATCGTCGTAATAGCCTTCGTCACCAGCATGCCTTTCACCGAAGAACTCGATGTAATCATCTTCGTCAAAAGATCCGTCATTCTCACCGTGGACATAGATAGGAACCGGGCCATTCTCGTTGTAGAGTGCCAGATAGCGTGGATCCAGTGTTGTCCAGTTCAGAGACGTGGCAAATTGCAGGCTGTCCTGGTAGACTTCCAGTGAGTCGGCCAATTGGTCGTAGGTGATATGATAGATCGCGTCTTCATCGACAACAATCTGGAGTTCATCGACAATATCGCTTCGGTTCTGACTGTAATGCTCCGCTTTCTGGCGGGGTTTGAGCCATTTCCGTGAATAGGAGTCGTTCAGGAACATCTTGCTAAGGCCCGAGTCTGACCATCTGGCGAATTGCTCCCAATTTTCCGATGGCGATGTATCGCCCGTAATCGTTATCCTGATCGTCGCTTCACGCGTCACGTAGAGTTCGTTCGTGGAAGCTTTGTAGCGAACAGGATTGAAGATGACACCCGCAAAGTGGCGATCACCCATAAAGCCTTCGCCCCCCTTGTTCAGCATCATTTCAGGATAGATTGATTTACTGGCATATGCCAGGTTGTTTCTGAAAAATTCCCAGCTCTGTTCCTCTCCTTCAAGAACCATTTTCGGTGCCGGAACAGGCGTATAGCCGGATAATGTCTCGGTTTGCTGCCGCACGACGTGAAGCGAGTAGTTACCATTGACCGGAAGTCCGATCATTTCCGAAAAATACGGAAGCTGCGGATAACCTTCTTCTGCGTTCATCGAAGCGCCGTCAACATGGATTGCCTGATAGGTAATGCCATCCCGCTCGATCGTCTCGAACTGTATTTCTGGCAGTTCGAACTTGAGCGTGATCTGACCGGCACTCATATCCAGGATCTCAAACGGACTCGCAAACAGCATGCATCCGGAAATCACGATCATCATCGTGAGGAAAAAACGCTTGAATCGATTCATGAATAACCTCATAGATTGCTGGAATCTTTTGCGCCAATATCCCTGCGATATTGCATTCCATCGAAATGCACGCGGGATATATCTTCATATACGGCTTGGCGAGCGCTATCAATTGTCGGGGCAAACGCCGTGACCATCATCACACGCCCACCGGATGTAACCAGGTGGTCGCCATCCTGCCCAACACCGGCATAAAATATCTTGTGCCGCAAGCCGTCGTCAATTTGTATTGTCATATTCTTTTCATAGGTACCGGGATATCCACCGGATGCAGCCACTACTGTGACCGCATAACCGGGATCCCAGTTCAACTTGATCTCATCGATCTTCTCATCGAGTATAGCACGCGAAATCTTATATAAATCGGTTTTCAAAAGCGGTAACACCACTTCTGTCTCGGGATCGCCAAAACGGCAGTTGAACTCGATCACCTTGGGGCCGTCCTGAGTGATCATCAGTCCTGCGTACAGAACGCCTTTGTATTTACAGCCCTCTTCGCGGAGCGTCTTCAATACCGGCTCGAAAATTTCCGTATCGATTCGCTCGCGATATTTTTCGGCGCTCCGTACCGGAGCATATGCGCCCATACCACCCGTATTGGGGCCCTTGTCCCCATCCAGAAGCGGTTTGTGATCCTGAGAGAAAATGGTAGAAACGAAATGTTCGCCATCGGAAAACGCAAAGACGGAAGTTTCCCAGCCTTTCAGGAATTCCTCAATCACCACGCGACTGCCCGATTCACCAAACACCTTGTCCTGCATCATCGCTTCCAGGGCTGAACGCGCTGCATCGTAATCCTGCGCGATAACCACACCCTTTCCAGCAGCCAATCCATCCGCCTTGATAACCTGCGGATAATCAGATGTCTGCAAGAATGCGTCGGCATCATCGAATCGCTCGAAAACGTGGTATCCCGCGGTCGGTACGCCGGCACGCTTCATGATGTCCTTCGCGAACGCCTTGCTGCCTTCGATTTGGGCGGCCATTTGGGATGGGCCCACCACATCGATGCCTCGTTCCTGCAGGTAATCCACGATGCCATCGGCAAGCGGCTGCTCGGGGCCGACAAACACAAGCTCAATCTCGTTCTCTTTCACGTACTTCGCAATTGCTTCGAAATCCATTTTCGGTGCGAGGATCGCATCCCCGCTCATTCCCGGATTGCCCGGGGAAACAAAAACTGTGTGTCCGAATTGTCCAAAAGCACAGGCGATGGCGTGTTCGCGCCCTCCGCTGCCGATAACAAGAATTTTGGCCATTATTCTCCCGTTTGGTTGATCACATCACGCGATCGGATTATCTAAAAAACTACGATGCAACACAATCCGTCTGTCTTGCACACTTGATCATGAGAAGTAATAACCTGTCGGCGGAAATCTGCCGCACAATATCCCGTGACGCAAGAATTCGATGCCGCTCGACAACGACCTCTCCCCCACAGGCCACAGCGATATAAACCAGCCCTACCGGTTTGTCCTCAGTTCCGCCATCCGGTCCTGCAATGCCTGTCACAGCTCCGGCACAATCGACGTTAAAAACCTTTCTCGCTCCACGCGCCATCTCGATCGCAGTCTCTTCACTCACCGCGCCATGCGCCATCAACGTATCGTGCGAGACACCCAGGAACTTCTCCTTGACCTCGTTGCTGTAGGCCACTACACCACCAACCAGATACGCGGACGATCCCGGACGGTCGGTCAGAAGCTTCTGGATCAATCCGCCCGTGCAGGATTCTGCAAACGCTACCCGCAGGCCCTTCTCCACAAAGAGTTCATGCGCTTCATCAACCGGAGAACGATCGCCATGGCCCCAGATGTAATCACGGAGAATCTCTTCCAACCGAGCCTTAATCCAGTTGACATTCTCCTGCGTCTTTCCCATCACCCGGAGCGAAACACGTCCCGTCTGCGGAAGATAGGCAAGTTCAGTCTCATCGGGAAGGATGAGGTCGTCGGTGAGTTCGGCAATACGTGATTCGGCGATACCGCTGGTGTGGATAGTCTCAATGTAATACTGACTGTCCGGTACGCGCTGCTTGAGAAGCGGCAGAACGTGGTTGGTCATGAGACCCTTCATCTCGTGCGGAACACCCGGCATAGCGACAAAGATCTTTCCGTCATGCTCATAGAGCAAACCGGGCGCGGTTCCGTAAGGATTCTTCAGAGCAACGAAATCTTCGGGGAGCTCAGCCTGATTGCGATTAATCGGCGGCATCTCGATGCCGCGTTTGGTGAAGCGTTCTTTCACCTGATGCCAAACGTCCTCCGAAAAGGTCATCGGCTTTCCGAAGAAATCAGCAATCACCTTCTTGGTGATGTCGTCCTTGGTTGGGCCGAGTCCTCCGGTAGTCAGAATCACGTCACAATCGCGAACCATATCCGCGAGTGCTTCGCGTATATCGTCCGGACGATCCATTACCGTCATAGAGCGATGGATACGGAATCCGATGCGGAGTAATTCAGCGCCGATCCAGGCGAGATTCGTATTGAGCGTTTTACCGCTCAGAATCTCGTTTCCGATCGTAATCAAGCCTGTCGTCATGTAGGTGTATACCTTTAGGGATCAATAGCTTTTGGCGTAGATCACCCGGCGGTTGCTGGGCTTGCCGCACACGACACAATGTCCTGATTCTTCGATCCCTTCAGAAGGTATAACGCGAACCGTTACACCTAATTCATCTTTAACCTTCGCTTCGCACTCGGGCGAACCGCACCAATGACTGTGCGCAAAGCCGCCGTGGATCTCGGGTTTCTCGGAATTCTTCGGGGTGAAAAATTTTACGAATTTTTTCCAGTCGTCGATGTTATGGGTATGCTCTTTCTGGTATTCAAGGGCACGATTGTAAATATTGTTCTGGATATCTTCCAGGATATCGGGCAAGGTCTGGATGAATTCATCCATCTGGATCGATTTCTTATCCTTGGCGGTCAGGTCGCGGCGTCCCATGAACACGGAGTTGTTCTCGATGTCACGCGGGCCTACTTCGATACGGATCGGGATACCTTTCTTGATCCAGTACCAACCTTTTTCGCTGGAGGTCGCGTCGCGGTCATCGACTTCCACGATAATCCGCTTTTCGTCGTACCGTTGCTCTTTCAAGCCTTCGGTAATCTTACCCACATACTCCATCACCGCTTTCTCTTCTTCTTCGGTTCGGTAGATGGGGATGATCGCCACGTGAGACGGAGCAACGCGAGGAGGGATCACCAATCCGTCGTCGTCGCTGTGAGTCATGATCATCGCGCCGATAAGGCGGGTGGTGACGCCCCAGGAGGTCGTCCAGGCATATTCTTCCACGCCTTCCTTGTTCTGGAACTTAATGTCGAACACCTTCGCGAAATTGAGTCCAAGAAAGTGCGAGGTACCGGCCTGGAGGGCCTTGCGGTCTTGCATCATCGCCTCGAACGTGTAGGTGTTTTCGGCACCCGGAAAGCGTTCGGACTCGGTCTTCTCACCCTTGATGACCGGAATCGCCAGCCATTCTTGAGTGAACTTCGTATAAATATCGAGCATACGGAGCGTTTCTTCCACCGCGTCCTCTTTGGTTGCGTGAACGGTATGTCCTTCCTGCCACAGGAATTCGGCCGTGCGCAGGAACAGACGAGTACGCATCTCCCACCGGACGACATTCGCCCATTGATTGATCAGCAGCGGAAGATCACGGTAAGATTTGATCCATCTGGCAAAAGACGCACCGATGATGGTCTCGCTGGTAGGGCGCACGATGAGTTCTTCGGTGAGCTTGCCGGCGACTTTCAGTCCGCCTACGCCATCGTCTTCAAGTCTGGAGTGGGTTACGACCGCGCATTCTTTGGCGAAGCCTTCAACGTGCTTGGCTTCACGCTCAAAATATGATTTCGGGATGAACAGCGGGAAATAGGCGTTCTTGTGGCCCGTATCTTTAAACATTCTGTCCAGGGTGTCGCGGATATTTTCCCATATGGAGTATCCCCAGGGCTTGATCACCATGCAGCCGCGAACTTCGCTATTTTCAGCGAGGTCGGCAGCCTTGATCACGTTCAGATACCACTGCGGATAGTCTTCGATGCGCGTAGGTGTGATGGCCGTGCGTTGTTTCTTGCTCATGATTGCTCCCGTAATTTCAAGATGCTTTCTTTGATATCGCCGGCGGAGACAGTTTCTTGCGTTCCCTGCCGCATATCTTTTATTGTCAGTGTATTGTTTTTTATTTCGTCATCGCCAATGATAATCGCGATTCCGGCACCAGACTTGTTTGCCGCTTTCATTTGCGACTTGAACGATCCCTTCTCGATATCAAAATCGGTGGGGATGCCCATCAGGCGAAGCTGGTTCACGACCTTCACAGCCTGCACTTCCGCCGTTTCGCCCATTGCCACGAGGAATACTTCCGGATGCGGCTCGTCTCCGAACGAAAGACCGTTCTTCTCCATGGAGAGTGTCAGGCGTTCGAAACCACCGGCGAAACCGATTCCCGGGACGTCTTTGCCACCGATCTGCTCGACCAGGCCGTTGTAGCGTCCGCCGCCAAGCAGCGCGTTTTGCGCGCCGAGCGAATCGTCCAGAATCTCGAACGCGGTATCGGTGTAGTAGTCCAGTCCACGCACGATATGCGGATTGACGTGGTACTCGATGCCGATTTCGTCTAGATAGAATTTCACCTTCTCAAAGTATTCGCGCGCCTGGTCGTCGAGGTAATCGAGCATAACCGGAGCGTCTTTCGCGAAGACTTTGCAGGTTGGTATCTTACAGTCGAGAAGCCGTCGCGGATTTTTCTCCATACGGTTGCGGCAATCCTCGCAAAGCTCGTCAACATGCGGTGAATAGTAGTCTTTCAACGCCTGGTTGTATGCCTCGGCTGATGCCGGACCGCCCACACTGTTGATCTCCAGCCGGAAATCCTTCAGCCCGAGTGATTCGAGATAGTGTACCGCCAGCGCGATCACTTCTGCATCGATGTAGGGGTGCGCGCTGCCAATCGCTTCCAGTCCGTACTGATAGAACTGGCGATAGCGACCTTTCTGCGGTCGATCGTAGCGGAACATTGCGCCCATGTAGTAAAGTCGCGATCCCGGCAAGCCATTTTCCACAAAGCTGCGGACAACCGGTGCCGTTCCTTCTGGACGCAGTGCGAATCTGCGTTCTTTGCGATCTTCAAACACGTACATCTCTTTTTGCACGATGTCGGATGTATCTCCGACACTGCGCTCGAAGAGATCGGCGCTTTCAAACATGGGGGTTACGATCTCGCGATAATTGTATAGATCAGCGGTGCGACGGAAGACGTCCATCAGATACTGCCGCTTATAGCTATCCTGCGGCAGGATATCATAGGTTCCACGAGGTATTTTATAGCGTTGACTCAATCCATTACTCCCGAATATGTGATCATTTCACGCCAAACCATAAAAGAAAAAGTGTGTGCACCCACGGTTGATACCTGTTCTCGCTTGCAAAAGTCAGTTAGCTCAAGTCAAGTAGGCCGGTGGCACATCCTCGATTCTGCTTAATGCTGCTCCCTTCCGGGCCTGACATGGTTCACAGCCTTGGATTGCACCGGGCTTGGCTCTCAACACCACTTCTCATCCACAAGAAAGCCGTCAGCATTCTCACGTGGGAATTCAGCCCCGCTATAGCGGATTGCGGGTAAAGGGCACCGCTGGCTCCCCGCCTAGCACACACCTAAAAATCTTTTCAATCCCTGCTGTGATGGGCAGTTACGAGATTCACTGAGCCCGTTTCCACAGCTGGTTTGACGCAACAAAGTCAAAGAATGATAGGAAATTGGAACGTTAGATTGTTGTCAACCCCTTACTCTTCATCAATGTATTTTTTTATGTCGTCGATGTTGAGCGGCTCATCGTCCAGATCATCCAGATCATCGTCGTCGAACTCGCCTCGAACCCAATCGGGGCAGAACAGGACGTCTTCTGTATAGTCCCATCCATCCACGTTTTCGATTCCAAATCGCATCAGCAGCGATTCTTCCCACAGCGAGTAATAGATCCGGTCTGAGTCCACCTTATAAACCAGACACGGACGACTGAACTTGCGCAGATCGTAGTGTTCGTCTTCGAGCAGATCGAAGAACTCACGGATCTTATCGCGATCTTTCTGCACAGACATCATGTGCGGACACTCCTTTTACAAATCGAAGTTGTATTTTACTCCGAGGGTGAACCGATCTTCCTGATATTCCTTGTAATCGTTGAGATTCTCGTACACATCAGATTCAGCTTTGCGATAGATATGTGTATAGCTCAGCTTAAATTCCCAGTTGTCGAACAGATAGAAATCGCTTCCGAATTTGACGGTGTATTTTGAATCCTCTCTACCGGAATGGAATTTATCGTAGACCTCGGTCTGGTAATAGCGCTGCTCGTATCTGAACGAGAAAAATGGGCGGATGTAGCGATGACGGCTGATGGCAACGCGCTTGTTCTCGAATTCAACGAAGTAGATATTGCTTTCGTATGAGGCATCGCCGGCGTCATCCGAATCGACCGCGCCTTCCGGATTGCTGTCGCATTCGTAATCGCGGAAGTGATAGTAAACCTTCATGTAGAAGGTATTGAAGGCGTATTTCAGGCCAAGACCCGTCGTCATGGCGTCGCCGTCGTATTCGGTGAAATATTCATTATAATAGTACTGTTCGTATTTGAAATATGGCATAATGAAGAACTTGCGCCACATCTTCAGATAGGGCTCGAATTTGTACATGTTCTTGTCGTATTCAAACTTCTGGTAGGCATCGGTCTCGTCATCAAGATAATCTCGAAGCCAGTTTTCGGGGTAATATCCATAAGAACCGGCGAGAGTAAGCCGGTAATCCTTGCTGAGCCGGATTTCGGAAGACATCTTGACCAGCATGTTGTAGGTAGATTTGTCGGTATTATTATAGTAGTGCTCGTACGTACCGCTGATCGATGGTTCCAGCGTAAATCCTTTTCCCTGGTAGTTATAGCCGAAACTCACACTTGGGCGCATGATGAAATCGTCGCGGGTTTCGATGAAGTCGAACGCGCTTTCGCCTCGATCGAAGCGACCCTTATCCTTGCTTGAAAGTTGGAAGACATTGTCCGTATATTCGAAATCCGAATCCGCGGAAATTGTAAACTCCGCGAAAAGCGGTGCCAGCCCGAGGGTCAGCAGCAAAGTCAGCATACATGCGATTCTCATTTTTCGCTCCCGTTTTTTCCTTTTCTGTGTGGATCAATTTTACAAAGGATGCCAAGTGGTATGAGATTGTCAAAGGATATTTCGGATTAATAGCGTCAAAACAGGCCGCCAGCCTTCCCGCATTACACATGCAAGAGCGCATCCTATTAAAATGAAGCACATTCCCTGTTCATTCGCGAATATCGGAATACCCTATCCGTTACGCTCCGAAAACTGCGTTATAAAGGATTTCAGACGAAGATCGATATCGCTCTCAATCTGCTTTGCGAGCATCTGAAGATAAACCAGTGGACGCAGCAGATAGAGGTTCGTTTCCTTCTCTGGAAGCGAAGATTCCTTCAGTGCTTCAAACAGCTTCAGCTCCCTTCGGAGCTCCTTATGCACTTTCTTCAGGAAATCCTTCTCGATGCCGTACGCTTGCTGTTCGATTCCAATCAGCGGCGTTTGCAGGAAGTAATTCGCAGCGAAAATCCTGTACATCCACGCAATGTATGCCTCCTGCGTGAGCAGGATCGTCTGCTCTGGTACGAGATACTGTCCAATAACATCATGCGCGGCCTTGTACATCGTATGGCCCCTGAAAACCTGCCCCACTACCTGCTCCGCACCTACGGATTTATGGCAGGAAAGGCCATAAGGGCAACGTTCTTCGTCCGGACAAGGATAGCAGGGGAACATGTTTTTATCTGGAAAAGCAGTATAGCACTGGTCTGAATAACCCAGCGTCTCCCATGGATAAGCCGGGCCCAGGAACAGCGCGATAAACGGAATTCGTTGATGCGCAGCGACATGCATAGTTCCTGTGTCGCCGGTAATAAGCATGTCGGCCTTGTCGATCGTCTCGAAAAGCCCTTCCACCGTCGTTCTACCGGCAAGATTCTCGATCTTTTGCGGCTGTGATACCCGTTGCACCAGTGATTCAGCCGTAGGCCTTTCGGAAGATGCACCCACCAGCGTAATCGTACAGTCTTCCTCGATGAGTCGATTCGCCAGCATGGAAAAATCGTCCAGATCCCACTGTCGTTTACGGTTTCGTGATGCCATCTGAAACACGATGTGCGGTGTATCGGCAGTCTCGCGCCAGGGACGATCCTTGAAATGAGGCAACTCCGGGACACGATCGATCACATAGCGATAGATATCCACCAGATTGAGCGTGGAAAGCCTTCTCGTGCGGATGAAGCTCATACAGTAGTAAAGCCATTCCAGGCTGCCTTTATCCTTGCTTCCGAAGCCGATTTTGCTTTCGCATTCGAGGTTGGTCACGATATCATGTGCCAGCTCATGGCTGTTCATATTGACGACCATATTGAAGCTTCTCAATCCGCTAATCAATGTTCGAGCCTGAAGATTGTCCGCCAGCTTGATCTTCCCCATCTTCTGCTCGGTAACTGCCGCGATGTTAACCGGCACCAGCCCGTCCAGATAGAGCATCTTTGCGACATCGGTGAAGAGGGAGTTGTGTAAAAGGTGGATTTCAGCGCCCGGATACGCACCTTTGATACGTCGAAGCAGTTCTGCGGATTGCAGAATATCGCCCATCTTGCCCAGTTGAATCGCCAGTATCTTCATATCACATCCTGTTCTGTCAGTCGGTCAAATCATGGTCAACAGTTGTTTTTTCCGTCAAGATTGTTCTATAATCTGCCGTCTTTCCGTCTGTCTCGATCACCAGTGCGCCATCGATACCACTTATCGCCAGATTCTCCTGTAAGAAGGCGAAACGATCCAGCACAACTTCGTCCGGAAGCTTTCTCTGGTCGCCCACAGTGCAAGAAATAAAAGCATATTCCGGACGTACACATTCGATGAAATTCTGATTCGAAGAGGTCTCGCTACCATGGTGGGCCACCTTGAGAAAATCAGCGTCCAATCGTTCACCGAAACGCTCGACAAGCACCGTTTCCAGATCGGCGTGGATATCCGCAGTAAAGAGCGCAGAAAAATCACCGTAGTCGATACGAATTACCATGGAGTGGTTGTTGATCGTATCCGAAGAATAATCCTCCGCTGGATGCAAAATGGAGAGCTTCGCTTCACCCAGTTCCAGCCGCATGGTATCGCGTACTACAAAAATTTCGGTATCGCCGGTGTTTCTCAGGAATTGCTTGCCGATATCCGCCTCAAAGAATTCGTCCGGGGCATAGAGACGCTCGATTGCCACGTCCTTCTTGATCGATTCGTATCCACCGTAATGATCCTGATGCTCGTGAGTAATGAATACCGCATCGAGTCGCTTGATGCCGCACTCACGGAAGTAACCGCGCGCTGAATGAAGATACGTTCCACGTGTCTCATCATCTGGTCCGGTATCGATCATGAATGTCGCACCTGGGGCTTCGATCAAAGCCATATCCGCGTTTCCGCAATCGAAGCAAGTTATACGCAATCGCTGCTGACTATGAATCATCGGATGCATAAAGAACACCGCACCCACAAGTGCAGCGGGAATCGCCCATCGGTAATTTTTATGGAAAACAATCAACGCAGCCATGACGAGTAGTAGTCCCCCAACTAGCTGAATCTCGCTGAATCCGATGTTGTCCACCCGGAGGGGAAGTCTTGCGGAAAAAGCGGTGAAACGCTGCATGACCCCAAGCAACAAATCAAACGCGGAGCGATAGATATCGATCAGCCAGGAGACATCTGGCAGAAACACGATGAGCAGCGACATCGGAAGGATCAGTGAAAGCATTGGGATGCCAACGAGGTTGCTGACGACGCTGTTGAGATTCAACGTATGAAAGTAGTAAAGAGTGAATGGTGCGAGTGAAAGCGTGATCAGCAGCGATGCGAGAACCAACCGGAAAACCCACAGCACAAACTGCCCTGGGATGTTCTTGCGGGAGATGCGGACACGCGAAAAGATGTGTTCTTCCAGAAACGGGTAGCTGCTGAGCAGTACCAGGATCGAAGCGAAAGAGAGCTGGAACCCGGCTGAGAAAAGCTGCCTTGGCGCGATCGCGGTGATAACGATTGCCGCGAGTGCAAGGATATGGATTCGGAGTGGTCTTCGCTGGATTACACGTGATAGCAGATAAAGAGAAATCATGATGGTTGCTCGGGTAACGGGTGCTTTCCATGCGCACAGCGCAGCGTAGAATACAAGGATGCCAATCAAGATCAGGCTCGCGATCTTGCGGTTAGGAATCGCGACCACCAACAGCGCGTACAACACCATGGCGATCAACCCGGTATGCAGCCCACTAACCGCCAGAAGATGCGCCAGACCAGCGTCTCGAAACACCGTTACATAGCCTTCACCTCGAGGGACCATCCCCAGTGTGATATTACGCACAAAGCCTGCACTCTTTCCAAACCTCTCTTCAATCCGCCGTACCATCCAGCGTCTGACCGGCACGATCACATGACCGTTGAGGCCTCGCCATCGCCCTATCTTCGCCATTTCATGGGAAGCAATCGCACTGCCGTCGATTCCACGGATCGAATAATACTCATCCAGCCCGATCTGGCCCGGATTGGAAGCACGCTGCAGTCCGTGAAGCGTGGCTCGACCTCTGATTAGATCCCCATACACCAGGCTATCCTGCTCCGTGAAGAGCAGAAGCTTTCCATTAATCGAAACATCTGCGATTTCGTGTAGTTCAAACTCGTACCGGTATCTGCTTCCCGAAGCCGTTGCATCGGATATGATCCGGCCTTCGACTACTCGATTGAAGACCGATTCGGCCTCGAACAGGTGAGAAATGTGATCTTGCGGCTTCGGCACGGAGATACGCGCCATACCAAGCAGTATCGTCAGAAGAAGAAGCGCGTACAGTCTCATCCTGGTCGAAATTGCGAAAGGAATAATGAGAATCAATACGATCAATAAGTAGAAAAAGGGGATATTCAAAAGATTACCCAGCAATATGCCGATAAGCCAACAGATTGCCAGGAAGGTCACACCGGTAAGTCTATCCTGTTCCACGATGCCGGTACCACTTCACGAATTGACGAATGCCTTCCCGGAATGGTGTGGTTGGGTCATAACCAAGCAGCCTGCGCGCCTTAGAAACATCGGCAAAGGTTCGATCGACATCACCCGGTTGCATGGGCATCATCTGTTGAACCGCTTTCATACCTAGTTCCTGCTCGAGTGTCTCCAGCAGTTCGCTGAGCATGATGGTGCGCGATTCTCCCAGGTTGATGATCTCGAATACGTTTCCGCGCTGGATGAAATCGATGCTGCGCACAATTCCGTCCACGATATCATCGATATAAGTATAATCACGACTGGATGAACCGTCACCATAAACCTGGATGGGCTCGCCATTAGTGATCTTGCGTGTGAATTTATGGATCGCCAGATCAGGCCGCTGACCGGGTCCGTAAACTGTGAAGAACCGCAATCCAACGCAGGAGATACCGTATAGATGGTGCCAGGTGTGAGCGAGGAGCTCGGTCGCCTTCTTTGTCGCAGCATAGGGTGAGATGGGATGATCGACGGGGTCGTCTTCCGAAAACGGGACCTTCTCGTTGTTGCCATAGACAGATGACGAGGAGGCAAAGATAAGATTCTTCACACCCTGGATCCGACACTGTTCGAGAATATTTACCGTCCCACTCACGTTTACGTCCTGATACAACACCGGATCGGCGATCGACGGACGAACACCTGCCATTGCGGCCAGATGGACCACCAGATCGCAAGGAACGTTGAAGGCTCCGGCCAGAAATTCACGATCACGAATATCCCCTTCGCGGAGGCTGAATCGTTCATCCTTCATCATTTCGCGGATATTGCCTCTCTTGATCTCAGGATCGTAGTAGTCGCAGAAATTATCGATGCAACGGACATGATGTCCGTCGGCTAAAAGTCGTTTCGAGAGATGGGATCCAATAAAGCCGGCACCGCCGGTCACGATAATGTTCATGTAACCTCCTGTAATTAAATCCGGTCGGATGTCAACCCAATAATGCCGCCACCCAGAAGACGCGTTCCACGATAGAACACCGCAGATTGCCCCGGTGTTACGGCTCGAACAGGCTGTTCGAGTATGACTTCGGACTCCACAATATCCTTAACTGGCGCTGGCTTGCTGTTATAACGAATCTGCACGCTAAGATCATCAATCTCCGGCTTGATACCGTCGAGCCAGTTAACCTGTGTAATCTCGAAACGATCCGTTGCGAGCCGATCAGGGTTGTCAGTGACGACAAGCCGGTTTGCAGCGGCGTCGATCCGAAGTACGTAGAGCGGTGCGCTCCAGGGAAGATCCATGCCGCGTCGCTGCCCGATCGTGTAGAGCGACAGCCCCTTGTGACGGCCAATCACCGTGCCGTCGTGTAACACGATATCCCCAGGCTTTTCGTCGAAATATTGCCTGAGAAAATCACGGTAATCGCCGGGGATGAAGCAGTTTTCCTGGCTATCCGGGCTATCGTGGACCGGCAGTTCATGCTGCTTCGCGATCTCACGCACACGCGATTTTGGCAAGCTATCCAGCGGGAAAAGCGTTCTTCGCAGCATCTCCTGCGTAAGCCCCCACAGCATGTAGGTCTGATCGCGGTTACGATCCTCGGCACGGTGGACGTGATAAAGACCGTTCTCTTCCCGCACGGTGACGTAGTGCCCCGTGGCCATGAACTCGGTGTCGAGCCGGTTCAGGAAAGCACCCCATTTGATCAGCGGATTGCAGCGCGTGCAGGGATTGGGCGTGTTGCCGATCTGATATTCTTTCACGAAGTAATCGATAATCTCGCGGTTGAACTCCTCCTGCACGTCGATCACGCTGTGCGGGATGCCCAGAATCCGGCAAACTTCCTGCGCGCGCTCGATGGATGCCTCCAGCCCTTCCTCGTGGCTGAAGCCCATCTTCTCAGAGTCGAAATGCCGCATGGTCGCTCCGCGCACATCCCAGCCCTGTTCGAGCAAAAGGATTGCCGCCGCGGAGCTGTCCACTCCGCCACTCATCGCGACCGTTATCGATTTCGTCATATTTTTTCCCTAAATATAATTCCAACTTCTGAAGATTGATAGATCGATCAACACTCAATTTCGCATACATTCGCCCATGCTTCGACTCCGCTCAGCATGACAAAGAGAAAACAGACTTATCCCTTAAGCCTCGTGATATCCGCACCCAGCTTGCGAAGCTTCTCGTCAATGTTCTCGTACCCACGATCGATGTGATAGATTCGGGAAACCTCGGTCTTGCCTTCGGCCGCCAATCCTGCCAGCACAAGCGCTGCGCTGGCTCGCAGATCCGTCGCCATCACGGGTGATCCGCTCAGATGCGGCACCCCGTTGATCACGGCGATGTTGCGATCGAGCTGGATATCGGCGTCCATGCGATTGATCTCGGCAACATGCATGAAACGGTTCGGGAAAATGGTGTCCTCAATAACGCTGGAGCCATCAGCGATGGTCATCAGCGCCATGAACTGCGCCTGCAAGTCAGTAGGAAATCCAGGGTAAGGTTGCGTAGTTATACGCAGTGGTTTGATGGTCTCTTCCGCGGGATGGATGCGAATATTGCAACCTTCCACGTCGATATGGAAACCGGCCTCGCGAAGCTTGCCAAGCGGTCCGCGAATATGCTCGGGAACGCAGTTTTCCACGGTGATGTCGCTACGAGTTATCGCGCCGGCCACCAGAAGAGTTCCGGCTTCGATACGGTCCGGCACCATCTCGGTCTCGACCGCTTTGAGCTCTTTCACGCCGCGAATTCGCAGGTGATTGGTGTCGCGTCCATCGATATCCGCACCCATGAGGTTTAGGAAATCGACCAGCGCTCCGATCTCTGGCTCTAGTGCGGCATTCCAGATATCGGTGATGCCATCTGCAAGAACCGCCGCCATAAGCGTGTTCGCGGTTGCGCCAACACTGATCTTCTCGAAGACGATATCTGCACCCTTGAGTTGCTCCGAACGGGCAATGATATAACCATGCGCGATCTTGATATCTGCGCCCAGCGTCTTCATAGCCGTCAGATGCATGTCAACCGGTCGTGTTCCAATCGCGCATCCACCGGGGAACGAAACGTCCGCCTGATGCAGGCGCGCCAGAAGCGGACCCAGTACGTAGATGGAGGCCCGCATCTTGCTTACCAGCTCGTAGGGGGCCTCGGTGTAGGAGCAGTTGGTAGCGTCAATGATGAGCGTGTCGCCCTCGAAATCAACGCGCGCTCCGATGATGCGTAGGAGATGTGCCATCATCTTGACGTCGTTGATCTGCGGGACATTGTGCAGAACGGTTCTACCGGGAGCAAGCAGCGCAGCGGTCATAAGCGGTAAGGCAGCATTCTTTGCGCCACTGACCCGCACGTTTCCGCTGAGCTTCTTTCCACCGCGAATAACAAATTTATCCATAATCTGTTTACCTTCCGATCACCGCGATCCTGTCCAGATCGTTGTAATCCTTCTGTATGTTGATATTGTTGTAACCGTGAGATCTGGCGAGTTCCGTTATCGCCTCAGCCTGTTTCGAGCCGATCTCGAGCAGGATTTTGCCGCCCTCGGCAAGATAGTTTTCCGCGCCTTCAATGATACGTCGATAAGCGTTCATACCTTCTTCACCCGCTGTCAGGGCCAGCTTCGGCTCGTAACGGGTGATCTCCGGCGCAAGAGTTTCGTACTCATCGTCACGGATATAAGGAGGATTGGAAATGATCAAGCCATATTTTTCCGAAGGGACATTTTCGTAGATATCGGAGTGAAAAAACTGTACGTCTGCGGTGTTGACGATCGCATTCTTTTCGGCGAGTTCCAGCGCTTCTTGCGATATATCCACCGCGTGAACCGTGATGCCGGGGAACTGTCGCAAGATCGCTATCGGGATCGCGCCCGATCCGGTTCCGATCTCAAGAATCTTCGTGTCGAAGCGGCAGAATCCGATTGCTTTCTCAACCAGTAACTCCGTTTCCGGGCGAGGTATGAGAACACGGGGATCTACTTCGATTTTATAGCCATAGAACTCGGTATAGCCTACGATATACTGAAGCGGCTCGCGGTTTGCGCGCCGCACGACATACGCCTTCAGGCGGTCGCGTTCCTTGGGATTTAGCGGTTGCTCAAAGCGTAGGTAAAGTTCGAGTCTAGGGATATCGAGCACTTCCGAAAGCAGATATTCCGCTTCCAGTCTTGGATTCTCGATGCCGCGCTCGAGAAAGAAGTTCGTTGTCCACTTGAGGACTTCGAGGATGGTCCAGAGTTTCACGATTCGTTGAAATGCTTTTCTATAATGATGGATCTTCCGCCGTGATCGAATCTGACCGAATCCGCCAGCGTCCTAATAAACATAATTCCCCTGCCGATATGCTCCAACGAGCAGGTGGAAAGTTCCTTGTCGATATGCTTTCGATAGTCGAAACCGTCTCCGGTGTCACGCACCGCGATGCTGATCTGATGATCTTCTGGTTGCATGGAGCATTTGATCTCAATGTTCTGTTCTTTCATCTCATCCATCGCCAAACGCTCTTCAAGGTAGCATTTGTATTCATGCAATTCCAGGTGCCGCTGTTCGGGCTTAAGCTTGAGTATACCGTGAATCAGCGCGTTCTGAACCATCTCGTCGAGGCACATTTCGAGCGTCGAAAGTGCGGCTGGAGGAATGCAGATATCGCCAAGAAAGAGCTGGATTACGTTTTGTGCGATGTGCGGCTGAGCAAGCTCGATCCCTTTGAACATGAAGGTCATGCTGATCTGATTTAACGCCTTCATGACACACTTCCGGGAGGTTTCGCGTTGCTGTTGGGCAAGTTTTTTGCGGATTGAGTCCAGAAGGTTGGCAGGATTATCGGGGATTTCGATGAGATCGTGTGCGCCGGCACGTATGGCGCGTACGGCATAAGATGAATTCAGGTGATCGACCATGAGGATAACCGGCAGCGATTCCCGGACCGTTTTTTTGATCCGTTCCAAGAGCTCGAGCCCATTGATATCAGGCTGTTCCTCACGGATTACGACGAGATCGAAATGCGAATATGACACCCGCTTCAGGGCTTTGCCAGGTTCGGTTGCGTTTTCCAGATAATATCCGTTCCATTGCAGTGGATTTTGCAGCAACCGATAAGCATCGCCCGAACGATCTACGATCAGTATTCGGAAGCGCTGTTCGGAATCCATCCTCAATTACATATTGATGGAAAAGAGCTGATCCAGCTTTATTGTGGTGAGAAGTTCGTAAACGATCGGCGATGACTTGACGATTTCGATCTTACCGTCGCGGGTCATGAATTCCTTATAGAATATCAAAAGCTTGCCGATGCCGGAACTGCTGATGTTCTTGCATGCGGAGAGATCCAACTCGAGCAGCGTCGCGTCGGAATCGAGCACTTCGCTGAGTTTATCTTTGAATATATAGGCGTTATCGCTGGTAATCGAGCCTTCGACCTTTATCTTTGCTTTCTTACCTTCAAATTCAAGAATCAATTCCATCATAACCCCCTTGATTTGTAATTCGCGGCTGACTAATAACCCCGAATTTTACGCAAAATATTCTCCTGAATGACAGAAGTTACCTTTTCGTATTTAAAAAATTCCATGGTGTAGATCGCACGTCCCTGTGAGAGCGAACGAAGCTGCGTGGCATAGCCGAACATCTCGCTCATTGGGATTTCGCAGACGATCTCCTGTTTATTGAGCTGCCGCCTGATCGTCTCGATCCTGCCGCGCCTTGAATTGACATCACCAATGATATCGCCCACGAATTCTTCCGGTGTAATCACCGACACGAGCATAATCGGCTCCATAAGGCAGGGCGTACAACTCGACAGACCCTTGCTGACAGCCATCGACGCAGCGATGCGGAATGCCGTATCGCTCGAATCGACCTCGTTGAAGCCACCGCCGACCAACTCGATCTTGAGCCGTTCAACCGGTGCGCTCATCAGGGGGCCGTCCATACAAGCGCTTACAGCACCATCTTCGATAGCCTCCCAGTATTGATGTGGGATAGTCTGCTCGTTAACATGATTCTCGAACAGCACTTTCTTTCCCTTGGGAAGCTCGTTAAGATCGATTGGCGTAAACCGCAGCTTAACGATCGCGTAATGTCCCTTTCCGCCCATTTCGCGGATGAACTCAGCGTATTCCTCATGCTGCTTGTTGATCGATTCCTTGTAAGCGACCTGCGGATTTCCAATATTTGCCGCAACACCGAACTCGCGTTTCAGACGATCGACGATGATTTCCAGATGCAGCTCACCCATACCGGAGAGTAGCGTCTGGCCCGTTTCCTTGTCCTGACGAACACGGAAGGTTGGATCTTCGTCTTCGAGTTTACCGAGTGCGGTATGAAGCTTTTCTTCGTCCGCCTTGGTCTTGGGCTCGATAGCGATGGAGATCACGCCATCCGGAAATTCGATCGGAGCAAGCAGGATATCGTTACCGTCCTCGACCATCGTATCACCAGTAGAAACCATCTTCGGACCGATGATCGCAGCAATGTCTCCCGCATGCAGTTCGTCGATATCGTTCTTCCGGTTCGAGAACATCTGCACGATGCGCCCGATCCGTTCACGCTTACCTGACGACTGATTGAGGAAGACAGTGCTCTTCTTGATAGAGCCGGAATAGACCCGCACATAGATCAGCTTGCCGACATATTTGTCGTTCTGCACCTTAAATGCCAGCGCGGAAAACTTGCCCGTGCTATCGGGGAAGACTTCCACGATGTCACCCGTCTTACGGTCGATCGCCTCTGCAGGTGGGACTTCGGACGGTGAAGGCAGGAAATTGACAATCCCATCCATCAGTAGCTGTACCCCGGTATTGCGCAGCGATGAGCCACATAAAATCGGTATAAAGCCGTGATTGATGGTCGCGTTGCGGATCACTTGAATCAGAAAATTCTGATCGACATCATCACCCTCGAGGAATTTTTCCATTAGCTGGTCGTCCGTCTCGGAAAGAGCTTCGAGCAATTGCTCTCGCGCTTCTTCAGCAGCATCCAGGTATTCGTCGGGAATGTCATCCTCGGTGTAGTTGAATCCGAGCGATTTGGGATCGAAATGATACGCGCGCATCGCGACAAGGTCGATAATTCCAGTGAATTTCTCTTCCTTGCCGATGGGCAACTGAATCGGGAAGGCTTTCTTGGTGAGCCGATCGTTGATCATCTCGACGACGACATCGAAGTCAGCGCCGGAGCGATCGATCTTGTTCACGAACGCGATGCGGGGAACTTTATATCGATCTGCCTGATGCCAGACAGTTTCCGACTGTGGTTCGACTCCGCCCACCGCGCAGAATATGCCTACCGCACCGTCGAGCACTCGCAGGGAGCGCTCGACTTCAGCGGTAAAATCCACGTGTCCAGGTGTATCGATTATATTGATCTGTTTCTCTTTCCAGAAGCAGGAAGTCACAGCGGAAGTAATGGTGATTCCGCGTTCCTTCTCCTGTTCCATCCAGTCCATGAAGGCGGTGCCGTCGTGGACTTCACCCATTCTGTGAAGGTATCCGGTGTAATACAGGATCCGTTCGGTCGTCGTCGTTTTACCGGCGTCGATATGGGCGATGATTCCGATATTCCGGATTCGTGATAAATCTATAGGAGGCACGAGTACCTCGTTTTTTCACTTTCTGCACTACCAGCGAAGGTGTGCAAATGCCTTGTTAGACTCCGCCATCTTGTGGGTGTCTTCGCGTTTTTTGACGCTGGCGCCTTCGTTCTTGTAGGCTGCCAGGAGTTCGCCAGCCAGACGATCCTGCATGGTGTTCTCAGAACGCTTCTTAGCGTAGCTGATGATCCAGCGGAATGCGAGAGCCTGAGCGTTCTTTGCGTTCACTTCGATCGGGACCTGGTAGTTTGAACCACCGACGCGCTTGGAAACAACCTTAACAAGCGGACGAACATTCTCGAGCGCTTGGTTGAAGACTTCCATCGGGTCTTTCTTGGTCTTTTCTTCGATAATTCCGAGTGCGTTGTAAACGATGGTCTCGGCGATACTTTTTTTACCGCGCAACATGACGTTGTTTATGAACTTACTCAGAATAACACTTTTATATTTGGGATCCGGGAGAACGACTCTTTCCTGGATTTTTCTTCTTCTCGACATCTTATTCCTCCACTACTTCTTAGGCCGCTTGGTTCCGTATTTCGAACGGGACTGTGTACGGTTGTCGACACCACTGGTATCAAGTGCACCGCGGACGATATGATAGCGGACACCGGGAAGGTCCTTAACACGACCACCGCGAACGAGAACGATCGAGTGTTCCTGAAGGTTATGTCCCTCACCGGGAATGTAAGCTGTTACTTCAAAACCGTTGGTCAATCTGACCCTGGCGACTTTACGAAGCGCTGAGTTCGGTTTCTTCGGTGTCTGGGTATAAACCCTGGTACAGACGCCGCGACGCTGCGGGCATCCCATGAGCGCACGATTTTTCTTTTTCTTCTTAATCGTGGTTCTGCCTTTACGCACTAACTGATTGATTGTTGGCACGTTAGTTCCTCCATGTTTTTATTATTAGTAATTCATCAGATCGTCAAAATCCTCGTCTTCTCGACCGGCAAGAAATTCGTTCACGATCTCTTTGACCGTCTTGCCTTCACCCGCTTTTTCGCGGATCATGTTCGAGTAGTATTTCGTTCCCGTACCAACCGGGATCCTGTGTCCGAGGATGATGCTTTCTTTGAGGCCTTCGAGCTTATCGACTCGACCCTCGATTGCTGCCTGGGTAAGGACCTTTGTCGTTTCCTGGAACGACGCGGCCGAAAGCCAGCTCTCAGTAAGGAGCGAGGCTTTTGTTATACCAAGCAGTAGCTGTTCGAACGTGGCGCCATTGCCACCTTCAGCTTCGATTCGTTGATTTTCTGCCTGCACTGCGTGCTTGTCAACAATTTCACCTTCCAGGAACAGCGTATGGCCCGGATCGACGATCTTAACTTTTTGGAACATCTGGCGGATAATCACGCCGATGTGTTTGTCGTCAATCTTCACACCCTGTTTCCGGTAGATTTCCTGGATTTCGTTCAGGATCAACGTCTGCGCAGAAATGATACCTTTCGCACGCAGGATGTCGTGAGGATCAAGCGGTCCGTCCGAGAGGGCGTCGCCAGAATCCACGATGTCACCCTGATGGGCAATGATACGTTTTCCGGGCGGAATAATGTACTTTTTCTCTACGCCTTGATCTGCCGTCACGTAGATGATACGACCGTGCTTGGTGTAGTCACCGATGGTGACACGGCCGTTGATCTCGGAGATAATCGCCTTTTCTTTGGGGATGCGCGCTTCAAAGAGGTCCTGCACACGGGGCAGACCACCAGTGATGTCGCGCTGTTTAACGGTGATTCTCGATGTTTTACCGATACTGGTACCGGGGTAAACATGGGTTCCGTCTTCCACATCGATTTTGAGTCCGGTCGGCAGCGGAATCTGATCGACTTCGTTGTTGTCGCCCACGATGGTCACCTGAGGCTGGTACTTACGGTCCTTCGATTCGATGATGGTGATTTCGCGCGTACCGGTCAGATCGTTGAATTCCTCCTTATAGGTAAGGTCTTTAACGAAATTCTCGAATTTGACACGGCCCTTACGAGTAGCCAGAAGCGGGTTGTTGTAATGGTCCCAGGTGAACAGTTTCGAATCCGGGAACACCTTCTCGCCTTCGCGCACTAGAATCGTCGAGGCGTATTCCACCTTGAATTCTTCCAGCAGCACGTCTTCCGGGTTGTTCTCATCCATAATCTGAATCTTGCCAAGGTGACTGATCGCGATCATCTGGCCGGCCTGGTTGGTAACAGTGTTCATCTTTTCGAATCTCACGATACCTTCCATGTTCGAGCTGACTTCCGCCACATCGACGTCGGTACTTGCGGTACCACCGATATGGAATGTACGAAGCGTAAGCTGCGTACCGGGTTCACCAATACTCTGCGCCGCGATGATACCCACGGGCTCGCCAATCGTGACCGGCTTGTGGGTCGCGAGGTTACGTCCGTAACACTTCGCGCAAACACCCTTTTCGGTTTCGCAGGTTACCACGGAACGGATACGGACTTTGACCACACCGTGCTTCTCGATCTTCTGTGCCATCTGGTTAGTGATTTCTTCACCACCGTGCACGATCACCTTGTCGGTAACCGGATCGATCACGTCTTCAGCTGCGGTTCTGCCCTGAATACGGTCCGCCAGAGATTCGACCACCTCAAGTCCTTCCTTGAGCGCTGTGACATCGATACCCTGGATAGTGCCGCAATCAACTTCAGTGATGATAGCGTTCTGCGCCACATCGACCAGACGACGGGTCAGATAACCCGCGTCCGCGGTCTTGAGCGCGGTATCCGCAAGACCCTTACGAGCGCCGTGTGTGGAAATGAAGTATTCCAGAACGCTCAAGCCTTCCTTGAAGTTGGATTTAATCGGCGTTTCGATAACCTGATGCACATCGGAGGTGCTACGAGTAGGCTTATCCATAAGACCACGCATACCGCCGAGCTGCTTGATCTGGTCTTTACCACCACGAGCGCCGGAGATATACATCATGTAAATGGAGTTGAGCCCTTCGTGATCATGCTCCAGCTTCTCCATGAGGGCGTTGGTCACACGCTCGGTGGCGATTTTCCATTTATCGACCACACGGTTGTAACGTTCGGTATCTGTGATACCACCCTGCAGATAGCTGTCGATGATCTCTTTCACCTCATTCTCGGTACGCTGGAGGATCTTACCCTTGTCGTCCGGGACCACAACGTCGGAAATACTGAACGTACAACCGGCTTTGGTCGCGTACTTGAAGCCCAGTTCCTTCATCGAATCAAGGAACAGAGCTGTCTTGTGCTGACCTACGGCGTTCATACACTTCATCGCGATGTCGTTGAGCTTGCCTTTGTCGAACGTGTAGTTCTGGAAGGGCAGTTCAGCCGGCAACGCTTCGTTGAAGAGAATTCTTCCCACAGTTGTGGTCATGAATTTACCGTCGATCTTCACACGGACTCTTGAGTGAACTTCCAGCCTGCGATTCTGACGCTTCTCGCCTTTGACGTTGTACAGCATTTCGTCGCGCTCGAACGCGAGAATCACTTCATCGCGAGAGCTGAAATGCGGCAGCTTTTCGTCGGGCAGTTCCTCACCGGGCATAAGCGCGGTGATGTAATAGCTTCCCAGCACGATATCCTGGTTTGGCGCCATGGCGAGCTTGCCGCTTGCCGGAGCCAGAAGGTTACGCGAGGAGAGCATCAGTACACGGGCTTCCATCTGCGCTTCACGTGACAGCGGAACATAGACCGCCATCTGGTCGCCGTCGAAGTCGGCGTTGAACGGGATACACACCATAGGATGAAGCTGAATCGCCTTGGTTTCGGTAAGAACGGGCATGAATGCCTGGATACCGAGCTTATGCAGCGTAGGCGCACGGTTCAGCATCACCGGGTAATCCTTGATCACGTCTTCGAGGATCTTCCAGATTTGCGGCTGTTTCTTCTCAACCAGCTTTTTGGCAGTCTTGGTCTTCTCGACCTCTCCCATCTTCTCCAGCCTTTCAATGATGAACGGCTTGAAGAGTTCCACGGCCATCTCTTTGGGAAGTCCACACTGATTGATCTTCAGATGCGGTCCCACGGTGATCACGGAACGACCGGAGTAGTCAACGCGCTTACCCAGAAGGTTCTGGCGGAAGCGACCTTGCTTACCTTTGAGCTGATCGGTCAGCGACTTGAGCGCACGGTTGCCCCTGCCCTTAACAGGACGAGACTTGCGTGAGTTATCGATAAGTGCATCGACCGATTCCTGAAGCATCCGCTTCTCGTTTCGAAGGATCACTTCGGGAGCGCGGATTTCCAGGAGAGTTTTCAGACGATTATTCCTGGTAATAACGCGACGATAGAGGTCGTTGAAGTCAGCTGTCGCAAAACGTCCGCCATCGAGCGGCACCAACGGGCGCAGCGTGGGCGGAAGAACCGGCAGGACTTCCAGAACCATATTTTCGCATTTATTACCTGATTTTCTAAAAGCGTCGACGATCTTGAGTTTCTTGATCGCCTTCTGTTTTTTCATTGCGGAAGTTTCCATCTTGATCATGGCACGAAGATTCATAGCCTCCGCTTCCAGATCCAGCTCTTCCAGCAGAAGCTTGATCGCTTCAGCACCCATCATCGCTTTGAAGTTGGTGCCGACTTTATCGCGTATCTCATAATACTCGTCGGTGTCGATCAGATCCTTCTTTTCGTAGTCACTGTCGCCCGGGTCGAGCACGATATATGATTCATAATACAGTACGCGTTCCAGCTTGCGAATGGTGAGGTCGAGAAGCGTTCCGATCTTACTCGGAGCACTCTTGACAAACCAGATATGAGCAACCGGTACCGCCAGCTCGATGTGTCCCATACGGGAACGACGAACGCGGGAGGTGGTCACTTCGACGCCGCAGCGATCGCAGATCGTATTGGCGAATCTTTTCTTTTTGTATTTACCGCAGGAACATTCGTAGTCCTTTTCGGGTCCGAAGATGCGTTCGCAGAACAAACCCTCTTTCTCGGGCTTCAACGTACGGTAGTTCAGTGTGTCCGGCTTGGTTACTTCGCCGTAAGACCACTCCCGGATTGCTTCCGGGGATGCTATCTTGATTCGAACATTATCATAATGATCGATTTTCTTCTCTCGTTTGATCTCTCGTATCACTGAAACCTCCGTTTACAGTTCGCTGTCGGACAGGAAATCGATGTCGAAGCAGAGCGACTTAAGCTCGCTGATCAACACGTTAAACGATTCCGGGATGCCCGGGTCAGGCGGATTGAGACCATTAGTAATCGCCTTGAAGGCGTTGGTACGTCCATCCACGTCGTCCGATTTGATGGTCAGCATTTCTTCCAGGAGACGTGAAGCGCCATAGGCTTCGAGAGCCCAGACTTCCATTTCTCCCAGTCGCTGTCCACCGTGCTGTGCCTTACCGCCCAGAGGCTGCTGGGTGATGAGGGAGTACGGTCCGGTCGAACGAGCATGCATCTTGTCGGCAACGAGGTGGTTGAGTTTCATCATATAGATGATACCCACGGTCACTCTCTCGCGGAACGGTTCACCCGTCTTGCCGTCATAAAGCACCTGTTTACCATCGGCAGGCAGTCCGGCTGTATTCATCTCATTGATGATGTCTTCCAGCTTTGCGCCGTCGAAAACCGGCGTTTCGGCGCGGAAGCCGAGCTTGTGAGCTGCCATACCCAGGTGGGTTTCCAGAATCTGTCCGATGTTCATACGGGAAGGCACACCCAGCGGGTTGAGCACGATGTCAACCGGGGTTCCGTCTTCCATGAACGGCATATCTTCGATAGGAGCGATGCGGGAAATAACACCCTTGTTACCGTGGCGTCCCGCCATCTTGTCGCCAACCTGAACTTTACGTTTCTTGGCGATGTAAACCTTGACCATCTTGCGGACGCCGTACGGAAGCTCATCACCGTGTTTCAGGCGATCGCGTGACTTCTTGTACATGTTGGCGCTTTCCTCGCGAGCGGTCTTGACTTTCATCACGATATCGTTGTAGATGCGGAGGTTCTTCTCCGGATCTTCTACGAGATCGTAGTCCAGATTCAGGCGCTTGAAGTCGATCTTCTTCAGGTCTTCCGAGGTAATTTTCTTACCGGCGGGGATGAAGAAGATGTTGGTCTTCTGATTGGAAATATTCTTCGCAATCTCACCGAGAAGGTAGTCGGAGAGTTTGTCTTTGAGGAACTTTTCGATGCGTTTGTTGCGCTCGGCCTGTTCCGCTTTCAGACGTGCGATTTCATCTTTTTTCTGTTCTTCGTAGTCGTGGATATCCTCGAGGCGAGAGAACACCTTCACGTCGATCACAACGCCTTCCATACCGGGCTTAGCCTTGAGGGAGGTGTTCGTGAAGTCGCCGGCGCGGTCGCCGAACAGTGCGCGCATGAGGTTCTCTTCCGGTGAAGGATCGATATCGACGCTCTTCGGAGTAATCTTGCCAACGACGATGTCGCCAGCCTTGATCACCGAACCGACACGGATGATACCGGTCTTGTCGAGGTTGCGAAGCGCCTGGGTGGGAACGTTCGGAATGTCGTACGCGAGCTCTTCCTTACCGTTCTTCACGTTACGTACCAGAACTTCCTGCTCTTCGATGTAGATCGAAGTGAGGATATCTTCCTGTGCCACGCGTTCGCTGAGGAGAATAGCGTCCTCGTAGTTGTATCCATACCACGGCATGAACGCGACCAGCATGTTCTGGCCAAGTGCGAACCGGTCGCCCTGAATACACGGTCCGTCCGACAGCGGATCGCCTTGCTTCACTTCATCCCCGATATTGACGATCGGACGCTGGTTGAAACATGTATCCTGGTTGGAGCGGGTGTATTTCTTCAGGTAAACGCGGTTGTCCGTTCCCATATCGAGCATCAGCTCATCGGTGTCCTTACGCTTGATATCAATATAAGCGGAAGTCACGTTGGAGACAATACCATCGAACGGAGCGAGCGCGACAACACCGCTGTCCTGCGCCACGATTCTCTCCATACCGGTTCCGACAAGCGGAGCGGCCGGGTTGAGAAGCGGCACCGACTGGCGCTGCATGTTCGAGCCCATCAATGCGCGGTTCGCGTCGTCGTGTTCCAGGAACGGAATCAACGATGCGGAGACCGAAACGATCTGTTGCGGCGAAACCTCGACGTACTGAACTTCTTCCGGACGAACCTGAACGTATTCGCTCTTGTTACGGGCGAAAACGAGATCGTCGGTCAGAACCAGATCTTCGTTAATGGTAACGTTCGCCTGCGCGATCGTGTATTTATCTTCCTGTGCGGGATCGAGGTAATCGACCTGATGGGTCACCCTACCGTTCTCTACGCGGATATACGGTGTTTCGATGAATCCCATGCGATTGATCGACGAATAGATCGCCGGGGAAGAGATAAGACCGATATTCGGACCTTCAGGAGTCTCGATCGGGCAGATACGTCCGTAGTGCGAGTAGTGAACGTCGCGAACTTCGAAGCCAGCGCGATCACGCGTAAGACCACCAGGACCCAGCGCAGATAGACGTCTTTTATGCGTCAACGCTGCGAGCGGGTTGGTCTGTTCCATGAACTGCGAGAGCTGTCCGGTAAGGAAGAACGCTTGCACAACCGCGATCAGCGCATTGCTGTTGATCAGGTCGTGAACCGTTACTTCATCGGCGTTCGAGATCGACATACGTTCGATTGCGATACGGGTAATGCGCAGAAGACCGTTGGTGTATTCTTCTTCGAGAAGCTCACCGACAGTACGGATGCGGCGGTTTGCCAGGTGATCGATATCATCGACGGTTTCTTCGTTACGGAAGATGCGGACGATTGTATTGACGATCGCTTCAAGGTCCTGACGGGTCAGGACGAACATGTCTTCCGGGATGTCCAGATCAAGGCGGCTGTTGAGTTTGTAACGGCCAACTTCGCCAAGATTGTAGCGCTTTTCGTTGAAGAACATTCTTTCAACCAGGGCGCGTGCATCCTCATAAGAAGGATCTTCGCCGGGACGAATCAGGTTGTATATTTTCTTGACCGCCTCTTCTTGATCCACGGTCGGGTCTTTCGCGATTGTATTCTCTATAATTTTCGCATGAATTTCATATTCGTGCGTGACGACCGGGATCTCGTTGATGCCGGATTCGATCAATTCATCGATAACTTCCTGCGTGATCTCGGTACCGGCCTTGCAGATTTCTTCGCCGTTTTCCGCGTCGTAAACATCCTGATAGAGGTATTTTTCGAGCGTTTCGGAAACAGGGAGCATTTCTGACTGATAGAAGGCGGTGCGGATGTCGTCATTGCTGGATATACCGACACTGCGCAGCAGAACCGTAACCGGGAGCTTACGTCGCTTGTCGATATGTACATACATTGTATCGTGGATATCGAGGCTGAATTCGAGCCAGGAACCATTATAGGGGATCACCTTCGCCGAATAGACCATCTTACCGCTTGGATGTTTCTCTTCCGTGAAGGAGACACCAGGTGAGCGGTGAAGCTGGCTGATGATGACGCGCTCTGCGCCGTTGATGATGAAGGTTCCCTGCGGTGTGATCAACGGGATCTCGCCAAGGAAAACATCCTGTTCGATGATCTTTTTCACACGCTTCTCGCCGCTTTCCTTGAGGATTTCCTCATCGTAAACGGTGAGTTTCATACGCGCTTTAATAGGCGCCTGATAGGTCAGGTTCCGTTCGATACATTCATCAGTGCTGTATTTTTCTTTCAGCACTGAGTAATCGATGAACTCGAGTAGATAAACGCCTTTCGTGTCTTCGATCGGGAAAATCTGATCAAAGACCGATTGCAATCCTTTGTTCTTCCGTTTCTGCGGATGGATATCACGCTGCAGGAACTCATCAAACGAATCGATCTGCATCGCCAGAAGGTTTGGAACCTCCACAGACGGCAGCCCGAGGTCACGGGCTCTTTTTAAAATGCGGGAATAGTTCTTCGTTTCTTTCAACATCCCACTCCTTTTTAAGAACGATACTGCGGATATAGCCGATGACGACGCAGCTCTTCCGGCTGTGTGTACATCGGCTTCGAGAGGAAACTACTCAACTTGATCTTATGACTTCTCATGCTTTCCTAAGACAATCCCGTCCAGTCTTGTGGACGAATCATTCGGATCGAGCGGTTCGGGACTTTTCCCGCTTCCCCCTTTGGAAGCTTATCGCCGCTTTTCGATCCTTGATGGACCTGTCTCAACTTACATTCATGAAAAAAAGAATTTTCCGCAAAAGGCTCCTCTTGCGGGGTGACGAAAAAGCCCGGGATATCCGCAAATACCAGGGTATCATTTCCTTCTTCCTGCAGACACACAAATGCGGCATTAACCGCATCGGTATCCTTGAAACCATTAAACTGCCGACTTTCGACATTCATCAAACCGGCATGATATGAAAAGGTGCCTGACATGCAAAAAATCGAAGTGGGCTTCATCTGGGGAAACCCACTTCGAATATATTTGTCATTACTTGATTTCGACAGATGCGCCAACCGCGTCAAGTTTAGCCTTGATTGATTCAGCTTCTTCTTTGGAAACTGCTTCAACGACCGGCTTCGGAGCGGTGTCAACAAGGTCTTTAGCTTCTTTAAGCCCAAGCTTGGTGATTTCGCGGACAACCTTGATAACCTGGATTTTCTTATCTCCAGCGTTCGTAAGGATCACGTCGAATTCGCTCTTTTCTTCTTTCGCTGCCTCAGCAGGTGCTGCGCCAGCCGCTGCTACGGCAACCGGTGCCGCTGCGGTAACGCCGAATATTTCTTCGAGTTCTTTCACGAGTTCGGAAAGCTCGATAACAGTCATTTCTTTTACGAGATCGATGACCTGTTGCTTCTTGTCAGCCATTGGTTCCTCCAATTATGTTTATGATTCTTATTCTGCTTTTTCTTTTGCGATTGCGTCGACCGTGTAAACAAACTTGCGGATCACGCCCTGAAGGACGCCAACAAATCCGGTGATCGGAGCGTTAAATCCGGAAAGCACCTTCGCAAGAAGCTCTTCGCGCGAAGGAAGCTCTGCAAGCATGGTCATCTCATCTGTACCCATTACGATACTTCCGATATAACCCTGCTTGAATTTCGGAAAACCTTTGTCTTCCATCACCTCTTTGCTGAACTTGACGAGTTCCCTCGCCGGCGCTACTTCGTCTGCCTTGCAAACTGCGACGGCTGTCGGGCCCACCAGATACTCATCAAGATCGTTGATTCCAAGTTCGTTCAGCGCGATTTTGATCAACGTGTTCTTTGCCACGAAGTAATCTACACCTGCGCTGCGGAAACGTCTACGAAGCTCGTTCACTTCCTCGACATTGATTCCCTTGTAGTCGACAAGCACAATCGCCTTGGCTGAATCCAGCCGCTCTTTCAAAGTAACCAGGGTATCCTTGTTATGTTGATTCGGCATGGCGTCTCCTATTTACGTGCTTCCAGCGATGCAGTCGCTACGTTGAGTTTTATACTAGGTCCCATTGTTGTGGTCAATGCGATCGACTTGATATAGACGCCTTTCAGCGCTGCAGGTTTGTCACGCATTACCGCGGAGATGACAGCCAGAATATTCTCCTTCAACTTGGGGACATCGAAGCTCTTCTTGCCTGTCGGGATATGGAGGTTCGCGAATTTATCGACACGGTATGCAACCTTTCCGAATTTCGCGTCGCGCACTGCCGCGCCAACTTCCATTGTTACGGTACCGACTTTCGGGTTCGGCATCAGTCCGCGAGGACCGAGTACGCGACCCAGACGGCCGATCTTACCCATCAGGTTCGGTGTCGCAATCACGATATCGAAATCGAACCATCCACCCTGGATTTTTTCAGCCAGGTCATCTACTCCGACGTATTCCGCGCCAGCATCGGTTGCTTCGGTCGCTTTGTCGCCTTCTGCGAAGACGAGGACGCGAACGTCCTTACCGGTACCGTTTGGAAGAACGATGGAGTTACGAATTTGCTGATCCGCTTTTCGCGGGTCAACGCCCAGGTTGAAGTGAATCTCGACGGTTTCGTCGAACTTCGCCTGAGGCAACTTCTTGATCATTTCAAGAGCGTCGTCGAGTTCGTAACGAAGGTTACGATCGATCAGCTCTTGTGCGTTCTTGTAACGCTTGCTTCTGAACATATGTACTCCTGGATGCGAGGATCTCCTGCGGATAGAAATTTAAGCGCGGTTTCGAAACGGGGTTATTTCGAAACGGTCACGCCCATGCTTCTCGCAGTACCTTCGATCATACGCATCGCTGCGTCCACCGTGTGAGCATTGAGATCTTTCATCTTGATCTCGGCAATCTTCTTGATCTGCTCTTTGGTGACGTTGCCGACCTTTGTCTTGTTCGGCTCCCCAGAACCCTTTGCCAGTCCTGCTTCCTTACGGATAAGCACGGCTGCCGGCGGGGTTTTCAATTCAAATGTGAAACTTTTATTCTTCGCAACATAGATCACCACGGGGAAGATCATTCCCGGTGAATCTTTTGTCCGGTCGTTATACTGTCTGCAGAACTCCGGAATGTTGACACCTGCCTGACCCAGCGCCGGACCAACGGGAGGCGCGGGTGTTGCCTGACCAGCAGGCAATTGCAGCTTGATTACGTTTACTGCATCTTTCGGTTTTGCCATGTTTGCCTCTACTGATTACTGGTTGACCGCTTTTACGTCAACCATCTTTTTATTTATTGATTTCCACCTGGTCGACTGACACTTCTACCGGGGTCACGCGACCAAATACGGTTACCTCTACCGTCAATTTTCTGGTCTCCGCGGTTACACTGCGAATGACACCTTTGAAATCGGTGAAAGGACCCGCGGTTATCTTTACGATATCGCCAGGCAGGAATTCGATATCAGTCTGATCCGAGTTATCGCGGTCAGCGATACCAAGAAGCCTGTTGATTTCATCCTGGTCGAGCGGAACGGCTTTCTTGCCCGTGCCGAGGAAGTTTGTCACGCCCGGCAGGTTCAAGATAAAGTTCTGAAGCTCTCGAGTGAGTTCCGCTTCGATGATGACATAGCTGTTGAACACTTTGCGTTCACGTTCGATCTTCTTGCCTTCACGAATCAGGTATGTCTTCTGGGTCGGGATAAGAATCTGACCGAGTTTGTCCTCCATCTCAGTATCCTTTACTCCCGCCTCGAGCATTTCGCGAATCTTGTTCTCCTGGGATGCAAAGGTGTGAATGACATACCATTTCTTCATTGCGCTAGCCCCTGTAGATTACGAAGCGCATCAGGATCGAGAAAATCCAGTCAACAACTGAAAGAAAGACCGCGACGAGGGCGGACATGGAAATAACCACGAGAGTTCCTTCCTTCAGGTCGTCTTTTGATGGCCAGGTGATGTACTGTTTTTCGTGCCAGACATCTTTCAGAAATTTCCAGAGCTTCTTAAACATATCCGTACTTCCTTCTTGTGCCGGGTTCGTCAATTCCGCTCCCGGCCTGGATTCTACGACTTTCAATGTACCAGCAGATATGCATCCACTGAAAACCGCTTCACATAAAAAGAAAGGCTGTTGGCAGCGCTTTCTTTTTGTAAAAACTGGCAGGACAGGCAGGAATCGAACCCGCAACCCCCGGTTTTGGAGACCGGTGCTCTGCCAATTGAGCTACTGTCCTGCCCTGTATAAGTTCTTACCGTGTTTGCTTATGATTCGTGTGTTTCCGGCAGTTCGGACAGAACTTCTTCAGTTCGAGTCTGTTCGGATGATTACGACGATTTTTGGTCGTTGTGTAATTACGATTCTTGCACTCTTCACAAGCAAGGATAATTATTTCTCGCATGATATTCCCTATTCTAAGATATCACCGACGACGCCGGCACCGATGGTGCGTCCACCTTCGCGGATAGCGAAGCGGAGACCCTGTTCCATAGCGATCGGGGTGATCAGTTCAACGTTGACCTCTACGTGGTCACCAGGCATTACCATCTCGACGCCTTCAGGAAGGGTCAGGGAGCCGGTAACGTCCGTGGTGCGGAAGTAGAACTGCGGACGGTAGCCACTGAAGAACGGCTTATGACGTCCACCTTCGTCTCCGGTCAGCACGTAGGTCTTACCAGTGAACTTGGTGTGAGGGGTGATCGACTTCGGTTTCGCAAGTACCATACCGCGTTCGATATCGGTCTTGGCGATACCGCGAAGAAGCATACCCACGTTGTCGCCTGCCTGGCCTTCGTCGAGGATCTTACGGAACATCTCGACACCGGTACAGGTGGTTTCGATGGTTTCACGGATACCAACGCGCTCGATCTTCTCGCCAACTTTCACGATTCCGCGCTCGATACGGCCCGTAGCTACTGTGCCACGTCCCTGGATCGAGAACACGTCTTCGACTGGCATGAGGAAAGGCTTGTCAACATCGCGCTCGGGAAGCGGAACGTAACGATCGACTTCGTCCATCAGTTCCTGAATCTGGGCTTCACCTTCCGGATCCGCGTTCAGACCTTTAAGTGCAGAACCCTTGATCACGGGAATATCGTCGCCCGGGAATTCGTATTCGGAAAGAAGCTCGCGAACTTCAAGTTCCACAAGCTCAAGAATTTCTTCGTCGTCCACAAGGTCGCACTTGTTCATGAAAACGACCATTGCGGGTACGCCTACCTGACGGGCAAGCAGGATGTGCTCGCGGGTCTGGGGCATTGGGCCGTCGGCTGCGCTAACCACAAGGATAGCTCCGTCCATCTGGGCGGCGCCGGTGATCATGTTCTTGACATAGTCAGCATGACCAGGGCAGTCTACGTGCGCGTAGTGACGATTTGCTGTTTCGTATTCGACGTGCGCCGTCGCGATGGTGATACCACGCTCGCGCTCTTCCGGTGCGTTGTCGATACTATCGAATGAACGGAATGCAGCACCGGTCTTCTTGCTAAGATAAAGCGTAATCGCCGCGGTAAGTGTCGTCTTACCGTGGTCTACGTGACCGATCGTTCCTATGTTAACATGAGGCTTCGTTCTCTCAAATTTCGCCTTTGCCATGATTCCTCCAGGTTATATATTCGTTAATGCCAAATCCCAGATTGCTAAATAAAAAAAATGGAGCTCATGACCGGACTTGAACCGGTGACCTCGTCCTTACCAAGGAAGTGCTCTACCGACTGAGCTACATGAGCTTTCATTTTTGAGAAATATGGAGCGGGAAACGGGGCTCGAACCCGCGACCCTCAGCTTGGAAGGCTGATGCTCTAGCCAACTGAGCTATTCCCGCGTTTATTCCGAATGTTTATCGTAAGATCATCCGGGCAAAAAAATCTCTCTCCCAGCAAGCCTGTCTGCTTGGGAGAGAAAAGATGGTGGAGAGGGGAGGATTCGAACCTCCGAAGTCTTCGACGACAGATTTACAGTCTGTTCCCTTTGGCCGCTCGGGAACCTCTCCATGTATGGAGCCGATGAAGGGAATCGAACCCCCAACCGATGGTTTACAAAACCATTGCTCTACCATTGAGCTACATCGGCGAGCTGACAGTTTCTCAACAAAAAACTTTTCGGTTTTCCTGTCAACTCTTTTCTCGATAAATTTCTCTGTATGTGCAATTCAAATATCAATCACTGAGTGCGCAAAATCATAACACCCAGTCTTTCGTGTCAACCTATTTTTCAGCTATTCGGCATTTTGTGTTCAACACCTGACGTAATACACTGATAAAACATACAAATACAACCCGACACGCTGCTACCATTTTCTCCGAAACACAACACGCTAAATACCAAATATATTTTCACATTTCGTTTGACAACCCAAATAATCGCTCGCAGCTATGTTTCTCACAGGAGTCAACCATGCCGAACCGTCATCGAAAAGCCGATCTCGAACTCGACCTGCGAGAACGTATCAAGGAACTCGAAGGTCTATACGCCTTGAATCGCCTTGCTACCGAAGGATTACCACTGTACGAAGTATTCGAACGCCTGACAAGAGACATCATTCCTCCCAGCATGCAATATCCAGATAAAGTATTCAGCAAGATCATACTGGATGGCAGAACCTATTCACAGTGCGCGAACATCAGACAGGAAACTTCAAACGCTCTCAAACACGAGATCGCCATTAATGGCGAACATCGTGGCACAATCTTCATCGGCTACATTGAAACCGATCTCGAATTCCTGGAAACCTTTGAGACCAACCTTATCAAAGGATATGCCGATAAAATCTGTGATATTATACAACATCGTGAAAACGAAGATCGATTGCGTGAGGAAAAACTACGAGCAGAGCACTACCTGCGCATCGCCGGCGTAATCATCCTTGCTATGGATACCAAAGGAAGCGTTACCCTGCTGAACGAAACCGGATGCCGTATCACTGGCTATAAGCAGGATGAGCTAATCGGGAGCAACTGGTACGACACCTGTGCTGCCCCCCAGGAGCGTGTTTTTCGGAAATACAACTACCAGCAGATGATGAAGGGGCTTTCGCTGCCAGTGAATATCCATGAGAATCGCATTATCACGCGTGAAGGCGAAACGCGCATCATATCCTGGCATACAACACTGCTGCATGACCTTGAAGGCAATATCACTGGTTCACTCAGCTCCGGCGAAGATATCACATTCCGCGTGCGCATCGAGAAAGAAAAGATAGAGATGGAAAAGATCGCAGAGCGTTCGTTACGACTCGCATCCATGGGAACGATGGTCTCGGGTATAGCGCATGAGATCAATCAACCCCTTACAGCACTCATGAGCAAGGCCGACGGCATGCTCTACTGGAAGGACAACCCCCATGAGATCAAGACAGAGGAACTTTGGGAAGCACTTTCATTTATATCCGAACAAAGCCGGCGCATCCACGACATCATTCGTCACATGCGTTCGCTCATTTACAAAGAACCGACTCACAAGGCCTATCGCTGCAATCTTCACCGCACGATCGATAGCGCGCTGGGACTCGTTAACGCCCAGTGCCGCGAACACAACGTCAGCATTATCCGCGATTACGCGCAAGAAATCACTGATTTCGACTCATATCCCGTGCTATTGGAACAGACCATCCTGAATCTGGTCAACAACGCCCTCGACGCACTGAATGCCATCGACGACATCGAGAAGCACGTCACGATAAGGACGCGCAAGGAAGCGCAGTGTATCATGATCGAAGTGGAAGACAATGGAACCGGCATCTCACCCACTCACTTCGCGCATGTGTTCGATCCCTTCTTCACAACGAAAAGTCCTATGAAAGGTATGGGGTTGGGATTGTCGATCACGGAGAACTTCATCCGCAGTCTCGGAGGTGTAATCCGCGTACGTAACGCAGTAAAGCGTGGCGCTATCTTTCAGATCGAGTTACCACTTTCGTCAAGTTGATACAGATTCGCAGGCAGAAAAAACCGCGTAGTAACTCCCTCTCGATTGCAATTCGGCTCAAGAATCATCCTTCCACCGTGTGAAGAAACGATCTGACAGGATACAAGCATGCCGATGTTGTTGTTTCGACAAGTCACATCACTCATGCATGAACCCTGCAAGACACGTTCGGCGCAGATTCGTTCGATTGGAATACCGTTATCTTTGAGGTAAAACTCGTAACCACCTTCGACAATCTTCCACCCTATTTCTATTCGTAGTGGACGTTCTCCGTATGCAGCCCGTATCGAGAGGACTATCAAATTCCGCCAAAGAAGCTCTATTCGCCTGCGATCAGCCCTCACGACCGGCATCGATTCTCCAATCGTTATTTCATATCCAAGAAGGTCGTCGTCAATTGCTGCTTCAACAGCATCGCGCATAACGAACGATGATAGTTCGTTTGGTATCAGGCTCATGCGAGCGTATTCCATCATGTTATTGACGATATTTTCCATCCTGCCGATAGAATTGGACACTTCGCGTATATCCAGGATCGCTTCCGATTTTTTACCTTCGAGAATCTCGAGCTCCAGGATGTAAAGCATGCTTTTAACCGATTGTAATGGGAGCTTCAAGTCGTGCGCCAAATGCATGAAGTAACGCTCGATACCTGATGTTTGTGCGACGTCGTTTGTTATTGGCATTCTATCTCCATTGAGAGAGTTATCAGCGATCAGTGATGCAAGATAAATGCCATTAAATCTCGTAGTTCAGGGGGATATAAGCTTTCGGATTCTCGCAAACGAAAATGATATTTTCGGAAATGATAAATCAATCGATTTCGGAAAGACCTCGAATCTTCCGCAATCTGCGATACAACGCCTGCCTCGAAATTCCGAGCGCTTTAGACGCCTTGATGGTATCGTTTCCACATTTCTCCATCACCATCATGATATATTCTTCGATGATCTGCTCCAAAGGCTTGATCGTTTTGGGCATGATGGACGTCTTGGAGAAACGCAGTCCGGGGAAATGCTCTTCGGTCGGCATCTTCCCTTTGGCGAGGATCATAGCCCGTTCGAGAACATTGTTGAGTTCGCGGATATTTCCAGGCCAGGAGTACTCGGAGAGCAGCTTCATCACTTTCGCATTCAGATAGATCTCCGGGGCGTTTCGCTCATACAGAATCTGCCGCACCAGACCACCGAGGTCTTCTTTCATCTCTCGAAGCGGCATCATGTTGATGGGAAAAACATTGATACGATAATATAGGTCAGACCGGAAACTACCCGCTTCCACCTCCACTTCGAGGTCTTGATTGGATGCGCAGATGAGTCGGAAATCGCTGGATCTCGTGCGAGTCTCGCCCAGTCTGCGGAAAGTGCGGTCTTCGATCACCTTGAGAAGCTCTGCTTGTACCTGCATGCTCATGGAGGAGATTTCGTCGAGGAACAGCGTTCCGTTATTGGCAAATTCGACAAGCCCCTGCTTTTCCTGCACAGCAGATGTAAATGCACCTTTGGCATGGCCGAAAAGCTCGCTGGCGAGTAATTCATCCTTAAGGCCGGCGCAGTTCACGGGAACAAATGGATTGTTCTTTCGAGAGCTGTTCTCGTGAATCCATCGCGCCAAAACGCCCTTACCGGTACCTGTCTCGCCGTGAATGAGGATGATGGTATCGTTGAACGACGCCAGACGGGCGTAATCGAGGATCGACTTCATCATCGGGCGGTCATCGAGGAACATCTCGATCTTGGTGCGCTTGGTGCGCTGCGAAACTTGATCGGTCTGGCGGAGACGCCCAAGCTCGACGCTTTTACTGAGGAAAAGCTCAAGTCCGCTCATGTTAACGGGCTTGACCATGAAGTTATCAGCACCCTTACGCATCGCTTCAACGGCGAGGTTAACATTTCCGTGTGCAGTGATGAAAATGATGGGAAGGGTATCGTTGCTCTCGCGGAATTCCGTCAGGAAATCGATGCCATCGCCGTCGGGAAGCATCTGGTCGAGAATCATCGCGTTAATCGGATGCAGTCGCAGCGCTTCACGGGCTTCTTCAAGAGAACCAGCAGTGATTACATCGTAACCGCGGCTGTTGAGGAACTTTGTGAAGCTGAAAGAAATGCTGGGATCATCGTCGATCATCAGGATGCGGGGTTTCATGTCTCACATCCTCTCATCATAGGCAAACGAAGCGTTACGACGCAACCCTGCGGATCAGCATGATTCGCCAGTTCGACACTGCCGTCCATCTTCTCGATGATGCTTTTTACGATGCTGAGACCGAGACCAGTCCCCTTGCTACGGCGCGTAAAGAACGGATCAAAGACACGTGATATATCTTTCGGATTCACGCCATGACCAAAATCGATCACTTGCAGAGAAACCTGCGATTCACCCTCTGAAAATAGACGCATAATAATCTTCCTGCTCTCCTGACTGTGTTGGGCGGCGTTGTCGAGAAGGTTTAGAAGAACTTGTTGTAATCGCGGAACATCCGTGCGTACAAGAGGTTCTTCGGGACACAATAATGTGTCGATCTCGACGATAAAACCGGGATACTCATTCTCCTGTTGCCACATTTTAACAGTCGATTGACATAGCGTCAAGAGAGAAATCATTTCAAGTATTTCAACATGGGTTTTCTTTCCGAAGTCGAGCAGATCACCCATCAGGCGCGAGAGGCGCTCGACCTGGATATTGATATGATTCAGGTATTCTTGCATAGAGGGCAATTCGCCAAATTCGCTACTCAGCACTTCCGAGATCGCAACGATCGAGTTCAACGGATTTCGCACCTCGTGTGCGACACCGACCGACAACCTGTCAATCTCCTTGAAACGCTTCGCGTCTTCAATACGACGCTGCATGCGACGTATCTCGGTTATATCTGTCGCAATTGCAAGAACCGCCGGTTTACTGGCATACTGGATTTTCCGGCAACTGATAACCAACGTCAATCGCTCACCGATTGCTGTTTCCAGAGATGTCTCCCATGGAAGCAGCACATCAACCTCATCGATCCGGGCAATTATTCTCAACGCTCGAATTCTCTTCTCAGGCGGTAAAGCGTTCAGCAACGTGTGAACCATCTTCGCTCTATCTGAGAAATCAAATCCGGTGAGGCGTGACCAGTTGCCGTTCATGGATTCGATGGAATCACGGGTGAAAATCAGGATTAGATTGGGCGACTCCTGCGAGAGAATGCGGAATTTTTCTTCGGATTCCCGAAGCGCTTCCAGCGATTGCCTTGTCGTTGAGATATCACGCATCAGCATACCAAGCCTGAGTTCGTTCGATGTTCTGATCGGGAATACAACCCGTTCGACATTCAATTTGCCCAGGGTAGGATGCATGATATCATCCTCTTCGATCATGTTGATGAAGTCAGCTGTCTCGTTTTGGCGGAATCGCTCCACCCGTGCCTGCCACATCCTGCGAACATACTCATGCGATTGGTGGTTACCGACAATCTCTGCCTGAACATCCCAGAACGGACGTCCAATCACTTTGGGAGCTTTCAGGTTCGTCATTCGCGTCATGGCACGATTCCAGGCGATAATCCTGCCATCGGCGTCAAGTAGCACCACACCATCGTACGCTTGCTCGAAAATACTCCGGAAACGTTCCTCGCTCTCCTTCACCTCGATTTCGGCATGAATTCGCTCCGATATCTCGCTCAGAAGACGTTCGTTGGTCTTGATCAGCTCCAGCGTTCGTTCCATAACCCGGGCTTCCAACTCGTTACGCGAATCTGTCAGCGCTTTTTCGATTCGCTTCTGCTCTGTGATATCGAAAACCGACACTAACGCGAAGGCCAGCCGGTTCGAGTCGTCATACATGAAGCGCATATGAACTTGCACCCAGACATCCCGGCGCGGGATATCTCCCAGCCGGAACTGCTCCACAAGGCTTGGAATCCGGACTTCACCGGAAATAAGTTTTTGTAGAAACGAGGCCATATTCTGGCGTTCGGATGGATGGATCATTTTAAGAAGATCTCTGTATGTGAATTCCTGTAGATTCCCCAATGGAAGCGCGACAAGCGATTCTGCTGCCGGGCTCATGTACTCGAAACGATCTTCAATGAAGTTGAAGCGGCATAAAACGAAATCGGGGCTGTTCATGATCTCTTTGAAGTAAAACTCGTATTTCTCGAGGATATCCATCTCATATCTTGCCGGCGCGTCAAAATCGACAACCGTGATGCACAGCGTACGATTTTCTTCGTTATATAGCGCCTGAAGATGCAGCATGCTTTGATGCTGTTCACTCGCTGACTGGATTATGCTATGGCGTGTGGGGACTTTTGACTTAATTGTGTCTCGTATCCAGAGATGAATAGAGTCACGTTCAGTCTCTCTGGCAAGTTGGACGACCAGACTACCGGGCTTCGGGCTACCGGTAAGCTTGGCAAAGAGCTGGTTGTAGTGTAGAATACGCCCATCTTCGGTAACGCACGCCGCTGCAACAGGCAGGATATCCAGATCGTGGGAGTGATCAGATGCCATTGATCCCCCTACCATAGAAAAACCGCTGCGATAAGCAGCGGCATTCTATGATCAAAGTTTTACTTTCAAAGGTTTATCCGCAGGGTTCATGAACCGATCGATCAAAAAATCGGGACGATGAGCCGATCATCCATTATTTCTTTTTGTGACGATTTTTGCGAAGCCTTTTTTTACGCTTGTGCGTATTGATTTTATGCTTCTTCCGTTTTCTTCCGCAAGGCATTCAATCCCCCTGTTATTGTTCTAATAATTCGATGTTCGCGTCAGCAACGTCATCCTTAAAAGCGCGAGAGAACTTGAAAGTAGGAACTACACGTTCGGGCACTGGAACCTTATCGGCGGTCTTGGGATTGCGACCGATCCGAGGTTTCCTTACTTTCAGCTTGAATGTGCCGAAACCGCGAATTTCGATATGATTTCCTTCTTTCATGCTGTCTTTGACCGCATCGAGGAATGTATCCACTACGATTGCTACATCTTTACGAATTATTCCCGTTTCCTGTGAAATGGTCTTCACTAAATCAGCCTTGGTCATAATTCCACTCCTTCACTCAGTTTTGAAATTCTGTTTTCCGAACCCTGAAATCTTTGTCAAGGGTTTTTGTCTCATCTTTTGAAATTCCATAAGATTACACGTTTGTCACGCTACGGAGATATCTTCCCAAAAGCCGCTCCGCAAACGGATTGACACCTCGTTAACAAATGGACGCAACACTTTATGAATCAGATTCTTCCGTCTCCGATTCTTCTACTTCATCAGGCTCATGTGTTTCCTGAGGTTCTTCCGTTTCCTCGGGTTCCAGATTAAGCTCTTTCTCTTCCGGCTTTTCTTCAAGGCGCACTGTCAGCGACATTTGAGACAGGACCGGATAGAAGTCTTCGATATATTCGCGAACGAACTGCTCAATATCCGTTTCACGCGCCAATGTTTCCGCCGAGAACTTAAGGATGATGGTCAGCGAACGGAACTGGAGATTGATCTGAATCGCCGGCTGTTCACCGATCGTATTTTTTAGAAACAAAGGCAAGGATTTATCGAGCTTGATGGTCTGCTTCAGGCGCATAACAAACTTATAAACACAATAACCGCCAGCTGCCAACACTCCCAGCACGACCACATTCTTCAGAAATTTCTTCAAAACTCCTCCTTGGTTGTCCGATTCAAAATCATCTTACAAAAAAACTGCCTCGAATTGGGAGGCAGTTCAATTGAAGCCTATATCATGTTTATTTGTACAAAGATTTGACGCGTCCCCAAGAGGTTCCGTGAACCTGATGTGAACCCGTGCTCGAAAGGTCGCTCACCGATCTCGGGCAAACCAGATATTCGCCATAACCATACACAACGATACCCTGGATGTATTCCAGTGTGTCGCCAGCGCGATTCGTACGCTTGCGGCTGTCCATGATATTGTAGCCATCATACAGCGTACAGCTGCCGGTTCCGTCGTTGATGCTCCACCGTGTCGTCTGACGAAGATTTACGATGTTGACACTATGGATTTTCACCAGAGCGCCTTCCAGGGATTCGGTAACAGCCAGTTCGCCGGTCGTAACGCTGATGGGTTGCGGTATCGTGGAGCCACTTGAGCGTCTACGCAGAAGCGAGACATTGCGGATTTCGGTGCAACCGAAATCTTCATGTACCTGACCTTCCAGTGTGATGTAATCACCAACACGGAGATTCTGCCTTTCAACCTGATCTCGCGCTTGAACGACTATGCAATTCCAGGGACCGCCCTCGGAAGTAGAGAGAGTGAACGAAGACGCATCGAATCCGATCGATGTAACAACGCCTTCGGTCTGGATCGTCGAGCCTTCATAGGGTGATGGATAGGTACCCTCGGCACCCGGGTTTACAGTGTACTGAATATCGTATATACTCACTTTCTCCGCAGCGCTGAGCGCGACGAAAGAAAGCGTTATCGCCAGAACAAAAAATTTCGTCCATTTTGTCATAGGTTCCTCCTTGCACAACAAGGCAGTGTCATTGTGAATAATCCCAAGCCCTTGTCAAGCTTAAAATGAAACATTATCACGAGCTTTCTCTATTCCCCACAATTAGTTTGACTCGCATTTTTCGCACCAATCGCGTTATTTTTTATTACGATAAATTGTGCATTAATACAACCTGCTTGCTTCGAGACTTTCTCCTTCCGTTCCACGGATTAGCCGGGTATTGCTTTCTTCCCCTTGAAATACGGGCAGGCGCTGCGACCTGACCGCACAGCGGGTAACATTTTTCGTATCATGCTGAGCCGTGAGTTTCGCAAGTGACAACTCGGATTCATAAAGAATCGAAGCATCTGCGCCAGCACAAACATTTTATATTTCCTATTATTCTATACAAATACATCCATCAGGTGTTCGATTCCGAACAATATTTATTGACGAACTGAGTACACATGCCTAATAATTACACTCGCAAAATATGAATGATTAAAACAACAATAAAGGATGCACCATGCCAGAAAAAATCGGTAGAATTCTCGCAGTTGACGATAACGAAGATATCCTCATATCTCTGAAGCTCCTGCTCAAGCAGCAGGTGGAATCAATCAGAACCGAACAGAATCCGCAACGGATACCCGAGATCTTAAAAGAAGAAAGCTACGACGTGATTCTGTTGGACATGAACTTCTCTTCCGACATGATCAGTGGAAAAGAAGGCTTCTATTGGCTGGAGCGAATCCTGGAGATCGATCCCGACGCTGTGGTTATCTTCATCACAGCATTCGGCGATGTGGAAAAAGCCGTTCGCGCTGTTCATTCCGGTGCGGCCGATTTCGTGTTAAAGCCCTGGCAGAACGAAAAGCTGCTGGTCACGATCCACAACGCAGTTCAGCTACGCAAGTCACGCCGCGAAGCTACCTCCTTGCGCGAGCGCCAGCAAGGGCTCAGTGAATCCTACGACCAGCCGTTCCACGATTTCATCGGCGTCTCGGAAGAGATGCGACGTGTGTTTTCCACCATTAAAAAAGTGGCTCACACGGATGCCAGCGTGCTGATCCTTGGCGAAAACGGAACCGGCAAGGAGCTTGTCGCTCGTGCATTGCATCGCAATTCCAAGCGCAAGGACGATGTCTTCGTTAACGTCGATCTCGGCTCCATCAGCGAAACGCTCTTCGAGAGCGAGCTCTTCGGGCATGTCCGTGGCGCATATACCGATGCCAAGAAAGATCGCCCCGGGCGCTTCGAGATAGCCTCCGGCGGAACGCTGTTCCTTGACGAGATCGGAAACCTCTCCATGCCGCTCCAGGCTAAGCTACTGACCGTCATCGAGAAAGGCGAGGTGATCCGTGTGGGAAGCAACCGTCACATTCCGGTCGATGTACGCCTCATCTGCGCGACTAACATGCCGGTGCATCAGCTTACTAAGGAGAAGCGTTTCCGCCAGGACCTTCTCTATCGCATCAACACCATTGAAATCCACCTGCCGCCGCTTCGTGACCGTATCGAGGATATCCCACTCCTGGCGAACCACTTCCTCAAACGACTGGTAAAGAAATACGGCAAGAATGTCACCGGAATCAGCAGCAGCGCCATGAAAAAGCTGGAGCTTTATCACTGGCCCGGCAACGTTCGCGAACTTCAGCACGCTATCGAGCGTGCGATCATCCTGAGCGAATCCAGCCATCTGGAAGCAGGAGATTTCCTGCTCTCCACAAATGGTAAAGGTGCTGAGGAATTTGTTATCGAGACCTACAACCTCGAGGAAGTAGAGAAAAAGACGATCGAGAAGGTTATCCGCAAGTATAAAGGCAATATCACGCAGGCAGCTCGGGAGCTGGGCCTGACGCGCACATCGCTCTACCGCAGACTCGAGAAATACGGCCTATGAAGCTTCGTAGCTTCCGGTTACAATGCGTATTGCGCGTAATGCTGCTCACGCTGACGATCTTCGGGTTCATCTACACCCTTCAGATTAATATCCCACTAGGATTGAAGGTAGTACTGAGCCTGGCTGTTATCATGCAGGTGTTCTTCCTGATCACCTATGTAGAGCGCACCAATCGGATGCTCACGACGTTCCTGAATTCGATCCGTTATTCGGAGTTCAGCAGCTCGTTTGAAGTTAAGGGACTCGGTTCTTCGTTCGATGTGCTCAAGAACTCCTTCAACAACGTTATCAACGATTTCCAGCGTATCAGCACTGATCGCGAGATTCACTATCACTATTTGAAAAACGTGGTGGAGCACGTAGGTATCGCGCTGCTAGCCTTCCGAAGCAACGGTGATGTGGAAATCTATAATAAGGCCGCGCAAAACCTCTTCCGCATGGATCACCTTAAGAACATCCATACGCTTGCCAGCTTCAGCCGTAGATTGTACGAGAAAATCATCACCCTGCGATCCGGTGAGAAAGCGATGGTTAAAATCCAATACCACGATGAACTGCTCCAACTGGCCATGTACGCAACCGAATTCAAGCTCATGGATCGGAAGATTATTCTGGTTTCCATCCAAAATATCCAAAGCGAAATGGAAGAGCAGGAGTTGGAAGCCTGGCAGAAGCTAATCCGTGTTCTCACCCACGAGATCATGAATTCCATCACACCCATCGCCTCGCTGTCGTCCACAATCAACCAGATGCTCGATCAGATCCACAGCGAAATCTGCGTGGATAGCGAACAAGAAGAGACTTTCAATGACATCCACAGCGCGGTGCGGACCATCGAGCGGAGAAGTTCGGGGCTGCTGAAATTTGTGCAGTCGTACCGCAATTTAACCCGCATTCCCAAGCCGAACTTCACCATTTTTTCCATCCGGAGTTTGTTCGACAACTTGCAGAACCTCTTCGCGGAAGAGCTGCAAACCGCTGGTATCGAGCTCGCGATCAAGATCATTCCCGAGGAGCTGGAGCTCACCGCTGACGAAAGCATGATTGAACAGATCCTGATAAATCTTGTCCAGAATGCCAAGCACGCCCTTCGTGAACGCGAACATGGCAGAATCGGCATTGCGGCGTTTGTCGGACCCAATGGCAGGCCAGCCATCCAGGTGTGGGATAATGGTTCCGGCATTCTGGAAGATGTTATCGATAAGATATTCATCCCGTTCTTCACGACCAAGCCTTCGGGAACCGGTATCGGGCTAGCGCTCGCACGGCAGATGATGAGGCTGCATGGCGGAACGATCAACGTCCGTTCTGTGATGGGGGTGGAGACAATCTTCACCTTGAAGTTCTAAGCGTTTTTTTGTTGACATACAACAATATCTGAAGCAGACTTTTATTGGAGGAAAGCTGAAATGAACATGGTCGACATATTACGAAACGTCAAATTTTTCGACTCGCTCAGCAATGATGAGCTGATGATCATCGCAGAGTATTTTCACGAGCTGCATCTTGCCGCTGGAGAAATCGTTTTCTCCGAAGGTGATGTCGGCGACAGCTTCTATATATTGAGAGAAGGTTCTCTGGAAATCACCAAACTCATTCGTCACGATCTCGAAACCCAGGCCGAGCTCAATACACTTGAACCGCTGGATTTCTTCGGTGAGATGGCACTGGTTGACGAAAGTCCTCGCTCTGCTACCGTTAAGGCTGTTACGGATGTTGTACTGCTGAAAATGGAAAAGCAGGACTTCCTTAATATCTGTCTGCAATACCCACAGGTTATCTTCCACCTGACCAAGACGATGTCCATTCACCTGCGAAACACCAATCAGCAATTCGCGACCGTCTTGGAAAACCTCATCACGCGCAACAAGCTTGCCGCGATCGGCTCTGCGGCCAGCAAGATAGTACATGACATTAAAACGCCCATTACCGTCATCGTCCTCACCGCACAGCTTCTGGAAAGCATCTATCCCGACACCGCCAAATACATTAAGCGTATTGTGCACCAGACCAGCGTTCTCGACGATATGGTTCGTGAAATTCTAGACTTTGCCAAAGGCGAACGCATCATTCTGAGCATTGCCGAAATCGACATGGAAGAGCTATGTGCCGATATGGCGGATGACATGGATCCTATCGCAAAAGACCGCGGCATCAAACTGAGCATGATCAATCATGTGAAGAATCCCGTATTCATCGACCGGAAGCGCATCAAACGTACGCTGATCAACATCATCAAAAACGCGATCGAAGCGCTTGGAAGCTCCGGAAATGTAGTGGTCACCTGTCGCCAGGAAGGCGAGAAGCTTCATATATCGGTCTGTGATGACGGCCCCGGCATCCCGGAAGAAATCCTCCCTAATATTTTCGACGCATTCGTTACGAAAGGAAAAAGCAACGGCACCGGATTGGGACTGGCAATCTGCAAGAAGGTAGTCAACGATCATAAAGGCGAGATCATCGCGTCGAATTCCGACGACGGCGCTTGCTTCGATATCTTTCTGCCCATGCAGCAGTAGATCGTAACGGCAATCATGCAGGACATCCAAACGTTTTACTACTGGGCGAATTACTTTCGTGCGATAAATTGCTTGCCATAAATTGGCGTATCTTTTTTCGTGACACGAAATAGAAATCATAACAGGTGGTTATCATGTCAAGAATATGTGATGTATGTGGCAAACAGGCACAGGTTGGCAACAACCGCAGCCATGCCCTTAACGCGACCAAGCGTCGCTTCCAGCCGAATCTTTCCCGGATTCGTGCAGAAATCGAAGGTGAAGTGAAGAAGATTAACATCTGCGCTTCATGTCTCAAAGCCAATAAGGTACGTAAAGTCATCTAACGCGACATCCTTTCGAGGAAAAATCGTAGAAGAAAATATTTGACTGAAAATCGAGCCCCTTTCAATTTGAAGGGGCTATTTTTTTATCAGGACAGTATTCGGTTGACAGAAATCCAGGCTTTGGAGGTACCAATGCAGCTAATCACAGAAAGAATCAATGTACCGGAAGGATTAAATATCATCTACGGTATGTCACACTTCATTAAAACGGTAGAAGACCTCTACGAAGCGCTCGTCAACAGCTTCCCCGGCATCAAGTTCGGTCTGGCGTTCAATGAAGCGTCCGGTCCCTGCCTCATCCGCCACGACGGCACAGACAAAGAGCTGATCGATCTGGCGATAGAAAACCAGAAACGACTCGGCGCAGGCCACACATTCCTCATTGTTCTCAAGGACTGCTTCCCTATCAATGTCATTCCGGCTATCAAGGATGTTCGTGAAATCGTAGGCATTCACTGCGCAACCGCCAACCCGGTGGAAGTCGTACTCGCGGAGACGGAGCAGGGCCGCGGCGTGTTGGGTGTGATCGACGGAGGATCGCCGAAGGGAGTCGAGACCGAAAAGGATATCGAGGAACGCAAGTCGCTGTTGCGTATGTTCGGATATAAACGGTAATGCGCGTTTTCTTCGCATTCGAGCTCCCCGAACCGGTTCGCGACGAACTCGACCAACTTACACAAGAGCTGCGCAACATCATTCCGCGCGGTATCAAGTGGGTACGGCCAGATACGATGCATATCACCCTGCAATTTCTGGGTGATGTCTCACCGTCTCATATCCGCTATCTGGATCAGTCCGTCCAGGAGCTGCTCGATAATCAGGAGGAGTTCGAGATCTTCGAACCACAGATTGAGGCTGTTCCCAGCCGGAATCCACGCGTGATATGGGTACACTACCGGACGGACGAGAAGCGTATTTTCTCGCTTCCGGCAAAGATCCGCAGTCGCGCCGAAGAACTGGGCTACATATTAGAAAACAAGCCGATGAAGCTGCATGCCACCCTGGGCCGGGTTAAGTCGGTCGTTGACATGAATCAGGTAGCGAAGCTGCTGAGCTTCAAACCTACCATCACCAAATCAAATATCAACCAGGTAACATTATACAAAAGCGTGCTGCAGCCGGAAGGACCCGTCTATACCGCGATCAGCAGCTACGAACTACAAAGGAGGAACCATGGCTGAAAAGGGCAAAGCAGATGCCTTGAAGACCGCGATGAATCAACTTGAGAAGAAATACGGAGTCGGAACCATCATGCGTATGGGCGATCGTCCCAAGCTCGATGTAGACGTCATCCCCACCGGTGCGATCAACCTCGACGCAGCCCTCGGAATCGGTGGAATACCCAAAGGCCGTATCACCGAAGTTTATGGCGCGGAAGCTTCCGGTAAGACAACTCTCACACTGCATATCGCCGCGGAAGCGCAGAAACAGGGCGGAACCATCGCCTTTATCGACGCAGAACACGCACTCGATCCATTTTACGCACGCAAACTCGGCGTCGATACCGACAGCATGCTAATCTCGCAGCCCGACGGTGGCGAGCAAGCGCTTGAAATCGTGGAAACGCTGGTTCGCAGCAACGCGATCGACCTGATTATCGTTGACTCGGTGGCTGCGCTGGTTCCCCGTGCCGAAATCGAAGGTGAAATGGGCGATACCCATGTGGGACTCCAGGCTCGCCTGATGTCGCAAGCGCTTCGCAAACTTACCAGCATTGTCAGCAAATCGAATACCGCCGTGATCTTCATCAACCAGACCCGTATGAAGATCGGTGTACCGGCGTTTGTCAATCCGGAAACGACCACCGGTGGTGTTGCGCTGAAGTTCTATTCGTCGCTACGCATTGAAGTTCGCAACGCAGGTTCTATAAAGGATACAAGCGGCGGAACGGTTAACATCGTCGGCCAGAAGACACGCGTCAAGATCGTGAAGAACAAATTCGCTCCGCCGTTTAAAACGGTCGAGTTCCCCATTGTGTACGGTCAGGGCATCTCTCATCTGGACATTGTCCTCAACATCGCCGTCGACACGGATATTATCAAGAAAAGCGGCGCATGGTTCTCCTATGGCGAGACACGTCTTGGCCAGGGCGCGGAAAAGACCAAAGACTTCCTGCGTGACAATCCTGAGATGCTTCTCGAAATCGAAGGGAAAGTCAAAGAAACGCTCAATCTGGTGATTGCTACCGAGTATGAAGACAATTCGGATTCGGAAGAAGAATAAAACGCAGTTCATCATTTCGGAAAACGATTTCGATTGGGGAGTGCTGCCGCTGGCAAATCTCCCCTTTTTCATCGATGTGAATTCCGGTGAACAGGAGATCGACGAAGACGATTTCAAGCTCCTCTTTGAGGAGATCAGAAAATATGCGTGGAATCGTCTCCTGGACTACCTCGCGCTTCGGGAACGAAGCCGCCGTGAAAGCCTCGATTATCTCATGAACCTCCCTGTCGAAGCGGAACTCACCAATGAACTTGTCCAACGCGCCGAATCGAAGAAGTTTATCAGCGATACCCGTTTCGCAGAACTATACACCGAAAGCCTACTGCACAGGCAGAAGAGTCGCGAGGAGATCCGTTACAAGCTGAAAGAAAAAGGCATCGACGAGATCCTGATCGACCAAACACTCGCGAAAATCGTCACCCCGGAGCAGGAAGCGGATGTGATCGATCAGAAGATTGATAAACTGCTCGTTCGGTACCGCGATTTGAAACCGAAACAGCAGATAGAGAAGATCCTCACTTCTTTATGCCGCAATGGTTTCAGCTACGAGGACGTGAAAGACAAGGTACGCATGAAGGTGTACGCTGGGAAATAGTTACGAGTCAAACCACCAAACCCCAGCTTGCCATTTTTCCTATCTCCTTGGATCGCCAAGCCCCAGCTTGGCATCTCTTCTCTCCGAGCATCTCACACGCTCTCCGCGCAGCAGATTCGTTCGATCGCACCAGCCGTGGTGTTACACGACGAAGGCGTGTTCATTCACGGCGTGCGGGATCGGGCGAATATGCGCGTGGATGCAATCTGCAATGGCTGTCACCACTCCTTCCCCTTTTTCCAAAGGGGAAGGCCGGGATGGGCTTTCTCTACTCCCTCTTCCCGTTTGCGTATCATCCCGAGTAGCGAGGTACTAACGTATCGAGGGAGGGTCGGGGTAAGGACTTTTAAAAAAAAAGCCCGGCGAAAACCGGGCTGAAAATGTATGATATCGATCAATTCTATTCGTCGAGGAACTTCTTGATCGACTCCACCTGTTCCTGCACATCCTTGATACCATTCTGCGCGATGGTCAACTCAAGCTCGATGGTTTCCTGAAAGGAAAGGAAGCTTGCGACCCCGGCAACCGGCACATACCAGCTATATCGGTATGTTTGCAGAAAAGCGGGGTAGGTTTTACCTGTCTGAAGAAATGTAATAGGCTTAAGGCCCTCATAGCCCTCTGGAGGATTCAAGCGCTCGTATTTGATCTTGATTTCATCACCCTCTTTCAGATCGGTCACGGTGCGGTAAACCTTATCAACGCGAGCCACGACATCGATGTTGCAAAATTCGCCGGGATCGCAATTTCCAGCTTTAACGGAAATAACGGTAATATCCACTCTTTCTGGAGCAATGTCCTGTGCTTCGAGGAATTCCATAGGTGGAATCTCGGCGGATATCACAGCAACTGCGGCAACCATTACCATCATCAATATCAAGCTTCTCAGGGTCATAGATCCTCCTCATTTCAAAGCATTCATTAATATAATACCGATTTCGATTTTCCCGTCAATAAAATAATCCGTCAACCATGTTTTTCCTGTTTTTTCTTTATGAGTACGGCTCAGAGATATTCGAACAACTTATTAACCAATAAAAAAAGCCTGCCATCCATAGATAGCAGGCCCGAAAATATTCTATCGTAAGGATTTAGGCTAAGTTCTTAACCAGCGCGTAAAGAAGCCTTACACCGCTCCCCGTTCCGCCGGACGGTCCGAATGTATTTTCGCTATCTGCGAAGGCTTTACCTGCGATGTCCAGATGCAGCCAGGGCTTGTCCTTCACAAAATCGCGAATGAACAGACCTGCAGTAACGGTTCCGGCACCACGACCACCTGTATTCTTAAGGTCGGCGATGTCAGACTTGAGCTGATCGCGATATTCATCGTCGTGCGGGAGACGCCAGATGCGCTCGCCGCTGTAATCTGCGGCAGCCTCCAGCTTCTGATAAAGCTCATCGTTGTTGCTTAGGACACCAATGCGCACCTTACCCAGCGCGATAACGGCAGCGCCGGTCAGAGTCGCAATATCGACCACGCGTGCGGCCTTCTCTTTCTCGATCGCGTAAGTAACTGCGTCGATGAGAGTCAAGCGACCTTCCGCGTCAGTGTTGTCCACTTCGATGGTCTTGCCGGCCATGGAACCGATGATGTCGCCGTTGCGATAGGCGTGTCCGGACACCATGTTTTCACATGCTGCCACGACACCAACCACGTTAACTTTCAGCTTCAGCTTCGCGATCATGCACATCGCCCCGATTACCGATGCGGATCCACCCATATCGCCCTTCATGGTGACCATGCCGGACGCTGGCTTGAGTGCGTATCCACCGCTGTCATAGGTGAGTCCCTTGCCGACCAGCGCGGTAATATTGTCTTTATCGCTGGGATTTCCCATCCAGCGCATGACAATCAACCTCGGTGGATGATCCGAGCCCATTGCAACCGACCAGTAAGCATCCATCTTCATCTTCTGAATCTGCTTCTCGTCGAAAAGCTCTACTTCGAAACCATGTTCCTTTCCGGCCTTTTCCGCACGAGCAGCAAGCTCCATCGGCAGCAGCTCGTTAGCTGGTTCGTTGACCAGATCGCGCGCAAGACAGGTTGCCTTTGCTGCGATTTCAGCTTCCTTGATCACGGATGCAGAGACCTTCTCTGATCCGATGAAATCGACACTGCAAACCTTATCTTTCTTCTTATCGTTGCCAGTGGTTTTATATTTCTTGAATTCGTAAATTGCCAGTTCCATCGTCTCGATGAACATTCTTGCCGCTTCCGGGGCATCCCATTTGGCAGCCAGGCCATTGAGGAAGATCGCCGCAGTTTCGCACTTGTCCCGCTTGATGGCTTTCGCCAGACCAGCTGCAGCTTTACGTAGTTTATTGCTGTTGGTCTCGTCTTTCTTTCCCAAGCCGATAGCATAGATCGTTGTTGCGGGATCGATGAAGTTAACGGTCTTGACTTCGCCGCCATCCCATTTCCACTCTTTGCTTGCGGAAAGGTGTTTGAGCGCTTTCTTCACTGCTTCGGGGTAGTCGGTAACTTCCGGAGCCGCATCGGAGAATCCGAAAACGACCAGAAATTCCTGATCCTGATATTTGTCCGACCAATGATATTTCACGTGAACCTCCATTCATGCTGATTTTTCTATCATTTGTGCCAGTATCGGACATCGTATCAATTTGTAAAGAAATTTACAGAGGTTCTTGTAGTGATTGAATAGAGGCTGCACAGCAAACCAATATTCGTTATTTGTCTCCAAGCTAGAATGTGAAACTACTGCCCAGTCGATATCCGTCTGTAGCGCTACTCACGATGCCGCCTGCGTATCCGGAGCCTTCACCGATAGGAAATAGATTCTCGCAGTTGACCGAAGCATTGTTGTCCTTACGGCGCAAGATTCTCACCGGTGAGGATGTACGCGTCTCTGGCGCGATCAGGAGTCCCTTACCCACAAAACCTGGAACCCGGTGCTCGAAGTATTTCAGTCCAACCTGAATTGCCTTGCTGAGCACTTTAGGATAGATCGTGCGCAGGTCATGATTATAGGTTCCTGGGCGATACGAGTTGTGTGCCAGACTGCCCTTCTTCGTGCCACAGAAATCACCCGCAGGCTGCGATGGCGCGAAATAAGGCATCTGCTCGTTATAGCATCTCTTCTCGATCATGCGCTGAAAGGCGATGCCGTCGAGTGGCTTCGATCCGAAATCACGATCACCGACCGTCACCACCACTGCGCTGTTGGAGAAATAGGCTTCCCGGTTCGCGAGACTCATTCCGTTGGTAACCTGACACTGCGGCTCGGACGCGGCAGCAATCACTTCGCCGCCGGGACACATACAGAAGGTGTAAACACCGTAATTCCCAGATTTTGCAGTCATGCGGTAGGTCGCGGCACCAGAAAGGGAGAAGTCGGTCTTATCGCCATAAAACGCTTCGTCGATGAACTGACGCGGATGCTCTATACGGAAACCCACCGCAAAGGGCTTGGCCTCGATGCGGATTCCGCGCTCATGAAGCATCTCGAAGGTGTCCCGCGCTGAATTACCCAGCGCTATTACCACGACTTCCGGTGAGAGCGTCATATCGCCGACACGGAGCTGGGTGATTCGCTCGTTCTGGAAGGTTACATCCTCCAGTTTATGGCGCCAAAAGAACTTGCAGCCCTGCTCTTCGAGCCAGTTACGCATTCTTACGATAATTGCGCGAATTCCGTCTGAGCCGAGATGCGGATGGGAATCGATGCTAATATCCTCCGGTGCTCCGAAACGAATAAACGTCTCAAAAACATTGTTGGAAAAGCCATCGCGACTGCGCGCCGTCAGTTTGCCGTCGGAGAATGTCCCCGCTCCGCCTTCACCGAACTGCGCGTTCGATTCGGGGTCGAGCTCGCCGGTTCGCCAGAAGTTCTCGACCTGTTGAACGCGATCCGCCATGGCGTCGCCACGGTCGAAAATCCACGGTTTCAAGCCATTTTCCACCATCGCCACCGCAGTGAAAAGTCCTGCCGGCCCCGCGCCGATGATAACCGGGTTCTCCGAAGAAAGCTTGGTTACTGGCAGCTCATCCAGTGGCTTGATAGTATACGCATCGAGGTCCGGATGCGGATTGGGCGTTTTACGGAAATCGACCAGAAGCGTGTAGATCCATTTGAGCTGATTGCGTTTTCTCGCGTCGAGAGACCTGCGCAGTACAGTGCAACCGGTGAGTTCTTCAGCCGGGATTCGCAGCTTGGCTGCTGCCGCCTGAAGGTAGTCTGGATGGCTTGATAACGGTACGATCACGTTCTTGATCTGGTATTGCATGGCTTGTTCCTTGTTGTTACGCTGTTCGAGCTGAGCTATAGAATGTTCTTTATAAGCCGACCCTTCGACTCCGCTCAGGGTGACACTGCATGATCGATAACGAAAAAAGGCGCCATTTGGCGCCTAATATATGGTGGCAGGACCCAGACTTGAACTGGGGACACAAGGCTTTTCAGGCCTCTGCTCTACCAACTGAGCTATCCCGCCTCTTGCTATCGGTGAAAAGCAAAAAACATTTTCCGAGTTAACGTGTCAAGCAAAATGATGAAAAAAGGTGGATGCTTACCTGCCTGGTCGATAATCAATCAGTTCGATTTTCTCCCACATACGATATTCGGCGACAGGCCCAACTCCCAGCGAATCGGTAACTTCAGTCACACCAAAATCTGCCCAGAGAAGCGCTACACCACATGGCGCATAGTAATAGTGAATTGGTTCTATATATCGATCATCGAAGAAAATAGTCTTTGTCTTATGCACACATGACAAATTTTCATACGGAACTTCGATGATGCTCTGACCAATAATCTTGTTTACCACTCCTGATGAGTTATCATCTGTGTCATAGCTCCATTGATGACCGGACTCCGAATGATAGGGCATAAGCAATCTGTAATCAGATGTCGTCTTTGCAAACCAGGTTTTCTCCGTAGGGAAATTCGGCTCGAATCCAGGAAATATGGATGGCGTATAATTATTGCGACCTGGTATACCAATTCCGACACCGTCATAGCCTACCCGGTACACTCCGTCATTGAGGTTCGCTATGTAATCTCTACCGTAAATGTGTCCCGTGGAATCATTAACCACCGCAATACCGGTTGCCAGAATGCTGTCCGATACGACGCGCATGGTGTCGGCAACCAACCAGTAGTAAACTTCGAACGTATCGATTATGGCAACGCCATCCTCAACCGTTACATTGGGCATAGACAATCGATAGAGCCATGAGCTTCCTATCTCAACCGGATATGAGCCGTATAAGATATTCGACTCACTGTCACATTGTACAATAGCAAGACTAATGACAATAAGCATGCAGAAATACAGCCACCAATAAAGCTTTCTGATCCGCTTCATCTTCCCTCCGTTACCTCTTCAGAGCGATTCCAATCTCATACACACGGTTCTTGGATGTGCCGGTTTTCTTCGCGACATTCTTCACCGCCTGTTTCATGGAAACACCTTCATCTAATTCGCTTGTGAGCAGCGCTTCCAGTTGAGCGTCGTCCACTTCGGTGGATTGATAGCCCTCGACAAGCAGCACCATCTCGCCCTTTTTCGTATACTCGTTTTCGATGAGTTCCGTGAACGTTCCGCGCACGTACTCCTCATGCATCTTGCTGATCTCGCGCGCGATGACAGCCAGCCTGTCACCGAGTTTTTCGCGCAGCCAATCCAGCGTCTTATCGATGCGATGCGGCGCTTCGAAAAACACGATCGTAGCCTGAAGCTGCTTGATTTCCTCAATGAGCGCATCGCGATCCTTGAGCTTGTCCGGCAGAAATCCGACGAACAGGAACCGCAAGGTGTCCAGCCCGGAAGCGCTGACAGCGGGAATGACGCTGGTTGCGCCTGGTAGCGCTACGACTGTTATATCGTTCCGGATGGCCTCCTGCACGATGGTCTGTGCCGGGTCGGAGATTCCCGGGCTGCCGGCGTCGGTGATCACAGCGATGTCGTTTCCTTCCTGAAGCTTTCGGATCAGTTGCGTTGTACGTTCGCGTTCGTTAAATTTGTGGTAACTCACGGTTGGTGTTTCGATGTTGTAGTGTTGCAGGAGGACGCGCGACGTGCGGGTATCCTCACAAGCAATTGTGGAGACGCTTTTCAGCGTCTCCACAGATCGGAATGTCATATCTGCCAGATTTCCTACTGGCGTTGGAATCAAGTAAAGCGTTCCATTCATGTCATATCTTTCTTGGTGGATTGATTTTGATGGTCATCACAGCGCTGATGAGGCACAGAACGCCGCAGATGGAAAATGCCAGCGGGAAATTGCCCATGTCACCGAGAACGCCGCCGAGGATCGGCCCGAAAATACCACCAGCACCATAAGCAAGAAAGACGAACGGGTAATTTTCACCCACGAATTTCGAGCCAAAGGTATCGGCAGTGATCGTAGGGAATAGTGCGAACGCGCCGCCGTAATTGAATCCGATCAGCGTTGCCACAAGATAGAGCATCCAAGGTGTTCCCGCCATGTATGGGAACAGCAGCATGAAAATACCCTGGCTGGCAGCCATGATAATGATGGACGGCTTGCGTTTGAGCTTGTCGCTGAAGACGCCCCAAAGGATGCGACCCAGTCCGTTTGCAAGGCTGAAAAACACCGCCATTGCAGTACCGGAGATCGCAGCAGCAGCAGCGAGATCCAGTCCCTTATTCTGCAGCGCTTCCATGGGATAGAGCTTCATGAGCCCGATCGACATAAGGCCTGCCATCGCGTTGAATACAAATACAAGGAAAATCAGATAGAACGGAAGGGTTCGCAGCATTTCCCCGCTGCGTAGATCCTTTCCGGACGATACCGCTTTCGCACTATCAGTTTTCTTATTAACGGCTTCTTTCTGCTCTTTCGGGAAAACCATCCAGATGCTCCCGATTAAGATAAGAATAGCGAATAGCACACCATAGACGATAAACGTTGTGGAGATGCTGTAGCGTTCGATCAGATGTCCCCATTGACCAGCAAGCTTCACCCAGACCATTGCCCCGAAGCCGAAGCCAGCCACCGACAAACCGCTGATAAGTCCCTTCTTATCAGGAAACCAGCGGATTCCGACCGCGATCGGCACTACATAGCTGATACCGATACCGCCACCACCGATCAATCCGATGAAGATCAGAATCGGCCAGAACGATGTCCCGCCGAAGAGACCGCCCAGAATATAACCGGCTCCCATGGTGATCGCCGAGATGATCGAAAGACGACGCGGTCCTACTTTCGCAAGTTTCTTTCCTGCCAGCACCATGACCACCGCGAAGCTCACCAGACCGACAGAGAAGACGATCTGCGTCTGAACCTTGCTCCAGCCGATTGCTGTCAGATAAGGCGTAAATACCGACCACGCATAGATTGCACCCAGACAAAGCTGGATGAGAACTGCTCCGAAAATGACCAGCCAGCGATTCCCTTTGTTTTCAGTCATACGCTGCTCCGGACTACAGGCCGTACTTGTCGATGATTTCTTGCTTGGTCAATCCGAGAATACCGTATTTTTTACCAACTTTGATGAAGGCTTCCAGCGCTTTGTCGAGGTGTTCTCTTTCATGTGCGGCAGATATCTGCGTGCGGATACGAGCCTTGCCCTGCGGTACCACCGGGAAGAAGAAGCCGATCGCGTAGATGCCTTCGTCATACAGATCGCGGGAGAAATCCTGCGAAAGCTTGGCGTTGAAGAGCATTACCGGCACGATAGGCGTATCACCTGGCTGAAGGACGAATCCTGCATCCTGAAGACCTTTGCGCCAGTATTCGGTATTGGCTTCCAACTTGTCGCGGCGTTCGGTGGTCTTGGAGAGAATCTCCAGAACCTTGAGCACACCGGAGACGACCACCGGAGCGATGGTGTTGGAGAAAAGGTACGGTCGCGCTTTCTGACGGCACATCTCCACGACTTCCTTACGACCGGATACACATCCGCCGGAAGCGCCACCAAGAGCCTTGCCAAAGGTTGTTGTGATAATATCGATCTTACCCATCACGCCGCATTTCTCGTGGGTTCCACGACCTGTCTTGCCGATGAAGCCAGTAGAATGGGAGTCGTCCACAAACAGCATAGCATCGTATTTCTCGCAGAGCGCGACCATCTCGTCGAGCTTCGCGGTATCGCCGTCCATAGAGAACACACCGTCGGTGATGACTACTTTGAGCCGTTTATCGGCGTGCAGAATCAGCTTTTTCTCGAGATGCTTCATGTCGGAGTGCTTGAAGGTGTCGTGCATAGCTGGAGCCAGCCGGATACCGTCGATGATGGAGGCGTGTACCAGACGATCGGAAATCATCACGTCCTCGTCGGTGAGGATCGCTTCAAAAACGCCGGCGTTGGCGTCCATGCAGGACGGGAAGAGGATGGTGTCTTCAGTGCCGAGGAAATCGCTCACGAGCTTTTCGAGCTTCTTGTGGATGTCCTGCGTACCACAGATGAAGCGTACGGATGACATACCGTAACCACGGGTGTCGAGACCTTCATGCGCGGCCTGGATCACGTCCGGGTGACTGGAGAGCCCCAGATAGTTGTTGGCGCACATGTTGATTACTTTCTTGAGGCTGGATCCGGTGGGGAATTCCACCTCGATGTCCGCCGCCTGCGGTGAATGTATGAAGCGTTCCTGTTTGAAGATGCCTTTGTCATCGATCCCTTTGAGGGTATCCAGATAGACTTGTCTCACTTTGTCGCTGTAAGCCATAGTGTCGCTCCTTGTAAGGTTTTAGTGTCGTTGCTTTGATTTGGGCTGAACCAAACTTCCGAATGTTTGGGTCAGACGTCTCGTATCGAGTACCCATATCAAAGCAACGATCCCGACCGAGGCTTAACCCCGGCCGGGTAAAAAGCTGTTACTGGCCGAGGTGCTTGAGCACGAGCTCGGTGATAAGGTTTACGTTGTCGAATGCTTCCGGGGTCGCTTCCTCGTCGGGAAGGCTGATTCCATATTTGTTTTCCAGGAAGCGTTTGAGTGATACCATCGAAAATGAATCGACCAGACCACCGGATATAAGCGGTGTGTCGAATCCTACCTCATCATCATCGTCCTCTACATATTCTTCGATCACGTATTCGAGCACGACTTCCTTGATTTCTTCACGATCTGCCATAGTTGTTTCTCCTTCCTCGATTTATAGAGTTATTGCTTGGTTTTTTATACTTCATTCGATTCCCAGATTCGCACTGGATCATCACTCATCGGATTCCCGGACCAATTCATGTGAATCAAGTACCCATCCGTCAAATACTTTCAGCAAATCTTTGCACTTTATTCACCGTATGCAAAATCATCCGGGCGAGATACCACCCGGATGACACCATATTATTCGCTAATCACATTACGTTTCAATCTCACGGTCGTTCTTACTAGCGCTGGTTCATTACCTGATTTAGCAGAGTTCTGGCATGTTCATGGGGATCAATACTGCGTGCAAATGTACCCCAATTTGCAACATTGTAGGTGAATGAAAGGAATACCAAATCTCCAACCACCACCCAGTTTTCCTGATCGACCGACAAGTTTAGATATTCTGAAGTAGGATCGTTGAACCCGTGCAAGTTCGCTGCCAGCGTGTATGCTCTGAGTGCAGGGTCAATATAAATTGAACCGATAGAGCGCGACTCGTCATCTGGGCCAAGGATGAACAGGGATTGTGCGTCGGAATTAGCTTCCAACGTCCAGGTCAATTCGTAATTTGTCTGTCCATCCCACGTATCATCGATATTGAGTGTAGGAATATAGGTCATCGTCAAAGTAGCAGTCTCGGCATAAGCGCCGTTGTTGATATCGAGATCGTAGGCATAACTTTGGCCAGGCGTAAATTCGTAATTCGCCCACCATTCATTGTACATCTCCTGATAATACATCGAAACATCTTCGCCATCAATGGTAAGATTACAGGATTCAATGAGATCTGTCTCATCCAGCGCAAAAACGTAGATGTATCCATAACGGAACTCCGGACTTTGCGAGAATGTAACCGCATAGCGCCAGTCTGATGTAGGGGGCTGGGATATTCCGCCGCCGTTATCGTCGTCGTCATCGTCATCCGATGAGCAGGACACCATCATGCCCAATGCGAGCATCACGACAAGAAAGCCAATAATCAGTCGTTTCATTTGTTTCTCCTTGGTTGAGGGAGTTACAGTCTATATGCAGCAAAGGATAACGCCGCATTGTTATTTGTCATTTTCGATCATCCTCGAAAGCTGTTCTATCGTCCGCCTGGCAAGATCCAGTGGATTCAGCCTGTAATCAATGTATCCGTAGTTCTTCATTACACTCGTCTCTGCGACCACGTAGAATCCATCTTCCTCCGACCAGTTTTTTTCCTGAAGGTTGAAATGGATGAACTCGGTGGAAGGATCGTCGTAATCCATGAATCCGGCAGGAATAGAATATCGCCGGTCTGACGGAAGCATATAAATTGTGGCAATGGGATCATCCCGAGCCGCGCCGGGGCCAACCACATACAGGGATTGCGTTCTCGCATTTCTTTGCAGCGACCATTCAAGCTGGAAATCGCTCTGACCATCCCAGGAATCAGGGAAGTTTGCGTCCGGGATATATGGCATCGTGAACGTCCCCGAGCGCTGATATGAATCGTTGATCACGACTACATACGAATATATGCTCCCCTGCACAAACGGATAGTAGGCCGAAACCGAATCCGAATCCCGGTAATATTCAAGCGGGACTTCTTCGATGATAACGCCGGTACTTCCACCACTGGAGCCATCGGAGCTACAGGAGATCACAAGGATCAGAATAAGCAAGAATGCGGTGAATGCAGTGGCAAAGCGATTCATGATATCTCCCGGATATGGATTGCATGGTCAGAAATTGCAATTTTATCAATGACACGTCAATGATTTTTGTTCAGAAATCCTATCGTCGTTGCTTCCGTAGGCAAAGCTGTAGAAGAAGAATTCCCCGGAAGTCTCCCAATTGCACTCCACAAGTTGAATACTGATGGTCGATTCACCGGTGTAGCCGAAGAGCTCCGCGTCCATGGAATAGCTTCGATCCCTGGGATTCATATAAATGAGCGTCTTGTAGGGATAGGGGTCGTCGCGGCCAGTATCAGCGTTCTCGAAATACAGATACTGGGTTCTGGCGTCTTTATCCATATTCCATTCAATTTTAGTATTCTCACCCGCGACGTATTCATGAGGAAATTCGCATTCCGGTTCGCAGGCAATCGTCAGATCAGTAATTTGATGGTAAATGCCATTGACAGTGATTTCGATATTATAAGTCTCACCTTCCTGGAATGGATAATACGCGAAATCGCGGCTGCAGGTCACCTCTTCCCCATCAATCAGGATACAGAGACTATTGATTGGGATCGAGCCGGTGAGGACTACATAGATCATCTGGCTCTGTGCCGACGCATAGACGGCGAAGCTGGATTGCGTGATGTCGGGGAGTTGGTGGATAGGATTCTCTTCCTCGTCGGAATCGAAAAGGTTGCAAGACAATAGCAGAAGCGACAGTAACAGGGCCAGTATGAAGATGCGTAGCATGGATAAGTACTCCTTCAGATTCAGTATTTCATTTATCTGGATGATTGCGGTGTAAACTCCTCGGTATCGGCATTGTAGCTTATGAAATAGAAATCGCCTTGCTGGATCCAATTGTATTCGGTAATGCTGACACGGATATTGGTATCGCCGGAATAACTCACCATCTCGCCGTTGAATGTAAAATCACGCTGCTCGACGGGGAGGTAGCTGTAGAGATCGGAGACGCAGAATACGCTGTCGGTATCCACGAAGTTCTCGATTAGAAGCATCTGCGTCTGGGCATCGCAGTCGAGACTCCATGTGATCTCCGTGTAAATGCCGATCTCGAGACTGTCCGGAATCGAAAGCTCCGGTTCGCACACCATGGTTAGATCGACAACCTGTCGTTTTGTGTCGTTTATGTTCACATCGATGGTGTAGCACTGGTTTGGTTCGAATGGATAATCACCTTCAAAAAGCGCGTAGTCTGCGTTTCGCCGAACCATGAACACGTCCGAGCCATTGATGATTACCTGTAAATTACCGATCTCCAACTCCGTGAAAGTAAAGACGCATATCGAGCCCCACGGGTACGCAACGATGTTGATGGTTTCTTTGTTGGACGGTAACGGATTTTCCATAAAATCACGATTGTTCTCATCAAACAGAGTGCAGGAAACGAGGGCAGTGACAGCAACAAGTATCAGTATGAGATTGGTGGGTAGATTTTTCATGTAGGCAATACTCCATTTTATAGATTATCGGTGCGGGTTTTCCAAATTGTGTCAATGATCATCTGTGTCCTTTTCATTCGTGCTTCAGGGCCGATATCTTTCATATTATACGAATGGTTCATGAACATATCATACGAATGGCTCATGAACCTGAAATCCCCCACGATCTCCCAGTTATATTCTTCCAGGTCGATCGTCAGGTATGAATCGCCTGTGTGATGGAAGGTATCCGCGCTCAGCGTGTATTCGCGCTGTGAGCTGTGAACATAGACCATCTTCGCTTCGGGATTCTCCAGGCTGTCGGCGTTGGCGCTGTACAGGAAGCAGAAAACCTGGGTCTTCGCATCATGATCGAGGTCCCACGTTAAATTCAAATCGACACCCTCTTCAAGCGAATCGGGAATCGCCAGCTCAGGGATGCATACCATTTTCAGATCGATCACACCATGATACTGATTATCGACGGTAACATCGATGTGATAGACGCTGTTCGGCTGAAAATCGTAGAAACCTCCGAATCGAACCAGATTTCCGCTGTTCGCTGCCTCGTTTTCGATGTTTTGCCCATCGACAAATACACAAACAGTATCGACAGGCACATCCCAGTCACTGTATAAGGCAATGCTACCCCATTCTGGATGAACCGACACGATATAGGGTGAATCGTCGACATAGGGAAGCGTGGTGATATCCGAATCGCTACTGTCATCGAACAAAGTACATGATGTCATGATGACACATAGGAAAATCACGATAATCTCAGGTAGATTACGAACCATTTTGCACCTCCATTCTTGTGAGCTTCACTTAAAACGACAATTGAAATTCGAAATATGGTTAATAATAAATGAATGTCAACGTATTTTCGGCAAAAAAAACCGGGCGATTGCTCGCCCGGATATTTGACGCAATGTTTATTCGTCGTCTTCGAGGGTCGATGTGTCTCCAATCTCCTCGCCCCACTCCTTCGCGTGAAGCAAGCGCCGCATGATTTTACCGCTGCGGGTTTTGGGCAGCGATTTGACGTATTCGGTCTCCTGCGGCATGGCGAGCGGCGAGAGTTTCTTGCGGATAAAATTCATGATCTTGAGCTCAAGATCCTTGGTCGGCTCGTAGCCTGGCTTCAGCACCACGAACGCTTTAACGACCTCCATGTTGACATCGTCTGGCTTGGAAACGACTGCTGATTCCGCAACTGCTTCGTGTTCCAGCAGTGCAGATTCGACCTCGAACGGGCTCACCAGATGGCCGCCGGTGTTGATCACATCGTCATCGCGACCCACGAACCAGAAGTATCCGTCCGAATCGATATAGGCACGGTCGCCGGGCAGATACCAGTTGTTCTGGAACTTACTCTGGTAGGTCGCTTCGTTGTTCCAGTAAGTCCGCATCATGGCTGGCCATCCCGGACGGAAAGCGATCAGGCCGATCTTGTCAGTCTCTTTGATCTCCTCGAATGTGGAGGTATCGACCAGACTTCCAGTGATGCCAGGGAATGGCCTTCCCATAGAGCCTGGCTTGATCTTCATGCCCGGGTAATTGGAGATCATGATGGAACCGGTCTCGGTCTGCCAGTAAGAATCGAGGAAAGCCCTGCCGAATACTTTTTCCGACCAGATCACCGCTTCTGGGTTGAGCGGTTCGCCCACGCTGGCCAGATGGCGAAGCGAGGATAGATCATACTTTCCAACCAATTCGTCGCCGGCTTTCATCAGCGAGCGAATAGCCGTTGGAGCGGAGTACCACACCGTAATGCCGTAGCGCTCGATAAACTGGTACCATGATTCCGCGGAAAAACCCGTATCAAGTACGCACTGTGTAACGCCGAGGCTCCAGGGGCCAATAATCCCGTAGGATGTGCCGGTTACCCAGCCAGGATCGGCGGTACACCAGTAAACGTCATCTTCATTGAGATCCAGAACCCACTTCGTAGTGAGATACTGCGAGATCAACGAGTAATGAACGTGCTTAACGCCCTTGGGTTGGCCGGTGGTTCCGGAAGTGTAGTGTAATACTGACGGTGATTCGGCTTTGGTAGGATAAATCTCGAGATCCTGAATCTTGTCAGCCGTCTCCAGATCAAATGCCACTTCCCGCTCTTGGAGCGGTTTCTTGCCGTCGTAATCCACCACGATGATGTGTTTGAGGTAGGGTGTCTTCTCGAGAATTCTGCGTACTTTGTTGACGTGCTTTTTCTGGGTGATGATCGCGGTTGTCTCCGCGTTATCGAGCCTCACAAGCAGCGATTCGTCGCCAAATGCTGAGAAGAGCGGCTGCGCGATCGCTCCGATTTTGAGAACACCCAGAAAACCGATGTAGAGTTCGGGAATCTTGTCCATGAAGAGGCAGACGCGATCTTCATTCTTGATTCCCAGGTTGCGAAGGAACTGTCCCACGGTATTGCTGGCGATTCTGATGTCGTTGAAAGTGTACTGCTTTTTCGCACCTCCGAGACCTTCCCAGTAGAGTGCGATACGGTTTCCGTTACCCTTCTCGCAGATTCTGTCACTACAATACCAGCCAATGTTAATTACGTTGCCGTCCTGGTATTCGAGTTCTTTTTCGGAAATGGACCAATCGAAGTTTTTGATGCGTTCATCATAGGATCCGATATTGGACATAGCTTTCTCTCCTTCAGACGCGGCAGCGCCTGTGTCTTTATTATTTATAGTTCGAGTATAACCATTGCCATTGCCGTGGATTTCAAATGAGACAGCGAAACATGAATGGATTGAATTTTGTTCATTCGCACGAATTCGTCAACCTTTCCATGCGTTTTTATCATTGGTTTGCCCAAATCATCGTTGGTAATCTCGATATCAGTAAACGTGACACCCTGCTGCCAGCCGGTTCCCAGCGCTTTCATCATCGCTTCTTTCGCTGCGAACCGGGCGGCGTAGCATTGGTCTTTCGATTTCCGGGATTCACACTCCCGAATCTCGTTATCGGTAAAAACCTTCTCGCGAAAGCCTTCCAGCTTGCTGATGCTTCTAAGGACTCGCTCCACTTCGATGTGGTCGATACCTACTCCAAAGATCAACTTGCCCTCTTCAGCATAGAACATCCAAAGATCAAGCGTACTCCTTCAGTATAGCTGACGGCTTACAGCTGACCGGCTTTGAGCCTGGCAGTGAGCTTCTCGATCATATCTTTGGTCATGGCAGCCGTATCGTATGCAGGCTTCCAATCCCATTCTTCTCTTGCAGCGGAGTCGTCCATGCTGTTTGGCCAGCTATCAGCGATCGCCTGACGAACCGGATCGACATCGTAGTCCATGGTAAATCCGGGCATTTCTTTTCTAATCGCTGCCGCGAGTTCTTCGGGATCGAAGCTCATGGCGGTGACGTTGAAGGCGTTGCGATGGATCAGCCTTGCAGGATCGGCCTCCATTACGTCGATCGCAGCCTTGAGGCAGTCCGGCATGTACATCATGTCCATGAGGGTCCCCTCTTTGATGTAGCATGTGTAGTGACCAGTCTTCACTGCTTCATAGAAGATATGCACCGAATAATCGGTCGTACCACCACCGGGAGGCGTAACGCTGGAGATGATGCCCGGATAGCGAACACCGCGAGTATCGACGCCGAAGCGCTTGTGATAATAATCGCACAGCAATTCACCGGCGACTTTGGTAACGCCATAGATAGAGGTCGGACGTTGGATGGTGTCCTGCGGTGTGTTGTCCGGAGGTGTGGTGGGGCCGAAAGCACCGATCGAGCTGGGAGTGAACACCGCTGCGCCGGTTTCCTTCGCGATAGTCAGCGTGTTCAAGAGACCGTTCATGTTGACGTTCCAGGCGACTTCCGGTCTCGCTTCCGCAACCGCGGAAAGGAGCGCTGCCAGATGATAGATCGTGTCTATTTTATGCTTCTTCACCACTTCGGCGAAGCGATTTGCGTCCAGGCAATCGATGACTTCATAGGGACCAGCCTCGACCAGGTCTCCGGTGAGGTCATTGCGGATGTCGGACGCGACAACGTTTGATGCTCCGTAAATCTTACGAAGAGCTGCGACGAGTTCGGTTCCAATCTGCCCTGCGGCACCAGTTACAAGAATGTTTTTCAAAGCACTTATCCTTTCTTAGCGTAATTTGTAATTGAATCGATTATTTCCTGGCTGTCCCGTTTTTTGTCAACTGGAAAATCAACTGTTTGAGATGAATCCTCATATAATGAAAATCCACCGTATCCCTTCGATTCCGATCAAAGTTAATACGGTGGATAAATTCTTTTATTCTCCGTCTTCTGAAAAACCTACTTGATCATCAGCGCTTTGCCTGTATATTCCTTGTCGCCAGCCGTAAGCCGGAACAAGTACGTTCCAGACGAAGCCTGCTTTCCATCCTGATCGCAACCGTCCCAGACGATCTTGTGCTCAATACCGCCAGCCTGAATACCTCTAACATAACCGCGAACTTTCTCACCGCGGATGTTGTAGATATCCAGCTCGACAGCCACATCATTCACCAGATAATAGCTGATCGCAGTCGAGGGATTGAACGGATTCGGATAAATAGAACGAATACCGGTAACCAGTACAGCATCCGGAACGTCCTGCTCTTCCCCACTGCCTGTGACTGTCAAAGTAACAGGTCCATATAGCTGCACCATACCGGAAAGATCTGTCGATTCCAGCCAGTAGTAGTACGTGTTATTGAGCGATACTTCGTTATCGATCAGTTCGTAGCTGCTTCCAGAAGATGAATTCTGAGCTGCGATCGGTTCTGCGTTGATACGGATCGCCGAATCGACATCTGATATTGTATTGCGAAGAATGTTGTAACCAAGCATATCGCTTTCGGAAGCTGTAGTCCACTGGATGGACGCAAAGCCCGATTGCGTCTGGGCAGCAGCGAAAGAAGAGAGCTCTACGGGCAACGTTTCGCTGCTGAGAATGACGTATTCACGTGTGTAGGCACGTCCTCCAGGATTTGCCGTGATGCTGACTGAGCCGGGAACGAATTCGCCGATGTACTCATATTCCGTCCAGGTATTAGAGCCGTCATCATGCTGAAAGACACTTGAGGGCGTCTCACTCCCCCCCCAATAATAGGTAAGATTTGTGGTTACGTCACTTGGAAGTCCTACAGTGAAAGCGCCGATCACATCCTCGGGATAGGGTACAGCGAGTTGCGGTTGATCGGTGATCATACCCCACAAAGTAAATGCGGCAGGTTCGGACACAAATGAGTAGTCAATTGCAGGATTCCAGGGACCATCGCCGAGGTCAATAATTGGGAAAACCAGTTGATCTGGGCCTGTACCACCGGTGATTACCTCTTGTGCAAAAACAATCGCGGAAGGGACTCCAGTTGGATCTGCCGGTTCCGACATTACTGTGTAGGTCTGTGTCCCCAGCGCCGGATAATCTTCTCCCGGCCCAAACGGTACGACGTACCAGCTGACAGTCTCACCCCAGCCTGCTTGTGGTAACGCGCAGTTGTAAACCATCTCACCGAGGTAGTCGATTGATTCGCCTAACTGTGACCCGTTACAGAACACATTGAAGCCAAAGACCATATCGATGCCTGCATAGTCCCAGCTAACGGTAACCAAACGAGGCATATTCGTTTCGCCGTTCGCCGGGAAAATGGCGTTGCAGTCCGATTCAGGTGTGTCAAATGTCATATCCAGGCCATATGATGTACCGTTCGTATTCGTAGCTTTAACACGATAATGATAGGTTGTGTTGGGAGTCAGTCCGCCAAGCATGTGGAATACCTCGGTCAACGAACTGCCGGTAACTGGGCTCTGATCAGCCTGTACTGTCATGCCGTAATTGAGATCCGTACCATATTCGAATTCAACTGCCGTGCTTTGCCCCATAGCATTTACATAGCCCTGGAACATTGCAAATGTGGTGAAGATGTTCGTCGCTGTGTTCGTGATAGCGATGGGGTAGAAGCCCGGAATAGTTTCGAACGTGGAATCTCCGCCGTGAACAGTCCCTCCACTGTAGCTTCCACATATACGGAAGTGATAGGTTCTGAATGGTGTCAATCCCGTGATTTCGGCACTGCATTCGTGCATCCCATCAATACTATAAACCGATGTCGGAGTAGCATCGACGTATGTTCCATAACTCATGTCAAGCCCATATTCGAACCAGACATCGACCATGTTATCCCAGGGCTGTAATCATCAATGGCTCTAACCTACCGGTTTGATTCAGATTATCTATTACCACATTGTCGTTTCCAACATTCGCTGAGAGTAACACGATAAAAACAAGAAAAATCACCGTGAAGATTCGATTCATAGAAACCCCCAAAAAAAAGAATTTACTGAGTAGTGTTCCCATAACGCTTTGTGTCAAGAATATTGTGTTTCATGAATGAATTATCCTCATCGGTTCATTATTCTGATTTGCTACTCAGCTTATACCGTGATGCAGAATGGCTTTTATCTTTCAAATGTTGACAGAAACATGAGCTTTCAAATCAAATGATTAGCATGGGAAAATTTGTGACATTCTTCGTCGAGCGGGACATCCACCCGCGGCGAAAAGCTAACAGAAAACTGGAATCGCTGCACATGCTGAGCGGGATCATCATATCCGTCGCGGCGCTCATGACCGCGCTGGCGCTATTCTCGGGGTACGAGAAAGCGCTGAAGGATGTGATTCTGGGCGTCAATTCGCACTGCTATATCTTCCGTTTCGGCAGTCGCGATATCACGCCGGAAGACGAGCGTAGGATCGAGGAATATCTCGCATCGAAGCCGGAAATTGAAGCTATTGGTGCGGCAGTGAACGCTCAGGCAATGGCAGTGCGCGGTCAGCGCACCAAAGGCGTGACTTTGCGCGGAATCGATACGGCCAGCGAGAGCCTTCCCACCCACTACCATCGTTACGTAAGGAAAGGACGCGCGATCCTCGAAAACGATCGTGAAGCGGTGATCGGCATCAAGCTGATGCAAGAGCTGGGCCTCGATCTCGGCGACACGCTCAAGATCGTCAGTCCGCTGCACCCCAGGCTGACTCCGATGGGCTTAAAACCGAAATCCGCGCGGTTCGTCATCGTGGGCATCTACGAATCGGGTATGTACGAGTACGACAGCACCTACCTGATCACTCAGCCACACGCAGCGGCTCAGTTCACCATGAGTCCAGACGAATTTTCCTGGCTCGAACTCAAACTAAAGCCTGAATACATCGATAATGCGGATGTCCTGGCAAGTCGATGGGAAGACGAGCTGAATCTCTACGCCCGTTCAGAGGATCCCGAATTCTACGGATCCTATCGCATCGCATCATGGATATTCTATAACGGTAACCTATTCACGCTTATTACGTTGGAAAAGTGGATCCTTTTCATCATTATGAGCTTCATGGTGATGATCGCATCCTTCAACGTCGTAAGCGGAATTCTCACATCGATCCTGGAACGACGACGCGATATCGGAATTTTGAAAGCATACGGCGCAACTTCCGGGATGATCAAGCGCATCTTCATGGGCCGAACCATGCTCATGACCGCTCTCGCTGTCCTTTGTGGCGAAGCGCTCGGATACGTCCTGGGACAGATTATCAGCCATCAGACGCTTTATCAGCTCAAGGGCGATGTCTATTTTCTCGAAAAGCTGAACGTAAGTTTCAGCTGGGAAGTGTGGCTGATCGTTTTTGTGGTCGCGATGGTGATCGTACTACTTACAGCACTGTTCCCGCTACGCAAGATCGAATCGATGAACGTGAGTGAAATCCTGCGGAATTCACATGGGAAATAGGAGACACAATGCTATTGAAAGCTAAGAACATACAAAAGAGTTATCAAGAAACCGCTGGGAAACTGACAGTGCTCAGGGATATCAACCTCGAAGTAGCCGAAGGCGAGATGATCGCAATAACGGGTGAATCGGGCTGCGGTAAAAGCACCCTGCTGCACGTTCTCGGACTCCTTGATCAACCTGACAGCGGCGTTATCTCCTATCACAACAAAGAAATGAAACCCGACGACCGCAGAATCGCGAACTTTCGTAATCGCTCAATCGGGTTCGTCTTTCAGTTCCATTACTTGCTCGAAGATTTCACCGCGAAAGAAAACGTGATGATCCCAGCCCTGATCGGTGGGAAGAGCCGCAAGGAATCGGAGAAGATGGCGCTTGAGCTACTTGATCTGCTCGAGATTGGTGCGCGACAGGAGCATTTCCCTAATCAGCTTAGCGGTGGCGAATTGCAGCGCATCGCTATAGCCCGTGCGCTGATCAACCGACCCGCGATCGTCTTCGCGGACGAACCGACCGGCAACCTCGATCCCCGGCACAGCGAGGAGGTCGTCAACCTTATCATCCGCCTGAACCAAGATATTGGGCAGACCTTCGTTGTGGTCACCCATAACCTCGGCATCGCCGGGCGGATGCAGAAACACTATGTATTGGATGACGGAATCCTGCGCTAAATAGACGCATATGAAATATAAAAAATGGCTACCCATCGTGGTGGCGATTCTGTTTCTAATCAATCTGGCGGCGTTTATCGTCTTCAAGGTAATCGATCTTGATCTGCTGGTGAGAGATAAAATCACCCGAAGGATCACTTCAACTCTAAATGCCGAAGTGACCATCGACGATTTCACACTGGATGACCAGCAGGTCAATATCAGTGGAATGACCATCGACTGGCGCGAGCAGAACATGAAACTGACCGTCGATCAGGTCTACATCCGCTACAAGCTGCGCAAACTGTTATTCTCCGGATTCAGCATTCCCGGAGTTATCGATCAAATTTCCATTTATAATCCAAGGTTCGATATACTGATCGAATCAGCAGTAGATAAATCACCTAAAGAGTTTCCATCCCTGGAAGAGATTCTGGAGAACTTACCCGATCTCAGCGGTTATTTTAACGTCCTGACCGCCGAAAACGGTACCGTTTCGCTACGTTACGACAGTCCGGAAATCACAGTAGCAGACACGATCCGGGCTATTCGCATTTACGCTCGTAATGAAGAACTCTGTCACGTAGGCTTTACCGCAGGCGATTCGCTCGCAGGACTCACCGGAAGCCTGGTTATGCAGCGCGGTGAATTCCTCAACGCGGACGTGAAGCTGAGTGACTATCGTCCTGATGTACTGGACATCCCCATGTTCGACGACCTCGATTTCCGCTTTGACAGCCATGTTCATCTGACAAAACAGGGATTCCGGCTGGATGGCGCAATCCGCGACCTGCGTGTTGACTATCGCGATCAGAAGGTGCGTGCAGACTCAATCGCGTACGAAGGCTCGCTCGATTCGATCATGGTCCGCACCCAGCGCATGTCCTTCAACGGCGACCCCGTGCGGCAGCAAGTCATTGTCACCAATCCGCTCAAACCAGAGCGTCGCATCGAGGGCACCTTCCACAGTGTAATCAATGTTCAGAATTACGTTGATTCGCTTGACGGACACTTCGAGGTGGATGGAAACCTCACCAACGAAACCGGCGAAATCCTCTTTTTTGCAGGTGTGTCATCCGATTCACTTCGCTACGGCAGCCATATCGTACGTGATATCAAAGGCAATCTTGAAGCGGATATGGAAGGTGTGCGGTTCGATTTGAACCGACTCCTGTTCGAGCGCAACCGGCTATCCGCGCAGGGAGTTTATAATTTTGAGAAAGGCCTCCACGTCGATGTGGACGCACCCGGCTTCATCTGGGATGAATCGGGGCTTGTAGCGGAAGGAAATATCGTTGCGACTGTCGATTATCACCAAGGTAAGCCTCTCGTAGTTACGGCAACCATGGAAGACTTCGCAGTTCACGACCAATATATAGAGATCTCCGACCTTTCGGCGGATATCGATTTGACCGGCGATCAGCTTTCTGTGAGAATCCTCGAACGTAATGAACATCTGGAAATTGCGCTTGAAGCCGATCTTGCCAAAGAAAGCATCTCCGCAGATTTGCAGTTCACACGCTTCGATCTCAAGAAATACCTGCCATTCATGAACTCACTCGGTTCAAGCCTTCCCGCGGTAAACGGCAATGTGCATATCATCGGCGATAGAAACAACATACAGCTCGATTCCAGGCTGCGCATCTATGAAGAACGATACGGCATGCTGGATGGTTTTCTAATCACCAACGCTGTGATCGACCTTCTTCACGAACGGACGTATTTGCATGTTCGCACCCGCAGCGGTGTATATAATTACGAGCCCATCAAGTTTCACATGCTGGCAGCCGGAGACCTTCAGAGCCTGCACACGCTTGATTGTCGCATCAATGACCAGATTGCTGTTGATCTGCACCTTTCCCGTAAACCGGAGCTCGACTTTGGCTTCCGCATCAGAGCGAAAGATATTGTTATCCCCGATTACCTGCAATACTTCATGAACAACTACAATGCCCGGAAGTTCGAGGGAGAAACCGACTTCGACTTTGCATACAACATGGACGCTGACGACCGCGTAAAGGGCTGGCTCACACTCGAAGACTTCCGCTACGAAAACGTCTGTCCACTTTCGACAATGTTCAGATTTAGCGGAACGAAAGAATCCGTGCAGTTCGAACCATTTATGGTAACATCCGTAGGACAACTTGTTTCACGCGGAGAGGCATCCGTTCATCTTGAACCAAAGCCATCCGTGCTGTTCAACCTTTCCACAGACGACCTGGATTTGAAGAAGCTTTTCATGGACTCGAACAACCGCGGAACCGTTTCGGGAGCAGTCAATTGCCGCTTCATGGAGGGTGACGATCACATTGAAGGGTGGGTATCAGCGCGAGATATCAATCTTTCCGGTTTCCAGGCTGACTCGATCTATGTCGAAGCTTCTCAGGAAAGCGGACAATTACGTATCGATACACTTTATGCTTACCAAAAACCCTATTTTGAGATGAATGTATCCGGGGCAATTGGCTATAATTTCCTTCGCGAAAAGGCTTTCGAAGACTCCAGCGTGGTTAAGGTCGCTTTCAGTGGCGACTTCCTCAAAATGCTCTCCGATCGTTTCAGCTTTCTGCATCACGGCCAATCATCGGCCGAGATCAAACTCGAACTCGGATTAAAAGATGAGCAGTTCAACATCCGTTCAGGTAATATCCAGCTCAAAGACGGCGAGATCAAGCCAGACTATTTCAACACAAAAGTCCGCGATATCCAGATCGATATGCGGATCGAAGACGATATCCTGAATATCGAGGAGTTCAGTCTCGGCACGGAAGGCCCCGGACGGCTTCACATCGAGAACGACAATATCGGAGCTGAAGACCAATTCAAGCTCGGTACTCTCCAAATGGGATATTTTTACGCCTATACAGATCAGGAAGGAATCTGGGCATCCATACCTTGGTATATGCCGGAGAATACCCTTGGCAACGCGATTATCACCGGGCGAAATGAAGATCGTGCCAAGATTTCCGGGCCTTTCGACGACATCCACATCATCGGCGACCTGAACATCTCCAACGGCGGTGCAATCTACCCGGAAGATGTGACCAGCCTGTTGGACATCGTAGGAACCGAAACCACTTCCTGGATCAACGACCGTTTAAGCCTCGATAAGCGCTCGAAGGAGAAGAAAAGGAAGTCTCGATACTCGGAATACGTTCGCATTGGCGTACCAATCACGATGGACCTGATGCTGCACTTCAAGGACAATTGTTTCTATGTTATGAATCCATGCAACTTCGAGGTGAATCCAGATAGCTATCTCCAACTATATCTTTGGGACAAGTATATCTTTGTGAAAGAGGCGATGTTCACTTCCGAGCGAGGAACGATGGACCTCTTCGGCTCGACCTTCCAGGTGGATTACGTCGAAGTGGTGGTTAACCAGTATCTAGATAAGAAAGGCGACGAAATCCTTGGTCTCAGCGACTATGACGTGAAGATCAAAGCCTCGCTCTATAACAAGACCGCCGACGGTACCCTAATAACGCTGGATGTGATTCCGCAGGATCAGGATCGCAAGAACATCATCGGGAACCTCCAGTTCCAGCTCCGTAGCGATGATCCTAACGACCAGACTGTCATGTCCATGCTCTCCAAACTTAAGTACGGACGCAGCCACGACGAGGTTACGCAACAACAACAGGAAGCGCTTTTCCAGGATGAAGCGCTCTATATGGCAGGCGCTGGTGTTGAGAACATCTACATTAATCCGTTCCTTTCGCCGGTCGAGAACACATTCCGTAAGTATCTGCATCTGGACTACTTCTACATCAGGCCGGGCATCTTCCGCAACCTCTTCTACGAATACGCAGGTTCACACGTGGACGAGATCGAACCGGTGGAACAGGAAAGCAATATGTCGCGCTTCAGTGGTATTCTGCTGAACGATCTTTCAGTCCGCCTCGGCAAGTACCTCACGCGAAACCTGTTTGTCGATTACGAATTTCTGGTGGAGAAAACAACGGATATCGAGCGCACCAGGATGACATTATCGCACGATTTCACAGTGCGTTACGACCTCCCTTGGAGATTCAGGCTCGGATACACCTACCGGCTCGAGAACGATATCAATACTCAGGTGCATCAAATCATGCTGGAAAAATCTTTACGATTTTGATGCGTATGACTTCTTGACATAAACGATAATGCTATGTTATAAGGGATAAAATGAAAAGCGATACAGTGTTTTTATCGGTCGATTGTCTTAGAAATTTCATGGAGAAGGTGTTTGTCAAACTCGGTGTACCGGAAGAGGATGCGGTAATCTGCGCGGATGTGCTGATCACCAGCGATCTTCACGGAATCGAATCGCACGGCATCGGCAGATTGAAGATGTATTACGACCGCATCCGCGAGGGCATCCTGAATCCCGTGACCAAAATCGACGTTATGCGCGATAAAGGCGCAACAGCTGTGTGGGACGGCAATCATGGCATGGGACATGTTATCGGCAAGAAAGCGATGCACAAGGCGATCGAGAAGGCCGGTCAGTACGGCGTCGGAATTGTCACCGTGCGAAATTCGAGCCACTACGGAATCGCCGGCTATTATGCCAAACTCGCTGTTGAACAGGGCATGATCGGCATCACGTTCACGAACGCGCGTCCGTCGATCGCACCAACATTCGGGACAACTCCCATGCTGGGAACGAACCCGATCTGCTTCGGTGCGCCGTCGGACATGGACTACCCGTTTCTCTTTGATGCAGCGACATCCATAAGCCAGCGCGGAAAGATCGAAGTGCTGGATCGCGAAGAGAAAGAGACACCATCCGGTTGGGCTATCGATTCCGAAGGTAACCCCTACACGGATACGCCCAAACTATTGGTTGATCTGATCAAACAGAATGCCGCGATGCTGCCCCTTGGCGGGATTGGTGAAACGATGGGTGGTCACAAGGGCTACGGCCTGGCAACAATGGTAGAAATCCTCTGCGCGTCATTGCAAAACGGTAGCTTTCTGAATGGACTGCACGGATTCGATCAAGATGGCAAACGCGTTCCGCACGCTCTGGGCCATTTCTTCATGGCGATTGATATAAGCTTCTTCACCGAACCGGAGGATTTCTGCCGGACAACCGGTGAAATCATGCGTCAGCTCAAAGGAGCAAAGCTTGCGATTGGCGCAGAAAAGATTTTTATCGCAGGAGAGAAGGAACACGAGAACATACAACGCGTTATGAAAGAGGGAGTTCCGGTGATTCCGAATTTACAGAAGAATATTCGTATCATGCAGGAAAAACTGGGCCTGGATGATGACCTGATACCAAGAAGCTGATTAAATCATTATTCAAGAATATACATGATAAACAAGGAGGAATTATGAAAAAGGTGCTTGTTATTACAGTGCTGCTGGCCATCGCAATGATGCTACAGGCGCAAAATCCGCCACGGAACCTCGAAGCTGTTGCCGGCGACGAAATGGTTACACTCAACTGGGATAGCCCGATCGAAAACGGCATGATCGAGATCACTTATCACGACGGTAATCCCTACGACGCTTATTATCAGAACTTCGGATTCGGATACGGAACAGTGTTCGACCTTTCCGATTTCGACAATCCCACCCTTCAGAAGCTCGATTTCCGCCACACATCCTACGACATCATGGGACCGCACGAGTATAACCTTCATATTATTGACTGGGACGATATGTCTGTTATCACGGTGATCGAAGGTCTCGAAACTACCGTTAACGACGATTGGGAAACAGATATCAACCTTCAGGAGATTTCCGCCCCGTCGATGGTCGGTATCTTTATCGAACCACTTGGTAACTCTGCAAGCGACGCTTATCCAGTTGTTGACATGGATCCCCTCTGCAACTATCTTTCGTACGTTGTCGATGTCGATAACAATTATAGCATCAGTGAAGATCCCGCAGATGGCGACTTCCTGATCGACCTCTGGATTTCCGCAGATGGTTATCGCAGCGCGAAAGCGAAAAAAGTTCCCATGGTGGAACACCCAGTCTCACTCCACAAGCATGCACTCAGACCAGCGAATCCACAGTTCTCCACACCGCAGTCACACAACCGCGAGGACGTCCTTGGTTACCTGGTTTATCGCAATAACAACGTGATTACCCCGAATGTTATTCAGACACTCACCTATATCGACACAAACGTTACCAACGGTGTCGAATATACATATTACGTGACAGCCATGTATGAAAGCGGACAATCCGAAGGCTCGAATTCTGTCACTGTCGTTCCAAACATCCCGCAAGGGATCTATCTGACCGAAGGTTTTGAATCCAACTATATCCCTTCCGACTGGATTATCATTGATGCAGATGGCGACAGCTATAACTGGGTGATGAATGAATCCAGTTTCGAACCGAATTCGGGAAGCCGCTGCGTTTGCTCAGCTTCTTACATCAACAATGTCGGTCCGCTTACCCCAGATAACTGGCTGATCACCCGTGCTATCGATCTCGAAACCGACGCAATACTGAAATTCTGGGTCGCGCCGCAAGACGAACAGTGGATCAATGAACACTACAAAGTGAAGCTCTCTACAACCGGAACCGATATCGACGATTTCGATGTCCTCCTCATGGAAGAAACAATCGCTAGTTCGGCATGGTCGCAGAAGACGGTCGATCTCTCGGAATACACAGGCGAAACCGTTTACATCGCGTTTGAGCACTGTGAAGTAACCGATATGTTCTTCATCAAGCTGGACGACATCCTGGTATATGACCCAACAGAGAACGATAACGACGCAATTACAATGCCCGAGTTCTCGACCAGCTGCTACCCGAATCCGTTCAACCCGGAGACAACCATCAGCTATAGCCTGCCGATCGACGCGCAGGTTAAATTGGAAGTCTTTAACATCCGCGGTCAGAAGGTCACCACACTCGTAAACGACCGCGTTGATGCCGGACAGCATTCGGTTGTCTGGAACGGTACCGATCAGAGCGGAAGCCCTGTCTCCAGCGGTGTCTATTTCTACAAACTCAACACCAGTGGAAATACGCTCATTCGCAAGATCGCGCTGATGAAGTAAAAGCGCTCGTTCGAAAGATCGCGCTGATATAATTACTCTCCAATCCCCTCTCATGATCGTGAGAGGGGATTTTTTATTGCATGGGCAGGCACAGAGACCTGCCCCTACAGCCTTTCCTACCATCATCACACACCAATAAATCAAATCATTCTTCGCCAAGCTATCGATCCCGATTATCTTATCATGCTAAGGTAAATGAACGCCGAATGAGGTGATCTCATCGGCAAAGAGAAAAGAGCGCAGAAAAAGATTGACACGCTGAGAATGAGACTGAATATCAGTTGCAAAAGCGAGGCGCTCATGAAGAAGCAGTACGAGATATTTGCCAAGTTCCTTGATCGGAAGGGACTCAAGATGACACGCTCGCGGAAAACGATCTTGCAGGCGGTGTTCGAAACGCACGATCACTTCCACGCTGATCAGCTCTATGAGCAGATCAGGGAGCAGGACGACACTGTTTCCCGCGCGACGGTTTACCGGACCATCCCGCTTCTGGTGGAAACAGGGTTGGTTAAGCAGTCGATGCGCCGTAACTCGAAGAATTACTACGAGCACATCTACGGTCATCCAAGTCACCTCCATTTGATCTGCACACGATGCGGAAGCATCTACGAAGAGAAGTCAGGGAATATGGAGCGAGAACTGCGAAAACTGTGCGAGAAACGAATGTTCCGGGTGGATGAGTTCACTATCACCATCAAGGGACTCTGCCGGAAATGCGCGGAAAGGAAAGGATAAAATGTTCAGAGGTATAGGGAAACGATTCCGCAGAATGGGCGGAAAAGGTCACGGTGGAAAGCACTGCCATTGCCATCGAAAAAATGGGTTTGCGCATCGTCCGCTTGATGAATGCGCCGAAAACGAACGGGTCTGCATTCATCGCAATCCTGACCGTCAGACCATGGAGATGGGCCTGCACAACGGTGGACTTGTCATCATGCTCAAGAATGATCCGTCCGACAACAACATCGTCGTGGGAATCGGAAACTCTCGGTTCATCCTCTCGAAACGGGTTGCCAAGCTTATCGAAGTAGGGTAGTATCATGGTGCGCGAGCTTCGCAATTACATCGTTGAGCATGGACAGGCAGATATGTGGACGCTGTCCAATCGCTTCCATGCCGAGCCGACGGCAATCCGTCCGATGCTGGAGATGCTGATTCGTAAGGGTGAGATAGCAAAATCGCATTTCCAATGCGATTCTTGCGGTCTCAATAGCTGTACGGGATGCGGCTCGCAGCTGTTATCTGAAATCTACGTCAGCAAAAAATCTGCTTAGGTTTGGAATTTGATTCCTTCCCTTGTAGGTTGTAACATGTAACTCGTAAACGCCCCTAATCTTCCTGCCACGTAATCGTATCGCCTGGTTTGATACCATACATATCCGTGTAACCGGCATTTACTTCCACTACGTACCGAGAGGGGCCTTCGCTGGGAATCATGTCCTCATTCAAGGGTTTCGTATTTTTAGCGATATGCACAATGTTTCCAGCCGTATCCACATAGATAATATCCAGCGGGATATAGGTGTTTCTCATCCAGAACGAGCGTTCGATCTCGGAAGAAAAGATGAACAGCATGCCACGATTTTCCTGCATCTGTTTGCGGAACATCAGACCACGAGTCCGGGAGAATTCGGTCGCGACAATTTCGATCTCGATTTCGGAGCGGAACTCGCCATTCGGACTTTCGAATCGCAGCGTTCCATCGCGACGGAACTTGATCTCTGGTAGATTTCGCTCAGTATAAGTTCCCGCCTTTGGCTTGTGCTTTTTAGTTTCCTGTTCTTCTCCACTTCGATTGTAAAGGTGAAGAAAGTAGGCCAATAACATACCAAACAGGATCGCCATCATGAAGATTGCAATTCTCATTTTTAATCTGGGTTGTTTATCCTTTTCGGGTGCCTGTCTGTTCTTCTTCATATTGTCTCCCTCAGAATTCACGCGAGATAATCATATCTTGTTTATGTGTCAAAGGATTTCAGGATTTGATTGACAAATTCCTTTTCCAGCGAGTTTCTCGTCTTGTCAAAGATTGATAATCTAATGAAATTGAGGACTTATTTTGAAATTCTTTATCGAAACTTACGGATGTCAGATGAACGTCGCGGATTCCGAGACTGTAAGCGGAATCCTTACGATGGAGGGACTGGAGCCAGTCGATACGATCGACGAAGCCGATGTCATCATATTCAATACTTGCACGGTTCGCCAGCATGCCGAGGACCGTGTCATCGGTAGACTCACCAGTGAATTGGTGAGGAAAAAGCAGCGCCCCGAGCTCGTTTTTGTTATCATCGGCTGCGTTGCACAACGCAAGCGTGACGAACTACTCGAGAGTATTCCCGGTCTCGACCTCGTAGTAGGCGTTGATCAATACCGCATGTTGCCCATGATGATCAGAATGGCTAGTAATTACGGCATACGCAACAGTACCGAATTCGCTAAAACCGAGAACTATGAGAACCTTAAAATAAACCGCGGTGGGCACAACAACGCGTTCGTAACCGTCATGCGTGGATGTGACAATTTCTGTTCTTACTGCATCGTACCGCATGTTCGTGGACGCGAAAGGAGCCGCAATACCCAAGGAATCGTCAACGAAGTCACCCGCGCCGGACGCGAAGGCTTCAAAGAGATTACGCTGCTGGGCCAAAACGTCAATTCTTACAGTTGGGGCGGCATTGACTTCCCCATGCTGCTGTGGCGTCTGAACGATGTCCAGGAGATCGAACGGCTGCGTTTCGTGACCTCACACCCCAAAGATCTCTCCGAAGATCTTATCGAGGCCATCGCCAATTGCGAGAAGGTCTGCGAGCATATTCATCTACCACTGCAAGCCGGTAACGACGAGGTTCTCAGGCGTATGAATCGTGGCTACACGGCAGACCATTACCGTAACCTGATTCACGAACTGCGGCGCCAGGTTCCGGGGATCGCCATCACGACCGACATCATGACCGGCTTCCCGGGCGAAACCGAAGAGGCTTTTCAGGATACGCTGAACCTGATGCGCGAGATCGAATTCGACTTCGCCTTCATGTTCAAATATTCACCTCGCGAAGGAACTCCCGCTGCCGAGATGACAGACCAGATCGACGAAGAAGTGCGGCTCGACCGTCTTAAACGGATGAACGACCTGCAAGCCGAGATCACCACAAAGAAATATCGTGAGCAGATCGGCAGAGAGGTCGAAGTCTATGTCGAGAAGGTCAGCAAGCTCTCCGAGAAAGAGATCTCCGGTAAAACGCGCGACTTCAAGATCGTCGTGTTTGAAGGCGATCCATCCCAGATCGGTACTTTCGTAAACGTCAAGGTCGACGACGCCGTCGGCTGGACGCTCAAAGGACACCAGATATGAATCACCTGCTTTCCTGGGTGCATCACGATACATCGCTCATCATCAACGCTAACGCGCTGCTGGTGCTCTCAATCCTGATTCTCACCGGGATCCTGATCGGAAATCTGGCCAAGAAGTTCAAATTGCCCACCGTCACCGGATGTATTATCGGCGGCGTCCTGCTTGGGCCCTACGTATTGAATATCTTCACCGAATCGGCATATGAGGCATTCTCCCCCATCACCCATTTCGTGCTGGGACTGATCGGCTTGACCATCGGTAGCCACCTTGATTTCCGTAAGTTGCACAACGCAGGAAAGCGTATCACCTGGATCACCTTCATGGACGTGCTGGTCACGGCACCGATTGTGTTTCTCGGACTATACCAGTTCTCTGGGCTTTCCGTCGAAGAATGCCTGCTCCTCAGCGCTATCGCCTGCGCAACAGCTCCCGGATCGGTGCTGCACGTGGTCAAGGAACGCAAGGCCAAGGGAATGTTCACCAAGACAATCCTCGCGGTTGTAGCGTTCAACAATGTTATCGTAATCCTCTTATTCTACACGCTTTACTACTACGCGGTGGGACGGTTGAAACCGGGCGACGTATCGCTCGTCCAGACTATGTTCAGACCGCTATTGTACCTCTCCGAGTCGTTTATTACTGGCGGCACGGTCGGCTTCGCGCTGATCTATCTCACCGAAAAACGCAAGAAGGTGCTCTTCTCCTTCCCGGCGATGGTGCTTTTCGCGCTGGTACTCTCGGTCGGTATTTCCCAGACGCTGCATTTTTCGGGACTTCTTACCAGTCTCATCCTGGGTATGATCATCACCAACTTCTCGCGCTACCGTGACGACTTCTTCTCCGCGTTCCACGATCTCGAGGAGATCATCTTCGCCACTTTCTTCGTGCTGGCAGGTACACACCTCGATTTTCACGCACTGAAGGTTGCTGGACTGGCTGGCGCAGTGCTGATCATCGCGCGTTTTATCGGCAAATTCATCGGCCCCACGCTGGGTACGCAATTCGCCGACAGCACGATTACCGTTCGCAAGTGGATCGGCCTGGCGCTCTATCCTCTGGCAGGAGTCGCGATCGGTCTCATGCTCATTATCACCGATACGCCCATCTTCCACGAGCACGCCTCCACCCTGGCAGCGATCGTTCTGAGCGCGGTCATTTTCTTCGAGATCATCGGCCCTATCCTGACCGGCATGACCATCTCGAAAGCAGGTGAATCGCAGAAAAATCGTTTACGCCTGCTCGACTTCCTGCAGGAAGAGTACATTCGGCTAAATATCAATGCCAAGGATAAATGGGAAGCGCTCGAAAGCATGTCGGAATTCATGCATAAGGTGCACAATATCAAGGAACTAAGCCTCGAAGAACTCAAACAGGGTGTAATCGCACGTGAGAAAGAAATCACCACCGGTATCGGCAACAACATCGCCATCCCGCATGTTATCGTAGAAGGCGGTCCGGCTATTCGCGGCGTGATCGGTATATGTAAGGAAGGGATCGAGTTCAATTCCATGGACGACCAGCCGGTCAAAATCATCATCCTCATCGCGACACCGAAGGATCGCTACGAATTGCACTTACAGGTACTCGCGAATGTCGCCAAAATTTTCGGACATCACTCTCACATCAAGGAATTGATCGTGCACGCGCGCACACCGGAAGAGGTGTATGAAATCCTCCAACGCGAAGAAGTCGATAAGCTGAATCCCTTCTTCGAGGATTGATCCCCCCCTGGGTACGCGGAGCTCCAGCTCGGCATTTCGCCCCATGGAACGCGGACGTCCTCGTCCGCATCCCTACTCCCTGTTTCGAACTAATGAACATGTAAATTTACCCTCCTCGCATACTGCGAGAAGGGTAGTGTTTTACTTCTCTTTATTAATCATAATGCTAATATTCATACAACAATCCAGAACAATACAGTATATTGCTTCATATTCTGGAATTATTGGCAAATATCTTGCACAAATGGGATAAAGAACCAAAGAAATGATTTCCTATAATGATTTCATATCCTCTCCTATTTATTATTTGGCTTAACGCCATGTCATGCTATTATAAAGCTCTGAGAAAAAAAATTCAGAAAAAACATTTTTTTTCAAAATGAATTGTTGATATTGCAAAACCTACGAAGAACATGCAGACGAGGATGAGGGATTCGAATTTGCATGCAAATTCACAGACGTCCGCGTTCCATAAGAGAAGGGCAGGCACAGTGACCTGCCCCTACAGCCCATTCCAGGTACTCAGATGTCTTGTAGGTTTGGAACAAAACCTGGAATCTTCAACGGTCTGCATTCCCCCATGGAACGCATAAATCTCTACTCAATAAAAAAAACGGATCCCGATTTGGGATCCGTCGTTGTATGTGAAGCTTTAGTTTATTACTTCGTCGACTTCATGATCTTCGCGAAGCTGTCGCGAAGCGGCACGGTACGGTTGATGACAACGTGCTCGTCGGTGGTATCGGGATCGACATAGAAGTAGCCTTGTCTGAGGAACTGGAAATGCGTCCCGGGTTTGGCTTCCTTCAGGGACGGCTCGCCCTTGGCCGTGATAGTGACCAACGACTCGGGATTGAGTATCTCGTGGAAGTCGCTGTATTCGGCGGGGTTTTCCACCGTGAAGAGGTGGTCGTAGAGCCGTACTTCGATGTCTTCCGCATGCTTTGCAGAGACCCAGTGCGAGGTGCCCTTGACCTTGCGTCCGTCTTCGGTCCATCCACCGCGTGAATTGGGATCGTAAGTGCAGTGGATTTCGGTGATGTTGCCGTCTTCATCCGTCTCGTAGCCTGTACAGGTGACGTAGTAGGCGTGTTTGAGACGAATCTCGGCACCGGGTGAAAGGCGGAAGAATTTCTTGGGCGGATCGATCATGAAATCTTCCCTCTCGATGTAGAGCTCACGGCTGAACGGAATCTTCCGTGTGCCGGCATTCTCGTCCTCGGGATTGTTCTCCGCGTCAAACCACTCTTCCTGATCTTCCGGGTAGTTAGTGACGATCACCTTGACCGGATCGATCACGGCCATCACGCGAGCGGCACGCTTGTTGAGATCTTCGCGAAGACAGAAGAAAAGCAGGCTGATATCAGCAGTGCTATTACTCTTGGCCATACCGATTCGATCGCTGAATTCGCGGATCGATTCGGAAGTAAAACCACGACGACGTAATCCCGCAATCGTAGGCATGCGAGGATCATCCCATCCATTCACAATCTTTTCCGTAACCAGCGCGAGAAGCTTACGCTTGCTCATGATGGTGTAGTTGATATTGAGTCTTGCGAATTCAATCTGCTGCGGGTGACTTGGCACCGGAAGCTGATCCAGGAACCAGTCGTACAGCGGCCTGTGATCTTCGAACTCGAGTGTGCAAAGTGAGTGAGTGATCTTCTCCAGGGCGTCCGACATGCAGTGTGTATAGTCATACATCGGATAGATGCACCATTTGTCACCCGTGCGGTGATGATGTGCCTTGCGGATGCGATAGACGACTGGATCGCGCATGTTCAGATTAGGCGAAGCCATATCGATCTTGGCGCGCAGGGTAAGGGTTCCTTCTTCGTGCTTACCGTCTTTCATCTCCTGGAAGAGCGCAAGGCTTTCCTCGATAGGGCGGTTTCGGAAGGGGCTTTCCTTGCCGGGTTCCGTGAGCGTGCCGCGGAGTTCCCTGATTTGATCAGGCGTGAGTTCATCCACGAAAGCCTTACCATCTTTGATGAGCTGCACGGCGTATTCGTAGAGTGCGTCGAAGTAGTCGGACGCGAAATAAAGGCGGTCTTCCCAGTCGAATCCCAGCCAGTGGATATCTTCCATAATCGAATCAACGTACTCGACATCTTCTTTAGTCGGGTTGGTGTCGTCGAAACGGAGGTTGCAAGTGCCTTTGTAATCACGGGCAATGCCGAAATTGAGGCAGATCGATTTTGCGTGGCCGATGTGGATATAGCCATTCGGCTCCGGCGGGAAACGGGTCGCAACGCGATCACCGTTCTTGCCGGTTTCCAGATCGTGGTCTATGATATTTCGAATGAAATTGGATTTTGTTTCTTCGCTCATTGTTACCTCACCATGGAAATTGATCGTCGATGCGCACGGATTTCATTTCCATGTCGTGCCCAAGAAAAAGCAGTCCGTTCACTGGGCGCAGTTCATCGAGGATCATGCGTTTATAGCGGTACGACCTTGTCCGGTCAACTTCGTAAGCGGAGGTGACCGATGGCCGCAGATGTTCTTTATGCGGGAAGATGTCGCCGCCGTAATAGGCAAGCTCACCTTCGCTCTCGATACGGACAACCTGGAATCCGTTGGAGTGACCACCAGCCAGGATCAGCCTGATCTCCGGAGTGAGGTTCACATCGCCGTTGACCAGTCGAAACATCTCGCTTGCTTCAAGCAGGCTGAGCTGATGGTCGAACTGATAGGCGGATTCGTTGAGTTCGTCCGGGTGACGTGCGGTACTCCACTCGATCTCCTGGATGTAGTGAATGGCATTGGGAAAAGTCAGCTCATCGCCACTGCCAAAATCACTAACAACGCCTCCCGCGTGGTCAAAGTGTAAATGGGTCAGGATCACGCCGTCGATGTCCTCTCGCTTGTAGCCGACTCGTTCGAGGTTCTCGACCAGAGTGAACTCGGATGCACGGTAGATCTTTTTCTCTTTATCGCTGATGCGATTGCCCAGTCCGGTATCGATGAGGAAAACCTTATCACCGGTTTCGAGCAGCACCAGGCTGAAATCCATTTGAATGCGGTGCTTTTCGTCGGTAAATACGCTTCTTTCCCATATGGCGCGCGGGAAAATTCCCATCGCTGCGCCACCGTCCGACCAGAAATGTCCGCCGGAGAGCGTCCTACTCTTTATCTTCCCGATTGTTGTTGTTTCGGTTATTGGTGCGGGTTCCGCCGCTATTGTTGTTTTCACCGTTGTTGGGGCGGCGTGGCCGTCTTCTTCTGCGCGGCTTGGCATTGGGTCTTCCTCCGTCTTTTTCAGCGTCTCTCGGAGCGACGTTGTTGTTATTTGATGCAGCCAGCTTCTCTTCGGAGTCGGGCATGACAACGACGCGTTTTTTGTCGCCTTTTCCAACTGTCATGGTGCGAAGAGTCTTGTCCTTTTCGATATAACGGTGGATGATCTTCCGATCTGTAGCACGCATAGGGTCGAATGTAAAGCTTTTATTGCGCTGTTTCACCTTTTCGGCTACATTGCGCGCTTTGCCGAGAATCTGCTTCTCGTGATTTTTGCGATAACCCTCGCAATCCACTACAACCTGAATATCCTCGATGCCCTTATTGAGCAGCATACGGTTTGCCAGATGCTGGATACTGTTCAGCAGTTTGCCATCTTTGCCGATGACGAATCCCTTCTCTTTAACGCCTACCAGATCGATAATCACGGTGTCGTTCTTTTTCTCGGATGTGACTTTCTCAAAATCGACACCCATCTGATTGAGAAGCTCTTCGATGAACGACTTGATTCCTTCGTCGTCGCCCTGCTGAAGCATGAAATTGATAACAACCGGCTTTGCGCCGAAAAGATTGAAGAAGCCGTTGGAACCTTTATCGACGATTTCGTAGTTAAACTGGTTCCGTTTCAGGTTGAACTCTTTCATGAAGCCTGTCACGACTTCAAATTCAGATTTTCCCTCTCGTTTGATTATCTTCATTGTAAAAAACCTCGATTAAAAAATTACTGTTTCAGTAACTGCTCTCACCCATAGGAGGCAAAAAACATTCAAGTGAATTTCGCCTCGTATGGGTAAGAATTGTTGATCAGTTTTGAGCAGCAGCTTTCTTGCGCTTGCCCATGATGTACATCTGGCCGATGGACAGGATGTTGAAGATCGTCCAGTAGAGTACAAGACCGGATGAAAGTCCGGCAAAGATCCACACCATCATCACAGGCATGACATAAAGCATCATTTTCTGTGTCTGTGCGGCGGCTTTTTGCTGGTCATCCATGCTATCGGAGCTCTGCGTTTGCGGACTCATCATCTTCTGCTGTACAAACATGAACACACCCATCAGGATGGGCAGCACGTAGTACGGATCCGGTGCCGAAAGGTCGTTCAGCCAGAAGAAGAAATTCGCCTGACGAAGCTCGATCGAATAGCGCAAAGCCGGATAGAGCGCGAAGAGAATCGGCATCTGAAGAAGCGTGGGAAGGCAGCCGCCGAGTGGACTGACCCCATGCTCCTTGTAGAGCTTCTGGACTTCAGCGTTCATCGTACGCGGATCGCCTTTATACTTCTGCTGGATCTCTTTGACTTTCGGCTGAATCTTCTGCATTTTCTGCCCGGATTCAAGCGTTTTGTGAGTCAGCGGATAGACCACGATCTTAATCACGATCGCGAAGATGATAATGTCGATACCGTAGTTCGGAATGAACTTATGCAGCATTTCCAGGAACCACAAAAAGAACTTGCTCAAAAATTGCAGCCACTTCCAGCCGATCTCGGCCAGGTTTTCCATGCCCATGCCGAATTCATCTTCCAACATGCTGGCGATAAGCGGCCCGACAAAGACCGAGTAGTGGTGCCGAATCTCCCATGGGTGATCCGAGTTATCCACATGGAGCGACATGCCCGGGCTTTCGCCGCGATCGGTAGCATAGAGCTGGTTAACGTGCAAAAGATTGTCCGGAATCACCGCGATGCCGAAGTACTTGGTGCGAACACCGGCCCAATCGATATTGCCATTGAGTTCACGCGGTTCCTTCATCAGCTTCGAGAGCATGATGCTTTCGATGCTGTTGTCGATCATCGTGACGATTTTGTAGTCGTTCTTCTTGTGCTTGAGATACGCTTCGGTATCGCGTAGTCCGGATTCGAACGCAAGATTATAGTGCTCGATATCCTGTCCGATATTAACGTTGAAATCGACTTCGAGCCGGTAATCGGCGCTCAGCCGGAAAACTTTTTCTACCAGTCTGTTGCCGTCATCGTCCGCGAGGAAGAATGTGATACCATTGTCGGTGGTTTCAACCTGGTAGATCATGTTGGCGATATCGATATCGCCTGCACTGGTTTCGATGGGGATGTTCTCGAAGCAGAGCGTGCGCTGCTCTTCGGGAATCAGCTGTACGAACTTTGTCCGGTCCATCGATGGATAGTCTTTCACGACGGCTTTTGTGATGCATGCGCCCAGGGTTGAAAAAGTTAGCGCAAGCTTGTCGTTTTCCAAAGTAACCAACTCTGCTTCGACGGAAGTATCCATCGCAAGAGCTCCGGCAGGTTTCCCTGGGATAGAAATCGAATCGGGCGAGACGGTTTCGGCTGTAGCTTCGGCTTGCTGAACGTTTTCAGTGGCGGCTTGATTCTGATTGTTTTTAGGAGCCCAGATAAATTGGTTGAACAACCAATAGACGATGAAAATCAGTACGATAGCGATGATGGTTCGCTTATCCAAAATACCTCCAGGTCATAGTAGGGGGTCGTGTCCTCCGGGGTGAAACGGATGGCACTTGAGTATCCTCTTGACTGACAGGAGTAACGCTTTGTGAAACGGGTATTTCTGGAATGCTTGATATGCATAAACGCTGCAGGTGGGCGTAAAGCGACACGAGGGAGGAAGAAACGGGGATATTGCCTTTTTATATACGGTTATCGCGAACATCGCGAGCCGATTGAATATCCTCATGTTACAAACTCTCTCCGGCGAGTCTGGATCCCAGGCGTGAAAAAAATCCGTCCAGTTCGAACGACAGCTCGTTCCAATCTGCTTCCGCTGCGCCTATGCGCGCGATGATGAGAACCTTTACGGGCAATGTCCATAACTGCCCATGCTCTCGTATAAACGCCCTGATCCGCCGTTTTACCTTGTTTCGCTTTACTGCCTTACCGACCTTTTTACCTGCAACGATACCTACAAAGAGGTGCGGCGCGGTCCCTTTATAAACAAGAAAAGTGAACCGTCTTCCGGGAAACCGCCGATGGTCGGAATAAACCTCGTCAAATTCGTTCCGTTTCCGAATCACTCCATACATTCAAACATCAGACAGTAAGTCTTTTACGTCCCTTGAGTCTGCGAGCTGCAAGGACCTTGCGTCCGCCCTTGGTTGCCATGCGGGCGCGAAAACCGTGTACGCGTTTCCGACGCGTGTTGTGCGGCTGATATGTTCTTTTCATGTTTTTATTCTCCTTAAAAATCTACATTCCGGTTCACTTTATACACATTGCTGTGATGAGCTTGAAAAAAATTACAGCCGCTTTTGTGTCAAGCATTTAATCACACATGCCAACGAATCTCTCTGTCCGACATCGGTTTATTTCAATTCATCGCAGCTGCTAAGCTTGTTGAACATGTATACGAGGTCGAAATGATCATCATACGCTGCAACACTTTTATAGTAGAAAACCTGACCCAATTTTCGATACAGAAAAAGATAGAATCACTTTCTTTGTGCAGAAGTGGGTTGACAGGAGTTTTTTCCTCAACATTTTCTTGTATCGAACGATAAAAGCGTGTCACATGAATTTTTGATCAATAATCGAATAAAGGAGTAAACCTTGAAAACTACAGTATTACCCCCGCATGGAGGCATGGGTTTAATCGACAGAATGATGCCGGAATTCGAAAGGGATTCGATTCTGGCGCAAGCTTCAAAACTCAAATCGTATACAATCAGTGACGCGGACCTTTCGATGTTTTACCGGATCGCCGACGGCGCACTCTCGCCGCTGGAAGGCCCGATGTGTAAAACCGAATTCAACCGTGTCCTGGAAGAAGAAGTCATTGAGCGCAACGGCAAGAAATACGCATGGACGATCCCGGTGGCGTTTCCGGTTTATAAAGCGGATGCGGATCAGTACACGATCGGTCACAAGATCGTGGTGAAGACCGAGCAGGGCGTTGTCGCCGGACTGCTCCAGGTTGAGGACATCTACCCGTTCGATAAAGATTTCTACAATCTCAAGGTTTACGGCACCGACCGCAAGGATCACCCCGGTCCGCGCATCGTCAATGATGATCCGCGCGATTACCTTCTGGGCGGAAAGATCTGGGCGCTGCCTCAGTTACAGCAAAAACCCTACGACAAATACATGCTCTCGCCGATCCAGACCCGGTCGCTCTTCAAGGAACGCGCGTGGGAACGAACCGTCGCTTTCCAGACCCGCAACGCACTGCATCGCGCTCACGAATACGCGATCGTCTGGGCGATGGAGAAACTGACTCGCGAAGGCCATTTCACTGGAGCGATTCTCAATCCACTTGTAGGCGCAACCAAGCAGGATGACGTCCCCGCCGACATCCGCATGGAGACCTACGAAGCATTGCTCAAGAACCGTGCTCTTGGTGAAGGCGACATGGACGAACAGCTCTGGAAAGATATGGGCTATACACTCGCCGATCAGCTTGTGCTTATCGGGCTGGATGTTAAAATGTTCTATGCAGGTCCGAAAGAAGCGATCATGCACGCCATCTACCGTCAGAACTACGGATTTACCGACATTATAATCGGTCGGAAGCATGCCGACGCACCGTTTGACGACGGCACTCCTGCCTGGGGTGACTTCGATGCACACGATAAATTCGACAATCCCAACGGTGAGCTACAGATCCAGCCAGTTAAGGTGGGATTTGCGGCTTATTTTGAGGAACTGGGAAAAGTCGCGCTCATCGAAGACAATAAGGACAAGGGTTATCACACCATATCCATTGCCGGAAAGGTGTTGCGCCAGAAGCTTCAGAATCAGGAGCCGATCGATACGCGCGTCATGCACAAGCCGGTCGCGGACATCCTTACCGACTTCTATCAGCAGCGAGCGCGCGAAGAGAAGAAGGAGATCAAGTCCACCAACATCACCTGGCACACGAGCGGTATTTCGAAGGTCGATCGCGAGAAGCGCAACAACCACAAGGGTGTCGTTATCTGGCTGACAGGGCTTTCCGGTTCCGGGAAATCGACCATCGCCATGAACCTGCAATCGGTCCTCTTCGAGATGGGTTGTCATACCTACGTCCTTGACGGCGATAACGTACGCCACGGACTCAACCGCAACCTCGGCTTCTCACCCGAGGATCGTGACGAGAATATCCGCCGCATCGGCGAGGTAGCCAAGCTCTTTGCCGACGCAGGTACCATTGTGATTACCGCTTTCATCTCGCCCTATCGTCAGGGTCGTGACGAAGCGCGCTATATGATGGAACGCGGCGATTTCTTCGAGGTTTACGTAAACGCACCGGTACCGGTCTGCGAACATCGTGATCCGAAGGGACTTTACAAGAAAGCGCGCCAAGGTATCATCAAGGAATTTACCGGTATCTCCGCACCTTACGAAGAACCGCTGAATCCTGAGTTCGTACTCGACACCGAACATTACAGCGTCGAGGAATGCACGCAGCAGATTCTGGAAAAACTCATTGAAACGAAAGTGGTCAAGCGCTCGTAGCGTCGATCATCTCGAATAGATTCAATACCGCCCTGGGATTCGTCTCCGGGCGGTTTTCTTTTTTCTCATAGAATAATATGTATACTTACTCGGCAACTCGGGGATAGAGATACAGCTTCATCCAAAAATTTTCTTTACGTTTTACAAAGACCGATTATCGTATGGCGTGGAGGTACTCGGGAATGAAAATTATATTTGCTTTGTTCCTTGTTTTAGTATCCATACCCGTCCTTGTGGCAGTACAGTCGGTTGATTCAACGGTGGTCGTACCCCAACCTATTCTTGTGATCCAGCCGGACAGCAGCGCATTCATCGCGAAGAAAGATACCCTCTTCTGGCTCTATGGTTCGGAAGGATCATTCCAGGTGGAAGAGCGAATCGATCAGCTTGACAAGAAGCTGAACAAAGAGGTCCGCTGGAGAAAGAAACCGTTCATCAACCTGCATTCGATCGAAAAGGGTGGTAGATTCTATATTGCCGACAGCACAAGGCTCCTGCTATCCATCACACCCACCGACGCACAAAAGCACGGGCTCGACCGTCAATCACTGGCAGATACCCTTATCTCCATCCTGACTCGCAAGAATCAGGAATACCTCGGACATTCGCGCATTTTCAACATTATTAAAGACATTCTTATCACGCTGGCGTTATCGGTTCTCCTCGTCGGCGTATATTGGTATATCATCAAATTCTTACGCTTTTTCTTCAAAAAGATCCGTAAATGGCTGGCGCGCGAAAATAACCGGATTATCCGCAGCATCCGGCTGAAAAATATCGAGATCCTCTCGGCTGAGCGAATGCGAATGCTGCTTATCTATACGGTGAAGCTGATCAGCATCGTGGTCTATTTTGTGATCAGTTATACATTCCTCACTACGCTGATCGCCACCATTCCAGGTACCAAGCCCATTACCGACAAACTGTATTCATTCATCCTGACACCGCTCAAGATGATATGGAGTTCGTTCATCCATTTCATCCCAAATCTCTTCTTCATCCTGGTCATCATTGCAGTATTCCACTATATGATGCGGTTGTTGAAGTTCCTCGCAAAAGAGGTCGAGATCGGAAACTTGAAGATACCCGGATTCTACCCTGACTGGTCACGGCAAACCTACCTGATCGTAAGGTTCCTGGGCATGGCTTTCGTTATCGTGGTGGTATTCCCATACCTACCCGGCTCCAATTCACCGGCGTTCAAGGGTGTCTCTATCTTTCTGGGTATCCTTTTCTCGCTGGGATCATCCACAGCCATCACCAACATGGTTGCCGGACTGGTTATAACCTACATGCGACCATATGTTGTGGGCGACTGGGTAAAAATAGCCAATACTTTGGGCGTGGTTACTGAGAAAAATCTGCTGACCACTCGCCTCAGAACTCCCAAAAATGAAGAGATCTCCATCCCGAATTCGACGATCCTGACCAATCAAGTGCAGAACTACTCTTCGCTGAATAGCGAATTTGGGCTGATACTCTACACCACCGTCACCATCGGCTACGACGTCCCCTGGCGACAGGTACATGAACTGCTGATCTCCGCTGCCGAGAAGACCATCGGCGTGTCGAAAAAGAAGAAGCCGTTCGTGCTCCAAAAAAGCCTGGACGACTTCTACATCAGTTACGAACTGAATGCATATACCACATCACCGGACAAGATGGCATTGACCTACTCCAATCTGCATCAGAATATCCAAGATAGTTTCAATGCAGCCAATGTGGAGATCATGTCTCCGCATTATCGTGCCGAACGTGATGGAAACGCTTCCACAGTGATTCCTCCTGAAGAGGTGCCTGTAAAAATTTTGCCGAAGCAATAATATCGTTGCACCCTGCGTGGGAATTTATCTTGCCTGTAACGCTCGACCTCAGGACGAGTACACATCACTTGAATTAAAGGAGGTAACTATGAAATATTTGATGACCATTTTTACGCTATTATGCCTCACCGCGGCGTTTGCTGGCGAGATGACGCCTGAAGGCGTTTTCAAAGCTGAATCGCAACTGAGCTTCAAAACGCAAACAAGACATCGTGACGCACCCTCTTATGTTGTCTCAGTACCACCGGTTGATGTTCAGACAACATACTACGACTACATGCCGGGTAGTTACATCGCCAATCCGATCCAGTTTCAACGGATGGAAGATGGTGGCCTATACCTGACGTTCCACGCTCGTGAGACTGCCAGCGCAACCAGAAGGCAATACATCGCCTATATCAACCCGGACGGAAGCCTCAACAGTGTTAACTACGTATCTTCGGCCGACGCTTCGGAAGGATACGGTTCGATCGACCTTGATTTCGATACGCAAGATCCAGTTTTTTCTTACCATGTCGATTTCGGACAACCATCCATGACTGTGGATGGCGGGTATGATGTATGGCATCTGCTGCAAACGCCGGGACTCATCTCCACACCTTACACTGTCGTCGATAACGCTGCCATTGCTGGAATCCAGACACCGTTCTCGGACGACCTCTTCGGCTGGCCATACACTTTTGTCATGAAATCACCAACGTACGACACCGACGGAAAGCGCCGTATGTTCGTTTTCTCATCGAACAACACCACCCATAGTACAGACCCATCCGAAAACGTGCTCATCGCCTGGGTAGATTACATAACGACAGATATCGAAGTCGGTAACATCCACAGCATGGAATGGAATTACACGACCATCGAGATGCTGGATGAATACAACGCCGGACCCGTATGGGGACGCTATCAGAAGGGTATCGCGATAACCGAAGATGGGAAAATCGGTATGATCGGCTACCTGAATGCGAATGATATCGAAGGAGCCGGCTCCGAAATGCTGGTGATATACAACGATAATTACGGCGAAGGCGAATGGCAGATTTTCGAGCATGAGCTCGCCTACTATGTCGATAATCCGGAGAATGAAGACGGCACGGAATTCTTCGCTTCCGACGGAGCTGATATCTATTTCGATCTGGTCAACAGCAGCCACCCGCAGGCGATGTTCGATGCCGAGGGAACCCTCCACTTTATCGGCAACATGGTGCTTGGATACCAGAACGCGGACGAAGAACATATGCTGTGGCAGTATTTCAGCTATGTGAAAGACATCGCGTTCAATCCGGAATATGAAACATGGGATTTCAAAGACCTCTATCCTCAGAGCACATCCGAAGAAGCCACCTATCCCTATCTTCCATGGGACGAGGATCAGGACGGGAATGTGGATGAATTTTCCGACGATGGAAACGTAACTTACAATCCTGGCTGGCCCATCTGGTTTTACGACTGGGATACAGCCTTCCATGAGAACACTTTCAAGTTCTGTTCGAATGTGGAAGACGATCTCTATGCTGCCGTTTGGCACGATGGACTCAAGAGTCTGCTGTACAATGACGCTGCGGATGAAGAATACGCAGATTGGGCAACTGCCCCCGAAATCATGATCTCGATCAAGTTCATGGACAATGACTGGTACGAACCGATCCGGCTCAACGCGCTGGAGGTTCCCGAACTCGAAGGCATGACGCCGGTTTATGTCTATCCCGCGGATTACATCGAATATGTTGGTGGGGGGTTCTGGCGCATTCACCTCTTCTTCCTGGACGATAACAGCTTTGGCAGCTTCATTCAGGGGTTTGGTGCAAATGATGGCGGCATGCTCAAGTATATGGCTATCGATGTAGCGCTGCTTACACCGGTAAGCGACGCTCCAGAAGTAACAGCACTCGAACTGGATAATTACCCCAATCCGTTCAACCCCGAGACAACGATTCAATTCGATATCCCGAACCACGCGCAGACAAAACTCAGCGTGTACAACGTTCGCGGCCAATTGGTGAAGACACTCATCGATCAACCGATGGATGCTGGACAGCACAATGCGGTTTGGAATGGTCAGGATAACAGCGGCAAACCTGTCTCGAGCGGTGTGTATCTCTATCGCCTCGAAGCTGGAAAGCAGGTTATCACAAGAAGGATGCTGCTATTGAAGTAGTGGAAACAGAAGATCAACTTTTGCAGGGCAGGTGTAGCAACCTGCCTTTTCTATTTGCATAGGCTTAGAAGTTGGCGTAGAAGAAAGGGTTCGATTCCACAGCCATGACGGTAATCAACGCTTTCGCCGCGATCGCCGAGAATAGTAGTGTAAATATATACGTCACCCTAAGATAGAGCCAGAGATTTTTACTGCTTCGGATACGCTTGAATAAACGATTCATAAATGAATTCTCCTAATTTATAATTACCACTTTCGTTCAGATGTCCTACACCCTTCAATCGATTTTCTGATCCTGAAATCTCAGCAGAATTGAAGAAGAGGATTCCTTCAGTATTACAAAAATCGCGTAGTAATTTATTTTCAAGCTCATTCTGACTAAAGAATACAAGCATGAAATCATGCCCATAATCCTTCTGGAATTGTAATAATGTAGCCTTTAAACCTTCAGGTAGCACGGATACTTGTTCAGAATCATCCTCGCTCCCTACATTATCTGTATTATCATCGACAACGTTGCCTTTGAAACGTTTTGCGTAATTATAACAAAGAGAAGCAAGACTCGATCGGCTACAAATCGCTTCAACTATCAGTCGAGCTTTTGAGAAGGGAAAATTCTCGCCAAAGTGATCCGGTAGATCAAACGACAAAGGCTGTTCGTGACGAGAGAGCCATTTAGTACGTAAATGCTCTAGGGCAAGCACAACTTTATCAGGCTTACGGTACTTTTGAGTGAAGAGTTTAACACGAAAGTATGCCATATAAGGATCATGTCCGGATGCTCCAAGATTGAATACAGAATACTGGGGATTATATTCCTGGAGTTTACGATTGAATACCGCAGCAGCCGTTTTCCTGATCGGAACCTGATACGCCTCAATATATGACGATCCGGCAAGAAAAACCAGCTTTGTATTATCAGCTAAGTTTACTTCCGGACCATGAATGCCAACATTGTTACGCCAGAAACGCTTGTAACCTGCTTCGATATTGAGATACTTCGAGTTCGGCTCATACATGTATACTTTGTGGTAGGAATGCCCCTTTGGGAAAAAGTAAATCGGCTTCCTAACTGGCTGTGGCGGATATAACACAATGAAGCGAAGAATAAGTTCCACTGTAATCAACGCGGTAATGATACCCAGTAGAAAAAGAACCATTTTTCTCATCTGAACCACATCCAGCCAATTGTAACAAACGTGAATGTAACCAGCCCCATCAGGATCTGATAGCTCATCGCTTTGGGTGTCTTGATCTTACGCTGGCGCTTGTAATTCACCCAAAGCTGATACACAGCGATACCCACGCCGTGCCAGATTCCCCAATACATGAAGTTCCATGCTGCGCCATGCCACAAACCGCATGCAGCCATCGTGATGATCGGCACGCATACCAGAGACCAGAACTTTTTCCGGCTCACACGGCTCAGCGGGAAGAAAAGGTAATCCCGAATCCACTCCGACAACGATATGTGCCAGGTAGCCCAAAAGCGACTCATGTTGGTACGGAAATAGGGATTATTGAAGTTCTCCATGATCTTCAAGCCCATAATCCGTGAAGAACCGATCGCGATATCTGAATAACCCGCGAAGTCAGCATATATCTGAATGGAATACCCCAACAAAGCGACGATTCGCAGCCAGATTGACGCGCTGTCCCACCAGGGTTGAATGAAATAGCCAATCCAGTCGGCAATAACCAGTTTCTTGAACAAACCGTACACGATTCGCTGGAAACCGTACCAAACGTTCTGCCAGCTCTGGTGGTTCTCCTGCATCTGTGGTTGAAACCGTGAGAACCTCTCGATAGGCCCCGCAACGAAGATAGTGAACAGCGAACTATAGCTGAGAAGCTCGAAAAACGTACCGCGTTTGGTGATCTTCCAGTTGAGATCAGCAAGATAGCTGATGTGTTTGAAGGTCAGATAGGAAATACCCAACGGCAGAAGCAGATTCTCAATTTTAAAATCGGGAAGGCTGGACACGAATTGAGTTAGTTGACTCAGTGTTCCGGTAAGCAGTCCGAGGTATTTGAAGACAATCAACGAACCGAGTACGCCCAGGATGCCGATTTTCAGGAAAACTGGTTTTTTAAAACGCTCCAGAAGCCAGGCAAACAAATACGTCCAGATCGTCAGACACACCGTAACAATGGCTGCCGATCGATCCAGATAGGCGATAAATCCCAGACTCGCAACGCTCAGGAACGCAGCCCGTACGTGTCGCCATGGAATTGCGCGAAACAAGAGGGCAACCAAGATCAGATAGGCGAAAAAATGAATGCTAACGATCATGAGATGATCAGTACCTTTCGATGATTTCGATCATCTGCTTGACGGTATCGAATGATTCCGCAGTGATAACCGGTGCAGGTACCCTTTTCCCGAACTCTGTCTCGATAAACTGCTGAAGCGACACCAGCGAAAAGGAATCGATCAATCCCGATGAGATCAACTTCGTATCTTCGTCGATGACGACATCGTCGTCTTCCACAAACTCGTCATAGATAAATTCAATCAGTTTCTCTTTCATAGAATTCTCCTTTGGATGAAACCTTCAATCCTCTTTCTTTGCCTTTCTGTCAAGACTTTCCTGTGGTCTTGATGTCAATGCATTTTTATTCTACATGCGCCTTATTAGTTGTTGATACAGAGGGCAATTCATCGGTGTCTCGTGTCATTAAAAAAGTTTTTTGAAATGCAACGTTAAGAAATTCACCAAGCTTTGCATTGCCTTCACGTGTAAGGTGGCCATCCCCATTGAAACGAGATTCTGGTTTTAAAATCTCTTCATTGTATTCGTAATTAATGCCATTCATCCGGCAGAAGCTATCAAGTAATTCATTTGCCTCATGGCAATCATTAAAAGAAACAAGCAGAAAATCTTTACCATATGTTCTTTGAAATTGTAACAGAGATTCCTTTAGTGCATCAGATAACTCTGGAGTACAAGGAACTTCACTATACCCATCAGCTATTTCATTATTCACTTCTCTTATACGTTTTGGAAGCGACATTATCGATCGCGCAATCAGATTAATGAAGCTGGAATGGTGACGTACTTGAGCAGCTAGGCGATATAATCTTGAATACCCGATTTCCTCTCCAAAACGCTCTGGGAGAGTGAAATCTAATGGATATTCATGCCGTTTCAGCCATTCGTCATACGTACCCTCTATTGCCAGAATGATTTTATCAGGTTCATAGAATTTTGAATAAAATTGAGTCTTGAACCACAATGTATACGGATCATTTCCTGAGCCTCCTAGGTTGAGAACGCTATAGTCAGGATATTGCTGCTTCAACTCCTTATCGAATACTGACGTAGCTGTTTCTGTTCTACTGACCTGAAATGCTTCGATGAACGACGAACCAATCAAGAAAATGTACCGATGATAGGTACTGGAATCAAAATCGGGGCCATTCAATCCGATATTATTCAATTTGAATTTTCTATTACCACCCTCAACATTCCAGAATTCATAATACGCATCATGTATTTTTATTTTCTGAGTTTTCGCACCATCTCTTCGATAAACAAACTGCCGGCTACTAAAACCAACAGGATAATTTACTGCAAACCGAACCAGTAGTTCAACAACAATCAAAGCGGTTAATGCTCCCAAGAAAATTAACAATATCTTTCTGATCATCTTCCAATTTATTCCCTATCTACAAATTTCCCTATTCTATACATACTATTCACTTAGCCTACCTTAAGACAAGTATACATTTCTTTGAAATACAAAATGAGTTATATGTCAAGCGGTTTGTTCTCAATTGCTACAACTCGATGATTCAATCAGTTCCAGCATGCCGTCAGTTACACGGTACACCTTGTCGCATATATCGAGGAATGCATGGTTGTGAGATGTGATGATAACGATCCGGTCTCTGGAGAACGCTTTCACCGATTCCAGAATAATCTCCTCGGTCTGCTTATCAACATTGGAGGTCGGCTCGTCAAGTATCAACAGCTTCGGATCTTTGACCAACGCCCGTGCGATGGCAATACGCTGTTTTTCCCCCACAGAGATCCCTGTTCCACTCGGACCAAACATCGTATTATACTGCTCCGGTAGATTCAGGATGAATCCATCCGCACCTGCAAGTTCGGCAGCTTTACGGACTTCCTCATCGGTGGCATTTGGTTTTCCAAAGCGGATGTTCTCGTAAACGCTGTCGTGAAGAAGCACCGGCTCCTGCTCCACGTAGGCAGCGATATAGCGCAAAGCCGCAGTCTGGTTCTTCTTCAACGTACGGTTTTCGTTGATCGTCACGCTACCGTCGATCGGCTCGTAAAGGCCTATCAGGTTCATCAGGAGGCAAGACTTCCCGCAGCCGGAGTGTCCGACGAGCCCGATCACCTCGTTTTTGTGGAACGTCGCGTCTTTCACCGTAACGACCGACTTCACGGAGTCGTAAGAGCAGGCGAAGTCCTCGAATCGCAGTTCGTTTATATCACCCGGATTCTCGCCAATATACTCCGGCTCGTCATTGCAGAGCTCGTTCATTCGCTCGAGTGCTGGAATGCTCTTCTGGATGTTGTTAATCTGCGAAATCATCTCCATCGCCGGTTCGCTAACCAACGAGTAGTATGAGATATACGCCACTAATTGACCGATGGTTAGCTGATCATGCATGATATACCATGCTCCCAAACCCAGGATCAACACCGATCTGGAAGTCGTATAAAAAGCCATGAAAAATCCCTGATATGCCCCGATGTTAATTACAGGCTGGAAGGCCTTGAAGAATCGGGCGATACCATCATGCCAGTATGAAAGCACCTTCTGGTGATTCATGTAAAGCTTGGCAAATGGCGCCCAGATAATGGCATTCTGCATATAGCCGTTCAACTTTCCGAAGTACTCCAAGATCTTTGCATATCGATTACGCACCGCATCACCGAAGAAATACAAAATGATCAGCACGAATGCAAGATACGACAGTGTAATAACCGACATCAACCAGTTCATCTGGATCAGCAGAATGCATCCGATCACGATGACAATAACAGCTTTCAAGATGTGGATAGCCTGGTCTGCAAGCATGCTCGAAAGCTGATGTGTGTCGTTGTTGATCCTGCCTACCCAGTACCCGACATCGTTTTTCTTTAGATTACTCATCGGCGTACGAATCAAGTTCTCTACCGCCATACTCTTGATCGAAAAGAGGATCTTCCAGTTGAAGAATGACCCGAATTTAGTCCGACAGAAGACAAGAAAGCTCCGCACGAAGGCAAAGAGCAGAAGCACAGCCATCAGGTTGATCATCTGCTGCCAGTCTTTGGATGGAATTGCGAAATCGATTACACGCTGGGTGATGTAAGGCGTAGCATATGCTAGAATCGATGTGAAGAGAACCAGAAAGAAGAAGTAGAGGTAAAATCCGATGTATTTACGAGTGATCAAGAACAGAATGTTGGATTTCTGCTTCATTGCGTCCTCTTATCGATCATGAAGAAATACAGGTTTAACTTCCAAGTGTGCTGTACTCATCTGCTTGCCCCAAAAATGGGGAATCAACATTCTCAGCCGGACATCCAGAAGTTGATTTTATAATCGTTGTGAGGCTTTTACAGCAGTCCTACTTCCTTGCCCACCATGTAGAATTTTTCCAGCGCGAAATCGAGCTGCTCACGGGTGTGCGTGGCCATGAAGCTGCAACGGATCAGCGTGTCGTTCGGCGCAACAGCCGGCGGGATCACCGGGTTGATAAAGACGCCTTCTTCGTCCAGACGCTTCCACATTTGGAATGCGGTCATCATCTCGCCCACATGCAGCGGGATCACCGGTGTGTTGGAGGTTCCGGTCTCGTAACCCATATCCTTGAATGATTTTAGCATGTAGTTGGTGTTTTCCCAGAGCTTTTCGATTCGCTCCGGTTCGCTCTCGATGATGTCCAGCGCAGCGAGCACGGATGCTGCTGATGCAGGTGGTAGTGACGCGCTGAAAATGAGCGCGCGTGAGAAATGCTTGAGATAGTGTATAATTTCTTCATCCGCGGCGATAAATCCGCCCACGGAGGCAAGTGATTTGCTGAAAGTACCCATGATGATCTCGGTGTCATTCACCGCGTCGAAATAGCGAGCGCATCCAGCGCCGCTTTCGTGCAAGACGCCCAGCGAGTGCGCTTCATCGATCATCAGACCAAAGTTGTATTTCTTCTTAAGTTCGAGGATTCCGGGGATATCCGCGATGTCGCCTTCCATGCTGAAGATACCATCCACCACGACAAGCGCATTAGCGCCTTCAGCCTTGATCAGAGTCTTTTCAAGGCTTTCGATGTCGTTGTGATTGTAGCGCAGCATCTTACCCATGGAGAGCCGGCAGCCATCGATAATGGAAGCATGATCGAGCTTATCGGTGACGATGAATTCGTTCTTGTTCACGATCGCGGAAATCGCACCAACATTCGCCTGATATCCAGTGGCGAATACAAGAGCTGCCTCTTTGCCCACGAACTGTGCCAGTCTTTTCTCCAGCTCGATGTGAATATCAAGCGTACCGTTCAGAAACCGAGATCCGGCGCAACCGGAGCCATATTTGTCGATTGCATCCTGCGCAGCCTTCTTGACTTTCGGATGTGTAGTAAGACCCAGATAGCTGTTGGAGCCCATCATCAGCATTTTCTTGCCGTTGACCAGCACTTCAGTTTCCTGCTCGGTGGAGATAATACGAAAGTACGGATAGTAACCCAGCGCCATGACTTCTCTGGCGCGCGTGAAATTCTTGCATTTGTCTATGATACTCATACGGAATCCATGTTGTTTGATTGTTCGTATTTATTCAGGTTATCTCATCAGATTATCTCGAATTCCTTAAGATTCTTATACATGACCATCACGAGGCCACGGACAAGAAACACGCCTGGAACCGATAAAAACATTCCTAAAATTCCAAACAGATACCCACCGGCAATAACTGTCAACATGATTATTAACGGGTGCATCTCTGTTTTGTTTCCGATAACAATAGGATAGATGAAGTTATTGTCCAGCACTTGTACAAGCGCCATACCTCCAGCAACCCACAGGATCATGATTGGATCTTGCCCGGAAATCAGCACGGACGACACTGCCAGAATGGTTCCAATCCACGGGCCGAAATAGGGAATCGCGTTGGCAAACCCGGCGACGATGCCTATCAGAAGCGAATATTTCACACCGAAGACTGTCAACACAATGGTCGCGAGAATGCCTACAATGATAATCTCGATGAGCAGTGCACGCATGTAGGTACCAATGATGTCATCAATCTTTTCCAGCATAATGAGAGTCAGCTCGAAGTAGCGATTGGGGATTATTTTAAGAAACCAGCTCTTGATCGATTCTTCGTCCTTGAGCAGGAAAAAGCCCACAATCGGGATCGCAACGATGAATGACATCAGCGTAATAAATACCCGAACCAGATCACCCAGGTTGGACAGCAGACCGGTCGTCTGGCGTTCTACGAAACCGACGATCTTCTCCTGCACCTGATCCATGGGGATGCCCAGCTTACCTTCCAGTTGTCCGAAGAATTTATCGACGTGCTCCATCACCTTTAGTTTTGACGTCAATGGTTCACCTTGCTGCATGAACATTCTTAGCGACGAGCCTATTTCTTGGGCTTGATCAATCACGGCCGGAATCAGAAACCACATACCGGCAAAAATGATCAGTATGAATAGCGAATAGACAATGATGATCGCTACCAGACGATTGATTCTCCAGCTTTCCAGCATGGTGGTCAGCGGCTTCAGAAGATACGCGAAGATCAATCCCGCAATAAGATAAGAGAGAATACGCGAATAGAAAATAATCCCGAGGACAACCAATATCAGAACGAATCCGTAGAATACGGAGCGGACAGTTCTACTCTTGTTCATCGGTGATCTCGCGGAGCTTTTTGTTCGTCTCCACCACATTGTTGCTCAGTCCTTTGCCGAGTTCGTACACGATCTTGACGCCGATGCGGGGATATTTGTCGATCATATCCTGGAAATCGACCTTGGAAACGGCGAGCAAAATTGTGTCTTCAGATGCTATAGCTGTGGCGGTACGACTTGTTTCGATGAAAAGACCGATCTCGCCAAAAAACGATTGTGGATTCAACTCTGCAAGCTTGATCGGGTCACCATCTTCCTGCTCCAGAACGATATCGACTTTCCCACGTTTGACAATGTAGAGCACTGCGTGAGGATAACCTTCTCGGAAAATCACTTCTCCGGGTTTATACTCCCGCTGATGCATGAGCCGTGAGAAAATCTTCAGCTCGTAGTGGTTCAGATGCTTCAGAAAATCGATTTCGCGTAAGAAACGCGTATCGTGCTTATTACCGTCTTTGTCCTTCGTCTTGAGCAGACAGAAGATTCCCATGCTACCCCCTCTACAGAATGAATTTCAGTGAATGGGCGACACCGAGTGTGATCGATGTGACCACTACGCCGGCAATGAGTACTCCTATAAAGATACAGGCGATTGACTTCCAGAACTTCAACCCCAACAGATACGCCGCAAACGATCCTGTCCAAGCGCCCGTTACCGGAAGCGGTATGGCGACGAACAAAATCAGGCCCAGCTCTTCGTATTTCTCAACGACGGCGCTGCGCTTGCGGGTACGTGTAAAGATCCACTCGAGAAATCGTTTCGACCATTGATAACGAAAACCGATCTTGGTAATCCAATCCAGAAAGATCAAGAGGAAAAAGATGGGAACCATGTTTCCAACGACGCTCAGCAGGTATACCTTCCACCACGCGAGGTCAAAAAACTCGATTCCAATCGGGATGGAACCGCGAAGCTCGAAGATTGGGAGAAATGAAATCAGACAAACGATGCTCTCTGACGACATCCCGGTCTGCTCAAGCTTTGCCACGAATCGCGTCTTCCAGCCAGCCTCATGAGCTGGAGCTTCCTCCGCAAACATGGGTATCAATATGCAAATCAGAACGATTAGTAAAACTACTCTTGCCAACCTTCTTCTCCCACAAGCGGAACAAATGCGCATCCGCCCCACTTTTCCTGTATGAATTCGCCGTTTTGGCGTGTGATGCAGATTAATTCCTGTACATAGCGCGATCCCGCGGGAATGACCAGTCTACCGCCCTCGGCAAGCTGCTCCAGCAACGGCTGAGGAATCTTTGGCGCTGCGGCTGCGACCACGATGCGATCAAACTCGTTTACAGGTGGATAGGCCTTTTCCCAGCCTCGCGTCCCATCGCCGACGCGAAAATGGATATTCTCGTAGCCCATCGTTGTCAAGGTGCGCTTGGCACGTCTGAGGAGTGGATCAATGCGCTCGACGGTGTAGACTTCTTTCACCAGTTCTGCCAAAAGCGCGGTTTGGTAACCACTGCCGGTGCCGATCTCCAGCACCCGGTGCTCCGGTTCGAGCTCGAGCAAGCTGAGCATGAGCGATACGATGTAGGGTTGCGAGATTGTCTGCCCCTCTCCGATCGAAAGCGGATGATCAGCATAAGAATGCATCTTGAAATCGTCTGGGACAAATTCTTCGCGCGGAACCTTCATGAAGGCCGCCAGCACTTTTACGTCACTGATCCCGCGAGCTTCCAGGTTATCGCGAACCATGATGCGACGTTGATCTTCAAACTTCATCCGGGTCCTCCGGCTGCTCGAAGAGATCGACGTTGTCTATCCAACGAGAGATGGGCTTCACTGTATTGTCGCACATGAAGTCCGGATAGAGCGGTGAAATAGAGATACTTCCTGCGTGAACGCAGGCGAAATCGGTACCGTCGTCTTTTGACCAGTACTGGATATCGCCACCGACGATGTAGGACATATTGCCCTCTTCGTCGATACACTCTCGAACAAAATTTCGGTAGTGGCGATGCCCGGGACGGGTCAACTGAATTCCCCTGACCTGATCCCGTGGAAGATTAGGGACATTGATATTGATAATGTTTTCTTCTCCAACCAGGTCGGCTATTCCTCGCTCAAGCATCTCGGCGATATACCAAGCAGCAGTCTCGAAATGTTGATCCTTATAATCCTGAATGGACACGGCAATAGATTTCCAACCGAGAAACATCGCTTCCAGCGCGGCGGCGACAGTTCCCGAATAGAGGATATCCTCACCCATGTTCTGCCCGGAATTGATACCGCTGATAACAATATCCGGATCCTGCTTGAGAATCATCTGCTGCGCCATGAACACGCAATCAACCGGGGTACCCGTGACCGCGTGACGGTCAGTACCACGATTCTGGACATATAGCGGTTTACGGATTGTAATGGAATGAGACGACGCGCTGCGCTCGCTTTCCGGTGCGACCATGATCACATGATGTCCGCGCTTCTTGAGCTCTTCCGCCAGGACGTTGATCCCGATCGCGTCAATCCCGTCATCGTTCGTTAATAATATACGCAATGATCTATCCTTTCAAGATGTTATTACATAAACTTCTGCATCACAACCAGCCCGACAAGAACCATCACGATCACGACAGCGACGATACTGATCAGCCTTCCATGCCGCCTGAAGATCCGCGACCACGAAGCTGGCCTTGCCATCTCGATCCCGCTGCCATGAAGCACGCGATAAGCCTTTTGTGTCGGTAGAATCCACTTGACCTTACCCCGTTTTGTCAAATAGGGCATATAGCCTCTTTGGAGGAGATATTGTTTATTCTCGTCGCTGATGTTGGTTACTTCATCAGGGCTGAGAAACTGGTCTCTTTCTTGTTCCTTCATATAGAATGACTCCAAGGAAATTCATAATATCCCGAACGTGTCGGATATGGCTGGGCTGGTCGTTGTAGATCGTGCTGATAGGTATATGTGCAACGACGGCACCCTTTCGAACGTATTCGAAGAGGATCTCTGTCTCCAGCTGATATCGCTCGGTACGCAGGATGCATCCCTTGAGGGGTTCGAGTCCATAAAGACGGTACCCGCTCTGCGAATCACATATCCTCGTGCCGGACATCAGCGTCACGATCAGACTGGTAAGAGTGTTGCTCGCGACACGGGCCATGGGCATACCGCTACGAAAGAACGCGCGTTTGCCAAGAACCAGATCAGCGTTCGCTTCCCGTTGTTTGATCAGAAAGCGTTCCATCTGGTCTGGATGGTGCTGCATGTCGCTGTCCATCGTCAGCACAAATTCGAATCCCTGCCTCATCGCGAGGTTGAACCCCACCTTGAGAGCAGAACCCTTGCCGCGGTTGCGATGCATACGGTGAAGCTGTACGCCGTGGTCGAGGCAGATATCCGCCGAGTCGTCCGAAGAGGCATCATCCACACAGATAACGTTCTCCGCGGACGTATTCGCCAAGACGCCCCAGAGCAGTTCCGGAAGCGTCTCACCGGCGTTATAGACCGGTATCACAACCGCAGTGTTTTCCCAGCTTGCCTGCATATTTTTTCGTTCCAAGCGATTTATTTCATGCGCGGATTATTTCCGCTTCGATTTCCAGATCGTACCGTCTTTGGTATCCAGCAACTCGATGCCGATATCGGCGAGGTCGTTGCGGATTTTATCGGCCATAGTGTAGTTCTTTTCCTTCTTGAAGAGCTGACGGTACTCGATGAACATTTCCACCAGCTTGCCGGAGAGATCGTCCTTGCGGAGCTTGTCTTCCAGATTCGAGAAGAATCCCAGCACGCTTCCGATCTCGACCAGCGCATGCGCGTACTGGATTCGCTCTTCGACCGGTTCGGAGAGGTTTTTGATATTGCGCGCCAGGTCGAACAACAGTGCAACAGCCTTGGCGGTGTTGAAATCGTCGTCCATCGCAGCCTTGAAGTCATCGATATACGCCTGCACCTTCTCATCGAATTGCGGTTTCTCATCCATGATCTTCAGGAAGTCCACAAACTCCAGCGCATCATAGAAATTCGCCACACCGCTCTTGCTCTCTTCAAGCAGGTCCGGTGAATAGTCGATCGGGCTGCGGTAGTGCTTCGAGAGGAAGAACAGCCGGACCACTTCGGGATCGAATTTGTCCAGCACGTCGCGCGTGGTGAAGAAATTGCCCAAGCTCTTGGACATCTTCTCACCGGCCATGTTCAGGAAACCGCCGTGCATCCAGTAGCGAGCCAGCGGCTTGCCGTTCTGAGCGTACGCCTGAGCCTGTTCGTTCTCGTGATGAGGAAACACCAGGTCAACCGCTCCGCCGTGGATATCGAAGGTCTCGCCCAGAAGATCGCGGGACATCACCACACATTCGGTGTGCCATCCCGGACGGCCTTCACCCCAGGGGCTATTCCAGGTCGGTTCGCCCGGCTTGGATTTCTTCCACAGGGTGAAATCGAGCGGATTGCGCTTCTGCTTGTTCTCCTGAATGCGTGCACCGACAAGCTGCTCGTCTGTTTTCTTGCCGGAGAGGCTGCCGTAGTTATCGAGCTGATCCACCGAGAAATAAACATCGCCATCAGCCTCGTAGGCGAATCCCTTCTTCTCCAGATCGCGAATAAAACCGATCATCTTGCCGATGTACTCGGTTGCCTTGGGCGAGTGGTCGGTTGGGCGTAGACCCAGACGGCCTGTATCCTCGAAAAACGCCTTGGTGTAATGCTCTGCGACTTTCTCGAAAGGGATATTTTCGGCAATAGCCTGGTTGATGATCTTGTCGTCGATATCGGTGATGTTTTGCACAAAGGTGACGTCGTAACCGGCATACTCGAAGTAACGTCGGACCACGTCGAAGAACAAAAACGTACGTGCATTGCCGATGTGAAAGTAGTTATATACGGTCGGTCCGCAGGCATAGAGCTTGACTTTGCCGGGTTCGACCGGTGTGAATTCTTCTTTTGTCCGTGACTGTGTGTTGTAAATTTTCATCTATCCTCCGGAAAGGCATTTCCAGTTTTTTTGTTTGCACTGTTCGGAGATAAGCGCTTACAGAATGCGTGAAAGATGCTTAGATTACACCTGCAAAATCGTCACAACCGTATCGCCCATCTTTTTCTCGTAGGTACGATACTGGTGCCAAGCCTCTTCGATGGGCTCGTCGAACGCATGTTCGATCATAACCCTGCCTGATGGCTTAAGTAGATTTCGATCGAAGATACGCATAACTGTCTTCTGCACCAGCCCTTTACGATAGGGCGGGTCGATCAGGATCAGATCGTATTGCTCTTCGGTGTCATCCAGAAATGCGGTCGCCTTCTTCTTGTGAACCTGCGTTGTATCGCGACAACCCAATTTCTCGATGTTTTTCCAGATGGTCTGCACCGATTTCTGGCTCGAATCGACGAAAATCGCCTGCATGGTTCCACGACTGAGCGCTTCAAGCCCGAGAGCACCGCTGCCGGCATAAAGATCGAGCACGATATCGTCGTCGTAGAGATCGAGAACACTGAAGATCACTTCCTTCACGAAATCTGTTGTGGGTCTCACGCGATCGCCAGACACCGTAAACAGGTGACGTCCCTTGTATTTACCGGTTATGATCCGCATCATTCCCCCTTTCGCACCTAGTTTATCCTGTAATGATCGACGAGGATCAGCTTCTTTTATATTTCTTGCTTCCGAATTTGATCTCGAGCTGCTCCGGTTTCTGTTCGAAATTCGGGCAGGTCAGAAGGATCGTTTCTGCCGACTGCTTGCACTTATTCATGCATTTAGCACATAACTTATTGATGTCTTTATTCTTTACTTCCATAAAATACTCGTATCAGTTCACCCAATGTGATATCCTGCAGTGACTTGTTCTTCCCCAGGATTTCAATGGCACGCGCGCTCAGTTCCCCAACATTCATCGAAAGCCAATCTGTCGAAGGTATCGCAGTAAGTGGTTTCGATTTTAGCGCAGAAACGGATTCATCATCATCGTATGATCCTTCCAGGATGGATTTGCGAGGTTCGGGCGCGAGCTCTTCGTCCGATTCAACGTTCAAATCATCTTCGTCCTCTTCCTGCTGCTGCATCGATTCCTGTAGTTTCTCGTAGCGATCCTGCGGCAATATCTTCAGTCTCTTCCGCTCGTCGGCGGTGAATAGCGCAGCAATTCGCGGATCGTAGTGGAGCTTGTCATCGCTGAGGATGCGTTCCTGCACGGCCTCGAGTCGCTCTTGAATATCTTCGTCGCCCCGCTCGTTATACAGACGGGCATAGACCGCGAGTGCGTCGAAAAGCTGGTTTTGCGATTCATACAACTGTGCGAGCGTCATGGTTGGCGCTAATGATTTGGATGGAGCCATATCATTCTCCCAGGGTTATCTCGGGTTTCATCTTCTGCAGAGTCTTCTCGCCAATACCGTTTACCTTAAGAAGGTCGTCAATGCGCTTGAAACGGCCATGTTTATTGCGATATCGCACAATTCTAGTCGCCAGCACTTCGCCGATCCCTTCGATTTCCATCAATTGCTGCACTCCGGCGCGATTGATGTTGACCTGTCCGGTCTGGGAAGAAAACCCCAGTAAAGAATCCTGAAATGCGGTTTCATTGTCAAGCGGTATCAGATAGGGAAGCATCCCATCATAAAGTTTCTCGCCAATGCCATGTACTTTCATCAGGTCCGATCTGCGCGCAAAACCCGGGCTTTCAGCGTATGCCATGATCGCCCGTGCTTTCTTCTCGCCGATGCCCGGTAGCGCCATGAGGTCTTCAAGCACCGGGTTACGTAAATCGATGCGCAGATCACTTTGCTCCAGCGTTACACGCAACGAATCTACGTCCGATGCCGATTCCCTTGCAAAAAAACGCGCACTCAGTCCCAGCAGCGCAAAACCCATCAGAAACAGCAATATCCGCTGCTCGCCTGGTGTAAAAAGCTTGCTCAGCGGATTCACCTTAAGCGTCCTTTACCCGAACAAACGTCGCTTCCGCACGAGCGTGAATCTTTCCCTCAGGATCGGTCAACTTCGCTTTGCATGTGATAATGCGCCCCTTGTTTTCCACGATCTCACCACTGACAAGATAGTCGGTGAGGGAGTTAACCGGCCTTTTATACTCGATGCTCATTCGTCCCGTAACCGCGACAGTTCCCGCGTGCAGTACTATCTTGGCCATCGATTCATCCAACAGCGCTGCGACCATCCCGCCGTGGATAATGCCGGGATATCCGGCGAATTTTTCCGGAAGATTGACCACCGCAATCGCTGTGTTATCTGGATATTCGAAATCGAGTTGCAGGCCATCAGGATTGGCCTTACCGCAGATGAAACATTTGTTGTATTCTTCGCTCATGAAGAGACTCCTTTTCTTCTCTCTCATCCCGTCTTCTCGCCCGATGCACAGCTTGCCTTCGGTTTTTATTGACAATCGTTCCCGTCCATCGTTTCAAGACGTTCGGAGGTAATCATGAGACCGATCGAAAGAACCATATTATCCAAGATCGACGACAAAGGCGTCACGTTCGACCGCATTGAGGAAATCATCGACGGAATGACACGCCAGGAGCTCAAGAAAAGCTTCCCGGACGATTCCATCTTCCAGTCGCCACGCTACTTCGCGAAGGTAGTTCTGGACAGCCTTGTGCGGCGCGGCGCGATTCAGAAGCAGGACGGTAAGTTCGTCAAACCATCTAAAAAGGACGATTAGTCCATCAGCTCCTGATCGTACTTCGCCATCGCATCGATCGCGAGCTGAAGAAAATCTCCCAGCTCGAACCCGATATTGCTGCACGTCGCGATCTGCTCACGATTCGCACCCGCGGCAAAGCTCTTCGATTTGAACTTCTTCTTCAGCGATTTCAGCTTCACCTCATGGATGGTCTTACCCGGCTGCATCAAGGCAGCGGCTGTGACCAATCCCGTAATCGGATCGGCAGCGTAGAGACTTTTATCCAGCAGCGATTCCACCGGTGCATGATCCGCGTGTGCCTTTACCGCATGAACCACATCCCCGGGTAGCCCGGCCTCTTCCAGCATCTGCGCACCTTTCACGCTGTGCTGGTCGGGATCGTCCATCGTGTATTCGTAGTCGATATCATGCAATAGCCCGGTGACAAACCACTTCTCCGCATCTTCATTGAAATGCTCCGCAAGCGCTTCCATCACCGCACCTACAGCAAGGCTGTGCTTTCGCAGGCTATCGCTTTCCAAATGACTATATAACAGCTCATTCGCCTCTGTACGATTCATCGAGATTATCTCCTTTTCTTGTATGGCGCGAACCGAGTGCAAACGTCTTTACCCCCCTGACAAGGGGGGATTAAGGGGGGTTATCCCCAATTCATCTTCCCTCTGTCGAATCCTCGACATTAAATCATCGTATACCCCCTGCAATCTGCATAGAACATCACTGTTTATGTATCGAACCACAACAACCCCAAGGATCTGCAACCTCTCAGTGCGGGTACTATCGTATGAAATCCGGTCGGAATGACTATCGCCATCAATTTCAATCGCCATACGTAATTTCGAGCAATAAAAATCCACAATGTAATGATCAATCGGTTTCTGGCGCAGGAACTTGTACCCTGTTTGCCTTCGAGACAGAATATACTTCCACATTCGCACTTCGGGGAGACAACCGGTTCGACGATTTTCACGGGCACAGGATGTAAGTTTTGGATTATATGGGAGATGATTTCTTGTTACCCCCCCTTTATCCCCCCTTGTCAGGGGGGTTAGAGAGGCTTCAACCTCAACAAAATCCTCTGCTTTCTCAAACTCTTTTTCCGCCATATTCCGCTGCCTCTAGCGATGCGTCCTCATTCCCTACCAAACCTCAAAACAGTACTTGAACCGTTTCCCAGCTCCAACACTATCTCCACTGCCTTAGCACTTCGTAGCAGGCGACAGCGAATGAAGTCGCCACATTGAGCGAGTTTTTCCACCCATGAACAGGAATTCTCACGATGTGGTCAACCATTTTCAATGTATTTTCATCGATACCATGAGCTTCGTTGCCGATCAAGATCGCACACGGACATGGAAATTCCATCTCGAATAACGTCGGCGAATCGGCCACCGTTTCCAGCGCGATCACGGGAACTCCACGGTTGCGAAATCGCTCGATCACGATCGAGACATCCTCGTCGTACTGCCATGCCACATGTTCGTCGGTACCCATGGCCGTTTTCACAACCTTCGGGTTGTTCGGCGTGGCTGTGTAGCCGGTCAGATACAGCTTCTCCATGCCAACGCATTCCGCCACCCGGAAGATCGAGCCTACATTGAACGATGACCGCAGATTATGCACAATTCCGAATAGCGGATACTGTTTCTGATGATTCGATCCATCACCCTGCACGATGTTAAGATGTGTGTCCATCGGTTCATAGCCAAGCTTTCTCTGTAACGGGACAGAAAACAGCATGAACTTCTCCAGCGTTTCGCATTCCGGTATTTCCAGGCTCAACTCGGCGTCCCGTACGAACTGCCTGAGATCCAGCATCAATTCCCATCGCACTTCCGCATCGTCCCACTGCCGCTCGAGTGTTTCGAGGTAGTCGATCAGCGTCTTTTCGATCTTATGCTGGTCGAAGCGCTCGATTTTCTTCTTGGTATATTTCATTTCGACATAATGAGCATACACTGTTATGAACGTCAACGCATTTTTCAGTTGCTAATGAATCATTGATCACTATTATTGGGTTTAAAGATCGGAGGTAAACATGAAATCGATTTACGAACGGAAAATCGTCGGATACGAATGCGATATATACGGGCACTTGAACAACGCCAACTACCTGCACGTCTATGAAGAAGCACGCACGAAGGCGTTAAACGAGATCGGGCTTTCCATCTCCGGATTGCTTGCGCAAAATCTGCACATGTACCTCAACGAGATCAACATCAAGTTCATGCGCGGCGTCCCGCTTGACTCCATCGTGACCGTTACCACCGAGATTATCGTCAAGAACCGGCTCCGCTCCATCTGGCACCAGGAGATGTTCGACAGCGACGGTAACCTGTGCAGCGTCGCCGATGTGCATGGCGTCTTCGCACGTGATGGAAGACCAATCCGAATCCCGCAGGAACTGATGGCAAATTTCGGACTGGAGTAACCCCGCCATCACGTAAAATTATTTTCTTGACAATCGTCTTAAATTAGCCTCCATATTGTGTTGAGGGATTTATCATAACCAATACTTGGAGGCAATTATGTATAGGGCAATTCTCGCACTCACATTCGTACTGATCTGCACACTCGCATTCGCTGACGGCGTTCAACCCAACGGCTTCGGAACCGAAACCAATCCGTACCTCATGGAATCGCTCGACAACTTACTGTGGCTATCGACCAATGAAAAGGTGTGGTCGGATGAATTGTATTACCTTCAGACCGCCGATATCGACGCCACCGACACCGAGAACTGGAACGATGGTGAAGGTTTTTCGCCGATCGGAACAAGCGGTCGGAAGTTTAAAGGCGTCTATGACGGTGACAACCATACAATCAGCAACCTGCATATCAACAGACCAGATCAGGATTATATAGGGCTATGGGGGTATACTCATTATTCTACCTTCACAGAAATTAAATTGGTCAACGTCTCGATCATTGGCGGAGAATTTACCGGTTCACTTGCCGGTTATTGCGAAGGCTCTGGATTGATCGAGAACTGCCATTCAGGCGGATCTGTCGAAGGTGCTCGAAACGTTGGCGGTCTGTTCGGGTGTTTAGATGGTTATCTTGATGACTATTACACCCTAATCATATCGAGTTGTTCGTCCACCAGCACTGTTGTAGGAACCGAAATCGTTGGAGGACTGATAGGAGCTGGATACGTAGTGGAAATATCTTATTGCTTTGTCGATTGCACCGTATCCGCGACAGAATCGTATGCGGGTGGAATTTGCGCTATAACCAACGAAGCATTTGTAATTGAATACTGCTATGTTCAGGGGGAAATTTCAAGTTCAGACTTTGCTGGAAGTATCATCGGATATTGCATATTGTCGAATATTGATTCATCAGGAAGTAATGCAACGATAAATTGCTCGGGAGATCAATCCGGCGGTATTACTGGATGTATGACGTACGCAATAATCAATTGCTGCTATTTCTTAGGCAATTTGAATGGAACATCTCATTCGGGAGGCATAGTCGGTTTTTCCGCTGACTCCGATATCAAGAACTGCTACGTTGCAGGTAATATCACGCCGTCAACAGCGTCAGCGTTATCTGGAACTTTCAATAATTACGAATATATTGCTCGCGTTCGCAATTGTGTCTGGAATACTCAGACAACCGGAGTTAATCATGCCATGGGTACCAATCAAGAAAGCGCCATAGACTGCTACGGCTGCACCACAGCAGAGATGATGCAGCAATCAACCTACACTAATCTCGGCTGGGACTTCGTGGATGAGACCGAGAATGGCACTGAAGATTATTGGGATATGTCCACCGACTGGAACGAAGGCTATCCATACATCCACGATATCTGGGTCTATGTCGATAACGATGAAGAACCAACCGTTCCGCCAGTATTCGAAACCACGCTGAGCAACGCCTATCCGAATCCGTTCAATCCGAGCACGACCATCGCATATTCGCTTTCAGAATCAGGACCGGTCGAAATCAGCGTCTATAACATCCGCGGACAGCGGATTACAAAGCTTATCGATGAAAGACAGCCAGCCGGGCAGCACAACGTCGTCTGGAACGGCACCGATTCCCGTGGCAAGCCCGTCTCCAGCGGTATCTACTTCTACAGGATGACAACGCCTGATCGCTACATCGCGAAGAAAATGGTAATGGTGAAATAGAACACGAACAATGCACTTGGAGGCATTATGCGTAGAGTAATACTCACACTCACATTCGTACTGATCTGCACATTCGCTTTCGCTGACGGCGTCCAGCCCAATGGCTCCGGAACCGAAACCGATCCGTACCTCATGGAATCGCTCGACAACTTGCTATGGCTTTCGACCAACATAGACGTTTGGAGCGACAGCCTCTACTTCCTGCAAACCGCTGACATCGATGCCTCGGACACGCAGAACTGGAATGGTGGAAATGGGCTTTGGCCGATCGGAACAAGCGCTAATAAGTTTTCTGGCACTTATGACGGCGGAAATCACACCATTAGCGATATGCATATCGATCGAAGACACAGTGACAATATGGGGATGTGGGGATATGCGCTCAACTCATCATTTAAAAATCTGAGTATCTTGGATACCTATGTTTCCGGTGACCAATACGTTGCCATTTTCGTGGCGAAATGTAGCGGTGTAACGTTCGAAAATTGCCACTGTAGCGGTCAGCTTGATGGATCGTTCGATATTGGGGGGCTTGTTGGTGGTGGATATGTTTATACTGCAACGAACTGTTCTTCCACATGTACAATAGATGGGAACAGCCGTGTCGGGGGACTAATTGGCTACCTTAGCTTCTCTCTCGGAATAGAAAACTGTAGCTCAGACTGCTCAATTGCTGGGAATTCTTCATTGGGGGGGCTGATAGGTTATGTCGATTGTTCTCACCCAATTTCCTTTTGCTCTTCCAATACTCAAATCCTTATGGACTGGAGGAACGGAAGTAATGTTGGAGGTTTAATTGGGTTTTCTGATGATGTAAACATTGATCACTGCAATGCCGATTGCACGATATCGTGTCTTGGATATAGTACTTCCAATGTCGGTGGGCTGATAGGGTATTTTAATCATGATAATCATAGCGAGAATTATACGATATCTAATTGTTTTGTAACGGGTTCTATTGAAGGCGAAGAAGATGTGGGAGGATTAGTTGGAGGACTTCGCACCGCCTATTCACCATTTACAAACAATCTTTTCGAACATTCTTATTACGACTACGAAACGTTCACCATCAATGGAGAGCACGAAGTTAGCTTTGGGGCAGTACCGACCAATTTATTCAACGACTGGGTGGAGAATGGATTCGAACTAAATCCTGATGACTACCTTCTCAATCTCGATGGCTCTGATGATTACCTGATATCAAGTCCTGAAGACTTACGTTGCTTGATGGCTTTCGGGCAAGATAATTGTGCCTTTCGCCTAACAGCCAACATCGATATGGCTGAATATCCAGGCTTTTATCTCCCGGTATTCTGCGCAACCCTTAACGGTGACAATCACACGATATCAAACCTTTCTCTTATTGACACCGACAATGATTTCAAAGGCTTCATTGGTTTTGCGAAGAGAGCCGTAGTTTCAGATCTGAACATAAACAACATTCAAATTAGTGGCAACGAGTACATTGGAGGAATGGCTGGATATGGGCAGTATACTGCGATCACCAACTGTAATGTTAATGGACTGATCAATGTAACACATCGCTATGTTGGAGGTTTTTGTGGTTTTTCAGTTGAAAACACCTTCACACAATGCAGCTTCAACGGTTCAACAGCAAGCGAAGTCAACGACTCGAATAATGGCGGAATTTGTGGCTATGCCAGAGTAAGCGATTTCATCAATTGTTTCAGCAATGGGGAGATTATCAACACGGGTACTTCCAGTAAAACCGGAGGTATTGTCGGGCGATGTTATAGCAGCACTTTCCAAGGATGCTATTCTGAAGCAACGATCGATGCTTCACGTTCGAGAGCTGGCGGTATTGTGGGATACTCCGATGTGTCAACGGTGAACAATTGCTACTTCTCCGGGATCGTTATGGGCAGCACAGACACAGGCGGAATCGTAGGGATCAGTATTCACGGATCGGAAGTCAATTACTGCTATGTAAATGGAGAGGTTTATCCTCCTGAGGCTGCGGCCATTGTCGGCTATAATACACGAGGCGAGGTTGGAGGGGAAGTTTCGTATGTTCGCAATTGCGTGTGGGATTCAGAAACCATGGCTGTCAGCGGTGCGATTGGCCATTCATATGGTGGGCAAACATATATGGTCGAAGGCCACACTCGCGCTGAGATGCGAGAACAATCAACCTACACCAACCTCGGCTGGGACTTCGTGGATGAAACCGAGAATGGCACTGAAGATTATTGGGATATGTCCACCGACTGGAACGAAGGCTACCCATACATCCACGATATCTGGGTCTATGTCGATAACGATGAAGAACCAACCGTTCCGCCAGTATTCGAAACCACGCTGAGCAACGCCTATCCGAATCCGTTCAATCCGAGCACGACCATCGCATATTCGCTTTCGGAAGCAGGACCGGTCGAAATCAGCGTCTATAACATCCGCGGACAGCGGGTCAAGAAGCTCGTCAGCGAAAGGCAGCCAGCCGGGCAGCACAACGTCGTCTGGAACGGCACCGATTCCCGTGGCAAGCCCGTCTCCAGCGGTATCTACTTCTACAGGATGACAACGCCTGATCGCAACATCGCGAAGAAAATGGTAATGGTGAAGTGATCACTACATTCGAATAGAGAATAGGAAACAGCTTTATAAATACCGGAGGGCAAATGTCTTCCGGTATTTTTTATGTCTGATATAAAGTCTCACCCCCCTTGGCAGAAGTTACTATCGATCGGGGGGACGGGACAACCCGCGACGCTATAATCTGTTAGACCATATTGGGCGATAGTAACTTGTTGGCAAGGCCGGTTACTATCGTCCCTTTCAGTATCCCGAAGATGGCACATCGGGTTCACTTACGAGGTTGTTTAGTTACTTCATATTTCGCGAGATAGTGCGAAAGCCTTTGAGTTTGCGATAGTAACCGAAAATCAGCGATAGTAACCAACCGATAGTAACTCGGTAGTAACCCGAACCAACAGCCGATAGTAACCAATCGGTAGTAACCGGCGATAGTTCGCACGATAGTAACCACACCCAACAAGAAACCCGACTGGTTAAAGTCGGGTCAAGCAAAAACCGTTTGGAACCCTGTCGGCCGATTAGTAGAGCCTGAACTTAATCACCACCACGCCAACGAGGTGAACGTCCATTGGTGAATCCTCGTCGAGCACGATGACATTGTAGTCTTTGTTGAATGGGAGAAGGAGTACTTGCTTGTTCTTCGGCACGAGCTGCACCTTTTTCAGCGTGATGCCATCATCGGTTCGAACAGCGCACACCTTGCCATCGAGACTCATCCAGTCGTAGTTGTAATGGATGACCACGATGTCGCCATGATGGATGTTCGGCTCCATGCTGTGACCGTTCACTCGAAATACGCAGTAGTTCACCGTATCACTCGAAAGGAACACGCGCGGAATTTCGATGTACGCGAGGCTGTCCTTCTTCACTTTGACGGGTGGCCCTGCCGCAATCTCCGCTTCCACCGGCAGACTCACCGTTCGACTGAAGTAGTTGTCCGAAGGATTGTAGGGACGACCGTCGATAGTCTTGACCGTGTGCTTGAGCATTTCAAGCCGCTTCTTCCTGCCGTCCTCGGTCTCGAGTAACGCTTCGGGGAAGGGTTCGATGAACATCGAACCTTGTCCTGTGAGCAACCAGTTCATGTTCACGGCATGCATTTCGCAAATACGAACCAGCGCATCGATGGATGGTTTGCTCTTCTTCTTGTCAGAGAGCCAGTCCGAGAGGTTTCCGGTTGATACGCCGATTGATGACGCAAAATCCATCTTTTTCATTTCTAACGACTTAACTACAGCCGCCAATCTGTCTTTTACTTCCATGCTTTCTCCTGCAATGACTTACAGTTTATGCGAGAAATCTGTTGACATTTCGCACGCAATTCTTCATTATTGATGCATGAACTCGAAATTGCACAAACACGAACCGGTGTCAATGGAAAATTTTCAGCGGAAGGGAGAAAGGATTGAAAAAGTACACGCAAAACCAATTCAAGGCTGCCATAAAGCTTAAGGGAATCAGCATTTCCGAGATTTCGGAAACCATAGGAATTTCGATGCGAATGCTTGAATATTATATGAAGGGCGAGAAGAATATGCGAAAAGCGGACGCCTTCCTCGAACTTCTCGAACCGGAATTAAGTCAGATTACAGGAGAAGTTTTAGCATAAATGCGAGAGACGCGAGAAGGAGAATCGGATGACTTGGCTATCGAGTAATGAATTGTGCGATATGTTGGATGTTACTCGGCCTGGTCTGTATAAAATCGCAAAGAAGCAGGCATGGTCGACAAAACAAGTCAAGATGGAGCACGGAGGTCATAGGAAGCTTTATGAGGTGCCAGACGATTATCTCGTAGAAAAGACAGGTCAGGTAACTCCGTTCCCTTCTCATGCGGAGTCATTGCCTGTGGCGATTGACGACTCAATCCCTGATTTGCGACCCAAGATAGATATCCCCCTCGACCTGCAAGAGCAAGCTGAACTACGCGCCAGGCTATGCGAGTTAATCTTGGAAGAACTCGAGCAGTCGGAATCGCGCATGGAGACGTGGGTGGCTATGACGGCGAGCTACAATGCCGGTGAGTTGCTTCCTGAGTTGTTCAAGCTTGAAGGTAAGCATGGAGAGCGTACGCTTCGACGTTGGGTGAAGCAGTATGAAGCCGCGAGTAAGAGCAGCGAGGTGTTGATTCGAAGCCGCAAGCTTGGGCAGCCGGAACGAAACCTGACAGAAACTGAGCAGAACTTCCTGCTCCACCTGCTACTGACACCGAATCGCGTCTCGATTGGTTCGGCGATACGTAAGCTCAAGCAAATGGAAGCCCTCGACAAACTTGAAACTCCCGCCAGCAAGCCAACTCTTCGTCGTTGGTGCGAGGAGTGGCGCGACAGCCACAAGCCCGAATGGAACCTGCTCCGCAACGGTAAGAAGTCGCTCAAAGAGACTGGCATCCAAAGCATTCTTCGCAGTGACGAGCTCGAGGTCGGCGACGTATGGGTGGCAGACGGTCACAAGCTCGCCTTCGACATCATCGATCCGGCTACCGGAAAGCCCAGACGCATGACAATGATCATGTTCTTCGACTGGGCTTCCCGTTACCCGGTAGGAGCGTCGCTGGCGGTCTCGGAAGACTCTCAGCATGTGTTACTGGCTCTCAGAAACAGCATCATGCATTGGGGCGGCAGACCGAAGTACGTGTATCTCGACAATGGCAAGGCGTTCCGGAGCAAACTGTTCAACAAGCAGTGGGAGAAGCACGACCTCAGCAAGGAGTTGGAAGGCATCTTCCCGCGACTGGGCATCGGGGTAGCCTTCGCCAAAGCCTACAACGCGCGTGCGAAGGTGGTTGAGAGGTTTTTCCGAACCTTTCAGGATGATTTCGAGCGATACATGACTACCTTCCGGGGCGGCTCGATTGACGACAAACCTGCAACGCTCAAACGTAACGAGAAGTGGTTACGGAACATCTTCGCAGGAAAACCGCTGACGATTCCTCAGGCGAAGGCGATGATCGGGCTCTACATCGAGAAGATGTACGGACTGACGCCGCATGGTGGCTTGAACAGCGCGAAACCCGCTGAGGTTTTTCACAACGCTATCGTGCCTGACGACCAGAAGATCGATCCTGCGAAGCTCAACTTCCTCATGCTCGCGGCGGCGAATCGCGTAGTGCATGCGTCCGGCGTCCGCTTCAGCAACGTGCTCTTCTGGCACGACTACCTGATTCAGCACATCGGCGACAGAGTCACCCTGCGCTACGACCTGATGGACATGCGCTCGGTGCTGGTTTACGACGCGAAAAACCGCTTCATTTGCCAGGCGGAAGCGCGTCGTCACCAGCATCCATTCATCCATCTCGCCAAGGACAAGCCGCAAGCACAGAAGGCCCTCCAGAAGGAACTGCAGAGCATTCGCAAGCTCGAGAAGAACGCGCAGGAGTCATCCGAAGCCATCCTGCTCAAGGTCAACGAAGCCGTCGGCCAGATACAGCAACCGATGACCGAAGAGATTGGCGAGATATTCGCAAACCAGCCGCTGATCGAGCAGCCGAAGCCGGAATTTACCATCGACGACATCGTGAAGGCGTCGGCTGAGGGTGAGAACATCCAGCTTGATACAAAGCCTCGCGAGGATGAAGAGCTCAACTTTGAAGAACTGATGAAAGCAATAGGAATAGGATAGGGAGGTACATACATGAGAGAGAGAATTTTAGCGGAAACCGAAAACGTGCGCGGGGCGAAGAAATGCATCGCCTACCTGCAGGACCGCCCGAAGACCGAGATGGTCGGGCTGGGGCTGCTCTATGGTGCGCCGGGACTGGGCAAGACCCGCTTCGCCAAGCGACTCGCCTACACCAACGACTACATATACTTGAGGCTGGAAGCCTCGATGACGGCGAAGGTGTTCGCGCGCGAGCTGCTTCGCCTACTGCACTACCGGTACGACGTCTCGGACGAAGGCTATCATGGCTCGACGAGTACGCTGTTTCGTCGTTGCATCGACCTGTTGCAATCGCACCCGGAAGCTGTGGTTATCATCGATGAAATCGACTACGCCTTCAACCAGCCGATGCTGCTCGGTTCGATTCGAGACATCGTGGACGAGACGCTGGCCATTGTGGTGCTGGTCGGCATGAAGGACGCGAAAGAGAAGCTGCTCAAAGCCAACGCGCACTACTTCGACCGGTGCAACTATTTCTACGAATTCAAAAAGTTGTCACGAGAGGATGTCGATCTTGTCTGTAAAGCCGTCTCCGAGGTGAAGATGCGCTCCGACTTGGTGACGTACATTCACAAGACAACCCACGGTAACTTCCGTCGGATCATCAAAATATTTGAGGTTGTCGAGAAGGTAGCCGCCGCCAAGCAGCTTACTGAAGTATCGCTTAACGATCTGCAAGAAACGCAGGAGCTGAAGAATGCGTCCTAACATTCCTGCCAGGCGCGTCATCGACCGCTTCGTCGAGTATCATAAGCGGCCTTTCACCGTGAAGGACGTCGCCAACGACACAGGACTTCACCCCAAGACTGTGCGCAATCTGCTGCCGCAACTGGTTCAAGCAGGCAGAATTCGTGTACTGATGCGGGAGCAAGCCGGAAACATCTACGGCAAACCTGTCGCCATCGGCAAGCAGAGAAGCGCAATTAGGCTTTATTGGACAGTATTGATGAAAAAACAGCTCGGGCTATTTCCATCGTATTATTGAATTCTTCGATGTTTGATCCATTTGTACGTTAATAAATTGGTCAATTTTATCAGGGTCAGGATTTTTACGATCAGGTTCTACTTGCTCATACCAGGTCTCCCAATTAGCAGGATCAAGAAAGGTAATCAGCCCAACCCCAAATTCATTGCAAAGGTCAATCAATTCATCAACCTGCTGTGTATTATCCTCTAATTGCACAACAAGGTAACTATAATGAGAGAAGAGAGAATGAGATGCCGTTTCAAAAACTCCGGTTTTATCTTTATGATAGCCTTTGGGTTTAACTTCAAAAGTTATTACTTCTATTGAGCGACCAATTTGATATTGATAGGATTTGAGGGCTACAATAGTAATATCTGGTCGCGACCATTTCCCACCGGTTCGTTTCCTACCTTGGTTAGCAGTAATCTCAATTACAAAATTCTTATCTAAGCGTTTGTCTTTCACCCAGTCCTGTGCAATCACTTTCTTAATATCCGGATACAGGTCTTTCTCAAGCTTTGCTTCGTGTTGGTCACTTTCTATGATTTCTACATCAGAATTTAAAGGTTCAGTGTCAACGAGTTTGGTAGCGCCTCCCTTGCCCCGTCCCATTGTTACTTTACCTTCGTCAATCAATTCATTTCTTGCTTCAAAGAATGAATCAGGTGATATTTTAAGGTTTCTCTGCAGTGTAATATTTCCTATAATACCATCCGTTGACAGTCTCAGCTCATTCAGAATTCGCTGTTTGATATCATTGATTTCCATAATCCCTTTCTCCTCTTCTATGTTTCAAGATGGATATTCATCGAACAATAATAATGTTGTCAAATCATTTAGGGTATGTACGCAATTTTATGAATAGCTACCGACCGGATGAAATCGCGGGCTGCTTGAACGTCAACATCTCGACGGTCTACCGGTTGATCCGCGACTTCGACGACCCGCTTCCCGCGTTCCGCCTCAAGGCCAACGGACAGTTGCGCGTACACGGGCAGTCCCTCAAACAGTACGCCGACAATCCGCAGGACACCGCGCTGCAGTCGCTCGTATCGCTCCTCAAGCAGTACCAGAAGGAGCTCGAGCCGAGCAAGGACTTGATCGACTACATGAAGCGGTTCTTGGACTGGCAGATCGATTTCTACCACGCAAGGGGCGATGAAGCGACCGCGAAAGCCATTCAGCGGGAAATCCTCGGTGAGGACGGGCTCGTGGCCTATTTCATGAACCATATGACAGGAACGTAGATATGGGATTAACTATATCTCAAGCAATCTTTTGTATTTCTCGCGGTATTTATTGGGAATCCGATCAAAATCATAAAGCTGTAATGCATCCTTGAGCCGTTGCTTACAGTTTAGATAACTTTTAACCCGACTACTGATTAGATTATCTTCCTCAAGCAGGATAAAGATGAAACTTATTTCTGCAGGCGTAAACTGCTTTATCATTATCTCATAGTATATGACCGCAGCGAAAGAAACACCATACATATTTCCTATATAACATAGCATTACAGTTAGAACAAACTCCCTCTTTGCTGAATCAGGGATAGGAGTATTGCTTGTCAATTCCATAAGTCTTTGCGCAAATGGAGGTTCGTTATAAAAATTTTGGAATGCATGATGTACATTGTAGAGGTTTTTGCAAGCACTTGATATTATACTATGCTGCTCTGATGTATGCAATACTGATAACAGATTTAATTTCTCAAAAAATATTCTTGATGCTCTTTGTTTTTCTTCTTTTCCTTGAGCTTGATATTCAGAGTGCTGATTTACAAGCATCGAAATCACTTCATCAGTAAATTGCGTCTTCAGCCCCATACATATATTAAGAGAATTCATCCTAGTTGTTTCGTTCTCTTCAGAGTTACAATAAACACCATGAAGAGCTCTGAGAAGCATCTCTCTTTGAGCCGTGTATGTATTTTTGAATCGATCAATCCAGATAGAGATCTGTTCAGAATCAAATCTGTCATTGCGAATTGCATCATAGAATGATTTTGCATCTATCCCTATAATATTAATCTCTTTTGAAAGCGCGTGCTTAGCAATTCTATTCAGAAATGAAATGAACTCTCTATCGTTGAGCTGCCCCGTATTGGGGTGTGCTGCCGAGTAATTATTTCTAACTTCTCTGGATTGATTTAGGAAAAAGTACCCCTCTTCACTAATTAAATTCAACTCAAGACAAAGGTGCAGAAGATCATTGTCCCGCATTTCTAAAAGAGTTTTCTGATTAATATCCTTTTGGGTTATATCCTTTATAATATTGAGTCCAAAATTCTCCAATCTATCTCTTAGATAACGGATACCCGCATTCCAAGCATAGTTAATAGCTCCATCAAATAGCCCAACTGACACTGCAATACACATTTTAGCTATTAGCTCATTCCTTTGTCCTTCGGGTATTAATGCAAGTTCCCGAGGTAAACCTTGCCATGCATATGAGATTTCCTCTCTGCTTGCTACATAATCTCTTAATACACTCAAATTACTAAGCACATGGTCAATATGTGGTAAAGTAACCTCTGTAATTGCTGGCAATGTAATATCGCACATTTTTCCTCCAATATTTACAAATCAGAAAAGCTTGTCTCTTGTCAAGCAAAACGCGTGGACACAGTCGTCGAGACCGGCAAGGTAGTCTTCCCGGACGGGCAGGATACGCCGACCCTCGTCAGTCAGTTTCTCACCTATCCGCAGGGCTATGTGGACGGCCCGGACGCCCTCGCGGGCTGCCTCGAACGCTTCCCCGAGTACGACACCGGCCGCAACAGAACCAGAGTTCGGAGCTTCCGGTTTTGACCTATTTCGACCGTGTGATGCTCGAGTATTACCGTGTCCTCAACAATGCCTGGCAGCGCGAGGTGCGCGAGTCGGCGACGCAGGCCATCAGGGCGTTGTCCGACATCCCTCGTCACGAGAGGCTCAATCGCACCCATATCGACGACGTTCTCGCCGTGATCGACTCCAACCTCGGCGAGGATTTTTCGTCCGCTGTGCGCGCTGAAACGAAGGCGTACATTCAGCGGTGCATGCTGCTGGGCCTGAACGACGCGCAGAAGCAGGTTCCGCACAACACCCGCATCGGCTTGTACGGCGCACGAGAGAAGCGGCTCGAGACCGTCATCACCCGCCAGAACCTGTTCTGGATCGGCGAACGCTACGGCACGGACATCTCGCAGAAGTTCCGTTCCACACTTACCGAAGCCGTAGCCTCCGGCTACACGAAGAAGATGCTGCAAGAGCAACTCGCGGAGCAGTTCAAGGACTTGGGCGCGAAGTCGCAGCACTATTGGCAGGGGTTGGCGGAGCACACCGCGCTCCGAATCCGCGAGTTCGGCAGGCTGGAGGGGTATCGCAAGGCTGGCGCGAAGTACTACCGACTAATGGTTGTGCTCGATGATCGCACGTCGGATATCTGCCGCGCCCTCGCCGCGCAGAACAAGGTGTATCCGCTTTCCGACGCGCTCGAGGTGATGGAAGACTTGCTGGCCATCGATCCCAAGCAGCATAGCCTCGAGTCGGCGCGAGAACGCACGAAGGAGCTTGCGCCGTGGGTCAGCGAAGACATGATAGAACGAAACGCCAGCGGCAAGCCCACGGGCGTCTCAGGAAGCCATACGCCCTTCCCACCATTCCACTGGAAGTGCCGGACCGGGACGGAGGTGGTTGTTTAGGGGATTTTATGGAATGGAGTTGGACCTACGAGGAAAACTGGCTTGGCGGCCAGTTTTCGGTGTTTGTGGGGGATTATTCTGAATGGGGGTCGGTGAAGTCTGCAGCGTTTTCAGGTGCGTTCATGAAATCGGCTACGTCCTGCCGGGTGGCTTCCCAGTTGAGGATGCGGCCCGTCTCGATGTCGATTTCAAGGTTGATGTAATCACCCCAGTGCTGCTCCGGCATGAACTCCGGCACCGGGCCGTCGTAGTTCTTCATCGCTTCGCCGTTTTCGCCCGTGAAAAAAGCTCTCATGCTGCCTGAAATCTTTGCGTTGATGATCATCGTCTTCGGGGTGGTCTCTGTGGTCTTTTTCGTCTCCATCGTAGTCTCCTTTGTGCTCCTAAGTATGTCTCTACGATAAAGATCGCGCACAGGAAGTCAAGTCCTTAAGACGGCATAAATGTTATTTTTTGTGTGATTTAGCGGGTTGTAAAGGGATCATATAGACGCGGTGTATCAAGAAGTTTCGTACAGAGGCAAAAGTGTGGCTTCAACAAAAAAGCCATTTATCGGCAAGATGAATTTGATTCTATTTCATGACAGTCACCTTTTATAATATCTCAGAATCTTCAGATGCTTGCCTGACACCGAATACAGGCATGTTTTTCCCCAAATATTCCACATCAAGTTTTCCTAATTGATACTTGATAGTATCTCTCATTCTACGTGCTCTATCGAGACAATAATGCTTGAAATCGCGAGTACTTATGTCGCTTGCACTTCGTACATGTGGAAACAACAATTTCAAATACGCTGTCGCAATACGCTTGACAGCTTCTGTGTCACGAGTGTCTGCTGCCATTGGAACTTCAACAAGTTCATCAACAATGGTGCGATAACTTGTATCATCGCGCAATTCATGCATAATCGAGCAGTAGTATTCTGAGTTTATCGCCCATCCTGAAATTTTCAGATCATCATTCATTCTGGGAATGTTCCAACCTTTTATAAATCCGTGGAAACGTTCGACTAAAGCTGACTCATGAAACACGGAAGGCAATTCCTCGAACATATTTCCGTAACCATCCTCATCCATCGTTTCCTTTTTAATATTGCCACAAAGAATAACGCCTGATTCAGCAATTCCTTCATAGTTTCCGACTGTGAATATTCCTGACTCAAGATAACCTTTTAAAGCAGCGCGCATCTCATCAATATCTGAAAATGATATCGTCTGGACTTCATCAAGAGTTATAAAATCGTTTCCAGACACTAAGCCTTCAACCCGCTTATTTTGGTCATAGAACATTTTTGCACGACTCATTATGCCTCCACTTGAAAGCCATCCAAAACGGCTTACTCGGCCAAATAAATACGACTTGCCAGTTCCTTTAGGGGCTAGCTCAATAAGATTCAAGCGCTTCTCTATGAATGGGAGCAAACGAGTAAGCATCGTGAGTTTCTTCTCTTCAGGTTCAACACCGTTTATGTAATCACTTGGGTTATCAGTTTCAAGAGAATACCCGCTCGCGTTGTAGTCAACTGCTCCAAGCAGTATGTCTATCCATTCTGAGGTGGAGAATTCACGTCGTGCATCTTTGAAATAGTCAATATCAATTGTGTATGGACAGAAAGATTTAAAAGCTGTCAGCTTAATTTTTCCACGATTCGCACTTCTCGCTTTGTTGCTGGAAAACTCCATATCGAAACAGTCTGGTGAACGATAACCTATCTCAAGCATTCCCCAGGTTTCACGTCCCCGAACTAAGTCTTCTTTGCAATATTGCCATACAGAATCCTCGATAATTGTGTCTTTGCTTGTCAGCCCAAAGTCTGGTAACGCAAACGATACCTCACCTGTTCTGATATCAATGTCAATCGCAACCTTAGCAAGAAACTTCACCCTCTCGTGTTCGATAATAACTTTGTTTTTTATCGCTATCCAGTCATCCTTACGCGGCAGATATGTTCGAACAAAGCTTAACAACTCATCTGAGTCGAAATGACCATTAGCGTCCTCGAACCTTTTCAGAAGCCAATCACGCATAAATGAAGGCAGGCTTAAAGCAGAAAAGAAATTGCTCTTCTTGAGATCTTTATATACTACCATTTCATCAAAGCAGTTCCTGAGCTTATCAATCATTCTTTGCTCTCCTTAAAACAAGTCATTGAAATCGTCATTGACTTTAGCACTCTTTCCATGCGCTTTAAAATTGATGTCACCAATCAGATTGTCTCCCGCATAAACACTACATGAGTAATCACCAGCCCGTTTGATATCTGGCAATTTAACTGTAAAATGGTTACTATCAATCCGTGAAGCCATGTAACGCTTTTTTCTGATAACAATGGAGATATCGTGCATTGCCCAGTTGACATACAGATTGATAACCGCACCCTTCTGAATATCAACAGAGACAGTCTCCTCAACAAGCTTAACCACTATGTTTGCATCCTTCAAGGTAAGTTCAATAATGGGAACCACGACCTCTTCCAAGGACGCACCACCATGTACTTCAACATTCGCCGCCCGGCTCCCTCTGAAGCGTCCATAGTCAGCAAGTACAAGATATCCATTTTCCTCTGCAGCAAATGGCAGTTCATCATCTGGCTGAAATGATTTACAGCAACGCCCCGAATGCTCACCTTTAGTATCAGTGTTGTACTTTTCCTCTTTTCGCCGTAAGACGGCAAGTCTTGAAGCACCATGGTCACTTACTATCAAGAATCGTTTAATTTCTCTTTGCGCAAGTTTTGTGGCTGCCTTGTTCATCATCTCTGTTATTATTTCCAGCTCTTTCGCAAGGTGGATAGGCAATTCGTTATTAGTAAAGTTATAACCGCCAGTATCTTTATGCTTAATATTATCAAGGTCATTATTCTTCTCTTTATCACCCTTCCATTCATCAAAAAAATCTTTGTTGATTTCTGTTATCGTTGGAAGTTCTGCACGAGCAATGCAAATCTGAATCAGCAGATTGTACTTCTGAGCTAGGGTCTCTATAAGTCCCAAATACTCAACTCCAAGAGCATCAAGCCAGTATAAGTATGTCCCCTTTTGGTCGACTTTGTCTAAAACCTCATTTCTTGTAGGCAAATGATTGAACATTCGTGGTGGGAGAGCTAGCTCCTCGACTTTCTCCAAGAAATCTTTCTCAAGCATATTCAGTAATTTCTGTCGTTTATATGCTCGAAAATATTTTGTCAACAAGTCAGCGAGTATAGGACATTTAAAAATATAATCGCCCATATATGCAGCCAACGCAGGATACACTCTTTCAAGCTGCGTAATCATTCCGTTTACCGAGAGCCATGCTATGACCTCTTCACGTTCAACTTCTGTTCGATCAGTTAATTTGAAAATGCTTTCCGAGACTGCTTGCCGGTTACTTATTACAAAATCCGCAATGGCTGGCTCTGGAAACTTCTCGGTAAGCACTTTGCGCTCTTCATAAAATTGGGGAAACCGTGCATCCGTTGGCTTAATATAAATGATCTCTTCTAATACCCGCTTGCTGAAATCATCGAACGTTGTCGTTTGATTGAGTACGTACCGGAGGTATCCACTTTGCAATGTTTCTTCTTTGCACTTGAGACTGATAAAATAAAGCCAGTTAGGATAATTTCTTCCAGCAATTCGCGAATAAAAATCTGACTCAAGATTACTGTTAAAATCGAATTTCTCAAAAACTTCATCGATTGAATAATTGTTTTCATTGAGGTTAGATAGCAGTTCTGTCCATTGCTCATCACTTCCGCATGATTGTTCTAAGTTAAATCCATCCGTTACGAGCTTGATGGCATCAAATGCCGTATTTACATGACTCACTGTAAATATTGCCAAATCAAGACTGACAGTAGTGTTTACAACAACTCTGCCTTTCTTTCCATTCTCAAGCTCCTCCAGCATTGCTTTGAAAGAAGCTAATGCACTTAATCCAACGGAAGGTTTTACAAAGTAAAAAGACAAATCACATTTAGCATCATCAATAACGCTGTATCGGCGACTGTCAAAACGAAGGTCAGTTAATAACTTTGAAACGAGCGAAGCTAAGCCTCGTAGAAGAAAAACGACTTTAACACCTTTGAAATTGTAATCTTTCAAACGCAGAATAGTATGTAGTGCTTCAGCGCTTCCAAGTAGAGCGAGAAACTCACCGAGTCCAATAATTGCGTACTTTTTCTTCTTTGCATTCCCCACTGATTTATTGATGTAGTTGAGGAGATCATCAATGCTAGGCACCTTATCATCGTTATTGCAGAAAACACTTAATCTAACACACTCAACCCCAGCAAAAGCTAATTCACTTTTTGCTGCTTGATACTTCTCGTCACTAACAAACAAGAAAAACGGAGTTGATGAGAGTAAATACGATTCCCTTTGAATCTCGGGGGCATCCAGATATTTCCTAACTGTGCTGAACAACATTCTAATCCCCGCTTCTATTAGCCAGTATCTCAACTCCGACAGCCATATTGTCTTTGATAAGTTGCTTCAGATACTTTTTAATCTGCTTATCGTCCATTTTGTCAATTTTAGCAAGTACTTGATCGCTGCCACCTGCATTGTACTTAGCTTCGGCGAGTTTTTTTATTTTGGCTTTGACAGTTGGGTGTTCGCGCCATTCGTATGTGTCTATACATAGGCGATCAAGAGCATCTCTGACTGTGTCAAAATCGGAAAGTAAGGGGAAATAGTCACCGACAATATCCCGTTTAAAAGCACTATCTCGTTTTTCTTGATCAGATAGTGTATTAAAAAGAGTTGTTGAGTTGAGGAATTCTAACGCTGAACGAATTTCTGAATCTCTCCCCACATTTCTATTGATGATTTCGAAAGCTCTCTTTGATTTTTCATAGTCGATCTCAGAAACACAGCTTAAAATCGGTGTTCTGTAATGACTCGACCATTCATTCGGATTTTTCGTCCCTGTCTTTTCCTTCCACAATGAAATGAGTTGAGATTTTAACTGGTTCCTGCGAAATTCATTAGCTGCTTCATCAACCTTTGAGTTACAGATTGTTTGAGACAACTCAAACATACCCATTGGGAGAAGACGCCTAATATTGACAATGTCGTGATCAGCTATGTCTTCAAGATACACTTCGTAGATCAGGGCAAAAGTACGTATGTCGTTGATCAGTAGTTCCCTTACTTCAGCACCGTTTGATACTAACTCGGAAAGGAACTCCCTCAATTTCTCAGGTAGAATATCTTCTTTTTTACAGATTTTTAGGAGTATGTCGAGAATCCGACTCAAAGCAGAGAATTTAGCCTGTAGAGCTTCACATGAAATGCGGAGAAACTCCAAACGCTCTTTCCATTTGCCTTTTACCTCCATCCAGCAATGCATGTCTGCACTTAGAATCATTCTACTCTCTTTGACTACACTGTACTCGATCATTAGTCTTTGTATTTCTTCTTCGCCTGTTTGCTTGTCCCAGAGGCATGCATGTTTAACGTCAAACAATCGACGAATGTCATTAAACAGGCTGTCCTCTACTCCGATTTCTGATGCGAGTTCTAACACTTTGCCATTTTCATAACAACAAAGGTACTTATACATGCCTTTCTGACAATTATCGCTTGTGAGTAAGGTGCGCAAGTTATTAGCGATTGATGGATTGGCGGCTGCGATACCTCCGATTTCAACAGCTTTTCTCTGGGCATCATTACCTTCTCTTTGAACGAGTTCTATGTATTTCTGAACCACATTGAAGACACCAGCAGTATCCACCTCTTCAAGGCACCATACCGGCAGATTCAATCTACGCATTTGAGCAGAGACGGCTCTGGCTGCCTGCCCGGCAGAAGAGCATGAATTAGGTGGAACTCCCCAAGCCTTCTCCGTAAGTTCGTGGAACGCCATTTCTTCGGTAGTCATTTTAACGATATAGGTCGTTTTGGAAGACTTGCTCGTGCTGATGTAGTTTCCGATCATTTCTGCAAGTTTATCCGACGTCATTATTCCATGGCCTCCTGAAGAGTCACTAAAACGGAATGGATCACCACCATACTCTTTCAGAAGAAAACCCGTAATGAACGACGATAGGTTACATGGCGCAAAACCGTATGTAACCACAAGAAATTCATATATATCACTGATGGATATCTCTCCTTCACGAGCAAACGCATCCTCAATACGTTTGGTTACTTCGATTTTGATTTTTGAAATTGGTAATAACGCTGTGTCGGTGTTTTCCCAATACCGTTCAATTTGCCAAACGTTCGGAAGAACGTGTTTCTCGAGACCAACTACTACACCTCTCGTTGCTTTTGATATACCCGATTTAGCAGAAGCCTTTCCTTGAGTCAATTTCATCTGGTTTTCGTTAACACCCTTGGCAAAATCAAAAAAGAGAGTCGAATGAAATTTGTTGATAACGATAGTTTGAAGCACAGAGGAAACACCCTGTCCATTGCCAAGTTTCTCACCATCTTGATTTTTATAGGTGTAAACGATGAATGGACCGTTGAAAATGCGATTCTTCCAGTCTAAGTCTAAGACTCGTTTTGCTTTATCCGAATTTTCTAGTGAAGATGTATTATTGCTTCCTTGATAATACATCGCCATAGCTTCGAAATCAACGTATTGCTCAAATGCCTCCGTGCCAAGTGGAGTTGAGAGTGCATCTATGAAAACGATGTTTTCATACTGCTTGTCGGAAATTGCATTCCTGAGGGATAAGCGGAAACTTGCTGCTTCCGTTTCATCTTTGGCGAAGGCTATAACAGCTTGAAAATTCCATGATGTAGATTTCTCGCGTAATTCATTGATTTTGCGAGTAAAATCAGCCGTAGTTACTGGAGTTATTTTGCCTGTACCTGGTTCAGACTCAAATCTCAGGCGAAGTGCAGGAGAGAGGGATAAAACATTGGAAAGACCACCGACTGTGATTAACTTCGAAGTTTTGCTATTCTGGCGCACTTGTTCTTTGTACTTGTCGATCTTCACCTGATCTCCGGCTAACACAGCAGCCCCGTATGCATATCGCCCACCGCTGATTGGATTTAAAACGAGAATACCCCTTTCTTTAAGCCCCTTTGCAAGACTGGCAGACTTAGACCCTTCTAAATCGGATATGCCCTCAAAGACATAACTTAGATTCTGATCCGTTGCTTTAAATAGATCAATCATTCCGCCTAAACGCTGATCTATAGCCTGCATACAGAGTATGGCTTTCAAAATTACTTTTTCATCATTTCGTAAATTCTGCTGTTGTGGATAAGTGTCCAGAATCAAACGAATATCTGAGGTGAGATTATCTTTCCCTTTCTCGTAGAAAAAATCCCACAACATATCCACTGTAAGAAGTGGGTGATCGTCAATTGGTCCTTTATTTTCTAAAAACCATTGGAATGCCATTACGTCGTCACTGTATGTCGACTTGATGAAGTCGAACATGCTCCGTTGATTGGATTGGAACGCTGAGGCAATATGCTTTAGAAGCAAGGCGGCCATAGGGTGAAGTGGCATTATATTCTTCATCACACGAGGATCGTCAATTTTCGCTACTGACATGACTTTTGCGCGGGAATTTTGAACTCGAGTGTTCAAGTCATCAGTAAAATTCTCCCATTCTGCCTTTACGGCTGCTTTAACATTGAAAGCATGACCGATAAGATCGAAGGCAATGTTATCGGGTAATGCAATGCTTACCGGAATAAACCGATCGCTTACTTTCTTCCATGTCAAGTCGGTGTTCGGAAACAGTTGTCCTGATTCATGAGTTACTATAATGAAATAGAAGGGGTTCAAATTCACAAACTCAACGAGTTTTTGGAATTCTGAAAGGCTCTCTCGATTATTTTTCAAATAGTCGGAAAACTCATCCCATATAAAGACAACTTTGATGTTGTTCTGATCGATAATGTCTTTCAGCCAATTTATTAGCCTGTTAGCATCAATATTTAATGCTGTGATCCCCTCGTTGTCGGCAAGCCGGAAAATGTTTGCCATTAGAGTTTTAATCTCCCCCCCCCTTCGAAGAGAATTAAGCACTTCATCGGCGTTGGCATGGCTGAACAGTGTTGCCCATTCAGGTTGTTTCAATAGGTCATCTATGAATCGCTTCTGCGAGGGCTTCTCAATCCAGGCAATAACGCTATCCTTTAGAGCATCCTCACCTGAATACAAGCCCGCTTCTTCAAGTTGAGCTTTTACTGTTTCCTGGATTGCAAAGAAAAGATCACGAGGAGAATCGATCATCCCCGAGGCATATCTATAAGCTGTTATAATACCTTTCTTCTTGTGACCGACTAACTTTTCGAGTAAATCGGATTTCCTATTCAATGGCTCATATTTTCCCCAGTAAGTGCGGACATCTTCTTCGGGTTCTTCAAGAATTTTCTTTAGGGCATAGGCACATTGTGACTTGCCTGTGCCATACGCACCTTCTATCCATATTGAACGTTTCTCCTGCCGGGCTAAAACACGTTCCATTTTACTCAGCATCTCTATGAATGTGGAGTGCGGATAAGTTCTCATCCAGAACTGGGGATTGTTCTTTTCGGCAGCATCTATTGATGAATCGTTGACCTGGGGAAAGTACTCTTCATCAATATCGAAGTAATCGCGGTATTTATTGCCATTATTCATCTTCGTTATCTCCTGTGAACAAATCAAGTACGTCTGTGGAAGATTTTCTCTCATCAAGTGCTATTTTCTCAAGATCATGTGTGAATGATGCAGTGATGAATTGGGGATATTTTGCAGATAATCCCAAAAGGAGTGACGTCATTTCGTTCCGGTCAAGTCCGAAAATCTGAGAGGGACTGATACCATCACGGTCAATACTGTCATTCAGCAACGTGGCAAGAGTGAATTCTTTGTAGTCGCCACACTTTTCTGCAAACCTGAACAATCCATATAGAACTACTCGCGGATCACCCACAGAGCACTTAGTGCGAACGAGATCACCTTTTTCGGTGATATAACCAAACCGTAAGATCGTACCGAGGTGTGTTTCAACTATCCTTTTATAGGCTTTAGCAATGGCTTTTGCCGGTCTCTTCAATAAGCCATCCGTGAGAAGCATGTCGACCACATTCTGACGGGTGTAAGTATGTCCAATATCAAGATTTTTAATATACCATCCCATTTGAGGGTTTGAGCAAGCGAGGTTAATGAGCATCAATCCCAATGCGGTGTCAGTTTCCCAGCCAATGGAACAAACAATTTGTGCAAAGCGAGATAAACGATTATCGGTCGATAATTCCGCATCAGAAAGGAATACTTTGAATTTAACAAGTTGGTCGGGACCCAAATTATTTTCCGTGAAAAAACTTTCCTTATCGCTAAAAAAATCTGAAATCCAATCTGATTTGGGTGCATGCTCAGTAAATGAATTGATTGATCGCATTTTTGTCCCTCCATTTGGTATCTTTAAAGAATCATACATTAAACAACCGCCAGGCAGATTGTGACAATCATAACAGTGCTGGCAACCGTCAATTTTTATTTTTTCATTTACGAATGAAATGCACCCGTTCCTGCAATTAGCCGAACATACAGCACATGCACTACAATAAGCAGCTTTCCTGAATACTTGCCTCAGTATCTTAGCTAACGATGGATTACTCTTCAAGTGTTGCTCAAGTACTGACACGACATATCCAACCGCTGTCTGCTCTACTGATAATGGAATGTCCCAATCAAGTGTTTTTATCCATTCCCTCCAGTCTGACTGAGGGTTTGTAATTGTAATCCGAGTATAACCATTACGCACTTCCTCTTTATACTTCTTTATTGCGCCATCAACGAACCTACCATCCGCACGAGATTTCCAAGCACCTCGATTCATAAATTCATTGAAGCGTGAATCCGAGAATTTCTTGTCGCTTGTGTTTCTAATAATGCTAAAATACTGAGTAACTGATTGCGGATACGAGACATGCCTCATGTACTCGCTTAGTCCTCCCGACATTGGACAGACTAAACACCCAGCACGGGAATTCCCCTTTTTGTATGTATTATTTATGTAAACACTATTAGCGAACATATACAGATAAATTTCGGCCGATGTCCATTCTAAAATAGGATAGAAATCATACTGGCCATTAACCTTCTTGCCATAATTCTCATATTCATACCCTGAACGTGTTGTACTTTCATGAGCTCGAACACCTACAAATGCTAGTCCAGTGTAATCGTTTTTTCCAGTTATCTCTCTGAGTTTAACTACTTGTGGAGTGCTTTTATGAACTGAACAGCACCAGCGAAGAATACGCGATGGTGGACCAAATAGTTCCCATGATTCTTTGGAGCTGAGATGCGATCTGGCAGTGTAGAATGGAATTTGCTCTATTGCACATTGTTGTTTGTATTCTTCAACTGTGTCATAAGTATCAGGAAACTCCATATCAGTGTCACCAAACACAACCACGAAACTGCCTTTGGGCAGTGCTTTTTTTACAAGATCAAGCAAAACACAACTGTCTTTACCACCCGAAAACGCTACGTGAAAACAGTCCAAAATGCTTTTATATTTCTTGTAGATAGCCAGTATCTTCTTAACTGTTGTTTGCTCAATAATATCAAGCATCTCTCGATTTGCTTCAACCATACCCTCAACATCAATGGGTCTTAACGAAAGGCCTGAAGGCTCTGGCATGACCTGCATACCATCTTTATTTTTCGGGATAATGATTTTAGGAGCATTATAAACATTGCCGCCTTGTATCTTTGCAACAAGGATCCCGCGATAGTAATATTGGTTGGCTTCAGCCCACATGTATGGGGTGTGCACCTGATTGTCATATCTCCAGATTTTAGCAAAGCCTAATACGTTTAACTCGGGAGCGAAAACCGGACGAGGTTCTTTTGAGAACTCAGTAGGTGAAGTATTGAGAAGTATTCCGCCAGTTATTTCATCGTATGTATATGAGTACACTTAAACATTTCCTCTTCTATTAGTTGGCTTTCACCATGTGTATTATTTCCATGATCTTCTTCTCGGAAAGCTTTCTACCCGTAAAACCATTTATTGATAGAAAATCTGCCACGATCGATGCCTCAAGTGCAACGTTGGCATTCGTTATGGCATCTACCAAGATATCCATATAGTCTTTCATGCAATTTTTCCGGATGATCGTTCCAGCATTCCTCGAATTTCCAGTAAGAGCATTGAATCGGAATTTGTAGCTGAAACGACGACAGTAGCTTTCAAGCACAAACAAATTCCACTTCTGTCCACAATCAGGAAATGCTCCAAATGTGGTGACAGATTGTAGAGGCAGATATTCTCCTTTTATAAAAAGCTCTATAGCTTTGTCAATTCTTTCCGGTTCGAATTGAACATGTCGGTCAGCCACATAAGCATTTTTACCAATCCGAATCATTACTGAATTTGCTGCTTCTAATACAATGCGATAGGAATCACCTCCCGTAAATTCCTTCATGAAGTTCAGTAAGTCATTAAGCGAGCACTTCTCAAGAAGTCGGCAATGGTCTTTGATGATGGTAAGTATCTCAAAAGAATCTCCTTTGCGAATGATTATCTTGCCTTTTCTGTCAAACTCATCAGACAGACAAATGCGAAAAATGGCTTTTTCAATAGCATTGTTTGTCAGTTCGTAGTTACGTTCTTCGATTTCATACATGGGTAGATTTGTTGCCAGTAAATAGCCGCTGACATTACATTCCCTCTGGGCAGCATCTCGGATACTTTGCTTCTCTTTCTCGGTGATATCTACTTGGCTGATATGTGAAAATGTCTCCAAGCGAGCTTTAAAAAAGTCGCCATTTTGTCCAAGTACATTTCTAATCCTGCTCAAAGGTATATAGAATAACCGTTCGGCGAGTTGGTTATATGTTTGCAGAACTTGGTCACCCCACACACGTAAGATTTCACCCTCGACTACTGTATTGACAGATGAGTTTGTGAAGCCCCAATATCTTCGTGTGAATATATGCTCGGGGAAAAGGCTACGCAGAATATCAATAAGCATTGTTTCTGAAACTACACTCCCCTTGATAAGCCAGCGCTCATTCTTCTTATAGAATTCATCATAGAAGATTGCTGAAGCTCCATCGGCGAAGTAGGCTTCTACTAAATCCTTTATTCGCTTTTTAATTTCGTTAGAAACGGCATACACTTTCCCATCGAATGTTATTCCGCAAGCAATAATACACCTATTTAGCTCACTATCGACCATCGTGATTTCATCTTCTACGTGCATTGCAGCAAAGTTTCTAAATCGTTTTAACTCGATTATTGAATTCAATCTGTAACCGTTGGAGAAGTAAGCTGTTAGTACCTTCGAAATCTGTCCCATATAGACCGGATCAAGTATAGAAGCCGACGCATTAGAATCGATAGACTCCGGAAGATCGCATGATCCTTCCTGATCCGCAATTGTCACATCCATGCAATTGGCATCAAGATTATCAAAATCATTTTGATTGCCTTCACTTCGTTTCGAGTGCAAAACATTGTCCATAATTTTTCGATACACCATCAGTACTGGAGCATCGTGGAGTTCATTAAACTCATCTTCTGTGAGATCTCTTCCAAGTACTTCATGAAGTACTCGCGCTTTAGCTTCGTGGAGGTCTCTGTTCATCATTTCATTGAGCTTTGATAGCTTTACCTCGTCATCTCCCAAACCTAAGCCTCCCTTTGTCCATCGGCAACTACATCGTAGAATGGGAAAACTACCTGGCACACCGTTTTAATACTGGCCATAAGTTGATTGCCCATGGTTGGCTATGGTTAGCCATTTAACTTGCCAAAAAAACTACAATTACCAAACACACAAGAAAAAAATCTTCTGATTGAGTAAACACCTGTGTCATCTCAGTGCAACCCGTTTTGCCATTATAAAGATTGTTTTCTACTCTTGCTCTATGAGTAATAATGACTGGATCGACTGGGACCGCATCAGGTTCTTCCGCAAGAGTGAATTCGCCTGTTCGTGTTGTGGCGTTGTGACACTTGACATTTCGTTTGCGCTGAGACTGGATCTAGCGCGTGAAATTGCTGGCATGCCGTTCGTCATCACGAGCGGCTATCGTTGCCACGCGCACAACGTCGAAGTCGGCGGGGTGAAGCAATCCGCGCACATGGCCGGACTGGCCGCAGATATCTCCTGCCCCGACAGCGTGACGCGACTCAAGATACTGCGCGGACTGATCGTAGCAGGCTTCCGGCGCATCGGCATCGGCAAGAATTTCATCCACTGCGACGTCGACGCCAGCAAGCCGAATAACGTCTGGCTGTACGGGGATCGGTGATGGCCGTGCTGCCCGTTGCGACCGACAAGGCTGTCGCCATCCTGAACCTGACGAACGACCGGCGCATCACCGCGACGTTCGAGGAACATGCACCCGCCGTGATGCTGCTGCTGAAGCGCGTCTCGGACGCAGATGTGTGGGTCGACCTGCTCTCTGGAGAGGTGGACGCCGACACCGCCGACAGCTACACCTTCGCCTACTGCTACCTGCTGCTGGCCGAGACCGTTGATCTGCTCAACTTGAAAACGCTCGGCGAGGGCATCATCAAGACCACCGGCATCGACACGCAGCAGACCGAATTGCTGACCGGAAGCGAGGTGCAGGCGTTTCGCAAACACCTGACCATCAAGGCATTGGAAACCATAGAAGATTTTCTCAACGCAGACGGCTACTCGCGACTCCGTGAACTGGCGCTCGGCACCTCCCGACACCGCACCCGCACCAAGGCAAGCGTGATATGACCCCCACCGACAACTCCATCTACCGCGCTATCTTCGCGGCCATCGAGAGCCGTCTGCATCTCATTGGGAGCGTGATCGATGGCGAAGCGCGACGCCTGATTCTGGAGCGAGACATCAAGGCGGAGGGTGACTTCCTCGCCAACACGGGCTACGAAGTCGAGGTCGGGAGCGCATCCATCGACCTGATTGTCGGCTCAAACGTGCCGCACGAGCCGTTCGTGTTGGGCGGCAAGGTACCCTCCTGGACACCACTCGAGCCGCTCAAGGCTTGGGTGGAGCGGAAGAACCTCTCGTGGGTCGACAAGAAGAGCGGTAAGCAACTCTCCATCGAGCAAATGGCGTACATGATCCGCGCGAAGATCAAGCGCGAGGGCATCCCCGCGAGGAACGTCTTTGCGGAGGTGATCAGGAACCGTGAGTCGTGGATTTTCCAGCAGCTCGATAGCATCGAGGTGGCGTTATGAGCTACGCCCAAACCCGCGAACTTATCTGCCAGGCATTGAACGCTTGCGGTATCGTTTCCGACAACATCCGCTTCCACAAGGACGACGTGCCCTCCGCTTTCCCCGCCGCGATGGTGGTCTTGCAGGGCGAGAAGGGCGTCAACGGCACGGCTAAGCAATACACATCCATCGAGCACGATGTCGGAGTGTTTCTCATTGTCGATGTCAACGAAACCGACGACTCGGACAGCGCGGTTCTCGCGCTCTCGGAGCGGTTCCGCGAGCAGTATCGCAAGCACGTTGGACGGGACATCCCGCAGATTGAGTACTACGCCGCCAGAGCCGATTCGGGCCGTCGGGTCCGCATCGCGAAGGTTTACACGGTGACGCCATGAGAGTGTGCAAGATCGGCGGGTTCAACGTCGGGTACACCGACACCGACGAGTTGCTCCAGAAGCGGTACGGTGCTGTTTCATCCGACTTAAACAATTGCAAGTGGACTGGCGCGAAGAGACTCACGAAAGCGCAGGAGCAGCGGAAGATCGTTTCCGCGCCCTACTCGATGTCCAACCTGCTGAAACTGCTGGAGAAAGACGAGTACCATGCTGGATGCGTCGCCGCCAAGATGAACGCGACGGTGATGCAGGTCGAGGTGAAGGACTCCGGCCTCAAGAAGTGGCTGCTGGAAGCGCAGTATCCGGGCAGTGAGGACGTGTCGTCCGTGCTGGCGGAGTTCCTCAAGTATTACCTGTCGTGCGGCAACGGCTTTCTGCTCAAGATGCGCAACACGAAGGGTCAATGGGTCGGCTTCGAACGGCTGTTGCCCACCGAGACGCAGATCGTCGAAAACTACGACGAGTTCGGCTTCTTCAGACCGGACTTCATCCAGGTCAAGAACGGCAAGAAGACCTTCTTCCCCGGCGCGGACGTCATCCATTTCAAGCAGACGACGCACAAGTCGAACGCGTGGGGCGTGGCCTGCCTACCGGTGGCGGTCAACGTCGAGATACTCTCCGAAGTCAAGGTGTTCGACTACAACAACTTCAGGAACGGACTGCTCGTCGACTACTTCATGATCGTCGAGGGCGGTTCGCTCCGTGATGACGTGGTCGAGGACGCCGATGGCAACGAGGTGCTCAAGGACGCCTTCACCGTCATCGAGGAGACGCTGCAGAGCGCGAAGGGCAACAACAAGTCGCACACGACCGTCCTCATCGAAACCGAGAACAAGGACGCTCGTATCCGACTCGAACCCCTGCGGCAACAGGATCGCGACGGCGGCTTCATCACGCTGAAGAAAGACCTGCGCGAGGGCATCTTCGCGTACCATCGAGTCCCGGCGCGCATCGTCTCGCAGCTCATTCCGGGGCAGCTCGGCGGCGACAATCGCTCCGACATGCTGATGTTCCACCATTTCGTGATCAAGCCGCTCCAGCACCGGCTCGGACAGGTGCTATCCAGCGCGTTCAACGCCGAGTTCGGCTGGAAGCTGACCCCCGCCGATTTTGACTTCGGCGACCTGACATCGATCTTCGAGAGCGAAGACGAGAAACTTTTCAATTCCAATAGATTAGGAGGCTGAATGACAGAACGTAAAACCGTGCGCAAAGGCGAGTTGCGCAACGTCGAGGTGGAGCTCGTATCGCTGCTCTTCGACGACATGAACCCCGCCAACCAGAAGGGCTTCGTTGTCAAAGCCGCGAGTGGCAAGGCGTACAAGGTGCGCGGCTCGTCGGTCAAGTTCAAGAGCGAGACGAAGGGGCGTCAGGGGCGGCTGTTCGTGACGCTGATGGAACCGGACGTGAAGGACGCGCAGGGCGATTTCTACACCGCCGAGGAGATCCAGAAGGCGTGCGACCACTTCAGTAAGCACGGCATGGTCGGGCGCAACGACATCAACCACAACAACCACCCGATCGACGACTTTTCCGTCGCCGAGAACTACATCCTCAAAACCGAGGACAGGACGCACTTTCCCGACACACGCATCGGAGCTTGGGTGCAGGTGCTATTTTCGAATTTCAACGGTGATACTTGAATCAATTGCATTTGCAAGGTCTGTAATCTGTGATACTTTGTCTTTAGGAACATTTCTACCAATATGCACTTTTCGGATCCTAATGGTATATGGTATTGAGCCATTCGGAACATGAATTGGATATTTTATATACGAATCATCGAAACGTTCAAGTTGATTCGGGTTGTAGATCAATAATCTTGTTTCTTTTTCCCATGAATAGCGATCCCTTTTGTAGAAAAATGAAAAACGAAACAATCCATTTATCATTACTTCCTTCATACAATATTGACGCAACCGAAAATTGATCTCACTTATGAAATCGAAATCATATCCTGAATCGTAAGAGACGCGATTAAAACCAATTCGTTCATTTTGTGATGGACCGAAGGAGGAATTTGTTAATACTTGTATCTCAAAACAAACTCCATCATCAGAATCAGCATATTCAAGCCAAAAACGATCTTCCAGGTTCCTTGTGAAACACAGAATATGGCCTAAGTTTCGAACTCTATCTGATTGTGGAGATTTGTTTGGCCTGCCAATATCACAATAAATAGGATTTTCGTTGTGTCTTCGTATTTCTGTCATGTTTTTTTTCGTGCTGCACATTTTTCTGCAGTATTCCTCTGGCATTAAGTATCCTAAGAGCCCCACTCGTTTGTAAAATTCTGTGAATTCCGCATAATCATTGAGTGATTGAGATTCTAAATTATACATCCTGAAGGCTTTTTCCTGCAATGCTCCGATAGCATAGTCGCTTTTCATGAAACGATATAGGATATCACCATCACACACTTGAGGAGAACGATCTTTCAAAACCCTCGCAATTGGGTTTTTATCTTCTTGTATCCATATAAGCTGATGGACATTGATGTCTGCATTGCTGTCAACACCAAATTTTTCAAGGGAGTGTGCCTTTAAAGTGTCATTTATAATCCTTATGATCTTTGCTTTATCACTCATGGTTACCTCCATTTTCAGATTTAGTAACTTGTTGCAAACATGTCAAAAGAAATTTCCACGAGTCCATTCATCCCTTCTGGCAAAGGAGGGAAAAGAGGCAAAATGGATACTCAAACAGGCGATCAAGGCCCTCGCAGAGCCCATCGTGGACGCCGTTATCAGCGCGCTGGAGGCTCTGGCCAAGCGTAGCGAGAACACTATCGACGACGCCTTCGTGGCCAAGTTCCGCGAGTTCAAGGAAGCCATCGTCGGCTTCATCCTCGCGCACTGCGACAACATCGTCAAACGCGCGTAGGGAGCGGCCATGCCCGTAGAAAAACCAACCCTACCCACCGGCATGAGCTCTGGCGACCTCGCGAACCTGCTCAACCAGATCGGCGGCGTGGACGTGTACAACGTCCACGTCGGGGTCGGCGAGCTGACGGAGAGTGAAATCACGGCGATGTTCGCCAGTCAGCCGACGATGGAGACCGAGATTTCAACAAACTTCGAGGAGCTTGGCGAACTGGCCGAGAAGCCGTTCAAGGTCGAGTCTAAGACCGAGAAGCTCAAGACCCGGCACTACCAGATCGAGGGTAAGCGCACCAACGTCGTCACCGTGACCATCGTCGGCATCAACGAGGACAAGAAGAACTGGCTCGAGGAGCAGAGTGCAGGCATGGCGCAGATCACGCTGGTCGCCGTCTCGAAGGACAAGACGCAGGCCGTGCTTATCAACGGCTGTCGCTGGACGGTCGACTGGAGCGGTGAAGCGGACGGTCTCTACACCCAAGAGGTGGCGACCGAGTTCACCGGCAAGACCAGCGGCAAGGTTAGCTTCTTCAACAAGATACCCATAACCGCAACGTAGGAGACATGATGAACTGCACATGCGACCCTGAAGTTCGCAAAAAGATATCGGACGTGCACAAGGAAGTCTATGGCAACGGCGATTCGAGCCGTTCGATTGTGACCCGCATCGCGCGTCTGGAAACGAACATCAAGCTGCTCACGAGCCTGACCGTCAGCCAGTTCTTTCTGCTGGTGGGCGTGGCCGTGAAGACCTTTCTGGGGGCGTGATGGACATCAGTTACGCCACCTTTCGCAAGGTGCTCTCAACGCTGCTTCGCAACGATCAACTCCGCGACGGACTGAGCGACCTGCTCGCCGGTAACGAGGTTGAGTTGAGCGAGGTCGGCTTCCTGGACTTGCTCGAAGAGTCGCACGTCGACATCGACATCCTGCGCATCCTCACCGGACGCGAACCGGAGGCCATCGGGCCGGAACAGGCGGCGGAGGCGTTCACGGCTTTTTTCTCGGCTGTCAGAGGCAGTTGGCGCGCGTTTCAGCCCTTGCTCGAAGGTTTGGGCTACACGGCGCAGGTCGAAGCGGGGACAGCATAGAACGTCTCGAGATGGCCCTGCGCGGGGCGGGGTTCACGCAAGCCGATTTTTGCGAGCTGAGCCTGCCCGAACTCTACCTCCGCTACTGCCTCGCCATCGAAAACACAAGGAAACACAATGGATAGTCTGATTACATGGATCGGCGGCAAGAAGCTGCTGCGCAAGAAAATCGCCAGCCTCGTGCCCGACGACAACACCGGCTACGTGGAGCCGTTCGGCGGGGCCGGTTGGGTGCTGTTTTACCGCGACCGCTGGGCCCGTCTCGAGGTGTACAACGACCTCGACTCACGGCTCACGAACCTGTTCCTGCAGGTGAAGTTCCACCCCGACGCGCTGGTGAAAGAACTGGAGCTGATGCCTGCCTCACGCGCCCTGTTCGACGAACTGGTCGAGCAGCCCGGCCTCACTGAGCTACAACGGGCCGCGCGATTCCTCTACGTCATCACCCGCTCGTTCGGCGGCAAGGGCGAGCACTTCGGCAGGGCTTCCACGTCCGGTCCGAGCAGCATGCAGCGCAAGCTGGAGCGTGTCCACGCGCTGAGCAAGCGACTCGACAAGGTGACCATCGAACACCTGCCCTACGACGAGCTGATCGCCTTCTACGACCGGCCCGGCGTGTTCTTCTACTGCGATCCGCCCTACGTCCACGGCACGACCTACGCAAACGCGCGTCACTTCGACCACGAGCGGCTTCGGGACGTGCTGAAGGGCGTGAAAGGACGCTGGCTGCTCTCCTACGACGACTGCCCCGAGGTGCGCGAGTTGTACGCCGGACACACCATCATTCCGGTCAGTCGCGTGAAGGGGATCAACCGGATGCAGGGCGAGAGCATGTTCAAGGAGGTTATCATCGCAAACTACGAGGTGCCAGATGAATAGCGTCATCGGTTGGGTGGGCGGCAAGCGACTACTGCGCAAGGCGATCCTGCCGCTCATCCCGAAGCACGACACGTACTGCGAACCCTTTGCCGGAGCGGCGTGGATACTCTTCGCCAAGTCGCGCGACCACAAGGAATGGCAGGCAACCAAGGGCCAGAAATACCGCGAAATCCTCAACGACATCAACGGCGAGTTGGTGAATTTCTGGCGGCATGTGAAGCACCATCCGGCCGCGCTGAAAGCGGAACTCGACCGGTTTCTCGCCTCGCGGGAGCTGTTTCACGAGTTTCTCGATAGCGCGTCGCGCACCGACCTCGAACGCGCCGTGCGGTTCTACTATGTGCTGGCGTGCTCCTACGGCAGCCTTTCGAGCACCTTCGCTGTTCGTGGTCACCTGACGATGCTGCCGATCCGGCGCGTGGGCAAGCTCGAAGCCGCCAGCGAACGCCTGCGCGACGTCATCATCGAGCGACTCGACTACGAGGCTGTCATCCGCAAGTACGACCGCCCTGCGACCTTCTTCTACATCGACCCGCCGTACTACGAGCGTGAGATGCTCTACGAACGCGACCGGGTAGCGGCGTTCGACCAGCACGAGGAGCTTGCGATGCTGCTGCGCGAGGTGCAGGGCAAGTGGTTCCTGAGCTACAACGACCATCCCGTCATCCGCGAGCTGTACAAGGGGTTCACCATCGATGTGGTGAACACGCGATACTCGGTGTCGGGGACGAACAGGGCAAGCTCAGAGATATTGGTTAGAAATTACTAAAGTATGACTGAATCATTTCTTTGCAGTTTTCCTGTCCAAAATAGCTTGGAGAACTTTGTGATCCATATAATGAGCCAGCCAATGAGGTTCCTCAAATGGTTTCTTCAGGGACTCCAACCTATCAATCTCATCTTGAAGTTCCTCAATACTGTACTCGAGGAACCTCGAGAACTTGTCATCCAGTTTTTTGTATGTGAAGTCCTCAAGGCTTTCGTATCCCATGACCTCAAGAAGAAACGCAGTATTTGGACGTGCATCTTGGTCAACAGGTACCGATTTAAGGGGTTTGTTGAGCTCCAGACCCAGAAGTTTTCGGACAGTCTCGATACTTGGATAATCTGCAGTTGTCATGATTCCTCCTTGTTTGATGTGCTGATGATGAAAGATTGAATGAGGATGTCAAGTAAATGGCAACATTGAAGTTCCGCATCATCATCGAGAAGGGCGACGCGAATGCGGCTATCACCGACGTCGAGGCGCAGGTTGACGACCTGAAGCAGAAGGCGGAGGAACCGAAGTCGCTGAAGCTCGACGCGCAGGCCGCATTGGGCGTTATCCGCGACGTGATGCTGAACCTGTCGTCCCTGAAGTCGGTCATCGATGGCGTCGTGGGTAAGGCGAACGACCTGCTCAACGCTTCGCTCAAGCAGCGGCAAGCCGTGACCCTGACCAACATCGCGTTCGGCGAGCAATCGGAATCGATGCAGGAGTTTGCGTCACGCATGCAGGCGGTGACCAACCACGGCGACGAGGAGCTGCTGCCACTCATGGCGAAGATGCGGCAGACGTTCAAAATGACGACCGAGGAGGTGCAGGCCATCACGCCGTACATCCTCGATTTCGCGGACGCTAACGCATCCACCGACGTCGAGGCGAAACAAAATAAACGATTATAGAAATGAAATATTAAACTTGACATGGATCATTTGGTTTGATATGGATTTAATAATTAATCATGACAACATATGGAGGAACCATGAAATATTTTCTTCTCGCTATCGTGTTAATGGCGTACAGCCTGCTTGTAGCCGAAACCTGGATATACGAAAAGACCGTCGTCGAGCTTCCCATGGGCGAAGCGGAAAATCAGTTGAGCCTTGTACTCGTTCCAGATGGCTACGAAGAAATGGATTCAGGTCCAACAAGCTTCACCATTGATGAGGACGAAAATATTTACATACTGACTCGACGCAAAAACATCATCAAGAAGTTTGACCGTAATGGCAACTTCATCTGCGCATCGAAATACGAAAAGGGTGCAGGAGATGTCATCCGATTTCTTGGATATCATAATGGAATGGTTTACACCATGAGTTGGGGGTCTGATCGTCCATATGTCCGAAGATATAACAAAGACCTCGAATACATTGGTTGTTCTTCTTTACATAAAGAAAGAGGTCCAACTGTTGGTCTGAGCTTCATTGAAAGCAATGCGGATAAGTTTGGTTTACTCATCTACGATGGTCCACAAGCGATACAAGCTGGCGAACTTGTGTTGCAAAATAACCAATATCATCTTAAGAAAATGAAACTGTTCGATTTCACCTATAAGCCAGTTGACCTGAAAAAGATGTGGCATTCCGATATTGGATATCGATTTATAAATTATGACAGGGATAACTACTTGTATTTCGAGAACTTGGTTGCTCCATTGACAGCGACAGAACTCGGCATTGTAACGGAAAAAGGTGACTTTATCTCCACGAATGTCGTTTTCGATTCAAATTTAGTTCATGACGTTCATTTCTACGATAGAGTTTATCCTTTTGTTTCAAAATCTGGTGTTGCTTATAGCTTGGTTGTTTCCAAGGACAAAATTGAATATGTCCGTTGGTATAAAACAGGAGTAGAGAAATGAGAATATCCATATTCACAGTTTTCATTATTGGAGCTACTAGTTTATTATCCGTAAACATGAACCTTGCTGTCGACTATCTCAATATGGAATGGATGGTGAATGGCCCCAACGTCTGGAACAACTACACCGATACAGGAGATCCGCATCAGGGATACACTGAAGCTCATCCTTGCGACTGGGTAGATGGTATCGGTACAACCATTACCGGCATGCCCTACCACTATGGAGGCAAGGATTCATTTGCACAATGGGATAATGATTACGTAAACGGAAACAACGGCCCCGGCGCTCATACAATTCATTATCAGATAAACTCACCCACTTCACGGGAATGGGCGGCCGGTATTGACTGTTCCGGTTTCGTTGGAAGGTGTTGGGGGATATCCGAGGTTTCAATAGGAGGTTTTGGATGTGGACATATTCGTGATAATTACCCCAACATTGCACCCCATCTGGTTCAACCCGGTGATGCATTTGTAGCTAGCACTCATGCCAGACTTTGCTATGGAAGATACGAAGATGATCCAACAAATCAATGGGTAGAGGTAATTGAAGCAATGTCTGATGGAGTAAATAAAGTGGAGAAGAATATCTATAGAATCGAAGATATGATAGCTAGTGGCTTTGGCTGTTACTCCTGCTCGGATTCCACCAACATCTCTGCCGGCTCCGTCTCTGGAACCTGGACGCTGGAAGATGGACCATACTTGATCGGTGGCGACATCCAAGTCGATACGACAGCAACGTTGACCATCGAAGCCGGCGTCAACGTGATTTTCACCGGGCACTACAAGTTCACCATATATGGTAAATTGCTCGCACAGGGTACCGAGGACATGAATATCTTCTTCACCGCAGAAAACACGATCGCCGGCTGGGGCGGCCTGAGGTTCATCAACAACAACACCAATGAATTCGACCAGTCCCGACTGACACACTGCAAGATCGAATACGGAAACGCACAGGGGAACTGGCCTGACAATGTGGGAGGGGGAATTTTCTGCCAGTATTCCAATACGATCATCGACACCTGTGTCGTGACCAACAATAGCGCCCTTGCAGGTGGTGGTATTTACGTGAATCATTCCAACCCGGAGATCTATTACACGCTGATATCGGAGAATCACGCACAAGAGTTCGGCGGAGGAATCGCAGCGTACGACAACTGCATGTTCTTCCTCATGAACAACACCATTGTCGATAATACCGTGGATGTGTCAGGCAATGTAGGCGGTGGCATTTTCTGCGATATGTCCTGCTGGGCGTACATTGTGAATACGATTGTATGGGGCAATACGTCCTATCAGGTATATCTGTTTTACGATAGAGACTATACGATCAATTATTGCAACATAGAGGATGCCATATATCCAGGTGACGGAAATTTCTCGAGCGATCCACTGTTCAACGGTTCGGATCCCACTCACTATGAGCTGACGAGCAATTCGCCCTGCATCGACACCGGACACCCTAATTATAACGATCCGGACGGTACAAGAAGTGATGTCGGCGCATTTCCGTATTTCCAGTTACCGGAGCCGCCGGAAGTGACGATCAGCATACAGAACAATCAGGTGAGTCTCGCCTGCGGAAGCGTGTCTCGAACCAGTTATATAGTCTATTCTTCCGACGATCCGGAAGGGACTTTTACAGAGGATGAGACAGGATCGTTCGACGGAAATGTTTGGACTGCGCCCTTGACGGATGATTCGAGATTCTACTATGTCACGACCGATACAGGAAGTCGCCGTGAGAATTCGGAAGTGACACCATTGAGTGAACTGATCAACAACCACAAGCGTTTGCATATACAGCGCTGATTCACTACTCACTTTAGCGCATCCTCTCCATCTACATCATCTCGCTGCCCGGTGGCACGCTACGACTGGTCAACAAGGACGACGCCTCGAATGCGGTCACCACAATCGATTCCGCCGACGTCATCGAGTTCAAGCGCAAGCGGCTCAACCGTTCGCGGCCCGACACGTCCGTCCTGGACTGTCTCGTCGGCGACACGACCAACCTGAAGGCCCTCATCGCCGACCACTACGAAACCCTTTTCTGCCAGACGTGGAGCCTCGAAGCGACCGTTGACAACCTCGCCAAATACGACTTTGCCTTGTTCGACAAGCTGCTCGTCGAGGGCGTGCAGTACCGCATCACCGAGCTGCAGCGCGACCCGAAGGCGGACGAGTATGTGCTCAAGGCGTGGGAGGTCTGATGCTGTGCTACGACGGCTTTCGCATCATCTCCATCGCGGGCGGCGCGTACTCCGGGTTCGTCGTCGAGAGCGGCGTCATCGACTACCAGCCGCAACGCAAGTATCGCGTCGAGAAGCAGTGCGCCTTCGATCCGACCATCCTCATCCGGCGCGAGCCGTACAACGAAGATTCCATCGAGTGCGAGGCCTACTTGCATGCGACGCAGTATGACGATCTGTACGCCATCCTGAGCGGTGCAGACCTGCTCTTCATCGAGTTCGACACCGGCTCGGGGACGCTGCAGTTCCCGGTAGTGATCGACAAGCTGCCCAAGCTCGAAGACGATGCACGCTCCCATCGCAGCCGCATCAAATTCACCCTCACCAGCATCTACAAGCAGTTGTCGCCCATCGACTTCGACAGCGTGTTCGGCTACGGCAACGGCTGGGGCGACTGCTGGGGATTTTAGGAGGACGCATGCCCGAAACCACCAACTTCAGCCTCTATCAGCCGGTCGCCGGGGAGTCAGGATGGGCCGCCGCGCTCAACGGTAACTTCGACACCATCGACGCGCTTCTGTACTCGCACCAGACCAGCATCGACGGTCACACGGGAACCGGCAGCAACAAGCACAACGCAGAGCAGATCCGCACCTCGGACGGCTCGGATGTGCAGTCCGCGCTGGCGGCCAAAGCGAGCCTGCATCACTCGCATCAGGCGGACGATGTCATCCTTCCCGATAACCTCGACATTGGCCATCACATTGCGAATATCAACGACGATATCCAAAGTCTTGAAACAACGAAGGCTGCATTGCGGCACACCCACCAATCCGACGACATTCTCCTGCCTGACGGCCTCGAGCTTGGGCAGCATATCGACAGCATCGACGACGACATAGAAGCACTCCAGACCGGCAAGGCGGACGCCACCCACGAGCACGCTGAATATGCCCTGCAAACCGCTCTGGACACGGTTGAGAACACTCTCGATCTGTTGTTGCCAGACCTTGCATCCGTGACGCTGAGCGTCGATGTCGTCAATCGCAGCGGCGGCATTCGCATTCTGTTCCACACTACGCCGACGGTGCACTTCTCGCAGGCTGAAATCCTCATCGAGAAAGACGGCGTGGAGATGCATCACGAGACGGTTCTGAGCACATACGTTTTCATCGATGGAAGCGAGCTGAGCGGCGTCGAGAACGGCGATGTAATCAACCTTTCGGTGACCCTCTACAGCAGTCTCAGCTCCAAGATCAAGAAGGTCGACCACACCTACGCGACCACGACCTCGCCGCTCGAGGAGCGGATCAAGGCCATCGAGACGCAACTCACCCTCGGCAACATCATCGACGCTTTCGCGCAGGACGAGGACGCCTTGCAGGCGTTGGCCAACGTGCTACATTCCTCGAACACCCTTGCGCAGAAGGTCTCGGAGCTGATGTAGCGTGAAGACCATTCGCCAGAACACCGTTTGGGATCTGCTGAACCGCAAAACCAAGCCGACAGTCTCGACCGACCGCGATATCGCCTTCGTGAAACCGATCTATTCCACTGTCGACGAGAATCTGGTGCTCAATGGCGAGCAGTTTCCGCCTGACGCCAAGCCGGGACAGGTGTTCATACGCAACGGAAAACCCTACATATACAAGGAGCAGACATGACACAGACCGAACTCTACCAAACCACCAAACTGGAGCTGACGCACGAATACGAGCGGCTCCAAAGGCTTATTCAGGAAACCCGCGAGAAGCTGCTCAAGACCGAGGGCGCGCTACTGCTACTCGGCCGGCTCGAACGTGAAGCGAAGGAGGCGTAATGGCTGGCACATGGCAGGAAATCCTCGACTCCGGGCAGCTCGGCGTCGCCAACGGCATCGCGCAGCTCGACAAGTCCGGCAAGCTGATCACCGAGCAGATCCCGCAGATCGAACCGGGCAACATCACAGGCGTGCTCGAAGCGAGCCAGATCCCCGACCTTGACGCATCCAAGATAACCACCGGCGTCTTCGTCGTGGATCGCGTACCAGACCTCGATGCAGCCAAAATCGCTACCGGCGCCCTCGCCACCGACCGCATCCCGACCCTCGCCCAGAGCAAGATATCAGGGCTCAACACGGCCCTCGCGGCCAAGGTCGAGACACGCACCAAGATCAACGGTCACGCGCTGGAAGGTGATATCAAGCTCGAGACCACCGACATTATCGCGGAGGTTACTGAGCTGCCAGAAGAGGGTGTCATCGGTGAGGTCGTCGCATACGCCGGGAAGCTGTATGTCTGGAGTGGGGATAAGTAGAATCGAAGGAAATCAACCGGCCTGCTCGACACGGGGCAGGCTTTTTTTCTGATCAAAAACACCCATATAGTGCCATTGGTTTGGCAGAATTTGCCAAACCCGTGTCACTTTTCTGCCAAACCCGTGGCATTTTTGCCAAACCGCTGTCACTTTTTGCCAAACTGGTGGCACGCTTGCCAAACCCGTGGCAGCGATTTGCCACGTTTTTGTCACTTTTTGCCAAATCGCGTGTCACTTCACATCTGATCAGGCACGTAATGTGCAGCAAAACAAAAATATGTATTGACACGATCCGATAAAACGGTTACACGTGTCACCGTAAATCTAATCGATTACATTTCTTGTTCCGCGATCCGGCTATCATTCTTGTTCCGTGCCTATAAAGGGAGGAACTATGCGCTCTATCTTGTCTATCCTGATCGTGTCTTTAGCTATGATTTTATCGGCAGCAGCGGTTGATGAAGCGACTGCCATAAAAGCCGCCGAGAACTGGATCCAAATGCAAACCCATACTCGGATCGCCCCTCAAATTCATCCCGAAGCGCTGCAACAAGGTGTGTGGCTTTGCCGGATTGAGGAAGGCGGTTTCGTAGTGATCGCCGCTGACGACGCGGCCCGTCCTGTTATCGCCTGGAGCGAGTCAGGCGATTTCAATCCCGCGGAGAATCCCGCCGCGCAGCGCTGGCTCGAATCGATCGGTCGCCAGATGGCTGCAATCTCCGAACAAGCACCCATCAACAACCAGTGGGAAGTTCTACTCGGTAGTCATCCTGAATCTCTGCGTACCGACCGTGATGTCGAACCGCTTATCACCTCGCACTGGCGTCAGCAGTGGCCCTATAACGCACACTGCCCGGAAGATGTAAACGGACCGGGTGGACATGTGGTCGTCGGGTGCTGTGCAACAGCCGCTGCGCAGTTTATGCGGTTCTGGCAACATCCAGAGCATGGTATTGGCTCGCACAGCTACGAGCATAATCTATATGGTACGATTTCAGCCGATTTCTCGGAAGCAACCTACCTCTGGGATGAGATGCCCGATACATTATCGGACTACAACGAAGAGGTTGCCGAGATATGCTTCCACGCAGGCGTGGCAATGGATATGGGGTATGGTTCCGATGGATCGGGAGCCTCGTTTGACGCTGTTTACTACGCGCTGACCGCGCACTTTTCCTACAATCCGTCAGCACAATACCTCCCGCGTTACAGCTTTGAAGATGATGTCTGGGATGAAATGGTGCGTGAAGAGCTGGATCAACAGCGCCCGGTCTATTACGTAGCTTCAGAAGAGGACTTCACCGGTCATGCGTTTCTCATCGATGGATATGAAGGCTTGGATTTTTTCCATGTCAATTGGGGATGGGGAGGCAATTGTGACGGTTATTTCTACTTCTCCGACCTGGCTCCGGGAAGTCATGATTTCACTTACAATCAGAATGCCTTCTTCGACCTGTATCCTGTGGAACAAAACGGACTGACCGCACCTACGGATCTCGTGGCTGAAGTGGTGAACTCCGATGATATTCAACTGACCTGGACACCGCCGATAAACGATGAAGGCGAGTGGTATTCTTACACAGCGCAGATGTCGATGATCCATTTCAATGGACCCGAACGTGCGATTCTTTTCGACGATGCGGTCTTCGATTTCAGCTATCCCGCTACGATCCAGCAGATCCAGCATTCGTTCTACGATCATGTCCAGAATCCGTGGGGAGACAACGACCAGTTTATCGTGAAGATCTACAGCGCGGATTTCGAGACCGTCCTCTACGAATCGTCGCCACAAAGAGCATTGCGTTATCCTACGGTTACGACGCACATCCTCTCCTGGCCACTCACAGTGTACGACGACTTCTATGTCTCCATCCGGCCAGTTGATGAAGTGACGTTCTGCCCATCCAGTACATCTGGTGATTGCGCCGGTGCCAGCCATAGCTGGTGGGGTGAATCGGGGAGCTGGGAACAGATCGATACCGAATGGATGACCAGCGTTAACATCTGCATGACAGATACCGGCCAGCATTGTGTTTTGCGGTCCGGGCAACCGCGCAATCGTATGCTGCTCGGATATAATATCCGCCGTGACGGCGCAGTAATCAATCCTTTGTGGCTTGTCGATCCGGAGTATCTGGACGAAGATCTTCCTGCCGGTGAATATACCTACACAGTCACGGCCGTATATGACGAAGGAGAATCGAATCCTTCCAATCCGGTGACGGTTCAGGTGGGGCTTGCCAACAATGACGATGACATCAGCGCACCCGACTGCATTCTCAGCGTCTATCCCAATCCGTTTAATCCATCCACGACAATCGGCTATTCGCTCCCGGAAACCGGACACGTCGAGATTGGCGTTTACAATATCCGTGGCCAGCGGATCCGTAAGCTGGTCGATGAGAAGATGCAGGCCGGTGAACATACGATTGTGTGGAACGGCACCGATGCATCCGGCAAGGCTATGGCCAGCGGTATCTACTTCCTGAAGATGGATACCGGACGCTATGTTGCGACAAAGAAGATGATTATGCTGAAGTAATTTCGGCTTTTGCGAAGCAAAAACGAAATGGTCGAACGATGTGATTTTCGGCTCTCATGAAGTGAGAACGAAAACATGAGCGTTGTGATTTTCGGCTTTGACGCAGTCAAAACGAAAACCATCTGCGCAGCGAATTCATGTTAGCGGAGGTATTTTCGACAATCTCTTTTCGCGAAGCGAAATAGCGAAAGTGGAATGATCATCTCAACAATGTAACGAAATAGGCCAGAAATTCATTTACCTCTCAAAGAGCGGTTCTCGCTCCGGTAAATCCTCTCCTCACCCCCTCTTCATCACAAAGAGGGGGTTGGAGGGAATTAAATCATTTGACACCCTATCGCCCAAATCGAGACTATTACTATCAATGTTTTTCTACAAGATCGGAGCATTATAAAATGATACTCGACAGTATTTTCTTTCAGTTCGCCACGCTGGCAATCGCGTTCGTGATTCTATTCAAGAGCGCGGATCTTTTCGTTGATAGCGCGGTGGGCATTTCTAACGACTTCGGAATCCCTCGAATTGTAGTGGGCATCATCATCGTTGGATTCGCAACCACAGCCCCTGAAATAACCGTCTCGATCATTTCGGCAGCGAAAGGTAAAAGCGAATTCGCGCTGGGCAACGCTCTGGGATCGGTGATCGTCGATGACGGCATCGCGCTCGGACTGGCAGCGATTCTCTCACCAGCAATGATCATGATCGACAAACGCACTCTCAAGACGACCGGCATCTTCCTCATCTCCGTAATCCTGCTTGGTTATCTTCTCGGATTCAACGGAGTTTTCAATCGCGTTGAAGGACTGCTTTTCGTTCTGCTTCTCTGTGGGTACTGGTTTGCCATGGTAATGGCCGAACGCCGTCGCAAGAAACAGGGCATCGACATCTCGCATGACTTCCCGGAGATCTCCGGACATGATAAAAAGCCTCTACGCAATCACGTTATCCAGCTCCTCATCGGTCTCGCCGGTGTAATCCTCGCCAGCCACCTCGTGGTGTGGTCCGCTGAAAAAATCGCCATATTTTTCCATGTCCCGGAGGTAATTATCGGACTGACCATCATCGCGATCGGTACATCTCTTCCCGAAATCAGCACAGCCATCATCGCGGCGCGCAAGGGCGAGGGTGAAATATCGGTGGGCAACATCCTTGGCGCGGATATCCTGAACATCCTCTGGATTATCGGTGTCTCTTCTATGGTTAATCCCATCGACGTTCGCGCAGACAAGGTTCATGTCGCGCTCTTCGGGCACGATTTCGGCGTTGTCGGGTCGGTCCACTTCTCTTTCGTCTGGGTTATCCTGATCGTCGCCGCTATGCTGATCTTCATGCGGACAGGATACAGGCTTCGCAAGCAGGAAGGTATCGCGCTCATCGCGATGTACCTGGTCTATCTGCTGATGAACTTCTCCATCTTTATCTGATCAGAGAAACACCATGCAACGTATGATCGACCTGCACGACGGTGAACTCGATGGGGAATTACTGCAAAAGCTGAACAACCGCAACCAGACCTTCCGTGACGTTCGCTTCATCGATTGCCGTTTCGAGGATTGCGATTTCACCGAAACAAGCTTCCTTGGCTGCCGGTTCATCGACTGCGTCTTCAGCAAGTGCGATTTTTCCATGGCACAACTCACCGGATCCAGTTTTCGCGACACCCTCTTCGAAGACTCTCGCCTCGACGGCATAGACTGGACACGCATCGCCAGAGCTCAGACTTCCTTCGCTGCGCCAATCTCCTTCAAGCGCTGTTCTCTCAGCCATTCCACCTTTATCGGACTGGAACTACCGGAATTGAACCTCATCGAATGCCGATGCATGAACAGCGATTTCCGCCAGGCGTCTCTGCCGCGTGGGAAATTCACAGGTACGGATTTTTCGGAAAGTATGTTCCATGGCACCAACCTTACACAAGCCGATTTTAAAGGTGCGCGCAACTACCGGATCGATCCTTCCACGAACACGATTACGAAAGCGAAGTTTCAATTACCTGAGGCGATGGAGTTGCTGTACGCGATGGATATCGAGCTGATTGACTGATATTCTCTTTTGATTGAATTGAACTGAAGACCGCTGCCGGCTGAACTGGGGTGTTCTTCGAGAGGATTCGACTCGTGGAACCGGCAGCGGTTTGATCGAAGAACCTATCAAGCGATTGACCTTTATGACAAGGCTGCTTTTAAAACCCTGCGAACTATTTTAAAAAAGCCCCACGAAAAAGTGGGGCTCTATTTAATACTGTTTTGATGTAATAAGTTACGGTATCAGGTTCGTGTCGTCATGGATGTTGCGGATGAACTCGGCGATGAGCTTCACAGCTTCATCCAGGTCCTTGAGCGACACCATTTCGCTGTCGGAGTGCATATAGCGGCACGGAATGCTGATGAGCCCGGTCGCGACACCAGCACGGGTGAGCTGGATAATGTCGATATCGGTACCGGTGTAGCTGGAAGCAGGCTCGAGCTGATACTTGACCTTCGCCTTGTCCGCGGCTTCCTTGAGAAGCTTATAGACGCGCGGGTTGATACTGCTGCCTACCGCTATCACGGGGCCGTCGCCGATCTTCACTTCGCCCATCTTCTTCTTGTCCATGCCGGGCACGGTGGAATCGAAGGTAACATCCACCGCCAGGCCGATCTCGGGATCAATCCCGTACGCGCTGGTACGAGCGCCACGAAGGCCGGTCTCCTCCTGCACGGAAGCGACGCAGTAAAGATTGACATCGAGTTCTTCGCCTGCAAGCTCTTTCAGAACGCCAGCAGCGACATATACACCGGTGCGGTCATCGGTTGCCTTGGAAAGGATGGTGTTGTTCTTGAGCGCGGTGAAATTGGGCTCAAATGTCGCCACATCGCCAACGCTAACAAGCTTCTCGGCTTCTTTCTTCGTATTGACGCCGATCTCGATCCAATGCTGGTCGAGGCTCGGAATTTTTTCGCGGTCGCCACCCTTCTTGAAGAAGTAATGCGGACGACAGATCACGCCGTGTACTTTCTTGTCTTCATGCAGAATCACCACACGGCTCATGGGCAATACCGAAAGGTCCGGGCCACCCAGGCTCTGGAAGTAGATGCGTCCGTCATCATCGATGTAGGACACCATCAGGCCGATCTCGTCGGCGTGACCAGAGATAAGCAATTTGCGCTTACCCTTGCCTTTGCGGAAGGCGATGCAGTTGCCGTTGACATCGATTTTCACATCGTCACAATACGGTTTGACGAATTCACTGTAGATTTTCTGGACCGGCTGTTCGTGTCCTGACGGAGCACAGGTATTGACCAGATCCTTGAAGAATTTCTTGTTTTCAGCGTTCATAAAAAGTCCTTTTAGCAGTTGTTGGCTGTCCCCTGAGCAAAGGGATTCAGTGTCTTTTTCTTCGGTTGTTCCGGTTTTTGATGAGGAACCAGACAAAGGAAGCGCAGGATGCCTTCACCCGTGTTGCGGAACTGATGTTTCATGTAAGGATCGGCGTAAATTGCGTCCCAAGCCTTGAAGGGGATTTCCTTCTCCTCGGTTACGAACATACCTTCGCCTTCCAGAATAAACACTTCGTGTTCCCACGAGTGGCTGTGATACGGTGTGAACCCACCCGGCTGCACCTCGAACATGCGCATGGCGAAGTTGGGCGCGCCGTCTTTCTCCGCGATCATCCAGCGAATCTTCGTTGCCTTGGATCCCTCGATGTTGACGTCTTCCAGCGTGATTTTATCATAATGTGTCACTTTCATTGTTCTGCTCCTTTTTATGTCCTTTTATTCATTATCATTTCAGATGCCTGTGGTGGCAAGTTTTTTTTCGCATTGCCTTTTTCCTTGACAATGAAAAGTGCTTAAGCATTGATTTTACAAACTTTCCTATAAATCGGTAATTCAAGGAAACATCATGTATAAGAACGTGGACATTGTTATCGTTGGGGGTGGCCCTGCCGGATTATCCGCAGCGGAATACGCGGCAGGAGATGGACTTTGCGTCATCGTCCTTGAACGCAGCAAAGAAATCGGGTACCCCGTGCACACAAGCGGCGGTAGTTGGATCGAAGAGCTAGAAGCTCTCGGCATACCCGAAACGATGTACCACAAAATCTACGATGCGGAGTTCTGCTCGCCATCGAACGCCCACACCCTCCATTACGATGAGCCCGTAGTCTGCGTCATGGACGTTCGGGCAGTGTATCAACACCTCGCAATACGTGCATCATCCAAAGGTGTGGAGATATTCGTCGATGCAAGCGTTCGAGCACCGATCGTGGAGAACGGGCAGATCGCTGGCGTTGCCGTCGATATCCACGGCGTCCGCAGCGAGATACGCGCGAAGATTGTCATCGATGCCAGTGGTGCGTCCTCGCTGATAGCACGCAAGATGGGTATCGTTCCGAAGTTCGATTCGTACGGCATCGGCGCTGAATACGAGCTTTATACTGAGACCTGGGATCAGAATAAGGTAACCTTCATGCTTGGCTCGGCCATCGCACCAGCCGGATATGGCTGGATTTTCCCCTGTGGCGAAAATCGGGTTCGAATCGGATCCGGCGTTATCTATCCTAACATCAAGGAATCTCCTCTCAAGCTTCTCGACGCTTTCCTGGCAGACAACAACAATCGTCTCACCCGCCAGCTCATGCCGTTCAGCAGACTCGAGTTCCACCAGGGAATCGTGCCCAACATCGGCGTTGTGGAAACCAGCGTCAGCGACGGTTTGATCGTCGTGGGGGACGCCGCGTGCCAGGTTTCGGGTGTTGCCGGCGAAGGGATCCGCTACGCTATCGATATCGGACGAATGGCCGGAGCTACCGCGAAAAAGGCGGTTACTGGTAAGGATGTTTCACGCAAATCTTTGCAGGAATACGACCGGATGTGGCGCAAAAAGTACGAGAAGGTATTCAAATACGGCCACATGCTTAACGATAAATTCCGAGATTACAAAGATGCAGACTGGGATCGAAGAGTCAGCGACCTTCCAAACATGGATGCCGTTGCCTTTGCGGATGTACTGCGCGGTAACCTGAAAACAACCGACATGATCAAGGCTGCCATGAAAAGCCCCAAGCTGATGATGAAAGGAATCACGAAGATCGTGCGCAAACTGTAGATCGCTTCAGCAATCTTACCCCACTGAACGATCAGTATTTTATAACCTGCTTTGCATCAATACACCCTTTTTCCTTGACGTTCCGTTGCAATCCCATCACGCTACACGTGATGTGTAGAGGATATTGTCTGATTATTGCAGCGCTACTGCTGCTTCCGCTGTGCATGATCGCAGTGGAAAACGTCTTCCCGCTCGACGACGATTACGTGCGTCCGTGGGAGTTATTGCCCGAGATTCGAGAGATCGTGGAGATCAACCCGGAGATCGCGTCATGGCAAATCATCGGCACCAGCGGCACGGATCGCCTTCCCATCTACGCGATCAAGGTCTCCGATCACGTCACGCTATCCGAGACCTACAACCCCAAGCTGCTGTTTGTCGGTTCGCACCAATCGGAAGAAGTGATCGGCATCGAAGTGGTGCTAAACAACGCCCGTAAACTCATCGAATCGTACGGCATCGATCCCTTCCTCACCGAGCTCATCGACTGCTACGAGCTCTGGTTTGTACCGACGGCGGACCCGGAGGGATTCAATCTCGTCAACGGTGGCAAAGTCCAGTACAAGCGAAAAAACAACACCGATACTGACTGGGACGGTATCTTCGAGCCTCTCGAAGACGGTGTCGATCTGAACAAAAACTATCCCTTCAACTGGGAGATGGGCGAATCCACCTGGAAGCGTTCCCGCTACTACAAAGGTGAATCACCCGCATCGGAACCGGAAGTTCAGGCGATGATGCAGCTGTACGACACCTATCGATTCGAAGCGGCGATTTTTTATCATAGCTCCGCATTGGGTACTTATTCCGAGCGAGTCTTTTTCCCGTGGCGTTGGAACGACGACCTCTCCCCGGACTACGTCGGTATGTACCGCCTGGCGCGGGATGTTGCCTCCGAACTACCTAAAGATTTTGAAGATGGACGCTACACCGTGCACACCTGGAATAACTTCCAGAACGGCTACGCGCGCGATTATATCTATTCCAGCTTCCATACATGGGCTTTGACGATCGAGTCAGGCGGCGATTCACCATACGGATACGGAATCATTCAGCCGCCGAATTCGCTGCTACAGAAGCACCTGGAAAGCCACTGGAAGGCATTCCTTGCCTTCGTCAGGCACGTGCACGACAGCACCATCATTCTGCGATTCACCGATAAGCACGATGAGCCTTACCGTGATTTGCCGATAATGATCGCCGAGCGCAGCCACCCGTTGATGCAGCCTATGCGCACTAACCGAGACGGCTATATCATCCGCATGCTCGAACCGGGCAATTTCACGCTCGACGCCGGTGGAACCGAACTGCATCTGACTAAAAAAGCGGGATACTCTTACGAGGAATTCGCCATCGACGCTCCTCGCCGAGAGCAGAATCCGCTTGTTTACAATGCGCTACAGCTATGCAAGGTTGATCCCAGCAGCGCATTCAACGAACTCGACACCTACGAGTTTCACCCTGGGACCTGCCTGCGATTGACCGCGAAGCCGGACAAATCGATACGAGCCATCAACATCCAATTGCACGGAAACCAGCGCGACTACCCCATTCGGTTGAAGTTCAAAGTCTTCGCAGGCTTGCATCGAGCCTACGATCAGGTTGTGGATTACAATGGCGGAATCCTGCGCATACCGCTGGATAAACGTACACGAATCGAAAATCTGAGTGTTATTATCGAACAACTGGACATAAAATCTTATCAACTGTATAAATGGCAACATGGAATGAGCTGGGAACAGGCCGTTCGCTTCTCGCATTGGCAGGAGCTGGAAGGTAGAGCAATCGGAGTACAGGTAACATATGAATAATCTAATATATATCAATGAAATACGTAAATATGTACGCCAGGCCGGCGCTATGATCAACGAGAAGTTTGGCAAGATCGGCCATTACGACACCAAATCAACAAAGTTCGATCCGGTCACCGAAGTCGATAAAGCAGTCGAGCGCTATCTGAAAGAGCGCTTTACAGAGCTGATCCCGGAGAGCGTCTTCCTCGCCGAAGAGACAGCGAGCGAGATGAAAACCGGAAAATATGTCTGGATCATCGATCCCATCGACGGAACCATCAATTTCTTGCATGGTTTTCCGTTCGTATGCTGCTCGGTAGCGCTTTACATTGACGATAAACCTTATTACGGCATTGTCTTCGATCCCATCAACGACGAACTCTTCGAGGCAGCACCCGGAAAAGGCAGCTTCCTTAACAGTGAAAGGATTCTTGTGTCGAACCACACCAGGCTGGAGCAATGTCTCCTCGCTACAGGCTTCCCGTATGACTACGCCACAAGCCGCGAGAACAACTTTCGCTATTTCAACCATTTCCATCAGCGTGTGCAGGGCATCCGACGCCCGGGCAGCGCTGCACTCGACCTATGCTGTGTTGCCTGTGGAAGATTCGACGGCTTTTGGGAATGGCGTTTGAACCCTTGGGATGTTGCGGCTGGCAAGCTTATCGTCGAAGAGGCCGGCGGAATTATCACCAACTTCGAGGGCACACCGCACAAGCTGGACGACATCGGCATCCTGGCAGCAGCTCCCGCGATCCATCCCCTGATGCAGAAAGAGATAACAATCCTGCTGGATCGGGTGGAGGATTAATGAAACTGACGGCGTTTCTCGGTGCGAACTACCGGAGATGGTACTTTGCTCTGTTGATCGCCTGCCTCCTGACCGGTATCTCGTACGCAATCTATCGTATTCCGCTCTTTCAGGTGCTTGAGCGCAAGGTGGAAGACCTACACTTCATCCTGAACGAAACAGTCCCCGATTCATCCATCGTCATGATCGCCATCGACGATAATTCGCTGGAGTTCACCCGTGAAAATCACCTTCCGTGGCCATGGCCCCGCGATATTTGGTACCCTATTTTAAGCTTCATGAACGTAGCCGAAGCACGAAATATCCTGTTCGATCTGCAATTCACCGATCCCGATTTTGACCGGGCCGAGACCTTCGCCGACGAGACCGACGGCATGTTCGCAGAGGCGATCCGCATGAAAAGCGATGTAATATTGGGCGTTCAGCTCGTCCCGGAATCGACGATGGTCTCGCGGGACATCGGCACATTCTGTCTCGAAAAACCCGACACGCACATCGAGAACCGCTATCAGGGTATGCTGGAGCCCATCGAGGTACTGCGTAAGGCTGCCTCCAATCTGGGCGTGATCAACGTGGAACCAGACGACGATGGTATTATCCGGCGAATCCCGCTCTATTACAGCATTCATGACATTATACTTCCGCAGCTTGCACTGACACCAGTCTGCGATCGCGACAACGACATTCATACCGACAAGGAAGGAAAGTTCCGCCTATACTGGTATGGAGGTGGTGGTGTGGACGGTGCGTTCGGCAAACAGTATATCTCGATGTGTTATGTGCTGGCTCTGGCCCGTCAGCATCTTTACGGTGATGGAAGCCCAGAAGCTGACGCGCTGCTTCAGCGCTTGCGTGGAAAATATGTCATCATCGGCACCACAGCCGGTGGACTCTTCGACCTGAAACCCACCCCTACTGATCGCATCTTCCCAGGCATGGAAATCTGGGCTACGGCGCTCAGCAATTACCTCCAAGGCGACAATATCTACAATCTTCCCCTCTGGCTGCACCTATCGATTCTGGTGCTTATAGCTTTCGGTGTCTATTTCAGCTTCGCTCGCTTCGAGCAGAGCGTGATCGTTCCGCTGTTGGCGTCCGTCGCGGGGATCATTCTTCTCAGTGGCATCTGCTGGCATTTCTGGAACCTGTTGCTGCCTGTCATCTCGATCCTTAACACATTCCTGATCGCCTATATTGTCACCGCAACGACTCACTACCTGCTTGAAGGTCGCGCCAAACGGCAAATCCGCTCCGTTTTCAGCCGTTATCTGAGCGCGGATGTAGTACATGAACTGATCCGCGACCCAGACAAAGTCGAAATGGGTGGCAAAGAGGTCGACGCGACGGTATTCTTCTCCGATATCGCTGATTTTACCCACATCTCCGAGAGCCGTACACCCAAAGAACTTGTGCGCTATCTCAACGAATATTTCAACAACTTTGTTGATATCCTCCTTTCGCGAGGCGGCCTTCTGGATAAATATACTGGCGACGGACTCATGGCGCTGTTTGGCGTTCCGATCCCGCGGCACGACCACGCAGTTTCCGCCTGTCTTGCTGCGCTGGAGCACAAACGGCTCAGTCGCACGCTGATCGAGAATCCAGGCGCGGATTTCACCCGGCATTTCCACCTTAATACACGCATCGGAATTAATTCCGGCAAGATCGTATCCGGCAACATCGGCTCCGTCAAGCGCATGGACTACACAGCTATCGGTGATGACGTGAATCTGGCCGCTCGGCTGGAAGGGGTGAACAAGATCTATCACACCTCGATCATGATCAGCGAATCGACCTTCAAGCTGGTCGAGCACGCCATCCAGTGCAGGGAACTTGACACAATCCGAGTGAAGGGTAAGGATAAGCCCACAAAGATATACGAGGTTATCGCGCCGATCGACGAACCATATGACAAGAAACTCGTCGATCTTTACGCAACTGCGCTGGAATTGTACCGTGACGGCGCATGGTCGGAAGCAGCAAAGATCTTCCAGAAGCTTTCCGAAACGCCATTCTATGACGGAGCATCCGGCGAGATGCATCAGCGCTGTATACGATACAGAAAGCAACCTCCCCGTGAGTGGGACGGTGTGCACACACTGGAGGTCAAATGATCCGAAGACTCCTGATTTTAACAATACTGCTGGCCATCGGGCTGGCTCATGCCAAGCAGATCACTATCAAGCGCGTTCGCTCCTATCTACGCGAGGGACCTGGTTCATTCTACGAGGTCATCACCGAACTACCAGTCGGTGAATCATACGAAATTCAAGAGACCGTTGGACGTTGGGTTAAGATTGCCAGCAACGATCAGGTTGGATTCGTCTCCGAGCGCGCCGGAACAGAGGCCAAGGGACGCAACGCAATCAACGATCTCGGCTCGGATGTCCCCTCGATTCAGGTGTCGCGGCACGGAATGTCGGCGGGAGCGAAGGGATTCTCCGGCAGGGTGTCGAAGCTGCATGGCGGTAGCGTCAAGGGTGTTCAGGCCATCCTGGATTACAAGATCAATTTGACTAAGTATGGCAACTTCGCCTTGCGCGGTAAGAACGACTACCATATCGTTTCTCAACGTAAGCCGTCTATCCCGCCGAGTGACGCGCCGGAGTTCTTCTCCTTCAAGGAGGAGATCGTCGGCTTTACGCTGGCAGCATCGGTTATGGAGAAGTACGGCGTGGTGGAAAACGACATCTGGATGAACTACATCAACTGCCTGGGTAACTATGTGGCGTCTAACAGCGAGGGATACGACCGTGAATTCCGCTTCTTTATCCTGGATATCCCCGAAGCGAACGCCTATGCCTTCCCCGGTGGGGTGATCCTGATCACAAAAGGCCTCCTGCAATTGCTGGATAACGAAGCCGAACTGGCCGTCGTGCTCGGGCATGAAATCGCGCATGTCAATCGCTTCCACGGCCTGATGGAGATGGAGAAGCGTAAGCATCACATCAACGCTGAAAACGCATTTAGCGAGCTGGACGAAGAAGTCCCAGACGCCTACGACGAGCATGCGAAGGAGATCGAAGCGGAACTGGAAGAGGACCTGCTGAGCATCTACGAAACACTGGTGGAAGGACGGCTTGACCAGTACGAACAGGAAGCCGACCAACTGGCGATGATCTACGCTGCACGCTCCGGATACGACCCGATCGCGCTCGGATTAGTGCTGCAAAGGCTGCAAGGCGCGTCCTGCAATAACGAACACATGCGCTCGGAGATCGTTGGAAAGCGAGTGGAATGGTTCAATGCATCGAAGGATAAATTCAGTCGCATTCGTGGCGTGCAGATGAATCGAGAAAGATTTATGGAGAAAAAGCTTCAGGCTGGCTGGTAGCCAAATCGGCTCATATCGATACGGTCGTCCTCATCGAATTCAACGCCCTCTTGCAGGAGCATCATTTTCTGTTCTTCGTAGCCGTCACCCGGCTGAAGCGAGATCATACCCTTTGAATTGACCACCCGAAACCACGGCAGATCGTGCTTGCCTGTCTGCGTATGCAGTATTCTTACCACCTGGCGTGCACCTCGTGGCGATCCGGCAGCCTTGGCTATTCCACCATACGTACAAACCTTTCCGTTCGGGATGGACTGGATGATCTCGACGACTCGCTGAGTAAATGTCATGTGTTCTCCTTCTATCCGGGTGAATCAAGTTAGGTAGTCTCTTCGCTGATGGCAAGGAATTCTTTCTCGTCCTCGAGCAATATCCATCTGGGGACAGAACAGCGCTGAGCCAATGCAGGCATAAGATTTTTCTCGAATAGATTGACTTTCTGGAACGGGGGTGTATAGAGCAATTATGATCAAAAGCGCTTACGATCGAGAGGAGAGTGGATGGATTATCGCCGCACAATCCAGTGCAGCATCGACTACATCGAACGGAAATTGACAGGGAAGCTCGACCTGGAGATGGTCGCGGACTTCGCCGGGTTCTCACCCTATTATTTCCTGCGGATGTTCCGGGCATGTACGGGCTACACACCCAAGGAGTACATCCAGTTGCGGCGGCTGTCCAAAGCGGGAAGAGACCTTCTCTTCACACGTGACACGATCCTCACTATCGCCAGAAAATATGGCTTCGACTCCCAAGAGGCGTTCACCCGCGCATTTAAAAAACAGCACGGCGTAACCCCGGGAAAACTGAGAAAAACCAGGCAGGCGGTCTGCTACGTCAGTCCGGTCAATGCCCTTGGTTCAACCGCGAAAGCAACAACAGGAGTAAGCATGACACCGAAGATCGTCGAAATGGGCGAAATGAAAGTGATCGGCCTCAAGTGCCAGACCACGATGAAAGAAAACACGATCCCGCAGCTTTGGGGCCAATTCAACACAAACTGCAACCGGGTCCCTAACCGCACGGACGATAAGTTTGCTTTGGGCGTATGCCCGTATGTCGATATGGAGCACTTTGACGAAAATACACCGTTCGAGTACATTACCGGGCTGGCTGTAACTACGTTCGATAACGTTCCAGAAGATATGGTCGCATATACCATTCCAGCAGCTAAATACGCCGTGTTCACCCACAAAGGCGCGCTGGACACACTTCAGGACACCTACAACCAAATCTTTGGAACCGCACTCTCCGAAAACGGCCTCGAGCTGGACTCCAAAGATCAGATCGAGCTTTACGATGAGCGCTTCAAATGGGGCGAACCCGACTCGGAGTTCGACATCTACATCCCAGTGAAATAAACCGCAACACCACATTATATTGTAAGGGCAATCTTTTATGGTTGCCCTTTTTCTTCGTTGTGCCAGACACATTCGAAAGATGATTTCATGAGGCCACAAGAATAGAGACAGCAGGCAAAGGTGCCTGCATTCCATAAGAGAAAGGGCAGGCACAGGGACCTGCCCCTACATCGGCCCCTGGGTACGCAGACGTCTCGTCTGCACGCATTCTCTTTGGATCGCCAAGCACCAGCTTGGCATCTCTATTCTCCCTCGATACGCGTCTGGCCCTTCGACTCCGCTCAGGGTGACACAGACGCTACTCGGGATGACACAGGAGTAGTTTCGCACCAATAACCGTGTCATGCTGAGCCGTGAGTTTTGCGAAGCACAAACTCGAATCCCCCAAGAATCGGAGATCAGCGCCTACATCCTGGGAACGCGGACGTCCCCGTCCGCATCTCTACTCCTCCTCTTCTACTAACGTCCACCATACATGAAATCAACATCCGGAAGAGCCTCACGCTGTTCGGCACATTCAGAAGATGATTTCATGGGCAACCGCTGCGGTCAGATTCCTTTCTTTCGGTGAGGTTTGTCTTGACGTAATACGATCGGGTATAAAAATACTTGACGATAAAAACTGGCACTCTAAAAAAGTGTTTGCTAATTTCATGATTGGGATTAGTCTTATTTACGTGATAAAAAACCTGTAAGGAGGAACGATATGGAAATCAGACCGCTTGACGACAGAGTGGTGATTAAGCCCTTAGTAGTGAAGGAGAAGACCGTTGGTGGGATTATTATCCCGGATACAGCGAAGGAAAAACCGCAGATCGGTGAGATCATCGCAGTTGGAACCGACGAAGAGCTCAAAGAGATCGTGAAGATCGGCGACCGGATTCTCTACGCGAAGTATGGCGGCACAGAAGTTGAGATCGACGCTGTTAAGTATCTGATCGTATCGCGCAGCGATATTCTGGCGATTGTCGAGTAAGCTGTGGAAGTCAAAAATATTACACAAACCGAATTTGACGAGGAAGTGCTGAAGTCGGATATCCCGGTGCTCGTAGATTTTTGGGCGCCGTGGTGCGGACCTTGCAAGATGCTGAATCCAACCATTCAGCAGGTGGCGGACGACTTCGCCGGCAAGGTGAAGGTTCTGAAGCTGAACGTCGATGAATCTCCGCAGATCGCATCCCGTTATCAGGTGATGTCGATCCCGACACTGCTTGTCTTTACCGAAGGCACCGTGAAGCACCAGCTCGTGGGTGTCGTCAACAAGAACAAGATTGCCGAACGCCTCAACTCGGTTTAAGAATTTCCAAGTGTCGCACTGAAAACCCCGGTATGCGCCGGGGTTTTTCTTTTCCTGGGTACACAGACGTCCTCGTCTGCCCCTCTTCTCCCTAATCCCTATAGAAAATCATTGACCATAATATATGTTCCATTTTGTATTTGTGGCATGGATAAGCAACAGGGCTGGCACGTTCGGGGATATCTCCCACACTTTGATGGAGATCCGGAACGAAGAATATTATTTAAGTACAACCAGATATATCAGAGATAATCTTGTTTCAGCCGGGCTTGTTTCTGCACCCGAGATGTGGAAATGGTCTTCGGCATATAAACAGTGAAATGCAGACGAGGACGTCTGCGCACCCAGGTAGGAAAAGGAGTGAATCATGCAGGATATCCATGTCATTTGCGAGCTTGTGGTGGTAACCTACGATATCGGCCCGAGCCTCTCGCCGTTCGTATCGAAGGTCGTGAAAATCATCAAGGAAGATACCAGCGTAAAGCACCAACTCTGCCCCATGGGGTCGGTGATCGAAGGTCGCTGGCAGGATGTAATGAAGCTGGTCGATCGAATCATGACTACCTTTGCGCCGGATTTCGAACGTATCGGAATCACGCTCAAAGTCGATTACCGCCGAAGCAAAAAAGATCGAATCGAAGGCAAGGTACGGTCGGTGGAAGAGAAGATCGAGGCGATGGAGAACTGATAAACCGTCCTTAAGAAATAAGTTGACGCGAATTTTCCTGAGAGCATCATGGAAAGAACTAAGGATTTCAAGAGGAAAGCATGAAATATTGTCTGATTTTATTCCTATTCATTCTGTCGATCGGCCTTTGGGCACAAGAATTATCCGAGATGCGCGTCGTAGGAAGCGCCAGTCAACTGACCAGCGAGATGGTCAGCCACAGCATCACCGATGCTAATGGCGAGGTCTGTGCTGGGGTCGTGATTGTCTCCGACCTAAGCGGACTCACTTTCGACTCTTACAATGGCATCGTGAAGGTGGATCAATCCAAGCCGGGTGAAAGCACGCTCTATGTATCACCCGGTGAACGCGTCGTGCAGGTTTATAAGACAGGATTCAAGCCGCTCAAGATCATGCTTTACGATTCCGGTATCCGCACATTGGAGAGCGGCCAGGTTTGGAAACTCGAGATCACCGGCACTGTGAAATTAGACATGATCCCGATCGTCGTCAACACAAGTCCAGCTGGCGCGGCCATTTTCATCGACGACGTAAGCATGGGAACCGGAACGACTCACAAGGTGGTTCCCGGCAAGCATACACTGCGTGTTGAAATGCAGGGTTACAGTTCTGTCACGAAGCAGATCGACGTCGATGAAAACCACATACTGTACAACATCGACCTGCGGGAAATTTCGCAGCAGATCGTCACCATCAAATCGACGCCACCCGGCGCGACCATCTTTGTCAACAATATGCAGGAAGGGCAAACGGACAAGCAGTTGCTGCGTTATCCCGGCATCTACGATCTTCGCCTGATGCTCGAGCGCTACCGCACCGTGGAAGAGAAGATCACCGTCACTGAAAACGGTGGAAATATGTTCAGCTTCAATCTCGAGAAGCTTTCCGCTACGTTAACTGTACAAGTCGAACCCACCGACGCAGAAATCTACCTCAACTCCCGCAAGCTCGAAAGCAACGTCGAGGAAATTTCTCCCGGTATGCACAAGCTGGAAGTACGGCACCCGTCCTATGAATCCGAAACGCGTACCATCACCGCGCCCAAGGGGCAGGACATCGTAGAGAAGTTCACCCTGAAGCCAAAGCTCGGACGATTCGTCATTGTGGTTGATCCTATGGACGCATCTGTCATCATGACCCAGGGAGCGAAGATAGTCAACACGTGGACAGGTTCACGTGAATTCGATGAGATACTCACCGGTGAATATCAGCTTGAAATCTCCAAGCAGGGATACAAGACGCAGACCCTCCTCGTGCGGATTGAAGAAGGTCAGACCAAATCGATGTCGGCAACGCTGGAGCTCGGGCAATCGACTCAGAAACCAACACCAGCAAAAACAACACCAACCGCTTCAACGATACCTGTTACCGTAGGCGGCATGGCTCTGGTCCAGGGCGGAACATTCATGATGGGCGATCAGAACGGCGGCGGAGAACGAAACGAGTTACCCGTGCATGAGGAAACGGTAAAGAGCTTCTACATAGGGAAATACGAGGTTACCCAAAAAGAATGGATGGACGTGATGGGCGTCAATAAATCGCGCGTAAAGGGTGACCAGAATCCTGTTACCAATATTACATTTTACGAAATGCTCGAGTATTGCAATAAATTAAGCGAAAAGCAAGGCTACAAGCCGGTTTATACCATCAATGGAACTAAGATCGAAGTGGATATGGAAGCCAATGGCTACCGCCTGCCCACTGAAGTCGAATGGGAATACGCCTGCAAAGGCGGTGTAAATGGGCAAAACACCAAATACTCTGGAAGCGACGACATTCTATCGGTAGCCTGGTACTCCGGAAATTCGAAGCGCACGTCTCATCCAGTGGGGCAGCTAAAGCCAAATGAACTTGGTATTTACGACATGAATGGAAATGCCTGGGAAGCCTGCTATGACTGGTGGGATCCCGGCCATTACGCCGACCGGAAAAAAAATCCGGACAAATATCCATTGGGGCCGACACGTGGCAGCCGTAAGGTGCGTCGTGGTGGTGGATACAGCGATCGAGAAGCAGGTTGCACCGTCAGCTACCGGCACCAGTTCCGTCCCAACGCGCCCAGCAACATTGTCGGACTGCGCCTGGCCAGAAACGCTCAATAGAGGTTTTCATGAAAAAGATACTGCTGCTCGCGCTTGCAACCCTGCCGCTCCTGCTCGTGGCTCAAACGATACAAGAGATCAAGAGCGGTGACTACTACTGGGGAGAAGCGATGCTGGAAAACGAGCAACTCGCATCGGACGCAGCACTGCATCAGCTCCTGAACCAGATCTCGATGCGTATTGTATCATCCTACGAAGGCAAACTGAAAGAGACCGATGCCGGCGTGGAAGAGTCGGTCGAGTCGATTGTCCAGACCCACTCAACCGCGACCTTGCGCAATGTGAAGACCATCCGCACTTCCCTCCCCGAAGGCATCTACGTCATGCACTACATCCAGCGTAACGAAGTTCAGCGCATTTGGGACAACCGCAAGAAACTCATCTATGATATCTACAAGCAAGCGCAGGAAATGGAAGAGACCGGTAACCTCGGAAACGCCCTGAAATGGTACTACTTCTCCGCCATCCTGATCAATTCGCTGCCCGACGAAACCGCAGAATATAACGGTATCAATTTCAGCTTGGAAGTCCCGGCACGCATCAATGCAATCCTGCTGGGTGTTCGGTATCGATTTGATTCTGAACAGCTTTACACCGATAACGAACGCATCATCGACCTCGATGTCAGTTATAACGATAAGCCGGTTTCCTACATCGAATTCAGCTTCTGGGACGGATACGACAACATCCGAGTTACCGGCAAGGACGGGCTCGCGACCGTTCATCTCCTCGGAGCAAGCAAGGACTTCGATAAACTCGATATCGAAACGCGCTATAACTTCGACGAATGCCGCAACGAATATAAAACTGTCAATGAACTATGGGACCTTGTCTGCAAGCCATCCTTCAAAAATCGCAAGAGCATTCGTCTGGAAAAACCGGGTAAGGAAAAACCCAAGGCTATCGCAACAAAGACACAAAAAGCGGAGGCAACCGGTTCGCTCAACATTGTGTTGGAAAAAAGCAATGAATGCCCGGTGCATGAAGCAATTCAGACTCAGACGAACGACGTGATTCCGCTTTTCAACCGGAAAGACACCGCGCAGATCGAAAAATTCTTCCCTGGTGATTCCTTCCTGCAGGAGAAATTCCGGCGTATCATGAAGTTCAACCAGCCGATGGTCGTCCACGATGAATTCCACGCAGACATCAACCCCACCGCCACAGGGTGGGAAACGCGTAAGTTTACCGTGCTGAACGAATATCCGACTCTTAAAAAGCAGGTTACGGAGCACCTGGTGTACGATTTTGACGATGAAGGGAACATGCAGGATCTGAACTACAGCATCCTCGACGACCTCTATCAGGACTTCGTGGAGAAAAGCAAAGTGGTGGATGATTGGAAGCAGCGGCAGGTGATCATCAAGTTTGTGGAAAAATACCGCACTGCCTACATGAATCGCGATGAAGAGCTCCTGGATTCGATCTTTTCCGACGACGCCATTATCATCATCGGCAGGCTCATGGACAAATCGGAAAAAACGCGAGATTACCATTATGACAAGCTTAACGACGAACAACCCGATGTGGAATATATCCGGCTTACCAAAGAACAATACATGCAGCGGCAAAAAGAGACCTTTAAGCGACAACAGGATATCTACCTGGGATTCTCGACGTTTCGCATCACGAGAAAAAATAATCTTGAAGGCGTCTATGGCGTCAGCATGCGGCAGCACTACAACTCCACTGGCTATTCCGATGAAGGCTACCTGTTTCTGCTGATCGATTTCAACGACGAGCAGCCGAAAATCTACGTCCGCTCATGGCAACCGCAGGAGTGGGAAGAAGAGAAACTGGTGCAGCTCTCCAATTTCAGAATCCATAAGTAAAACGTTTGTCAGTTTAAGATGGAGTCGAAGGATCAAGCGAGTAACATTTCCCTTTGTGTCATCCTGAGCGGAGTCGAAGGATCAAGCGAGTAACATTTCCCTTTGTGTCATCCTGAGCGGAGTCGAAGGATCAAGCGCTACCGTAATTGTTCGATCAGTAACCGCATAGCTTCCGATTCCGCCTTCGATGCCGCATCGTCGATCGACACCGCAGAAAAAGCTTCCACATCGTCTGTTGTCCACTGCTTCAGAGCATTCCCGTTAGGATCCGCCAGGACAAGTATCGCGCGCACAACGGCCACATACCCATCGAAACGTTCCATCTTGCGTTGCTCTTTCCGAACCAGTTCCAGCCGCACCAAATGCGTCCTGGAATCCGCCGATTTTGCAGTCTGGATTCCCATCTTACGGAAGTAATCACGAATAGCCGGTGGAAATTCACCTTCCGCAACGAAGTCGGCCTTCGCATTGCTGATTCGGCTCACCGTCAGTTCCCCCGATGTGTCGCGAATCAGAGCCTGATACGAGTCGTCCAGCAGAAGCCGGTATTCGATGCTCGCTTCTTCAGGTAGCGAAACATACCCGTTTCCATCCGATTCCACGCGAACGCCGTTCACCATGAACGCAATACCGTTCATCGGCAGGATATCCCCATTCTCCGCGCGATAGTAGATCCGTAAGCCTGCATCCAGCGTTTCACCCTCGGGAAGAACGATCGATTGCGGCCTGGAAATTGTAACACGATCAAAGAAGTCTGTAACGGATTGAAGAAGACTGTCAGCCACATCGGATTGCCCAAAATAGATCGTCGTCGCCTGCTCCAGTGCCTGTAGATAGGCGTTCATTGCGATGGAAGGCCTGTCCCGGTTCTCCTTGGCCTGTTCAAGCTGAGACTTTAGCTTCTCGATCTTGGGTAAGGCCTGCTTCTTTAACGTTGTGACAATCACCTCGCGATTTGCGGTGATCACCATTTCATCGGAACGTGTGCCCGGATAAATCGTCAGCGGGATATCACCGAGATCGATGATAGGATTGCTGGGGATACCGATGGTTTCAAGGTAAGATATTGCGGATTGTTTCAGGTAGTATCGCAGCGCAGATTCGGCCCTCCCCTGTCGAAGTAAAGGGTTGCGCTCGAAGATTGAAATGCGGATGGAATCAGGCGTAGAGCGGTCGACATAGTCCTGCGAAAAGGCCGCACAGGCCAGAAGCAGAAGCAGGATTACAACGGCAGGCTTCATGACAGGTTTAGCGAGAAACGCTCCGAAAGGACATCCGAGACATACTCGACCGGCTTTTCGATGATCCCTTCCTGGTGATCGCTGTAATTGAACACGCCGTCTTCGAGCTTGATCATGATCACGTCGTTGAGGCTCTGGTAACTGTCGTCGAGGTTACCGGAAATCTTGTGTATGGTGAGGGTATCGCCATCGGCAAGCCGCACGAATTCGGTGTTCATCAGCGATTGGATGTATTCGCGCTGCTCCGGGTCATCCAGAATATCCTGATCGAGCACCTTCTGTAGCCGGAAAATATGGCTGTTGCTACTCTTCTTGAGAGAAACCAGCATTTCGCTTCCGATATCGAAATAGTTTACCTCGTCGAGGCTTACGCTGGTGATTTTTGCCTTGTCGCCATTGATGAAGGTACCGTTGGTGCTTTCGAGGTCGCGCATGGTCTTTTGCGTGAAATCGATCTCGAGATGATTACCGGAAATCCACTCGCTGCGCAGGATGATGTCGTTGTCCTCGTTGCGCCCGATCTTGAGCGTGTCCTGCGTGAAAACCACGTAGTTGCGCATGCTGAATTTATCGAGAATGACCATCCGAAGCGGCGTTGTCTGTCGTACTTCCTGGTAGGTCACGCTACGTTTGAGCCGGTTCGCGGTTCGGCGGAACTCATCCAGTTCGGGTGTGCGGAATTGCCCTTCGTGGTTTGCCGCTTTCTCGTATTGCTGCACGAGCCGCTCGAAATCGGTCTGGGTATCGTCGCCTTTTTCCAATCGGTCAAGTCGTTCCTGTAGCTTGCGGAGCTCCCGCAGGCGTTCGATAAGTGTTTTTTTCTTCTTCTGTAGCTCCTCGATCCGCTCCACATCACCAATCTTCATCATGAAGTCAAGCACCTCATCGAAGGCTTCGATGACCTCTCTATCGGTGGTCGCGGTCTCGAGACGATCCTGCAAGCGGCTCTCGAAGTAGCGATCGAGATCCTGCCGGATCTGGTCGCGCATCTCGGAAAGCTTGTCCTTGAGATAACCGGAGAATGAGTCGTCGTCCAGCTTTTCAGTGAGATGCTGGTGGAATCGGATCATGTCGAGGGTCTTTTCGTCCCCGTCATCGGCGTTAATCATGCGGTTGAACACCTGATAGTACTCCATCAAGTCGCGGCGATAGACATTCGCCAGCACCTTCTCGAAACGTTTGGAGATGACGTTCAGGGGTGGCGTTAGATTCTTGATCTCGATATATTCAGTTTCGGCAAGTTTATGGAATCCACGGATCTGATGATAGAGCGCGATCAGCTTCTTGGTGTCCTTGATCTCCCTTGGTAACGAGAGGTATTTGTACATCTGAACAAGCTCGGGGTAATCCTCGTCGATAAACGAGCGGAAAGCGTCGAAGCTCTCCTTTTTCGCGATGAAATCCCGGTATCGCTGCGCATAGACGTATTGCCGCAGCGGCTGGTAGATTGTCTCGAATTCGCCGATGATGGCAATCAGCTTTCTGAGCGATGGTTGCTCCTTACCTTCTTCCTCTTCGTAGCGCTTGCGAACGCAGAGAAACACCTCTTCGATCTTCCCGCGAAGGTAGTTCACCAGGTGATCCATGAGCCGTGGATTCTTTCGAAGTGAGCTCTCGTGAAGCTGGAAGATCCCTTTGATCCGCACCGCCACGGTGGGCGTAATGTCTTCCACCGGGGTATCCAGCAGCCGTTCGATGATATCCTTGACTTCGCCCTGTTGCATGTAGCGCCCCAGCATGTTGTGATAGCCGGAGGCGAGCTTGCGGTTGACTTCCGAAAGCGCTGAGATGGCCTGCTGGATGTCGGCAAGATGGTGATTTCTATTCGATTCGTCGTGGATGTTTTCTTCCAGGAAATCGAGGATGGAATTGACGTAGGATGTCTCCACCTTCTCCTTCAGGGAGAAGACGGTTTCATCCTTGAACCTGCCGTTTTCCATGCGAAATTCGCACCGATAGACGTTGAAAAGCGACGAGACGAGATAATCGAGCCGTTCCAGGCCGTCGTAGGCGTTGGCTGCGCTGTAATGTCGCTGCGCGGTATCCAGCCAGTCACGGTTGGTGGCGGCGGTGCCGATGAGCGAATTGAGCACCCGCTTGGTGTTGTCCCAGCGATCGATGTGCGCGGCAACGTCTTGCTTCGCCTTCTTCCTCAGTTCCGATATCCGTAAAATCTGGTTTCGCATCAATTATCTCCTCTATCCTTACAGGAAAAACTGCCATACGATAAACAGCACGTTCTCCAGCAGAAAGCCCATCGAGAGCCAACCCGCGTAATAACCTTTGGTCGCGCGATTCAAGATCATAAGCAGCAACAGCGTGACGCCGAGGTTCACCAGAAAGAACCAAAACGGTGGTCGCTGCACCTGATACAGGCTGAAATGCACCGTGTGCGCCACTTCGCCCGTCTCGATCCGGTCGATGGACAAATTGACCTCCACGCTATAGAAGCGCTTCAACATCCTCATGGATGTTTTGGAATCCACCGAGCCCAGGATCATCCATTTCGCCGGGGTGAAGACACCCATCTTCGGTGCGCTCTCATTGTCGAACGCCCGGTCCTGCTGCGAGAGATTCTCCTTGAATAGCGTCGGGAGGTTCTCACGGTCGATGAGTCGATAGACGCCATCGCGCGTAATCCTTTCCGCCAGAATATGGCTGAAACGCTCCTGTGATTTTCCACTGGCCTTCGCGATCGATACGGCGTCACCCGATGGAACCCTGGTTCGCATTTCATCGTAAAAGCGATCCACGGCATGTTCGATCAAGGTACATTCCGCTTCGTCAGCAAAAATAGCCCCGATCGACAGCACAATCAGCAGGATACAGCAAATTCTCTTCGTGTTCATAGATTATCTCTATTAAAGGATGCTCGGTTTCATGACCCTTGTCAAATCATTTATTAAGCAACATTCTCTATACCGTCAACAGCTTTGAACCATCGTGGCGGTGCAACGGCAACTTCTCAACGGTCGCTTCGCAGCCGGACAGCAAATCGTACAGGATATCCAACGCTGGGTACTCGGTGTAGAAGTGGCCGGCATCGATAATCGGCACCCGTGAATCCAGAAACGTGTGGTAGGTAAAATCCCCCGAAACAAACACATCCGCTCTTCCGACCGTCCGTGACAGCAGCGACGAGCCAGATCCACCGCACAGCGCGACCCGCTTTACCATAGTGTCCTTCGTTTTTCCAGCCTGCCAGAATCGAACAAACGGCGCTTCCAGCCGATCCTTGACCATCTGCGCGAACTCTCCCAGCGGCATGGCGTTATCGATCTCGCCGATGAGACCCAAGCCGTAATTCGGGCTTTTCTGATGCTGCGGGTAGACGGCGTACACCGGCTCTTCATAGGGATGAGCCTTTTTCATCGCCTGGATCGCGGCATTCAGGTTGGTGGTGTCCGCGAAGAACTCGAATTTCAGCTCTTCCACCGTCTCCACCCTGCCAACCTTCCCGATCGTCGGATTCGCACCATTCAGCGGCTCGAAACGTCCCATCACGGGATACTCGTTGCCGCAACCACGGTAGTTTCCGATCCTGCCGGCGCCGGTAGCGTAAACAGCTTGCGCAACGTCCTCCATGCTGTCCATCGGCACATAGACAGCCACATGGAACAGGCTCGCACCCGATTCGGTTGAGATATAGCTTACATTTTTCACCCCAAGACGCTCCGCCAGCTTATGGTTCACACCGTCCGGCGTAACATCCAGGTTGGTGTGAGCACTCAGAACGGCGATCTTGTTGCGGATAAGCTCCAGCAGAAAAGGATCGGTGACGTTGGAAAGCTTGCGGAAGATCAGCGGATGGTGCGACACGATCATGTCAGCGCCAATCTCCAGCGCGTAATCGAGCGTTGTCCGTGTAACGTCCAGCGCAACCAGTACCTTGCTCACCGGTTGATTCCAGTCGCCAACCTGCAAGCCAGGGTTGTCCCATTCATATGCAAGCGCGGTTGGCGCAAAACTATGTATCTTTTTTGCGATTTCGGTAACGGTAATCATAATTTATTCTCCGGTATTTCGTGCTATGATGGCAATGAACCGTGGCTTATCGGTCAGCTTATTCACCAGACGATCGAGCAGAAACCAGCAAGCGAATGGCTGCTTCTTGAGCAGGGTATTTACGCGGAAATGCGACAGATATTGATTGAAAAAGGTGATCATGCAGCCGTGCTTGAATCCGGCTTCAACGAACGCTTTGCGCAGGTTGCCTTTCGTCCAGGTATGCAAATGCGCATGGACAGGGGTCTTCTGATTGCAATGGATGCAGAGCGCGTACTGTATTTTCTCGCGATACGGTGTTGTAACTAGAACACTGCCTCCCGGCTTCAGGAACCGTCTCCATTCCGCGAGCGCATTTGCGGGGTGTTCAAGGTGCTCCAGCACTTCGTTGCAGACGATCCAGTCGAACCGTTCTTCCTCAAACGGTAGATTGTAGGCATCGCCTACCTTCGTCGTGACCGAAGGCTCCATTTCCCGGATGCGATCGAGATTCTTTTCGGAGAGGTCGATCGCGGTAGTGTCGAAGCCTCTGCGAGCCATCTCAATGGCAAACCAACCGCTGCCGGAGCCAATCTCCAGCACATTTTGTCCAAGTCCAGCCCGGCATAGATGGAAAACGGTTTCCCTCCGACGCTGCTCATCCGGCGAAACGAAATCCTCGTCGAAGTAGTCGAATAATTCGGCGTCTTTCTTGTAATGTTCGATATGATCCATTGCTGCTCCCTATTTCAGGTTCATTCAATATTCCATTTGATCAGAAATGCAAATCCTTGACAAGAAGAAATCACCCGAAGATGTTTCCTCATCACGAGTTTTAAGGAGAATCGCTATGAAATACATCGTCAGCCTGCTTATCTTATTCGCTGCATCGCTGCTTGTTTCGCAGGAAGTGATCAGCATCGAAGTACCGGAGATGGACACCCTCTCCCTGTCCGCCAGCGCAACCTTCCAATACAAGGAAATCGACGAATCGAGCGCAATCGTTAAGAGCCGCCAGTTCGAAGGCGTTTTCTGGACGCTCAATGACAGCGGCGACCGTGCACGCATCTTCCCTTTCACCCTCGACGGTAAAATGGTCACACCCGAATGGTACCCGGAATACGATGGCCTCGATATCAAGGACGCGGTTAATATCGACTGGGAAGACATCGCAGCCGACGACAAGGGCAACCTTATCATCGGAGCTTGCGGCAATAACGGCAATACCCGCAAGGATCTCGCATTCTATATCGTGCAGGAACCTGTTCCTAACGATGTTATCGCGACTCGCTACACAAAGAAGATCCCGTTTCGCTATCCCGATCAGGAAAAGTTTCCTCCCAAGAAACGTAACTTTGATTGCGAAGCTGTTTTCTACGCCGATGGGCACATCTATGTTCTCTCCAAGAATCGCTCCGACACCAATACCACGCTCTACCGGCTCGACAGCGAAAGCCAGCAGGAAGTCAATGTGTTGACCAAGCTCGCGACATTCGACGTCAAAGTCGGCCTTGTGACTGCTGCAGACTGCACGCCAGATGGCAAAAAGCTCGCCGTTCTCACCTACGGTAACATCTGGATTTTCAGCAGCGACACACCGGGTGAGTGGTTCAACGGCTCAATTCGGTACATGCCGATCAAGGCAAAACAATGTGAAGGTATCTGCTGGGATGGCGATAAACTTGTCATGACCAACGAGCAGAAAGATATCATGCTGGTCCCGATGGATAAATTCGTGAAGGTGCAATAGCTACAGGTTTTCCGCCCAGTAGATTCGTTCGATCCCACGGATAACGTGGTGTTTCGCGCTATTATTCTCATGTCCGGTAGTCAGGATAGCGCGGTATATCCACGTGATCTGTGGGATCGGGCGAAGATGCGGGTGGATGCAACCTATTCACACACCGCAACAATACGATAGAACCGAACCGGGGTATCCACCACCATCGCATACTGCGTCACGGACGTTTCCGCGACATCATCCCACATCACTTCGTCCACGCTCGACTGCACACGATACGATGTCGCGCCTAATACAGCCTCCCACTCGATCCGAACGGTGTCCGCAATCACCTCTACTGTCAGATTCCGCGGCGATACTAACTGCGTAACATATTGGTATCTGAATGGATCACCGGCTCCTGCCATTGGCAGAACGCGCCGTTTACCCGATTCGTCCACCGCATACAGGTAATACTTAACGGTTGCTTCTGTACCGGATGCCGGTATCGTCGCAACGTAGGATTCACCCTGCTGATAAAGTTGCGTTGTGGTATAAGCGCCGTCATCGAACCGGTAATAGACAAGTAGCGAATCTGAGATGAGTGCTGCATTGCTGTAAGAGTGAATGGCAGCTTCCAGTTGAACATTACTGGTTGCATCCTGCACCACATGCACAGGAATGTAGCGCACATCCAGCATATGCTTATCCGGAATTTCGTGCACGCGGCAGTGAAGCGCGTCAGTATCATACCAACCGGAATAGGTGACGCCAATGACTTCGTAACCCGGCATAGCAGCCTCATACGTCGCAATCGCTTCGTCGTCCCACTCACTTCCTGATAACGGAACCAGCACCTTATTATTCAGAATCAACGAATTGGTGTAGGGTGTGTATGGAGATCCTGTTGCCGGCGTATAAATCCTGAAAATCTCATATGGTGTACCATAGGAAGAGGTCTGCTCTGCAAAATACTGCGCGATCTCCTCGAAATCAGAATACCTCGCATCGGCGGCAGGGACCTGCCCGATCATTACCTTATCGACATCCAGAAATTTCGCCCAGCAATCCACATGCTTGATGTATTCACCCAATGGATCCGGAAGGATGTGATAGGTCTCGATACCGAGGTAATCATGATGAAGCTGAACTAACTCCGACTCTGTCAGATCGGGATTTTCATCCAGTACCAGATCGGTTGAGACCGCTACGCCCATCCCATCGCACATGTAGTTACCACCAGTTTGCACAACACTCATTCCATATAATCCAAGCGTATCGAACGCAGCATACGCGATGGGAATGTCATCATCCTCGGGACGCGGACGATTGTACTGGAAATCGACCACACTCATGGAATCGCTCAGATCGAAGATAAAAAAGGGACCGTAGTCACGCGTCCAAATGGAGTTGGTCGGCGCAACCATGAAGCGGCAATGATTGAGGTTGACGCCGAAATTGGTGTATTGGTTGATCGCCTGCTGGCGGTAATATGCGCTCGAAACGATCGTCACGAGAATATCGTCCTCTGCGAGTTCTGCCACCAGGCTGTAGGGAATCCCGAGGGGATAGCGGATCATCGTGCCAGTCATTGGTTCAAATTCAGCGATCTGCCGGATAGGAGCTTCTGGCGGATCGGTCGGTATAAAGGTACGACTTTCCAGATTCTGCTCTGCGGAAGTCTTCGCATGAGGTAGAGAATGAGGGTATCGCCGCTGCCCTTCGCCGCTCTCAATATTTACAGCAAACGCGGTATAAACAAAGAAAAACAATCCGAAAAACAGCGTACGTCTCATAGCATCACAAGTCTATTCATAGACCGCCGTGATGTAATAGAAACGATGTGCACCAGCGCTTGAAGCAGTCCATTCAGGCTGACTGGCAGAACCGCGAAGCATGTACGATCCCGATGGCAAGTCAACCGTGTAAACATTATATGAACTGGCGCTGGGAATGTTATCCCAACTCAAATGAACCATTCCGTCGATCACCTCAATGGTTAGTCCGGTCACTCCCTGAAGTTCTCCAGCAAGGATCGAGGCCTGATACGTCGTCCTATTCGGAGCTGTCACCGTTAGAAGCACTTGCGACGGCAGCATTACAGGTTCGAAACTAAGAATTGCGTTCCCAACTGCATCGGTTTCGGAGACAGCCAGGATCGAACCATCTCTGGTCAGACTACAGATCGCACCGCTGGTGTTAGTTGCAACGGAAAGCGTTCCTGTCCCGAGCGGAATATTCTGCGCATGGCTGATATTCATTGATGTCGGGGCTTGTGTCCGAACCTGAAGCGAAGGATCGCCGAAGATATTCCAGGTCTTGTAGGTACGCGGTCCATAGTAAGAATATTCGTCGATCATCAGGCAGGAGCCATTATAGCAGATCCCCCCGAAAGTAACCTTCTCATCTGCGATGATCAGATCGATCATCTCGTCCTGAGCGGCCATAGGTGGAGCCCATTCCTGATTGTTGGACGAAGCATAGATGCCGATCGCTCCGGTAGGTTCTCCGGTCGTGTTATTCGTCGCACGCATCCAGTATTCGGCAAAGCAGGTGTAATTGACGAAATTACCATTCAAGCAGGCAACCGAGAAGATAAACGGCAGCATGTTGTCGTTGGTCAGGTTATTGATATCGGCATAATTGAAGGCGGTGGTTCCCCAGCTTGTTGTGGAGCCGTGGCCGCAATAGTTGATGATACTCCGACCTTCGTTCAGTGCACTGCTGACCATTGCGTCTGTCGCGCCGGTTGTGGCATAAAGCTGATCAACCATTGAGTAATGATAACCCAGAAGATCGTTGCGGATGTTGTTCATGTGGACCCAATCTGCTTCACCATCATCACCACTACCGTCACCCTGCGAAGATGCGATGCCAGTGCCTTTCGAAAGCCAGTCTCCACTGCTGATATCCCGCTCGTATTCCACAAGTCGCTCCACCTGCGTCTCCACATGCGCCGCTGTCTGCGCTGAGAGCCGTCCCACAAAAATATCCGGATAGCTGTCATCTCCATCCACAAGTGCATAAATCGGGTCAGCGCCATAGCCACCATAGCTCGGATAGTCCACCTGATAGGCGTCTCCAACCAGAAGCACCCAGGTCAGCCCGTCGTTCAGGTCGTACTGATCCTGAATGAAATCGGCGATATCCGCATCATTGTTGCCGATGGTATCAACGCTGTAAAGAGTGGTCTCAATACCCTTTTGGCGCTTCCATTGTACGAAAGGAGCCATCTCATCCAGGAAGTCATCGTAGCAGATGATGATCATCCGGCCCTGCTCTTCCACCGGTACGTAGCGCGGATTGTCGAGGTTGATGAAGTGATTGCTGTAGATTTCGCCAAAGGCGCGGTTCTTGAGTTCATTGGTAACAGCTTTGGGATTGACAGTCGCGACTTGATCGAAGCTAACTTCGACTTCAATGGAAGTGGTTACGGTCAGCGTGCTGCTGATGGGGTCGTAAGAGAAAGGCTTGAACTGCACCGTAACGCCACGGTAATCACGAAGAATATAGGGGTCGCCAAGGACTGCCAATGGCTGTTCTTCGATCGCTTTTCCATTGTAAAAATCTCCGAATTCGTACGGTACTGTCGCAGGATCGACCGTTCTGAGCATGTGTCCTTTGGAGGGCGCGACACGAAGTTGCATCGTCGTCGATTGCTGATCCACAACAGTAAGTTGCGGCTTACGATCTCCCGGAATCGCAATGCTGCGAACCACTTGCGGAAGCTGCGGCATCCCTTTTTCCATGATCATGCTCTCGTGGTCGAGATAGGGTAAAGCCCAAGTGTCACCATCAATTTCGACCTCGTCATAGGTAAACGATCCGAATTCCAGACGAATTCGCAGTGGATCATCTTGTAAGACCCGTACAGACAAAGGATTATCATTAATACTAACACCAACGGCAGCTAGGCACCCGGCAAGCAATAATAATAAAGCTGTAAACCTCGTGTACATTTTTCGACCCCCTTCCGGATTTTCCGGAAATATAATGCAAGCCGTAAACCAAATTGACAGCAACGACTTATTTTTCTATATTATTTACTGATTCATTTTAACTGAGCCGATCGATTTTCGCAAGATTTATTTCTATGATTTTTACCTGTAAGCACCAGGATATCCGCACTTACCAGTGCGTTATGTAACGTTTTCCTCACAAACATGTTGACATATACGTTGGGTAAAATATCCTTTTTTCTAATGAAATGAACAAGGATCGGGATATGCTCGAAAGAATAAAAGGACCTGAAGACGTTCGCAAGCTCTCCCTTGCGGAATTGAAAATACTGGCTCAAGAAGTACGGGAACGCATCCTGGAGGTGACTGCGAAAAACGGCGGTCACCTGGCACCAAGCTTGGGCGCAGTGGAAATCGCCGTCGCGCTGCTGCGTGTGTTCAATCCGCGTCGCGACCGCGTGGTGTGGGATGTTGGGCATCAATCATATGCTTGGAAAATCCTTACGGGGCGCAATGATCGCTTCGACACACTACGACAATTCGGTGGCATCAGCGGCTTCAACAACATTTTCGAAAGCGAATACGACGCCTTTGGTGTAGGGCATTCGAGCACATCGATCTCGGCTGCGCTGGGTATCAATGTCGCCGATGAAATGATGGGCAGAAAAGGCCGAACCATCGCCGTGATCGGTGACGGAGCTCTTACAGGTGGGATGTCATTCGAGGCGATCAATCACTGCGGCCACCTGCAAAAAAACCTGATCGTCATCCTCAACGACAACGCGATGTCCATCTCCAAGAACGTCGGCGCACTCCAGAGCTATATGGCGAACATCCTGGTCAGCAAAACATACAACTCCCTCAAAGAACGTGTCTGGGATCTCTCGAACACACTGCCGACCAACATTCGCCGCAGGTTTATCACCGGCGCACAAAAGCTCGAAGAAAGCCTTATCAATATCCTGGTTCCCAACATCATCTTCGAAGACCTCGGCTTCAAATATGTCGGCCCCATCGACGGCCACGACTTGCCGAGGCTTGCACATATCTTCAACAAAGCGCGCCACAACATTGTCGGGCCCGTGCTGATTCACGTTGTTACCCAGAAAGGCAAAGGCTGCGATTTCGCCGAAAACAACGCTCGCGTCTTCCACGGTGTGGGACCTTACGAAGAAAAGACCGGCGCAAGCCTCTCGAAGAAATCGAAGTCCTACTCCAACGTCTTTGGTGACAAGCTCTGCGAACTGGCTAGCGAGCATAAAAACGTAGTCGCCATTACAGCCGCTATGACCGACGGCACCGGGCTGACCGAGTTTGCACGAAAGTACCCGGATCGTTTCTTCGATGTCGGCATTGCTGAGCAGCATGCGGTTACCTTTGCGGGAGGACTCGCCGTGCGGGGCATCAAGCCTTTTGTGGCAATCTATTCAACCTTCCTGCAACGCGCGTTCGATCAGGTTATCCACGATATCGCACTGCAAAAGCTTCCCGTGGTATTCTGCCTGGATCGAGCCGGACTGGTCGGCGACGATGGTGCAACGCACCACGGCGTGTTCGATCTATCCTATCTCCGGTTGATCCCAAGCCTTCAAATTCTCTCGCCAAGCTGCGCCGAAGAGCTTGAATCGATGATGGAATATGCCATGCACTACGACGACGGTCCCATCGCGATCCGCTACCCACGCGGTGGCGCACGGCAATGTGCCATGGATCATCCCATTATCGAATCAGGAAAATGGGAAGTACTACAGAAGGGAACCGATGTCGCCTTCATCGGCACAGGTAAAGGCATGATCGACGCAGCAGATACCATCGAGCTGTTTGGCGACACCATCAAACCATGGCTCATCAACGCACGTTTCATCAAACCAATGGACAACACACTGTTGGACACACTGAAATCAAAGGTCAAGCACGTGGTAACCATCGAGGACAACGCCCTCGAAGGCGGATTCGGGGAATCGGTGAAAGCCTATTACAACGGAAGCGACGTCACCGTACACACCTTCGGTATTCCCGACCGATTCGTCACATTCGGTAGTGTGGAGCAGCTAAAAGAAATGTTGGGTATCACTCCGAAGCAGATTCACCAGACGTTGAAGGACATCCTGTAGTCCACCATGAGCGGATTTCACGACACCATCGCCGCCGAAACGACACCCCACGGGCACGGCGGAATCTCGGTTTTGCGCATCAGTGGCAGAAACGCCATCGAGATCGCGCAGAAGATTGTCCGCACTCGTAAATCGATCCAGGATAGCCCTTCGCATACAGTCCATTATGGGCATATCCACGACGGGCAGCGTCAGATCGACCAGGTGCTGGTCTCCATTTTCCGCGCACCAAATAGCTACACCGGCGAGGATGTTGTAGAAATCTCCTGCCACGGTAATCCCTTTATCGTCTCGCAAATCCTCGCAATCATATTGCGCTACGCACGGCAGGCCGAACCGGGCGAATTCACCCAGAGAGCGTTTCTCAACGACCGCATCGACCTCACTGGAGCAGAGGCTGTCAACGACCTCATTCACGCCCAGACCCGGCAGGCACAGGCCGTCGCGCTCGAGCAACTCGAAGGCAGCCTGCACCATCGAATCGAAGCACTCCTGAGCCGCATCACCCAGATCCGCATGCAAATGGAAATCGAGATCGATCTCAGCGATCAGAATCTGGCCGATACCGACTGGAGCGCTATGCGAACCGAATGCGAAGCGCTGGTTACCGAACTGGGCGAACTGATTCGCACCGGCCAGGAAGGACGCATTCTGCGTGAAGGACTCAAGATCGCGCTGGTTGGTCCACCCAACGTCGGGAAATCGAGCATCTTCAACGCCTTCCTCGAAACCGAGCGCGCCATCGTAACCCCGCATCCCGGAACCACGCGAGACTACCTCGAAGAAGCCGTCGCAATTGAAGGCTACCTGTTGCGGCTGTACGACACCGCCGGGATTCGTGAAACACCTGATGAGATCGAACAAATCGGCATCGACCGCTCAGGGAAAATGATCCAGCAAGCCGATCGAGTGTTGTTCATCACCGAATTGGATACCACCGAAGATGAAATGGAACGTTTGGAGACTCTCACCGGCAGGAAGAACGTCTTGCGTGTGATCAATAAATCGGACCTTCTGAGCGATCAGCAAGCCGAAGCGTTTGAAAAAGATGACTATATCGTATGCAGCGCGACAAAACCGGGTGGCTTGCACACACTCAAAAACAGGCTTTTAGAAGATATCCGCGTCTCGCAAATCGAACTTCACAGCGGCATCCTGACCAATGCACGACAGATCGCTGCCGCCAGCCGTGCCGAGACCTCGCTCCGTCAGGCTTTGGATGCGATTGGAAATGGTGTGGGACCGGAGTTTGTGGCATTTGACCTCAAAGAGGCAAGCCAGGCACTGGAGGAGATCATCGGAAGAATAAGCTCCGAAGATCTTCTGAATCGGATCTTCAGTGATTTCTGCGTCGGTAAATAGCTCTCTTTATTGGCCTGCTTCCGCCAACTTTTCCTTCGCCCGTTTCAGTTTCTGAATCCTTCTGAGCAACATTAACGATGCGATACCTCCCAACGTTACCACGCCCACGCACCAGTAGGTCTGAATCGTACCCCAATTATCGAGGCTGACACCGACCAACGGCGAGAGAATCGCAAAGCTGAGGCTCGCTGCCAGGCTCACCAGCGAGATAACCGTCGCGCGGTATTGATCCTTGATCTGGTGATTGATGTAGAAACGCAACGTCGGCTGATAGAGACCACGTACGATCTGCTGTGTCGCCAGCAGGATAAGCGCCCAGGGTGAGATCAGGATCGCCGGCAGGATAAACGACGACGCCAGCAGCAATCCCAGGCTGATCAGCACTTTGCGGGGACGCGTCTGGCTGTATTTTTTGACCAGCACCTTGGATGTGATCGCCGCCACCACGTTGAAAAAGAAGAAGATAACACCAAACCACATCACGTCGATCTCGACACGCTCGAAATAAGGCTGGTAGAGCCAATAAGATACCCGGAACGAGAATCCCATGAGCATCGCGAAAAGGACTGTCCAGAGAATGCGCGGCGTCTTGACTGAGATGCCAATGCTTTTCAGAACGTGGATAATGTAGTTATGTTCGCTCTTCTGACGCTCGGTCTCGCGGAATCCAATCGCTGAGATGCCTGATATCCCGATAAAACCGATGCTCAGCCAGAACGGCATGAAGTGATTGAACTTGTAGAGGAAACCACTCGCAATAGAGCCCAAGCCCTGACCGGCAAAGATCAGGAATTGCGCGTGTCCTTCATGATGCTGGTATTCCGGCTTACGATCCAGCCGGATGAGACTCTCGTAGAGCAACGCAGAATCCGCGCCACTACTGAAAGTCATCCCCATACCGAACAGTACTTCCGCCAGCGCAAAACCCCAGAACCGATTAAACAGAATGTACAACAACAGTCCGAGCATACAAAGCACACTGCTGATCACCAGCGAGAATTTCCGGGATATTTTGTCCGCGATAGAACCGGTCGGTACCTCGAAGATAAAGACAGACACCGCCGAGATCGATTGCAACAGCATGATCTGGGAATAGCTTAGTCCTTTGAAGATCATGAATGGCACGAGGATCGGGCCGATGATCATCAGATTGGAGAACAGCCGGAACCACGGATACAGCTTCACATTGCGCGTCAAATCGTTGTGTTCCATCCGTCATTTTCCTCCGTCGATACGCTCTACGTGCAATACTTTGGGCAGTCTGCGCAAGGTGCGATAGACCTGATCGAGTTCCTCTCGGTGCTGTATTCGGAATGAAAACCAACCACGCGCACCCTCGACATCATGGTCCATGCGCGCTTCGGTTAATTCGATGTGCATGCGGGAGAAGGCGTTGACGATCTCCTTCAGCATGTTCCGGCGATTCTTCGATAGAACCATGAGTTGCACGGTGAAGCCGGTCTTGCTCCCAGCCGCAGGACGATCCCACTGCAAGGGGATAATCCGCTCCGTTTCGTCGATCAGTAGCTTGCGAAATCCCTTGTTGGGGCAATCTTTACGATGCACGGTGATACCTCTTCCGCGCGTGGTGTAACCCACGATCTGATCGCCGGGAACCGGATTACAGCACTTTGCGTAATGAATCAGGAGACTGTCGATCTGACCGATGCGAACGCCCTGAAACTCGTGCATTTCTTTAGAACCGATTTCGAGATCGGTATCACAGGTATCGTCCTCTTTCCGCATTGCGCAGACTGCATCGTAGAAGTCGGCAAACAAGAGCGATCCCTTTCCCAATCTCGCGAAAAGCTGATTTTCATCGGTGATCTTCATCTGCTTCAGAATCGCACTGAATTCATCGTCACCCAGCTTCAGATGAGCCTTTCGACTGCGTTTATCGAAGATTTCTTTGCCCAGCCGAATCGCGTCTTCCAGCTCACGCCTTCTAAGCCATGTTCTCACTTTCTGACGTGCCTTGGACGACTTCATGAATTCCAGCCAGTCCTTACCCGGATTTGGGGTATTGCCGGTGATGATCTCAACCATATCACCGGTTTTAAGCTCCGTTCGAAGCGGTACGAATTTACCGTTCACACGAGCGCCGATAGTCCTGAAACCTATGCCTGTATGAACCGCAAAGGCGAAATCGACCGGTGTGGACCCCTTGGGAAGCTTGATGTAATCGCCCTCCGGTGTAATAGCGATGATAATCTCCGGGTAGAGGTTCATCTTGAAATATTCGAGGAACTCGCTGGCGGGAGAAGTCTCCTGCTGACTGAGCATACTGCGGATCCAGCCGATCTGCTCGTCGAAGTGGTTACCCGACTGAAGTTCTTTGTATTTCCAGTGTGCCGCGACCCCTTCTTCCGCGATCGCGTGCATCTCTCGAGTACGGATCTGCACCTCGACCACGCGACCTTTTGGCCCGATAAGTCCTGTGTGCAATGACTGATAGCGATTCACCTTGGGTCTTGCGATGTAGTCGCGGAAACGATGCTCGAGCGGCTCGTAATTACGATGCAAGATCCCGAGCACCTCGTAGCATTGTCCGATCGTATCCACGATGACTCTGATCGCCGCCAGATCGTAGATATCCTCGAAGGGGATATTGCGACTGATCGACTTACGGTAGATGCTGTAGAAGTGTTTGCTTCTTCCAGTGATCTCCGCTTTGATCCCGGCGTCCTCCAGCAGCTTGGTTACCGGATCGAGAACCATCTTTATGTAGGCTTCACGAGCGTCTTTTTTCTCGTTTACAAGCAAACCGATCTGCTTGTAAACATCCGGCATCAAATGCTTGAAGCTAAGATCTTCCAGCTCCCAACGCATTCTGGCAAGACCAAACCGGTTAGCAAGCGGTGCGTAGATGTCCATCGTCTCACGGGCAATGTTGTTCTGGCGATCATCAGTAAGGTAGCCGAGTGTGCGCATGTTGTGAAGTCTGTCCGCCATCTTTACAATGAGTACACGGATGTCGTCAACAACCGAGAGCAGAAACTTTCGGAAGTTCTCAGATTGCCGCTTCATGCGCGTATGATGCGTCGCGTAAGCATAATGCTGGAGATTGGTAACTCCCTTTACAAGCGTGGCGATCGTATCACCAAATCCTCGACGAATATCCTCTTCAGTACGTTCGGTGTCCTCAAGTACATCGTGCAGCAGCCCGGCAGCGACAGTCTCTGTGTCGGAATCCATATCGAGGAGAATCCATGCGACATTGACCGGATGGATGATATAGGGCTCACCCGAGTCTCGCATCTGGCCTTCGTGAGCCTTGTCGGCAAAGTCGAATACGCTTCGTAGCAATTCGCTTTCCTGCTTTGGTAACGAACCCACCCTATCGAGAAACTGACTGATGGCAACATCGCTGCTTTTCATTTTCGGACTATCCTCCGAGATACTGTAATGCACGGAACAACGCATTATAAATACGATAGTACGACATAATGATGCGCATTATGGGGTGTCAATTATTTCCTGAAAACGAAGATTGGCGATTGATGTATATTTACTTGACAATTAGGAATATAAGTTGCTTAGTTAGTATAGTTACCGGAATTTCATAGATGAAATGAGTATCGTTTGGTCTTCGATATGTCACTCACGTCAGGAATGAAAAGCATTCCGAAGCCAAGGCTTCGAAAAAAACATTGACAAGAAACACTTCCTTCGCAATGAATATTGCAAACTGGAAATTCATAGGGTCTTTAATATACTCTACGAAATACTAAGGAGGAAATCTATGTCCAAGAAATTGTTATTCGTGGCAGCTCTGATGCTCATTGCCGTTTTGGCTTTTGCTCAGCCCTGGCCACCCACGAACTTGGAAGCGAGCGTTGTGAACCAGACAAGCGTACAACTTGACTGGAATGCTCCTCAAAACCCAGATCAGACCGAACTTCGTTACGATGACGGTGAAAACTATGATGGTATCGGTACCAACTCGGCAAACGACTTCGATGTCGCGATCCGTTTTGATACCAGTGATCTGGCTTCTTATGATGGCTACACACTCAATCAGATCGGCTTCTTCCCCCGCTACGAAGACTGCGAATACTATGTTCGCGTCTGGACCGGTGGAAGCCTTAGCGGCGACACCCTCACTGAAGGTGACCTTGTCGTTGATCAGGCTGTCGATGTCACAATTACCGAGTGGAACTACATTACACTCGACACTCCGCTGACAATCGACGCTGGCGAAGAACTGTGGATTGGCTATCGCGCTAATACCAACGGCGACCATCCGGCTGGCTGTGATGCTGGTCCCGCTATTGCTTACAAGGGCGACCTTCTCAACCTCGGTGGCTGGTTCAGCATGGTAACCGACTACCCCACCCTTAACTACAACTGGAATATCGTTGGTTTAGTATCTGAAGGACGTACCGGTGGAGAACTTGTTCCGCTTGCTTCTTCTCCTCGCCCTGCTGCTAACACCGAAGCAACCTTCGAACGTGAATTCGTTCAGGTTGAAAATGCTACCTCTCCGAGAGATCGTGACCTCACCGGTTACTCGATCTATCGTGATGGCGAAGAAATTGCAACCGTTGACGGTGAAACCCTCACCTACACTGATGCAAACCTCGCTGATGGCACCTACGAATACTACGTTACCGCTCTTTGGGACGAAGGTGAATCAGATCCTTCGAACACCGTCGAAGCAATCATCCAGGATATGGGATATGCTCTGTATGAAGGCTTTGAAGGTGGCGCCCTGCCGGCTAACTGGACAACCGAATATGTTTCCGGTACAGTTGACTGGGAATTCCAGGATGGCGGTTACTCCGGACATCCAGAAGGCGCTTACAGCGGTAACTACAATGCTTACATTTACGCCGGCAACTATGATGGCAACACAACCCGCCTGATCTCGCCGGTGCTTGACCTCTCCGGTGAAGCTACCCTTTACTTCTACCATACACAGGCTGTATGGTCTGGTGACCAGGACGAACTCACCCTCATGTATCGTACCAGCTCGGACAATGCATGGGAAGCTCTTGAGACCTGGACTGACGACATCTCTGCATGGGAACTTGAAGAGATCGATCTTCCGAACCTCAGCTCAACCTATCAGATCTGCTTCGAAGGCTTCCTGAACTACGGCTACGGCATCTGTATCGACGAAGTTATCATTGGTGTTCCCGGTGAAACCGGAACCATCGCTGGTACAGTTACCGACGCAGAAACCAATAGCCCGATCCAGGGTGCTACCGTTACCTGCGGTTCCGGCTCCGGCCAGACCAACGCTTCCGGTAACTACTCCTTTGAAGTTGGCACAGGCACATACGATGTTACCTGTGTTGCTGCTGGCTATGTAGCTCAGACAGAAAACAACGTGGTCATCACAACCGATCAAACCACGAATGTTGACTTCTCAATGGTCGCAGCAAGCGACTTCCCGGCTCCGTCAAACTTCACCGCCGTTGTTGAAAACGACGTGAACGTTCACCTCAGCTGGGCTTCTCCCTACACCGAACTTCGTTACGACGACGGTGAAAACTTTGATGGTATCGGTACCAACTCGGCAAACGACTTTGACGTCGCGATCCGTTTCGATACAGACGACCTCTCCAGCTACGATGGAATGTCTCTTGGACAGATCGGCTTCTTCCCCCGCTACGAAGACTGCGATTATTATATCCGCGTCTGGACCGGCGGAAGCCTTAGCGGCACCACTTTCACCGAAGGTGACTTGGTTGTCGATCAGGCTGTTGATGTGACGATCGACCAGTGGAACTACTTCACTATCGACACACCCGTCACTATCGACGCTGGCGAAGAACTGTGGATTGGCTATCGCGCCAACACCGGTGGCGATCACCCGGCTGGCTGTGACGCTGGTCCCGCTATTGCTTTCAAGGGCGACCTTCTCAACCTCGGTGGCTGGTTCAGCATGGTAACCGACTACCCCACCCTTAACTACAACTGGAATATCGTTGGCTACGCTTCTGGCGGCCGTGCAAGCGAAGAGCTTGTTCCGATCGCAAGCAAACCGAGACAGATCAACACTGCTTCTCCGTTTGAACAGGAATTCACCAACACCATCACCCCGGAACCGATCGATCGCAACCGCGACCTGAGCGGCTTCAAGGTCTATCGTGACGGCGAAGAAATCGCTTACATCGAAGACGCCTTCACCCTCGATTATATCGACGAAGGTCTCGAACCGGGAACCTACACATACTACGCAACCGCTGTTTATAACAGTGGCGTAAACGAATCAGATCCTTCGAACTCAGCTGACGCTACCATCGAAGAACTGACCTACCCCGCTCCTGAAAATCTCGTTGCTGACCCGCACGGCATGAACGTGCTGCTCACCTGGGATGCTCCGGGAACCAACCAGGATGCAGTTGACAGCATCGACGAAGGTTTCGAAACCGGCGCGATCGCTGATGGCTGGTCATTGGTTGATGTCGATAACGACGGCTACAATTGGGAAATTGTCGATACCGAGTACGGTACACACAGTGGCGATTACGCAATCGCTTCAGCATCGTACATCAACGATATCGGCGCACTTACACCGGACAACTGGCTCATCACCCCGCCGATCGCAATCCAGAGCGGTTACGAACTGAACTTCTGGTTATGCGCTCAGGATGCTGACTGGCCTGCCGAGCACTACGAAGTAATGCTCTCAACCGGTGGAATGAACCCGAATGACTTCGATGTTACCCTTACTCAGGGTACACTTTCTACAGGTGACTGGGTAGAAGTTAACGTCGACCTCAGCGACTACGCAGGTCAGAATTGCCGTCTGGCATTCGTACACTGCGATGTTACCGACATGTACTGGATCAAGATGGACGACATCTATGTGAACAACGCACGCGGCGAAGCAGTCTTCGCATTCAACGCTGAAAAACAGTCCCGCACCCTCAAGGATGATGGTTCCGTTTATGTTGCTCCGATGATGGATCGCAACCGTCCGACCCTCGACTCCTACAACATCTACCGCGACGATCAGTATCTGGCAACCCAGAACAACGTCAACATCACCGTATGGAACGATGTGAACGTACCTGCCGGTAGCCACAGCTACTACGTAACCGCGGTCTATACCGATGGAAACGAATCCGATCCTTCCAACACAGAAAATATCACTGGAAACGATCCGGACAACACTCCTCGCTTCACAGAACTGAATGGCAACTACCCGAACCCGTTCAACCCCACTACTACCATCGAATTCTCACTTGCTGAGAACGCTCAGGTGACCATCGAGGTTTACAACCTCAAGGGTCAGCTTGTTCGCACTCTCGCAAACGAGAAGATGGATGCTGGCAACCACCAGGTCGTTTGGACCGGTGACGACAGCCAGGGTAAGAGCGTCGGTAGTGGCGTTTACTTCTACAAGATGAAAGCCGGACGCTACACAGCTACCAAGAAGATGATCCTTCTGAAATAGTCTGATAGCTCTGACATAATCATAAACCCGGACCTTCGTGGTCCGGGTTTTTTTAATTATCCGTCAGTTCGCTTTCCTCTTCATGGATCGCCAAGTCCTAGCTTGGCATCTCTTTTCTCCCTCGATACGCGTCTGCCCCTTCGACTCCGCTCAGGGTGACACAGACGCTACTCGGGATGACACGATAAAAGCTGTTTGTAATGCTGAGTTGTGGGTTCTGCGAAGCAAAAACTCGAATCCCCCTATGCGACGCAGGAGCGTATCAAAGCACGACACGGCATGCTATAATTCAACATTCAGTATTTGATTTCATGAGGTCTGAAGACTAATGCGGACGAGGACGTCCGCGCTCCAATGAAGAAGGGCAGGCACAGAGACCTGCCCCTACAGCTATGGGATGCCATAAAAAAAAGCCAGGCAATGCCTGGCTAAAAGTTGGTATGATATTATTCGGACAATTGCTTAGAAGAACCGATTATCCTGTGCGTATGTACGTTTACCGTTCTGAATGTTTTCAGTGATGATCTTGCCGTCGAAGAGATTGACGATGCGATGGCTGTATGCTGCATGCGTTGGAGAGTGCGTCACCATCACGACGGTAGTACCGGTATCGTTGAGTTCGGAGATAAGGTTCATGACCTCCTTACCATGCTCACTGTCAAGATTACCAGTAGGCTCGTCCGCAAGAAGCATCTTTGGGTTGGCAATAACGGCTCTTGCAACCGCAACACGCTGCTGCTGACCACCCGAAAGCTGGAGCGGGTAGTGGTTGGCGCGCGGCAGGATGTTCATCCGTTCAAGCATATCGCGAACCATCGTCTTGCGCTTACTGCCCCGGATCCCGAGATAGACAAGCGGAAGCTCGATATTCTGATATACGGTCAGTTCGTCGATCAGATTGAAGCTCTGGAAAACGATACCGATGTTGATTTTACGGATATTCGTCCGGCGACGTTCCGAATAGCTCGAAACTTCCTGGTCGCTGAACCAGTATTTGCCCGAAGTGGGAGAATCGAGCATCCCGAGGATGTTCAACAAGGTCGATTTTCCGCAACCCGAAGGCCCCATGACGGCGATGAACTCACCTTTACGGACTTCAAAATTCACTTCTTTTAGTGCAGCCGTTTCGATCTCTCTCGTCTTATACAGCTTGGTAATTGATTCCATTCGAATCATTGAGTAACCTCCGGAAACCTTGTGTCTTTACCCAAAAGCAATTTAACAATCCCATTATCCCGATTGTCAAGAGAAACCCTTCTATTCGTACTGCAAAGCATTCACCGGGTTTGATCTCGCAGCCTTGAACGCCTGCCAGGCGATGGTCAGAAACGCGATTGTAAGTCCAATAACTGCACCCGACAACAACCATATCCAGCCAACCTGTACGCGATAGGCAAAGCTTTGGAGCCACTTGTCCAGTAAATACCAGGAAATCGGCATAGCGAAAATTGTCGATATTGCCACCAACCCCATGAATTCACGGGTCATCAGGAAGAAGATATGATGGATCTCTGCACCCATAACCTTCCGGATACCAATCTCCTTGGTGCGCTGCTCCGCGACAAACACAGAAAGCCCCAGCAATCCCATACAAGCGATGAAGATACAAAGAAACGCGAGGTAACCGAAAATGCGGCCCAATCGTTTCTCCGCATCGTATTTCTGGTTGATGGAGTCCTCCAGGAACGTGCAATCGCATGGATATTGCGGGATCATCTCTTCCCATGTCCGCTGAATGTATTCGATCGTTTCGCGCTGGTTTTCAGCAGATATTTTCACGAACATCGTGGACAGGTTGATCGCGTTTTCGCCACCAAGCAAAACGACAATCGGCTCGATGTTGCTGTGCAGCGTTCGATAATTGAAATCCCTGATAACCCCGATAACTTTCGTCTCTGCGGCAGGCGTTCCGTCATCGTTGAGACCGAAGCTGATCTTCTTGCCGATGGGCTCTGTCCAACCATATCGTTTCGCCAGGGTTTCGTTGATCATCACACCACCAGCTTGGTCTGTCTTCATATCTTCTTCGAAGAAGCGACCTTCGACAAGCTGATAATCGAGCAACGGTAGATAATTGTAATCTACCCAGAATAGATCCAGCGGTTTTTCGACATAGCCGTCGTCGCTCTCCACAAAAAGCACGAGCTTTGCAGTCTCATCGCCGGGAATCGAATTCGAAGCACCTGTCCCAAGTATATGTGGGTTCTGCTTAAATGCCTCTTCGAGATTCGGCACTTGCTTTCTCACTGTCGAATCTTGAAGGCTGAAATAGACAATGTTGTCCTTGCTATAGCCCAGTGGCTTGCTTTGTAGATAGTGAATCTGGTCGAGAACAACCAGTGTACCAATAATCATCACCACCGAGATGGTGAACTGAATGAAAACCAATACCTTGCGCAGAGCACTACCGCGTTTGCTTGAGTTGGTGGAGCTTTTTAGTACCTGAATCGGATTGAACGATGACAGATAAAAAGCGGGATAGCTGCCTGCTACAATTCCGACAAGAATCGTCAGTCCGATGATATCCAACGTCAGCATGTAATCCTTGAAGATATTGAATTCGATACTCTTGCCGGAAAGCTGATTGAATACCGGCAAAAGCAGTTCCGCTGTGATCACGGCAACAATCAGCGCGATGAAGGTCATCAGCAGCGACTCACCCAGGAACTGCCGGATCAGACTGCCACGATCGCCACCGACCGCTTTGCGAATTCCGACTTCCCGTGCGCGTTTGGTTGCGCGAGCAGTCGCCATATTCATGTAGTTTATACATGCGATCAGCATCATGAAGATACCGACCAGTGTGAAGATTCTTACATAAGCGATATTACCGGTGGGGAGATCCCAGTCGAGCTTCGAATGGAGATGGATATCGGCCAATGGTGTCAGCATCAGCTGGTAGCTCGAATTGATCTGATCACCGAGCGCTTTCATATACTTGTCGTAAAAGGCTGGAAAACGATCGAGGAAAATCTGGGGATCGGTCCCCTCTTTCACCATCATGAAGGCCATGTAGCCGATGTTCCAGAAATTCCCTGGAACACCTGTATCAAATCGTCCGGGACCGCCAGTCGCCAGTAAAGATGACAGCGAGCACAGTGCGTTGAACTGCAAATGAGCCGTCTTCGGGACGTCTTTCATAACGCCTGTAATCGTGTAGTTGAGTCCTGGTCCGTTTTCGAGAACCTTACCCATGGGATTCTCATTACCAAAGAAGCGCTTTGCCATGGATTCAGTGATAACAATGCTGAAAGGTTTCGTCAGGGCAGTATTCGGATCACCGTAGATCAACGGATAGGTGAAAACATTGAAAACCGTCGAATCTGCGAGAAAAACACGCCCCTCCGTCAGCTGCTTTTCGCCGATCTTGAACGTTGTGTTGCCTTTCTCGCGAAATCTGACGATCTCTTCGATCTCGGGGTACTCATCTTTCATCGCCTGTGCGAAAGGCAGTGAATTAAGCGCGAAGAAGTCATCCTTACCCTGGATGATGAAGTGCGATTCAAGCCGGTAAATCCGCTCGTGGTTGACGTGATGGAGGTCATAGGAGAGCTCGTCACGAACAAACAGGAAAATCAGGATCATACTGATGAGACCGATCGAAAGGCCCACAATGTTGATGATCGAATAGAATTTATTGCGCTTCAGATTCCGAAAAGCTACAGTGAGATAGTTTTTCAGCATTCATACTCCCATGCCGGTTAGGGTTCATGCCATATGCTTCATTCTGATTTAAATCAGGATGACGTTCACTCGAAATCAAAGATTAAAGGTGGAATTCCTTCTCGTCTGTCTTGGTAACGACGTGACCATCAAACAGATGGATGATCCGCTGGCTGTATTCCGCATCGGTCGGTGAGTGCGTCACCATGACGATCGTGGTTCCTTCCTGATGAAGGCTGGAGAGAAGCTCCATCACCTCTTCACTATGTCCGGAGTCCAGATTACCGGTGGGCTCATCGGCGAGGATCAACTTGGGGTTTGTCACTACCGCACGGGCAACCGCCACGCGCTGCTGCTGACCACCAGAGAGCTGCTGCGGAAAGTGTTTTTTACGATGCGCGATCTTCATCTTGTCCAGCACTGCTTCTACATGTTTCTTGCGTTCGGACGCGCTCATCTTGAGGTATAGAAGCGGCAGTTCGACGTTTTCGTACACGGTAAGTTCGTCGATAAGGTTGAAGTTCTGGAAAATGAAGCCGATATTGGCTTTGCGCAGATTGGTGCGTTTGCGCTCGTTGTAACCGGACACTTCGTGACCGAGGAAGTCCACCTTGCCACTGCTGGGAGAGTCGAGCAGACCGAGGATGTTCAGAAGAGTCGATTTACCGCAACCGGAAGGGCCCATTACGGATACAAACTCACCTTCCTGGATCTCGATATCCACCTGATTCAAAGCGGTCGTTTCCACTTCATCCGTGCGATACACTTTTGTCAGTTCCGCTGTCTTAATCATGTTGCCTCCAGAAGTATTATTTTAGAATCAATTTATCCACGTCACCGAAGTTTTCGTAGGACGAGACGATGACCTTTTCACCAGGCTCTAGTCCCTCGGATACTTCGTAAAACTTCGAATTCTGCCGATTGATGCGGATATCCCGCTTCACGGCAAAATCACCACTTTCATCTACTACAAAAATCCACTGTCCACCGGTTGTTTGGAAGAATCCGCCTCTCGGGATCAAGATTGCCATACGCGGCTCACCGAGCTCGAGTTTTACGCGGAAAGTCTGACCAATGCGCAGCTTAGGCGGGACCTTATCGCTGAAAACCATATCGACGTCGAAACGTCCGTCCTGCACTTCGGCATGGATTTTGGTAAGTTCGAGATCATAGTTGTTGCCCGTAAATTCAAACTGCCCGTGTAGTCCGCGAACAACGCGAGATATGTAATGCTCGTCGATCTCAGCACTGATTTTGTATGAATCCAGAATGTTGATCTGACCGAGCCGCTCGCCTTCCGATTTCGCTTCGCCAATCTCGGCGTTGATCCAGGCAAGCTGTCCATTAACAGGCGCACGTACATTGAGGTTCTCGAGCTTGGTTTGCACAAGTCGCAGGTTTTCCTGCATGCGTTCGACAGAGTCTTCGAGCTGTTCGATCTGCACCTGACGAAACAGGGAATCCTGTTTTTGGGTCTCGATAACCAAATCGACTTTGTTCCTGTAGTATTCGTAATCGTCCCGGGCTTCTTTGAATTCTTCCGGTGAGATAAAGTCTTTTTCGTTCAGCGCGACAGCCTGCTCAAAGTTCCGCTTTGCGGTTGCGAGCAAGTAGCGTGTTTCAAGTAGTTGCGATTTAAGGCTCAGCTTGTTTTGCTCCATTTGCAGACGCGTCGTGCGCAGGTTGTTCATCTGATCCGCAAGATCGGCCTCACGGTTCATGATGCTCATGTGCAGATTCGTATTGCTGAGGCGCAGGATGATATCGCCTTCCTTGACGTTCGATCCCTCTTCGATCAGGATTTCTTCTACACGGCCACCTTCGAGCGCGTCCAGATAGACGGTCGTGATAGGCTGCACCGTACCGGTGATGGTTATGTTATCGAGGAAGTAGTCGTTCTTGACCTCTTCGATCGATATCCGATCCGTCTGAACGTTGAGTTTCACACTATGATCGGCGAAGATGAACTGGTACGCGAAGAACATCACGACCAGTATGGAACCGGCGATAATCGATACTTTCTTTATCGTCCATTTCTTCTTTTCAATGATGCGGTCCATTCCGCTGATTTCTTGTTTATCCATACAGCACCTTTACTATGGGATGATTTTAAGGATGCATTTGTCGTTCCACTTGGAATAATACGATAAATCAATTGATTTATAGCATACGTCAAGCATTTCATGTACCTTCATGTACAAATCGTGTTCGCTGGCGGACATTTGCGTGGACATCACGCGAATGTAACACGCGAGCTAAAGGAAAAAGCTCTCTTCATGCGTATCAAACCGATATCATTTTGATTCTCGGCACGTAATATCGATATGCAGGTGACGGAGGTTAAATCGAGATGACGCTTTGCGTTAAGGTACGAAGAAAAAAGCGACTTTATGACTCCATGAAATATCCATAACTGTCTGTAAAGAAATACCTTGACATCGATCCCAATCTTGAAATCATGCCATTTATCGATCGAACATGGTGTATTCATATGAACATCCGAAAAAAATGGCTGCTTACGGTCTCGAGAACCGACTCAGACAAAGTTCTCAAGCTGAGCCTGTCTCAGCGCTCTGTCGTGTTCATGTTTGGTGCTCTCGTTCTCGTCATCTCACTGGTGATCGCATCCGTCTTATACGTGAACAAACACAGCGACCAGCTACGGGATATCCCGCGTCTGCAAGAGGAAAATCGCAAGCTGAAATCCCACATCGGAGAACTTGAGACTGATATGGATTCCGTTTATACCGACATCCAGCAGATGAAAGCCCTGGAAGACAGCCTGCGCTCGGATAAGAACCTTCGTGAGCTATACGATCAGATCAAGGAAACACCTTGAAAAGCGTATGGATCATCACTTCCGGATTCGACCACATGAGCGATCCCAAAGCGCTGCGCCATGTTTCGCAACTGCTCACTAATAGGCCCGAAGACTCTTTCCTGATTGCGGCTGACGGTGGTGCCAATCTCCTGTTCCGGCTGCGTATCGTCCCGGATCGTATCGCCGGCGACATGGATTCGATCTCGGAAGAAGCGCTCTGTTTTTATCGCAACAACATCGAGTTCGACCTGCATCCCGTACAAAAGGATGAGACGGACGCAGAACTGGCGATGGAACAAGCGCTCGCGATGAACCCGGAATCGATCGTGATCTTCAATTCGATGCAGCAGCGGTTCGACCAGACTTTCGCGATCCTGGCCCTACTCGAACGCGCAATGGAAAAGAATATTCCCACATGGATCGAGACCGGAACACAGGAAATCATGCTCGCAACGAAAAACAATCGCTTCGAAGACGCGGTCGGGAAAACTATCTCGCTGGCTCCGTTATCAAAAGAAGTAACCGGCGTCAGAACTACAGGTTTCAAGTATCCGCTCAACGCAGAGACGCTCTATCGCGACCGGTGTCGAGGAATCAGTAATATTGTGATTGACACCGACGCTGAAATGTGTTATGAGAGCGGTGAGTTATTGATTATTATTTCCCATAATCGGGAGGCCCGATGAAATTTGAAGATGCCCTGACCAAGCTTGAAACGATCGTCGATCGACTCGAATCGGGCGAGGGTGACCTGGATGAAATTTTGAAATTATACGAGGAAGGAACGGAACTGGTCAAGCTCTGTAATAAGAAGCTTAAAGAAGTGGAAGTGAAGATCGAGACCGTAACGTCCAGAATAAAGGATAATCCTGAAGCCATTGAAGGAGTGCCCAGTGAATAAAATGCTGTTGAAGAAGGATCTGAAAGAGAAACGTGAGCTGATCAATATCACGCTGGATCGTTTTCTACCCCGCAAAGACGAATATCCCAAGGATATCCACAAAGCGATACGCCATACACTGTTCGCCGGCGGGAAGCGTCTGCGACCCTATCTGGCGATCCACGCTTTTTTACTGTTCAACGACAACCTCAACCTCATCAGGCCCATCGGCGCCGCGATCGAGATGCTGCACACCTACACGCTGATCCACGACGATCTGCCCGAGATCGATAACGATGATTACCGCCGCGGACGCAAGTCCTGCCACGTAATTTACGGCTCGGACATGGCGCTCCTGGCTGGCGACGCCCTTCTGGCAAGTGCTTTCGAAATCCTCTCCATGATGGAATTGTCCGATGACGTCAGCCTCCAAATGGTCCAGGAACTCGCTGAAGAAGCGGGAGACAAGGGCCTCATTGCCGGACAGGTAATGGACATCCTGATGGAAGGCAAAGACGTCACCGAAAAAGAACTGAAGTTCATCCACGACAATAAAACCGGCAGGCTGATCAAGCTCGCAATCCGTTTTGGATGCTACGCCGGTGGAGCTGCTCCCGAAGATGTCGCACGCATGGAAAAATTCGGTGACAAACTCGGTCTGGCATTCCAGATCGTTGATGATATCCTGGATATCGAAGGAAGCGCTGCCAAGCTCGGAAAATCCATAGGCAAAGACAAAAAAGTCAAAAAAGCAACCTTCCCGGCAGTTTACGGACTTGAAAAATCACGCGAAATCGCGGAAAAATTGATCAACGAATCGATCGAGCTGCTCGAGCCTTACGGCCCGAAAGCCGATATGCTTCGTATGCTGGCGGACTTCATCCTCACACGGGACTTCTAATGATTCAAATCGAACTGAAGCCTCTCAACGACAGAGCCAGAATTCCGCGCCGCATGACCCGGCACGCCGCCGGCTACGATATCTATGCGTCCATTGAAAAAGACATTACGATCAACCCCGGTGAGGTGAAGCTCGTCCCCACCGGCATCGCCATCGGAATCCCGGAAGGTTATGAAGCACAGATCAGGCCCCGTAGCGGCCTGGCTCTTAAGCACGGTGTCGGCGTCCTCAATTCCCCCGGCACTATCGATTCCGATTACCGCGGGGAGATCGGCGTGATCCTGTTTAACTTCGGCACCGAACCTTTTGCTGTCAAACCCGATACGCGCATCGCTCAGATGATCATTTCACGCGCTGAAACGGTAGATTTCTTCATCGTTGACGAGCTCAGCGATACCGAGCGCGGCGCAGGCGGTTTCGGACACACAAATATCTGAAATCTCCAGGAGTTCCCATGAAAAACCGCCTATCAAGATCACCAAGGAATAAACAATGAACAATCTTTCCGCGAAGATAACCAAAGAAACCATACAACGACTGAAGAAAGAAAAGAACGCCGTCATCCTGGCGCATAATTACCAGATCCTCGAAGTGCAGGATGTCGCCGATTTTACCGGCGATTCACTCGCACTGGCGCAGGAAGCTACCCGTGTCGAGGCTGACATCATCGTTTTTGCAGGCGTGCGCTTCATGGCCGAAACAGCCAAGCTGCTCAGCCCGAACGCAAAGGTGCTTCTGACCCACGAAGAAGCAGGATGCCCTATGGCTGATATGATCACCGGAGAGCAGGTTGTGGAATTCAAGAAGCAGCACCCCGGTGCGATTACGCTCTGCTATGTCAATTCAACTGTCGAAGTCAAAGCCGAGTGCGACTATTGCGTCACTTCGTCCAATGCAGTCAAGATCGTGAATTCGCTCCCAAAAGACAAGCCCATCCTTTTCGTTCCAGATCAGAATCTGGGTACCTTCGCCGCCGACAACACCGGACGCGAAGTGATCGTGTGGGACGGCTATTGCAACGTCCATCACCAGATGATTCGCCTGGATGATATCGAAAAAGCACGCAAGAAGTTCCCCGATCACACCATCATCGTCCACCCCGAGTGCAAACCGGAAGTGTTCCGCGCGGCAGACGTCGTCACCAGCACCAAGGGAATGGAAGATTACGCCGCTGAGCACGACAATCTGATTATCGGCACCGAGATCGGGCTTGTTCAGAAGCTGCAACAGATGTATCCCGAAAAGTCGATCATGCCGCTCTGCGAACGTGCTACATGCATCAACATGAAGAAGACATCCCTGCGTGAAGTGCTCCTGACCCTGCTGGAAGAAAGCGGCGAGATCACAATCGAACCGGAGATCGCAAAACGAGCGCTGAAAAGCATCAACGCCATGCTGGAGCTGAGTCGCTGACACTGGTCGAACTGCCGTTCAGAGGACTCTCTATTCATCAGGACCCGGGACAACCGGTATCGAGTGACGCTGCGTTTCTGGTCGAGACCGTAGCCCTCGAGATTTCGGACAATCCAGCCATGCTTCTGGAGCTCGGAAGCGGCACCGGAATCGTCTCTATTATGCTCAAACTAACGTGCCCCAAGTTGATGATCACCGCACTGGAGATCCGTGAAAGTGCCTGTGAGTTGGCACGCGCCAATCTCGATCGTACAGGCACAGATATCAACTTACTTCACCAGGATTTACGCAATTTCACGGCAACCCGACCCTTTGATTTTATCGTCACCAATCCACCGTACATCCCGCATGGAAAGGGACGACTCAGCCCGGATGCAGAACGCAATATTGCCCGTCATGAACTTTCCTGCACAATGGAGGACATCCTGCGCTGTATCCAGCGAAATCTCGCAGCGGATGGTACGGCATTCCTGCTTTATCCCGATGAGCGCATCGACGAGCTCGAAGAAAAGATGAAAAATGTTGACCTTCGTATGGTTCGCAGAATATCATCGCCGCAAAGCAGAAAAGGCACGACGATTGCAATATTGATACCCTCACCCCAATCCTCTCCCATTTCATGGGCGAGGGAGAAGTAAGGAAGACCGAAACGCTATGCTGAAGATCAACGACCTAAAGGTATTCGCAAACGACACAGAGATCCTATCTGTGCCGGAGCTTCACATCCCGTCGCGGACATGCGGCCTTCTGGCCGGTGGCAACAGCGCGGGACGCAGCCTGTTAATGCGCGCAATTCACGGTGAATACAAGAAAGTCGATGGCAACATCCTGATTAAAGACGAATCGATCCACAGCCGTAAGGTCAAACGCAAGACCATCCTGATCCAGCCAGAGATACACCTTTTGGAGAAGAAATCGGTACGTGAAAATCTTCGTATCCCATTGCTGAAACTCACGGCAAGGCAGAACGAACGCGTCAAACAACTCAGCGAAATGGTGGGGCTTGCGGATCGCCTCGATTCACCTGTCTGCCGTCTTGGTTACTCTGAAAAAATAATTATCGAAATGATTCGCGCGGTGGTACAGTTACCGTTCGCTATCCTTATCGACGACATCGATATCTATTTCGACACCGAGCGCTACCAGAGCGTCATGAAAATGCTGCGCATCGCCTGCGACGGCGGCACTGCCATTTTAGCGACCGCAAAGTCAAGGCTTGACGGATTCGGCCGCTATTATCATATCGAGCAAGGAATTCTCAGGGAGGAAATGGCGTGAAATTCTGGTGGCAGTTTCTAATCGTGATGATGATTATCTTTGGCTGGGACTGCTTGCGGTTGTTCCTGGAACAACGGGTGGATCGCATCGGAAATCAGCTCTACGATACACCTGTCATGATGTTCTCCACCGAAGATGAGACGACGCAGCATGCAGACAGCTTGCTACGCCGAATCTCCTACGTAAAGCACCTCAATGTGATCACCGGAAGCGAATCGAGCGATACGCTGATCGCCAAGTACAACCTCCAGCAGGCGCGCGATATTCTGGACGACGTGGACCTTCCGGATATTCTTCAGCTCAACCTCGAGCCGGACGACTATACTGAAGGAAGCATCCGAGAACTCACCACACATGCGGATTCGCTGGGGATCCCGCTCGAGTACGACTATGAGCGCTGGCTATCTCTCCGTACCGCATACGACGACGCCATCGTCATCCGGGGAACCGTGGATATCGTGCTTGCATTCGTGCTATTTTTGGTAGTTGGGTCGCTGGGAACATGGTCAGAGACGCGTGAAAACCTCTTCTGGAAGGTTTACAGAAGAGCCGGCGGAGACGAAGGCAAACGGTTACGCAGCTTTATACGAAAATACCTCACGCTGGTCTTTGTCCCTGTAATATTCAGCACGGTTTTCGTTGTACTTATGAGAAAATACGTAATGCAGTCCACCTGGCAGGAGATGGATCTTTCCGGTCTGCAAGGGCTCGGGCTGCTGCTTGGAGCACTGGTGACGGCGATCTCCATTCGAAGCGAAGAGTCATGAAAAAACATATTCCGAATCTTCTTACAACATTGCGCATGGCATGCGTACCGTTATTGATATGGTTCCTATTCTGGTACAGCCCCGCGGACAAAGGCTACCTCTGGGGCCTTATCGTTTTTGTCGGCGCTTCAATTACCGACTGGCTGGACGGCCTTCTGGCGCGCCAGTGGAATATTATCTCCAATTTCGGCAAAATCATGGATCCGCTGGCTGACAAGCTGGTGGTCATTACCGCAATCCTTGCTCTGTCGATAGGCCCTTGGAAGCTGATCGGGCTTTGGGTGGTGATCGTTGTTGTAGTGCGCGAAGTGGCTGTCACCATGCGGCGCAACTACTATTCCCGCAAGAACATCTTCATCCCCGCCAACATCTGGGGAAAGCTCAAGACCGTCACGCAGATGATCGGCATCATCGCGGCGCTAGCGTTCTACGCGTTCAAACCGTACATCCCATTCTTGCAGAGCTTTCACAATCCTATTGAAATCGTATTGCGCATCTGTTTCTGGATCATCGCGCTTGTCACCGTCCTTTCGGGCGCAACCTACTTCCTGCCACACAAGGAGAAGACCGCATGAGACGCACAATCATCGTTCTGATGCTTTTTGTTGCCGTTCTGTCAGGCTGTGGAAGAAGCCAAAAAAACAAGGACAACACAAAGCTCCGCACCGATAAACCACCGTCATGGGGGCACATCCAGACGATCTACATCTTCGCCGACGATGCCGTCTGGAACAGTGTGGAGAAATATCTGCGTTACTCCCTCGAACGTGCAGAATTCACTACCGAAAACGAACCATGGTTCATGGTGGAACGCGTCAACATCAACGACATGGAACGTTACTACCGCTTCGCGAACCTGCTCTTCATGGGGCATCTGCGTTCGGCGGACAAAGTATCCTCGTACCTGACGGAGAAACTCGGCGATTCCTACATTCAGCAAGTTAAAGATAGCGGCGGTGGATTATTCTCCCGCGAAGATCTCTGGTCAAACGACCAGATCGCTGTTTTCCTCATGACTGAAAGCGGCGAGGAGATGCCGCGCTTCAACTACGAAAAGGCAAACGATATTTTCTCACTCTTCCAAGACAAGCTGCACCAGCGAATGAAACGCCGTGCCTATCTGCCGGGAATCCATCCCAAGTCCGATTTCAACGGCCTCCCATGGTATGTTCAGCTTCCGAAAAACTACAACGCTTACCGCGAAGATAAAGAAAACCACGCCAACGCATGGCTGGCAAGGCTCGGAAAACAGCCGGATCGCTACTTCGGCGTCTATTATGAGAAGCTGAGCGAAAAGCCGAATCTGCGCACGTGGGGATTGGAAGCCCGTAAGAAGTATGCTTTCGACACCTACGACGAAGACGTCTTCGACCCAAAGGCTGCACGTACGCAATCGATCGAGATCGACGGACAGCAAGCGCTGAAGATCGCCGGCCCCTGGAAGAATGATAAATATTACGTCGGCGGCGCATTTCAGTGCTACGTTTTATACGATGATGCGACATCGACCGCTTTTCTTATTGACAACTCGATCTATTATCCGGAAGGTTACAAATTGACAACGCTGATCGAACTTGAGGAGATCAGCAAAACGTTCCAAGTCAAACATCCTGGAGGAAGCCCGGAATGAAAAAAGCTGGATTGATTTTGATTCTGGTCGCGCTGGTTGTGACCGGCTATGCGTATGAACTAAGGAAACTCGCCGATGCTCCGACTGCCGGCGTGTTGCAGCGCGGAGAGGCATCTGTTTTCACCAAGATCTATCGCCAGAGCGGAATGCTCGTCGGCGCGGAAGTAGGACTTTTTCCCGGATTCATGTTTGGCGTTAGTTACGGTGGCGAGAACATCGTAGGTAACGACGAACCCGTGTGGCACGAGCGTATTGAATTCATGGCAAAATATCGCCTGATTGATGAATCAGCGAAATGGCCGGCGGTCGCCATTGGTTACGATTCACGCGGACATGGTGTCTATCACAAGTACGATAAGCGCTACGACATCAAATCCAAGGGCTTTTACGCAGTTGCCAGCAAGAACTACCTGCTGCTTGGCAACCTCGGATTCCATGGTGGGATCAATTACTCGATGGAGAATGAGGATGACGACGACGACATCAACTTCTTTGTTGGAATCGATAAGGACATCACCAGCAAAGTAACCGTAGCCTGTGAATATGACCTTGCGCTCAACGACACCGAAGGCCGTAAGCTCGATCCGGAAGAAGACGTGATCGAAGAACAGCCCGAGGATGATGAAATCCCACGTCTGGAAAACTACAAGAAGGGCTATCTCAACGCCGCCATCAACATCCGGTTCACCGATTATCTCATGCTGCGCGTCGAGGGTTACGACATCCTCGAAAACAGCAAGCTCACCAACGGATTCGATCGCGCGGTCATGATCATCTACAACATGACCTTCTAATCCAGCGCAGGCATGAAACACTTTTTCACTGCATTTCTGCTGCTGATTCTGGTCGCGTGCGCAAGCACACCGGAGCCCATGAAGAAGGCACCGACGGAACCTGTATCTGATTCCGCAGCATTCGAGGCAATCCAACTCTACAACCTCGCGGAATTCGACTATCAGCAAAAGAACCTGGAAGCCGCACTCGACAAGCTCATGCAAGCGAAGCAATATGATCCACCCAGTGTTTCCATTCGTAATCGTATTGCGGAAATCCTGCTCGAACTTGCCCTTGAAGACGAGAGCTTTACCAAGCTTGCTATCGAGACCACAGAGAACGACTATCAGCAGGGATTTCGCAGCGTAGCGATCCTCTCCACGCTGGCAGACGCTTACTTTCTGAACGGACAGTCGGAAAAAGGGATCGGTATTTTCGAAGAGCTTATCGAGATCGACGCATCAGCAATCAACCTCTACAAATATTACCTGCTCAAGCTTCAGTACTTTAACGAGGAAGACCCAGACCTGCTGGAAGAAGCTCTCGAAAAATCGTGGGACAACGAGCGCATGGTGTTGATTCTTGCCAACCAGCTTAAAGCTATTCGTCCCGAAAGAGCTGATAAGACCTTCGCTAGAGCCTGGGAAAAGTTCCAGGACGAAGATGCCCTTGTCGAATTGATCAGCTACTATCGCGAGACCGGCAAATCAGACGAACTACTAGAGCTACTCACTCAGCTTATGCACGAGAAACGTGATATCACTGGATGGATGCGAGAAGCTTTACTCAAAAACCTCTTCCTTATGGAACACCACCAGGAGATTATCGACAACCGCGACTGGTTCCTCGATTCAGACATTGATCTCACGGACACCTACATCATCCTATATTGGTCGGCGGATAAAACGGACAACGACTCGCTAATGATCGACATGCTCGACAACATGCTCACATCGAGGACACTCACTCAACGCAACCGCGACCGTTATCTTACCCTGACCGGCTTCAAACTTGCCCGTCAAAGTGAGATCGAAACCGCAGCACAGTATCTAACGCAAGTAGAAGAACCATCACTCCTGAATCGGGAGCTGGAAGATTTCCACTCTGATTCGACGCTGGTCACGCTCAACCGCCTTGTGGACACCATGCAGCAGATCGCGCCCAACGATTCTCTCAACGCCTTCCTGCACGCGATGGTAGAGCTCAAGGCTCGAAACACGGATGCCGCGATATCTTGGCTTGATAACGTCGATGTTGACTACATTCTTCGCAACGGCCTCTCGTTTCAGGCAATGGAAGTATATGTCGCTGTCGATGACACGCTCAGGGCCATGCAGGCGATCAAACGCGATTCAACGGTGCATTTCTACCCACGCCTGCTTATCGGAGTGGAGTATGCAGAGAACCGGAATTACCCGCGCACAATCAAGTACCTTCAACCGCTTATCGATGAAAAACCCAATACATCTCCACAAGCATATACAGCCCTCGCGATAGCCTATTGCGAAACCAACCAGTTGCAGAGAGCCATCGAGCTGATGCAGAGCGGCATCGCAATATTTCCCAAAAACATGTATCTAAAAAACGATCTCGCCTTTATCCTCGCGGACAACAACACTGAACTCGAGCAAGCTCAGCAATACATGCAGGAAGTCCTGGAGAATCGTTCCGACCTCGGAGGTTACTGGGACACTGCAGCGTGGGTGGAATTTCGCCTCGATAATATGGATAAGGCTTTGGAATATATCGAAAAAGCGCTTGACATGGAGCCCGAGAATACGGCATTCTCTTATCACGCCGGTGAGATCTATCACAAGATCGGCAACCACGAAAAAGCGAAACAATCGCTACGAAACGCGGTTTTATTTGACAACAACGACAATGACGCTGAAAAAGCACGTAAGGCATTGGAAGAATTTTACCAGATAACTTTGGAGGAACAATAGATGAAACGGTTTATTTTCGAGCGCAAAAACTGGATCATTCTGATCGTAGCCATCATCGCCACCATCGTCGGATACTCCGTCATGGCCACCGGTGACACCACCATCTCCATCATCATCCTGATGGTCAGCTACCTCGTCCTCTTCCCCCTCGCCATCATGCTCGGATGGAAAAAGAGCGGACAGGAATAGACAGGACTACCCGAGACATCTTCAGCCCACGGCGCAAACCGTGGGTTTTCTTATATCTCCACACGATAGATTCGTTCGATCCGGCGCTGGAGGCGTGGTGTTGCACGGCATAAGATCCGTGTCCGGTAGTAATGAATGACGTGCTATATCCACGCCGGAGGCGGATCGGGCGAAGATGCGTGTGGATGCAATCGTCGAATAGCCACTTCAAGCGCTCTTCAGCACCAAAGAGGATGATTCACAATTATCTATAGCAATCCCACATAGCAAATCATTGACATAATAACCCAAAATCTTTTCGTGGAGAAAACCCTGTAAGGACGGATTATGACGTTTCAGGACATGATATTCGAGCTTCAGCGCTACTGGGCCGCATACGGATGCAACATCCTTCAGCCCTACGATATGGAAATGGGGGCCGGCACCTTCCATCCGGCCACATTCTTCGGTGCGCTGGGTGAAAAGCACACCAAAGTTGCCTACGCGCAACCCTGCCGCAGACCCAAAGACGGCCGCTACGGCGAGAACCCCAACCGCATGCAGCACTACTACCAGTTCCAGGTCATCATAAAGCCGACCCCGGACGACATCCAGAACCTCTACATCAAGAGCCTGGAAGCCATCGGAATCGATATTTCCAAACACGACATCCGCTTCGTGGAAGACGACTGGGAATCGCCCACCCTCGGCGCGTGGGGACTCGGCTGGGAAGTATGGCTGGACGGCATGGAAATATCGCAGTTCACGTACTTCCAGCAAGTTGGTGGCATCGATGTATTCCCCGTCAGCGTAGAGCTGACCTACGGTCTCGAACGCATCGCGATGTACATCCAGAATGTCGATGACTTCAAAGACATTCAGTATAATGAGACCACCAAATACGGCGAACTATTCTACCGTAAAGAGCAGGAATTCAGCGCGTTCAACTTCAAACACGCCGATGTCAAATGGCTCTTTGCCACCTTCAACGAACTGGAACGCCAGACCATAGAACTGGCCGAAGCCGGCATGGTTTATCCCGCGTACGACTACCTGCTCAAGAGCTCGCACACCTTCAATCTACTCGACGCCCGTGGCGTTATTAGCGTTACCGAACGCGCCGCCTATATCGGCCGCATTCGCAGAATGGCGAAGATGTGCGCGGAGAAATTCCTGGAAGCATGAGGCAACACAAAGCTATCGCGCTCTTTTCCGGTGGACTGGACAGCGTCCTCGCGGTCAAATACATGCAGAAACTCGGCTACGAGGTTATTCCCGTATTCTTCCAGACGCCGTTCTTTGGACCCAAGCGCGCACTCTGGGCTGCGAAAGCAGCCAATATCGAGATCAAGGTTGTCGATATCACACCGGATTACCTCGAGATGCTCAAGAACCCACGTTACGGCTACGGTAAAGCGCTCAATCCGTGCATCGACTGCCACGGCTTCATGTTCTATAAAGCCGCGGAACTTCTGAAAGAGTGGAACGCTGATTTTCTTATCTCTGGTGAGGTGGTCGGGCAGCGACCCATGTCGCAACGTCCGGATGCAATGAACGCAGTTCGCAAGATTAGCGGGGCATCCGACCTTATTATTCGTCCGTTATGCCAGAAACGGCTGCCAGACACCTTGCCCATCACGGAAGGCTGGGTGAAAAAAGATGAAATGCTTGATCTCTACGGTCGTGGAAGAAAGCGTCAAATGGAGCTTGCGGAAGAATTCGGTATCGAGGATTTCCATAATCCCGGCGGAGGCTGCATGCTCACAGAGAAAGGCTTCGGTTTCCGCGCGCGCGATCTGCTCGATCATGACATGCTCACCGAACGTAATTCACAGTTCCTGCTCTACGGACGCCACTTCCGACTTAATGACAGGATGAAGCTGGTTGTGGGAAAAACCTCCGGCGACAATCAGTCCATTTCGGATCTGGTCACCGACGAAATGGTGCTCAAGGCAGAAACATCCCCCGGTCCGATAGCCGTAATTCAACACACGGAGACCCCCAATGATGAAGAAATCAGTCTTGCAGCCTCGATCGTCCTGCATTTCACACCCAAGTCACCTGACGAAGGAAAGGTCTTCTACGGTCTCAATTACCAACTCGAATCATCTGTGATTGTTAAGAAACCATCGCGCGAAGAGGTTAGCGAATACTGGCTCAAAATGGAGTAATCATGCAATATAAGAAGTTCGTACTGCTCATCGGTTTCGAAACCAATACCTATCTCCTGTGGGACGAAACCTCCATGGAAGGCATGCTTGTAGATCCTGCCGCACCCGGCGAAGAGGTCGTAAACTTCATCAAGTCAAAAGGCATCGCACTCAAGACCATCGTGATTACACACGGCCACGCTGATCACATCGGCGGTATCGAGTATTTCCTGTCGCATTTCAACGCGCAGCTCTGCATCCACAAAGACGATGCACCCATGCTCACCGATCCAAACAAGAACCTCAGCGTGATGATGGGCCAGAACCTCGCCGCACCAACTGCCACAAAAATCCTGCATGACGGTGATATCCTCACCCTCGGCAGCCATAAGATCCGCGTGATTCACACCCCGGGGCATACACTCGGCGGAATCTGCCTCTATCACGACAAGCTGCTCATCAGCGGCGACACTCTGTTCGATCACAGCGTAGGACGGACCGATCTCCCTGGCGGTAGCATGCAAACACTCATGAATTCGATCAAACAGAAGCTCTTCACTCTTCCGGAGGACACCATCGTCCTGCCGGGACACGGTCCATCCACAACCATCGAGGCCGAAAAGGTGGAAAATCCCTTCTGCGGCATGTTCTCCTGATTCTCTTTTATACGCGGACTCAATGTCCGCATTTCGCTCGTTAACCATCTCCAGCATATAATTTCATTGACATTCCGTGAATCTTGTTCATGCTATGACAAACTGGGACGTGGAGGATTCAACATGAGAAATTCGTTCCTCATTATCATCATACTACTTGCATTTAGCCTGCTTGGAGCAATACCTGAGGGATTTCACACTTTCGACGAAGTTATCAACATAACTCGAGAAGGCATTTCTTCCGGAAAAAGCGATGATTTCCTGAGATTGTTCTCTGGACAGCAGCAGTTTGAGGTTATGGTCGACACTGCTCTAGAACACCTGAGCCAACTCGATGTTGTGAAGAACCTCTCCGAGGAAGAACAAGCCCAAAAACTCGAGGCGGCGCGTATCGAGATGATGTCCGGTTCCGCTGAGCACGACAAACTTCTTGCGGAGCAGGATTTCCCCCTCAAGCTCAACGTGAAGAATCTGCACCAGGATTACTTTGGTGTTATGTTTCAGAATATTACCCACTATTACACCGATTACGGGCATCGCATCGAGCAGTTCGGCATCCACGTTCTGGAAAACCCGCGCCTGGTGTACACCGACGGAAGCTACATCATTGAATGCACATACCCCTCTCTACTCGAGATTGATGGGGGTTATGTTGTTGAAATGGCTCCGACATTCAAGGTGTATCGTAACGGATTCTCCCTCGATGAGATTGCATCAATTCTGGCCGAAGGCTTCACCTGGAGCGAAGAAAAGAATATAGACACACTTTATGTGACAGAAATCGAAATGCAAAAGCAGGTCGATTATTTCATCGATAATTTCAAGAGCACCGACCAGTTCAAAGGCCTTGAAGCCGATTCTCAACAGATGGTGCTGGAAGAATTGGAGAAGAGTCGAGGGGATCTCGACTCAGAGATATATACTAACAACGAAAAGACGGTTGACGATTTCTTCGCTCTTGCAACAGACTATGTATATTTTGACTATAAGGAATTCAGCGTAGATAGCGTAGTGGAGGGAAACGTTTCAACTGAATTCGGTGTCACATCAATGCAGGGACTCAATATCAAGATCAGCAATGAGGATTACTCAGTCACTATGACGTTCGGTGAACTTATGAAATTCCCGGGCGGATGGAAACTCATCGGTGCGATAGATTTCGACATCCAGGAAAAATAAGCACTTACCAGAATATTGTTACCGCAATCCTGTAGCATTGCTATGGAAATTCGGAAATCGGAGGTTTTCCCAATGAAAAATTTGTTACTCGTTATCATTCTTTTGGTTGCATTCAGTCTTCATTGCGCGGTACCCGAAGGTTTTCACTCTTTTGATGAACTGATCGAAATGACACGACAGGGGCTTGCTGGAAATGCAGGAGCGTTCGGGAAGCTATTAGCTGGCGACAATCACTTTGATACGATGGTGAATACCATGATTAGTAACATTGCGAACGATCCGCAGTTAAAAGATGTGGAAGCCGACCAGAAGGCCGAAACCCTCGCGGGAATCCGGGCCGAATTGATGAATAGCAAGCAGGAGCACTACGACAATATCAACACCGCGATTCTCGATTTGGGTATCAATCTCACCATTCTGGACATGCAAAACTACCCGCTCAAGCAGACCGCCCTGAAGCACTACTACTCTGAAATGGGCATATCCCAGGGCGCGTATGGCGTAAATAGCGTAAATGATGTCATTCTGGCCTACACCGATGGATCGAGCATTATCGAATGTTTCTACCCCTCCCTCATGCGTATCGAAGATGGTTACGTCGTCGAGATGGCGCCGATTTTCAAGGTGTACCGACTGGGTTACACTGTCGATGAGATTGCGGAATTGGTAACAAAGGGCTTCAGCGAGGGAAGTGCCGGATCAATCGATACATTGTACGCGACCAGCATCCAGCTTAACAGCATATTGGATAACTTTATGGATAACTTCCGGGCTACGGAGGAATTCAAAGCGCTACCGGATGATCAGAAAGCTGAAATTTACGAGAAAATGAAAGGAAATCGCAGCAACTTCCAGGCAGAGCTCTCGGACAATAAAGCCTCCAGCCATAACCGGTTCGCAAACAACGCTTTGCAGCATAACTTCTATAGTTCCAAGGAATTCCACTTAGACAAGGTCACACCGGGAAATGAATCCACCGAACTCGGTGTAAAATCAATAAATGAACTCAAGATCAATATCAGTAATGAAGATTATACCATCGCATTGACTTTCGGTGAAATGATGCAGTTTGGTGATAAATGGAAGGTTGTGGGCCCGATCGGATTCGATATACAGGAAAGATAGAGCTAGCCTTCCCTCCGCATTGAACATCGATGGTTGAACGAACATACTATTAATCGGTTAACCCTGGAGGTGATATGCATTTCAGGATTTTGATCGCGATTTTCTTGCTATGCTTTTCCTCACTCTTTGCTCAGATGACCGGAACCTATACGATCGGGACATCCGGTGACTACACAACCATCTTCGCCGCGATTCAAGCGCTCAACACGCAAGGCGTTGGACCCGGAGGCGTAACATTCGAACTCGCGGCAGGCGTTACCTATGATGAAGGCAACTTCTACGAGCCGATAACTGCCACAGGATCCGAAACCAGCCCGATCGTGTTCCGCAATGCCGCCACGCCGGGTGTCAATAATCCGATTCTTACCAGAACAGGGCCCGGCACGAACACCTATGGCATACGCATCGACGGCGGATCGTACATCACCTTCGACGGCCTGGACATCCTTTGCACAGCGACCAGTGACATGCCACGCATGGAATACGGTTACTGGATCGACAATGGCGCACACCACATTACAGTGAAGAACTCCTCCGTTGAACTTTATCCGGGAAACACCGAAGACACCGAAGGAATCAAAGTTGGAACCTACACCACCACCGATTCCGGCTACATGCATGACCTCAACTTCATCAACAACACCATCCGCGGATGCTACCACGGCTACTGGATAGCCGGAAACCTCTCCCACATGATCGATAACCTTTTCATCGGCACAGAGGATGGTGGAGAACACGCTATCTACTTTGACGAGTATCCGAATCAATTGTACCCCGTTGGTATCCGTCTACTTTGCGTTATCGAATCGGTTATCACGGATATCGAGATTACTACGGAAGACCCGACGACCTACTACAGTGACCAGAAAATTCAGGGATTCAGCTGTGATTCACACTGCCACGACCTCGAGCTATCCTACATGGAAATCCACGATATCAACTGTGTATCGTCCATCGAGGGAATCGAACTATACGGCTATGATATCGATGCATTCTGCAATCGCGTTTACAATATGCAATCCTCGAATGAAAGCACACAACCACAAGTTATCGGGATCACCAACTACGCCATCAACGAAATATACAACAACATGATCTGGAGCCTCGCAGCGCCACGATCGAGAAACAACATCGATGGCGCGGTAATTGGTATCTATGTGAGCTGGGGAGTCGGACACCTCTACTACAACACCATCTATCTCGACTACGAAATTTTTTCGATGGGAGCGCAAGCAAGCTTCTGCTGTAGGTTGAAAGGAAATGGCGACCTGCGTAACAATATCTTTATCAACAACACCAGCATCGATGTGCTCTCCTACCCGGATTACAGCGCGATCGCCGTTCTCGGTTCAACCTCATCGGATCCATCAACCCGGCTTCAAGTCACAACGAACAACAACCTTTACTACGCCGGGCCACCTGATGATGTTCACAATATCTTCTACTATAACGCAACCACCGAATATCAGACGCTGTCCGAATACCAAACGGTTGTGAGCCCAATGGACAGTAATACCCTCACTGAGCTACCGCCGTTTGTCAGCACATCTGACCCGTACAACCTTCACATCTCGCCGGCAGCGGTTACTGGCGTGGAAAGCGGTGCTTTCCCGGTTGTGGGTGTAACCACAGACATCGACGGGGATACTCGCGACTTCTCTCATCCCGACATCGGGGCAGATGAAGGCGACTTCCTCGCTTCAGGCGGAAGCGGAGGTGGAGGAGCCGGAACCGGTGGCTATTATTACAGCAGCACCATCGGCGGCCTGGTTCCCTTCGACTGGCAACTTCCTGTCGCGCCATCTGAAGTCCTCGGTCTCACCGATGATTCGTGGTCCGGCTGGCTGGCTTTGCCCTTTACATTCCGATTCTACGGAATCGACTACACCGAATTCGGCATCAACTCCAATGGTATGATCACACTCTTTCAAGAATCCACTTCTCCGATCAATCTGCCGATACCGTATGCAGTCGGGGCAAGCGGTTTCATCGCGTGGTTCTGGGACGATCTCGACCCGAGTAATTCCGCTCCGGGAGAGACCAGCATCCAGTACGGTCTGAACGACGAAGGAAATTTCGTCATCACCTTCACGCGTTACCCGGTGAAAGACGCCGACGCAAACGGATGGATCACCGCACAGGTGGTTCTCTACAACGACGATAGCGAGGACAACGACCGCATACTCTTCCAGTATGAAGACCACGGCAGCAGCATGCCGCTCGATTCATGCACCATCGGCATCGAGAGCCACAGCGGACTCGAAGGCATCCAGTACCACTACAACACCACCGGGGGAGATATATTCAGTGGAAGCCGAGCACCGCTCGCGATACTATTCGGCGATGATGAATCCACCCTGCCGGTTACTCTCTCATCTTTCGCTGCAACCATGACATCAGAAAGCTATGTGCAGCTTGAGTGGGTCACCCAGAGCGAAACCGATATGCTGGGATATCATGTCCAGCGTTGCGAAGAAGAAGAGCTCGATCATGCAATCCGGCTAACCATCAGCCCAGTAGAAGCCACCAACCAGAGCCAGGAACACGCTTATCGCTATGTCGACGAAGAAATCGCGATGGGCCATACCTACTACTACTGGCTGGAAAGCGTCGAGATGAACGGCAGTGTGACGTTCTTTGGGCCGGTTTCAATCCAGATTACCGAAGAAGATCCCGAAGAACCGCCGGCTGTCATCGAAGCGACATCGCTCATGGGCAACTACCCCAATCCGTTCAACCCGGAAACGACCATCAAGTACAACCTCGCGGGTACATCCGGAATCCCGGAACGGGTCACACTCGTGATCTACAACACTCGCGGACAGGAAGTGCGTACTCTCATTGACGGCCTTGAAGAACCCGGCGAGATGAAGCATGCAATATGGAACGGGCGCGATAACACTGGGAAAGCGGTATCAAACGGCGTTTACCTCTACCGCTTGCAGACAGATGATCACTCGGAAGTCCGCAAGATGTTGATGATGAAATAGGATCGCAGGCATCATTGCTGGCATTGAACAGTAAGATTTTTTACGAATCGACGTGCGTCCAGATTCGGAATAAGAAACGGGCAACCCACTGAGGTTGCCCGTTAATATATGAAGATGATTGATTAGCGTGAGAGGAATTCGGTCAGTGTTGTCTGGCCAGGAACCAGATCAGGTTCCGAACGCCATGAGCTGCTTCCACTTCGGTAAGCTACAACCCGGTAGTACATGCTGTTGGCAAACCGCAAGACACCATAATGGTTGTATTGCGTCGCAGACGTGTAGCCGTGATAGAAGAAGAGGTCGTTATCATCCGGGTACTCACTGTAGAATACAAGATAATAATCTGCACGAGCCGGTTCACCTTCGATCGTCGTTGTTACAGGACTCCACGAAAGCTTGGCATCGGAATTATGCAGTGTGAGTTGCAGGTTTTGCGGAGCAGCCAATGGCTGGGCCGGTTCGACCGAGAAGGGATTGAAGATGATCTGAAGATCATTATCCTGCCATGCTTCCGAAGTGTAAGCGATGGTTTCGAACGAACTGTTTTGCAGCGAGATATGCTCAAGATCCTGCCCATCTTCTATAATGAACGATAGATCATCACGATCGGGTAAATCGGAATCGATAATGACCAAAAGAGTATCCCCATAAAGGAACGTGTGAAAGTTCAGGTCTACTCTCTGGCGCCAGAAATCGCCATAATCTTCCATAGCCATAAAGACAATATCGTCGCCCAGATTTTCAATGAGTATCTCCTCTTGTTCGAGCTTCCATACGCGATTAGGGTGAATCAGCAGATTAGTTGGAGCGTAATTATTCGCATTCTTCTGGGCAATATCTACCCAGACTGAATACATTTCCTGCTGCGTCTCTTCCGCCCAGCCCACATCGGAGATCGTCATGGGGATTTCGAGGATGTTGGATAAGGGACTGTTATACGAAAGGTCGTACGTCATATAATACGGGAAATTCGTCAGAACATCATTCGCACTCATCGAAGAGTCGAACAAGTAGCCAAGAGAATCCAGCACATTGCACTGCGCCGGATTAAAAGCCAGATGTCCGCTGCGGAACCCAAGAACGTTAGCACCGAGATCCTGCACAAGTAGATCCCGCGACACCTCGAGCTCACCATAAACCGAGCCGCCCGTTGTGTAGTCGCCGTTGTAATTGGGGCGATAACTAACCGTATCGTTTCCCGCGGTCCCTACCGGGAAAGTTACTTCGCTATAGAAATCGGGAGCGTGCGTCACCGAATGTGAACCAATATTATGCTGTAATGCAGATATCTGCTCGAGCTCGACCAGATTTTCCGGTGTCCAAAGATTACCCATATAGTAATCAGAAAAATACCGGGTCGTTATATTGTAGGTCGTATACGCTCCATGATCCCTTTCCATCTGGGCAAACTCTCTGCATAAGTCGTAGGCGGTCTGGCTATCGACATCATGAGTAACCAGCATTGCGGAGCTATAATCTCCAGGAATTGTGTACTTCCATACAGAATAAGGGGAATGCTCCTGAAAGATACCTCTCATCAGGAAGAAGAATGTGTCGCTTGTCGGCTCGAAACCGTTGGAATAAGTGCGATTTGCATTATAGTCTTTATCAAGCTGATTTCTGATGATGACATCTTTGAAGCTGACTCCAAGCGTGTAGGTGTATCCGGAGCCCGTCTGGTTTATAACCCCTGCGATTGTGCCATCGGTGTAAATAGCCATCGCAGTTCCGGTCGAGAGCGTGTAGCCTGTCGTGTTGATGACCTCTTCCACCGCTTCGCTGCCGAGGCTGATTACCTGTTCAAGTGGATCATCGAACATCTCGTAACCTGGCGTATCGGAAAGCCAGTTCAATCCACGACGATTCGTTGCAGTATCGAAACCGGAGATTCCGAAGAGGCCGTACAAGTCCGGATCCTGCATGCGTGGAGCGATCAGGATTCCACCATTTTGTACATAGCTATCGAATTGACTCTTCTCTGAATTTGTAAAACTCGAGGATATCAACCGGGAGGAAATGAGAATATACTGATAATCGAAAGCATCTTCCAAATCGGTGACAACCGTATAAGGTACTCCTGCCGCATCAAGCATACTCCGAACAGATATCATCTTGGAGTTCTCGTCACGAAGCCAGTCCTCCAAATTGTAAACCGCCATTTCGCGCTTCAACCCAAAGAGGGTGACAACCATCACGAGAAGCAGCAGTAAACCAATAACCTTGCGCATAATCATTCCTTTTTTATTAATCCCGGCAATAACCACTTATAAAATACGCCTTTTAAGCTGCAAGCAAAACCTCAACGTCAAGAAAAAAAAAAGAAGGCGGGAACGATTCATTCCCGCCTTCGATTCTTGATAACAGTTGCTATTTCTCGATCAGCAGCTTTCTTGCACGTTTCGGATCGGTCCTTGTTTCCATTTCTCGCGATGCCTCCACCGCGGTGACCTTGTAGAAAATCTGATCGGCGACGAGAATCACGTTCTGATGTGTAAACGTTGCATCCGTCACGGTAGTGATCAGGTTTCCTTCGTCCGCAGGGAATTCCGGAACACTGGAAGCGTAGATGTTATAGGATCCCACCGTTATCGGATCGCCATTGACGTTCTGCGTCACGGCATCCCAAGTGAGAACAACATCGTTCCCAATTTGTTCGATCGCGATATTCTCCGGTGTTCTCGGCGGGAATGCGCTGTCTGTCGCGCCACTTACCTCTATGGAAAGAGCACAGCCATTGCCAGCCTCATCCACGGCTCTGATCCTGAAATAATAGGTCAGGCCGGGATTCAATCCACCAACGATAGACGATACGAAACCAAAGCCTGGATTTGCCAGGTTGGCGTCGTCCGTCCAGTCCCATACTTCATCATCGAGACCGACATTCGGCTCGGTGTCGTAATAGACCTCGTAACCTTTGAAGAAATCGTCACTACTGACCAGCCACAGTACTTCTATACTCTCACTGGTAGCCGCGCCGGTCGCAGCCGCGTCGATCGAAGCCGGTGGCGTCGAATCGATGCGTACAGACCAATCGTCTCCAATTCCTTCCGTAGAAGCTGAGCCGCTATACGTTGGGCCATAGCCGTCTATATCCCAAGCTCGAAGTTCGTAGCACAATCCTTCACCCTGCGCGCTGTAGGTCGCATTCACACGAACCTGAAGCGTATCGGGTGTCGAGCGCATAGACATGGATTGGAATCCGGCTGTCAGGCCGGCATTCTGCCAAGTCTCTTCTGCGTCGTAAACTCCGTTTCCGTTGCTATCGAAGCGATATTCCACACTGGTGGGATCGATTCCGAAGTAGTCACTGAAGTCGCAGCCGATGGTCACGGTCGCGCTGGTGGACCACGGAGCCGGATCCTGCATAGGATAAGGGTTCAAACATACTGGAGCTAACGAGCGTGGTATGGAGACTACCTCATTGGAAAGCTCGGCATGGTTGCCAAAAGTATCGATTGCCTGGATGCGGAAGCGATAGAACATTCCCGCTTGCAGACCGGTGACGGTCGTAAGGGCGGTCGATTGCTCATCCATCGCTGCATCATCCGTAATTGACCATTGGGTATCCGATTCACCGATACCGTCGTGCGATCCGTAGTAGATCACGTAGCGATCGAAGTGAACGTCGGTCGCCGGTGTCCAGCTCAGGCTCACGCTGGTCGATGTTGTGTCGGTTACAGCCAGATCGTTGATGGTAGTCGGCAGGGTAGCGTCGATGTGCACGAAATAATCGTCGCTATAGACGATGCCACTCTGCATAGTATCTTCGCCACGGAACTGGAATTGCAGCATGTCGCCATCCACTTCGTAGAGCGCGTTCACGCGAACCGTGATGCTGTCTGAGTCGGTATAGCCGATAATGGGCTGCCACGCCTCTTCGGTATCATAGATCATGTTGCCGTTTGCGTCAAAGCGATATTCGAGCGAGGAGGCATCCACCTCGTAATCGTCCTTAAACGTCGCACCAATGGTGACATTGCGATAGGTAAATCCCGGAGGATCGACCTGTGCAGGATATGGCTCGACAATCTCCGGCGGCTGCGCCATCAGGCAACTCACCACATTAGAGAGCTCACCCACGTTTCCGCTGGTATCCACGCCGCGAATCGCGAACCAGTACCAGGCATTGTAGGGCATTCCGCTTACGGTTGTCGAATCGGTCTCCATCGAGCTCAGATAGACGTCGTCGTTATTGTTCCATACCGGGTCGTCGGTTGTCACTTCGCTGTCTGCGGACCAATATACCTCGTAGTGCGAGAAGTAGAGGTCCTGGCAGGGTGTCCAGCGCAGCTTCACCGTCTCGCCAATCACTTCATCGACCGCAAGGTCGGTGATCTGCGTGGGATCGGTGCTGTCGTCAACGATTCCGGTAATGTACAGGTCGTCTATATTCCAGTAAGCCGCGTAGTAGCTTGTGGAAACGAACAGCCACCGGAACTGCACGTAGGCCTGATGGTTCGCAACCACTCCCGGTGTGAACTGCGCCACACCGCTGGTAGCTGTGTTCCAGGAGGACAGTGTCGTCCAGGTCACTCCGTTATTGGATATCTGGAAATAGGCCGTGCAGTTGGTGTTGGGCGAGAAATCGTGCTGGAAACTAACCTGCACACTTGTAAAGATGGACAGGTTGTACACAGGCGAGATCAACTGCTCGTTGGAAGTGCGCAGCATGGTGTTTTCAACGCGCATGCTGTAGTCGTCTCCGCTGTCGTTAGCAGGCTGCCACTGGAACGTAGTATTTCCAGAATGGATAACATTCCAGCCATCTGGAAGCGCTCCGGCGTGATCGAAATCCTCGGTCGTGTCCAGTGCTCCGATCACCTTGATGGATACGGGATCGATCGCGGTCAGATCTGTTTCGTCTTCAGCGACGATGTAGAGGGTTTCCAGTCCATACCAATCCATCGCAGGTGTGAAGGTAATCGTCGTATCCGCGTTGATCACGTAACCGATATGATTGCTTCCGGTTACAGTGAATTCAAGGGGATATGAATCGAGATCTTCGAACACCTCATTCAAGTTCACGGTAGTGTAATCCTCATTCATCTGAATTTCCACCAGACCAATGGGGTTGATCACCGTAGGTGACTGATAGACATTGAGTATCTCGAGATCGACCGTGATGATTTTCTCGATTTCATCTTCATTTTCCGCCGTAATCTCAATCTCGTAGGTTCCAGCGGAAGTATGATCGGTCTGCCAGGTGAAAGTCGCTGTCCAATCACCGTTATCGGTGAAGGTGCTTCCTTCGGGCAGTCCGGTTGCTTCGTAAGAAATAGCCTGATAGAGCGGCTCTGTGGCAGTAACAGTGAATTCCACCAAGTCGCCTTCGCTCGCCGTGATGGGATCGATGGGATCGACATGCGGTCCGATCTTGCCCACGTAGAGGTTACCGCTGTGCAGAACCGCCTGCGGATCGCCTTCGTTGAACATCAGGCTCACAAAGTCGAACGTTGTACGATCTTCAAGCTCACCCGTCGCCTCGAACTCAATGAAGAGGAACGGATCGGAACCTTCTATGGGGGTGGTTCCGTAGTGAGAGACCAGGATATCGCCGTCCGGCAGAACGCGCCAGACCGGTTCACCCCAGCTCTCGGTCGAAGAACCGACAGCAGTGGCACCCACAGCCTGCACAATGCTCAGATCGGTATGGATGCGGGTATAGACCGAGTAGATCTCCAGTCCAGTCGCCTGATTTGCATAGATACCCACCGGCTGTGTTTCGCCGGGCATGATAGCCCAGTCGTCCAGCCATACGTCGAGGGTTTCCACCACTTGGATATCAACCCACATTGTGTCAGCGTAGCTACCGTTGTCCGCCACGAATCCCACGGTGTAGTCACCGCTTTGAAGCAGCGTAGGTTGCCACGAGAAATCAGCGTCTCCTCCACCATTATCGGTGAACGATGCGCCGGTCGGAATATCGATGATCGTCAGCCCAAGCGGCTGTGATTGAGGATCATGCGCAATGATATTGAGCTCAAGCAGGTCTTCTTCTCCAATGAGCTGATCCTCGATGGGATCGAACCAGGGGATACGATTGGTGATCGTGAGGCTACCATCGGTAACGCCCAGATCGTATCCGCCTTCGTTGAAGATGAACTGCTCGAAGGTAAGTGCCGTGTAAGCATCTTCACCAGCCGGTACCCAGAATTCGAGGTTGAACAGGGTTCCCGCACCGGTAAGCGCTTGCGTGCCGAACGCGGAGATAGTGATCTCTCCGGCATTGGCTTGATTCCAGGTCGGATCACCCCAGGAATCTGTCAGGGAGCCATCATTGCCTACACCTGTCAGCGAAACCAGCGTTGAATCGAACGTGATTCGCGTATAGATCGAATAGACATCCTGGCCCGTTGTTTCGGTGACATAGACGGGTACGGTCACTGCTTCACGCCGGTTCGCGGTGGAATCCGGCATCCAGACATCCATATCGGTGGCGAACAGCCATCCAAATGTCAGCAGCAACAGTATCCACAGCCAGCGAGGTGGTCCGCTATTTGATACATGTCTTCGCATATCTTGTTTCCTTTTCTGCGATTAAAGATCAATTTTCGTCGTTCATATCCGTGATCTAGCATCGGTTGATGCTGCGGATATTACTTGATGAGTATCATCTTGCGGATGCTGCTGAAGTCACCGGCATTGATCCGGTAGAAATAGACACCGCTGGCGTTGTTGTCGGCATTCCAGACAGCCTTGTAGCTGCCGGCAGCGTGCTTGTCGTTAACCAGCGTCGTGACCTTCTGTCCTTTCACGTTGTAAACGTCTATGGTTACGTGACACGGAGTCGCGATATCATAAGCGATAGTCGTAATCGGGTTGAACGGATTCGGGTAGTTCTGCGAAACACCGAACTTCGCCGGTGCGACATCTTCCCCATCGGCATCCAGCACCTCGACGTAACCGGCAAAAGCCTCGTCGAACATGCAATATGCGATGTCGATATCTTCTGCGCCCTGCTCAGCATCGAAAAGGAACGAAACCACCGGCTGCGCAGTCGCCAGCTGTTCTGTCGCGAAACCGGCAACGCGGATTGAACCGCCCTGATCGTTGGCAGTAACCTGAATGTCGTCCAGATCGCCAGCAACTTCGTAACCGACGTAGGTGAACTGATCCTGGTTGTAGTCGATACGGCTGATGAACGAATAGAATTCGTCATCGAAGCGGACGTTCACACGAACGCGGCCGTTTTCGTCACGCGCCAGAGTTCCGAGATCCCAGAGGTCCGGAATGGTGCGTTCAGTCGAGCCAGGGTAGTTTCCGGAAGGATCGCCGATCACAATACCGGTGAAGTTGCGCACGAGGCTGGTTCCTTCCAGTTCGATGGCATAGGACGACGGATTGAACGCCCAGATACCTGCGGAAAATTCGTCAATGAGTCCAACCGAGTATTGTGCCATGAGTGCTGCGTCGTAAACGGTGGGATAATAGTCGCCATTCACGTCTGCCGCTGTTTCCTGGTTCGCGTCGAAGATGATCAGACCCAGCGCATAGCGAGCTGTGAGTGATGCATCGTACGGGGTGATGGTGAGATCCGGGATCGGATCGGTGGAAGAAACAGCCAGTGAATAGCTGCCTGCATGGTGTGTCGGGAAGCTATAAGCGCCAGATCCATCGGTGTAAAGCGAATCGCTTTCGTAACCGGTCAGGACAAGCTTGGCGTTTCCGACGGCAATGCGGGACGGCGTGAAGTAATTGATACCACCGCTGATGGTGTAAGCATTGCGAATGGTGAATGTTCCGTCGTTTTCGGTCACGGTCATCGAGCCATCGTTGACTTCGGTATCGCTGAAGTTAAGCTGGCAGGTCTCAAAATCGAGCGCGTCGCTTGCAATATCGAACACGATGTTTATGAGGGTACCATCTGTAGGCAGATGACTCGTGCTGTAGCCGCTTACGGTAATCTGGCCCTGTGTGGCGTCGTTATAGTTAATCGCCCAACCATCGGTAAGAGTGCCGGTATTATCGACATCCGAGACAGTCAGAAGCGTGTAATCGAACGCGAGAGTAAACTGGAACGAGATGATCTCGAACGGATCGATCGAGTTGATGATCTCGACCGGCAGCACAAGCTGATTTCCAGCTTCGCCGGTAATCTCGTCGGACGCGTTGATGCTAAGCGGACCGACCATCACCTGACCCGGTGCATAGGATACGACGGGAGGATTCACACCGTCATCGATAACGCCGTAGATGTAATACAGCGAGTGCGGTGTATTGGCGAAGTTCCAGGTATAGCTGTCAGCTGCGCTATCTTCGTGAATATTGGATGTAATCAACGTACCGGTGGTGTCGTGACCATCGTCGTAATAGAGGCTGATCAGCGCGTCGTCTTCGATGTCGATGTCATCCCATTGAATGCTTAGGCTCGATGGATTGAGCGTGAGTTCTGCCGGTGTGAGAACCGCAAAATCAGGCGCGAAGTTGCTCAGGGTCGTACCTGCAGTCGGGATCTCAGCAACCTGAGAACCTTCGTAGTTCACAGTCGATGCGATCACTTGGTAAACCTGATCATCCACGCCATTGACTTGTCCCCACCAGTTGTACCTTGCATCGATTGAACCAGCGGTGTTGTTTGTGGTAAGACCGACCTGAAACGGTTCGTCTTTATACCGAATCTCGGAGATACGGCCATACTGACTCGATGTATAGTAATAATATACATACACTCGCCAGTCATTTGCGTTTGATGTGCTATTGATCGTCACCCATGTGTCGAAACTGGTGTTGGATGATGTATTATAATTAGACACTGAGTAAACGTTTGATCCAGCAGCTATCGCTTGAAACTCATAGTCGCTCGAAGAGCTGCTGTGATTCGCATAACCCTGCACGTGAATCTGATCAACCAGAGAAATAGGGAACTGCGAGTAGTAGTAATTGCTGTAGCCCGAAGTCGAGTAGAGGTAGCTGGTCGAAAGTGGTTCCGAAACATCGGGATCGGTTCCATTACCATAAATGTTACAGTAATTGATGGTGGGATAGGAGTTTTCCCGAACCATGAAACCGTTCTGCGTGTTTGCGATGATGTCCGAATAGATGATGGAGCCTTCGCTGCCATCTTCGTAGTTCACGCCAAAACCATCATTGTAGTTGATTGCGCAGTATTGAAATTCGGGAGCGGATGCACTGCCTTCAATCTGAATACCGGTCTTCTCATTGTAGGAGACATCGGTGTTGCTGATCTCGGGAGTCGAGTTGACGCAATAGATACCATAGTTGGTATTGCTTGCAGCGCGGCTGTTTGCGATCACCGCATTTGTACAGCTGCTGAACCACATACCGTAACCGTTGGTGGAGGAAACGATCAGTCCATCACCGTTGACAATTGCGTTTGTCCCGGCCTTGAAGCCATAGCCTGTTCCGGTCGACGGAGCAGCCGTCTCGAAGATGATAAGATCGTTGAGACTGGTAAGGCCGCTGTATGAATTTGCGACTTCCATACCGTAGCCCTTGCTATAGGCGATCATGCCATTGTTGAATGTAACGTATTTATCAGCGATATAGACACCCATTACGGCGTATTTAATCTCTGTGTGATTGAGAATGGAATAGACGCTTGTCGTATTCATGAAATCAATTCCAGCCCAGTCGCCGGGAGCAGGAGAGTCTTCGTTGGAGGTGAAGACAACAGGATTATTAGCAGTTCCATTGGTCAGAAGTCTTCCCTGGACGATGAAATCGGTATCACCGAGGCCGTCACTATTGGCGTCCACCTTGGTGAAGGTGACTGTCACGCCTGCGTCGATGGTGAGCACAACACCGGAAGCAACCGTCACATCGCCGGTGATGATGATGTCATCCGACCACTGGGTGTTTTCCGAGATGGTGCCGCTGAAGGCAAACATCATGCCAGCCAAGAAGATACAGAAGCTGGTAAGTAGCAATCGCTTTTTCATAAGGTTCTCCTTTATTAATGTATTGAGTTTCTTCGAATCAATTTACAAATTGTGAATCCGTTATAGCAGCTGTCAATTATTTCTTTTGGCGAAGCTTAGCCATCACCACCGCTTTCACACATTAAAATGAATTTCCAGCAGAAATTCCATTATAACTGCCATCGAAGAAAAGAAATATCCATTTGCGCTTCTGAACGGGCATCCAGTAACTACCGTCTTTGTGGCTTCCGTTTTTTCCTTGACAATCCATATCGCGGTTCAAAATGCGTGTATATTCTAACAAAGGAGTCATATCATGGCAGTGAAAGTTGACATTGAGAAGTGCATCGGCTGTGGCGCATGCATCGATACATGCCCAGTAAGCGCGCTTGAAATGGATGGCGATAAAGTTAAAGTCGACGAAGGTACCTGTGTCGATTGCGGCGCATGCGTCGACGGTTGCCCCGTGGAAGCTCTTTCCATGTAATTCAACAGCAAGGTTTTCAGGCAGGACTTCGGTTCTGCCTTTTTTTATACTCGGAAATCGATCGTCTCAACTTCTTCAATTCGAGCCCAGTGGATAAAAACCTTGCGAAAAAACGACACGCAATAAAATTGGATTCATAATGTGAATGATATTTCCATGGAGGAATTATGGATTACTTTCTGACTGAAGAACAGCTCGAGATCAAAGACCTCGCGCGCAAGGTAGCCGAAGAAAAGCTCAAACCGCTGCGTCAGCATCTCGACGAAAATAACGAATTTTCCTGGGACGTCGTCAAGGCGATCGCCCAGACCGACCTCTTTGCTGTCCTCGTACCGGAAGAGTACGGCGGAATCAGCGGTAAAGTCCTCGACCTCTCCATCGTTACCGAAGAGCTCAGCGTTGTTGACGCCGGCTCCGCGCTCGGTTTCGGCGCTACCGGACTGGGCATGTATCCCATCCTGATCAGCGGCTCGGAAGAACAAAAGCAGAAATATCTGCCTGACGTGGCCGATGGCAAGCGCCTCTGCGCCTTCGGACTCACCGAAGCAAACGCTGGCTCCGACGCCGGCGGTATCGAGACAACCGCGGTACTCGACGGCGACCACTACGTGCTCAACGGCACCAAGCAGTGGATCACCAACGGCGGCGAAGCAGACATCTATACCGTGTTCGCGCTTACCGACAAGGGCAAGGGCGCTCGTGGCGCATCCTGCATCATCGTCGAGAAGGGAACGCCGGGCTTCAGCTTTGGCAAGAAGGAAGACAAGATGGGTATCCGCGCATCCGCGACCCGCGAACTGATCTTCGAAGACTGCCGCGTACCGAAGGAAAACCTGCTCGGTAAAGAAGGCCAGGGCTTCATGATTGCGATGAAGACATTCGACAAGTCTCGCCCGATGGTGGGCTCGCAGGCTGTCGGTATCGCTCGAGGAGCATACGAGGAAGCCGCGCGTTACTCCAAGGAACGCAAGCAGTTCGGCAAGCCGATCTCCAGCTTCCAGGCCATCCAGTTCATGCTGGCGGACATGGCGACCCAGATCGAAGCCGCACGCGCGCTCGTTTACGCCACCAGCCGCATGATCGATTCCGGCTGCAAGAAGTTCAGCAAGGAATCCGCAATGTGCAAGACCTTCGCGTCAGACGTCGCGATGAAGGTCACCGTGGACGCCGTGCAGATCCTCGGTGGATACGGCTACATGAAGGAATACCCGGTCGAGAAGATGATGCGCGATGCCAAGATCACCCAGATCTACGAAGGCACCAACCAGATCCAGCGCTCCATCATCGCCTCGAACCTGCTCAAAGAATTCTAATCAGCTATACGCTACATACTACAAACCTCCACGGGTAACCGTGGAGGTTTTTCTTATTCTCTGCATCCCCCGGACAATGGGAATGGCGTGTCACCCTGAGCGAAGTCGAAGGGTTATTCCTTTTTCTCTCCGTCGTCATCCTTCGTCAGCGCGATGAACTCGGGGTCGTCCCAGTAGGGTTTGAAATTCAAGTCTTTGCGAGCTTCCTTTTTCTGGCGAGGATTGAGTTTGAATAGTTTCTCTAAGTCCTTGAGCATTTGTACCTTCCTTCCCAATCGAGCAAGCGAATTAGCCCTAAATTTCCAAGCATATGCATATTCAGCCTTTATCTCAATAGCCTTGTTATAACATTCTATGGCTTCTTTATATTTCTCCACTCCATGATACATTGCCCCGCAGTATACCCACAATTCGCTATTATTGTGACGATACTGGCAAGCTTGATGCAACAGACAATGCATTGCACTCGTGTCACCAGCCCACCATGCCGAGCGTACTCCCTTTAAATACCAGTCTATCCTACCTGGATGAATCTCAAGATATCTTTCTGCATCAGATAATGCTGTTTTATACTTTCCAAGTTTCATAGCAGCTATCCATCGTTTTTCGTATATTTCAATTGGAATATCATTGGAAAAAAAACGAAGAATATTTGTGCTTACCAGATACTCTCGAAGTACATCTTCAGTGTTTGCATCAAGTGGAATTTTCTTCTTCTCCATATCCTCAATCAGTGCACTACTATCTATAATTTGACTACTTAGCCTTTTCTTCTGCTCCTTTATTCCAGAAATTATTTGATCATACTCTCCCTTGCTTTTTTCCATTTCAACTTTCACAACATTCATATCTCGAACAAGTTCTTTCTTTAATTGCCTCACATCCTTTAAGTTACTATACCCAAAGAATCCTGCAATAACAATCATAATCGCTAGCGCTGCTAGAATGACTCCCATTGCTCCCAAGAATTGATCTAACATTTGTGCGCGGACGATCGTCAGCTCTTGGCGCTCATCCAGCATCGTCTTCACATCTTCTATAGATAATCCATTAGCTGGTTGGGCATCACCAGCCAGATTCAGTTCCAGCACGATGGGTTGCGGATTGCCTTTATCAACGTAAACGGTCTCGACAACAGTCGCGCAGGCGGCGCAGCAAATGATCATAACAAGCCATACGGATCGCATAAGAACCTCCGGGATGTGGATGATCAATGTATTAATCCTTCGGTGAATTGTGTCAAATCTTTTACTTTAGTCGCCCTTCCGTGCAGGAGATTCGTTCGATCGCAGCCGGAGGCGTGGTGTTGCACGTCATAAGATCCGTGTCCGATAGCCATGAATGACGTGCTATATCCACGCCGGAGGCGATCGGACGAAGATTCGCGCGGATGCACGCTGCAATGGCTCTCCCTACTCCTTCCCCTTTTTCCAAAGGGGAAGGCTGGGATGGGGTTTCTCTACTCCCTCGCCCATTTGTGGGAGAGGGCAGGGGTGAGGGTCTCCACTTTTTTCATTGACGAACAGAGCAGCGATTCACAATAGTAAGAAAACGCCCACACCATGCAAAGGACAGATATGAAAGCCCTCACGACAATCGCACTCATCCTGCTCACGCTCTCGCTCTGCGCGGTGATCCTCACCCCCGCAGAACGCACCATGATGCGCAACATGCTGGAGGAAAACGACCTCGACAGCCTTTCCACTGACTTCCTCAAAGACTGGAGTCCGGACACCCACTTCAAGATTCCGCTCGTTGTCGATATCCTCAACCACCCGTTCCACTTTCCGGACTACGTCGCCAAAACCGACACGCTCGTCCGCGAGAAGACCACCGCTGAGCTGCTCCTGAGCCTCGCACACGATGTTTTCGGCTGTGATAGCCAGCTTGACGATTTCCCCGCCGACCGCAAGACAGACGATCCCATCGACTACGCCATCCAAAGCTGGGATACCATCTCGCGTGACTACCAACAAGCCTGGAGCGCGTTGAGCCATGACGAACGCCGTCAACTCGAGGCCATCGCCCTGAGCCTGTGGGAAGAACACGAAGATTCGCTCGATTACAAGGCCGCATTCGAGAAGCGCGGCTTATCTGAAAACGATCCCATCGGATCCGATAGCCTTATCGCTCTGATCGAGAAAGTCGATTTCTCGTCACTATCCCGCGCAGCCATAGCGTTCGAAACAGATTTCGGCATCCTCAAGGAGATGGTGCGTGACCATAAGCTCAAGCCTCGCACGAAAAAAACCGCCTGGGGAACCATGCGTATCGGCGGCAGCGGTGACGACACCTATGATGGACGCTACGCGCTCATCATCGATACCGGCGGCAACGATACCTATCGCTGTGACCTCTACGCCGATTCGAAGCAACCTTTTTGCTGGATAATCGATCTTGATGGCAACGACTACTACGAGAACCGTGGCGTTGGCGGACTCTTCAGCGCTGTGATGGGCCTATGCCGATTCTGGGACGTACAGGGCGACGACACCTATCGAACCGGCGACATGGCTTTCTGTAGCAGCTTCGGCTTCGGCATCTACGAAGACGAGTCTGGAGCCGATATCTACGACTGCGGCCTGCACGCTATTGGCGCCGCCAGCTTCGGAGTTTGCATTCAGATCGATGGCGATGGCGACGATCGCTACAGCGTTACCCAATACGGCGAAGGCTTCGCAGGTCCGCTCGCAGCCGGAATCCTGGTCGAGCGCGGCGGTGACGATCTCTACTACGCCGGCGGGAAATACCTGCACGCTCCCCTGGCACCATTCGACTTCCGCAGCCTGTCACAGGGCTTCGGCTTCGGTATGCGGCCGGATATCGCGGGTGGTATCGGCATCATCCACGACGACAAAGGCAACGATGTCTATCAGGGCGGCGTCTATGCACAAGCGGTGGCTTACTGGTACGCACTGGGTATCATCATCGACAACGACGGAAACGACTATTATGACGCGGTCTATTATCCGCAAGGAAGCGGGATTCATCTCGCTGCCGGGTTCCTCTTCGATAGCGCTGGAGAGGATCATTATTATTCCAAACACGGTCCCGGCCAAGGCGCGGGACACGACTACGGCGTCGGATTCATGATCGACCGCGGCGGCAACGACTACTACGGCATCGAAGGCGGAAACGGCCTGGGTCTCACAAACTCCGTCGGTGTTTTCCTGGATGTTTGGGGAAATGACGAGTATGCACGTGACCGTCCAAGCAACTACGGTTATGCCAATTCATCACGCGGCTGTGGTGGTATAGGGATCTTCCTCGATACCGGCGGTAAGGATATCTACGGCATCGAGAAAGCCGACAACGACAGCACCTGGGTAAACGGTACCTGGGGCATCGGCAGAGACATCGCCCTGATCGAACCACCGACGCCCATCGAGGAAGTCGCGGAAGAGCAGGCAGCGCTGGTCGATTCACTTGCGGATATCGAAACAATCTTTAACGCAGCGTCCGAATGGGGCGTGGGAAGCGCTGCGCTACGCGTCGAAAAGGCTGCAGAAATCCTTCTCAAACGCGAGAATGAAGCCGCCGAATTCATTTTCAACCACCGCATGGATACCAAGAGTGGGCTGGTCTACCGTGCTATATCGCGTTTCGCCGATAAATCGGACGCCATGAAACCCTACCTCTCGCGCGGATTACACAGCCCGGACAGCCTCGTCACCAAGATGGCTATCAATCTTATCAGCGAAAGCGGCGATACGCTGTGGGTGGATTCGCTCTACGTACTTCTGGAGCAGAACAAGTATGTACCTAAAGTGCTGGGGGGGCTCGGCGGACTCAAATGCGAACGCAGCATCGATATCCTGTACGATTATTGCGATAACGATTCGGAGATGCTTCGGGTGATTGCAGCGAAAGGATTACGCAGCATCAACACCGCCCGTACACGCCAGATCCTGCGCGACATGCGCGACGATCCTTCGTTCCTGATCCAGTCGCTTGTGCGGCTATCACCCGCATGGAAACGGGTGGACGGCAAACCAAGATGGGAGTAGCAGATTATCATGTTGAGTAGCGATGTACAAGTATATCGAAACAGGAGCAATCTGCCATATAATTTCGGAAACTCATTTTCGAGGTTGACAAGAGAAGAATTATTCCGGTATCTCTGTCTGGAGACCCGCCACAGGCGCGTTCGGGAGTTTACACATGGTAAGTAAAGTGCAGAAAGTCCGTTTGGGCGTGTTCCTGATCATCAGTTTATCACTGATGATCCTGTTGATCGTGCTCATCGCCGGCGAAAAGCTATTGAAGCAGAAAGACACCTACACAATCGCCTATAACAACGTTTCAGTCAATGGCTTGCAGATCGGCGCGATGGTCAAATATCGCGGTTATCAGGTCGGTTCTGTGACTGACATGCGGATCGATCCGAAAGATGTAGGCACAATCCTGGTGATTGTGGAGGTCGAAGCTGGCACACCGATCAAGGATGATATGGTTGCAAATCTTCTTCCGCAGGGTATAACCGGATTGAAACTGATTGAGCTTGTCGGCGGCAACAACGATTCCCCCACGCTCAAGCCAGGCACAGAAATCAAAGCCGGCACATCGCTGATGGGTGACATCACTGGCGGAATCGCATCAGTAACTGAAAAACTTGAGCTGGTTCTTCAGCATGTCAGCGACCTCACCGGCGAAGAGAATCAGGCGAAAATCACCAGCATCCTGAACAACCTCGATCTCCTCGTCTCCGAAAACAGGCAGCAGGTCAACCAGATCCTGAGCAACGTAAGCTACACCACCTCGAATCTCAACGAGTTGGTTGTTTCCATGAATGACGCCATGAACCGATTGAACGACCTGCTCTATTCCGAAGAAGCCGACCGTATCCTTGCCAATGCCGTGATCATCACCGATAACCTCTCCCGAACAACAGAGATGACCGGAAGCATCGCCATCAACCTCAATAATATCATGCTGAAAGTACGCGACGACGTGGTTACCATCGTTGAAACCATGAAAGAAACAGTCGATTACCTGAACGAATTCTCCCGCCAAATCGACGAAGAACCGTCGCTGTTGCTGCGAACAAAGCGTAAATAGAGGAACACATGAAGCGTTTTATCTGGATCCTGCCGATCTTTGTGCTGATCTTACTCTCCGCATGTGCGGTGGAGGAGATTGCACCCCGAAATTACTACGTAATGGAATATTACCCACATACTGAAGTCGATTCGCTGAAGCGCGACACACCATTCCCCTACAAGGTGCTGATCAGCGAAGCGGAGATCGCTCGTACTTATACAAGGCGGCAGATCGTGCTTCGACACTTCGGTCCCAAACTCGTCTATTCCGATTACGATAACTGGGGTGGCAAGCTGTCCGAAATGGTCTCGGATCTTGTAACGCAACGGTTCCGCCGGTATAATGTATTCACAAAGGTTCACGAGGAATTCTACAGCGATTTACCCGATTTCGAGATCGATATCATCGTCAACAACATCGAGCTATATACATCGGATGTGAACACAAACCGCGCCGCAAGGCTCAATATCGAGTTCCAGCTCAAGCGGGTGAACGAGCAGACCACACTACTATCTCACAGCGTAAACCGTGTCGTTTTCATGGTGGATGACGAAATAGAAACCTTTGTTCAAATGGTGAATCAGATGCTCCTGGAGGAGACCGATCATTTTATCGAGAAAATTACTGTATTCTTCGAGAAAGGCATCACGCCCGAGGACATCATCGCATCTGCATCAACTTCTGCAGACAGCCTTATCCGCAGTTCAGATAATGATGAAGAACTTCCCAGTGGTATGGGACTTCTCCTGCTACCTGCCATCAGTGAATCCGACGAAGAACCTTATTTCATCGTCACCGATACTTACGGCATGGAAACAACAGGCAGAATGGGCGAGCCATTACCGCTCTGGAAAGGTAAATACACGCTTCGCATGGGCTCCGGCGACTACGATCAGATGATTCGCAAAGACGATGTTGAAATCGTGCCGAGATTTAAAACCCTGATCAATCCAATGTGGGGTGCGCTCAAAGTTAAGATTGTAGATGAGAGTCGAAACTACGCCAAAGTACGCTACGAGATATTCGACCAGTCCACCGGTGAGAGCTTCGGCTCCGATTTTCCGGCAGAAGAAGATATCGGTGAACGCGATCGCGTCTGGTTGCTACATCCCGGACTCTATAAAGTCACGATCAACAATGAACCCTTCAACACTTACCAGAATTTTACAACCGTTTTTCTGGAGGAAGGATCTTACCAAGTCCTGACGATCGTCGTAAGCACCAATGAAGACGGCGTTCCCGAAAACCTGATCGGCGCCGGTGTCCTGGATGAAACGGATATCAACGAGGAAGAGGAGTATTTCCATCTCTACAGCGCGATCCACGCCAATGGGAATATCTCCAGCGATAACTCGAACGATCAGAATAATCCTACAACTGTCATCAATGCAAATATCCAGCTTGACAACCGCATGATCTACGATCGTTATCCGTATCATCTCACCAGTAATCTGCTGGTCGAAGCAGGTATGAGCAAAGATGAAGAAACCGATCCACGCGCTGCTGACGATAGCTTCAGCCTGCGAAACACACTGGTATATTATCTGGTAAAATCTTTCGGGCTCTACGTCCGCGGCGACGCCACAACCCACTTCTTCCCCGAGAAAGTTTATTCTACCGACGAGCGAAATTACGTGTTCATCAATGAAAACAGCCAGCGGGATACGCTGCTTGCAAAAGATAAAGTCGAGGTCAAACAACCGTGGCAACCAACCGAGCTCAAAGAGGGATTCGGCGTCAACTGGCGCATTCTGGACAAGCAGCGCGCAAGCCTCAGCACACGGCTCGGACTCGGATTCAGGCAAGTTTATGCCAACGATGTCTTTCTGTACAGCTATACTGATAATGTGGAAGTAAACGACTCAACAGAAGTCAATTACTACGTGTACAACGAAGTGGGAAATTCCACGCAGGAAGGTGTGGAGTTCAGCGTTGTAGCCAGTCTGGAGCTGCCGTTCAACCTATCCTACGACTCTAATCTGGACATCCTTTTCCCGTTCGATCAGGGAGACCCAAGCTACGAATGGGAGAACATCCTCAACCTCCGCCTGTTCAAGCAGGTGTCGCTCGACTATAAATTCACACTGACCTATAACGAGGATGTCGCCGATTACAATATTCTGAACCATCAGTTTTATCTGCGACTGACCTATATCATCAACTGATACGCATGGAAAACGTAGGAAAGCTTCTGCGAAACGGCAACCGCCTCCAGTTGGAAGGGAACATCGACAAAGTCGCTGTTCCGGGCCTCTTCGCGCAGTTTTCCAGCATGAAAGACATCGCATCCATCGCGGTTATCGACCTTACAAATGTCAGCATGATCGATAGCGCAGGAGTTGCTCTCCTCGACGAAATGCAGCAACGTATCGGTAAGCCTGAACTGACAGGCGTTTCATCCGCGGTTCAGCGCTCCATCGACACATTCACTTCGCTCTCCCTTGCCAAGCAGCAAGAGAGCGTACCGCCTGGTTTCTTCGAAATGGTCGGCGACAAGGCCATCACCTGGTGGAGCTCGGTAATCTATTCACTCTATCTCACTTCCGATACGCTATATTGGGCATTCGTGGGAATTTTCAATCACAAGGGACAGCGCAAAAATTCGTTCATCCAACAGAGTCTTCTCATCGGTGTCGATGCACTGCCGATTGTTGGGTTGCTATCGTTTATCCTGGGACTGATCCTCGCGCTTCAAGCGGCGGCTCAGCTCCGCATGTTCGGCGCGAATATCTTCGTGGCAAACCTTGTCTCGATCTCGATGGTCCGCGAGATGGGCCCCATGATGACAGCAATCATCATCGCGGGTCGAAGCGGATCGGCTATCGCCTCCGAGATCGCCACCATGAACGTCACTGAAGAGCTGGACGCGCTCAAGATGATGGCGATCAATCCTATCCGCTACATTGTGGTACCGAAGTTTCACGCCATGACCATCTGCATGCCGCTGCTTGTTACGGTTTCGATTTTTCTCGGCGTCTTCGGCGGTGCACTGGTCGCGATGTTCTATCTCGATCTGACCATCAACGCCTACATCGAGCAGGGTATCAGTGCACTGGTGTTCAAAGACATCATCCTCAGCCTGACCAAAAGCACCTTCTTCTCGTGGGTGATCGTGATCATCGGCAGCTATTACGGCTTCCGGGTACAAGGTGGCGCAGAAGGCGTCGGTAAGGCGACCACAGCCTCCGTGGTGGCATCCATTTTCGCAGTTATTGTGCTGGATGTAATATTCAGTTTGATCTATTTGATATAGGAGTCTGGAGGGAAAAACGGAACCGATCATAAGAGTCCGAGATCTAGTCGCAAAATACGAGGAGAAGACGATCCTCGACGGGATAACCGTGGATATAATGCCTGCGGAAATCACCGTTATTCTCGGCGGTAGCGGATGCGGAAAGACCACACTTCTCAAGAACATCCTGCGGCTCTTTGAACCGGCCAGCGGAAGTGTGGAAATTTTCGGTAAAAACGTGGTCGGCATGGAAGAAGGTGAATTCGAGAAGATTCTGGCGAATGTAGGCATGCTGTTCCAGAATGGTGCGCTACTCAATTCGCTATCCATTTACGACAATATCAGCATTCCGCTCGAACAGCATACATCGATTCCCGACATCCTTAAAGAGCGCATCATCCGTAAAAAACTGGAACTGGTAAATCTCAGCCACGCCATCTATCTCAAGCCGTCCGAACTCTCCGGTGGTATGAAGAAACGCGCGGCACTAGCCCGTGCTATGGCGCTCGATCCGCTCATCCTCTTTTTCGACGAGCCCTCCGCCGGACTCGATCCCATCACCAGCGCAAACCTCGACGAACTCATCCTGACGCTCAAGAAACAGCTCAACATAACCATCGTCATCGTCACCCACGAGCTGGCGAGCATTCACCGCATCGCTGACAAGATCATCTTCCTGGACAGCGGTAAGATGCTCTTCAACGGCACCCTCGAAGCCGCCAAGAAAGCCGCTATTCCCGAAATCGACACATTCTTCGAGGTCGGGCGATTCGAATAAAGATTTATTTTATCTATCAAATATATTGACTTTTTTCACATTCCATCCTATTATTTGCTCATGGAGGTTTTTCATGGCTACTCGTATAGACACTTGGCAAATAATAGATGATGGGCTCACCCGAATTGAGACTAGTCTATCTGAACAAAACCGCACAGAACCAGCACATCTTGAAACGTGGATTGCGTCAAATCCTGAGATTGTTGGTTCAGATATATCAATCATTGGACGTCAAGTTTCAACAGCAAGTGGATTCCTTGATTTATTGGGGATAGACAGATCAGGAAATCTCGTAGTAATTGAATTGAAACGCGATAAAGTAGCCCGAGATGCTATTGCTCAAGCAATTGACTATGCTTCTGATGTTGCCGAGTGGACTATTGATAAAATTAGTGATGTATGCTACAAATATCATGAGAAAACCCTTGAAGACCATATTGGTGATGTTTTCCCTGAAATAAACATCGATCAAATAAATATCAATGACACTCAACGAATTATCTTAGTTGGATTTTATTTAGAATCTTCTTCGGAACGGATGATTGCATGGCTATCGGGGATGTTTGGCGTAAACATTAATGCCGTCTTACTTAGCTATGTCAAGACCAGTCACGAAGACGAGTTACTTACCAGAACATCAATCATTTCTGAGGATGTTGAAAGACTAAGAACTGAGAAAAGAAAAAAATTTTCTATAAAGATGTCTGATGTTCCGGGAGAATACAGCCTGGATGAGCTAAAAGAGCGATTATCTCATTATTTTAATGAAAACTCCATCGCTAAAAAAAGAATAAAGGATGTTTTACTAAGCTCGCTACTAACAAGAGAGAAGATAACCCGTGATCAATTTAAGGAACTACTAATAAAGAATGACCCATCGATCGATCCTGGAAAAGCTGGCTATTACCTAATCTCAATCTCCTCTCAACTAGGCATGGAGAAGAACGACTTTCTCAGACAAATCATTAATTACGAATATACCAATAACACTTACGAGAAAAACAATTTTTCACTCAACAATAAATACAGGGAAGTGGTTCAATCACTATTCGCCCAGTAGTTCCCCATTCTGTAGCCTACCCCACTCGCTTTCGGAAACTCACGATACTCAGGCTGAAAATCAACACGCCATAGATCGTCATCGGTATCACCGCATCCAGCAGGAACATCAGCCCGGAACCTTTAGCCGTGATTTCGCGCATGATGATGATGAAATACTTCATCGGATTTAGCCAGGTGATCTGCTTGATAATCCAAGGCATATTCTTGATTGGTATGAACAGGCCGCTGAGCAGAATCATAAACACCAGAAAGAACCACGAGAAGAACATCGCCTGTTGCTGCGAAGAGGTCATTGTCGAGACGAGAACCCCCAAGCCCAGCGTCGCGAACAGATAGAGCAAGGCCAGCCCTGCAAGCAGCAGATAGCTTCCCTGTACATGGATGTCGAAAACGATCTGCGCGATAAAGAGCGAAAGGAAAAGTTCCACGAAAGTCAGCACCAGAAACGGCAACAGTTTCCCGGTCAGGAGCTGCCATTTGCGGATCGGCGTCACCATGAGCTGTTCCAGCGTTCCGATCTCCTTTTCGCGCACCAGCCCCATTGCGCTCATCATCATCGAGACCAGCGTAATCATAATCACCACGATCCCCGGCACCATAAACTGCGACGCCTCCAGGTTTTCATTGAACCACATTCCGCTCTCGAATCCGACCGGCGCTTTGTACTTCTTCATCCCTTCGATGCCCTGACGCATGATGTATCGAGTGGAATAGTCCACGCCCCAATCTGTGAGAATATCGCGTAAATACCCTCCAGCCACACCAGCTGTATTTCCGTCGATTCCATCGATAACCACTGCGATGCGTGGCTTATTGCCAGCCAGCAGATCAGCTTCGAAATCGGGTGGAATCAGGATGCCAAGCTGCGCCTTCCAGCTCTCGATTGCTTGATCGACCTCGGCGTAGCTTCGCACCTCGCCCAACGGCTTGAAGCTATTGGTGTGCAGCATATTCTCGATAAGTGCGCGGCTGGTGGGCGATTTGTCCTGATCGCAGACCAGTAGCTTCACGTCTTTCACCTCGTTGGTGATGGAGAATCCCAGGATCATAATCTGGATGATCGGCACGAAAAACAGGATCGCGATCATCTCACGTGTGCGGAAGACCTGCTTGAATTCCTTGCGAATTAGTTCGAGTATCGGCCTCATATCAGTTCCTCCCCTGGTTTTCTGCAATGCGCCTGAAATTCCGCCACGATGCCGCCAGCAGGAATATAGTAAATCCAGACAGTACCAGCACAGGTTCCATCAGGTATTGGATTGTGTTACCCTTCAGCATTATTCCGCGGATGATGATCAGGAAATAGCGTGCCGGGACAAGCCGCGAGATGTATTGAAGAAATACCGGCATAGACGCGATCGGAAAGATGAAGCCGGACAGCAGAATCGTCGGCATCAACGTACTCATGATTGAGCCCATCATCGCCACTTGCTGCGATGGCGCAATGGTGGAGATCAGAAGCCCCAGACTCAGTGCTACCAAGATATAGAGTAAAGACAGTCCCAACAGAAGTAGCGGACTACCGATAAAAGCCACCTTGAACAGCACGATCCCAATCGATAGGATCATGGTGCCAATCACAACCGCCAAAACGATGTAGGGTGTCAGCTTGCCGAGGATGATTTCCAGCGGACGCACTGGCGAGATGAGAAGCTGCTCCATGGTTCCGGTCTCAAACTCGCGCGTGATCGTTATGCTGGTGAGAAGCGCGGAAATCATAATCAGAATCAGCGCTATCAGGCCCGGAACGTAGAAGTAATTACTCTCCATCGAAGGGTTGAAACGCGGTTGCAAACTGAATTCCACCGGCTGCTCGATTCCGCGCTTCAGGTTGTAGTCCTGTATCACGCGGCGGCAGTAATCACGCATCAAGTTGGCGGCGTTGGGATCGGACGCATCAATGATAAGCTGTACCGTCGCAGCCTGATTCCGCTCCAGTCTCCTGCCGAAGTCGTCCTTTATAATCATCGCGATATCGGCGTCACGAGCCTTGAAAAGGTCCTCCACTTCGTCCGGCGATCCCTGCTCGTAGCGTATCTTGAAGAGGTCGCTACCACGAAATCCCTGCATGAAATCCCAAGATGCATCGCTACGACTGAAGTCGTAAACGCTGATGCGGATACTCTTGATCTCCATGTCCAGCGCGTAACCGAACATGGTTAGTTGCAGGATCGGCATCAGGATGATGATGACCAGACTGCGAGGATCGTGGAGAATGTGCAGCCATTCCTTCTTCGACAGTGCGATGATTCTTGCTAAGCTGCCTCTCATGTGTTGCTCCTGAGTAAATGGATGAAAATATCCTGTATGTGGTCCATCTGGTAACGGTCTTTAAGCTTCTGCGGGCTATCCATGGCAATGATTCTGCCAGCCTGCATTACAGAAACACGGCTGCAATACTCGGCTTCATCCATGTAGTGCGTTGTGACGAATACTGTCTTATCCTGCTCCAGCAGGCTGTAGATGACATCCCAGAACTCTCTACGCGCCCGTGGATCGACACCGGATGTCGGCTCGTCCAGAAAGATGATTGGTGGATCGTGTAGCAGTGAGCAGCCAAGCGCCAGACGCTGCTTGATGCCCACCGGAATTTCACGGGTACTTTTCTTGCGGTACTGCTGGAGCCCAAGCCGTTCCATCCAGCTATCCATACGTCCCTTGAGAATATCCGGTTTTACATCGTAAATCCCGCCGTAAAATTGCATGTTTTCCTGCACTGTGAGATCGTTGTATAGTGAGAACTTCTGGCTCATGTAGCCGATATTTCGCTTCACCTGCTCGCTCTGAGTCAGGATATCGTATCCCGCAACGGTCGCCTCTCCTTCTGTGGGAGAAAGCAACCCGCACAGCATGCGGATCATGGTCGTCTTACCGGCGCCGTTCGCACCGAGGAAGCCGAATACCTCACCGTGGCGTACTTCCAGGCTCACTTTGTCGACTGCCGTGAAACTGCCGAACCTGCGTGTGATTTCCTTTGCCGAGACGGTTATCTCATTCATGCCTTCCCCCCTGTGACGTGCAGGAATACGTCTTCAATCGTTGGCTGAATCTTCTCCCGGCTGGTCACGCCACAATCTTCGAGCCGCTTCCAGAGCGCTGCATCCGGTTCTTCTTCGAACGCAACGTGAAGCACATCGCCAAATAGCTGGATCGCCACCAGGTTTTCCATCTGCCCGATTCTGTCTCGTAGATAGCGGAGATCCTCTCCCTGCATGCGATAGAGTGGATATTGGTACGTCGCCTTGATTTCCTGTGGTGTGCCCATCGCCACGAAACTTCCCTTGTGCATGAAGGCCAGCCGGTCGAATTGCTCAGCTTCGTCCATGTAGGCCGTTGAGACCAGGATGCTCGTTCCTTCTTTTCGAATCTCCCGCAGAATCTTCCAAAGCTCTTCCCGTGAAACAGGATCGACACCGAAGGTCGGTTCATCGAGAACAAGCACCTTGGGCCGATGCAGCAGGTTGCATGAAAGCGCCAGTTTCTGCTTCATCCCGCCGGAGAGATTTCCAGCCAGATGATTTTTAAAAGGTTCCAGCTTGGAGAAACCATAGAGCTCAGCAATTCGTGCTTTACGATCCGACGCGGATATTCCAAACAGATCGGCGTAGAAACGAAGATTCTGTGACACGGTCAGATCCTGATAAAGTGAGAATCGTTGAGGCATATAGCCTATGCGTGATCGAATCTCCCGGTACTTTGTGTGCGTATCCAGGCCCTCGACCCGGATCACGCCATCATCGATCGGGATCGACGTACAGATGGAACGGATCAGACTGGTTTTCCCTGCGCCGTCTGGCCCTACCAAGCCGAACATCTCGCCATCGAGAACTGTCAGGTCGATGTTCCGGTAAGCGGTCGTATCGCCGAATCGTTTGGTCGCACCACGGACAACAATCGGTTCCATCAGTCCATCCGCGAGATTTCCAGCGGCATGCCGTGCTTGATGAGGTGATCGGGGTTCTCGATGCGAAGTTCAACGGCATAGACCAACGCGCTGCGGGTTTCTTTGGTCAGCACCTGGCTGGGCGTAAATTCCGCCTTCTGTCCGATTCGCTCCACAACACCCGTCATGGCTTGCGAGACGCCGTCTGCCATAATCTTCATCTTCTGCCCGACCTTGGTTTGTGGAAGCTCTTCCGCTGGGATGTAGATGGTCGTTTCGATCTCGTCCAACTCGGTAATTTCCACAACCGGCGCAACTGGCGGCAGCGTTTCTTCCACCTCGAACAGCACCGATGTCACGATTCCGTTGGTCGGCGCGTTCAGCGAACTGTCCGCGATACGCTTTTCGAGCGTGAGTAGCTTCGCGTCGAGCTCCTTCTTCTTCGCGCTGATAAGCGAAAGCTGCTGCTTGGCATTCAAGAGCTGCGTCTGTGCCTTGTTGCGCATGTTGACCACGTCGTCGTATTTCTGTTGCGGTACGCTCTGTGTCTCGAGCAGGCTTTTGGTACGCTCTTCGATGGTATCGACATACGCCAGATCCTTTTCAGCCTGCGATTTCATATTCAAGTATATCTGCTTCTGGACGGCAAGTTGATCGTAACCCGCGTCAATCTCCAGACGCTTGTAGTTCATATCCAGCGTGTCCAGGAGAGCGACGGGCTGCCCAGCCTTAATCTCGTCTCCTTCGTCCACGGCGATCTCGACCAGCTTGCCTCCGTAAAGCGACGATACGTTGTGCACCGTCCCTTCTGCGATGCCAACATAGTGGCCTGCTTCGTTTTTCTTCGCACACGCGGTGAAAACGATCATTATAATGAGTGGGATGATGGTGATTGCTCTTTTCATGACTTCCCTCCGATAATCCCTGTATAATATTCCATTTGCATTCGATAAATGTTCAACTGCGCATGAAGCGCATCCAATCGCAACTGCGATTCGGTCAGTCGTTCTTCCGCGTCGCGGACATCGAGGATGGTTGCATTGCCTTCGTTCATGAGATTCTCAGCGTGCCGCACCTCGAGTTCGCGCTGGCGCGTCAGTTCATCCTGTAATGTCATTTGCTCTTCAACCGATCGCATCTGCTCCCAGGTCTGCGTCACTTCGCGTACGATCTGGTTTATAATAGCGCTCTCCTCCAGCTCCAACTTTTCGGTCTTGTGAATCGATTGCTTTCTGCGGTTCGCCGATTCCATCCAGTCCCAAACCTGCCATTGCATCTGCACCCCAAGCCGATAGTAATCGTCCCACTCGGGATCGATCATCTGCACACCCGGAACACCGTAATGATACTCCGCCTGCGCGTAAACCTGCGGGTAGAACACCGATTCGGCGATGCGGGTCGTTAGCTTCTGCTTTCGGATATTCTCGCGATTCATGCTGAGCTCGACGCGGTTATCCAACGCTATCGAGCGATAATCATCCAGCGTTTGAAGGGGCTGAGAACTCTGCTGTTCGAAAACTAACTCGAACGGTTCGTCCGTCGCCATCACCTCCGCGAGCTGCGCCTTGGCTATACGGAACTGGTGCTCTGCCGACATCCTCATGGTGCGCAGCTCCAGCACTCGGTTGGCGATCTCGAGCGTGTCCAGTGTGGTGACCTGTCCCGCATCCAGTAGATACAGAATGCGGTCTTTTTGCAGATTGGCGCGCCGGATTCCATCGTCGATGATCTCGACTTGGTGCATCAGCGCTTCACACTGGTAATAGTAGGCTGCGATTTGCAAGCGTAGCGCGTTTTCCGCCATAATCGCGGCCTGTCCGGCAATGCGCTGATCCGCCTGAGCTCGTTTCATGTCGTTCAGCAACCTGAAACCGGTAAAGACTGGCTGTGTGAGCTTAGCATTAAAGTCCCAGTTGTCGTGCTGACCCACCTGAATCGGATCCATGGTCAGACCCAGAGGAAGCTTATTGAAACTGATCTCCGCCAGTTCGCTGTTGTAGTAATAGATTCCGTTCACGGTGAGTTTGGGCAGCAATTCACCGAACTTGATTTTCTGCTCCGTATCTGCGATCCGGCTTACCAGATCACGCTGCCCCAGCATGGGGTTATTCTCCAACCCAATCTGCCAGGCACGTTCGAGATTGATGCTTTCCGCGCCGAGGCTTCCGATTAAAAGCGCAATACATATCGTCCAAAATCTTTTCATCACACCTCCCGGGGCCTTGCGATTCCATTCCAGACCAAGTCAATGATCGCCTCTTTACGAGCCTCTACAAACTCTTTCGAAAGCACTTTGAGCCCTTCGACCTTGTTTTCGAGGATTGGCCGTGCGGCAAACGGGAAGATGCACAAAGCGATCAGGCTGATAAACAGATGAATCGGATCGATATCCTGGATCTCGCCACGCTCAACTGCCCGTCGTACTGCCGTGATCACCGGAATTTCGTTCATCTCCCACTTCTTCATAATCCTGTTAATCAGGTCGTTGACCTTTCCTGAGCCATGCCCGAGTTCCCAGATCATGAACCGTGTCACATAAGGTTTCTTGGAAATCGAGTTAAGATAAACCGTGACAAAGTTTTCCAGGTAACTGCGGAAATCCGTATCCACAGATATATCCCGGAATAATCCTGAAAAAAAGTCGTGCATCACGCGCTCGAAAACCATCTGAAAAAGGTGATCCTTACTGCGGAAGTAATAGTGCAGCAAAGCCTTATTGATACCGGCCTTCTCTGCGATGACATTCATTCTCGCACCATCGTAACCTTCCTTGACAAAGACACTTGATGCCGCTTTGAGGATGGTCGTTTCAATATCCTTGGTCATGTTCAACTCCTATCGCTATGTCATTTGACTCTTCAATTAAACCAATCACTTTAACCATATAGTCAAATTTAACCGGATGGTCAATACTGGCAAGTTTTTTCTGATTGTCTCGTCCTGAAATTGTTGACCGTTTGGGCTAAGGAGGCACTATATTGGGGTTTCTTGAGCAGAAAAAAAGCCTGCCCCGAGTCGTGCAGGCCGGTTGACTTCCTTCGATTCTACTTCGCTCCCTTCCACACATACATCTCTTGTTGTCGTTGAGTTATATGAGTTTGTGAAAAGCCGAATTGCCTGGAGTTTGAGTGATCAATTACAAGCCGGTTCACTTCCTATCCTGATGGGTAAAGGTTCGGGAAACGGGCTGCCTGCAGTCACTCTGTAAAACTTGGAACAAGAAGAAGTACTCAAATCACTCCAGGATGTCGTGTTCAAATTCACGGCTTCCACTGCCCAACCATCAGGAAATTCGGCATTTGGATCGTTTGAACTATATACAGTATAAATGACACCTCTGGAATTATACGGTACTGAATCCCAGGAGATCGTTACACTTGCATCGTTGCGGGTAATCGTTACATTCTGTGGCGGCATCAACGTAATAAACTGCTGAATCGCAGACCAATCGGACTCAGCGAGTTCATTATCGACCGTTTTCACCCTGTAGTAATATCGATATCCTGCAAGGAGGTTGCTTTCAATCTGGATATACGGCTGTCCAAATACAGTTATGACCGAATAAACAGGGGCGACAAACGTGTCGGTCGTATCCACCTCGACACAGTACTTCAAATGATCGGAATCATCGCTAAAATCCGGGTCGGAAGCATTACCCCAGGAAAGGATCGGCGTTAAGCTGTAAACAGCCTCGTCATTTGCCGGCGAAAAACCGCTTATAGGCGCATCAGGAGCCGTGTTGATCATGTTGAAGAAGAAATGAGCCGTGCCATCGGTAAAAACCGATGTCCAGCCATTTGAATAATTAGGTTTCATGCGCCAGTAATAAACCGTATCGTCTGCAAGATTACCATAATCGGGCAATGTATTCAATCTCACCCCAGCGTAAAGTTCCGTAATCCGGGGATTGGGAGGAAGAACATTGTCATCTACTTCGGGACTGGAGAAATCGGGATTATCATCAATCTGTACCTGATAATCGGCTATAACGTCGAGGCTGTTGGCTTCCCAGAGCAGGGTTCCGGTGGGTCGCTGTTCATCAGCATTAATCAGACAAGGGTATAGAACCGGATTGGATACCTGCTCGGAGGCAAAGGGAGAACCGGCAAAACAATTATCAATAGCCTGCACACTCCAATAATAAACCACAGAAGATGTCTGAAACGGATAGGTTACGTCAAATGTCCATTCGGTGTTATGGTTCTGACTGCCCAAACGGGGTACTTTCCGCCAGCCGTCGCTCTGCGCCATGGATGAGAATATCTCATCACCGCCGGATGTTGAACCGACCCGTAAGTTATAGGTCAATCCCGAGGATGGGGTTTCATCATCCGTGGCGGCATTCCAACTGAAGGCAAGGGAGTTCTTTGTGAAGTTTGCCGTCAAACCGGTCGGAGAAGTGGGGACGGTATTGGCAATGGCAGCATTATTTCTATAGATACTGGTAATATCATACCCTGCCAACAGAATATCCAAGTCGCCATCATTATCATAATCACCCCAGGCAACGGAACCATTTACGAGACCCGTCAAATTGATGCCGGTTTGTTCTGTAAAGGTGCCGTCTCCATTTTTTTTTAGATTTTGGTAGTGGGGCTGGAGCCGTATCCCGATAGAAGAATATCCAGGTCGCCATCGTTGTCGTAATCGCCCCAGGCGACACTACAATTCGTTACTCCAACCAGCCCGGCATTGATATCCGTAAAAGTATCATCGCCGTCATTGCGATAGACCTTGCTGATTGTGTGCCAAGAACCATCATAATATATTCCCGCCAACAGAATATCCAGATCGCCGTCGTTGTCATAATCACCCCAGGCGACGCTGCAAAAACCAACACCCTGCAGCCCTGCATCGATGTCCGTAAAAGTATCATTTCCATCATTGCGATAGATTCTGGAAATATATACTCCGTAGGGTAACCCGGTGGCAAGAAGGATATCCTGATCACCATCGTTGTCATAATCACCCCAGGCAACAGAACCATCGCAAATGCCAGGTAACCCGGCATTAATGGCGGTAAAAGTATCATTGCCGTCATTGCGGTAGACTTCGCTGAGGTAGTTGCCGGCAACATTACTTCCCGCTAATAGAATATCCAGGTCGCCATCGTTGTCATAATCGCCCCAGGCGACGCTATTATACTCTACTCCAACCAGCCCAGCATTGATGTCTGTAAAAGTATCATTGCCGTCATTGCGATAGACTTCGCTGAGTCGGCCGCCGGGAATACTCCCTCCCGTCAATAGAATATCCAGGTCGCCATCGTTGTCATAGTCTCCCCAGGCAACATCATTACCCGAAGAAACATCCACTAAATTGTCGGCAATTTCGGTAAACAGATGCAAGGGGGCGCCGTCCGTCAAGACGGTACCATCCGTATCGCCATGAAGGTTATTGTCGGTGTAGTCCAGGATATCGTCTGCGCCGTCGCCGTTTATGCCCAAATCTTCCAGGACATCCAAGCGCCAATAGCCAATCAGACCATTCTCTGAACCGGTTAATGGATCCCAAATGGCAGATTGGATTTCCACCTGAGAGCGAGCATAATTCCAGATGCGTACTTCATCCATTTTACCGTTATGGGGAAAACTTCCATTACCTCTTAAGCCTAAACGGAAATCGCTGTCAGAGTGGACGATCGCTGTCGTCAATGGGTTTGAGCCATTATTTACTGCCCCCATATCGTTGCCGTTTATATATATCTGACCAAGGGATTGACTGGGATCATATACACAAGCCACATGTACCCATGAGCCTGGAGTAAAGGCTTCGGCGGGGGTATCGATCCACACGCTGGTGGTGGGAATGAAGCGGATACCATTAGAGGTGCTGCCACCTAAATGGATTTCCAATTCTTCGCTGCTTTTTGCCGTCAGGAAATCTACATCGGTGCCGCTACCGTCCCAATAAAACCATAACTCGATGGTTACGGCAGCTACATCAAACAGGTCATCGTCGGGAATGCTGGCATAATCGGTTATCCCGTTAAATTCCAATGCGTTATTACCATACAAGTTGAGAGTAAAAAACATGAGGAAAATGAAAATGATGATCCCGGCTGTTTTCATTTTTTTCTCCTTTGCATCGCACGCAGTTTATACATGATCTGATCAGATTTTATAAGGTATATACCTTTTCTGTCAATATCATTCTATCTCACAAGTCCGTCGGTGCTTGGGCAGAAATCCAAGCGTCCGTAAAGCTCTGCCAAGGGGGCATTTAATAGGCAACCAGGAATTGGGTCGCACAGAAGGAGACTAACTCTAAATATACGTGGTCGTGGATGCGAATGGTTATCCGGTCTGCATTCTTGTTACGTCAGGTGCCAGAATGAGCGGAAAGGAATCGCGACACGATACGCCGAGAACGTATCGTCGTACATTGCAGCGGTAAAGATTCGATGCCTCTTCTTCTGGCTCAATATCTCGTGACGACACTCTTTAGAAGTCATTCCTATATTGCAAGAACTGCTCGTATCTTGAGATAAAGCGTTTTATGATCGAGTTCCCAAGTATCATCATATCGATCTGCTCCTGAGTTATACCCAGCATAGACAGTGACCTGATTATATACTTGCCAGGAAGCGTTGAAATAGACCCCGTAGTGACCCTTATATCTGCCTATTGAGTAGTTGTGATATCTCAATCCTGATGTGAAAAACAATGTTGAGAATAAATAATACGTAACATCAGAATTTGCTACATCATAGCTTGGATCGATACTCTGTGTTTCATCCTCAGAGATATCGTAGTATTTCTTCCTTGTCCAGGATGCACTCAAGCTGAAATCGGACCATAAATGTATTGAAGAAGCAACGTTGATGCTTGCCCATGGCTTAACCTGAGCAAGCCTATAAACCAATTCCTTTCCGCTGGATCCAGTCATCGCTATACGATCATTCACCCGAAACGTGTAGTTTAAGTTATAGTAAGCTGTGTACTGGGAATACAGTTCGTCCAGATAGTCTTCCTGGCTATTCGTATAGAAAATGTTATGTGAATAATGCTGTGAGTGTTCAATGCCGAACTTACCACCATAATTGCTCGTTCGCAGTGAATTGGTATTGTTATAGTATGTTGCATTCACCCAGACACTTGTACTGGTTGTTTCGATTATCCCCTTGCTTTCTTTCTCGTAGGATAATTCCGCGTCATATCCAGAGTAATTCGTTTCGTAGATTCGTCCCAGTGAACTTACAAAATCGCGACCAATATAATATCCATCAAGAGACAGAGAGAAATCTCCAGCCCGTTGATAATATGAAGCTTCGGAATACAGGTCGAGCAACACGTCATTATCATCGTGTTGATAGCGCGATAAATAGCCATCGATCGTCAGCCATTTTGTCGGAGATATATACCAGGTAGGTTTAAACTGCAGCACTTCATTATCTTCATCGTCCTGCATATTTGCTATAATGCTCGAGTGTAAATTGACTGACTTATACTTCGAAAGAAATGATGCCAGAAATACTTTACCGACCGAGTCCTCAATATCGTCATCGTCCTGTGCAACCAATATTCCATAGTTGTATGATGCGGAGCTATTGATATATTTCAGGGCCGCTACGGGTTGTAGGATAGTACGGCTATAATATACGGATGTGTCGATATCGAAAATACTGAGATCGCTTACAAAGAAGTAGCGGTTTTCTTCATAGTAGGGGTTATATTCGAGGTTGAAGATATCCTGCTCACTGTCAGGAGGGATGTCAGAATAATCGGGGTTAACAGTAGCATTCAATGTCATATTCGGCTTGGGATGAAAGCAGAAATCAATCCCAAAGCTATTTTCATCCAAATCATTTTCTTCGCGCATCAAATCATATTTATCAACGGCATACGGAAGTACTTGCCAATTCATCTGAGACGGGAGTTTCTCATCAATCACAATGGAGGCACCACTTTTAAAATAGTCTTTTTCCATGCTGATTGGCGCATAAGGAAACGAATACGCTTCTTTCAGCGTCTGATAATATCTCGTGAGAATAATTTGCCATTGATAAGGTGGAGAACCGCTATAACGAAGGTCTTTACATGGTATTCTCATTGTGCAATTCCAGGTCGAATCGCTGATGGTCGATTCGTACGTGTACTGACTGTCCCATTCTGTCGAAGAGCTCAAATCGCTGTTTCGAATACCATCATAATAGGATCCCGCAGGAAAAGCATAGAAGAAGTATGCATAGTAGTCTGATGGAGACGTGATGATTTGAACACGTGCATAATCGGATGCAGCCCAACGGTCATCAGCAGTAAATGTACCGGGGCAAAATGTGGAATCGATTTCCATCACCCATTGAAATACTAGCGTTGCATCTTCGTACCTGACAGAGCATTTTGTTGCTTGAAATGCAGGCACCTGATCATCAGGAGAAACACGCAGGAATTGCTCTGTGTTTGCAATGAGTGCCCAAGCTGTTGAGCCAATAAGCAAGAACAACATGATTATCAAAACAGATTTCATATTAACTCCGTCAAGAAGTTGCGCTTTTGTAGTATCTTAACATAAAGCGTGTCGCACTGTAGGCAAGCGTAAGAAAAATGGCGCAACACAGGCATGCTGTTAGCAAAACAGACCTTGTCATCCCCTGTTTCAACGCAAGTAAAGGGAAGTTGCCGATAATGAGAACCGGAATGATATAGGTGAACAACCATTTTATCGCAGGCTGGGCGAAGATAACTCCAGGGAATGTTGAAAGAGTGAAAAAGGAAGTAAAAAGCGAAGTAAACGCGTCAAATTTGATGAAGATGATCGCGCCAAGATACAAAATGATGTGAAATGAAGTGAAGATCAAGAGAGCAAGTAGCAGCACGAGCAGATAGGTTGTTATATGCAGAAAATCAACGTGTATCTGAAACTGCTGCACAATGATAATGAAAAGCACGATATCGATCAGGAGTCTGCCGAGAGCCTTGAATCCCATTATACTGCAGAACATCTGGAAATGCAGGTGGAGTGGCTTGATCAATAAATGATCCAATGTTCCATACTGCACTCTTTGAGGTAACTGAGAAATGTTTGAGCTGAAAAAGAGACCGTAGAAATCGTTGACCGTCTTGACTGTCAACACCAATATATAAAGGTCAAACAATGGAATACCCAGGCTTGATTTTATCTGAAAATAGAGAATCCGATAAAATACAAGCCCCAGAACCAATCCTACAATATCGAGTACCTGATCAAGAATGAAGTCCTTCGAGAAAAACATCATCCTTTTCCATCCAAGGCGATTCACCTGTAAGTAATATACAAAATGCCGGATCATCCTGTAGCCTCGTATTTCATTATTCCTTTTCTCCACGTGGTCGTAAGTGCAATCCACACCACCAGTACCCAGAGCACTGCTTGTGATAGTAAAATGAGAAAATCTGGCCACGGCATGCTTCTGGTTAGAATACGGGCAGGATAGTAAACCAGATACGCTGGCGGCAAGCTTAGTAAAATAGTTCGGCAAACACCCGGAAAGATATCCAGCGGGAGAATGCTGCCCGTCATGAATGGCAAAAGTATGCTCAGCAGATTTTCAACAAACCGAATCTCAAGAAAAAAGAAAGCCAGAATCGACAGCCAGAAGATCAGAAGAAATGAGAGGATTGCCGCAACTACGCTCAATACAAGAAACTGAATCAAGCTTATGAAATCGATTGGAACCAAGAAGCTACCACGCACAACTACGTATGTTGCGTAGGTGATGATAATCGCAACGGATATAGATATGCTCTTTAGCGTATAATATACAGTGAAATTATGCCAGAAGTAACGATACGGCTTCAGTAAATGATTATTCAAGCCTCCATTTTTGATATCGTTTTTAATATCCCACCAGGTTGTGATCGAGAATGCCTCGCTCGTCACTCTTGCCAACAGAAAATAAGCAAGCAGTGATGAGAGCTCCCAAGAGCCAAGAGAAGAGCCATTCTGGTAAACAAAACGAACTAGCAGTAACTGTCCTAACAAGGGAATCAGGACAACGAGGAAGCTCAAGATGAAGTTTGTCCGATACGCCATGCCCTCTTTCAGGGTTTGTCTGGCCAGTCCATAGTAGTAGTTATTCATGACTCAAAATCTCGACAATGATATCTTCATTATCCTTTTTCTCGACCTTGAAATCGACAATGGCATGTTTGCCGACAATATCACAAATCGTAGGACTTGATGCATCTCCATCGAAATCCAGAACAACCATATTACCCGCAACGCGACCGTTATAGTCGGAAGCAATTTTCTGAGCTGTCATATGGGAGTCTGTGTGCAGAACAACCTTTTCATGGCTGTGTTTCTCGAGCAGATAGGCTGTGTCTCCTTGATAAAGAATCTTTCCCTTGTGCATGACAAGGCATGTATCGCAGCAATCCAGAATGTCCTTAACATTGTGGCTGCAGATAATAAAGCAGATTCCAAATTCCTCATGGCAGAAGTTTATAAACTTACGCAGGGAATCACGCGAAATTACATCAAGACCAGAGGTCGGTTCATCTAAGAACACTATCCGAGGCAGATGTATAAAGCTGTAGAGCAATTCCATCTTTGTTCGTTGCCCAAGTGACATATTTCTCAGTGGTTGATGGATTTCATTAGTGATGTTCAGCGCTTCGCTGAAAATCCCGAGACGACGAACGAACTCTTCTTTACTGTATCCGTAAATGTGTCGTGACAGCTCGATGCTGTCGATCGCAGGAATATCCCAGATCAGTTGTCCTCTACCTCCCTGAAACAGGCCAATATTCATTTTAAAATCTGTGACCAATTTCTGAGGAATAGAATCGAGAACCCGGATTGATCCCGCTGATGGATGCAGTATCCCGGTCAGCATCTTGATCAGCGTGGTCTTTCCTGCACCATTCTTGCCAAAAACACCAAGGTTTTTCTCAGCATTATGCGTAAAAGATATATCCGAGACAGCCTCAATCAATTTATATGTTGGCTTCCAGAATGATGATGATGTTTTTACTTTATAGACCTTGCTTAGAGCCTTTACTTCGATTGCGCTTGAACTTTCCATTTCATTACCTGGGGTAGAGCTTTTTCCAGCATTGGATGCATGCAGCCATTTTCAGCTTCTCCATTATGTTTCCCAAGCAAGCATCCGCCGTAGCATATGGGAAGATAACTGCATCTTTTGCATGCTCCAGATATGTGTTTGTATAAATCATGCTTGATTTTCTGTGAAATTGCCTCATAACCATCTTCCAGATTGCCAACCGAAAACTTTTTGTCTCCAGTCATGCTTATACATTTATAAATATCTCCGAAGCTGTCAACGACAAATTCATATCGCTTTTTATTTGAACACAGGTGAGTTTTAATAAAGTCTTCGTATTTTGTATCCTTCCCCTCAACAGGGATGTTGTTTCTTTGTACAAAGTCCATTTTTACTCTGGAGAATTCAGGATATGTAATAACCGTTGCGAGTTTATTTGTTTCACCTGAACATATCTTCGCTACATAGAAATCATTGGGAGAGTATTTCATTATCACATGCTTATATACATAATCAAGACAGTGAACATTTCCGCTGTCGACATTTACAGATATGTGTCGCGTAATGTCGTTTTCCACAAGAGAATCAAGGGATCTCATGATATTGTCATACGCCGACTCACCATTCTTCATCGGCCTCCGCTTATTATGCGTTTCCTTATCCCCATCTACCGTGATCAACACTTTTGCCATATTAACAGCCTTAAGGGCATTTAGCACTTCATCTTGATGAATTCGCACACCATTTGACACCATCGTCGTCATTATCGTGGAAAAATGTTTCACAGCAATATTGTAAACATCGATCATTATCTGAGGAAACAAAGTCGGTTCGCCGCCATGGAACGAGAGGTGAATCACATCGATGCCGCTCTTTTCTCTGCATTGTTGCAGAAAAGCATCCAGGTTATCGAGCTGAGCGAATGATGTATAGCCTTGATACATGCCGTGTTCATAACAGTAATAGCAATTGCAGTTACACATGTTCGTCACATGAATCGTCAGTGATATCTTATCCTCATTGCATAAGTGATCCTCAAATCGCTGGAGAGCTTCTTCAGATTCAGAATAATCATCATCAACAAAATCTTCGCACTCAACAAGCATTCGCATCTCATCATCGTCGAATCCCTTGCCTGTTTTCCATGAATCCTTGTCGATCGGCCTGTCGATTACAAGTAGAGACTTGTTCAGAGTATTAAAGATAATGGTGTTTTCACCTTCGTTGTATATTTTCGCAAAGTATGATAATCTCATTTTTCCTCCTAACATTACATGAGCATGCGCACTTAAGGTCAAAGATGAACCCTAATACAGTGGCGGATCAGGATTTGGAATGGGTTTGGGATCCGGACAGCGCTGAGTCCTCTGGTTACATGATTCCAATGGAGTTTCATCAAATGCATTTTGCGGTTTCAAGATCATGGTAATCATTATTCCTCCTTTTGTCCTGCAATCTAACTGAGATGCAGGGCTTGCGTTAGTTAGTCACACTAGATTTTGGGCAGTTCTGGATCTGGATCTGGTACTGGCGGTGGGGGGCACCGGTGGGTGCGCTGGTTGCAAGAATCCAGTGGTGTCTCGTCAAATGCGTTCTGTGGTTTCAAGATCATAGTAATCATTGTTCCTCCTAAAGAATTACAAGTGCGCATGCTTCTTGAATATTTATATTTCAAAATTGAATGTCAAACCTTTTTTAAGTATTGATCTTAATTAGCGGATGGTAATATTTTGGGGTGCAGGCAATTGCCATTATGTATTATTTATTATTAATGCTCAAATTCGTCTTGGTTTTGCTACACACCTGCCCTAATTCGGATTCAGCATAAGGATTCATGACAGAAATGGCCGAGGAAAATGGGACTTGCTTTTATACCCCATGCTGAGCCTTCTTCGACCCACTAGCCAACTAAAGAGCCCCAAAAATCTACTGCCTTTTCAGAATTATGATTTTCAGCGTCAATATCTGCTCCAATTGATGGTAGCGCACTGAAACTTCCATATATATAGATATGAATCCCCATTATCAATAACAAGATATATTAGTCCGTTTACAGCATTCGCATATCTTATCTCACCTTCGAAGCTATTTGGATCAGTAATGGCTTTCTCTACAGGCTCAATCGCGGCATTCTTCGGCAGTCTACCGAACATCCCGCAACCCTTCGAGGTTTTCTTGCAAAGCTCTAGAATTCCCTTTTCGCTGGTGTTCTGGCTTTCACCCTTCGGTTCGAATCGTATCGAAATGACGGCAGAAAGTAGCTTGATGAATGCTCGTCCCGTCCTGAAAAAGGGGCATCTGTAAACTTCTGCCAAGGGGGTGTCATTTTATAGCGATTTCCTCGATTCAAGCGGATATATTTTCCATGTAAACTATGCGGATAAATTCTAAGATTCAGTCACTTGCGTAAGTAGGGCCAACTAAAGAAGGAGATATACTCACGAAAAGCATTCGGCATTACTCGTAATTTCCAGGTAGCTTATTATAATAATAGTGTTCGCTCATTTTTAATAATTTCTTGACATACTATTTACACAATACCATACATAGCATTCAATCACACTTCGAGGGGAAACATTATGAGAGATTATTATGATGCGCTTGATGAAATCATGGACTATGCAGTAGACGCCGATAGAGAGCCATCAGCAAACAGCAAACTCAAGATTAACGCAAAAGATTTCTACGATGGATTGTACGTTAGAAGGCGAAATGAAGAAGCTAAGATAATTGACCTACTGAAAGAAGCCCATATGATCCATGTTATCGGTGAGCGTGGAAGTGGAAAATCATCTCTCTTAAACGCATTGCCGCGATTATATCAGACAAGGAAAAGTCCTCATGGCAATCTTCTATTTTTGCTTTTTGATTTTTTCAGCAACAGAAAACACCAGGAAGCAGTTCACAAATCATTAACCGGCGGAATAGAATTACTAGAAAATGAAATTAAAGCAGACTTTACCGAAAAATATAAAAAATTATCCCTGCGGATAGTCAAACACTATGGGAATTTGCTACAGAAACCAGAGCCCGAAAATCATATGCCAAGTTCAGCTTTTACTGAAAGATACACAGACAGGTATGACCTATTATCCAACGAAGAGAATAAGGCGCTAAAACATTTAGATTTACTGGATATAGGCCAGTATTGCCATAAAAAACACAATCAGAAAATAATTATTATTCTAGACAATTTTGACTCATGTTATCTCGATCGGATTTTCAACTATGAAGCCATTACCAGCTTCATGGAAATCCTACACAAACGCTTGCCCACATATAAAGGGCTAATCAGGTTCATTGTTGCGATCCGACATGATATATACCACGAATCTTTTACCAAGCCAGCACGTCTTAACCAACCAGGTCATGGAACAATGATAAAAAACAGACTCTTTTCCCTTGACTATACCGACTTATTAACGTATCTGGATGTAAAAAAAGAGATTGAAAAAAGTATAGCCACTGCTATCAGTATTGGTCATACCGAATGGGAGTCCCTTCAAGAAACTTTTCAGGATATGGCCCTACAAAAGTTCGAGAGATCCATTGCTTGGAATAGAAAAAACTACCTTGAGAAATACGCTAACCAATTGTGCAATAGAGATCCTAAATATGATCGCATTATTAACATGGCAGAAGAAAGCTACGCAATAACAGCTACATTGAATGGTTATTTTAACTATGATAGAAGAAAATCAAGCAAAGCCAGAAGACAATTTTGTTCTTACACAAGAATCAATTACAAGCAAAGACTATACATTTTATCAAGACAAGAGATTGAGACGATTTTCTTCAGATGGTTTATCACAAACCATGCTATTGGTTACGATACAAGCACCTGTGATATTGTTGGCGAACTCACAACTGAATCTAATGGTCGAATATTATGCAATCTTGGCTTCATGCTTTCAGTATATCTTAATAACCATAGAAAACTCGGGAACACGCTAACCGGTATTAATGCATCAAAAATCATTCGAGTGTTCAGAAAGTTTGGCTATCCTGCCCAAGACGTGATTAATACACTAGTGTTTTTTCACGATCACGCATATATCAATACAAGTAAGAACTATAGGGCTAAAGGCCGAACTGGAAAAGAAGACTACCTCATCCATCCGCAACCCAAATTACTGATCAATATAGTAGGCCTTATACAGAAGTACACATATATGATTACACGCATAGCTCAAGAAAACAACTTCTCCGTGACCATTGATGATATAATGAGCAAAACAAATATTGAACGGGTAATTTCTTTCGTAAGTAAAATGAGCATTGAGCACATTTCCGCATTGAAATCGATGATCAACAACAAGAAATCCGGATCTTCCATGAAAACATACCTTGAAGAATTCTCATACAGAAATTCACTGAATGAAGCCGCCTTTTCAAATCAAAGTATTGAATGGAAAATAGGAAATTTACTGTTGCCAAGACTAATCAGGGATCACATATCATATCTTGAGACTAATGATATCAGTGAAACCTATATCAAAAAGTACAAGGAAATCAATCGTAATTTCAAAAAGGAGGTAATCGAGATTTATGGATGAAATTATAGATAAAATTGAGGAGCTTAGGCAAGAGGTTCTTGAGCTTTTAGACTATACCATTAAAAGTAGCAGACGCAATGAGATCATCCAGTACATCCTCATTGCCCTTACACTAGTATCAACGGCAAACGCTATTGTCTCAATTTTAATTTTTCTTCAGCACAAACCATAAAGCAAAGTAACAGTATGTTCTTTGCTGTTTTCGCATCACTCAGCATCAGAATGTTTGATATTTACTATATATGCATTCAGAAATAAGCTTGCTACATCATATTGAGGATAGAGATGAATTCACCGGCGTTCTCGATTTCTTCTTTGGCGATGTTGCGATAGGAATCGAGATTGTATTTATTATCCTTGTCCGGCAGGATACCAAGGCGTTCCAGGGCAACAGGAGATAGTTCATCGGCGGTGTGGCTGACGGATGGCGATGAATATCCGAGACAATTGACGATGCTGTTGGAGAAGTGGATCATCGCGGTCTCGATGGAGGGATCTTTTTCCGGTTCGTGGTGGAACCCCACGGCGTTCTCGATATCCATGGGCAGTTTCCAGCTCTGACAGAGCCAGCTTCCAATCTGCGTGTGATCCACACCGATTACCACCATCTCCGCCATTTGCGATGTCTCCCCCATGTCGCGTGTACGCTTCTCTATCTCCAGATATCGCGGATGCAGGTACTCGTGGATAATGAGCTTACCAATGTCATGCAAAATCCCGATAGTGAAGATTTCCGACGGTGCGCCAATCTTCAACTCCTCGCTGAGCCGCTTCCCCACGATCGCCACTGCCAGACAGTGTTCCCAATAGCGCATCCTGTCGAAATCGTCGTCCCGATACTCCGTATTAAAGCGCTTGGTGAGCGTAAGGCTGATAGCCAGGTTGGTGATGGTATTGAAGCCGAGAAGCGAGATCGCGAGTTGAACCGTCTTGATCTGGTTTGTAAAAGCGTAGTAGGAAGAATTGGCCAGCTTGAGAATTCGCGCGGTAAGTGCTTGATCGGATGATATCAGCTTAGCGAGACCTGAGGCGGATGTACTGGGATTGTCGATCATCTCGAGTAGCTTCGCGACAATCGTCGGCATTGCGGGAAGGCTGATGATGTGTCTGGTAATCTCTTTTACATCGACCATAGTCTAATAGAGGTCTTTGAGTTTCACGTTCTGCAGAATGCTGCGAAGCTTCATCAGGGCAGAGGAATGCATCTGAGATATTCGCGACTCGGTAACATCCAGTACCAATCCAATCTCTTTCAGTGTCAATTCTTCGTAGTAATAGAGCGCAACCACCAGCTTTTCCTTATCCGGAAGCTGACTGATGGCGTCGGATATCCGTTTGCGCAGGTTCTGCTCGAGGTACTTTTCTTCCGCACTGCTCTCGGATTTATCTTCGATAACATCTGAGATGTGCATGCTATTGCCTTCACCATCGCTGGGAACAACAGCGTCCAGCGATCCGAGGAAAAGCGGGCCAAGATTATCGGTAATCTGGTAATACTCCTCGATGGTCATATCCAGTTCCTGGGCAATCTCATCGTCAGTTGGCATGCGCCCCAGTTCGTTGAAGAGCGCGTGAATCGCGCTATCGATGCGCTTGGACTTCTGCCTGACGGATCTCGGTACCCAGTCGGTGCGTCTTATCTCGTCGATGATCGCACCGCGAACACGGATGGTGGCAAACGTCTGGAACTCGAAACCGCGTTCGGGATCGAATTTCTGCATTGCTTCGAGCAGACCGATCACGCCAGCGCTGTAAAGATCCTCTTTTTCAAGCGTTCTGGAAGAGAAAATACTCAGCTTGTTGGCAAGGTAATGGACGATGTGGAGGTATTTCTCCACAATCTTTTCCATGAGCTCATGACGGCCCGTCTTGCGGTATAACTGCCATAGTTTCTTTTCTTCCGCGTCCATCCTGCGTATCTCCTGTTGGAACGAAATCCTATGTAATAATTCTCCGATAAATCCATTCCATGTCAAGTCAAACTTCTCAATACAGGATTCAGCTCAGATTTTGCAAAGGACTTGTTCAATCGTTTATTACACGTTACAAAATGAAATGCGGACGTATTTGTCCGCATTTCTAAAAATATTTTTCCCCGAAGCTGGAGCTATTCTTTGATCTGCTGTTTTTCCTCTTCCTTCCGCTTCAAGATGTCCCGATGCCAATCGTTGATCTTCGCTTCTGAGACCTTCTCTTCCAACCACTGGTCGAAATAGGCGTCCCGTTTACGCATCACGATGTCCTCTTCAAGGAACGGTTTCTGCGACTGATATCCGTACGGTGGTGGAGGCTGGATGCCATCAATCACGACAAGAAAGCTGCCATAATCGGAATGTATCGCGTGACGAAGCATACCAGGTTCTTCTTCTGCAAGAATCGCGCGGTTGAGGTCCTCGACCCATGCTCCATCGACTTCTGTAAGGAAGGTGAAGTGCTCGATAGTATAGCGCGAGTACCCATCCAGCGCGGCGTGTGCAAGCATTTCTTTGTCTTTGTACTTCTTCAGATACTCGTCCGCGGCGACTGCTGCTGCGGCAAGCTGCTTTTTCCTGAGCAAGAGATCAAAGATCGTGTCCGAAACCTCGACAAGCGGTTGAGTCTTGCGTGGTTGGGCTTCGATCACCTGAAATAGCACATAGCTTTCGATCTTATTATTGAACTGGGGCGGGAAGATGGCCCCTTCATTCGAGCGCAGAGCTTGTTGAATAATCGTATCAAGAGCTCCGAAGAGTTCAACATAGTCGTTTTCATACGAAAGTTCTTCGAGCCGTCCACATTCCATGCCGTATTCACTGGCAGCGCGTTTGAGTGTTATCTGTAGCGCAAGTTCGCGAAAATCAGTCACCTTCTTGTATAGTTGCTGACGCGTCTCGGAGGAAATGCGCGGAACAATGGCAATCTCTTCGATTTTGACCATCGTCTTGGTCTTTGCGACCGGATTGTAGATTTTCCAGCAGCCATCTTGAAAAAATGGCTTGGTAATCGTCTGGTAATCGCCTTTTTTCAATTGCTTGCGCACACTTGCGGGAAGCTTTTCGATCTCTACAAAGCCGACATCGCCATTCTTCAGCGACGACTCGGCATCGCTGAATTTCGCAGCCGTTGCGGCGAAAGGAGCGCCAGCTTTGAGTTCATTGTAGAGCGAATCAATCAGTACCTTTGCACCAAGTGTATCGGCTTTTGATGGAACCAAGTGAAACGCTACATAATCCAGCGTGCAACTCTCAGGGATGAGAAATGAATCGCGATGAGCCTCGTAGTATGCTGCCACTTCCGGCTGCGAAACAACTTGGCGCGCGAAGTTTTCGGGCTTCAGGTGCACAATCTCCACATCCGCACTACCATTACGAATCTGATATTCCTTACGGACTTCATCTTCATCGACCGGGATATTCAGAAGAACCTTCTGCTGAAGCTTGCGGAACGGGATGTATGAATTGAAGTAGTGCCTTTTCAGCCAATTGAGATTGACCGGTTCACCGGTATCGAGTGCTTCCAGATAGAGCTGATTGTCGAAACCGTGGTCGCTTTGAAAAACACTCGCGTCCCGAATGAACACAGGCGGGTGATTTCTGAGCGAGTCCATGACCTCTTCACGAGTGGTGTAAATGCCATATTCCTTATAGAGCGATTCAAGGATGATACCCTGTGCCAGGTTGTCCCACGCGGTATCGTAGATCTCCATTACCTGCTCGCTGGTTGGCGATTTGTCATGCTTCAGTTTGAAGCTTTCGTATTCGCGTCGAACAGCGCCCAGATACTGCTCTTCAGATATTTCGACGTCGTTGACCTTGCCGGCGATCCCCTCTGGCTTGATATAACAGCCGGTGAGAAGGATCAGAATACTCATGGCGACCAGAATGCAATGGACTCTTCTCATTGTTACCACCTCAGGCAAAAAAAGCCGATGCGTTCACATCGGCTTTCCTATATTTCATCGTTGATTATACTAATTCGAAGCCGGTGCTTCTTTTTCCTGGAATACCGAGTAGAACTTGGCGCGATTATCTTTCACTCTAAGTTTCTCTTTCTGTTTTTCCAACCACTCGGTGTAGTAATCGTTACCTTTCTGATTGATCAGATTCTCGCGAAGAGCTTCTTTCTCGTTATCGAACATGCTCATATCTGCGGGAGTAACCTTGGTTACAAGCGCGATATAGCCGCCGCGTTTTCCATCGATCACCCCAGTCCACTGACCTTCAGGAGTTTCCTGGATTGCGCGGTTCAGATCATCTTCAAGACCGATTTGCTTGATGCGCTTCTTCATGTTGACTTCCTGCTCCGAAACGATCTCGATGCCGGCAGCTTTAGCTTTTTCCATGTATTCATCAGGTTTGTTTTCTTCGGCGAATTTCTTCGCGTTTTCCTGCGCGACAACAATCTTCTTCTCGCGTTCGAGCTTGGATTTGATGCGGCTGGATACTTCTTCGAGATCCTGATAGTGTTCACCCTTTTCGAAGGAAACCTTCGCGATGATGAAGTTACCTTCTTCGTCTTCGATCGGTTCGAGGAGTGTTCCTACTTCATTGGTGAAAGCCAGGTTGACCAGATTCTTCTGACGTCCAAGGTCTTTCAGGTAGGATGCACGCTGCATGAATTCTTCCGTCTGACCGACTTCGTAGCCCATTTCTTTAGCAGCCTTGTCGAGTCCTTCTTCCACAGCCTTGTCGTAAAGCGCCATCGCGTTGTTATAAACCACTTCTTCAGTCTCGGGCGAGGCCTTGATTTCGAAGAGGATGTGGCTGGCTTGGACTTCCGGTTCTCCCTTGTCGTTTTTACGCTTATCCATCACCTTGATGATGTGGTAGCCGAACTGGGTTTTTACAAGGTCGCTCACCTGTCCAACTTTCATACTGAAAGCGGCGTCGCTGAATTCTTTGACCATACGATCTTTCGTGAAGAAACCGAGGTCGCCGCCGTTGGGACCGGACGGGCCTTCGGAATACATCTTGGCGAGTTCTGCAAAATCTTCACCGGCTTTAGCGCGTTTCAGGATTTCCTGCGCACGATTGATGACGATCTGCTCGTCAGCTTCGCTCGGGGTCATATCGATTTTAACATAGTCGAGTTTGCGAACCGGATCGCGAAGGTAATCTTCTTTGTGCTCATTATAATAGGTTTCGATCTCAGCGTCTGTAACTTCTACTTCTTCAATCTTGCGATAATCGAAGAACAGCACTTCTACGTCTGCCATCTGGTTCTGATCGATGAATTCCTGTTTTACGTCTTCGTCGGTAACTTCGACTTCCGACTTGATATCGTCAAAAAGCTTCTCGTAGGGAAGGTTCTGACGGGCAATATACTCGAGACCAGAGAGGTTAAGCGGCTCGCCACTGGGCAAAGCGCCAGTCTTGACAACCTGCTGGTATTTCTGAAGATCAAATTTGCCATTGGTCATGAAGATTTCGCTCTGCATGATCTGCTGGCTGGGGTTATTCAAGATGCTTTCGGCAACTTCATCGTCCGTGATCTTGATGTGACGACGCTTGATCGCCTTATCCAGAATCATACGTGTTTCATATTCGTCCAGCACCTGCTGATGCAGTTCGCGAAGCTGTTTCTCGTTCAACACGTCACCTTCGTTTTGCTGCATGTGCATGCTGACCGCATTCTGGAAAGCGGCATCGTAAGTCTCAAGATTGATTTTGTCACCGTCGATTACAAGGACCGGCGGCGTGCCAAAGAAAATATCGGTCACCCCAATCAGTGCCATACCGACGATGAAAAGGATCGCGGTAACGAAAATAATCGTTTTAGAATGCTTTCTTAAATCATTAAGCATCTTCATTTCCTCCTGAAATTCCGGATTCACTATCGTTCATCACATTGAAACGTCATCTTTTGGACGCGGTCTTTTTTTGCAATAAAAAAATTGATAAAGTATCATGATTTATTCTTACATAACCGGTGATCGCACTTTGTAACTCCATTATCGTGGCAGAAGATGGGAGATAATCGCTTATCCTTCGGAGGATAACGTCATGAAATGCATATCTATCAAGTCTAAGTGGGATACTGAGTAAAGAAACAACAATAAACCTCCGCAGTTGACAAAAAAGATACCGTCAATAATCCTGTAATCAGAATATCAACAACGGGTGTACGCAATGGGACGAAATCTGCTGCTTAAGATCTTTGCACTGGCAATCGCGGTCTTCCTGTGGGCTCAGCATGAGCTCATGAATGAGCAGACTATCTTTTTCCGGGTACCGGTCAAGCTGCGGGACATTCCCGAAGATATGATCCTGACGAAGATCGACAAAGAGGTGATCCCCATCGAGATGGAAGGCATGGGCTACGATCTCTTCAAACTCAAGCTCCAGCAGCTCTTTCGGCAGGATAATTCCGCCTTGCAGATAGCCGACGGTGGAGCAGCCTATATCTATATTGACGCCCACAATTTTACGGAAGGCACAAATACTGTACGTGTCACGCGGGATAATCTGTTCGTGCCTGAAAAGATGCGACAGGAGATGCGTTCCGACAAAATGCAGTTCGAGCTCAACGAATGGATCGAAGTAAGCCTGGATAAAGTGATTACATTCAATAAACCGGTTGAAGTGGTCTATGAAAGCGAAGAAGACAGGGCGTTCTTCAACGAAAAGAATATGATCCTGAATCCGGCACAAGTGCAGGTGAAAGGCCCGTTGAACCTGCTCAAGTCGATCGAACGCATCCAGACAGCACCCCTTTCGCGCAAAATGGTCAAAGACTATATCGCCACCGCGAATCTGATCAGTCCCGACCCCGCTGTGCAACTGCTAACAGATAAGGTCAAAATCGATATCTCGACCGCGCAATACATTACTATTACTATCCCGTTGATACCCATTTTCAATCCGCGCGCATCCGAATTCGTCATCATGCCGCAGAAGGTTTCAGCACTCGTTCGCGGACGAAAAGACATGCTCGACGAACTTAACGCTGAGGAACTCAACCCCTTCGTGAACCTCAAAAGCGTGAAACCGGGCGACGAAGTGAAAATCGAGTTCAATCCTCCAGCGGACATCAAAATATTGGAATTCACACCAGAAAAAGTACAGGTCAGGTCCATTGAGTAACAATCGAATTCTCGGCATCGAAACATCCTGCGACGACACCTCGGCATCCGTCGTCGATCTTCAGCACAACGTTTTATCCAACGTCGTATCCTCGCAGGAGATCCACAATAAATTCGGCGGTGTCGTCCCCGAACTTGCGTCCCGCGTCCATTTGCGCAATATTATGCCCATCGTGAAGAAAGCGTTGGACAAAGCCAACACAAAGCCAGAAGAACTCTGTGCCGTGGCCGTATCGGTCAATCCTGGCCTCATCGGCTCACTGCTGGTGGGTGTATCCTTCGCGAAAAGCTACGCCTGGGGCCTCGGAATCCCGCTCATCGCGGTCAACCACATGGTCGGGCATATCCACGCCAATCTGATCGAATACCCCGATCTCAAGCCTCCATACCTGGCGCTGGTCGTATCTGGAGGGCATACCGAACTCGTATGGTTCCAGAGCGAAACCGATTACAAGTTGATCGGCCAAACACTCGACGACGCAGCCGGCGAGGCATTCGACAAAATCGCGAAGATCCTCGATCTGGGGTATCCCGGCGGTCCGGCTATCGATAAAGCCGCCCGAGGCGGCGACCCCGCATTTTATCACTTCCCACGCGCGCTTGCCCAAAAAGACAATTTTCATTTCAGCTATAGCGGCCTCAAAACCGCAGCCATGCAATATATAGAGAATGCCGACGCTGAAACGCTCGAGAATCATCGCAACGATATCGCGGCATCCGTTCAACAGGCGATCATCGATCCACTGATCAAGAAAACCATGCGTTTCGCACGCAAGAACGGAATCGGCCGTATCCTGCTCGCCGGTGGCGTCACCGCGAACAGCCTTCTAAGAAACGAGATGAAAAAGCAGGCCGAGAAGTCGAAAATCGAGCTCTACATTCCAGCTCCGGTTTATTGCACGGACAACGCAGCCATGATAGCGATTGCCGCGATCGAGAAGTTCAACCGGCGGGATTTTGCGACGCTCGATCTCAATGCATTCTCACGCAAAGGGCTACGACTAATCTGAACGATCTGAACACGGAATGTTATGATTCTCTTAATGGATTTTGCGCTATAAGCGGCATAGCAGATACATCAATTGCAATAAAAAAACCTTCGGTCGAGCTAAGAGTTATACACAAAAACAAGTTAGCCCACATATTTTGAAACCACCTGAAAATAAAGCACTTACAAAATCGGAAAATCTTTCCGCAACAGTTATACACAAGTTATCCACATCGGGAATTCCAGTAATTACAGGCAGTTGGATTATTACACCCTCTTCACACTATCCACATCGCATCGTGGATAATTCATGTTATCCACATCACCTCTTCACGGGAAATTTACTGCTCGAATTCCTCACCGTGGAAAGCGTATAGAAATTCCAACCATTTACACGCGCTGAAGTGCAGGACAAGGTAGTCGGTGGAGAGGTTGTGCAGGATGACGATGTTGTCGGTGAGCCAGATCGTACCGGATACATCGTAACCATCATCGAGATTGTATTGATCGCTGTGGTAGAAGAGCGCGTCGATTTGGTCGAGAATCGTCTGCGTATCGCGCGCCAGTTGCGTATCGCTTGTGGTATCGTGCAGGATGGTGAAAAATTGTCGGATATCGATGTCTTGCAGCACGGAGCCGTACTCGTCGCATTCTTGACGTGCGTCATGGAAAACATCCGTCGATGCAGAGTCTTTCCAGGTGTCCACGAAAAGCGACAAAGAGTCCTGGAGCGCCTGTAGCTGCTGATAATCGGCTACCGAGCATGTAATCGGCAATGTGCTGCCGTACTGGCTTCCACCCGGACGATAAGAATCGACGTAGGTATCGACGATTGCTTCGGAAAGGCTGCGGGAATCTGAAGCGGTGTTCCAGAGTTCGAGCGTTTCGTCGAAGGGAAAGCCGTCGGCGTTGATTTCTGCGTTCGATCCAATGATATAGTGTACCTTTCCGGCTGTTTCGCCCATCACTTCAAGGCTTTGCATTTCACAGGCGTCGAACATGAGAATATCCATATGATTGCGAATGGCCGACATCGCATTGTAGAAATCTCCCGTCCGCACGCCGATATGGCTGTAGCTTTCATCATCGGAGCAGATCCATTCGAGAGAGCCGTCGCGATACCAGACATCCCCGTGCGACCAGATGACAAGTGCATATTTTTTAGCAGGATAATGATTCGTCGCCCAGTTGACGAACCCCGAGAGCTCATGCCAATCGCCGCTGTCGATCTCACCAATGTTATCGATCCGGTCCGATCCGATCTCGTCGGTATCGTCATGCCGAATCTGAAAGCGCTGTGCACCAGTGTAATCGCTGTACTCGTTCCAGTCCACCTGGACAATTACCCGAATATCGCCTGTAATATTGGCAGCCTCCATCTCGTTAATATCTTCGAGCGCTTGGCTGGATAGGCCATTATCCGCAGCCATATAAACCATAATGGTCCAGTCCGACTCGCGAGGATCGTCGCTGCATCCGACAAGAAAGAATGCAATTGCAAGAATGAGTATGATGTATCTCATGTTCGCTCCTGTGTACAGATTGCATGAAGGTTCGATTATGTCAAGACCTGAAACACATGTTTTTTCCTTGTCAGAAAGTTAGTATTTGCGGAAAATCGTATGGTTTTCAATAAAACAATCATTGCATCATGGTGATATGAGGGAAGAATGAGCGGCAAAAACTTAGAAGCTGAAGTGAAGAGATACCATAAACAAGCCCTCGAAATGAAAGAGGCGAAAAAATATGACGAGGCTATCGAGTACTTCAGGCATGCATGGAAGCTCGCAGATGATATCCACTTCGTCGAAGAAATGAAAGCCATGATTCCAAACTTCATGACTTCTTATTACCTGTCCAATAGGTTCGATGAAGGTGTCGTGTATCATAATGAAGCGATCGAATTTGCGATTCGCGAAAACGATATCAAGCTACAAGCCCGTATATATACCGGACTTAGCGCTTTGCTGTGGTTTCAGCGGAAATTCGACGAATCTCTTACCATATCTCTTATTGCGCGGGAAAAATGCGAAGAAGCAAACGATAACATCATGCTGCTCAAAACCCTGACGAACCTTGCAATTACAGAATCCTCCCTTGATAACATCGAGAGAAGTCTCGAATATTATCGCGAGCTATTCACACTGGCCGAAGAAATGAATGCTCCCGAAGAACTTCTAATTGCCTGCCTCAACCTTCAAGCGCTATACTTTGATTCTTTCGACTACGATCGATCCATGGATTACGGCATAAAAGGGCTCGAGATTGCCAGAAAGACTGGTGCAAAGGAAGAAATGTCAGCACTTATCAACAATATCGGTAACATCCACTTCAGGAAAAGCGAATACAAAGAAGCGCTCAAGTATTACCTTGAAGGTATCGACCTTCTGGATGAGAAGCACACGAAGCGTAGCTGGCTGGCGAATAATTATATGAATATCGGGATGTCGTACGTGAACCTCGATAGATATGACGAAGGTGAGGTATACCTTAGAAAAGCCCTGGAAATCGCGGATATGTACCCTAGAATATGTCAGGAGACTCGGGCAAGAGTCCTTGCGAATCTCAGCATTGTCCATGTTCAACGCGATGAACTTGACGAGGCTGAAGAAATCCTTGGAGAAATCATTCCCAAGCTCGATGAACTCGACCTCGGATTCAATCGCACGTTCTTTATCCAATCCTTTGCGGATGTGCTCGAACAACAGGGGAAATTCAAGGAAGCGATCAAGGTATACCAGATAGCGCTCGAAAAAACCACTCAATTGTATGATGATACCCTGGCAAAAGGAATTGCACAAGCACAGACGATGCTCGAGCATGAATCCAAAGTGCGCGAAACTGAGCTTCTCAAGAAAAAAAACCTAGAGCTGGAAATCAAGAACAAAGAGCTGGAAGAAGCACAGGAAACCATCCGCGAGCTCGAACGCAGAAACACAATAAACGCCATGGCGGTCACAGCCAACCATGAGATGAACCAGCCACTCATGATCATCCGTGGCAACCTTGACCTTTTGATCGACAATTGCATGGTTGAGAATCATGATAACATGAAATACATTGAAAGGATTTCGAGTGCCATCGAACGAATCGAGAAGCTCCTCCTGAAATATCGAACAGCAGAACGCAGCACATTGAGCTCCTACAGCGATAGCACGGCGATGGTTACTTTTGATGAGGAGAATCAATAGGCCCATCGTTTATCATAAACTCACACTCTAAGCATATAATATAGAAAAACGTGGGAGACGCCCAATGGACAGCCGGAAGCACGTTCTCTTTATATGTAATCATAATGCCGCACGTAGCCAGATGTCAGAAGCTTGGCTTAATTACCTCGGAGGAGATTGGTTTTATGCCGAAAGCGCGGGATTCGAACCGACAGAAGTAAATCCATATGTTATCGAGGTAATGAAGGAAGAAGGTATCGATCTTAGTGAAGCTGAATGCGACGATGTATTCGAATTCTACAAAGAAGGAAGACGCTATCACTACACCATCACGGTTTGCGACCAATCACTCGCAGAAACCTGCCCTCTCTTTCCCGGCTTGGTCCTCGGTGGACGTATGCACTGGAGTTTCACCGATCCCGAATCATTTGGCGGAACGCCAGAAGAGATTCTGGATAAAACGCGATTGGTTCGCGATCGAATCAGGCAACAAATAGAAATATTTATTACCAATCACAAGTAGGATCCAAACCAACATCGAAAATAAATTTGACATAATCCCCTGAAAAGACAACCATAACCAAAAGCAAGAAAGGGGACTGTGTGATTAGAATAAACAACTTAGCCAAACGTTTTGGCGAGATCATCGCACTCGACGACATTTCCCTCAGCATCGAAAAAGGTGAAGCATTCGGACTTCTGGGACCGAACGGTGCAGGCAAGACAACCCTTATCAACATCCTCTGCACCTACCTCGACCACGACAGCGGTACAGTAGAGATCGATGGGCTCGCATTGCCGGGAAAAGCACGCGAACTTAAAAAGCGTTTCGGTATTGTACCACAGGAAGTATCCCTCTACGAAGACCTGAACGCACTGGAGAATCTCCAGCTCTGGGGTAAGCTCTATGGCCTGTCAGGCACTACTCTGAAAGAACGGTCGGATTCCATTCTGAAGTCAGTCGGTCTTTGGGATCGACGCAAAGACGCAGTTAAACACTACTCTGGCGGAATGAAACGCAGACTCAACATCGCCGCAGGCATCCTGCACGATCCGCCTATTATCTTCTTTGACGAGCCGACTGTTGGTGTAGATCCGCAATCGCGTAATTTCATCTTCGAGCTGATTGAAGCCATGCACGAAGAAGGTAAAACCATCATCTACACTTCGCACTACATGGAAGAGGTAGAGCGGCTTTGCACGCGCGTCGGGATTATCGACCATGGTAAGCTGATCGCACTTGGCACCCGTCAGGATCTCTACGCTCGCCTCGGTGAAGAGGATCGGATTATCGTCAGGCTGCGTGAACCATTTCCTGCTGAAAAGCTGGCGAACGCACTGGGAATCTCTGTCATTAAAAAAGACCATACCAGCCTGCTGATCCACGGAAACGACCTGATTGGAAGGCTTTCGAATATCCTTAACACCCTGGAGGAGATGGGAACCGAGCTGGAGGAGGTGCATATCGTGCAGCCCAATCTGGAGCAGGTATTCCTCGCCCTGACAGGAAGGGAGCTCCGAGAATGAGAATCTTAGCATTAATCGCAAAGGATATAAAGCTCTTCACGAAACATCCGGGATCATTGATCCTCACTTTCATCGTCCCGATGGTGATTACACTTATCTTTGGTATGGTATTCGGTGGATTCGGCACCAGCGATTCGGGAATAAAAGGCATCCTGGTTGTCGGTGTCGATGAAGACCAGTCCGAGTATTCGCAGAAACTCATGACTGCGATCGGCGACCTGGAAGAAATCCGGCTCGAAACTGAATACACGAAGAACGATTCCACCCGTCTATATACAAACGACTACATGAACGACCAGATAAAAAGAGGGAACCGACATATCGGAATCCGCATCGAGAAAGGTTTTCAGGACAGTCTCAAAGCAGGAGACAAGCCATCAATTCATATTCACTACGACCCCAAATTCCCGATCGAACAGGGCATCGTGAACGGCTTGATGCAGCGCACAATCATGATGCAGATGCCCAGCCTGATGCAGGTACAGCTCTTCAAGCGCGCCGACGAATATCTGGGAGATGAAAAAGGGCAAGGTTTCCGCGACGACCTACTCAATACGATTCGCACTTATTTTGATCCCAATCTGGAATCGCTCGATATGCCGGCAGTCGATGATTTCAAGATTACCGATTCTGATTCAACTGAAGCCGCTGAAGGCTCCTTTTCAATGGGTGACATAGCCCCGATCAGGATTCGTGGAAACCAGCTTCTGGGAGTCGATGTCGAAAACCCGATGTTTGTGCATAGCGTTGCCGGAATGGCTGTGATGTTTTTACTATTCTCGGTGAGTGGAGCAGCATCGTCACTCCTTTCCGAGAAGCAAAACGGAACCATCAAGCGCCTTTTGATATCGCCGGTACACAGCTCTGAGATCCTGTGGGCAAAAACGCTGTTTATCGTAATCGTTGGCGTAGCACAGCTCATCGTAATGTTCATCTTTGGCTGGCTTGTCTTCAAACTCGACATTTTCAAAGATATTCCGGCGCTGCTGATTATGATCTTCTCGACCGCGATCTCATGCGCAACGCTGGGAATGCTTATCGCCGCCTCATGCAAAGACCAGAAGCAGGTCGATGAGCTTTCGACCCTCCTGATTCTGGGTATGAGTGCGCTTGGCGGCTCAATGTTCCCATCGTTTATCATGCCGGCCTATCTCCAATTCGTGGGAAAATTCACACTCAACTACTGGGCAATGACAGGCTTGACCTTCATCTTCTGGCGCGATCTCCATGTCGTAGATATTCTACCTTATGCAGGGGTGTTACTTGGTGCAGCCGTGGCATTTTTCCTGATCGCGTGGATGCTGTTCAAGAAGAGGCTGTTCAACGATTGATGGAGGCTATGGATCGTTGAATGCGCTCGTGTCAGCGGTCCCGCATCGTTATTTTGTAACGGGATTTGCGAAAACAAACTCACCCGGCATCGACAATGACAAACTGTCGATGCCACCCTCTCTTTGACAAAGAGAGGGCAAGTAGGTAGCGCTTCGCGGAATTTCCAGGCAAATCCCTTTCCAAAATGACCGATGCTGCCCACCCACCCATTTTCACGAGCGCATTCCTCACCTGCCCAAGACGGTGGTTGAAACATTGGCGTTTCAGGGTTTCAGATAAAATTTTCATTGAAACAAATCGACTCGTTGCTACATTCTGACGCATCAGGAGGATTGATGCCGAAAATCGAAGTCATCATCGCAAAAGACGGCAATCCGGTGCCGGTGCTGGATGGTATAACACTACACAGTCGCTACGCACCGGTGGAAGAGGGCAAGAAGCTCGCTGATCGCTTTCTGGCGCAGCACACGACGGCCAAGGAAATCGCCGTGTTCGGACTGGGGTTCTACTACCACATCGAGCCATTGGCGGGGCATTATAGCAAGATCCATGTTTACGAGCCAAATCAGGAGATGATCGAGCAGATGTCACGTCACCGCGATAACGCGATTCCGTCGCACGTACGGGTATCGTCCGAGCTGGCGGATTTTACGGGAATCGGCGATCTTCCGCTGTACGATCTAGCCGCGATGCGTCGCAAGTACCCGAACCACGTGGAAAACCTGCTACGCACGATGCGCGAGAAAAAGGTGGCGACTGCGGTTCGGCACGAGATCCCCGATTACCGTCAGATCCGCGTACTGATCGACTTCCCTGTGTATGGAGGAAGCCTCACCACCGCGGAATACATCACCAACGCGTTTACCAGACTCGGCTGCGAGGTAAAGACCGTCGATAACACCATCGCCAATTCACTCCTGCTATCATTCTTAGCTACCGACGACCGCATCTATGCCGGACAGATGTCAAGCAAGCTGACCTCGCTGCTCTCCGATATCTTCCTGCACGAAGTAGAGCGTTTCCAGCCACATATCTGCTTCTTCCCGGCCCAATCGCCGGTGACAATCCCGCTCTTACAGCATATCCGGCAGATGAACAAGGCAGTTACCGCCTTCTGGTTCGTGGAAGACTACCGTCGTTTCGCATACTGGAAGGACTACGCACCACACTTCGAGAAATTCTACGGCATCCAGCGCAATCCATTCCTGGATCAACTGCGCCAACTGGGCGCGACCGCTCCAAGCTACCTGCCTATGGCCGCGGATGAAGCGGTACACCGTCCGTTATACCTGACTCCCGAGGAGATTGAGGAGTATGGTGCCGACGTAGCGTTTATGGGGGCAGGATATCCGAACCGCCGCGAGATGTTCGCGCAATTGCTCGACTACGACCTCAAGATCTGGGGAACGGACTGGGATCATCCCAAGCTTCAAGACGTCGTGCAGCGAGAAGGAGCGCGGATTTGTATCGAAGAATCGGTGAAAATCTACAACGCCACCAAAATCAACATCAACCTGCACTCCTCCATGAACCGCGACCTTTTCGAGATCGACGGTGATTTCATCAACCCACGTACCTTCGAGATCATGGCGTGCGGTGGATTTCAATTGGTGGATAAACGCCTGCTACTGCCGGAGCTTTTCACCGAAGGCGAGGAGATCGTGACCTTTGCCTCGCTCAACGAACTTCGAGAAAAGATCGATTATTATCTGGAGCACCCGGCGGAGCGCAAACGCATCGCCGAAGCAGGGCGAAGAAAGGTTCTTCAGCATCATACCTACACTCACCGCATCCGAAGCGTGCTCAACGACCTTCTGCGCGACTTCCCACGCCTTGGCAGCCAACTGGTTCAGGAGAAAGGCAGCATGGACGACTTCCTGCGGCAGGCAAACGATCCCGAATTGCGCAGGTTCATCCAGTCGCTACCACCGGAGAAGAGACGCTCACTACCGGCGCTTGTCGAAGCAGTAAAAGAGCAAAAGGGCCGCCTCCACGATTACCAGGCAATCCTGCTGCTGCTGGATACATTTTACAGGAACGAATCATGAGAATCCTGATCATCAACCTCACCCGCATGGGCGATATAATCCAAACGCTCGGGCTGGTCAATGGCCTCTACGAGAAGTATCCCAACGCCGAGATCGACTACCTTGCGATGTCCTCGTTCAAGAAGATCCTGGAAAACTTCCCACGTATCCATCGCGTCATCGCGATCGACGATCAACCCGTCGTCGAAGGAATCAACGAGGATTACAGACCCGCGTTTATCGAGATCCAACGGGTCATCAAAGAGCTCGCCACTCGCGATTACGACATCGTGGTCAACCCGGTGGTATCCATACAGTCTTCCATATTATGCGTGATGATCCCCGCGAAAGAAAAGCTTGGCATGATCATGAACCGCGACCGCGAGCAGTCCATCAACTCGGAATGGACAGCCTGCCATCTCGCGAACGAGCACAACCTGGGAGATCGCACCTTCAACCTGGTGGATATCTTCGCCGGCGTTGGAGGCGCACGCGTGCGTCAGGAGCTTTTTCAGCTCCAACCATCCGCAGAAGCGGAGCAGTTCGCGAAGAAGCTCTGGGATAACGACATGCCCGTGATCGGATTCCATATCGGAGCCAGCCAGTCGAACAAAGCCTGGGAGCCGGAGAAATTCCATCGCGTCATCGAGATGCTGTTGCTTGATCGGAACAGTCGGATCGTACTGCTTGGCGGCTACAAGGAAGCCTCCCTGAAGCCGCTTTTTAGCGACATCCGCGACGGCAACTTCATCGATATGATCGGCGGATGCAACCTGGATCAGCTCACCGCGGTGATCGGCAGGCTCGACCTCCTCGTCACCAACGACACCGGCCCCATGCACATCGCCGCCTCGCGTGATATTCCCATCCTGAATCTTTCGCTCGGGCCTGTGAGCTTGTGGGAAACGGGTCCCTACAGCGAAAAGTCGGTGATCCTTCAAGCGGACATCGATTGCCATCCGTGCCGGTTCGACACGCTTTGCAGTCACCTCAACTGCCACCACTATATCACCCCTGAAGCGGTCTATCGCACCGCGACTTCGATGACCGCCCAACAGCCCATTTCCGAGCAACCGAACATCCTCACATGGAAGGGCCTGAAGGACATCTTCGGCTTGCAGCACCAGGTGCCGGCCAACCGGCGCACCATCCGCAAGCAGGAATTCCTCTTCGAGTGCAAACGCGCCATCTGGGCCCTGACACTGCTTCGTGATCTCGATCCCGATACGGACTGGGCTGATAAAGCGCTGGAGTACTTCGATCGCTTCTACGATGTCCCGGCTCTCGATTTCAGCTACGAAATCGAGCGTCTGACCCGGCTGCACGACATGGTGAAACGTTATGTGGAGCTTCTGGAAGGCCTCTATGCCATTACCGGACGCGACAAGAAATCAATTGACAAAATCAAGAGTTCGTGGAGCGCTGTTAAACAATTGAAACAGGAGATATTGGACGATGCCCGGCAATTTTCCGGCATGTTCGACCTCTTCCATTTCGCGTCGTTTCGTGAAAGCGCTCTCATCGGCGACGACATGCGCGAACTGGTAAGACGAACCACCGATATCTACCGGAATCTCGAACTGCAGCTCGCCGTGATGCTGCGAATGCTAAACGAAAAACAGGGAGGTCCTCGATGAAAATCCGAGTCAACGGAGTCGAGAAAACATTTGATATTTCAACCGTGGAAAACCTTGGTAACGTGCTTGCCAAGCTGAATCTGTCACCCACGCAGCTCATCACCGCGATCAACCTCAACGATCGCCCCCTCGAATCCGACTGGCACCAGAAGCAGGACCGCATCTACGTCATGAACGAAGACGAGATGGAAGTCACCTGCGAGGATGCAGCCGTGATCGGAAAACGCGCCTTCCTGATTACCCAGGAGCAGTTCGGGCAGCTAATCGAAGACCTCGAACAAACCGCCCAGGGCTTCCGTCTGGACGACGAGACAACCGCCAACACGCGCCTCATCCAGTCCATCGAGAACCTGCAAGCCTTCTTCACCGTGCTGCAGGAAGCGTTCGTGCTCATGGGCAGAGACTTCAATTCCACCCAGTTCGGTGACACCAACGGCCAAGATTACATCAAGGCCTTCAGCGGCAAGCTCTCCGAACTGATCGACGTCCAGCAAAGCAAAGACTGGGTCTTGCTCGCCGACATGATCGAATATGAACTGGTGCCGGTACTGAAAAAGGTGGAAGGTATATACAGCTAACTCCTCCCGCAGCTTCTGCATCGCTATAGCATCAAATTTTCATTGACGAATCGCAATATCTTAAAGAATGACTTGCATGGAAACAGCGCCAGAATTTTCTGGTGTACGCATACACCAGCGCTACATTGTTTGTAGAATGCTGAATCGTTGATTATTGCAAGGCAGGAAATTATGTTACGCACAATGTTGCTCTCGAAAGTTCATCAGGCGGTGATCACAGAGACCGACCTTGAATACGTCGGAAGCATCACCATAGACGAAGATATCCTCAAGGCGACGGGGATGGTCGAATTTGAGAAGGTCGCCATCTTCGATATCGACAACGGTAATCGATTCGAGACCTACATCCTCAAAGGCGAAGCCGGATCCGGCGTGATCGGTGTCAACGGCGCTGCGGCCAGAATGGTGCATCGCGGCGACAAGATCATCGTTGTAAACTACGGCCACCTCACACCCGAAGAGATGAAGGATCACAAGCCAACCGTCGTCGTGATCGACAGCCCTGACAACAAGAAATGGCATCGGATATGACACCCGTCGTACTCGAGACTATCAAGCAAACGCGCGAAAAATCGCTCAGCTTGCTGCGCGAAGGACTCGTGATCGGGTTCGTGCCTACTATGGGCTATCTGCACGAAGGGCATCTTAGTCTGGTTCGTACGGCAAAGCAGGACTGTGACGTCGTCTTCGCAAGCATCTTCGTCAATCCCACCCAATTCGGCCCCACCGAGGACCTCGCCACTTACCCACGTGATCTCGACCGCGATCTGGAACTCTTGGGAAGCGAGGGCGTCGACTACGTCTTTTTCCCCAGCAACGAAATGATGTATCCGCAAGGTTACAAGACCTACATCACGGTCGAAGAGATCAGCGGCATCCTCTGCGGCAAATCGCGCCCCACACATTTCCGTGGTGTAGCGACGGTCGTCGCCAAGCTGATGAACATCGTTATGCCGCACCGCATGTATATGGGAGAAAAAGACTTCCAGCAGGTTGTAGTGCTCGAGACCATGATTCGCGACCTGAATTTCTCCACGCGCATCGTCCGCTGCCCCATCGTACGAGAGGAAGACGGACTGGCGATGTCGAGCCGCAACAAATACCTCGACCCCCAGCAGCGCAAACAGGCCCTGTGCCTGCATGAATCGATGCAGATTGCGAAGCGGATGTTCGCCGAGGGAATCACGGAAACGGAGAAGCTCCGCGCGGCCATGCAGCAGCACATCGAATCCATTGGCGGTGTTATCGACTACATCGAGTTCGTCGATTCTACTTCACTGGAATCCCTCGATCAGGTTTCTACGGGCAACAGGATTCTGCTGGCGGTCAAGATCGGTTCCACGCGCTTAATCGACAACACACAAGTCTGAGATAGAGGATCGCTTCATGGAACAAATGGATGTCCTGGTAATCGGAGCAGGCGCCGTAGGACTGGCGGTGGGCAATGAACTCGCGGGAACGTGTGGCGACGTGGTGGTCGTCGAACAGGAAGATTCGTTCGGCAGGCACACCAGCAGCCGTAACAGCGAAGTGATCCACTCCGGGATATACTACCCGCAAGGCACTCTCAAGGCTACGCTTTGCCTCGAAGGCAGCCAACTTCTCTATCAATTCTGCGATGAGCACGGCATCCCACACAGCAACTGCGGTAAAATCGTTGTCGCCACCAAGGAAGACGAGCTGGAAGCACTGCAGAAGCTTTACCAGAACGGGCTCAACAACCACGTGCAGGGCCTGGAAATCATCGACGGCAGCAAATGCCACGAGATAGAACCACAAATCAGCGCGATTCGCGGCCTGTGGGTTCCCAGCACCGGTATTTTCGACACCCATTCCTACATGAAGAAACTCAGCCAGCTCATCGAAGATAACGACGGCTTTGTGATCTACGACATGAAGGTGGAACGCATCGAGAAGATCGACGATGGCTATCGAGTTTATTTCGAGAATGGCGAAGTCTTCCAGACGCGCATTCTCGTTAATTGCGGCGGACTTTTTTGCGGCCAGGTAGCGAAGATGGCTGGTATCGAGACAACCGAAGCCGACCTGGATATCCACTGGTGCAAGGGTGAGTATTTCAAAACAACCCACATTCACGGCATCAATCACCTGGTTTACCCCATGCCCGATCCTCAGGGTAAATTTCTCGGTATCCACCTGACCATCAACCTCAACGGCGAGGTTCGCTTCGGCCCCAACGCCTACTACGTTGACGAGATCGATTACCGCCTGGACGAAACCAACAAACCGGAGTTCCTGGCAGCGGTGAAGCAGTATATCGACGTGGACGAAGAATTTTTCACACCCGATGATTGCGGCATTCGTCCCAAACTGCAAAAACCCGGCGGTGCGTTCAGGGACTTCTACATCGAAGAAGAATCGAAGCGCGGCCTGCCCGGATTCATCAACCTCATGGGCATCGAATCCCCCGGCCTCACGGCGTCGCTGGCCATTGCGAAAAAAGTCAGAGCGCTGATCTCGTAGATTATACCTCGAAAATCGGCACTATCAGTTAATCAAATAGCGAAAATTTCCTGAATTAGATTCTATACAGCATTGAGATCAATTTTTCATTTGACAATAATTTTTCTTCACCCTACAAATTGGCCATCCACTTAACAGGACTATAGGGCAATGAAATAGGAGGGTGTATGAAAACTGTATTGATGGTATTAATTCTGGCATTGGCATTCCAACTGACTGCGTTGATGGATTTCACGCAGATGAACAACATTTCGATCGAGAACGGAACCTATTCTTACGCGGAAATGAAATCCGTCCAGGGCGAAGACTGCATCATCGTCTATTCACAAGACATGAACAATATCTACCTGACCATTTGCGATACCGACGGCAACACATTAGATACGATGTCCCTCGCGATGACGGATAGCACAAGTAACCGCAAGATGTGTTATTTTGAGTTTGAGGATGAGCCGTACCTTGTTGTGACTCGGATTGTGAAAGATGATAGAATATACAATGGTAACAACTGGACGGAACCTATTCATTTCGTTTGTGAAATCCTGTCGTTAACGGGCAACGAAAGCATTGATGAACACATCGTCGATACAACTGCAAGTGAATACCATCATGACAGCTCGTGTACTGTCATGCGGAACTGCTCAGGGTCGACAACAAAGTGCGTGACATGCTATGATGATGTAAATCCATGCACCCTTTATGTTTCCTTTCGACAAACGTACTCTCAACAGTCATATTATGATGAATTATCCTACAGTGACTACGGGGATATCTCAATAATGAGCCAAGTTCACTTCAACAACAGCAATGACATCAGCTATTCGTTCGTTGACGACATTGGCCTTGATATAATTTCGGGAATCGCCGAGGGATATCCGGCAATATGTGTTGGGCGTCATGCATCAAAAAATGTGTATAACGATTATCGTGAAACTTCCATCTCTGTGGACAATTATATTTACGCCAATAATAATATTGTATCCAGAGATTTATATATATACGGGTCGCACATGTCTGCATATAATTCAGATCGTTACCTGTTACTTTCGGATAACTATCCCGGAGATGCCAATTCTCTCGTTTTCTTATCTGTTGAATACGACTGGGATAGTGACTCATTAGACTACATATTCAGCGGATGCAGTATGTCGGGGGCATTAATATGGTCAACGGATGAGACAAATCTGATTGAAAGCGACTTTCTCACAGGAACAAGCGCTTCTTGTTGCTTCCATGATGTAAATAACACCCCACTGACAGTTTACTTTGCTCCTAGTACCAATAATTACGAAGTACGTGACATGACCAACGGCGATATCACAGACAGCGGAGAAGCGCCGTTCACCCCTGTGAATATTGAGCGAATCGAAGATGAGACGCTTGTCTATCTGGCACCAACGAATGAAGGCGTGGAGGTATGGCACGGCACCTACACCGTCGGAATCGACGACCCGACCGACAGCCCAGCGCTCGAGCTTACAGCCGGCAATTACCCGAATCCGTTCAATCCCACCACCACGATCAGCTACTCGCTGCCATCGAGCGGCATGGTGGAAGTCAGCGTGTTCAATACCCGCGGTCAGCTTGTCAGAACGCTGGTGCATGAGAAGATGGACACCGGCAATTTTGAAGTGGTGTGGCATGGAGATGATGAAAATGGGAAGCCCGTATCATCAGGAATTTACCTTTATCGCGTGCAGGCAGACAACCGCACGATAACAGGTAAGATGTTGATGCTGAAATAAATTTGCTTTAGATAAGGAGGATTCATGAAAACTGTACTGGTTACTCTAATGCTCGTGCTGGCTTTCCAGCTGGCTGCTGAAATGGAATTCACACAGAAGAACACGATCTCGATCCCAAATGGTGTATACTCCTTTGCAGAACTCAGATATGTTCAGGGAGAAGAACAGATTGTCGTGTACTCGAAGGACACGAACAATTTCTACCTCACTTTCTGCGATAAAGATGGAAACATTCTGGAGACAATGTCTCTGGCAATGCCCTACGATACAATATACAGCCGGATGAGCTACTTCGAATGGGATGATATCCCGTACGTCGTAGTGAATTCCGTGGCAAGAACCGATAGCGTGGTGAACAATAACAGCTGCCAGATACACAGCTATTCCACTTTTTCGCTCTATAACCTTCAATCGGGTGAATGCACGGTATCCGATACCGTTAGAAGCTACCTCACCGATTACTCCTGGGAAAGTTCAATGGGTTATCAGGACTATCATATCTATAATGTCAGAACCAACCAACCCATCGCCACATACGGCCCCGGTTATAACGGTATATTGCTGTCCGCCCCCTATAACCTCACAGAGGTTATCTATAATGCGCAGTATGGCAATATCTTTGAATATACTACCAATTATTCGTTCTATTGCAGGAAAACGGTTATCTCTCCGGATGAGATCACGCACAACTGCATCGAGCAGTATGGTCACACTGAAATTGAGGGACACATAGCGGATAATCCCAGAATATCCTCCAGCTACACGCAAACGCTTAACTTCCAGGATCCGTATATGACGGATATCTTTATCTATTGGAATGGACAAGCCAATTTTATGGCGGAGAATATGGGCGAAACAAGTCTGCACCCATTCCTGCTCATCTCGGATCATTACCCGGCACAACCGCAGAGTTTCACTGTCTGGGAAACGCAATACAATGGTGAACCTCAGGTCAGTGAATTTGACCTGGAAGGAAACCGTATCTGGTCACAGCAAGATACTTCCATGCCCATGACGGTCGCATTCGAGAATCTCTCATTCCGGCCCGTATCCTGCTGTTTCGGAGCAGCGCAGAGCGTAGCTTATACCGTCTATTTCGGGATAACCGGCGACAATTATGAAGTCCGGAATCGAATCAACGGTCACCTGATGGACTCTGGCGAAGCACCGTTTTCTCCAGACAACATAGATCGCATGGCTGATGAAACACTGGTCTTCCTCGCACCCATTTACCAGGGCGTGGAAGTGTGGCACGGGAACTACCCCGTCAGCGTTGACGACCCCACCGAAAGTCCGGAGTTGGAGCTTACCGTAGGAAACTACCCAAATCCGTTCAATCCCACCACCACGATCAGCTATTCGCTGCCATCGAATGGCATGGCGGAAGTCAGCGTGTTCAATACGCGCGGTCAGCGGGTCAAAACGTTGGTTAACGAGAAGATGGAAGCAGGTGATCATGAAGTCGTATGGCATGGCGATGATGAAAATGGAATGGCTGTGTCGTCCGGAATCTATCTGTATCGCGTGCAGGCAAATGACCGCATCGTCACTGGGAAGATGTTGATGTTAAAATAATTTCGGCTTTTGCGTAGCAAAAACGAAATGGTCGAACGAAAGCCTTTCGCGAAGCGAAATAGCGAAAGTGGAACGTCGGCTTTTGCGCAGCAAAAAACGAGATTTACTGTGCTATCTTGTAGGGGCAATCCACTGTGATTGCCCTTTTCTTATGGAACGCGAACGTCTATGAATTTGTTTGCAAATTCGAATCCCCATGATCGTCCGCATTGGTTTTCAGGTCCTATGTAATCATGTTCCAATGTTGATTTCATTGATATTGGATAGAGAAGAAGAGAGATGCCAAGCTTAGGGGATTCGATTTATCAGACTGCGTCTGAAAATCACAGGTACTTGGCGATCCAGGGAGAATAAATGCACTGCAGGAGCTCTGCGCATTCATACTGAAGGCTAGCCCTGAGATCAAGCATTCGAAAGTAACACTGGAACCTCACTGTCTCACTACCCATCGTTACGCAGGATACAAAAAAACGCCCCCGAAATGGAGGCGTGTAATGCTAAGAACTGAATCCCCTTAATCCGCAGTCTCAAACTCCTCAACTATTGTGCCATCAATGTAGAGCTTTTTGGGGCGACTTGGCATTCCGGTTTTCTTGATTTTGTCGCTGTCACCTTCTTCGACATGACGCCAGATTTCCCATTGTTCACCATCACCATCGATGCAAAACGTAATACCCTTACGGGTAAAGTCATCGATGATAAATTGGATGGAGTCAAGAGGTTCCGCCTTTGTGACAGGGATACAGAAATTCTTTTTGTCGTAACAAAATCTCGAATCCTTTTTCATATCACCTCCAGTTTATTCGTTGAATCTGAACACTTGATAACTTCCGACATCGTCGATCCAGAGGATTCGATCCGATGTGGAATTGATCGTAATGATGATGCGTGCAAAACGGGCATAACTGTTATAAATGGCGGAGTTGAACTCGATCTTCTGCCAGTCTTCGTCAGCGGTAACGACGTGGATATCCTGATCCAGCTTGTTACCCTCCTCATCGAAAACAATGAAGAAGCATTCGATTCGATCGCCCGATTCCCGGCTTGCCCGTATATTGATGTGATTGTAGTATGCTGTGAAAGGCTCTACAGCAAAGGATTCCGAAATCAGGCTGACCGTGTTCTTCTCGCCTTTAATTCGGATGCATCGCTCCCCCTCGATAGCACCCGTATCGACCCAGCTAACCTCGGATATGTCGCTCTTCGCGCGCATAACCATCCAGTCCGCCGGGAGCGAGCTCGGGTTATAGACACCATAAACTCCGTCTTCAAAGCCCGGATTCGCGATAAGATTGGGTTTGCCTTCCGCATCTGCCGCGGTGAAGTTCAGGGTTGAACCAAAGAAACATCCCGCCAGCAACGCGATGATCAGAAACGATCCTGCTATGATTCTCTTCATCTCCTCCCTCATATCATACTGTGAATACTCTTTCGCCAGCAAATTTCAAGAACAGTCCGATCCCAAGCGAATTGACCAGGAGGCTCGAACCGCCATAACTTATGAATGGAAGGGGAATCCCGGTAGTCGGGAAAAGCCCCATGTTCATTCCGACATTGATAAAGACCTGCATGAACAAATATGCCAGGATGCCATAAGAGGCAATCCGGTATTGCTTTCGTTTGATTCGACCAGCCAATGCTACCATCCGCATCAACATCCACGCAAACAGCAGGATCAGAACGAAGCACCCCATGAAGCCGAACTCCTCACCGATCACCGAAAAGATGAAGTCGGTTTGCTTCGCGGGTAAAAACTCGAGATTCTTCTGGGTTCCCATCAGGAATCCCTTTCCTGTGACACCACCGGAGCCGATGGCAATTTTCGCCTGAATGATCTGATATCCCGCCCCCAATGGATCACGCGTGGGATCGAGAAACGTAAGGATTCTCGATTGCTGATAAGGCTTCAAGCCGTTCCAGATCAGCGGAGTCATCAGGTAGATGAACATGTTCAGTGCGATCGCAATCCCGATATACGGGAACGAGAACCTCTGCCGGTAAAGCACAAAAAGCAACACGAGCAGAAACACGATAAACACCACGATGTGCACCCTGGTCAAAAGGGTTATCACCGGGCTGGCGATCAGAAACAGGTAGATCGGCGGAATTCCCGCGGACATCCACACGATGAACAAGGTGAACCAAAACACCAGGGATGTTCCGAGATCGGGTTCCAGAAGCACGAGTATGGCTGGTATCCCAAAACCGGTCAAAGACCTGAGAAACGTCTTCCATTCGCTCATCCAGGGGCCAGATAGATGCCGCGCAACAAAAAGAATTGTCGCGAGTTTGGCGATCTCCGACGGCTGGATCTTGAACAAACCAAGAGATATCCAGCGATGCGATCCTCCCGTTGACGGAAGAAACGGTACGACAATCAACATCAGCAGTGATATCACATATAGAGGATCAACCAGAATGTCGATAAACTGGTTCGGCGTTCGAAGTACAACAACCACCGCAATCAATGACGCCGCAATCCAGATTATTTGCCGGATATAGAAGCTTTGAACGTGGACTTCGTCGCCTATGCGTGTGGATGATGCGGAATAAATCGCGAAAACGCCGATGATCATCAAGATCAACCAGAGACACAGGAGCTGATAGTCCAATTTCATGCTTTTCTCATTATCACCGTGTTGAAAAAAAGTTGTCAAGTGTAACTTCGGATATTTTCATCTCGCTTCGGACTACTACAAAACAGATCACGCCGCCTCCAGTCTTAAAAACGCATGGAAAACCTTGCAGTTACTGATGATATTTCTCATGATACAACCTCACAATCTGCCCGGCAATTGGCGCAGCTACGCTACCACCATGGCCGGCATTCTCCATGAATACCACGATCGCAATCTCTGGCTTGTCCCATTCAGCCCAGCCTGCATACCAGGCATGAGTAGTCTTTCCCTGGTGATTCTCGGCTGAACCGGTCTTGCCATATATCTCGGCAATTGGATGATTGGCTGTCTTGCCTGTCCCGGCCGGTGTGTTCACAACCTTGTAAAGCGCTCGCCGGATGATCGACTTAGTATCTGCCGAAAGGGGTATTGTTTTCTCCTCCCACGGCTGGCTGAACCGTTCGGCGTTTTCGCCGATCAGTTTCTTGAGGAGATGCGGCTGACGCCAGATTCCATCCGTTGCCAGCGCTGCATAATAGCAGCACATTTCAAGAGGCGAGCAGAGGATTTCTCCCTGCCCAATGCTCAGGTTTACTTTCATACCCTTGATGCTGACGTACTTACCGTAATGATCGACGTACCATTGCTCCGAAGGAAAGAAGCCTGAGCGCTCCTGCCCGATATCGATGCCGGTGCGACCGACAAGATGATTCTGCATTGTGAAGTTTCTTAGGTCATCGAGGTCCAGTCGATCTGAAAGATCGTAGAAATATACATCGCATGATTGAGCTATTGCATCGACAACATTCAGCTTTCCATGGCCCCACGAGTTCCAGCAACGATAATATCGGTTTCCGACCCAATATCCTCCATCGCAGAATGCCAGCTTTTCATCGGGCTCTATCAGTTCCCGTTCCAGCGCCAGCGATGCAACCAGCGGCTTATAGACTGATCCGGGAGGATAGGTACCGTGGATAATCCGATCCATCAAAGGTCGTGCCGGGTCATTGACGAGCGCATCCCATTCCTCAGCACTAATGCGTGACATAAAAATGTTCGGATCGTATTCAGGTGTGCTGATATAGCTGAGGATATCGCCGTTATTGACATCCATCACCACTACTGCTGCACGGGCGTCACTCGGAAGAAGATCCTGGATTGATTTCTGCAGTTCAGAATCAATAGTCAGCACCATTTGCAAACCAGGCTGCGGTTCTTTTTCGAGGTTATGCGTTAAAAAATGGAGATTGCGTCCACGAGCATCGACCTGTAGAACCCGATAGCCTGGACTACCGCGCAGAATACTCTCGTAGCTCTTTTCGATGCCATTTTTCCCGACATAATCCTCCATCGAGTAATCTTGATCCTGAAGCGCTTTGTATTCCTTTTCGCCAATCTTCCCCATATATCCGGTGAAATGATTTTCCATCAGATAGTTACGGGAGTTTTCGGTCCTGAACGAAAGTGATGGATAGTAGTTGAGATATTCTGAAGTGCTGATGAAATCATCGTATTCTACATCCTTGACCAGCCGTATCTCGTGATACGAGCGAAAGCGATTGTTGTAGATGATTTCCAGAACATCTTCGCGTGTGATATCAAACTGGCTTGATACAAATTCTGCCAGTTCTTCCTTGTTTCTGATCTTGCCAGGAACGAACACCAGGTTGATCGACGGCTTGTTGAGCGCAAGCGGCTGATAGTCTCGATCGAAAATTTCCCCTCTTGTAGCCGGAACTCGAATCAAGCGGACATAGTTGTTTTCAGCGATTTGAGCGTATGTGTCCCCCTGCAAGATCTGTAGACGTGCCAACATCAGCAGAAGCATTAGGAAACTCAGCACAATGCCGAGGTGAAAAATACGGCTCATACTTTTACTATTGGTCGTCTCGGACATGGATACCCAGCCTGTTGAAAAATGCCAGAACAGTAACGATCACAAACGAGACAATCGTATTATATACAACGCTGAGTGGAAGACGCAGAAGCAGGAAGCCAGTATATTTATACGCTATAAGATGATAGATAGACATAAAGAAGAAATAAACGACATTGATCGTGAGGATGCCCAGCGCAACATAAGCAGGCTTCTCCTTATTCAATGACGGATGGTAGAGATTCACAATGGCTGCGATCAGAACAAACGTCATGCTGCCGAGACCGAGCTGTAATGGGTAAGTAAGGTCATACGCGAGTCCAAATAGAAACGCCAGCAGCACCGAGAAGTTCAGCGAAAGTCGGGTTGATGTGTAAATGATATATCCAAGCAGCAGATTCGGTATCACGCCGATGATAGAGAGCGATCCGCCCAGCAGTATCTGGGCGTATAAAAAGAGGATGCCGAGAAGATAAAATCCAACGATAATCATGGCGCGTCCTGATTCTCGGCATTGGGAAGTTCGTCAAAATCGGTCTCGCGCTGATAGAGCAGCACGATGACCTGTTCCATGCCGGCAAATTTAGCGAATGGCTGTAATTCTGCCTTCTGATAGCTTTCACCGGGAATCTTGACCACTTTGGAGATGACACCAACCGGGAAACCGCGTGGAAACACGCGTGAAAGGTTCGACGTGATAATTGTGTCTCCTACCGCAATGGTTGCATCCAGCGGGATCATCGACATGCTCACCTTTCCACCTGCATCCGACTCCAGGAGGCCCTGATCTCGGCTTCTGCGATCTAAAACACCCAGCTTGAATTCGGGATGGTTGAGCGGAAGGATAATGCTGTGATTCGCTGCAGCTACAATGACCTTCCCCACAACGCCGTTACTGCTGATCACTGGATTATTGACTTCAATTCCGGCAGTGTAGCCCTGATCGATAATCAAATTGCGATTACCGAAATCACCATGGTAGCCTACGAGATTGGCAACGGTGTAGCGGATATTTGTAGCCGCATCGGGGATTTGCTGGAGCTTGAGAAGCTGCTCTTCCAGGGAACGCTGCCGAACCTGAAGCTCCGCGTTGCGATTGTAGAGCATCTCGTTTTGCCTTTTAAGCTCGAAAATCTGATCGATGGATTTGATCGAGTGCATGAAGGGGTAGTAAATAGTCTTTCCGATGAAATCGGCACGCTCGAGCCTGCCTCGGCGGTCTCCCAGAAAAAGGACGATCGACACCAGCAGCAAGATAACTGTTAGCGCGTATTTTCTGAACACGATGTCACCTTGCCCGGCGATGATCAGTCATCGATTTTCTTAATGAGAACCTCGCGGAATTTGTCGAGATTGTCCAGAATCTTGCCGCTACCTTTCACCACGCAGGTCAACGCTTCCGGGAAAACATGTACTGGCAGATTCACCGTGTCGCTGATACGCTTATCCAGGCCCTTGAGTCTGGCACCACCACCGGTTAAGACAATACCGCGTTCGGCGATATCGGCTGCCAGTTCGGGTGCTGTCTTTTCGAACAGCCTCTTGACCGCATCAATCATCGAATCGACGGTCTCGGCGATCGCGTCGCGAATCTCTTCCGAAGTGATCTCGACTGTAATTGGGTAGCCAGTGATGATGTCCCGTCCACGGACTTCCATCTTTAGTTCGTCCTTGAGCGGTACTGCGGAACCGATTTCCATCTTGATGCGTTCGGCTGTCTGGATACCGACAAAAATATTGCTCTTCTTACGAAGGTAATTGACGATGTCTGTGTCCATCTTGTCGCCACCCAGACGGATGGAGCTATGAACCACGATATGTGAAAGCGAGATAACGGCGATCTCGGTAGTACCGCCACCAATATCCATAACCAGGTTACCAAAGGGGCGATGGATAGGTAGATCAGCGCCGATTGCCGCTGCGATGGGCTCGGAGACCAGATGCACTTCACGTGCACCGGCATGCAGTGCGCTGTCGCGAACCGCGCGTTTCTCCACTTCGGTGATGCCAGAAGGAACACAGACAATCACTCTGGGTTTGATCAAAAGACGCTTGCGCTGAGCGCGCAGAATCAAATCCCGAAGCATGATTTCGGTGATATGGAAATCAGCGATAACGCCATCTTTAAGCGGCTTGATGACTTTAACTTCATCCGGGTTCTTGCCCAGCATCTCTTTGGCCTTAGCGCCAACTTCTATCACCTTCTTGGTATCGGTTGAAAGCGCTACGACGGAAGGTTCGTTAATGACGATTCCCGCACCTTTGCGGTAAACGAGTGTATTGGCAGTACCAAGGTCTATTGCTATATCGTTGGACAGAAGCCCAAAAAACTGATTCCAGAACATCTTACCTCCGGGGCTCATAATACGATTTTCCGAAAGAATCATCGACAGGAATCGGAAAATCGTTCACAGAAAGGAACATCCGCGCATTGCATGAAGGCTTGTATCCTTAATAAGCGGATATTACATCATACATTTTATCAAAAAAGCAATGTATTTAAAACCGTCAAGGAAAAACATAAGAAACCCGTCCGAGAGCTTAACGTCATCATAAACGAAGCATAAAAAAGCCTGCAAATCATCGACTTGCAGGCTGAAAAGCGATTCGAAACGCTTAGTCTTTATTCACTTCCTCTTCCAGCTCTTTGAAGGCTTGGGAAGCTTTGAACTGATTGTAGAGCGCTTCTTCGTTGCGGATATTATCCACGACGTTTTTGTTGATGGTCTCTTTCGGGATTGCCACGCGGACGAAAGTCTTGAACTTACCATCTTCGAGCACGATCGTTTCGCGTTCGGTTACCAGTGCGTTGGAGAATTTCGCTTCCGAAACGACTTTCACCACTTTGCTGGTAAGAGCCAGAACCTGCGGGTCTGTGACACCGGATTCCTCTTCGTAGTTCTTGACCATACCCTTTACATAGCTCTCGACATACTGCGCAGCCTGAAGCATCGCATCCGAATGAGCTGCCTGATAGGACATGCTTTCCGATACTTTGGTAGCGAAACCGAATGCATTTACATGATCCGGGCTATCCTGGACATCCCACCATGAAGGATAATACACTTTTTTGACGCCTTTCGGGGCTTCAGGTCCTCCGCCGCCGCAGGCAGTAAACAGACTCACGATCAACACAAGTGCGATGATTATTGCTGTAGTTCTCATTTGTCCTCCTTTTTCGTGATAATATCTAATCTCATTTTGCTCGAAGATTTTCACCATGTCAAGAAAATACATCAGATTCAGTCCGTCAGATCAAGGTAAAGCTGAGAAAATCCGACAACCCGTGAAAAATCGCTTTCTCTTTGTCGCGTCATTCCTTACGGTCGCCCAGAAATTCCTTCACCTCACCGCCTGGGATCTTTTTCACTTCGCCACCGTCGTTCATATCACGGACCTTCGTCGGTATGATCTCACCGGAATCGGTATAGCCTCTCTGCTCCCAGAATCCAGGAACATAGTAGCTCATCAGCTCGATTTTCACAACGCTTTTCGCAGACTTATAACCCCACAGATAGGGACAGAATATCCTCACCGGACCACCATAGTCTTCATCCAGCAACTCGCCGTCGAATTCCCATGCCAGTAACGTACGTTCCTGCATCGCGATGTCCATGGGAATGCTGGTGTCGTACTCGAGCCCATGTGACCAGAATCGAACGTAGGTCACGCTGGAATCAGGCTTCACCAGATCGAAGATATCCGATAGCTTGACACCACCCCAGATTCCTCGGACTGACCACCGCGTTACGCTGGTCAGGCGTGCATCCGCGAGAGTCTTGGGCATATCCATCAAATTACGCCATGTGAATGTCATGGGATTTTCGCAAAGGCCTGTGACTTCGATCTCCCATGCCTCGCGGTCAAGCGAACCAGGGTGTCCCTCTGCCCAGAAAATCGGTGTCTTCAACTCATGCAGCTTTGTCATTTTTGTATCCTTCTTCGGCTTCTCCGCGGAACTGCATGTGGAAATCATAAGCAGAAGGCACGCGAAAAGAAGCACATACTGGATTTTAATCGTCATTGCCATATCCTTTTCCGAATATACAACGTTTATGTCGAATCTACATTTCATTATCAAGCCGTAAAGATTTTTCTTCAACAAATATCTCTGACGAAAGCAGACCACGATCTCACCCGCTTTTTAGTTGACGATTTTTCAACGAATCGAAATCTACAGTCCCGGAGGCTTCGATATGAAAAAGGCAATCCTGATCGGTATTTTTATCGCACTGTCGTTCGCAATTGCAGCGTATATCCAGTTCCAGCACAATCTACGCAGCCACAGACCACCCAGAAATGTCATCCTGATGATAGCCGATGGCGCTGGGTTCAATCATTTCCGAACGCAGGCGTATTACGCGGAAGGTACCGAACTGCCAGCCGTCTTGGAAGCAATGCCCGTCAAGCTTGCCGTAAGCACCTATCCTGAAGGCAGCGAATACGATCCCCAGAAAGCCTGGGCTGATTCGGTATGGATCAGGGATCGATACACCGATTCAGCAGCGGCAGCGACAGCAATGTCCACAGGAGTTAAAACAAGCAAAGGCGTTCTTGGCATGACATCGGCAAAGGAGCCTCTCCGAAACGTCACATCGGTTGCCAAAGAAGCAGGCAAGGGCGCTGGCGTTGTGACGACCGTAATGTTTGCCCATGCAACTCCCGCAGGATTTGTCGCACATCAACCTTCGCGTAATATGTTCCGGGAAATAGCGCGAGAGATGATCGCCAGCGATGTGGATGTGATCATCGGTTGCGGTTACCCAACGACCGGAAAATGCAAGTATGTTGGTGACGATGAAGTCTGGAAATCGCTCCAACGGGGCGATGTGGAATTCGATTACAATGCAGATGGAACCGTTGACTTCACCGCCGGCGATTGCGACAGTGACGGAAAACCAGATGCCTGGAAGCTTATCAGCACACCGGAAGAATTTGCGGCCATCGATCCCTCGGATCGCGTCCTGGGCATTCCCATGTGCTATCACACCTTGCAGCAGGAGCGTCCTGGAGATGCAATGGCGGCACCTTACCAAGTCGCCATGCAGGATAGCCTGCCTGACCTATCGCTCCTATCCACAGCCGCTCTGACCGCGCTGTCTGATGATCCTGATGGATTCTTTCTAATGATCGAAGGAGGAGCCGTCGATTGGGCCGCTCACGATAACCAGGTTGGGAGGATGATCGAAGAGCAGACCGAATTCATCCACGCGGTAGAGACAGTCGTATCCTGGATTGAATCACATGGCGGCTGGGATGAGAATCTTCTGATCGTCACTGCGGACCATGAGACCGGTTATCTTTCGTCGAACGAAAGCCTCGACGACATGAAGCTGGGACTCCCCGTGAAGCCGTCCGCAAAAGGAGTCGTACCCAATGTGATCTGGCGAAGCGGTAGTCATACCAATTCTCTCGTTCCGCTCTTTTCGGCGGGAAAAGGTTCCGAGCTTCTCACGCAGACAATTGACGGCACAGATCCGGTTTTTGGAGATTACATCGACAACACCGATATAGGGCAATTACTTATCGAACTCTCGCGCTGATTTTGGAGCATTAAATCACCATCATTTTACATGAATTTTACAGAATTCAGCATTTTTCATTTGACATGAATTGCATTTTCGTGTTTCTTATCTATACCAGCTCCAGATAGTTCTTGTTCACGGTCCCGGATATGTCTTTCTGTTAGAAAACAGGAGGATTTATGAAACGCTTTTTGGGTATTGCTGTGCTTCTTTTCTTATTTTGCAGTATGTTGATCGCAGACGCGATGCAGGCTGGACCATTGAAAGAAGCGCAATTTGACGAAGGAACACCACGAACTGCTCCGAAAACACGCGAAGTACCGGTATGGTCCTTCATTACTTATCCGACCACTGTTCAATCATCTTACTTCGATTACATGCCAGGCAGCTACAACGCCACCCCGATGCATGTTCAGGATAATGGCGGTGTATATCTGGCTTTCCACGGTAAGGAAACCGCAGCAGCCGAACGCCGTTCGTACCTGACCTATATCAATCCGGATGGAACCATCAATGCCACAAACTACATCGGCCAATCGGAATTATATGAAGGCTACGTAGGGCTTGATCTCGATCCCGAGACCCAGGATCCGCTGTATGCATGGCATATCGAATCTGGTGTCGGCGATATCTACAACGTTGTGTTCGGTATGGATGTATGGCACCTGTTGAGCTCACCCGGCCTGCTCAGCACACCCCAGACCATCATCGCAAACAGCGATTGGGATTCAATGCCGATCGAACCTCCATTCGATGATGACGAATTCCTGTGGCCCTACACGTATGTAAGCAAGGCACCGTCTTACGAAGTTGACGGAAAGCGCCGCCTCTACATTCTGGCAAACAATCACACAGCGCATTCTGATGGTGACTATCCCTCGGAAAACGTCATGATCGCTTATTGCGATTTCTCGACTTCCGACATCGAAACTGGAAACTTCCCGAACCTCGAATGGACCTACATCACCATCCCACTGATGGACGAATGGAACGCAGATCCTGACTGGATCCGCCCCTTCTTCTCATCCGCATGCACATGGGATGGTAAGTTCGCAATCTTCGGAAACCTTACCGGTGGCGAAGATTATTTCTTGGAAGACGACCCTGATTTCTTTGTCCTGCTGAACGATAACTTCTGTGAAGGTGACTGGGAATTCCATGCCGTCAACTCAGAATATTATCAGGTCACTCCCCAGAATCAGGACGGTACGTACTGGCCCAACGAAGACATCATGGACAGCTTCTTCTCCTTCACATATGCCGGTCACATGACCGCCGTATGGGACAATGAAGGCCGCATCCACTTCCAGGCACCGTATTCACTGCAAGGTTGGATTGGCGACGAGCTGAAGTACTGGCCGGATTACTGCCAGATGCGTAACTTCATCTACGATACCAACACTGAAGAATTCCACAACTACGATCTCTACCCGCAGAGCGCGAATCCTACGGACGAGATACCTTTCTTGCCGTGGGACGTCAACGAAGACGGAGAAGTGGATGAGTACTACGAAGAATCGGGCGGTGTCAATGCCGTTCGCTACTACCCGGTATTCTACTATGATACCGATCAGGCTTTCCACGAAAACAACTACAAGGTCGCTTACAACGAGGATAATAACTGGATGGCAGCGATCTGGTCGGATGGAACCAAGGAATACCTGTATAATCAGTACGCATTTGACGAATACGCCGACTGGGCATCCACGCCTGAAGTCATGATCGCGATTTCCGGCGACAACGGTAACACTTGGTCCGAACCCATCGTGATGAACGCCAACCCGACCGATCCCGACGGTAACTACGTCGAAGAGCTCGATGGCCAGATTCCGTGCTATCTCTATCTTGGCGACAAGATCGAAGATCTTGGCGACGGCCACGGTAAACTGCACATCATGTACTTCAATGACAACAGCTTCGGTTCCTACGCACAGAACAACATCGGCGACAACAACGGTGGCGCTGTCACCTACATGGCGATCGATGTAGATTTCAACCCGTGGGAAACCGACGACGAAGCCCCGTCTGTAAGCCAGGCGATCAGCCTCAACCAGAACTTCCCGAACCCCTTCAACCCGGAAACAACCATCGGCTTCAGCGTTCCCAGTGATATGAACGCAGAACTCGCGGTTTACAACGTCCGCGGTCAGAAGATCAAGACCCTCTTCGACGGAAGAGCGCAAAAGGGTAACAACTCGGTCACTTGGAACGGTACAGACGAATCAGGAAAGAACGTCTCCAGCGGCGTTTACTTCTATCGCCTCAATGCCGACAGCAAGGTCATGACCCAGAAAATGGTGCTGATGAAATAATATTTTCGGCTCTCGCGAAGTGAGAACGAAAACATGAGCGTTGTGAATTTGCGCAGCGAATTCATGTTAGCGGAGATATTTTCGACAATCTCCTTTCGCAAAGCGAAATAGCGAAAGTGGATCGTTGGATTGTTTCATCGGCTTTGACGCAGTCAAAACGAAAATATACAAGCTCCCATGCCCTCAGCGGTGTGGGAGCTTTTTTCAAAATGAATAGTTGACATTTCGAACAAATCAACCAGACTGCGACCAGAAAAATGCAGGAAGCAACATGAAATACCGTATCATCATCTTGCTGGCTGTAATTGCGGCCGCTGTCACCTCTTGCACGAGCCCGACCGAGGCCTCCCCCGCCGTACATAATCATTACAAACTTGGAATCTACAATATCGATGAGGACTCCCTTACAATTATCAAAGATTTCGGCAATATTGAAGCTATTGACGAACCTCACTACGCCCTCTTCCACCCTGACGGCAGCAAGATCGTGTATTACATGCAAGGTAGCCTGTATGCCATCGACATCGACGGGAGCGACGAAACCAACATCACCGGCGATCTCGTGGTCGATGCAGACTTCCCCTTCGCAGCCGAAGACTGTGTTTATTTCGCCGCCTACAACGGCGACCTGCGCGACATCTACCGGACATCCTGGGACGGCTCCACAACCACCAACCTCACCAACACACCCGAAATCGACGAACATCAACCTTACTTGGATCCAAACAATGAAAAATTTCTGTGTGTCGCAACGAAGGATGCAATGGAGATAATTCAAGAATACGACCTATCGACAAGCTCAGTTGCTTGTGTTTATACGAGTCATGTTTTAGCACTTCACTACCCAGGATACCATCCGACAAAAAGCGCCCAACTCTTTTACTATGGAGATAATATGAGTATGCTTGACGAAAATACAGATTCGCTACAGATTATTGCCACAAATCCCAATCCCCCAATAAGCGGCCAGCTTTCATTTAACACAAAATATAGCTGCCTATTCTACACAAGCGGCTACCTATACAAGCTTAATATTGAAACAAATGAATGTTCTGAAGTAACCCACTCAATACGATCCGTAAGATATCCTACAACCTCCGAGGAAAGTGATTGGATAAGCATATATAGTTGGGACAGAAAAGCCATACTTATTATAAATATTGTTGACATAAGCGAAATAATCGAAATACATAATGGCTATTTCTCGAGTTTATCAAACCACACCAACTCAGCCCTGATTCTGCTCAACAATTAACCCCCCACTCCAAAGGAGAGTACAATGAAATTGATAATTACCATATTTGCGTTAATGTGTTCGGTGTCGATACTTCTCTCTCAAATCTGCAATGAACTCCCATCCTCCCGTGTTTCTGTGGATGAATGGCAATCGATGAAAGTCGATTTTTATCGATGACAAGAATACAGAAATAGTCTCGCGTCCCTGTACTATGCCAATTTCTATTCTTCTTCTGTTACGATCCCACAACGTGGGAGCTTTTTTTATGCCTTATCTGGCTCGCGATTGTTTTTTTCTTGACGCATCCTATTCTTATAATTGATATTATACATATTCAATCTCATGAAGGAGGAGGTACTCATGGTATCAGGTGGACTTGCCTTATTATTTCTACTTATAGCCATCGTTTTAATCATTGTACTGACCAGTACGGCGAAAATGAACGCTTTTGTCGTGTTACTCCTTGTCGCAATTCTGTACGGTCTTTCGGTCGGCTTGCCGCTGGGAGACATCATCACCAATGTCAGAAACGGGTTCGGCGGAACGCTGGGCTACATCGGAATTGTCATTGTCGCGGGAACCATCATCGGCACCATCTTGGAGAAGACCGGCGCCGCGATCTCGATGACCAATGCAATTCTGAAAATCGTTGGTAAGAAAAACTCGCCCCTGGCAATGAGCATTGCCGGTTACGTCGTATCAATCCCCGTGTTCTGCGACTCGGGCTACGTGATTTTGACACCGCTCAACAAAGCGCTGGCGCAAAAGACAGGCCGCTCCATGGCGGTGATGGCGGTCGCCCTCTCAACGGGTCTCTATGCCACACACTGCCTTGTGCCGCCCACACCGGGCCCCATCGCGGCAGCCGGTATCCTCGGCGCGGAATTGGGGCAGGTTATCCTCTGGGGTATTATTGTTTCCATTCCGGGTATGTTCGCCGGCTATATCTGGGCGATCACCGTTGCAAAGCGCTTTGAAATCACGCCTGTCCTGGAGGAAACCTACGACAGTCTCATGACCAAGTACGGCAAGCTGCCATCGGCATTCCTCTCCTTCCTTCCGCTCCTTGTACCAATTATCCTCATCTTGCTCAAGTCGCTTGCAAACCCCAAACTCGGTATCATGTCCGAAGGTGGATTCGCGAACTTCCTCAACTTCATCGGTGACCCCGTTACCGCGCTGCTCATCGGCGTATTCCTGGCATTACTGCTGGTCAAGAAGGAAGACCTCGGCGCAGCCGTTAGCGACTGGATGGGACACGGCGTCAAAAGCGCAGCACTGATCTTGGCGATCACCGGTGCCGGCGGAGCTTTCGGGTCGATCCTGAAGGCATCTCCTATGGCTGGGTTCCTCGGCGACACCATGTCTGGCTGGAACCTGGGCATCTTCCTGCCGTTCATCATCGCGGCAGCACTCAAGACCGCGCAGGGATCGTCAACCGTAGCGATCATCACCACATCTTCCATCATGGCGCCCCTGATGACCGGTCTCGGACTCCAACCCGCGCTTACCGTTCTCGCGATCGGTGCCGGCGCAATGACCGTCAGTCACGCGAACGACTCCTATTTCTGGGTTGTCAGCCAGTTCAGCGACATGAAAGTATCGGTGGCCTACCGGGCCTACACATCAGCGACGCTCATCCTGGGTATCGTATCCATTATCTGCGTCGCAATCCTGTCGATCTTCATTCACTAAATTATATAAGCGCCCCGCGGTTACCAGCTGCGGGGCGAATCTTCAACACAATGAGCATATTCGACTCAATCCATCTCGCATGGTGGAAACGCCGTGCCTTGAATACCTTCGTTTCAGGCCAGCATGAAGCCGCACTGAAGTACTTCTCCCTCATCAAGAATCGTTGGCCCGACTTCCCCGGAATCGATTACAACCTCGGGCTGACCGCGCTTGCGCTGGGACGATTTCAGCAGGCAGAGGCGTATCTTCTGGACGCACGCAAGCACGATTCATCGTACGCGGTGCTGCGCGCCCTCGCTGATCTGTACTACTTCAGCGGCGACCGTAAAACGGCAATTACATCATACAAGGAAGCGAAACGAGAGGTCCCGCAGGCCAAGGAAAAGAAGATGATCGAGAAGCGGATTGCCACATGCGGGGATGCTGTGAAATACCGGCTGGCACAGCAAGGCTGGGAGGCATTCAATCGGGCAGTTGAGATGGAAAAGCAAGGCAAGAAGGACGAAGCCGCCACACTTTACGAAGAGGCTCTCCGTATGGATGAAACCAACTTTATCGCGGCCAACAACCTTGGCGGCTACTGCATGAATCAACTGTCGGATTATCCACGCGCACTCAGCTTCTTCCGGGCAGCGGACGCGCTCGCGGATCATCCGGTAGTCAAGACCAACATCGCCAAACTGCAACAACTATTGGAGGCATCATGAACGATAAACTCGATCAAATCTTCCGAGCCGCACTGGAGCGCGTAGATCCCTATCTCATGCTGAAAAACGGGATCAGCCTCGAAAACGACACCCTTTGCGTAACCACCGAGCAGGAGAGCAAGAGCTTCAACCTCACCCAATTCGAGCGCATTATCGTGATCGGTACCGGCAAAGCCTCCTCAGTCATGGCCAAGGCAATCGAAGATATCCTGGGTGACCGGCTCGACGGCGGATTGATCAGCACCAAGTACGGCTTTGGTCAGGAACTCAAGCGGATCGAGATTATCGAAGCGGGGCATCCCGTTCCTGACGACAACAGCGCCATGGCCGCGAAGCGCATCGCCGAAATCGCCCGTAACGCCGACGAGAAAACGCTGGTTTTGTGCTTGATCTCCGGGGGTGGCTCGGCCCTGATGGCTGCTCCTTACGAGGACGAACGAACCCGGCTGAGTCTGGCCGACAAGCAGAACGTAACCAAGACGCTGCTCGCTTGTGGAGCGGATATCACCGAGATCAACTGCATGCGCAAGCACCTCTCGCTGGTCAAGGGCGGCAGGTTGGCTCAACTGCTCTATCCAGCCACAACCATCTGCCTGATCCTCTCCGATGTAGTCGGCGATAGCCTCGATACCATTGCCTCCGGGCCGACAGCTCCCGACGCATCGACCTTCCAGCAGGCGGATTCGATCATCCGCAAGTACGACATCCGCGAAGAGCTTCCGCCTCCGGCACGTCTGCTCCTGGAGCGTGGCGTAGCCGGCGACGCACCCGATACGCCCGATCCCGACAGCGAAGCCTTCAAGCGGGTAAACAACTTCCTCATCGGCACCAACTACCAGTCGCTGCTGGCAGCCGAACGCAAGGCCTGTGAGCTGGGATTTGACGTGCAGATTCTCACCGACTGCCTCGAGGGCGAAGCCAAAGAGGCGGCTCGATCGCTCTTCTCCTTAGCGCGGTACCATTGCCGGTATGGCGTGGAGAGGTCGCTGCTGCTGATCTTCGGTGGCGAGACGACCGTCACTCTCAGTCCCGACCACGGCAAGGGTGGACGCAACCAGGAGATGGCGCTGGCATTCCTGAACGAGCTCAAGCGCGCCGGATCCGCCATGCACGCCGCCACGCTGCTTGCTGCATCCACGGACGGCAATGACGGCCCGACCGACGCAGCCGGTGCCTGGGCCTCGCTGGATATCCTGCACAAAGCTGCTGACGCCGGGGTCGATCCCGCAGAATACCTCAAGCGCCACGACGCCTATCATTTCTACAACGCGATCGACGCCCTCTACAAGACCGGCCCCACACGCACCAATGTCGGCGACATCCAGTTGCTGCTGATCGAAAGGGAGTGATGGCTCGTTTTTTTACAAAATAACCGTGTCATTGAGGGGATTCCTGGTTTTGCGTTCCTTAAAACCAACAACTGAGCGGAGTCGAAGGACAAACGGTTGAAAACGTATTCAAACAGGCATCAACCCATAATCACTCAAAATAGAAGGGTATGCCTGCCAAACACAAAAGTTCTTGCCAAAACCATCCGTGTTGCAAAAATGGAACTCGAACTACACGCAACGAGGTGAACAGCATGGATCGTTTTCAAATCGTATCGAAGTACCAACCCACCGGCGACCAGCCACAGGCGATCGAAGAGCTCGTTTCCGGGCTCAATAGCGGACTGAAGCACCAAACCCTGCTGGGCGTCACCGGCTCGGGAAAGACCTTCACCATCGCTAACGTGGTGGAGAAAATCAACCGGCCCACGCTGGTCATCTCGCACAACAAAACCCTCGCGGCGCAGCTCTACGGCGAATTCAAGCAGCTCTTCCCAAACAACGCCGTCGAGTACTTCATCAGCTACTACGACTACTATCAGCCCGAAGCCTACATCCCCGGTCGTGACCTCTACATCGAGAAGGATTCCGACATCAATAAGGAGATCGAGATGCTTCGCCTTCGCGCCACCATGTCCCTGATGGAACGGCGCGACGTGCTGATCGTGGCCAGCGTCTCCTGCATTTACGGCCTGGGCGTGCCGGAAGACTATCGCAACGCCCTCATCCGCATCCGCAAGGGTGACCAGATCGACCGCGACGAAATGCTCCTCCGCCTGGTGCGTATACATTACGGACGCAACGACGTTGCCTTCGAGCGCGGCTGCTTCCGCGTGCAGGGCGATACCGTCGACATCTACCCCGCCTACATGGAACACTCTGTGCGGGTGGAGTTCTTCGGCGACGAAATCGAACGCATCCAGCGCATCAACCCCATCGACAACCACGTCATCGAAGAGGTGGACGAATACCCCATCTACCCGGCGAACCACTTTATCACCGGCGAGGACTCGCTCGAGAGCGCCATGTGCACCATCGAATCCGAGATGAACGAGCGCGTGAAATACTTCCTCGATCGCAATATGTTCGTGGAAGCACAGCGTATCGAACAGCGCACCAAATTCGACATGGAGATGCTCAAGGAAATCGGCTTCTGCAGCGGTATCGAGAACTACAGCCGGCACCTCACTGGAGCCAAGCCCGGCGATCCGCCCTACTGCCTGCTCGACTACTTCCCTAAGGATTTCCTGATCGTCATCGACGAATCGCACGCGACCCTGCCACAGGTGCATGCCATGTACGGCGGCGACTACACCCGTAAGAAAAACCTCGTCGAATACGGGTTCCGGCTGCCGTCCGCCTTCGATAACCGTCCGCTCAAATTCCCCGAGTTCGAGAACCACATTAACCAGGTAATCTACGTCTCCGCCACCCCAGGCGACTACGAGATGGAGAAGACCGAGGGCGTCTTCACGGAGCAGGTGATCCGTCCCACCGGACTGCTCGATCCCGAAATCGAGATCAAACCAATCGCCACCCAGGTGGATGACCTTCTGGAGCAGATTCGCCAGCGAACCGCGAAGAAAGAGAAAGTGCTGGTCACGACCCTCACCAAACGAATGGCGGAAGATCTCTCCACTTACCTCACCAACGCCGGCGTCAACGCGCGTTACATGCATAGCGAAGTCGATACCATCGAGCGCTCCAAGATCATCCGCGATCTGCGCCTGGGTGAGTTCGACGTGCTGGTGGGGATCAACCTCCTGCGTGAGGGACTCGACCTGCCGGAAGTATCGCTCGTGGGCATCCTGGACGCAGACAAGATCGGGTTCCTGCGCTCAACGCGATCGTTGATCCAAACCGCCGGACGTGCAGCGCGTAACGTGAACGGAAAAGTCATCTTCTACGCTGACAAGATTACGCCGGCGATCAAGGAGACCGTCGAGGAGACCAACCGGCGCCGCGAAAAGCAGATCGCCTACAATATCGAGCACGGCATCACACCCAAGACCATCCTCAAGAGCATCGAGGATATCATGCTCTCGACGAGTGTGGCCGAAGGTTACAAGGAAAAGGGTGCAAAACAGGAGAAGAAGCCCGACCGCGCCGAGTTCGAAGAATACCTGCACCTCGATTCGAAGGAAAAGATACTCAACCTGCTCAAGAAAGAGATGCAGCGTGCTGCACAGAGCCTCGATTTCGAAAAAGCCGCCGAACTGCGCGACCGCATCTACGAATTGCAGGAGATGTAGGCCTCGCTCGAATTTCTCATCCGCAATCAACAAAGCTTCTTGACGAGATCGTGCGCGTTCTTCATATTTAACGAAAATGCATCAACCTGTGGAGCGCTGCATGAAATTCCCATGTATCATACTGTTACTGTTGTACCTGTTTTGCTCAAGTGGCCTTAATGCCAGCATCGAAGATAAAATCAATGAAGAATATGCGACCACTTACAAGAACGCTTTCAAGGGTGACCCGGAAGCTGAATATAATGTCGGTATGTATTATATGCAGGGCAATTACGTAGAGAAGAACCCTTCGGTAGGACTTGAATGGTTGGAAAAAGCGGCAGAGCAAGGCTATGTAAATGCACAGCACGATCTTGGCTACTATCTGCTGTTCTCGTCAGAGGTTGCGCACGATTTTGATCGAGGTTTCTACTGGACGAAGAAAGCGGCAGAACAGGACTTTCCCATGTCTGTTAACAACCTTGGCGTGTGCTATCAAAACGGATATGGCGTGGAGATCGATTTTGACGAAGCGAACAAATATTTCCGGAAAGCAGCCAAACTGAACAACGCGAATTCAATGATGCTCCTGGGTTATAACTATTATAGCGGACTTGGCGTTGAGCAGGATTACGAAAAAGCACGGAAATACTATCAATGGGCCAGTGATCGCGATAACACCACGGCCCAGTATTTTCTTGGCGAGATGTACGCCGATGGCGTTGGCGTAGAGCAGGATTTCGGCAAAGCATACAGCCTGTTGATCAAGGCTTCTCTCGCCGGAGATACTGATGCCCAGTTCAAGCTGGCTACTATGATGGACAATGGGGAAGGCATTGAGAAGAACGAGGTAGGTGCCTTTACGTGGTACAAAGCCGCCGCGAAACATGGACATCGAGGCGCAAAAACAACCGTTGGCGTTTGTTACTATAATGGAAGCGGTACTGAGAAAAATTACCCCCTCGCGTTGAAATGGACGGAAGAAGCTGCGAGTGAGGGATCGATTCAAGCGACCCACAACCTCGGTGTTTTCTATAAGGACGGCGACGCCGTCGAGCAGAATCTTGAAAAAGCGTTCGAGTACTTCAAAACCGCCTCGGACAGTGGACACGCGGGTTCCACGTACCAGATGGGAATGTGCTATCTTGATGGAAGCGGCACCAATCAAGATCAGGAAAAAGCCGTCGACTACATGATGAAGGCTATCGAGCTGGATCTTCCCATAGCATACACCCGTATGGGCCAGTTATATGAAAAGGGGTGGGGCGTTCCAAAAGATGAGCAGAAGGCGTTCGAATGGTACACCAAAGCTGCCGAGAAGGACAGCCCTGAAGGGAAACGTCGTTTGGGCAAATGCTACGATAACGGCATCGGTGTCGAGAAGAATAAATCCATCGCCACACGTTGGTATCAGCGTGCCAGAAGAGACGGTTACTACTATCTTGACGAAGAGTACGATGATTTCGAGAAAAGGGATCAATATCGGTCCCTCCTCATTACATTTGCCAAAATCTTCGGTGTACAATTTCTGATCGCAATTATTGCCGTTGCTATTTACCGAATTCGAAAGAGGTAGTTCATGAAGATCATTGCACGCTCGCTGCTTTGTCTGATCATTCTGACAGGAGTCGTTTCGAACCTGTTCAGCCAGATCAACGTCGATGATTTCTACACGTCGTCAAGCCAGGATTCGCTGAAAGAGCAATACATGCTCGCGTGTTACATGTTCGAACAATCGGCGGATGAAGAAGACCTCTCCGCTGCGTTCCAAGCGCTCGTCGCTGCGGCTGAAAGCGGCTACAGTATTGCACAGAGTGACCTCGGCGGGTGCTATGTCGATGGCTTTGGAACAGAAGTCGATTACGAAAAAGCCTTGTACTGGTTTCGTAAATCCGCAGAACAGGGCGAAGCACGCGCGATCTACAACCTCGGCTACTGCTATGAAAATGGGCTCGGAGTAGAGAAGAATATCGATGAAGCGCTCGGATATTACCAGGCAGCCGTTGAAATGGGCCAGGAAGATGCCATATTCACCATGGGCACAGCATATTATTACGGAACATACGTTGAAAAGGATATCGATAAGGCCCTGCAAATGATCCTCCCATTGGCTGAAAAAGGCATCCCGATTGCAGAAAACCTTATGGGTGTCATACAAGCCGAAGGTGACTTGGGAGAGCAGGATCTAGACGAAGCGGTGAGATGGTTCAAACTCGCGGCCAGTCATGGATGGTATGAAGGGTATTATAATCTGGGAGTAGCCTACGAAAAAGGCTGGAGTGTGGAGCAAAGCTATTCCAACGCCTTCGAGATGTACGAAAAAGCCGCAAGGCTGGGGCATGCCCAAGCACAGTATTGGGTTGGAGCGTATCTCGATGAAGGCATCGGCGTCGAACAAGATAAAGAGCAAGCCAAGATATGGTATCAACTCGCCGCTGAACAGGGTTTCGTAAATAAGGAATACATGGATCCCGACACGGATGCTGGGAGAAGAACTGCTCTGCTAACCGTTATCATGGTCACGATTGGTTCATTTATGCTAATTCTGATTACCTTCTTTGCCTATCGGAACCACCTGAATAAGCGTGAATCTGCATTTCCTGATAAATCGGAGGACCAGAAGCTCTTCGAGGCGGTCTCGGCCCTTGCCGCTGAAGGTGATGTGGATGCCACGATCATGCCAGGTGATTTGTATGATCAGGGAGTTAGTGTCGAGATAAACCACAGCATGGCTTGCGAACAATATCGTAAAGCCGCGCACGAAGGCAATCCAAACGCCCAATGGAGATATGGTGGATGCCTGATGCATGGCAAAGGTACCGATAAAAATGATGATGAAGCGATAGAATACTTCCGCAAATCGGCAGAGCAGGGCTGCGCGGAAGGGCAATTCCAGCTTGGATTCGCCTATCTGAAGGGAGCAGGCGTGGAAAAAGATCTCGAGGAAGCAGTCAAATGGTTCAAGCTGGCGGCGGAACATGACCACAAGAAAGCCCAATATTGCCTTGGCCGTTGCTACTCGGGTGGCTTGGGTGTCGAGCAGAATCACGGGGAGGCGGTCAAGTGGATGCGCAGCGCGACAAAGGCCGGAGCGATGCCGAAGGAAATTACGGATGCATTCGAAACAGAGTAATGGATGAAAACCACACGCGCAATCTTCTTTCTCGTACTGACGCTGTTCTCCATCGCCATATCGGCGAATCCGGTTATTGTACCGCAGGATTCGTTACGGCTGTATTTCCAGCACGATGAAGAATTTTTGATTCTGAATGACGCCGATAGCACCTTCAGCGGTTTCGATGCACTGAAGATCAAAGCTGAAACAGGTAACTTTGGAGCGCAGAGGGCACTTGCGTTCTACTATATGGAAGGTATCGACACCAAGAAGGACTCCGTTCAGGCATTCTACTGGTTCCAGAAGGCTGCTGAACAGAATGACGAAGTAGCGGAATACAACGTCGGTTTGTGCTACAGCCAGGGCATCGGTGTTGAGCAGGATAAAGAAAAAGCCGTTGAGTATTTCCGCCGCGCAGCCCGGCATGGCATTGTCTCAGCTCAGTACAGCCTTGCCATGTGTTATTACGAAGGGGATGGTGTCGAGAAGAACTACAAGGAAGCATTTCGATGGTTCGATCAAGCGGCAAATGCTGACAATGAGTATGCCCAGCTCTACCTTTGCGGAATGTATTTAGCTGGCCAGGGAATTGAGAAGAGTCATCGGAAAGCATGGTCATACATGAAAAAAGTCTTTATGAGCGGTAATAGGGAGCTCCAGGGCATTCAGATTCGTGCGTATAATGGCAAGTTCTCCATATTTCAGGAGTATGACATCAATAAACTGATTGAGGAAGATAAATGGAGTGAGTTCTACGGCACCAAGGCTGAAGCAACCAAGGTTCAGACACGCGCAAAGAAACGTGAGCAGCTAAAAGTCCTAATCCTACCGTGGGAATTCTTCGTATTGATAGCAATCATTGCCAATGCTTTCAACCTTACCTTGAAACGCAGAAGAGGTGAACGTGTCATCGTGGAACCTCGACCTCTCACGATCAAGAAACCGGTGACCACGGGAGAAAATTTATATATTGACCTACGGAAGTTGAAAGAACGATCCCAGGGGGACGACGCAGAGGCAATGTGCAAACTCGGAGATTGTTATATCCAGGGAGACGGCGTCCCTATCAACCTCTTCAAGGCCGTTGAGCTGTTCAGAAAAGCCGAGGCTTTGGGAAACCCGCTGGCTCAGTGCAGAATCGGCGAATCCTACATGAATTGCTGGTGTGTGGAGCGTGACGAAAAGAAGGCGGTCGAGTATTTCCGCAAATCGGCAGAGCAGGGCTGCGCGGAAGGGCAATTCCAGCTTGGATTCGTCTATCTGAAGGGAACAGGCGTGGAAAAAGATCTCGAGGAAGCAGTCAAATGGTTCAAGCTGGCGGCGGAACATGACCACAAGAAAGCCCAATATTGCCTTGGTCGTTGCTACTCGGGTGGCTTGGGTGTCGAGCAGAATCACGGGGAGGCGGTCAAATGGATGCGCAGCGAGACAAAGGCTGGAACGATGCCGAAGGAAATTACGGATGCATTCTGACCTATAAAAACTTGACGCATCAAATTTACCGATGATTTTTGTATGATTGATTATAATACAACATGGAGACGAACATGAGCCAATATACTGATTTCGCAGTCGAACAGATCGCGTCGCTGTGCCGCATTCCCAGTCCCAGCGGTTTTACCCAAAAAGCGCAGGCGTATCTGATGGACGAATTCATTTGCCTCGACTACCAGCCCTACCTGAGCCGCAAAGGCTCCGTGATCGTAGAACTCAGCGGTGAAGGCGAACCGCTGGTTCTGGCCGCGCACGTCGATACACTCGGCGCAATGGTTCGCAGCATCAAGTCGAACGGTAATCTGCGCGTCACGCAGGTTGGCGGTTACCCCTATAACTATATCGAGACCGAAAACTGCACCATACACACACGCAGTGGAAAAACCTACTCGGGTACCTTCCAGCTCTGCAACCCATCGGTACATGTCAACCACGAGGCAAGCTCGAAGAAACGCTCGGACGAGACGGTGGATATCGTGATCGACGAGAAAGTGAAGTCGAAAGAAGACGTGGAGAAACTCGGCATTCGTGCCGGAGATTTTGTTAGCTTCGATTCCCGCACTGTCGTCACTGAGAGCGGCTTTATCAAGAGCAGGCACCTGGATGATAAAGCCAGCGCTGGTATTTTCATCTCGCTTGCAAAATGGGTGAAAGACGAAGAAATCAAGCTGAGTCGCAAGGTCTACCTGGTCTTTACAACCTACGAAGAAGTGGGCCACGGCGGAGCAGCGGGAATCCCCAAGGATACCGTGGAGATGATCAGCGTAGATATGGGCGCTGTGGGAGACGACCTGGAGACCGATGAGTTCAAGGTTTCCATCTGTGCCAAAGATTCCCACGGGCCTTACGATTACACCGTAACAAGCAAGCTGATCGAACTGGCGGACAGAGATAAGCTCAATTATGCGGTTGACATCTATCCATATTACGGTTCGGATGTGGATGTGACGCTCGGAGCTGGTTACGATATCCTGCACGGCCTTATCGGGCCCGGCGTCTTCGCGTCGCACGGCTATGAAAGAACCCATCGCGAGGCGGTGGAAAATACACTGAAATTATTGCAGGCATACATCACTGCCTGATCGTACGGAGTCTTTATGAAGCGATACGCGCCTTTCTGGATCTTCGTTATAATCGTCATAACAGCAAACCTGATAATCTATAAGCATTTCACTTCGAAGACGCTGCAACTGAGGGAGTCTTCGAGCAACGTTGTCGCGCAGAATGTCGATTTCACGCGCGAAAATCCCATCACCCGCGCGGTGAAGGAAGTCGAGGTGGCTGTGGTAAGTGTCAACGTGCTTAAGACGCGCATTGTCAGGCGCTACAACAACCCCTTCCAGAACCCGTTCTTCGGCTATTTCGATATCCCTTACCGGCAGGATGTACAGAGCATCGGTACCGGACTAATCATCGACGAACGAGGTTATATCGTAACCAATGGACATGTGGTCGAAGGCGCGACCAGCATCACCGTGATCCTCAACGATGGACGGAACCTGGATGCCGAGTTGATCGGCCTGGACAGCGTCCACGACGTCGCAGTGGTGAAAATCTCCGGAGAAGACCTCCCTGTTGCGCGATTGGGAGATTCTGAAAGCCTTATCATCGGCGAATGGGCCATCGCGGTAGGAAATCCTTACGCCTATCTGATCAAAGACTCCAGACCCAGCGTCTCCGTAGGCGTGATATCCGCTGTGGAACGTAACTTTGCCGGCATCGGCGAAGGCAAGATTTACAAGCGCATGATCCAGACCGACGCAGCCATCAATCCCGGAAACAGCGGTGGACCGCTGGTAAATATTGAAGGCGAAGTGATCGGGCTCAATACATTCATCTTCTCTGAAACCGGTGAAAGCGTGGGTATTGGCTTTGCTATCCCCATCGACCGTGTGAAGAAAATCGCCCGTGAACTGGTTCGCTACGGCAAGATCCGGGATCGTCACTTCGGATTCGCTGTTGAGGATCTCAATCAGGCCATCGCGTCCCGTTTCCACCTGGAAAACCTCGACGGCGTAATCGTCGTAGGAGTGGAAAAAGACGGTCCTGCCGAACGAGCCGGACTCAAGCTCAACGACGTTATCCAGGTGATCAACGATTACCAGATCAAGAGCTTCGACGATGTTGCGCTGGCTGTTTCCGACCTTGCGGTTGGGGAAGAAATCAAGCTCAAGGTGTGGCGCGACGGCAAGGAAATGACATTCAGCTGGATCACGGAGGAGCTCTAAGTGCGAAAGTATAATCGGCGCATCATGTACATGACCGCGCTAATGATCATCTTTCTGCTCACCTTCTTCAAATTCCGTGTAACCTCGAACCGCGACCGCGTCGTGGCACGAGTCGGAGACCAGGAAATAACCTATATCGACTTCCTCGCTTATGCCGACCGGAGCGACGAGGATGATTTCCCTCTCAATGAAAAGATTAACCTTCTGGACAATATGGTCGTGCAGAAGGCCGTACTCGAATACGCTCAAAAGACAGGTATTTTCGAGGACGAAATCCGTGAACAGATCCAGAAGGAAAAGGATTATTCTTTCCGCTCCATCCTGGATCAGGAATTCACACGCTATGCCGCTGACACAGGAAGTGGTGTAACCGACGCAGAAGGGAAGGCTTTCTTCTCGCGACATCCTTATATTGCGCTCTACCGCATCGCCGTTCCGCGTATCAACGAAGGCTCGCGCAACCAGATCGGCATGGCGAAAGAGATGCTCGAAAGCGGCAAACCATTTATCGATGTGCTGAATGAATACGCCGACCCATCCTTGCAAAGCAACAATGGCTTTTACGGCTACTATCCGCAGAAGCTCTTCTCACCCGGTACGCCGCAATATCTGGACGCGGCCGAGAAACTGACCGCTGCTGACCAGTACAGCGACATTATTGCTGATGGCTACCTCTACGAGATCCTTTATCGTGGCAACGACCCTGATTTCGAACAGGTCTGGCCGCTGGTTTATGGCGAACTCCGCACCCGTAAGTACCGCAATATGATGAAAGAGCTCGAGGACGACCTCGCATCACGCATTATCATCGACCGCAATTTCCTCACGGAAGTTAAGTTCATGGACGACGCGACGCTCAACGACCCCGAAACGCGCGCCCATATCGTAGTCAGGTACCGTGAAGAAGGAAACACCATTCGGATGGAGGAATTCGCACAAATCCTTAAGGATCGCTTCAGCATCGTTGATCCGCGTGACGCAGCACCCGGCTGGCTGCTCGATACCGCGTATGCTATTGCGCGCGAGGAGCTTCAGGTGCAGTATGCGCGGGATATCCACATCGATAACACACTGCGATTCAAGCTGCACTGGCTGATGAATCAGCTTGAGCTGGAGCAAGCTCGCGGCGCTAAGCTGGTACAGTTCATCGAAGACCGAGAAATGCAGATCAGCGACGAGGAGATCATGGCACGCTACAAGCAGAATCCCGATCGCTATCATCGATCCGATATCTTCAAGCTGCAAAAGATTGTCGTTCCCGATCACGAAATCGCTAAGGCCGCCTTCCGCGAGGTTCAAGCCGGACTCGATTTCACCGACGCTGTGCTAAAGTATTCCACGGAAGAGAACAAATCCTTCACGAAAGGCATCTCCGCCCCCATGAATAGAGAGTTCCTCAAGGACACCTACGACGTTATCAAGCCGTTCAACGCCGGCGATATTGTCCCACCCGTTCCCGAGGACGACCACTATGTGATCTACAAGATCCTCCAACGGATCGAAGGCGCGCAACTGACCTTCACGCAGGTCAAAGAGCCGCTCCGAAAAGAGCTTCTCGATGAGAAGTGGGATAAGTGGTTCGAGCAATTGCAAACCGACCACGGTATCAAGGTCGAAAAGTATTACGAAGAGCTGGAAGGGTAGGGGAAAAGAGAAGGGCAATCCAATGGATTGCCATACAGTATCATGGAAATCTTGCACAAGCGGTAGGGGCAGATCACCGTGTCTGCTGCTCACTATAGATTCATCCTCAAAACAATAAAGGGCAATCACAGTTGATTGCCCCATCAATAGAGTCTATTTTTCGTACTACAGATACCAATCGTCGGTCATGAGGTAATTGCGGATATAATCGGCAATGGCGTCTTCGAGGGTATGGGTTTCGATTTCGCATCCGGCGGACTTGATTTTATTCATCTCGGCCTGTGTGAAATACTGGTACGCGCCCTGAAGCTGGTCTGGCATGTCGATATACTCGATGTTGGGCTCTTTCCCCATCGCCTTGAACACAGCATTAGCGAGGTCGTTCCAGGTGTTTGCCTGGCCGGTACCGATATTGAATATACCGTTCACGTCCGGGTGATTCAACAGCCACCACATATATTCCACCGCGTCTTTCACGTACACGAAATCGCGCTTCTGTCCGCCATCGGGATACTCGTCTCTGTATGACTTGAACAGCTTGATCCCGCCGGTATCGCGAACCTGCTCGAACGCCTTCTGCACCATGCTGCGCATGGAACCCTTGTGGTATTCGTTGGGTCCGAACACGTTGAAGAACTTCAGTCCCGCAAGCTTCGCAATCGCGCCGGAGCGGATCGCCCAGAGATCGAAGACATGCTTGGAATAGCCGTACATATTGCGTGGACGTAGAAGCTGGAGGATGTCTTCGTTGTCGCTGTAACCGTGTTCGCCTTCGCCATACGTAGCCGCGCTGGATGCGTAGATGAAGCGGACGTTTCTGGCTATGGCCCATTCGGCCAAGACGCGCGTGTAACGGTAATTGTTTTCCATCAAATAATCTGCGTCAGTTTCAGTTGTAGAAGAGCAAGCGCCCATGTGGACGATGGCATCGATTTCTCCATCGAAATCACCCATTTGAAGCTGCTCAAGGAAATCTATCTTGTGCAGATAATCCATGTAGCTGAGATTGACCAGGTTCTTCCACTTGATCGATTCCGCAAGGTTGTCTACGATGAGAATATCGGCAATTCCCTCTTCGTTCAAACGCGATACAAATGCGCTCCCAATAAGTCCTGCACCACCAGTTACGACGATCATTCCATTACTCCTTCTATTGTCCGTTGCTGGAGTTTATCATAATTTCGGAAGTGTATTTTGGCAACGTTTTTCAGCTCGGAACGGCCAAATTTCCTGTCAAACTCCCGCGCAGCAACGTCAACAGGTGCACCGCCACCCTTGGGAAACACCATTCCGTATTTCTTGGAAAGATTGTCCATTTCGACCAGAAACCGGTGACGCGCCAGGATTGATGCCGCCGCCACAGCAGGGTCCGCTTCTGCGCGTACCACGTTGACAAGCGGAATGTTAGATATATCCTTCAGGCCACCCTTCAGCACCCGATTGTCAGCAAATTTATCCACGATAAGCCCCTCAGTGGGAAAACGCTTGTAGCTGTTTGCCAGCACTCTGGCATGCATCCAGCCCAGAAGTTGATTCAGCTTCTTCCCCTGTGAGCGGAAGTTTTCGTAGAGCTCGTTGTACTTGGATGGCATCAGTGCCAGGATCTCAATCCTGTATTTGAATCGTTGCAGAAGCTTCTCCGCAATCTGATGGATGTTCTTGTCGGTGATGCGCTTGGAGTCGTCCAGCGGATAGCCGCGCAGATTCTTGAGCGTCTCCTGATCCACATTGAACGCACACACAACCAGCGGCCCAAAGAAATCGCCCTTTCCTGACTCATCAGATCCGATCCAGCTCTTCCAGTCGTGCAGGCTCGATTGTTCGTGACGGTGAAGGATCTGACTCACTTCATCTTTCAGAGGATTGTCTTTCTTACCACCATATACGAGCGACAGCCCCTTTTTCTGGGACCAGTAGATGTTGAGCGGTAACGAGGCGGTACCTTTTTGAAACGTCAGCTGAACGCCGTAAGGTATCTCTTTTTCGTCTGTCAGCATGATTCGTGATTTTTCAAGCTTGGGAAGATTCTCTTCAAGCCAGATCATGATCTGTTTTTCCACCTGCGAAGAACTCCTTATTCGGATTTGTGCCGAGTATTTTCATAGCGTTGATATCGTCAACAAACGAATATCGTGTGTGGCTGTTTCCAGGATAATGAATACGCTCACATATTAACCCAATATAATTAATAGAAATATGTCAGAAAATCAGCGCTAAAGAGAAATTTATATTGACGATAATTTCAATATTACACTATCCTATAATAGTGGGCTGGGGGTGATGAAAACCGTTATCGGGAGGCCTAATGAAGAGTTGCACCGACGATTTAACTACACTTCAACATGAAAATGCTCGACTTGAAGCTCAAGTATCCAATTTAACGACCAGTCTCCACACATTCGATGTCACATTGCGAAGCATTGGCGATGGGATCATCTGCACAGACCTCAATCGTACGATCACTATGATCAACCAGGCTGCATCAAATTTGACGGGATGGCAAGAGGACGAAGCCATCGGGAAACCGTTGCTTGAGGTGTTCAATATTATCAGCGAGGAGACCAGAGAAAAGGCGAAAGATCCTGTCGCGCTCGTGCTCAAGTCCGGGCATGTGGAAGGCCTGGCAAATCATACGCTATTGATCCGAAAAAATGGCGAGGAATTACCTATCGCTGACAGCGCTGCGCCTATCAGTGACTCGGAAGGAAACATCTCCGGCGTGGTTCTCGTCTTCCGCGACCAGACAGAACAGAGAAGAGCCGAAGAAACGCTCAAATGCGAACACGACCAGATGCTGGCATTGTTCGACGGTATTGACGACGTAATCTATGTCGCAGATCCAAGAACCTATGAGCTTCTTTACTTCAATACAAGCGCGCGGAAGACGTGGGGAGAAGACATTATAGGAAAGAAATGCTACAAGGTACTCCAAAACCTCGATGCGCCGTGCCCCTTCTGCACCAACGACAAGATATTAGGTGAATACTTCGGAAAGTCGTATGTGTGGGAATTCCAGAACATGGTCGCGAGGAACTGGTATCGTTGCTCCGACAAGGCAATCCGTTGGATTGACGGACGTTACGTCCGCTTTGAAATTGCTGCGGATATCACCGAGTTTAAAAACACCGAATTGTCGTTGCAAAAAAGCGAGGCATTTAACAAAGCGCTGATCAACAGCATTCCCATGAAGATGTTCATCAAAGATCCTGATCTGAACTACATCATGATCGACCGTGGTTATGCTAACTCTCTTGGCCTGGAACCGGAAGAAATCGTCGGAAACAACGATTTTGACTATTACCCGAGCGAACTTGCCGAGAAATACAGGGCAGACGATCGGGAAGTATTACTTAGCGGTGAGGTTAAAGATGTCGAAGAACCTTTCGTCTTGGGCGGGAACGAATATTGGGTACACACAATAAAAAGCCCAGTCCGTAACGCAAAACGAGAGATAATCGCTCTATTGGGATTGTTCGAAGATATCACCCGCAGAAAACAGACGGAGTTCGAGCTGATTAAGACCATGGAAGCATTGAAGATATCGAATCAGGAGCTTGAACAATTCGCGTATGTTGCCTCCCATGATCTTCAAGAACCTCTTCGGATGGTTTCCAGCTACACACAGCTCTTGGAAAAACGATACAAGGATCAACTCGACCAGGATGCAAAAGACTTCATCAATTATGCAGTCGACGGCGCAAACCGCATGCAGAAACTGATTCAGGATCTCCTGTCCTTCTCGCGCGTTACCACAAGAGGCAGAGAATTCGTATCAATCGATACACATGAACCTCTTGGGGAAGCGGTCAGCAATCTCCAGATGATCATCCGCGAAAGTGGCGCAATGGTCAGCAATGACGAGCTACCACCGGTGCGCGGCGATTATTCGCAGATCGTTCAGTTGTTCCAAAATCTCATTTGCAATGGAATTCGCTATCAGAAAAGAGGGGAAGCGCCACGAATTTATATCCACGCTCTAAAATCCCCATCGAATCAGAATCAAATCGAGTTCACCGTTTCCGATAATGGTATCGGAATCGAAGATAAGTATTTCGAAAGAATCTTCGTGATTTTCCAACGACTTCATGGAAGGCAGGAGTATCCTGGAACAGGCTTGGGCCTTGCGCTATGCAAGCGCATCGTCGAAAGGCATGGTGGCCGGATATGGGTCGATTCAGAATTCGGCAAAGGATCAACCTTCCACTTCACGTTACCCTCTGCGTAATGAGGGAAAGGATCTACTATGACGCGACGTTCGATGGGAAACGCAATCGATATTCTTCTTGTGGAAGATAATGAAGGAGATGCACGGCTCGCAAAAGAGGCAATGCGCGACAGTAAAATTGAAAACACCATCTACCATGTCCTCGATGGCGTTGAAGCAATGAAATTCCTTCGCCACGAAGGGGAATACGCAGATTCTCCACGACCAGATTTGATCCTGCTGGACCTGAACCTGCCCAAGAAAGATGGCCGAGAGGTTCTCGCCGATATCAAACAGGATGACTCGCTTAAGCGCATTCCAGTCGTTATCCTTACTGTCAGCAGCGCTGAAGAAGATATCCTGAAGTCGTACAATCTACACGCGAATTGCTATATTTCCAAGCCGATCGATCTCGACCAGTTCATGAAAGTCGTGAAATCGGTCGAAGATTTCTGGCTAACCATTGTGAAGCTCCCCAATGAAGCCTGAGGGCGCATCTATGGAAAGTGATCAGATAAAGGTTTTGTTGATTGAGGACAATCCCGGAGACGCCAGACTGATCCAGGAAATGCTGCGAAGCCTCAAGCATGCGCAAATACAGCATAAGACCTGCCTGAAAGACGGCCTCCAATACCTCCTCACTGAATCCGTGGATGTTGTTCTACTCGATCTCGGACTACCTGACAGCCAGAACCTCGATACTTTCTACATTGTGAAGAAAAACTCGCCATTCACGCCTGTCGTGGTACTCACCGGTAATCGTGACGAAGAAGTCGGAGAGAAAGCGGTTCAAGAAGGCGCTCAAGATTTTTACATCAAAGGCGAAATCGATGAATACTCCCTTCGGCGAGCCATTAAGTACGCCATGGAAAGGTTCGAGATCCATGAGCAGCTGAATCACCTGAACCATGTGCTGATGTCGATTCGTAATGTGAATCAGCTTATCGTGCAAGAGCGTGACCCCAAGCAGTTGGTCCAGAAAATCTGTAATGTGCTGGTGGACAATAGAGGCTATAACGCAGCCTGGATCGCCCTTGCTGATACAGATGGGAAGCCCTACCTCGCAGCTCATTGTGGTTGGAACGATCATTTCGATTCGGTTGAAGATATTCTTTCAGAAGGCATCTGGACTGCGTGCCATGAAACCATAGAGAAATCGGGTGACGACATCATAGTCATAAATCCACAAAATCAATGCGATGGCTGCCCATTGAGAGAGTTTTACGGCGGTGATTTGTCCATCGTTATCGAGCTTCGACACGGAGACAGATGTTATGGCATGCTGGTAGCGGCATTCCACTCGAAAATCAATATGGACGATTTCGAGAAATCTCTGATCAGAGAAGTAGCTGGTGATATCGCTTTCGCACTTCACTCGATAGATCTCGAAGAGCGCGAAAAGGAAATCGAGAAACAGTATCAAAGGCTTTATAAGACAATGGCACAAGGTGTCGTCTTCCAAAATAGCGAGGGCCAGATCATTCACGCCAATCCCGCGGCAGAAAAGATATTGGGGCTGACACTGGATCAGATGCAAGGCCGAACGTCAATCGATACACGCTGGAGAGCAATCCGTGAAGATGGATCTGATCTTCCCGGCGATGAGCATTTCGCCATGATCGCCCTTAGAACCGGGCAATCGGCAAGTGGTATAATGGGGGTGGTAAATTCCCAGACAGCCCAATACACATGGATCAATGTCCACGCAGTTCCAGAGTATGATGATTCCATGACGAAACCGATTGGAGTATTCTCGACATTCGAAGATATCACGGAGCGAAAGATCGTCCAGCAACAGCTTGCAGAGAGTGTAGAGAAATACCGTGCAATGGTTCAGAATATCGGAATTGGCGTAACGATGATAAGTCCCGATATGCGCATCCTTGAAATGAATCGTCAAATGCGCGAATGGTACCCCGGAGTCGATATATCCAGAAATCCTCTGTGTTTCCGTCATTTCCGCAATCCTGCGAAAGACGAGGTATGCGATGAATGCCCAACCGTCATGGCACTTAGAACCGGGAAGGCAGCCGAAACAATCATCGATGTCGATTTCGGAGGAAAAACCAGGAGATTCAGAGTCGCCGCATCCCCCATCCGCGACGAGAGCGGGGATGTTGTCGCCGCAATCGAGATGGTCGAAGATATCACTGAACGACTGTCACTGGAAGAACAGCTCCGTCAATCTCAGAAACTTGAAGCAATCGGGCAGCTTGCAGGCGGTGTGGCTCATGATTTCAATAATATGCTGGGCGTCATCATCGGTTACGGTGAACTGATGATGGACACCATGCACGAAAACGATCCTCTTCACGAACTCGCGAACGAAATCGTGAAAGCCGGACAACGTTCAGCCGGACTCACTCGACAGCTCCTCGCTTTCAGCCGCAAGCAAACCTTGCAATTGCGCATCGTCGATCTGAATATGCTGATTGAGAACCTCAACAAGATGCTCCGCAGACTCATCGGCGAGGATATCGATTACGAAACCTATCTCACACCAGATCTCGACCTTGTGGAAGTCGATCCGGGACAAATCGAACAGGTTATCATCAACATGGCGGTCAATGCCCGGGACGCCATGCCGCATGGCGGAAAGCTGACAATCGAGACTCGGAATTTCGAAGTCAACGAAGAGTACGTCTGCACACACTACAACGTGGATGAAGGAAGGTATGTCTCGATCCTTATTTCGGACAACGGAATAGGTATGGACGAAGAGACGCGCAGAAAAATCTTCGAACCTTTCTTTACCACGAAAGGAAAGGGCAAAGGAACCGGACTGGGCCTTGCAACCGTTTACGGAATCGTTCGGCAGTTGGGGGGTACTATCATGGTATATAGTGAGGAGGATAAGGGTACAACATTCAAGGTACTCCTGCCCATCTCGAAATCCGGCACTGAAGAACCGCAACAGGCTCCATTATCAGAAAAAACCATCTCGCTCTGCGAGAAGAAGATATTGATTGTCGAAGACGACGACTCCCTGCGATTTTTAATCCAGCGAGCCTTCAAAAAATTGAATTGTGAGGTCAGGACATCCGCCAACGGTGGCGAAGCGCTGCTGGAAGTTGAAGAGAAAGGCTTTGTGCCCGACATCATCGTGACGGACGTCGTGATGCCCGAGATGAGTGGAAAAATCCTGATCAATAGGCTGCGCAAGACCATGCCCAATCTCAAGTTCGTGTTTATGTCAGGTTATACTGACAACGCCATCGTTCATCACGGCATTCTCGATCCCGATACACCATTTATTCAGAAGCCCTTCAACATGAAGGATTTGATAAAAAAGATCGAAGATACCTTGAACTCGTAGAACCCAAGCAAAGGAGCAACAAATGGCCGATTGTGAGTGCTTGCCGAAGTGCCCGTTCTTCCATGATCGAATGACGAACATGCCGGCAGTTGCAGAAATGATGAAAAAGCGATACTGTAAGGGCGATAGCAGCGGATGCGCCCGGTACATGATCTTTAAAAAGCTGGGCAGAGAGAAGGTTCCGGCAGATCTCTTCCCTCACATGAAAGAAGTTGCCGAACAGATCATCTCAAAGGGATAACTTAATTCTATCCCGAAAAGATTAAGGGCAACCGTGATGGTTGCCCTTGTTTCTTTATATAAATAAAGCCATCTTACAGCTCATTCTCGAGCAATTCGATCGCCTTTTCGATATCGATATAAGCAACCTTGTCTGTCTCCCAGAACTCCACGCCCTTCTCACGCAGCTTCTTGTAGATACGCAGGGTTTCGTTTCCGAAGAGCTCATCGGCTGTCTGTCCCTTGAATTCATCGTCAATGCGGAGTCGCATATCCAGCGCTTGGCAGGCGGTGATATATTCGATGGCGATGATGCGTTTCACATTCTCGAGGATTTCCCGGAACTGGCGTGCCGAGATCGGGCCCATGGAAACGTGGTCTTCCATATCTTCGCTGGTAGGAATCGAATCGACGCAAGCCGGATGCGCGAGCACTTTGTTTTCTGAAGCAAGCGCTGCCGCCGTGTATTGCAGGATCATCACGCCGCTCTGCAATCCGGGATCGCTGGTGAGCATGCTGGGAAGCCCATGACTGATATATTGCGAGGTAAGCTTGAAGATACGCCGCTCGGAGATATTGCCCAGCTCCGCCATGGCAATCTTCATGAAGTCGCTGGCAAGCGCGATCGGCTCACCGTGGAAATTACCACCGGACAGGAAAGTCTTGCCATCCTCAGCGTCCGGGATAATGAGTGGATTATCGGTAACAGCATTGGCTTCACGTTCGATGATCGGCGCTGCGAGATCGATACTGGCCTTGATCGGGCCCACGACCTGCGGGAAGCAACGAAGCGAATAGCTGTCCTGCACCTCGCCCTGACGCGAATCGATCAGCTTGCTACCGCTATAGTATTCTCGAACCTGCTGGGCGATAAGCTGTTGCCCTTTCTGGCGGCGCAGCTCGTGAATGCGCGGATGGAACGCGTCAGAAACACCGCGAAGCGCTTCCAGAGAAGCCGTAAAGACCTTCACAGCATTATCAAGCAGCGTACGAGCATCGCAGACAGCGAGTACCGCAATCGCGGTCATCATGTTGGTTCCGTTGTTGAGCGCCAGACCTTCTTTCGCGTCCAGAACGACCCGTTCGATACCGGCGTTGCGCATGGCTTCACTACCAGGAATGGTACGCACACGGAAGTCGTCGCGATGGCGATTCTCTTCCACGATCACGCGACCGCTGCAATCGTCGCAGTCGTCGTCTTCATCGCAAGATAAAACCAGCGCGATGTGCGAAAGCGGCGCGAGGTCACCACTGGCTCCGACGGATCCCTGCTCGGGGACCGCAGGATGAACACCCTTGTTGAGCATGTCGAGAAGCGTTTGCAGCGTGTTCAGCCGGATACCGGAGAAACCGCTCGAGAGCGAATTGGCACGCAGCAGCATCATGGCACGTACGACTTCCACCGGCAGGTATTTGCCAACGCCTGTGGAATGGCTGATAATCAGGTTACGTTGCAACTGACGAAGCTTATCCGCAGGGATACGCTTGTCCTTGAGTGCGCCGAACCCGGTGTTGATGCCGTACACGACTTTTTTATCGCGGATGATGCGATCGACTTCCTCGCGGCAATGGAGTACGCGCTGTTTCGCTTCTTCCGTCAGCGCGACCTGCTCTCCTTCCCGCGCGACACGCCGAATCTCGTCCAATTTCAATGAGCGTCCATCTATATAGATCATGGTGTTACCGCCTTTTAGCTAATTTCTTGCAAAAATCTTCAGGGGCTTCATTGTGTCAATCAAAGTTCCTTGCGCGCGGTAAAAAATGCGGTGATATCATGCGAAATCGTACCTGAGCAAGAAGCCTACTTCAGCAATAGCATCTTCCGTGCGATAGCCCTTCCTCCGGCTTCCAGCCGGTACAGATAGATGCCCGACGACACGTTCTTGCCGGATTGGTTGTCGCCATTCCATACGGCCTTGTGCGATCCGGCTTCGAGGTGGTCGTTGACCAGCGTTTTTACCAACTGCCCTTTGATGTTGTACACCTTCAACTCGACCTTGTCATCCTTTGGGATCGAGTACGAGATCGTCGTGGTAGGATTGAACGGGTTGGGCGAGTTCTGCTCCATAGTGATGGTGTATTGCTGGATGAGGTTGTCGTAGTCGTGCGCGTCAAGGCTTTGCATGGTGATTTCGCGGTAGGTTGCCGCGCCCTGCTCCACCACGATGCCGCTGACCTGCTGGCCCTCGTAATACATGCGTTCCACATTGAGGGTGAAGGTACCGGGCCCGGTCAGAATGCGGAACCAACCGGTGCTGTCGCTCCACTCGGGGAACTGCACACCATCGACGGTGATTTTGGCGATATCCAGCGGTGTTTCACCGTCCTCTTCGTACACATAGCCCTCGATGCCACCCCAGAACGGCGCACCGTACTCGAATGCGCCGATATCGATGGTTGCGGTTCCGTCACCGTCGCCGTCCCACACACGGACGTTACCCAGGATGTCCGTGGGCGGGTAATCCCCATCCGGCATACCGGCATCGATGCACGGGCTACCCTCTGCCAGACTGTAGTCCCCGTTCAGCGTATCGGCGAACATCGGATCATCCCCGATGATGTTGCCGCCGCCGTCGGTGACATAATCAGGTAACGGGTGGTTCATGAAATTGTAGCTAAATATTGTTGTTGGACTGCCTGCGGGGATGATTTCATCGCCAGCGCACAGGATATTATTCATCACATTGAATTCGTGATCGCAAGATGCCAGGCAGCAATAAAAACCTGTCTGCAAGGTATTATTAAACATCGTGCAAGTTGCAATGGTTGGATAAATACTCAGGTATCCTGTGAATGTGTTGTTGAATATACTACTTGGATTGTCCGGCATGAAGAACTCATAATATTCATCCGGTCTGCACACCACATTATTGCATACAACCGTCGAATCGGCAGCATAATCACCAATAGCGACATTACCAATAAAGATATTATCTGAAATGACATGAAAGCCTGAGCTAACGGTACCACCCGGGAAGCCTTCCAGTGGGTATGATACGTATGTTTTCCTGAAATAACTCATATTATCGATTTCGCCTCCACCTCCACTTATGCCATTTATAATGTACTTTCCTCCATATACACACGTCATCGACTGATTTCTCTCGTTGTTAGCTTCATCTTCGAAATTATCATCGGAATCTGGAGAGTTATAATGATAATTGAATATCCATAATTTTATCCCGCCACCTCCATGATATATTTCGTTATAGCTTCTCGTGATATTGATAAGACGATTTCTTGCAATAATGATTTGCGGGGATGAACTATATTCCCAATCGGAGTAGCCATTGATGGCATCATAGTAAATATCGGTGGCGTATTGCCCCGGCTCCGTCTTTGTGAATGTGTTGCCGTAGATCATTACATCGCACGGCAGGTTCTGATACGTGATGCCAGCTTTGCAGTTCGTGAAAGTGCAGTATTTGATCCGGAAATCGCAGCCACGTACGCAAATACCGCCAACCGTTTTTGATCCGTCGGTGAACACATTGCGATACACGCCCATTAGTTCGCAGTATTCGAAAACCGGGGTATCCGCCGTTTCGTCAACAAAGATACCGCCCCAGGCAAAGCCTTCCGTATCTGGATTGCGGGTGAATGTGATCGGCTCGTCTTCGGTTCCGATCGCGACGATTTTTCCATATACATGAAAGATCTTCGCATGGGCTTCTCCGCTGTCCGTGACATAGAAAAGTCCGCTGGCTCCGGAGGGCATAGCTTTCATCAGGATTTCGCATCCTGGGAGAATGGTTAACGTAGCGCCTTCGAGCACATTGACGTTCTCATCGAAGATATACGGGTTATCCTCTGGACCCCATGTCGTGTCTTCAGCAATGTCAAGAGCGTACAGGAGCGTGATTGAGAGCAGGATGAAAAACAGGGCTCGTTTCATTGGGGCCTCCTCAGATACTCCTCAATCGCAGCTCTACCAACAGGTACCATCATGTTTTCTTCGATGAAGCGCTTCAGATCTTGCACGGGTACAAAACGAATTTCTGTGTGTTCATCGGCGTCAAAGGCATGTGAAAGCCGGGTTCGGACGCACTGCTCATCGCAATCGAGCCGTGCCTGGAAGATCAGCTCCGGCTTTTTACCTCGGTTGCATACGCCCAGCGTGACGCATCGGATCGAAAGGATGTGGTCGTCGTCGATACCGGTTTCTTCCACAATCTCGCGCCTCATGAGCTGGTAGGGGTCGATGATATCCATATTGCCGCCGATCACGTGCCATAGTCCTGCCCCTTGTGCTTGCTGCGCGCTACGCTTGCCGAGAATGATCTTGTTATCGCTGGTAACGCAGACGCAGCACGCGGCCATGATATCGGCGCGGTCGTTGGGATCGGTGAGTTCCTGTGCATGGGTGGCGTTGGTGCCGATAAATGATTTGTAGTCGGTCTCATGCAACGTGAGATGAAGCGTGCCGCCCTCAACGCTGCATGCGAGCAGACTGAAGGCGATCCCGTTGTAGAGGCCAGGATTCGCCGCCGTGGCTTTCTCCCACTCTCGCTCGATCTGCTGTTCTATCGCCGGGCGGTAGGATCGTTTGCCTGGTTTGACGCTTACTTCGATGCGGATGAAATCACCCCGGTGAAGAAAGCGCCATTCGGTCACGACTGTTTCCTGCTGCGACGCATCTTCTTGAGGATCAGTACAAACTCGCCTTTGGGTAGCCCTTCGGCAATAACCTGTAATTCAGACAGGTGACCCCAAAGTATCTTTTCTTCCGGATATGTCAGCTTCCAGGCTATCATCGCTTCTCGCTCTTCTCCAAGAACAGTCGCCATATCGCGAAGCAGTTGCTTAAGACGGTATGGCGTATCGAGAAAAATCAAGGTCTCGCTGGTGCGAGCACGCAATTTTTTCAGCTCATCAATGCGCTCTTCGCGTTTTGCAGGCAGGAATCCGTAATACTGGAACCGCTTCGTATTTACACCACAAGCCATGAGCGCAGTCGTGAGAGATGACGCGCCCGGAACCGGAAAGACCGGGATGTTGTTCAGATGACACTCCCAGACGAGCCGGGTGCCTGGATCTTCGAACAGCGGTGTTCCGGCGTCGCTGATGAGAGCCAGCGCTTCGTTGCGGTTTTGCAGTCGCTCCACGAGGTCCACGGTGGCGCTGCGTTCGTTATGCTCGTTCAGCGGAACCAGCGGCTTCTTGATGTCGTACTGGCTCAGTGTGCGGCTTCCCGATTTATATTCCTCGCAGATAACCGCGTCGGCTGCCTGGAGAACCTTCAATGCCCTGAGCGTGATGTCGTCCCGGTTTCCGATAGGAACCGCGACCACGTACAACCCGGGTGCTAATTTTTCATCTGTCATGATTCATCCTTTATCACAAATTCGGTCTTGCCGCCGTAGTTTTTTCTGTAAAACAGAAAAATACCCAGCAACGTAATGCCAGTAGCCAGGAGCAGTCCGATCAGGCTGATGGTCTTACTGATATGATAGACATCGGGGTCGAACTTCATTTCGATAGTGTGCTCACCTGCGGGAACTTCGATACCGCGCAGAATGTAGTCGGCAGGGTGGATTTCTACTGGTTGGCCGTCGATCCACGCTTTCCATCCGGCAGGATAGTAAATTTCGCTGATCACCAGGAACGCCGGTTTTTCGGTCTTCACTTGCATGGTCATAGACTGAAGCTGATAATCGGTGAGCACCACCGACGCACTATCCGGCTTTTGCATGCCCTGGATAGTTGATTCCACGATAGCGATATGCGCTGGGTCCCAGGTGGGATCGTTCAACCTGCGGATAATCTGATCGGGTGTAGAAATGACCTCGAGCGAATCGGCAAACCACGCGCGCGGAAGATAATCTTTGTTCTTGTAAACCATCATCTTGTCGGCTTGATCATAGTAGGCATATTCGAGATTGTCCAGCGGCAGACGGTTATTAAAAAGTAAATACTTGGTGTTGAGCATGTTGACGATGTTCCAGTTAATAGGAATACCGCTGTGAATCTCCACATTCAGACTCTGCTCGATCACATCACGATATCGGCTCAGCTTGGAGGGATGGTATCCACCGATGGATTGATGATAAGCCGTCCAGCGGTTATCGCTGAATCCGGCTCCGAGGGGGTATATACGGAATACTTCCGGGTCATTCAGGAGAAATTCGTCGGCTGCTGTTTTCTCCAGCTTAGCAACAGTTTTTTCCTTGGTGATGAGACCATTGGGGTTGTCTTTCGATTTCTTCTGCAGGAACTCCGCATTAGCGATGAGTAGGTCTAGAACCACCAGGATCGCGATCAACCACAGATAGGAATACTTACCCAACTTTTTGCCCAGCATGATCCAGGTTGCACCAAGGAATGCGATGGCGAACAGGAAGGATGTCAGGCCACTCGACATAAGCATATCGAGGCGGGTCTGCCGGATGCTCTTGAGCTGATCGGCGCTGTATCGAGATAATTCATATGCGCTTGCGAGGTTCATCTTCGCAAACGAGCCCTTCATAAGGAAAAAGATGATCATCAATCCGGCAGTGGCGATCAACGCGCGCAGGATGTTCTTGCGGAAGCGTTTGCTGTCTTTCTCGCGCATCTCCAGTATGATCTTGAGTCCCTTCGCAGCCAGCACCACGATGCAGAACTCCAGCAGAATCAGGATCATGGCAGGTACGCGGAATTTATTGAAGTAGGGGAGATAATCCAGCATGAGTCGTGAAAGCAGCCCGAAATGACGCCCGAACGAGACCATTAGAGACATCGCCGAAACCGAGATCAAGATCCAGGTAAGCCGGTCACGACGTGTTACGATGGCGATAATCGCCAGGATGAGGATGATGGTTCCCATGTAGAGCGAAGTCTGGGTGGAAGGCATCCAGCCCCAGTAGTAAGGCGAAACGCCGCCGAAGAATTTCGGGATGAAGAACGAAAGCATCTCGGCGGGATGGAACGACCAGCTTTGGGCGTAGTCGGTGGAGAGGCCTTCTTTTCCGCGAATGGAGTAATCAGAGTATTCCCGGGTCGAAAGGTAGGGATTCATGACCGCTGAGATCGAAACGATCGCCGCAAAGAGCAGCATGCCCGAGAAGATGAGGAACGGTTTGAGGTTCTTGTCACGGATCGACCAGATCAGGTGCAGAACCCAGAAAACACCGATCATCATCCAGGTGTAGTAGACGACCTGCGGATGGTTTTCACGTAACTGACCGATCAGCATCACCATCAGAAGCCCCAGCGAGAGCACGCTGCGGTGACGGCGCATGTATTCGAGGGTGAGGAAGATCCACGGAACGAACATGGCCGCGCGGAACTTGGTGTTGTGTCCGATATCCAGAAGCCCGAGGAAGTGCGACGACAGCGCAAAGGCGATACCGCCCGTAAACGCGATGATCGGTTCGAATCCGAGCATGATCAAGAGCAGATAGACACCGATCCCCCCTGCGATCATCATGAGAACGCGCCAACTGATGATATGCCCCAGGATGTCGCGTATGGTGTCGATGAAGGGGAACTTCGCCGGAAGATGGATCAGATAGCCCGGCATTCCCGAAAAGACGTTGGGATTCCAGAGTGCCTTGTCCTTATGCGTTTCGTTGTAATCCATCATCGGTTGCGCGGTGTACCGCCACTGCTGAGTGTCCTGCGCTTGCGGCACGTAACCTTGAAACGCCACAGGGAAAAACCTGATAATCAGGATAAGCGCAATGGCTACGCCAAAGAGAATGTATGCGTATTTGCTTTTGTAGAATCGGTTCATGGTTTCGTGTAGTCGTTCGATACCGGTCATATTTTCCTCGTCTCATCATATTATTCTGTCACATGAACGAATACAGAGTGCGGGATAATCAGGTCAATGAAAATTTGAGCAGGCACATCTTGTATCCTCGTTGGATATCCGGGAGATAACGTTCTGAAACGATGATTCAACAAAGCTGATGTGAATTCATGACGCATCGTTGTAAAAGATATTTCCCTTGACCCGAATCGCTTCATTCGATAACCTATTCCAATTGAAAATCAGGTGGAATTATGAAAATCGATTTACATACACACACCAGCTATTCGGATGGTAAATTGCATCCGGAAGAACTGGTGAAACTATACGCCGAGCAGGGATTCGATATTCTCGCGATCACCGATCACGATAACATCGATGCCTTCAAGCCGGCCATGAAAGCCGCCAGGGAGCACGGCATCGAGCTGATTCCCGGTGTGGAAATCAGCACTCTCTTCCAGGGACGAGACCTCCACATCCTGGGCTACTACGTAGAACAAAATAAAGAACTGCTCGAGCTGCTCGATTTTATTCGCAACGAACGTGTTTACCGCGCGAAAAAGATACTGGCGCTGCTCAAGGAGCACTTCGATATCGAACTCGAGATGGACAGACTCTTCGAAATCAGCGGAACCAAAGATGTCATCGGTAGGCCACATATCGCACGCGCGATCGTGGAAAAAGGTTATTGTAAGACGCAGCAAGACGCTTTCGACAACTATATCGGCGACAACTGCCCGGCAAACCTGCCCAAGCAGAGCGTCACGCCCGAAGAAGCCATCGCGATCATCAAGCGTGCGGATGGCATCTCTGTCATGGCTCATCCAATCTATTCCGGCGGTATCACCAACATCAAAGCGATGATTAAAGCAGGTATCCAGGGCGTCGAAATTTATTACCCCGGACAGGAAGGCTGCACAGACTATATGCGACTCGTGGGTAAGCATGATCTGCTCTGTACCGGTGGGAGCGACTTCCATGGCTTTACGGATGATTATAAAGTCCTGATGGATTTCGAAGTACCGATTTCTTGTGTAACTGAACTGAAGAAATACAAAGGAGTGAAATGATGCCAGAACAGAAAGTCTTTCGCTTCAACCAGTTCGTACGCTGGCTGGTTCTGTTTTTCGCTGTCGCGGCAATGCTATACGCGATCTGGGTGGCGATTAATAAAATCAGTGCAGAAACCAGCATGTTTTACAAGATTGTGCCGTTTGCAGTGATCTTTCTGGCAATCAATACCATCATCAAGAACTTGTTCAGCATCAATACGGTGCGGCTTACGAAGGAGGACATCCGATTCGGCTATATAGGTCGAGGAAAAGTCGTGATTCCGTGGAGCGCGCTCAAGAAAATGGAGTTCGTCACCTCGAAGCAACGCCTGATCAGGTTTACATACGAGAAAAACGGCAGGGACACACTGTTTGTCTTCACTTCCGCATTCCCTAAAATCCTGGATATCCTTAACGGAATCCTTGCCAAACGTCCCGACATCGAACTGGATGATTTCCTGGATAAGGTGCTGGTTAAAACCGGCCCGTATGAGAAGGTGGAAGATTAAGTAATGAGTTACGAGTTACGAGTTACATGTTGCGAGAAAGAGAAGCAAGATAATCCACAAAAACTCGTAGTCAAGACCTCTCAGCTCCCGCGCCCATATACGGGAGAAGGTTGGGGTAAAGGCACTCTAATCCCATGCGCATCGGATTTTTAGGTCCAGCCCACCCGATCCGGGGTGGAATCGCGCAATTCATCGCCATCCTGGCCGAACGGCTTCAAAAGCGCGGCCATATAATAAAAACCTTCTCGTTTCATCGGCAATATCCCAAGCTGCTGTTTCCCGGCAAGGAGCAGATCGATCACAGCGAGAAGCGCATCGAGTTGGATATCGAGGCGGTAGTCACACCCTACAATCCGCTGACCTGGTGCGGTGCTGTACGAAAGATCAAGCGCTGGAACCCCGACGTGTTGATCATGAAATACTGGATCCCCTTCTTCGCGCCGCTCTATGCCTGGATCGTGCGCAGATTGACCGGAACAAGAATCATATTCGTCATCGACAATATCGACTTCCACGAGAAGTGGATCGCCGGCAATCTCCTGACCCGGCTCGCGCTGGGAAAAGCCGATTATCTCATCACTATGTCCGACACGGTTCAGAAATCAGCCGCGAAGGTGCTTCCCAAGTTTCCACCCAAACGGATTATACCGCTCTTTCATCCCAACTATGATTTTTACGCGGAGAATATCCCGCAGGATAAAGCTCGTGAGTATTTCGGCCTGAAGAATGAGAAAGTGCTCCTCTTCTTCGGCTACATCAAGCACTATAAGGGGCTCGACATCCTCCTGGACGCGATGAAGCATCTACCGGATTGCATGCTGCTTATCGCGGGAGAAGTCTATGGCGATGCGGCTGTGTACGAGGAGAAAGTAGCGAATCTAGGCAAGCGGGTGCAGTTCCACAACCGGTTTATCCGCAACGAAGAGGTACCTCTCTTCTTCAACGCCTCGGACGTGGTGGTTCTTCCTTATCGCAGTGCCACACAGAGCGGTATCACACAGCTTGCCTTTGCTTTCGACAAACCGGTTATCGCAACCGATGTAGGCGGACTCTCCGAGGTTATTCACAATGGAGAGAACGGCTACCTGGTGCAGCCAGATAATCCTGAAGCTATTGCCGGAGCCGTGAGGAGATTTTACGATAACAACGACGGCGAGAAGTTCGCTGAGACCATCCGAAAGGAGAAGGCGAAGTACGACTGGGAGCCGTTTGTTGACGAATTGGAGAAGCTATTGTGAAGCGATGCCTGCTGCTGACCTACTATTTTCCACCCTGCGGCGGTGCAGGTGTGCAGCGATGGGTGCGCTTCCTGCGTTACCTTCCCGAAAACGGCTGGCTACCGACGGTCATCACGACTCAGAACGGCGATTATCCGGTGATCGACGATAGCCTGCTTGCGACAATCCCCTCCGAGATCGAAATCATTCGCACGCACACGCCGTCCTACAAAGGACTATTTCGCATGTTCGCCGGGAAAAAGGCGACTATCCCCTATGGTGATTTCAGCACCGGCAAGACGGATTCGCCGCTGAAGAAGCTGGCTTTCCAGTTGCGCCTCCACCTGGTAGCACCCGATATGCGTATCATGTGGAATCCCTACCTGTATAAAGCCGCGTTGCAGGAGCTTCGCACTAAGCCTTACGACTGCGTCGTGACCAGTGCGCCGCCACATTCAACACATCTTGTAGGCATGAAGCTGAGAAGGCGATTCGGAGTACCATGGCTTGCCGATTTCCGCGATCCCTGGACAAAGGTTTTCTACCTTCAACAGCAAAAGCAAAACCCGATCATTCGCTGGATCAACCGACGCATGGAGAAACGGGTAATCGCGTCTGCCGACCTGAATCTGATCATCACGAAGTTCATCGCGGAAGAGCTCCCAAAGGGAAACAAGCAGGTACTTTATAACGGGTACGATTCCGAAGATTTTCGGCATGCGACATATCAGCGGCAAGATAAATTCCGGGTGAAGTATATCGGCAAGGTGACGCAAGGTCAGGACATTTCGATTGCAATTCGTGCATTGCAGGAGCTACGCGATGAGGGGCTGGACAAACTCGAGATGGTCTTTGTGGGTACATGGCCGGAGCAGGAAACACTTTTCAAGCAAGATTTCGTCCGCTATCTACCGCAGATGTCTCACGAAAAGGCTGTAGAGCAGATTGTGGACGCGGAAGCGCTGCTGTTGCTGATCAATCAGTATCCGGGCAGTAAAGGGATGCTGACGACCAAGCTGTTCGAGTACATCGGCTCGGGCACGCCAGTTGTTTCCCTGGGAGATACGACAGGTGAAGCTGCAGCGGTGCTCAGAGATTTCCATGCGGGTATAATGATCGATTATGTAGATATTAATGCGTTCAAGCAGGAGATCAAAAGACTTTATCAGAGCTGGGAGAACGGTACGCCCATCCGAAACAATGGGGATACATCGAGCATCTCGGCAAAAAAGCAGACAACTCAGCTAGCTGACTTCATGAGCAGTATCACAAAATAGTAGGATATCCTGTAGCTTCTTATTCCTCGCCCTCTTTGAATCGCTCGACCATCGTGTAGAATTCGGGGGCAGTCTTTTTCGAGACGTTTCCCACAGGCATCGTGTCGAGCTTAAGCTTGGAATACCATCCGAAGACGGAGTATTCGATTTCATCTCCAGCGCTGACATTCGCGCTTGCCTTGGCTGGTTTACCATTGATTTTGACAAGCCCCTTATCGCAGGCGTTCTTCGCCATACTGCGCGTTTTCATCAGGCACAGCGTGTTAAGCAGTTGATCGATACGCATATATACCTCGTTTCTATAATGGATGCCATATTAGCAACCGATTGAATTACGGGCAATTTTTTTCCTTGCCATATTTTCCTGTATCATAATTTTGACTTTCACATGAAAATGCAAGGAGCTTGTAAATGGCTGGAATGAATGATCTCCGAAACGGAATGGTGATAAACTGGCGAGATAAACTCTGGGAAGTAGTGGAATTCCTCCACGTGAAACCGGGTAAAGGCGCCGCTTTCGTACGTTCGAAACTGAAAGACGTGATGACGGGACAGGTCATTGAAAACACCTTCCGTTCCAGCGACAAGTTTGTCGAAGTTCGTATCGAGAAGCAGAAGAAGCAGTATCTGTATTTTGATGGCAGCTTCTATGTGTTTATGGATAACGACACCTTCGAACAGATGTCTGTGCCGGAAGAGGTTATTGGCGATCTGGCTCTTTACATGACCGAGAATATTGAGGTTTGGATGCGCATCGACCCGACCGGCAAGATCATCGGTATCGAGCTTCCGATAACCGTCGAGATGGAAATTGCCGACTGCGAACCGAACGTAAAAGGCAATACAGCATCCGGTGGTGGCAAGGGAGCTACTACGCAGACTGGACTGAAGATAACGGTCCCGTTTTTCATCGAAATCGGTGACAAAGTGAAGATTGATACGCGTTCAGGTGACTACCTCGAACGTGTGTAATGAAAAAATAAAAAAATACTTGACAACCTAATCTGCATAGGTGAGATTATCTATGTTGATGCGGAGGAAAAATGGCTAAAGGTAGAGCTTTTGCAGCGAAATTGGCACATGAGATCTCGACCGAAGGTAAAGTGATTTGCCCCGTTTGCAACACTGAAGTGAAGCAAGTGAAACTGATTCGGGCAAGAAAATCCAAAAGCGAGAGCTGGCAACCCCGGTACGAATTCGTCAAAATGTGCAAATGCAATGAAAATGATGTTATGAGCGGTAAAGTTTAGAGTTCTCACACCCTACATAAAATGCCCTCCTAGCGAATACCCTCTAGTCGCCCGATTAGAGGGTATTTCATTTTATCAAAACTCGTTTCCAATCCTTCCCGACAATACACCAATCGAATTTATCCACTACTGTCAGAAATGCGCTCGGTCTGCGGTCCCGCCTTATGTTTGTAATGGAATTTGCAGGAATTAACCCTCATCCCCCGCCTTCTCCCGCAAGCGGAAGAAGGAGCTATAAGGTATGGCAATGCAAGATGTCTATAATGCTCCGATCGCGTGCGGGTAAAAGATATGATTCAAGATTGGGCAAATTCCCTTCCAATCACAAGGACGCCCCACCCACCCGATCTTTGAGCGCATTTCTTCTGCCTGGTGAGCGCTACGAAGCAATAGTGGATGCGTCGTTGATTGCCGTATCGAGGGAAAAAAGAGATGCCAAGCTAGGGCTTGGCGATCCAAGGAGAGAAAAGAGAGATGCAGTCGCTTGAAGATTCCAGATTTTGTGCAAAACCTACAGGAGCTCTGCGTACCCAGGATAGAAAAAGGGACAGACGCAGCGGCCTGTCCCAAAATGTATAACTTCTATCTATCAGTTGATCTTTGCGAGTGCGTTATCGAGATCGGAGATAATGTCCTCGATATCCTCGATACCGACGGAGAGGCGTACCAGCTCATCGGAGATACCGGCTTTGATACGGCCTTCGGGAGACACGCGGGAGTGGGTCATGGAAGCCGGATGCTGGATCAGTGTTTCGACACCGCCAAGTGACACGGCGAGCGTAGCCAGATGGACGTTGTCCATGAGTGTCTTTCCTGCGTCGAGTCCACCCTTGAGTCCAAAGGATATCATCGCGCCGAAACCCTTCATCTGCTTCTTCGCCAATTCGTGCTGCGGATGTGACTCGAGTCCCGGGTAGCGAATCCAAGCCACTTTCGGGTGATCCTCGAGGTAACGGGCGACTTTCATGGCGTTTTCCTGACCGCGTTCGACGCGGATGGAGAGGGTCTTCAGACCGCGATAGGCGAGGTATGCCTGATGCGGATCGATGTTCGGGCCCATGGTCGCCATCGTAGAATAAAGCGAGCGATAATCTTCTTCCGTCTTCGCGATAATGATTCCTCCCACGATATCGGCATGGCCGTTGATGAACTTGGTCATGGAGTGGAGAACAACGTCTGCCCCGAGTTCGAACGGACGCTGAAGGTACGGGCTGCAGAAGGTGTTATCGACGACAAGAGGGAAACCGTTGGCATGCGCGAGATTGGCACAGGCCTGAATGTCGCTGATAACGATGGTCGGATTTGCGGGGGTTTCGATATAGAGCAACTTGGTGTTTGGCTTGATCGCGTTCTTGATCTCCTCGATATCCGAGGTATCCACAAAATCCGCTTCGACGCCAAAACGCTTGAAGTATTTCTCCAGTACACCGCGTGACGGACCGTAAACCGCCTCCGAGCATACGATGTGCGCGCCTTGGGAGAGGTAGTTCATATAAACGGTGGTGACTGCACCCATGCCTGAGGCTGTCGCGATTCCGCCGAAGCCGCCTTCGAGCTGTGCTACCGCATCTTCGAGCGCTTTAGTGGTAGGATTGCCGAGGCGTGTGTAGATAAAGCCATCGTCCTCACCGGCAAAACAAGCCGCACCATGATCGGCGTTCTTGAATGCAAACGTCGATGTCTGATAGATGGGGATGGAAACGCTGAGATATTGATCGGGAAAGTGTCCCGCGTGAATTTGCTTCGTATTGAAACCCAGTTTTCTGGTGTCCATAGATTCTCCTTCTTAATGATTGTAGCCAGAAAATTCGTACCGACGATTCTGTCTAATGAAATTAATATATACCTCGAACTGCCGGTAAGCATTCATTATTTTACCGCAACAAACGATACGAGATTCCACAAAGCGCTTAAGACTGGGCATTCGGCCACTTTCGTATGTTCGTACAGAACCACGCCGAAAAAAGTTGACGACAAAATCATCTACAGGTAATTGATAAATGAATTTCATATTTGAATATTCACGAGATAGATATTTTATGGAGGACCCAAGATGAAGATTATACCTCGTTGGGAATGGAGAACATTCGGCAATGACCTTCAAGGATACATGAAGGAATTCGAGCAATTCGAAAGCGCTGGCGTCAAGGCAAGCGAAGAGACCTATATCCTCTCACGGAAGAGTGACGACAACATCAAAATCCGCTTCGAGAAAGTCGATATGAAGACCATGCTCCGGCGCAGCCCGGACGGTATCGAACAATGGACGGTGCTTGGAAAGAACGGTTTCCCGGTAGACATCAACCAACTCGCGCTTATCTTCAAAGCATTCGGCTTCCCGATTCCCTGGCTCGATAAAGACGAATACGAATACAACGAATTCATGAGCGGAATCGTCGGGAACCTGCCCGACCTGACCACGGTGGAAGTCACCAAAACACGCAATATTTTCATTATCGACAAGGTGATCTGCGAATTCGCGGAAGTTACGTTTAACCAGCAGCCCATCCAGACGATCGCCTTCGAACACGAGGACATCGAGCTGGTTCGCAAGCTGGCCGAACGCTTCAAGAAACCCGGGATGCAGAACATCAACTACATCCAGGCAATGAAAAAAGCGGCAGGAATGATCTGATCGCACATGATAGGGGGAGAGTCATGAAACGCATCGCAATACTGGACATCGGAACTAATTCCATCAAATTCCACGCAGCCGAAAAGACAGACCAGGGCGTCAACGTCCTGCACGATACCAACAACATCTCACGCCTCGGAGACGGCATGACCCGCACCGGTATGCTCTCCGACGAAGCCATGGATCGCAACATCGAAGCGCTGCGCGAGTTCATGCAGCTCGCCAAAGACAAATACGATATCGATAACTTCACCGCCGTAGGCACCATGTGCCTGCGTACCGCGAAAAACGCTCGAGATTTCACCGAACGCGCACGCAACGAACTCGGGCTGATTATCAATGTCTTGCCGGGCGAAGAAGAAGCGCGGCTTTCATATCTGGCGGTTGTATCGGGCGTTGGCGTCGGCAATGAAGATGTTCTCATCATCGATACCGGCGGCGGCAGCACCGAATTCATCTTTGGTCACGGCGACGACATCAAGAAGCGATTCAGCCTTGATATCGGCGCGGTGCTGATCACCGAAAACATCCTGATATCCGACCCGGTCGCAGCCGACGAGCTGCTACGCGCCAGAACCTACATCGAGAGCTTTTTCGACAAGAACGAGGTTAAGGGAAACATCACCCGTCTGGTGGGCATCGGAGGAACAGTGACAAGCCTTTGCGCAGTGATGCACAAGATGGAGAAGTTCAATCCTGACATCGTGCAGGGGAGCGTCATCAGCCTGAAAGAGGTGCAACAGCAGATCGAGAGCTACACCTCTAAGACGATCGAACAACGCAAGACCATCACTGGGCTGCAACCCAAGCGCGCGGATGTGATCCTCGCTGGCGCATTGATCCTCGAAGCTATCATGAAACGATTCAACGTTGAAGGCCTGGTGGTGAGCGATCGGGGCCTGCGCCACGGACTGACCTACGAAAAACTTGGAGGATAGGGCAACACAAATGGTAAAAGCGACCAGAATTCTCACCGTCGTCATCCTCGTCGCCATCATGTTTTCCTGCGCCAAATCGAGCGACAACGCCTTTCCGAACAAACCGATCAAGATCGTCGTCTATACAGCCCCTGGCGGATTGATCGACATTACGGCACGAAAGTTCACTGATGTTGCCGCCAAATACACAGACGCCACCTTTGTGGTGGAAAATCGCCCCGGTGCCGGCGGCGTTGTGGGTATGCAGAGCGTTCTGCAAGCGCCTGCCGACGGCTACACCATTTTCGCGGGAACCAAATCCAATATATCGTTCCTTGTCGGCGCAGACGCAGCCGTGAATTCAGATGATCTCAACTGGTTTGCCATGCTCATGGCCGATCCCGAATGCGTGATTACCAACAACAAGGCCGATATCAATACCTGGGAAGATATCGTCGAGGACGCCAAATCGCGTCCCGGCGAACAGATATGGCTCGGTCCCGATACCGGTGGACTCGATCACATCATGGCGATGAAGCTCTGGGAACGCAGCGGCATTCAGTGCAAATGGATCCCCTTCAAGAGCGGCGGCGCCGCCAAGACAGCATTGCTGGGCGGACAGGGAGTTTGCTACGTGGGCAATCCCCGCGATATCGGTGGCAATCCAGACCTGAAAATCGCAGCGATCTCCGCAGAGAAACGGCTTCCACAATTCCCGGACGCTCCCACCTTCACCGAACTTGGTCTTCCCCGGCTCGAGCACGAGATTATGTGGCGCGGATTCGCTGTAAAAAAAGAAACACCCAAGAAAGCGCTGGCGTGGTTCTCGGATCTGATTGATGACGTAACGCAAGATCCGGACTGGCGCGGATTCTGGGAAAAGGGTGGTATCGAAGTCGTCCATTATGGCCCAGAGCGATTCCAGAAAATCGTGGAGCTCGACCGCATGGAATTCCACCACTATCTTTCCAGCCTTGGGCTGATCGAACCAGAACAGCGCCCCATGGACGGTCCCGGACAGCGTGGGCTCAACATGGAACTAATGACGTTCGGCATCCTCATGGTGCAGATCCTGCTGTTCTTCATCGCGGGAATCCGGCTTAAAAAAAGGGTGTTTAACTACACCGGCAGGATCCTCTTCCCCATCTTTTTCATCAGCCTGTCGCTGTTCTTCTTGATGCTCTCAACGCGCTTTTCAAGTGGCGAAAGCTACGGCCCGGCGGTGGTTCCGAGGTTATGGTCCATCTTCCTCGCTCTCTTCAGTGTAATCCTCTATATCAAGGTGCTCGCAGGCAAGGAAGAGCCCGACCCCAAGCCCGGAAGAATGGACATCGTTTTCCGATTCATCGTGCTCCTGGCGCTCTATATTCCTGCGATTAACTACATCGGCTATATGATCTCAACAATCATCTTCCTTCCGCTGGCAATGCTACTTCTTGGATACCGTAAAACCATCGCGATCGTTCTGATCACCATACTCTGGGCAGTGGTGTCGTACCTCCTCTTCTTCAAGCTGTTGCACGTCGCGCTGCCCGTAGGCATCCTCTGGACTTCGCTCGGGTAGGTCACGATGGAAATACTGACACATCTGCTTGAAGGATTTGGCTATATAGGCGGTTGGGCTCCTATGATCGCAATTGTTACAGGCGTAATCTTCGGTATCCTTGCCGGCGCTATGCCTGGGCTCTCTCCATCGATGGGTGTCGCGCTCTTGGTGCCTTTCACCTACGCACTCGATCCGTCATTGGCCCTTATCCTTCTCATCTCCATCTACATTGCAGCAAATTACGGCGGATCGATCACCGCGGTCACCATCAACGCACCCGGTACCGCCTCCGCGGTCGTCACCGCGTTCGATGGCTATCCGCTGACGAAAAAAGGCAAACCCGGCGTGGGACTCGGCATCTCGCTGATTTCATCAACAGTTGGCGGCATCGTCGGCACATTGATCCTGATATTCTTCTCCGTCCCGCTGGCGAAAGTCACCTTGAAGTTTCATCCCGCTGAATACTTCGCGCTGGCCTTTTTCGGACTTACCACCGTCGCGTCCCTGGGCGGAAAAAACTGGCTCAAAGCCTTCACAGCCGTATTTCTCGGGTTACTTCTTCGCACCATCGGAACTGAGCAGACCGGCATCAACCGGTTTTCCTTCGGCATTACCGAACTTTTCGATGGTTTCAACCTCATCCCGATCCTGATCGGGCTCTTCGCGCTCAGCGAGGTGTTCCGGCAGTTCGAGGCACATGAATTCGAAGTGCAGAAGTTTGAAGGCGGCAAATCACACTGGCCTTCCATTCCCGAATACTGGCGCTTGAAATGGACCATTCTGCGTTCATCAGTGATCGGTACCATTATCGGCATTTTCCCCGGTGCAGGCGCGACCATCGCGTCATTCATCTCCTATGATATCTCCAAGCGCATGAGCAAGAATCCCGACGAATACGGCAACGGCTCACCGGAAGGCGTCGCGGCAGCCGAGGCATCGAACAGTAGTTCCGTAGGTGGAGCGTTGGTTCCGCTTCTTACACTTGGCATCCCGGGAAGTGCTTCGACGGCAGTGCTCATCGGCGCACTGATGATTCACGATCTCGATCCCGGACCGCGGCTCTTCGAGACAGCGCCGGAAGTCGTTTACGGACTTTTCGCAAGCCTCCTGGTCGCCAACTTCGTCCTGCTGGCGCTCGGGCTCCTGGGCAGCAAGCTGTGGATCAAGGTAACGCAAGTCCCACGTGAGGTACTATTCCCCCTCATCTTTGCTGTATCGATCATCGGGGCTTTCGCGGTAAACAACTCCCTTTTCGACGTAGCCTCCTGTGTGGGCTTCGGAATTCTGGGCTGGCTGATGAGACGCCACGGCTATCCGGTTGCGCCGGTGGTGCTCGGAATCGTGCTGGGACGCATCGCGGAAGAGAACTTCCGAAACGCCGTCAAAATGGGAGGTTATGAAATTTTCTTTACAAGACCAATCAGTTTAGCAATCTTGAGTGTTGCGGTGATTTCCGTGTTGGTGCCGATGACAAGAGGCTTCTTCAAGAAGAAATCCACCGCCAATGTTGATACGAGGTAAGACATTATGCTACTAAGAAGAACCAAACGCATTGAACGTATGATTGACGACTTTCTGGACGTGGTAAGCGAAGGAGGTATTCTCTTCAGTAAAGCCATCCGCTTTTACGTCGAGGAAAACACCGAAGAATTCGATGCTCGCAGATTGAAAGTATCGGAACTGGAGAGCACCGCTGACCAGCTTCGCCGTGATATCGAGATGGAGCTCTATGCCCATACGCTGATCCCGGAATCGCGCGGTGATGTGCTCGCAATCCTGGAAAACACTGACGACATTATCGACAATATCAAAGAAACTCTTCTGCAATTTTCGGTGGAACATCCGAAGATCCCACACGAATTTGCCAGCCAGTATATCGAACTTGCAATAGCCAGTGGGGAAAGTGTTGATGCGCTCGTTACAGGTGTCCGCTGTTTCTTCCGGGATGTTAAAACCGTGAAGGATCATCTTCATAAAGTGTATCTGCACGAGAAAGAAGCGGACAAGATCGCCGAACGACTCAAACGGGCAATATTTAATTCGGATATCGAACTTGCCTGGAAGAACCATCTTCGATATTTCGCGCTGCATGTTGAACATGTATCCGATTACGCCGAAACGATGGCGGATCGGCTTTCAATTTATACCATCAAACGACAGGTGTAAGCCGTGATACTGCTTATATATCTCTCCAGCGGTCTATTCCTGGCGTGGTCGCTGGGCGCAAACAATGCGGCGAATGTATTCGGTCCGGCAGTATCGACCAAAATGGTCAAGTTCCGCACAGCGGCAATACTGACCTCAATCTTCGTAATACTCGGAGCAGTCTATGAAGGAGCCGGCGCGTCGCAAACACTGGGTAAACTCGGTTCGGTTAACGCATTGGGTGGCGCTTTTACCGTAGCGCTGGCCGCTGCGATAACCGTCGCAGGGATGACAAAAATGGGCTTGCCTGTTTCCACATCACAGGCGATCGTGGGCGGAATCATCGGCTGGAACTTCTTCAGCGGATCACTCACTGACTTCTCCGCGCTATCGAAGATCTTTGGAACTTGGGTTATTTGCCCCATCCTGGCAGCTATCTTTTCCTACATCTTTTACAAGCTGTACCTCGTGTTTATTGTCCGTACAAGAATTCACCTATTGCGGCTTGATGCACTTACTCGATTCTTCTATCTGGCGGTAACGGCATTCGGAGCATACAGCCTTGGCGCAAACAATATCGCCAACGCGATGGGCGTATTTGTACCGGCCTCGCCTTTCCACGACATACAAGTTATGTCAGGCTTTACTCTATCTGGGACACAGGTGCTTTTCTTGATCGGAAGTATCGCGATCGGAGTAGGGGTCATCACATATTCACACAACGTTATCCGCACGGTGGGAAATGATCTTTTCCGCCTCTCTTCGGTTGGTGGATTAATCGTCATACTCGCCGAAGCCTGGGTGCTTTTCATCTTCGGTTCACAGTCACTCCACGATTGGATGCTGGCCCATAACCTTCCGGCGTTTCCGCTGGTTCCGGTATCCAGCTCGCAGGCGGTTGTCGGTGGTGTAATCGGTATTGCGATTGCCAAAGGCGGACGGAATATCCAGTTTCGGGTGTTGGGCAGAATATCCATGGGATGGGTTACAACGCCTATCATCGCCTGTCTTATCACATTCATTCTGCTTTTCTTCGTGCAGAACGTGTTCGACCAGAAAGTACACAACGAATCGAGCTACGATTTCAGCCGCAATGTTATTACGGAGCTAAGCGAGCATGACATCGATTTCGACAAGCTCGAACCACTTAAAGGAACCAGTTTCAAAAATGCACGAGAGCTTAATAACTTCCTTTCAGGCGTAGATCAGTACAGCATGGAAGAGAAGGGATTGATCCTCGCTTATGGCGCAGTTGATCCCATAGAGGTGACAACTCAAGGTATACGGATAATCCAGAATGATTATCTGAGCAAACAACAGCTTTCAGCCATCGAAGAGCTCGACGGAACGACGTACAAACACCGGTGGCAATTCGTGCAAGCGCTGTCAGACGCATCGGACGCCTGGCGAACAGATACTGGAAACAAACAGAAAGACGATGAGACGCAGGAGCGTCTGAATTATATCATCAATCATTTTCGTATTCAATAAAATGAATTGGGGGACTTCATGAATGGAACCTTTGGGAAAATCGGAGTAGTGACGATTCTGCTGTCGCTCTGCTTCGGAATGCTTTATGCCGATAGAACCAGCGCTAACACCGAGTGGAAAGACGGCATCCTGCAATTCTCATCAAGCGACGGTATGTTCAAGACACGCTTCGATGTCCGGATGTATCTGGACGGAGCAGTTTATTTCGAGAACAAGAATGAAGAATCAATGAGTGACGGTACCGATCTTCGTCGTGTTCGCTTCGCGATGAAAGTAAAGCTCTGGGAAAAATGGCGCGCAGAATGGGATATGGATTTTGCCACCTATACTAAGAAAAGCGACAAGAAAAACACGGGACCGGAAGTCAAGGATATGTGGCTTGCCTACACGCCCTGGGACAACGCAATGCTCAAAGTTGGCCATTTCAAGCCGCCATTCAGCATGGAAGAACTAACCAGTTCTGCAAAAACCGTATTCCTCGAACGCGCTTACCCGAATGTATTCACCACCGGTCGCCGTATCGGTGTTGGTATGAGCTTCTGGAAACCATGGATGCATGTTTCGGCAGGTATGTTCGGCGAAGCAGCCGAAAACCTCGACCAGAAATCGGGTGACGAAGGCTCGGCAATCGCGGCACGTATCGTTGTCGCGCCCATCAATAACGAAAAATCCCTCGTGCATATCGGCGGTGCCGTCCAGTGGATCACTCCCGATGCAGTGGAAGACGGGCAGCAGCGCGTAATCGGATTCGACGAACGTCCCGAAACCAGCGTTGCCCGTACAAAATTCCTGGATACAGGTGATATCACAGACGTATCCGGCTATAACACTTTGGGCGGCGAGCTGGCTGGTAAATTCGGCCCGTTCTACGCTGAAGCCGAATACATGCTGACCACTGTATTGCGCAGAGCAGATAAGGAAGACGCAGAATTCGCAGGCGGTTACGCGATGGTTGGCTGGTTCATCACCGGTGAATCCAGGCCCTACGATATCGAAGAAGCCGAGTTTGGCAAACCAGTTCCAAGCAGCGAATACGGTGCTCTGGAAGTCGCGCTGCGTTACAGCCACCTTGACCTCACCGACGAAGACGCCCTGATCTATGGCGGCATGGCAAACAATTACGCGGTCGCGCTCAACTGGTATCCCAATAACAACATACGACTCATGATTAATTACATCATGGTCGAAAACTCCGAATACGCTGACGGCGGTGGCGATTATGAGGGTGAAGACAATTTCTCCTTCGTCACAGCACGAGTGCTGGTCAATTTCTAAGGGAGGTGTGTGATGAAAAGCAAGACAAGCTTCACCGACCGTATGCGTAACCTTTTCCTGAAAAAGCAGACTGACGACAAACCAGATCGCAAGAAAGCCAACCGCACAGACAAACGGCTGACCCTTCCTCCGCATCACGTCATTATGCTGATGGTCCCGATCCTGTTCCTTTTCGCGTGTAGCCTCGACGAAGATCCGATTGGCGGCGGTGGCGGAACATCCGATGTAAATCTGTTGATCAACGAAGTCTCCGCCAAAGGCGAAGACTGGATCGAGATCTACAATCCGGAATCACAGCTCATCGACATCACCGGCTTCCAATGCTACGACGGTGGTCATCAGGCCGATCCATACATCTTTCCGAACGCACAGATCCCCGCAATGGGCTATCTGGTTCTTCATTTCAACGCTGTCGGGCAGCTCTACAACGCTTCGTTTGGCCTTTCTGCCGACGGTGAAAGCATCACCCTGGCCGATACCAACGGCGACCTGGTCGATCACGTCGATTCTCCCGCTCTGGGTGACGGTGAGTTCTACGCACGCGTTCCAAACGGCGGAAATACGTGGCAGATTGTTAATACCGCTACGCCCGGAATGCCCAATATTGGCGGAGTTCCCTCGCAAACCCTCTTCCTGAACGAGATTGTCTCGACTGGCGATCCCGACTGGGTAGAGCTTTACAATGCCACTCCATCCGATATCGATATCAGCGGATACTTTATCTATGATGGCGGCTCGTCGGACAACAAGAGCGTTTTCCCGGCTGGCACTGTCGTTCCCGCGAACGGCTTCCTTACCTGGGATTGCGATGATGTGCAGACCAATTTCAAGCTCTCAAGCGGTGGCGAAGATGTCTATCTCGAGAATGATCTCGAAGAGGCAATCGACAGCGTCACTTTCCCGGCTATGAACGATGGCGAATCGTACGCTCGCATCCCGGACGGCGGCGATTGGGCGATTACAACAACTCCGACACCGGGGTCGACGAACGGAGAATAAATGACCAAAATCTGGATTGCGATCCTGTCACTCTGCTTTTTGTTTGTGATCTTCGGATGCGAAGATAAAAAATCTGAAGATACTAAACTGGATTTCATTGCCAGTTTTCCACTTAAAATTGTCGAGCCATCCGGTCTTACCTACGATGGCACCAATCTTTGGACTGTCAGCGATGAAGAAGGTATGATCTATAAAATCGATACCGAAGGTGTGATTCTGGACTCGATCGATACCGAATTCGAGGACCTCGAAGGAATCGCTTGGGATAGCGAGAACAATCTACTTTGGGTTGCTGATGAACTCGATTCGAGGATATATGTTCTCGACACAGCAGGTACCGTTCGCGATACCATCAATCCCAGCTTCACAGGATCATATCTCAGTCTGGAGGGTTTATGCTACCGCGACAGTAGCTTCTGTGCGGCGGTCTATTATGCAGTCCAAGAAGCTGAAGCGGATATGGGAGGCGGAGCTTCCTACCCTCTCGACTTCAAGCCATCCGGGCTGGATTACGCAGAGGACAGAAGTTTCACACTTTATATCGTCAGCGATGAAACCGACTGTCTGTACAAATGGAAATCGGGGATTCATCCTGAGATCCTTGAGCAATGGGAACTCAGGTCCGATGATCCTGAGGGTGTCGCTGTCGTGGGCAATAGGGTATATGTGGTCGACGATTCTGAAAACAGACTCGACATCTATATCCTGAATTAACATTCTCAACGTAAGTAATGAATAAAACCTGGAGGTTACCATGAAAAAGATATTGATCAGTGCTTTTCTTCTGACCGCGCTTTGCGGACTCTTTGCACAGAGCCTCTTCATCAACGAGGTGATGGCTAAAAACGAAACGACTATTGCCGATCCCCAAGGTGATTTCTGCGATTGGGTGGAGATCTACAACGGTGGCGATTCCGACATCGATATGGGCGGTCTCTACTTCGCAGACGACCATTATGACGGTACACTCGGCAGCGCTTACATGATCCCGACCACCAATTCGGAAGCGACAACCGTCCCCGCCGGTGGCTATCTATTGTTCTGGTTTGACGAAGATACCGCGGACGGAGAAACACACATCAACACCAAACTCGGCGGCGATAGTGACGCGGTTTACCTGCTGAACGCCGACAACGAAGTCATCGACAGCTTTGAATACGAATACGATGCCGAAACTGGACTTGACGTGGACGACGTTTCGATCGGACGCGTGCCCGACGGAACCAACGGATGGTCTTTCTTCGGATCAGACTACATGTACATGCCGAATCCCGGTACGACCAACAACCTGATTGCGAACAACGAGCAATCCGTTCCTGATATCGCGGCCATCAGCATGACAAACTTCCCGAATCCGTTCAATCCGGAAACGACTGTCAGCTTTAACGTACCGGAAGAGATGAACGCATCCGTGACCGTTTACAACATCCGCGGCCAGAAAATCGCAACCCTCTTCAACGGCAGAGCCGAAGCCGGTGCCAACAGCGTTGTATGGAACGGCACCGACGAATCCGGCAAGAAAGTTTCCAGCGGCATCTATTTCTATAAGCTTACTGCCGGAAATCAAACCCAGCTCAAAAAGATGGTGATGGTTAAGTGACCCTCACACAGCCTCTCCCATTAATGGGCGAAGGTGTAGAGATAATGAAAGGCAGGTCGTTTGTACCTGCCTTTTTCTATGGAAATTTGATGGGGAACCCTCTCTCTCCAATCTACGAGCTTTCGATCTTCTGCAAGAGCTCCTTACCTTTCTCCGTGAATTCGGCGTTGTTGAGCTCTTCTGCCTTCGTAAGGCCTTCTCGCGCCAGTTCCGCCGCCTCGGCCTTCTTTCCGTCCTCAAACAGCAAATCCGCCTTTTCGATCAGGAATTCAGGAAGTGAATGGCTCATGCCGGATTGCTCGATCAGCGTCAATCCCAGCTCGAAATGCCGGTACGCTTCCTCGAAATCACCTGCCAGCTTGCAAGCTCGCGCCATGTTCGCACGGATGTTGATCAGCGATTCGATGTCGTTGATCTCCTTGGCATAAGCAAGGGCATCCTGGTGATGCTCCAGCGCTTGCGTGTAGTCGCCGACGCATTGCAGTACGTAGCCGATGTTGTCGAGCATACGGATCATCTCACTCTTGAGCCCGAGTTCGCGGTTGATTGTAAGCGCGTTTCGGTAGTATTCAAGCGCTTCTGGATACTTCTGTTGACCGTCGAGCACCCAACCCAGATTGCCCATCGTGCGTGAAATCTGGATCTTATCACCCTGTTCCTCTGCAATCTTGAGCTGCCGCTTGAGGAACTCTGTCGAATTCTCGAAATCGCCAGTATAGCGATAGATCACACCCAGATTACCCAACGCTTCAGCCACACGAAGCGGATCACCCATTTTTTCGAAGGCGTTAAGCTCCTCTTCAAAGTAGTGGAATGCATCCTTCTGCTTGCCCTGCCAAAAACTCAGAACGCCCATCTCCAGATAAGTCAATCCGAGCATCTTCAGGTCGTTTTCGGACGAGAAAAGCTCTAGCGCTTCTTTCAGAAGCGTTTCGCATTGCTCGTAATTACCGCTGAGCTTGAGGAGGTTTGCCAGATCGAGGTTCGTTTTGGCGATATCAAGCCTGCTACCCCATTTATGGGCTATTTCCGCCGCTTCTTCCACCGCCTTATTCGCCTCGTCCATGTTACCCAAAACCTGGTTGTAATACTTCGCTTCCAGCAAAGCACCCACAAGCGACTGCACGATCTCTGCGCGCGAGTCCGCTGTATCCAGTTCCTGCTTCAAGAGCTCGATCTGACGGCTACGGTACTGCAATGCTGCGCGATTCTGGTAGTTTCGCTTGGCGTGACTGGATGCCTTTTCGAGGTACTCGATAGCGCGGTCGCGTATCTCGGCGTTGTCGTAATGATACGCGAGGTCGCTGTAATGGAGTTCGATATCGGTATCGAAAAGTTCGCGAATGGTGTCGGCCGCCAGACGATGCAATTCCCGAAGGCGCTGCTTAAGCTGAATGCCGTAAACAACCTCGCGGATGAGGGTGTTGTTGAAGATATAGCGTAGCTTCTGTAGGGGCATCCAGATGTTCTCGCGCTGGGCTTCGACTACGATTTCATCGAAGCTGTCACGATCGATCGGCTCGGTGATGTTGTGCAACATGGTCGAAAGTATGTTAACCGGAAATTCTCTGCCCAGTACAGACGCGGTCTGTACCGCTTGCTTGACTTGTTCAGTCAGCCGGTCTATACGCGCGATAATGATCTCGTTGATACGCGATGGAATCTCGATTTTATCGTTTTTCAGGGTGAAGTCATTGGCAAGAAGATTGTTCTCCTGCAAGTACATGAGAATCTGCTCGATATAGAAAGGATTGCCTTCGCTCTTGTTCCATACTAGATTGAAAGTCGCTTCCGGTAGCGACCCAAGCAATTCCGCGATCATCTCCTGTGCCGCTTCGCGACTGAGGTTTTGCAGCCGTAGCCGGATAGTTGGAACATCTTTGAGCACCAGATCGAACGAACTACCGTCGTCTTGGAATCGGCAGGAAAGAACGATCGCAAAAGGATAGTCTTCCACGTTTCGGGTAAGCGTAGTCAGCCAGCTGACGGTATCGGTGTCAATCAGATGAGCATCATCGATTACGATCACCCGCGGTTTGTGCAGACTCATGGCCAGTATCAGCGTTTTTAGTGCGTAAAGTGTGTTCTCGTAACGTCCTCGTGCGTCGAGTTGCTCATAGAGGGAGTTTTCCCAACGCAAGCCCAGCATTCCGCCGATTACGGAGCGAGTTCGTTCCAACTCGACACGTAGATCAGCGTCCAGAACCTGTTTTTGAAATTCATCGAAACGCTGGTCGAATGTAGCTCTGTTTTCGTCGAGCGTACGGCTCTCTTCCTGCTCGAAACTGAGTTCGAGGAAATGCAGGATGGGGTTGAAGCTCTTGCGCAGGATGCCATCGCAAGGCATCTCGATCCAGCGAATTTCATCAGACTCGGCCATCATCTCGTGAATGAGCCTGCTCTTTCCGGTTCCGGCCGAGCCGTCGAGATAGATCAGGCCGCCAAAACGCTTTTCGTTCAACGGTGATAGGGTTTCAGTCAGCTTCTGGAGTTCATCCGCACGATCTATAAGCTTCCCGCTGAACTTGTTCTGCTGGCTGCTTTTCAAGCGTTGTTCCAGCAGGTAGACCGGTATGGGTTCCGGAAATCCCTTGAATACTTGATCGCTCTTGAATTCGATTTTATACTGCTGTGCCAGATTCGCGTTGAAGAAGCGATCAACATAGATCTGGTGCCAGTCCGCACTCATGGCGAAGCGTGCTGAGAGGTTCACAACCATGCCAAGCGCAGTATATTCGCTACGTGTATCGCTGCCCACGAAGCCGGTAAACGCCGTTCCGAAGGTCATGCCGACCCGTAGATTGATATCGGGAAGCTGCCGTAACGCCAGTGCGTAGTCGCATGCACGGGCAAACATCTTTTCACGGCCAACGGGTGCACCGAAGATGACCAGGGCGATTCCGCCCTTGTCGCCGAAATCGAATTTATTGAAGTACCCGCCATAGCGCACGGCAAGCCGTACGATCTCAGGCAGTGCAGCATCGAGGTTACCGCCTTCATCGAACGATATAAACATCGAGATGACGTCGCGGAACTCACCCGGCGTCTTCAGATTGATAACAGCTTCCGGAATGAAGCGCTCAATCCCGGTATCGCAAGGCTTGATATCCACCGGTCGCGATGAGATCATCCAGTTTTCCGGCTGCACGTGATAGTAGCCATCACGATACTCCTTTCTGCATGAAATGCCTGGCTCGAAATCGATAACAGCACAGCCCTTTTCGCAATGCTTCTCACATCTGGCAGCGCCATCAATCGCATCGCCCCGGAAGTAGTAGGCGTTTTGCTCATCGCAGCGAATGATCTTCCATTCCACTTCCCCACGTGAAACACCGATCTTCACCGCGAGCTGGAAATCGCCGAAACGGGTAGTCTGGAAGCCAATAGATTCGAAGCTTGTGAGGATATCCATTGCCGCCCGTAGGGGCATGTTGTTATCGGTATGTTCTGCGGGAAACACAGCGGTGAAGGCATCTCCTGCAAAGCATGAAACGAAGCCATGATTACGATAAATGGAGTCGATTGCCGGCGTGAAAACACGGTTGATGATCCCCGTAAGGATTTCTGCGCCTTCTTTGCCGTTTTTCATTAATGTATGGGTCATGAGCGTGAAACCAGATACGTCAATGAACATGGTTCTGGCCTGTAAATTCCCGGAAGTCCGTTCATTCGCAGCATGATCGAGTATAGTTCTTGGAATGAGTTGTCGCATTTTCCATCCTTACACGGTATCTCAACATTCGTATAAATAATACATCAGGAAAGTTCGATGCTGTCAAGAAAAACGTGCACTCCCGGCTTTGCATCTCCTAACAGTAATTTCATTTGACAGCGAAACAAATAAATCTAACGATCGTTTGAGATAAAAGGAGTCACGATGCGCAAACCACGTTGCGATGGACAGCAAACCAGAAAACGGCTGTTGGATGAAGCATGCAAATTGTTCGCAGAGCTTGGTTTTTATAAAACCACCACACAGGAGATCTGCAAAAAAGCAGATACCAATCCGGCGGCTGTGAATTATTATTTCAAGAGTAAGAAGGATCTTTATATCGAGAGCTGGAAGCACGCATTCAATATTTCTCTCGAACGGTATCCCGCCGACGGAAGAATTCCGGCCGATGCACTGGCCGAACAGCGACTTTTCGGCAGGATATCCTCGATCGTACGCAGAGTTGTCGATCAGGAGAATTATAGCTTTGACATCTCTCATAAGGAAATGGCGAACCCGACAGGCTATTTGCAGGATGCACTGCATGAAGCATTCAGCCCCATTCGGGAAGGTCTCAGACAGGTTATCATCGAATTATTGGGCGATTCTGCAACAGATGAAGCCGTCGAGATGTGCCGTCACAGCATCCTGTCACAGTGTTTCAGCCCTCTTCTCGACTTCCGTAAGCGCAAGAAAAAGAAGGGCTTGAAGAAACACGACTTCATGGTTCTCAGCACAGATAAACTCGAACAGCACATATTTCAATTCAGTCTGGCTGGGATTCTAGCAGTAAAAGAAAATATAAAATCGGAGGAATAGATGGGATTCAACGCGAGACATTATTTCATTGCAATTATTGCGATTGTAACAGTTGCGTTCATTATTGCAGGATGTAGTAACACCGATGGCGGCAAGATGAGCAAGCCTCCTGTCGCAGTGGAGATCACGAAAGTTTCTCATGAAAATATCCGGGATATCGGCACTTTCAGCGGTACGCTGTCCCCACGTAGCAGCTTCACCGTATCACCCAAAGTAGCAGGACGGCTCCAACGGCTAACAGTCGATATCGGCGACGTGGTTCATTCTGGGCAGATGATAGCAGTCCTGGATGACGAGGAATACGTGCAGGATGTACTTCAGGCAAAAGCTGATCTGGCTGTCGCGCAAGCGCAAAAAGTGCAGACTGAAAGCGCGCTGAACCTTGCCTCGCGTGAACTTGAGCGCGTCAAGACACTGCGTGAAAAAGACTTCGTGTCCGAATCGGATATGGATCAGGCGCAGTCTGAATACGACGCGGCCTACGCCAATCATCAAGTGGCAAACGCACAACTGGAGAAGCGCAAGGCCGAGCTCAAATCCGCAGAAGTACGTCAATCCTACACACGTATCACCGTTTCCTGGGAAGAAGGTCCCGCTACTCGCGTTGTGGGTGAGCGATATGTGGATGAAGGCGCTATGTTAACCCCAAACAGCGCAATCGTCAGCATCCTCGACAATAGCTCTATGACAGCCGAGATCGATGTAATCGAACGCGATTATCCCAAGATTCGCATCGGACAACCTGCAATCATTTCGACCGACGCTTTCGCAAATGAAGATTTCGTGGGCAAGATCAACCGCATTGCGCCGATGTTGCAGGAATCTTCACGTCAGGCAAAGGTCGAGATCGATGTACCGAATCCCGATGGCAACCTCAGACCTGGGATGTTTGCACGGGTTCAGATCGAATTCCAGACCCACGAGAACGCAATTGTCATCCCAACCTCTGCCCTTGCCCGTAGAAATGAGCACGAAGGAGTATTCATCATAGACCGCGACACGATGACAGCGAAGTTCGTGGAAGTCCAAACCGGTATCCGTCAGGACGATCGCATCGAAGTGATCAAGCCCGAACTCAAGGGTGAAATCGTCGTTCTCGGACACCATCTGCTGGAAGACGGCGGTGCTATCAGATTGCCAAACGCGAAACCGCAGAATAATGGGGAGATGAGTAAATGAAGCTTTCAGAACAAGCGGTGAATCGTCCGATTTTCACCATCATGGTGGTGCTGATCGTGATTATTCTGGGCAGTGTATCGCTGTCGCGGCTGTCCGTTGACCTGATGCCCGACATCACCTACCCCACGCTCAGTATCTCAACAACCTACGAAAACGCTAGTCCGCAAGAAATCGAAGAGCTGATAACCCGCCCTATCGAAGAGGCTGTCAGCGCTGTTCCGGGTGTGGAAGACATTACTTCGACTTCATCCGAAGGCAGCAGCAATGTCCGCATCACATTCAACTGGGGTACCGATCTCGATACTGCTTCCAACGACATCCGCGACCGGCTCGATCGCGTGATTTCAAATCTCCCGGACGAAGCCAGCAGACCAAGCCTCCGCAAGTTCGATCTCGCGGCTTTCCCGGTGATGTTGCTGGGTGCATCAGGTAATCTCGACCCGATCCAGATGCGCAAAATTATCGACGAGCAGATCAAGTATCGCCTCGAACGCGTTCCCGGTGTTGCATCGATGGATGTCTGGGGTGGGCTCGATCGTGAAATCCATGTTTACATCAACCCCGAGAAAATCAAAGCGCTGCGTATCACGCTCAATACCGTGCTGGATCGCATCAGATCCGGGAATATCAACCTCCCGGCCGGTACGGTAACACGCGGTAACTACGAAGTGACCATCCGTACTCCGGGTGAATACGAGAACCTGGACGATCTGCGCCACACGACCATTATGGAACGCAACGGCAGCACGATCACACTCGACGATATCGCCGAAGTGGAAGACTCATGGGAAAAAGTAACCCGCATCGTGCGTATCAACGGAAAACCAGGTATCCGGTTGGCGGTGAACAAGCAATCCGGCGCTAACACGGTGAAGGTCGCCAATGGTGTTCTGGATGAGCTCGAAAAAGTTTCGCAAGAAATCCCGCAAGTCCAGCTTGTTCCCATCATGGACTCATCCGAATACATCAAGCGCTCGATTTCCAATGTTGCCACTTCAGCAGTGATGGGCAGTATTCTGGCGATTCTGGTGCTTCTATTCTTCCTCCGTAACGTCCGCAGTACATTTATTATCGGTACCGCAATTCCTGTCTCTGTTATCGCCACATTCGGCTTAATCTATTTTGGTAATTTCACCCTTAACCTGATGACCCTCGGCGGTCTTGCACTGGGTATCGGTATGTTGGTGGATAACTCAATTGTTGTACTGGAAAACATCTACCGACTCCGCGAGAAAGGGATGAGTAAAAAAGAAGCCGCGATCCAGGGGAGCAAAGAAGTCAGCTCCGCGATTATCGCATCGACGCTGACAACACTGGCTGTTTTCCTGCCACTGATTTTCATGCAGGGGATGTCTGGCGTGATGTTTCGACAGCTATCGTACGTGGTAAGCTTCTCGCTCATCTGCTCCATGTTCACCGCTTTGACTCTGATCCCCATGCTTGCCGGGAAACTGCTTGAGCCCAGCCAAATGTACAAGCACAAACCCGGTCTCGTTAAATCGGCATATAACGCCTCGGGAAACTTTTTCACGTGGTTGGAAAACCACTACAAGCGCATCCTCGATTACGCGCTTCATCACCGCATCCGCACAACCGTTTTCGCGATTCTGCTGCTGTTGGGTAGCTTGCTCTTGATACCGTTTGTGGGAACAGAGCTGATGCCTGCATCGGACGAAGGTGAAGTGCGTATCAGCGCAGAAATGGAAGTCGGCACCAAGCTCGAACTGATGGACGAGAAGATGAAGCAGGTCGAGAAGATTATCTACGAGCAGGTTCCGGAAATCGAGAATTCCGTTATCAGCGTTGGTGGATCGCACTGGCGCGGTAACCAATCCAACTCCGCCGACTGTCGAATCAATCTTGTACCAATGTCGCAGCGTAGCCGCTCCAGCGAAGAAGTCGCACAGGCATTGCGCAAAGCGCTGAGCGGAGTCCCCGGCATGACCTTGCGTGTGCGATCCAATTCGGGACTATTCATTTTCCGGCGTATGGCAAGCAGCACAGATCAGATTGGTATCGAGATTCGAGGACATGATCTTGATATCGCGTTAAAGCTGGCAGAGGAAGTCAAGAAGGCGATCCGTGACGTCGATGGCATCACGGATGCACAGCTCAGCCGCGACACAGGAACGCCTGAAGAGCTTATCGTGGTCGATCGCCGCAAAGCTGCCGATATGCGCCTGACCGTCAAGCAAGTGGCCTCCACGCTGCAAACCGTCCTTTCCGGTTCCACAGCCGGTAATTACCGCGAAGGAGGCGACGAATATGCCATCCGTGTGCAGGTCAAGGACGCTGACAAGCTTGAGATACGCGATATTCTCGATCTGACTCTGACCAACTCCGATGGTCAGCCTGTTATCCTGCGCAACGTCGTTCGGCTTGAATCCCGCCGCGGCCCTGTAACCATCGAACGTCACGACCAGGAACGTGTGATCTCCGTTTCCGCCAACATCAGCGGTCGCGACATGGGCTCGATCATTACCGATATTCAGGCAAAGCTCAAGCAGATTCCGGTACCACGAGATTTCAGCATCCTGCTTACCGGAGACTACGAAGAGCAGCAAGAGGCTTTCCACGAGCTTCTTTTCGGGTTCGCGCTGGCTCTGTTGCTGGTTTACATGGTGATGGCATGTCAGTACGAATCGCTGCGGGATCCCTTTGTGGTGATGTTCTCCGTACCGCTGGCAATCGTGGGAGTCGTCCTGATTCTGTTGATCACCGGTACGACGTTCAATATCCAATCCTACATCGGCTGTATCATGCTGGGCGGTATTGTGGTGAATAACGCGATCCTTCTGGTAGATACTACCAACCATCTACGACGCAGCGAGAACATGGAAACCTGCGCCGCGATCGAAGAAGCCGGTAGAAGAAGGCTGCGTCCCATCCTTATGACCGCGTTTACCACCATCCTCGGCCTTACGCCGCTGGCAATCGGCATCGGTGAGGGTGGCGAAGCTCAGGCTCCCATGGCACGCGCTGTGATCGGTGGTCTGCTCAGCTCGACCATCATCACCCTGGTGTTCGTTCCAATCGTGTATTCGTGGTTCGAATGGCGAAAGAAGAAGTGTTGAACTATTGAGGGCAGGAGCAATTTCCTGCCCTTTCTTTTATAGGCAAGTTCCCGTGCCTGCCCTTCTCTTTCCCCTTGTCTATGAAATCATCTTCTGAATGTGGCGAACGCAGTGAGGCTCTTCCGAATGTTGATTTCATGGGATTTTAAAACCAATGCGGACGAGGACGTCCGCGTACCCAGGGGGGACTGTAGGGGCAGGTCCCCGTGCTTACTATTGCTCCATCCACCTTCCCATGGATACATTTAAAAAAACCTGCCCTGGAGGAAGGGCAGGCTGAGGTGGAGGGTTTCCTATGCTATTATGCTACGCCATTCGCAGAGAGATTCATGCAATCAATGCTCTGGCATTAGTTTATTACGGTTTGCTGTAAGGCAGGAATAATTGCGGTGTGAATAGCCGATGAACAAATATCGAATAGAAATCAGGATTCTTCGTCGAAAAGAAACATGGGGGTGTCAGCGCTGTACTCTCCCAGATGTGCATCCTCAAACTGGCGGTATTTTTTAAGCTGATCATTGATTCGTTGGAGTGAGGCTCGGATTTTCTGAAGCCTTGTGGTAGCCTTTTCACCGGCAGATTCGATCGTCCCCTCCAGTAAGTCGAGATTACCCTGGATGACCATTAAGGGCTGGTTCAGCTCATGGTTGGCCGTAACCGCCATGGCATAGATGGAGTTTCGACGCTCAAGATTACGAATCTCGTTCTGTGCCTCTTCGAGTTGCTTGTTCTTTGCTACAAGTTCCTCGTTGCGCAGGCGATAGACTTCTGTTTCATGTTGCTTGCGTTCGAGGTCGAACTTAATCTCCAGGTTGTGGAGCCGCTCCATCGTTTGTTTACTTAAAACCTTACTTTTCACTTTGTCGTATTTGATAAAGGATTCCAGAGTCTTCTCGGAATTGCCAATCTGGGCATACATCCCAGCCTGCATGAAGTAAATCTGCATGATGATGTGTTCTGCGTTGATCTCTTGCGCTTTGACAAGACCTCGTTCGAGGTTGTCTTTTGCTTTATCGAATACCTCTTTCATCGAGTAGGTTTGCCCGATATTGGCCAATGCGGTGGCGATCATAGATTCGTAGTTTTTCCCTTCGGCAATCTCCAGGCATGACTGGTATAGTTCAAGCGCATCATCCAGCCGACCCTGATCTTTTCTCAGCAGCGCCATGGAATTGAGTGTATTGCAAACGCCGCGTATATCCTCGAGCTGGTAGCAATAGGCAAGTGCCTTCTCGTTATATTCCAGCGCTTTCTCAAATTCCTTCATCTTCCTGCAGGTGACAGACATACCGCTGCAAATCAGACGCTTGTGTTCATCGAAACCATTCCGGTCTCCGATCATCTCCTCGGCTTTGCGGTAGTGCTCCAGCGCAATATCGAGCTTCTCGTAACTCCGGTACACATTGCCAATGTTGATCAACGTCCCAGCCATACCCTCGATGTTATTGCGCTCGAAGAACACATCGTACGACATATTGTAGTAACGCAGGCAGTTATCGAAATCACCAATGCCGCGATACGCAATGCCGAACTGGTTGTAGAGCAACGCCAGATCAAGATCCACATTGCCCTCGATCACTTTCTCGAGGAGTTCATGAAGGATTGGAAGCGCTTCCTTATTGCGATCGCTCGCCATCAAGAGATGCGCCTGCATATCCTTGCATTTCAACTGAACAGAATCGGTACGGGCCAGTGATTCGGCTTTATGAAGAGCCTCATAAGCCTCATCCATTCGGCCTTTTTTCGAAAGAAGCTCCACCAGCTTGATCAGCAGACCAGCCTTGCTGTCGGGATTCCTTTCCGCGTCGATCTGTCGTTGCAATTCCTCGGGCATCATCGTTCCTCATTTGACCATTGAAATATGATCATAATACAAGGAACTGACAATCCGTCAAGGGGAAATTACAGAAAGATTACGATAGATCAATATCGAAAATCAGCGTCGGAATAATCAGCTTAGAGCGCTTTCCGCCAAGCTTGAGCAGATCGGAATATTTCTCCTTTGGTGCAAATGATCGCTTGAATTTACGCGTCTGTTCTATATGTAGATGATTGCCGTCAGCTCGATAGGTTCCCTGTATCTCGCCAAACTGGTTGGAAAAATTTACATCTTTCAGCTCCGATTGCAAAGTCCAGCCTTCCGGCGCCTGGATATCGATAATCTTTGTATAGACCTCGTCTTCGTAGATCGCAATGTCGTTTTTACGCTTCTCTGCATCGATCTTATAGCGCTTGATGGATGCCGGTTCAAGGAGGCCGCCAGTCTGCATGATCGCTTCATCCATCATGATGGACATCAGGTTATCCACCGTGTATTCGAAGGTAATATAGAGCGGTTCGCGCGGTTTTTCGAGGTTGGTGAGTTCGTATGTAAAATCCTCGACATTGATGTTCTTCCAGGTGAGAAAGGTGTCCATCATCTTATCCTGCTCTTCGGCTTCAAGCTCTTCCCAGGTATTCCTTAGCGAATAGGCCGAACCGCCATGCGCACCCAAGACCTGCTTCACATGCAGCTTACCGTCTTCCTGAATCGTGATCTCATATTCCTCTTCCACGATATTATCGATCGCAGCCGCTTCGGGGAGTGTGAACTTTTCAGCGTCCTCATACGGTTTCGAGACAACTATCGCCGGCTGCTCCGACAGATCTGAGGGTATCTGGTTCCACTTTAGGTATGCAAAATACGGGAAGGAATAGTGGTACTCCCCATCAAGCTTTATCCGCAACCCTGGAATCGGGTACTGCTCCAGATCGACAAACGACCGATCGAGATAACCGTACAGCGGAAGATGGCAGATGATCAACTCGCTCGAGACATCAATCTCAGCCAGCATCAGCTTGGCCACTCCGCAGAATTGATATGGGTTCGCTTCACCAGATCTCAGAATCTTGGTTCCGATGTTCTGATTGCCGTTCCATGCCAGTTCGAGGTTATCCTGCAGGTAATTGACAATGTTGCGGATCTGGGCCATCTTCGTCTCTTCGTTTACCGTCAGACTATCGACGATCTCGTCGAATCGTGTTCCCCAGAAGAATTTCTTACCTTTGTGCGAGGGTACGCTTTCGAGAATCGAGGTGAACAACTCATCCCATGTCTGCGACAGATCCAGCGAACCGAGCTTGCTGATCTTGTATTGGATGTATCGACCGCTCTCCCTGCGGTATGGTGAATACGATTCTTTCTCATAGGCTTCCAGGTTTTCCATTGTGTACGAGGTAACCACACGGCCAGGATAGACATTCTTCTTGGTTTTGACAAACGGCTCTTCCTCTGCCACTTTCTTCCGGTAGAATCCGGCGCTCTGCGGGAGATTCATCGTAAACGTGCTCTTCAAACACGGAGATTCTATATCAAGAAAGACCGTGCTGGAAAAATGGTAGTTGTTTTGCGTGAAATCTTCTCGTATCTGGTATCCTTCCTGAATAATTGCGCCTTTGACAATATTGGGATAGCTAATCTTGTATCGGAGATACCCATTGCTCAGTCTCTCCAAAATGCAATCATCCCGCGTATAGGCATTGACTGTTCCATCTGGGTAGAGAACGCGAAGATACAGGGATTGCAGCTTCTGGTATCCAGGAAACGATAGGGAAAACTGATTGAGGTACTCGTTAGTAGGATCGAGGATGATATATTCGTTTTCAATTGTCTCGAAATAAGCAAAGACTTCCCGATCCATCACAACCGTAGATCCATATTCAACGGTTCTGTTGCGAACAGAGAATAATGCATAGTCATCCGGGTATTCGGCAACAAGTGAATCGATTTTTGTACAATCGATTCCGGGCTCCTGCGGCGGATTTAAAACAACGTAGCTTTTCACCATACAGCCACTGAGCGTCAGCAGCATCACCAATAACAAAAGCGGAAAGTAAAGACGTCTCATTTCATCTCCTTATTGATCGCAAACATTGATTTTCGGTTCTTATCGTATTCCCGAATGCACTGCACCAGCTTGAGGTTGTCATCTCCCTGAAAGATACCCGGTGCCAGGTAAAGCTCATACGCGGCATGAATCGAACCATTAGCGCTGTGGCACTCGGCGTTGAAATCCCACATCGAATCAGTGATCGACAGGCTGTCGGAGCCGGCAATATAGCCTGGAGACTGGATATCGATCACAAGACGCCCATGTAACGGATAGCTCGAGTTGATCGGCGCGTCTCCCTCTCGTTTTAAAATCGACTGACTGTCGATTGCAAATGGAGTCTTGGGAAGGTACAGCCTTTTGCTCGAAACAGGAACCATTTCGGAGAGTCTCGCCGTCGCATCGAGGATGACCTGCGTGGAATCGGTATGCTTCAGGTCGAAAAAATCGAATTTCAGGTTAACGAATCGATCACTCAACTCGTTTGCCAGATAATTCTCGAGATCGAGGTCGTTCAGATGATCCGCAGCGTTGAGAACCATGAGCATGAGCCTGCCATGAAGCACGATCTCCGCACGGGCTTTGTTGAGGGAATCGGCTTTTGCTGTAATAAAAATCTCATATGCCGGGCCGGAAAGCGCTCCTTCAATGAGCTGCTCTCTGGGATTTATCTCAGAGAGAATCAGCGCTTTTTTCCCATCCAGAATCTCGGATCTCAGGTATGTCGAGCAGCCGATGGAAGTTGGATCGAGGAAATATGTTTTTCCGTTATTCTCCCAGTGGCATATCATGTGATCGTACTGAAAGGGGTGTATTCCATCGAATGGTGGTGCAGGATCGACCGATACCAGTGCCAAGTCGATATTGATGCCGTACATTGACGTCAAATAGCGTAGCAACAGCGACTTATCCTTACAATCGCCATACATGTTATTGAGGGTCTTCACTGGCGGATGAGGATAGAAGGAGAAGCCATCCTGATGCTCTGCAACATAGCGTACGTTTCGGCTGATGAAATCGAGGAAGAGATTCACCCGATCTTCATCCGTGCTCAAGGAATCTGCTTTGTTCAACAGAGCTGTTACACGGTTTCGCGAGAAAGCGTTCAGAAGCTCCTTCGATTGATCCGGAGCTTCCACTTTACCAATGAGGCTGTCCGGTATTTCAGGCGTCAGATAGAGGAGCTCTTCCCGCGTAGGAGCACTTCGAGTCATTCGGCTGAGATACCACTTTGTGAACTTCTCGGGCGTATTGGGTAAGATCGATTCCCCATCACGATAGATCGAAATCATGACGTACCCCAGCATACCCGGAAAAGGATCATAATCTTCCGCCTCAATAGCCTTTATATTCTCGATCTTGAATGTTGCGGAGTTTCCTTCGCTTTGGATGATCGGCTCGATATTCGGCCTGTTGCTGAAGAACTGGAAATCAATCGTGCATGACTTGGGAACAAGGACATCGATTTGGATGCGGTTCACATCGCTATCGCCATGTAATGGTACGATTGGTAGATGGGCGTAGTCACTGTATTCGGTTTTATATTGGATCTCCAGAACATCTCCGATCTCGGGATTGAGCTTTGCGGGAATCGTTACGCGATTGCGTTTGTCGTCGGAATAGAACACGTCGCTTGAATAGACGCTGCTCCAGTCGATCCTGGCAGTCAGATCTTTATCCTCGAATTTGGCTTTCTGTCGGGTTATCGGATTGTCGGCCGCTTCGAAGAAATAGAAGGTGCGATAATCGAACGAACGTTCCGTCTGGAAGATATAATCAAGCGTTGTCCAGCATTGAAGCTCGTACGAATCATCATCAGTCTCATTAAGCTCGAATTCATACAGCTTGTCGATTGCGAAATCCGCCTGTAGAGCATACATGGAGGCGAACCCGAATGTGAAGAACAGAAGTATAAGAATAGCGCGAAAGTACACAGATCCTCCCTTACGAGATTATGGTGTTCCGGCGCTAAAATAGCCATAAGACAATGAAGCGATCCGGAATTATTGGCCCGACAATACATTTGCACATAGCATTTCACCAATATTGATACCGCTCTACAGAATTGACAAGTCTTTTTGCTGTATTTTGGAATACTTGCTCGTGTCAAGCCTTGATACTACCCACACCCATCATTAACTAATATTACCCACAAGCAAGCAAGATATCCGCCCAGGCAATAACCGAGAATTGTTTTTATTGACATAATAACATTATACACACTATATGTCATCAGGGATTAAGGAGGCGTTATGCCATCTATCTACCAAAAGATATCGTCCGAGAACAAACATGAATTAGAAATGATCATGAGAAATCACTTACAAAAACCAATCACGGAAAGAAACATAAGTCTCATGCAAGATCTCTGCTGCCGCTTCCTGAGCAGCCCCTACTATTCGCCACACACGCGCATTGAATTTGAAAACTATCTCGCGATCTATTCCACCGTGGAGGAATGGGACGAGAAATAACAGCTAACCGAAGTAGAACCGGGTAGAGATACCCGGTTTTCTTTCAGACATTGTTGTGGTGTGGTCAAAAACAAAGAAACCGGACATTTCTGTCCGGTTTCTTTTTATAAGTATCGAGATTATTCAGCTGTTACGCGATAGAAGTATTTTGTCGCGCCGGGAGCCGAGTCGATAAACGAGTTTGTTGACGATGTGTCGTAGATTGTGAAGCCGTCATCGGGCTGGTTGGAACGATAGATTTTATAAGTCGTCGCACCAGTTACAGCCTGCCAGGTAATGTGCATGTCACCGCTAACTTCTTCAATAGTTATATCCAGCGGTGCATCGAGCTGGCCAAGCACATTGAGCGTAAGCGGAATCCTGTAGTTACCATTATAAGAGCCATTGTGAACGATCACAAGCTCACCTTCTTTCATTGCGCCACCAGAAAGACCCGCTGCGTCAAATTCAAGCCCGAGGTTGATCGAGTCGCGTGCATAGCCGCTGATCGTACCCGAGGCATTGGATGTGATAGATACCCATGTTTCGGTCGCTTCGAGCTCCATCGCAAAGATGAAGTCACTCGGCGTTCCCTGCGTCATACCGATCAAGACACGCTTTCCGTAAACGAGGTCGGCAGAATAGGCAGAACCGCCAGCCATCTGAGTAGAGCATCCGCCAACAAGTGGAACGTTATAAGTATTGCCTGTCAGGGTTCCGGCTGTAGGATCGATTTCGATAAACGTCGTCGAATATATACCCGACTGGTCAAATGCCCAGAGTGTTCCGGATACTGGATCGTAAGACATACCGTAAGCAGCGTCCGCTCCGGGTGAAGCGATCACTTCGAGAACATTGCCGGCAGTATCGAATTTCACGATAGCGCTGCTGAAGCTCTTGGTATAGAAACCCTCGCCCGGTACATAAGCCAGCGCGCGGATACAGGTCACACCGCCAAAATTGGCAGATGTAAATGTGAACAGAATCGTCTGTTCACCGGTAGCGGGATTGATTCTTACAAACGAAGTTTCGTTACCCGCATAGAGGTACGTACCATCGTATGCCAGGTCACGAAGACCCCAGCCGGTAATAGATGAATCTTGTTCCCAAGACTGAATCAGGTTACCGTCGGTATCCAGTTTGTAGATATAGTTGGGATCGGCATCGCTACCTGCGCCAGTTGCGTAGAAAAAGCCATCGGCATATTCGATGCCCAGAAGCTGAGTTTCGCTTGTAGGCGTACCTGCATCGAGTTCGAAGACCACATCGCCCACTTCACGTGAGAGTGTCGGATTGCTGACAATGGTCGGAACTGTATCGGTGTTCGGATCGCTATTGCGATTCATGGTAGTTTCCGTTGCATCAGGATCGAAGGCTAACGCAGGTGCGAAGAAATTCAGATAAGCGTTATATTCCAGCGTTCCCGGGCCATCATTGGATAACTGCACAACAGAAGCAGTAGTTGCTTCGGGATTGAGGTCAACCGAGACCGATGCCGGGTTGGAGCTGATTTCCGCCCATTGAAGGAAGAAATTATGCGTGGTAGTACCACCGTCGACCACTTCAACCGAAGACGCTTCATCGAAGAAGTAACCGCCATCGGGGCCATAGCAATCGAGGTCATAGGTTCCCACATACACATCATTGAATTGGAAGAAACCATCTGTCGAAGTGATGACGTACGTACTGCCGCCAAGAACGACATATGCACCTTCGATCGGCGTTGTTGAGTTGTACTCGTAAACGTGACCTTCGATGTTACCGGTAGCCGCTTCCGGAGCTTCCGCATAGACGCTGGTAAGCCACTCGTATGCGGCAGAACCGTTGTCATACAATACCCAGCTTCCAGCTTCGCCGACATACGAGTGAATCGGGTAGCCGGTGCCACGGTTTGTGGAGCAGCTCGATGGGAATCCTGTCTCACTGACGGGGACAACGGCGAGATAGAAGTCGTCGTTTACAGTAACAGGAGTAAGAGCAAGATTCTTTACAGTCTGAGTAGGATAAGCCGATGCATGAACAGTTTCAGACTGATACAGAACAGTCGATCCATCCACATCGTAAATGACCCAGTAGAATTCATCGCTATCCCACGGATAGGATGAATGTTCGTAGAAATACGTTGTCAACTGTGTAATGGTTACCGGATATTGAAGCCCGAAATCGGTTGTCATTTGAAACAGCGTCGCGCGTTCAGGTGTTGGCCAGTTCAGGTTGGTCAATTCTGAAGCATCCGCATAGTAGTAGTATTGATATTCTCGAGATGTTTCTTGCGAAGGACGTTGCGCAAGGTCCACATCTTCAACAGGAGCTTCAGTGATCGCCAAGAGTGCGGAAGTCAAAAGGAAAAACAAGACAATTACAACATTGAACCTTTTCATGAGTACCTCCTTTGATATTGGTTAATTTTTGCAATAGTTTAAGTATGCTGTCAAGTAAATCGGTGTCGCGACCACCCATTATTTTCCATTCATAATATATATTGAATAAAGAAACGCTCTGCACAGCCCCTCACCGTGCAGAGCGAATTCTTTCTGGTTATGGTTTAGAAACGTTGATTGTGATGGCCCTGTCCTGAGCCCATCGGTGTTTCACCACCGCAATTTCCTTGATCTTTATGCATACCGCGTCCACCATGCATACCTTCGCGATCACCACGCATTCCAGCATGAGCAATCGTTTTAAGATATTCCTTCTGTTGGTCGGCGTTCAGTTGCTTGTAAATCTGCGACTGCATATCGATTCTCTTTTCCTGGAGATCTGCACGCTTGTCGCTGATCTTGCGGGATATCGTCTTGGCGTCGCTGAATTTTCCGTCCTTCATTGCGTCGCGAAGATCGATTTCAAGCTTGTCTATAGCCGCGTGGATATCGATCGTCTGCTTTCTATGTGCGCTTTGGATGTCTTGAATTGCCTGTTCCTGCTGTTCGCTGAGGTTCAGCGTCTGCATGAATCCACCGCGTTGGGGTCCGTCACAGTCTTCGAGATTACCACATGGTCTTTCGTCATCCGCCGTGAGAATTGCTGTGAAAAGCATCATCACGATTACCATTGCCAGTGTCATATACCGAGTCATTATTTCCTCCTTCTAATCGGTAAAGGGTCTATCTTTACGGTTTCTTGGGTGATTTTTCATATGCTCGAACATTTCTTTGCGCTGTTCGGGCGTCAGGTTTTTACGTGCCTCGATCATAGTTTTCCCGATGTTCAGCTCAAGATCTTTCAATAGATCAATCGAACGATCGAGTTTGATCTGTAATTCTTCATCTGTAATATTTGGATCGTGCAGAGACGACATGAAATCATCCTTTGCAGTATGGAAACGTTCCCGGCAACCTCGCACAGCTTCTTTGTTCTGTTGGATAAAATCCAGAAACTCTTTCGGAGGCTTCGGAGGGAAGTTCGGTGGGAATTCTGGCCTGGAAATATACCTGTGGTACACAAATGAGCCGAGAAATGCCAAATTGAATGCCAGTGATATAATAACCAAGATCGTTAAGGTCCTGTTGCTCATCCTTCTACCCCCGTATCGAAACTGTAGAGTGTTTCAGTTCCCATTGTGAAGTCGTTATACTGACTGCTGTTGCTGGTGGCGATTTCACTGCTGGTAATGACACCAAGGAACAACGCTGCTGCTGCCGAAGCAGCCAGGGCAAACCGGCCAAACCAACCCAGACCCCTGAACGCTTTGCGTCGCGGTATTGCCAGGATGTTCTCGATCGCACGCGTCGAAACAGCCTCTTCTTCATACTGTGACAGGAAATCATTCACCGATACAAGCTCATCGAGCTCCCTGCGGCAATCCGCGCACATATCCAGATGACTGCTAACCTCTTCCGGGTTCTCCAGTTCGCCATCCAGGTAGGCGTTCAGCTTGTTTCTGATTTCATCACATTTCATCTTTCACTCCCCGGTCGGCTACTCGTTCCGACCAACACACTTTCAGACATCGCCCTTTGCGAAATCCTGCGATAAATATTGTTTCAGCTTCCGCTTCGCTCTAATCAGCAGCGAATCCACGGCGGATACTGTCGAGTCCATTACCTCGGCAATTTCCTGATAGCTCTTGTTCTCGTAATACTGGAGATTGAGCGCAGACGCCTCTCGTTCGTTCAAGCGCCCTATCGCATCGCGCACCAGCGCATTCTTTTTCTCGCGCATCTGCTGTTCGGGGTCGAAGACCTTCTCGCTGGCCTGCAGAAGTTCCGGCATTTCCAGCTCCGTATTGCGACCGCGCTTTTTGATCAGATTCAACGCTTTGTTGTGTGCGGTGCGATACAGATAAGATTCAAAGTAGTCTTCATCCACCTTCGGCATTTTGTCATAGAACGACGCAAACACCTCCTGCAGAAGGTCTTCCGCATCCTCACGGTTACGTACCATTCGCATCAGGTAGTTGTACAGCTTTTGGCTGCATTTGGACACTATTGTCTCAAATCGATCTCTCTTCATGAACACTCCGAACCTATAGACAACACCAACCCAAAATACCTGCAAAGAATTTATTCGTCAACATTCGATACTCTTAACCTTCAGCAGTTATCAATCGAAAAGGAATGGCTTGCCGATAGCCTAAGGGCATCAATAAAGAAAGCCCCCTTAGCCAATAGCCAAGGGGGCTTTCGAATAATTTGAGATGGAAGCTATTCCATCATGGAGTTACCACGCATATCTTCCCAGAGCTTGTCGATCTTGATGATCTCTTCGCCGATGTCCTTGAGCGGATAGCTTTTGCTAAGGAAATCGTCATCCGGATAGATGATCGTATCTTCGCGAACTTCGTCCGGAAGGATTTCGAATGCAGCTTTATTGGGAGTAGCATACTGGACGTACTCGGCGTTTGCGGCTGCAACTTCGGCTTCGTTCAGGAAATTGATAAACTTGTAAGCGAGCTCTTTGTTTTCGGCATTTTTAAGGATAACCATGGAGTCGATCCACAGGGATGCACCTTCCTTGGGAAGAACGAATCCAATTTCCTCGTTTTCAGCAATGATTTGAAGGGCGTCGCCATTATAGATCTGCGCCAACCATGTTGTTCCGTCCTGAATCTCGTTCTTGGCTGAATCGGAATCGAACTGAGAAATATTCTTGTCCCACTCTTTGAGTATCTCGCGTGCTGCGGCGAGGGCTTCGTCGGAGGTCTCGTTTACCGAGTAACCAGCCGTAACCAGCGCAGCGCCTACCACTTCGCGAACATCGTCGAGCATGGTAACAACGTTTTTACCATTGTATTTCGGGTCTCCCAGCTTGTTCCAGGAGGCTCCCTGCATCTCTTCGTCCGTAATATATTTGCGGTTGTACATCAATCCACAGGTTCCCCAGAAGTAAGGGACGCTGTATTCGTTCGTCGGGTCGAACGTGGTCGCCTTGACAAGGATCGATTTATCGAGGTTTTCCCAGTTCGGTAGCTTCGATTTATCCAGCTTTTCCAGCAGATCTTTCTTCATCATGATCGCGACGTGATCGCCACTTGGAACCGCGATGTCGTAAGATGCTTCAGAATTCAATATCTTCGTGAGCATGTTTTCGTTGGAATTGTAGGTGTCGTAAATGACCTTGCAATTGTACTTTTCTTCAAACTGTTTGATAAGTTCCGACTCAATGTAATCTGTCCAATTAAATACGTACAGTTTCTGCTGAACCGTCTTGCCGCATGATACCAGCATGACGGCTACTGTCACAATTAAGATGAACCTCTTCATTTGTTTTTCTCCTTTTCCATGAGTTTTGTATATACTTTGAGAGCGTTGTCGTGAAACACCGCTTTCCAAAAGTCGTGCGGAATGAGCATTTCGACGAACCGGATATAGGAAGCAAGCGGAACCAGCGGCCAGTCGGAACCATAGAGGATTTTGTCGTAGCGATCGCAGTAGATCAGCGCTTTGCGGAAGTGATCCATGAACAACGGTTCGTTCATGAAACGCTTGACCTTGCTGGAATCGCCCACGATCAATCCCGAAAGATCGGCATACACGTTGTCGTTCTTGTAAACGACCTCGGCGGTTTCCATTACCCACGGATCACCCAGATGGCTGATCACGATGCGCACCTCTGGATGATGATACGCCACTTCATCAATCGCCATCGGGTTGGCAAATTTGAGCAGCGCTCTCGGGCCGTAGGTATCACCGCTGTGGATCGCAACGGGAAGATCGTACTTCTCCGCCAGGAGATAGATCGGCTTGTAAACCTCATCCGTCGGATACGTATGATAATACCCGGGATATAGCTTGAAACCGACGACTCGATCATCCTCGAGCGCAGCTTCTATCTCTTTCAACGATTTCTCGTCCAGACGATAGGGATTCACGCCAATGCAGGTGTAGAGGTTATCCGGAAGCTTGTCGTCGAGATCCAGAAGCATCGGATTGGATGCACTCTGATCCGGGAACCCCCATTTGCGATTCTCGATAAGTCCCATTCCGATAACCGTCTTAACCCCACTGCGCATGCATTCGCCGCGCAGTCCTCTTTCCGAATACAGCGTATGGACGATACGGTCGGCAGTCTCTGCAAACCGTTCGATCTTCGAGAAATGGATATGGGCGTCGATTATGTCATACATCGTTATTCTCCAATGTGAATTTGTCCTTATCAGGGTTCACTGTCAAGGAAAATCGATGTGGGACAAGAACTTTGCCCATATGGTCTTAATCCCATTGATTGCATTTCAGTTGAGATAATGACACTTGATTAGTTGGATATTGACAACAGACTTGAAAAAGTGTCAGTAAAAAGGGGCCTCCAAAGAAGCCCCTAAATTTTATCCGATCGACGACGCGCTAGCCCAGGAAGGGATACTTGTAGTCGGTCGGCGGGTTATAGGTTTCTTTGATGGTTCTGGGATTGACCCAGCGCATGAGGTTGGAGAGTCCGCCGGCCTTGTCGTTGGTGCCGGAACCGCGCGAGCCACCGAAGGGCTGCTGTCCGACAACCGCACCGGTCGGCTTGTCGTTGATATAGAAATTACCCGCAGCGAAGCGCAGCTTGTCGAGCGCTATCATGGTGGCGTAGCGATCATTGGAGAAGATGGCCCCGGTGAGTGCATACGGCGAGGTCTGATCGCAGAGTTCGAGTGTCTCTTCGTATTTCCCATCCTCGTACACGTAGATGGTGATGACCGGGCCGAAAATCTCTTCACGCATGGTGACGAAGTTAGGATCTTTTGCCAGAATGACGGTCGGCTCGACGAAGTAGCCTTTCGATTTATCGCCGTTACCGCCGATGATCACTTCCGCGTCGTCGGAGGTCTTGGCTTGCTCGATGTAGCTCATGATGCTGTCGAACGACTTCTCGTCGATGACGGCGTTGACGAAGTTGCTGAAATCGAGCGGATCGCCCATCTTGATCTCACCGGTCATGGATTCTACCAGCGGAAGGATGTCGTTCCAGATGGATTTTGGGATATAGCAGCGGGAAGCTGCGGAGCATTTCTGACCCTGATATTCGAAAGCGCCACGGACGATCGCGGTCGCGACCTGTTGCGGCTCAGCCGATTCATGGACAAAGATGAAGTCCTTACCACCGGTCTCGCCCACCAGGCGCGGATAGGAGCGCAATGGGCCGAGGTTGTGTGACACGGTTCTCCAGATGTGGTTGAAGGTGCTGTTCGAGCCGGTGAAATGAACGCCGGCAAGTTCTGTGTGCGCCAACGCAATTCGACCGATCATAGAGCCGCTTCCGGGCAGGAAGTTGATCACGCCGTCCGGCATTCCCGCTTCCTGATAGACCTTCATCAGGTAGTAGTTTGATAGCAGCGCCGTAGTAGCGGGTTTCCAGATGGTGACGTTGCCCATCAGCGCGGCCGACATATTGAGGTTCGACGCGATGGCTGTGAAATTGAACGGCGTAACCGTCATCACAAAGCCTTCCAACGGCCGGTATTCCATACGATTGAGCTGGTCGGTACCGGAATTAGGCTGATTCGCGTAGATCTGCGTTGCGAAATAGGCGTTGAAACGCAGGAAGTCAATGGCTTCGCAGGCGGAATCGATCTCGGCCTGGAAGGCGTTCTTGCTCTGACCAAGCATGGTGGCGGCGTTAATGAGCCAGCGGTACTTGGTGGAGAGCAGATGCGCGGCACGGAGCTGAATGGATACGCGCTCAACATAAGGCAGATCCATCCACTGTTTTTGCGCCTTGATCGCGGTCTCTATCGCCATCTTGACTTCGGCTTCACCCGCTTTGTGATAGGTCGCCAAAACATGTTGGTGATCGCTGGGCATAACTACGGTATCGGTATTGCCGGTGCGGATTTCCTTGCCGCCGATAATCAGCGGGATTTCGATCTGGGTAGCATGTTGCCGTTCCAGTTCCTGTGTCAGAAATTGTCTTTCGTTCGAGCCCGGCGCGTAGGAAAGGATGGGCTCATTCTTGGGCATTTCCAAGTGAAAGATTGCATTGTTCATTTTTCCTCCAAAAATTTTGCTTTTTCTTTGGAGCAAGAGCTTTACTCTCGCCTTTCCAAACGGGAGGCGGATCGGTTTCCCAATACACCCTATCGGTATGATTCCATGCGGCATGAGGCCGTTTAGGCGATTCATACTCGGCGATAGCGTCATTCATTCTTTCAGGCTCTTCTTGTCAAGCCCAGTGTGCCATACTCGTTTAACATATCAACCCAAGCTTGATCCCTGGCAACTTTCCTCTGAAGCAGAACAAATCCAATTCATTATTAACCCTTGACACGTTCCAAGCATCTATCAAGCTCCGATTTCATGGCAACATTCTCCACCAGAAATATAAAGGATGAAACATGACCAGATTCAGCATATGGCTTATTGTCGTCTCAACATTCATCATGGCAGTCGCAATCCTCTTCTTCCCCGAGTACGATATCGTTGTGTCTTTTGGCATCCGGATCATCGCAATGATCGTTGCGATGTATTTCGCAATTCAGTTCAAGGAGTGGCGTCTCTTACCTCTGGCCGCCATGTTTCTCTTGATGGCCTTCAGGCAGGCGATGACATTCCTCATCTGGTGCAAAGTCATGGACAACTCAGCATACGTCAAATCGCTCAGTGAGCTTCCTGGAAACATTGTCACCCTATTGGGATTGAGCTCCATCTGCTACCTGGGTTATCTGATCTCCCAGAAGAACAAAGTCATCCACACACAGAGCTGCCAGATCAACCAACTGAAAGACCTGCTACCCATCTGCTCTAAATGCAAGAAAGTACGCAACGACGACGGCTACTGGCAACAGATCGATTCGTACATCGAACAACATACGGATACAGAATTCAGTCACGGCCTGTGCGATGATTGCATGAAAGAGCTATACGGAAAAGAACCTTGGTTCAAGGATAAGAAGAAGAAATAATCCATCCGCATTCCATCCAACAGGTGGTTTTCAGAATTATTGCTTTTATTGATTAAAATTTTCTATTTGACACCATTCAACTTCCTATTGTATTTTATCTTTGTGATTCCGATATGCAATTCCGGCATTAGGGAGGCATCATGAGAGAGGGTTTCAGGGTAATCATCGTTCTTCTATTGTTGTCCGGGCTTTGCTACGCCCAGGAATATCGCGTCAACACCAATCACAAAATCAAGCGCCCGGCTACGCAGCGGCAAGTGCCGGAATGGAATTTTGAGGTCGAACCAACCGAGCTCGTCGAAATCCACAACGAAGCCGCGTTTCATCCGAATGCCATTTCAGTTCAACAACAAAATGAAGACTCCTATAGTGGTGTCTTTACGCTTTACAAGGCAAAGCTATCGGAACAAGCGCTCTCTCGTGAATTACTCTCGTATATCAATTGTGATGGGACGCTCAATAGTACGAACTATGTGTCGCAGTACAACAACAGCGAAGGAACAGGGTCAATAGCCATCGACCCGGAAACATACGATCCGATCTACGCCTGGGAGTGCTACACCGGCAACAATCCCTATCCAGATATCATGCTGGGTATGGATGCCTGGCATCTTCTGGGATCTCCGGGATTACTATCGACACCGATCATGATCTTCAACAACAACGATGCGGACGAATTCCCTGAGTATGAGCCACAGGAAAATCGCTATCTACAGAAACCGATCATTCTGATCAGCCATGCGCCAAGCTATAATGAAGATGGGAAACGCAGAGTTTTCGTCATTGCCAGTCAGCCCAACAACAATCGCTACGATTCCGATCCCTTGTCACAGCTCGTGATCGCATGGACCGATTTCACGACGACCGATATTGAATGGGGGAATTTTCCATCGCTCGATTGGAGTTTTGCCACGAACATCAACCTTGTCGAGCCCTGCACACCTTGCGATGTAAAGACTCATTTCTCTGCGGCATGCGACGAATCAGGTAATATCGCCATTGTTGGCTGGAAAGAAGGACCGTGGGATCAATTGCCACAGGATGAACCGGAGTTCTTCGTCTTATACAACGATAATTACGGCGAAGGCGATTGGGAGCTGCATGAAACCAACCTCGAACTGGAGGTAGACTCACCCTCGAATCAAAACGGCGTTCCATGGTTACAGGGAACGGAAGAGCTTGCTTTTGCACCAGTCTATGCAGGCAATTTCACCGCACAATGGGATGACGAGGGTCGCCTCCATGTCCAGATGCCTTTCACGCTCAGGGGGCTTCAGTTCCGCGTGCCAACCGTCTGGCCGCTCCTATCGCAAGTGAGAGACGTTTTCTTTGACATAGTTGATAATGAGTTCTACAGTACCGAAATTTATCCTCAAAGCACAAGTAGCGAACTCAATGTTCCCTTCCTTCCGTGGGACATAAACAAAGATGAACAAGTTGATGAGTTTGATCCCCAAACGGGCCAAGTCGTACCGGTCTGCACACTTCCATTCCAGCACTGGGATATGCAGTTCGCACATTACCTTAACGGCATCAAATCGGCAGTTAATCTCGATTTTGATTTCATGGCCTGTACCTGGATGGATGCGCTTGATTCTTACATCGCGCACCTTGAAGGAGAAGCCAAGCCGCCCAATATCATGGTTAGCATATCCAATTCATCGGGTCTCCCCTGGGCAGACCCAATCATCATGAGTCCTGACCCGGATAATGAGGATGGTAACTTCGTCGATGATCTCGAAGGACAGATTCCCAATACGCCCAATTTGCAATCTCCCATTGCCTATCTTGGAGACTATTATGGACGTGTCGGGATTTCCTATATAGACGAGTATTCTCACGGTCCTTATGGAGAAATTGGCGGTACCCTGCGCTATATGTGGCTTTCTGTCGAGTACAACGTCTGGGTGCTTGATAACGCTGATGAAAACGCACAGCCGGTAATCTCACGCGGAAATCATCCCAATCCCTTCAATCCATCCACAACCATCAGCTTCGATCTTCCCACAGAACAACCGGTAACGCTCGAAGTGTACAACATTCGCGGCCAGAAGGTCAAAACGCTGGTAAATAGTATGGGAAAAAAGGGAATTAACTGCGTCGTGTGGAATGGCGACGATATGGCTGGCAAAGCCGTATCCAGCGGGATCTATTTCTATCGGTTGCAGACGGAGAATCAGTCCATCACGCAGAAGATGCTGATGGTGAAGTAAGTTCGGCTTTTGCGCAGCAAAAACGATTAAGAGATTGGAGCTGTAGGGGCAATCCACAGGATTGCCCCTTACCATTCCCTAGCTTATTTTATCATAAGCATTTTTCGTGTATCGGAGATGGTTGAAGTCTTCATCCTGTAGAAATAGAGCCCCGACGAGACCGATTTTCCGCAATCGTTGCGACCATCCCATCCAACCGCGTATGTACCGGCAATCTGCGATTCATTCACCAGCGTACGCACAAGCTGGCCTCGTTGATTATAGATCGAGAGGTTAACCGGGCTATCTTCCGCAAGCTGATAGCTAATGGTCGTGGATGGATTGAACGGATTGGGGAAGTTAACGCCTAGAAGCGTCTCCATGGGCAGCTCAGGAGTATCACCTCCGCCTTCACCTCCACCCGGTTTGATCGTCAGTGAAACCGGTCCGAAAAGCTGAGAAGTACCATTCATCTCATAGCCCTCGAGCCAGTAATAATAGGTCTCATCCATTGCCACGTCTTCATCGACGAAGCTGTATCGCTGTTCGACGGATGTATTGTGCGCCGGGATAATCTCAGATGTGACAAGAATCGCCGTATCACCGCTTTCATCCGTATCCCGCAATACATGATAGCCAATCATATCGGATTCCGTCTGTGTTTCCCAGGCAATCAGCGCAAAGCACTCACCGGTAAGCGCAGCAGAGAATGAACTGAGCGTAATCGCGAGTGTTGATTCATCGTAAACCGCGATCGCGAAATCGGAGAAAGCGCTGAGTCCATGAACAGTGAGAAGATTCCCCGCGATAGACAGGGTTGCACCCAATTCGTTGACATCAACCCACTCGGAACCGCTGTTGGGCCGCTTGAGGACGTGCAACATCTCGTAGTCTTCCACCACCAGATCGGAGATATCGAACGTGATATCGTAAGTTCCCACTGTCGAGCTGTTCGGCGAGATCGTCCACCACACGGCATAGAGGCTATCGATATCTGCAGGAAGTTCACCCGTAACGCCGGGCTGGCTGAACAGTTGCGTGGCCTGTAGTCGTGTTACGCTTTGGTTGCCGTCAAACTGGATCACCAAATCGATATTGGGAATTTGAATAGGGCTGGTGGTACCGGAAGCAATATAGGTGGTTTCGTTTAATTCATCGCTACCACTGTACCACGTGAGGAAAGGATAACCGTTGTTTGTCTCGTTATCCACACCCCATGTATTACCGGACCCATTAGCGTTTTCACCCAGCAGATCCCAACCGGCATCGATGAAAATTGGAGCGTCGCTCATCTGGTCGGTTGTGAGCCCGGTTCCGACAGCGCTGTTCGACTTGTTGGACGTGTGCACATCCCAGAAGCAGCCACTAGCCAAAGCGCTCGATGCCGCTGCCGCGAAACCACCCGTGGTTCCACTTCCATCAACTCGACCCTTGCAATAGCAATTAGTCACGCTTGCACTTCCGAGGTAACCGAGGAAGCCGCCGTAGTTCGTACCACCGCCGTCGATATAGCAAATGCTGTAGCAGTCCTGGATCGTGCATGTATAAGGTGAAGACGGGCTAGAGCTTCCAATCAAACCACCGACCGAATTGCTTCCTTCGATATCTCCGGAGCTGAAACAGCGCTTCACGGCTCCACCCTGTTGATATCCGACGATGCCGCCGACCCGGGTGCCTCCTTCGACAAAGACTGTCGAGACACACTCGCTGATGGTAGAATTACCCCAGAGTTGCCCAACCAATCCGCTAACATTGGTCGTGCCGTCAACATCACCCGACACGGAGCATCCGTTTACCGTTGAATGGCTCAGTGTTCCGACGAATCCACCAACGCTCGTCGCGCCTTTGACATCAATGTTTTCAAGGGTCAGATCGCTGATCTGCGCGGTGTATGCGTAACCGAAAAACCCGGTGCAGTCAGCCGTGCTATGGTTATTATAATAACCGCTTATCGTGTGACCATCACCATCGAACGAGCCGGTAAACCGATTATTGAAAGTGCCAATGGAGGTAGCCCCACCGGTAACTGCGGTCAGCGAGCTGGCATCGATATCGGAAATCAGCAGGAAGTCCGCGCTCCATACACTGGAATTGTTGATCAACCAGAGAAGGTTGGCCAGGTTGATGATTTGATATGGCGATTCAGGCGTACCGCTTCCAGAAGCCTTGAGAGCTGGATAATTGAATCCACCATACCATGCGAGGCTGGGGTATTCGTCCGATATGCTGTCGAACCGCCATACGCCGGCACTTGGTTCGCCGATAACAGTCAGATTGAAATTCCAGCCGGCGTTGACGAAATTCGCCAGATTATGTGTCATCTCATCTGTTGTAAGTCCCGTTCCGCCACCGTAGGTTGTCGTTACCCCGACCGTCTGGGAGTCCCAGAAACAACCGCTCATGGATACACTGCCTTCACCCGTTGCGATGAGAGCGCCTTTGGTCCCACCTGTGACCGCTCCAGCATTGAAGCTCCGATTAAATATATTGGGATTATATACATTTCCGCTATAAGCACATAACCCGCCTGCGATTCCCGATCCATTGGTTGCCGTAACCGAGCCAAGATTGCAGCAGTCCTCGATGCGACTCTGATTCTCCATGTATCCAGCGATTCCGCCGACCCTGGTCGGTCCGGTTATCGAGCCTGTGTTTACGCACTTCTGGATGCGGCAATAGTAAGCTGCCGATGAAACAATACCTGCAACCTGATCAACATTCGAAACGATCGTTCCTGAGTTGCTGCATCGAACAATGTAGCAGCCATCATTGACAGCCGAGACAATTCCTCCCACACCATCGCGATAGGAATAGCCTTCGACTTCCACAGTAATATCGACCCCACTCGTGCAATCGTAGAAATTGGTGTTCGGGCTATAACCGGCAATCCCGCCATTCATTCCTTCATCGCACCAGATTGCGCCGGATACTTGACAATTTGTGAGATTCGAGAAGTCATACAATGTGTCACCCCATTGAGAATAACCACATACTCCACCGACACAGGATTTACCGCTGTAAAAGATATCGGTGAGATTGACGTTTTGGATCTCCCCGCCGGAAACATGACCGAAAAGGCCCACATACCAGAATCGGCGAATCGTCAATCCCTCGATAGTATAATTCTGCCCGTCGTAGTGACCCTTGAAGGAGTGAGCCTCACTACCAATCGGCGTAAAACCTTCATACACCCATTGCGAAGCGTTCCAGGCCCACCATTCTGTAATATTCGCATCAATGTCGGCAGTCTGCTTGAAGTAACATGTGTAATACTCATACGCCGTTGACATCCATGCCAGGTCATCAAGAGTCGCAATCAGAAACGGATCTTCTTCGCTCCCGCTTCCAGAGGGGATCGACCAGACGGCTGTCGAAGTGAGAAATAATATCAGCAAGATTGACCATGTTCTCATTTCAGTCTCCTTGTTGTATAGAATTCAAAATCCTCTCAGCAATATTTTTCTTTGAGTAGTCTTCCTCTTCATCGCAAAATGACGATTTCGTCACAGGATCACAGAAATAGAGAAATTTCGTGTCGAATTCGTCCTCAAGATGCACCAGAAGAGCTTTGTCGAATCCGGTGACATTGATCACAGCCACCGCGATACGGACGCTCCGCAAGATACGGAACACATCTTCTTCACATACAGCGAGATAGACGCTCGTTTCCTGATGTTCGAACAGCGCGTCGAGGTTATCCCCAAGCATCTCGATACAGTTATACAGCAAAATATGTTGTTGTTTCTTCATATCCAACATATAGCATTCGCAGGGCCAATCGGATAATCGATTACATACGTGCAAGTTAGGATAACATCAAATGTAAAGGAAGACAGATCGAGGATGTTTTGGATATTAAAATGACGATTTCGTCACGCGGATGCACTGGAAATTAAAAAAAGGCTCTCCGAATGGAGAGCCTCGTAAGATCTATCGATCCAGAAGTCAGTTCTTCTGGGTCGTGCTGTCGATCAGCGGTTTGATCGATGCTTTTTTGCTCTTGATGTCGTTGAGAACGGAGGTTTTGTCCGTGTTTCTCTCGGCATCGTTCAGATAATCCATCGCCTGACGGAAGAGATCGTTGGTCGCCTTCTTGACCTCGTTCTTCTCCGCAATCTTCTCATCCATGGCATCACCGAAGAGCTTTCCGGCCCGTTCCTGTTCGCTGATGTAATTTTCTTTCTCTACCAACAAGCTATATTTGTTATATGCGCGCTTCTGAGCAACCTGGAACAGAATCATGTATGCTTCGTACTGGTTAGGATTGAGTTCGATCGATTTGTTGGCTGCCTTCTCGGTATCGGTAAGGTTTTCGAGCGCCATATAGACGTCGGCCTTGCGAAGGTACACCAGGTAGTTTTCGGCATCGATTTTCTGCAGATTGTTCAGAACTTCGAGAGCTTGGGTGTTATAGTCTTTCATCTTGGCTTTTTCGCCATTGTCTTGCGCGTTGACCGCGGCTTCGCGGAATGCGCCTGCGAGGTTGAGATAAGCCTTCTTGTTCTCGGGTTCATCCCGAATAACCTGCTGGTACTGGGCGATAGCATCGTCGAGACGACCAGTCTTGTTATAGGTAATCGCAAGCTTCCGTGCGACTTCTTCGTCTTCCGGGAAAGCGTTGGCAACTGCTTGCAGATGAGGAAGAGCGTCTTCGTATTCTTCCTGATCGAAGAGGATCATTGCCAGTCGGTAGTGCGCCTTGTTGTTCTCGTCGTTACGTTCCAGCGATTTTTCCAGCGCGTCGATCGCTTCATCGAAGTATTCCATATCGGCATAGCGGTTACCGATACGCAGCCAGGTGGAATCATCGTCTTTCATTTGAGACAAGACCATCAAGACATCGACAGAATCTTCCAAACGACCGGTCATCTTGTAGATTGTATCCAGGAAGTCGTAAAAACGAATGTCTTCCGGGAATTTGTTCTTTCCGGTCATCGCATATTCTTCGGCCTTATCCATGTTCTTGTTTTCGAAGTTCATAAGTGCAAGATAGAAGTACGCGTCCGCGCGATCGGGATCTACTTCGATATATTTGAGGAATCCCTGTTCCGCCGCATCGTAGTTCTTGGAAACATACTGCTGGTAAGGGATATCCCACAGCTTGTTGAGCGCTTCGCCGGCCATGTTCTGAATCACGGGGAAAAGCTCTTTCTTCAGCATTTCCTGACGGTCTTTCTTGTTGGTCGTTGCCTTAAGTGTCAGGAATTGCATATCTTGAGTCTTCATAGAGAGAAGCTTGATCTGCACGGAATATTCGGTGCGGTCAATATTGGAAACAGAACCCCAGAACACTACGTCGGCACCGAGTTTTTCACCCAGAGCAATCACTTCGCTGCGTCCAAGAACGGCGAGATCGTTATAACCTTCGCTCTTGGTAAGTTTGGTCGATTCCTTGATGCTGATCAGTTCCATACCTTCTTCGGAATCAAAAATATCTTCCAGATCGCCACCAGTAAGGTACTTGACCATGCTCTTGCTTTTCGAATCGATATAATCGAAGCCCAACACACCTACTTTGATGTTCTGCGCGTACATCGACGCTACCATGAGCGCCAGTGTCAGCACAATTATCATTCGTTTGAACATATCATCCTCCATCAATATAATCTATTGTCCGTAATTTTATTTAACTCCGTGATTAGGCAAGCATTTTCTCAACGGATTGCCGGATCATCCGTTGCACCAGTATCTTCCTGCAGTTGTGGATCGGTATTCTCTGCAGGCGAAAGACGTTCCCATTCTCTATGAATCTTGCGATTCACAAATTTTTTCCGGATCCATGCAATAATCGCGAGAAACGGCATCAGTGTCCAGATGATTATCGAAACACCCACCAGCATTTCCAGGCGTACCTTGCTGCGCAGGTATTCGTCGAAACGCGCACCGATACGTTCTTTGGATGCTTGAAACCCAACAAGCATGGATCGATCGAAGTCCCGCACCGGTAGCGCACTGTCCCAAAACCGGAAGAACTGGCGGGGATTGGTCTTTAACATGTAGTCGATCGCATAGGCCGATTTCATGTAAAAAGCCTCCCACTCGACAGGGTTCTTCGGGTAGTGATCGGTCATGTCGTTCAGGCTTGGCATGTCACCAAATACATAAAGCTGAATGAATGAAAGAAAGCGTTCGTAGGGAAGCCCTTCCGTAAAATAGACCGCCATCCCCTCGTGAAACCACAGCGGCGCGTTCCTGAAATAGCGAAACACAAACGCGTGGATGTATTCGTGCATCAGGATGGTAATCGTCTTATCAAGGCTGTGCAAATCGGCAGGGTTGCGCACGTAGGCTGTTTGATCTTTCCGGGAATAGAAGGCATCGCTGAATTCAATAATCCCCCCGGCGTTACCGGTGAATCGTTGATATTCCTTGTCGTTGGCAGCGATGTGGATTGTATAGCGAAACTCGGGGAATAACCCCATTTTGATCTGGAATTGGTCGATGCGGTCAGTGAGCAATTCTGCCAGATACATCCCGGCTTTCATGTCCTTCTCCGCCGCGATCAGCGTGATCTGATCAAATTGACGGATGTCGGTCTGAGGCCAGACCGACACCGCAATCAAAAATATAAGAATCGCGAGAATACTATTCTTTCTGCGCAGAATCGAGATTCCTTCGCAGAACGGCATCCAACTGCTCAATGTCAAACGGCTTAAAAACGATATCTTCTACTCCTTCACGGCGGCATTTCACCACGACGTGATTCGGATCGTAACCAAAGCCGGTCATCATCACGACCGGTAGATTTTCGTCATACTCCCGGATACGGGTGAATAGCTGATGCCCGTCCATATCCGGCATGGCGATATCCGTAAGCACGATATCGACTTCGTTCTGCATCACGTGGCTGAGCGCTTCGTATCCCGAGTTTTCCGCTATCACCTCGTAGCCGAGTTCCTTCAGCTCGAGTTCCAGAAAATCGGTTACACCTTTCTCATCATCGACAACCAGTATCTTTATTGCCATGGCAGTTCTGTCATTCCGGTTATGCGTTTGAACGCTTCGATGTATTTTTCGGACGTACGCTGGATGATATCCTCGGGAAGGTTCGGCGCTGGAGGGTTCTTATCCCAGCCGGTGCTCTCGAGGTAATCGCGTACGAATTGCTTATCATAGCTGAACTGGCTTCTGCCCACTTCATAGTCATCCATATTCCAGAAACGCGATGAATCGGGCGTAAAGATCTCGTCAATCAGGAAAACCTGTCCCGCGCGTGTACCAAACTCGAACTTGGTGTCCGCAAAAATGATGCCGCGCTCCTTCATGAAGTCATGCGCGAATTTGTACAGCTTCAGGCTGACATCTTGCAGTTTATCCGCAAGCCATTCGTCCATGCGCGATTTCATCTCTTCGAAAGAGATATTCATGTCGTGGCCTTCTTCCGCTTTGGTAGAAGGTGTGAAAAGCGGTTGGGGAAATTCCTGACTGTTCTTCATTCCTGCGGGAAGCGCAGCACCGCGGAAGGAACCTTTCTGACTGTATTCTTTCCAGGCCGAGCCGGCAAGATAACCGCGCACGATGCATTCGTAAGGAACCACGCGCGTCTTTTTCACCAGCATACTGCGATACTCGAGCTCTTCCTTGTAGGGATGGAATTCCTTCGGATAATCTTCCACACGGTGCGCCAGAAGATGATTGCCAATGATATCGCGCGTCTTCTCGAAGAAGAAAATCGAAATTTGGGTCAGCACCTTTCCCTTGTCCGGGATCGGCTGCGACAGAACCACATCGAAAGCAGAGAGTCGATCCGAGGTAACGATCAACAATTCCTCACCAAGGTCGTAAATATCTCGGACCTTTCCGCTACGGTGATCCTTCACTATAGACAAATCACAAAGCTTTGTCACGATAGTTCCTCCTGTATCTTTTCATGTAATAATTTAGTTCCAAGGTCCATCCATGCACGGATTTTCTCCGGCTCATTTTCGAGATACCACAGATAGACCGCGCGACGCTCGTCGTATTGCGTCTTATCCACCGCCATCAATTCATTGTCGCGGTATTGCATCGAGTCATGCTCCACACGGTAATCGCGATCGCCCAGCTTGACGGTGCCTTCTATATGCTTGGTGCAGAGCAGAAAGCGGATGTTATCGTAGAAGCTTCCCAGCAAGCGCACCTGTTTCGTTATCAAATCGGCTTTCTCGAATTCGAGGTCGTCCATAAGCCGCTCGGCCTGATCTTTGAGTTCGCTCAGCCAGTTGAAATCTGGCGTGAGGAAATGTTTGATAAGCATCTCTTTCTGGTCGCCTTTTTTAAGGCACCAACCGAGGCATTTCTTTTTCTTGAGTCGCGAGCACGGCTGAACAGGCTCGTCGCAAACCGGTGTTCCGAGCAGTTCGCTCATGGTGTAAAGTGTATCCATCAGCTCGAAACGATTGCGGAACGGCCCCACATAGAACAGATTGCCGGTTGTGAAGCTCTCGAGCTTGAAGACGGGTGCATTACGAAAATCGACTGCAAGATAGACGTAGTCGTCCGAAAGTCTCAGGCGTTGATTGAGCTCCGGGGGTTCCTTCGCGATGAAATCTTTCGCATCTGCCATCGCCTCGATCAATGACGACTTTTTTTTCCACATGACCGTGTTCTGGCTGCTGCGGATCTCGCTCAGACCTTCGCGATCGACATTGAGAAGATATGAGATGCTTCCGCGCATGTTGGCGGAAAAATCAGCATAGAGTGCTTTGCCGTTCGACCGGATAACGTAGGATCCGGTTACTTCCGGTATTTGTTCGATGTTAGCGATTTTCGTTTCCATATTGTACCTGATTCAACCTCGAAACCACACTATTTCATCCATACTTGAGCGCAAGTTTTTCAAGCCCGGAAGTAAGATTTTCTTCGCGCAACTGTAGTGAGAAGTGCTCTATAATGCGGTTATGCGCCTTCTGGCGGTAACTCGTATCCAATTCCAATGCCTTACTGATCGCCCTGGCAATTTCTTCCGCTTTGGGCTGCTGCACGATATAGCCGCAATCGGCGATAGCCTGCGGTATGCCATAAACAGCGCTCCCTACCGGGATACAGCCACACAGCATCGCTTCGCAGAGCGTACTTGGTAGCCCCTCCGCCCGTGAGACCTGTGCATATACCGAAGCTTCGCGGTAGATATCGACAAGCGAATCCTGCTCCTTTGGCGGCAGTAAGCGAACATTCTTTGTCGGGTGGTATTTCTCCCGCACGAGCCGCTCCACTTCGGGATCGATATCGGTCAGGACAAATTCCACGTCAGGTAACAGCCTGGCTGCGGCAATCAGTAAATCCATCCCCTTGCGCAGGAAAGTACGTTCGTCTCTGACAATCGCAACACTCAGCACACGGCGAGGACGCTCCATCTCACCCTGAATCCATCGCTCAGGATCGAATCCCGTATGCATGGTCGTCCAGGGGGTCCGGATTCCGGGAACATTGACATGGAAGCCGTTCGGATAGGCGTCGGGCCAGTTGGCAGCAATCGAATCCGCCTGCGCCAGCCGGCTACTCACCGGCCACAGCATACTCGCATGTTTCATCACGATTGACGCAATTCGGGCACGAGCTTTCGTCTGGAAAATACCGTAATTCAGCGATGGCATTTTCATGCAATCATAGCCGCCCAATGCAATCGCAACCGGCACACCTGCCACTTTTCCCAACAGCGTGGGCAAAAACATATGGATATCTGCGAACCAGCCATAGATGACATGCGCATCCTGTAGCGCACGCATCAGCCAGACGAGCTGACGCCAGAACATCGCCACATACTGGAACGCTCCCTTGAACCCTTTCTCGAAACCGGAGGTGTCGAAGTGGAAGACCTCAACATCGTATTCCTTGCGCAAAATCTTCAGATCCTCGCGTACAAACGCCGAGAAATCGACGTAGATCATCAATAGCCGCGGCTTCCGCGTTCGGTCAGTGATCGTCCATTTATCGTTTCGCGCCATTGTCGGCTCCTTTATCCGTCAGTTCGTCAAATAGTCCTGCGAGCCTCTCTGTCAGCGCTTTGCGCTCGTAACGACGGACAGCTTCACGATTCGGGTTCACCTCGAGCGAACCAGCCTTCCATTGATTATAGCAATTTCGTAGCGCTTCCAGAACCGCCTGTGGATCCGTTGAATCGGCCACAAAGCCGGTTTCCGTCTCTCGAATCACACCGGCTGCCGCGCCATTGGTGGGTGCGATCGCCAGAATGGGATTGCCGGTACGGATATATTCGAACAGTTTACCGGTGTACTCCGACTCACAGTTCGGCCCCGGATTGATGATAATCAGCAGCAGATCGGCGCTAAGAATCTCACGGATGATTTGGTCGTGCGACACATAGCCACAAATCTTCGTAAAGCGTTCATCGCCAGGCTTAAGGATATTTGAGGCCGTATTCTTGCCGTAGATATCGATGCGAAAATCGGTCGCGCCTTCGGCAAACAGCGTCCTCGCGGCCGAAAGCAGGATTTCCGCATTGCGGCGCTTTCCGTAGAGCGTTCCAGCGAAAACCAATCGCATTAGAGCCTTTTCGCGCTTTGCTGGCTCGACGGCCGCAAAATCCTGTTCGTCGTAGCCATTGGGCATGATCCGCATGGATTTATCCTTCAGGAACGGATAGCGTTTCAGGAAATTATCGCGCATCTGAATGGTAAGATTGACTACCGCATCGCAGTCCAGCAAAGCCTTCTTTTCCATGCAACGCTCGATTCGCTGAATGGCTCGAGGCGGCGGAAAGTCGAGGTACTCCGGGTGATAGGTCCATTCGTCACGAAAATCGAGCACCAACGGGATGCGGCAGCGTTTTTTCATATATTGGCCAATCTTGAACGAGGAGAACGGTGTTCCCGATACGTAAACCAGGTCAATGCTGTGTCTTTTTATGATCTTTTTCAGCTTCCCGATCGCAAACGGCGTCCAAAGTTTCTGGATATCGGGTACAAAAAGATAACGTATCATCCAGCGCACGAAGCCGATCATTCCCAGTCCGTAGAAAATCTTAAATAACCAGTCGGCATCAAGCGTAAACGTTCGGTAAACCGGCACATCTTCTGGGATATCGCGCAATAATCCAGGGTCTTTCACCTTGCGTACGAAGCGCGGATCGACCGTTAGCACGACAGGATGGTAACCGCATTCGGAGAGGTATTTAACGTGCTTCGCAGTTCGCTGCACACCACCGCCGCCAAGAGGCGGGAAATAGTAGGCGATCACCAGCACGTTTTTCATCGCTTCACACCAAACTTACGGATGGCATCGAGAATGATGTCGCGGTCGTAGTCCTTGATCACGCCGAACAGCCTGCCAAACAGGTAATAAAGCCCAATGTAAACAAGGAATAGTCCCGGAAACTTCACCCACGGATTGAGTGTCCACGGGATAAGAAACCAGAATGGGATTCCGATGACCACAGACAAAACAAGTGTTCGCACGAGGTTCTTGAGCGAGAAGAGCCGGGGCAGATGGAACCCGAGCTTTTTGTGGATAATCCACACACTGATGATTGTATAGAGATAAACCACCATCACCGTTGCCCACGCCGGGCCGGTCATGCCGATAAGGTTGATCAACAGGAGATTTAGACCAACATTCAATCCAAGCGTCACCAGGCTCAACCAGAAGAGTACTCTGGTGAGTCCGTAGGACTTGAAGAGCACGCCAAGTGTGGCGATCCGCAGGAAAAGAATCGTCAAATAAATGCGGAAAAAGGGTTCCGCGGAAGCGTATTTATCGGAATAGAGCATCACCAGAAAATCACGCGCGAAGATGAAGAAATAAATCACCAGCGGAAAGATGATAAGCGCGTTTTTCCGCACAGCACCGCTGAAAATATCCTCGATCGATTTGCGGTCCGTATCGGGATCCATGCGCGTCAAGGACGGCAGCAGGATATTGTTCACCGAGACAATCAGCACCGAAATCAAAGGGATCTCGGTAGCGCCGATGGAGAACACGGCGAAGACATCCGGTGTGAAATAGCTGGAGATCACCACCTTGTCGATCTGCGTGGTGAGTAGCCCCATAATGTTGGCAAATCCTACCGGTACCGCGTAGTCGAGCTGTTCCCGCAGGAGCTTGCCGTCGAAGTGGAAGTCCGGTTTGAAGACGCCTCTCAGGCTGATTTGCGCGTAGAGCCATTGCAGTGCAGCCGAGACTACCATGCCGATCACAATCCAGTTCAGATCGCGAGTAAACCATGCCGGGCCAAGGATGAAGATAGCGTCCAGCACCACGCTGAAAACGCCGAAGAAGGCCGCTTTCCCACTGCGCTCGAATCCCAGCAGCACCGATTGATAGAACTGCGAAATGAACATGAACAGCGGGTAGAGAAAGAAAAAGACCAGAAGCGAAGGTAATTCGGGATTGTTCAAGAAACTGCCAATTGGGTTGCGCAACAACACTGTGCTGATCGCGAAAAGCGTTCCAAGCCCCAGAAGGATAGTAAATGTCTGCGTCAGGATCCTGCGCAGGTTCTGCTCGTCTTTGCCAAGCATACGTGGCACAAAAAATAGCAAGCTCTGGGGTAATCCGAGAAAGAGGATTGACGAGATGGTCTGATAGATCAGAAAAAGCTGCCGGTAGCTGCCGTAGGCCTCTTTGGATAGAAGACGAACGAGGATTAGCGCAATAACTGTCTTGATGAACAATCGCGTGAAATTCCCCACCGCCAGCACGCGTGCTCTGGAAACACGGTCGGTCATTTTCGCCATCCGGAATCAATTCGGTTCGTCATCCGCAACCTGCCATTATATACGATATTAAGCAATGTATATCATTTGTTTGCGACTCTTGCAGGTGTCAAGCAGATAATGGAAGCACGATCGGCAGATTGCCGACTTCACTGAAAATAGCAGAGCACGTTACCGTGTATCCTCCGGCACCATGTAGTGAGGTTTGAAGCGGCAGACCGTCAACGAACCCTCGCGACCATCCAGAATCACTGCGAGCGGTTCTTCGAATGTGTAGTGTCGAAACACACCGTAGCGATTGACCATCGTAGAGCTGTCGATAAGGTTTTTGTGGAATACGGTACCGGGTTGATCGAGCGCGATCGTTGCATATCCTGTGTTCATGGCAATCAGATTTTGGATGAAATGGCGATTGCGAGGTACGCTGATCGTATGTGGTGTCGTCTCGATGATAAGCCTTGCGCGATCGACATCGATCCACTGCAGAAGCGGTGCCTTGAAATCGCTACGGTTAGTCCAACTGGCGGGAATAATCAGGATATAATCCTCCGGAAGTTCATGATTCAACCGCTTCAAATCCTCGTCGCTGACATTATCGATCTCCTCTTCCGGCAGAATCGCGATGTCTCGAATCGGTGTATAGATGCCGTTACCAACACTGTTCTGTGTAAAGACCAGGATGTCATCGTCGTCAACTTTATCGATATTGATGGGGGATTCATTGGAATACTGGGCAAGCGGCCTGATCTGCAGGATGCTGAGCACCGGCTTTTCGCTGAAATCGACAGCAAACTCCAGTTCCGCGTTCTGTCCAAGTGACTTCCTTCCCAGCAGCATCACTTCCCGCAGGGCGTCTGCTACTCGCCTAAATTGATCCGATGCAAGCGGCCTGAATTGTGGGTTCTCACGATCCTCACAGGCGAGGAGTTCCGGGCAGGCGTACTGCTCGCAGGGTATCGACACCATGCTGGTCCGGCTCGTCTCACTACGATCTATCGCCAGAAACGACCTTTTCCCGAGCTCTTCGCAGATTACCGATTCATCCGGATCGGCGGGATTATAAACGAATCGCGGAGTATCGCAAGCCTCTTCCCCACTCATTCCGAGTGTCCAGACCGCGATCCCCTTTGATGGCATGCGCGTACGGCAGGCAGTTCGGTTGTAGGACTGGATGTAGCCAGTCGCGGCTGGATAAAAGTACTGTTCGTGGGGGCTACCGGCTACTTCCTGGATGATCACCGCCATCTTTTCTTCCTCAAACCGGTAGTGCAGGCTCTTCAGGTAGCGGATGGTGGTCGATGAGAACACGGATAGATAGACTCGCTTGATCGCTTTTTCGAGTTGATCAAGCCGGACAAGCGTATCGAAGTGGGAATTAGGGATCATGAACGTCTTGTATAGTCCCGCCACAGGTACGGATTGAGAATCTTCCAGAAGCCCGGATGATCGTACTGCAAGCGGTTTATCAATCCCCTCGACAATGTTTACCAGGCGTTGCCGCAGCTCATGCGTAAATTCATACTCCATAATGATGGTTTGAATCTGCTCTTCGCTGATATCATCTACGCTTTCGATCTCGGCCAGAATACGCTCGAATTCCCGGGTTCCAATGATCGCTGTCACGGGAAGCCGGACTTCCAGATCAGGATAACGCGACTGGATATCGGTCACGGCAAGAATAGCGTTGAGAAATGCAAGCCCTCTTCCCTTGCCGCCGAGTGAGCCGTCTGCCAGACGCAGCACCTGGTCGCGCTCTTCGAGCTTATGCGGTGCGAAATCGACAATTTTGCCGCGATCGCGGTAAGTTCTTGCTTCATGGAAGATGGTGCGCAGATAGTCCCGAAGTTGCTGCCGGTCGTGGAAATCCCCCACTTTCATTGGCTGGATACGCCGGGCTATGTCGATGTCTCCATGCGCGATAAGCCATGCACTGAAATGGTTTCGCATTCCATGGTAAACCAGCGTTTCATCCGGCACCTGTTGCAGGCACTTCTCGAATTCCACAATGTTCGATGCTCGCCGGATCTCATGTCCGTCGTTATTGCGGAAGATGAAATCGCCGAAACCGAGGTCACGAATCACGATCTTCTCGAGGTCGTCCAGAAGCGTAGTGGAATCCTTGTCAAGGAAGTCGGCACCGAGTTCCTGTGCCTTGTGGGCGTTTTCAGGTTCGGACGATTGCAGAACCACCGGGATATCGAAGGGATCGTTCTTGACCAGGCGGATGAGATCGAGCCCCGCACAACCGTCAAGCTGCCCATTACGCGGGTAGCGGACATCGGAGATCACCGCAACGAGGTTATCGTGGTATTTCTCCACCATGGCCGCGGCCTCTTCATAGGTATGCGCCAGAATTACCTTTGGTCTGGCTCGCATGCGGAGGCGTTTGTCGATATCGCTGCGTTCCTGCTCGATGAGCCGGCCTGTTTGACGCAGGATAAGCCTGTATAGCAACGGCAGGAAGCGAGAATAGTAGATGATCGAATCTTCAACCAATAGAATCACGCGGATGAGTCCCTGCCGGGTATCGTGTTCGATATTCAGCTTGTCTTCCGCCGACTTGATCATGGCGAGGAAAATTGAGGTGTCGCCGTTCCAGAGGAACACATCGTCGATATGCTGCATGCGGTGCAGATTACGCTCAATAATGACGATATCCGACTGCACGTTTAACAGCAAAAGGATCGGAATATCGGGATGCAGTTCGCGAGCCTTCTCCGAGAGTTCGAACGGCCCCACATCGCCAGTGCGCATCATGGTGATAACCAGATCGAACTGCCGCTTTTCGAGCAATTCAAGCGCTTGTTTCCCTGTGGGAACGCTGGTGATACGCGGCGCCGTGCTGAGCTGTAGCTGTTTATACTCGTTGTATATGTGTTCGGATAGCCGGCCATCTTGTTCGAAGATGAAAGCGTCGTAGAACGTAGCAACAAGCAGGATTTCCCGCACGCGGTTCTGCATCAGCTTGTAGAAATTGTCTTCGCCGTATTTGACCTTACCGTACCATTGTTTCAGTTCTTGCATTGGCATATAATCCCCCGGAAATCAACTTCTGAATGTTGATTTTGCTCATCAATGCGCCAAGAATGGGAAGATTCCGCAAGCATGCAAGCAATTCATCGGAAAATCCTTGCCGAATTCGTTCGGGAGCCGTTTGCTGCCACTGAGGTAAATATGAACAACATTCGAAACATGGCAGATTTCCACCGCGCAATCGTCGCCCTGAAAAAGCTCCCACGCTCTGGCTGGCTGCTGAAAGGTATCCCTGGAGAAGCCTGCGAATCGGTGGCGGATCACAGCTTCGCGACGGCCATGATGGCCTGGATGATCGCAAGAGAATACTTTCCGCAGCTCGATGATATAAAAGTCCTCCAGATGGCCATGATCCATGAACTCGGAGAGATCGGAGCCGGCGACATCACGCCCTACGACGGTGTTACTCCTGCCCAGAAACACGAGATGGAAAAGGAGTCGGTGCAAAAGGTGCTGTCACACCTTGAACGCCGAGACGACCTCTACGACCTGTGGATGGAGTTCGAGACCGGTGAGACTGCGGAAGCGATCTTCGTGCGGCGTATCGATAAGCTGGAGATGGGATTGCAGGCTTTGGTCTATCAACTCGATCACGGCATGGACCCGGCGGACTTCCTTACCAGCGCGAAGCAGGATGACGAGATCCTTCAAGCCATCCTGGAGGTATAACTTACACCCACGCAGCAGATTCGTTCGAGACGAGCAGCCGTGTTCATCCACTTCGAAGACGTGGTGTTATACGGCGTCGCGAGGCACCGGGCGAATATGCGACGTGACGGACATCTGTGAATGTCTCTCTCTGCTCCTTCCCCTTTTTCCAAAGGGGAAGGCCGGGATGGGGTTTCTCTACCCCCTCTTCCCGCTGCCCTGTCATCCCGAGTAGCAAGAGAGTGTTGGGGTGAGGGTCTCTCTATGTCGCCACTTCCGCTGATCGTAACACAATTAGGACAATGGAAATAAGCAAATTGCGAAAAAAAGCTTGCCCGTATAACGTACAAAACTTTTTTCTAACAAACACGATACAACAACGACGGCTCGTGTACTGCGAGCTGAATAAGAGGTTTGAATGAGTACGGTAAAAGAGAAAATCGAATTGCTGGAAAAACGAATCAGCAAAACAAAAGAAATGGGTGGTGCTGCACGCATCGAGAAGCTTCATGAAGCTGGCAAGCTGTCCGCTCGTGAGCGTATCGATTTGTTCTTCGATCCGGGTACATTCCGCGAGATCGATATGTTTGTCAAGCATCGCTCGACCAACTTTGACATGCCAAAACACGATATCCCTTCTGATGGCGTTATCACCGGTCACGGACTGGTTAATGGCCGCCCGGTATTCGCCTATTCGCAGGACTTCTCGTCCCGCGGTGGATCACTCGGTGAAAAGCACGCCGCCAAGATCGTCAAGATCCAGGATCTCGCCATGAAATCCGGCGTCCCGATCGTTGGCTTCAACGATTCCGGCGGAGCTCGCGTTGAAGAAGGAATCGACGCCCTCAAAGGGTACGGCGACATTTTCTTCCGCAACGCACGTTCATCCGGGGTAATCCCCCAGATCACCGCCATTATGGGGCCCTGCGCGGGTGGCGCGGTCTATTCACCAGCCATGACCGACTTCGTTTTCATGGTCAAGAATACCAGCTACATGTTCATCACCGGCCCCAGCGTCATCAAAACCGTTACAGGCGAAGACACCACTTTTGAGGATCTCGGTGGCGCTATGGCGCACAACACCAAAAGCGGAAACGCACACTTCGCATGCGAGAATGACCAGGATGCCATCGAGCAGATCAAGACCCTGCTCAGCTACCTTCCGAACAACAACATGGAAGACGCTCCGCGCTACGAACCGCAAGACGACCCAGGCCGCATGTGCCCGGAACTCGATTCAATGATCCCGGACAGCACGCGTCAGCCCTACGATATGAAAGACATCGTGAAATCGATCGTTGATAATGGCGAATTCTTCGAGCCACATGAATACTACGCGCAAAACGCGATCATCGGTTTCGCACGCCTGAACGGACGCGCGATCGGTATCATCGGCAACCAGCCGATGAACCTCGCAGGCTGCCTCGATATCGATGCATCCGATAAAATCTCCCGCTTCATCCGCTTCTGCGACGCCTTCAATCTTCCCATCGTCACATTCGTGGACGTGCCGGGCTACCTTCCGGGTTGCGAACAGGAATGGAACGGAATTATTCGACACGGCGCCAAGCTGCTGTGGAGCTACTCGGAAGCGACGGTTCCCAAGCTTACCGTGGTTACCCGCAAAGACTACGGCGGAGCCTACATCGCGATGAGTTCGCAGCATCTGGGCGGAGACATGATCTTTGCATGGCCGTCAGCCGAAATCGCTGTGATGGGTGCCCAGGGCGCGGTCAACATCGTGTCCGGCTACCGTAAACGGCTCAAAGACGCGGAAAACCCCGCCGAACTGCGTCAGGAACTGATCGCCGAATACGAAGAAGCGTTCAATAACCCATACATCGCTGCCGAACGCGGCTACATCGATGCGGTCATCCGTCCATCAGAAACCCGCGTCCGCCTGATCGATGCACTGGATATCCTCACCACCAAAAGTGAATCGCTGCCGCCCAAGAAACACGGCAACATTCCGGTGTAAGGAGGATCCATGCAGCGAGAGAAGAAAATTCGCGCAGCCATCGCCGGCGTGATGATGCTCCTCGAAGAGGAACAGTCGATGCGCGCACGCGTCGAGCCGGTTCCGGTCAACGTTCCGGTTCCGTGGGCTCAACACGGCAGACGTACTATCATGCAAAATCGCGAACTACTGCAACGAAGAGTTATCAAGAGATAAGATAAACGGAGGATATAGAAATGAAATACGATAAGCACGGGGCGCTCGAGCTCACCGAGATGAAATACGGTCAGGATCGCCCGAAAGCAGCCAATCCTGTAAAGGTACAGGATTTGACCTTCCGTGACGGCCACCAGTCCATTTTCGCCACACGTGGCAGAACCGAAGACATGCTGGAAGTCGCCGAGCAAATCGACGAAGTCGGTTTCTACTCCACTGAAGTCTGGGGTGGCGCTACCTTCGATACCATGCACCGCTACCTCAACGAAGATCCGTGGCAGAGAATCCGTACCCTCAAGAAGTACATGAAGAAGACCCCATTCTCCATGCTGCTTCGCGGACAGAACCTCGTGGGCTACCGCAACTATGCCGACGACGTGGTGGAAGCATTTGTTCAGCGTGCCGCCGATAACGGCATCGACATCTTCCGCGTATTCGACGCGCTGAACGATTTCCGCAACTTCGAGACCGCCGTCAAGATCATCCAGAAGAACAAGAAGCACTTCCAGGGAACCATCTGCTACTCACTCACCGAACAGCGCATGGGCGGCGACGTCTACAACCTGGATTACTACATCAATAAAGCGAAAGAGCTCCAGGCAATGGGTGCGGATTCGATCTGCATCAAGGACATGGCCGGCCTTATCGCGCCATATGACGCTTACAACCTGGTCAAAGCGCTTAAAGAAACCGTCGATGCACCGATTCACCTGCACACCCACTTCACCTCGGGTATGGGTGATCTTTCCATATTCAAGGCAATCGAAGCCGGCGTGGATATCGTCGATACCTGCATGGCGCCATATGCCTACCGCACTTCGCACGCAGCAATCGAACCGATCGTCGTCAGCCTCCTCGGCACCAACCGCGACACTGGATTCGATATCAACTTGCTCAGCGAAATCGATAAAAAGCTCGAGAAGATAGCACCGAAATACATGCACTACCTGGATACAACCAAGCTGTCCATCATCGACATAAACGTGATCCTGCACCAGACACCTGGCGGAATGCTCTCCAATCTGGTCAACCAGCTTCGTCAGATGGAACAGCTCGATCGGCTCGAAGACGTGTTCGAAGCGCTGCCGAAAGTCCGCAAAGACCTCGGTCAGGTTCCGCTGGTCACCCCGACCAGCCAGATCGTTGGCATCCAGACGGTGAACAACGTCCTCTTCGACAAAGAAGAAGGCGAATACAACCGCATCACCGAGCAGGTGAAAGACCTCTGCTTCGGTCTCTACGGAAGAACACCCCGTCCGATGGACAAAGACGTTCAGGCCAAAGCACTCAAAGATTACCCGCGCGGTAGCGAGCCCACAGACGTTCGCCCTGGCGATGTCCTCGAACCTGAACTTCCCGCTGTCATAGAAGACTGCAAGGGCTTGGCCAAGGATATCGACGACGAGCTCATCGTGGCACTCTATCCCGTTACAGGAAAGCGCTTCCTGAAGTGGAAATACGGCAAGGAAGCACCGCCGAAAGACGTGATGGCAAAAACGATCGAAGAATGTGAAGCAGAACGCAAGATCGTCGAGAAAGCCCTTCGCGGCGAGATGATCGAAAAGCCGGCGAAGCAAGCTCCTCCGAAACCGGAGAACGTCCGCAGTTTCGACGTGTTTGTGGATGATGAATACTTCAAGGTTGAAATCGGGTCCGATGGCATGCCAGCAGTAGCACCGAGTGTCAAGCAGGTAACGAAACCCGCAGCACCAGCACCGAAACCTGCGCCAAAAGCCGAAGCACCAAAACCGCAGGTTGCCGTTGCGGAAGGGCAGACCGCCATTACTGCGCCTATGCCTGGCATGGTGATCGAGTACAAGAAGCAGGTCGGCGACAAAGTCGAAGCCGGCGAGACCGTCTTGATCCTCGAAGCGATGAAGATGTATAACAACATCGAAGCCACCGTTTCAGGGACCATAAAGGAAGTTCCTTTCGGCGCTGGTGACAACGTCTCCAAGGACGCGGTACTCTGCGTAATCGAATAATCAAGTAATGATATATAGACAAGGAGGCTCGTCGAGCCTCCTTTTTTATCCCACATGCACAGCCTGGCTGTATATAAAGTTTTTAAAGCTGTGATAATGAATATGACTTGACACATTTGGAATCTCAGCTAAGATATCATTAGAAATAAAATGTAATGTGTCTTAGTTTGTGTATGCTTAGACCACATCGGAATAGTTAGCAACACATTGTCGTTAAGATGGTTACGTTTCCGGGGATTTCCCCTGATTACTTCTGATGCGGCAGGAACTGCCGGTCAGCAAAAATTCGCATGATTTGGATATTGTTTATAACAGTCGAAACGAGTGTGTGATGAATAGAACCATAGAGACTTTTCATGACGTTACAAGCTGTCTCCGGAGCGGTCGATGATTTCCTCAAAGATACCGTTCGAACCGGGTGATTTCATACTTCTTCGGGAATATATCCAGAAAGAATTTGGTATTGTCGTAGGCGATGAGAAAGCACCCATTATCGAAGGGTATTTATCGAACCTCGTGGTCGAAAGCGAGTGTAAAAATTTCCGGGAATTCTATCATAAAGCACGCACGGATACAACAGGAAATCTTCGCAATAAAATCATCGATGCCATCACCATCTACGAAACTTCATGGTTTCGCGATAACAAACCATGGGGAATCGTTGACGAGCTGATTATTCCGCGCTTTATATCGGACATTCGTTCGGGTCGGAAGCAGCAGGTTCAGATATGGTCGGCTGGTGTATCGACCGGCGAAGAGATCTATTCGTTCGTAATGATTCTCGCCGAAGCTCTAACACGGTTCCCGATGATCAAACCGCCAACATTCAGCATTCTTGCAACCGATATCTCGCCCAGTGCACTCTATCGAGCCATATCCGGACGCTACAATCGCGAATCGATGCGCAAGGGAATGATCCCGCATTTCCGTGATCGCTACTTTACCGAAGAAAACGGGATCAGCGAAATATCGAGAGAAGTTCGCGAGATGGTTACGTTCAGCCCTTTCAATCTACAGCTGGATTTCATTAATATACCCTCTTGCGACCTGGTTTTCCTACGTAATGTTGCTACCTATTTCCCATTTGAGTCGAAGAAGAAGCTTTTTGAAAAGATATATCACAAAATGAATGATGATGGATATCTTATAATAGGTGAAAATGAATCGCTGGATGGTATTTCTACGAAATTCCGAAAGCACGAATACAAAAAAAGCGCATATTATATGGCAAAACGTTAGTTGATGGGGTGGCTAATGAAGATATTGACCGTCGATGACTCTCGATTGATGCGGGCGATGATACGCTGCACGATCGAAGCGCTTGGTTTTGAAGCGCTGGAAGCCTCGAACGGGTATCAGGCGATGAAAATCATGAAGAACCATTACGAAGGCATCAGCCTGATTCTGCTCGACTGGAATATGCCGGGCATCAGTGGTTACGATTTGCTTCTCAAACTGAAAGCCAACAAACTGTATCGCCATATCCCCGTGATGATGGTCACCACGGAAAGCGAATGCAAGCACGTTATAGACGCCATCCAGCATGGCGCGCAAAATTATCTGAAGAAACCCTTTACACCGGAAAGCCTCGTCGATAAAATTGAAGAAGTCCTGGGCGGGCTTCCAAGCGAATTTTCCGACAAGGACGAACTTCAGCTATAGAGGTCTAAATGTATCGGAATACGATCCTGGAACGGCTATCGCGAATCGAAGAAGCGCCAACCATGCTAACCATTGCGCTGGAGATCGACCGTTTGTCGAGAAACTCCGATACATCAGCAAATCAGATCAGCAGTATCATCCGGCTTGATCCTGCCCTCACCGGTAAAGTGCTGAAAATCGCCAATTCTGCGGTTTATGCTTCGCGCCAGCGAATTGTAAGCCTCCAACAGGCTATCGCACGACTCGGTTTCTCCGAGATTAGGAGAATCACCATTTCAATCGCGGTTATCAACAGCTTCAAGAACTTCTTTGTCGATTACGAGAAATTCTGGATCCACTCGATCTCAACCGCATACCTTGGCGTCGCGCTGCACAAAAAAGCGGTGCAGCAGACCCAAGAAGACGAGGTTTATATCTGTGGCATTCTGCATGATATTGGTGTCCTGATCATGGACCAGTACTTCACCACGATTTACAAGAAGGTCTTCGAGATTGCCGAACGGAGAAGATTCGACCTACCCATCGTGGAAGAGAAGCTGCTGGGCATTTCCCACTCCGAGATTGGCGCGTTTCTGCTTCGTAAATGGAAGCTGCCGGACACGGTTACCGATGTGATTCTCAACCACCACACACCGCAACGCGCCAAGATCAACCCGATCGCTACGCGGTTGGTTTATCTTTCCAATTTTATCTGCAACAACCGCGGCATAGACAATGGCTGTGGGTTCTTCCCGGAAGGTTTCTACGACGACATATGGGATGAGCTGGGGCTTCGAGTGGATGAGATCCCTTCGCTTATCGATGTTGTTATGAAAGAAACACAAAAAGCAAAAGAAATTCTACGACTGGGCGGTCGATAATGAATAAAGCCGTTTTTTTAGGTTTCGAAGCCAAGACTGATTGGCAAGAGCTATATCTCGACGACGACCTGACTGCGGACTTCAAAACATGGGACGATCTCGGCGAAAACGGGATTGTTGATTACGATATCGTCGTACTTCATCTTGAGGAGTCACAGATTGATCTCCTCCACTTCATCCGGATGAAATTCCAGTCCAAACCGGTGGTTATTGTCGCATTCCTGCTTGAAAAGGACATCGATGCAATCGGTGATTTTCTCATGGCGGGTGCTGACATCGCAGAAGAACTTCCAACTCACGAAGATGCCGTTGCACTTATCATGGCCCAAGCGCTTGACATGCTCCATGTGGGTAACTTCAAGCACGATACAATGAGCAACGCACTCACAGAGACAACCGAAGAAGTCTTCACTACCATGGTACAAATGAAGGTGGAGCTGCTGGAAATTCACCACGAAGAACTCATGTTTCCGGATGATGATCTCGCCGTCATGATGCAGGTCGAAGGCAAGATGAAGGGTGTTATCCTGTTGACATTGTCTTATGAATTTGGCGCCCAAATCATTTCCCGAATTCTTTCCATCGAACCAGAGCTTTTGTCGCACCCTGATATCGAAGAAGGCATCCTCGAAATCATCAACATGATCGCCGGAGGTGCAAAATCCAGAATCAGCGATTTCGACCAGACCTACACACTCACCACACCCAAAGCACTTGATAACCGGAATAAACATGACGATATTGATAAAAGAGGCACTGTCTTGCTCTTCAAGAGCGATACCGACCACCGTTTCTCAGTTTATTACCACTTCCAGTAACCGTCGAATCCACAGCTTCCTCCTCGTCATCCTGATCGCTCTAGGAAGCATGCTCTTCGCCGACGAATACACAGCTCAAATCGACTCCCTGCGGCTGGAGATCATCCAGCGCGATGTTCCCGCAGAATGGTTTGATAGCCTCGTCACTCACGAGAATTTCAAGATATACCCCTCCATGAACGACTACTTCGAGCGTATGGCCGAACACCGTGTTGACCACAAGCAGGAGAAGGATTTCGACTGGTACCTTGATTTCTTTGGTGTGCCGCGGAAGATCGAATTGGGAACCGCCTTCATCGAGGAAAACCGTGAGATTTTGGAGAAGGTGGAAGCGCTGAATGGTATCCACTACGAACTGGTGGTGGCGATTATCGGTATGGAGACCAACTTCGCGCAGAAGCGTCATCGTGGTAACTTCCACACCTTCAATACGCTCGTCTCCCAGTACGTCCTCATGCCCCGCAGGCGAAAGTTCGCCGTCCGCGAAATCGAATCGCTCTATAAATTTGCACAGCGTACCGATCGCGATGTGTGGGAGTTTGTCGGATCGTTTGCCGGAGCCGCAGGATGGGGGCAGTTCATTCCGTCATCCATGCAGAGCTTTTTCATTGATGCCAACGACAACGAGAAAGATATCGATATCTTCTCCGTGGACGACAACCTCTTTAGCATCCAGAACTACCTCAACAAACACGGCCTCAATCGGGACAATATCGGCAGTCGAGACGCACGTTACAAAGCCGTTTACGCTTACAATCACAGCGACGCCTACGTCCGCGCCGTACTTTACATCTACGAACACCTGCACGCGAAACGCCAATAGCATCCGCTCGTAAACACCCATATTCCGCCCAGTAGATTCGTTTGATTGCGACCGCATGCGTGGTGTTCCGCGACTTAATTCCCGTGTCCGATAGCCAGAAAGTCGCGGTATATCCACGCAGTAGGGAGCAAACGGACGAAGATACGGGTGGATGCCATATACCCTCTCGCCCATGTCAATTGGTGAGGGATGGGGTGAGGGTTTCCACGGTATTCATTGACAAAAGCTGTAGATAAAAATGTTTTGGAAGTCACTATGATTTACGAGGTTTACGATGGACATACAAAAACAGCTTGATATCATCAAGAACGGCGTCGAGGAGATCGTCCCCGAAGCCGAACTCAAACAGAAGCTCATCCTGGCGGAGAAAGAGAACCGTCCGCTGCGCGTGAAGATGGGAATCGACCCCACCGGTACCGATGTGCACATCGGGCACATGGTCCCCGTACGCAAGATGCGAGACTTCCAGGACATGGGGCATACTGGCGTGATAATCATCGGTGATTTCACCGCCCGTATCGGCGATCCCACCGGTCGCGACGAATCTCGTCCACCGCTCACCGCCGAGCAGACCAAAGCCAACGCTGCCACCTACATGGAGCAGCTTTATACCGTGCTTGATAAAGATAAAACCGAGATCCGCTGGCAATCCGAATGGTTTGAGGGTCTAAATCTCGCCGACGTGATCAACCTGCTGGGTAAATTCACCCTGGCACAATTCCTGGCCCACGATACCTTCCGCAAGCGCTACGAAAACGGCCTTCCGCTCGCCATGCACGAGCTCATGTACCCGGTTCTTCAGGCGTACGACTCCGTAGCGATCGATGCCGATATCGAGCTTGGTGCTACCGAGCAGAAATTCAACCTTCTTTGCGGACGCGACATGCTGCGCTACTTCGGCAAGCCTGAGCAGGTCGCCATCATGTTCCCCATTCTCCTTGGCACCGATGGAGTGAACAAGATGAGCAAGAGCATGGGCAACTACGTCGCCGTATTCGACAAACCGTCCGACAAATACGGAAAAGTCATGTCAATCCCGGATGAAATCATCCTCAACTACTATAAATACGCTACACGCCTCACGCCACAGGAGATCAAGGAGATCGACAATCAGCTGAAATCTGGCGACAACCCGAAATTCATCAAGCAACGTCTGGCGCGCGAAATCGTTAAGCTCTACGACGGGGAATCAGCCGCCCTCGAAGCAGAAGAAGAATTCAACCGCGTGTTCAGTCAGCGCGATATCCCCACCGATATCGAGGAATTCGTGATGGAGGAACCCATCTGGATCGTGAAGCTTCTTACCGATACCGGATTATGCCAGACAAACGGCGAGGCCCGTCGTATGCTGAAACAGGGTGCTGTTAAGCTCGACGACGAAAAGGTCGATGACATGGATCTGAACCTCAGCGTTGATCGCGAAACCATTCTCAAGGTGGGAAAACGTCGTTTCCTGAAGCTGGTTCCAAAGGAGTAGTGATGAATTTTTCTCAGATTCTGGTACTAGCGCCGATTCTTCTTTTCAGCCTCAGCGTTCACGAATTCAGTCACGGCCTGGCCGCGTACTGGCTTGGCGACGACACAGCCAAGCGTGCAGGCCGATTGACGCTGAACCCACTTTCGCATCTGGATATCATCGGATTGATCGCGCTGTTTATCATTAAGATAGGCTGGGCAAAACCCGTCCCGATCAATCCATACAACTTCCAGAACTTCAAGCGCGGCACCGCTATCTCTGCTGCCGCAGGTCCATTGTCGAACTTCCTGTTGGCGATCATCTTCTCGCTACTGCTGCGCGTTTACATGTCAGTATTCAACGATGCGCTCATCGTCCAGAATTCGGTTGTCGTTTTCATCTGGCACATCCTGTTTCTCACAATCTTCTACAACCTCGCGCTGGGGCTATTCAATCTGATCCCGATCCCTCCGCTGGATGGCTCCAAGATTCTGGGTGGATTTCTGTCCGACAGAATCTATTTCAAATATACGGCGCAGGAGAAAAAAGGAATGATGGTTTTCATGGCAATTATCCTGATATCCTACATCTCCGGATTCAGTTTCATCGGGACAATCATCATGCCACCGCTCAATTTTCTTCTGAAACTCCTGACTGGAATGTCCCTTTGATTGGCAGAAAACCGGGAAAAACCATTGACAAAATCGAAATGGTTCCTATGAAGGAAGTTCGAGAAATATATCCTGATTTGAGAATCGAGGGAATATCAATAAGCATGAAAGCTGAAGTTTATCAAAACATAGGCACTGTAGCATGAGAGCAGTATATCAATATGCAGGCGCTCTGCTACTGCCGTTTTTATTTGTTTACGCGTTGACGCCATTCATTATTCGGCTGGCTGTCGCGACGAATTTCATGGACAATCCGGAAGCCCGGAAAGTCCATAAAAAGGCCATTCCTCTTATGGGGGGAGTAGCCGTATTTACCGGCTTCATTCTGTTTGCTGTATATCATGTAGCCTTATGCGCCGATCGTTCGTTCAGTCTACCGGTTATCGGCTATTTGGGCGGAGCGCTGATCATCACACTTGTTGGCCTAATCGACGACCGCAAGGCCATGTCACCCAAGGTCAAAATGATTGGTCAGCTCGCTGCATGTGTCGTATTTATCTTGTCCCAGCAGCTCTATTACGGCGATTTTCTGAATCTCTTCGTCTCGCCATGGATCAGCGTGCCCATCATGATTTTCTGGATGATTGGATTGATGAACGCCTTGAACTTCCTGGACAACATGGATGGCATCATCTCCGGTATGTCGGGAATCATCGCGATTGGCTTCTACGCGCTCAGCATCTCGATAAAAACGAGCGCACTGGCTTCACAGACCAACTTCATCGGACTGATGTCTCTGACCTTCGCCGGCGCAATCTTTGGTTTCCTGCCGCACAACTTCCGTCCCGCCAAGATTTTTCTCGGCGATGCCGGTAGCATGTTCATCGGCTACTTCCTCTCTACGATGGGAATCCTCAGCGGACGCCTGGCTGTGATCCATCGCAGCAGCGAGATTTACTATCTACTGCCCGTACTGATGCTCAGCTATGCCATTTTCGACATCTCACTGGTGAGTATCACCCGTAAACGAGACGGCAGACGCATCACCCAGGGAGGTAAGGATCACTCAACCCATCGCATCCACAATGTCATGGGCTCTCCGAAAATCACCGCGTTGATCATTTACCTCATCAACACCATCATCATCATCTGTTCGATTCTGATCTATCGGATGAACTCCAAGATTCTCTTGATCGCATCTACGATCCTTTTTGCAGTTTTCTTCCTCTTCTTCGGAAGGAAACTGGATCAAATACCCGTCTCGATTCCAGCCAACCAGCTTAAACACAAAGAGGTGAAAGCATGAAAATCCGAATACTCGGTTCTGCTCCGGGCATTCCGGTTCCTGGAAAAAACCACTCAGCACTGTGGTTTTATACACACGGAAAAAACATCCTGATCGACTGCGGTGAAGGTATCTCTCATCAATTGATGAAATACGAACTCGATGGCGATGTCATCGACTATATCATTATATCCCACTATCACCCCGACCACGTCAGTGGATTCTTTATGCTGATCCAAATGATGTACCTGCAACAGCGCGTGAAGAATCTGACCGTGTTCCTCCCTGAGCGCGTCAAAGATTTCATCGATGCCATGCATATGTTCTATACAATCCCGGAGAAGTTCCACTTCAGCATATTCTTCAAGCCGATGGAAGAGCTGACAGAAACCCTCCCCTTCATCACGCCGGTGGAATCCGATCACCTGCAGAGCTATTCTTCAGTGATTCGCAGTAACCATCTCGCAAATGAGATGAAAAGCTATTCATTTGTACTGGAAGAAGAAGAGATCGAGTACGATAAAAAAGTAATCTACACCTCTGACATCCAGCGACTCGAAACGCTGGGCAACCATCTGGTGGAAACCAATATCCTGATCGTGGATGCCCTGCATCCAAAGGCCGAAAATATATACTCGCTCTGTGAAGATGAAATCGAACGCGTAATTTTAACACACGGGATCTCGCAAGACTTGCAGAAGATGCTGAAATCACGCGATAAATGTGTATTTGAGATAGCTGATGAAAATATGGAAATTATTCTATAACCCGATTTTAGTTTCAACCCTCGTTGTGCTGACCCTTGCCGGCTGTACATCGAACTATTCGATCGCCCAGAGCCTCCAGGCTCGCGGAAGATACGCAGCGGCGGTCGAACGATATGACGACTTCATTCGCATCGCGAAAAACGGTGCGAAATCCACCGAAGCCGAACTGGCTCGCTCGGAATGCTATTATCAGCTTGGAATGAAGTCATTCACGACAGATAAATGGAAACTCGCCATACGGTTTTTCTTCCTGGCGAATTCCGACAAAGCCGATGAGGTCATGGACAACTGTTACTTCAACCTCGCACAGGCAGCGTATGACAGGAAAGACTTCGATATCACACTCTCCTATTATACCATGATTGTTGATAACCTGCCGACTTCGGAACTGATCCCCGAAATCCTTCACAATCGAATCCAGATTTTCATGGATCTCAAGGGGGACGATGTATCGGCATGGGCAAATTACGAGCTACTCAACAAGAACTACCCCAATAGCGAATTCATTGCCAGTTCCCAGCCATACATCGATCGGTTCATGAACCGGTATATTGACAATGCAGTTGAGCTGCAATACACTGAAGGTTATCGCGTCGCGCTGGAAAGGCTGTTCTACCTGGAGCAATATCCCTCATCCTTCAAGGATCGTATCTATCTCGAGCTTAGTGAACTTTATTGGAAGCTGGCCGAAGACCTTGTTGACAAGGGTGAATACGTACAGGCGGAAGAAACCTATCGCTTTGCGATTGAATTTGATCCCACCAAAGAAGAGATGGTCAATGGCCGTCTCCGAGAAATATGCACCAAGTTCATGGAAGAGGGCGACAATCTGCTGAAAGATCGACAGATCGATCAAGCGATTATAATGTTCGGGCACTGCTTCAATATCATCAAGGATTATGAACCAGCCGCGATCGCTATTTCCGAGGCGAATATTCTGAAACAGAAGATTCTCGAGGCATCCCGCCTCAATCTCGAAGCGCAGGAAGCTGAAAAGAAAGAACAATGGGCAACCGCACTGCAGCTCTATCGTCGGGCTTACAAACTCGACGCACTTCAGGCCTATAAGGACAAGGCATTTCTGATGTCCAATATGGTCGAGATTGAAAAAGACCCGATCGCCTTTGCCCGGCGCATCGTCAATAACTACCGCAATGGCCTTATAATCCGACGCGTCAGCCAGCTTGAACAGGAACAGACATTGCAATATGGCGACCTGGTGAGTGTTACCAACTGGCAATATTCCCGTTCCATCGGTGAAGCAAAATACGAAGTGCGGTACGAAATCACCACACCGGATAAAAGTTACTACCTCGTATGGCTGGTCAACTTGAAAGATCAGACTGTATCCCCACTTAGCAAGGTAACCGAAGAATTGATGGATTAATTATGGATAGACTCATGAAACGCCTGATATTAATTATAACATGCATGTTCTCCATCCTACTGGCTCAGGATTTCGATCTGGAAAAATTCACCGACACACAGAAATACGGATGGGAAGACTTTGAGCAACGCAATCTGGCAAAGATGGATTTACAGGAACGACAACGCCTCCTACAAATCTATCGTATGAACAGGCTGACCACCGCCGGTAATCTAGCGAAATCCGCGATCGTTCCCGGATGGGGACACTTCGCAGCTCAAAGCTACACCAAAGGTCAGATATTACTCGGACTGGAAGTCGTTCTTCTCGGTAGCTCGCTCTATTTTTACGATCAAGCGATGGACAGCTATGACAAATACCAGAAAGCGGACCAGATCGACGAGATGAACCAGTATTACAACGACTCGCTTGAGCCTTATCGGTATTCGCAGGCGTTTCTGGGATTGGCAGTCATCGTATGGATTTACACACTCTATGATACGATCAACGTTACCGAAGATTACAACAGCAATCTATGGAACGATATCATCCGCGAATATAATCGACAGAATGTTATTATAACACCGACAGGCATTTCCGTGAGGTTCTGATCATGAAGAAGCTACTTCTACTCGCTGCGATTATTGCGTTAATAACGATCTCCTGCGAATTGGAGAGAAATAACCCGCTCGATCCCGATAACAACGGCGATGTTGTCGTTCCAAGTGCGGTCGTAATCGACAATATCACCGTTTCTGGCTCCGGTTCTACCTCCAAGTGGGTACAGCTCGAGTGGTCGAGATCGGAAGACGCGGCCTTTTATCTGATCTATCGAGCGCTGGAATACGATGGCGCTTATACGAACCTTTTCCCGGATGGAATACCCAACACATCCGATTCGACGACCTACTACTATATTGACTCTGCCGTACATGCCGGTAACTACTACTGGTATCGCCTGGCAGGCAGAAGCAAAGAAGGCCTGATCGGGCCACTTTCTGCACCGAGAGGAATGCCAGTTGATTAAAACGCTGCTGCAGGATTTAAATCCGCGTCAGCAGGAAGTAGTTCAGACAGTAGATGGACCGGTGCTCGTTCTTGCCGGCGCCGGAAGCGGGAAAACCCGATCCGTAATCTACCGTACAGCCTGGCTGATCCGCGAGAAAAGAGTCCATCCGAATCAGATACTGATCGTCACATTTACCAACAAGGCCGCTCGAGAGCTGCGCGATCGTCTCGAATCGACATTCCAGCTCCAGACACGCAACCTCTGGGTGGGAACCTTTCATAGTATTTGCAGCCGCATTCTGCGCTACGAAAGCGACAGCATGCCGTTCAATTCCAATTTTGTAATCTACGACGCCGACGACCAGAAGACGCTCGTCAAGCGCATCATGAAGCGGCTCGATATTGATACGAAAGCTTTTCCTCCGGGTAAGGTTCACAACCTGATCAGTCGCAACAAAAACAACCTGATTCGTCCCGAGGATTTCTTTGAATTCCAGGACGAAAACGAATGGACGCGCACCTTCCACAAGATATTCGAAGCCTATACAAAGGATCTCCTGAAGAATAACGCACTCGATTTTGACGACCTGCTGCTACAAACCGCGTTTCTCTTCGACCAGAACGAGGATGTGCGACGAAAATACGCCAGCCAGTTCCGCTATATAATGATCGACGAGTATCAGGATACCAACTACGCGCAGTTCAAGCTCATCAATCTGCTGGCGAAGGATCACCAGAACCTCTGCGTTGTGGGAGACGACGACCAGGCAATCTACGGATGGCGCGGTGCGGATGTGGAAAACATTCTGCGTTTCGAGAAGGACTACGGTTCGGTCAAGACCATCCGGCTGGAGCAGAACTATCGCTCCACACAGACTATTCTCGACCTCGCAAACTGCCTGATTCGCAACAACGCAGACCGCCACGTTAAAGACCTCTGGAGTGATAAGGGCAAAGGTGAAACACCGAGCTTGAACATCTTCGAGGACGAACGAAAGGAAGCCCGGGCGATTGCAGATCGCGTAGATGAGATTCGCAACAAAGAAACGCTTTCAGATATCGCGGTGCTGTTCCGTACGAACGCGCAGTCACGCGTGCTGGAGCAAGAATTCGCAAAACGTCAGATCGCATACACCGTTGTCGGAGGCGTTAATTTCTTCCAGCGCAAGGAGATCAAGGACATCCTAAGCTACCTTCGCGTGCTGGTCAATCCCGACGATAGCGAAAGCCTGGTACGTATCATCAACAATCCACCGCGAAAGATCGGTAATACCACCATCGGGCGGCTGCTCGATTACGCAATCAAGTACGAAGTGAATCTGTATCAAGCAGTACAGGAAGTGGAGCAGAATTCGCTTCTGGGCAAATCAGCCGCGCAACACGTGAAAGAATTCGCAAAGATGATCGAAGGCTGGCGTGTGCTGGCCGAAAGCGAGCCGGTAGCGGACATGATCGAACGTGTTATAACCGAGTTGAACCTAATCGCGATTTACGAATCAACCGGAGACATCCAGGATGCGACCAGAGCCGACAACCTGAAAGAGCTCATGGCTGCTTCGCGCGATTATACCGAAGAGTTCTCCACAGAGACCGAAAATCCGCCGCTTTTGCTGGACTACCTGCAAAACGTCACGCTCCAGACCGACCTGGACACCGCGTCTGACGAACAGGGCGTCGTGCAGCTCATGACCATGCATAATGCCAAGGGGCTGGAGTTCGCGCATGTCATCATCTGTGGCATCTGCGACGGGTTGATTCCTCACCGGCTAAATCTCGATAGTGAGAAATTGCTTGAAGAGGAACGGCGTTTGCTATATGTTGCCATTACCCGTGCGGAGCGTTCGCTGTGGTTGAGCTATAGCCGTTGGCGCAGGGAATATAACACCATCGAACCGATGATGCCAAGCCGGTTTCTGAAGGAGATGGACGAGGAATATCTGCAACTTGCAGGTTCCGATTTCTACGAGGTGAAGGCGAGTCCGACTCCCGTAACCTCTCGAAAAGATGTAAAAAAAGTGGACGTGATTCTCGAATCACAGAAATATTATAAAATAGGGCAGAAAGTCCTGCACAAGAACTTCGGCAGAGGAACGATCCTGAACGTTGACGGCAGCGGAGAAAACGCCAAGCTGACCATTTCGTTCGAGAACGGAGCTCTGAAAAGGATTTTGGGAAACTTTGTGCAGACCGCCCCTAAGCAAAAGTGAAACGATAATTTGGCATAGACGTTTTATTGTTAACGAAACGATAACGAGGTATGCGATGAATGGGTTTACCAAATGGATGCTGATCCTGTCCGTGGTTGCTATAAGCACTGTCGCCCTGCACGCGGAGAAATATGCCGGTGAGATATTCCGGATGGGTGCTGGTGTACGCAACTACGCAATGGGCGGAACCGGCCTGACCGACGTGGATTCTCCCGCGCTGGCTTACTGGAACGCGTCCCTGCTGACAAAGAAACAGAACACGCGCATCGAGCTGATGCATGCCGAAGAGCTGGGTGAATTCCAGTACGACACCATTTCGGGTGTTGTCGGAACAGAGAATCCCTTCGCGATCGTCATCTCCAGAATTGGTATCGACGATATCCCACTGACGCGGAAAGAAAACGATGGCGACACCCTCTCGGCGAACAACCAACCCTACGAATACGATAGCGTAAACAACGCTGATTATATCATCTACGCAGGGTTTGCCACACACGTCGGAAAGATTCCGTTGGGCGTGACCCCGAAGTTCGCTTACCGACTCCTTGCCGATCATAGCGGATACGGATTCGGCGCAGATCTCTCCACCTGGTACGAGCCAACAAGTTACCTCATGCTCGGTGCAAAGCTGCGTGACTTCTTCAGCACGCAGATATTCTGGGAAAACGGGACACATGAGATCGTCAATCCGGGACTCGACTTCGAAACCAATCTTCACTTCACCTTCCCCTGGATCAAACGACCGGTTAGCATCATCGCGGGATTTGAATCCTACTTCGAAGGACGGGATGAGAGCGCGACCACATCGCTGGGATTCATGAGCCTCGACTACCATGCTGGGCTCGCCATCCAGGCGCACGAAGTGGTCTCACTGTTCCTCGGCTACGATGTCGAAAACGTCACCGCCGGGCTTACATTGAGCCTCCTGCCGCTCGAGCTGCACTATGCATTCGAGCAAAATACCGAGCTGGAAGATTCGCACCGCGTTTCGCTGGGTCTTCAGTTCTGATCGGAGATACATGAAGAAGAAAATCGCTATCCTCGGAGTCTCGGGCTCCATAGGAACTTCAACCATCGACGTTATTCGACATCATTGCGACCGGTTCGAAATCGCGATTGCCTCGACACATCGCAACCTCGATAATCTCACAAGCTTGACGCTTGAATTCGATATCCTTCATCCGGTAATCACCGATAGCTCCCTCGACGGCATCCCGGAAGGAATGGCCAGAGGACAACAAGAACTTCTGGAGCTGATCCGTCACGCAGATTATGATATCATGCTCAATGCCGTATCAGGCTCAGCAGGATTGATCTATACACACGAAGCCGTCAAACGAGGCAAGGACGTCGCCCTGGCAAACAAGGAATCGCTCGTCATGGCGGGACACCTTGTCACCGAGACATGCCGCGAGACCGGCGCGAAGCTGATCCCCGTAGATAGTGAGCACAGCGCGCTGTTCCAGGTTATCGGTGAAAGTCCGCGACGAGAAATCGACCGTCTGATACTCACCGCTTCCGGTGGACCTTTCCGTACAATGCCTCTGGATCGTTTCGACAGCATAACGCCACAAGACGCGCTCAAGCATCCCACCTGGGACATGGGTGCTAAGGTAACCATCGATTCGGCCACTATGATGAATAAAGCGCTCGAGGTAATGGAAGCCCACTGGCTCTTTGGAATCCCCTACGAGCAGATCATTGCGTTAATTCATCCGCAATCGATAGTCCACTCGATGGTACAGTTTATCGACGGCTCCATCATCTCTCAGATGAGTGCACCATCCATGAAACTTCCGATCCTGTACGCACTCGGTTATCCTGAACGTGTGCAGTCCGATCTGGTCAAGACAAGCCTCTCAGACCTCGCGGAGCTGACCTTTCATCAAGTCGAGAGAGATCGCTACCCGATATTCTTCATGGCGCTCGATATTGCGCGTGAAGGAGGACTGCTACCAACTATCCTCAACGCCGCAAACGAAGCCGTGATCGAACTATTCCTGAAGGGCACGATCAGCTACCGGCAACTCGTATCGATCCTGAGGAAATACATGGATCAATCACAGAACGTAGCGAATCCCAATATCGAGACCATCCTCGAGACCAACCGTAACGTATATCACGAGGTAGCAGCCGATTATTCCCGTTGGCTGTAATAGCGGGGTATTCACCTGAACGGCATGAATCATTTTCATATAATCAAGCACACAACTTCTCGGATAGCATGGCCTTGCCTGCCTATGCTTCTTTTCTTGACAGATTATTCGGCACATGGAAGCTGACCAATCATAAAAGAGGTTAACGAATGAACGTCAAACAACTTGATCTGCTTGATATCCTGGAAATTCTCGCCAGGCATAAAAAGTTCATCTCGATCTTTGTTCTGATCGCGAGTATCGCGGTTGTGATCTATGTATTAGTCGTTCCCAAATACTGGGAGTCCACTGCCGTAATCTATCCCATGGATGCCACAGACACAAGCATGCTGACATCGCTTTTGGGAGGATATGCGTCCATGTTGGGGGGATCTTCTCTCGAACAGGGCGAGCTGGTCGCGATCATGACATCGCGCAGTTTCGGGTATAAGATCATCGATAAATTCGATGTCATCAACATGCTCGAAATCGAAGAACCTGATTCACTGATGGCGCTGGACATGGCATATCGCCTGCTTTACGAAGTCATTTTCAATATCTATTACGATATCGATACCGGATTCATTTACATCAATGCCGAGACGAAAGACAACAAGCTTTCCGCCGAAATGGCCAACTACGTTGTTGATCAGCTCGATCAGTATAACCGTTTCGAACGTCGCTCACAAGGTAGAGACAAGCGTATGTTCATCGAAGAACGCCTGAAAGAGATCGAAATCGAGATGGATTCCATCGCAACGCAGATCCAGGCATTCCAGGAAGAAAATAAAATCTTCGACACCTCCAGTCAGGTGTCAGGTATTCTCGGAGTCTATACCGAATTATCATCCAAGCTTTTCGAGATCGAGCTTCAGCTCGATTACATGCATGAGTACGACCGTAAGAACGATCCCGCGTCGCAATCATTGATGGAACAAAAGCGTGTGCTGACTCGTAAACTCCGCGAAATGGAAAGTGGAACAGTCGAATCAGACGGCAGTTCGTATCTGATCGCACTGAACTCCCTGCCCGAGAAAATGCGGAAGTATGCCGAACTTAAGATGCGCATGGAGCTGCTGAAAACAACCTATTCGTACCTGCTCCCGGAATACGAGAGCGCGAAGATCGAAGAAATCCGCGATCTCCCGACCATCCAGATCATCGATAAAGCGCATGTCACCGGGATGAGAACCAAGCCGAAACGCGGCCTGACCTGTGTTTTGGTATTCATGGCGGCCCTGCTTTTTGCCTGTGTAGTCTCGATTCTACACGGTATTATCGACGAAGATATCAAGAAACGGCTGATAAAGATCTTCAGGATTCTCCTGCATGGAAAACGAGCTGAGGAATAAACCGGACATACTTACCCGGCTCCTTTACGCCATCACATTCACGTATTTTTCGTACAGCTTCATGCTATCGTTTTTCCACTATGGAAAGCTGATCAGAGTGAATCTGCTGATCGGAATGGTGATCGCGATCGCCTTTATGGTCGTCAAACTCGCCCGGCACGAGAAGTTTCGTCTCGCGCTATCCACACTTGCAGTCATCCTGATATTGATCATTTGGATTTCGTACGCGCTGGTCAGTGTCCTTTGGGCTATCGACAAAGATAAAGCCTTCCTCAATGGATTCTTCTATTTCGGATACCTTGCGTTTATCCTGCTGTCGGTGCTTCTCATCGACCGGAAAAAATACGCATGGAGACTGCTCTACGTCCTGAATTTCGTTCTGGTCGTTTACATCATCATCGCCTGTTGGGAAATGATCACGTTCAATCACCTACCCTACTCCAGCGTTCTTCAGCTCGATACGTACCCATTTGTTCCAAATGGTCCATTTTTCAACGTGAACGACTTCGCCTCGGCAATCATGCTGCTGACACCCTTCATGTATGTACTGGTAAAAGCGAAGAACAATCGAATAATCAATATACTGGCTTTTATCGTATCAATTCTGGTTTTTGTAACTATGCTGCTGGAAGGGGCTCGTCTCAGTTTGATCGTGTTTCTTGGGGAAGCGCTGATATTCTACGTTTTTTTCGTAAATTGGAAGTCCAAGATTGTCATCGCTGCCTGGATAGCGATCATTGTAATTGGACTCATTCATATGTATCCACGAGAGTTCCGATTCGCGTCGTCCTTCCTTCGCAAGGAGTTCACCTCGATCGCGCAGGAAAGCGATAGCTATCAGCTCGAATCGATTCAAGCACGTGTCAATCTGATGAAGCATGCGCTGGAGATCACCGATGAAGCACATTACATGGGAATTGGACCCGGTAACTTCCATCGGAGGATGCGATCGGATCGCATGCTGGACACAAATCACATCACCATCACGCATAACTATTTTCTGGAAAAACTCGCAACAGATGGAATAGGAGCGTTCCTGTTCCTCATTGCACTGGTCGGATACCTGATAATCGGCAACTTCTACTATGCGATCAAGATTAAAACCCGGGATCGCTGGCTATACATGGGTTACGGCTCAGGAATCGTAATGTTCTTTGTCGCAGCTTCGATTCCAAGCTCGATCAACAACCATTTCTTCTATTGGGTTGTGCTTGGCGGAGCACTCGCGCTGCTCAATATCACGCATGTTCAACAGGCAGAAAATACATCATCATCATCTGAATCTGCAACCAATTAATCTGTAATCTTAATTAAATCGTTTTTTCATTTGCCAGAATTATTCAAATCTGTTACAGGGGCAATAAGGGAAATGTAGCAGCTTCCGCTTTGAGAAACACGATTCTTATTCGGAGACTGTATCCGGAAAACGGTGCCTAGTTGTGTCAATATAGAGGAACCGTTTGAAGTGGAAATCCACATCACAGGAGGAAATGGTGAATTTTGCAGCAATCGCAATGGAAAAAGCAAAGTCACTCGGCGCGAGCTACGCGGACATACGTATCCAGCATTCGCAGACCGAAATGATCTACCTGCGCAACCTCAGCCTTAAAAACACGATGAACTCTGTTAAATACGGCTATGGAATCAGGGTACTGAAAAACGGTGCCTGGGGATTTGCGCACAACAACATATTCACAGACGAAGCGGTAGCCGAGACAACGATGAAAGCAGTTGAAATCGCCGAAGCCTCCGCACGCGTAAAAGTAGGCGATGGAATCCAATTGGCCTACGAACGCGGATATATCGACACGTTCAAGACGAAGGTCGAGAAGGATCCATTCAAGATCCCGCTCCAGGACAAAGTCGAGATGATGCTGGAAGTCAACCGCGCGCTCATGAACTACGAACAGATCAGGCAGGCGGTGTTCATCATTCGCGCCGAGACCAATCATAAGCAGATCGTCTCCACGCTCGGAACCGATCTGGACATACAAACAACACACATGGCGCCGATGCTTTATGCTACAGCCGTTGCAAACAGTGACAGCCAGGCGAGAATGTACCACGTTGGTGGCAGAAATATGGGCTGGGAAATGATAGACCAGATGGACTTTCCTGGAAACGCTGCGCGCGTGGCGGAAGAAGCGATTCAGAAGTGCTATGCCGGCGAACTTGGACCGGAAACGCGTCGCGACCTCCTGCTGGATCCCATGCACCTCTCCCTCACCATGCACGAATCGGTGGGACATCCGACCGAGCTCGACCGCGTACTGGGCTGGGAAGCCGACTTCGCAGGTATCTCCTTCGCAACGCCAGAAAAGCTCAAGAATTACCGTTACGGCTCTGAGATTGTCAACTTCTTCGGCGATAACACGCTCGAAGCGGGGCTTGCCACCGCAGGTTACGATGACGACGGTGTACCTGGCCAAAAATGGCATATCATCAAGGATGGTATCCTCAATGAATATGGAACCACCCGCGACACCGCCATGCAGATCGGTGAGAAGATGAGTCGTGGATGCGCACGCGCAACCTACTACTACGACTTCCCTATCAATCGCATCCCGAACCTCTACCTCGCGCCCGGCAAGAAGGAACTCACGCCGCAACAACTGATCTCGGATACCGAAGATGGCGTTTACATTGAAGGGCAGGGCTCTTTCTCGATCGACCAGCATCGCGTCAACTTCCAGTTTGGCGGCGATATGTTCTGGGAAATCAAGAACGGGAAAAAACACCGTATGCTGAAAAAGGTTATCTATCGCTCGAACAATCCCGAATTCTGGAACAGCTGCGACGCTATCTGCGATGACCGTTTCTTCCAGACCTTCGGCATTGTGAACTGCGGTAAAGGACAACCCAGCCAGTCAGCTCGCATGACCCACGGAGCCTCGCTTGCACGGTTCCGGAAAATCCGCGTAGGAGGTTCCCAATGAGCGACAACAGATTCAAAGAAAAAGCAGCAGAATATATCCGTAAACACTGCAAAGCCGACGATTACTCGTTCCAGTTCAATCAAACCGACTCGCACGAGACCCGCTTTGCGCAAAACATGATCACGCAGCACATGAACGGCAGCAAATATTCGATCGTTCTTGAAGTGGCCTTCGGCAATAAAACCGGTACTGCGGTAGTCAACCAACCAGACGAAGAGCATCTGCAATACCTGATTGATACTGCCGAACAAATGGCTATACTCAATCAGCCCGATCCCGAACACATGCCCAGCCAGACACAGCAGAAGCTTCCGGATGTTAATAATTACTCCGACGCAACCGCAGCCCTCAGCACGGACGACATGGTTTCAGTTGTGCATAAGTGCGTGGCGAATGCCAATAAAATCGACGCGAAGATTTCCGGTATGACATCACGCCATGTCGATCACAGCTACATGATCACAAAAAACGGCTTCGAGGGAGAAGACCGAGGAACGTCGTTCGAGCATTCAATGACCATGAAACGCGGCGAGGTGGAAACGAAAATCTCGCGCGGTGTAAAAGACTTCGCCTGCTACAGCATCGAGAGCGAGATCGATCGACTGAACAACCAGTTCTCGTCCCTATCGAAACCACAACCCATTCAGCCCGGAAAATACCCGGTTATCCTTCGTTCGCAAGCCGTTGATAACTTCTACCAGTTCCTGGGATACATGATGGATCTTCGGAGTGCCGATGAAGGTACATCCGCATTTTCGGATCAGATAGGGAAGCAGTTTTTCGGTAAGGATTTCACCCTGCGCTCTACCATCGGCGATCCAGATTTGCATGCTCCGCGCTACGACTACGAAGGCGCTCCCTCCAGAGAAACCTACTGGGTGCGCAACGGCATGCTCGAAAACATGCCTGTATCCCGTTACTACGCGAATCAAAAAGGAATCGAACCCTGCACGGCATACAATATGCTGATTGAGGGCGGAAACGCCACCGAAGAAGAGATGATGAAGATCGCAGGCAGCGGCATCATTGTCAACCACCTCTGGTATATCCGGTTCGTGAACGCCAAACGCGGCGAACTTACCGGCATGACTCGAGATGGCGTCCTGTGGTTTGAAGACGGCAAGATCAAGCATCCGATCGTCAACCTCCGCTTCAACGAAGTGATTTACGAATCGACCCGCCGAATCATGGCGCTTGGGAAGCCCGAAGTGCAGTCGCCCTACTCGAAGGTGCCGACCATGCTGATCGATGGATTCAATTTCGTCGATACAACATCGTTTTAACGGTATTCCCTGTTCCCCTTCTCCTGCTTGCGGGAGAAGGGGTTAGGGGATGAGGGTCTTTACATAAACGGAGATAGTACCATGATAACAGATGAACAACTCATCGAGAAAGCGAAAGAGGCGTCCAAGAACGCCTACGCACCGTATTCCGGATTCAGGATCGGCGCAGCGCTGCTCTCGACAAAAGGGAACGTCTATGTCGGCTGCAACGTGGAAAATGCGTCCTATTCGCTGACCATCTGCGCCGAGCGTAGCGCGGTATTCAAAGCCATTACCTGGGGTGACCGTGAGTTCACCAAGATTGCGATCTATGCTGACACAAACGAGTTCTTCCCGCCTTGTGGCGCATGCCGTCAGGTGCTTTCGGAGTTTGCGACAGAACTCCGCATCATCATGGCAAACAACGACCGCGTAGAGGTTTCCACGCTCGACCACCTCCTGCCGATGCAGTTCAAGCTCGAAGAATAATTATTTCGCAACACATAATATTTGACAGTGTGAAATATTTTTGTATCTTGTCTCCGAAATGAGATTAAGATCTATGGAGGAACCATGAATTTCGAGTTTAAAAAGATCGAAACCGACGGCGTCGAGCTGGACGCAAAAAAAGCGGGTGAGTGTATAAAATACGATGTAGCGATCATCGGCGGCGGTCCTGCGGGGCTGGGCGCTGCAATATACGCTGCACGCGGCGGACTCAAAACCGTCGTCTTCGAGCACGGCCTTTTCGGCGGCCAGATCGTGCTGACTACCGAAGTGGAAAACTACCCGGGTTTCGTCGATTCGATGACCGGATTCGACCTCATCGACAAGATGAAAGCGCAGGCGGAGAAGTTCAACACCGAATTCCGCGAAGAATCGGTCATCGCGGTGGGCCTGGAAGGCATCTGCAAGATCATTGAGACCGATAGCGGCTTCTACCGTGCCAAGTCGATCATCATTGCAACCGGAGCATCACCGCGCAAGCTTTCCGTACCGGGCGAAGAAAAGCTCACCGGACGCGGCGTTTCCTATTGCGCCACCTGCGATGGCGCGCTCTACCGCGACAAGGTCGTGGCCGTGATCGGCGGTGGCGATTCGGCTGTGGAAGAGGGACTCTTCCTCACCAAGTTCGCGAAGAAAGTTTACCTGATCCACCGTCGCGATTCGCTTCGGGCGGTCTATACCATTCAGCAACGCGCGCTCAAGAACCCCAAGATGGAGATCATCTGGGATACCGTGGTGCAAGGCGTGAAGGGCGAAGAACGGGTCGAGGAGCTACTGCTGTTCAACCGCAAGACGAATGTGGCCAGCAACCTGAAGGTCGATGGCGTGTTTGTTTATGTGGGCATTATTCCGAACAACAAGCTGTTCGAATCGCGCGTCGAGATGGACGAGCAGGGGTTCATCCTCACCGACGACAGCCAGCACACCAACATCCCCGGCATCTACGCGGCTGGCGATATCTGCCACAAGGTGCTTCGGCAGGTCGTTACCGCTGTCTCGGATGGCGCGACCGCGGCCTTCTCAGCCGAGAAGTGGATTCAGGAACACCTGGACGAATTTTAAGCGATACTTTTTCCCAAGGGCAGGCCGTTGCGTCTGCCTTTTTTTGTGGAACGCGGCTCTTCTTTCTCTTGAGTATAGGCACTGATCTTAAAGCCATGCTATCACACGACTATCAATAAAACGCTGGACAAATCCCCCGAAAGGTTATCGATTCGGACTATGATTCACGATCCATGCGAGGACTGTCATGAAACCTGTTGTTATTATGCTTTTGCTGCTGATAATGCTTACCAGCCTCTCCGCTCACACTTACGTGGATAGCATATACGCCGATAATAATTTAACAGGCAATATTGCCTACTCTCAAGCAGGAGCACCACTGGTTGTAATCACCTCTATTGGAACAATAATGATAGGTGACACTTCAGAAACTGTTATAATGCCATCTAATGCATCCATGCGGGGTTATCTCTCTTTTGAGTTACCGGTAAAACCAGATGGGTATAATGTTATTGAAGCCAGACTCCAGGTTTACCAATCTCACAGCGTTGGCAATGGTGAGTATATGGGATGTTTTGAGCTGTATCCTAACTGGAATATTATTGATGGAGAAAATGTTGATTGCTTTATAAGTCACATTAATTACGGAGCACAGCTTGAATTTAATGATTGGGTAAAAGGTGACGAAGGTAACGAAGATACTTATAATCATTTTATTGGCGTTATTACTCATCAAAACCTGAATCATGCTAATCCTATGTTTGGAGAACAGGGACATCGCTATATGGACGTAACTTCATGTGTTTATGGTGATTATAGCATAAACAACTTATACTCACAATATCGAATAGCATTTGAGATCGATACTGATGGAGATTCATTGTCAGATTATGTTGGTTTCTCAGGAACAAGTGGATCTTTAACTGCTCTAAAACCAATCCTATATCTTACATATTCCGATGGAAATTCTGTCGATGATGAAATGGAACAGGAGTTATTGCCAATTACAATATTTCCTCAACCAATTCACGATACAGCAACAATACAATATCAAATCGCCAAACCGCAAACCGTCGAAATCAGCATCTACAACGTCAGGGGCAGAAAAGTCGAAGAAATATGCCGGAATGTATCCACCATCGGAACGCAACAGCAGACCATCGGTTTTCAGAATCATCCCAGCGGTGTCTATTTTGTGAGAGTAAACACCGATAACCGCTCAACCGTAAAACGAATTCTGCATCTACGATAGACGTTCGATTGATGCTGCGAACGCGCAAAAAGAAAGGGCAGACACAATGGATTGCCACTACAGCCCCTGGGTACGCAGACGTCCTCGTCTGCATCCCCCTTTCCCTTCATCAATCGTCCACTACTCATGAAATCAACATTCGGAAGAGTCTCACTGCGATCGACACATTTAGAAGGTGATTTCATAAAAAGAAAGGGCAGACACAGTGGTCTGCCCCTACAGCTAAACATCTTTCGTTTTGACTGCGTCAAAGCCGAAAATCATTGAATCATCAACATTTTACGCGTCGAGATATAGTCATCCGATTTCATGCGATAAAGATATATTCCTGAGCCGACTTGCTTACCGGACACATCGTCGCCAAGCCACTGTACCTTATGCGTTCCATCGCCTACCTGGCCATCGAGCAACGTACGGATGAGCTGCCCCTTGAGGTTGAATACCTCGATGGTTACGTGTCCGGATTCTTTCAGCGAGAAGCTGATCTCGGTAGAAGGATTGAACGGATTGGGATGGTTACCCAGTAGCTGTGTCAAAACGTCCGCATCCGGTACCTGACCGGGCTCGTCGTCACTGACAACCGTCACTTCGATCGGGCCGTACAGCTCGCTGTGCCCCGCTGCGGAAAGCGATTCCAGCCAGTAGTAGTACGTCGATTCATACGCGACATCCTGATCTGCATATTCGTAGTTGGTCTCGGTCGCCTGATTCTGCGCCAGGATAAGCCCCGGATTGACGCGCACAGCTTCGTCCGTCAGGCAAACATCCGCGCGCAGAAGGTTGTAACCCAGCATATCGCTCTCGGACTGGCTTATCCACCGCACGACCACTTCGTTTTCGTCTGCGACGGTCGCGGTGAAGGATGATAACTGCACGGGAAGCGTTACCTCGAGCCACTCGGAGTTGCTGCCGCCATTTCCGGCGGAAGGCGTGATGGCTTCGCTTGTTGCGCTGGCGCTGATCCAGTTGGATGCCGAGGTTACGCCTGCATCGCTGCCGCTCGTGTAATAGACAGCGGTCGATGATCCCGGCCGAATCGCGGTGAAAGCGGGGTCATTGCCCTGATCCCAGTCGTGCACAGTTGTGCGGCTTACGCCGTCTGCCAGGATGGGATTATCGGTGCTGGTCGAATTGGAAAAGCCGGTCCAGGTTTCGTTCACAAACAAACTGGAAGCTGTATGCGGTGCAACGACATGCTTGTTGCCGTCGCCGGTTACAATCAGATCGTCGTCCGGCAGCACGGTATCGCGATCATAGCCGTTATAGACCACGATCACGGTTCCTTCAGGAACGGAACTCCACGGTGAACCTGCGCCATCCAGGAAGCTGAAGAATACATCGCTATCGTCGGAAAGCGTCCAGCCGCGCATATCGAGGTTGTCCTGCACCACAACGATTTCCACCCATTCCTTGCTGCCATCCGCGCCCTGCGACCACTCGTTGATAATCGCCGCCATCTCGGTGCTTCCACCCGCGGTTCCATTACCAGTCAGTGTAATTTCCAGCGTGGAAGCGCCTGCCGAAACGCATTGCAGATTCGCGTTGTAGCTCTGCTCAGCTCCAGGCGTAAAGCGAATGTAGATACGCTGGTTAAGCGACTGCCCGGAAGGACTCAGGATAAGCTGATCGGTATAGCCAGATCCGCTGCTTGCCGAAATCTCGAAGTCTGCCGGTGCGCTTACGGTCACATCATCGACCAGATTACTACCGGTGATGTCGAAATATACCTCATCGGAAGCCTGCCCGATGGTCACATCGCCGAAATCGTGCGCTGTTGGATTCGCGGACAGAGTTGGCGTTCCCCAGATATCCCATACGTATTCGGGATGATCGATGAAGGGATTGCGGTTGTGCTGATAGCTATCGTAGATAAGCTGATTGCGGGTTTCTTCCGCTGTAGAGACGGGATCTTCGGCGTGCCATTTCAGCAGGGTTGTGAGCTTTCCGTGCTCGCCCAGCAAGTCGCCTGTATCGGGATTGTCCGTATCGATCGCGTCCACCAGTTCCAGGTCGACCTCACCGTTATCGCCTTCGTAACGTACGGCCATATAGAACATCATGCGCGCCACATCACCTTTGACCGCGTCTGGCGGTTCCCAGGTGTCTGTAGTCCAGTAGCAATCAGTCGCGCCGTCGCCATCAATGTATTCGTTTCCACCTTCCGCAAAGTCGCGATTGAGCTTCATGGTGTTGACGGTAGAATCTTCCGGTCTCAGGTGGTGCAAGTCGGTTCCGGGATATTCGTCGATATCGAAATTGCCATGGGATTTTGCCCAGACATGCTCGCGGTTCCAGCCATTGGAAGTATTAAAATTGTCTTTGGCGATCGACCAACCGGTGTAGATGCCGATCACATTGTTCGAGTTCTCGGGATCTTCATCCAGAACCTGCAGCGCGACTCTTACTCCATCGTAGTCGAAAAAGGTATGCCCGTCGATGATATTGTGCAGCGCAGCTTTCAGCGCGGAGCCGGTCAGACCCGCAGCCGCCTCGTAGTATTCGCCGAAGTCCGTCATCACGATGTCGTCGATGTTACCGCGCTTGTCGGCTGTTCCAGAGGTAGCGGTAATCCGCACCCGGATATCGCCGGTCATGTTAATATCAGCACTCCAATAGGTAAGAGTACTTTGGAGGTTCGAGTTGAAATCGATTCCGGCCTGTATCCAGTCGGTACCGCCATTGGTGCTGTACTCAACGCGGAAGGTCGGTGCGGTGCTGTCAGTACCGTATTTCGCGTAGTAGAGCGAAATGGTCCCGATTCCACCGGATTTATCGGCCAGCATGGTCATGGAGCCGGCAGTCTTGATCCTTGCCGACTTCGTACCATTCTTTTTATCGTTGTCCAGCGTGCCAATCAGGGCGTTGTTCATGTTCCAGGAAATGCCGCTCAGTGTGACATCGCCAGTAGTATAAGAGGTCTTGCTTTCCGCTTCGAAATTCACCACATAATCGGCGTTCAGACCGCCAACCAGCATCATAAGACAGAAAAATAACAGTATCGTTTTTTGCATCGCTATCTCCAGAGTCTTGATTTCTCGGCGAACATAGCGTGCGGATGAATGCTGTCCAGATATTTCGATTGGTTAACGGGTTCTTTTCGGAGATTTCACTCGACGACCGGCAGCGTCACGCGCAGGTCATCAAGCTCATTGTTTAGATAGCGTCGAATCAGATCGGCCACGGTACCGGCGTCAATCGACTCCATGCAGACGTGGTTGTCGCAGGTTTCGAGGGTTCCCTTCGAGATGAAACATGGCGAGCAATGAGGTGTGCAGGAGATCGTCAGTTGATCAGCATACGAAGATACAGCCGGCCTTATCAACCCGCCATAAATGATTGCCGCACGAGTTTCAGTCGCCCTGGCAAGGTGCATCAAGCCGCCCTCGAGCCCGACAAAGCAAGCACTTCGCTGCACGATTGCAGCGGATGTCCTGAGCGCTGTTCCTCGCCGATCGATCGCATCTGGAAGTAGCGGCGAGCGTTTGTCGCCGATCTGCACAAACGGCATATCCGGCAAAAGCTTGGTTAGCTCGACGAATTTCTCGAAGCCCCACTCCTTGCGATTCTGTGTGAATCCCATTTTGCCTTCGGGACAGATGGTGAGGTAGGTCTCGGGAAGTTCGATTGTGGCATCAGTTAATTCCTGCTCGGTAAGATAGATTCGCGGCGTGAGATCCACCGGCTCGATACCGATTCGCTCGGCCATCTGTGCCAGCAAAGTGGAATCCGTATGGGGCGTGACATGGTAGCCGGTTTTGAAATGCCGCTTGGTGGTCATAAGGTGCTTACGTGCCACGTAAGCGACGTCCGGATTACCGTAAAACAGGCTCTTGTGCGGCGTTTGCACCACGATCTTTTTCCCCGGATACTTCTTCTTCAATCCCGGAATCAACGCGGACAGCATAATGCTGTCGCCGATCCCCTTCGAGAACGAATTGAGAAAGAGATACTTCGGATTCAGATAGCAGTACAGCAATCCCGGTAGCTCCGAGATACGTTCTAATGTTTCTTTCCACTTGCTCATCCATTCATCCTTTCCAAACGACCATTTTGCTGTCCAGCATTTTAAAAGGGAGAGCTCCTCGCGGCAGCTCTCCCTTATTGATGGTAACTAATGACACTATTTCAACAGGAGCATCTTCTTTACACAGACATACCGGCCATCGACCGTCATGCTCAGGAAATAGACACCCGATGCCACTTTTCGGTCCTGGCTGTCCATTCCGCGCCACACAGCCCGGTGCTCACCGGCCGGGTAATCGTCATCTACCAGCGTCTTGACAATCTGCCCCCGGATATTGAGCACAGTCAGCATCACATGACTATACTCTTTCACCGAGTAAGAAACCGTGGTCTCGGGATTGAACGGATTCGGCGTATTTCCCTTGAGGGCTGTGACATATGATTCCATGCCGGGATCACCCGTCGCCAGTACAATCACTTCCAGCTCAACCGGCTCCGATTCACCGGACGAATACACATTGGTCAGCGCGAAGGTGTGGGTTCCGGGTTCGACATCCTCGACGCAGAACGGCGATGAATCGACGAATTCTTCCTCGATCAACACATCATTCTGGTAAATGTTCACGCCGAGGAACGAACGGTCGACAATACACTCTTTCCGAGCTGTGTTTCTCGTATCGTTCATCTCGTCCCAGTAGAGGCAAACCATGCTACCATCCACTTCCGCATAGGCGTTTTGAACCGGTGTAAGTGTCTCTAGCAGGTTGACATTGATCTCCAGATCCGAGGTGATATCGAAATTTTCGACAATATAATCATCGAACAGCGGTAGCGTTACGGTCAGATTGTAGATACCGTACGGCACATCGGTCAGAGTGACGACGCCATCCAGCGGAACTTCACCGGAATAGATCTGATCACCAGCGAATTCGTATTGCGCGCCTTCAGGGCTGTCACCGGAATTGGTGGTGACGTTGATAGTGATATTCGCGAACGGTTCTCCCGCGTCGGTACCACCAGACAGGCAGACCATGTAACCGTTGCGCATGCCAAAGACCATTTCCGGGCTTCCGTTGTCATCGATATCGTCCACTGCGCGAGTACGGTCGATCGGCTGTGTCATGAGCGTGCTCCAGAATTCCGATGACTCGGAACCGGAAATAACAAGCGCCTGGCCGGTCAGCTTCCCACCAAGGATGTCGAACTGGTTGTCGCCGTCGAGATCGCCGATAGGTGTGCAGTCGATAAAGGTGCCGGCACCTGAGTACCAGGTTGTCGCAACGCCTGTAGCGGTATTGACCGCCACACAGATATCTCCGCCGACATAGGTCGGGATGACGTAATCCACATTGTTGTAAAAAGCTCTTTCAATGTGCGTCAGCAGATCAACCTCGGTATATGTCCATTGCACATTGTCCTCATTATCGAGGCAAACAAGCTGTCCGCTAAAGGTACCGTAAACCATATCCTGAACACCGTCGCCGGTAACATCGCTGATATCGATGACCGCCCAGCAGGTGTTACTGCCAATGTTATGCAAAAAAATCACGGATCCGTCCGCTCCCGAAAGCAGCGAGAAATCGGCATCGGAATAGTCGGACGACCCACCGCAGATGACATCCGGGATGTTATCTCCGTTCTGGTCATCGATCGAACTGACGGATGAACGGGCATATTCAAACTGCTCCATCCATTCGACACTGCCGTCGGTTCCGTTCAGAAGGAAAATCGCGCGTGGACCGGTTCCGTTGCCGTCATCACCTGATGATGCCAGGATGTCGCTGACACCATCCCCGGTAAAATCACGTCGGCCATCCACCTGATAGACCCAACCGCCATCGCCGATCTGATGCGTGTCATAGTACCACAGTAAGTCGCCGTTGGTTCCGTCCAGCGCAAAGATGCTGCGGCTTCCCCAAGCCGTTCCGATCACCACGTCGATCACTCCATCATTGTTAAGGTCATCGGTGATATCCAGCCCACGATGATCGTATACAGAACCATACCCGATCTCGTCGATATCGGTATCGAACCGCCAGAAAATGTCGGCCTCACCGCTGCTATTTCCGTTCAGGCAATAGACGTGATACTTGTTGTCGCAGACCACCACTTCGTCAATCCCGTCTCCGTTAATGTCCGTGAACTTCTTGATCGCGGTAACCTTCTCACCCCAAAGATTGGTCTGGAAATACCAGTATTCGGAGCCAACATCCTGCGTCATTTCGCCAATCGCAGCGATAACCGGGATGGTAACCGTCGCCTCATCCGCATCGTTGCAATAGATGGTGATATCCGCCCCGTTATCGCCGGGTTGATGCGCGTTCAGCCATATTCGCACCAGTACCGTGTCACGCGTGGCCAGCGTAATCGGGAAATCGGCTTCGTTTTCGTAGAACAAGGTGTTGTCGATCGAGATACCCGTAACAGAAAGATCCTGCGCGCCAAGATTCGCGAGCTGAATTGTTCGCCCGGTTATTGCGCCAAGCCGTACAATGCCGAAATCGAGCATGGTCGGTTCGTACTCAATCTCCTGATCCGCATAGATGCCGAATACTGCAAGCGAGATAGATTCACTCGGATTGACCGGGTCGTTGGATACGACTTCGCAGGTTCCCTCAATGACGCCAGCAACTTGGGGATAGCAGATAATATTGAAGTTGTAAGTGTTTCCCGGTGTGATGGTAATCGGAAGATTTTCAGTATGATCAAACGATGCCTGCGTGGAATTGAAATCGGTGATAAGCAGGTCCGCGTTACCGGTATTGGTAATGGGAAGCGATATTTCCACCGATTCGTCGATGACGATATTGCCAAAATCATGCTCATCCCATCCGAGCTGTATAGCTGGCGTACCCACGCCACCGAGATCGACCTTGTAAAGGTAGTCATTACCACCCTGTCCGTTGTCACAGTACCAGAGGTAGGTTCCGTCGAACACGATTCCAGCCGGATCGACACCCTCGGAGGCATGACTTTCGATCAGGCTTCCATCGGAAGGATCGATCTTGTAGAGTGCATCGCCCCAATAATCCGCCATCCATAGACTGCCATTCTCCATGCAAAGGTCCCAGGGCTGGTTATCGGGCGCCGAGAATTCATCGAGGATAGCTCCGGTGTCGTCGAGTTTGTAGATGTATCCATCGGGATCGTAATAGGTTGATACCCAATAATCTCCGTTATCCCAGGCGATACCCGACATATAGTGATCCGGCAGATTGAACTGCTGCAAGATGTTTCCGCTCATGTCGAGTTGATACGCGATCGCCGGATTGGAAGAACTTCCCGGATGATCGGTTATCCAGAGGTGATCCCCATCCCAGGTCATTCCATAGGTGTCGTCCATGCTTCCTGTAAAGAGCAAGGTACTGGTTCCATCGGAGGGATCTATCCGATAAACCTCGTCTCCATTAGCTCCGTACATACCACAGTAGAGGTATTCGCCGTCCCATGCAAGCCCCGATGCGTTCTCAGGGATGGGATACGTCGCAACAATGGTCCATTCGGCGAAAAGCACGCCGAACAGCAAAAATGTCAAACCCAGCAAAAGCTTCTTCATTTCGGCCTCCTTGTTTCCGGGACAATGTGTCTCAACGAAGATTGTATATCGAAGGGATTCATTGTCAAAGAATTTGTGATTTATGCCAAAACGAATCCGAGTATCATGTTCCACAAACAACTCGTACTTGACTTTGCATCACTGAATCGGATTCGACCTGAATTGTTTTTTCCGCAACCATATCTTTGTAATTGACACTTTTTGCACACTCGCTATATTAATAAACATACAATCCATGGAGATTGCCGGGATGGAAAATAGCAGAAGTATGCGTGAAGATATTGCACAGCAGCGTATCGCCCACTTGCGGGAACTTGCAGCGCAGGAAAACGATCCGCAGGATAAGATCAAGCACCTTGCCGAGGCATTTGATTTACTTGATCAAGCTGATTTACCCGTAGAGGAACGAGAGAACGTTGTTCGCGAATATACCTTCGCAAACGAACGTCTCAACAGGCTTGATGAAAATATCGGGATCCTCGAATCCGAGATCGCGAACCTCCTTTCCGAAGATCTAAAAAGTGCTGCATCATATTGGTTTATTGACCTGTCAAGATACTATTGTCTGACGAAAAAGTTCAGCAAATCGACCGAGACGATTCAACAGGGACTTCTGCTCTCTGAAGAAATCGATAATGCCAGAACCAAGAGCGGACTGCTGCTTAACTACGGTCTGATCAACGTGACTATTAACGCGTACGACCGTGCACTGGAGAACTTCCTGCAAGTTATCGATATTATCGAAGGAAAACCCAATCGAAAGCTGCTCATATCTGCGTACCTCAATCTAATCAACGTCAACAATAACCTCGGCATCTACGAGGACGCACTTAAATTCGCTGACAAGGCAATCAAACTTGGCGAAGAACTCGATCTGAAAGCAGAACATGCAGCTGCCTATATCAACCGTGGTACTACGTATTCGAATATGCGTCGATTCGACGAAGCAATTTCTGATTTCCACAAGGGAATCGAACTACTCGAAGAGTCTAACTTGATGCCGCAGTGGCTTTTGAATGGCTATGTCAATCTAGCGAACATGTATATTCTCAAAGAACGCTACGACGAGGCCAACCAATGGCTCCAGAAGGCGTTACCCCTCACGAAAAGTACCTTTGACCCGAATCAGCAGGCATCGGTTCTCACGATCCTGGGTAAGCTTCACATCGAGAAAGATGATCTGAAAACAGCTTTGAAGTACCTCATTCAGGCCGAAGAACTGGTGGAAGATCTCAACCTGAACGAAACCCGAACCCTCATATTCGAACAAATGGCTCGTCTTTATGGTAACATGCAGATGCAGGGAAAGCAGGCGGAATACCTCCAGAAAGTCATCGATATCATGCGCGACAGCTTCCCAGAAGACCTGAATAATCGAATCGCCAACCATAAGGTGCGTTGGGAAACCGAACGGAAAGAGCGTGAGTCTGAGCTTCTCCGCAAGAAAAACCAAGAATTGGAGCAGGTAAACGCCGAGCTGAAAGAGATGTATAACAAGCTTTCCGAAGCTCATGTTGAGATCCTCAAGCTGGAACGCAAGAACTCCATCTTCGCCATGGCTGTTACTGCCAACCACGAGATCAATCAACCACTGATGATCATCAAAGGCAATGTTGAGATGCTTGAGATGAAATACGGAAATGAGGAAATAGAACCTTACATTCACCGGATAGACAAAGCAACCATTCGCATCGAGCAGATTCTGACCCGCTACAAAGAGCAGCACGAATACAGCATGCAGAATTATTCCGACACTACGGAAATGGTTGTATTCGAGCAGAAAGACACTTCTTATGACAAATAAATTTACTTTAAACAGCAATCACGATGTCATAGGGATTTGATCCCGAATCCATTGCAATTTTTCCAGTTATTGCCATCCTTCCTAATCGCATTTTGTAAGTATTTCGTTAGCAGCAGATTATATCCTGGCGATGTCAAAAAAAGAAATTGACAGGACAGATGCGGAACATAGATTTATGGTGCTTTATATCGTGTGAATTGTATCTCTGCACGTGCAAATGGGTTACGCTCAATAACCAGATAGAGCATTGATTGAAATAACGGAAAATGATTGGAATTCATTAAAATAGAAAGCAATAACTCAATCAAGGAGAACGAAATGAAACAAAAAGGATTTATTCTCGTATTCATCCTTTTATGCAGCATCGTCAGTATATTCGCTGACTACACAGTGGACTTCGAAGCTGAAAGCAAGGGTTCCTATACCGCTGGTGAAGTTATTCTCAACGGTATCAACTGGAACCTCGACAACACTCTGATCGGCAACCTTTCCAATGACAAGAAAAATGGCACCAAGTCTGCACGTCTCAGACACATTGGCGCTATGACAATGCTTGAAGATAAGTCCGGTGGACTCGGAACCATTACTTTCCAGTATGCGAAATATGGTACCGACTCTGTTGCTCCAACTCTTCGCGTTGAATACAGCACCGATGGTGGCGCAAGCTGGATTCAGGTCGGAACAGACTTCGACACGAACACCCAAGCTGCTCTTACCGAATGGAGCCAGGAAGTCAACGTTGCCGGAAACGTACGTATTCGAATCACGTCCATCTCCGGAACTGTCGGAAAACGCGCGAATATCGATGATATCGTTTTGACAGATTACGCTTCTTCTACCGAGTCCATCACAACCGGCGCAGTATCAACTGCACCGTTCAATCCTGGCAGCACTGGTTCTGTTGCGTTCACATCAAGCGGTAACTTCACTGCTGGCTGTGTTTTCTCCGCAATGCTTTCCGATGAAAACGGTGCTTTCGCAAGCGCGACTGAGATCGGAACCTACGTACTGGCAGCAGACGAAACCGATCCTTCCGGTTCGATCAACTTCACAATCCCGACTCCGATTACAGGTAGCGAAGATTACGCAATCCGCGTAGAATCCGATACCCCCGCGGTTCTCGGCGATGAAAGCGCAAATTTCACCATAAACGGTGTAACTGTCACGCCTACCGACGCCCAATATCTTATCGTTGGTCAAGCCTTGACTCCCCTCTTTTATAATATCGTTGGAAGCGCTTTAGACGGACAATGGTGTATCTCTGATGTTAGCGGTGGTCCCTATACCCTAACAGGTATAAATAGCAATCCGATAAACGGTGTAATGTCAACTCCAGGAACAGGTTATCTTGTGTTTGCCGCTGTATTCAATGAAGGTGTTATCTATAGCAATGAGGTTTTGATCGTTGTGACCGACGCTCCGACAATTCCTTACCACGAAGACTTCTCGACCTTCCTTCCCGCAGGCTGGCAAAACAACAGCAACTGGTACAGCAGCAATTCAAGCTACGCTGGTGGTGTCGCTCCTGAAGCAACCATCGGCTACAGCACATATGCTGTTGGCGATAACCTCGTCTCCTGCCCGATCAATACATCCGGTTACACATCTCTGGATGTCAGCTGGTGCCAGAGCATCTCTACCTATTCAGGTGGAACCGGCGGCTTCCAGCTTGATCTTTACACCTCTACCGATGGCACGACATGGGGCAGCTCCGTTTGGACCTACCTCTATACTGGCGCTAACGATACTGCAAATCAGCAGACTACCATCGATGCAGCCGATGGTGTTGGAAGCTCAACCCTTTATCTGAAGTTTGAATTCACCTCTCAGGACAACAACCGTCTCTCTTTCTGGAATATCGACGAACTGATCGTGAAAAATTCCGCTCAAGAGCAGAATACACAGTCTGTTACCGCTGGCGACAGCAATGTCGATTTCGATTCACCGAACACGGGTATCGGCATCCAGTTCACCGGTATCGATACCGGTGGTAATGTAACAGTCGGTTTCTTCAATGAAGGCCCGATCAACACCAATGGTATCACCGATGCCAATGTCGCGGTTTACCGCTGGCTTATCGATCCGGATTATACATTCGCATTCGGAACCGGCACAGCCACCATCGTCATCTACCTCGACAACGTTCCGCTTAACGGCGTTTCCGATCCCGCAAACGTCCACGTATGGCATCGCAGCGGCGAATATGAAGACTTCACCCTGATCGATCCAGGCAGTGTTGTTTATGTCGAAGCAGAAAACGCGCTTTATGTTACGGTCTCCAGCTTCAGTGAATTCGTGTTCGGTAGCGACACACAGACCCTGCCGGTCGAATTGTCAGGATTCCAGGCGACTTACACCAGCTATGGATACGTCACCCTCGAATGGACGACCCAGTCTGAAAGCGACATGCTCGGTTACCGCGTACATCGCAGCAACAACGATCAGCTCAGCCAGGCTCAGATGATCTCTGCTCAGATGGTTGAAGCTTACAACAACTCCGCCGAAACCATCTACAACTTCGACGATACCGATATCGAACTCGAAGCAACCTACTACTACTGGATCGAAGCTGTCGAACTCAACGGCTCCTCGATCATGTACGGACCAACCTCCGTTGTTGTCAGCGACGACAACCAGGAAGGCGATACTCCGGAATATGCTACAGCCATGCCGCAGAACTCGCCGAATCCGTTTAACCCGACGACCACCATCCAGTTCTCGCTGAAAGACGATACATTCGTCAGCCTGAAGATCTACAACACTCGCGGTCAGCTCGTTAAGACCCTCGTCAACGAAGACAGACTCGCAGGTGAACAGGCTCCGATCGTCTGGAACGGTACCGACGAAAACGGAAATAACTGTGGTAGCGGTGTTTACTTCTACAAGCTCGAAACCAACAACAAGACCATCACGCGCAAGATGATGATGATCAAGTAATTTCGGCTTTGACGAAGTCAAAACGAAATGGTCGAACGATGTGACTTCGCGAAGAGAAGTCATGTTAGTGGAACATCGGCTTTGACGTAGTCAAAACGATACAGCATAATATATGCCCCTTTCTTCAATCGAAGAAAGGGGCTTTTTTTTATAGGACTTTTTCCATCACTTTCTCCACAATCTTCTTGACAGTTATTAAAATCCAGGACGATAATAGTAAAAAAGGATGGCATAATGAGTAAGCTGATTATTGTCCTCGCGATGTTGATGTCTGGTTTGTTGCTTGCTGATTTCACAATCGTCGAATCCTACCCTCTTCCTGATAATGCTTATTGCGCCGCTTCAGATGAAGAAGGAAATCTTTTCATCAATACATATGATGAAACCGGTGTCTCAGTCCTTCAGTTTAATCCTGCAGACAGCTCCGCAGTACTTGTTTTTACTTCTATGATCACGAATGCCAGTGATATGACTTGGGATGGCAACAGGAACTGCTTCTGGATGATCGATCAATCGGAGAACCCGAATGAACCAGCCCTTGCTAAAGCATTCAATATGCAAGGAGATCAGATACATTGCCATGAGCAACCCGATCATTTCATGTCTGGAATTACTTGTGAGGGTGCTATATTTTACATTCTAACGTACGATAATCCTGATGGATATGTTTACGAGAAAGAGATAAACTACGAATGCATAACAAACGAGTTCGAGTTACCAGCAAATCAACCATGTGGTGTTTGCATTGCAAATAACTACCTCTGGATCACCGATGTCGATGAAAATCTAATTTTTAAAGTGAGTCGATACGACGGAACAGTCATGGATTCGTTTCCATCGCTAGGATCAAATCCTACAGGAATTACGTTTGATGGTGAGTATATTTGGTATATTGATAAAGACATTTATGGTGAGTGCTGGCTACATAAGGTGGATTTAGGGCAACTCATTCCAATTGCAGAATTTAGCAGTGAGTCTTACGATTATGGCAATGTAATTATCAATCAGTCCGCATATGCTTCCATCGAGATTACAAATACGGGAGATGCACCGCTTATTTTCAGTCAGATCTATTCCGATTCGGACTCCCCGCTTGGTATGGATATCTCAGACTGGTATCTACCTCCCGGATACACTGGGAGTATTCAGTTCTCACTACTATTAGGACACTTAGGTGAATACAGCAGTAATGTTTTTCTGGAGTCAAACGATAGCCAGTGCCCATCTCGTACGTTCCCACTAACAGCCTATGGCCTCAATCTGACACAGGATATCGATTGCACTCCAGTAATCGAATTCAGCGATGTCCGAGCAACTTCGCTAACAAGCCGGAAGCTTCGAATCTCAAATCAGGGCATCGATAATCTCACCATTTACAATATCGAACTGAGCAATGATGTCGTTAGCCTGGAATACAATGAGCCATTCCCAATATCAATCTCCACACGTGACACACTTGATGTAAGGCTTTGGCTGAACACCAATGATGCAACGGAACCAACATGTGATATCTACGTTTTTTCCAATGATATCGATGAACCGATCGTAACGATCCCAATCGAAATATCGATCATTCCATTTGATGACGAAATCGGCAGCCAATATTGGAGCTTCCTGGCAAACGGTAGTGGAGAAGCAATAACCGCATTGATGAAATTCATCGATCTGAATGGAGACGGAAAATCTGAAGTCGTAGTATCGGATAGCGATCATCATCTATATTGCTTGAACGGTAACGGAAGCGATCAAGCGGATGTGATATGGAGCATTAATTTCGAAGATTATGGATATGGTGGTGGCAGCATAGTTCATGAACGTAACCTGATCATTGTCGATGATGTGAATCAGGATGGAATCGACGATATTGGAGTAGGTACCGATCGCCCTAATTGCGCAGTCTATATCCTTGACGGAAGAACTGGAAACATGATATGGAGCCATTATTCAAGCGAATTTAGTATGTTTTCCTTTCCCGTCGGGAGCCTTGATAGTAGAAGAGATTTCAATGGAGATGGTTGTAAAGATGTTCTCGCTGTTTGGTACGATAATTTACCAGATTGCAATATCCCCATCGTACTATATGATGGCATTACCGGTAGCCCCATCTGGATGAGCGAAAGCGACTTCTACGCAACAAAACAGGCAATATCGATCAGCGATCAAAACAATGATGAAATACCTGATGTGGTGGCCATCCGCTCTCTGTATAATTACTCAGAACTTTGTGTGATCTCCGGTGAAAATGGAGTTGTACTTGAGACTTATTCGAGCCAACACGAATTGGGGAATCTTATTGAGCTAAAGGATGTCTCGGGTGAAGGCCTTAATGATTTCATGTTTACAATATCCAACACTGACTTCGCTTCAATCTTTGCAATGAGATGCGACCTCGGTACTCTCTGGGATTATTTTATTGTTCAATCAGCTGTGACCGGCTTAGAAAAAGCAACTGAAGCAGGTAGCGAGTATATAATTCCCGTCTTGTCGACAAGTGATGAAGGAATTGTGTTAAACGCGAGTTCCGGTGAAGAAATGATATCTTATCCCCTTTCAGGAGAAACCTTTGTAAGTTCCCCAATCAGAGATATCAATGGTGACGGACATTTTGATATCCTGAACGGAAATAGTGATCACCAAATACAAGCGTACTCAGGTTCAAATGGATTTCTCATCTGGGACGATACCATGGACGCTCTGGTTCTGAAAGCGATTGATATCAGCGATCTGGATAGCAACAACAGCAATGAAATGCTCCTTGGTCTATGTAACGGGACAATCGTTTGTCTATCTGGAGGCATCAACGCATCAGCTCCCATGGCATCTGTCCAGTTAAATGTCACGACAAATTCAGAGGACGATCCTATTGGGGCAGAATATCTTTTGATTGGACCCGATAGTTTTTCTGGAGAAATTCCTTCCGGTGGATCTGTGTTGATTGACAATGTTCCTTTGGGGACATACAATCTACTGGTTACCAAATCACAGTACGATGACATTCTCATAGAAAATCTCATTGTCGAAGAAGATATTATCGAAGATCTATTATTGATAGAGACAATTTCTCCAGTGGAAAATTTCCGTGCCCAACTTGATGGCGGCAACCTCATACTATTATGGGGCAATGCGAGAACACGCGCCAACAAGGATAATAGGGAAGATATGCTTTCAAGAGACAGGCTTTCTACAAGAATATACCTGAATGAAGAGATCTATGCTGAGCTGGATGCCGATCAACAGCAACTCGTGATAGAGGATATCGCAGGTGGGACGTATCATTTCGCAGCAACATATCTCTATAATACTGGAGAATCGGATCCCACAGAAATCGAGGTTGTGGTAGTGGGTAACGACCCCGGCTTCGTTACCTATAATACAACGCTCTATAGCAACTCGCCGAATCCGTTCAACCCGACGACCACCATCCAGTTCTCGCTGAAAGACGACACATTCGTCAGCCTGAAGATCTACAACACCCGCGGTCAGCTCGTTAAGACCCTGGTCAACGAAGACAGACTCGCCGGCGAACAGGCTCCGATCGTCTGGAATGGTACCGACGAAAACGGAAATAACTGTGGTAGCGGTGTTTACTTCTACAAGCTCGAAACTAACAACAAGACCATCACGCGCAAGATGATGATGATCAAGTAATTTCGGCTTTGACGAAGTCAAAACGAAATGGTCGAACGATGTGACTTCGCGAAGAGAAGTCATGTTAGTGGAACATCGGCTTTGACGTAGTCAAAACGATACAGCACAATATATGCCCCTTTCTTCAATCGAAGAGAGGGGCTTTTTTTTGTCATAACATTATCCGTGGAATCATCTCAATTTTTCTTGACATCGGAATAACAATTCGCAACAAATTGTCGTGAAGGCATTTTCAACCAGACCACAACACGCTTTTTCACAGGAGGGATTTATGAAAAAGTCAATGCTGTTGCTCACAATGCTGTTCACACTACTATCTATCGCGCAATTGAACGCGGAACTCATCTATTCCGTGGACTACACCGGTACAGTACAGCTCCCGGGGACGGATTACCTGCACATGGATCAGTCTATCGACGGTTCACCGCTACGATTCTGGTGGCTGTCTGTCACAGCCGATTCGCTGCAAGCCTCGCACGTCGAACTCGATACGAACGGGAATCTGATTGAGCTATGCGTCGCGCTGTCCGTAGAAAACACATACGGATTCACGATGGATCACCAGGCTTGCCAATTCGAACAAATGGGCACCCAAACGAGTCTGCGCTGTATTGTGAGTGACACGCTCGGCGTCTTTCAGTTCGAAGACGGTGTGTTCAATCGATTCGCAGTGTTCGATCTGGAAAGCCAGTACCATACGAGATCGGACGAAATGCGCGAACAATGGAACGAAGATATCTTCCTCACCACCGTGGACGACAGGCGTCTATGCAGTTGCAATATCGAAACGGGCATCCTCGATACGTTGATCGCGTTCACCGACTGCGCAGAGATGTCCTTTACGACGCTGGGACAGGAATACATACTCCTGTGCATCCAATATCCGGAGTCAACATTTTACCTTTTCGACGCGGATTTCAATCTGCTCGATACCATTGATGCGCCCCTCGGAGGAGTGCTGGTCACGGATTTCCCTGGATTTTACACGGGTGGTGGTTATATATTGGAGATGTACAACATGGTCATGTACTCAATGGATGATTACGTGTGGGTTGAAGACGGTCAACTCTACCATGACGATGCATTCATGGATGATATCGAAGGGGATTGGTCTCGTAACGGCTTCACCGCGCTGGACGACGAAACCTTCTTCCACGTCTGGCGTATGGGTGGTTCATCGTCTCGTGTACCCGGCTATTCCATGATCGATCACGAGCTGGAGTATTATGGAGAGACGATTGACAACGGCAAGACAATTGCCAGCCTCAATTCATGCCTGGCGATCTTCTCCGCCACCGATTCGCTCAACCAGATCCATATCTGCGACCGAGTCGCCGGCGAGTTCTTCACGTTCGATGCCAGCGAGGTTCCGCTCGATCCGGCCCGTTACTGGAAGAGCTTCGCGATCGGTCAGAAGCTATTCATCCAGGGCAGCCAGATCTATCGTTATGATGTTGATTTCACGCACCCGAACGACGACCCGGCCGTTCCTCAGTACGCAAACAGCCTCTCCAACTACCCCAATCCGTTCAATCCCACCACCACGATCCATTATTCGATCGCGGAGAACAGCCACGTGACACTCGATGTGTACAACATCCGTGGGCAGCGCGTGATAAAGCTGGTTGACGACCGCCTGCAAAAGGGCGAGCATTCGGTAGTATGGGACGGCAATGACGATACCGGGAATTCCGTCTCCAGCGGTGTGTATCTCTACCGGATGAAAGCGGGGGATCGTAGCGAGACAAAGAAGATGATGTTGATGAAATAGACGCTTTTATAGCCGCCCGTCAATTGATGGGCGGCTTGTTTACCTTGAAAAGGTATTACTCAGTAATATTGCTTCGATTTTATATTACAGGAATATTAACGCATGCTGATACGTCATGAAAACATGAACCACTTCTTATAAATAGGGGATTGTATTGATTCATCAAACTCTGCATTCACAAGATCTCTGAATTTCCTTCGATATCCCCTACAGCCATTAATAGAACATCCTAGTGATGTTGCAAAGACAATAATAGACACCGCCAAAAAAAAGACAAAAAGCAAATTCTCTTCCACTAATATAGTCCCCCAAAAGACTGAGCGAATTTGAGATTGAATCTGAAAATGACTTAAGCAGATAGTGAATGACGTGATAAGTACTACGGTAATGAATACGTAAAATGCATACTGAAAGGCTCGCAATACATTAGGCGGCTCGATTTTCAACGGATCAAGCAACTGACATTTAGTACCGCTTTTCAGTTTTTTTCCTATCTTCTCTATCATCTCACATCCATTGCAGTTAATTGACTTCTTGTTCAGTATTTTCATATATTCTTTAGTACTTTTTCCGGGATCATTTGCAATTAGATAACTGCAATAGCGATGCCATTTCAACAAAGATGTATCACATATCTCAAGCATACATTCAATTTTATGCATCTGGAATAAGCAGAAGCGGAACTGATAACCGTGAAGATTACATAGGTGGATACCAAGTAAACTGACTAATATTGCTCCTCCCATAACTAATAACAATACACCTGGGTCACTAAAATCATGTTTACCGATATATGCTCCAAAGCCTGTAATAGCCACAATAAAGACGCTGAACTCGGAAATAAAATTATTCTCTCGTTGTAGCATTTCTTTCCGAAAAGACTCGTGGGTCTGAATCAGAAACGTGTTTCTGGTATCCTGACGCGCAGTTGATACTTCAACGGGGATTCCCATCATATCCTCACTTGATTCATTAGAATTTTTATTTTCCCCATTTAATCCTTATTGCGAATAGATTGTCAAGCATGAAAGATTCCACTAAAATTAACCTCTTTTGATTCTCTGACAAGCCATGCTCATTGGGTACATTGATCCTACCCATATACAAAAACCGCCGGCAGCAAGCTACCGGCGGTTTCGTTTATCGTTGAGTAGTAGTGGTTTACAGATAGGGGATGTGGCCTCTGCCGACACCTTTGACCCTGCAACCCAGGTTCTTGTAGGTCTTGATCCGTTCGTCGGAGAGGAAGTTGGAGCAATCGACAACAAGCGGCTTGGTTCCGCAGAGCTCGACCAACTGTTCCGGTGTGAGCGACTTGTAAGCGGCATGGCCCACAGCGAGCACAACCACGTCGGCACCCGCGAGCGTCTTCTTCATATCCTTCTCGATATATTCCATTTCCATCTCGGGCCAGGTCTCCACATAGACGTCATGGACATTTACTTCCGCCCATTCACCCTTGAGTTCACGCACCAGCGTCTCGGAGGGAGAATGACGCGTATCGCCCACCTCTTCCAGGTAGGAGACGCCCAGGATCGCGACTTTCACGTCCTTGAGCTCGGGATATTCCTCTTTGATCAGCTCGATGGTGTGGCGCGGCATGGTGTCGTTGATATTCACCGCGTTGATAGCCACGGAAAGCATATCGTCGATCTCAAAGACATCGCGCATTGCCCAGTTTGCCAGCACGGGATCCTTGGTCAGGCAGTATCCACCCACACCGAGGCTAGGCCGCAGCAGGTTGCTGTGCGTCTCACGCTTTCTGATGGCATCGCGAACCTTGAACAGGTCAACGCCAACCTTCTCGGCAAATCGTGCCCATTCCAGCGTCAGTGCGATATTGGCGGCGCGATAGGAGTTCTCCATCACCTTTGCCATTTCGGAGGCGTTGGTGTTATCGAGCTCGGTAAGCGGGAATTCCTTTGTATTGAGGACGTCGGTGAGGAACTTGCGTGCAAGGTCCTTGCTCTGCTGGTTTACACCAGAGTACACGCGCCAGTAGTCGCGGATGGATTCCACGTAGCGAGCGCCCGGCATCACGCGTTCATAGGAGTGCGCTACCAGCGGAGGATATTTATCGGTATCGATACCGCGTTTCTTGAATTCTTCTTCCAGGATGGGCTTCACGATTCGTTCGGATGTTCCAGGCGGAACCGTTGTCTCCACCAGTACGAGGCAGTCCGGCTTGATATGCTGACCCAACGTGCGCATGCCATCGCGGAAATGCGTGACATCGCAGTAGCCTTTCTCGGCTTCGCCGAAAGCGGGCTTGGTCGCATCGAGCTGGATATCGACCACAACAACATCGGCAACTTCATACGCCGTGTTTTCCCATGTTGCGCGAAGGCTTTCTTTCTCTTTCACGCACCGTTGGAAAATCTGGGGAACTTCGGGATCGGATGAGCTGACTGGCGGTACGCCTGTATTGATGACCGGCGTTTTCCAGAACGACCGGCGCGAGGGACGCTGATGACCATGCACGAAATAGATGGCGTCGCCGTTTTCATTGGTTGCATCGGCGATAACGCTCGCCATTACGCAGCCTACGAATCCCATACCCTGGACGGTGACGATCTTCCGTCCTCTTTTACGTTGTTCTTCAGTTATACGCAGGATTTCCTGGCGTTCTTTTTGATTCGCTTCCTCGGTAGGAAGTGGATATTTGGTTCCATCAGGTGCAATTGAGACGTTCATCATAACTGTTACCTTCCATACTTTTTTTGATAGAAAACGGCGTACCTTACACAACTTCCGCTTCAACAGGCCACAAGCCTACCTCTAAGAGGGCGAAAATTGTTCTTCGGGAACGATTTCCCGAGTTACGTCATCCAGTTAGGACCATCTCAAACAGGAAATCGTATCGATGAAGCCACGTCATCATCACATTAACTCATTCACCGCGAATTGAAGAGCTTTGTCAAGTAATTCCTGTGGCGCTTTTCCGATAAATCCATTCTGGATAAGACTATCGGTCAAACCTCTTGAATAACGGATATCTTTCTCCGCTCTGGCGAATGCTTCTTCGCGCGTCATGGTGATCCGGGCAACACCGTCTTTGATCGCCTGCATCGCGACATCGGCAGCTTCGTGCGGGAACACGTCCGCTTCGTCCATCGTCGGGATAATATACTCGGGATGGATACCGCGCTTTTCAGCGTAGTTGGCCAGAGAATTAGCCGCCGCGATCGCCATATTGTCGGTCACTTTGCGGCTCCTGACCATCAACGCACCCTTGAGGATTCCTGGGAAACCCAGCGAGTTATTGACCTGATTGGCAAAATCGCCACGTCCGGTCGCCACAATGAACGCACCCGCTTCTTTCGCGGCATAAGGGTAAATCTCCGGTACCGGGTTCGCGCAAGCAAAGATAATCGGTTTATCTGCCATAGAGCGTATCCACTCTTTCTTGATACGGTCTGGGCCTGGCTTCGAGAGAGTAATTAAAACATCGGCTCCCTTCATCGCTTCGGTAAAATCGTTGATTTTCTTCGGGTTCGTGCTCTGGCAAAGCTCCCACTTACGATAGAAGCGCGGATCGGCTTCGATATCGGAACGATCTTTGTTCAGCGATCCCTTCGAATCGAACATGATCATGTTTTCCGGGCTTCCACCCGCGGTGATGATGATGCGCGCGATAGTGGTATTGGACGCACCGGCACCCATGAACACGATCTTCACTTCGCTCATCTTCTTTCCGGCCAGCTTGACCGCGTTGATCAATCCGGCGAGCGTCACGCAGGCAGTTCCCTGCGCATCGTCGTGCCAAACGGGGATGTCGCACTCTTCCCGCAGGACGTCGAGTACCTTGTAGCAGTTTGGCTGCGAAATATCTTCGAGGTTTATCGCGCCAAAGCTATGCTGGCAGCGTTTCACAAACTCTATGATGGTCTCGGGGACCTTCTCGCCTTTATCGTTACGGCTATCGATGCAGAGCGCTGTCGCATCGACACCGCCGAGGTATTTCATCAGAAAGGCCTTACCTTCCATGACACCCAGACCACCCGGAGGTGTACAATCGCCATCACCCAGTACGCGGGTGGAATCGCTTACAACCGCAACCAGATTACCCCGGTTGGTGAGGTCAAAGGAGGTTTCGTTATCATCACGGATGGTAGTGGATACTTTGGACACTCCAGGCGTGTACCACACGTTGAACCAGTTGAAGCCAAAGACACCGGCTTTCGGAATTGTCTGCATCTTTCCGCCATAATGATGGTGCATCAGTTCGGAGAGTTTTTTAAGAAGCAGTGTCTTTCCCTTCGCGATTTGCTCCTGGCTGAAATCATCAGGGAATACATCGTTGAGATTATCGAGACTTATATTCAACTTCTTCATCGATAGCTCCTTATGTTTTTCAGAGTATGGTTCCCTCGTAGTGAGCGGTTAGCTGTTTTGCTTTCACATGATCGGGAATGTAGTCGGGCAGCACCATGGGTGACACGGTATTTCTGTCAATCCCCAATTCCTCTGCTTCCTTATTATATTTATGAACATGATCCAGTGTCAGCGTTCCATGCTCAACCCCTTCCGAGACTCGCTTGGCAGCGTTGATACCTGCACGTCTTCCAAATACGATGATATCGAGTTGGGAATTACCCATCAGACGATTGCGTCCATGCACACCGCCACTGGCTTCACCCGCAACATACAAGCCGGGGATCGAGGTCTCCGATTTCTCGTTGATCTCCAACCCTCCATTCTGGTAATGCAGCGTAGGATAGACCAGCATGGGGTACTTGGTGATATCGATATCGAAGCGCTTATATTGCCGAAGCATGGCGGGTAAGTTCCTCTCGATGGTGCCCGATCCGCTAAGCTCTTCGATCAGAGGCGAATCGAGCCAGATACCGTATAGGCCGGATGGTGTCTGAACGCCGAGGTTACGCTCCTTGCATTCGCGTATGAATGCCGATGCTTCGATGTCGCGCGGTTCCAACGGGTAAACGAACAGCTCTCCCTGGTTGTTGACCGGCTGTGCGCCCAGTGCGCGGATCTTCTCGGTGCAGAGGAAACCAACGATCTGCTCGGGGTAAACGGCACCGGTGGGGTGATATTGCACCGAATCCATGAAAAGCAGCTTTGCGCCGGCCCTGTAGCCCAGTACCAGTCCGTCGGCAGTAGCGCCGTAGTGATTAGTCGTCTCGAATCCGCGTATATGAAGACGCCCGAAGCCTCCTGTAGCAATGATGATCGATTTTGCGCGGATGGTGGAGAATTGCTTGTTCTCGAGATGGAACATCACTGCACCGGCAGCCTGGCCTTTGTCGTCCATGATCAGCTCGATCACGGCAGTGTATTCTATGTATTTGATCTTATCGGGACGGTTATAAACTTCATCGCGAAGTACCTTACAGATGGCAGCTCCGGTGTAGTCGCGCGCGGAATGCATGCGGCTGCGGCAGGTACCTCCACCGGGCTTGACCAGCATGGTTCCGTCTTCGTTCTTGTCGAACATCACCCCGAGGTCTTCCAGCCATTTGATCGACTGCGGAGCGTCCTTCACCAGCGCTTCCACCAGCTCAGGCTTGTTGTCGAAGTGGCCACCTCCGATTACATCGAGGTAGTGCAGTGTAGGGGTGTCGTCAGTTTGGTCCGCCGCCTGAATACCACCCTGCGCCATCATGGAATTGGAATCCCCCAGGCGCAACTTGGTGACAACAGTGACATTCGCACCGGCGGCCTCGGCTTCCAGCGCTGCGGCCAGTCCGGCCGAGCCAGCTCCGATCACCAGCACATCCGTCTCTTCGGTGACGCTGCTCAGATCAATTATATCGGGATCAATGCGCGCGTAAGATTCGAGAAGATCTGCGATTTCCGTCGTGATTTTCTCACCTTTGTTCGGACCCATGCGAATAACGCGCCGCGATTCGTCCTTGTAGTCGGGATGAAACTTTCTGAGGATCTCTTCCCGTTCGGACTCACTCATAGCTTCATAGACTTGCTTGCCAAATTTCTTTGCCAGTTCGAGTCGCTTGGGGCGGGTCTTTTCCACCATCTTTATGGATTCCATCATATATTCTGGATACATAGTTACTCCTGCTTCATCGTGTAAATGGTTTTATAGCTTGATTTGGCGACCGTAGTACTTCTTCGCCAGATCTTCGCGCGAGGATGACATCATATCTTTGAACTCGGGGTCGTATTTGCCGTCAGCGACTTCCCGAATCCGGATTTCGAGCTGCGGATGCTTGGGTGAAAGGTAGCGGCCGTAGAGCCTCTGCGCCAGAATCGCAGCGTTGTATTGCACGATCTCGGCCGGGCAACGCAACGCGCAGAGTCCACACCTGATGCAGTCGAAGGAGAGGTCGGCAGCACGCGCAATATCTCCACGGATAAGCGCTTGAATGTAATCCATCACCTGGATTTCCTGTGGACACGCCTTGGTGCAAGTATTGCAGGCGACGCACCGGAACACGGTTGGAAATAGCCTTTGGAACGTGTCTTCGTCTGGTGTGAGGTCTTCAATATTGTAGATCGGTTTTTCCGCAGGAACAAACGGTATCTGCGCGATCGCCATCCCCTCCGTAACCACCGTCTGGCACGCCAGACCGCCCTTCAGTTTGTAGTCTCCGGCTTCGCGATAGATCGTACCGCAAGCCCCGCAATAGCCTTCGCGGCAACCGACGCCACGTTTCAGTTGGAATCCCGCATATTCAATCGCCGTCAGGATCGTCGATCCGTCCGGTACCATATAGGATTCGCCCATGATGTACACCTTAACCATCTTACGCTGGTTATGCATAGAGCCTCCAGGATTGTATTGTAGTAGTCTTTAGTCTGTGAATTGTCGGTTCGAATAGTAACTGCATTTCGAGATGACTGAGTTTCAAATTATACCCCAATTATTCATACAACTTCCGCTTCGATGCGCTGTATATCCGCATCTCGGGAGCACGAAATTGTTCTCCGGGAACACCCTGTTCGTACATACGAACAGCAAGATATTTTCGAATCCCTTGTCAAATCGGCCCTGGAGCCAATAGTTCCGCCATCAAACGGCTTCCTGAATACGGAATGAGCCTTCTTTTTCAAATTCTGTCAATTATTTTTTCTTTCAACAACCACCTAAATCCTTTCTTTTGCGATAAAATGCGATTTCAGCTTGAATGAACTTCAATTACCGCCACACTGTCCGAGACCAGATTTAGTGTGACAATTTAACAAATACGCTATAATATTTTTAGTAATCAATTGACAATCTGCCTCGAATCCCCATAAACTGAACCTCAAACTCAATTATAGCTTCATTTACTTCGGAGGAGGAATCAATGGTGAATATCAGACGATCTGTATTGCTATACACAATGCTATTGCTGCTGACTTGTGGCGTATTGCAGGCTGACTATTACAGCAACTCCGTTTTAGTGAGGCAGCCTGCCTCCGCACGGCAGATCGCGATGGGATATCAATCCTGCGGTGCGTACATCTGGAGTCAGAATCCACTCACTGCGCTGAACAACCCCGCACTATTGAGTTATCAGAATGGCTTCCGATATGCACTATCCCGCTATATTCACTCGACTGACACCGTCAGCAACACCACATCCTATGTTGGCTTTGGCGGAAACGGCTGGGGAATTCTGCTGCCTTCGGGGAACATGACGTCCGGCTTCGGTAATGATCTGGAGATTGAGGAAGAGCATTTTTCTATAAGTACACAATATTATGGATTGGGGATCAATCTTTCCAAGCTCTCCGACCTTCGCCTTGGAGCAGAATCGGATCCCAGAGTATTCAACTTTTCAATGGGTTTCTCCCTCATTCGATACGCAGAGGATCAATGGGGAGGTGATGATTATAGCGGCGAATCGCTGGATGGAGGTGTTCTGATGGAAATCACGCCAACAGCGGTATCCGATAAACCCGTCGATTTTTCGATAACCGCAGCAGCCGATTTCTACAATATCTTCCAGGGCGAGATCGAAAATCGCTGGGACCACAGTGAACCACTGATATACGGCATGGTTCTTTCAGCCGCATCCAGAATCGCCTATCGCACTGACAAGGTCGAAAACGAGATGCTTAAAAAAGTATGACCGACCTTTTTCAGCGTTGCCGCAACCGTCAACCACGATGATATCTGTTACGACAAGGACAAGCAGGATCGCGGCTCATTCGGCGCGGAACTGGGGCTGATGAATATCTTCTTTGTGCGCTTTGGCGAAAGCAGCCACCTCTCTCAATCGAAGACACCACGAGATAAATTCAGCACATTCGGAGTTGGGGTGAACCTGCAATATGAAGATCTGGTTCAATATGAGTGGAATTACGCCGAATACAATCCGGGCTACTCGAAGGTACGCAACTGGGACATGATGCTGCATGTGAATATCTGGAAACTGATGACACTCGGGATGAAATAGGGAGACAATGATGAAGATGAACAAACTCGGTATCAGTATCGCGATGACAATCCTTTGCAGCATTCTGATGGCCTTTCCGCATACAATCGCACAAGCACCCGTCTCCGCAACCCAGAGCAGCATGGGTTTTATGTATTCCGGTGGAGCTTACATCTGGAGCAATAATCCCCTGAATGCCTGGACGAATCCCGCTAAACTCGGTTTCCAGCAAGGTATATCCAATGGGTATTTCTTCGACGACTATGATACTTTCTCGAAAGTTAAAAAAGACGCATCCATGATGGCGATCGGTTGGAATGGAATCGGTATTTTGCTTCCCACAGTCAATACGTCCGGAAAATTCGGCCATACGATTGATTACGGGGAATGGTCATTCAATAATTATAGCGACGGAACATACCTGGGAACAGGCAATTGCTACCACACAATCCAGCAATACGCCCTGGGCGTTAACTTTATGGAGCTGATGCGAGACGGAGATCCGTGGGACAAGATCAACAGAGGCATGTTTGATCTTTCGCTGGGGGTCGCTGTGACGCACTACCTCACAAATGCAACGTACAACTTTGATCCAGAAGAAGAGGGATATACATCTTCGACATCTAATGATGTTGACGAGTATTTTTACAATGCCGGGATGATAGCAAAGTTCTCTACCTTCGCGAATTCAGATCTTCCCTACCGGCTGGACTTCAGTCTTGGTACAACCTGGCTGAATATAACGGAAGTCGATGCCTTTATCTGGGATTATGAATACATTGACGATGATGACAAAAAAATGTTTTCGAATGGTCTCCTATACTCGGGTTCCGCATATGGCGCGATCCTTCCATTCAACAAACCCTACAGCTTCTTTGATCATACGATCAATGAGCTCCTGAGCGTTGCATACACTTACGACTATTTCGATAACGAATTTGGCAGCCACGATAACGACGTGCAGTCGTGGGGTCTGGAGTATGGCCTGCTGAACACCTTCTACATCAGGCACGGACAGTACAATTTCAATCCGGTCAAATGGGGATACACAAATGACTGCTTCGGTCTTGGGCTGAAACTCCGGTACCGCGACCTGATCGAATACGAATGGAATTACGCCGAGACCGAGTATTTGACCGATATGAGTAGATGCTGGGACATGATGCTGAACGTAAACCTGATGAAGATTATAGACGTACTATAGATAGTTACGGAGGATTTATGCGAAGAGACACATTCCTTACAGTTGTGATTATACTACTGATTGCTGTAACTGTTATTCCATGTTTTGGACACGCATTCTATTATGACAATTTCAATACGATGTCCCCATCTGCCTCAACGATCGGACGCGGAGGCTATATATCCGGCGGCGCCCATATCTGGAGCCAGAATCCCCTGGAATATTGGGATAATCCAGCAAAACTCGGCTATGCAAAAGGCTTTGCATACGGACACCACACACACGAGTATAAAGATTGGCCAGCAAGTCGTAGAGCCGCCTGTGCTACTTTCGGGTGGAATGGAATCGGTATCATGGTTCCCGCCCTTAATGACTACGGCAGGTTCGGTCATTCGATAGACTATGATAGCGAGTTCTACGACGAAACACCTTATGAAGATACCGAACGCTACGCAATTGGCGTTAATCTTTTTGATGCGATATTCGATCGAAACGGTCATGGAATTCGTAATCGATTCCTGTCCGAAATATCGTTTGGTGCTACTTTGCAGAGATATATGTTCGATTGGGGTGAATACACGCATGTTACAGAACAATCATCCGTCAATATCGGATCGCTCATCCGGATGACACCGATTGACTGGACGAATTCCGATTACTCACTGGATGTCGTGGCAGGTTTGAACTGGACCAATATCACCAAAGAAAAAGTAACTGTTCGCCTCATTGGAGATGGCAATTATTTTATGTATGATTATCCGCTGCTCTACGGCATGAAATACTCTCTCGCGGCAAAAGGAAGCTATAGACCTGTAAATATGCTATCGACCATGAATCGCGACTTCTTCGACGAAATCCTCAGCATGGCTCTGACACTGGATCATTATGATTTCGGCTTTTCAGAAGATGATGAAGACTGGTCGTCCATAGGCCTTGAACTCGGCGTAATGGATATCTTCTATTTCCGCATGGGAAACATGCATCTCGTCTATGAGAATCATCCCGATTCCGATTGGTTCACCTATGGTTTCGGCATTAAGGTTGACTACCGGAACACCTTTGAATTCCAATGGAATTATGCAGACTCAGAAACCGATCTTGATAATTTCACAATGTACGATTTCATGCTGCGAATTAACTTTCTCGAGCTTGGTAATCTGAAGCAATGATATTCTCGACGTTTTGAGCATGGCATGATTTGCACGTCGGAGGGCTATTGAAGAACAGGTATGGCTTCACATCGGCAATGATCTTGCTGGTTCTTGCAGCATCGGTATCCTGCCACGGTGAAGTCTATTACTGGGATATGGTAAATCTTCAGGCTGTGTCGGCTTCTGCATTGGGTCGCGGTGGCGATATTTCGGGCGGTGCATACATCTGGAGTCAGAATGCGCTCGATTTTTGGGATAATCCAGCCAAGCTCGGCTATGCAAGAGGATTATCTTATGGGCATCTCGTTCATGATTACGACGATTCGCGCAACAGAAGAGCCGCCTGCATGACCCTGGGCTGGAAGGGAATCGGAATCTTGCTACCAGCGTACAATGACTACCGGAAATTCGGGCATTCCCTCGATCACGATGACCACTACTACAAAGAAGACGTCTACGAGCGCACCGAGCGCTATGGATTGGGCGTCAATCTTCTCGAAGCACTCTTCAATCGCTTCCTCCCACAGAATCCGCTCATTTCCGAGGTCTCGGTTGGAGTCGCCTATCAGCGTTATATCTACGATTGGGGTGAATTCACCCATTCCACGGAACAATCGACCATCAATCTCGGAGCGATGATCCGCATGGCACCCATTCAGTGGGGAGATTTTTCCTGCGAGATGGTCACCGGATTTACCTGGACCAACATTGATGAGAAGACAATCAGCTACTACAATCTTTATTACAGCGATAACGAATTCGAGTCTCCGCTGGTTTATGGCCTGAAATACTCGATGGCAACAAAGGGATCGTATTGTCCCAACGATCTGCTTGACCGGATGAACCGCGATTTCTTTAATGAAATTGTCAGCGTGGCTTTTACCATGGACGACTACGATATCGGCTATAAAGAGGATGAAGAGGACCGGCTTTCCATGGGAATCGAATTGAGCCTGCTGGAATGCCTTTACTTCCGAACCGGGACAATGAAGGTCGTCTATGAAGTGTACGATGATTCAGACTGGTCCGACTACGGATACGGCCTTCGGCTTCACTACCGCGATGCCGTTGAATTTCAATGGAATTGGGCACAGACCCAGACCGATTTTGAGGATTATGAGATGTACGATTTCATGCTGCGCATCAACTTATTTGAGCTTGGAAATTTGAGGGACTAATATGCTGAGAACTCTTATCCTCGAGGCGATGCCGGAGCGATTCCATCGCGAGATCGAAGCACGTGGATGGCAGCAGTGGTTTCACAATGTTGAAGACCACCCGCTTGCCGATGGAGAGAATCCCGGCTGGCAGGCGATCATCATCCGCACGAAAACGCAGTTCGACCGGAGGATGTTCGAACGCTTCCCCGACCTGAAGCTACTCATTCGCGCCGGTACAGGCTTCGACAACATCGAGTTGGAAGCTGCTGGCGATATCGTCGTATGCAACACGCCGGAAGCCAATGCCACTGCGGCGGCAGAGCATACGCTGTCGTTTATCCTGGCGCTAATCAAAAACCTTCAGCAAGCCCGTCAGAATGTCCTGCAAGGGAAATGGCGCGACGGAATGCCGTTCAATATGGAATTCGACGAACTCAGGGCACTGATTGTAGGCGTGGGGCGTGTCGGCGGAAGAGTCGCCAAAAGCCTGCAAGCGCTGGGCGCGTCAGTACGGGGTGTCGATCCGTATCTGACGGATGACGAACGGCGTGCACGTGGAATCGAGTTCGTGAGCTACGAAGACGGCCTTAAGTGGTGCAACCTCATCAGCTTTCACTGTCCACTCACCGAGGAGACTCGCGGCTATTTCAATGAACACCATCTGGATATCCCGACCAGCCCGATCTGGCTGGTCAACACCTCGCGCGGCGCGGTGGTATCTTGGGACGCAGCAGAAAAAGGCGTGCAAACCGGTAAAATCCTCGGCGCGGCACTGGATGTGTTCGATCCCGAACCGTGGCCTGCTACCCATTTCGCGCATGATCCAAGGATACTTCTATCACCCCATACGGGAGCTCGAACCGATGCAGCGCGTGAACGACTCGCTATCGAGACAATCGAGGTGTGGGAAGCTTTCGCGATCCACAACAAACCGATTCATCGCGTGTGAATCACCCTTAAAAAAACGCACCTTCCCCACCTGACGTCCTGAGGTCTAATCCCAACAAATATTCGTCTTGACGGGATGACGCGACTGCGATTATCGTTCTTCATGGTGAAACCTATGAAAACAAAATGGATAGCAATTTTATTGATCGTCGCAGCGCTCGCAGCCTGCACACCGGGCTACATGCCCATTCGCGAAGGAAATGTACGCGTTCGCGAGGATATCGCCTTTATCGACACGCCAGACTACTCCATCGCGGTGCAGCCTGCCCTCTGGACCTACAAGCCAGATAACCTCTCCGACTATTACACAACTTTCATCATCCAGGTCGAGAACAAGACCAGGCACAGCATCAACGTGCAGCCAACCGATATCGTGCTGCTCAACGAAAACCGGCGACAATATGACCCGGTTTCCATCGACAGGATCATCAGTATGCTGGTGGATGAAGCACCCGCCTTACGACACTTCTCCGAAACCCCGGTCAACCTCCGCGAAGAACAGGAATACGAGATGGACCGCTTGGAAGCGCGCCAGAAGCTGATGTCGGAGTCATTCCACTTTGGAGATATCAGCGCCAAGGCATCCAAGTCCGGGTATGTGTTTTTCCCAAAGGTTTCTCAGCGGAACATGCACCTTTCTTTTGTCTTCAAGGATCAGACGATCCGGTTCACACGCGAAAAGAAAGAAGAAAAATAAATTGGAGCTATAATGAAGCATGAACTTGTCCTGATCCTCGATTTCGGATCGCAATACACGCAGTTGATCGCCAAGACGATCCGTAAAATGAACATCTACTCTGAAATCGTCCCCTTCAATACACCATACGACGAGATCGTCGCCAAGGAGCCTCAAGCGCTGATCCTCTCAGGAAGTCCTTCCAGCGTAAACAGCCCGGAAGCCCCCATCCCCGATACACGCATCTTCGATCTGACCATCCCGATCCTGGGCGTCTGCTACGGCATGCAGCTTATGACCCATACACTTGGCGGAAGCGTAATTCGCTCCGACAAGAAGGAATACGGCTACGCAAAAATCCACGTGGAAAACCACGAATCACTCTTCAAAGGCCTTGCTGAAAACGAAGATGTCTGGATGAGTCACGGTGATGCGGTTAAGCAGCTCCCCGATGGATTCCATCGAATCGCCTGGAGTGAAAACTCGCCTTACGCCGCCATCGCTCACAACAGCAAGCCCATGTACGCCTTGCAGTTCCACCCAGAAGTGACGAACACAGCACACGGCTTTACAATGCTGGATAATTTTTGCACAATCGCCGGTTTCACCCGCGATTGGACCCCCGTATCGTTCATCGATGCCACCATCGACGCAATCCGTAAGCAAGTCGGAAGCGACAAGGTGATCCTCGGCCTTAGCGGCGGTGTGGATTCATCTGTGGTCGGCGCGTTACTGCACAAGGCCATCGGTGAAAACCTCATCCCCATTCTGGTCGATACTGGCCTGCTGCGCATGAACGAAGCGCAGGAAGTGGAAGAGGCGTTCCAGGAAGCGTTCGGCATGAAGCTTATCGTCATCGACGCGGCAGAAGAATTCTACGCCCGGCTTGAAGGCGTCTCCGATCCTGAGAAAAAGCGCAAGATCATCGGTAACACCTTCATCGAGATCTTCGAGCGTGAGGCGGCCAAACATCCCGACGCGCACTACCTTGCGCAGGGAACGCTCTACCCGGATCTGATCGAAAGCGTATCGTTCAAGGGACCATCCGCAACCATTAAATCGCACCACAACGTCGGCGGCCTACCGGAGAAAATGAACCTGAAGCTGGTCGAGCCACTTCGGGAACTCTTCAAAGACGAGGTACGCGAGGTGGGCAGACAGCTTGGCCTTCCGGCAAAGCTTGTCGAACGGCACCCGTTCCCGGGTCCCGGCCTGGCGATCCGAATCATCGGCGATATCTCGCGAGAAAAGGTCGATGTCCTGCAGAAGATCGACGCAATCTTTATCGGCGAACTCTGGGAGAAGAATCTTTATCACACTACATGGCAGGCGTTTGCTGTGCTCCTCCCGGTGCAATCGGTGGGTGTAATGGGTGACGAACGCACTTACGAGAATGTCTGCGCCCTCCGCGCTGTAGGAAGCTCCGATGGCATGACAGCTGACTGGACGGAGCTGCCATACAGCTTCCTCAAACGCGTCTCAAACCGTATTATCAACGAAGTCCAGGGAGTCAACCGGGTGGTCTATGACATCAGTTCAAAGCCACCTGCAACCATCGAGTGGGAATAATATGCGCAAGATTTTCATCGCCCTGATCCTTCTGGGAACGCTGTCTCTAAGCGCCCAAGTCGTTGCCCGTGTGGGTAAATATTACGTTACTGAATCCAGCTTGGAAGAGGAAATCGATTACCTCTTCGACATGCAACGCACGCCGAGTACTTACTACGCGCTACGCCGACAGGCTATGGATAATCTGATCGAAGAGAAGCTGATGGCCAGTTTCGCGGACGAATATGGTATCATCGTCGACAGCAGCGAGGTGGAAGCCTATTTCATCAATGAATACGGTGATCATCCGCAGTTCCAGGAAAATGGCGCGTTCAGCTACCTGAAGTTCAAGAGGCTTTTGCAAAAGCCACGTATGCAAAAGATATGGCAGGATCTCTACAACGATCTTCTTTTCAGCAAGACCAGGAAGATTATCGAAGAGAGCTTCGACCTCACGGACGAGATGATCCGCGACCAGTTCGTAACCAGCAGCTTCCAGTTTGACATCGGCTATATCACCATCGATGGTGAACTGCTTGACGTCCCGCAAGGTTGCACGCTGGAAGGCGCAATGAAGTTTTACCAGAAAAATTACCAACGATATAAATCACCCAAACAGGTACGTCTGGAACTATATGTAATGCAAGATGACGCTCTGCCCTTGCCCCCAGAAGTGAGCGAGGCGGATCTGATGGAAATCTACCTGCCGCTGGCCTCTGTCAAGCCGCTGGACGAAGTTCGAGATAGCCTTGTCGCGCTACTCACCGTTCGCAACCGGCATCAGGCTGTGCTGGACTCTCTCGAAATTATACGTCAACTGGTGGAAAACAACAGGCCCTCACCAATATCACCCGTTTTGACCGATTATCTGGAGTATTCTGGGACAATTGGTGATTTCGAGCAATCCAGGCAAATCCTCGAACGCGCATTCGAGCTCGATGAGCGAAGCGTATCCGAGATCTTCGATATCGGGTTCGGAAGCATGTTCTTCCGCGTGCTGGATATCATTGAACCACGATCGGAACTCACTCCGGAAGTCGGCATGAAGGCGTGGAAGGATTACATCGAAGATGCAGCCACTATGCAGAACGCCGGCGATTTCCGCGAATACTATTACCAGAATATCGATCGCTTTATCGTACCGGCTGCTTACGTGACGCGGATCGTGGTCAACCCTGAGAAATATCGCTCACAGATCGACATCCCGGAAGCGGCATTGCAGCAATACTATCGTTCGAACCGGCAGGAGTTCAACCGCCGGGGAAGAACGATGTCCTATGATGATGCACGTGAACTTATCCTCGAAAAGATGCAGAATCAGGCAATTCAGGAACGGCTCGAAGAGATCCGCGGCAGTGTCCTGCCCGTCCTGCGTGACGACTCCACCCTCAAAGCCCTTCAAGCAGAAATGGGTTTCAATATGGACAGAGCCATCGTTTTCATGGAGCGACTGGAAAACGTGGAACCGATCGACGACTACATCGCCTATGCTATCAAACGCAATCCAGACGCTTCCAGTGGTGTACTGAACTATCGCGACAACCTGGTGATCTACCGCCTCGACTCAGTATTTCCGGAATACATCCCATCTTACGAACAGATTCAGAGCCAGTTGCCCGGTATTAAACAGGAGATCACTCCTGCTGATACCTCTGCTTATCGGCTTTTCTACGACCGCAACCTGAGCTATTTCACCACCCCAGACAGCCTCAGCATTGGTGGTGCGCTCTTCCCGCTCGAGACAGACTCGGTGTATGTCTCCGATATCGAGGTGAAGAACTATTTCCAGAAGCACAAAAAAGAGTTCTATATGTCGCCACGCGTCGACTATGAGGCGTTCTTCCTGCGTGATCCGAACGGAACCCGGCAGGAATATCTGCAATACCTCTACAGCTACGCCAGTCGGGAAAAAAGCCTCAAGCTGCTTCAGAAGCTTGTCGGTTCAGAATACAAAGCGCCCATGTCCGGCTCAGCGTACTTAGATGAGCTGCCTGTTGAGATGCGCAACGCGTTGGAAGATATCTATAGCAATGAAGTCTCGGAACCCATCTTCGTTGATGACGGATGGCTGATGGTTATGAAAACCGGATCAAAAGCCGCTGGTGCAGCACAGTTCTACGAAGTAAGAGAAAGCATTCGCCACAAGCTCGAACTGCGTGAAGCGGACAGTCTCGCATATAAAAAGGCACGCTATATCTTTGACAACGCCAACTACTTTTCCGATGTGCTGACGCTGACTGATAGCACATATATCTACGACACGGAAAAGAAAGCCATCGACGAAGATTTCGAACCCTTCGGTAGCGTGTGGGAATTCCGCCAACGCTTCATGCAGCTATATCGTAACGAAAAATACACCAGCGTCGTCAAAACACGAAACGGTTACGCAGTGCTCTTCATGCGTAAAAAGAAGTACGGACAGCAAATTCCGTATCTGGACGCGCTACCACAGATTCGCAACATGTACGAGGACGAAACCCGTAAGAAACAGCGCAAAGAGTTCCTCATCCAGCTCCTTCAACAGCTTCGGAGTGGCGAAAACGATGAATCTCAACTGGTATTCCTCGGCGAATGGAAGCACGCTTATGATTTAACCATCGATGGTGAAATTCCGGGTGTCGAATATAGCGAATACATCCTTGCCGATGCCGCCAAGAAAGCCAAGGGTGAGTACAGTTACCCGATCCGCTTGCAGGACGACAGCTATCTGCTCTATCGCGTGGAAAATGCACACAAGACCGATCGGGCCAGCATCGAAAAAGACCTCAAGAGCTTCAAGAAAGCCCTTCTTCAGAAGAAGTTTGAGGACTGGATGCACGAATATCGCGCAACGGTGGGCGTCGAAATCTATTAGATTATGAATCCCTGGAAGGAAGAAATACTTTATCTCAAGGGCGTTGGTGAGCATCGCGCCCAGCTTCTGGCAAAGCTCGACATCCAAAGCGTGGGCGATCTGCTGGAATGCTTTCCGCGAGCCTACATCAATCGTCAGACCATGCAGCGTATCCACGATTTGCAAGTGGATCAGCAGTGCGCAGTCGTTGGGAAAATCCAGCTTATCGACGAACATCGCACCGCTCGCGGACGTAAACAGCTCAACGTCTCCATCACAGACGGCGAATCGGTGCTGATGTGCACCTGGTTCCGCTACGGGCAATGGATAACCAAGCAGCTCCAGGAAGGAGCATCCATCTGGGTTTCGGGTATGGTGAGCGGTTTCCAGGGCCTTCCGCAAATCATCCATCCAGAATATGAGATTCTCGACGATGACGACAGCCCCGATGACTTCTGGAAAAATCGCGTCCTGCTGCCCATTTACCCGCTTACAGACAAGCTCACCGTCACCACGATGCGCAAACTGGTGGTCAACGCCTTCAGTAAATTCCATAGTGATATCCCGGAAATCCTTCCGCAGCATATTATTGAGCACTACGATTTTCCACCACGAAAGGCCGCACTCGAGAAAATGCATTTCCCCGTTCCGGAGACCGACGTCGAGACAGTTCGGCACAGGTTCATTTACGAAGAGTTCTTCTATCATCAATTATTGCTGGCTCGCGTTTACGGTGACCGCAAGAAGCAGCCACAAGGCGTATCTCTGCCTGTACAGAAGACCTTCACCACAGCCCTGAAGAACAGCCTTCCTTTCCGACTAACCAATGCCCAGAAGCGCGTGATTCGCGAGATCGTTCAGGACATGGAATCTCCCAGCCAAATGAATCGCCTCCTGCAAGGCGACGTTGGATCGGGAAAGACCATCGTGACACTTTTCGCCATGCTGCTGGCTGTCGAAAACGGATACCAGGCGGTACTCATGGCCCCAACGGAGATTCTGGCCGAACAGCACTATCACAGCGCAATCGCTTTGCTTAAAAACCAGCCGGAGCTGCGCATCGCGCTCATCAAAGGTGGTAATTACAAGGGCAAGAAAGCAATGCTGGAAAAGATCGCAGCCGGAGAGATCAACCTGATTTTCGGCACCCACGCGCTCATCCAGAAAAACGTTCACTTCCACAATGTCGGCTTCGTCTGCATCGACGAGCAACACCGTTTCGGTGTAAACCAGCGCGCGCTTCTAAGCGAAAAGGGCATGAAGCCGAACCTCCTGCATATGTCCGCTACACCTATCCCGCGCTCACTGGCAATGACCGCTTTCGGTGATCTTGATGTCAGCATTATCGACGAGATGCCGCCTGGTCGTAAACCCATCCAGACTTCCTACAAGAAGCAAGAGCAGAAGTACGAGGTCTATAACGAGATTCGCAAAGCGCTCCGCAAAGGTCGTCAGGCATATCTAGTCTGCCCGTTGGTGGAGGAATCCGACAAGAGCTACTTACTTGATTCGGAGACGCTCTACAAGGATGTTTCGGAGAATATCTTTCCGGAATTCAAGTCGGCTCTACTGCATGGGAGGATGAAGTCACTGGAGAAAGACGAAATCATGCAGGCATTCAAGGAGCGGAAGTTCTCTATCCTGGTGGCGACTACGGTAATCGAGGTGGGTATCGATGTACCCAACGCGACCATTATGGTGATCGAGCACGCGGAACGGTTCGGGCTCAGTCAGTTGCATCAGCTCAGAGGGCGGGTTGGACGCGGTGCGGAGCAGTCGTCCTGCTTTCTGATCTACTATCCGCCTATTTCGAAGAACGGCTGGGAACGCATCTCCACCATGGCGAAAACCAATGACGGTTTCGATATCGCCGAGAAGGACCTCGACCTGCGCGGTCCTGGAGATTTCTTCGGGACGAAGCAGTCCGGCATGCCAGATTTCCGGCACGCGAACTTGCTTCGGCACCAGGATTGGCTCAAGCTCGCCCGTAAGGATGCTTTCGACCTCATCAGCGACGATCCCAAGCTCGATAAACCGGAGAACCTACCCGTGAAAGAGCATTACGCCGCGTTTTACGTTGAGCGGGAGAAGTTGTTTAAGTATTAGCCTGGATGAGAAAGACGTCCAGGTTGCATATTTTCCATTTTCCTAAAGTAACGTATCATGAATGACTGAGAGATAAGAGACGCAGACGAGGACGTCTGCGTACCCAGAAATATAAAACACCCGATCGTGATGACCGGGCGTTTGTATTATATCGAATCCTAACGGATATTCGTTAGATACCTTCTACGGCGTGGATACGGGCGACTGCACGTTGCAGAGCATATTCGGCGCGCCGGAAATCGGTGCCTTGTTCTCTGGTTTGAAGGCGTTTTTCTGCGCGATCACGGGCCTGCTTGGCGCGGCTTTCGTCGATCTCGCCTTTTCCTTCGATGGTTTCGCATAGCACGATCACATGATTTTTCTCGATAGTCACAAAGCCATCGTGGATCGCGAAAATGTCGTCCATGTTATTGTTGTTGAAGCATTGCACCACACCCGGGCGCAGCTGGGTGATCATCGAGGCGTGATCCGGCGAGATACCGAAATCCCCTTCGATACCCGGCAATACGATGTGGTCGAATTCGTGATCGACCTTCTTGCCGGTTGGTTGAATGACTTCCAGTCTAATCTTACTCATATTCTTTCATCAGCTTGTTAGCTTTTTCTTCCGCCATTGAGATGTTACCGACGTTGTAGAACGCCTGTTCCGGCCACTTGTCGCATTCGCCGTCGATGATGGCGCGGAAACCTTCGATGGTATCCTTGAGCGGCACATACTGACCAGCGAGGTTGGTGAACTGCTCAGCCACGAAGAACGGCTGCGAGAAGAAGCGTTCCAGACGACGGGCGCGGCTAACCACAACCTTGTCTTCTTCGCCCAACTCATCCATACCGAGAATAGCGATGATATCTTGAAGTTCTTTGTACTTCTGAAGGATACGCTGCGTTTCACGCGCTACGTAATAATGTTCGTCACCAATGATCTTGGGATCGATGATACGGCTGGTGGAGTCCAGCGGATCCACTGCAGGGTAGATACCCAGACCCACGATCTTACGCGAAAGCACCGTAGTCGCATCGAGATGCGAGAATGCGGTCGCGGGAGCGGGGTCGGTAAGGTCGTCCGCAGGTACGTAGATCGCCTGCACGGAGGTTACCGAACCGTCTTTTGTGGATGTGATACGTTCCTGGAGCTCACCCATTTCAGTGGACAGCGTAGGCTGGTAACCCACCGCGGAGGGCATACGTCCGAGAAGCGCGGACACTTCGGAGCCTGCCTGGGTGAAACGGAAAATATTATCGATGAAGAGAAGAACGTCTTTCTTCATGGTATCACGGAAATATTCCGCGATGGTGAGTCCGGTGAGTGCCACACGTTGACGAGCTCCCGGAGGTTCGTTCATCTGACCAAAGACCATTGCGGTGTTTTCGATAACGCCGGATTCTTTCATTTCCAACCAGAGGTCGTTACCCTCACGGGTACGTTCACCCACACCGGCGAAAACGGAGTAGCCGCCGTGCTCGGTCGCAACGTTGCGGATCAATTCCTGGATCAGAACGGTCTTTCCAAGACCCGCACCGCCGAACAGACCTGTTTTACCGCCCTTGGTGTAGGGGCAGATCAGGTCGATAACCTTGATACCGGTTTCGAGGATTTCCTCGCTGGTTTCGAGGTTTTCGAAGAGTGGTGCCTGCCTGTGAATCGGCCAATGTTCCTTCGATTCGATCGGTCCCTGCTGATCGATGGGGTCGCCGGTCACGTTGAGGATGCGTCCCAGCACCTTGTCGCCGACCGGAGTGGAGATTCCTTCGCCAGTATCGAGCACGGTCATACCGCGAACCATACCGTCGGTGGAGTCCATCGCAACGGAGCGGACCTTGTTCTCACCCAGGTGCATCTGCACTTCGAGGATGAGGTCGGTTTCATTCTCCCGCTTGAATTTCAGTGCGTTGTAAATCGTGGGAAGCTTTCCTTCCGGAAATTCCACGTCCACAACCGGACCGATAATCTGAATGATCTTACCTTCAGTCATACTTAACCTCTATCGGATACGTTCTTTCAATTTCACTACTGGTTAATTGCTTCCGCGCCGGAGGCCACCTCGATAATCTCGGTGGTAATGCTCGCCTGGCGCGCACGATTGTAATGTAACGTTAATTCACCGATCATCTCGGTGGCGTTGTCGGTAGCGCTTTCCATCGCCGTCATACGAGCGCCCTGTTCCGCAGCAGACGATTCCAGAAGGATTCGCCACACTTCGACATCCAGATACTTACGTCCCAACTCGGTGATGATGGTATCCTCGTCAGGTTCATACAGGTAGTCGATATTCGATACGATCTCCGATTCGAGCGGAATGATCGGCAGAATCTGCTTGAATACGATATCCTGCTGGATGGCGGATTTGAATTCGTTGTAGAGGACACGAACCCGGTTGTAGCCTTTGTTCAGGTACAAATCGAGGAACAGGTCGGCAATCTCTTTGGATTGTGAGAAATTCATCTCGTTGAAGAGCCCCGTATAGTGCGCGATCATGTTGTCTGTGCGCTTTTTCAGGTGGTCGTAGCACTTCTTACCGATACAGATGATGTCTTCGTCCTCGGTTGTGTCTTCGAGCAGGCGCGTTGCTTCGCGGATGATGCTGGTATTGAAGGAACCGCACAGTCCGCGGTCGGCGGTGACGACGACCATGAGCGTCTTGCCGCCCTCTTCGGGTTCGACCAGGAGAGGATGCTGCGACTGAGCGTTCTTGACCTTCAGCGTACGCAGCATGGTATCGATATAGTTGGCATAGGGTCGCGCGGCGATAATTCGCTGCTGAGCCTTACGCAGATAGGCGGCGGAGATCATCTTCATCGCGTTGGTGATCTGCCGCGTATTCTTGACGCTGTCGATCCTGGTCTTGATATCGCGTAAGTTTGCCATGATTTATCCTGTTAGGCCTTGAATTTCTCGACGACTTTCTTGCACACAGCGTGCATTTTATCTTTGAGTTCGTCGTTGAGCTTGGATGCTCCCACGATTTCCTTCATGATGTCCTGATATTCGGACTCAAGGGTCAGGTTGAGCTCGTGCTCCACATCTTTAACCTTGTGAATATCGATTTCATCAAGGTAGCCCTGATTACCCATGAAGATAATGAAGATCTGCTTCGCAACCGAAAGCGGCTGATATTGGGGTTGTTTGAGGATTTCACGCAGACGCTCGCCACGACGCAACTGGTGCAGCGTTACCTTGTCGAGATCAGATCCGAACTTCGCAAACGCTTCCAATTCGGCATACTGTGCCAGATCCATACGGAGCTGGCCGGTAACGGCCTTCATGAGCTTGATCTGTGCGCTACCACCAACACGGGAAACAGAAATACCCGCGTTGATCGCCGGACGGATACCGGCATAGAAGAGCCGGTTACTAAGATAAATCTGACCGTCGGTGATGGAGATCACGTTGGTGGGAATGTACGCGGTAACGTCGTCCGCTTGAGTTTCAATAATCGGTAGTGCTGTAAGCGAACCGCCACCCAATTCGTTGTTGAGCTTGGATGCGCGCTCGAGCAGTCTCGAATGCAGGTAGAAAACATCTCCGGGATATGCTTCACGTCCTGGTGGACGGCGCAGAAGCAGCGAGATTTCACGATATGCGACCGCGTGCTTGGAGAGGTCGTCGTAGATGACCAAAGCATGCTTGCCGTTATCGCGGAAGTACTCGCCGATGGAGCAGCCTGCGTAGGGCGCAAGATACTGGAGCGCAGCAGGCTCTGAAGCCGAAGCGGAAACGATAATGGTGTAATCCATCGCGCCGTTGGCTTTCAGGGTTTCTACAATCTTCGCGACAGAAGATTTTTTCTGACCGATTGCCACGTAGATACAGTACATATCGGTCTCTTTCTGGTTGATGATGGTATCAATTGCGATAGCCGTCTTACCTGTCTGGCGGTCACCGATGATCAGCTCGCGCTGTCCGCGTCCGATGGGGATCATGGAGTCGATCGCCTTCAGACCGGTCTGGAGCGGTTCTTTCACCGGCTGCCGCTGGATAACGCCCAGCGCTTTACGTTCGATGGGAAAAGTCTTATCTGTCTTGATGTCGCCCTTTCCGTCGATCGGATGACCCAGCGCGTTCACCACGCGACCGAGCATGGCATCGCCAACCGGGACCTGAAGGATCTTCTTGGTCCGGCGGACAATGTCGCCTTCCTTGATATAGTGCGTATCGCCGAAGACGATGCAGCCTATGTTGTCTTCTTCCAGATTCAGCGCCATTCCATAGATGTCGTTGGGGAACAGCACCATCTCGCCTGCCATCACGTTTTCCATTCCGAAAACGCGAGCGATACCGTCACCAACCATGACCACTTTACCGGTCTCGGCGATGTCGATATCAAATTTGAAACTGTCGATCTTTTGCTTTATGATCGAGCTGACTTCATCGGGATGTATCTTCATAATACCCTCAATTCTGCGGTATTTTTTCTTTTATAAAACGTTCGAGGTTGTTTTTAACGGAACCGTCTATGATCAGCGAACTCGTTTCCGCGTGGAATCCGGCGATCAATTCAGGCCGGATGCGCGTCTTGAATTCGACCTTCTTTTTCAGGATATCTTCCAGAAGTCTGGTGATTTTGCTCATCGTCTCGCTATCGTGCTCTCTTGCTACCGAAAGTTTGACGATGATCTGGTTGTTCTCCTCCAGAATGATATCTTCCATCCGCGAAAGGATCATAATGATCGCAGAGAAACGCCTCTTCTGCACAAGCAGCTGGAACAGCGACTCCCACCGTTCGCTGAAGTTCAGCTTTTCGGCCAGGGCTGCTGCGAGCTTCTTCTTTCGTGGCATCGAGAGAATCACCATATCGATCGATCGGATGATTTCGGGATATTGGGAGAGCAATTCCTGTAAACCACGGATATCTTCCAGAAGCTTTGCATGGTCTTCAGGAGCGATCAGCTCGATGAAAGCCTTTGCATATCGTCCGGATACTTCGATGTCTCTCACTGGCTTAACCTGTCTTGCAGTAGTTTATCGATCAGTTTCTTGTCCGCTTGAGGATCCATTTTATCGGCGATGATCTTCGCCGAGACGGACGCGATCATGCCGGCCAGTTCGCTTTCCAGGCTTGCAATAGTTTGCTTGCGAACGTGAGCGATCTGCGCTTCGGTATCCTGTACGATTTCCTTCTGCTGTTTGGCAGCGTTATCCAGGATATCCTTTGCTTGATCTTCCGCTTCACGCTTGGCGCGATGCTGCATTTTGCGAATTTCTTCGGACGATTCGATAAGCTCCTGCTTCTGTTTATCCAGGAGTTGTGCCGCTTCCTCTTTGGTGCGGGTTGCTTCATCGATATCGCTTGAAATCTTCTGCGATCTTTCGGTAAGCCACTTTGTCATTGGCTTATAGAGAATCTTGTTCAGAATGATCAGAAGCAGAACAAAGTTCGCGATAACGATCAAGAGAGAATAATCAACTGTGATCATGTCTTCTCCATTCGCTGAAAAATTTAGGGGTTATGCTGTATCAGGTGGAGAAAATCAACAGCAGTGCGATAACCAGAGAATAGATACCGGTCGATTCGGATACGGCCTGACCCACCAGCATGGTACGCATAAGCAGGTTCTGATTTTCGGGTGAACGTGCGATACCTTCACATGCCTTACCGGCAACGAAACCTTCACCAACACCGGGTCCGAGCGCTCCGATACCCATACAGATGCCCGCGCCAAGAAACGCCGCAGCTTTTGCGATGCCTTGTGCCAATGTCATTTCCATTTTTTCCTCCTGTTATGTAACAGTCTTTATGTTTTCAGTTTATAATGCAAAGATTAACAGGAACGCGATCACAAGCGAGTAGATCGCGGTTGATTCGGAAACCGCAGCTCCAAGGAACATGGTTCGAATCAGGTTGTTCTTCTGCGCAGGGAAGCGTCCGATCGAGTCGTTCGCACGACCCGCAACGAATCCGATACCAGAGCCAGGACCGAGCGTACCGAGTCCGATGGCAAAGCCGGCACCAATATAGGCAGCCATCTTCATGATGATGTTCGCCATGCTCGCGTTCTCGGGCTGGAAAGGCGTCGAGAACATAAGAAGGAGCGATACAACCAATGCGAAAATGGAGCTCGATTGCGAAAGTGCCTGGCCGATCAGCATGTTACCCATCAGGATGTTCGATTGGCGCGGATTGCGTCCGATCGATTTACATGCTTCACCACCAGCATAACCCGCACCAAATGCAGGACCGACCGCGCCAAGCCCGACTGCGATACCAGCCGAAAGAAGCGCTGCGAAACGATACCACCCACCTGCTACGACGTCAATTCCACCGAACAGCAGCAGCAGCGCTACAACCAGCGCGAAAATACCGCCGGTCTGTGTGGCCGCCTGGCCGATCAGCATCGTGCCGAAGAGACGGTCATAAGCCTTGGGTTGCCTGGAAAGAGCCAGGGTCGCCTGGTCGGCAATCGTTCCACTGCCGATACCGCTTGTTACCGATGAAATTCCAACGCCGATTCCGGCGCCCAAATAAGCCGCGATCTCTACGATCTCTTTTGTGAATACCATTGATTACTCCGAAATCGCTACACTGATATATGACAGAGCCAGCATAGTGAAGACGAATGCCTGCACCGTACCGACAAACAATCCAAAGAACAGGTTCAGCCCAACCGGCAGAACCACAAACTTGACCAGAGACGAAACCACCAGGATGATGATTGCACCGCCGAGGATGTTACCAAACAAACGGAAGGAGATCGAAACGACCTTCGCCAGTTCGCCAATGACATCGAGGATAACCATCGGTGTGACGTAACCCTTCAGATAACCACCGATTCCCTTGTGCTTGATCGCCGTGGCGTGAACCACGACACCGACCATGATACCCATACCCATTGTCACATTGAGCGTACGGGTAGGTTCCATGAAGCCGGGGATCGGGATCATACCGATGACGTTACAGATCCACAAGAATATGAAGATGGTTACAATGTAAGGTGTGAAGCCTGCAAGCTGGGGTCCGAGTGTCTCAACCACGAATCCCTCCAGCATCCCGTAGATAGATTCGAACAGGATTTGGATCTTGCTGGGGCGTTCAAACAAACGCTTGCGGGTGAAAAACGCGAAGAAAAGCAGTGCGATATCGACGATCAGCAACATCCGCAGAAGCTGGAAAGTGCCGACTGGGGTTCCCTTGGCGAGAACTGTCATCGAATTGTAAAGCTCTTCGCTACCGTAGATAACCTTCTCTTCACCTTGGTCTTCGATGAACTTATCGCGCTGGAAATCTTCGGTAATCCTGTCGGAAAGGACAAATTCGTGCGGTGTATTGCGGAATACAAACTTGCCGTCTTCGTCAAATCCGATCTGGATTTGTTTGTTGAGAAATCCCGAGAGGGCAAGCAGAATGATTTCAATGACTGCGAAAATGATAATAATCCGGAGAATTCCGCCTTTCTTCATTCTATCCCCTGAAGTATTTATTGTTTTTCAAGCTATCCCAGCCAGCGCTGATAAAGATCACGATCTGAGAGGATAACAAACCGATACCGAATGTGAGGATATTCAGCCGAATAAATTTTACGATAACGACTGAATATACAATCAGGAAAACGTATTTCAGATAAAAAGTCTTAAAGGCCTGAACCCCGGCTTTTCCTGAAACAGAATCAAGGATCTTTCTGGTATCTCGTGCCAGCAGCAGAAAATAGATCACGCTGCCGATTGAACCGAGGATATACCCCAGCGCTTCATTGAAAAACAATGATAATGTCATCGCCGCAAGTACGTCTGTCAAGAAAATAATCACGATTACTTGTGTAACCAGCTTCCTGGGGTTATCGAGCATGGCAATTCCTGAGTCGCGTTCAGTCCTGTTTGAAGTCATCATTCGGTTTGTGCACTTCAGTCGTGTTCGCGTTTTTGTAGAGCTTAAAGGCCGCCATCCATCCAACGATCAATCCGAACAGCACGCCAAACGGTGTTATGGCGTTTCTCGCGTCCAAGATCCTGTCGATCAGGAGAAACAGAAGGAACCCGATCAGCATAGAGATGAAGATGGTGAAGATCAATTGAGGGATCATAGGCCAGAAGTTTGTCTGTGCTTTATCACTTTTACTGGCATTGATCCGTTTGGTTTGTCTGAACATTCTGTCAATCCGTTTTGGGTTGTGGACTGTCGTTTTTCATCGAGCAGTTCCCGTTCAAGATAGCTCCGGCATGTATTCGTAGCGTTCTGGCGATGATATTACCGTTGACTCGAGCGTTTTTCTCCAGCTCAAGCTGGTCCTGCACCTGTATATCGCCTTCGACATTTCCGCAGACCAGGCATTCTTTTGCCTTGAGATCTGCTTTTGCGACACCCGATGAACCGACCAGGATGAATCCGTCGGCCTGGATAGAACCTTCTACTTCACCATCTACGCGGATGCCGCCTTTGATATCGAGCGTTCCCGTGACGACGCTCCCCTTCCCTATCATGGTGGAGAGCTCAATCTTACGGTTTTTCTCCATGGATTGTCCTTTCGTCAGTTTTTTGGACAACGATCGTAAACTACTTCTGTTTCTTCTTTTCGATGATCGTCATCGGATCGATGTTTTCGCCTTTATACAGCACTTCGTAGTGCAGATGCGGATCAGTGCTGTTGCCTGTATTACCCACATACGCGACGGTTTCCCCCTTATCGACGAACGTTCGCGGTGGGAAGAATGTCCTGTTCAGATGCGCATACATCGTTATATAGTCGTTCAAGTGATCGATGATGAGCACATTGCCGAAATACTGGTCCTCGTAAACCGATTTGATCACGCCTGCTCCGGTAGCTATCACTTCCGTCCCAAGCGGCGCAGCAAAATCGACTGCTTTGTGGTCTTTATTGAATCTCCGCGAGATAATATGTTCTCCGCGGATAGGATCCATGTCAGGAATCAAACGCTGCTTCATCTCGAGTTGATGCAATTCGTCGCGTAGCTCTCTGGTCGTAATCTCTGGCATAGCAGGCTGATCGCCCTTTTCCTTGAAATACTCGTCCAGCAACTTGTTGAGGCTTTCCTGCCTGGGGATCTCCGGCATATCGGGGTGTCGTTTTGAAAGCTCGTTCATTCGGACTCTTAGCGAGTCATTCACATGTTGAAGCTGATCGCAACGGAACTCGGTATTGCGCAAATGCTTCTTTACGCTGGCTACTTCCGATGCCAAGAAGATCATAACAGCAATGGAAAAGATCAGAAGCCCGATCAGATAGCGTTTCATAACCACCCGTTACGTTGTTTGTCGGCACTGAGCCGTTTGGATTACACTACTGGTCCTGAAACTTACGCAGGCGCTCCAGCAGCGCGATTCGCTCCTCTTCATTGGAGTATTGGAATACGACTTTTCCTTTCTTGGGATTGCCCTTGATGCTGACTTTGACATTAAACCGTTCGGTAAGTTGCTTCTGTACTTGCCGGATCAGATCGGGAAAGAATCCCTTCTTGTCTTCCTGCGGCTTGGACTGATCGCTATTGATGCGCTTCGCTTCTTTCTCCGTCTGCCGTACGGACCAGCCCTTCGACGCGATTGTTTTCGCGAAATCTAATTGCATTTCAGACTCTAACTGAAGCACAGCGCGTGCGTGGCCAGCGGAAATCAGACCTTCGAGAAGCATCTGTTGCACATCCTCGTTCAGCTTCAGAAGACGCAACGAATTGGAGATCGTAACCCTGTCCTTGCCGATGATCTCCGAGATCTGAGCGTGCGTCAGGCTGAATTCGTCGTGCAGAACATTATATGCCTTCGCTTCTTCGATGGGGTTGAGATCTTCGCGCTGGATGTTCTCGATGATAGCGAACTGAAGCTGCTCTTTCTTGGTGACGCTGCGAATGATAACCGGCACCTCTTCAAAGCCAGCTATTTTCGACGCTTCCAGCCTGCGTTCACCCGCAATCAACTCGTAATGTGTCTGGTCGCGTTTTGTTACGATGATCGGTTGGATCATGCCGTTTTCTTTCAACGACTGCGCCAGATCTTCCAGTTTTTCGCGTACGAATACCTTGCGCGGCTGGTAGCTGTTCGGATGGATATGCTCCACCCGTACGGTAGTAATACCGGTACTGCGGTCGGTCGATTCCGGACCGTCGTTTATAAGTGAATCGAGTCCTCGTCCTAATCTGGTCATATTATCTATCCATTATTTCTATCGTTCTATCACTTCGGCAGCCAGCGAGAAGTAGTCGCCAGCGCCTTTGCACTTGATATCGTAGTGGAAAATCGATTGCCCGAAGCTTGGCGCTTCGCTCAGTTTCACATTTCGATGAATAATCGATTTGAATACCTTGTCGCCGAAATATCGGCGCACCTCTTTCGCCACCTGATTGGAGAGATTCAAGCGTTTGTCGTACATCGTGAGCAGCACGCCCATGATGCGCAGGCTCGGGTTCAGGTTCTTCTGGATCAACCTGATCGTATTCAAGAGCTGACTGACACCTTCCAGCGCATAATATTCGCACTGGATCGGGATCAGAACGTCGGTACATGCGGTTAGCGCGTTGACGGTGAGAAGCCCGAGCGACGGTGGACAATCGATCACGATGTACTCGTAGTCGTCGCGGATAGGCTCGATCGCCGATTTCATGCGCTGCTCGCGCGCAAATTCCTTCACCAGCTCGATCTCAGCACCAACCAGGTCGATGTTCGTCGGTGCGATGCTCAGTTTATCGATATAGGTCTTTTGGATGATATCCTTGAGCGCTTTCTTCTGGATCAGCACGTCGTAGATATGATCCTTGAGCTCCTTGGTGTCGATCCCGAGTCCGCTGGAAGCGTTCCCCTGCGGATCGAAGTCGATCAGAAGCGTATTTTTTTCATGAATCCCGAGTGCAGCAGACAGATTGACCGCTGTGGTCGTCTTCCCAACACCACCCTTTTGATTCACAACAACGATAATTTTTTTCATGTATTCTCTATGATATTAATTCCTGATAACTTTTAGCCAGGCTGCGATTTTTCGCTCACCAAGGCTCGGATGCGACGCATCCAGAAATTCGATTCCGCGAAACGGCTCCAGGTCGTCAACCTCTTTCGCTTTATAAAAGAGCACTTTACCGCCGGGCTTGACCAGCTTTTTCAAACAGACCGCGAATCGTGGTTCGATCCGTACTGAGCGGCACACGACGGCGTCGAAGTAGTCGCGCCATCTTCTCATCTCGAGCTCTTCGATACGTGAAGGTATGGTTTGACAGCCTTTCACGTCAAGCATTTTAACGATTTCAGCTACGGCCTCGCACTTTTTCTTTCTGGAATCGAGCAGATACATTTCGCAGTCGGGATAGAGTATCTTCAGCGGAATACCGGGCAAGCCGCCTCCAGTACCGAAATCGAGCACTTTTAGCCCTGCGAAATCGAAGAATCGTACGGGTGTGATGGAATCGAGGTAGTGTTTTGTCCAATAGTCATCGGCCGATGTTGCACGTGAAACGAGGTTTATACGCGTGTTCATGTCCGTTAAAAGTTCGTGGTATCGGTCGAATAACGGTATGACACGCTCCGCGTTAAACTTACCCATATCTTCCAGAAATTCAATGAATTGCGCTCGTTGTTCCGACATCCTTCGCCTGCTTTCCTCTTCTTTTTTGTTAAATTCTCACAGACACGTGAATCGGTCAATTGAAATGTGCGAGACTTCCACTCACAAATGTGAGAGGCTATTCATCAAATTCTTTGTGCTTGTACTCCAGAACCATGATCTTCGTGGTGGCAGACTGCCCACTAGCTTCAAGATGGCAGAAATAAATACCGGTCTTCAGGCTGGTTCCATCCCATTGCATGACATGTTCTCCAGCCGGGAGACCCTCATCGATCAGCGTCGTAACCTTTTGTCCACGAGCATTATAGAGCATTATCTTCACACGCCCTTCGTCTGGAACAACAAACGCAATCCGAGTTTGATAATAGAATGGATTTGGATAGACCTTGATGCTTGTTTTCCTATTAGAATTTGGCGGTTCAACCGATATTCCTGTGGTATTCCACTCATAACAGCCTATGTCGATCAAACCATCATGGATGCGCGGATTACCGGCGAAATCAGTCTCGGGCATCGCTACATACGGGACATCGAGAGTACCGCTATCGATGCAAGGCGAATCGTCTGAAAGAAGGAAGGGATTACTTCCGTATCCATAGAACGCAGGATCATCCGCGATATTCCCCTCGCCGTCGTATCCACCTTCGATATCGTTGTAGCGGATATACATCGGCTTACCTTCGTAGATCTGGCCACCCATAAAGAAAATGTTTTCGTTGCCGTAAACGATGTTATTGTATAGAATTGGCTTGGATATAAAGTTGTGCACCGGTAGCGTGTTGTCAAATTCGCTTTCGTTCAGCAGATTATTGCCGGTGAACGTGTTGCCGATCATCTTTGGGTAGGAGTAGTTACTGCTGATAATCGAGCCCATGGCCAGCGCATAGCATTTGTTGACCAGGTTGCCGACAATCTCGGGATTGGATTGCGCGTCGCAATAAAATGCTCCGCCGTGGTGCGCGAGGCAGTTGTGAATATAGCAGTTCTCGATCCTCGCCTTGGAGAAATCGAAGAAGTAGAATGCGCCGCCCCGCTCAGCCTTGCTATACGCGATTTCACAGAATTCCAGTCGCGAAGCATCATTCAGCGACGAAGTGTTATCGAATCGGATACCGTTCCAGCAGCTGGTTTCAGCATCGTCGATAGTGAAATTCTCCGGATCGCTGGAGATGAATCGAATCCTGTCGTCTGGTGTACCGATCGCCGTGAGCGTGCCCTGCACATTCAGCGCGTAGAAACCATCGAAGATCACCTGCACGCCCGGCTGGATGACCAGCTCAACACCATCCGCAATTGTGACATCGTCTATCACATGAATGGTCTCCGCCTGCCACACAGTGTCCTCGTCGATCACACCACCTACATCCTCGCGGAATCCACTGTAATAGCGATAGTGCCGCATTTTCTGGACAGGTTGCGAGACGCTTATAGTTGACGCGAAGGTCTGACAGCCATAGCCTACGGCGGCAGAGCCTGCGACCGGCATAAAGAGTCCATTCTCGGGATCGGTGAGTTGTGGATTCTCACCCAGGATATTGTTGTAAGGAGCCGACCCGGCATCCTCCCACGGTTCCGGGAGTACTCAGCCCCAGTCACAGAGCAAGCTGAAGTGCGTCAGCAAGCCTTGGTTGAGTTCCTCGTCGCTATGCCACGACCAGTTCTCTATGACATCCGGAATACCGAAGAAACCATACTGGATGCTGTAGGAGTAGCTTGTACCGGATGGAAGCCATTCGGAGGCGATACCGGTATTGTATATATAATCGTAGCCGGTGTCGATGACATCGACGCAAAGATTTCGTTCCAGCAGGATTCCCTCGCCCGAAGCCTGTAAGCGAATGCCGTAGTCTTGCGGCTTGTAGAACGTTACATAGCGAACGCTACCCTGCGGAAGCGCGACCAACTCCGAATTGATCCCACGAAAGCGGATATTACCGTTGATCACCACACAATCGGAAATATCCAGACGATTCTCGCAGAAAGAGATACAAATCTGCTCGCCCTGCATGTCGAGAATCGCTCCGTTTCCGATGATGCGGGTATCGACACCCTCTTCGCCATAGAGCTCGTACAGCGCTGGGTCCAGCAACCCGCCGATCAGCAGTCCTCCCGTGTAAGTAACGCCGGTTTCCAACTCGACAAGCTTCTCGTAGTAATGATCCTGATCGTACCCTGCCTCAGCAGCATCGAACACTTCCTTCAGAGAAAGTCCGTTCAAAACAGCGGTCAGCAAAAATATCAGAATTACTATAAACGTTCTCATAACGCAACACAGAGACATTCCAATACCTTCGCGTCAACAAATTTCTGCAATTGCCCGATTATTTTCATTGACAATATTTGATACCATCAAGCATTATTGAGGTGTTCATAGAATTTGATGCGATGATCCATCATCAGTAAGCAACCTTCCATTTCATTGCTTACAGCTCCCGGGGAAACCCGGGAGTTTTTTTTACACTATGCCCAGTCTTGGATCAATCTCCCCAAAAAAAATCCCCGACGCGGGATAACCACATCGGGGACTGATTTATTTACCTATCGTTTTTACTCTTCTTCTTCTTCGTCTTCGATCATCGATTCATCCATGATCTCTTCGTCTTCGCTTTCTTCATCGTCATCAACTACATATTCATTATTGTCTTCGATGATTTCGTCTTCATACTCGGCATAGAGTTCTTCTTCCGAGATCGGTTCTGCGTTTTCGTCCTCTTCCTCATCGTATTCTTCTTCTGCCTGAATACGTGAGACATCGATCACCTTGTCGTTCTGATTCAGCCCGATCAGCTTGACACCCTGCGTGTTCCGTCCGATTACGCTGATATTGGCAACAGCTTGGCGGATGATCATGCCGTTCTTGGTGATGATGATCAGGTCGTCATTATCGACCACTTCAAGGAGCGATACCAGATGTCCGTTGCGATCGGTTGTCTTGAGTGTGATAACACCTTTTGAACCACGTTTGGTCACGGTGTAGCTGTTGATTTCGGTACGCTTACCATAGCCGTTTTCGCTGATGGAGAGCAGCGTGCCTTCACGCTTGACGACAACCATAGCCATCACCCGGTCTCCCGGACGCAGGCTAATACCTCTGACACCCTGTGAGTTGCGGCCCTGAGCTCGAACACCATCTTCGTTGAAGCGATTCGCAAAGCCATTCCAGGTTGCAAGGATAATATCGTTGGTTCCTTCGGTGATCTTTGCATCGATGAGCTCGTCGCCTTCGATCAGCTTAATCGCGATAATACCATTAACACGTGGACGCGAGTATGCTTCAAGCTCGGTTTTTTTGATCACACCATTACGGGTCACCATTGTTATGAAGTGCGGATTGCTGAAATCGCGCACGGTCACGAATGCCTTGATCTTCTCGTCTTTGAGCTGGAGAAGGTTGACAATCGCCTTACCTCGAGCCAGACGGCCCATACGTGGAATTCTATGCACCTTGAGCCAGTAGCACATACCTTGATCGGTGAAGAACAGAATATAAGAGTGGGTTGAGGCGACGAAGATCGTCTCGATGAAGTCTTCATCCTTCAGGTTCGAACCCGAGAGTCCCTTTCCACCACGGCCCTGTTTGCGATAGGTGTCGATCGGAAGGCGCTTGATATAGCCTTCGTGCGAGATCGTGATCACCATCTCTTCGTCCGCAATCATATCTTCTGTTTCGATATCGCCGGATCCGTCGAGGATGACAGTACGACGATCGTCGCCGTATTTTTCCTTGATTTCAAGGGTCTCATCCTTGATGATCTGCATCCGAAGCTCTCGTGTTGCCAGGATATCCTTGAGATCCTTCACCGTCTGAACGAGATTAAGATATTCTTCTTCCACCTTTTCGCGTTCGAGCCCGGTAAGCTTTTGAAGACGCATTTCCAGAATCGCTTTCGCCTGGATTTCCGAAAGCCCAAATCTTGTCTGCAAGTTGTCGCTTGCATCCTGAACGGTCTTGGACTCGCGAATCGTCTGAATAACAGCGTCGATATTATCCAGCGCAATGCGATAACCTTCGAGGATATGGAGGCGCTTTTCGGCTTTGTCCAGTTCGAACTGAGTTCGGCGCACCACCACTTCGTGGCGGAAATCGATGAAGCTCTGAATCATCTGCTTCATGCTGAGGATCTTCGGCTCGCCATTGACGAGCGCGCGATTCATCACGCTGAAGGTTCCCTGAAGCTGTGAAAATTTATAAAGCTTATTGAGGACACTGTTGCCCTCATAGCCGCGCTTGATGGTTATAACGAGACGCATTCCCTGGCGACCGGATTCGTCGCGGATATCGGAGATGCCATCGATACGTTTGTCCTTCACCAGCTTTACGATGCGCTCGATAAGGAGCGTTTTATTGAGCTGATAGGGAATTTCGCTGATAACGATCTGCTCTGAATTGTTGTTTTTCGTCTCGATTGCTGCCTTACCGCGAAGCGTCACTTTGCCGTGACCGGTCGTGAAGTATTCCTTGATACCTGCCCTACCGATCAGGAATCCACCGGTCGGGAAATCGGGGCCTTTGATATATTGCATCAGATCCAGCGATTCGATATCGGGATTATCAATCTGCGCCACGATACCGTCACAGACTTCGCGAACATTGTGCGGAGCCATGTTGGTAGCCATACCAACCGCGATACCGGAAGAGCCGTTGCAAATAAGGTTGGGGAATTTTGACGGGAATACCTTCGGTTCCTTACGGGTATCGTCGTAGTTTCCCTGGAAATCGACCGTATCTTTGTCCAGATCGGCCATCAGATCAACAGCCGCCTTGTGAAGTCTCGCCTCAGTATAACGCATTGCAGCGGGAGGATCACCATCCTGCGAACCGAAGTTACCCTGACCATCGATCAGCAGATAGCGCAAACTCCACGGCTGCGCCATACGAACGAGCGTCGGATAGACGACCTGCTCACCGTGCGGATGGTAGTTACCGGATGTATCACCGGCGATCTTCGCGCACTTACGGAAGCCTCTTCCGGGCGACAGGTTGAGTTCGTTCATCGCATAGAGAATACGACGCTGCGAGGGTTTCAGTCCATCCCGTGCATCCGGCAAAGCTCTGGAAACAATAACGCTCATGGAATATTCCATGTACGCTTTTTTCAGAACATCCTCAATTTCAATATGTTCTATTCTTGATCTGTCATGTATCATTGTGCCTCCAACATCATCGCCTAAACATCGACCTGCGTGTATCGTGCATTCGCCTCGATAAACTCACGGCGCGGCTCGACATCTTCGCTCATCAACAGGGTGAACATCCGGTCTGCTTCGATCGCATCCTCGATCTTTACGGATGTAAGGATTCGTTTTTCGGGATCCATGGTCGTTTCCCAGAGCTGATCCGGGTTCATTTCACCGAGACCTTTATAACGCTGAACATGGAGCCCGGGGCCATTCATTTCCTCAATCAGCTTATCGCGTTCGCCTTCCGAATGGACATAACGCTTGGTTTTTCCGCGCTGTATCAGGAAAAGTGGTGGCTTGGCGATATAAACATGACCGCACTCGACCAGGGGACGCATATAGCGGAAGAAGAACGTGAGCAGCAATGTTGCAATGTGCTGGCCGTCAACGTCTGCATCCGCAAGGATGATGATTTTGTTGTAGCGAAGCTTGGTTACGTCGAACTCGTCGCCGATACCAGCCCCAAGAGCCAGGATAATCGGCTGAATCTTTTCGTTGTTCAGCACCTTGTCGATGCGAGCTTTCTCGGTATTCAGCATCTTACCCCAGAGGGCGAGGATCGCCTGGAACGAACGGTCACGACCCATCTTGGCCGAGCCACCCGCCGAGTCACCCTCAACCAGAAAGATTTCTGTCTGAGTCGGATCCTGGATAGAACAGTCGGCCAGCTTGCCCGGAAGACTTCCGCTTTCCAGCACCGATTTACGCCTTGTGAGTTCACGCGCTTTGCGAGCAGCCTCCCTCGAGCGTGCACCGATGATCGCTTTCATCGCGATACCCTTTGCCTCGGCTGGATGCTCCTCGAAGTATTCCATTAGCTTTTCATACACGACTGAGTTGACGATACCTTCGATATCGGAGTTCTGAAGCTTGGTTTTCGTCTGGCCCTCGAACTGTGGATCGGGGAGCTTTACGCTAACAACCGCACAGATACCCTCGCGAATGTCGCTACCCTGCGGTGAGACTTTCTCGTTCTTGAGGAGGTTTTCATTTTTGATATAGGCATTCACAGCGCGTGTTAGCGCTGATTTGAAGCCGCTCAGGTGCGTACCGCCCTCGATGGTATTGATATTGTTCGCAAAGCTCAGGATGCTTTCTTGAAAGCCTTCATTGTACTGTATCGCGATCTCGAATTCGCATTCGTCACGATTACCGGAGATAAAGACCGGCTCGGGGAACATCACCTTTTTATTCTCGTTCAGGAATCGAACGAAGGAGATGATACCTCCGTCGTAGCGAAATTCGTGTCGTTTTTCGCTGATCTCGGAGTAAAGGATAATGGTTATACCCTTGTTCAAGAATGCAAGCTCACGAAGGCGTACAGAGAGATAATCGAAGCTGAACTCCACGGTCTCGAAAATTGTATCGTCCGGCTTGAAGGTGATGATCGTTCCCCTTCTATTGGTATCTCCGATCACCTCCAGTTCCTTTGTAGGAATGCCTCGAGCGTATTCCTGTTGGTAGATCTTACCTTCCTTGTGGATCACCACCGTCAGCTTTTCTGAAAGCGCATTCACCACAGATACGCCCACACCGTGCAGACCACCCGACACCTTGTAGGTCTTGTTGTCGAACTTGCCACCTGCATGGAGCATGGTCATAACCACCTGTACCGCAGGAACTTTCTCTGCTTTATGCATCTCAACCGGGATACCGCGACCGTTATCGTCAACCGTCACGCTACCGTCTGCGTTGAGCTTTACTTCGATTCTGTCACAAATGCCGGCAAGGGCTTCGTCGATACTGTTATCAACGACTTCATAGACCAGATGATGCAGTCCGCGCTCACTTGTTCCGCCGATATACATAGCGGGTCTCTTGCGAACAGCCTCTAACCCTTTCAGCACTTTAATGTTACTTGCATTATACTCGGAATTTGCCATTTTTCCCTCGTTGTTATAACGTTATATTTCACAGCTGTTTAAGAACAGCCTATTTTCTTGCCCACAGGGTTCAATGTCAATCTTTTTTTTCTATAAAAATGCTTTTTATTCCCCGGTTTTCCAACATGCTCGAAATGCCCATCTGGAGCGGATTTAGACGCACTCGGATTTCTAGTTTTTTTGCGTGTTTATTAACCACTTGGTTAAATCGCACATTTCCGATTGTATTCATTTCTTTTCGATGATGATCATCGCTCAAGATTTGGATCAAAATGGGGATTTCGATGAGATTTTTTCGCTTTCGATTCTGCCAAATTGTCATCCCAAAACGAAGTGGAAGTGAATCGAATCCACTTAGACGTATCTCATCCTGAAAGCTTTAATCACATAGTAGAGTAAGTCAGCATGGAAAAGTAGCTCTATAAGCCCGGATATGTTGATCTAAAAAGAAAAAGACCCCGAGTTTCCTCGGGGTCTTTGGTTATTGAATGACCTGATTATTTCAGCAGGATCATCTTCTTGGTAGCTGTGTAGCGGCCGCTCTTCATCTTGTAGAAGAAGATACCACTACCAACGCTGCGGTTGGTGTCGTCCGTACCATTCCATACAACCTGGTGGTTACCGGCATCGTACTTGTCGTTGACCAGGGTTTTAACCTTCTGACCCTTGACGTTGTAGATTTCGATGGTGACCTTTTCTGCTGTTGCCAGCGAGAAGTTGATCTTGGTTTCCGGGTTGAACGGGTTCGGGTAGTTGCCATTGAGGCCTGTGACATACTCATTAACCGTTCCACCGTTGGTACCAACGAATGGTCCAAGGATGAGCGGATCAGCTTCGCCAGTCGAGTAGACGGCGTAGATGTTGTATGTCCAGTTTCCGGACGGCATGTTCATATCGAAGTATTCAGTGTCTGACTGAAGTTCAACGATGGTGGTACCGTTACGGCTGATTCTGTAGCCGAGGAATGAGCGGTCGTTTGTGGCGACATCTTTCTGGGCTTTAGCAGCGTTACGGGTACCGGAGCCGAGCGTGATGGTTTCACGAGCTGCAGTGAGTTCGATATCGTCGAGTTTCATCCAGTACATGTCGGTTACGTCGCAGTGGTTAAACGCGATGTAGACATTGTTTCCAGCGAAATCGCCGAGGTCCACGGTCACCTGATGCCAGTCACCATCAACAAGTGTACTTTCGTAGACGTCTTCGGTGAAATCATTCGGGCTTGCGCCACTGGTGGAGACGCGGACAACGTAGTGTTCTTGTGGCCAATCGGCATCCTGAGCTGCAACCCAGAAGCTGAGTGAGGAGTTAGCTCCGATCTCAACCTGCGGGGTGATCAGCCAGTTATCCGGAGAGAGTGCGCCAACACCATTGATGTAAGAAGCGGAACCGATTGCGTAGTCGCTATCATGAGCGCCCATTTCGCTATCGACGATTTCCCATGAGTAGGTATCGCCGTCTTCATCAAGAACGGTCCAGCCGGTAGGAATTGCGCCATCTTCGAAGTTCTCGCTGAAGTCTTCACCGCCACCCTGGCCAGGAGCCATCCAGGTGAGGTAAATGTCGTTGCCATCAACCTGGCCGGAACCAGTAACAACAGAAATCAGTGTTTCTTCGAGTTCGATGTCGAATTCTTCACCATCGAGGTCTTCGACAACCACGTTGTTTTCATTATAAGTGTCATAGCCTGCAAGTTCGCAGTTCATGGTGTAGAGACCCAGCCATACAACCGGGAATGTCACCGTACCGCTTGCCGGAACGACAGCTTCGTAAACGTGATCTTCGTTTCCATCGATATTGGTAAGTGTAAGAACAGCACCCTGAGTTGACTCTTCCGTATTCGCGGTAACGTTGACCACAACGGTTGTGGTCATGCTACGCGGAATGATGTTTGAGTATGAGAAATCAGAGTAGTTGTTGTTCGTGTAGACGGCTCTGACGCCCCACTGATATTCACCTGAAGGAAGTCCATCCCAACCGGTATCGGTGTAGGTGGTATCGACAACAGGAGTGGTTGTCAGAAGTGTCCACTGGCTCGGATCGTTGATGTTTTCTGATTCGAAGCGATAGACTTCGTAACCTTCGAGCGAACGATCGCGAGTAATGGAACTGTTGTTGTTGCTGGTGCCGAAGACAGCCGCTTCTTCGCGGGAAGCTTTGACAACCGAGCTACGAGTTTTGTTTGTATCCATGGTGAAGCCACCGATCCAGATCGGAGCTTCGGTTTGGATCTTCTTAGCACCCTGGTGGTTAGCAACAGTCTGGCTACGGTAGTTGATCTCGCCGTAATCGTATCCGTTTGCGCGGATTGAGAAGTTCAGCGGATAACCGTATTCTTCAGGATCGTGCCAGTCGTTGGTGCTAGCAGCGTTAGTAACAAGCTGGGTACCAGGGATGTACGGATAAGGATCGCCTGTTCCGTCATCGGTTCCGATACCGCAGAAGCCAGCAGGATAGTTCACTGCAATGAAGAAGCCGTTCGGTGCATCGACCGGGCTCGGCAGTTCAAGCAGGTTCCATTCAAGATCTGTATTGGCAACGCCAGTCTGTGAGAAGAGTTCGTCTCCAGAATCCGGCATACCAGTTCCATCAAGACCGTAGATATAAATATCTACAGCAGTGTGAGGACCACCTTCTCCAGTCAGGTACCAGGTCACTTCTTCGATGCGAGCATCGTGATAGTGACATGCACCAAGACGGACGTCATCGCCACCGCTACCGTAACCAAGCTGGCCGGTGATGGTACCGTCGTCATAACGGAATTCGGTCAGCGTGCCGGTTCCCGGGGTTCCCCAAGTCAGTTCGACTTCGGTCTGGTTGCTGTTTTCTTCAGCAATCACGTCGCCCGGTGCGGGGGTCTGTTCGATCAGAGTAATGGTTCCCAGATCGATATCAGCGTCAGTCACAACGAGTTCAGTGGTATATGGTTCATAGAACACGCTTGTGCTTTCGTATGTGATCGTGAGAGTATAGGTCTGCATACCGTTGACATCGAGGAAACTGAAGTCACCATCAACGGTTGTAGATTCGAAGTAGAAGTCTTCATTTTCAAGGACTGCAACCGCACCGTCGAGGCCGTTGTCAAGGTCATCGCTGGCGTTAACGTAACCGATTACGTTAAGCGGATAAACCTGAACGGTGATCGAAGTAGGATCGGAGTCGCCAGTTGTGAAGTTAGCGACGATATCATAGGTATAGACGCCATCAGCAAGGTCCATATCGACATACACGGTATCTGCCGGAGCAAGGGTATCGTCGATCATGGTGCCGTTACGATAAACGGTGTAGCCTTCGAGCGAGCGGTCGGTGCGGCTTGCATTGTTGCGAGTGAGGTGTGTACCTGCACTGCGATCCTGCGGAGTGCCAACATAAACATCGTCGATGTACCAGCCAATGTAGTCGCTAACGGATGAGTCTGTACCGAAGTGCCAGCGGAACATAGCCATTTCACCGGAATAAGCTTCCAGGTCGAATGTAGCCTGTACCCAGCCGGAAGGACCGTCTGTGTATCCAGGTTCGCCGTTGAGACCGGTAATAGCATCGTCCGGATAATCGCCTACAGGATTGATAACGGTCCAGGTAGATCCACCGTCAACGGAGATCTTCACGTTACCGCCATCATATGAGTTCTCAGTGTCGTAGTAATGCCAGAAGGTCAGTACATTGTCGCCACCGATTGTGATTTCTGGTGAGTCGAGGGTGAGGCTCATGCTGTCATCATAGTTACCGTTAAGGATAGTACCCCAAACATTCGGTTCAGAGTGTGATCCAGCGGTTGCATCTTCGCCCCACTGCCAGCCAGCAGTATTGTTGCTGACAAAGTCACCGTTGTCATTATCGAAGTCGTATTCCGTCGAAGCAGACGGTGTACGCCATTCAAGAGTTACGTCGTTACCAGTAACGGTTCCAGTGAGACCGTTGATGGGCGGTGTAAGCTCGGTAATGGTCACGTCGATGGTAGTCGGGCTTACGATTTCATAAACACCTGTGAACGGTTCGGAACCTTCAAGGGTTACGGTAAGTTCATAGGTGCCAAGCCAAACCATCGGGAAGTAAGCTGTAGTGTTACCTTCAGCAAGTTCGATTTCGTAAGCCGGGTGTACGCCATCGGGATCTGTTCCCTGGCAGTCCAGGCTGACGACTGTTCCGTCAAGCGGATCGCCAGTAGCGGAAATGACGTTGACGGTACAGGTTGTGTAGTAGTCCTTGGCAAGCCAGTCAGAAATCGCTGCGTCAGACATAACACCATTGGTGTATTGAGCTTTCACTGCGTATTTGTAGATCGCCTGATCAGCATCTGCCCAGGTACCGTCGGTATAGGTAGTATCGGAAACAGCATCGTTGATCAGTACCCATTGATCTTCCATATCTTCCTGTCCGAGAAGCAGGCGATAGACATAGAAGTTTTCAAGAAGGCGATCGGTTCTGTTGTTTTCATTTCTTACCCAACGAAGATGATCGTTGTCCTGCTGAAGTGCAAGACGATCTTCCGGCATACCGACGCGAACATCATCAATGAACCAGCCCGGGTAACCGTGGACGGATGTATCCGTACCAAAGTGCCAGCGGAACATGACTTCTTCGCCACTGTATGCGGCAAGTTCGAATGTTGCGAGAACCCAGCCAGAAGGTCCATCGGTGAAACCAGGTTCACCGGCAAGACCGGTAATGGCATCGTCCGGATAATCGCCAACAGGATTGATTACAGTCCAGTTCGCTCCACCGTCGATGGAGACCTTGATGTTACCGCCATCATATGAGTTTTCAGTATCATAATACTGCCAGAAGGTCAACTGATAATCTTCTGTAGCAACCATGATTTCCGGTGAATCCAGAGTCCAGCTTGCACTGTCGATATATTCGGCATTAAGTGCTGTACCCCAAACATTCGGTTCGGAGTAGGAGCCGGCACCAGCGTCTTCGCCCCACTGCCAGCCAGCGGTGTCGTTGCTGACAAATTCGCCATCGTCGGTGTCGAAGTTATAGAAGGTTTCGATGCTGCCTGACGGGGCGTTCCAGATCAGATAAGCTTCGGTACCATCATTGTTTTGTGTCGCAATCAGGCCGTACGGCGGGCTTGCGATTTCCGGCAGGATGATGTCGCCGAGATCGGTATCTGAACCGCCGACGATTGCTTCACCGACATAAATGTCGTAGCCTTCGACCATTGCAGTGATCTGATAGGTATGGTTTGCCCATACACCTTCGATCGTGAAATAGCCGTTGGCATCGGTGAATCCCTGATATGTGTCATAACCGGTAATGTCGATCTGAACGTTCTCGAGACCAACATCCGGATAGTCGCTACCAACGCAACGACCGGTAAGGGTCACGTTTGGAAGCGGGTTGAGGTTGAAGTCGATATTAGCAGTAACTTCGCCTTCAACAACGTTTACGCCTTCGACGGTCACTTCATCGTATCCGAACAGATATGCGGAAACGTCGTAGGTACCTTCGGAGATATTCAGTTCATAGGTTCCATCCTGGTTCGGATGAACAATAAGGCCAGAAGCGGAGATTTCAACTTCGGTCATGACGCCGGGGCCACCGTTAAGAGTAACGGTACCGGTGATGGTTCCGGGGTTGAGTTCACCTTCAAGAATCACATCATCAATGTACCAGTAGTTGATATTGAAGGAGTTTCCGCTAAGATAGAAACAGATCTGGAATGTTTCAGAACCAACGTCGGTGTTGTCGAGCGTAAGTTCGATTGTTTCCGGGCCAACGCTCTCGGTCGGAGCAATAGTCCAGACATCGTTCCAGGTTGTTCCATCGCTGGAGGTAGCCACGCCAAGCGTGTAACCCTCACCTGCATAGTCGTTGAGGTAGTGCTTGAATTCGAGATCAAGCGTTGCTGCGCCAGCGGTGTTGATTTCATAGGTGCAAAGACGGCCGATACCTTCAAAAGACGGCGACCAGTTAAGTATTCCTTCAGGAGCGATTCCACCAGCGTTATTGGTTTCGCTGATATTCCAGTTCGGTCCACCTATATCTTCGGTGTACCAGCCAGCCGGGAATTCGTTGAATTCTTCGTACAGCAGCATACCAGGTGTAGCGATAAGAGCTGCATTTGATGTAGCAGATCCACCTTCGCCGATAGCGTTGACGGTGGTAACCTGGTACATATAGGTACCGGTTGAGGTAATGGTTTCATCATCGAAAAGGGTGGCGGAGCCAGTTACATCGAACTCTGCGCCATCGTTACGAACGATGTGATATCCGTTTACCGCGTTATTGAAAGCGCCGCCATGGAGACCCGTGGTCGGGTTGGTCCAGGTAAGACGGCCAGAGAAATTGTTGTTGATAAGAGTCAGGTTGGTAACTGCTGCGGGAACGTCTTCGCCCACCCATGCGTTACCGTTGACAGGAAGACCTTCGCCGAAGGAGTTCACGCCAAGTACCTGATAGTTAAAGAGGCCGGAAGCGGTCATACCGGTATCGGTCCAGGATGCGTTTCCGCCGATGGTCGGGTTGTTGTCGGTATAGACAACTGTACCATTGCGAAGCACGCGAACTTCGGACAGTTCGGTAAGGGTTGCGCCGCTAACGTCGTGTGTCGGGTTGGTCCAGCCAATGACACAGGAAAGTGCGCCACCTGCATTCGGGGTGAGCACGAAGTTCGTCGGAGCTGCGGGAGCGCCGGGATCTGCGGGAACACTCGGAATTGCAAAGCCGGTAACTTCCATACCACCCGGGAATGCGCCAATCAGATCGGTCGTAGCATCAGCTACGTTGATGGTGCGAAGTTCGCCAGCGGTTGTGTAAGCTGCCCAGTACAGGGTATTGTCTTCGTGATCGAATTCCATATCCTGTGCGTAGTTGGCATTGACGTCGAGGGTAGCTACCAGGGTGGCCGAACCATCGGTTTTGTCAATAGTGAAAAGACCATCGGCAACGATATCGACAGCGTAGAGCTGACCATCGTTGTCACAAGCAAGCGTGATCGGCAACGTAGAAGTTGTGTTGGTACCGATCAGAGTAACTTCGTAAGTGTCCAGATCGATGGTGCAAAGCGCCATGTCTACGCTGCTTGATGTACATACAGCGTACATTTCCATTTCGGTAAAGTCGTAAGCTAAACCGGTCCAGGAACGTCCACCAGGTGCAGTAACCGTAGCGACTACGGTACGAGCACCGGTTTCGGTGTCGAGTGTGGCCAATTCGTTCGTACCATAGACGAGTCCCCACCAGGTTCCATTGATGTCAGTACTTGAATCAGCGATAAAGTCAACAGTACTCTGATCTTCAAGCTGCGTGATGGTTCCAGGTGTTTCCAGTTCGAACGTAATGGTTCCTTCGGGATATGTGCCTGATGGATCGTACGCATTGTACGCAAACGCAACATCCGTTCTGAAAATCTGTGGTAATGTGGGTTGATTAGGGGTGCTGGGTGCAGTTGATCTTGGAGCCAATCCCATTGAGTGTTCAGGAGATACCTCAGGGTATTCCCTTACACCAGCAAACAGGGAAGCGCACAGAAAGATTCCAAGAATCAATAGAATCCACGCACGAGAACTTTGCTTCATAACTTCCTCCTCAGTGTAGTAGAAATATGTGTGAAACTTCTTCTTCATTCTTTAGAGACATTATTTCGTAAATTGAGCAGATGTGCGGGTGCACTGTCAATTTTTTTTTCGTTTTTTTTGTTTCATATTTTTAAAGTTACGAATTTCACGCCCCACACAGTGTGGGAACCTCCCTACTTTCAGTCTGTTTCCTTCTCTTCCTCAAGAAAGAACCGATAGACTTCCTCACCCTTTTTTTGCATGCCCAGCTTTTCTCTGGCGATTTTCTCGATCGCTTTAGGGTCGTTCTCAAGTTCCTGATTCAACGTTTCGAGTGAGTCCCGCTCAGTACGGTATTGTTCAATTTGACTACGAACTTTGTTAACCTCCATCCTAGTCCGGATCAGTCGATAAACACTTGAGCCATCAAGGAAAAATATGTAGACCAGTCCCAGTACAATCGCAATGCGCAGAACCAGTCCGCCCTTCTTCTTTTTTGCCATCCTGTTATTCCATATAATTCATGGTAATGGTTTGTTTCTGTTGGAAATCATGCTCTTCCAGCACCAAAACGTTCGAATCCACCGTCCGATGGTTTCCGCTCATTTCGAGAAACGATTCGACGCCTTGAATCTCGAAACGCAGGTTGGGGGTCTTATAGTGCATGGGAAACACAATTGTTGGATTCAGTGCCTGAACCTGTTTCCATGCTTGTTGCGGATCAAGGGTAAACGTTCTGCCCACCGGCACAAACATCACATCGATAGCGCCGACTTTCTGAATCGTATCTTTGTCGAGTAAGTGCCCCTGGTCACCGCAATGAAGGAATGTTCTGCCAAACATCTCGAATTTCATCAGGAGATTCCTGCCACGCTTACTGCCAAGCTCGTCGTCGTGCCAGATGGGAATCATCTCGATGTTGATACCTTTTTCTGAATACCTGCCTTGCTGATTTATTTTCCTGAAATCGCCGTGGATTAAATCGAAATTGTTATGATCATGATGGCCGTGGCTGGACAGGACGATATCCGCAGTTTCTCCCTTGGGCATCGGATAGCCGATATCCGAGAAGGGATCGGTGATAATCGAAACGCCGTTCGATTCCACCTTCCACATGCTGTGTCCAAACCACTGAATTCGGTAGTGCGCCATCTTCATTTCTCTCTTCGTAAAATCAGGTTCGCCACAAAAGTGCCTTTGATCTCCATTGCATCATGAGGACAGAACTCATGACAGCATAGGCACTTAATACATTTACTGCGATCAATCACAGGTACATTTGCACCTTCGGGTAATGATATAGCTTTGACGGGACAGCTTTCAATACAAATCCTACACAACTTACAGTTTGACTTATAAGTGGGATAGTAGTCAACGATTTTTCGAAGTATTTTTCGAACATCTCCGGGCAAAGACCCAAGAAACCTGCTTCGCCAAAGCACACCACGGATATCCACTTTGCCGAAATCGAGCTGCTCATTTTGCGGAATCGTGTGAATTTGATCCGGATCAATGCCCTCGCGCACGAGCGCGTCATAAATATATCCTATTTGTCTCAGCTTGAATCCCATTGCTTCCAGTGCGAGTTTGTCCAATGAAGGTGCATTCTCCGATGCAAGCATCACATTGTATTTCCGGGGCTTGCCCGATGACGGGCCGGTCCCCTCCATTCCCAGGATGCCGTCCATGATGTTGAACAGGATCTTCTCTTTCAGTGCAAGATAGATCTCGGTAAGCAGATTCCCGAACTGCGGTGGCTTGGGAAATTCCCGGTGGAAATCGACTTTCTTCAGTCCCGGGATTACACCGTAGAGGTTTTTGACCGCACCGGTATAACGCATAAGGCTATGGGTTTTCAGCTTGCTGAGGTTAATGACCGCGTCCGCGTCGAACCACACCTTGGAGAAGATCAGCTCAGTAGTGGATCCGTCCGGAAACGTCACCATTCGTTTAACCGCACCGCTCTTTTCGAAGCTGACCGCCGTCGCACCGTATTTTTCCACAACCTCTCTCACGCCTGTACCGGAATAGACAAACTCACTGCTGACCGTTCCGCCGGATGAATCCCCAATCCAGATGGTCTTTCCCTTCTCGTGCAACAGACGTGCTACCGCATTCATTACCTCGGGATGTGTTGTTACCGCTTTTTCTACAGCAAAGCGGCCGAGCAGGTTCGGTTTGAGCAAAAACGTCTGCTTTTCTGGATGCGCGTCCAGAACCGGCCCAAGTGTTCGCTTGACGAAATTGTAGATTCGCTCTGGATCGTATGTATCAATCTTCTCTATGTAAACGTTCATATTCTCCCTGCCTGTAGGCAATACTCAATGTTATTTGATACGGGACTTCAAGCTCCCGCTCTGGTATATCGTCAGTGCAAAACTCACCCTGAAGTGTGAAAATCCAGCTACTCAATCCCTGATAGGACACAGATGCACCATACTCGTATTGGTCGTACGTCTCCCCCTGAATACGGATATCGTGCTGCCACTCCGCGCCAAAGCCAAGATAAACGAACGGTACGATCAGATGCCCCCACGATACGGAAGCCTGGTGCGCCGGATAAAATTCGAATCGCTCGTCATCTCTCCAGAGATACGTCAGCGAAAGCTGCTGCAAGTCGAAGCTGTATTCCATCTGATGCCGATCGACGGATTCATCGAGCTGCACGATTGTGTAGATATCATTTTGCCAGATCGCTTCATAACGCGAGTCCGTATGATGATAATTCCACATTATTCGATGCTTGGTTTCACCAAGACGAAATTCAAAACTGCAATCGATTCGGTCACAGACAATCGCTTCGTCGGTGTCTTCCGGTTTGTCAATAGATTCCCACTGCAACTCAAGCGGATCGAACCATTTTTGATACGGATAGATTTGCAGAAATCGACGGTAGTTTCCCGAAATAAGAAATCGATTCCCGGAATGCCACAGAAGTCCCAACCACGGGGCGGCCTTGTCATCCGAATCGATAAACGCCCCAGCACGTAATCGCAGCGACTCACCACTATAAGCGGTACAGAGGCCTCCTACGTACGGACGATCACCGACATCTACGCCCTGGAAGCTTATCTGCAATCCATAGTCTCCGATAGGTACCAAATGATCAAACTCCCCAAGGAAAAACTTGTCTTCCACGCCTGTATAACCCGCGTCAAGCTCGGTTGAGCCTAAAACGGTGTCAAATGACATTTTTCCGCGCAAAGCAGTCCATGCAGGTTTATGAGCCCAGTTTTCCTTACGGTACGCGATGGTGTTTTGCATGAAACCGATACGGCTGTTGATCGAGTAAAGTCCATCACGATAGCACTCGGTAGTATAGAAGGTAAGAGTGGAATCCTGAAATCCGGCGTAGGTCGTCCACCATGATTCATTATATGCATTGGATAGCTCGATAACCATCGGTCTCTGGCGATCCGCATCCTCCGGCTGGAAGATTTCCAGCACGCTCAGGCGGCCACCGATCAACTCGTCATATCGAAACGGCGGATCAGCGCCTTTGATGGCGTAAAAAGTCTGTATCGCGCAAATCAAGATGAGGCCGATCAGACATAGACGCAATGTCAGCTCCCGGGATGCCAGATCCCCGTGTTGGTGATGATCGCGGCGATGTTTTCTGCAGGTGTAACATCGAACGCGGGATTATAAACTTTGCAACCGTTGGGTGCAGTGCGCACTTCGCGGAATCCCACCACTTCCTCCGGCTTGCGTTCTTCGATATCGATCTGCTCGCCGGTGGGGGTATCGCGATCGATGGTCGATTCGGGTGCTACTATGTAGAGAGGGATATCATGATGTTTCGCTAGAATAGAGAGCCCGTACGTACCGATCTTATTCGCGGAATCGCCATTGGCAGCGATCCGATCTGCACCTGTGATAACGCAATCGACTGCGCCGGTAGCGATGACCGATGCTGCCATGTTGTCGGTGATCAAGGTGCACGGGATACCTGACTGCATCAGCTCCCACGTGGTAAGTCGAGCACCCTGGAGAAGCGGCCGTGTCTCATCGACGAAAACGTGGACGGGACGATCCTGCGCGATGGTACGGATCACACCCAGTGCGGTTCCGATTCCGACTGTTGCCAGCGATCCGGTGTTGCAGTGGGTCAAAATACCCAGCTTTTCACCCTTGATCTCCTCAGCGCCGTGTATGCCCATGTTTTTACAGGCTTCGATCTCGTAATCGATGAGATTCTCCGTAAATTCGAGGATGCGACCGGCGTCATTCCCCTGTATAATCTTGCGAATGGCCTGAGTAGCCTTGAAGAGGTTCACAGCGGTTGGCCTGCTCGCTTCGATCTCATCCAGCGCTTTGTGCATAAGCTCCAGATAGTCCCCTTTTCCTTCGAATTCCATTGCCGCCAGCCACGCGGCAGCGCCTGCGGCTACACCGATTGCCGGTGCACCCCGGATGCGCAGCATTTTGATGGCTTCGATGCACTGCCGGTAATCACGGATCACCAACGTTTCTTCTTCGATGGGCAACAGGGTTTGATCGAGCATAAGGATCTCATCCCGCACCAGGCGAATACTACGGATGAATTCGTTCAGTGGTTGAGTCGCGGTTCCATATTGAAGCGATGATTTCATACGAATTACCATAATCTCCCTTTGTCAGGCATATAAATTATTCGATTAAGCCATGCGTTATTAATGAGCTTCACGTCAAGGAAAATTGATTGGCAAGTCCATCCAACTATGCAAAATTCATCCTGATACGCTTACTTCTTTCATCAGCACAATAATCCAAACAACCAATACCATACCATGAAAAACATTCGCGGATATCTCGCATTGAGAATCAATATTTTCCATACACATACAACAGTTTAACATCGATAACGAATCAGCACACCCTGATTGACCCGAAGTGCGTTAGTAACAAGTATTTAACACTATATTATTCTTGACAAACGAATCACGAAGATTCTCGCTATGCCAACTCGTGAAAGCAATGATATTGAACCTGGCATACTGTGTTCACGCATTTCCCAGGAAATACTCTTGCTGCATTGATTTCTGAAATGAAAAAGAAAGGAAACAGTAATGATGAAGTATTCGACTCTACTCGTTCTGATGCTGATTGCGCTTAGTTCCAGCGCACAGAGCCTTGATTGGCAATGGGTTACATCCTATGGATCCGGAGATAATGATATAGCCAATGATATTGCTGTCGATTATCTGGGGAACATCTACACGACTGGCGCATTCTGGGGTACTGTCAACTTCGGTTCAATCGAATTGCAGTCCACAGGTGGAACGGACATTTTTGTTACAAAGCAAGATTCACAAGGCAACCTGGTTTGGGCAGTCAAGGGTGGCGGCGCAAACGACGACAGCGGAACAGGTATCGCGGTGGATGGCGCAGGCAACGTCTTCGTTCAAGGCAGCTTCGTTACTTCCACAGCGATAGGCAATGTTTCCCTGAGCGGCTACGGTGGTACCGATATATTCGCTGCAAAGCTTAATAGCAGCGGCGAATGGCAGTGGGCAATTTGTGCAGGCTCTGGCTATTGGGACACTCCTGCAACGATTGAAGTTGATACGAATGGGAATGCATATGTTGTCGGTGAAGCTGGCCCAAGCTCCGCTTTTGGAGATAGCACCATGACATCAAACGGATATTACGATATCTACGTAGCAAAAATCAGCAGTAACGGCAATTGGCTTTGGGTGGCAAACGCAGGTGGACAGAATTGGGACTACGGTAGGGACATCGCGATTGGGCCAGACGGCAATATATATGTTGCAGGCAGCGGACTTCTTACCGTGACCGCAGGTAGCTACACATTCAGCGCAAGTCATTACGATGTTTTTGTGGGCATCCTGAATCCCTCCGGCGAATGGATCGGTATTGCCAGATCATCCGGACCAGCTCCAGAGTACGGCGAAGCGATCACGGTAGCCAATGATGGCAGCGTTTACGTAACTGGCTATTTTTACACGCAGATGGGAGCGTCTGTATTCGGCACTCATTCTCCTGGCATATATGGTGTTCAGACCATATTCCTCGCAAAGCTTTCAAGCGCGGGTGGTTGGTCATGGGTTCAAAGCGCGGGTGGTATCGGATCATATTCTCAAAACAATAAGGGATTCGCTTTGGATACGGATTCGGAAGGCAATGTCTATATGACTGGAATATTCGACTACACAGCCACTTTTGGAGATATTCAGATACCCACTATTGGGACGTATGATATATTCCTTACGAGCCTCGACAGCAGCGGTAACTGGCGCTGGGTTACAAGCTGTGGAGGAGCAGGAGCAGACAGCGGAAACGGTCTTATCGTCTCTACCGAAGATGAGGTTTTCTATTGCGGATTTTACCGGGCTACGGGGATGTTTGGCGACATTATTCACGAATCTGTCGGCAATTCCGATATTTTCATCGCAAGATACAGCTATGGAGCTCCTGCATTGCCCAAAGCGCCTGAGAACATGAATATAGAACTACTCGGTAACGATGTTCTGTTAACGTGGGACCCCGTAACCGAAGATACGGATAATAATCCCGTAAGCCCCACAGGATACCTCATTTATTACCATGACACTCCTGAAGGTGAATACATCCTATTGGGCCAGAGCCCGACAAATAGTTTCGCGCATGCTGGTACACTACCATCCGATCGCAGTTTCTATAAAGTTACAGCTATCATCGATTAGGTAATACCACCCTTTTTGATAAACAAAGGCTGCGGACCGGGGATCCGCAGCCTTTTGAGGTTGAACCATGTGAAATGGCTTTTTATGGGTTATTAATACACGTGATTCTGAAGAAGCGATAGCCAGAGGTCAGCGGAATCGAACAGCTTGTTGCCGATGTCTCCGCAGCAACCGACCAGGTTAAAATATTGGGATCGTACGCACCATATACGACGTATGAATCCGGTGTGATCGGGCCACCGCCGATCGATTGACTGACAGGTTCCCAACTGAGTACAATGTTGCTGCCTTCCAGCGCAATAGACACGTTCTGAACCTGGCCCGGTGTCTGGTCGCCTATCAATGAAAGCAACGCCGCTTCGACATCGATTTTTCCATAACCGAACTTTGGATTGGGGACATCGCCGGTGAATTGATCCATTCGAGCGTGATTTTGCAGCAGCACCACCAACTCCGTTCTCGATATATCCGGCACAAATTGCTTGATCAACGCTGCCGCGCCGCAAGCGACAGGAGAAGCCATTGACGTCCCGCGTAGCAGTACGTAATCGGCAGGAAGCCCACCGGTAGAGTCACCCTCCGCGTAGGCATTGCTGACCACAAGTGTCGTAACGCCAATATATGGGAAACCCCATGCATCGTCGTCCCGGATGGAGGCGATATAGTTGCCCGGCGCGCTCAATTCCGGCTTCTGGACTCCGTCGATACGCGGTCCGCGTGATGAAAATGTCCCGTATTCACCGATAACATCTTCCGTCCAACAATACAGGTGATTCCAGGTATTCCAGTCGTTCCGAACAGTCCAGGCTCCAACCGAAACCGCGAAATCGGCATCTGCCGGCGCAGAAACAGTGTAGCATGAATCGGGATTGGAGAACTTACCGCCCCCACCCATGCTGAAGAGGTGATAGTCCATCGTCATACCGGACAGGTTCTCAACCTTGATATAAAACGAGCTCGAACCAGTGCGGATAACGCTTCCCCATCGTGCTTGTGTGCCACGCGGTGACTGGGTCATGCTATCCACATCCTGCAGTAGATTACTGATCGGGTTCATGTTCTCGTCATAAAAGCTGTATGTCATCGGACGCTGGATAGAGGTATCCGAACCATCGTACCAGACAAGGTTGAAGAAATAGGTTCCGCGCGTGGATTCCGTTGTATCCGGGATATTGACAGCAACAAACTCAGATCCGCCGCCCGAGAGCGTCCCAGAGGCGTGCTTGTTGTCGTCAGCCTCATTACCGGATGATTGAAATACAACGCAACCATCCATCGAGATCTGGTCGATGATCTGCGCAACAGCTCCCGAGCCGTCGTGATAATCGTCCCAACCACCGAGACTTGCGTTGGTCATATCACAGTCGTACTGATTCCAGGCAGCCCAATAAGACTGTGCGACGGCGGCTTCGGTGATAACATGCGTGAAATCGGCAGCCACTTTGAGGGCGACCCAATCCGCGCCGGGTGCCATGCCGCGCCATACGCCGTTGGAATTAGTACCCAGACCAAGGATCGATCCGGCGACGTGGGTTCCGTGGCCAGTGCCAGTATTGGCGTTTGAAACGGTGAAATCGCTGTCGGGATATGCGCTGTAATCAATACCGTATTCTGGCTGACTGAGATCGAGACTGGCGATTTCGAATCCTGAATCGATAATACCGATGCGAACACCGCTTCCATCCAGTCCATACGATTCACCCTGTAGCACTTCAGCTCCGGTTTCCAGGCGTGCGCGATCGTTGTTGAGCTTCATCAGACCTTCCGCGCTGCGTATCTGTACGATGCGATCATCGGCTTCGAGCATTTTCAGCATATCCAGTGTCGCCGGTATTCGTGCCGTGTAGAATCCCCACGGGTGCCGTTCGTTCGCGGGACGCCAGGAACCTTCGAAAACCTCAACGTTCATGTCATGAAGCTGGTAGAGTAACGCACTATTCGGCTTCTCCTGGAAATACAGGAACACAAGCTGTGTTTCCATGGACGGCGCGTTTCGGTTCATTTCCGATTTGCTGTCCAGCAACCCGTCCCGATACAGCTGTTTTGACTTTATTTCGAAGTAGAGTTGACCGGTGTAGTTTCGGGCGAACAGACTTGTCACCACAAGCATCAGAAGCAATATTGAGATGTAAGTTCTTATCTTCCATAACATGTTTCACCTTCCTCCAGGTAGTTTATATCTTCCGGCATCATTTCATTTAATCAGGAGACACTTACGGATTTCAACCGTGTCTCCCGCCTTGATTCGTACGAAGTAGGTTCCGCTGGATACCGCCTTTCCGCTCGCATCCACACCTTCCCAGGTCACGCGGTGCAAACCTTCGCTCTGCACGCCCTGATCGACCTTTATTATGCGCTGTCCAAGCACATTATAGACAGAGAATTCCACCGTCGTTTCCTCAGCGAGATAGTAGCCCACCGTCGTCGAAGGATTGAACGGATTCGGGTAGATCACAACGATGCCTGTAACCATAGGGTTCACAGCTTCGCCGCCCTCACCATCTTCGCCGGGTGTGGTCAGTTCCAGGAAAATCGGGCCAAACACATCGACCCGGCCATTGAGCGCGATGCTCTCCAGCCAGTACCAGCACTCGGTCTCGCCATCCAGGTCGTCATCGACGAAGTTGTAACTGATGGCTGTTCCTTCCGTCTGACCTTCGGTGATGATCGCAGTATTCAAGCGATAGGCTTCTTCAAGAACATCCTCGGAGTAGCGATAGAGGTTGTAACCCAGGTGATCGGTCTCAGACTCGGCTGTCCAGGCGATGGAGACTGCGCCACTGGATAGAATTCCGGCTGTGAAGGAAGACAATGTGACGGGGAGAGTCTGCCCGTCATCAATTTCGCCGGGCGTTGCGTTGTCCGCTGAATCTTGCGGCAGCCAGTCTCCCTGCTCAGCCTGGACGATGCGATTTCCCGCATTAACGACCGGTGCGGTATCGAGAACCGCCCGGCTCGCACCCGATTGAATCTGGTATCGCTTTCCTGTTGTCAGTTGAAGCTCGGAGCTACCCTGCACAAACCACGCGACTGTCGTCTCCCAATCGCTTTCAAACGTAGCCTGATCAGAGCCATTGGTTACTACACAGAAGCTACGCGGTGGGATGGAGTAGTTCGCCGGTAAGGTGAATGTATAGCCATCGTATTCGAATACGCCGCCGTTATCGATTCCTCTGAGGATCTGCAATCCGCCCAGATCGAGCGAGAATGGACGCGTATTGCCCAGCTCCAGATAGGCAGAGCCTTCGTTTGCTCCCGTGCGGTTATCGGATACTTCGGTGATGTAAAGATCACCTTCGTAGGGTACATCGAAATATTCGTCGCAACCCTTGTAGTATACGAACCGGACATTGATATCGATGTCGCCGCTGCATCCCACATAATCGCTTTGCAGTTCCGAAAGCAGCGCAGCCTGATGCGTCAAATGCAGATTGCCGGTCGATTCATCAACGAGCGGGATGTCCATGCAGTATGAATTGGCATCGAGGCCGGTCGTCGCTTTCCAACTGGCGAAAGTGTAGATTTTGTCGTCGTATTCGCTGGGACCGAAGCGACCGTAGAATCCGCTGGAGGCGTTACGGCAATAGTAAATGTTCTCGTCGATGTCGTAAGCTGTTGCCGTATTTTGCAACATGATCGCCTGGTTGTATGCACCCGGCATGTCGATGCAGTCATTGATGAAGATATTGTTTCGCGCGGCGAACGCTGTCGGATTGGATGTCTGGTAGCTATACAGACAATAACTTCCAGCTGTTGTGTTTCCACCGGAGATCACCACGGTGTTATGATACACGTACACCTGCGAGGAGGCGTTGTTGGTCGAGCAGTCGATTCCACGTTTGTTGTCGTTCTCATCCCAGATGTACACCATATTGTTCATTGCCGATCCGCTTCCCAGGTAGATACCAGTTGGAGAATTCTGATTGGAATTTGGAATGGGCATTATCACATGATTCCGTTCGATTACTGCTGTGTTCGTAGCCGAAGCCAACTGTGTAATACCCATGACCGACATTCCGGAATTCACCGGATTCCAGTCGGTCGTCCACTCGACGATGTTGTCCTGAATCAGGAGTCCGGACATTCGTACATAGCTATAAATGCCACCGAAAGCGGCGTTTTGCACATAGCAATTACGGATTGTGATGTTACTTGTGGTTATCTCGCCTGATTCGTCACGAATGTAGATACCGATCATGTAATTCGTTTCGTCGGATGGATATGGATCGGCGATTTTAATGCCATTGATCTCAATATAACTGCTATTGGCGATTTGCAGTGCTCTTCCATTAGCCTCGTTGAGATAGATGGTGGGGTAGTTGTCGCCACCCGTGGTGGTGGCATTGAAGATCACGGGATTGTCGTGCGTTCCCTCGACGTTGAAGATCATGGGCGGATTCTCGTAAAAATCCTGACCCGACGTCACACGGTATCTGACTCCACCGGCGGGAATCGTTTCCAGACTGTTAAGATGGTTAATGGCCTCGGTGAAGGAGATGAAATCTCCCGCACCCGTGTTATCAATGAGATACGTGGTTTGCGCGAGGAGTGGAAGTGAACACAGGACGACCAGCAGGCAGACTGTCATCGATTTTCTCGAGTGTTTCATTGGTTCCTCCGCTTAGTTCTTGAGATAGATTGTTTGTACACGAATGTGTTTGTTTGAATTATTGAGGCTGAATAGATTCAAATTATTTGTGTTGCACGCAACACCTTGAGCCCCATTCATTTCCGATAATGGGTACAGCTGTTGCATCACATGAATTTCTCGCTTCATGATCGTTCTCCGTTTGTTACCGGGTCGGCCCGAATCAAGCCGACCCGTTATAAATCCTTGTTAGTTTGTTTCCAGAATAACACTTACCACAGCAGGAGTCCCTTGATAGGAATACACATAGGTATAGCGCCCTGTTACGGACTGGTATCCGGTTTTACTGACGTCCATCTGATAGACACCAACCGGTATGTCATTGAATGTACATAGCCCAACGATGTTTGTCGTTCCGGTGTAGGATGTTCCCTGTAGTGTTACCGTAGCGCCTTGAATCGGGGTAAGGTCGTCTTTCGAAACATACACCTGAAGGTTGTTGGTAGTTTCTTCGGTGTACATGGTCAGCTCCGCGTCCAAGTTGACTGTCTGACCGATCGTAAACGTTACACCGGTTACGGTATAAGGTTCGAATCCAACTTTTGTAAAGGTTACATCATAGGTTCCGGCAGTTAAGACCATTGCTTCATAGCTTCCGGTTTCATCGGATGCACCAGCGCCGGCTTCACCGACAGTGATGATCACATTGTTGATGGGGGTATTGTAACCGGCTGCGGTAACGCTGCCAGAAAGAATCGCGTACGGTTCGTTTCCTTCTTCGATCATCAGGAATGTATATTCTGTTACCTGGTTTGCGATGATGGTCACATAGGCATCGTCTTCGTTGTAGCCAGTCTTGGAGCAGACTGCCGTGTAATCACCCGCGGGAATTCCCGAAATGATATAGTAACCAAACGCGTCCGATGTTGCGGAAAAGGACGTACCTTCCAGCATGATCGTCGCGCCGGCAAGGATGTACTGATTGCTGACATCGGTTACATAGCCTTCGAGGGTTCCGGTACCGTCGCCACTGCCAGGATAAAGCGTAATATCCTGGTTTGTCGTAATACCACCGGAAATACCAACCGTGACTGTCTCCGGCGTGTAACCGCTCTTGCTCGCTGTCACATCGTAATCACCTGCCGGAACGTTCGCGATAAGATACAGGCCATCGCTATCCGTGGTGGTAGTAAGCGAAGTCCCATCGATCGCTACTGTCGCGCCTTCGATCGCGTCGCTGGTATCGCCATCGGAGACAATACCTGTCAGAATGCCGGTATCGTCTTCGCCTTCTTCTATCTGTACATCGAGATCTGTGGTTACATTCTGTACGATTTGCACAGCCTCTTCGGTGTAGCTGATGTAGCCGGTTTTAATAAACTGAACGCTGTACACGCCAACGGGTATGTTGGAAACAGTATAATTTCCATCGGTACCGGTGGAAGCGGTCTTTCCAGAGGTCAGGACGTTGACCATCACCCCGGCAACCGCATTTCCGTTCGCATCGGTAACGGTTCCGTTGAGGTGTCCAACCACGGTGGAGGTATCTTTATCAAAGGTCATCTGAATATTGTCACCATCAACCGTAATGCTCATCGAGAGTGTGTTTCCGCTGATCGTGTAGTTCCAGATATAGGTTCCTTCAGGCATCCAGGGATCGTTACTCTCTTGAACGACCAACGTAAGCGAACCGCGCGAAGTGCTCCAGGTTCCGCTGATGTTAAAAGCACTGGGGTAGTCGCTATCCTGAAGCTCGCTGTCGAAGGTTCCATCTTCATCAAATTCGAGCCAACCGCTGTAGTCACCTACTCCGTCTTCATCGGAATAGGAAGTGATATTCCAAAGGTTCACAAGGCTTGCATCGCCGTTGGAACCACCGTCGTCACCGCTGCTGCTACTGCTGCAACCAAAGATCATTAGAATAGCTGCGAAAAGCAGGATAAAATAGATGCTGACTCTCATACTTGTTGCTCCTTTTAAAGATTGTGCTCTCATGCTGATCATTGTTCTTTCTTGAGGTTATACTTCTTGGTGATACCTGCGCGAATCTGCTGAATGTGCTCCCTTCCTTCTGGAGTCAGCACCCCTTCGAACAGGATCGAAATGATTTCATCGAACACCTGGGTTGCTGTAATTGCATGCTCCGCCAGGAATTCAGGATTAATTGAAGCCAGTGCTAGGTTGTAGTAAACATGAATCAACAGGTCGATATTGGTATCTTCCCTAAATACACCTTTCCACACACCTTCCTGCAGAAGCTTTCCCATGTAGATTCTAATTTTGTCCTTGCGAAACCGGTTGATTTCACTCCACAAGTCTGGAAAGCGACGTTGAATTTCTTTGACCAGGGGAGATTGAAACAGCGCCGTCTTGTCGCCCATGAAAGCCATGATGTCGGTCAGGCGATCAATATATTCCCTGTCCTTGTTATCGACAATCTCATGAACCTCTTCCTCGATCGATTTGAACATCAGATTCAGCACCTGGAACAGCAGCTTTTCCTTGCTCGGAAAATACTTGTACAATGTCTTCTTACTGATTCCCAAGTCATTCGAGATCTCATCCACGGTTACCCGGGAATAATTGAACTTGAGAAACAGCTCTTTCGCTCTCTGAATAATTCTCTCTCTAACCATTTTTCCATTCCGTTTTTTTGTTCATACACATCATCGAGACTACGGAAACTATTTTAGTCTCCAAAGTTTCCTTTGGCAAGATAAAAATTGTCACATATCATTATCTGAAGTGTATACAGTATCAGTAACTATTTGCATTACAATGCTTAATGAATTATACATTATTTTGGCGTAATACGAGATATTCAATGAGTAAACACGGAAACTTGGTAAACGCTTTCGGTTTCCTAAGCCCCCGGATACTCCGAAATCCCGAGTTGATTTCCCATCATTTTCATGGGCAATGAATGCCATACATTTATCTTGACATTTCCCGAACTCTAATAGCACAATTTGCACATCTCAAAACGTAAGGAGAATCTATGAAGCGATTGATTTTCATTCTTGCACTTTGCGCGATTCAACTGTTGGCAGCTGTGCCGGTACAGGATGTTACAGCGCAGTTCGAGCAATCAGCCCGGGCGATGGTCATGACCCTCGCGAACCGTACTGATTACTCACACATGTTCGTTACACCGTATCCCTACACACTGATGATGTTTCATCAGGCTCACGAAATGCAGTACACGATGATGAATCAGTACATTTGGGACGCAGAAGCTAACGACTGGAATCTCTACAGCGAGTTGACCATCGATTATGATGGCGAATACCCGACTGTTTTTACACAATCTCTGGAATATCAGGGAATGGAATTCCTAATGATTTACACGTTCACCCTCACCGATGGTGTTCCTACGCAGCTTGTTGTCAGCGCAAACCTTTCCGGGCAGATGATGGATACGACCCGCGAAACGTATTCCTACGATGCCCAGTATCTGATCTATCTGTTAGGAGAGGTCAACATGATTACGAGCTGGCAGGAAGATTACCAGATAGAATACACATGGACTGGTGAGGATATCACATCCGCTATGCAAACATCCTGGAATGGGGACCAGTGGGAAAATGACGGATGGGAGACATGGGAGTACAGCAGATCCAATCCGAGCCTCTACACGTACAGATACTGGGACGGTAACCAGTATGTGAACGAAGAGCAGGAGTCCTTCACATTCTCCGGTGATCTGATCATGGATGAAACAGGCAAAGTCTGGGATGGCTCAGCCTGGATCAACGATTATTATACGACTTTCGAATGGGACGGAAACAACATCGAAAGCAGCCTTGATATGGATTGGGACGGCACCGGCTGGATCAACGATCACAGGGCAACCTACTACATGGTCGATGGCTCTCTGGGATATGTCATTTCGCAGATGTGGGAAAACAACGATTGGGTCAACAGCGGTAAATACGTTTACGGCTTCGGCGATGCTGTAGATAGCGAAGACGTTCTGCAAGCCACGAGCGCTATCGATGTATATCCAAACCCGTTCAATCCAACTACCAATATTAGCTATTGCATGGCCAATGATGGGTTCGTCACAATCGATATCTACAATATTCGCGGACAAAAAGTCCAGACGCTCTTCAATGGTCACAAAGATGCCGGAACTCATACTCTTACCTGGAATGCGCAGGTAGCTGGCGGTATCTATTTTGCGGTGATGAACGCAGGAAACGAACGGATTGTCAAAAAGATGGTCCTCCTGAAATAATCCGATTTTCTGAATCATAATTAGTGCCCGGAAGCCAACTGGCTGCCGGGCTTTTTTTTAGATTATTTTCAAATACAAAAAAAATATTGACGACACGAGAACGAAAAACCTATACTATAGATGAACATACAAAAGGAGACACCTATGCAGCGATTATTCCTCTTTTTACTACTCATCGGAATTCTATCCTTGAGCGCCCTATCCGTTCAAGATGTCAAGGCATGCTCAGAAAATGCCGTGAAAGAGATGGTTCAAACCCTTAATGAACGTAACGACTACTCGCACATGTTTGTAAACCCATACCCCTACTCACTGATGATGTATTATCAGGCTATAGAATTGCATTATACGCAGATGCTCCAATACGCATGGGACGAAGATGCGCAGGACTGGATTGAAATCAGCGAGATGATTGTTGAATATGACGGAGAATATCCCACAACATTCTCACAATCCGTGATTGTGCAGGAGCAGGAAGTCAACATCGTGTATGACTTTACAACCACGGGTGGAGTCCTTACAAATATGACTATGAGCATGGACTATGCGGGCCAGATGATGGAGATATCGCGTGAGACCTACACCTTCACTGGCAACCAGTGGACCTACCTTATCGCAGAATCCAATATCGTTGTCCAGTGGATAAACGACTTCCAGATCAACGCCACCTGGAATGGTGGTAATATCACTGAGCTTTTGTGCCAATCATGGAACAGCGATGAAATATGGGAAGACGATTATCGCGAAACGTGGCAATATAGCGGCTCCAATCCCACGCAATATCTTCTCGATTACTGGAATGGAGTGGCATGGGAAAATGAGGAGTTGGAGACGTACACGTTCAGCGGTGACACAATCACACAGGAACTGGGACAGCTCTGGGAAGGCGAATGGATCAATGAAGATCGCACTACCTATACCTGGGATGGCGACATGATCGCAAGTCATATCGAAGAACTGTGGGATGGCAGCCAGTGGTATGACAGCAAATTGGTCACCTACTACGTAGTCGATGGTGAACTCGGTTATGTCATCTCGCAGGATTGGGTTGAAGGACGCGAATGGGTCAACTCTGGCAAGTATGTTTACAACTTCGGCGAAGCAGTCGATGGTGAAGACATCCCGCAGGTCAATAGCTCCATCGATATCTATCCAAACCCATTCAACCCATCCACCAACATCAGCTACAGCATGGCTCAGGATGGATTCGTCACCATCGATATCTATAACATCCGCGGACAGAAAGTAGAAACCCTCTTCAACGGACATCAAGACGCCGGTACACACACGCTGACCTGGAACGCACAGGTCGCTGGCGGTATTTATTTCGCCGTGATGAACACCGGAAACAAGCAGATCGTCCAGAAGATGGTTCTGCTGAAATAGACCGAACATTTTCGCATACATCAACGCCCGGAAATCCCGGGCGTTTTTTTAACTCAATCCGTTTTAATCGTCCAATAGAAAATCCAGATAATTGGATGGAGTAACAACCTCAAGCCCAGCATCGGGATATGTATTTTTAAAGGTCAGCGGTATCGTTGCCTTACTGTCGGGATTCCATTTCACCTCAAACGCATTCATACCCGAGCCGGTCACTTCGATCAAATCTACTTCTTTCTGTGTTTTTGTTCTCCAGAAAAAATGTTCGAATGGCTTACGGCTGTTCAGCATCATTTTCCTTCGCTCGGTGATGAAATAATTTTCCCAAAGCGCTCCGACATCAGTGCGAAGATTCGACGGATTGAAATTGTTGATCAATGCGTTTCTGATCCCGTTATCCCAGAAAAACACCTTCTGACTCTTTTTCAGCTCGATACGCAAATTGTTACTGTATGATCCAAGACGATAAATGATGAAGCATTTCTCCAACAAATTCAGATACCGGTCGACTGTCTTGGGATCAATTCCCACCAATTGCCCCAGTTCAGAATTATTGACCTCGTTTCCAACCTGCAAAGCTAAAGCTTGCAGAAGCTTTTTCAGAACATCGGGCTTGCGTATCTCCTGATATGCAAGAATATCCTTGAACAGGTAGGATCCAGCTATTTCCTGAATAATCTCCTCCGGCATCGTCTTATCGAGGTAAACTTCCGGGTAGTTGCCATAGATGATTCTTTGATGCAAGCCACCCTTTACAGCAGAGATTCCATCGTGGTTGTAAATTTCCTGCGTAGAAAGTGGCGTTACGATGAATTCGAATTTCCTGCCCGTCAACGGTTCGATGGTCGAGTTGGACAGTTCAAACGCCGACGATCCCGTGGCTATGATCTGAAGGTCCGGCAGCGTGTCGATGATCGCCTTGAGCTTAATCCCTATATCATGAACACGCTGCGCTTCGTCTATCAACAGATAGCCGTATTGCCCGAAACTGCGCTCAATATCCTGTTGATTGCGAAATCCGAATAGCTCCTGTCCATCGATCAGATCGCAATTGATATAAAGATTGTGCTCGAACTCCTTCGCCAGCGCATTGAGTATCGTCGTCTTCCCAGTTCGCCTCGCGCCAAACAGGATAATCCCTCTTCTCTTGTGAAGGTATCGCGTTATTACGTCATTGTATGTTCTGATAATCATCGCCACCTCAGAGAAATACTCTGTTCATCCATTCTCAATGTCAAGCATTTTTTGACTTTTCGGGAATATAATCCCAAATGGTAATTACTTTTCGGGATTACAATCCCAAATAGTTAAGATTTTCGCGATCATGGACGAAGAAAAACCCCTCGCAATGGAGGGGTTTTTATATCCTAACGTTTACACGTTCAAAATCTTGGCTACAGCGGGTGCTCTGAGACGATGCGGTTGACGGAAACCGGAGCCCAGGAGCGGACGGATATAGTAGCGGAAATCGTCGGTAACATTATTGCCTTCCGCGTTAATAAATGAATCGGGCATGATGCGCGTCTTGCCGGCGACTTCATCCAGCTTCACCAGCTTATAATCTACGGAGTAGTAACCGGTGCGTTGAATGGTGACAGACCCATCCAGATCGTGCCAGATCGCGAATTGAGCGGCTTTCTCGCCCACTTCGCGCGCTTCATTCTGATCGATATCCGAGACGCATTCGATGAACGAGCGTTGCAGATAACCGAATGTATCCGAGCGAACGCGCTTGATCTTCAGGTGCTTCTTGACAGTCTTGGCAAGCAGGTCACCAAGTGCGCCGGTACCGGAAAGCTGCACGTTGCCGTGCTGATCGCGCTCAATGTTGTCCATGAGCTGGGTGATGATCTCCTGGCCTGAATTGTCCTTGATACCTTCCGAAATCGCGATAACGCAGCGACCATACTGGTCATAGACCTTCTTCACGTCATCGAGGAACCTGTTTACATCGAATGCACGCTCAGGCAGATAGACCAAATGTGGACCATCATCCGGGTATTTCTTCGCCAACGCAGCCGCTCCGGTGAGAAATCCAGCGTGACGTCCCATCACCACACCGATATAGACACCGGGGATGGAGCGATTATCGAGGTTCGCGCCGATGAACGCCGATGCCACGAACCGCGCTGCTGAGCCGAAGCCCGGCGTATGGTCGTTCAGCACGAGGTCATTATCGATGGTCTTGGGTATATGGATCGCGCGGAAATCGTAGTCAGCGCGTTCTGCTTCGTGATTGACAATGCGCACGGTGTCGGCGGAGTCGTTACCACCGATATAAAAGAAGTAACGGGCGTTGTGGGCCTTGAGAACCTTGAAGATCTCACGGCAATACGCCTCGTCCGGTTTATCGCGTGTGGAGAGCAGCGCTGCGGACGGTGTCACGGCGATTTTCTCGAGATTATTGGTCGTTTCCTGTGTGAGATCGACAAAATTTTCATCGATGATGCCACGCACGCCGTGCACAGCGCCATAGACGCGGTTAACCTGGAAGAATTTGCGCGATTCCAGAACGACGCCAACCAGTGACTGATTGATCACTGCGGTAGGCCCTCCGCCCTGCGCGACAACTACATTACCTTCCAATGCCATAATGATCCTCCAATTTATTTATTCATATGCTTTTTCAGGATGTGCGGGAACGCAGCGTAGAACTGCGTGGCGAAGACCAGATCGCTGATCTTCACGTGCTCCTCGGTAGAGTGCGAGAGCTCTTCGCGACCGGGAGCAAATCCGATCGACGGAATGCCGAAATGGCCCATGCTGGATACGCCGTTGGTCGAGAACGACCAGCGTCCGATCGGCTTGGCCGGGATTATTGCGAGGTCGGCAGCTTCTTTGGCTGCTTGCACCAGTATGTGATCTTCGGGAAGAATCCATGTGGGATAGACCTTCTCCTGATTGACCTCATAGCCCTTCCAACTGGTGGCGTCGTATTGCGGGATAATGATCTCCGCGTTGTCGCCGGTAATCTCTTTCAGTTCGGCAATGACCGATTCTTTGGTCTCGCCGACGGTCATGCGGCGGTCGAGATAGACTTCGCAGCTATCGGCAACCGAGCAGAGCGAAGGGCTGGTCGAGGTGATCTGCGATATTGTGATGGTGCCTTTGCCAAGGAAGGGATCGTCTTTCAGCCTGTGATTGAGTTGCTTGATGCCTTCGATGATAGGCGCCATCTTATAGACGGCGTTGTCGCCGAGATGTTCGTGTGCTCCATGCGCCGATTTTCCACGGGTGCGGATGATGATCTCCATCCTGCCGCGATGTCCGCGATAAACGTGAAGGTCGGTGGGTTCGCCAAGTACCACGAAGTCGGGCTTGATGCCTTCGTTCTCAAAGAGGTGCGTCAGCGGAAGGCCGTCGCAGTCTTCTTCCATCACGGAGCCGACGCAATAGAGGGTGATGCCGTCGAGCAGACCGAGGTCTTTCATGATACGCGCGGCATATGCCATGCAAGCGGCTGCGGGTTTTTCGTCCACGCTACCACGACCGTATATTTTACCGTATTTCTCGAAAGCGGGAAATGGCGGGTAGTCCCAGCTTTCCGGGTCACCGATTCCGACAACGTCGATGTGCGCGTCGAAGAGAACGACGGTCTCGCCGTTACCCATTCTGCCGACCGCGTTGCCCAGCTTGTCGCTGTACGCCTCGTCGAATCCGAGCTTTTGCATTTCCTGTACGATCCGCTCAACCACCTCTTTTTCCTGGCAGCTATAGGACGGGATCGATACGATATCTTTCAGGAACCGCACCATATCGTCGCGGTATTCCTCACTTTTACGCAGGATTTGATTCCACTGTTCCATGCTTGTCTCCATTCGTTGTTACTCTTTTTCCATACAACAGTTTTGAATGATTTATATTGTCAAGCAGAAAGCAAAAGAAGGGCAATCACAGTGGATTGCCCCTACATTTCAAGATGAAACGGATCGTTTGCTATAAACAATCTACCACATATGCACTCTCTTCGAGGGCTCGAGATACATCGGATCACCGGGCTCGATATCGAATGCATCGTAAAATGCATCCATGTTTTGCAGTGGCCCAATCGCACGGAAACGGGTGGGTGAATGAGGACCGCGGCACTGCTTTCGTTGCGCTTCCTCCGTGATCAATTCCTTCCATTTCTGCGCGTACGAGATGAAGAATCGCCTTTCCTGTTCAGCATCAATGTTCCCGGAAGCATGCATGGCGTCGTATGCGACCAAAACCCCGCCGAGATCCGCGAGATTTTCGGAAAGCGTCGCAGAGCCATCCACATGGCAATCGTCAAATGCGTAGAAGTGGTCGTATTGGTCGATGAGCGGCTGTGAGCGCTTCTCGAACCTGGAAGTCAGCGTCAATTTCTGCAGCCAGTTCAACGGCCTTCCCTTGATATTGTACTGCCGTCCGTCGCTGTCGATCGCGTGAGAAATCTCGTGCCCGATCGTCGCGGCAATACCGCTGTAGTTTATCGCCGGATCACCATCCTTATCGAAAAACGGCCACTGTAGGTTTCCGCCGGCTATCACGACGTTATTCCGGCCCGGCGAATAGTAGCAATCCAGCGAGTACGACCACGATTTGGGTCGTGAAAAATCCCATGGATTTCCGATGCGGGAAAGGACAAGCGTTGTGCGCCATCGGCGCGCGATCAATGCCGTTTCGATAAACGTGATTCCTGGATTCGCTTCCGCGATTTCCTTTGCGCAACTGCTTTCGCGAACAGCTTGGAGGCATGATTCTCCTCCGATGACAAACACCATCTTCGTTAGCTTCTCGCGCGCACGTTTACGCTCAAGCCAACCCATCCAGTCGTTTTCTTCAAGCCGATTCAGCCAGGCCTTGCGAATGTTCTCGGTAATGATTGCCAGAAGCTTTCCCTGCTCATCGCCGACGATCTCGTAGAGGTAGTATTCGTTCAGGAATTCGGGCAGATCGCGCATCATCTGACGGACGACGGCAAGACTATCATTGTCGTTCTGCTTCTTGAAATCTCCATGCAGATACTGGCTATATTCCATCAGTAAACACGCGGAGAAATAGTCAGCCAGTTCCTCTCGGTCAACTCCCAGAAGCCAGGCAGCAAGCTTTTTGAAATAGACAGGATGATCCATGATGATGGTTCCGCTTCTGTCGATTCCCAGAGCGTCAAACCACTTCCCGAAATCATCAGGTTGAAACCACCCAATTGCCTCTTGAGCAGGTATCTCGTTGTAGAGATCGTGAATCGAGCGCGGCTCAGGCTCAAGCATAGCGCTAATTTCATTGGCACAGCGAAGCGCTGCAGCTACTTTCTGATGGGACTCTTCATTTTCGTATCCAGAAAGCAGGAACAGCCTTTCAAGATTATCTCGTTCATTCTGGCTGAGCATAATCTTTTCATCGGGCTGCCGGAGGCAAAGATAGTGAGTTCCGCGCACTTCCCACCGTTTCGGATCGTAGACGTAAAAAAGCGGCCCTACACCTATCGAACTCATATATGCCAATGCGTCCATGACATCTGAAGATTCGAGCCTTGTAAGCATCTCATTGAGCACCCTCATCTCCCGAACCGTATCGTCATCGCCATCGATCCCGGTACGATAGTAGGTCCGCAAGGCATTCTCGATAAGCTTCAGCGCTTCGTCGGATTCAGCGGAGATTGATAGCTTTTGAGCGATGTTAATCAATACCTGATGTTCCATCTCGCTGTAGAGATTGAAGCGCCTGGCACCTTCCGGCAGAACGTTGTTCTTGATCCAAGTACCGCAGGAATACCCATAAAAGTCGTCCTGTGGACGGTAGGTCGAATCGATATTGGATGGTTCATACCCAAACAGAAAAGCCTGTATGAGGAGAAAGGAGATAAGCAGCGTTTTTTGCATGTTATCTCCATATGCAAAGAATCGTTTTCTATTCATACTTGAGCGCTTCCACGGGATTCATTCTGGATGCTTTGATGGTGTGGTAGAGAATCGTCACCAGCGCAATCAGCATCACAATCGCAGCCGAAATAATGAAGATCCACGGTGAGACTGCTGCATGGAACTGGAACGTATTGATCCAGCGCTGAATACCGTACCAGGCGACAGGTATTGCAAGTATATTCGCCAGTAGCACCCATTTCACAAAATCGCTGACAAGGATCCGGGCAATTTCTTTGTTTGTGGAGCCCAGCACCTTGCGAATGCCAATTTCCTTGACCCGGTGCTTGAGCGCAAACGATGCCAGACCGAACAATCCCAGGCAAGCAATCAGGATCGCCAGCCCCGCGAACCACGAGAAAATCGAACCAAGTCGCGTTTCATAGGTGTGTAGTCTGTCAAATTGATCTTCTATAAACACGTAGTGGAACGGTGCGTCCGGCTCAATTTCCTTCCACCTCTTTTCCAGGCGATCCAGCGTCTCTTCACGTCCGTTTTCCTCAATGGAGATATTCAAGATTGGTCTCGATCCTTCCCGCATGAACAGAATCAACGGTTCGATACTCTCGCGGAACGAACGGATATGGAAATCCTTATATACTCCGACGATGTTGTACTCAGTCGGCTGTCCTTCCGGATGCGGTCTGTTCAGATCGTATATCTTCTTACCGATTGGTTCATCCCAACCCAAATCGTGGGCCAGTGTTTGATTGACCAGAATATTGGTGTTGTTGGGGTAATCTTCTATGCGCAATGTATCCCCTTCTACCATCTGGATTTCATAGGTCCTCATGAATTCAGGGTCCATATTAATCCACTTGAGCAGCACAATAGATTCGGTATCCTCACCCTCAGGATGCATTCCGTTTCCCGTGCAGGCACCTGCCCCCGGGAAACCTGTCGAAAGCCCCACATGCAGAACGCCGGATACCTTTTTCAGCTCCTCTTTGATCTGCTCACCGCGCCCCTGAATATCGCTCGACATCAGCATCATGAACATCACGTTGTCCTTCTTGAAACCGAGATCGGAATGCCGGATGAAGCGCAACTGGTGATAGATGGCAATCGTGCCACTGATCAGCACGATCGAGATGGCGAACTGGAACAGAGTAAGAAGGTTGCGGAACCGTCCCGACTTATACTTACCTCCGATAAAACCCTTGAGGATCGGCACTGGCTCAGCCCCTGACAGGTAGAAAGCAGGATAGACACCAGCAAGAAATCCCGTAAGCAATACCAGTAGTAAGCCTGCGCAAATCATTTGCCAATTCAGGGCCATTCTAAACATCTGTTCGTGACCGGTAAGCTCAATGAAATATGGATAGATGATCAGGATAACCAGCACGGAGACCAGGCCTGCTACGACAGCCAGCAACATCGATTCACGTAAGAATTGCTGCATGAGAATTCCCCGTGACGCTCCGAACACCTTGGATATACCAATCTCGCGACTACGGATAGAAGCGTTGGCGGTAATCAGCATAGCGAAATTGATGCAGGCAAGCGCCAGGATGAAGACTCCTATTGCGATAAAAAGGTAGATGTAAGTGATGTTTCCGGTCAGGGCAATATCGTATTCGAGATTAGAATGCAAATGGATGTCCTTAAGCGACTGTAGTGCGAGATAGAGCTCCATTCCTGCATCACCTGGCTTCATTTGCATCGCGTCCATGGCGACGTTTTTCATCTTCTCTTCAAGAAGCATCGGGTCAGCATTTTCTGCAAGCTTGATATATGTATAGTTTCTAAAACGTCCCCACGTACCGGGATCCTCGCTATTTACCTCATCGCCGGGGATCAGCATCGCATAGGTGAAATGCATATTCTCAGGTGGATCAGCAATAATCGCTACGACCGCAAATTCATGTCTGTTCAGCTTGACTGTCTTGTTCAGCGGATCTTCTTCACCAAACAGCTTTTCTGCGGTCGATTGCGTCAGGATTATTGTATCCGGGGCCTTGAGAAGTCCTTCACGATCACCCGATAGAACCTGAACCCCAAACATGTCGATAAATCCGGGAGTAACCGGTAGAATTTCGCTTTCCAGGAAGCTTGTATCTCCCACCGTCAACTGAGTAGAGCCCGAGCCACGCTCCAATGCGCAGGAGGCTTCTATCTCAGGAAACAATTCCTGAAGTTTATTGCCCAATGGCTGCATCGTTACGGCGTATTTTATTGGTAAATCGGAGATGCGCCCATGAATATAGACGCGATAGATCCGCTCATAATCAGGGATATCTTTATCGAATCCAAGCTCAAAGGTTACAAATATACCGATAAGAAAGCAGACGACAAGTCCGATAATAAGGCTCAGAAGATTGAGAGCAAACAGTAAGCGGTGGCGCATATAGCCGCGCAGAACAAGTCTTAATCGTAAAAATGACATATGCTATCCTATGTTCTTGTATGGTTCAGGTACTGAATCGTAGTTATTGCAATTCCTATACCACAAGTTTTTGGGTGAAATAGGTGGAAAATACGGTATATATTATCGGCTTCATGTCCATTCCCGAAAGAAAAATGTACGATAACGGACGTTCAGCGCTTCAGATTCTTTTTCTCGTGGATCATACCCAGAAGCGGCATCAGCAGATAGCACATAGTACTGTAGCCCGGAATAAAAGGAGCCATCACAATTGCGAGTATCGGAACCGCAATGAAAACAACGGTATCATGAAAAAACCTTCCCCCACTGATGTCATCACGGTACTCTTCGAAGATCAGGTCAGACCGTTTTCTGAGGTGAAAAAACCGCAACATATTCAGGATACCAAGAGCTAATAGATTCACGTGAAAGACGATTTCCGCAACAGGGTTTTCTGCGTAATCACCCATAAGCGATGAAGAAAACGGCAATAGACAGATGAACATCAATGAAGCGAGAGACAGCAACGTGTAAGGCTTGCTAATCGACTGTATATGCCGCAGGATACCATTGTTTTTGATCCACATCGACATAATGATGGCAAAACTGAGCAAGTAGTTGAAAAACTGCGGCCACATGCTCATTAGCGCCTGTAACATATCCGCCGATGTTTTGATACTCATGCCCTCCGGTACATTGATCCCAATCACCATCAAGGTCATCGCAATACCAAATACGCCGTCGTTCAACGCTTCGAATCGAGTCTTACTTACATAAAAATCGTCTTGATCCGCCATACATATTCTCCTGAAATGATACCAGGTCGAGTTAGTGGACCCAATTGGTGATCAGTCAAGAAGAAAAGGAAACAGAGATCACAATCGACAGATATCCCAATCACTTTTTCATTGACGCATCCATTCGGCCTTTTATGGTAGAAGAAAAAAGGAGTGTGCTATGCAATTGATTGATTTGATTAAAAAACGATACTCGGTGAGGAGCTACCAGGATAAGCCCGTTGAGCCGGAAAAGCTCGAAAAAGTGCTGGAAGCGGCGCGGTTCGCTCCCACAGCTAAAAACCTGCAACCCTTCCGGTTCATCGTTATCGAAAATGATATTGACAAGCAGCATGTGATGAATGCCTACCCGCGCAAATGGGCATCGGAAGTTCCGATATTTATCGTGGTCTGTGTGGATCATGCGCAAGCCTGGCGTCGCCCGGACGGCAAAAGCTATGGTGACCTGGATGCCGCTATCGCGGTGGATCACATGACCCTCGCGGCTGCGGAACTCGGACTCGGAACCTGTTGGGTGGGTTACTTCGACGCCTACATGCTGAGCCAAGCCCTGAAACTACCGGAAGGCATCGAGCCTGTCGTTGTACTCCCGATCGGTTATCCAAAAACGGAAGAGGTCCCTGAGCGACACTTGAAACGCAAATCGCTGGATGAGCTGGTGGAATACCGGAGATAGAGAAGTAACCAGATACGAGTTACGAGTTCAAGGGAGAAATGCCAAGCTCGAGTTTTATCTTTCGGCCTGGAAAATGCAAGGTAATACCTCGATTTTTACTCAGGAGGTATCAACATGCAAGGTAAGATATACGATGGCGAAAACCATAGCCGGGGCCCAATTGCGATCATCGAAGACGGCAAAGTCTATATGGGAGGACACAAAAGCGGGATGGCAGTATTGAACATCAGCGACAACAAAATATACAGTGGTTCTTACAAAGCTGGACAGGCTGTCGCAGCGTTGAAGGAAAACAAAATCTTTCAGGGCGGTATTACGATCGGGTTGCCCATCGCCATTATCGAAAAGAATAAAGTCTATCAAGGCATGCATAAATCGGGCATGGCAGTCGCCGAATTCGAGGGAGATCCGCTCGCTGGAGCTGTGGCCGCGGTCTTGAAACTTATGAACGTAGTGAAAGCCAACCAGTCGATTTTTTATGGTGTATAATCGGATTTTCGTCAAAACCCCTTTCGGAACGCTGTCTGTTATCGAAAAAGACGGCGCAATCAATCGCATCGAACGCTGTAAGGAGTGCAATGGCGAGGAGCGGCCATCACTGGTCCTTATGGAAGCGAAATCCCAGATCGAGCAGTATTTCTGCGGCAAACGAAGGTCGTTTGACTTAGCACTGCTTCTCGAAGGCAGCGCGTTTGATGTGGCAGTCTGGAACGCGCTAATGGAGATACCCTTCGGCACAACCGTCAGCTACGGCGAAATCGCACGTAGAATCGGCAAGCCGAGCGCTTCCCGCGCTGTGGGCGGTGTAGTGGGCAGAAACCCAATCCTGATCGTGATCCCCTGCCACCGCGTGATTCGTTCCGATGGAGGGCTTGGAGGCTTCTCTGCCGGGCTCGACGCAAAAAAAATCCTGCTGCACACAGAAGGGGTTTGCCATTTCGGCCTCGACGATTAGTCTTTCAACTATAAAGAAATTAAACGAGGTACATAAAAATGGCAAAGATAACACTGCAAGGCAATCCGATCCACACAAGCGGCGATATGCCGGCTGTTGGAACGAAAGCACTCGACTTCAACCTGGTAACCAAAACTCTGCAAGATGCGAAGCTGGCTGACTATGCTGGCAAGAAGATCGTCATGAACATCTTCCCGAGTATCGATACATCCGTATGCGCTACTTCCGTTCGGAAGTTCAACGCGGAAGCAAACAATCTCGATAACACCGTCGTGCTCTGCATCTCGCACGATCTCCCGTTCGCGTCGGCTCGCTTCTGCGGTGCGGAAGGGCTGGAAAACGTTGTAACGCTCAGCATGATGCGCAATTTCGATTTCGGTAACGACTATGGCCTGTTGATTATAGATGGCCCTCTCGCAGGGCTGCTCGCTCGCGCCGTGATCGTAATCGACGAACAAGGCGTTGTCCAATATAAACAGCTCGTTCCGGAGATCGGCCAGGAGCCTGACTACGAAGCGGCGCTGAATGCACTGAAGTAAATTCCTGTAAAATACACTAACCGCTATCCCATGCCAGGTTTCGGACGCGGAATCAGGCATGGGGTTTTTTATGCGGTGCGAAACGGATTTTGCATTAGATTGTCCAAATATGTGAATTTTTCATTGACACGAAAACACGTGTTTCTACTTTGACGCAACGAACTACGTGTGGGCCTGTAACTCAGAGGTAGAGTATCTGCCTTTTAAGCAGAGAGTCGATGGTTCGATCCCATCCAGGCTCACCATTTTTTAGACGACCCCTTCGTCTAGTGGCCTAGGACTCAAGATTTTCATTCTTGCAACAGGGGTTCGATTCCCCTAGGGGTCGCCAATTTTTATTGACAGCAAAACTTCGCTGTCAAACGTGGTTCCAGATCTTTGATATGACCCCTTCGTCTAGTGGCCTAGGACTCAAGATTTTCATTCTTGCAACAGGGGTTCGATTCCCCTAGGGGTCGCCACTTAAATACTAAATTGTAGCCATATATGTCCCCATCGTCTAGTGGCCTAGGACACCGGATTCTCAGTCCGGGAACGGGGGTTCGATTCCCCCTGGGGATACCACTTTCACCCCGCGTCATAGATGCGGGGTATTTTTGTATTCAGTCAAAATAAACTGATTCACCCCGCAGAAAATCACCATTCTTATTATCAAAAACGATAATCGCATTTTCATTAACGAAAATATCCAGCAAAGAATTAATCGGCTATATCATTATAGAGCAAAGCCTTACATCGCATATCCGTGATTGGCACAACAAATGTATTATAAGTGCATTGATAGTGCTTTCCTGACGTGTTGTTCTAACGGATTCGATATACGTGCTGATCAAGATCGTATAAATCTTGAATTCGTATACAGGAATCCAATTTTAAAGGCAGATCATATGAGGGACCGGCATCCCTTCGATCTGCCTTTTTCTATTTCTAAAATCGCTGGCTATTATAGGGCCTTTATAATGAGTTGAGCTAGCTTATATTCAGCAATACTATCCCGACAACGATAATCCCATACCCTATCGCCTGCCGCATACCAATACGAAGCTTCCATAGAAGAATATCCGCTGCTACACAAAGCAGTACGATACTCGATGCCCTCAGCGGGTATGCAATCGTCGCAGGTATTGTGTCCAGAGACTTCATGAAGAACCATGCAGTGAGTTGGTTAGGTATTCCCAGAAGGAATCCCCACAGAAGCGACCGCCACGGTATCCTTTGCCGGTAATACAAAATCAGTATCAGTGTAACGAGAAATGCCATACTATAGCCGATCATCAGGAAAACGGCTGCAGAATGCTCGGCAAACACTTTGTAAATTTTGAAAAACGAATCCATCAGGCCCATGGAGATAAAGAGCGCGATAATCCATTTTAGGCCACTTACATTTCTTCGTTTGCCCAGAATCACAAAGGCAAGCAGCACCAGAATAATCCCGAAATAATTCCAGATAGCGAGCGATTCGCCAAACCATATCAGTGAGACCATCACCGGCACCATCAGCGATGCCCGCATCGAGCTGACGCTGATCGCAAGTCCGCATTTATCGATACTCTTCTGGTAGATCAGAAATGTTGCAATAAGGAAAACTCCGGCCACGACACCCATGATGATATCGAATCGATTGACTTCGCGTACTGGAGTACAGCTCAGAAAATAGCTTAGAATGGCAGCGACAAAGTAGTTACCGAGAAAAACCGCAAGAATCGAAGCGTGTTTGCGGTGTGAGAGGAATTTCAGGTAATTAGCAATTACAATTGAACACAGAATGCTCAAGACAAGGTATGGCATCGTGCTCCTTTGGATTGCTTACTGGTTGAGGTTTAATTCCGGGAATACGAAAGCCAGTTCCTTCTCGGCATTTTCCGGACTATCGGAGGCATGGACAGCGTTATAGGTAACCGTATCGCCATAAAGTTTACGGATCGTCCCCTCAGCCGCCTCATCTGGGTTGGTCGCACCGATGAATTCGCGCAGATATTTAACTGCGTCTTCACGCGAAAGGGCGACAGCAACCGTCTTGCCGGAAACCATGAACTCGATGAGACGGTCGTAAAACGACTTGCCTCTGTGCACCGCATAAAATGTATCGGCAAACTGCCGGTCCATGCGGAGCATCTTCATACCTTCGATAACAAACCCTGCCTCCTCGATCATCTTCAGGATCGCGCCACTGACATGCTTTTTCGTAGCATTGGGCTTGATCAGAAGGAGGGTGTGTTGCATCAAAGCGATCCTCTGGTCTCGAAGTAATCCAGCGCGGCAACCTTGATGGAGATGTCGCGGTTGAGCAGCTCGCTCATTTTGAGCTTATGCTTGAGGATCTTGACCCACAGTTCGAGCACGTTACGATCCTTGACGTCGCGATTGAGGTAATGCTTGAGCATGTCGGCATAAAACGCTTCGCGATCTTTCTCCACATGAGCGATCACGTACTTGTACATTTCTGATGAAATTTCGTATTCTCGATAGCGCACGTCAATGACGGCAAAACCCTGTTTCAGAAGGCTTTCAAAGTTAATTTGCATTTCAGGCTGAACTTCGTTCGGCATGGATACCTCCACCAGTATTGACTTATTGTGTCAGAAGTTTCACGCGAATTTACCGATACGGGTAAATTTGGCAATAAATTTCTACCCAAACCTACCCCGCTAAATCTCATTCAACGATATAAAAGCGGATTGAGCAAGGCTTTCCTTACGTCTTCCACCGGCTCGAAAATAATCCGTGCGATCGAATCAAACAACGGGATATTGAGATTGAAGCGTGAGATTTGTTGGATCGTCTTGGCCATGGATACTCCTTCAACCACCATTCCAACCTCTTGTAGTGCCTCTTCGCGGGATTTCCCTTCACCCAACAGCTTACCGAACCTTCGGTTTCGGCTGTTTTCCGAAAGGCAAGTTGTTATCAAGTCACCGGCACCGGCGATACCGTACACGGTTTTCGTGGATACGCCCAGAAATTCCAGCACGGTGGCGAATTCCTGCAAGCCGTAGGTCATGATCAGTCCATAGATGTTGGTCTTGAGCCCGAGTCCGTCGGCAATGCCCACCGCAATTGCAATAAGCCCCTTAAGCGATCCACAGAGCTCGATACCATCGATGTCGCGGCTGAATTCAAAGATCAGAAGGTCGTTGTCCAGCGCTTCCTGCAGTGTCATGAGCAGCCCCATATCATTGGAAGCGAGCACAGCCTTGGCGGGAAGTCCGTTGGCGATCTCACGGGAGATCGTTGGTCCGCTCAGCGTGGCGAATCGCACAGTGGGAAGATGTTCCAATACTATCTGTTGGATAGTCATGAGCGAATCGTGCTTGAGGCCTTTGGATACGTTCATGATATTGTAAACGCCAGTCTTCTGGAGTTCGATAGCCACGGCTTCCACGCGCCGTGACGGGATCGCGAGGATCACCAGATCTTCTTTCTCGATCGGACGGCTGTACTTGCATTCGATCGTGATCCGTTTGTCGATCTTCTTGCCTGGAAGGAATGCCTTGTTCTCTCGATTCAGATTGATTTCATCCGCTTCCTTCTGGTCGATCGTCCAGAGATAGACGTCGTTCTTCTTGCAGAAGAGCGTCGCCAGCGTGGTACCCCAGTTTCCGGAGCCTATGACAAATATACGCATGTTTACCTCGTTTTGGTTTGTCGTTAATCTGCAGAAATCATCTGATTCGGTAAAGTATTTTTTCAAATAATCCGGGAGGATATCTTTTTTACTCCACGCTATGTGATTAATCATGATTCCTTCGACTCCACTCAGCATGACATGATTATTTCAGTCCGCATACCCGAAGAAAAATCACGTTTTACTCGATCATCGCGTAAGCTGCACAACCTTTTGCCAGTATGAAGTTTATCCACCGTGTCATCTTGAATGGAATCGAAGGACAACGGTGGATATATTCGTGATAGAGACAACGGATCGCACGTAAACTATAAACACGTAGAGACTTTTTTCATTGACGAACAAATCAACGCCTGCATAAATTCAGTAAGAGAAATAAGAAACCAAAAGGAGTATCGTATGGACCTTCAAACAATCCAAACGACGTTTTTGCATCTGGTGGAAAAGTATGGGTGGAAAGTAGTTGGAGCCCTGCTTATCCTTATTCTCGGTCGCATTCTGGCAGGAATCATTACGTGGAGTGTCAAAAAAGTCGTTTCCAGATCAAAAGGCGGAAAAACCCTCGCGGTTTTCGTTGGAAACCTGACGTTTATCGGTATCATGGTTTTCGCCATCGTGGCGGCAATCAGTAAGCTCGAAATTCAGACCACGTCGTTCGTAGCGATCCTCGGTGCAGCCGGACTGGCTATCGGTTTGGCCTTGCAGGGATCTCTTTCCAACTTCGCATCCGGCGTGATGCTGGTTCTTTTCCGGCCATTCGAGGTTGGTGATGTTGTGCAACTGGGCGGCGTAACCGGTGCTGTCGAGGAGATTCAGATCTTCGTTACCACCCTGGCTACCCCGGACAAGAAAAAAATCATCATCCCAAACGCCAAGATCACCGGCGACACCATCATCAATTACAGCACATCTCCAATCCGGCGCGTCGATATGGTAATCGGGATAGCATATAACGCTGATATAGACAAGGCCAAAAGCATCATCAAAGAGATTCTGGAAGCCGATCCACGCATATTAAAAGACCCGACCTACACCGTTGCGGTCGCTGAACTCGCTGACAGTTCCGTAAACCTCGCGGTTCGTCCGCACGTCAAAGGCGCTGATTACTGGGATGTCCTTTTCGATACGCAAGAGAAGGTGAAAAAGGCGTTCGACGCGAACGGCATCGGAATTCCTTTCCCACAGCGCGATGTCCACATCATCAGCCAGAAGGCATAAAACGAAATGTTTCGATACGACAGCTATTGCGGCATTTTCTGTGGTGCTTGCAGTATCTTGCACGCCACCGAGAACACCACAACGGATGATCGTGTCTGCAACGGGTCTGTAGAGCGCTGCCACGGATGTAAGAGCGATCTGAAATCCGATTATTGCAATGACTGTAACATCAAGCTCTGCGCCGAATCGAAGGGACTGGAGTTTTGCTACGAATGCAAAGAATTTCCCTGCGAAACGATACTCGACTTCGAAAACGACCGGTGTCCGCACCACTCGGGCATCCTGAAAACCTTGGAAACCATTCGTGACAAAGGTATAGCGCATTGGCTGACAAGCCAATCCAGACGATGGAAATGCCCTAGCTGTGGAAAACAATTTACATGGTATGAAAATGTTTGTTCAACCTGCGGCAGCGTACTCGAAGACTGTCGGATTCAAAAAATGGAGGAAAAATGAGCTCTTATAGCAACCTTTTCAGCTACTCGTGGTTCTGGATTATGTATTTTGCCATTCTCATCTTCTTTCTTGCTTGTTACTGGAAAATATTCGCGAAGGCCGGAAAGCCCGGCTGGGCAGCGATTATTCCCTTCTACAACACCATTGTCATGCTCGATATTGCCGGCAGACCGCTCTGGTGGTTCTTCCTGCTCCTCATTCCGATCGTGAACATAGTATTTTCTGTGATTATCACAATTGACCTGGTCAAAGCCTATGGGAAACCTGCTGTCTGGGCATTAGGCCTTATCTTCCTGAGCATCATCTTTATACCGATTCTGGCATTCGATAGCTCCGAATACATTGGCAGACCCGTCCGCGAATCATAGAAGGACACATTGATGACACCGGATTTAATAGCAAGTATCCGAAGTCGGGCAGAGCTCGAGAGCGTACGGGACGTTCTGGCATTTATACATCAAGCACTGGTACGACACGGATTGGAGGAGAACCAGGCCGTCAAGCTCGATATAGCAGTAGAAGAAGCACTCGTCAATGTAATCGAGCATGCATTCGATCCTGACATGATCGGCTATTTCGACGTGATCCTCGAACGCATCCCCGGTGCGATACAGGTTACCGTCGCCGATAAGGGACTCCCCTACGACTTCAAGCGCTTCGACAAGGAAGAAGGCGGACTGGGCGTCAAGCTCATGAAGGGACTGGTCGATGAAGTTCGCTTTCTCAGCCTTGGAAACGCAGGCAAGCGCGTCGAATTCATCAAGCAACTACCCCACACCAACGCGGAAGATTATCTCGAGAAAGAACCCGAAGACCTTCCCATGGTTCCGCCCGAGACAACGACCACAATCCGGTTGATCGAGCCCGGTGATTCCGAAGCACTCGCACGCTGCATCTATCGCTCTTACGGCTATTCCTACGCCATGGGATTCATCTACTATCCTGAGAAGACACAGGATTTGCTCAAGCAGGGACTCCTGCGATCGGTAGTGGTGATCGGTAAGGATAACGAGCTGATCGGGCATCTCGGCCTAAGCTTGCATAGCGCTGACGCGAAAGTAGGCGAATCGGGTATGGCGGTCGTCGATCCGCGCTATCGTGGTCGTGGCCTGTTCAAACATCTGAAGAACGCTTTGATCGATCACGCCCGTGAATCCGGCATGTACGGCATTTACAGCGAGGCTGTCGCAGTTCATCCCTTCACTCAGAAGGGCAACCTGACACTGGGCGCGAAGGAAACGGGTATCATCTTCGGGCTGATGCCACCATCCATGCACTTCCGCAAGATCCAGTCGGAAGAAGCGAAGGAACGGCAATCAGCCGTGCTTTTTTATCTCAAGCTGCATCAGAGTCCGAAGCAAACGCTCTATCCGCCGCTGCATCACCGCAGCATGATCCGCAAGATATATGAGCGAAACGAGCTCGATCGTGAGTTAATCGATCCGGGTCAAGTTACCTTCGAACTGCCAGAATATTCGGTTCTCAAAACCAAAATGATGCAGGAAGCCTTGATCGGCTACATTAGCGTCGAGGAGTATGGCGAAGACCTCATTCCCGCCGTCCGTCATCATCTGCACGAAATGGCACAGCAGAAGATGGAATGCGTCGATATCGACATCCCGTTGAATCACCCGGCAGCAGCCAAGTTCTGCGCATCGCTCGAGATGCTCGGATTCTTCTTCGCGGGTGTGATTCCCGAACTATTTGGTGGAGATGTCCTTCGGCTCCAGTATATGAACATGGCTAAAATCGGCATCGACAAGATCGTGGTGGTATCCGAATTCGCAAAAGAATTACTGCAGTATGTTACAGATGCCTACGTAGAAACATACGCCTGACAATATCCTGCTTCAAGCCTATATTGTCGGTAGATGTAACATAGCGATTCTCGACGAGTTCCACCAAGAAAAGGTGATGGAAGATGAAGTTAGCAAAAGACCTCGGTTTCTTTGCGTTGTTCAGCCTCGCCGCGGGAGCGATGATCTCCTCCGGGCTGTTCGTGCTGCCTGCTATCGCGTACAGCGAAGCAGGACCATCCAGTATCATTTCCTATATTCTTGCCGCGATCCTGATGCTGCCCAGCGTGCTTTCCAAGGCAGAGCTGGCAACTGCCATGACGCGAAGCGGTGGAGACTATTTCTACGTGGATCGCATCCTGGGAACCCCCGCTGGGGTGATCGCCGGATTTGCCAACTGGTTTTCCATCGCGCTTAAAAGCGCTTTCGCTCTGATCGGTATCAGCGCATTTTCGCTGCTGGTATTCCCGGATTTCCCGCACTTCAAGCTCATCGCCGTGGGATTCTGTATCTTCTTCACGCTGCTGAACCTCGTCAGCGTAAAGACATCCGGCAAATTCCAGGTGGGATTTGTCATCTTCCTTCTCGGTGCACTGGCAGCCTATATTATCCTGGGCTACCCAAGCGCCAGACCCGAATATTTCAGCCCGTTCAACATCAGGAAATACGTTCCCATCCTGGAAGCAACAGGACTGGTATTCATCTCCTACGGCGGACTGACCAAGATCGACAGCGTAGCCGAAGAAAGCCGCGAGGCCGGACGGCTGATCCCAAAAGCAATGCTCTGGGCCTACACCGTGGTATCTATTCTGTATGTATTGGTCGTAGCCGTCACCATCGGTGTTCTTCCGCACGGAGAGCTGACTTCTACTCTCACCCCCATCTCAGCGGCTGCAAGAGTCTTTACCGGCAAACCCGGCATGATCGTTATGGCAATCGCTGCTATGGCGGCTTTCATTACCACAGCCAACGCTGGCATCCTCGCGGCATCCCGCGTACCCATGGCCATGAGCCGCGACTACCTGCTTCCCAAGCTGTTCGGAACGGTAAGCAAACGATTCGGAACACCGTGGTTTTCTATCCTGGTCACATCCGGTTTTATGATATTCGTGGTGCTTTTCCTGGAAGTGGAGATGCTCGCCAAGGTAGCCTCCACATTCATGATCCTGCTTTTCATCATGGTGAATTTCTCGCTGATCGTGGTGCGCTATGCCGGTATCCGAAACTACCGGCCAACCTTTCGCTCGCCACTCTTCCCCTGGCTCCAGATCTTCGCCATCATCGCCTATTCGATCCTGATCGCTCAAATGGGCTGGATTCCGCTTCTGATCACGATTTGCTTTATCGTGTTCGCCTATGTCTGGTATCGCGTCTTCTTCACCGGACTGGAAAAACGCCACTCCGCGCTCATCCGGCTGGCGATGAACATCCTCAACCGGATCATCATCAGCGAAACCAACTTCGAGAAGCTAGAGAACGAGCTGCTGGGCATCCTCAAAGAACGAGAGAACATAGAAGAAGACGAATTCGACGTACTGATCGAAAAAGCGCTTATCGTCGATCAACAACAGGCGATCGACCGAGAGGAGTTCTTCCGACAGTTATCCAGAGAGCTCTCTCCGCAGCTCAGCCTCACGCATGAGCAGATTTACGGCATGTTCTGCGACCGCGAAGTGATGTCCAATACAAATATCATTCCAGGGGTTGCTGTTCCGCACATTATCCTCGAAGGCTCCAATCGCTTCGACATGGTGCTGGTGCGCAACAAGCACGGCATCAAGTGGGATGACGACTCCGAACCGGTGAACGCCGTCTTCGTGCTGCTGGGTACCATGGATCAACGTGATCTGCATCTTCGTGCGCTTATGGCAATCGCGCAGATGCTTCAGGGAAAATCGTTTATGCAGAAATGGATGAATGCCATCGATGCCGAAGATCTGCGCTCGACCATCCTGCTCGCGAAACGCCAGCGCAAAGAATCGCACAAGTAGCGGAAAAAGATTGCCATTCTGATCGAAACATCAAGCCTTGACGCTATTCGGAGGCTCTATGCAGAAAATCGACCTACTCGTATCAAACGGCACCGTCGTTACCATGAACGACCGGATGCAGATCATCGAAAACGGTGCAATAGCCGTTCACAACGGCAACATCCTCGCCATCGGCAACGCGAAATCCATCTCGGAACAATTCGCAGCCGATACCACACACGACGCCAAAGGCGGATTCATAATGCCTGGCCTGGTCAACACCCACACCCACATCGCCATGAGCTATTTCAAGGGCGTCGCGGACGACATGGCCCTGCAAGACTGGCTGCAGAACTTCATCTGGCCACTGGAAGGGAAATTCCTCTGCGAAGAGTTCATTTACCACGCTTCGCTGCATGGCGTTGCCGAGATGATCCGCAATGGCGTGACCACCTTCTGCGATATGTATTTCCTGGAAGGCCAGACAGCCAAAGCCGCAACGGAAGCGGGTATCAGGGGACTTCTGGGAGAGGGAATCGTGGAATTCCCGGTAGTGAACTACACCAAGGCCGAACAGATGATCGAGTATGCTGTGGAGCAGCACAACCTGCACCGGGACAACGATCTGATCCAGTTCATGCCGGCTCCGCACGCAATCTACACCTGCAATAAAGAGCACCTCGTCATGGCGGCAAGAGTCGCCCGTGAGAATAATATGCGCCTTCTCACCCATCTCGCCGAAACAAAAAAGGAAGTAACGGATTCAATCGCGCAATTCGGCAAATCGCCGGTTCGCTACCTGGACGAACTCGGCTTCCTGGGCGATAACTTGCTTGTCGCGCACGGCGTATGGGTGGATGACGAAGAACAGAAGATACTCGCCCGTACCGGAACCAGCGTCGCGATCTGCACCGAAAGTAACCTCAAGCTCGCCTCCGGTATCGCGCCCATCAAAGGTTATCAGGACAATGGCGTCCGACTCGGTTTCGGCACCGACGGCGTAGCCAGCAACAACAACCTCAGTATCATCGAAGAGATGGGAACCACCGCCAAACTGCACAAGGCCATCAACGGCGATCCCGCCTTCCTTCCGGCCGAAACCGCACTTCGCATGGCAACCATCGACGGAGCGAAAGCCCTCGGGATGTCCGAACGAACCGGATCGCTGGAGATCGGCAAGGCAGCCGATTTCATCGTGATGCACACCGGCACCATCGAGACCGAGCCGCTCTACAGCGTCTATTCCCACATCTGCTATAACATGAACAGCAGCAATATCGGCGACGTGTTCGTCAACGGCAAAGCGCTTATGCTCGACCGCAAGCTGATGACAGTCGATGAACCCGAGCTCATCAAGCGCGCTCGTTCCTACCGTGAGAAGATCCTGCAAACGGTCTGATCATGATACGGTACGCCATAACCCTTTCCTACGACGGCACCCACTTCACGGGGTGGCAGGTGCAGCCGGAATCACGCACCGTACAGGGCACGCTCGAAGCGGCCTTCACGAAGATGGCAAAAGCGCCGATCACCGTCATGGGCTCCGGCCGGACCGATTCCGGCGTCCACGCCCTGGGGCAGGTCGCGCACTTCGACCTCGACATGAACATGACGCCACAGCAGATTATGCTGGCGCTCAGAACCCGGCTTCCCCACAATATCGGCATCATCGATATACGGCCCGTGCACGAAGATTTCCATGCGCGCTACAAGGCCTTCCAGCGCGATTACCAGTACCATATCGCACGTGAGCGGACTCCCTTCAACCGGCTCTATTGCTCCACCTTCGCCCGTAAGAAAATCCTACCTGATAAAATCGCCGAATGCCTGCCGCATTTCCTCGGCTCACACGACTTCGCTTCTTTTTGCAAGCCCAACCCGGACATCACCAACACCGTTTGCGATATGAACCGGCTGGACTTCGAGGAAGAAGAAGGCGGATGGGTCTTTCATCTGTCCGCGGATCGTTTCCTACACAACATGGTGCGCCGCATCGTGGGCTGCATCATCACCATCACCAATAGAGGCCTCTCCCCCGCAATCATCGACGAGCTCTTCGAGATCAAACGCTCCGATCAGCTCCTGACCCCAACCGCACCGCCGCAGGGACTCTTCCTGACCAAGGTGCATTATCCGAAAGAATTCATGTAATCAAGCTGCCTCTGCCATACGGCTTTGCCGCAATCTCCCAACGGGGCACTCCGCGCATAGGAGGAATTTCCATGATCATCCCGGGAACAAGAGAGCACTTCAAAAACAAAGACGCCGACTGGATCATCATCGATATGGGCTTTGCGAAAAGCAGAAAGAGCTGCGGCTTGCTACTCGGTGATCCAGACAAAATTGAACCATTCCAGTTTGGAGAGATGGTTGATGAAGTAGCGAAATACATTCTTCAAAATAAAGGACCCTTCAACTTGATGATCGAAGCACCGTTATCGGTTGCATTCACAGAAAATGGAAATCCGGTAGGTAGACGTTTTGAGAAGGATGGAAAAAAGACTCGCTACTGGTATGTAGGTGCTGGAGCTGCTGTAATGACAGGTGCTACATACTTATTGAGAGAAATATTCAGCATATCAGGACATAGAGATATAAGACTATTCGAAGGCTTCGTGTCATTTAAAGAAAAAGGCACAAAAACCAACCATGTTGATGATGTATACAGATTGTACAACTGCGTTTTGAACTACGACGAGAAGAAAGAAGATAAGGAATACCATCTGATAGATCCGAACGAGAAAGAAAAAAGTACAGGCAACAACCTCGTGAGCGCTTTTAAGGTCACAGGAATGGACTTCGGCATTCCGCTTGTGATAATGCCTCGAGTACGAGGAATGTAGAAAGCAGGCAAAGGAGAACAAGTAAGCATGCCCCAAATAATCCGAACCATGACGCTCTGCGAGGTTGATCTGGCGATCGACTGGGCAGCAAAAGAAGGCTGGAATCCCGGTATCCACGACGCCGAATGCTTCTTCGCGGCAGACAGCGGCGGCTTCCTGGTGGAAGAGATGGACGGTGAACCGGTAGCGACCATCAGCGTGGTGCAGTACGGCGATGACTACGGCTTTCTCGGATTCTACATCGTGAAACCGGAGTTCCGCGGAAGAGCGTTGGGATTCCCCATCCTGATGGCCGGCTTGAAGCGCTTGGGAGCCCGGAACATCGGCCTGGACGGCGTTGTCGAGCAGCAACGAAACTACATACGAATCGGGTTCAAGATGGCCTACAACAACATCCGGTACGAGGGCGTTCGAGACGCGGAATCATCCTCACCAGACCCCGCCATTGTCCCGCTGCGCAAAGTGCCGTTTGATCAGCTTTGTGACTACGACTGCAAATACTTCTTTACACGGCGAGAAGCCTTCCTCAAGCCGTGGATCGCGCAACCGCAGACAACTGCGCTCGGATATGTCGTGGAAGGTGTATTGCAGGGCTATGGCGTGATACGTAAATGCCGCAAGGGCTACAAGATCGGGCCGCTATTCGGGGATACGGACGAAATTGCGAGAGCGCTGTTTGCCAGGCTGATTGGCGTTCTGGAGCAAGGCGAGACCTTCTATCTGGATATCCCGGAGCCGAATTCGGACGCGAAAAAGTTGGTTGTGGATTATAAGATGCAAAAGGTGTTCGAGACGGCTCGCATGTACACCGGACCAGCGCCGGATCTGCCCCTGGAGCGCATCTACGGCGTGACCAGCTTCGAGCTGGGTTGATCCTCCACCGATTGCCGGAACAGCTCGAATCCCAGCCATTGCATGAGCCGGCCGCCCTTTGCCTCGGTGGGTGAATCGTAGTAGCTGTTCACGAACGCCGACACCTTGCTGTAATCGTAATATTCACATTCCTTTACCGCATTGGACGAGGCTACATCCCGCACAAAACCTTTCATCGCTTCAAGCTGAACAAACGTCCGATCTGAATGATACGTCAATCCTCTACGCCGCTTGATGTTGGCGATAATACCCGAGGCAAGATAATTGCGATAGACCCAGAACGGAACCGTTGTGCCGTAGCGAACCAACGGAAACCGCATCAGACGCGGCTCGAGCTTCTTCAGAATGGGATAGCTGACGCGGCAGTTCGCGCGCTTGGAGACAGGCATTCGCAGCAGTTCACGAACAATCGAAGCCTGTCCCAACGGACTGATCAGCGGGGTGATTTCCAGCGAGAGGTTCCAGTTACGCACCAGATTGGGGTAGCGATAGTAGGTGTGCAGCAGTGCCAGAAGCGCGGTATAGTCCTTTCCGTCCCACTCCTTCAGGATGCCGGGAAGCTTCTGGAAATCTTCCCACGCGACGTCGTTCATCCTCTTGTAGAGCGGATCGGGAAAGAAATTCACCCGATTGACGCGTGTGAGCTCGTAGAGCTTCTCGAATTTCCGGCCTTTCGGCGCAGACTTCAGCTTGAAGCGGATACCGTTCAGGAAGTAATCGCGGATGAAGCAGCCGTAGTCACCATCGAGAATCATGTAGCCACCATCGACGGCCGCGCGCAGGTTATCGATTGTGCGATAGGCGCGGATGGAGTATGTCATCTCGGTTTGACTGGCGATCTGCCTGGAGCGCTGGATAACGGTATCGGGATCGCTGTTCTGTGGCTCGACGATGAGATGATTTAGCTTCAGTTCTCGCGCAATTCTATCAGCGATTACAACCTCGGGATTATCTCGTTCACCGAAGGTATGAACGCGCCATGGACGGTCACGATGCTGCATCATGTAGGCCAGAATAAGCCTTGAATCGGTTCCGCCGCTGAGTCCCATCGATATCTTTTCCCGCTCAGCGAACCACCTTATGGTCTTATCCAGCGCAGCTTCGATATCGATTCCAATGGGCTTTTCACCCAGGCCAAGCCACTGCTCCGCGCAGTGCCGGATATCCAGATCAGGGGTGATGGTTATAACCGATGCCGGTTGTGAGCGAATGAGGTCTTTTACAAAGCTGCGATAGTGATACTGTCCGTTCGAAAGCCAGAAACTGGCGATGGCGTCCATATCAAGCCGGGGATTCTTCATAAAGGGTCTGAGGTGTTCGCGATCAGTGGAAAACACGATGGCATCGTCTGTTCGCCAGAGATAGAATGGACGATGATTGAAATGGTCACAGAAAAGGGTCAGCGTCTGACCTTGCATGCGAAGCCCGCAATACTGACCGTCGAAATCGGGATGAAGATTGGCCTGCTTCCAGTCGTCGATGGTGACCGGCTCAAAATCGCGCAGTGCGATACCGCTGACGAGCAGGTTTTCCGCATGAAAACAGAGGGATGGGATTCCACCCAGAGCAGCGAATAAGCCCTTTTGCTCAATAGAACGAACGATTCGGCCTTTGCTATCGCCAATCAGCGCTCTGCGTTCATCTTCAGTTATCTCTCTACCGCTATAGATCCCGAATATCCAGCTCATTTCCAACACCCGTTATTTTCGTAGTCATCGCCGATACAAGATTATCGCGCATTGATTCGTGTCAATAATTCCGTGCACTCCTCCAGCTTATCGTCATCGGCCTGCTGAAGGATTGGAAGCGCCTTTTGCAGATGCTCTTTCGCCTCCTCCGTACGATTCATATTCATCAGCGTCTTGCCGATGTTGAAATGCACGATGCCGGTGCGATGGTTGGAAGGATCGAGTTTTTTCTCGTTCACACCCAACGCTTTGAGATAGTGCTCAAGCGCTTTTTCGTACTGCTCTGATTTGAGATACGCTGTGCCGATGTTATGATTCGTCACCGCGACCTGTGGGTGATCTTCGCCAAACCGAGCAATCTGTATCTTCAGCGCTCTATCGTAGTACGCAAGTGCATCCTTGAACGCTCCCGCCTCCATGTGCGTGAAGCCGATCATATGGCAGGTCACAGCAGTCAACGGGTGATCTCTTCCCAAGCGCTCCTCGCGGATTATCAGCGATCGCTCGTAGTAATCCAATGCCTTTTCAAGCTCGCCCATGTTGCGATAGACCGACGCGATGCTGTAGTAGCTACCTGCGGTGTCGGGGTGATCTGCCCCGAGCTTCTTCTCCTGAATCTCAAGTCCGCGCTGCAGCGATTCGAGCGCTTTGTCATACTTCCCGAGATTCATATAGACGGAGCCGATATTGCCGAGACTGATGGCCGTAAACGGATGCTCGGGGCCACGCCTCTTGAGGTTGATCTCCAGCGCGCGATTGTAGTAGTCGAGCGCTTTCTCGAAGTCGCCCCGGAATTTATAGAACCAGGCGATATTGTTGTAGTTGCTGCCGGTTTGCGGGTGCTCACGTCCGAGTCGTTTTTCACAGATACGCAGCGCAGAAAGGTAATATTCGAGCGAGCGATCGTAATCTCCGAGATTCTTATACACGGATGCGAGATTGTGGTAAATATCGGCAATAAGTGGGTGATCGACGCTGCAATTCTTTTCCCGCTGGTCAAGCGTCATCTGGAAATATTGCAGCGCTTGGTCATAATCGCCGCGGTCGTAGTAAACCTGCCCGATGTTTTGATAGATTATGTCGGTGGGTATTCGCGTTTTCTCGAACGTTTTCAGGGCTTTGAAATAGATTTCAAGTGCTTGTTCGCTGTCACCTTTCGCCTTATAGACTTTTGCAATATTGATGTATGGAGCAATCGAGTCTGGTGCATCGGAATCGCCTATCGTCTCGTGAATATCCAGCGCCCTGCGAAAGCATGCAAGCGCTTCATCGTGGTTTCCCTTCCGGAGATAAACAGATCCCATGTTGTCCAGAATGACGGCTGCCTCACGCGATTCGGTATCGCTTAGGCTCAGCGCTGTCTGTAGCGACACAAGCGCCTGGTCGTAATCACCCTTTAGATAGTACACCGAAGCAAGTTCGTCGTGCATCTTCGAAATCTCCGCCTGCTCCGTGCCATTTTCCACCTGCATCAGGGAGATAATCCGCAAGAGCAATTTTGCCGCGTCCGAGAGCTCGTATTTCTTCTTATAATAGCTAGCAGCCGAAGTGTAGTATTCGATTGCACGTGGGATATCCAACCCATACTCGTAGTGCAGGCCGATTTCTTCCGCTTTCTCAGCCAGCGAGGTTCCATGTACCTTTTCCATAGCATGAGCGGCAGCCAGATGCAGCATCGCCTGCTGATCGCTCATCATTCGTTGATAAACCGTCTCGCGGATGAGAATATGACTGAATTCGTAGGTCATGTGAGAAGTCTCGAACCAGATACGATTCGTCTTGCCGGTGCGAAGCTTTTCGTCGATATCCGCTCCAAGCATCTTGCGCAGGATATCCGCGCTGAACTCCATGCCCAGCACACTCGCACTGAAGATGCAGTCACGAACCGATTCATCCATCCGGTCGATGCGGCTTCCGATGATATCGCTGATACCGAAGGTGCTGATATATTCGATGGTTCCTTTGAGATTACCCTGATAGTCAAGGTTGCCATTTTCTTGCAGGAAAGCGGCAAGCTGTTCCGTGAAGAGCGGATTTCCCATCGAGCGATCGCGGATCAGCCTGATGGTTTCCCGTGGAACATCCTGGATACGTAGGACAGACTGGATCAGCTCTGTGCATCCATCGTCCGGCATCTGACCCAGTTCGATATCGTATGTTCGATGCGTTTTTAGACGCAAGTCAAGCTTCTCTCCCTGCGAAAGATAACGGCAGGACAGCACAATCTGAACCGGCTTCACGACACGCAGACTCAGGTGTTGCAGGAATTCGATGGAACGTTCGTCGAGCCATTGCGCATCGTCGATATTGAGGATTACCGACTTCTGTCCGGCAATCACGGAAACAAACCATGAGAATGCTTCTTTTAGCTCCTGATTCCGATCAAGCGGTGCTATGTGTTCCCAGGTCGAATTTTCCCACTGGTACCCGAGCAGCGACCCGATGATCGATTCGTTTCGCGCCTTCTCATCCGAATCGGCAGGCAGAGCGTTCCAAAGACTCGAGAATAGCGCTTTCCCCATTTCGGCAGGCATATCCGGATTATAGTAGAAATATGTTTTGATCAGCTTTCTGAGCGGCTCAAGAGGTTTTTGTATAAGCGAATCACAGTGAATCACAAACTTGTGAAACTGGTCAAGCGACAGGTCTTTGAAGGCCTCTTCGAGGAGCCTTGTCTTGCCAATTCCCGCTTCTCCCACCAGATACAGGGCGTGAATCTTACCCGTCCGGCAGCAATCATTCATCGAATCGATGATTTTCTCGAGTTCGGCCTTACGCCCGACAAACCGGCTCCGAAAGCGCATGCTCGCCTTTTTCATCTGGCGGTTAAGCTTGTAGTATTTTATCGGTGTGGAAAATCCCTTCAGGCTGAGCGAGCCCATATAATCAAAATCGTACTGGGTATGCATCTCCTGCCAAATATAGGTATCGCAGAGAACTTCCTCCAGCCTCGCCCGTGCGATGAGGCGTGCTGCGAGGTTGACAGCGTATCCCAGCGCGGTATATTCATGAGTCCTATCATGACCGATGTATCCTGCAAAGACACTCCCACAGCTTATACTGAGCGAAATCCCGCGAATCCGGCTCAACGCTTCCATAGCAAATTCACAGATGCGTTCCAGTGTGTTTCCCTCTGTGCGCGGCATTCCGAAAAGAATCAGCGCAATCAATCCCTTGTCCGTAGCATCCAGCTTGTTCACGAATCCACCGTAGCGATCGGCAAGCTCATGCAGAATGCCCACCGTCTCTTCCTGGCGGGACGATTCGATGGCTGTTAGATCTGTAAAGCAAAATGCCGCATCGCGAATCTCGTTACCGGGATTGTCGTTGCGAAACCGTTTATTGATAAACGCTTCGGGGATTTCCGCTTCCTCGATGAGTGTTTTATGGGGAAGCGCACATTCTTTGATGCTTCCCATCGGAACATAGCCGACATCGGTGGGCTCGAAGCGATCCAGCCCGATAAACGCGGTTGCAGCCCGGCTGAAGATCAATTCTTTCTTGTAGGATGCAAGATGTACGAGTTCACGGATCGTATCGCCGTGAAACACATACTCGTATTGCCAGGCATTTCGGAAAATCTTCCAGTGGATATCACCGTAATCGACTGTCAGCCTCACCTTGATCGCAAACTCTCCGAACTCCGAGCTGAAGTGTCCGTTCTTGTCGAACCAGTCTTCGATGCGCTGCACGATGGAAAGGATATCATCACCCTGAGGAAAGAAAGCCAAAAACGCGTCTCCGGCAAATTCTCCGATGAATCCTCCCCCGCCTTCGATCACCTCGATCGGAAATGCCATCGAACGTTCCAGCAAGCGACTAAGTTCTTCAGCGCCTTTCTTCCCGTGATTGCGAAATACATTCGCTACCGAAGTGAAATCGACAATGTCCAGAAACAACGCAAAGCCAGAGAAGCTTCCCTGAAAATTGTCCTGCTCGTATTGACGAACAATAAAAGGCGGCACATAACGATTCATATTATTCGCTCAGATCGATCTCGAAGCTGCAAACATCGTCACCATTCATAATCGATTTCACAACTTCGATATGAACCGGTTTCTGAAGGATTTCTTCCCATATTCCGCGGTAGAATCCCGCTCCGCAATAACAGTAGTTTACGGGGACATCAATGCCAAGCTCTGTCGCGTCGCGGATCAATGGGCAGTGGCAGTAGATTTGTCTGCGTCGTTGTGAATCGGGTTCGTTCATGTATTCGATCAGATAGCCGCTCTTGGGGATCTTTGTAGCAATCACGCGATTACCATCGAAAACACCTGCTGCACCCCATCCTCGCCCGATGACATCCTCAATCATCGCTTCATCCAGCTTGAGGTGGTTTCTCAGCATTGACTCAAATCGATCCTGCAACATCCGGTGCGGAACCGAGATATCGCCGGTTTCTTCATATGCCTTGCGCATGGGTTGCAGATCCTCTTGCGGGTATCGACAAGCGCAATCCAGAATAACCTTCTGCGTTTCCTTCTCACCGATAATCATCTCGAGGCGATTAACCAGCATCGCCAGCCACTGAATCCTGTCACTATCGACTTCGTTGCGACCTTCTTGCAACAATTCGGCAATTTTTTCGGGGGCTATTCTCTTTTTCAACGCGTTTTGCAGCTTAACAAGCCACTGAAAAAGGAAAGTGTTATCAGACATTAGGTCCTCCCTGTATTCCAGGTACCGATAGAATTCATAGTTGAGCAAGATTCGTTGTCAATATGTTTTCTAGACTTGGGAAAAGTGAACTCGAGAAAAGAGTTGACAGACATCGTAACCACAGCAAAATACCTGAAATATGAAAAAAAGCAGGTAAGACTATGCGCATGAAAGAGCTCAGCATCTTAATCGTGATACTTTCTATCCTTTTTATAATTATATCCTGTGAGGATGAGAAGAAAGATGAGACTAAGCCGGTTGCCACGATATCAGGCTCGATTTCGCTGGAAGCGGATAGCCTTGCTGGAATCCAGATTGGGATTGTTTCGTCTCCCGCTGTCGAAGAAGAGCTCCTCACCGCGCTCAGTACCTATTCGCAGGTTGGTTTCCCGCTCACACTCGGCAATACATTCGATCACAGGCAACATAGCTTCGAACTCACTACCGAGACAGACGAACTGGGCAACTTCGTGATCTCCGATGTACCCCATGGGACTTATACAGTTGTAGCGCTGCATCCCGATTACGGTTTTGCATATCGTCACAACGTTGTTGTCGATTCCGACCAGGATCACTCTATTGGCGATCCCATCCAGCTCTACCCGGTTACCTATCTCAACGGTATTGTTGCTCAGGAAATTACGTTCGAGACTGGGCATCATTACATCGTTGGATCCGACGGTGAAGACGTAACGCTCGCAATGGGAATCTTCGAGCCAGGAGCTGTCATTCGTATAGCCACACAAGGAAACATGAACATCTATGGCATGCGTGTTGAGACCTCCGATACATACAATCCCTACTGGTTCACCAGCAACGATATGTTCGATTCATTTGAAGGCTGCGGCGTCAACGAACCCGCGCCCTTTAACCGAATTGGCATGTATGGACAGAATGAGCTCACGATTCCGCTGAAAGGTGGACGTATCTCTTATTCCACTGACGGCATTACCTGTCATTACTATACACTCCAGATTCAGGAGTTCCAGTTTGATTCTTCTTTGCACGGGTTTGTGCTCGAAACGAGTTCAACAGCTTTCATTCAATTTGAAAACTGCATTTTCTCGAATTGTTCTATCTGGTCGGATATCGACAATGGATATAACGGTCAGGGCATCCGGGTAAATTCAGATGAAAACATCGATACGAAGATATCGATATCGAACTGCCTGTTTTATAAAAACGAAGAAGGAGCCCGTCTGAAATTCACCTATGGTGATATCGCAAACAACTATTTTTACGGCAATTACATCGGATTTAGAGGTGTACGTAGTAAACATTATGTAAATCATAGTTGTTTCGATATGAACAGCATTGGAGCATCACTCTGCGCATCTCGAGACACACTGATGTACAATGATTTCGAAGATGATGATTACAATGTAGAGCTGAATTTCTATTATGTTCAGGGCTCATCCTTTGAGCATTGCTATCCGAAAATCCAGAAAAATAACTTCATGTGTGAATCCAATAAAACGATCAGCTCACTTGGCCTTCATCCACTTCCCGACTCATGGCACATTGCCGGACAAGGCATTGACCACGATTACGAATTCCCGAACAATTACTTCAAAACCAGTGACATAGACACATCCATCATCGATTACTATGACGCAGCGCTGAATGACGATCTTCAATATCTCGTCATCTATCTACCAAAGTCTGCCTGGGCTATCGATGAAGCAGGAATTCAGTAATAAAAAGAATGAATCGTAATATCGTAATTCTTGGCGCGGGTCTTACAGGACTCTCGGTGGGATGGAATATCATCACCGACCGTGAAGAAGGTGGATTGCCGGGATCCACAGTACATCTGTTCGAAAGTCAGGAGACCGTAGGTGGATTGGCCCGAACCATCTTGTCTGATGGCTATCGGTTCGATTATGGTCCTCATAACATTCACACCGAATACCAAGATGTCCTGGATTTCATGAAGAACCATTTTCAGAATGATATCCGCAGGGTATATCCGACTGTCAGCCTCTATATCCGGAATCGTTTCACGCCTTATCCGATTAAAGGACTCAAAGCTGTTACGACTCTGCCAGTAATGAAGCAGGTTCCTGCGGTAACAGACTTTATAATGGCAAGATTGCGTATGTTCTTCCATGAATCCGAGAATGACGACTCATTTGCCGAGTGGATCATCAATCGTTTCGGGAAAACCCTTTACAGTGTATATTTCGGACCATATGCCAGCAAAACCTGGAAATGGGATCCATATGATCTTTCATCCTATGTCGCGGAAAAACGGGTTCCTGTACTTTCGATTACGGACTATATCAGCAGAACACTTTTCAAGCGGCATCTACGACACCACAAGGAAGATCCTCAGATTATCGAGAGCTATTATCCGAAATATGGTCCTCAAATGCTGATCGACCTCTTTGCCGCTAAGCAGGATCACATCCACACCAGCACACAGATTAATCGCATAGTCCGTGATGGTGATCAGATCAAAGCGATTGAGTTCACACAGAATGGAATTGCGGAACGGCTTGATGTTGATTTCTTCTACAACACAATACCACTTCCTGAACTGATCAAGCTTCTGGATCCTCCTCCACCGGCCAATATCTTGAAAGCCGCTGATCAGCTCAGCTATTGCGGAGAGTATTTCCTCTACCTCAAGATCAATAAGCCCAAGGTTTTCGACTCATTCCTGACCTATTTTTCCAGCCCCGACATCCCGTTCAACAGAATCTATGATGTTCGCTCTTACAGTGCCGACTGCCTCCCGGAAATGAAAACAGGGCTTTGCGCAGAATACACATGCAATATCGGCGACGAGCAGTGGAATTCATCAGCAGAAGCCACTTTCGAACGTACCATGAGATATTTGGAACAGCATAACCTGTTGAATCGTAAAGACGTCGATGGGTATTTCATCAAGAAAGTAACGCATGCGTACCCGCGCTTTACCAAAGGATTCCAGCAAAACCTGGAAATCATACTCGACTACCTTTCAACCTTGAAAAACTTCGTTACGCTAGGACGACAAGGTCTCTTCGCGTACGTCAACATGGACGATGTGATCCGAATGGGTATGCGCGCAAGCCACCTCCAGTTGAAACGACATAAAGCACGTATAGACTATAAAGACATGATCTCGGGATTCCTCGCAAATGAATAGAGACAAACCGATTTATGTAACACGTCCCAGCCTGCCGGATTTCGATCGCTACTCAGAATCGCTCCGTCAAATCTGGGAATCGGGCCAATTAACCAACAACGCTCCATTTCATCAGCGATTCGAGAAGGAACTGACACAATACCTCGGCGTTCCAAACTGCAGCCTTTTATCGAATGGTACACTTGCGCTCATCATAGCCCTCCAGGCTTTGCGCATCACTGGTGAAGTAATTACGACACCTTTCAGCTTTGTCGCCACCACTCACGCCCTTCGCTGGAATGGAATCGAACCGGTTTTCTGCGATATCGATCCGAAGACAGGGAATATAGATCCATCCTGTATAGAATCGCTCATCACACCAGCCACTACCGCCATCCTTCCCGTTCACGTTTACGGGCAACCATGCGATATGGATGAGATTGAGCGAATCGCCGACGTCTATGGGCTTAAAGTCATCTACGACGCAGCTCACGCGTTTGCTGTACAAAAAGACGGTGTGAGCATCCTTAATCGAGGCGACCTCTCCGTGCTGAGCTTCCATGCAACCAAGACATTCAATACGGTTGAAGGTGGAGCGATCGTCACAAGAGATCCCGGCCTGAAACAACGAGTTGATTTCCTGCGCAATTTCGGTTTCGTTGATGAACTTACCGTCACCTCTCCCGGAATCAACGCCAAGATGAACGACCTGCTTGCTGCATACGGACTGCTGCAACTTGAAACAATCGATTCCGAAATTGAGAAGCGGAAAGCGAAATTCGAACTCTATCGCTCTTTGCTTGAAGGAGTTGATGGCATCAGGACGATCCCCATCTTTGAGAACATCCGATATAACTATACCTATTATCCGATCTTTATCGATTCATCACGGTTTGGCAAGAGTCGGGAAGATATCTATCACCTGCTGAAAGAGCACGACATCCACCCAAGAAGATATTTCTATCCGCTGATATCCGACTTCCCATTCTATCGCAAAATACCTTCGGCATCACCCAAAAACCTGATGATAGCATCGATGCTGGCCCGGCAAGTCTTGTGCCTGCCTCTCTATGCAGACATTGAAGATGATATAATCCGAGAAATTGTCGATTTTATCTTGTCAAAGTAATCACAATGAGTCATTGTGACTATGAGATAACTTCTATTAGAGGAATGCGCGCCCAGGTTTTATATGAATCAAAAGAATAATTTTAAAAACCCTTTCATCTGGTTGATTATTGCATCTGTCGCAATCAACCTAATTGTCTCTGTTATAAAGGTAATGCAGTGTGAAGACCCCATCCTGCCTGCACCTGATTCGCTCCTGTATTATGAGCTTGGGAGTCGTATGACTGAAGGCGGAGGCGTTGTCATGCTCAATGTCGATCCAGACAACCCCAAACCTTCTGCTTACATCATGCCGGGGTATCCCTTTGCGATCAGCCTTTTCATGCGCGTACTTGGCACACGTCCAGGAGCTTGGGTTTTCTTGATCTTTCAGAAGCTCCTCGCGATGCTGTCGGTGTATCTCGTTTATCTGATCGGTAAAATGCTGTTCAATCGCCAGATTGGATTTATTGCGTCTATTCTGGCGCTACTTGATCCGGGGTATATCATTTATTCGAACCAAATACTCACTGAAAGCCCTATCATCACGCTCACGATCGCGTTCCTGTACCTTGCGACACTTGTTTACACTGGGCGAGAACGACGTTGGTTCATATACATCTTACTTGGTTTGAATGGGACAGCAATGCTCTATATCAGGCCTGAATTTGTGATGATATCACTCTTCATATTTCCGCTGCATTTCATTATCAAAAAAGATCCACGCATTCTGGTATCCCTGGCAATCCTCTGCTTCCTCTGGTCTTTTTGGGTCATTCGCAACTACAGACAATTCCATCGTTTCATACCACTTACATCTGTCAGCCAGGTAAATCGCCTCGGTGGCTACTTCCCGGAAGTTAAAAGCTACCTGCGAAACAGCGAACCCGTTCACGACATGCGCAAGCTCGGCTTCTCCGATTCTCTCGCCACATGGTATCATGTTTATGACAAATATGGCGAGGCTGGCGCAGAGGAATTTTATGAAAGACATTTCCGGGAAAGCCTCAAAAAGCATTCGTTCCGTGACTTGTTTCAGATTGTCATCTATAAGCTCGAAATGGGATTTGGGCTGGCCTTGCGCTATTTCTCCACCGATTTCTCGGTGCGCATTCTCTTCTTCCAATTTCTGTTCATCTTCGCGGTAATCGGCCTATATGTGTCTGTTCGGTTGAAAATACCCATTTTGCCGATTCTCGCTCCGGTATGGCTCTGGCTTATCCAGACATTGACCGTCTATTTCCCGGTACAACGGTACAGAACTCGAGTGATGGATATCTCGGTTATCCTTCTTGGTGCGGTGGGAATTTATTACCTGAACCGAATCCGCATCGTAATCGACACAAAAAAACGCAAATAGCTGATATCTCTACGTCACTGTAACCATCGGTGTATCTTGAACATAATCCTCAAAATCGATATTGTCAATTGTACAGTATTTATCCAGCAGTACCTTGATATGCGAAATGGAATCCTCAATTTTATTGAAGTGTTCCACCTGCTTTGGCGTCGGCTCATCGATACTCATCATTAATAACTCCGCGCTTCCGCGCGCTACCATCAACGGCTGATTGATCTGATGGTTTGCCGTGACCGCCATTGCCAGCGCTGTGACCTTTCTCTCCGAATCTCTGAGGTCGTTCTGTGCTGAGACCAGTGCGATGTTCACTTTCCTAAGGTCAGCATTTATCTTCGCCAAAGCTTCATTCTTCTGCCGCTCCAGCTCAGCTTCGCGTTTCTTTCTTTCGATGGAGTAGATTACTTCGAGTTCTTTCGCACGCTTATCCAAAGCTTCCGTTGCGGTTTCTTCTTTCATTTGATTATATAGCTTATACTTTTCACAGGCCTTCTCGAAATCTTCCATCTTCTCGTAGATCTCAGCTTGAAGTCCAACGCACTGCATAATGTATTTCTTTCTGCCAATCTTCTCCGATATCTCGAGCGCTTCATCGTGCATTTTCTGCGCCTCTTCGATATCGCCTTCGTCAATCTTCATCCTTGCAAGAGAACGAAGCTCCCGGGCAATATAGTCAACGAGGTTGTTATCACGAGCTTTTTTCAGTGCGATATTTCTGTATTCCCATGCCTTTTCGAGATCTCCATCCCGGAGATAAATCTCCGCCAGATAGTCATAAGAAATCGTCAGATCGTAGCTATTCTCTGTCTCCAGCATGATCTTGATCGATTCTTCGAGATCTTCGATGCAGCCATCATTTCTTCCTGCGAGAAATTTAGTGATTCCAAGCTGTGAATAGATAAAGCCCCGGAAACGCTTCTCCCCTGTTTCATCCAGCAATTTCACTGCCCGTTGAAGATATTCGAGCGCTCTTTCAGGGTCATCTTCCTTGAGGTACGAGCCGATATTTCCGAGCGAGGAGATCATCCCAAGCTTATCATCGATCTCCTCACGAATACGTAACGACATCAGATAATTTTCTACGCATTGATCGAACGCGCTGAGTTTGAGGTAGATATTGCCAGTATTATTATAACAAAACGCAAGACGAGGCTTGTCGCCAAGCTTGATAAAAGCATCCCGAATCTCGTGTTGCATATCCAGGGCTTCTGCATATTCGCCTTGCATGGTCTTTATTGCTGCGATGTTGCTCATGTTTGTGGCAACTTCTTCGAGCTTGTCGAGCTCTTGCGCGATCGTCAAAGATTGATTGTAGTAATCGACCGCCTCGTCAAACTTACCTTGCAAGTGGTAAGTAATCCCCATACGATTCAAAAAACGCGATTCGAGGCCTCGTTCACCCATTTCGCGCGATAACGCAAGCCCTTCCAGGGCATAATCTCTCGCCTCGGATGGCTTCGCGCGGAAACGTAAGTCGGTGATCTTGATCAGACATTCAAGCCTTTCGATACCTGTTAAATGCGGTAAACTGGCAAGCAGATGCTCAAAACTCGGTCTTTCTCCGTTCATTTGCTACCTCGTTTTTCTAAGAGCCCAGTATTTTATCCCGATAAAATTGATGATAACTACGATTGGAACCACAAAAAACGCAAGCCAGAAGGGATCGATATCGATAAGTTGATGAAGCAGCATAATGCCGCCCTGACCCACGAGAAGGCTTGTCAGATATACAACCACGTATTTCTTGAATCGCCTTCTGAACTCCAGCTTCTGTTCAGGCTTGAATACCCATAAGAAGTTGATGACATAGGTCATGATGACGCCGCAAAACCACGAAAGCGGGTACGCGACAAGATAGCTCATCGACAGCGGCTTAAGAAGAATCCAGTACAACACGAATGTGAAGGCTGCATTCAATGCTCCAACAAGAACAAACTTCGTCAGATGCACGTAGAAATCGCGATCGAAAAACTTCTTCAGCCCGTTCATTTTGCCTCGTGTTCGCGAATCCAGTTGAACGTCCGTTCCAGCCCGGTACGCAAGTCAACCGAGGGGCGCCACCCGGTCAGTTCCGTCATCTTCTCAATGCTGGCAAAGAAGCGCATCGGCTCATCATCGCGGTATGGCTTTGCGCCAAACTGTAGAAACTCTTCCGGCGCGTTGGTCATCTGGAAGATCGTCCTTGCGATATCCCGCACCATATGTTCCTCACCGCAGGCAAGGTTCACAACGTCGCCCATCTCAAATTTCTCCCTGTTCTCCATAATCGCAAGGTAACCGCGCGCAACATCCTCCACATGGATCGGGTCGCGGGTCTGCTCACCGGGGGTAAGTTGTAGCGGTTTTCTTTCGATCGCGGCTTTCATGAGCGATGGGATCAGCATCGAACCGGCCTGCATCTCGCCATAAACCAGAAATGGACGCACTGTCACCACATTCGTTGCGGTAGATTGCGCGAACATCCGTGCAAACTGCGTGGTGGCAAGCTTGCAGGTTCCGTAAGGCGATGTGGGCATCTCGCGCATATGCTCATCAAACGGCGCGGTGTTGCCACCGTATTCGTCGCTGGAACCCGTATTGATGACAAGCGCACAGCCCGATTTCACGCAGGCTTGTAAGAGATTCACGGTACCGATGAGATTGATTCGGATAAGCTCAGGAGTAATCCCGATATCGCGGGATGTATCGACCATCGCAGCTGTATGGATAACGAATTGCGGCTGAATATGTTGGATCAGGAAATCAACCTGTGCTTTATTGGTAATATCGATGTAGTGTATGGGGATATCGAGGTTCTCAATGCGCCAGTTGAAGCGGTCGTCGAGTGCAACGCCCGTTACTTTGTAGCCTATTCGGACAAGCAACGACGCGATGTGCGACCCGATGAAGCCGTTCACACCGGTGATCAGAACGGTGTTATTCCTCATCATCTCGCAGTTCGCAATACTTCCTGAGTTGGTTGAGACTTAGCTGATAATCCGGTTTCTCTTCTCGATACCATTCTACCGTGAACTGAACCGTCTGATTGAAGTTGAGAACCGGCTTCCAGTTCAAGAGCGTTCGTGCTTTCGTAATGTCCAGCGAAAGCAGCTTCGCTTCGTGGGAAATCTCGCGATTCGCCATGCTCATATCGATATCGCCGTGCCCCCAGATTCGGATCATAACTTCCGCCAAGTGTTGCACGGTGACGATATTTTCCGGATCAGGCCCGAAGTTCCAGGCATCTGCGAAGTGGTCTTCGCCATTGTGCAGTCTCATGGCAAGCGTAAGATAACCGTGCAGCGGCTCAAGAACATGCTGCCAGGGCCTTGTCGAGAATGGTGAACGAATCGGAATCGGTTTGCCTTCTCTGAGGCTGCGGATACAATCGGGGATAAGCCGGTAATGCTGAAAATCTCCACCGCCGATCACGTTTCCCGCACGTACGGTTGCGAGGTTCTTGTTCCAGCCACGCATGAAAGAATCGCGCCATGATCGCGTTAGAATCTCGCAGCACGCTTTGCTCGCGCTGTAGGGGTCTCTGCCACCAAGGGGATCCATCTCGCGGTAACTCCACATCTGCTCTCGGTTCTCGTAGCATTTATCGGAGGTGATAATGAGTATTGTTTGCACTGATTCGGTAATCCTGCAGCACTCGAGCAAGTTAACAGTTCCCATGACGTTCGTCTCGATGGTCTCGCGTGGTTCGTCGTACGATTCCAAAACGATCGGCTGTGCTGCGAGGTGGAAGACGATTTCGGGTTGAAATTCGGTGAAAACGCGTTCGAGATGCTCGATGTCGCGGATATCGCCGATCACGTGCTTCACCCGGGATTCGAGATTGCAGGCGATAAAATGGTCGTCGGGCGTTTTGGGTGCAAGCGCATAGCCAAGCACATCCGCACCGATTTCGTGTAACCACAGGCTCAGCCAGGAACCCTTGAAGCCGGTGTGACCGGTAATAAGGACTCTCTTGCCTTTATAAACGTTATTGAACGTGATCATGCCTTGTCCTTCCACACTTTCCAGAATGCACGATCGTTCTTCCAGAGCCTGTTCAGATGCACCAAATCGCGCTCCGTGTCCAGGCATTCCCAGTTGCCGTCGTGCTTGTAAACCATCACTTCACCGGCCGCAACCAGCTCGTCCATCGGCCCGATCTCGAAATCGCAAGACTCGTCCTCGGTGAGGTAATTGAGCAGTTCGCGGTTGAACACCATATAGCCGCCGTTGATGTAGCCTTCGGAAGCTTTCGTCTTTTCCTCGAACGATACCACCCGGCCATCCTTTTCGATCATCGCGCCAAACCGTGCCGGCGGATGAACGCCGCTGATGGTGAGAATCTTGCCATGCGATTTATGGAACTCGACCAGCTTGTTGATATCGATGTCGCATACGCCGTCGCCGTAGGTGACCATGTTCACGTCGTCGAGATACGATTCCAGCCGCTTGATGCGAGCGCCTTTGAGTGCGTCCAGCCCGGTATCGACCAGCGTAACCTTCCAGTTGAGCTCGTGGTAGCGGTTGTGGATCTCGATCTTGCCCGTTCCGAGGTCGATGGAGAAGTCGTTGTTGAAAATCTGATGGCTGAAGAAGTACTGCTTGATCACCTCGGCCTTGTAGCCCAGGCTGAAGATGAAATCGTTGTAGCCGTAGTGGTCGTAGATCTTCAGGATGTGCCACAGGATGGGGTAGTTACCGATCTTCACCATGGGTTTCGGAATCGCCTCGGTGATGTTCCCCAAACGCGTACCGTAGCCGCCGGCGAGAATTATCGTCTTCAAATCGCGCTCCTCACTTGCTTATAATCTTTCATCGTGAACTCTCCGATTGCGGTTTGATTTGTCAAGGATAATGACGATCCGTGCTTACTTGCATTGGGCGATTGTTTCTTATTTTATAGCCGTTGGATGATGATTCTCATCATCTTTACTTCAAAACAGTCTCGGGCACTCTAGACAACAAGATTGGTTATTACCGAGACAAGAGACCCGATGACATTTTCCACGAAATCATTGACATCCTTTCACGTTATGGATAGGAAGAAAACATATCGATCACAAGGGATACGCGAATGAAATACAAAATCGTACTGGCTTTACTGATACTGGCCTCCGCCATATGGGGCAACTACAAGGAAAACTTCGACTTCGGCGTTCGCATGTACGGCGACGGTCTTTACGAAGAAGCCATCCGCATCTTTGAAGATGTGATGCACGATGCGCCTACCTCCAGCGAAGCGGAAGAATCGCTCTTCTACATCGGCGAATGCCTGCGTCAGCAAGGACAACTCCGTGAAGCCGAGAATCGCTTCAAGCAGCTCTACGAGAACTTCCCACAGAGCTCGAAGCGCGACCGCGCTCTTTACCATTTCGCATTGGTTCAGCACATGCAGAAGCGCTACGCGGAAGCGGCGAAGTCATTCGATCAACTGATCGCGCAATATCCGCTCTCAGACTATACCCGGCAAGCGCTGGTTATCTACATCGAGGGACTCTACGACAGCGGTATGGACAACCAGGTCATCACCCGAGCCGACGAATTCATCGATAACTACCCCGAAAACCCCGATCAGGCGCAAATTCTCCTGATCTCGGCTAAATCCCTGCTCCGTAGCAAAGCAACCGGCGAGGCACGCAAGCGGCTGGACCGCATCATCAAGGACTTCCCGAATCACGACGCCCGTTGGGAGGCCTACGGCATCCAGCTCAACGCGATGGTGCGTGAAGACGGTACTCAGAAGGCTATCGCGTCGTTGTTCGCAACCCTCTCCGATGACGTTCCGCGAAAACACGAGGAACAGCTTCGATTCCGCCTGGTACGCTACTATTTCGACACGCTGGACTACGCCAGTGCCTATCGCGAACTGGAAACACTGACGAGTCGCTTCGATCAGTCCGCAAATTTGGACGAATACATCACTTGGCTTACCCGAAGTCGGCTGGAACTGGGTAAATACCGCGAAATCCTAAACAATGCCGAAGGGTACGCGAAGGTCTTCAAGGAAAGTCCGCTCAAACTGCGTCAGGAATACTACACTATCCGTGCGCAGTATCTCAGCGGAAGCTACGATCAGGCCGAGCAGGAGGCCGACAAGCTGCTACTCAAGACCCGTAGCGACAGCCTGCAATACGATATTCACTATCTCATCGCCGACATCCATCGCGACATGGGACGGTTCAACGACGCCATCCGCGACTACCTGCTCTTGATTAACCGTTACCCGCAATTCGGTCAGACGGATCGCATCAATATGCAACTCGGCGACATCTACTTTGAAAACTTCCAGGAATACGGCACCGCGTTGCGTTACTACCGGCAAGTAGCCTCAGGAAGCGACGACTTCACCCTGCAAAACCGCGCGCTACGTCGCATGGCGCTCTGCTACGAACAACAGGAACGCTATCAGGACGCCGTCGATGCACTGGAGCAGATCAACCTGCAAATGCTGAGTAAAACAGACCGGTTCGAGGTGGAAAACCGCATCGAATACCTGATTCGCTACCGTATAACCGATTACCGGGCAGCCTTCTCCAACATGCTTCTGGCCATGAACCAATACCTGCAAACCGAGGACAAGACAGCGCTACGTAACAGCATGGGGCAAATCCTTGCAATGGATGTCAAAGACATCGACCAAGCGCTGGCGCTGACTCGTAATCCGCAAAAAATCTCCGAAGCATACGCTCGCGCTAAAATCCTGCTTCAGCTCTACGACCGTAAGCTTCGTGAAAACGACACCGCGGCCCTCGCTTCCATCTCTGCCCAAATCGACAGCGTTCGCATGATCGTGATGGCGTCATCGGATCTTCGCAATACGCAGGAAATCGACATTGAGATGGATTATCTGAAGTCCACACGCAAACCCGACGACCAGCTTTTAACCCGCATGCAAGACTTCATCCGCATGTTCCCCGATGCATCCGCAGCGCAGTGGATGAGGCTCTCAGCCGCAAACGCTCTCTTCACCCGAGGTGATACACTCAAGGCAATAGACTATCTGGATGCACTCCAGAACGATCCGTCCGTTGGAATTCTCCAATTCAAAGAAGCGAAAAAAGTCGCGGCCGAATATTACTACAAGCACGATCAATTTGACAAGGCGATCAGCAACTACCGGCTGGCAGCCGATCGCATCGATATCGGCGCACCACAGACGCTCTATCGCTTCGCCATGGCGCTCGGGAAGATCGGCGAAACCGAAGAATCGCTCCAGAAAATGGCCTTCCTGATCAACAACAGTAACGGTTTCCCGCAATACGAAGCGGCGATCGAATATGTCGCCCAACAATACCGCGCTCGCGGTGACAACCAGTCCGCGCTCAAGTACCTGCTCCTGACTCCGGAAGCTGGTCGAAACGACGAATTTTACCTGCTGCTCAGCGATACCTATCTCGATCTGCACGACAAAACCAAAGCCAAGGAATCGTTGATGCATATCGAGAACAAGGATGTCCCGACCCTGAGAAATCTTGCAAAATTACAGATGGAAACCGGTGATGAAGCTTTCGCGAACTACACCCTCGAACAGTTGATCGACAAAGACGCCGTCAACGCGTGGAAGTACCAGGCGAATATCGGCGCAATCGCGTACAAGGTGGAGGACTACCGTAAGGCATCTTCGGCGTTCGACAAGCTCTTCGTGAAAGGTGACCAGGATATCAAAGCGCTCGTGGAACAGGAAGCAACTGATTACATTCTCATGGCGGTCATCAGCGCGTACCGGATCGAGAATCGACCCAAGGCCGAAAAGCTCTACGACCGCTTCGAAAAGGATATCGAGGCAACTCCGAGCCGCGAAGCGGAAATTCGGCTTAACGAAGGTATCTATTATGTTGGAATGGATGCGGGTAAGGCTGAAAGCATCCTTGGCAAGCTCATCAAACGCGATGATACGCCTACCGACATCAAGGCACAGGCATATCTGTGGCGGGGAACCGCAAACATCAAGCGTAAGAAAGATGACGACGCCAAAGCCGACCTCGATAAAGCCATCAGTATCGGCTCCAGCGAGGTCAAAAAGCAGGCCAACTTCAAGCTGGGCAATCTGCTTTTCACCACTGAAGACTACGAAAACGCCCTCACCCGCTACTATTATGTGATCGAAAACGACTCCACCGGAACACTAGCCAAAGACGCGGCGCGCAATTTCGCGCTGGTCTGCAAGGCGATCGGCGAATGGGAAAAAGCAGTCAGCGCGTATGAGATTATCCTCGAGCGATGGGGTGACCAGGATATGCAGGCCGAAACCTTGTTCGACATCGGCTATTGCTACTACCGCGACCGTAAATATAATCGCGCGGTGGAAACCTTCCAGAAGGCGATTCCCATCCTTGAAAATCCTGAGATGAAGGCTGAAGCGCAGTACTGGATTGGGCAATCGTATTTCGATGATGAAGCCTGGGAATCAGCAGTCACCGCCTGGCTGCGCGTGAGTTATAATTACCCCAACATCACCCAATGGGCAGCAGTGTCCGAGCTCAAATCCGGCGAGGCGTATCTGATGATGCGAAACATAGAGAAAGCGCGGTTGATTTTCGAGAAGGTCGTGCAGAAATATGGAGCCGGAAGCGATTGGGGCAAGGAAGCCGCAAAGAAGCTGAAAGAAATATAGTTACGAGTTTGAATGCAGGGGTGCAACATCTCCCTGATGCGCGTTTACGATATCAAGCTAATAGAGGAGCGCCGTAGCGCTCCCCATAACACGCCTACCAGACTTCGAAATACATCGTCGTAGTGGGTAAGGTCCCCATCACGGTCGCATGTCCTGACCTACCGTCTTCCGTTCGGGCTTCGGCGTATACCCAGAATGGATCCGTCGGTGGCGTTGTGAAACCTTCGAATCTGTAAGTTCCGGGAATTTCAGCCCTGATTGATTGGGTCTCGGAACCAACCGTAACGGAAATAGCGCCTCTGACACCAACCATGTCCGGACCAACGGTTACAATAACATCAAGAGAATTGAGAGCGGCAGCTGCAATGAATAGTGCAATGATGAGTAAGTAGCGAGTTTTCATGAGAACCTCCTTACGTTTGATACATATAAATTACGCTAATAAACCACTAAATGACAAATAAAAAATATTTTGTGCAGCATTTTTGTTATATTAAGAAGTAATACCGGTATTGTTATAAGCGAATTATCTCGCGATATGCATAATTAACGAAAATACACGTATGGACGCTTGCATACAAAAAAAGGGCAATCGTAGTGGATTGCCCCATTATAGAAACAGGCTGATGCCCTGATTACTTACATCACAAATCCATTTTCCCAGGTGTCTCGAAGGGTATCGCCTTCCGTATCAATCAGGTTGTTGATCGTGAAGCGTTTGTCGGTCACCATACCGATCTTGCGAGCCGTTGTGCCATGCTTCCGGCAGATATCTTCGATTGCCTGAACATCCTTCTCTTCGCAGGAAATCACGATGCGACTATGCGCTTCGCCAAAGAGCTCGAAATCGGCTCGATACTGCATGGGGAGGTCGATTGCCGCGCCCAGATTCTTCATCCCGGGCTGGAAACACGATTCCGCGATCGCGACGGCCAATCCGCCATCGGAGCAGTCGTGGGCCGAAGAAGCCAGCTTCTTGCCGGCGATATCCAGGAATGACGCGTACAGAGTGTTTTCCTTCTCCAGATCGACCTTCGGAGCGTACCCGGCGATGGTACCGTGGATCTCCTTCAAGTATTCAGAGCCGCCGATCTCATCGCACGGATCACCCAGCAGAAGGATGGCGTCGCCACTCTTCTTGAACCAGGAGGTGACCTTGGTGGAATGGTCTTCGATGAGGCCCAGCATACCGATGGTTGGCGTGGGATAGACCGCTGCGGTCGGATTCTCGTTGTAAAACGAGACGTTTCCTCCGGTTACGGGCGTGTCGAATTTCCGGCATGCGTCGCCCATACCGCGAATGGCTTCGGTGAACGTCCAGTAGACTTCCGGCTTGTAGGGGTTGCCGAAGTTGAGGCAGTTGGTGATGGCAAGCGGCTTTGCGCCGGAGCAAACCACGTTACGCGCCGATTCCGCGACTGCGCCCTTCGCGCCTTCGTACGGATCGAGATAGACGTGGCGTCCGTTACAGTCAGTGCAGACCGCGATTGCCTTGTTGGTTCCCTGGATGCGAACCACCGCGGCGTCGCTGCCCGGCTCGACCATCGTGTTAACCTGCACCATGTGGTCGTACTGCTGGAATACCGCTTTCTTGGACGCTATATTGGGCGTTCCGATCAGCTTTCTCAGAACTTCGTTGTAGTCCTTCGGTTCTTCGATAGACTGTGGATCGAAAGCACGCGTTTTCTTCAGGTATTCGGGTTCTTTCGTATCGCGCTTATAGACGGGTGCTTCACCACCAAGAACCAGCATCTGCGCCGGTAACTCGGCTTTGAGATCACCGTTTTCGAGGATGCGCAGCATGCCGTCGTTTTTCACCACGCCGATCTTCTCTGCGTGCAGATCCCATTTTACGAAGATCTCTTCCACCTTCGCGTAGTTCTCGGGTTTCACCACCAGCAACATGCGTTCCTGCGATTCGGACAACATGATTTCATAGGGAGTCATACCGGTTTCGCGTTGTGGAACCTTGCTCACGTCGAGCTCGATCCCCATGTTCTCTTTCGCAGCCATTTCACTGCTGGAGCAGGTCAGGCCGGCAGCGCCCATGTCCTGGATACCCACAACCAGACCTTTCTCGATTACTTCCAGCGTCGCCTCAAGCAGGAGCTTCTCCATGAAGGGATCGCCCACCTGTACTGCAGTGCGTTTCTCTTCCGATTCCTCTGTGAGTTCCACCGAAGCGAACGTAGCACCGTGGATACCGTCGCGGCCGGTCTTGGAGCCGACGTAGATCACCCAGTTGCCCACGCCTCGGGCGGCTGCCTTGGCGATATTATCGTGGCGAAGCAGGCCAACGGCCATGGCGTTCACCAGTGGGTTACCTTCGTAGCTCTTCTCGAAGTAAACTTCACCGCCGACGGTCGGGACGCCGAAGCAGTTGCCGTAGTCCGCAATACCGGAAACAACGCCGTTGATCAGGTGACGCACCTGGGGCGATTCGGGATCGCCGAAGCGAAGCGAATCGAGCGCCGCGATGGGACGCGCACCCATGGTAAAGATGTCGCGCAGGATACCGCCGACTCCGGTTGCAGCTCCGTGATAAGGCTCGACAGCCGAAGGGTGGTTGTGGCTTTCGATCTTGAACGAGATTGCCAGACCTTCGCCGATATCGACGACGCCGGCGTTCTCTTCGCCGGTCTTGGTCAGGAGCGATTTGCCTTCGCGGGGCAGCGTCTTGAGCTGGAGGATCGAATTTTTGTAGCTGGCATGCTCCGACCACATAACCGAGATGATGCCCAGTTCGGTAAAGGTTATTTCGCGTCCAAGTTTGTCCAGAACGTGCTGGTATTCTTCGGGGGTAAGCCCGTGTTCAGCGATCAGTTCAGGGGTGATTTTAGGTTCTTGCATGATGTCCTCATTTATCGTTATTTACATATTCTATCAATGACTGGATGTGAGTATCGATGCGCATGAAAGCGTATCGATACTGGTCGAGGGTACCACCATAGGGATCCTCGATATCGGTTCCATTTCCACCGAATTCCGACAGCAGCCGCACTTTGTGGCGTGCGTAGGGAACCATGGCAAGAAGCTGCTCGCGGTGACTTTCGGTCATTACCACCAGCAACCACGACCTGCGGATAATCAGGTTGTTGATCTGTGTAGAGCGATGCATCGTGGCGTTGATGCCCTGATCGCGCAGAAGCGTCTCCGAATGCTTCGAGATTGCGTTTCCGCTCGGCAGGAATCCGGCAGACTCGCTACGTAGCTCCAGACCATCTTTCTCTATGCGATCCTTCAGCAGATACTCAGCTATGGGACTGCGACAGATGTTGCCGGTACAAATGAATGTAATCAGTGGCTTTTGCAACGATTCGCGCAGTTCGGATTCCGGGATGCTTCCTTCCCGCAGGATTTCCAGCTTTTCTTCGCACCGCATGATTGTCGATGGCTGCGGCTCCCATGTCATGGGCTCTTCCACGTAGAAGGAGAGCGATTCATGGAACTTGCGGTAGATGTCGTCGAGGTTGTCCAGCGGATTCTCACCGGCTTTATTGATACTGGTGGAAACGATCGGTGTTCCCAACCGCTCGATAAACTTGCGCAGGTTGAACGCAGTGGGGATTCTGATCGCCAGCGCTCCGTCCATCGCCAGATGCTGGAACGCTGTGCCATGATATGGCAACACGAAGGTCAGGTTGCCAGGTGAATACTGCTCCATCAAGCGTCGGCAGTTGACCGAAATGCTAACATCCATCTTTTCCAGCCAACTCGCGTCCGGAATCAGAACGATGTAGCCCTTGCCGGACTGACGGTTCTTGATCTGGTTGATTTTCTCGATCGCTTTGTTGTCGCGCGCGTCGCATCCGACACCGAACATGTGCCCGGTGTGGTGCAGATAAACCGGATGTCCAAGCGTTACTTCACGCCGGATCGCCTCGAAATTTTTCAGGTCATTTGTGTTGATTACCTGCATAACTCACTCATTCTTATTCCAGATATTGTTTGGGATCAACGGGGATTCGCCGTTTGCGCAGCTCGAAATGAACCAGCGGCTGCTTGGCGGTCCCGGTCTTACCGGAAAGCGCGATCACGTCGCTGCGTTTCACGTGATCACCCTTGGTCACCAGGATTTGTCCGTTGTGGCTGTACGTTGTCAAAAAGCCGTTCTGGTGGTCAATAATAATCGTCTTTCCGGCGCTTTCATACCATTCGGCGAAGACTACCACACCATCTTCGGCAGCCATCACATTGCTTCCTTCGGGAAGCGCGATATCGATTCCGTTACTGTGGAATTTGCTTGAATTGGAGACGTATTCGCCGAATTCGCGGATGACCTTTCCTTTGCCGGGCCAGGCGATATTACCGCGAGCGAATTTGTAGGTGTATTCGTCTTTCTCGCTGGCGTACTCGAGCTTGGTGATGAGGTCTTCCAGTTGCTCGGCTTCCTTGCTGAGCTGCGAGAGGGCCTCTTCCGACTCACTCTTCTTGATATCGTACATCTTCACTTTTTCATTCAATTGCTTGATCTTGCCGGAAAGTTGCTCGCTCTCTTTCTCGCTCTGCTTGCGCTTCGAGGTGGTCGTCTTGACTTCCTTCTCCAGCTTGCCTTTGGTAGATGAGAGGTTGCGAACGCTGCTTTCTGCGTCACGAATGGTGGTCACGGTCTGGTTGATCATCTTGGAGATCATGAAGCGATCGCCGTAGCGATCGATGCCAGGTGAATATTCGAGGAAAAAGAGTCGCAGGAATTCCTCACGGCAGAGGCTTTTCAGTTGCGCTTCGCGGTATTCGGCGTTCTGAAGCTGGCTGCTTGTGCGTTTAAGTTCGCTTGTTTTATCTTGAAGTGATGAGATCAGGCTCTTGAGTGTCTTCTGCGTGCCTTTTACCTTACGGGAATACTCCTGGATATCGTCGAGCGCGTTTTTTTTGAGCTTCTCCTGCTTCTCGATACTCTCGCGCTCTTTCTCGATCTGCTCCTGAAGCTTTTCGAGACGCTCCTTCTTCGTCTTCAGGTCTTGCCCGAAAAGCATTGCGAACGCGAGAATTACGATCAGAGTAACCCAGAACGTCTTCAACTATGTATCCCCAATGTCATCTCATGAACGAGATGCTGTTTTCCCTGACGATAAATTGTGAACAGCATCGTGTGTCAAGCGAATGATTTAGGAAGAAGATGACCCTATCTCTGTGAGATCTACTCAGACAACTGGTTATCTGAGCCTTGCTGCCTTTCTCTTGTGATTATCGATCAGCATCTCAAGTGGTGGATATTCACATGAGGTTATATTGTTGCGGTTCGTTGAAACAATCGTCACATAATAAAAACGCCTATACGGAGGAATCGGAGCGACCCAGGCATTGTCTGTGAATTGGCCTGTTTGATCAGCAATGAAAGGACCATTGGAATTAGCAGAAGAGTAGACGATGAAATAAAAATTGCTTAGACCGTCATTAATATTCGTACAGGTTAGGACGACTTGATTGTTGACAAAGTCAATTGTCACATCTGGTGGCGTAAGCTGAAATTGATAATAGGGAAACACACCGATATCTCTTCTCGTGCCATCTGGGTCGGTTGAGCTTGGGTATCCGGCATCGATGCACGGAGATTTTGTACCGTCAACGACTGGATAATTTTCCCATGTTATCTGGTAAGGTTCCTGATTTCCTCCCTGAAAAAGCGGATCGCAGCTGATATTGCCGGGACCGCTATAAGTACCTCCCTGAATATCACAGTAGCGGAAGACATCATCATAGGCAAAGTTATAATATACAGGAAAAGATGAATTACCCCAAATTATCGTATTGGCAATGAGAGGATAACAGGAATCATCCGCGTAAAGACCACCGCCAACAGCCCCAGTTTGATCTACCTCGTTATCGACGATTGTGTTATTGATCAAGACGGGATAGCATGTTTGATACATCGCGATGCCACCGCCGAATTCCTGGGCATGATTGCGTGACAACACCGTGTAATTGATTTCGGCATGGGAATAATTGAGATAAATTCCTCCACCCGCAATTGCATCGTTTTTCGTAACAACACAGGTATCGACCAAAATGTTTGAGTATCGGCAGAAAATTCCTCCGCCTACGTTGTCGGGCCAGTCGCCTTGTGCTTTGCCATATTCTATTTTGCATTGTACCAGTTGTGAACGATCATAGCTGTTCGTGTTGTTGTTGATAAACCGTAGACCGCCCCAACCGGTGGTTGTATCCTGAGCAGTAAAGAAGATGTTCATGTCCTCGGTTCCTTGTGCGATCAATTGACCATATACGGTAAATTTGTAGTGCCCGGTAAATATCACGTTGACGCCTGCTTCGATGATCAACGTTGCTGTTGTATCTACCTGAATGTCTCCACCAATCATGTACGGTCCACCGTCGAGCGTCCAGGCACCCGAGACGGAGCCCGTGGCGATGTCAGTAGGCTCGCTGTACGAGTACAGACCGTAGCCATCAACAACCAATTCATCAATTTTATACGAAAGCTTTACAACCTTGTTTTAAATACCGCCGGTCGCCTCAATAACCTCTACCCATTGATTTGTTGGATCATTTTCATTTCTACCATAGCATAAGCGTGCATGATCATTATATGATGATCTGATGAATGCTGCACCAGATTGAACTTGTGTGCTTGTAATTGCTGTCGAGTTTTGCGCCAAATAGTCACAACTACAATTCCAAATATCAGAGATCTCCCAACACCTCCCAACAAATCCAGAGCAATCGATACCGGCAGCCCAGGATAATGAATTAGGTATGCTGGCTTGCCAATGCGCACTATGAGCACCGGGACCTTTGCTTCCATTTACATAATCGTTGTTCCATTGGCTGAAAGAGTCTTTTCCTCCATAATGATAGGGCATTCCATACAATGTATCGGCGATACTATCTACCCAGTCACATGGGTAATCTTCGGTATAGCCTTGATGCGGATCATTTGTTTCAGTGTAATGATTCCAGATATTGGGGCCATCCACCAGCCAAGGCATTTCAAGATATTCTACTGCAAGATTCATATTCACGGCAAACAAGCTTGTGGTTCCAATAATGAGAGCATAGAACAAAAAATATCTCATTTCTCCACTCCTGATTTGCGCCATATTTCGTATTCTATCGCATTTTCTTTAATGACTAAGTTATATGCAATTCCATCCTTTGATATTATTGGCCACACTCTATCTATGAAATGAATATGGTGGGCAATATGCGAGTCGAAGACGACATTAGTATAAATAAATGATCCATCTTGCGAAACAACACCGAGTTCTGTAGCGGTTAATGGGGCAACCAAATTTTCGAAGTACAAGTAGTTATCTCTGTCATAATTCATAAATCGATATCCAATATCGGTATGCCATATCTTTTTCAGGTCAACCGGTTTGTAGGTGAAATCAAACAGCTCCATACTCTTAAGATGATATTGGTTATTTTGCAGCACAAGTTCGCCTGCTTGTATCGCTTGAGGTCCATCATATATCATCAATCCGAGTTTACCTTGATAGCTTTCAATGAAACTGAAACCATAATAAAATCTTCCACCCTGCTTAACAGTATGATAATCAACAAGCTCAAGATTCATGGAATATCTCCTGACGCATACAACACTCATATCTCCGCTCATTGTGTAAATCATTCCATCATGATATCCAAGAAAACGGATGACATCCCCAGCGCCCTTTTCATCTTTCGATGCGCAGATGAAGTTGCCGTTTACATCGAATTTCTTGATGATGTTTTTTCGTCGGGTCAGAATGTAGATATTCTCTTCTTCATCTACGGTGAAGCTTGTTGGTCCTGAATCCAGCTCTTCATAGCCTTCTGGTACGAGTTGCAAACTCAACTGGTTTTCCGCTTCCCCCATGGGAAGTTCGACGACGGTCTTTTCGTATATCCAGGTTTCGGCTGCAAGCAGACTGCACACCATCAGCATAATAGCGAATGTAAAGTTTTTCATAGACCCTCCCATTACTCCCTGAATGATAATATGTGAACATAGTTATGTTTATTAGTTGATCGTAGTATTGTCAACTGTTTTCTTTGTAAGTATTACTGGATTATTATGTGAAAAGCCCGGAAATCACCATAAGAATATTCTTACTGCAATTTCCGGGCAAAATACGCCCTAGGCTATGTGTTTGCTCTACTCTTCCTCTTCAGGCTCCGTTTCCTTTTCGGCGGAGAAGAGACTCAACAGATTTTCGAGCTGATAACCGGAGTCCTGGCTGGCGCTGAGCAGCTTCGCGATGGTTCGGTGCTGTTCCCGCAGGCTCGTGGTAATCTCTTTTTCGTCCTCGAGTTCACTGAGCGCACCCAGGATGCCGACCGTAAACAACCATCCCATCAGGTATTCGAACATCTCTTTGTTGAACCACAATACGTCGTGGTAGCGGTTCACCTGTATCCAGGAGCGGATATCTTCGCTCTCCAGCAGTTCTTCAAGGGTATCGGAGATCGTTCTGCCGTTCTCGTGCCACCAGTTCTGGAACTCGGTGAGAATACGGATTATACCCACGGTGAGCATGGTGTCTTGCTCCGAGAAGCCAAGCGCGCGATAGACATCGTACATCTTGCGGTCGAGTAGCCATTCTTCCATAAACGCGCGACTTCGCAGTGGAGCACCGGGACCTGCCTCGATTTCGCCGATACGGTGGACAAGCGCCCATCCGGCGATTGTCTGGAAGCCCTTCGGGGTCTCGAACAGCTTCATGACCATCGGTTCGATATCAGCCATACCTTTCATATGCTCCGTGAGTAGGCCCTTGTGGAGAATGAGCTCGAATTCACTCTCCAGCTTCTTGCAGATTGCATCGATATCGCCGTCGGCATGGGTGAGTTCGATCATGCGCTGTAAGAGCGGTTTGATCTTGTCTGCGACATAAGGCGGCATCTCGATTTCCGGTTTACCTTCGCTTTCGGTGAGGTCCATTAACATCTGCGCGTTGAAAACTTCTGTAAAGCGCTCGTGAAGCGGACGCAGGAAGGTCTCTTTTAAAGCCTGGCCAATATCCGGTACACCGCGGCCCGAAAGGTATTCGTGCAGGTTGGCGTAACGGTGAGAGTGGTCATCTTCCACCTCGTGGAAATCGACATACACCTGATACTTGAACGCGGCAAGCTCGATATAAAGGCCATTTTCCACTATATCGCGGCTATTACGGATGTACTGGAAGCCACTCACGCTATCGCGGAAGATGACGTAACGACGATTATCCGGCGTCAGGTGCAGATTGTTCCCGAGCTCATTCGAACGGTCGTCTCTCCGTAATGCTGAGACTTGGATCTTGCCACGTGCTTCCTCAAATTTGTTATTGTATACGACCAACGCGTTCTCGTCACCATAGCGGTTTGAATAAGCGAAGACGTTCTGATTGGTGTTTCCGTAGCCGTCAATGAAGTCGTAGAGTACGAAGTTATCTACACCTGAAAAAAGGTAGCGCTTGCGCATAACCGGGAATATCTCGCGCTGGTGACGCTGGATGAGATGCTCGTTGGGGTGTTCGTCCCACATCGGCTTATAGTATTCCATACCGTAGCGCTCATGATATCCTTCGACCTGCCCGTGCCCGAACATGGGAAGTCCCGGCATGGTGATCATGAGGATGCAAACGCCAAAGTATTTATCATCGCTGCCAAATTGTGCGATAGCCGTCTCCTCGTCGGGATTGTTCATGAAATTGACGAAGCGCTTGAGGATCTCTGGGTTGTATTCGAGCACATTGCGGATGGTCTCACGATACTTGCCGTTCTCTTCGTTCTTGAGCATATTCATGAAAGCACTATTATAGACACGGTGCATACCCAGCGTGCGCACAAAATAGCCTTCCATCAGCCAAAACGCCTCGGCTAGCAGGAGGGTGTCCGGTGCTTCTACCGCCGCACGATCGACCACCTCGCGCCAGAATTCTTCCGGGATCGCCTTGTCGAAATCCTCTTTGGTCATGCCAAATTCAGCGCGTGACGGGATGTCCCCACCCGATCCGGGTTGCGGGAACCACAGGCGTTGGTAGTGTTTCTTGGCTAGCGTCATGGCAGCGTCGAAGCGGATGATGGGGAACTGTTTCGCGATATCGATGATCTTGCTGATTACCGCTTGACGTACTTCCGGCAGCAGGTAGTTGAGCTGCGCGGTATCGTTCCAGGGCATGTTGGTACCGTCGTTTCCGTGATAAATGAATCGTGAGCCGTTTCCGTCGGTGTATTTGAACACGACGGAAGCGTCTGAACGACTGTAATAATGATCTTCAACCTGGATGGTGACGCCGGGAACCTCGCTTAGGTTAGCGCTGTGAAAGCGATAGGACGGGAACGGCGGATAATCGAGCTGAACAAACCAGTCGGGATGCTCCATTACCCATTTCGAATCAATTCCCATATGATTGGGAACCATATCGCTTCCAAGCCTGATTCCGCGCTTCATGGCGCGTTCACGCAGGTTGTTGAGGGCTTCTTCCCCACCAAGATCGTCCGCAATCACGTAGTCCCAGAGAGAATATGCGGAAGCGATAGCGTCTTCCTTGCCAAGCAAGTGTTTGAGCTTTCGCGAGGCATGGCTGCGGCGCCAGATTCCGATCAGCCAGAGTCCGGTGAATCCCCAGCTGGCCAACATGTCGAGCTCTTCGTCGGGGATCTGATCCAGCCGCTTGATCTCGCGGCGATATTTGCGAGAGAGTTGATTCAGCCACACATAGACCGTCTTGGCCAGCAGAACGAGCCGCGGCATCCAGTCTTTGTCTGGTGTAAAACGCTCTGGTTCTTCGGTGTATTCCTGGCGTGCGAATTGATAGACGACGCTTTCGCCGGCCCCGTGCATACGCAGCTTGTCTTCTTCCTTGATGAAGTCAAGTCCGCGCAGAATCATGAAGTAGTATTCGCCAAGGATAGAGCCCCATTTCATACGGATATATTCAAGCTGTTGCTGAATGGAGTGTGGAAATTTCACCGCCGGTTCGTGCAACATCTCCAGCAGGTTTTGCCGGTCTGTTCCGAATGGTGGAAGCGTGTCAAAGGTCTCCAGCAGGCTTTTATAGATTCGATCGATCGCGACCTTCTTTTTAAGCCCGTGATGTTCGAAGATATCTTTGAACTGCTCGAAGGCGGTGTTGGAGTCGGTGAGCCAGAGGCGGCAGATTTCCTTGAGAGTCAGGAGGCTATTATCGATTCCTTCCGTGCTTTCTTTCAACCACGTAGCGATATCCATTTCATTTTCATACACCGGTCGCGGTGGAAATTCGTTCAGATAGCGCTCGAACAGGGAATCGATCAGCTCACTGCCATAGTTACGCTTCATCTCAGCGAGCGTGTACTCCATGGTTTTAATACCATTCTGTTCAATGTATTTCTGGAACAGAAAGTCGAGGATCTCGTCGATGAGCGCCATACCATTGAGCTGACCCGTTTTAACTGCATCTTCCGGGAAGGAAACGACGTTACGTTTACGGTTGATCAGCCGGACGACTTTCCGGATGTTCTGCAATTGTTTGAAGACAGCCTTTCCTTCACGTGTGAACAGGCTGGAATCGATCTGGTAGCGAAGTCGCGCCTCGCGCGAGACATGGAAACCTGGGTATTGCATCTCTATTTCTCTTCTAATCCCTTGGTGTTATCGGTATGGTTCTCCGGTTCGGAAGCCGTTTTGTTGTTGTGGAGCAGGTCCGATACGGAAACCGCTTTGTATTTCTTCATTTTTGGCGGTGCGCTGATCGCATCGGAAGGACAATAATTGTAGCACCGTAAGCACAGTACGCACTGATCCTGAAATTCTGGGAATTCGTACATCCTGATATTATCCGCCGGGCAGAGCCGGTAGCAGATACCGCACTGAATGCACTTACTGGTCTCGATTTTAAACGGGACTTTCTTGCGCATGAATTTCCAAGGTTTCTCGGAGCGATTAATCTTGTTCATCAGAAATTCATGTGGCATCGGACGTGGCCAGGAAGCCACCCTGAAGTGAATATCATGTGCGAAAATACGTGCTTTGCGCAATCCCGCATGGATTGTTTTCTTCTGCTTCTGTTCCGAATGTTTGGTGAAGAAGTTGGACGGCATAACGATCTCCTTCGCCGCCAGAAGGCTGTAGCCTTTCTTCTTTAGCAGCTTGCCCAATGGTCCTACGATACCGCCGGAATATCCGCCCATGGTATCGACCATGAAGACTTCTGTACCGCTCGCCTGGGGAAGCTTTTCTATAAAATCCCACACAAAGGGATAAGTCGCCTGGATCGCCACCGGAAAAGCCAGCCCAATCGTATGCTTGAGGTTGATCGTAGCCGGATCACTCTTCTCCAGATGGTGAAGGTTCACATCGATCTCGTTCTCCTCAAAGTACTGGATCATCTCTTTCGCGACCAGCATCGTGTTGCCGGTACCGCTGAAAACGTAGAAATCTATCGTGTTCGTCTGCATACAAACCTCCGAATGCATAAAGAATCACGGCGCGCAATTTTTGTCAACCGGCTTGTGCAGGAAAGCCAGAAACCCATGCAATTTCATGAATGAAAGAAGATTAAGGAAGTTGTAATGCCGACATGATGCATCCATAGACGCTGAATCAGACTCACAAGAAAATGGACATTCATAAAATTCATCTTAATTAGGGAATGAAAATTGCGCATCTTATGGAGGTCATTGAGAATGCCAATGATGGAATTTACATATATAAGGAGAATCTGATTATGCGAACCCCTATCATCATTCTGTTGTTTTTGTTGATAAGTTCACTATTTGCAGTTGGTCAGAATGGCATGACCTGTATTCAAAGTGATCCTTCGGGACTTGAAATCGACTTTGCTATCCCACAATGGGATTTGCGCGATTCTCCTGATGGAGACGGGCTCCTCATTCAATCGAGTAACGTAGCCTGGATCGCTGATGAAGGTAAACCTCAACTGCCTATTTTCTCGACTTCCGTCGCGATTCCCGATCAGGGAACCTTCAGCTACGAAGTTGAGATCCTCGAAGAAGAGATTGTCAACGATGTTCAAATAGCACCCTGGCACGAGCCGTCATCCGATGCAGCGAGCTCACAGGATACCTCCATTTACGGACAAGACACCTTTTACCCATCTTCCATCGTTCAGATGAGCGATCCCGCGATCATGCGAGATTACCGTATCGCATCGATCTCGGTTACTCCCTTCCACTACAATGACGCCATGAAGCAGCTGCGAATCATTCGTTCCTTCCGGCTTCATGTCACGTTCAATTCCGATCGTAGCGGCATCAACGAGATTACCAATCGCAGCCGCAACGCGTCGAAATCATTCACAAGCCTCTATGCGAACGCGCTTCTGAACTACGAACAGGTAGCCATGCGTACTATGGACGATCCGCCATGCATCCTCTATATTTATTACAACAACGCAACCATCGCGAGCTATATCGCACTTCTCGCAAACTGGAAACATCAGGTTGGCTATGAAGTTCATATGGCGACAACTGCACAGACCGGTACGACGAACTCGTCGATCAAGGCCTATATCCAGAATGCTTACGACAACTGGGAGAATCCACCTGACTACGTTGTCATGGTCGGCGATGCCACCGGAACCTACGGCCTGCCTACATGGTATCAGAGCTGGGAATCCTACAACGCGGAAGGCGATCATCCCTATACGCTTCTCGCCGGTGACGACCAGGTAGAAGATATCTGCATTGGACGCCTTTCTTTCAGCAGTCTCGATGAACTTCTGGTTATCATCAGCAAAAACGGTACATACGAAAGCTCTCCCTACACCGACGACACCGACTGGTATGATCAGGTTCTTCTTGTGGGCGATACCAGCCCGTCCGGAATCTCCTGTATTTCCACCAATAATTACGTCAAAGAACGCATGCTCGATTACAGCCCAGACTACACCTTTACGGAACTCTATGGTTCCAGCCCGTCACCGCAATCGATGAACAACGCTATCGACGCAGGTGTGAGCTACTTCAACTACCGCGGTTACCTCTATATGAGCGATTGGGATCACGACAACTATGTGTTCGAGCTTACCAACTACCATATGCTCCCCGTTTGCGTGATCATTACCTGCGGAACCGGTTCATTCGCCAGCGAAACCAGCGCTACCGAGCAGCTGCTTCGTCTCGGTACTACGACCAATCCCCGTGGTGGTGTCTGTGCAATCGGATCGGCTACCTGGGGAACGCACACAGCCTACAACAACGCACTCGACGCCAGCATTTTCTCGGGTCTCTTCAATCATGATCTGCGAACGATCGGCGAAGCAATGCAGTTCGGTAAATTCTCGCTCTGGGAAATCTATAACAACAGCCAGTTTGAGACAATGCGGTTCTTCCTCCATAACAACAACCTCATGGGCGATCCAACCCTCCAGGTCTGGAAAACCGTGCCACAAACACTCAATGCCGCCTATTCATCCTCAATCGCTCCGGGAACGGATCAGATCCAGATTCGCGTAACCCAGGAATCAGGTTCAGCACTCTCAAACGCATGGGTGACTATTCTGAAAGACTCCGACACCGTCTTTGCTACCGGCTACACTGACAACAACGGTTATGTTTATCTCCCCGTTGAAACCACGAGTACAGGCAATGTTACTGTTACCGTCACCAAAGCAGGATACAAACCGCATCAGGGAACATTCACCATCGCCAGTCAGACACATTCGGTTACTGTCGATGGCACCATTATCGATGACGATAACACCGGCACATCAAGCGGTAACGGTAACGGAATTGTTAACGCCGGCGAGACGATCGAGCTCAAAGTAAACCTGCGCAACAATGGTTCTTCAAGCCTGAACAATGTTATCGCAACTCTCACCACGAGCAGCTCGATGGTCGAATCCATCAGCGACAACTACGAAACCTGGGGGACCATCGCTTCGGGAGCAGTTGGAACCTGTGCGGACGATTTCGATTTCACTGTCGAAGCCGACTGCCCGGACGGCTACGAGATTCCGTTTGTCCTCTCGGTCCAATCCGGCCTTGTAAACTGGCGCAAGGAGCTTACAATCCAGGTTAGCGCTTCGAATCTATACGTTGGAGATATAACGATTGATGACGAAGGTGGTAATGGCAATCTGGACCCAACCGAAACCGGCGATATCTATCTTGAACTGGTCAATAGCGGTTCCGTATCGCTAACCAACGTCAATGCAACGGTCAGCGTTGTGCAAGGTGGGCTGAGCTTCAGCACTTCGACGACATCTTTCGGTACCGTTAGCGCCGGTGGTTCGGCAACCAATACAGTACCGCTCGTAGCCACAGCCACCGAAGATGTGATACCCGGTACGCAGTTCTCTATCAAGCTCGCCCTCACAGCAGATGGCGGCTACGTCAACAGTATATCGTTCCCGCTGACAGTCGGCACGGTATCATCTTCAGATCCGCTTGGTCCGGACGCATATGGCTACTACATCTACGATTCGGACGATACCATCTACTCACTTGTACCTGTGTATGATTGGATCGAAATCGATCCCAGCTACGGCGGAAGCGGAACCTCCCTTGGCCTTACTGATACCGGCAATAACGCAGACGACGTTACGACGGTCAACATACCGATCAACTTCGTTTACTACGGTGAACATTACTCATCGATCAGCGTCTGCTCAAACGGATGGATTAGCTGCGGAGCAACCGAGCAGATAACCTTCCGTAACTATCGCTTACCTGGCCCTCTCGGCCCTACCAACATGATCGCGCCATTCTGGGACGACCTCGCATTGGGTACATCCAGCGATGTCCTGACGTATTACAATTCGACGGAGCACTACTACGTCGTCGAGTGGTCTCATATGTCGAATCGCTACAACGGTGCAACAGAAACCTTCCAAGCGATTCTTTACGACGCGAGCTTCCATAACACGCCAACAGGGGATTCTCCCATAAAATTCCAGTACAACGTATTCAATAACGTCGATCAAGGTGGATCCCATACACACGGCGAATATTGCACCATCGGTATCGAGAATGGCGATGAAACGATCGGCCTGGAATATACCTTCAACAATGAATATCCCGATGCCTGTCATACCCTCTCGAATGGCATGGCGCTATATATCACCACCGGACAGGGTGAAATCCAGGGACCACCTTCCGCTAGCGTATATCCGAGCCAGATCGATCTCTATGTGATGCCTGGTGAAACCACGGAAAATCAGATATCCATCAGCAACACCGGTGAAGCAGATCTCTTTTACAGCATTTATGCGAACTATCTGGAATCCCGTGACTACGGCGAAGACGGAACTTTCGGCTACGAATGGATCGACAGCTCCGAACCGGCTGGACCTGTGTACGACTGGGTCGATATATCAGATGTCGGAACCGAGATCAATTTCACGGGCGACGATGTAATGTCATCATCGGTCAGTATCGGGTTCGATTTCCCCTTCTACGAATCCACGTACAGCAGCGTTCAGGTTTGCTCGAATGGATTCCTCTCGTTCGACGGATCCGGCGCTTCGCAGTGGACCAACATCTCGATTCCAACTACGGATAATCCAAATAACTTCATCGCGCCTTTCTACGACGACCTCAGTCCGCAAAACAGCGGAAACACATATTACTACCATGACTCCGCTCTTGGCAGGTTCATCGTTTCGTTCGAGATGGTGCCACATTACGGAAGTACGTATCCCGGAACCTATTCGTTCCAGGCAATCCTGTACGAGAATGGAACAATTATCTTCCAATACGACTATCTGCAAGGGACCATCACTTCGGCGACAATCGGAATCGAAAATGCTAATGGCACCGACGGCCTCCTGATCGCTTTCAATGAATCCTATGCAGAAGAAGGACTCGCGATCAAGATATCCACAGGCCTCTCCTGGCTAGAAGTAAGCCCGGAAAGTGGGCTGGTTGAACAAGACGGTAGCCAGACAATTTCGCTTACCGCAAACGCCGAAGACCTCGAACTGGGAACCTATGAGTGCGAGCTATTGATTACCACGAACGATCCTGCTCACAATCCCATCATCGTACCGGTGACACTGCATGTTGTAACAGCTTATGCGGATCCTTCCGCAGTAACCGGGCTGTCCATCAACTCAACACCTGGTATTTGCAATCTCTCTTGGGAGCCTGTTACAACCGACATCAATGGTTCGCCAATCACTGTCAGCTACTACAACATCTACCGTAGCGATATCGGGGTTGAGCCGGCTGTCGATGGCGCATTCTTCCTCGCATCGACATCAAACACAAGCTATGCCGACGCCATGACCGGTGCAGCAGGCTATCGCTATATCGTTACCGCTGTCCTGGACGATGGACGGGAAACGCGTGCGATTCGTTCCGCAAAGAAGGAAATCAACGAACAAAAAGGCCGAGAATAAGTAAAAAAAAGACAAAAGACGGTAGAGGCGTTACCGCCTCTACCGTCTTTCTTTGCTATTGGATGGCCATATTAGAAATACTCATATGTCCAGACTGCTTTTTTGTAGAGCTTACCATTCTTCTTTAAAAGCACTTGCTTGTTCAACCCATTCTCATAGTAATCATACAAGTACTCATCGATATTTTTTTCCCTTATATCCGTGAAATCTCGTGTTACAACGCGAGATTTCAATTGACCTGATTCATCGTATTGGAAAGACATTTCGCAGGGTTTGCGGTAGAATTCCCCATCGCCTGTATTGAAATCAGATACACTAGAGTATGGCCCCAAAGCTTGAAATTTTGAAATAAGCCCTTCATCATTGTAAGCATACTGAAGAGTAAGTATTATAGTACCTTCTTCGTTGATTTTTTCCATACTAGAAATGTCACCATCACTATTGTAGGTGAAAATCTCTTTTGATACAACCGAACCGAGCAAATCAACATTTGCGAGATTATCTATTTTCGAATTCGTAACCCTTGGGGCCTTAGAAGCTAAATCATTGAGCCAGAACTCCCACTCTGCAACCCACCATTCAATCATTTTTTCCTTTGGTTCGCCACGTTTCCCCGCAATCTCCAGTTTTCCGTCCATCATGCAATAAACAGTTGAGTCGCTTATCTCTGGCTTATACGTAATCCTCTCCGCAACATGCCCATCACTATATTTGCTTATAATACGTTCTCTTCTTTCCGGACTTATCAATTCTTCGAAGACTATGTTTCCCTTGATGAAACTCAGAACAATTATCTGATTCTCATCCATATCCACGGATAAACTGAATAGAGCATCCTTATTAGCGTCATTATAGTAGAACCGACAAATCGAGGCAGTTGTATCATCCATTTCGAACACCTTAGAGAATTCAGGTAACAATATCTGAGTCAGCTCATTCATTGTTTTATTGTACTTTCTTGTACCCTTGGGAACGCTATTCCCTTTTGCCAATGACACCTCTTCAAGCAGATTGCCTGCATCATTATATCGATATTTGTTTTCCCGTGCAAATTCTTCTGTTCCAGATGGTTTGTGAACAAAGATATCCCGTCCAATCATCAAGGTATCGTCAAAACTATCTCGGTACGAGTATGTTCCATACAATCCATTCATAGGACTAATCAAACGTTTGAGCTCACTATAGGTACGGTTTCCCTGTACATCAAAATCTTCATGCTGATATGTTTGAATATTGCTTATGCTAAACATATCGAAATAATATACAGAGTCCCTACGTTCTATCGATTTTATACCTAACCTAGCGGTTTCAAGCCTGCTGGGTGCATTTGTATCGTATTGATGTAAATTTGCAAACGTAATCGTAAAATTTGCAGGAAGCTGGGCAAGGATAACGGACTCTCTCATCCCAGCGCAACTAACAAGCAAGAGAATAAACGTGAAAAGAAATCCATAAGTCCCGAAGGAGTTATTCTTTAACTGCATGATACCTCCAATAATGAAAACATTTCTTCACGATGGCATTAAACATGAGTAAATTTAAATGTCAATTTTATTTATGGGCTATAGATCGTATTTAGAATTTGCAGTCTTACTTTTTTATATAAAACATCAACTCTAAGCGTTTCAAGGATTAACTCGGGCATATTCTTATTTTTTTTAGCAACATCCGGTATCTCCGGGATCGTTTCTTTCAATCGTTTACCGAAAGAGGGACAGTTTATTTCAACAACAGCATTTTGCGGACACCGACCGTATTGCCATCCACTTTCATCCTGTAGAAATAGACACCCGAAGCTACATCATTCCCCGTATCGGAACATCCGTCCCAAACAACTTTGTGATGCCCTTGCGGGATGGTTTCCGAAAGCAGCTTCTTCACTCTCTGACCGCGCACATTGTAGATGCAGATTTCCACATCCGATTTCGTCGCGAGCGAATACTCGATGGTTGTCTGAGGATTGAATGGGTTGGGCGAATTGCCAATCAGCCTGAATGGGCATGGTGCGGCAGAATCGTTATCATTATCCACAACTTCGAGATCGAAGAGCTGCGCATATACATCGTAATACGGGTAATAGGTGAATCCCATCTCTTCGCACCCCTGACGCGAATCCAACCAGGTTAGATAGAAACGATTGCCTCCTGCCGGGACAATATTCAGCGAAGATGCGATATAGTCCATATCGCAAATAACCATCGGCTCATCCCACAGCGTCCCATCGTAGTTCAGGTGCTGGAGATACAGATCGTCATCAGGAAAGAAGCCCTCATTATCCGGGGTGTAAAGCCGATAGCCAATCAGAAATCCAACGCTGGTCTGGGCAAACCTCAGGTCGGACCAGGAGATGTCGGCTGAAATGATCGTCAGCGGTTCATCCCAGAAGGGATTGCACGCCAGATCGTATTTCTGCATGTACAGCGTCGTGGGGACTTCCGAGGTTGATTCCTTCCAGATGAAATACAGGTATCCATCCACATAATACATGTTCAAATAGGAAAGGTAAGAGCCCGTACCGGGCACAAGGTAGCCGTAATCCCATTCCGTGCTGCTGTCGTTGTGCACAATTTGGATTCGTAATGAATACGAGGGCATGGAGTAATCCTCCCATGCAAGCACCAGATCGCCGTTGAGCCTCATGCTATTTATTGAATACTTGTTTTTCCCGTTCGTCTCTGCGATGAGATTGCCGCCTTCGGCCCAGCCATTGGTCATATTGCCGTCCGGATCAAGCTTGGTGGCATAGAGGTCTGTCCGGTTGCATACCCAGATCAGGTATCCCTCGCGGTATGCATTCACCCCCAATGAATCGGGGGAATCCGACACGATAAGCGATGGTTCATCCCATGCAAACTGCCCGTTCACAATCTTCTGAACCTTCAGCGAATTGGTGGTTCCCGTCTCTTCCACCCATGTGGTGATGAGCCCATCTCCCACGGGTTGCAGCTTGCATTGCTCGTAGTAAAACGACCCATCGGAGGTAAGCTCCTGCTCCTACACGATCGATCCGTTGTCATCAATTGCGCAGAAATGCAGTTCCGAAGGGTATACGGTATCTTTCCAGCACAGTGCCGTTGTTCCGTCCTCGAGGCAACAGCTTCCAATCACAAATACGTTAGGACCCACATCGCTGAAGAGCTGCATGCTTTCATCGAAAGAGGCGACACCATTCTCGTCGAGCATCTGAAAGAATGAGCCCAAGCCTTCGTCGTAAAACACACCAGCGTAATCGTACCACAGCACCTTCAGACGATTGTCGACCGAACCGGCTTGCAGGTGCCGGCTGTAGCCTTCATGACCTTGAATAAGTACTGTTCCGGCAGTGTCATAAAGGGTCGCACCATCATACGTTTGAACCTGCTGATACACGCTTTGTTGCTGCTCACTGTAACCGGTTCCCATATAAATAATTGCATCCGGAGTACAATGCCTGGTAACATATAAGTAAAGCGGTGAGTTTTCCAGAATAACCTCGCCACCCTCAGACCAAAGCGATTCTCCATCGGTGTTGTATAGCTGAGTCTTGGTAAAAGTATCTCTCGTGAGCAACTGATTCCAGAGCACCAGGATATCATCGTCCGGCGTCACATCGAGCATCATATCATAGATCGACATCATACCCGTTTCAACCTCGAGGCCTTCATCTCCCCACAAAAACTGGTCGTCTGGCGATATCTTATGAACGCATATCCTCGCTTCACGCCAAATCCCCTGGCACCACATCACGTAGACATTCCCTTCCGCATCGTATGCTTTTTGATGATCGGCGACATCACCAAGATAATCACCGATTTCCACCGGCGAGTCAAGGATCAGCGCTCCGTCCATATCGAGGCGAGTGTAACACATCTGATTGTTCGCCGCGAAACTGCGCCCAAAGAGAACCACTACGCTTTCGCTATCCGGATGAACAACCGTGGGCGAGATATACTGGTGCCATTCGTCGAGCCATGTTAACCATGCAACGCTCCCATCCGGTAACACGCGAGCGCACTGCAACTCCCGGGTATTGGTATCCAGAAGCCAGTTCTCACCGATCACGAGGATTCCACCCTCCCCATCACTGCAAACATTGGAATCGCAAAAAGCATTCGTGCCGGGCATGACAACGATCCCGTCGTCACCCCACTGATTGCCCCCGGCATCAACATGGTTCACACGGATATCCCAATCATCCCGATCATCGAGCCATACGATATACGCTCCACCATCAGGGTCGGCCTGAATCGCGACATTATAGAGAACTACTGCGTAGCTTTCACAGACGGTTATAAAATCATCCCATATTGCATTTCCATCGGCATCGTATTTCATGCACTGCAAATCGGGATAGTAATTATCGGATGCGCTACACACAACAATGAAACCACCATCGGATGTTGCTCCTACATAAGGAGTCGCGTAGTATCCCAAAGATGGAAATACCTGAACCGGTGAATCCCAGATTGCCTCACCCATGCTGTTATAGCGTTGCGCAAGAATGCCCATTCCGTTTTCCGTAGTTCCTTCCCATATCGCAATTACACTTCCGTCGGTAAGCAGGTCGCTACTCCCAAACCACCTTACGCGGCTGGACTTTTTTATTGGAATACCATTATCTTGCCATAGCATAGCTTGCGCGAACGAGATCGTGATGGTGATAAGAAGAATTGCCGTGAGTATCAGTCTCTTCAGATCCATAAACCCTCCCAAGGATCATTGTTTACCGGATGAAACACAACTTCAATCGACACACTTATTAACAACAATGATTATTGGGTTATGTCAAGATAATTATTGCTCAGGCAGAAGGATCGCTTTCTGGAAATAACGCACTCGAAAGAAATCGATTGACGAATCATACGGTAACCATGAATCATACGAATCAAACACTGGAGGAACGATGGAAGCATCATTCTACAGCAGGGACGAACTGGCGAAGCTGGGATTGAAATCGTATGGCGAGAACGTCCTGATATCGCGTTTTGCCAGACTCTACAACCCGGAGTTGCTCTCGATCGGCAACCATGTTCGCATCGACGATTTCTGCATCCTGGGCGGAACCATCACACTGGGCAGTTATATCCACATAGCACCGTACTGCCTCTTGCAGGGCAAAGCCGGCATCACGATGGAGGACTTCTCCGGGCTCTCCTCGCGCTGCTCGCTCTATACCGAGTCCGAAGACTACGTGCTGGGGACCTCGCTCACCAATCCCATGGTACCGCGGGAATTCCGTAACGTCGAGCATGCCCCCATCGTTGTAAAGAAGCACGCGCTTCTCGGCGTGGGAACGGTCATCCTGCCGGGATCGGTCATCGAAACCGGATGCACCTTCGGCGCTCAATCGCTGCTTCAAGGCAAAACGGAACCCTGGACCGTCTATCGAGGCAACCCGGTAATGGCTGTCTGTCTCCGGCGCAGCAAACGAATCCTTGAACTCGAAAAAGAACTTGAAAAGGTATAACATGAACGAACGCTTACTGACATGCGTCAACACCGTGCGCGAGAACAAAGGCCTCGCCCCGATGGAAACCCTTGATCGTAACATGAATCTGCGCACCGATGTTGGGCTCGATTCGCTCGACCTGGCGGAACTCACCGTGCGCATCGAAAACGAATTCGGCATCGATGTGTTCGAGGACTCGCTAGTCGCAACCATCGGCGAAATCCTCGATAAACTGGAGTCATGAACCAGCTTTTTTTACGCACAATCGACCGCCGCATCACCTACGGCGAGCTGTTTGAAGATATCAACCGCAACCCGGTGTGGTCGGACGAAGACCTCTATGCGATCTTCCGCACGATCCTGATCTCGCTTCTGGCGGACAAACCTGTCATTCTGCCCGATGAATCGCAGCACGATCGCTCATCAATTCCGCAGCAGTACAACTTTCCGCCGATCGAATCGATGGACGACTTCCTGCGTCGCATCCGATCCGCGTTGAACTGGCGTATCGAGCTTTTCACATCCGGCACAACCGGCATCCCGAAGCGGATTTCACATCGGCTCGAGACGTTGATTCGAACCGCATCAATAAACGAGCGACACCGAGACGATATATGGGGATTCGCATACAGCGCACGACATATCGCGGGTTTGCAAGTGTTCTTTCAGGCAGTGCTGAACGGCAATCCGTTGGTCGAGCTCTTCATGCTTCCACGTGAGAAAATCCTTGATCGTATTGAAACGGATGGCATCACCCACATCTCCGCGACCCCAACTTTCTACCGTATGTTATTGCCTTGCGACCAGGCATTTCCCAATGTCAGGCGCATTACCTTCGGGGGTGAAAAGCTGGACGACGGACTATTGGGAGCGCTCGAAAAGGTTTTTCCCAATGCGAAGTTCACCAATATCTACGCTTCCACCGAGGCAGGGACATTGCTGAATGCGGAAGGAAGCTGGTTCCGGGTAAGGCCGGAGCTCAGCGGGAAAATTCGTATCGAAGGCAAAGAACTTCTGATACATCGCTGTTTGATGGGGGATTCAGATGCGATCGAGCTGGATGGCAACTGGTATCGGAGCGGTGATATCGTGGAGATCGACCCGAACGACCCGGAACGATTCCGGTTTAGACACCGCAACAATGAGATGATCAATGTGGGCGGATTCAAGGTCAATCCGCACGATGTGGAAGATGCGCTCAGAAAGCATCCGGCAGTGCGCAACGCGCAGGTTTACGGCAAGCAGAACCGCATCACCGGGAATATCTTATGTTGCCGGATCGAGGCTTTCCAGCCACACCCAACCGTACGCGATATCCGGGCTTTTCTTGAAAAATCATTGCCTGATTTCAGCATACCGCGTATGATCGAATTCACCGATAATCTTGAAACTACCGTAACTGGTAAATTGAGGCGAACATGAAAAGCATCCTTCTGACCGGTATTTCTCGCGGACTCGGGCTCGAGACCGCTCGTTACCTGCTGGAGAACGGCTACCGTGTGTACGGAATTAGTCGCTCCATTCCGGACGATCTGGAAGCCCTGCGCAAGGTGCATCCCGAAAACCTGAAGCTGTTCCGGTTCGACCTCCTGCACGCGGAAGAATCGAAGGACATCTTCGAGAAGTTCATCGATCTGGAAACGCCGATCCACGGGCTGGTCAACAACGCAGCCATGGCCTACGACGATATCGTGACCAACCTCAGAATGGAGCCCCTGGAAAAGATGTTTCGCGTTAACGTATACGCACCGATGTTCCTAACGCGCCACGCGATCCGCAATATGCTGTTTCACCGTGTCGCCGGCAGCATCGTGCATATCTCGTCCATCAGCGTCCATACCGGTTACAAGGGACTGGCCATGTATGCATCCACCAAGGGAGCGCTGGAGGCTTTCTCCAAGAATACCGCCCGGGAATGGGGCAGCCGTGGAATACGCTCCAATTGCGTTGTCGCAGGATTCATGGAAACAGAGATGAACCGTGAATTGGGTGAAGAGACACGAGCGAAAATTTACCGCCGTACTGCATTGCAGAGAGAGACCAGCAAAGAATCTGTCGCCGCAATGGTAGAATTTCTGCTTTCCGACCGTTCCAGCTCGGTGACCGGCCAGAACTTGCATGTCGATTCGGGAACGATTTAGTCGAACCTGACCTCAACGATGATGCGATTGTTGTTTCCGGCCTCAATATCGACAAAATGAATTTTCGCCGAATAGGCCTCCTTACTCAAACGCTTGTATAACACTCTCGCAACCGGACGTCGGAAATAGCCAAGCTGCTTGCCGTTCTCAAGATAGACACCCACCGCAAAATCATCGTAGTCATTAAACGATTCCAGGATCAGATTTACTCTCTGCCCTTCTTGCAGGTTGCGCATCAGCTCTGAATTGATATGATACTTATCTCCTACAACGCGCGGATAGAAAAACTTACTGCTCTTTAACCATTTTTTGAAGCTGGTTGAAGATACCTTGCGATCTGTCCCAATGGTCAATTCCTCCAGAATCCCCTTTAGCTTGACATCGATATGCTTGTAGTTTGATTCGTGCCAGTTTTCGTAGATCATGGAGAACACATAGCGATAGAATGCCTCGGGATCGGACTGATAAAACCACCCGGCATCATAGACGGATGGAAGCGAATCGAGATACTTCTCCCACACAGCATAGCAACTCTTATGGTCCAGAACGAGGATCTTCGCGAAGTTCAGTATCCTGTCCGTAGGAATCACATGACCGGCCTTTTTACCGAGCCGCCAGGTCTTGATCTCGATCGGGACATCAAAGATGTTGAAGAGTACTGTGCGAGAATCCTTTTTCGCGATCAGCTCGCGCAGTTCTTTGGAATCTTCCATATGAATGAATTGTTTACCAGGCAGCAGACCCCAGAAGTAGTTCTTATCGTTGACCGTCAGCTGCGCCACTTCAATCAATGTTATCAGCATAACGCCTCCATTCTTGAATAAAGGAAGATAATCACCACGTTACCATGTCAAGTATATTTTGACCTTGATAAGATTTACCCTGAACCCACGAATAATGAAAATCATGCTTGGGCTGTTTGTGCTGCGACATGCACCGAAAATAAATTGACACATCGACTTGACGAACGATAAATGTCGGCGGAGTAATTTGAATATGAACATCATTACACAAAAAACGGGTTGGATTGAAATTATCTGCGGAGGAATGTTCAGCGGCAAGTCCGAAGAGCTTATCCGCAGGGTACGTCGAACCCAGTACGCCCGGCAAAAAGTCCAAGTCTTCAAGCCGTCACTGGATAACCGTTACGCAGACGAATACGTGGTTTCGCATAGCCAGATGAAACTGCCGTCGGAACTCGTTACGGACACCGCCGAGATTCGCAGTCTGCTTCAGGACGATTCGCAGGTGATCGCGATCGACGAGGTACAGTTCTTCGATGAAGACGTTATCAAGCTGGTAGCCGAACTCGCCGATCATGGGAAGCGGGTTATTTTGGCTGGTTTGGATATGGATTATCGCGGCAAGCCATTTGGCCCGATGCCGCATTTGCTGGCGATAGCCGATTATGTAACCAAGCTTCAGGCAATCTGCGTCAAGTGCGGGAATCCCGCCGGTAGAACGCAGCGCTTGAGCCATGATAAAGAGCAGATAGTGGTTGGTGCTGATAATATCTACGAAGCACGCTGCCGCAACTGCCATGAGGTATGGGATGATAGCGGGGATCGTTGACAGAATCCTATTTCTGTATGAGGTTGTCATTATCGCGAGAGCGTTGATCTCGTGGTTTTCGCCAAACCCGAACAACCAGCTCTATCGGTTTCTGATCAGAATAACCGAGCCCATTATGCGTCCGATACGCGAGACGCTATTTCGGCTCATTCCAAATATTGGTATCGACTTCTCGCCACTGGTGATCATTCTGATTATCCAGTTTCTGCGTAACATGCTGTTCAGCGGAGTCGTTCGATTTTAACAATGCCTTTGGGAGGTAGTATGGAAAAACTGGAGTTAACCCCTGTGGATATCCGACACAAGGAATTTCCCACCGGACTTGCCGGCTACAAGAAGGAAGAAGTCCGCGAATTTCTGGAGATCGTTTCTGCACAAATGGAAGACCTTATGGCACAGGCTTCCCGAGTCGAGAGGAGAGCGCCTGAGGTACAGGAAGAGCCGCGTCCGACACCCATGCCAACTCCTGCTCCCAAGCCGCAGCCCATCCTTGAAGAGAAACCAAGAGCTACGGAAGACCTCATCAGCCGCACTTTGATCATCGCCGAGCAAACCAAGACCGAGATCATCGCCGCTGCCAAGAAAGACGCAGAGCGCATTCTGCGCAACGCGGAGCTTGAAGCGAAGAAGACGATCGAGGAAGCACACCGCTACCTGGAAGTGCTCGATCGCAAGTACAAAGAAATCAAGGTCGAGAAGAAAGAATTCCTTTCGCAGTACAAAGCGGAGCTGGAAGACATTCTCGATAAAATCACCAAGAGCACCGTCCTGAACAAGGAAATGGAAGACGAAATGGATCAGCATTTCGAACGAGCCAAAAAGGTGCGCTATACCCCAGAAACAGAGAAGAAAGATGAACAACAAAATACAGGAATCAATCCAATATCTCAAGACGAAAGTTCGTAGTAATCCGGTACTCGCTGTAATCCTCGGAACTGGCCTGAACGATTTAGCCGATTCAGGAGCCATTATCGCCGATATCCCGTACGGGAATATCCCTGGTTTCGCGCGATCCACAGCACCCTCGCATAAGGGCAGAATGGTCTTCACCAGTATCGAAGGCAAAGATGTCCTGTTCATGCAGGGGCGGCTGCATTACTACGAAGGCTATCCGATGACGCAGATAACCTATCCCATCCGCGTTCTGCAAGCGCTGGGTGTACAGAATCTGATCATCACAAACGCAGCGGGAAGTCTGAACGAAACGATGAGCCCCGGCTCGATCGTTCTGCTCAGCGACCACATCAACATGATGGGAACCAACCCATTGATTGGCTCACCGGAACAGATCCCCGGAGAGCGGTTCCCGAGCCTGCACGAACCCTATAACCTTGAAATGATAGAAACCGCGAAAACGATCGCGGAAAAGAATAAAATTAAAGTCCATCAGGGAGTTTATGCTGCGATGAGCGGCCCAAGCCTGGAGACGGCAGCCGAATGCAGGATGCTGTCACGCCTTGGCGCTGACCTGGTCGGAATGTCCACCGTACCCGAGGTTATCGTCGGCGTACAGTGCGGCCTGAAGATCATGGGGATCTCTATCGTAACCAACTACGGCAATATCTTCCATGCCAAATCGCACTCGCAGGAAGAAATTCGTCAGCATGCCGCTGAGGCTGCCGACAACCTGAAGACCCTGATAAAGGGTATGATTTCCCAAATGGATTGAGAAAGGAATGTCATGGCGGCTAAAAGTCTGAGTAACGAGAAGCTGAAAGAATACGAAGAGATTTTGCATCAGGAAAAGGAAGAGACACTCCGTATTATCGGAGAAATCAACGACAAGCAGAAACGGGGAATCAAAGACGGATCCGGCGATTCATCATCTTTTGCCTACCATCAGGCAGACCAGGGAACCGATACAGGCCAGTACGAGAAAGAGACATATCTGCTCGAAAAAGAGCAGGAAAAGCTCAAAAACATCAATCAGGCCCTCAAGCGCATCTATGAGCGCACATACGGTATCTGCGAGATCTGCGGCTGCGAGATTCCTCCAGCTCGGCTCAAGATTATCCCCTGGGCCAAGAGCTGTATCGAATGTAAATCCAAAGAAGAAAAGAGAAAGAACGGAAGATGAAGCTCTGGGCCTACTTCGTAATTACCGGTCTGGTGGTTTTCTGGGATCAACTCAGCAAGATCATCGTCCGATCCACCATGCAGCTATATCAGACCATACCGGTTCTGGGGAATTACTTCCGTCTGCGCTATGTAACCAATACCGGCGCAGCGTTCAGCATGTCCACCGGTTCACTCCTGGTTGACCGCTGGATTCTGACGGGCGTTGGAATCGTTGCGGTGGGATTGATTGTGTACCTGCTGATCAAGCAGGAGCAGGTGATTCCAAAAGTCTGCCTGGCAATGATCCTTGGCGGCGCGATCGGCAACTTGATCGACCGTATTATTTTCGGTAAGGTGACGGATTTTCTGGACAGCGATTTCCCCGATTTCATTATGGAACGGTGGCCGGTGTTCAACGTGGCCGATAGCTCGATCGTGATAGCGATATGTATGTATATGATATATATCTTGTTTTTGGAAAAAAAGATTATGACCCGTTCCGGGGAGGAGTAATGAAGAAAATATTGATGACGTTGCTGATCGTAGTGCCGCTGATGATGCTGGCACAGGAGATCACGACGATCGCCGAAATTCAGGAAAACATAAGTGACTATAACGGCGAAGAAGTGACCATCGAAGCTGTGGTCACAATCGGTGCCGGGAAAACTTACGATACGCGCCTGCAAGCATACGTTCAGGATGAGTCCGGCAAGGGACTTCAGGTATTCGATTACGATATCACCAATGCCTATGAACGTGACTTCGTACGCGGAAACAGACTTCAGATCACCGGTACTGTCGAAGAATATAATGGTTCAACCGAAATCACCGATTTCAGCTACGACGTTATCTCGACAGGAAATCTGATGCCGATTACCGACCTGACCCGGGATGAGCTGGATAACTTCAGCCTCTGGGAAGGTACCATGACCTGGTTCTACGGCCTGGTTACAGATTCCTACAGCGCTGGCGGCGGCTTGAATGTCACGCTCGAAGGTACTGACGGATATGAGATGGTTTTACGTCTCTGGGATTCTTGCGATGTCGATCCTGATATCGCGATAGGTAACTGGATCATTGGCAAAGGCGTGCTGAGCTCATACAACAACGCAGCGCAGTTGCTTCCGGCCTACTACGAAGATTTCACGCCGTTCACCACCATCATTTCACCGGAAACAATCTTCGCTGAAGACGACATCACGGTGAAGCTTCATGTGGATTGGCCTGAAACCATCACATCCATCCAGCTTCGCTACGCGCTTCAGAGTGATTTGCAATTTCATCCGCTGACGATGACTCCGATCGAAGGTGCAAACCGCGCTTTCCAGGGAACTGTACCGCCGCTCAATTCGCTGAGCGAACAATCCGATAACTACGTATTTGTGTATGTCGGGATGAACGCTGCGGGTACCGCTGTCATGCAGAGCGAAATGATGCCGATCACGGTCTATACCGGTGTTCCGTTCATCAACGATTTCGAATTCTATTCGGATTACACCGAAAGCTATAGTTTCATCGACTATCCCTTCAACGACGAACCGATCACAGTCCGCGTAAATGTCGTGGATGATCTCGGCGAAATCGATGAAGTCTATCTTATGTTCGGTCTTAAAAGCGATTCCAGTCTCGAACACACCCTTGTACTGGATTCCGACGACAACGACTGGTATGAAGGCGAACTGCCTCCTGTTACCGACTATACCGAACAGATCGAAGACTACGTCTTCCAGATCTTTGCCCGGGACGATGACGAAAACCTGGTTAACTCCGAGGAAATCGAAATTGTCATCGCTCCCAGAGCACCGATCTTGTATGACATGGAATTCCTGAATATCCCCGAGCCGGGTGAAGACCTCGAATTCGGCGCGAATATATGGGATACGGACGGAACGCTGGATCAGATTTTCATCGAGTACCAGCTCGACTACGACTCCAAGACTCATACCGCTGAGCTTGTTCGCGATACCACCTATACCGATTCGACCCGCTACTACGGTGTTATCCCGGGAAAATCCTCGGGAACAACCGTATTCGCACGGGCCGTCGCGTACGACATAAGCGGCTACTCGACCTGGGATTACCCGGGCTACGAGGAAATGCTGGTGGAATACACATACCCAGTCACTTCGCACAAAGCGATCCTCAAGATTCCGCCCACACCGTTCAACCCATACGCGGGTGAGACCATCCCCATCGACTTCTACTCGAAGCAGGGCGACAAAGCTCTCCTTCGCATCTACAGCTCGTCTGGAAGACTGGTTCACACAGCGAAAAATTTCATCATCACCGACGAAGATGGTATCAACCGCTATGAATGGGACGGCAAGAACCGCGCCCGTAACATACTGCCGCTCGGTCTTTACATCGTGCATCTTGAAGTTACCGAAACCGACACCGGCAACAAGAAAACCGCGAAAGCGCCCATCATTATCGGCGCACCGCTCAAATAGGGGTTCGACATGAGAATCAGGAATGTCATTGGAATCATTGCCATCATCATCACGATTATCCCGGGGCTTCACGGTATCTTCGACGAATACGAACCCTCGGCAAGAGCACGCGCTATGGGCGGAACCTACTGTGCCATCTCAGATGACGCAGATGCGATCTTTTATAATCCTGCCGGGCTGATGCTTGGTACCAACCAGGTAAAAGCCGGTTACACGAAGATCTTCAGCAACGATTTCCAAGTGCTGACCGTCTTCGACGCATCCTACGACCTCCCGAAGTCTTTCGGCCGCATAGGATTCGGATATACGGGCCTGGACGTTGACTACGAAGGTGAGACCCTCATGAGCGAAAAGACCTTCATGCTGGGCCATTCATTCGCACTCGTTGAAGATATCCACTCGCAGCTCTACATCGGCTACACTGCGAACCTGTACAACATCGCCATCGACCGTTTCAGCAACCGCTCTGCGTTCGGCATCAACCTGGGCGCAACCGCCGTTCTGCACACCAGAACCCGGCTGGCGTTTGCCGTTACAAACATCAACAACCCGCGCGTTGGCGAGGACGACGACTATGAACTGCCGTCTGAAATGACGCTCGGTATCGCTTATATTCCCTACACCGGCGTGACCACCACGCTGGATGTGAAAAAGACATTCAACACGCCATCCGATACCGGCGAGAGCACAACTGAGATCCATGCCGGCGTCGAAGCAAAGCTCTTCGACATTCTCTCCATCCGCATGGGTGTTCAGGACGACCCCACCATGTATAGCGCGGGTGTAGGCATCGAAGTGCATAACGTGCTGGTCGAATACGCCTACCAGACACATAGCGTGCTGGATGATACACACCACGTGGGTATCGGTTTCAAGTTCTAACCAACAAGTGAGGTCATTCTATGAGAAAGAAGGATAAGAAGAACGTTGTACCGGCAGCCAACGCCTGGGTAGCTCAGATCGTAAGCATGATCTTCGATCTGGTCAAACATGTGATCAAAGATTTTGAGATGAATCGCAACCTGAAAAAAGCGACCGGCGTTGCCGAGCAGTTCTCCACCGTCGAACATCTCATCCTCAAACTCGAGACCAAAGTCAGCGACAATCGAAAAGCACTTGACGACCTCAAAAACCGCCTGCTCTGGAGCAACATCATCATCATTGCGCTGCTGGTGACCATCGTTATACAGGTCATTGCCAAATAGCGCAACCATAGAACAAACTTCGGGCGGTTCCACAATGAGGAATCGCCTTTTTTTTCAGGGAGCCACCATGAAGCCAAAACTGATCCTGATCGACGGGACCGCCATCATCTACCGAACATATTACGCGTTCATCAACCGTCCGCTCATCAACAGCAAGGGACTTAACACGAGCGCTATATTCGGCACCGTCAACACCTTCTTCAAGCTGCTCGAGACCTTCGAAACCGACAACATCGCCATCTCTTTCGACCTCAAAGAAAAGACTTTCCGGCACGAACTGGACGTAAACTACAAGGCGAACCGTCCCGAAATGCCTGACGACCTCGTGCAGCAGATCCAGCCAATTCGCGAATTCTTCGACACCGTTGGTCTGACCACCTGTACCAAGGTCGGATTCGAAGCGGACGACGTGATCGCGACCATCGCCGAGAAATGCCGTGATGAATTCGAAATCGTGCTGGTCACCGGCGATAAGGACTACGCGCAGCTTGTGGACGACACTATCGAGATGTACGATCCCTTCAAGAACGAGACACAGCGACGTGAAGAGATCGTGGAGAAGTACGGCGTAACGCCGGAGCAGTTCGTTGATTATCTGGCGCTGGTCGGCGATACGGCGGACAACATTCCAGGCGTAAAGGGAATCGGCAAGAAAGGCGCAGCCAAGTTGCTGAACGATTTCGGCACTCTCGAGAACATCTATGAGCAGATCGATCAGGTTACTCCCAATGGAACCAAGGCAAAGCTGGAAGAAAATCGCGACAATGCCTTCCTCTCGCAGAAGCTGGCTCGTATGGTTCGCGATGTGGATATCGAAATCGATCCGAAGAAACTAACCTTTCGTCGCAGCGATATCGATAAGGCGATCCCATTTTTCCAGGAATTCGAGCTGAAATCGATTCTGAAGAAGGTTTCCGGGCAGCAGGAACTTGATCTATTCGGCGAAGAACCGGAACAGAAGCAGGAAGGTGGCGTGACGTTCGAACCGATCCTGATCGACACCCCCGAAAAGTTCCAAGACCTACTGAAACAGATTCCAGCCGACGATTTTATGGCGATCGATACCGAGACAACCAGCACCGATCCCTTGATGGCGGATCTGGTGGGGATATCCCTTTGCTGGCAAGATGACAAGGCCTACTATCTCCCCGTAGCGCACAGTATGTCCGACAACCTCGATTTCGACGAGACCGTTTCCAGCCTGAAAAAAGCACTTAACGGATGCCGCCTGATCGGCCATAACATCAAGTACGATATGCATGTGCTGAAACGCGCCGGTTGGAAGATGGAGAATATTCACTTCGACACGATGGTCGCGGCGTACGTGCTCGATCCGGGAGAGATGCGTAACAGCCTCGATGCCTGTTCACAGCGAGAACTCGGACACGAAATGATCCCCATCAGCGACCTCATCGGAACCGGCAAGAATCAGGAAACCTTCGATATGACGGACACCAAAGCCGCCTGTCGCTACGCCGCGGAAGACGCTTATGTCACGCTACGGTTATTCCAGATTTACCGCAAACGCCTGGCGGATATGGGCCTCGACAAGCTCTTCTTCGACATCGAGATGCCGCTGATCAAAGTGCTCCATGACATGGAAGAAAATGGCGTGTTTATCGACACCGCAATTCTGGATGAAATATCGAAGAAGACGCAGCAGCGCATCACCGAGTTGCAGAAGGATATATTCGATGTGGCGGGTAAACCGTTCAACATCAACTCCACCAAGCAGCTTGCGGAGGTGCTTTTCGACGAGATGGGTATCAAGCCGGTCAAGAAGACCAAAACCGGCTTCTCCACAGACAACAGCGTGCTCGAAGAGCTCGCGAAAGAGCACGATATCGCACGGACGTTGATCGAATACCGGCAACTCACCAAACTCGAGAGTACCTACACCACCGCGCTACCGAAGATGATCAATCCGCGCACCGGGCGCATCCATTCCAGCTTCAATCAGACCGTCGCCTCCACCGGCAGGCTTTCCAGCAGCAATCCCAACCTGCAAAACATCCCCAGCCGTACCGATCTCGGCAGAGAAATCCGCAAAGCATTCATTCCTGAAAAGAAAGGCAATGTCATCCTCGCTGGTGACTACTCGCAGATCGAGCTACGTCTGGCAGCCATTATGTCAGGTGACGAAAGCCTCATCAACGCTTTCCGCAATCAAGAAGATATCCACCGTCAGACGGCGGCGATCATCTTCGAGAAAGATCCCGGGGAAGTCACCTCAGACGACCGGAAGCACGCCAAAGTGATCAACTTCGGTATCCTTTACGGTATGGGCGCAACGCGGCTCTCGGGTGAACTGAACCTCTCCCGTAAAGACGCGCAGGATTTCATCGATAACTATTTTGCCAAGTTCCCCACCATCAAAGCGTTCATCGACGAGCAGATCAAGAAAGCACGCGACAAGGGATATGCGGAGACCATGCTTGGTCGACGACTCCAGCTTCCGGGACTGCGGAGCTCCAACCAGCGTATCCGAAGCGAAGCCGAGCGCGTCGCCATCAACATGCCCATCCAGGGCAGTGCTGCCGACATCATCAAGATCGCCATGATCGAAATCCATCGAAAATTATCCGAATATCCCATGATCATACAGGTTCACGACGAGTTGGTCTTTGAGATCGAGAAAGACAAGGTCGAAGAAGCGACGAAACAGATCAGAGAACTGATGGAAAACGCACTACCGAAAGCTTTTAAGGGAATCGTGCCGCTGCTGGTCGATTTCAGCTCGGGCGAGAACTGGCTGGAAGCGCATTAGGAGGAATCATGCGATTCGAACTGCCTTACGGAGATCGTACCTATCCCATCGAAATCGATGAAGGAAACGTCCTGGATGTTCTCCAACTGCACGAACTCCCGGTGATAGAGAATCCCGAAGAAGCACTGCTGGAGAGCTTTGAGCATCCATCCGGTTGCGATTCACTCCGAACGCTGCTCAAGCAGAAGCCAATCGAAAGCCTGGTAATCGTGGTTACCGATCACACCCGCGGATGCCCCTACCCGGTGATCCTTCCCCCGTTGATCGAGACCATCATCGATAGCGGTGTGAAGCCGGAGGCGATCGAGTTCCTCATCGCAAACGGAACCCACCCCACGATGACTATCGAGCAAAAGCGAAAACAATACGGTTCCGCGGTGGTGGAGAGCTTCCCATTCACCTGTAACGACTGCCGTGCTGATGATCTCGTCTACATGGGCGATCTGGCCGGTAAGAATCCTTTTTTCATGAACAAACTCGCCTATGATGCCGATTTCCTCATTACCACCGGTGTGATCAACACTCACTACATGGCTGGTTTTTCCGGTGGGCGCAAGAGCATCCTGCCCGGCGTAAGCGGCTACGAAACTATCCGTACAAATCACAGCATGGTGCTAAACAGAAGAGTCGATCTGGCGCGTCTGGACGACAACCCCATCCATCTGCAGATGAGCGAAGCCGCCACCCTGGCGGATGTCGATTTCAACCTCAACGTGATTCTCGACGACCACAAGCGCATCGTGAAGATATTCTCCGGTGATATCCATGCATCCTTCATCGACGGCGCTCGCTTTATGCGCGATCACTACAGCGTCCCCTGCGACGGCCTTGCCGATGTGATTGTTATAACACCTGGAGGGCAACCCAAGGATCGCACCCTGTTCCACACGCAGAAATGCCTCAACAACGCTTTCCCCATGCTGAAGGCCGGCGGCACGGTGGTGGTGTTCAGTCCCTGCAACGAAGGCGTAGGATCCGACGAGATGGTGCGCTTTCTACGCTCGGTGGATAATCCTCTGAAGCTACTTGAGATCCCACCGCAGGAGATCACCGTCGGCGGACACCGCGCCGTGGCAACCGCGAAGCTGATGGAAAAAGGGGATATCATTCTCTTCACCGATATGCCACAAGAAGAGGTCGAAGCCCTGCACTTCAAATACGCTGACAACTGGCAAACGATTCTCGATGGACTCAAAGCGAAGTATGGAAACGATGTGAAGATACGCGTCATCCCGAACGGAAACCAGTTTTACGGAGAGCTGCATGAGGCGTAGCCTGATGTTGTGGATCGAGTTCGGTATCATCTTCGTGATGCTGCCGATTCTGGCATGGATGAATCTCTTCAAGTTCCCGAAGTTCTTCCTGCTTTTCGCGGTTCTGGTCTATTGCATCTTGATGCTGATCACCGACAAATCGTTCGATCGCAGCAAATTCTGGAACAGGCGCGGTTTCAAGATACGACTCATTCTGCCCAAAATCGTCATTGTTACTCTTTTTCTCGCGGCTTACACCATCGTGTTTGAGCGCGAATTTCTCTTCTGGATTCCCAAGCACAATCTGAGGTTGTGGGTTGTGATCATGGTGCTCTATCCCATCCTGTCGGCCTATCCGCAAGAGCTGATCTACCGTACTTACTTCTTCGAACGCTATCGCCGCATTTTCGGTAAGTACCTGGATATCCTGAGTATAGTAGCGTTCTGTTTTCTGCATATTATCTACGATAACTGGATCGCGTTGGTGTTTTCTTTTGCCGGGGGTTACATGTTTACCCGGACGTACCGTAAATCAGGCTCACTGGCCTTGACTGCGTTCGAGCACGCGATCTACGGCGCGCTTGTCTTCACGCTGGGATTGGGAAAGTACTTCTACGAGCACTGGGGAGCGTGATGCGGAAAAACTTGCCCGATAAGCATGCTCCGATTAGACTGTCAGATAAAATAAACAAGGATATACTATGTTCACACAACCTGTAGGGGTTGCTCTTCTACTTACCATTTTTGCAGGACTTTCCACTGGTATCGGAAGCGCGATAGCGTTTTTCAGCAAAAGGACCAACGAGTCGTTTCTTTCGGTCGCGTTGGGATTTTCAGCCGGTGTGATGCTCTATGTTTCGTTTGTTGAGATTTTCCAGAAATCGCGTGCTGCATTAAGCTGTGATTTCTCGGCGAAAGGAGCCTATTGGCTTACAGTCGCTGGATTCTTCGGCGGCATGCTGCTGGTCGCAATGATCGACAAGCTTGTACCCGATTTCGAGAACCCGCATGAGACGCGCCATGTGGAGGATATAAATCCCGAGCAGAAAAAGAAGCAGAAGCTTCTGCGCATGGGATTCCTCTCAGCCCTGGCTATCGCGATTCACAACTTCCCGGAAGGCCTCGCGACCTTCACCGCCGCCCTGGCCGATCCCACGCTTGGTATCACGATCGCCGTCGCGATCGCGATCCACAACATTCCAGAGGGTATCGCTGTTTCAGTACCGCTCTATTACGCTACCGGCAGCAAAAAGAAGGCGTTCTTCTGGTCGTTCATGTCCGGACTGGCCGAGCCTGTAGGTGCAATTATTGGCTACCTGCTTCTAATGCGGTTCATGAACAATCTGATGTTCGGCTTGATCTTCTCGTCCGTGGCGGGTATCATGGTATTTATCTCGTTAGATCAGCTTCTTCCGACAGCGGAGGAATACGGCAAGCACCATCTGGCTATTTACGGTCTGGTTGGAGGGATGGCGCTGATGGCGATAAGTCTTCTGCTTTTTGCGTAGGTTCCCTGAATTCGATTTCGAGCGGATAGGCTTGCCGGAGAATAATCTGATCGTGCGTGAAAACCGTTTCCGCGCCGATCACACGTCGTCCGCCGGCAATCGATTCGATAAAGCGGAACAGGTTACGCCCTGATTGGGTAGGCTTCCTTGTCTCGCAGGCGTCCAGAAAGATCACACCGTCATCTGGCATTAGCGAGAAAGCCTCTTCCAACTCGACATCCGTCGGATCGATATCCATCTTTTCGTAGTAGTTCAGATTCGAGATAATCTCTTTTCTGCTATCCAGCGTCAGCGATTCCGAACTTCCGTGGCCGCAGATGGCCAGTAGATCGATCGTACCCGTCTCTTCGATGAGCTGCTTGATCTGCATTTCGTTGTGGATGATTTCCACGCGTGTGTCGTAGGCCTTCCATATCTCGTTGTAGAGTTTCACAGCTGCATCCGATGTGAATTCACCGTTGAAATCGCTTACTGCGAACAAAAAGAGCGAGTTGGGTCGATCAGTATCCGCGAATTCACGGAGGTTCTCGACCGGAACTTTCCAGCGATAATAGCGCAGAACGTCCTCAAAGGACCGGGTCTTTTCGGCGCAAGCTTTCGCATATTCAACGGTTCCGCCCTCAAGAATGTAGTCGATGAGATAAAACGGAGCGTTCATCTTGATCTCGAGAAATGGTTCGATCTGATCTGCGGTGATTCTGTTTTCGACGAGTTTGAGAAGGATCATTCCACGTAGATGGTATTCATGCTGCCGGAAAAGGTGGTACATCTGGCCTGCATAGAGCGTGTCGCCACCAGCTTCGATGTAATGGAGCAATTCAGGCCCGGAGAAGAGAGTAGAGTCCAGCCCGGCATAAAACTCGACTTCCTTTGTTGTCACATCCAGCGCATGTAATTTCGCGATCTGATAGCCTTGTAATCGTCGTTCGTACCGGTACCGTACTCCTGCAAGCTTCTCGGCATATCGAACGGTTCCGCCACTTTGCAGGAACCACTCGACAACCGAAGGCTTGAAGAGGCTTTCGCCCCGATCGTTTTTCATCGAGAGGAGAGAATCGATGGTCCCGAAATCCGCGCCCGTGGAGCGTAACGCATCGATTTCTCGTCTTCTGAGCATGTCTTTGCCGTCTTTGGTCTTGAGGCTTTGCAACTTTTCGGTTGTGGATAGCCTTTGTCGTGGCGTACGTGCACATCCAGAGATCAAAATCAACGCGAAAAGGAACGATACGAATCTTCTCATGTCAACTGAAAGTCAGTACGAATATACCGCCTACGGTCATGCAGATGCCGATGATTTTCTTGAGAGTGACCGCTTCGCCACTGAAGAGGATACCCATGATAGCGCCGAAGAGCGGCGAGGTGAAAGCAATGGGCATGACCTTGCCGAGCGGTGCGCCTTTTATCGCGATGTAGAAGCAGAGCATACCGGCAGCACCTGCGGCGACACCGCCACCAATAGCCATGTAAAGCAATGCTTTGGTTCCGGCGTATTGTAGAGTCTTCCATTGCGGGAAACTCACCGTTCCCAGAATCAGAAGCGCGATAAATGTACGAATGGTTATTCCCATCTGAGGTGAGAGGTTGCCCATGTGCAGGCCTTTTTTTTCGAAATATCCGCCGACACCCCAGAAAAAGGCTGTTAGCAGTGCGAACATTTGAGCTTTCATTATTTATCCTTTCATGATGTTGTCTTTTTGAAGCAGACGTTTCGCGCACTGAGGTATTGCATAATCAGTTCGAAATGCTGCTTGCCGAGGTATTCCGGCGGACAGATTCCCACGCGACTGAATTTTTCTTCCAGAACCAGCGTTGCGGCTGCGGTACAGGTGTAGCCTGTGGTACGGGACATTGATGAAAAGCCGGTCTTCGGGTCCATCTGATCGAGCAGATCATAGGTGATCGTCGTGCCATCGTCTTTGCCTTTGCCTTCCAGGATGATGCGCATGATGGTGTAGTCGATCTCGCCTGGTTCGAGTTTCCAGGCGTCAAAGAGTAGCTTCGCGGTCATGTCGATGGGAGAAATCCAGTTGTTGTTTACGCGCACCTCTTCTTTCTTGAAAAAGCCGCTTTCACGCAAGATACGCATTAATTCGATATGACCAGGATAGCGCATGGTCTTTTCGAGCATATCGGGGACGTCCATGGTCTTGATGAGGGTACGAAGGCCATCGGTGTTGAAGGCTTCGAGTGTGCCGAGTTCTGGAAAATCGATCAACTCCGGTTCGGAGAGCGCAGGTTTCGCTATAACAACGCTGTCTTGCACGATACGTGCTGGACGCGTGTATTCTTCAAGTACATCGATGGGTGAGAATGGAGCTTTGTATTGCCAGGGAAGCGTGCGAACCTTGGGAAGTCCGCCTACATAGCAGGTGAAGCTACCGACATCCATTTTCGAAGCGTGATGCCCCAGGATGATGTTGCTCATGCCAGGTGCGATTCCGCAATCAACGATCGCGATCACACCATTTTCCATTGCAAGCTCGTCCAGAAGAAACGGATCCTGCTCAAAAAAGCTGATATCCACCACATTTCTACCGGCTTCGATGATGCGTTCGAGCGTTTTATAGCCCATGTATCCCGGTACAGCGTTTATTACCAGATCGCAGTCGCGAATCGCGTCTTGAAGCAATTGTTCGACACTCAGATCGGCGATAGTCGTCTCAACTGAGTATTTCGCTTCAAGCTTCTGTAGCACTGCGGGAGCATGATCATAAACATGAACCTGGTATCGTGTGGAAAGATCAGCAGCGATTGCGCTACCTACCATGCCACATCCGAGAACAGTCACTTTCTTCTTCATATTGCCTCCAAACCGTCGAATATCCATGTAATATGGGGGCTGTCTTTCGATGTCAAGAAATTCGAGATTCTACGACAAAGGATCATCATTATAACATTCAGCTTCTTTTTCGTGTAATAGAAAAACCTTGAGCAACGTTATACGAGAGAAATGACAATGTGGAGGTCAATATGAAAAGAGTCATCATCATTTCAATGCTGCTGACCGCGCTGGCACTGTCCGCGCTGCCACTGACCGAGGACGGAAAGTCGCCCTTTGTCGATGTGGTTAAGAACATACGTGAGTCAGTCGTGCACATCAAGGTCGAATCGGAGTATCAGGTCAATTTCCGAAATCCCGCTTTCGAGGATTTCTTCCGGTTCTATTATCCTCAAATGCCACAAACTCGGAAATCGACGCAGTTTGGAAGCGGTTTCATCTTCAGACGAGATGGAAACGATCTATACATCATGACCAATAATCACGTCGTGGGAAGCAATGAAAAGGCAGAAATCACCGTCACGCTTGCGGACAAAGCAAAGTTTGACGCTGAAGTGGTTGGCCGCGACCCCAACACAGATCTGGCAGTGATCAAGATCAGCGTCGATAAGGATGAGATCGTGCCCATTGCACCGTTGGGCAATTCAGCGGAAATGGAAGTGGGCGACTGGGCTATCGCGATCGGTAATCCGTTCGGCGAACTTGGACTGGAACGCACGGTCACGGTTGGTGTCATCTCCGCGAAAGGACGCTCTAATCTCAATTTTGGCAACGAATCACCCATATATCAAGATTACATTCAAACCGACGCCGCCATCAACCCCGGCAACAGTGGTGGTCCCCTGTTGAACATCAAAGGTGAGGTAATCGGCGTTAACGCGGCGATCACCAGTCCCGCTGGTGGCAATGTGGGTATTGGCTTCGCGATCCCGGTTGATATTGCGAAAAAAGTCTCCAGCGATCTCATGAACGAAGGCCATGTTGTGCGTGCTTATCTCGGTATCGTACCGCAGGAAGTAACACCCGAGTTGAAAGAGAGCCTCAGTCTTGACGACATCGCGGGAGTTCTGGTCGCACGTGTCGCAGATGATACTCCTGCAGAAAAAGCTGGCCTGAAAAAAGGCGATGTAATTACTGAAATTGATGACGAACCTATCAACTCCGTTTCGCAATTCCGGCTATTCGTCGCAAATCAAACGCCTGGAGAAAAGGTAAAAATGCGCATAATTCGCAAGGGTAAGCCAATTGTTTATTACCCGATGCTTGAGGAATTCCCAGAAGAGGAAGAAAAAGAGGAATCTGAAGAGAAGCGCGATGAGAAAGATCTTGGCATTCAAGTTATGTCGCTGGACGACGAACGCGCATATCGCTTCAAAACCGAAGCTGAAAACGGCGTTATCATTACTCAGGTTGAAGCCGATTCTCCCGCTGCAGACGCTGGTTTACAGCGTGGAGATGTGATTCTCGAAGTGAACTACAGTGCTGTCGAGAACGCGAAAGATTTTAAGAAGAAAATCGACGATGCCATGGGTCATGGAAATACGGTGCTGCTCTACGTTCTCTCACAGAACCGCTACTACCGCTACGTGGCTGTCGAGATTGATTAATATCTAATCACCAACCAAACTCAATCGGTGCCATCCTGGCTTGGCCAAAGTAACAGGATGGCACCGTTTTCATTACAATCCTGTTGATTCCCCTTCCTCATGGAGCGCGGACGTCCCGTCCGCATCTTATCCTTCGTATCCTCCTCCCAGCATCGGCGCTCAAGCACATCGTGCGAGGCCGAGCAGGCGTGTTCATCCACTTCGGAGACGTGGTGATACACGTCGTGGCGAAGGGATCGTGCGATGAGGTCAGGTGGCAGGCATAAGCAAGCGTGGATCTCTGGTGCTGCAAACGATTCTGGGGATCAAGTTCGATAAGGGGTGCGTGATATTGGATGAGCAATGATGCGAAGTGGTATTCATGTGTGACAGGGGTTTCTATACCCTGTTCTTTAGCATGGGCATGGAATGAGGTGCTTTGTATATAAGAAAAACCCCAGGGTATGAGAGTGGCGGCGACCTACTCTCCCACTTCGTTGCCAAAGCAGTACCATCGGCGCTGGTGAGCTTAACGGCTGTGTTCGGGATGGGAACAGGTGTAACCTCACCGCCAGAGCCACCACACTCATACCCTGGGGGTACAAGAATTAGATGTGAAGGAATGAAGTGTTTGTCCGAGTATATCGGAAGGTAAAGAGAAAGAAAAGGATAAGACGATCGACAGATTAGTATCACTCGACTGAACACATTGCTGCGCTTACATCTGTGACCTATCAACGTTGTAGTCTTCAACGTGTCTGATTGGGAAATAATCTTGGAGTTGGCTTCCCGCTTAGATGCTTTCAGCGGTTATCCATTCCGAACTTAGCTACTCGGCAATGCAGCTGGCGCCACAACCGATACACCAGAGGTTCGTCCACACCGGTCCTCTCGTACTAAATGCAGATCTCCTCAAATTTCCAACGCCCACGAAGGATAGGGACCGAACTGTCTCACGACGTTCTGAACCCAGCTCGCGTAACTCTTTAATCGGCGAACAGCCGAACCCTTGGGACCGCCTTCAGCCCCAGGATGAGTTGAGCCGACATCGAGGTGCCAAACACCGCCGTCGATGTGAACTCTTGGGCGGTATCAGCCTGTTATCCCCGGAGTACCTTTTATCCTTTGAGCAACGGCCCTTCCATACAGAGCCGCCGGATCACTAAGACCTGGTTTCCCATCTGCTCGACCCGTCGGTCTCGCAGTTAAGCTCCCTTATACCTTTACGCTCTTTGGCTGATTACCAACCAGCCTGAGGGAACCTTGGTGAGCCTCCGTTACATTTTTGGAGGCGACCGCCCCAGTCAAACTGCCCGCCTGGCAATGTCCGGACACAGGGTAACTATGCCCGTTAGTAGCCCAATACAATAAGGGTGGTATTTCAACGTCGGCTCCACCGAGACTAGCGTCCCAGTTTCCTAGCCTCCCACCTATCCTACACATACTATACCAGACTACAATACCAAGCTGCAGTAAAGGTTCACGGGGTCTTTCCGTCCGTTCGCGGGTAGGCGGCATCTTCACCGCCACTTCAATTTCACCGAGTCCCTGGTTGAGACAGTGCCCAAATCGTTACACCATTCGTGCAGGTCGGAACTTACCCGACAAGGAATTTCGCTACCTTAGGACCGTTATAGTTACGGCCGCCGTTTACCGGGGCTTCATTTCAAAGCTTCGCCCAAGGGCTAACCTCTCCATTTAACCTTCCGGCACCGGGCAGGTGTCAGTCTATATACCGTGTCTTACGACTTTGCATAGACCTGTGTTTTTGATAAACAGTCGCTTGGGCCTCTTCACTGCGGCCCCCGAAAGCTCGCATCGCAGGATGGTCACCTTCCGGGGCGCCCCTTCTCCCGAAGTTACGGGGCCATTTTGCCGAGTTCCTTAACCAGAGGTCTCTCGAACACCTTAGGATACTCTCCTCGCCTACCTGAGTCGGTTTGCGGTACGGTCTGTATGATGATAAGTTTAGAGGCTATTTCTTGGCAGCGTTTGTAACCGGACTTTCGAGCTTAAAAGCTCTCGTCCCACGCCTCGGAAACACGCCGGGTGGATTTGCCTGCCCGACTTCCTACACGTGTTCAACGGGACGTCCAACACCCGTCTCCGGTGCACCACTGCGTCACCCCATCACTCAACATACAGGTTCAGGAATATTAACCTGATTCCCATCAACTACGCCTCACGGCCTCGCCTTAGGGGCCGACTAACCCTGAGAAGATTATCTTTACTCAGGAATCCTCAGGCTTGCGGTGGCTGAGTTTCTCACTCAGCTTATCGTTACTCATGCCGGCATGGTCTCTTCCAGACGCTCCAGTTCGCCTTACGACTTACCTTCAACGCAACTGGAATGCTCTCCTACCCCCGATACCTAAGTATCGAGCCGCGGCTTCGGTGACATGCTTCAGTCCCGATCATCTTCGGTGCATCACCACTCGACCAGTGAGCTGTTACGCACTCTTTCAATGGTGGCTGCTTCTAAGCCAACATCCTGGCTGTCTATGCAATAACACATCCTTTCTCACTCAGCATGTACTTTGGGACCTTAGCCGACGGTCTGGGTTCTTTCCCTCTCGGGTACGAAGCTTATCCCACGCACCCTGTCTCCTGTAGAGCAAGTTATGGCATTCGGAGTTTGATTGGGTTCGGTAAGCTGGTGGGCCCCCTACCCCATTCAGTGCTCTACCTCCATAACTCTCCTACAAGGCACTGCCTAAACAGCTTTCGGAGAGAACCAGCTATCTCCTGGTTTGGTTGGCCTTTCACCCCTACCCACACCTCATCCACCGATTTTTCAACATCGGTTGGTGCGGTCCTCCATCACGTGTTACCGTGACTTCAACCTGGACATGGGTAGATCACCAGGCTTCGGGTCTAATCCATACAACTAAGCGCCCTATTAAGACTCGCTTTCGCTTCGACTCCGTGGCTGTACCACTTAACCTTGCTGTATAAATTAACTCACCGGCTCATTATGCAAAAGGCACGCCGTCACACAATAAATGTGCTCCGACTGATGATAAGCATACGGTTTCAGGTTCTATTTCACTCCCCTCCCGGGGTGCTTTTCACCTTTCCCTCACGGTACTATTCGCTATCGGTCACCTTGCGTATTTAGCCTTACGAGATGGTCCTCGCGGATTCACCCAGGGTTACACGTGTCCCGGGCTACTCGGGATACCACTAAGCCACACAACCAATTTCGACTAAAGGGCTTTCACCTGCTACGGCACGGCTTTCCAACCGGCTTCGTCTATCGTTTGTGCGTACTACGTCGTGGTCCCACAACCCCAGCCATAAATGACTGGTTTAGGCTCTTCCCCGTTCGCTCGCCACTACTTAGGGAATCGTTATTACTTTCTCTTCCTGCGGGTACTTAGATGTTTCAGTTCCCCGCGTATGCCTCCCCTAAGGGATGACAGGGTATGACCCCTGCCGGGTTGCCCCATTCGGAAACCCCCGGATCTGCGCTCGCTTACAACTTCCCGGGGCCTTTCGCGGTTAGCCGCGTCCTTCTTCGCCATCAAGGTGCCAAGGCATCCACCGTATGCCATTACTTCTTATCCAAATTCATCATACGTATATATACTACATACACATACGCATGCGGAAAAGTATCCTTTCTTCTTTACTTCTTCTTTCAGTACTCTTTTAAACACTCCATTCCACATCTATAAAACTTTTAATGAACTAAAATTCCTGGTGGAGGATAGCGGATTCGAACCGCTGACCTCCGCCTTGCAAGGGCGGCGCTCTCCCAACTAAGCTAATCCCCCGATAAAGTGGTGGGCCTGGGCTGATTTGAACAGCCGACCTCACGCTTATCAGGCGTGCGCTCTAACCAACTGAGCTACAGGCCCTCACTCAACAAAGTTTATTAAAGTGAAGTGTGTAAAGAACAGCGAAACAACTCTATCAAACATAACCGTACATTGTTTCTCCCTTGAAAGGAGGTGATCCAGCCGCACCTTCCGGTACGGCTACCTTGTTACGACTTAGTCCCCCTCGCCAAGCACACCTTCGTAAGCTGCTTCCTTGCGGTTCGCTCACCTACTTCGGGTGCACTCAACTCGGCTGACTTGACGGGCGGTGTGTACAAGGCCCGGGAACGTATTCACCGCGCCATGCTGATGCGCGATTACTAGCGATTCCAACTTCATGGAGTCGAGTTGCAGACTCCAATCCGAACTGAGATCGGCTTTCTGGGATTGGCTCCACCTCGCGGCTTCGCGACCCTCTGTACCGACCATTGTAGCACGTGTGTAGCCCTGGACATAAGGACCATGATGACTTGACGTCGTCCCCACCTTCCTCCAGTTTATTACACTGGCAGTCTCTCTAGAGTCCCCGGCCGAACCGTTGGTAACTAAAGATAGGGGTTGCGCTCGTTGCGGGACTTAACCCAACATCTCACGACACGAGCTGACGACAGCCATGCAGCACCTGTCTCCTCGTTCCTCAAAGAGGCACTAAAGCATCTCTGCTAAATTCGAGGGATGTCAAGCCCAGGTAAGGTTCTTCGCGTTGCATCGAATTAAACCACATGCTCCACCGCTTGTGCGGGCCCCCGTCAATTCCTTTGAGTTTTAACCTTGCGATCGTACTCCCCAGGCGATGCACTTAACGCGTTAGCTGCGGTACCGAAGGGTTCTGCCCCCCCGACACCTAGTGCACATCGTTTACTGTGTGGACTACCAGGGTATCTAATCCTGTTCGATACCCACACCTTCGCAATTCAGCGTCAGTAATGGCCCAGAAGACTGCCTTCGCCATCGGTGTTCTTCCTGATATCTGCGCATTCCACCGCTACACCAGGAATTCCGTCTTCCTCTACCTTACTCTAGAAATACAGTATCAAATGCCGTACGCCGGTTGAGCCGACGCCTTTAACACCTGACTTATATTTCCGCCTACTTGCCCTTTACGCCTAGTGATTCCGGACAACGCTTGCCACCCCCGTATTACCGCGGCTGCTGGCACGGAGTTAGCCGTGGCTTATTCCTATACTAATATCTCTCTGTACAAAATATTCTCCTGTACAGCATTGCTCACATAGAAAAGCACTTTACACCCCGAAAGGGTTCTTCGTGCACGCGGCGTCGCACTATCAGGGTTTCCCCCATTGTAGACTATTCTCGACTGCTGCCTCCCGTAGGAGTCTGGGCCGTATCTCAATCCCAGTGTGGGCGACCACCCGTTAAGGCCGCCTACCTATCATCGCCATGGTAGGCCATTACCCCACCATCTAGCTAATAGGACGCAGGCTCATCCCCAAGCGGAAGCTTGAAACAGAGGCCTCCTTTACAGTTTCCTGTACATGCGGTATTAATCCCGGTTTCCCGGGGCTATCCCCCTCTTAGGGGCAGATTACCTACGCGTTACTCACCCGTTCGCCACTCTACTAAGGACACCGAAGCATCCCGTTCGCGTTCGACTTGCATGCCTAATCCACGCCGCCAGCGTTCGTCCTGAGCCAGGATCAAACTCTCCGTTATGAAAAGCTTGTCATGCTCAATATCACTGTCTCGCAAGTTCTTTACACTTCACTTCTATTCTTATTTCGTTTCAAAGATCACTCTCTGTCCCCACCGTCGCTCTCTGCGTCAGTAGGTTCGGTCACTTTCCATATTCGATGTTTTCGTGTCAAGACTTTTTTCGAAGTTTTTTTTCCGAAGAAAATCACTCTCAACTCTCCAACACCAAATCTAACCTGTAAGGACCTACCCACCCAGGCCATGCCCAAGTGGAGCGCTAACATCTGTATTCGGTGTTTTCGTGTCAATAGATTTTCTGGAAAAATATCGGCTTATTAGCTATATCTATTCGGAACAGATTGAAAATAAAGAGAGATACGTTTTGAAGAAAAATCGCTCATTATGCGCTTTCAGGTGATTTCAGCCGACAGACACCGGATTCGGGTCAAGTTTTTGGGAGGGTGAAAATGAAGTCGCTGCCCTTGCCAACGATACTTTCGACGTGGATTTGACCGCCGTTTTTCTCAATAAATTCCTTACAAACGATGAGTCCGAGGCCGGTACCGGTCTCGCAGGCGGTGCCCTTGGTGGTCAAATGAGAGTCGATCCGGAATAGCTTCTTGAGATTTTCAGACTCGATTCCCACACCTTGATCGGATACTTTGACTCGAAGATGGTCATCCATCTCTTCGGCACTGACGACTACCTTACTATCCTTATAGGAGAATTTGACCGCATTCGTAACCAGATTTCGCAGGACCGTCATGATCATATTCTCGTCCACATGAGCTTCGAGATTCTCCGGAACCGAGACCACGATCTCTATACCTTTATACGACGCGACAGCTTCCAGGTGCTTCATGGCGTTTTCCACGATCTGGATCAAAGAGACCTTGATCGGCTTGAACTGCATCTTTCCGGTCTGGGAACCCGACCACTGCATCAGGTTGTCGAAGAGCTCGGTGATGGATTTGATCTCATTATTCATGATGGATACGAGCTTCTTGATCTTATCCGGTTCGAACTGGTCAAGCTGCATAGAGAGGTATTCCACGGACATGAGTAATGAGTTGAGCGGGTTTTTCACATCATGTGCAATTATCGTGAAAAATTTGTCTTTGGTGGCGTTAGCTTCGGCCAGCTCGATGTTCTTGAGGCGGAAGATTTCCGCTTCGCGAACGCGTTTATCCGTTTCGAAACGAGCCTGGATATCCGCGATCTGCTTGTTATAAGCTTCTTTATAGAGATCGATCTGCAAGTCCTCAAACTTCTGGCTGTGTTCAATACAAGTACGGTATTTCTCGGCAGCCTGCAGATATTCGCCAGAATCCATCAGGGTATCGCCAATCGCTTTGAAGAGGTCGGCCATGCACTGGTGGGTTTGGCGCTGAAGGTCTTTGGCTTCAGTCTCAATCGCGAGATTGAGTCCGAGCGTCAATGCTTCGAGCGCTTTATCGAAATCCTTGAGCTCAAGATAAGTCTGACCGATATTACTATAGGAATTCGAAATCGATTTCTGATCGCCGATCTCCTTCTTCAGCACAAGCGAATCAAAGAAGTACTGGAGTGCCTTCTTTTTATAACCCATACTGGAATAGATGATGCCGATATTATTGATGACCGACGCGATGCCTCGTTTATTCCCGATATCCTCCTGGATCTTCAGAGAGCGCTGGTAGAATTTCAGTGCTTTGTCGTATTCGCCTTTTTTCTGATAGATAATGCCGATGTTATTACTGACATTGGCAATTCCCTTTTCGTCACCGGAAGACTCAATGAGATGCAGCGAGTTCATAAAGTACTCGAGCGCTTTTTCGTTATTGCCCGTAGCAATATATCCTCTTCCGATGCTGTTCGAAACATGCGCGATCGAGTTCTTGTCGTCGAGATCTTCAAGGATGCGCAACGAGCGGAAGTAGTAATCGAGCGCTTTACTGAATTCGCCAAGCTTGTAGTGGATGTTTCCGATCTGCTGCAAAACTTCTGCTTTGACCGAGAGCTCCCCGGATTCCTCTATATATAGTAGACTCTGCTGGTAATATTCGAGGGATTCGGTGTTGTGCTGGAAGTTGCTATGAAGTTTGCCGAGTTCAATCAAAGCCTGTGTCTTGCCATGCTGATCATGGTATCGATCAGCCAGATCGAGTGCACGGGTAGCGTATTCGATACTCCGTGTTTCAGATTGCGGAAAATAGGAGTTGGCAATTTGTAGATACAGTTCGACCTGTCTGGCAGGTGGTGCAATCGTCGCTTGTTTGATGAGTTCTTCGGTTTCGTCCATGACATTTACCTTTCCCACAATACTCAATGCAGGGAACTAAAATTGGCCTTGAAGCGTTATTAGTGCAAGCTTTTTTTATATGAAGGAAGAAGAGAATCAATACCCAAAAGCGTGAATTGCATTCATGAATTGCACTTAGTTAGAGATAAGAGCCGCTATATTACAGAACTCTAATCGCGTGATTTATTGAAAACCACCATATTCGTTCGATCGCTATACGGTTCGAATGTCACCTCATTTACCGTACGGAATTTACGTAGGATTTCCCGTATTTTCTCCAGAGAAACATCAATGCGTTCGATATACTTTGCAGCAGTTTCAGCAAGCTCGCTACCTTTCAGGTAATCCTCCAGCATATCCAGATTACCGCGAATAACCATCAACGGCTGGCTGATCTCATGATTAGCTGTAACCGCCATTGCGAGGATGGAGTTATGGCGTTCCAGCTTGACGACTTCGTTGCGGGAACTAAGCAACTGCTGGTTCATCTCTTCGAGCTCCACGTTTTTCAGGCGCATGATTTCTGCTTCCTGCAAGGCAATCTTCGCTTCTGCTTCCTTCTTCTCCATATCATAGAGCATCTGCATGTCCATGATTCGAATGCGGCGACGATCGTCGAAGATTTCATCCCGTATCTTCAAGATCGAATCGAAAAGAGACTTTATTTTCGGCAGCAGCTTTGCAGCTTCCTCGTAACGACATTGTTGGATAAGGTTATCGGCATGTGTCTGGTAGAGGGTCAATTCGATTTCCCGACGTTGCAGCTCCAGGCTTCGGATATCCTTTTCGTTGCGCCCGGAGAGGCCTTCATTGACCTTACCGAGGCAATCCAGCGCTTTTTCGTAGATGGCGGGGTCACCAGATTCACGATACTGGAAAGAGTGAAGTTCGCCTATCCCGATCAGGCATCCGATACAGCTAATCTGCCCGGGTGACTGGCAATAGCGCTCGTATGCCTGCATATAATATGAATAGGCGGTTTCATATTCACCGGTCTGCGCATAACAGATTGCGATATTCTCGAGCGTGAGAGGAATGTTATTTTGCAGATCGAATCTCGTCTTGATCTCATGGGATTTAAGAAAGTATTTCAGCGCTTCCATGTAATTACCCTGGTCCTGATAGACGAGGCCGAGGTTGTTGTTCACCATGCCGATGCCCATGTGATAGTTCAGATCAAGATAGATCTGGAGTGATTGCTGATAGCATTCATGAGCTTTTTCGTAGTTATTCAGGTTACGATGGATTGCGCCGATATGGTTTAGCGAGAAGGCACAGGATGTACGCATGTTATGCTTTTCCTGAATTCTCAGCGCACTCAGATGTTGGGTGAGGGCTTTTTCGAACTCCGAGAACCGGTAATAACACAGCCCGATACGATTGTGGATGTTCGCACGGAGAGAGGGATTACTGCTATCGGTCGCTTTCTCCAACGCTTGGAGATGGTATTTCAATGCATCCGCAGCCTGCCCACGCACCCAGTTGATTGCGCCAAAATCTGATAGGGACATCGCCAATCCGGTGTTGTCTCCGACTTCTTTGAAGAGCTCGATCGCTTCGTTCAAGTGCTTTTCAGCGTCATCAAGCTGGTTTCGTTCGATAAGGATCGACGCAATATTCTGGTAAGTACCGGCAACATTGAGCAGCTTGCCGTGCTTCCGAAGAAGTGGTATAGCCTGCTCGAACATCTGCAAGGCTTCGTCTTCACGGTATTCGCTGCGAAGGATAACTCCCATGTGAAACCGGATCATGGCACTGAGTTCGTCTTTATCTTCCTCAAGCTCAATTGCTTTGTCGAAGCAGGTCAGGGTCTCTTCTATTCGCTGTTTCTGGTAGAATCGAATCCCGATATAGCAGAGCGCTTTGCGATAGTTGCCCCGGATATCGAACAGCGATTTCAGTTCATCAACGGGATCGGGAAGCTCTGAATCCTGTATATCAGAGGCATTATTGTCATCGCGTATCCATGCAATACGCGCTTCATCGTCCGCTATATTCCCCAGTTGTTTCATCCACGGATAGGTCATTCTGTTCCCCGGCAAATGATTTTCGTACACCGATACCACCAATACTATTTTCGGGATGAACAGGCAAGAACTTTATCGTTTTACGCTCACGGTATAAAGGCGCGGAAAAGGTAGTCGATCTCTTTCTGGTAGTACTCCTGCGGGAAATGCGGGTGAAGGACGTATTGGTGAGTAATGCCATAGAGGGCTTTCAGGAGGAACTGTTCGGCAAGATCGGGAAGAAGCGCGGAATTCAGCTCACCCTTTTCAACGCCCTCGCGGAATATCTGAATAAAGACGTTCTCTTCGCTGCTTTCTCGCCCCTTGAGAATCTCCTTCGTGTTGGGATGAAGTTGATCCCAGCCGTTATGAACAGCAAGATCGAAATAGGTTATCAAAGCAAACTCGCTGGGACGTTCGCGGTACCAATCGTAGTACAGGTCGCAATACTCGCGTAACCGCACCAGGGCCGATTTCTCCATGTTGCTGCGAAACAGGTTGAGGATATGCTCATCGAACGCCCTCAATTGCCGCAACACCACGAACACGAGCAGGTCGGACTTGCTGCCGAAATACTGGTAGAGCGTCTTTCGGGCAAATTCAGCCTTTTTCGCTATCTCGTCCATACCAGTCTGTTCATAGCCATTCTGGCGAAAAAGTTCGCCGGCAATTTTGATGATCTCTTCTTTTCTTCGAAGAAGCTCTCTTTCTTTACGAGTCATATGCACGGAACCTTTCTTAAGGCGCTTCTCCCCTTTGATCTCCTCTTTGTGCGAACATATACTATTAGGGTGATCGTTTGCTATTTAAGCATCAGAATTCTCTGAGCATGGATCATGTTACCAGCCTTGAGCCTGACCAGATAAATTCCGCTTGCACAGGGGATCCCGAAACGGTCGTTGCCATTCCAGAGCACCTGGTGCAATCCTGTGTTTTTTCGTTCATGAAGCAAGCTTTTTACTTTCTGACCCTTGATATTGTAAATATCGAGTTCCACCAACGATGGTTGGTCGATGGAGAACGATACGGTCGTGGACGGGTTGAAGGGATTCGGGAAAATAGTGACGATTCCGGTGGTATGCTTTGCCGGAATCGTCTCGTTATCGTTATCGTGCGGGATAAAGTTACACCCTTGACGCCAATCAGTACCGATAAGCTCACCGTGATGGTTGAATAGACCGCTATCGTTGAGAGTGCTGCCGTTCGCTTCGTTCATTTGCCAATAGCCAATAAGTCCATCTTCGAAACCCTGAAGCGGTTCCTCCATCGTCTCCTGGATTTCTACCGCGGTACGTGCGATGTTCCATAGTCGAGCTTCGTCCATGACACCATGATACATATTGAAACCGGCTGTGTGTGCACCGAGTGTCATACCCTGTGTTGAGTTATTCTGAAGATTACCAGTGGGTTCATTATCCCAGGTAATGTCACAAAGGACTCCATCAATCAAGGCAATCGCGCCATTCGCGCTGGAGTATGATATCGCTATGTTCTGCCAGGAATTCAGCACGATCGTCTCCGGTTCTGTCGTTCCGATACACATTGTTCCATCTTCGGTGCGAAGCGTAATGCGTAACGCATGATCGATCGCAATTATGTTGCTACCCTTGCAGAAGATGATATCGGCCATGGCGTTGGTGTTGTTCCAGGAATAGGGATTGATCCAGGCCTCAAATGTAAAAGCCGATGTGAGTGATAGATTATCATCTGCTTCGATATTGACCCGGGAACCGGTTCCGGGAAAAAGGACACTGCTATCGCCATCGAATACATAGATGGTTTCGACTGCGGTGAACGTAGTATCGATGCCATTGCCGGAAAGGTGAACGTCGATTGAGTAAGTTCCCGGCGTATCGTAGGTGAATTGGAATTCATTCGCAGTATCGTCCCATACTCCATCCTGATTGACATCCCATTGGATAGTCTCGTAAGCCGGACTGGTTCGGCAGAGGCTTTCTAAATCGACCATCAAGGGTGCATGGCCCGTTTTAGGCCCGATCTCAAAATCGCCGATTACAAACCGGTCGCGAATGCGCATGACAAGTGGCTGCTGTGTTCCAGCTTCCGTATCTGCATAACCGACACAGATGAATTCGTTGTCATCGATGCGACACATATCGAGTAACCCCGTGGCATAATCTCCCGTTACATAGATACGCCAGAGCTCGTTCAGATTCGAATCGGCTCGAAGCAGATAGCCGCAGTTACGCTGGTTATCAAAATCTCTGGTACATCCGCATAAGATCGCATCGTCGGAAGCATCGGGAGCAATCACGTCGTATGCGAAATCGTAGAATCCCTGTATTTCGTAATTCTCAGAATTGATAGCATCCAGGTCACCATCGAGTCTAACCAGTCCCGCGTCCATACGTTCCTGGCCTTCAGCAGCTGTGATGCCAACAGCGGTAATCATGCCGCTATCGTGACGCACAACTCCGAATCCTGAGTCGTAGTCCACCGAGCCGCTGCCAAGGATCGAGGTCGCAGACTCATGCAGCACATTTCCATCAGAATCGACGTGAAGCACCCAGATCTCGCTGTTGCGGGTACTGTCGTACTGCGAACTGGCACCTGCTATATAATAGGTACCATCTCCGCCGTCGATGATCTCCCGGCCTTCGTCGTTTGTCGCGTAACCGTAACGAACAGCCCAGAGAGAATCGCCTTCCGACGAGAGCTTCAGCATTTCAACGTCATGGAAGCCTTCCAGGCCGTCTGTTACTGAGGATAGCGCCAGGCATGCGCCGTCATCGAGCGCAACCAACGAGTAGCCAAAATCCTCGCCATCTCCGCCGAAGAAGCCCTCCCAGATCAGATTGAGCTCGTCATCCCACTTCGCGATCCAGGTCTGCATACCTTTGGATTCGGCAAAGCTGGTTCCTATAGTGAAGAAATCGTCTGAATTCGTGGCGGGAACGACGGCAGCCAGCTCCGACCATCCGTCGCGCTCCGCCACAACCGAATTGAGAGAATTACCGGAAAGGTCAAACATTGATAGATAGCCCGATGGGAAAGCGGAACCGGATGTACAGGACCCTCCTACGCATACGATTCTTTCCTGGGATAATAGGGTAACCGCTTTGAAATTGCTGTCGAATTCGGTTTGAGCCTGATGCTGCCACATCGTTTCGAATTCAGCGCATAACATCAAAGGCAGCGCAAGCGCGACGAAAAAGAGGATAGTCGGCTTTCTCATCTTGCCCTCCCTGTATTCATCCGATTCCATGCTGTTATAATAGCCTCATTGTTCGTCTCCCAAAGGAACTGACCCCGTGTGGTGGTCACGATATTACCATCAATAACGGGCGCCAGCGCTTGTCCCATATAGATAGCGCCGGCAGCCTCGTATTCCTCGACAAATTCATTGTTATTGCCCGGTTTCCCTTGAACGCGTTTTCCATTGATAACATTTGCTGCCGCCAGCACGCGAACTCCCGCGCAGGACGCCCACAGAATTTTATTCTGCTGATTCGCCTCCTGAAGCAGATTGAGAGCAGATTGATTCGCAATGATGTCACCATATGGATTGGTTACCCACCAACGGGCCGGCCAAATTGCAATACAGTCGTATGAAGAGATGTCTTCAATGTCGTCGATGAGAATATCCATCTCGAGCGTCGGCAGATCGGACGAGCATGGTGAGACAGCCGGGGTAACACCTGTGAGCGTAAAATTCCAGCCTTTACGTTCGTAGAATTCTTTATTGAGCATGCTGTTCCCGCCGTAGTTATCGGCCACAATGACCAATACATTGAAACCTTCGGCACTGCATGCAATAGCCAGTACAAGCAGTAAGCAGATACTGATCGCTTTCATGATTCCTCCCGTAACATATGTTACCGATATACACATATGTCACCAAAATGTGTTCCGCATAGAATGTGTCAAGAAAATTTTTTTGTAGTAATCGGGTAATATCGCGCTGAATGCCACTCATGTGCAGATACGTAAACAGCACATATAAAAATTATTTGACAGATTGTAATGATTCAATATTATAAACAATGACAACCGGGGTGAAAAGGTATTTTGACGTTCATAGGATTCGAAATCAGGTGCTATATCAACTCAGCCACACAATTACAATAAGGAGTATTTATCATGAAAAAAATGCTCGTCGCTTTATTTCTGCTCGCACTCGGTATACTCAATGCCCAGTTTTGCGATACCGTCTGGCTTCAAGAGCCGGACCCGGTTGGAATCGATGTCGATATGTCATACACGGATGTCGCAGATGATTTCACTGTTGGTGAAGATACGTATATTTGTGGGATCCGTTTCTGGACATCATGGAGACAGGACGTCAATATCGGAGCACTCGGCTATTACGTCGGAATCTGGAGCGATGTTCCTGCCGGTGTCGATCTTCCATGGAGCCATCCGGGAACCGAGTTATGGAACAATATCTTTTTTGTGGGCGATGGAATAACCACCATCAATGATCCCCTCGAAGGCTTGCAGAGCTACTTCTATCCACTGACCGACGAACTCTATCCTGGAGATCATTTCTTCTACTATCAGGTTAACTGTGGCGATTGCGATGCCGGGCAGTATATCTCCGACGTGACCACACCGTTCCATGCAATAGCTGGAACCGTTTACTGGCTGGTTATAAACCCGCTTCTCGAAGGTGGGGAATGCGGCTGGAAAACATCATGGTATGACTACAACGATACCGCAGTGTATTTTGACAATGTTACGACAAGCCTGTGGCAGACGGTTCAAATCCCATCATATGACCCTATTGTTAATCTAGCCTTCCAGCTTTGTGGATGCAACAGTGAGACTTGCCCCGTCGAACTCTCCTGCTTCGATGCCGCTGTTACACAGAGCAACTTTGTGGAACTCAACTGGACCACAGAGTCCGAGAGCGACCTACTGGGATACAACGTCTTGCGTAGCGATAGCGATGTACTGGAAAATGCCATTACCATTAACGCAGACTACATTGCAGCGAATAACACCACTTCACAGTGCGACTACATCTATACAGATACAGAAGTGGAAATCAACGGCATTTACAACTACTGGCTTGAAAGCGTTGAGATGAATGGTTCAAGCGAATTCTTCGGTCCAATCTCGGTGACAGTTATCGAATCCGGTGGCGAAACACCTCCTAATCCGAGTGAAGTTCTCTCCGTGTTCGACGCGGTTTACCCGAACCCGTTCAATCCTAACACCAAGTTCAGCTACACACTGGCCGAGGCTGGTAACGTGACATTCAAGATCTACAATACGAAGGGCCAGCTGGTCGAGACAATTACCGACCACGGCAATAAGGGAACAAACAGCGTAAGCTGGGACGCAAGTGGCCAGTCGTCGGGTATTTACATGGTTCACATGCAATCAAAGGGCTATGAGTCACTGCGTAAGGCAGTCCTGATCAAATAATAATCAGGGGTAGCACAACAACGCCATCGGTTCATTCCGGTGGCGTTTTTTTCAGCCAACCCTTTATGAATAGCAGTTCACAATACCGAGGATTCATTATATATTGTGATAGCATTAATTTTTCTTCGAGATATCTTTATTTGTTTATCACATATACGCTTACACACATTTGAAAAACCATGTAACACGTTTCCTATTTGTAATGTAAAAAAAATATTGCCCAAAAGCATCCTTCGACAGGCTCCAGATACGCATTTCCTTTCACATGATTAATATTCACGCGCCACATCATTTAAATTTACTTGACATTCTCATGTTTTTATATCCAATTGAGTTATAATAATTGACGCTCATTGCTATTATTAATCATAGAGAAGCCGTCTATCATAAATATTAGTATATTTTTGCTAATTCACTTGGGCTTGCTCAGATTATGGGGTGCTAATAAATAGGCTGTTCATACAGCAAAGGAGACACATCATGAGAAAATTGATGTTTATTTTGCTCTTGCTGGGATTATCCGTTCTGTTTGCGCAATCGTGCGTGGAAGTCTGGAACACAGCTCCAGACCCCAACGGTGTTGACGTTGCGTGCTTCACAGCACCAATCGGCGATGACTTCGTGGTCGCGAGTGACACCTACATCTGCGCAATCCACACATGGATATCCTGGCAGGGCGACGTCGTTGGTACGATAACGAGTATCAACGCGAGTATTTACGGACACGGAACCGCTGAACCGAATGGGTTACTCTGGAGTCACACCTTCTTCCCCGGGGATGGTATTACGTCCATTGGAACCGCAAATTTAGGTAATCAGTGGTTCTATTATCCGATCGGCGGCACTCTTCTTCCTGCTGATCATAACAACTACTATGAGCTGAATCTGGGGGATTGCGATTTAGCCCAGTACATCTCGGATGTGACAACACCATTCCACGCGCTTTCTGGAACCCGTTACTGGCTGGTTCTGCAGATTACTGCGTCTGGTGGCGATGTCGGCTGGAAAACTTCAGCTTCCGACGATGGTTTCGACGCTACATTCTGGAATACTGGCACCACTCAGTTTGAGAGTGTGCTGATTCCAGCGTACGATGGATCCGTCCACCTGGCGTTCAGCCTCTGCGGATGCGATGATGAGACCTGTCCTGTCGAACTGTCGAGTTTCGATGCTGCGGTTACGCAGAGCAACTTCGTGCAGCTCAACTGGACCACCGAGTCCGAGAACGACCTACTGGGATACTTCGTGCTCCGCAGCGAATCCGATGTCCTGAACGAGGCCATCCCTATCAACACGGAGTACATCCTCGCCAACAACACGACGAATCAGTGCGATTACGTCTTCACCGATACCGAAGTTGAGCTGAATACAACCTACAATTACTGGCTGGAAAGCATAGAAATGAATGGTTCGAGCGATTTCTTCGGTCCGGTAAGTGTTATCGTCGAAGATGATGGTGGACAAACCCCGCCGGATCCTGGTGAAGTACTGACGGTGTTCTATTCGGTTTATCCGAACCCGTTCAATCCGAACACCAAGTTCAGCTACTCACTCACCGAAGCCGGTGATGTATCGTTTAAGATCTACAACACAAAAGGACAACTTGTCAAAGAGATTACCGATCACGGGAATGCAGGTACGAACAGCGTAAGCTGGGACGCAAGTGGGCAGGCGTCGGGGATTTACATGATCCACATGGAAACCGCCAATTACTCGTCGATGCGCAAAGCAATCCTGATCAAGTAATCACTTCCGACAAAAAAAACCGCCCTTCTTCAGAGGGGCGGTTTTCTGTTTATATAAAAGCAGATCAAACATGGAACAAAAATCCTGCATCGCAGCCTGATTGGATCGCCAAGCCCCAGCTTGGCTACAGGGTGCGATGAATATCAAATGAAGAGAGACATAAGTTCCTCATCGATCATTTTTGCTCAAATCCAAGGAGATGCCAAGCTGGTGCTTGGCGATCCGAAAAAGAGAACCGCCCTTCTACAGAGGGGCGGTTTTCTTCTTTCTACAAATCTATTGATCAGATATGAACCGCTTTGTATTCAACGATCTGCGAACTCATACTCCGAAAGGTTATCCTCCGCATTTCGGGTTCACAGGCAAGGATCACCTTGAGGTGATTCGCGTTGTTTCTGCGATCATAGATCATTGTTTGTGACAGTCTTTTTACAATAAAGATCCCAAGTCCACCCGCCGGTCTTTGCTCGATCGGCAGATCAAGGTTCGGTTCAGGCATCTGAAGTGGATTGAAATCAATCCCGTCATCGACGAACTTAAGATGAATCTCGCCCGGCTGAGAGGATATCCGTATCTGGATAGCGTGCTCCTCGCCGTCGTTGAATCCGTAATTAACGATGTTCGAAAGAACTTCGTCCATGATCAGCGTCAGGTTGAAGGTTGTTCTTTGTGACAGGTCAAGCTTCTCGATGAACCTGTGAACTCTTCCAATTTCAGATAGCTGATTCTTAATAATCAAGTCATATTCCATGGCAACCACCTGTATATTATCTATACACCAGATAATCTGAACAGGAAATGTTGAAAGCCAAACATTTTAATGTTTAATTTTTCTCAACACAAACCCTCAACACAGATTCAGGAAAAATTCCTTGTAAAAAAGCAGCACACGACTGAAATGGAAAAAAAGCAATCAGGAGAGATTATGCATGCAGATCTTATCATTATAAATGCAAAGGAACTCCTTACGCTTCAAGGTGATGCAACTCCTCGAAGTGGAAAGGCGATGAACGAACTTGGTATCGTCAAAAACGGCGCTGTAGCAATCAAGGACGGCAAAATCGCCGCGGTTGGAACGACTGAAGAAATTCTTTCACAATGGCAGGGAGAGACTTACGACGCAAAAGGATGCGTTGTTATGCCCGGGTTCGTTGACCCACACACACATCCCGTGTTTTTCAACACGCGCGAAAATGAGTTTGAGATGCGCATCGAAGGCAAGACGTATGTCGAGATCTCAAAGAGCGGTGGTGGCATCCGTTCGAGCATCGAAGCCGTTCGCAAAGCAGATGAGGAGACACTTTTCCAGCTTTCGAAGAAGCGTATCGAGCGTATGATCAGTTGCGGAACCACAACACTGGAGGCAAAGAGCGGCTACGGTCTCTCCACCGAAAGCGAACTCAAGATGCTGCGCGTGATCAAGCGCCTGAACGACGAGCTTCCCATCGAGATCGTCCCCACCTTCATGGGCGCTCACGAATTCCCCGTCGAATACAAAGACAACCGCGAAGAATACATCCGCATCCTGAAAGAAGAGATGATGCCGAAGGTCGCCGAAGAAGGCCTGGCGCGCTATTGCGACATCTTCACCGAAGATCACGTCTATTCCATTGAGCAATCACGCGATATTCTTACTCGCGCGAAAGAACTCGGTTTCCAGATCCGCATGCACGCGGACGAGATCGAGCCCATCGGTGGCGCTGAACTCGCTGGCGAGATGAAAGCGGTTTCCGCAGATCACCTGGGGGCGGCATCCGATGAAGGCATTCGCGCAATGCGTGATGGTGGCGTAATTGCGGTACTGCTTCCCGGCACAATCTTCAGCCTGGGCATGAAATCCTACGCCAGAGCGCGCAAGATGATCGAAGAAGGTCTGCCCGTCGCGCTCGCCACTGACTACAATCCCGGTAGCTGCAACTGCGACAGCATGCCTATGATCATCACCATCGCGACCCTCCAAATGCGCATGACGATCGCCGAAGCCATCACCGCCGCAACCATCAACGCAGCTTACTCCCTCGAAATGGGCGACAGAACCGGCTCGATCGAAGTGGGGAAACAGGCGGACATCCTCATCATGGATATGCCTTCGTACCAGTATCTTCCATACCACTTCGGCTCCAGCGACGTGTTAAAAGTCTTCAAACAAGGGAACCTGATTTACGATCGTGGCAAATGTTGAAATAACACGCGCGCTCCTCGCATGGTACGAGTCGGAAAAGCGCGATCTTCCCTGGCGCAGAACCACCGATCCATATCGTATCTGGATCTCGGAGATCATGCTTCAGCAGACCAGAGTACAGACGGTGATTGATTACTACGAGCGCTTCCTCGATTCCTTCCCGGATGTCGAGACGCTTGCAAACGCAGATTTCGAAGATGTGCTGAAAGCCTGGGAAGGACTAGGCTACTATAGACGCTCGAAGAATCTATACATGGCAGCGAAGGTGATTGCGCAAGACTACAGCGGTCAACTCCCCGAAGATGTTTCCGAACTGGAGAAGCTTCCCGGATTTGGATTTTACACAGCTTCGGCGGTAGCCTCAATCGCATTCCGCAAGCGAACCGTTCCGGTTGACGGCAACATCGTGCGGGTACTGTCACGTCTGCAACGGATCGCGACCGACGGCAAAAGCCTGATGGACAAACGCGACATCCAGCGTCGTGCGATGCAGCTATTGCCATCAGACGAGAAGGATATCCCCAACTTGGTGCAATCGCTGATGGAGCTGGGTGCACTGATCTGCCTTCCGGACAATCCCAAGTGTAAAAATTGCCCGATTCAAGCGTATTGCGCGGCGAAACAAACGGACGATGTATTGCTTTATCCTATTCGGATAAAGAAAGATAAGCTTCCCGTCGTGCATCGCGAGATCGCTATGATTTATCGCAACGGCAAAATTTTAATGGTCAAACGAGCTGAAAATGGTTTACTGGCATCAATGTGGGAATTCCCCGCTTTGTGCGAACACGAAGAAATTCGAGTGCTAACGAAGCAAAAGCTTTTTCAGGCGTCCCACATTTTCACACACCTGAAATGGGTGCTGGAAATTTTCTCCTGCCGTATCGCCGAACTGTCGGAAAGCAGCGGGATGAGATGGTTCACGCCTGATGAGGTGCAAGCGCTGGCATTGCCGGTGGTTTTTCGCAGAATATGGAACAGATGGTTGTCTGAAAAGAGGCAGGAACGAGATGGATAAATATTATCGCGACAAGCGATCGATCGAGGTAAAGGTCGGGATCATCACGGTTGTATCGCTTTTAATCCTGGTGTTGGGCTACGCGTGGCTCAAGCAGTACCTGGACATGCGTAACTACACGCAGGTGACGGTGAAATTCGAGAACGCGAACAACATCAAGCCAGGTGAAACAGTCACCATGAACGGCGTGGAAGTTGGCCGGGTGAAATCGCTGCAAGTACAGGAAGACGGCGTTGTAATGACGCTTCTTGTGCGCATGCACTTCCCGCTGAAAGAAGGAACACTGTTCCGGCTTCATGAATCCAACCTGATGGGAGGAAAGCGCGTGGATATCGATCCTGGAGCTGGCCCGGGCGAGCTCGATCTGACACAGGTTCAGACCGGACACACTGACGCTGGTATCACGGGGGTTTTTGCACGGCTGGACAACCTGGTGGAGAAGGTCGATGGCATCATCTCGCAGATAGGCGGTTCAGATGGTATTCTGGGGGAATTCTATGCGCTTGCCGATTCCGCAAAAGCCATGCTGGCCAACCTCAACGATATCATTGGCGAAAACCGAGAGCCGCTGAGCGATACCGTCGCGGGAGCTTCGGACGCTTTCGTTAAAATCAACCGCATCCTCAATGAGAATGAGGATCCGCTCAAGCAAACGGTAGAAAACCTTGATGGCGCAGCGGGAGACGCACGAAAACTCTTCGCGCGGCTGGATACTCTGGTTGCTCGGTTCGATCGAATTTCGAACAACATCGAATCTGGTGACACCACCGTTTCGAACCTGTTGAACGAAAAAGAACTGTATGTCGATATGGTAGAAGCTGTTGCGCAGCTCGATTCACTTTTACAGGATGTGAAGGCACATCCCAAAAAATACATCAATCTTAGCGTGTTCTAATGAGTAACATGATAACTCTCAGTGGGTGTTGATGAAGAACAAGATTATCCTCTCGATCGTGCTGGCACTCATGTGTGTCTGCCTTTTCCCGGTTTACTACGGTAAAAACAAAGTGCAAAAGAAGAAGGTGGAGTGGTCCATCATCGAAACGATGCACTTCGATATCTATTTCAAGAAGGGTTCGGAAGATTTCGGCAAAATCGCCGCGCTCATGTCCGAAGAGGCATATTACTACCTCAAGCAGGACTTCAAGGAACCCATCCGCTACCGTATTCCGATCATCTTCTACGAATCGCACAGCGAATTCGAGACCACCAACATCATCTATCCGCTTCTGAGCGAAGGTGTCGGCGGTTTCACCGAATATGAAAAGAACCGTGTTGTAATTCCGTTCGACGGAAGCTATCGAAAGCTGGAAGAGGTGCTGACCCACGAACTGACTCACGCGTATGTGGGCGCAGTTTCTCATGGCGGTATGCTGCGTTCCAGCGGTGGATTGCCCTTCTGGTTCAGCGAAGGTTTGCCAGAGTTCGAAGCGATCGGTGGCAAAGACAATTACAACAATATGTTCATCATCGATATGATCCTGAACGACACACTCTATCCGATCAACATGATCGGCGGTTACTATGCCTACAGAATGGGCGAAGCGTTCCTGACGTGGATCTCGGAAGTCTATGGCCGCGAAACGGTGATGAAATTCTTCCACTCCGCTAGCATCGCACGCGATCCCGACGCATCCACGCAAAAAACCTTCGGCATGAAGTTCGAGGAACTTCAACAGCGCTGGGAAATCGCCCTCAAGCGAAAGTATTATCCACTTATCGAAGACTACGAGATGCCATTTGAAATCCTGGAGAAACACACTGATCACGAGAAGACTGGCTCCTATCTCAACTACGCGCCGCGTTTTTCGCCCAACGGGCAGGATTTCCTCCATTTTTCCAACATCGACTACCGTACTGGTATCTGGAAGGGATCGCTGATCGATTTGCAAAAAGATGAGCTGGTCTTGGAAGGCGAAACCACCGGCTCAGTTCAGGAATTCCATTTCCTGCGTAACAACGTTGCCTGGCTGGATGAACATCGATTTGCTTTCGTCGCCAAATCGACCTTCGGCGACAGGCTTTACGTAATGAATATCGATTCGGGAGAAAGGATCGAAGAGTATGAATTCCCGACCCTCGATAACGTTTACGAATTCGATTACTCTCCTGAAAACGGCAAGTACGTGCTCAGCGGCCAGCGCAATATGGCTACCGACCTTTACATCTTCGATCCGCGTGACGGCACCCTCGAGCAGATAACCGATGACCGCTACGACGACGGCTCACCTCGCTGGTCTCCTGACGGAACGAAGATTGCCTTCTACTCCGAACGGACAACGCGCGATGCTGCGCATCCCGACTCGAGTCATGTATTCTACAACCTCGGTCGCGACATTTTCCTCTTTGACACGACAGACCAGACATTTTACCAGGTTACCGACGATAGCTGGGAAAACCACTCTCCTTTCTGGAACAGCACAGGCGACATGCTGCTATTCATCTCAGAGAAAGACTACATCGCCAATTTCGACGTAATCAAACTCGATACCGGCCAAAGAGCCCCGGTTACCAAAACCCTTTGTGGTGTATTCACCGGTGACTTGAATTACTCAGACGAATATCTGGCGTTTTCATGCTTCTACAGCAACGGCTGGGACGTCTATTCACTCTCCAATCCGCTGGAAGACCTCGACTTTTACGAATATCATACACCAGTTCCAACCGTTCTGCACGATGACTTCTACAGCCGCATGGATATCGACCGCTATGAGCTTTTCGGCAAACGCGAGCGTGAATTCAAGCGCGAACGGCCGGATTTCTCCAATCGCAATGTCACCATGATCGATCTGGGCAAGCCTGCTGAAAGCGACAGCCTGATCAAAGAACACAATCAGCGAATCGACGCGAAGCCGGATACAGTATCGGTACGTCCGGAATTCAAACCCTTCCATCTCAAATGGTCGCTAGACCGCTTCTGGGGAGGTATGGCCTATTCATCGAGTTACGGCGCACTGGGGTATTTCCAGTTCAGCATGAGCGACCTGATGGGCGATCACGCGCTGGGTGTGCAGCTATCGCTTGCCGGAGACCTTGACGACTCGAGCGTTGGCGTGATGTATTATTATCTACCACATCGAATCGACCTCGGCGTCGGTGCGTTCTACTACAACACCGAGACGATCTACCTCGATTACTGGTACGATTCGATCAATTCGCGCTTTATGGACGGGAAAATCATCGAGCGCGACTTCGGACTGGAATCGGTGATCAGCTATCCGTTCAATAAATTCTGGCGACTCGATATCAGCAATTCGCTCTCCAAGTGGGAGCGTGAGCGATATTACTGGGACTACGACCTGGCAACTGAAGAGGCGTCGGATGGAGAATGGATTAAATACGATACGAAAGAAGCCGCCGTTTACGCGATCGGACTCGATCTGGTACAGGACAATACCCTGTGGAGTCAGACAGGACCGATATCCGGCTGGCGTGGTGCGGTGTCACTCGACAAGAGCCTTTCCAACGATGACGAATACTTCATCGCGTATGGTGATCTACGTAGCTATCTTCTCTTCAACAAGCGCTATGCATTCGCATTCCGCTTCCTGGGTGGCGCCAGCATGGGCAAAGATCCCCGCGTGTTCTCAATCCGCGGTTACAATGGTGTTCGTGGCGTCCGGGACGATCTCGAGGGTGATCGCAAGTTCCTCGGGTCCATCGAACTGCGTTACCCGATTATCGACTACTTCCAGATCAGCTTCCCGCTACCGATCGTTTTCCAAGAGCTCCGTGGGAGCATCTTCTACGATTTTGGAAGCGTGTGGTACGATGAAGATGGTTATCACGGTATCGTTGACAACGAATTGCAGGATCTTCGCATGGGATATGGTTTCGGGCCGCGCTGGCTTCTGGGATGGTTCGTATTTAAGCTCGATATCGCCTGGGAGACTGATACGCACACCAGCAGCAAGCCCACTTATTACCTCTGGCTTGCGCCTGACTTCTAAATCTCTGTAGCCTATTCCTCGCTCTTCACGCGGTCGTCGATCGTGGTTTCAACCAACCGCACGATATCGCGCAGTGCTTCTTCGCGCAGCAGTAAGTTGCGTAATTCCAATGCGTTCTGGCGTGCCTCATTCTCTGACTTCCCAAAACCACGTGTATCGCGATACTCCTCATTCGGCAGCCTGAAGGTCAGTAGCGTCCTGCTACCGGAACCATTCAAAAGACGCAGGTTGAGCATCGAACGCGCAGCTTTGTAGCCAAACACAGCTTCGGAGGAATCACTTGATGTTGCGCGGAATTCCGCCTGCACAATATAGTTTGTCTTCAGCGAATCAGTCGATTGCATCACTCGAAATCCCTGTTCCTGCAAACGACGCTCCAATTCGGTGGCAAGCCAGGTGTTTTCCGGCTGTGTCTGAATATCCAGCGAGATCGTAATGTTGTGATGATTCAGCGGCGAAGGAAGCGTGACCCGCAGACTGGGAAGAAATTGCACAACATCGGATTGATCCTGCACACAGCCTGCGACCAGCAGTAACTCGGCATCATCGCTGCCAGTGAAACGGTAATCGATGTCGATGATTCCATCCGCGCTCGAAAACACAACCCTGTCAACATCCAGCACATCCGAAATCACCCGTACCGGCATGCCGGCAATGGGCGTTTCGTCAAGCATCACAGTATATTGTAATCTCCCTTCCAGGTCGCCTTCTCTGGCTACATATTCAATGTGCATACGGGTCGTGAGATTGCGCAGAATCCCTTCAAGACGCGCCTTGTTATCCTGGAATTGCTGATACTCAGGCAGGTGGATCATCCAGTACTGCGAGAGAAATTCCTGCTCGATCGCCATGACCGATTCATAAAGAAGAAAGAGTTCGGGGATCCTCGCAGGATCAGTTATTGGAGTTGTTGATTCAAGTACCCGAAATCTGCGCGAAAATTGCCGGATTGTCTCTTTCCAAAGCGCTCTGAACTCCTCTTCCCGGAAAGGTGCTGCGACCCACGCTTTGTAGTAACGGGTCACGCCCTGCGAAGTCATGCGCTCCCACTTCTCGACGTAGCGCCGCTCGGGCGATACTTTGATGATGTTGCGTGCATAAATGCGTGACTTATCCTCGGTGGTCAGGGTGCGGTTGACGATTCCGCTTTGCACGCTATCGGTGCCGGTCTCCAGGGTTTCGATGCATATCTCGATACCCAGGCTCTCCACGATCTGACGCCGGGCGTCCTGCATGGCGTTTTCCAGGGCATCCGCCTCGGTAGGCATGGGTTGTGATACCCCAACGTATATCGGCGGACGAAGGCCTTCGCGCAATTCACGATCGCCTTCACGATCTACTATTCTCTCTTCTCCGACTGACAATGCGCAGCCAGTGATAAGTAGTAATAAAACGAGTGACAGTATTCTCATGGATCCATCCGGATTTCGTTTATATGAATAATATAAGGATGAACGACAGGAATCCCAACCCGTTCATTGATGACGCGAAGCAGCAAATTAGCGCTCTTTTGCGAAGACTGCTAATTTTACTTGACAACGCCATCTGTTTCACATATCTTATTATCAAAATCAATCTTTTCGGAGGTGATATGAATCTGAACAAACTGACGCTAATGACCCGCGATTCTCTCGAAATGGCACGTCAGATCGCCATCGAGCACGGTAATCAGGAGATTGGCTCTTACCATATTATGTCGGCGATGCTTGGATCGGACGAAAGCTTCATTCCGCCACTCATGCGGAAGATTGGCGTCGAGCCACAGCAGTTCACCCGTGAAATTTCTGATAAAATCGAAGGTCTTCCGCGCGTTAGCGGTGGCGGACAAGCTTACCTTTCAAGCGACATGCAGAATGTCATGGATGCTGCCGAGAAAGAAGCAGGCAAGATGCAGGACGAGTACGTCAGCCTCGAGCACGTTCTTTTAGGAATGCTGGAGAAGAAATGTGACGCAGGTGTTCTCCTCAAGCGCCACGGCATCGACCGTAAAAAGGTGTTGGAGGCACTCAAGGATATCCGCGGTTCGCAACGCGTAACCGACGAGAATCCGGAGGCGAAATACCAGGCACTCAAGCGCTACGCACGCAACCTCACAGAACTGGCTCGTACCGGCAAACTTGATCCGGTAATCGGACGCGACGAGGAGATCCGCAGAAGCATCCAGATCCTTTCGCGTCGGCGCAAGAACAACCCAATCCTGATCGGCGATCCGGGTGTCGGTAAGACCGCCATCGTGGAAGGACTCGCCCGGAGAGTGATCGACCAGGATGTACCGGAAAACCTGAAAAACAAGGATATTGTAGAACTGGATATGGCCTCACTGCTTGCGGGTGCGAAGTTCCGCGGCGAATTCGAAGAGCGCTTGAAAGCGGTTCTGAAAGAAGTCGAGGAGTCGGACGGCAGGATCATCCTGTTTATCGACGAGCTTCACACAGTTGTGGGTGCTGGTGCCGCCGAAGGCGCCGTGGACGCGTCTAACATGCTCAAGCCGGCCCTGGCTCGCGGTTCGCTGCACTGTATCGGCGCGACCACGCTGGACGAGTACCGTAAATACATCGAGAAAGACGCGGCACTGGAACGCAGGTTCCAGCCGGTATTGGTCTCGGAACCCGGCGAGGAGGAAACCATCTCCATCCTGCGCGGCATCAAGGAAAAATACGAGGTGCACCACGGCGTACAGATCACCGATAGCGCTCTGGTTGCGGCTGCAGTTCTCTCCAACCGCTATATCTCGGATCGCTTCCTGCCGGACAAGGCAATCGACCTGGTTGACGAAGCCTGTGCGCTTCTGCGTATGGAAATCGATTCCATGCCGGTGGAGCTGGACGAGATCGAACGACGGCTTCGGCAGCTCGAGATCGAAAAGCTCTCCATGCAGAAGGAAAAGGATCCGCTGTCAAAAGAACGTCTCGGCAAGTGCGACCTGGAAATATCGCAGCTTAAAGAAAAGCAGGCGACGCTCAAGATGCGCTGGGAATATGAAAAGAATCTCTTGAAGCAAATCGGAGAGATATCGGAAGAGATCGACCGCATCAAAGCCGACGCCGAAATCGCCGAGCGTTCCGGTGACTACAACAAGGTCGCGGAATTGCGCTACGGGCTGATGAACAGCAAGCAGAAGGAGCTCGACCAGCTTCGAGCCAAACTCGCCGAGATTCCCCAGGACGAGCAACTCCTCAAGGAACAGATCGACGAGGAGATGATCGCGCAGGTCGTCGCCAAGTGGACCAACATCCCAGTCTCGAAGCTTATGCAGAGTGAAATGCAGAAGCTGGTGACGATGGAAGATCACCTCTCCCAGCGTGTAATTGGCCAGATGGAAGGTATTCGCGCGGTGTCCGACGCAATCCGGCGTTCGCGAAGTGGCCTGGCCGACAGCGACCGGCCAATCGGATCTTTCCTATTTCTTGGTCCCACCGGTGTGGGCAAGACCGAGCTCGCCAAGAGCCTGGCAGAGTTCCTGTTCGACACGGAACGGGCGATTATACGTGTAGATATGTCCGAATACTTGGAGCGGCACTCGGTAGCGCGTCTCATCGGCGCACCTCCCGGATACGTAGGTTACGATCAGGGCGGCTATCTCACCGAAGCAGTCCGTAGAAGACCTTACAGCGTGATCCTCTTCGACGAGATCGAGAAGGCGCACAACGACGTGTTCAACGTGCTGCTGCAAATCCTCGATGATGGCAGACTCACCGACGGCAAGGGACGCACGGTCGATTTCAAGAACACCGTGATCATCATGACGTCCAACATGGGATCCGACCTGATTTTCAACACCCACACGGATGATCTGGACGAGATCCGACCGCAGTTAATGGACATCTTGCGGCAATACCTGAGGCCAGAGTTTATAAACCGTCTCGACGATATTATCGTATTCCACAGACTCAGTCAGAAGCAGATTGAAGAGATTGTTAAAATCCAGCTGTCGCGGCTCCAGAAGCGGCTTGCAGAAAAGCATGTCGTGCTCGATATCACCGACGAGGCGATGCACCGGCTGGCGCAGGAAGGATTCGATCCTCAATACGGCGCGAGGCCACTCAAGCGAGTTATCCAACGCGAGATCGAAAACAACCTCGCCAAAGAAATGCTTCAGGGAAACATCCTGCCGAACCACACCGTCCATATGGATTACAGAAACGAGGCATTCGTGTTTCAAGCATGAGCCAACAAACCGGACATACTGTCGTCTGGTTTTCAACATAAATCTCTGTGTTACTATGCTAAAAAAGCCGGGCAAACACCCGGCTTTTTATATGAAATCGATAGTCTATGCATTTACTTCTTCGAGAGGAACTCTTCGATATGATCGAACTGTCGTCTCGCTTCAGCGCGGCATTTCACCAGGTTGCTCTTGATTTGTTCAGCGATAATGGTGTGGTTTTTCTCCAGCTTATCGATAGCTATTCCGATTTTCGTCAGATCGAGGTTCTTGTAATCGAAAACATAATCGCTGAGGTCGAATTGCTTGAGCACTTCTTCATATTTATGGCTCCAACCGATCACGATCAACGGTTTGTGCAGGTTGAGCGCAAAAATCATAGCATGGAAGCGAGACACCAGGCAGAGTGAGGTTTTTTCAATAAACCGTTTGATACCATCACTGTTCGCATCGAAATCAACGACCGTTATCTCACTCACCATGGAGGTGTGTTTCTCGCGAATCCTCGCCATGATCTCACGTATAACGGGAATGTCGTTGTTCATCAGCTCATCGGGATTGTCCTCACGTGTCGCGTTCGGGAATAACAATACGTGGTATTTCCGGGATTGAAGAAACTCGATGATACGGATGTTGAGATCGATGTAATCCCATCTCTCTTTGAGTGATTTCTTATAGATCACCGCACTGGGGCAGAAACCGATAATATCGGAATTCTTTCCGTCGAGTTCCGCAAGTGTCATTTCGATACGGCTCAGGTTTTCGCTGGTTACCGGGTCCCCGAAATCATTCAGGAAAACGATATCGTCCGCACGATGCAGGATTCCCGCAGGCACTTTCAACTGGTCGAAGTTCTTCAGCGTCGCTTCACCTCGAGCAAAGATTCTCATGCACTTGAAGAGGTATCGCTTCGCGAAAAACCGGTTAACCGGATTCTTGAACGGGCCCATTGCCTGGGAAAGTTTGTACACCGGCACTTTAAAAAGCAGTGCTGTGAGTATGGTCAGGATGTTGAAGGGGAGGAACTTTTCCCGCCCATCGATAAACGATACACCGGCGACATCAAGTTGCATGTCACTGGACGCAATGAACGACACCTCTTTGGGCATCCGTTTGATCAAACCACTGAGACCGATATGTTTCAGAATGTAAGCGATGATTGTACAGGGGAAAAGCACACCCGCAAGAAAGGCAGGCTTCGAACTCAGGATAACGCAATTGGCGTCCTTATCAATCAGCTTTCGATCCTTCTTGGGATAGGGTGTCATGATTCCGAATCTGGTATCGGGAAATTTCTTGCGAATCTGAGCAATTGTCGTTACAGTCATTGCCTCTGCGCCACGATTTCCATAAAGCGCACCAGCGCTTATCGTTATTTTTTTCATGAAAATGTCTCCAGCGATCTATCTTGCGGGGGATCGTTTCGATATCAAGGGGATTGCTTCAGCGAAGAAATCCCCTTTTATCTTATAATGATATTCTACCTTAAGTAGCTATTTTTTCGGCTTATACATCGGGAACGGGATGATGTCGCGAATATTCGGGCTATCGGTAAGCAGCATGACCAGTCGGTCGATACCGATACCAACACCACCGGTGGGTGGCATTCCACAGCCGATGGCTCTCACGAAGTCAACATCAACCGGGTGATCAGAGTAGTCCTGACCCTCTTTGGGTTCACGTTGCGTTTCGAGACGCTCGAGCTGCAAGACGGGATCGGTCATCTCAGAGTAGGCGTTACCCAGCTCCATTCCGCAAACATACGGTTCGAAGCGTTCCACGAAACGATCGTCACCGCGTTTTTTCTTTGTAAGCGGCGAGATATCCACAGGGTGGTTTATAATGAATGTAGGCTGAATGAGTGCTTCTTCGCATAATGCCTCAAAGAGCACCATCACTGCTACACCCCAGGTAAGGCCCTTCTCGACCTTCATCTCGTGCTTTTTCATCTCTTCGATCAGATCTTCCAGGCTCATCTTGTCGGCATCGATGCCGGCAATATTCTTGAGCGCTTCGAGGACGGTCATCCTGTTCCAAGGTGGTGTAAAGTCAATATCCTGCCCCTGATAACTCACCTTCATGGTTCCATTGACTTTCTGGCAGACGCTGCTGACCAGATTCTCGAAATTGCGCATCTGATCTTCGTAGTCGGAGTAGGTTTCGTACCATTCAATCATGGTGAATTCGGGGTTGTGGGTGTAGTCAATACCTTCGTTACGGAAGTTCTGGCAGATCGTATAGACACGGTCGAACCCGGCAACGATAAAACGCTTGAGATAAAGTTCAGGCGAGATACGTAAGAAAGCAGGGCTGTTTCCCAGCGCCCAGATACTGGTCTCGAACGGACGAGCTTCTGCCCCACCGTAAACGAACTCGATCGTCGGTGTGGTCACTTCGATGAAATCGCGTGATTCCATGAAATCACGTACGGCCGAAACGATCTTTGCACGCTTGAACACACGGTTGCGATCTTCGTCGTTAAGCATCCAGTCGATATAACGTTCGCGATACTTGGCTTCTGGATCGGCAACGCGATTGAAGACTTTGTCGTCGGTCTCTTTACCCATCGGGATCGGTACAACAGTCTTGGAAAGCACATCAATCTTGCTGATTCGCAGCGTCATTTCGCCCGTCTTGGTCATGAAGAGTTTACCATGTACGCCAACAATATCACCAAGATCAAGCGCGGAAAGCATGCTCCAGTACTGCGCGTCGATTCCCTCGCGTGCGATCAGACCCTGGATCTTTCCGGTTTTGTCGCGCAGATCGATGAAAACGCTCTTGCCCATCTTGCGCTTGGACCACAGTCTTCCGACCGTCGTGAAGACCTTGTCATCACCTTCTTCGTTCAGCTCGATCGACTCTCCGTGGGCACGAATTGTATCGATTGTCGTAAATTCATCATAATTATACGGATAGGGGTCAACACCCATATCCATCAATTGCTTCCTCTTCTGAAGCCGGATGCCATCAAATCCATATTTCTTCATAGTTACAAACCTTGTTCTTCAATATAGTTCCTGTACGTTTCAACGTTACCCCACCAGGCGTCAACTTCTTTCTTTCGCATGACCTTGACGAAGTGCTTGCCACGGTCAGTGAAAAGCCCGTGAATCGTAGATGCCAGCCCGTTTCTGATCAGGCTGTGAATATACTCGATGATGCTGGGCGTGATTTCCAGTCCGGGCATGATCACAGGAATACCCGGAGGGTATGGAACCAGCATCTGTGCGCCGATCCGACCGACTGCATCACTCAGCGCGACCAGTTCGCCATCGCACGACGCCGCGTCACGCGGGAGGATCACCGTACGACTGCGGGACATCTCGCGGTTGAATTCCACACTCACGCCATAGCTGTTGGTGGGGATATCCGGGTAACCGAGCAGGTCGCGGTTCTTGTTCAGAATCTCGAACAGTTTCTGCAGATGATCGTTGAAAGTCCCGATGGTAATTAGGAATTCGATACAGCCTCGCGAGCTCTTTTCCCACTGGATGTGCTCTCGTTCGAGTATTTGTTTCAGCTCTTCGCCGCATTCTTCATCCAGGACACCAATAATAAGTTTCAACGGATCTTTCATGTAGCCGTTGTAGCGGTGAGTGTTTTCGTCACCAACGATATCTATCAGGTTCACGATGCTGTCTGGAGCGATCTGCGCCAAGTCGTTATTGAACTTTTGGATCCATTTGTGACGCTTCTCCAATATAGAGAGCCCTTCCAGCCGCATCTGGATGCCCGACATATCGAGCGTAGCCAGCATGGGATAGTTAGGCGAGGTAGAATGCCAATAGCGCAGAATTTCCACCAGATCATGACAGAATTTCTCGTAGGAACCTCTGTTACGGAAGCTGAAACGCTCACGCAGCCATTCCCATTGCGAGCTTGTGTCACGTTCCACCAGATTTCGGAACGCAGCGGTAATATGTATCATGGACGCCTGGCTGAACGCCGCCAGGGCCTTGTGGGTCGATTGCACGACGAAATGCGCCCCGGCGTCGCAACCGTTGTAGCGCGTTATGTATTCTCCGTCCGGGAGCAGGATGTCCCGTGCGGTATAAAGCGGATGGAACCTCAGATAAGGTGCCCAGGCTTCGTCCGCGTAAAAGATGATTCCGTATTCTTCGCAGAGACGCGCAATTTTATGGATCGGATAGAGCACGCCCTCGTAGGTGCATGTGGTGAGGATCAGCATGCGCGGCTTGAGGCCCTCAGGGTAGTCGCGCGTGATGAACGCCTCGAGTGTGGGGTAATCGACCGGCGTCCAGATTCCCAACGCTTCGTTGTATTCCGGCTCGAGGTAGAGCGGAAGCGCGCCCGACATCACCACAGCCTGATGTACCGATTTATGGCAGTTGCGGTCCAGCAGCACGATTTCGCCCGGACGCATGAGAGTCATCAGAAGGGCTTTATTGGATGCGGATGTGCCGTTGGTCATGTAAAAGGTGTTTTCCGCGCCAAAGATGTTGGCGGCACGGATTTGCGAGCGTTGCAGCGGCTTGAGCCCGGGATGATCGTAATCGCGGATACGATAGTCCGGCTCGGAGAGGTCACCAAGGCGATCGACCGACACGCTCAGGTCGGTCTCGAAGATAGCGTGATCGTAGGTGTAGTAAAAAGCTTTCTGGAACTGCGAGCGCAAGAAGGCGTTGCCGCCGTTGTGGCCCGGCGTGTGCCAGGATTTCGAGCCTTCTTCAAAGGCGTAGTTACGCAGTTCGCGCCAGAACGAAGCGCCCCACCACTCGTTGAAGTAGAGGTTGAATTCGCGGCTCAGTTCGGTCATGTTTGAAAAGATATCCTGCGGGATCATTGCCCAGCGTTCGGGCACGTTTTCTGATTCATCTTCGTCCGCCAGCAGTATGACCGGAATGTGCGGGAAGATACTGTCGAGCCAATCGGCGAAGTTCATTCCACCGACGTTCGCCAGGGGAAGGTTTTCCATCACCATGTCTTCGCGCTCGATCACGTAGTCCATCACGAAGAAGAGCACTTTCGCACCGATTTCGGACAGCTGATTACCGGGATAAATACCATTCATGAAGTCGCTGACCGATTTGTATTGGATGAGCTTGAATTCGAGTTCGGGCGTGAAATCGGATCTGCCCGGTACGATATTTTTATGTCCAAAGTGGTCGAAGAAAAATTTATTCAGCCTGGTCTCGATCCAGGGAAAAACGCGTTTAAACAGACTTCTGTCCGTTTGATCGTCCTCGAGATGGACGATGTAAAAGACTTCTTTGATAGGATCTTGCATAACTCCTCCCCACACATTTTAGTCAACATAATGGAAAACAAAATCCGCGCAATTTCATACCCCGGATTTCTGTGTCAAGTCAAATTGTTTTTGTGGGTTTTGCGCTCTTTCTATTATTAAATACCGAGGCTTGAATGATGCGTTATAGGCTGAAAGCCTCCACATTACTATGATGGCTACGCTGATATCTAATGTGAGCGACTACTTCAGCACGTTTTCAAGAACATGCTCGAGCTTATCGACGGCGACGAGGGTATTGATGCAGGGGCCTTCCGGGCGTTCGTTGAGGATTCCGTAAACCGGGATGGGAAAAGCGTCCTGAATACCATCGACCAGGTCACGCTGGCAGGCGACGGCGATGATGAACTTGGGACGGTTTTTGACGATAATGCGACGAGCGAGTGTGCCACCTGTCGCGATAGCAATGGTTATATTGTATTTCTCCGCCAGCTTCTTGAGTGCTGCGATGTTGCACTTACCGCATCCGGTACAGAGGCGGATATCATTGGTAATGCGGATGTTACAGTCCGTGTTTTGCAAGCAGTGCGGCAGAAGCACCAGAATCTCGGAGGGCTCGAATTTCATCGGCATTGTCTTTGTGAGAGCATTGTTGACATGAACGTACGATTCACGCACACGATCCCGTGAAATACCGATGATTCGCCCGAGAAGAACGGTTACAGGAAACAAGAATTGAGTCGCAAGCCGAACCGGAAAACGTAGAATCATGAGGTTCTTTTCGAGGTAACTGGTGAGCAGCATCAGGATGATGCCGAACATCACCATGAAGTAGAATATCCTGAGCGCTGTGAGTGTGGCGATCGCTATCCAGTGACTGATTTCGTGCAGTCGTGGCGAGATGAACCACCAGAGTACGGTTGTAACCGCCATCACGAGGATAAGGCTCAGTGTGGCGAGCACCAGAAACAGGTTCTTGTATTTAGTCCCGATCTCGATCGGCATGCGTAAACCGCTCCCCTTCTTTGAGATGCGCACCAAGATTGTAGGCATGTGCGCTCATGATCTTCTTTCCTGCCGGCTGCACTTCGGTAATCAGGATCACCCGATCCGCCGTCGCGACTTCGAAGCCGACGTTCTTGACGATACCCACGATGGTTCCAGGTTCATCCGTTGCGATGCGTTCCAGCAATTCCGTTCGGATGATTTTGATAGGGGCTTCGCGCAGAAACGCCGTCGCGCCGGGCTGCAACGCCAAGCCTCGTACGTGGTTGCGAATAGTCTCAGCAGAAACATTCCAGTCGATGAAGGTATCACTTTTATCGATCTTACCGCAGAAAACAGCCTTTTCGTGCTGCTGCTTCTGCTCGACGATCTCGCCTCTCTCGAGCATCTCGAGCGTGGTTACCAAATCTTCACCACCCATGAGGGAGAGACGATCCTGTAACTCGGTGTAGCACTCTGTAGGCTCGATATCGGTCTGACGCTGGTAGAGGATCGGTCCGGCATCCATCCTACGGGTGAGTCGGAAAATGGTGTTGCCGGTGATGGTATCGCCATGGAAGAGCGCAGCATTGACAGGACTCGATCCGCGGTAGAGTGGCAAAAGAGACGGATGCAGATTCAGACACCCGAATGGAGTTAATTCGCGAAGCGCTTTCCCCAGAAATCCACCATAGGCAGCGGTCACAATCACATCCGGTTTCACGGCTGCGATCTGCTCGATCGCATCGGGAGTGTTGACATCTTCCGGCTGGAATACGGAAATACCGAGTTCAAAAGCGAGTGCCTTTACCGGCGGCGGTGTCAGACGCTGCTTGCGTCCTTTTGGCCTGTCGGGCTGCGTAACCACCAGTACCGGCTTGAACTTGCTTTCGGCAAGCCTTTTCAAGGCGGGGACAGCGAATTCCGGTGTCCCCATGAAAACGAGTCTATTTATCAAAGATGCGGATGTTGACACCATGTTCGTCCGTTGTGCTCTCCAGTTCACGGATTTTCTTTTTCCAGGGCAGGAGTTTCAGCTTGTTTACGCGATCCACGAAGAGAATCCCGTCCAGATGGTCATATTCGTGCTGTAAGACGGTAGAAAAATAATCTTCCGCCTCATAAACCTGCTCTTCGCCCTTCTCGTTGATCGATTCGATCGTGATCTTGCCAGGACGCTTTACTTTTTCGAAGATACCGGGAAGGCTGAGGCATCCCTCTTCATAGATATACGAACCTTCGCTCTCGGTAATGCGAGGATTGATCATCACGACCGGCTTTTTTACCTTCGTTTCGTAGAAGAACGGATCGACCACGAAGATACGGAGCGATCTGCCAACCTGCGGTGCTGCGAGGCCTACACCATCATAGGTGTACATGGTCTCGATGAGATCCTGAATGAACTCGCTGATCTCGTCGGTGATCTCCTGGACCGGTTCCGCTTTCTCACGCAGAATCCTGTCGCCGATCAACCGTACTTCGAGCAATTTCGGTTGCCGTTTCATGCTTACTTGGTTTCGGCTGGCTTGTCGGTCTTCGGGACGATCCCGGCAATTGCCTGGCGCTGGAATTCGATCTTGGTGTTGGTGCTTTCATCCACGCGAAGAACCACGCTGTCCTTGTCTTTCTTGATCGATACAATCTTGCCGATGATACCGGAAGATGTGACAACAACGTCGTTTTCTTTCAGCTCTTCGATCATTCTCTGATGCTCTTTCTGCTTCTTCTGTTGCGGACGAATCAGAAGAAAATAGAAGATTCCGAACATAAGTCCGAACATGAGGATGGTCTGGATCAGTCCACCCGCGCCACCGGTAGCGCCATCGGCTGCTGGTGCAGTTGCTTGCAGTAACATGTAATGCATAGTATATCTCCTTTATTCAATATCGTATTAAGCCACTATCGCATATACAGATAACGCGATACGATTACATCTCGCACATATAGATACAGCGAGATACAATGGCCTCTCGCACATATTTGGATAACGCGTTATGCTGTCAATGTTTCTAAGCAACTGATGCGCTAAAAGCTATCAATGGTTTTCATACTCGTCATTCCATTTTCAGTTTTCTCGAATATTAGCATGTAAAAAGAATCATTGACGCAATATCAATCATGCACGTAACCTTGAGCATAAGCTGGAGGTGTCATGATGAATCACAAACGAATATTCCTGCTCACGATACTCGTGTTCACACTTTCCTTTCTGTTCGCCGATGACTACAGTAGAATGTGGTCTCGCATGGATCGTTTCAGAAACGATCGTCTGCCGAAATCGGCCAAAGCTGTTGTTGATTCCATCTATATTCAAGCAGTCCGGGAAAACAACATAATTCAGCGTCAGAAAGCGCTTATTCACAAGCTCATGTTCATCAACCAGCTTGAAGAAAACTCCTTTACGATCGAGCGTGATCTGGTACTGAAAGAGATTGAAACCGCTCCGCCGGATATCCAGGCTCTCCTCCATTCAATGCTGGGCGAGATGTACTGGACATACTATCAGCAACGTCAGGATTTCGTGCTTGAACGTACCTCCATTTCAGGTGGAAACGCCAGCGATGACATTGAGACCATGGATGCCCAGCAGATTCTCGAAAATTCGATCATGCACTACTCTCAATCGCTGAATCTACCGGAGAAATACCGAAACAAGTCCTTGAATGAATACAAGCCTCTGGTGTTACCAGACCCAAATAAACGATTGATCAATCCTGTTTTTTACGACTTCCTTGCCATAAGAGCCATCGATCAATTCACCAATTCCGAATCCAGTATCGCTCGGCCGCGTGAAGAGTTTATCATCAATGATCACTATCTTATTCCAGCCGAAGAATTTGCAAACATGAATATAGAAACATCCGATACACTCTCGTTGCATTTTCAAACGCTGAACACCTACCAGAAACTCACTCGGTTCCATCTTCACGATGATGATCCACGTGCACTTCTTCAAATCGAATCTAAGCGTCTCGATTTCGTTATCAACCAGACATCATCGAGTAATGCCGAGCGGAAATTCATTGAACTGATGCAATTCTACATGCAGCAATACAAAGGAGTGGACATATCGAGCTATTTTATGCTGCAACTGGCCACATTCTATTACAATCGGCAATTCGATGAACCGCAAAATCCAGCATACCAGGATTATCTCAAAATCGCACATCAATTATGCCAGCAGATTATCGACCAGGTAGATTATAATTACCCGACAGTTTTCGAATGCAGAAGGCTAAAAAATGCGATCGACATCCAGTATTTCTATGTAAGCATGGATTCGGAGCTACCAATCAAACAAAGCATACCGATTACCATAACATATCGCAACACAAAACGGTTGACGATCAATCTCTATGAATGGGATGAGGAGCATGCTGAGAAAAACAAGGCATGGTGGCATATCGATTACAAACATTACCAGGCTATGAAACCATATAAAACGTATGAGATCGAATTGCCGGAGACTGATGATTTCCTCGAGCATAGTACGATTGGCGAGATCAAACCTCTTTCTTCCGGCGAATATATCATTGAGATCGTGGTAGATCCGAAAAGAAGAGAACAAAGCCGCATGGAGAGGTTCAAGGTGTCCGACATCGCCCTGCTCGATGGGATGCCACACGACATCAAGACCTTGACATTCGTCGATCGGAATGACGGCCTCCCACTCAATGGTGCAGAAGTCGAGTTCCATCGTAATCATGATGAAGAGCCATTCAATACGATCACTACAAACGCGAATGGCGAAGTTTCTATCGATGAATCGTATGGAGGGTTCATCTGTTCCTATAAAAAGGATAAATACATCGCCTTGAATGCTAGCTACCGTAAGCCACAAGAACATTACGACCTCGAACAGCCCGTAACGAAGGTTTACTATTTCATTGACCGCAAAATTTATCGTCCTGGCCAAACGGTTTACTACAAGGGGATTATCGTTCAGAAAAAATCGTCGAGCTTTCCGCAACTGCGAGAAAAAAAGACAGTGACGGTCAACCTGATGGATACTCAGGGAAGAACCATCAACTCAACCAAGCAGCTAAGCAACGAGTTCGGCAGTTTTTCCGGCAGCTTCATCATCCCGGATAATGCTGGTACCGGCACGATGTCACTGGGTAGTAATACCGGGAACGTAAATTTCCAGGTGGAGGAATACAAACGCCCGAAATTCGAAGTGGAATTCCAGCCCGTGAAAGATGTGTTTCGCCTGGGATCGCCGATTGAGATTAAAGGCAAGGCCGAATCCTTTGCCGGAACCGGGATCTCAGACGCGGAAGTTACTTACTACGTTAAACGCGTTTCCTATTACCCATGGTTCTCGTATCGCTATATCCCGCCGGTCAATGAAAAGGTGATTGCATCAGGAAAAACGACGACAGCGCCCGACGGATCGTTCACAATTCCTTTTATACTTGAATCCGAGACCAAACGTCAACACGATCAAATGTCGGCTTATCAATTTGTTGTCACGGCTGATGTTATCGACATGAATGGAGAGACGAGGAGCGCCGAGACTTCCGTGATGGCTGGTGATCGTTCGTTGATTCTGGATGTGGCGATCGGCGAAACGGTGCATCGCGAAGGAGCAAACCAATTCGATCTGATTACCGATAATCTGATGAACCAGCATATTCCTGTTTCAGGAATCATGATCTTCTCAAAATTGAAAACACCGAATCGGATCTTCAGGGAGCCGACCTATCCTAACGAAGTCGATCAAGCAATGTTTAACTACGACGAGTTCGTAAAGAAATTCCCTCATGACCCGTACCTCGATGAAAATGACAGCAGCAAATGGGAAGTTGAGAAGACGATCTACAGCGGTCGCTTCGATTCAGGAGAAAAACGCAGCATTGCCTTAAAAGGACTCGAGGATTGGCAACCTGGCGTATATCGCGTTGAGCTTATCGCGCTTGATCCATTCGGAGAGGAAGTTCGAGTCGCACACGATTTCACAGTATACTCCGAAAAGGGTAAAGAACTCCCACGGTTGCTCCCATTCTGGGTTCAAGCGATCAATACTACGTGTAATCCCGGGGAAAAAGCCAGATTCCTGATCGGCACATCCTATCATGATGCGATGATACAGTATTACATCAAATGCGATGATGATGTGATTGTTCGCAAGGCGCTTCGTCTGGATAACGAACAGGTACTGGTTGAGCTGCCAGTAGAAGAGTGGCATCGGGGCGGCCTCCAGTTTGGAGCGTTTATGTGCCGGGAAAATCGAAACTACGCCCAAACGATCCAGATAACCGTCCCATGGTCCAACATGAAACTCGACATAGAATGGCTGACATTCAGGGACTTTATCGAGCCTGGCTCGAAAGAACGCTTTAGTCTTAGGATTAAGAACCACAAAGGGAAATCCGCAGACGCGGAATTACTGGTGGCCATGTACGATTCATCCCTCGATCAGTATAACCCCAATAACTGGGCCTGGAATGTATTCAGTCAATTCCGCGGTAATACGGGACGTTATGTCTCAACCGGTGGTAGGCCGCTTGACCTGTTCTGGTCTGATGGAAGCTCAGGCTGGCATCGTTACCGACATCAGGTATCCACACAGGACCGATTGAACTGGTTCGGTTATTACTTGAGGTGGTATACCACTATCGGTATGGTTGCGTACTTTGATAACATTGAGGATACAGATACAATATATCCTCGAAATCCTGGTTTGAAATTCAAAATGAATACCATGGATCTCGAACAAGAAGATAAGGCCGAACTTGCTGGAGGTGGAGCATCTTCTCCGCCACCGGTGCAGATCCGCTCCAATTTCGCGGAGACGGCATTCTTCTACCCTGAACTGCGCACCAACAAAGATGGCGAGATCGAATTCACATTCACGGTTCCCGACGCGCTTACTCGCTGGAAGCTGCTCGGACTGGCCCACACGCAGAATCTGATGTCTGGCCTGACAGAGAAGTATATCACCACGCAGAAAAAGCTAATGGTCACGCCCAACCTGCCACGCTTCCTTCGCGAAGGTGACCAAATCGCATTATCCACCAAGATCGCCAGCATGGTCGATGAAGCGCTGGAAGGCACGGTGGAATTGCAGCTTTTCAATGCGGAAAATATGCAACGTATCGATGCCGAACTCGGAAACGTGAAGAGCAAACAAGCCTTTTCGATCAAACCGCAAAGCAATGCCGCTGTCGAATGGGAGATCACCATCCCCAGCGACTTCCAGGCGGTGGTGGTGCGGATTATCGCGCAGTCTGGCAACTACTCTGACGGCGAGGAACATCTGCTGCCGGTGCTGCCTAATCGCATGCTGGTCACCGAGTCGCTACCCCTTCCGGTGCGTGGCAACCAGACCAAGGATTTCACCTTTGATAAGCTCACGGAATCGGGAAGCTCCGAGTCGCTGAAGCATCACCAACTCACCCTCGAATTCACCACCAACCCCGTATGGTACGTAGTGCAAACGCTTCCCTACATGGCGGAATACCCCTATGAATGCGCCGAGCAAATTTTTACCCGATACTACGCCAATGCCCTGGCAGGTTATATCATCCAGCAGAACCCCAAAATCGAGCGCATCTTCAAGCAATGGAAAGATTTACCGGACTCTAAGGCACTGCTCTCCAACCTCGAGAAAAACCAGGATCTCAAAGCCCTTCTTCTGGAGGAGACGCCGTGGGTCAGGCAAGCGAATAACGAGACGGAACGAAAAAAACGGATCGCGCTGCTTTTCGACATGAACCATATGTCCATGAGCCGTGAGAAAGCGCTCGAGAAGCTCTTTGACATGCAGTTACCGAGCGGTGCCTGGCCGTGGTTCAGCGGTATGAAGGAAAGCCGCTACATCACGCAATACATCGTGGAAGGATTTAGCCACCTGAAAGCGCTTGGTGTCGAGCCGACGCCGGAAATCAAAGAACATCTCGTTCGTGCTATCCGCTGGATGGACAGTGATCTGACCGAAGACTACGAGCGGTTGATCGAGAATGATGTCGACCTGAAGACACAGAACATCGGCAACCATCACATCCATTATTTCTATATGCGGAACGTCTTCCAGGATATCCCCATTGACGATGAAAACAAGGTCGCCTTTGACTACTACTTCGACCAGTTGAAGACATGGTGGAAAGGCGGGACGCTGCATATCGAGTGCATGCAAGCGCTAGCATTGAATCGCTACAACGAACCGGAGATCCCTCGGAAAATCGTTGCTTCCTTGCGTGAACGTGCCCAGCACTCGGACGAGATGGGCATGTACTGGAAAGAAAACCGAGGCGGTTACTTCTGGTTCAACGCGCCTATCGAAACACAATCGCTTCTCATCGAGCTTTTTAACGAAATGGGCACGAAGGAGGAGGTTGACGAGCTGCGCGTTTGGCTACTCAAGCAGAAACAGGTGCAGGACTGGAAGACCACCAAGGCCACCGCGGAAGCATGTTACGCCATGTTGCTGCGTGGATCGGACTGGCTTTCCGAGGACAAACCGGTAGCAATCGAGCTAGGAAATCACAAGATTGAGCCAGAATCGATGGAGCCCGGAACCGGCTATATCCGCGAAACGTGGACATCGAAGGAGATCGAGCCGGCCATGGGCAACGTCCATATCGAGAACCCGAACGATCATCCCGCATGGGGCGCACTCTACTGGCAATATTTTGAAGACCTTGACAAAATCACCCAGCACGATACTCCCCTATCCTTGAAGAAGCAGCTCTTCATCGAGCGCAGGGACGACCAGGGCGTGAAGCTACATCCCATCACGGAAGGCGATCCCATCCGGGTGGGCGACCGCGTGATTGTCCGCATCGAGCTGCGCGTCGATCGAGAGATGGAGTATGTCCACATGAAGGACATGCGCGCCTCGGGATTCGAGCCGGAAAACGTGATTTCCAGCACCAAGTGGCAGCAGGGACTCGTTTACTTCGAATCAACGCGTGACGCCGCGACAAACTTCTTCTTTGAGCGTCTTCACAAGGGGACGTTCGTATTCGAATATCCGCTTCGGGCATTCCAGGCAGGAATTTTCTCCAACGGAATCACCACGATCCAGTGCATGTATGCACCGGAATTCACCTCTCATTCAGAGGGAATACGCATCAAAATCAACAGGAAAGACTAACGCATGATGAAAAGACTTTGGCTCCTGTGCCTCTGGGCATTTCTCGCAATCGCACTACAAGCGCAGATCTACGATTACTCGAACACAGTCAGTCCACCGTCGGTGGAATGGAAACAGATCCGAACCGCGCACTTTCATTTGATCTTCCCGGCGGAGATCGAGAAGGATGCACGGAAAGTGGCCAACCGGCTGGAGTTCATCTATCAGCCCATCAACAAGACCATGAACGCAAAGATGAAGCCCTGGACGCTCGTGCTCGGCAATCGCACGACGATCAGCAACGGCTATGTCGCAATGGCGCCACGGATGTCTGAGTTCTATCCCACGCCGCCGCAGGAAGGTCTGACCGGTGGAATGGGCTGGTATGACATGCTGACCGCACACGAAACCCGCCACATGGTGCAATACGACAAGCTCAACACCGGCATGACGAAAGTGTTCAGCTATATCATGGGTGAATACGGCATCGCGCTCTGCGCGATTATCTCCACACCACTTTGGCTATTCGAAGGTGACGCCGTCACCACCGAAACCGCGCTGACCCAGTGGGGGCGCGGACGCATGCCCAGTTTCGACGTGGAAGAGCGCGCCATCCTGCTTTCCGGCAAAAGGCCCAGCTATTACCAGGCATACTTGCGTTCATATAAGGATTACTATCCCAATCACTACCTGCTGGGTTACCTGATGGTTGCCCAGGTACGGCAAAATCACCCGGCGGAGACCTGGGCGAATGTCCTCTACCGGACGTCACGCTTCTCCATCTGGCCCTATCGATTCTCCACCGCGCTGCATCAGGAGACCGGGCTTTATGTGGAAGAACTCTACGACGAGACCTGCGAAGACCTGACGAAGCTATGGCGTGCGCAGATCAAGGGACTGAAATTCACCGACGCGAAGGCGATTTCACCCGCGAACATCGAAGGCTGGATGCAATACACCTCGCCGCAATATAATGATGAAGGCAACGTCATCACCATGCGTACCGGCCTGGGGCAATCGCCCGAACTGGTACGGATAAACACCGATCAAAGCATCACGCATCTTACCTACGTGCAGTCGGCGGAAGCGTTCTCCACCAATGGAGAAATCGCTGTATGGAGTCGCATCACGCCGGATATCCGGTGGGGTAACCAATCCTTTTCCGATATCGTGACCTACGACCTCGATCGTGGCTCCAAGCAGCAGATCACCCATCGCGGAAAATATTTCGCGCCGGCTATCTCACCGGACGGCAGCATGATCGCAGCGGTGCGTTACGACCAAACACGCACCTGTAACCTTGTGATTCTCGATGCAAAAAACGGCGATGAAATCCGCGAGATCCCCAATCCCGACAACGATTTTCTGAAGACACCGTGCTGGTCGGGAAACGACCGGATCGTCTACCTGCGTTCGCATAACAACGAGCTTTGCCTGGAAATCCTGCACATCGAGACCGGTAACAGCCGCCAATTGATACCATACGGCGTTGAAGACATCGTCGCGCCATACGCTCGGGGAAACTACGTCTACTACAGCTCGCCCTACAGCGGTATCGACAACATCTACGCGATCGATATCGAATCCGGCGCACGTTTTCAGGTTGTATCCAGGCGCTTCGGCGCATATCAACCGTCCGTCTCACAGGATGAATTAAAGCTGCTCTTCAGCGACTACCGAGATGAGAATGGTTACCGCGTCTATGAAGTGGAAATCGACCGAAGAAAGTGGCGTAGACTGGAGGATGTGGATATCCGCACCCTGCATTTCAACGAACCGCTGGTGAATCAGGAGCAGGGGGAAGCCCTTCCGGGATCGGACGATATTCCGCAGGAAGATTTCGACGTAGAGCCCTATTCACCGATTCTACACGCAATCAACTTCCATAGCTGGATGCTCTTCTCAACCGACACCGAAATCGGGCTGGATTTCCTATCCGACGATGTACTGGGTACGACCCAAATGCAGTTCGGAGTTTATTACAACCTCAACGAGGACGTTCCCGGATTCCGGTCCGGTATCACGTATAAACAGCTTCCCGTGGTGTTCGGACTCGAGCTCGATACCGGCGGAAGAACCACTGTTTACGACGATAGCACCAGCACCGACGACGATGAATTCGAAGACAACTGGACCGAGTTTTCCACAACCGCCCGGGTAAATCTTCCGCTCAATTTCTCGCGCGGAGCCTGGTGGACACAGCTCGATGTCGGCTCCGAAATCAGTTACGTCTACGCTGACGAACGCGACTACATCGAGCCCTACGAGATGGGCAATGGCGTGCTGGTTCCTGTGCGCTACTATGGCGAAATCTACCACATGCTGCAACCATCCTCGCGTGATATCGCTCCCCGATGGGGACAAAAGCTGATGGCGTCATTCACCACGACGCCGTTTACGCAGGAAGATCTCTCCGACTTCAACGGAAAGCTCTTCTCCAGCAGCTACCGGCTCTATGTTCCGGGGCTGTTCAAGCATCACAGCCTGAAGCTCACCGCCGAATACGAGAAGATGTACGAAGGCAACTACCGCTTCATGCGCGAAATTCTCTTCCCACGAGGCTACGACGACCACGATCACCGCGACCTCTACAAGGGATCCGCATCTTATAATCTGCCTATCGCCTATCCGGATAAAAGCTTGGGACGATGGCTCTACTTCCGCAGTATAACCGGCGGCGGTTTCTTCGACTACGGCCTTGCCGAGGACGACGAAATCACAACACTCTATCGCTCTGCCGGACTCGAGACAACACTCGAGACCGTCTTTTTCTCCAATATAAACCTGCAGATCAATATCGGTCTGCGCGCAGCCTACCGCATCGATGAAAAGGACACGTCCTTCGAAATCTTTCTGGGCGGATTCGACTTCTGAGGTACATATGACAGAATTCTTTGCGACCATCACCAACGACCTTGAAGCGCTGGAAAAGTTCATGAACGATTTCGAGGAGCTCGAGGAACTCACACCGAAAGAGCAGTTTAACTGCAATCTCGTGTTCGATGAGATGATCACCAACATCATAAAGTACGGTTATCGCGACCAGCATAAGCACGAGATCCATATAGAAGTCCGCATGAACAAAGAGCAGATAGCGATCGTGATCAGTGACGACGGGATCGATTTCAATCCGCTCGATATAGCAGAGCCCGATATCGATATCGACCTGGATGAACGCGAGATCGGCGGACTCGGGATCCATCTGGTACGGCAAATATCCAGCGATGTCTTCCACCGGTTTGAAAACGGGATGAATATCAACGAGATTGTGCTGGAACGTGAGGAATAGTCATGTGCGGAAGATTCGCCATCTACTCGAGTCTGCAAGACCTCTTTAAATACATCGAATATATCAGCGAGCTGGAACAATACCAGCATCGCTACAACGCTGCACCGACCAACCTGCTGCCAGTCTATCGTAAGGATTCCGAAAGCGTAAAACTGGAACTGCTTCAGTGGGGCCTGATTCCCTCATGGGCAAAGGACGCTACCATCGGGAGCAAGCTTATCAACGCCCGTAGCGAGTCAGCGAACGAAAAACCGAGCTTTCGGGGAGCCTTCAAGTCACGCCACTGCTTGATTCCAGCCAATGGTTTCTTCGAGTGGCGCAAGCTAGATAGGCAACCGATGTTTATCCATCTGCCGGATCATCCCATCATTAGTTTCGCGGGACTATGGGAAAGCTGGAAAACCCCTGACGGTAAACCAATTGAGACGTTCACAATTCTCACCACGGATGCCAACGAGATGATGCGCGAGATTCACGACCGGATGCCGGTGATTCTTACGCCGGGCGAAGAATTGAAATGGCTTGAATCGCAGGGTGATGAGAAGGTGTCACGCGAGCTGTTGAAGCCACTAGACTCCGGATTCATGAGCAGTTACCCGGTATCGAAGCTGGTCAATTCTCCGCGCAACAATACACCGGATATCCTCACGCAGCAGGAGAGCCAGTTAGCGCTGGAATTTTAGCGCAAACCCAGCACAAAGAATAAAAAAAATCCCGCCACAAACGCGACGGGATCGTTTCGATTTCCCCTATTTCAGCAATAAGGTTTTACACATCTGGGAGATTCCATTGGTTTGGAGCCTTATGAAGTAAATACCACTCGAGACCGGCTTTCCGTCATCGTCCTGTCCCTGCCACGTAACTTCGTGCGTTCCTTCCGAAAGAGTCGCATCCACAAGTGTTTTTACCTTCTGTCCGCGGATATTGTACACATTGACGGAAGCCTTCCCCTTCTTCATCGAGAAGGATATCGTAGTGCTTGGATTGAAGGGATTGGGATACGCCTTGATCTGATAAGTAACAGCCGGACTGGCCTGCTCCAATCCTGCCTCCATGCTGCTATTGACTGCGCCCGGAGTGCCATGAATCACACTCGAAGCCTGCCAGCTTGAAGCCAGTGAGTTATCGCTGGTAGCATCCACCAGCTCGAGAGTCGGCCCGTTTCCATCCGGTTCGGCGGGCCAGGGTGCTTCGTCGTCGTATTCAACTGAATCGATGATCGTGTTGTTGGAGTTAAAAAGGCGAATCAATTCACCGCCACCGCTGAGGCCAAATCCGGTATCGCCCACGAAATTAGTGACATTCGGATGCATCTCGGAAAACAGCTCGGAGTCTTCGCAAATCACAAGGTAGTTGTCGGCTTCCAGAATCACATCGTTCGGAATCTGGAAGGCATGGTCGTCGTCCTCGTCCTTGAATACCCAGCCGGAGATATTCACCGCTTCCGTGCCGGGATTGTAGAGCTCTACCCAGTCTTCAGTGCTGAAGTCATCCGGTGAATTGTAATTGATTTCATTGATCACCACTACACCCGTTTCACCCACCACGTTCACCGTCTCGAATTCGTACTGTGCTCGTGCGGGATAGAATGCGCCCTGGTCACTATTCTCAGCGTAGATATAGTAGTCGATGTCGCCATAACTGGCAGTGAGATCGACACCATAGATCCCATCATTCGCGTTTCCATCGCCATGAGCGCCGTCGTCCAGCATATACACTTCGAAGAAAGAATCGGAAACATTCTCACGATAGCCAAGCAAAACCTCGTCAGCATCATCCACCTGGGCGGTGATGTAGATCGTCTCGCCCGGTGTGACATCCTGGTCGGATGGCTGGACATCCGAGATCACCGGAACAGTCCCCTGGAAGAGAGCGTGGTCCAGCAGAAAATCGCTTCGGACATCCATCAGTTGAGTGATACCCAAGATATTTCCCTGCGGTCCCGATCCGACAGTCGAGTAGATATTCTGCTGGAAATACACGTATGGATAGAGTTTGTTGGGATCAGCCTGATAATCCTCGTCGATGATCTCCTGAATCTCGAGCGCACGGTCTTCGTACCATCCATTCTCGAAATTCTCTTCGATCATGGTTCGCATGTGCGCGATATACTTCTTCTGATAGCGATCGTTGGTCAGAATCTGCGAGATGATTGGGTAATTAGCGCTGTCGATGTTGAACAGGGGTGTAAGCTGCTGCATCTGGGTAAGCGTCAGGTGACTTCCTGACATCACGTTCGCGAAGACGCCAAAGTTCTCGTTGAGGTCCCAGATGATAGGGTTGAACCGTCCGGCCGCATCCTGAAAGATATAATAGTTGTGCCCATAATTAACCGGCGCATCCAGGTTGATGCACAGGATGTCAAAGGCCAGCATCCACAGGTGACGATCAACGTTCAGAACCGATTCGATCTGCTCCGGTTCGTTGTTGAACGTATCCAGAAAATCGATTAGATCCTCCCAACCTTCATCAGATTCGATTTCGTAGAAATTGTAGTAACTATCCTCGTTCTCACCCAAATATCCCCATACCACCGCTGCACCTGCATTACCGGCGATCTCACCCTTGAAGCGAGGCCTGTCGTTCGTTTGAAAATGGGTGATGCCGAAGTATTTATCCACGTCCTGCACACTAGTATATAGTCCGATCAGCTCATCGTTCACATAGACGTTGGCGTAATTCGCGAGGCTGGAAGGCAGGTATTTTCGTGCGATTTCATAGCTGAGGGCTTCTCGCACAAAAGACGGGTCTTTGAATCCGTTGGAAAGCTTGAGCGTACCGTAATTATCGTAAAGCTGGTCGTCGATCACATAGTCGAGCTTGATATTGAATGGGTTCTTCGTCTGGTTGGCCGAATAGCTGCTGTTTCCTTTGTAACGAACGCCAACGCTATCGAACTGAACGCCGTTGACAACTGCCGTTCCTAAAAGCCGTTCTTCGTCTCCTGCAGCATAGAGCTGATCCAGAATCTGATCCCAGTTGTCCTGCTCGAAATAGAGCTCGATTGTGTTGATCTGATCGATGTTATAAAAATCCTGCGCAAACGCGGCAGACACAGAAATAGCGATAAACAGCAGATAAATCCACTTCATTGATCCTCCCGTACGATTACGTCCTGATTGTGTAGGCGTATTGTATAAGACAAATCCTAACAGAATATTCTGCGGTCATTCGCACTTTTTTTTCTGTCACGGAAAAACAGTGTGGATTCTCGATAAAGTGGATGTACATGGGATTACTTGAGAAGCAGCATTTTGCGTTGCAGTACCTGGTTGCGGATCTTCATACACACGAAATAAATGCCTGATGCAACGGAACTGCCATTTTGGTTGCGGCAATTCCATGTCACCTGGTGCAATCCCGCGTCACACTTTCCGGATGCAAGAGCAGCGACGCGCTGGCCCTTCACGTTGTAGATCGCTACATCCACGTCCGATGCGCTTTTCAGCGAGAACTGGATACCGGTCTGGCTTCTCACCGGGTTCGGATACACGGGATAAAGCCTCGCGCTGGGTAGATGGCTGTCAACTTCGTCGATCGACAATCCTTCGACTGGTACCTCGCAGTAGGTGTCGGGTAGATTGTGTCCACTGACGGCGATGGTGAGGATACCGGGATTCATGGGGGGGGTATCGAAAACAAGAGAAGCCGGCTGACCACTCTGAGTAACAACTTTCCCGATCACCTCGCCTTCGAAGATAGCGCCCACAAGGATATCTCCCGTAGCGCTTCCTACGGTTGTCACCACCAGTTCAATGGATGTCGAGCCCATGTCGAGGCTATCAGGGATTTCAACCGTCACCTGCGCCGGAGCATCAGTCCATAGATCGAGTGTGGAATCACCAAGCAAGGTTGTAACGTAAAAAGCCCACTGGAGCTGGTTTCCCGGTACGATAAACGGTACGGAATCGTCACGACTGTCGGTTTGCGCCTGTGCGATGCAGGTGATGTTCTCGCCGAACAACGCATCGAAGAACTCCCGCTGGTAGTGTTGCGAAGCGCCGTTGGTATTGGTGCTGCTTCCCAGCCCGAAACGGGTGTTGCCAATGAAGCAGACGGCCCCTGTTTCGAGAGTCACCCACTGCTCGGCCATGCAGTCGATCTCGGATTCGTTATTGAAGGCGTCGCGGTTATCGAAGGCACAGGAGTAGCAGCTTTGTGTGTAGATGATGTAGTAGGTATGGTTGACGCCGTCATTCGTCAAGTTTTCTGTCGTGATATGCTCCGGGTAGTGGCGTAGCGCGTTGTGAACAGAGCCATGACCGATATGCGACACCAGGTGCATGCCTCCATTGAGCACCACGCGAAGGTCGTCGCCTCCCCAGTAGTCATCCACATCGTAGAGGGTTGTCACATTAATGTTCTCTGGGACTCCGGCGGTCGTAAAGCCGTACAGGTCACAACCCTGGTGAATCTCTTCCATGTAATCGCGACCGTTGTTTGTCCAGCCGAGATATTCACCGGCCATCAGCGCGGTGTTGAGATCGTCAGTAACGGGTTGTGTCTGGTAGAGTATCTGTTTATTCACAAAGTTCTGCGCTTCCTCGACGGTATCCACAGGAGCTCTTGCGCCATAAACTTCGCTGTAGTAGTCGGTCTCGAATGGCTCCCCATAGATGCCGTCGCCATCGCCATCCCAATCGCCATCCAGATTGAAGAAATAGAGGTCGCAGGGTATATCAGCGTCTGTAATCGCGCCTGTCCTCAGCCAGAAACCTCGGTGTGGCAGGTTTTCGTCATCACCAGCAATCAACACGTATTGGATTCCACTCTGCTCGTACTGCTCAATAATATAGTTACGGATCTTGTCCTGATCGTCAGTTCCCGTCGTGCTTTCGAGAATCTCCTCAGCGCTTGCGATCTGCGTCCGGATTCCGAGCCCGTTCTTGTAATCTGCAAGTACGGAAAATGCATCCATAAAGGCTTCCGGCGTGATGATAAGATAGTCATAGTAGTCGCGATTCCGCTGGGTAGGGCTGTAGCGCATGGCATCTTGCGGGTTAATCACCATCTGTGAGAGCCGTCGCAAAGTTTCTTCATCGCCACGTACAGTGGAGAGTGCATTGCGCGATTCCTTGTCGATGCCAGTTTCGATTGCGATGTCGAGGTTCGGATAAAATGATATTGCTTCTTGCTGTGGAAGATAGCGCGCAGGATAGATCAGCAATGTGTAGATGCGATAGCCGCGAAAGAATCCCAGATGCGGATTGCCATAAGACTCTTCGGGAAAAGCGTTCATCGAGCGGACATCATCATTCAACGGCGTGAAGCCAGTTCCCATCTGTGATAGTGGGTATTGCTGCTGCACGGGATAAATCTCGCCCGGAAGCGCCATCAACATTGCTTTGCCGGTAACAGTCACTCCGGTGACAGCCTGAGATGGCGGAAGCAGAATCTTTAATGCGTAGGCCGGGAGTGACGGTTCACCGGGGAGCCCTGTGTTGACAAGCCCATCGATGGCTACCATGTATTTACCGGATACCGGTTCAAGTTTCGGTGATGGGAAATCGAGGTTGTAGTGAAAGGTTTCAGCTATCAGCATCAGGGTCAGGACAGTCAGCAGCAACGAGAGTATCAGCTTCTTCATGATGGAATCCTCTGTTATTATTTTAGATAAAAGTTTGCAAGGAATGTTCCATAACCAGCGATATTTGTTTGGATTGTGTTGCTGAGATGAAAAGGCAGGTCGGGCGACCTGCCTTTAAATATACACTTCGTTCTCACTTCGTGAAAACCGATGATCCAATCCAACGATCCACTTTCGCTATTTCGCTTCGCGAAAGGAGATTGTCGAAAATATCTCCGCTAACATGAATTCGCTGCGCAAATGGTTTTCGTTTTGACTGCGTCAAAGCCGACTATCCACTAACATGACTTCTCTTCGCGAAGTCACATCGTTCGATGTTTTCGTTTCTGCTGCGCAGAAGCCGAAAATATTATTTCATCAGCACCATCTTCTGGGTCATGACCTTGCTGTCGGCATTGAGGCGATAGAAGTAAACGCCGCTGGAGACGTTCTTTCCTGATTCGTCTGTACCGTTCCAAGTGACCGAGTTGTTACCCTTTTGCGCTCTTCCGTCGAAGAGGGTCTTGATCTTCTGACCGCGGACGTTGTAAACCGCGAGTTCTGCGTTCATATCACTGGGAACGCTGAAGCCGATGGTTGTTTCCGGGTTGAAGGGGTTCGGGAAGTTCTGGTCGAGGCTGATTGCCTGGCTTACAGACGGGGCTTCGTCGTCGGTTTCCCACGGGTTGAAATCTACATCGATCGCCATGTAGGTGACGGTTCCGCCGTTATTATCGCCAAGATTGTTCTGGGCATATGAGCCGAAGCTGTTATCGTTAAAGTACATGATGTGCAGCTTACCGTGGTTGTCGCCGAGGTCTTCGATCTTATCACCAAGATAGAGATAAACCGGTATCTGATTTTCAAGCTGTTCGATATAGTGTCCATCGGGATCAGTCGGGCAAGCGTTCATCACGATTGGATCAGACCAAGTGGTGCCGTTGTCGCCGGAGATCGCGATCATGATCTCAGGTACGGAAGCATAGTCGGTATATTCCTCCCAACCGTATGAGTTGTAGAGGTATTCTTTGGTTCCATCCGACCATATTGCCGCCATCCAGCTTTTGTCCTCATTGTAAGCGATTTTGTAGTAGTTCTCATGGAAAGCCTGATCTGTATCGTAGTAATAGATTGGCCAATAACGTACAGCGTTGATGGTTCCTGTATCTTCATAGAATTCGTCCACTACGCCGTCTTCGTTCACATCCCAAGGCAGGAACGGCATTCCGTCGGTCGGATTAGCGCTCTGCGGGTAGAGGTCATAGTTAAGGAATTCTTCCGTATTCGAATCGTAGATGAAGGTTCTCATCTGGAGATAATCCGGCCAGTAAACGTTATCGCCACCTGAGTTTCCCTGCATTGAGAAGGGAGCCTGGAAGTGAAGGCAATCTTCGTTGTCCCATATCGCCGTCATGTGTCCGGAATGGGAGAACGAGAAATAGAGATCGGAAGAATCGGTCGGCCAGTTGCTGCCGTCCTCATTCAGTGGGCTATCGACATACACTTCTGAGTTGACGACATGATATTCCCATTCGCCTTCGCAGAAGTTGTTGTTAATCAGAACAAAGTAATCGGAATCTTCATCCAGGAAGTAGTCTTCGCCACCGGCGAGATATCCGAAGATCGCGAACTTACCGTCCCAAGTCACGGCTGATGAGAAGAATGGGCGAATCCAGTCGGGATCGGCATTCCATTCGTCCATTTGCGGGATGGTGATGTAAGTCCAATCGAGTGTCGGGAATACGCCGGTCTCGATATCGGATGTCGAATAATCGGCATACGCGATAACCACATTTTCGGAAGGATTTCCGGCATCGGAGTGGGCAGCGTTGTTATTAGCCAGAACATAGACGCGGCGCTTTCCGTCCGTATCATAACTGGGAGCCTGGCTGATATAAACATAGGGCCACAGGAACTGGTCGTCGGAGAATGGCGGTTCGAAATCGATGCCCGACCAATCACTATTGGGGATGATCGTAAACGGTGTACTGAAAAGCCCGGGGGACTGCAGAAGGTGCCATACATCCATGCCCAGTGCGCAGTCATAGATCGAGCCAACGCCAGATTCGAAATGCCAGGCATAGATCGGATCCTGCGTCTCGGGATCGATATCGACACCGGCGTATCCTTCGTACTGGTCCGTCTGGCCAACGTAATTCGTTGAATTGGGTGTTCCATCCGGGTTGATGTAAACAATATACTCACGACGCTCTGAGGCTGCCGTTTCCTTTCCATGGAACAGCAGATAGACGCCGCCGTTGTCCTGTACTCGGACCGGTTCGCCATTGTAGCTGCCCATCATGTAGTCGAAAAACGAGCTCTGGATATCCACGGGCTCAACCATGAATTCCCATTCCGGTACCATACGTGAGGCAGCGGCAGTCCGTCCTACTTCGGCACTATTATCGAAACGTGCTTCTTTCTGCGGTCCAGGCTGCATCGCATTTGCCACAAGCATACCGGCAATCGCGACAAGCAAGACCAAAAATACCATACTTTTGCGCATAATTCCTCCTTACTCGATATTATAAACGCATATCAAATTTGCCGGGTTAATAATGCTTGCCGCTGTAAGGTGTTGTCAAAGAAAAAAGTTTGGCGCAAGTTTTTGGCAGTACAAAAGAAAGCGGCTCCCGGGAATGGGAGCCGCTTATAGTTCGGAAAGAACCGATTATCTGCGTCTTGTAGAAGGTGCTTCGGTGTCTGCGGTGATCTTGTAGAAGTACTTGGTTCCCACAGCGCCATCGACATCGATGTAATTCGAAGTGGTTGTGCTATCGTACAGTGTCAGCATTTCAGGATTGGTACCACGATAGATATGGTACTGAGCCGCGTTGGTGACATCTGCCCAATCAAGTTCGACGTTGTTGCCGTTGATTACGATCACGACATCGGTCGGAGCTTCGACGATTCCACCCACAACTGAGTTCTCAGCACCAGGTGTACCGTAATCGACAAGGCTGGCAGCCCAGTTTTCTGCGAGGCTGTTGTCGAGGTTGGTTCCAAGGAGTTCAAGTGAAGGACCGCTGCCGTCGCAAACGCTCGGCCAGTCACCACCGTCGTCGTATGACACATAGTCGATGACCTGTCCGCTGGCGGTACGAAGCTCGATTGCTTCACCACCATTGCTCAGTGCACCGTCAGTCCATTCGAATACCTGATAGCCGTTGCCTTCGTATGTTGCGGCAGTCAGAGCTACGATGATGTATTCACCAACAGCAATGGATGCCCCTTCGGGGAATACATAGGTGATACCTGATTCGAAGTACACACCATTGAGGTCAACCGTTTCGGTATCGGCGTTGTAGATTTCCACAAATTCCCATGGATCGTCTGTGTCGATGGCATTGTAGAGAATCTCGTTGATAACCAGCGCTGGCGGCGGAACATCGTCGTCGATGATCACCAGCTCATACTGGTCCGGGCTGCCGATAGCAGCGTTGGTTCCACCAGCGATGTTCTGGAGTTCGAAGTACAGCGTATCGGCGTCTTCAACTGCTGAGTCATCGGTGATGGTGATTGTGACAGTTTGGTCGCTTCCATCGTTAGCCGGGAAGGTTACAGACTGTGTAGTATAGTTATTGACCTGTGCTGCGTCGCCGTAAACCAGTACGACATCGACGGTAGTAGCAACGGTTTCGCTGGGGCTGGTGATTGAAAGGACCAGGTCAAACGTTCCCTGATCTTCGTTGTATTCACCGAATCCCGGATTGAAGCGAACCACTGTGTCGATATTATATACAGAGTTCTGAGCGCCCGGTGTACCGTAATCGACAGCACTCGGTGACCAGTTGATACCAAGGCTGTTATCAAGGCTCGGTGCAATGAGCTCAAGTGAAGGGCCATTTCCGTCGGGAAGGTTCGGCCAGTCGCCTGAATCGCTGTAAGTGACTTCATCAACGACAGCATCGTCTGCGCCGACAAGGGTGATCGCTTCGCCGCCGTTGCTCAGTCCACCGGAGGTCCACTCTGCGTCAGCCTGGAATCCGTAGAAATTTTCGAAAGCGGTTGCGTTGACTGCAACGACGAAATAGTCGTTAGCAGCGACAACGTCGCCACTCAGGAAAGTGTAGGTCACACCAGCGCCAAAGTAGAAGCCTTCAAGGTCAACTTCGCTATCGCCGGCGTTGTAGATTTCGATGAATTCGAGGGTGTCGGTTCCAGCCTCAGGCGGGTTGTAATTGATTTCGTTGATCACGAGCTCGATCAATGCAGGCTCGGTGTAGGTGAAGTTGAACGATTCACCATCGGTACCGTTGCCGCTGAGGTCTTCAACGTCATTGATTTCGATGGTGAAGTTTCCGTAGGTAAGGCCTGTCACGGTCAGAGTCACTTTCGAGTTGTCCACGTCGTCGCGAACAGCATTGGTAACCAGAACGGTACGGCTGTAGATGTAGTAGTTTTCGATTTCCTGTGCTGATGTTTCTTCGACATCTTCGTTGAAGTCTACAACAACGGTCGAAGCATCGACCACAGTAACATCGTCAACTGTAGGAGGATCTGTATCGGCTACGGAGTATTCGGTCACGTCGGCTTCGTAGCGCGGTTCGAGCTTGTACTGCTCGTAGCTGAAGTTACCGATACCGATGATATCATAGTCATAGCCAAGAGTGCGAACGTATCCGGAAAGCATCTGGTCATCAATTTCCAGAATACCGTTTCCGTCGTCAACCTGCCACTGGCCACTGCCCGAATCGATGCTGACGCATTCCGCGTTGAGCACCTTCACCAAGACACCTTCGTATTCTTCAGTAAGGCCGGCGGTGGTGATTGTGATGATTGCGGGAAGCGCGTTGCCGGATGAAACGATATTGAACCCGGTCACGCTACTGAGTTCAGTAAGTCCAAAGTACTCAGCGACAGTAGCGGTAACCGTTACCATGTCGCCTTCAGCCGGAGCATTTACTGTATCATAAACCCAGATACCGTTCCATGCGCCGTCACCATCCTGAAGATAGTAACCATTGTATGCAAGACCGGTAACGATACCACTGGTAGTGACGATCTGGCCAACATACGGAGAGGTTTCTACTTCACCCTGGATCATATGAATGGTGATGCCGGTCGCGATAGTATAGTTGTATTCAGGACTAAAAGCGTTATCGCTCTGGTCGTCGATCGCTTCGATCTTGTAATAGACGGTGGTTCCGCCAGCCTGAGCCGGAATCACGGAGTTCGTAACCCAGGTGTTGCCCGTTTCGATACTCATTGCGATTTCGTTGCCGAGAACACCGGAAGCTGTTCCCCACCAGCACTTGACGGTCGAAACAGAGCGAGCATCGTCAACGACGTCTGCGCGAACGGTTACGGCATCGGATGCACCCGGAGCAGCCGGATCGATGCTTACGTTCGAAATCTGCGGCGGAAGGTTTCCACCCTGGAAGAAGCCGAGGATGTTAATATCGTCGATTTCCCAGCGATGTGCTGCTGATGTTGTTGAAACATATTTAAAGGCTACATAGACTGTTCCACTAAATGCGGAGAGGTCGATGGTTCCGGAGTTGGTCCATGCCCAGCCACCGGCGGAAAAGGAACACTGTGAGCTAAGATCGGTCCAGGCGAAGCCTGTTGGATCGCTGGTTCCGTCGTAGGTGTTAGAGATCATCACATAGAGGTCGTCTCCTGAGTAGCCTTCCGAAGAAGCGGAGATGAAATCAAGGGTTTCGTCAGTATAGCTGTCGAAGTCCAAAGCCGGAGAGATCAGCCAGTCTTCGTTATCGAGCGCACCGCCAGAGTAACCGTTGGCGTATGCGTAATAATTGCCAGCGTATGAAGCGGCATACCACACCTGGTCACCGGTAACGCTGTAAGCTGTCCAGTTACCGAGTGACGCACTTTCGAAGTCTTCACTGTTGATGACATCCGGTTCGGAATCGGTGGTTGCCTGAGCGGTCGGACGAGGATTGGTCAGACCATAAGTCGTGTTATAGTCGATATCTGTACCCGAATTGGTATAGGCATAGATTGCGTAGTAGTAGGTCACGCCATCGGCAAGGCCGGTCCAGGTGTAGCCGTTGCGTCCGTGCATGACATTGACTGCGCCTTCACCGTCAGTCATATCGGTATCATCAGCAACAGGTGTTCCGTCAATCGGGTTGGTGATGTCGCCATAGCCTGTTGTACTGCATTTGATCAGGTAACCGTCAGCGGGGACGGTACCGTCGTTGTTGTCCCAGCTCAGGACGACTGTATCCCAACCATCGTTGGTTGCAGTGAAGCTTGCCGGGTGGTTGGAAGGCTCGGGATCCGGACCGCCGGTAGAGGTACCGGTAACAGTAACATCGTCAAACCAGATGTATTCGGAGCCGGAGTTACAGCTTGCTTCCATATAGATGACAAGAGTGGAACCGCTGAGGTTTGAAGCGGTAAAGGTCGTGGTATATGATGATTCGGGATCGGTAACATTACCGAATTCGACCGCCGCGCCACCGTCGAGAACGTAGGTTCCGATCAGATAGTCGGTCGCTTCGTAACCGGTAGCTGCAAATGCGACGTCAATCGAGATTGCTACATCTGTGTAGCCGGAGATGTCGATCGTTTCCGTCCACCATTCGACACCCAGTCCATCCTGCGTATCGTCAACATCCAATCCTTCAAACCGCAGACCATTGACCCACCAATAGTCACCGCTGACGACCGTTCCGTTTGTCGTGTCGATATTCCATTTTGTCACACCATCCATATCGATAGTGCCTTGATTGTCGCCTTTTCCGTCGATAGCCGGATCGTCAAAGTTTTCGATCCAGATCGTTTCGGCGCTCATCATGCTAAAAACGAGTAGCAGCGATAGAAATGCGAATAATCTTCTCATCGATTTACTCCTTTTGCAGGGTATCTCCCCGTATTATTTTTCAGGATTTGGTACGATATTACAATTAGTGGCTCAGGGCTGTCAATGATTTTGTGTACAGCATTACGTGTTAACCGATTGTTAATGCGATAATTAATGATGCACTTCACAGCGGGAAAGTAACATAGTACAATTCACGGAAATCTCGTTAACACAAAAAAAACGGAGTCGCAAGGCATTTAAAAAGATAATGAATGTTAATCAATATCGATACAGGGACGTGACTTGGGTTGCTCCAATGGTATAAGTAACATGAATGTAGAGCCCTTACCTTCTTCCGATTCGATTTTCAGATCACCCTTGTTTGCCATAGCAAGTTCTTTCGAAAGAATCAAGCCCAGGCCGGTACCGGTCTCATTGTCCGTTCCCTTGCGGGAATTGGTCCGATCGATGATGAACATGTTGTCGAGAACGCTTTTCGACATTCCAATACCATGATCGATCACGGAAATGGAGTAATTCGAGCCGTCCTGATCGAGACGGATCGTGACAGTAGAGTACGGATAGCTGAACTTGATGGCGTTCGAGACAAGGTTTCGCAAGATTGTATAGACCATATCCGGATCGGCGTAAACCATACGATCAGTGTTCTGCTCGACTTCGATGCTGACCTTCTTTGATTCTGCGGAATAGAAGTAGAGCTCGCTGATCATGTGAATCAGGTCTATCATGCAGAACTCTTTGGGGCAATATTTGATTTCGCCGCGTTGCGTTCTGGCCCAGTCGAGTAGATTCTGAAGAAGTGTTGCCAGATTGCTGGCCGAGTGGTCAATGATCTTGAGCACTTTTTCAATCTTGGGTTCATTTGAATGTACAGACTGAAGCTTAAGCAACTCTATTCCGCTGATAACACCACTGAGAGGCGTCTTTAGGTCGTGTGCAATAATGGATAGGAAGCGATCCTTGGCAGCGTTGGCTTTCGTCAGTTGTTCTTCACGCTGCGAGAGTCGTTCCAGCATTTCTTGAAGCTGTTTTCGCTGAGACTGGATTTCCTCGTTCTTTCGCGAAAGCTCTATATTCTGTTCCTGATGGAATCGCGCTTCCTGCTCGCGCTTCATCACTTCGTAATGCACTTCAAGCTCGGCAACTCGCCGGGATGTTTTATCCGAATACAGCTTGGTAATCGCGTCGTTATAGACGTCATATTGCTCGAAAGTCTGTTCGTATGCTTCGTAAGCCGCACCATGTTGATTTCGTGCAGCCAGTATCTGAGCTTTTTTACGAAAATAGAGTGTCTTTTTCCGGGCAAGCCGCATCTCGGAATGATTACTTGGCTTTTTTTGGACAATCTCCTCTGCCTTGCGCATATATTCATCGGCTATCTCAATATGGCCAAGGTGGCTATGTGCCTCCATCAGGTTCAGAATGGTGCTGGTATCGTCTGTATGATCCCCATTCTTTGCCTTGAGCCTTAACGATTCTTGAAGATAATCGATAGCCTGCTCGAATTGATTCTCCTGCATGCAGATGGAACCCAGGTTATTCAGGATATAAGCTTCACCGATGATATACTCATGCTCTCTGACCAGATCAAGCGCTTCCCGATAGCATTCGATCGCTTTTTCGGAATTACCCATACGCCCATATATAATACCCATGTTATTGAGTGATCGGGAGTGCAGGATATAGTTATCAGTATTTTGCCAATAAGCTCTGACATCCTGTGCAAGCTCGAGCGCTTTTTCATGATTCTCTAGATCGGAAAATATCCGGAGAAAAGATTCCTTAACGCGGATGATGACCTTGGGATCGTTAAGCTGATTTGCCAGTTCGAGAGCTCTGACATTGCATTGGGACGCCAGTTCCATATCATTCATTCTCAGGTAATAATTACCCAGGGCATAATGCAACTTGACTTGATGCTCAATCAGGCCTTCCTGCTCAGCCAGCTCCAGCCCATGCTTGAACATGAGAACAGCGTCAACCTCGTTATTGAGCTGTTCGTAAGCAGTTCCAGCGCCAAGATACCCGTCGATCAGCGCAGGCTTGAGATCATGTTCTTGCGCGTATTGGATCAGCTCATGGGCAATTTCTAATGCCTTTTCGGGATCCTTCAGCACAATTTGTTCGATCTCTCGCATTTTCCGCGTATTCAGATCAATGTCGGCTTTCTCGGTCATCTCTGCAATGCTTCCTTACGTGTTATTTTCCAATATTATAATCTTATATTGGAACGCATGCGACAATAATGTTCATTACCGGGCTTGTCCACAGAAAAATAAGACATAAAAATTTCTTGGGATATATCAATACACAGAGAGTGATGGATTAACACATAGACAAAAAGCTTTACATGATTTCCGCTGCGGAGGAAATGGATAAACCTGACAATATACATGAAATGGAGAATCAAGCTGGAGTATGGCGACAAGGAAAATACTGATTATAATTGCCGCGATCGTAACGGCGTTGTTGTTTGTTGAAATAACCATTCGGTTTGTTGTAGGATATCCAGTAGCTCCCGATCGGAAGCAATACATGTTTTTGCCCGGCGACGTCCATTTCAAGCACATATTGCTTTATGAACCATATTCTGTGGGTTGGTCTGTTGAGGGTGGAAACAGGAAATATTACAGGAATAATCTTGGATTTCCAGGTTCGGATGTAATCATATCCGATACCCGTCGTCCAATCTTTCTTCTTGGATCTTCCTACATCGAAGCCCTCCAGGTATCCCGCGATTCGATCGCGTCATCAATCTTTCAGCACTGCTTGCAATCATCCTCTCAGCCAGACTACCAGATCATCAATCTTGGAGAATCAAGGCTTGACCCATATGCCGCATGGTATCGATGTCATTATTTCTCGAAAATATACTCGCCAGACAAGGTCGTACTGGTAATTGAAGGTTTCCATCCAGACTGGCTTCAAGACTATGGCGACAAGATCTCATTTGAGATACCGGATAATTTTGGCAAGCCTTTGAATGTCTCTACGCGAAACCGTGTCGCTGAATTGGCGATTAAAAACTCAGCTTTCTTGAACCTTCTCCGAAAAGGGTCGGGAAACGCTGGCAAAGCCGAAGTTAAACCAGCAGAGGAGCAGCTTGAGGATGGTTCATCTATAATGCCCCTAACGCTTACCCTGTCGTTATTGAAATTCAAGGAGACTTACGGGAATAACTTTCTTCTAGTCTCGTTCGATAGCGAAAGCAGCGACAATCAGCAACTTCGTGATTTTTGCAATCAGAACGGTATCAATTTCCAGTGCTCAGAGGAAATCCTCAAGCCCGAATATCGTTTCGGTGGAAACGGTCACCTGAATGTGGAGGGTAACCGCCTATTGGGAGAGTTCCTCTATACTGCCTTCAGGAACACCTTCAAGCCGGAGTAGGCCGGCTGAACCTTACCCAATTTCAAACGCTTCCATCTGCACAAATATATTGACGCCCCGCGCCCCGCATTTCTTAGTTAGAAAAAGGAGGCTTCATGGATCGTGAAAAGCTCTACCAGAAAGCTCGCCAGAGAGTCGAGGAGATCAAAGGATTTTACATGCATCTTATTATGTATATTGCTGTGAATGCAGGATTGTTCCTTATCAATCGTCATTCTTCTCCGGGTCACTGGTGGTTTTACTATCCTCTGTTCGGGTGGGGTATCGGCTTGATTGCCCATGCTGTCAGCGTGTTCGGTATTCCAGGCATTCTGGGCGAGGAATGGGAAGAACGTAAGATCGAGAAGCTGGTTAAGAAGATGGAAGAACGCCAGAGTCGTTAGCTGGTGAATAACAGATAAGCATCAGAACCGGAAGTTGAAATAGAAAAGGCAGGAAAATTCGATGAAACCGAAGTTGATCGTGCACGGGGGAGCCTGGAGCATCCCCAACAAGATGATCGATCCCCATTTACTGGGTGTCGAGCAGGCAATTCGCGAAATATATCCACTGCTTGAAGACGGTATGTCCGCGCTGGACGCAGTCGAGAGAGCAGTCAATATCCTGGAAGAGGATCCGACGTACGACTCGGGCCGAGGTGCATTTCTGAACGCGAAGGGTGAGATAGAACTGGACGCGATGATCATGAACGGCGCTGACCTGAACATGGGCGCAGTCGCTTCGCTACAAAACCTACTCTATCCCATCTCCGTAGCCCGGATGGTCATGGAAAAAACGGAGCATACGTTTCTGGTTGGCAAAGGAGCACAGGAATTTGCCAGAGCAATGGGATTCGTGGAGCTTGATCCCAGGGAACTCCTTACCGAACGCGAACTGGAGTTCTGGCACAAAGTTCGGAATGACCCCACGTTTGAAACACGCGATGTATTTCGTCCCCAACCCAAAGGAACCTGCGGTGCGGTTGCGATGGACGAAAACGGTAATCTCGCGGTTGCGACATCGACAGGCGGCTCGCCGAGAAAGCTACCCGGAAGAATGGGTGATTCTCCAATTCCCGGAGCCGGAACCTGGGCGGATAATCATTCTGCGGCATGTTCCGTTACAGGTTGGGGTGAAGCGATTATGCGAGTGGTACTTGCAAAACACGCCAGTGATCTTTCTACAACCATCGGCGCAATGGAGGCATGCAGGTCGTCCCTGCATATGCTGAAGACGCGTGTGGACGGCGATGCTGGGTTGATCATGATTGATCGTCACGGGAACTACGGATTCGCACACAATACTGATCGCATGGCTTTCGCGTACTGGGATCCGGACAAAGGCCTTGTATCGAGGATTGAAGCATGAAGACAATCGGCTTAATCGGAGGAACCACCTGGCACTCTACCGCAAAATATTACCAGCTTCTGAATGAAGGCGCAAATACACGCCTCGGTGGAACGCACTCTGCCAGAATCGTTCTTGATTCGGTGGAATTCGCGGAATTCAGAGCGTTTCAAGACCAGGCATCCGATGACAAGATCGCGGACTACCTGGTAACAAAGGCAAATGGCCTGAGATCCGTGGGGACCGATATTATCCTACTATGCGCCAATACATTACACAAGTACTACGATGCTATTCAGGAGAAGCTGGATATCCCGATCCTGCACATCGCGGATGCACTTGGAGAGGAATTGGAGCGCTTTCACGTGAAACGTCCTGGAATCCTGGGAACCGCAATTACCATGTATGAGCCGTTTTATCGACATCGGCTTTCGAGTCGATATCAGATGGAGCCACAAATTCCGGAACACGAAAACGGCGAAGTGCTCAGCCAGGCGATTTACCAGGACCTTTCGAGAGGTGAAATCACCGATAATGCTCAAGTGAGCTTCGAAAATAGCGTGGAAGACCTTATAAAGAAAAACGCGGATGCCGTCGTACTAGGCTGTACCGAGCTTTATATGTTGAGAAAATTGGTGCCGGAAAGTGTGAAGGTATTCGACACACTCGATCTTCACGTAAAAGCGGCACTCAACTGGGCTATCGATACGAACGAATAAACTGGAGGTACCATTGAAACGATTTTTGATGATCATTCTTGCCATTGCTATCGCGATGACATTCGGATGCCAGGGCAAAAAAGCAGCAGATGAATCTAGACTCAATCTCACACCGGACGAAGAAGAATCGAAAGAAATAACCCAAAACGCGTACGATTTCCTCTTACCCATGAGTGAATCGAGCGCTACACTTCGCGAAGGCTTTGAACAACTCTCTGATGACCAGGGGGAATTCCACGAGAAGAACCATTACGTATATGTTTACGACTTCGCAGGCAACTGTGTCGCACATGCCGGCGATCCGTCGCTTCGCGGACAGAACTTGATCAAATACGCCGACGCTGAAGGCACGCTGATCGTTGAGAAGATGATCGAAAACGCACAGGAAAAGGGCGAAGGCTGGTTGTCGATCGCACTCAAGAATCCAGACACTGACGAGATTGAATACAGCCACGTTTACTTCAAGCGCCTTGGCGACCTTGACTATGTGATCGGCAGCGGCTATTTCAGGAAATGAGGATTCTGCATCTTCTGGCACAGCGCCCGGGTAGGACAGGCAGTGGTATCAACCTGCTTTCTACGCTAAGCGCTGGTGCCGCTCGCGGTCATCAGCAGGCAGTTATCGCCGGAATCCCCCTTTCGGATCGCGATAACGATTTCGGATTTCCAGCGGGTACGGTCTTTGAGCCTGTTCTGTTCGAGACGGATGCGCTGCCTTTCCACGTGGTGGGAATGAGCGATGTGATGCCCTATCCATCTACCCGCTATCGCGACATGACGCCAGAGATGGTGGAGGCGTGGAAAAAGGCGTTTACGGGAACGATCGGCAAGATGATCGAGAGTTTTCAACCCGATATCATCCTATCGCATCACCTCTGGCTACTGACAACGCTTGCTGTAAAGCTGCGCGGCAGTCTGCCCGTCGTGGCATACGCGCACGGAACAGGGCTTCGTCAACTCGAGCTGGCCAAAGGCTTTGTGGAAGAAGTTACCTCGGGATGTCGCGGTGTTGACCTGGTGCTAGCGCCGAACGCCTTTCAGAAAGCGCGTATCGAGAAAGAATACGGGATCAAGAAGGTCATCGATATCGGAAACGGCTATCGTTCGGAGCTATTTTATCGCACGGAGCGTACCTCGAATGAAAAGCTCAGGCTGATCTACGCCGGAAAGCTGAGCGCTTCCAAGGGTGTTCTGCAACTGATTCACGCTTTCGAGGCCATTGCCGACGAGAGGATGGAACTGACCATTGTCGGCTCTGGAAGCGGTGAAGAGGCTCAAGCGATCCGGCTGGCGGCTGGCAAATCGCCTGCTCCCATACGAATGATCGACGCGGTACCGCAGGAGAAACTGGCAGCCTATTTCCGTGAAAGCGACCTCTTTATATTACCGTCATTCTACGAAGGGATGCCGCTGGTTCTGATCGAAGCGGTAGCCTGCGGAATGCATTGTGTATGCACCGATCTTCCTGGTGTCCGGGAATGGCTGGAGCCAATCAACCCGATGCTGGTGGCGTTTGTTGCGATGCCACGGATGGCGTCTGTCGATTGCCCACACGATGAGTGTATTCCGGCGTTCGAAGCCGATCTCGTCTCAGCGCTAACGCGCCAAATCGAGGCGATAAGGCATAAACTTCCGATCGATTGGGATCGAACAGATCGTTTCATCCGTACCAAGTCATGGGGCGCAATCTTCGAGCGTATGGAGGAGCTGATGAAACACTTGACAGACAGGCACGACTCATAAAACTCATCTCGAAATTTACAACATACGGAGGATTCTATGAACAAGGTTTTCATGATTTTGATGGTTCTGGCAGTGTGTTCGATGCTTGTCGCAGGCCCGAAAGACGAAGCAATCAGTAGTCTTGACACGGCCAAGGGATTTGTCTCGAAAGAGCAATACTCCAAAGCGGTTGAAGAGATTAACTACGCCCTGGCGAAAATCAATGAAATTCTCGCACAGCGACTTCTGGACCTGATTCCGGCCGCTCCGGCAGGATACACGCTGGATTCGAAGGATTCCGCAGGTCTTGGAACAGCCGGCTCATTTATGGGCTCAACCAACTCACTGGCAGCCGAAGCAAGCTACAGCAGCGAAAGCGGCTCATCCCTCTCAATTAATATTGCTGTTGGCGGTCTGATTGGTCAGGCAGCATCATTTGCCAGTATGGGTCAGATGTTCGGTGGTGCAGTAGCTGGAAGCTCGACCATTCGCATCAAGGGTTACACCGGAACGCTCGAATTCGATAAAGAAAATCAGTCAGGTACGCTGAGCCTGAAGATTGGTCAGGACAAGAGTGTGATGATCGAAGGTTCGATGATCGAATCTGGCGACATTCTCAAAGCACTGGCTGAAAAGATCGACCTGGCAAAACTGGAATCGGATATCTAAACAGTCATGCGGAACAACTGAAGAGGCGCTTCTTTGCCTCGTAGCTGCATGGATCCTGCCGGCTCGAACTGCCGGTAGATCTCAAAGCTCAATCTTGAAGCGGTTGATTCGGAGATGTAAATCATCCCCGGATCAGCTGCTTTTTCTATTCTGGAGGCGGTGTTGACCACATCGCCAATTACGGTTAGATCGCTGCGATCCTTGGTTCCGATATCGCCCTGCAATACCTGCCCACTATTGATACCGATGCGTATTTGAATTGGTTTTTTATTGTTTTCGATCCGCTGCTGATTGAGCATGGGAAGCGCGGAATTCATGATTCTGTCTGCTGCGAGAACGGCATCGTTTGCATCGATGAACGTCGCCATAAGTGCGTCGCCAACGAATTTATCGATATCGCCCAGCGTCTCGCGCGTGATCACATCGCAGATGCCGAAAAGCTCGTTCAGCATGCTAATCGCTTCCTGAGCGCCATATTGCTCGGTATAGCTCGTGAAACCGACGACATCCATATACAGGATGGTCAATTCACGCATTTTTGTCTCCGAACTTTTATTGCTTGTAGCAAGTTGCTTGACCTCTTCAAATGTCGCTGTCGAGACATAACGCTGTATCAAGCGCTGAAACTTCTCCTGCAGGATCCGGTAGTTCTCTGAATCGGAGATATCACGAAACACTTCGATGGAGGCGACTACATTTCCACGTTCGTCTTTGATCGCTGAGATATGCGTTTCCACGGGGAAGCGCTTACCGTTACGATGAAGCGGATAGACTTTCGCCCGTTGCGGTTCAGCTGTAGCGAAAACCTTCAGGATCGGGCAACTTCCCGTGCAGAGAAGCTTTCCATTCTCATCGATGTGGTTCAGGATGTCGTCTTTACATGATTTCCCTATCACTTCCGCACGGCTATAGCCGGTCATCTCTTCCGCACCACGATTCCAGAAAAGGATATTTCTATCGGGATCAACGATGTAAACACCGTCAAATATAGAGTCGAGATATTTCTCGATATCCGATGTAAGAATATTTTGCCTCATATGTAGTCCTCCACAGATATGAAAAATTTACATATCTTCCTCTTTCTTGTCAATTGGAATAGATAGAATCGCGTGATAAAATTTCTTGCCATGATTTGTAACTGGAATACTTTGCATCATAACAGGGGTGAGCTTATGCAAATCATGATGATTGATGATGAAGCCGCGATCAGGGCTTCGGTAGGAGAATTCCTGGGTCGCCTGGGACATGGCGTTACCAGCTGTGAAAGTGCAACCAAAGCGCTCGAGCGTATGAACGATTCGCAATTCGACCTGATCCTTTCGGATATTCTGATGCCTGTCATGGATGGGATGGAGTTCCTCAGGATCGTCAAAGAGCACGACCCGGATGCGATCGTAGTGATGATAACGGGCCACGGAACCGTTCGTAACGCGGTGGAAGCCATGAAAGAAGGCGCGTACGATTACCTCTTGAAACCGCTGGATATGCTGGAAATCAAAGCGCTCCTGGATCGCGTGGAAGAATACCTCAGTCTGCGCGAGAATAACCGCCGCATGAACCGTATCCTGCGCGAATACTGTGCCAGTGGAGATGAATTCGCCTACTTCTGCGACGAAATGCAGCAAATTCACGACTTTGCTCGTAAGCTCCACACCAAGCCCGACATCCCCATTCTGCTCGCAGGAGAAACAGGAACGGGTAAAGAGATCGTGGCGAGAGAAATTCATCGCGGTGAAAAGGGAGCGCCCTTTATCGCTATCAACTGTGCCGCGATCCCATCCGAGCTCTTCGAGAGCGAGCTGTTCGGATACGAAGCGGGAAGCTTCACCGGGGGTTCAAGAGATGGCAAGGCCGGTAAGATCGAGTTGGCCGAAAACGGAACGCTCTTCTTGGACGAAATCGGCGAAATGAACACCGAATACCAGGCGAAGCTGTTACGACTTTTGCAAGAACGAGAATTCTTCCGTGTGGGCGGAACTAGAAAAATCCGCACCAACGCACGGATCATCTGCGCTACGAATTGCGAAATTGAGAAATGCATGCAAGATGGAAAGATACGATCGGATCTTTATCATCGATTATCCGTCGGTTTCGTGAGAATACCGCCGCTAAGAGAACGCGCCAAAGAGATCGTGCCCTTCGCCAATTACTTCCTGAAGCGGATGCTGAAAGATAAACGCACCACTTTCCAGAGCATTTCCGAACAGGCTGAGCAGGTGCTGAACCAGTATAGTTGGCCTGGCAACGTCCGTGAGCTTAAGCACGTGCTGGAGCGTATCTCGCTTCTATATCAGGAAAAGGTTGTAGAACCAAAGCATATCAATCCGCTCCTGAATCGTGAATATGCCACCAACGACAGGATTTCGGAGGATGAGATTTTCGACCGGGCGGGTTCGGAATTTAACTTACGAAGCTGGATTGACCGGATTGTTACAGCTGCACTCGATAAACACGATGGAAACAAATCGAAAACAGCACGCTATCTGGGACTGACACGAAGCGAACTCTATACGTATTTGAAGAATATTGACGACTAAACCCCAGTTACTTCATAATACTTGTTATCTGACGCTTGACCAGTACTCGATTGAGTATAATGACCAGTAGCCAGACCGCAACACTGCAATAAATCGTGATCGACTGAATACCTGTGGTGCCATCGAAACCATGCTTCAGCAGAATCGACGCAATAACACGCTGGACAAGCATCATTGTCAGAAACGCAATGATCAGCGTCAGCGAGAAGATCGCGCTCAGCCTCCTGAAAAGCCAGCAGAACACCTTATTATACTCGATACCCAGCAATGAAAGCAGCGCGATATCTTTTTCTGACCGTCGGAAATAGAGCATGATACTCAGGACATACATCCCAAGCGCCATGACGAGAATCAGGCTTCCGAGGATACCCGTGAACAGAAAAGCCAGTCCGGTGAAAGAACGTATTTTTGCAGCAGGTGATGCTCCCGAGGCAATCTCAAGACGATGATCGGCAAGAAAACGCACGAGTTCCGGTGCATCGGGATTGCTTGTCTTGACGATCAGCTTGCGCACGTCATTGTGTTCACCGGGAGCGTAAGTACTGTTCGCCCATTCGAGGAATCTTTCGGGTACGAGGATCGACTGGATGCGGTTGGTGAATCCAGAAACGTTTGCGCGGTAGTCGTCGGATTCGATCCGGATACCGATAGGGAATTTTTTCACGGTATCAGGAGTGATTCGAGGCAAGCCACGCGCAGGTGCGAAGCCGAAATTGTACATGGTGAGAAAATCATTCGGGATGATGATTGGGATTGACTTCGAGCCCGTATCCCACACCCATTGTTCATCGATTTGATCCATGAAACGATCTGGAACCGATTCGAAAAACATCTCTGTATAATAGCTTCCCAACGCGCCCAGCCGAACATACGCGTCCAGCTCGAAAAGGTTCTTACGGAATACACCTACGTCAGTGACGGATGGCAATTCAACGATCGCTTGCACGACCTCGGGCTCAATCTCCCCCTGTCCCACGACGATGAGCGTCTCGCTGCGATCAAGAGCACTATCCGAGAAGAGAAGCGCGCGGACATCCATATAGAATTCTATCGAGAGGATCATCAGCAGCATTCCGAGGAATAGCCCGATGACGATGCCGGTGAATTCGCCACCGCGAAACCCACCGGATAAAATTTTTCCAAGCGGATCAGAGCGCCAGGACATGGTCGAAATGCTCCTCGTCCGTCTTCAAGAGTCCGGTCATGATTAGTCCCGCGTTGCGTAGCGAACACTGGTTGCGAATCAGCTCGAAGGCTCGGTCGCGGTTCGCCTGGTCGAGGTGACTGAAGGGTTCGTCCAGCAGCAGCCATTTGAAGGGCTGGCACATTGCGCGTATGATGGCAAGTCGCTGGCGTTCGCCCAATGATAGGTTTCCGCAGGGGTGATCGAGTCGATGCGATATGCCAAGCGCATCAGCCATTTCATGGGCGTTTTGCAGATTAAATCCGGTGAGGTTGGATTTGAGGGAAAGGTTTTCGATCGCGCTGAGGTGCTCAAACACTTTAAGGTCCTGAAATACGATAGAAAAAATATCCCGGCGAATATCCCGCCAGGCGGCGGCGCTCATAGATTGGATATCCTGTTCATCGATGAGAAGTGTACCTCGATGACTTCGCAGCATGCCGTAGAGAATCGAGATCAGAGACGTCTTGCCCCTACCCGAAACAGCGTGAACATAGACGCTGCTTCCAGGCTCCAGCACGATCTCCCGATTCCAGACATCGCTGGAATCGGAGGGATCGAGATAATCTGGTGAAAGTGATTTCAGATGCAGTTTCAAGCTTTTATTTTTCCGAAGCACTCACGATTGTCTGCACGATCTGATGCAGGCTGTTTTGCGCTGGATCTTTCATGGTGATTTCCAGGTTCGATTTTTCTTTCGTGCTGTAGGAAGTCATCGTACCCATTATATCGCTAAACGAATCCATCCAGACGCGCGTATCGTCATCGAGATCTTCTTCGAGCATCGCGCCAAGCATTCCTGCGAGGTCAAACTGCATGTAGCTTGACGTGGTCTTCATCTTGTCGGTGACCTCTTGCGGGAGCGTTGTTCCATTGACCTTGTCCAGGAACGATTCAACGTACGTAAAGGTTACGATATCACCATCGACACGGTAGAAGAAATCCACGCCTTTGTATTTGAGAACGTGATAGTCGGCTTTGTCGCTGATCGGTGCTATTGTGGAGCCGATGGTCTTCATCAGGCGATTAAACGCTTCATGATCGTTGATCTTCATGCGAATGGTCCACTTGCTTTCATCGTCAGCCATATTGCCCATAACCACGAGGTAATCGCCGCTGAAGGCGTTGTAGATGTCGTCAAATGTTATGCCGTACTGTGTGATGTAGAGCATAGAGAGAGTGATAACACCGGCGTATTCTTCACTTTTCTGGAGATCGCCCACAAAAAGAGGAAGCATCTTGGGCAAGCCAAGCGATCCAGACATGATCATCATGGGATTTTCGGGCGAGTTCAGGTTCTCGAGCATCGCCGGATCGATTCCGTCATGCGTACAGTCCGCATAGCGCGCAACCATCGCTCCCAGCGAGTCGGAGAAATCGTACCAGCTATCTGCTACGATCTTGCCGTCTTCGAAATTCATAACGGCTGTGATATAATTATCCGATTTCTTCAGGGAACTCAGATCGAAGATGTCAGCATACTCCCATGGTTCCGTCGGGATAGCCATGTAGCGAATATTCATCCACATGCGGATATCGTCGTCACGGGTGAGGATTTCGCTGAATTTTTTATCGCGCAACACAATCGATTCACCGATACCGTCAAACATCGAGTCCATGAAATTCAGGACATCGTCCTTACCGGCAGCCTGTACGATCTGGAGCTCTTCGTAATTGTCAGGCATCAGGATCGCTACAGCGCTTTCGTTGCTCCAGCTAACCCAGACTTCTTCGTCTTCCATGATCGCATACTGGTAGTTATCGCGCTGGACGATGGAATCGGCTTCAGCAACGGTGGTAAGAACGTTCTTGAACATCTCTGGATCCATCAGCGAGCATGAGACACCCGTTAATACATTGCCGTTAACCGTTGTGCTGAACAAGCAGGCGTTTTTACTCTGGTCGATACCGGCGATATCGAGATTGATAAGCATCTTCATCGCCTGCGTCTTTTCCTTATCGAACTTGATGTTCTGAATGTCCATTTTTTGTAGGATTCCAGGAATGTCGAAGACAACGACGACTCCCGCGCTATCCGGAAGGATGGAGAGTTGCCCGGCCATTTCTTCGACCGGCATCGCGAGATCTTCGGTGGTGTCGTGCTTGATGATCGCGAGGAAAACGAATCCGACAAGGATCGCTACCGCCAGAATGATCCAGAATACTTTCATAATATCTCCTTGGTAAACTGTATTTCAAACATTATCGATATAGTATGCCGCCATCGTGGGAAATGATTTATTTCTGTAAAGAATAATGTTCCCACTCGATCGCTAACCAATAACAACGCAGATGTTTCGGTATGTATTCAACAAAAAAATCCCCCTCCCGGAATCCAGGAGAGGGAGCTATATGATACAAATCGACGCTATTTTAACATCACGGCCTTGCGTACACTCGAATAACTGCCAGCCTTCATCCTCACGAAGAAGATTCCGGAGCCAATCGGGCGGTTCTGCGAATCGGTTCCATTCCAGGTCACTTCATGCCATCCGGCATTGACTCGACCTTCGTCGAACCTCTTCACAAGCTGGCCGCGTAGATTGTAAATTTCCAATACGACCCGTTCTTCTTTCGCGAGGCCGTACTTGAATGTTGTGGATGGGTTAAACGGATTCGGATAGATATCGGTGAAGGTGTTAACAGCCGGAACTACCGCCGTTTCCGATGATGACAGCCACTCGTGCTGTATCTCGGTATGGGCAGATTCACCCGTCGTATAGACACAGCTCACGCCCAATGTATGAACGCCCGGCTCAACGTCGATCCAGAGGAACTGTGTCTGCGTGGTGTTGCCTTGCAGATCGCCGTCCAAATAGACGTTGAAGCTCTCCAGGTTGCGATTCCCGGGAGTATTCCATGTCATTCTGACACCGGCAGCGACTTCGACAGCGGCAAGGTTGACCGGTGCAGCCAGCGTCTCGACAAGCTCGACATCGAGCGAGGTATCCTGATCAATCGCGATACCCGTCTGTGAATATTCATCGTAACCAGCAAGCGAAACCTGCAGATCATAGGTTCCTTCGACAACACTACCGAACGTCACTGAACCTCCCGCAGGAATATTCGCCGTATAAACGAATCCTGGCTCACCATTCTGATTTGTCAGCACAGCCACAGCACCCTCAGGAGATTCTTCACTGTTCAGAGACACGTTCAGTTCAACCGTCAATATCTCATCATTGGTAATGATCAACGTTGCAGGAATGTCGATAATCGGGTTGATCGCGTCATTGCTGATGAATCTGATGGTAGCGTGATAGGTGCCTTCCGGGAGATCGCCGGACGAGAATTCCGCGCCGATATCCATTGTTTCGTTCGGTTCGAGCGTTCCACTCATCGTGTCAAGACTGAGCCAGCTTGGTCCTGATGAAATGGCAATCGCCATGCCAGGCTGGATGTACTCCTGATTGTACGATACTTCCAGACCAATCGTACCAGCCTGGTTCTCGATACCGACAGTCGCGCTGCTCGAACTACCTTCGAGTTCCTCGTAGTAGAACACGATACCACCGCCACGACGCAGTACCATCTGCATGTTGACGTGGTCTTCGTCGTAGTTGAAGGTGGCGTTGTCATACTGTATGATGGTTTCGTTTTCGTTGTACTGAATATAAACGTTGGCATCGATGATACTCAGGTCATCCCAGAACGGTGCGATTACATTTGCGAGATAATGCTGGTAGGGCAGATGGAAATTCATCGCTCCTGAGAAATGAATCATGGCATAGTTGAAACTCAGAAAGCCATTGCTGGAAAGGTAAAACCAGTTGTACGTCTCACCGTAGAATGGGAAATCGAATCCCATCGCAAGCCCTTTGTACCCGTCATCGTACCATGAGCAATTGTCACATTCATGCCAGTCTGTAACGAGTGTGCCGCTTTCCGATATATCGTTCCAGACGTATTCCGGCCCCTCGGGATCGTTGCTGTCGATCCAGGAATACCCGAACTCGTCAGGACCACCCTGGTCGCGATCGCCACCCAGATTATCCAGGTCGATCAGCTGAATAGAGAAATTCAGATCACCGGTACCGTTGTTGAGTAGAGTGAGTTCCTGACTCGAATCGACACCGTATGAGGGCAAAATCGCATTCAATTGAGACGGATTGATAATCAATCCCGGAGGCTGAATGCACTCTGCATGTAAATCGATGGTATACAGCCCATCCGGATCATTGCTGTTGATGACAAGCTGTTCGTTATAGTCTTCCTGATGTGTGGCAGTGCAGGTGGCTTCAATGGTAACCGATTCACGCATATCCAGACTGAATGGGCCGTCGTCGGATATTGTAAAGACACCGTCCGTAGTATAGATATTGCTGATTTCGAGCATGTCCGCACCCTCATTGGTGACGGTGAGGGAGATCGTCTCGGGAAATCCGACACTGACATATTCGAAATCGATGTTATCCTGATTGACATCGAGAATCGGTATATTGCCGTACATCAGAAACGACATATACCTTCTCATCAGCTCGGTCCAGGTGTTCTCGTCACCTTCCTCGAGGTACGAAGTAAACATCGTCGTACTACAGATCGTACGATACCCGCTGGGACTGTCGTAATAGACACCACTTCCATAGCCCAACGAAGTTGTCTGGCAGAGGATTCCGGCAGCAGCGTCAATCAGATCTACCTGCTGGTAAGCCGGTGCGTTTGTATTGATTACGTAGGAAAGGCTATTCATGAGTCCCGGACTGATTCCATTGACCGAAGCAATGAACGAATTGTGATCCGCGACAAATTCGGTTCCAAATCGATTGAAAAATTCTGTTCCGACGTGATCCGCGCCGAAATCGACGCTCTCAATATAGATGGCCTTACCATCATCCAGAAACTCGACCAATCTGGTTTGATCCTCAGCACCGACCGTGCTGGGTGGTGTCGCGCTGCAGCCCGTGCGCCATACACCCAATGTGATAAATATCACATCGTAGCCAGACAGATCGGCAGGTAACACGCTGACTGTTTCATGCTCATATCCAAGATCTGTCAGCGACTGTTCAATTCCATGTTCGTATCCATAGTGTGCCGGATCACCGGGGATTGAGATTTGATTTTCATCATCATTATCCCATATCAGGATTTCCTGAGCACTGCTAAGCGCTGGAAAGACTCCTAACAAGAATCCAAACACAACGAGGATACCAATACGCGATGTTGTGCGCATTACATACCTCCTGTCAATTTACGTGATAGATCAATGATCTGTATCTGTCGACCTCTCGTGTCACCTCGAGACGCCAGATAGATGCATTTTTCTCTAATGCACATTCCGTACCGCTTACACAATTTTTTAATGTTTCGTGGATGCTTTTTATGCTTTCTATATGTGTATTTGAGGTTTCTAGATATAAAATCTCAATACTATGAATCAGGCTCATGAAAAATGTGGTGACAGATGATAAAAAAGAGAAGAGAGAAGGGCAGGCATATAGACCTGCCCCCACAAGAAAATGTTTCGTTTTTGCTGAGCAAAAGCCGACAATCCACTAACATGACTTCTCTTTGTGGAATCTGACGATCCACTTTCGCTATTTCGCTTCGCGAAAGGAGATTGTCGAAAATACCTCCGCTAACATGAATTCGCTGCGCAAATTCACAACGCTCATGTTTTCGTTCTCACTTCGTGAGCCGAAAAAGGCTTTCGTTCGATATTTTCGTTTCTGTTACGCAGAAGCCGAAAAGCACAACGTTCGACTATTTCGTTTTTGCTGCGCAAAAGCCGACAATCCACTAACATGACTTCTCTTTGCGAAGTCACAACGTTCGACCATTTCGTTTTTGCTGCGCAAAAGCCGAAATTATTTTAGCATCACAGCCTTACGAACACTCGAGTATTTGCCGGCTTTCATCCTCACAAGGAATATACCGGAGCCAACCGATCGGTTCCGCGAATCGGTGCCGTTCCATGTCACTTCATGCCACCCGGCATTGACACGACCTTCGTCAAGCCGCTTTACAAGCTGGCCGCGGAGATTGTAAATATCCAGCACAACCCGTTCTTCTTTCGCAAGGCCGTACCTGAATGTAGTCGATGGATTGAACGGGTTCGGGTAGATACCGGCAAAGGAATCGAACGTTGGAATCATTTCCGGATCTGTTCCCTGCCATTCGAACTCCGTTTCAGCCGGATCGGATTCTCCGGTTGTATAAACGCAGGTCACACCGATAGTATGCACGCCTGCTGACGGGGTTTCCCAGAAATAATATGTCTCGGAAACATTCTGCAGCAGCTCACCATCCAGATAGACATTGAAGCTCTGCAAACTGCGGTTCCAGGGCAATTCCCATCTCACCAGCGCTCCGCCTTCAGCGTTATCAACCGTCAGATTGATGGGCGCGAACAGCGTTTCGATCAGCTCGATATCCATCTCGTAATCCTGCTCAATCACGATATTGTTCTGACCAAAGTCGTCGTATAGGTCAAAATCGACTTCAAGATCGTAGGTTCCGTGCGCAATATACGGGAAAATAATCTCGCCATTTGCTGGAGCGATGGCCGAGTATACGTGGTTGGGATTACCATCCTGGTTGGTGAACGTCAATTCCGCACCCTGTGGTGATTCTCCGCTGTTGAGCGAGATATTGAAGATCGCCGGGCTGGCATCATCGTTGGATACGGTCATGCAAATCGGAATCTCGACCATCGGAGTTGCCGGGTCGTTGCTCGATATCTGCGCTACCGCGTCATAAGCTCCAAGCTCCATGCCGATCGAATTGAACACCAGTGTGATATCTGTCGATTCTCCAGGCGCAAGGCTCCCTGAGCTGGTAACGGCTTCCACCCAACCCGGACCGCAGGAGAGTTCCACAGCCAGACCGCTTGTGACATAATCAGCGTTATAGACAACCTGTAATCCATCGGTGCCCAAAGAGTTCTCGATGCCGACCGTCGCGGTGTCGAGCGACCCAGTCATCGATTCGTACAGGAAGGTGATCCTGCCACCCTGACGTATCCGGGCTTGCAACGTAATTCCGCCGGTTCCAGAATAATAGGCCCAGTTATTGAACTGGATGACAAATTCGTTGCCGTCCTGCATCGTGTATGCCGTACCGCCATTACTTCCGTCCATATCGTCCCAGAACGGGCAGATGATGTTGTTGGGAGTTGATGCGGTAGGAATCGGAGCGTTAGAATACGCCGTCATGTTGACATTTTCGGCTGCGAATCCAATGAATCCGTTTGAATTCAGGTAAACCTGATTGTACGTGAAGCCGTAGTAAGTGAAATCGAATCCGAGATCGAATGGACCTGCATAGCCTTCATCCATCGGATCGAAGGAGGAGGTTGCAATCCAGTTCGTAATCTGGGTGCCCTCGGATGTGATATCCTCCCAGATATACTCGGGACCGTCCGGTTCGTTGCTGTCGACCCAGGTGTATCCGAATTGATCTGGACCTCCCTCGTCACGGGTTTGAGGCATGCCGGTTCCATGCTCCTCAAAACCCTTGGGCGGAAGAGAAGCTTCCGGCGTGATCGGGGCTTCGAGGATCAGCACTTCCCGGTTGAGTTCCACCAGGTCAAGCGCGAATTCGAGGACGCTATTGCCATCGTTGGTGATGGTAATCGTCTGAGTTTCGTTACCTGTTTCAGGTGGAAGCATCACATTCATCTCGTACGGACCGGCGACAATCACAGGTGGTTCGAGGCAGCTTGCCATGACATCGAGCACAACGTTGCCGTCGGGATCGTTGCTGTAGATAGTAAGCTGCTCGGAGGCTTCTATCGATGAAGCAGGATCGCAGGTGATCTGTACTGTTGCCGATTCACCCGTATCGAGCGTCCAGGGACCTGTCTGGTCAAGCGAGAAAACATCCCCGGAAATGGTGATGTTGCTCACCTCCAGCGGCTGGAGCCCCATGTTCAGGATATCGAGACAGAATGTCTGTGGATATCCGATGAAAACGCTCTGGAAATCGACTTCATCGTACGACGTACACAGCGCAGGTACATTGCCCTCTGCCAGAAAAGCAAAGTAGCGTGCCATAAGCTGCACTTTTGTATTGGCTCCTTCGCCATCGCGATAAGAGCCGAAGATAACAGATGAAAAGATTGTTCGGTAGTCGTTTTCTCCAACGTTGTAAACACCGCAACACGTACCGGATTGCGTCTGTTGATATTCCATTCCGCCATCAGCGTTGAGAACATCGACCAGATAATCCGATTCACCGGTGTTATCATATTCAAAAGCAAGGTTATTCATGAAACCCAGGGGGGCACCGTTGATACCGGTGACAGTACCTGCGTTATCACTTACGTATTCAGTACCGAAGTAGCTGAATAGTGTGGTGTTGAAATGATCGGAGCCGAAATCGACTCCTTCGACATAGATGGCATTGCCATCTTCCAAAAAATTGACCAGTCTGGCCTGTTCAGCGGTGCCGACCGCACCGGGTGGTGTGCTTCCGCATCCTAAACACCACACTCCTAATGTGATGAAAATCACATCATAACCAGACAGATCGGTAGGCAGTGAGCTGACGTTGGTAAAACCTATTCCAAGGTCCGTCAGCGCGTTCTGCAAGCCAACCTGGCATCCCACCGAGCTTCCCGTCTCCGGATCGGCAATGGTCGAGCCATTGTCGTTATCCCAGAGCAGCACCTCCTGTGCGTTGCAAACCGCAAGGAGCATCAGAAACCCGATCAGGACACCAACACGCTTCAATGTGCGCATTGCGTACCTCCTGTCCTGTGGGGAGTGTCTTATCAAGGAACATGCATGAAAAGTAATGAGTAAAATATAGCTGTCAGTGATTATATAATCACTGACAGCATGGATTTAATGCATGATTTGTACCATCTATTAATCGAATCTGTTCGATATACCCGAAATAAAAAAAACATTTACAGGAATATCTCGATTCGCTTCCATAGCGAAAAGCACTCTATCGGAGGTTTCATGGAATTCATTACCGATCGCCACGACAATATCGTCATCTTCAAGATTACGGAAAAACTCGACTCTCTTTCAGCTCCTAAAGCCGAAAAAGCACTCCTTCCAGCAATCGAGGAAAACGGCAAATACATCCTGAACATGGGCCAACTCACCCACATCAGCAGTGCCGGACTTCGCGTCTTGCTCATGGCTGCAAAGAAGGTTCGCTCCACAAACAGCCGCATGATCCTTTGCGATATGTCTGAAACGATCCACGAGATCTTCGACATCGCTGGTTTCTCATCCATTTTCGAAATCAAGGGCTCTCAACAGGAGGCAATACAGGCGCTCTAATACAGCCTGAACATTGGGATGTCGATTGCACCAAATACACAAGCTCGATACGCATCGATATCGGTTCTATTATTCACTTTGCGGAAGTTGGGGAGCATCTGACCTCCAAACCCAAATGTAATAGCCGTATTGGGTAAAGCATAGATAATGAACGCCCCAGGTGCAAAGACGGAACTGAACTTCCAGTCCTGTGTCGATACATCTCCTCTGCTTTCAAAGAAGCTCATCTGGGAGTAAGTGCCCAAATCGAGAACCGAGATCAGCATACCCAGGTTAACCTTGTTTGCTGGCTGGAATGTGAATTCAAGGCCAATCGGCATCATCAAACCGCATGTTGCATACTTACTCTCAATTTTTTCGGACTCATATGTTGCCTTTTCCCAACCACCCATTAGTCCGACATAGCTGTTGATGTAACATCCAAAGATCTTTTTATCGTCTGTTCTCGCATTACGTTTTGCCAGATAGCTTGTCTCAGGTAGAGCATATTTCTCATAAACTTCCCGTACATCATTGGCATCTTTCACACTGGCAAAAGCAGAAAGGATTTCGATTGTCCGTTGGAAGTCGGTGTTCAGGAGATTTATATCAATTGACACATCTCCACCATCACTCATGATCTCAAGAATCACAACCAGTTGCCGAATCGAATTTTGATAATCCTTATTTCTCAGGCAGGTTGCAAAACGGGACAGCTCACTGGCGTATTTCATGATGTTTTTCAAATCATCGGAAATTGAGGTGCTGTCATTCTCAAACACATTTATTCCATTACAATAGGTTATGAGGTTCAGGAAATCACTCGAAAGATCGAATGTCAGTTCGCAGATTCGATCGAGACCAGCTTTGCCTGATTTGATTTCTGCATTGATTTTTTGGGTGGTTTCCGCCACCTGTGTCATCAGATGATAGAGCTTGAGAAGACTATCTGGAGCAAAGAATTTTTCCGTATTGATTAACGCCTCTATGTCAGTCATCTCGGCGTATTTCAACACAACCAGAGATAGCGCATCACATCGATTCTCGGTGGGTATCGATTCGATATCGACTTCGTACAGATATGAAAGCATGCATAGCCATTGCTTTAACGCCTGGTCATTGATGTTGGTACTCCTCCCGAGGATCGCCGAACTGATAGATTTACCTTCGAGATAGTCTCCCAGAATACCCATCAACTGCATTATATCTCGAACCTTTTCCGCATTAGATGATTCTGTTTTCGAAACGAGATATTCCGTCAGCATCATTTCAAGAAATTGCCTGATATCACTCCTCATGAACTCGCTCATCATTTTTGTGTCAGGAAGCTCCCTCAGTGTTCCCGATTCACCACGCTCAAGGCTCTTCAGATAATTGCCGGTAGCTTTGAAATTACCCTTTAAGACATTAGCGCCCTTGATATCTTTGTCGTATATTCTGCTGAAGAAGCTTATCATGATGGTTTTTTGAGCACGATCCATCATGAAATCTGCCGTCCCTTCGATGATGATCTCTTCCCAATCCTGAGAGTCACTAACAATCACGGCTTCATCGATGGATTCTTCGTTCAGATCAGGCTCTGCAAGGCATATGGAACACGGTACATGAGATAGCTCTATATCGTTCCTCTTGAGTACTTCCTTGATCTCATCCCTTTTCAGGGTCTTTCTGATAGCTCTTTCCACTTTGTCTGTTTTTTCATTTCTCACAGTCTCGTAGATTGAATCCAGGCTCGCCGATGCCTGTCGGGCAGCAATGACATCCAGACGATTCTCGATTCTCTTCCGAAAGGAATCCAGACTCTCAGCGCAGAATACAGCTTTGCACCCATTCCCGCTATATAGTGCTTCGATCTTATCAAGAGTCCAAAGCACTTCGGTCAAATCTTCCGCCCGTAGCAAAACAGAAACCCGCAGCGAATCGTAATAGTTAAGTAATTCCAATAAGTCCAATCGAGCACTTTCGGGCGATATTGATCCTCTTATTGACAGCGCTTCCTTCCTGATATCTTCGATTGGTTTTGCGAAAAGTGGAGTGCTCAATAGCGACATCAACAAAAGCAGAAAAATGAAACAAATTCGGAAATATCCTGTACGCATGGGATCCTCCCAAAACTTAAAAAGTGTTGATTAGTCATGAAAAGTTGGTGCTGACATTTCACTATTCAAGGACGTTTTTCACAAAATGCCATAAGCAGCTATAGAATTGACACCCGAACATCTCAGGTCAAGAAATTTTACTAAAATTATTCACATTAATGTATTTGCTTTAATGAGGTTATTTTTTAGCGTATTTTAAGCATGCTAATCATGTGGTCAGTTTATCTTTTTTATTACACCGTACGCATTCTGCTCCATTTTCAGGAATTCTCTCAGCATGTCCTGCTGCTGGACGCGGCTTTCTTCGGACCAGCTTTCGAACAAATTCTCGTTGACCGGATTCGGGACTTCTTGAAGCATCATGTGCAGTAGAGATGCTTCTGCAGTGTAGATATCGGCCAATGTATAGATGTCGTCATTCGGTTTGCCGAATCGCTCAATATTATCCCTGAGATAGTTGGCAGTAACACCGCGCGCTTCTTTCAAGCTCTGGGTAATCCACCAGTTTGCCAGCATAATCTCGCTTCCGTCCTCTTCGCTCATGTTTTCGAAGAAGTTGGGATTTGTGAGGGCAGAAATCCAGTACTCAACCGCCTTAAGACCATTGAAATAGTGCTCATAGCGACTGGTTTCATAGAGCATTTTAGCTAACTTCAGGGATTTTCCGTATTCTTTATCAAGGGGTTTTTCTTTATAATCATCGATAACGCAGATGACCCAGGGAAATCTTTCAGCGATGTCATACCCCTTGGTATAATCGTAATAGCATCTTGTGAAGAGCTCCTGGCCGTCCTTCTGATAACCCGTTATAAGCCCCCATTCAGCATTATTGATCAGGTCAATAGCGATCACAGGATAACCACGATCAATGCTATTCTTGATTAGTTTCAACATCGCATTCTGGCTCCGAAAAGAAGTCTCGTATTCCTTCAGTTCATTCGTATCCATATTCGCCTGAATGCCTTCTTTCCAGTAGAAGCTCACCTTGTACCCTAAAATATCAAGGATCCTGGCTCCACTGTTAAATCCGGTGGTTGCATCTGGTGATGATGGACACCATTGATCGAAGAAGTGAAGACGGAAACCGTATCCCGAGAGACCTACGATGTCCTCGTATGATATACCCCGTCCGAATCGTTCATCCAACCTGTAAACAGCCCCCAGAAACGAGTTTTCCATGCCAGATTCCCAGCGAAGCGGTCCAATTTTCTGGATCACTACGGCATCATCGTCAATGGAATGTTCCGGATCCCATTCGGCCAAATATGCTCCAAGCCTTCCCCTGGGTATTGTTATCTTGATATGACCTTCTCCGCGAACCAGCAGCATCTCCACAGTTTCGGCGGTAATCGCATCCTTTGCCGAATTGAGCATCCTAATGGATTCCACTGGCTCCTTGTTATAAGCCACGATATAATCGCCAATTTGCGCACCGGCTTTTTCGAGCGGAGAATCCTTCGCAAATTTTATGACTTCCAGGCCCTTGCCATCTTTTCGTGCGTTCTGGCAAGCCATCAGAAATGCGATCAGGCCTATAACGAAGAATATCATATACTTCATAATTCCTCACAAACATATAAGGATAATCTTGAGCGATACAAGCAAACCCAGATTACTGAATAATATTCAAGATGGCAAGTTATTTAGTCGTGATCAAATAGCAGAAGAAGTTTTTTTCTGGCGAATGCCGTTGTGCACTACAAATGAGATCGCACCGAGTATTACATCGACGATGAAATACATTACACGGTGAAGCGTCACACTTAGAATAGCGGCTTCGGTAGGAAGAATAGCGGTAAGTCCAAGCACGATCACGCCCTCTCTTACACCAATACCTGCGGGTGCGATGGGCACACAGAAGCCAATCGCATAGGCCAGTGCATAGAGTCCCGTAATGTACACGATTTGAGTAGCGTGGAGCGTTTCAGGGAAATAGGTGGATGTCAGCGTAACATAGCTAAGGCCGATGAAAGTCCAGATGAAAAATGAAATAAGCGCGATGACGATCGAACGGTACCATGTGAGTTTCGGAAAAGATGCGATCGCGAAGCCCCTCTTACGCCATATAAAAAAGGCTGTTCCAGCAACAACAACTCCCATAAATGCAAAAATAATCAATGCCGTGTGATATCTACCGAAAATTGCGAGTAGTGAAGATGTTCGCACACACAGAATCACCGAGATACCGTAGACAAATGCGCTTCCCACAATGAGTGCAAATTCGTAGATCATACTATTACGCATGGTGGTACCGTCTATACCGACATTACGGAGCAGCCCGACCCGACCGACAAACATGAAGATCGTTCCCGGTATATATTTTCCAAGCTGAGACATGTTGTAGATATTGATACACTCAGCTGGGTGTAGCTTTTTCCCGGTTAGTCGAATCGACTGGTACATGTTGGACGCGAGAAAGAATTTCCCAACGATCAGTAGCAGAAAACAGAAGATCAGGACGCGAAGCTTGATCTCCATAAGCGCAGCACCAATCTGTTCCCTATGCAGGATCGAGTATCGAACGATAAAGATCAGAACCAGCAGCATGAATGCGATATTAAGGATGTGTCGCAGCTTCTTCATAGCGTTGTCAGAGGACCTCGAGCAATTTGATGATATAGAGATAGAGTTTCATGATCTTACGGGGGACCTTAAGAACGAGATGGGATCGTTTACCTTTGCTCCACACCCAATTAAATATGAGGAAAAACGCAAGCAAGTCCTCTATTGGATTCGTTCGAATCCGGACTCGATCATGGATATTCATTCCGAAATGTTTACCCGCTTTGCTTCGCGAAGTTACGTTGTAGTGCAGCCGGATGGACCTCGACTGAGACTCGAGGATAAACTTGATGTTTTTTTGTTCCACGACAAGCTTATTTGCATGACTCATCTTCTCAAGTATACTGGCTGCGATATCGTTTTTCGCGATAATACCGTTGTGCTTATGCTCTTTCGATTTCATTTGCATAAGCCAGACATCCCCGATACAGAAATCGGCATCGTACCCGAAGTGGTCGTAACATGAAAGGCATTTCTTTTCAGCGAAAAAAAAGAGGTTATGGTACAGCGTATAACGTGCAGCCGGCGCTTGGATGATCTGCCCGTTTTCGAATTCGGCTTCGAGCTTGCCTCGCCAGCTTCCTTTGCGGAAAACAAAGCGCTTGATCCGAGATCCTCCGGCCTGTTTTTCCAGATTGCGAATCGTCTGTTCGATCAACTCCGGTTCATTGTTATGCCCACAGAAAAGCGCGATGGTACAGACGATTTTCTGCCGTAATTCGTCGTCATTTTCCACCTGTTGCTTCAAAAACGTAAGCTGGCATGGCAGCCCAACAACAGCTACTCTCCCAGCAAAACCTCTGATCATCGGCACAGCAACTCTGAAGAAGTCACTTTTCTGGTATTTACTGCCTTGAGCCAGAATGATTTCTTCCCTTGTCTTAGCGATATAATGCGAAACAGTGAGCCTTCCGTCATTGATTGCTGTAGTACAGACCAACGCGCCGTCGATTGCTCCCGTTTCCAGAAGCCAACCCAGAATAGTGGATGTCACGCCACCGGAAGCGGCATTGATGCGCATCTCGGGATCTTTTGAATAGGCGATACATGCGGATGAAAAAGGCCCAATGTAACGGTCGATTTTATCTTGAGGCCAAGATTTACTCAATATCCGGTCAATCAGCTCGTATTTATTCACAGCACACCTCAAGATTGCCTATTCGGCTCTACGGTTCATTTCCCGCATCATCTCGAGCATTTTTTCCATCAGCTTGCGGTTAGTACTGATCATATCAGCGATAACGCCGATTAAAAAGGTAAAAATTCCCAACGTTATCAATATGGACGACACAATTAATGACTGCACACGCCCCGAGGTTCCTGTAGAATAATAGAGATAAACAAAACGAATAATACCCAGGGTACCAAGCGAAAGCATAATTGCTGCAAGGATTGAGTAGATCCGCATGGCATAATAGTATGAGTAGCTGCGCACCATGGTCACCATTTGATTTGTGATGAAATGCGGTATGCTGCGCATCAGGCGTGATTTGCGTGTATCCTCATTCAGATGAATAGGCATTGAGACAATTCTAAGGCGTTCGTATCCGAGCTGGATCAGATTTTCAGTTGTATAGGAGTAATTCGAAAGCGTATTGATTCGTCTGGCTGCGGAAGCTGAATAGGCTCGAAAACCGCAGACGGCATCGTTTACTGTTGTTCCAGCCATCGCGTTAACGGTCCAGGTGCCGATACGTTGGAGCTTCCGCTTGACCCAAGAATAGCGCTTGACCTTGTCAGTCTCGCGATCACCAATAACGACATCAGCTGTGTGCTCGACGATAGGTTTGACCAGATTCGGGATAAGATTACCAGGAAAAGCGTTATCTCCATCGGTATTGACAATGATGTCAGCACCTTCTTCCAAGCACCTTTTCAGTCCAGCAGAAAATGCCGCCGAGAGCCCACGATTCCCAGCAAACGAAACGATATGGTGAATCCCCAACTCCTTCGCAACTTCAACAGTTCGATCCGTGCTTCCGTCGTTGATAATCAGGTATTCGATTGTATCTATGCCCGGGATTTCATGCGGCAGGTCGGCGTAGGTCAAGGGAAGTGTCTTTTCTTCGTTATAGCAGGGAATTTGTATGATTAACTTCATCGAGTAGACTCCATGGAGAATTTCAACTGGTAATTACAGGAACCAGAACAACTCCCGTGCAACGGGTATAATTTATCGGGCTTTTCATCATAATTTCCGGTAACTGCTTTGATTATGTTTTCAATCGATGCTGGCAATGTCATTTACTATGATGAGCCAACACTTCTCTAATATGTGACCACATAGGCGACCTAGTACAGCATGTCAAGGAAATAATGGCTTCGACAAGGCTGCGGCTGCCCAGCTCGATTACCGTGACGCAAAGCACATTTTAGTATTCGCTTTCGATAAAATCTTGACAGAAAAGGAATAAGATAATAAATATAGGCAAATGATTAACTGGACGAAATCCTGTTAATTGTCCACAGGCAAGTAGATTGCCGTATATCATTATATAACATGACCAATGATTGAATCAGCGGGGATATTATGAAACGAATCAGCGTGCTTTTTCTTTTGATGACCCTATCACTTTGCTTCGCAGCGCAACCCGTTCTCGAGACCATCTATTTCGGTGACTACGGCGAGATTTGCCGGGTGGTTCTCCAGTTTGACCAGAAGCCAGATTTTCGCATCGAACGAGACAACGCAGGGAAATTTGTTCGAGTCGGCCTGAACGGAGTACTGGCAGGCAGTGAAGTTCAAATGTCGCAAGACACCCCCGACAGCCGTGTTCTCGATCGCATAGAAGTGGTAGCAGGAGCTAATGGACTGACCGTCACTATCCGTACCGATGGTTACGCACTTGCCAAAGAATCGTTGCTCCCTGGAAATCCGTACAAGATCGTGCTGGACATATATAACGTTAAGGTGCCATCCGCAATTCATGAACGGCTCAGTTTCGCCCGGTTTTACTACAAGACCGGCTTCCACAAACAAGCGATCGAGCAATACGAGATCATCGCTAAAGATGCACCAACTATGACCGGCATCCACTACTACTGGGGTATGATCCTGAAATCGCGCAAGAACACCAAAGGTGCACTCCAGCACTTCAACATGGTGAAAGACACTGCCTCCGAGTATGCTATGGCACAGGATGAGATCAAGAAGGTGGGCGGTAAAAACACTCCTAAACCTGAACCAAAAGCCACGGAAGAGAAGCCAAAAACAACCGCTGCAAAACCCGTCGCCGAACCTCCGCTTCCCGTCATGAACGACAACATCGATTCCCTCCTGGTGCAAGCCGCACATAAATCAGTAAAAGATCCCGACCGGCTGATGCTCGCCGGGATGGCCTATAAATTCGTCGCGGAAAACGTCACTAAAAGCCAGGACGACTACAAGACCGCGATCTCCCTGTTGATGCACATCCCCGCAAAATCGGACTATAGCTTCGAGAAATACAAAGCCCTCGCAGAGCTCTACGCAGCAATCGGCGATGCCGAAAACGCAAAGCTTTTCGCTGGCCTGGCTACCGATACAGGTACACCAGTCGCAGCAAGTTCATCCGGTGGTTTCCTGCAAATCGAGCTCAAACTCTGGATCGCGCTGCTACTGATGCTTCTCTTCGGCATTATCGTATTCTTCCTTCTTATGATCTACTACCGCAACAAAACTTCTTCGGACGTATTCACCAACGAAGATTTCACTTACCACGAAGACCTGATAAAGAACGAGATTGAAGACGATAACGCCTCAGAAAATGAAAAAGAAAGCGACCTTGAGGACGAACCGTTTCCTGAAGTTTCGGAATCCGTAATGGAGCAGGTTCGGGAACCTGAAGATGAGCCCGAAGAACGAGAAAACGAAGCAAAGCTCTATTTCGGTGACGACGAACCAGCTTCACCCAAAGATGTTTTCATGGAAGAGACCGAGTTAACACAGGAAGAGGAACAAGAATTAATGGAAGACGAAGCTCCCGAAGAGGAAATCGATGGCCTTGACGGATCCGAACCTCGTATCGGCGATCAGGAATACATTCAGAAAATGATTCTCAAGCTTTCGCAAAATGGGTGGGATACGGAAGCGATCGCCAAGGAGCTGAAAATCTCGGTTCGCGAAGTGGAATTCGTCTTGAAAACAAACGAGTAGCATCCCGACATGATCCGTCGCATCTCCTCAACGCGAGCGACATCGCTGGCCAGTACGAACGTATCGCGACTGCGCTCCGTTTTACGCGTGGGCGATATCCTGCCGGCAAAGATCATCGACGGACTGGGAGAAGGTCGCTACATCGTCGAGGTTAAGGGACAGCAGGTGCTAGCCGAATCGCAGCTCAATCTCGACAACAAACGCCACTATATCCAGGTAGAAGCGCTCAAGCCCAAGATCAACCTCCGTCTCGTGTCGCTCAACAGCGGCGATACCACGGAGCAGCTTATCGATTCCGCATCCAAATGGGGCATTCCGCTCAATATTTTTAACCAGTATGTGCTCGATCGCCTCTACCGAAGAAACCCAAAACGAAGGAAAGATCCCTCCAAACTGCTCTCGTTCCTGCTCGAACTTTCATCCCTGCGCGAGACCGGAGACCTGATCGATTTCGACGACTGGATCGATATTCTCGACGAAATGGATGAAAGCGATATCCTGCTGCTTCTGGCACATCTACGTGGAGGTATTGAATCAGGAAAAGGAACATCGGATCTCCGTCAGCTCCCAGAAGAAATAATCTACCTGCTCTATCAGTTATCGGGAAGCGACGACGACAATGTTCTTTCATTCGTGAACCGCTTGCTGGAAAAGAAAAACAAGCGTATCTACGGCTGGATGTTCCCTTCCGGACCGGTTACGATCGAAAAAGCGATCAGCAGTGAAAGCGGCTCCATCGTTTATCAGATGAACTACAAATCGAAGATGCTGGATCGCATCCGGATTAGGCTGACGTGCCTGGGTCGCGAAAAAGCGTTGACACTCGGTTTCACCAATAGTATTGTATCTGGAGAATTCCAGAAGCGAATCGAAGCGATCAGACCTCTACTGACGGACATCTCTATGATCCGTACAGAAATCCTGACCGTGCAGATTCCATCCTACCTGATGGATGGAGGGAGTTTCTACCTTTGACGCAACAAAATCAGCTTGATATCGAGCTTAAAATACGAGAAAAAGAAGAAGTCGAGAAGTTTCCGCTTGCCGATTTCCAGGTCTTGCTGCGTATGTGGAACTATATTCGCGATCTGGACGAAGAGATATCATGACAGAGAAAAATCAACAAGAAAACCGGGACATCCTGCTGGACCTCATCGAACTGATTCAGCACTTTGAATATGAACGTCGTGAAGAAATTTACGAGAAGATATTCGACATGCTGAACCAGCTCATGCCGCATAAATACGCCACCATTTTCCTGCTGGATCCGGATGCTAAAAAAATCCAGCTTGTCGCGCAGCGCGGCAAAGCGATCGACTTGATCCGGCTGGTCGAATTCGAATTCGGGCGCGGCTTTTCGGCTTGGATCGCCAAAGAGCGCAAGACAGTATATCTGAACAATCTCCACAAGGAGAAGCTATACCAGTCGAACACCATGCGGACATTCCTCTCCATGCCGCTGCTGCTTGAAAACGATCTGGTGGGTGTCATCAATTTCGGAGCTGACGAGGCTGACGCCTTCGATCAGGGAATATTCCCCCGGCTTAAAATCCTGACATCCCTTCTTGCAGGGCTGCTTTCTCGCAATCGTCTTATCGACCAACTACGAGCCCAGAATCACAGAATCATGGAGATGAACCGGCAACTCAAGGATACCAGAGAGAAGCTTCTCGAAGCCGAACGCAAGGCAGCGATTTCCGCTACGGTGGTGAGCCTCAACCACGAAATCAACAATCCGCTCATGATTATCAGCGGAAACCTCGACCTGCTGCGAAGAGAAGCTTGCGACGCCCGTCAGAAAGCGAAACTCGACATCATCGATAAACAACTCGACCGCATCACATTTTTGATGAAGAAACTTCACAAGATCGAACAGCCCCTGCTGGTGGATTACCTTGAAGGGGAGTCGGACAAGATGATAACCTTTGATCACGATGTTAGGGAGAACGACCATGAAGATGAATAAGCGCGAATACCGGAGAGTCGCAGCCAATGTCAATATCCGCTTCAGCGGCAGGCAGCACGGAAAACCGCTGGATAAACCATCGATCGAATACATGGAGGGAATCGCCCAGAACTTTGGCCCTCACGGCATATTTGTCGAAACGGACGAACCCTTCCCGAAAGGCAGCATGGTGATCCTCGACTTCGATTTGATGAACGACGACCGGGAGATTGAGAATATTCGCGCCAAAGCGCTGGTTAAATGGGTGCAAAAATGGCAGAAACCACACGGTATGGGGCTGCTGCTCGTTGAATTCGAGGGCGTTTCCCAACGAGGCTTTGCCAAATGGATTACCCAACTTTACGAGAGAGAAGAAGAGGCCGGGAACTCTGTCTTCCACGAATAGAAACAACATAGTACAGGAGATATAATGAGATTTATCGTAATCGCGATGATTATCGCTGTCCTGATGGCATGTTCGGCGAACACGTCACAGAAGGAAGAACCGAAAACAAGCAAGGGAGATGAAAAAGCTATGGAACAAGAATACATCACAACCGATTCAGGATTACAATACATGGTTATCCAGGAAGGCGAAGGAACACCGGCGCAGCCAGGCGATATGGTCGAAGTTCATTACACCGGATGGCTCATGGACGGAACGAAATTCGACAGTTCGGTCGATCGCGGTCAGCCGTTCGCGTTCAAGCTTGGCATCGGCCAGGTAATCAAGGGCTGGGATGAAGGCGTTGCCGGCATGAAGCCGGGCGAAAAGCGCATGCTGATCCTCAAGCCCGAACTTGCATACGGAAAGCGTGGTGCCGGCAGGGTTATCCCACCGAACGCCACCCTCAAGTTCGAAGTTGAATTCATCCGGGTAAAATAACCCTATGCTGAAAGCCCTTCTCGGTATCCTGTTGTCACTCGCGGCAGGTGGCGTTATCGGATACCTCTATTACCGGTTCATCGGTTGCCGCACAGGTGGCTGCCCGATCACCTCAAACGTCTGGTCAGTCGTTGTTTTTGGAGCCATCATGGGCTACCTGCTGCTCTATCCGGTGTGGCAGAAGTACGTCCTGAAACCACAAAAGGAGATCACGCATGAATCCAATTCTTCGCAAACACGCTGAAGTTTTACTTAAATATTCCATCGACCTCAAGAAGGGCGAATCGATACTCATCACCGGCGAGGTGGCGACGCTACCGTTGATTCGAGAATGCTACGCTGTCGCGCTCGAACTTGGCGGACATCCCACCACCATGCTGGGCGATCCCACGATCAGCGAACTCTCGCTCAAGCTTTCCAGCGAAGAACAGATGAAGTTCATCCAGCCTCACATCATGACGCTTTACGAAAAGGTCGATGCAATCCTCACCATCATGGGAACATCAAACACTCGCAACATGAGTAACATCCCCGCAGAACGTATTCGGCTCTCCACGCAGTCACGCGGACCGCTTACCAAGATCTATTTCGAGCGGATGAGAACCGGCTCCATGCGTTGGTGCGGAACCCTCTTCCCCACGCTCGGAAACGCGCAGGAAGCCAGCATGTCCATCAACGACTACGAGGATTTCGTGTTCAACGCCTGCAAGCTTCTCGATGATGATCCAATCCAGCGCTGGAAGGAAGTCGATGAACAGCAGGAACGCATCTGCAAGATCATGGACGCTAAAAAGACGTTGCACATCAAATCGAAGGATACCGATCTGCGCATGCGCATCGATGGACGGAAATGGGTCAATTGCAGCGGACGAGTAAATTTCCCCGACGGCGAAGTCTTTACCGGACCTATCGAGGACAGTGTGGAAGGACACATCCGGTTCAGCTTCCCGGGAATATTCGGTGGACGCGCGATCGAGGATATCCAGCTCACGTTCGAGAAAGGTAAGGTTGTCAAAGCTACCGCGGCGCAGGGTGAAGACCTGCTTCTCCAGCTTCTGGACACCGATCCGGGCGCACGCTTCGTGGGTGAAATCGCGGTGGGCACCAACTACAACATCCAGCGCTTCACGCGCAATATGCTGTTCGACGAGAAGATCGGCGGTACTGTACATCTGGCCGTTGGACGCTCCATCCCGCAATCGTTGGGCAAGAACGAATCATCCATCCACTGGGATATGCTGTGCGACATGAAAGACGGCGGTGAAATCTACGCCGACGACGAATTGATCTACAAGGACGGAAAATTCCTTATCTGACAGGAATTGAGTTAGTGATCTATATCGCTTCGGGGCAGGTCATCGCACCTGCCCATTTTTTTAATTACCGCATCAGCACATACGTTACGACACCTAGAGCGACCATCACTGCCAGTATCACGACGACTATGATTTTAAACTTTCGCTGTTGCGGTGACAATTCGCTCCATCTGGGAGCATCCTTCCACTTCTTACGGTTCACAATTCCGACGATCATATAGATCAATCCGAGCACCATCAGCGGGTAATTTGTACTGGGGATTCCCACGACCATGATCGCGATACCGATAATGAAAAGGCTACGGAAGTTAGGCGTTTCTCTATAGCCTTTTAAACGCATTACAACAAGTGCAATAATTACTCCGACAAGCATAACTGCCGCGAGAATCATGAGAATCAAGGATACTGACATCGTTCTCTCCTGTAAGTGTGATCGTGACCACATCAATGCATCTCCGCTCGAATATGTCAAAATATAAATTCCATGCGCACAAAAATACCGGACAAGCACGCGTAATTGTATCCGCTTGAAAATTATAGCAGAAATTAATTGACTGTCATTCGATTTGAATCCAAAATAGAAAAAAGAACTATGATCCTGATAAATATCCAACCACTGGAGGTTATCATGCGCCTTAAATCAGGGTATTTTCCTGCTTTATTCACCATCCTGTTACTATCAATCGTCTCGCTATCGGCAGTTGAACACTCAGGCACCATCGGTACGGAAACCTGGATGGGAAGTTACACACACTACATCACAGGAACCGTAACTGTCCCCGACGGTGAAACCCTGACCATCGAGCCAGGCGCGACCATTCGATTCTCACCCAGCACGTCACTGATCGTCTATGGAAAACTGGTGGCTGACGGTACATCTGTCGGAGAAATCCTTTTCTCATCGGGGCAGACACCCGCTCAGGCAGGCGATTGGGGACAGATCAGCTTTCTTAGCTGTGATCCCGGAACCGTACTCGATCATTGCATTGTCGAATACGGCGGAAACGGCAGCGGAATGCTCTATATCCATAACTGCGGCGAGAATATCTCGATTACCAATAGCTCGTTCAATCACGCGAACGGTAGCGGCGCTTTTATACATGATCAGAGCACCGCACCATCGGAACCATCGTTTATAAGCTGTAGTTTCGCCAGCAACAGCGTCCACGGACTTGATGCCGGCAGCAACCTTTCCCTTCCGTATGTACAGAATTGTTCTTTCACATCGAATCTGCAATACGGAATGTCCGTCTTTACCGGAGGACTCAGTCGCGTCTCAGGTAGCATCAATATGTCATCGAATGGCACCAATGCTATATACGCACGAGCGAGTGACGTGGGCACCGGAACATGGTACAACGTTGGTGTACCATGTTATCTCAGCGGTAATTTCAATGTAATAGATGGAAGTACACTCACCATCCAGGCCGGAAGTGATTTAAGATTCACTGGCAATTACTACATGATGATTTACGGTAAGCTGATAGCGAACGGTACATCCGGCAATCATATCGTATTCACTTCAGCGGATACGACACCAGGAGCCGGAGACTGGCAATACATCTATTTCAACGGATCCGATCCGGGATCTGTCCTTAACTGGTGCGATTTCTCATACGGCGGCCACTCGAACGGGACGATCTATTTCCACAACAACAATACGGATGTGACGGTCTCAAACTGTACTATTACCAATAGCGGGAACGCCGGCATTGCACTAAACGACTATAGCACGAACCCATCTACGCCAATCATCACAAACACAACCATAAGTAATTGCGGTGGTGCTGGAATCGACTGTTCCGGCGGCATGTCTCTGCCCTGGGTTGCAGATTGCGCATTCAACAACAACGGTAGCTATGCTATGAAGTTGTTTTCTACAGGGTTAAACCGCATCACCGGTACTAACACTGGTACAGGAAATAATCCTCAGGCTATTCTGGCGATGGGTGGCGACGTGACAACCGGAACCTGGCACAATTTCTTCCTGCCCTTCTATTTTAGTAACGCAACGATCGTAGCTGATGGCGAAACACTGACCATTGAACCCGGGACACAAATGCGTTTCACAAACGGTGCAAGCCTGAAAATCGATGGCGCACTGGTCGCGGATGGAACTGAAAGCGAACACATTACTTTCACTTCAGCAAGTACGACACCCGCTCCAGGCGACTGGCAATACATATATTTCTACCGCGCTGATGCAGGAACATCCCTTTCCTGGTGTGACATCATGTACGGCGGATCGTCTAACGGAAACCTCAACATCAATGGATGCCCGAACAACATGACCGTCACAAACTGCACCATAACCAACAGTGCTCAACATGGCGTTTATATCAACGACTATTACGAATCGCAGTCCAATGTCAGCTTCACGAACTGCGAGTTCAACAATAACACCCTGATGGGACTCGATACCAGCAGCGGCGTATCACAGCCATATATCACCGATTGCTCGTTCCATAACAACGGCTCTTATGCAGCGCGCGTCTGGGCGACTTATAACAGCAGAGTTACCGGCACAATCGACATGAGCGGAAATAACCCCGACGGTATAAACCTCATTGGCGGGGCAGTCGACACCAGCACCTGGCATAACTTCGGCTACCCTTATTACATGGGCGGTTCTGTGACTGTGAACGACGGCCAGACACTTACCATTGAGGAGGGTTCCGAGTTCCTGTTTACCGGAAACTACAACCTGACAATAGAAGGCTGCCTAATTGCAGATGGTACACCAGAAGAGCACATCGTGTTTACTTCCGCACAAGCAACGCCGTCACCGGGTGACTGGACTTATATCTATTTCCATCATACGGACGCGGGAGCACTTCTCGATTACTGTGATATATCCTATAGCGGTAACAGCTACGGAAGCGTGTTTGTAAACGGAAGCCCTAATGCTTTCACGATCTCGAATTGTACTGTAACAAACAGTGGTCAAGACGGTATATACCTGTATGACTACTACGAATCCTCTTCGGTTCCGTCGATCTCGAACTGCGAATTTTCCAATAACACCGGGCAGGGACTCAACGCTGGGGGCGGTGTTTCCTTCCCCACGATAGACAATTGCTCCTTTCTGAATAATGGTTCCTATGCCATGACTCTCTGGGGTAACAGCGTGCATCTAATGTCGGATACGCAGACGATCAGTGGAAACAGCCCCAATGGCATCAACGTATTGGGAGCCTCCATCGGGACCTGCACATGGTACAATCACGACGCGCCTTATTATATTGGCGGCAGCCTTACCGTTTCCAACGCAGCAACTCTCACACTCGAACCCGGCGTGGAATTCCTCTTCAACGGAAACTACGATCTTCGTATCGATGGCGCACTAATCGCAGATGGAACACCCGAGGAACACATTGTGTTCACTTCCGCTCAGGAAACGCCTACTCCCGGCTTCTGGCGATTCATGTACTTCTATCAGGCAGATGAAGGTACGATGCTCGATTATTGCGACATTTCCTATGGTGGTTCCAGCTCAGGACTTGTCTATATACACAACGGACCGAATAACTTCCCGATAACAAACTGCACGATCACCAACAGCGCTACCACAGGCGTTCGTATCAGCGACTATTACACCGCATGGTCGTACCCGACTTTCGAGAACTGCCTTATCAGCGGTAATGCCGAATACGGTGTTGATTGCAGCTCGGGGGGATCAAACCCGTTCTTCAATAATTGTACGATTACCGGAAACGGCTTTGCTCCACTTCTAATATGGGGATACAATATCGATCGCGTTGCCGAAGACAACACGCTTACAGGTAATGGATTTAACTGGATCCGCGTTCTGGGTTCCGATATCACCAACTCTACCTTCCGCAACCACGATATCCCATATAGCTTCAATGGGACCTGCAACCTGCAGGATGAAGGAGTGGTTACAGTCGAGCCGGGTACGGAACTCAAGTTTGACGACGGAACCGGACTCAATGTCTATGGAACATTCGTCGCTGAAGGCACCGAAAGCGAACCCATCACCTTCACTACGAACCTTTCGACGCCTGCTCCCGGTGGCTGGCGAGGACTTTATTTCGAGTCCACTCCCGAAGGAACATCCCTCGATTACTGCGTCGTCTCTTATGCGGGAGATTGCGGCGCGAATATCTATGTTAACTCAGCAGCGAACGTGGCCATCGACCATTCGGCAGTCACTTGGGGATCGCAGGATGGTATCTATTGCAGCGACTACTACGCCAATCCCTCAACGATGACCGTAGCAAACACAACCGTTTCAAATAACGCCAATTATGGGCTCGATCTTACCGGAGGTGGCTCTAATGTCACAATAACCGATTGTACTATCCAGGCTAATGCTTATAACCCAATCCTTCTCTACCCTTATCAGGTAACGCATTTGGAAGGAACGATGACCTTCGGAGGAAACGGCGAAGAGATGATCCGAACGACCAGCAGCAATATCTATAACGGAACTTGGCACAATTTCGGGATTCCATACCTCATGACATCATCGAATACTGTGCTTGCGGATCAGACCCTCACAATCGAGCCCGGATGTACCTTGCTTTTTGCCGACGATATCAAGCTGATCATCAACGGTAACCTGATAGCCAACGGCACCGAAAGTGAGCACATTGTCTTCGATTCAGCACAGAATGAACCCTCTGCCGGTGACTGGCAATGCCTCTTCCTGCAAAGCTGTACCGCGGCAAGCAGCATTAAGTATTGCGACTTCGCCAACGGTGGTGGGGCTGACGCGATGCTCAGACTCAGCGGTTCAGGGGATGTCGAAGTATCCGATTGCACATTCACCAACAGCTCTCTGTGCGGTATCATGGTTCACGACCAATACTACGGCCCCAGCTCGGCTACCATCCACGACTGTGAAGTTCAGAATGCCGGTACGAATGGTATCGGGCTTTATGTAACTTCCGGACAAAACATATATGACTGCTATCTGCACGACTGCCAGATCGGCCTCTATAATAGCGGTGGATCGAATCTCTTTACGCACGGAAATGTCGTGACCGGAAACTCAGCGTACGGTATCCAGCTAAACAGCAATGCTTCTCTGGTGTTTGGCGGCGATATGAACCACTGGAACGATATCTACAACAATGGCACGTACAACTTCTACAACGGTAATGCCGATATCGACGCCCGGTTCGTTTATTGGGGTTCCACAGATCAATCTGCAATTGAAGCCGGAATTTACGACGAAACCGATAGCCCATCACTTGGTCTTGTCAACTTCTGGCCATACCTCGATCAGGCACACCAGACGCAATACAACCAGTCGCTTGACGCACCAATAAACGTCAGTATCAGCGCTACACAGGGTAGCACTACGATTTCGTGGAGCGCTGTTACAGGAGCGACTTTCTACCGCGTCTATGCAAGCGAAGATCCGTTCGCGGATTTCAGCCAGTGGACCCTGAAGCAGGATAATATTACCGCAACCACCTGGAACGATCCGCTTACGCAAACCTCTACGTACTATCGGATTGTGGCCTGTAGCGAATAGGAAGGAGATCATACTGGCTGGAGAATCGATCCGGATCAGAACCAACCGGGATTACAACATCGAGCTCGATTTCAGCGTGGACGACCGTAATTTCACTCCTCCGCGCGGGTATCGAGCCGATAAACCACGGTATCGCCTGATTCGGTCATTACAGTTACGAAATACTTCGAAAAAGATCATTCGCAGCCCAAGGCTGCGCATTAACGGAAGGCCGTTGAATGCCATCGGTTCGATCGTGCCATTGGATGCCGAGCTCACGCAACGGGAGAAAGCTTTGCGCCTCTATCGTTTCTGGACCAGGAATATCCTGCATTTCCCCGTGGGCATGAAGGCATGTCGCCATCCATTCATTCTGGTCAACTTCTGGGGCTACAACATCTGCGGTTTCGCTGCGGCGTTTCTCAGCTCCATACTTCAAAACATGGGAATAGAAGCCCGGAAACTTCCTGTCCAGGGGCATGTTGTACACCAATACAAGGTTGATGGTCGCTGGGTGATTCTGGATGCGGATCTCAATTGCGCTTTCAGGACACTGGATAATCGACGTTTGGCCGGATTCGAAGATATCTGTGGCGATCCCCTGCTGGTTCACCGGACAAACACTTACGGCAGACACCGGACGTTTGATCTGGCGCGAAATCGCTTCTGCGCATCTTTGTATGATCGCAAACCGTCCGGAGTTGCGAAGACACCATCCTACAACTGCGAAGAATTCAAGAAGTTGACCGATCCCCGCAGAATGTTTCCAGGAGAATCGATAACTTACCGTTTCGATCAAACGGTGATCGAGCCGTTGCGAGAAAAGGGTTCACCGCACCCCAGGGAAGTTGGTGAAGCATCCCTCATGCAGGTACATTATCTGTTCAAACCATTGCTCAGACCATCGGGAAACAGGGGAGAAAAACACCTATTTACCCGGTATCCGATCCGACGCATCATTTTCCAGACATCCGGTCGAGAAATCAAGATACCAGTGGATCAGATCGTTACCAATATCAGCATTCCGAATGATCTTCCAGAAGACGTTCTCTGTATTTGCCAGTGCAGTCGTATTTCAGCGCACCCAATCATGAAGGGTGCGAATGCGATCCGTCTCAACAGCCCAGATGGGGACATCGAAGCCGAGCTGGAAATCACCTGGGATGAGAAGACCGCCGAACTTGAGCCCATACCCATCCCTGTTCTGAGTATTGAAAAAACTTATGAGGATCGCCCTGTGTGTTTCCAGGTGATGCCGGGTGTTTACTGGATTCAGGTGTTTGGTGAAGATGAATTGCCGCTTCTGGACTATGTTCGGGAGGTTACCGGGGAGATAGCGTTCGATCCGCTGGAGCAGACTTTCTTTGATAATGACAGAAGCTACCGGGCGCGGATCAAGCAGGAAGTCGAGGGAATCTGGAGCGAATGGTCGGAATATCTGCCATTCAGCGTTATCAAGCCCAATTCACCACACGACATCGAGATTCGCCTGGATGATCACGGAGAGATTGTCTTCACCTGGCAGGGTGAAGATGATTGCGAATACCTGATCTTCGGGAGCAACCGGCTCGACTTCGTTCCCGATGTCTATTCCGATCAGCAGCCAACAGGTGGGTTGGATGGTCATCTGAAGATGGAAAACATCCAGAATCTTATCATTCGTACGCAAGGAACAGAGGCTCGCGTCGATCGTCCATGTGTCTATTATCGCATGATCGCCATGCGTAACGGATGTTTATCCAATCCTTCCAGGCTGATCGATCTCTCTCAAAATCAGGAATGGTGTACGAGATTCAAACTCATACCTACGGTGCTGAACACACGTCACGAGATGGTTAATGAATCGAATCGATACAGGTCGGAAGTCGAATCACTCCACCGATAGGATGAAGCACTTGAGGTATTCCGTCTCCGGACAGGAAGGGTTGACGGGATGATCCATTGATGCACCACGTTGTTCGATGATGCGTGGTGTTCTTCCGGCACGCAATCCGGCGTGCTGCACAATCTCGCGGAACATCTCACGCGTGATACGCCCCGAGCAGCTGCACGTCACCAGAAAACCATTGGGTCTCAGAATGCGCATCGCCATTTCATTCAACGACTGATACCCGCGAATCGCCTGCGTTTCCGAACCCTTCGAGCGGGTGAACTTTGGCGGGTCCAGCACGATGAGATCGTAGGTCTGGCCGGCGTTCTTCAGCTCGGGCAAGATTGAAAATGCATCTGCTTTACGCCACGACATCCCGGACAGATGATTGCGCGTAGCATTGCGTTCTGCTATCTCCAGTGCACTCGCTGAGACATCGATTCCCAAGACACTCTTTGCGCCGCCACGCGCCATGTTCAGCGCGAAACCGCCGGTGTACGTACACATATCCAGGCAGTCACGTCCCGAAGCGAAATCCCGGACGCGCAGCCGGTTTTCTCGCTGATCGTGATAGAAACCCGTCTTCTGGCCCGTCGCGAGGTTGACCTCGTATTCGATACCGTTTTCGCTAATCATTACGGTATCATCCGGCGAGCCGCGTAAAACGCCGTCGGCAATCTCCAGGCCCTCTTCCTGGCGAATCCCCTGCTCAGTTCGCAGCGTAATTCCCTTGGGATGCAACGCCTCTTCAATGATATTGAGGATCGTATCCATGCGCCTTGCCAGCGCCAGCGAGGTGAACTGCACCACAAGGTTGTCGCCGTAGCGATCCACGGTAAGCCCGGAAAGACCGTCGCCTTCGCTGAATATCAGGCGTCCCGATGCTTCACCGGGCAAGCTCTGCCGATAGTTCAGCGCTTGCTGAATCTTTTTTTTCCAGAAGCCGTCGTCGAGTCTTTCCGTTTCTTGCAGGGAGTACATCCGCACGCGAATCTGGCTGCGGGAATTAAACAGACCCCATCCGGCGAAATCACCTCTGGAGTTTTCTACCCGGACGACATCGCCGTCTGCGGGATTGCCTTTAATCGTTGCGATCGCACCTGAAAACACCCACGGATGCCCGCCATAAACGGGCCCTTCGCGCTTCGGCTTCAGGCGGATAATTGGTGTGTTGTTGCTACTCATAAGCTTTCTATAAAGGAAGCCGGTTTGGCTGTCAATGGAAATCGGATGTAGACGAATCGACCGAGGAAAGAAACATACGGTTTGAATCATTCATCATTAATACTATACTTGACATGAAACTTGTCTCTTCGTAATTCTCGAACAAATCTACCATCTCAAATTATATCGAGGAGTATATGAAAAAGACTTTTACAGCCCTGTTTTTTGCCCTCACAATGTCATGTCTCGTAGCTGTTGATGGCATGATTCTTTTAACAACCGATTTGTATTTTCCCAATAAATTCGACTATACCCTGTCGGAAAGTATCCCAAAATCCGATATGATCAGCACGATCCCCCGGGGTCAGTATTATCTGATTTCACCCATGATCGTTGATCCAGCCCTGAACGGAGATGGCAATGCGGATGTCGTGCTCGATTTTCACGTTACCAAGCCAGATGGAAGCGTGTATTTCCAGAACAGCGGTACACCTGGCATATCAGGAAAAGTCGCCTATCCTCAAAACGTGATGCTTACAGCCAGTGTGATCAAGATATGCTTCGATCCCGGTGATCCTGTCGGCACCTACACGATCGCAATTACCGTGAACGATCGGGTCAATTCCACCAGCAAAGAGATGACCCGTACAATTACGCTTGTCGAACCCACATGGGAGGAAAAGACGTACGATGAGGAATTATTTCTCTCATTTCTCGAGGATTACCAGAAAAACATCAATCCTCAGGATGCCGTATGGGCTCTGATGTATTGCGTGAACTCCGATCTGGTAAAGAATCCGAAATTCAATCAGGCCATGCTCTCGTTCTTCGTGGATGTTTTCCGGGACAATCCCTTCGTATTGCCGAAACTGAAGGAACTCTATTCAACTCTGGACGAAGATAAAAAACCATATCTTATGATGGTGATCCAATGGGCGGATCAGAGCAGCTATGAATTCTACGAAAGCCTTCCCGAAAAAGAACGAAGAGCCTTCCTGGAAACAATGATGGAAATCGGTGATATCTCTGCGCCTGACGGCCCATTAACCCATCCGGTTTATATGGATATGATGTGGCAGGAATTCTATGCACGAGGCAACTACAAACCAATCTTGAGACTGGTGGATACGATTTCCTACGTGAGCTACGTCGGAACGATCGATCGCGTAAATGCTGGCGAAGAAAGCGAAGAACTCATGGAAAACATGATTCGGGAAGCAATGTATGGTGCAGCCATGTTTTCGATCGGAAGTCATTACCGCACGCATCCATTGGCCAAGGCTTATCTGGATTATATCTACCAGGTCGAAGAGCTTTCTGACAGCGTTCGGAAAGAACTTGGGAAGATCGTGAACCAAAATTGAGGAGTCCCGTTGCCTTTATAGGCTTGATCTCAATTGCGAGTTTACGACAATGATGCTTCATATTTAACTGAAAGCACATACGTTAGAAAATCCTTGACATTATCGGGGAATCCTTAGGCTTCGTATTCGCACCGGCAGAAAGGCTGGAAACGCTTTTTACGACGGGGAGTCAGGTAACTGTCTCCCTGTTTGTGTCTCCGATCTTCCCGCCGCAACGAAAGATACGTATCGGAGGTTATCCCATGACTGCAGTAATGGAACGCGTGAACGACCTGATCCTCGAAAACAATATCCAGGCTATCGATCTGAAGTATTCAGACCTGATGGGTAACTGGTATCACATTACATTCCCGGCTTATCACCTTAAGAGCGTGCTGGAAAACGGCATCTCTTTCGATGGTTCCTCGATTCCCGGCATGCGCTCGGTCGAATCTGGCGATATGGTTCTGATTCCCGACCTAAGCACCGCGATCATCGATCCGTTCACCAAGTATCCGACACTCCGGATGTTGTGCTACATCTGCGACGCCGATACACGCATCGGATTCATCAAAGATCCGCGCAGCCTCGCAAAACGCGCACAGAAATACATGGAAGAATCAGGAATCGCAGACCAGTCGCTCTGGATCCCCGAATTTGAATTCTACCTCTTCAACGAAGCCGAGATCCACAACGGTAAGTACACCGCCGGATTCTCCTTCACTTCCGAAGAGAACAAGGAAGACCTGCCCTTCGGTTACCGCGATAAAAACGGAACCGCCGTCGCCAACCGCAAAGGCTATCACATCGACGTTCCGTTCGATAAATTCGCCGACGTACGCCAGGAAATGGTAAACCACATCGAGAAGATCGGTTGCAGCGTGCGCTATCACCATCATGAGGTTGGACTCTCCGCACAGCAGGAGATCGAAACCTCTCTGCTACCGTTCGAGCAGATTACCGACCAGATGATGTACATTAAGGATATCATCCACAACACGGCGCTCTCGCACGACCTTACCGCGACCTTCATGCCCAAACCGCTCTACGACGAACCCGGTAACGGCATGCACTTCCACATCCAGCTCCGCAAGAACGGCAAGAACATCTTCTACAAGAAGGGTAATTACGCAGATCTCTCAGACGAAGCGCTCTGGTTCATCGGCGGTATCCTGCACCACGGAAGATCGCTCACAGCTCTGACCAACCCCAGCACAAACTCCTTCAAGCGTCTGCTGCCGGGATTCGAAGCGCCGGTGAAACTCTTCTTCGGACTGGCCAACCGCAGCGCGGCAATCCGCATTCCCAAGTACGCCACCAGCGAAGAAGAGAAGAGGATCGAATTCCGCACCGGTGACGGAACCTGTAACTACTACTTCGCCATGAGCGCACTCCTGATGGCCGGTATCGACGGCATCAAGAACAAGATCATGCCCACGAAGGAAAACGGCTACGGCCCGTACGACGACAACGTATTCTCATGGCCGGAAGAAGATAAGGACAAACTGATCTCCATCCCGACATCCCTCGAAGAAGCGCTCGAAGCGCTCAAAGAAGACCACGACTATCTGCTTCAGGGTGGCGTGTTCAACGAAGAGCTGATCCAGAGCTGGATTACCGAGAAGATGAAAGAGGTGGTCGCTGTCCGCAATCGTCCGCATCCATTCGAGATGAACTTATACTATAGCCTGTAGTAACAGCCAATAGATATTCCATGAGGTACCCGTTATCGGGTACCTTTTTTTGTTCACATGCTATAACCAAATGACTACCACTCATTCATCGTGAGCTAATCAAATACACCGCAACAAAGAACCGCTTCAGATTAAAACGAAAGAAGCTTGACAAATCAGTTACGATTGCACTTCATTATCTTACGTTGATCAGGTACAATGAAAACCGCAAACAATACCCATCCGGAGGTACCATGAGAAGAGTTGTTCTTGTGCTGTTTATCCTTCTTGCATGCAATCTGGTGGCCGACACCATCATGTTTTTCGATTTCGACAACGAATTCGATTTTTTCTTCGACGATTGGACACAGCATCGCGTGCAGGGAATGACTTCCTGGTGTCTTGCTCAAGGCGGTTATAACGACCACCCACCCTACGCGCACTCGGGTAACCGCAACGCGTTTTTCTTCCGGGACGTCGGCGAGACGGGTACACAAATCACCCAGTTGATCACACCGGCAATGGATGTTCGTAACTACACCTATGTTACACTCTCCATGTGGTTTGGCGGTGAAGCCTGGTTCAACGACATGGATTGGATGTACGTCTATTACCGCGAATCCGAAGAGGACGACTGGCACTATTTCTGGTACCCCGATTCGGATTCCAACTGGATTTATCGCGAGCATGTCATCGGGACATTTCCCGAGGCAGATTCGTTTCAGATTATGTTCGAAGGTTATGCCGACGGTGGATTCGGACTCTGCGTCGATGATGTGCATGTCTTCGGGACGCCAATCGGGCCAGGCATGGCCATCGATCCCCTTCCGCTTCGCAGCGCAACAGGCGTCTCACAGGACACCGGCATCTCCTGGACCAACACCGGCCTCACCACCGAGGTAGAAGTCCGCTTCGACACCGTAAATCCTCCCCAGAATGTCATCTACTCCGGCACAACAATCGACACACTAACCAGCGCGCAGATCGGCGGTCCATTCGACTTGGGCACCATAATCTACTGGCAGGTTAATTCCATCAACGACACGCTTCAGACCAACGGAATGGTCTGGTCGTTTACCGTGGTGGAACCACCACCGGGCTACCTCGAGACGAGCCCGGATACGATTGCATGCACACTTGCGCAGGGATTGCAGGACGAATGCTCGCTGAACCTATCCAATACCGGTGGACAGAGTTTGGATTACGAGCTTGTCGTGATGGGAACATCCAGTCGTGCGCTTCTGACCGAAGATTTCGAGAGCGGCGTTTTTCCGCCGGATGGATGGCAGACTTACCGTCTGGGCGCGACGGACGATCGTGGGTGGATCGAATCCACCTATCAATATCATTCCTCTTCCCACTCCTGTGTACATCCGGATGACGACTACAATAGTATGGCGCACGACTGGATCGTGACACCAGCTGTTCAAATCGGCTCAGACAGCCAGCTTCAGTTCTACGAGAGAAACCAGTACGTATATGGAAATTACTACACCTACCACGGCGTATGGATTTCGACCGGCAGCGGTGATCCCGCCGACGGTGATTTCGTCGAGCTGATGGAATTCGGAAACGGAGCGGAAGATTGGGTTCTGCGGACAATCGATCTCTCGGAATATATGGGTGAGACGGCCTACTTCGGGTTCTACTACCAGGGTGATTACGATTCGCTCTGGCGGATCGACGACGTGACGGTAACCGGCGAACCGTTGCCGGATTGGCTGACCGTTGAAGGCTCGCAGAGTCTTTCAGGAACGATTCCGCCGGGTATTACGGAATCCCTCGCTGTGGAATTAGATGCCACCGGTATGGATATCGGTACCTATGGCGCGTCGCTGTTGATTACTCCCGCGAATGATCAGGGAACAATCCTGAAGCCGGTCATCATGACCGTAATCGAACTCCAGCTCATACCGCCGGATGATGTCCTGATCGTTACGGGAACAAACTCAGTGACGCTTTCATGGAATCCCGTGAACGGAGCGACCTCCTACCGGGTATATTCCTCTACCGACCCGGAAAGCGGTTGGGATGTTGACGAGACCGGTGTTTTAAACGGTACGACATGGAATGCCCCCGTAACCGCCGGGAAGATGTTTTATCGCGTAACGTGTTTGATTGAGTAGAGAGAAGGCGGACGAGGACGTCCGCGTTCCCATTATTCGCGTTCAAGTGCGAAATTACCGTAGAAATCTTCCGCGCCGTTGAGCCGTACCTTCATTTTGTCGCCATTGATCGTGCAGACCGCTTCCACAATCGCGCCGTTCGGCGTGAAGAAGGTCAGTCGCAGCACGTTTCCCATCAAGCTCAGGTGGTCGATCGCGAGGTGATCGCCATTGTTGTTGATAATAACATAACCCGTGACCGCTGCCTGCTTAGTATCCAGCGCTATCACAAGCTCCTTATTTTTCTCTTTTCCCCAGATACCCTCAAGCAGCCGATCCGCGATGACCCCATCTGCATCGATGCGATTCACGAAATTATCGACACACGCTTCGCCGGTGAGCTCTTTCGAGAAGAAGCTATCCGGCAGCTTTGGTACCAGCTTCTCCATCATGAACGATTTATCGGCCTGCTTCGTGTATGCCTCGAAACGGCTTATCATGTCCCCGCCGTCCGGTTGATCGATATCGAGCATCAGCGTGGGCGATTGATTGGTAAAATCGATATCGCTGAGTTTCAGTGTCTTGACCGCGGGATTCAACCGAGTGCGGAAATGCATCGTGCGGCTATCCTCATCGTAGAGAACGGACCACTCGGGGTCGTCGTGCACCCTGAGTGTCTGCATCATCATGATCCCGTAATCCACGACATTGTCTGTGGGCTTCATTTCGCGCATTAGACGCTGATAACGCACAAACCTTGGTACACGCGGATCATCCACTTCTGTGGGGTAATTTCCACCGAATCCCTTGTAGTAGCGCTCCAGCTCCATTTCCCAGTCGTAGGGTGAATTGAACACAGCCGGCACCGGCATGTCAGCGCCGGTACGAACCAGTGGTTTTCCGTCCGCAAACGCGATATACGCAGTATTACCCAGTGCATCGCCGACAAAGTAATGCCAACCCCACCCATCGATGGTGACCTCGTTCGCACGCTGGATGGCGTCTTCAACGTTGAGACAGGTATCCAGAATATACTGCATCCAGTTCATCTGGTTCATCGCCGGTTTTTCGGGATCATTGGGGTACTCGACATCTTCGCCCATCTCCCAGATGTACAGGCCTTCCTCGTTGACGCCACCGTCGGGAAAATCCCGTCCGAAGATGTTGACGGTTACAGATCCATATCGGGAAATCCAGGCGTAATCTGTCGCCAAGGTGGGATTCGTGGTGGTAAGTTCGTCCCAGGTGCGGCTTTCCTTGAGTATTCCACGCTTGTTAATGAAGACCATCCCGGGAACACCAAGGTCACCCTGATTCATGTTGTGTGCATAGGCGATATGATCTCCCTGGCGCACCTCGAATGTAGAACATCCTTGCATAGTCTGAGGTATGAAAATCAACATAATCGTAAACAGAAGCGCGATCACTATTCGAATCGTTAGCATTGAAATCTCCTTCGATATAATCTTTGCTTCTATAATTGCAATTCGGATGCCATAGTTATTTGTGTATATATTTCAATATGTTACGATATTTCATAACGAGAATTCTTACACCAATTGGATATGCTATATACGGGATTGATATAAACAGAGTCTGAGGATTGTCGATTCACGCGCAAAAAGAAACCGCCCCACAAATGCAGGGCGGTTCGTTTATAAGCTATTCGCGTTAGTTTTTAGCTTTTACGATGAAGTAACGCGATGTCTCGGTTACGGTAGTTGACCACACGGTAATGTTTGTCTGACCTACCTGCGTGAATGGACCATCCGGCGAGCCGGACGCATAGATCACATAGCTGGTCGCATAAGTGGTGGTAGACCACGTCAGGTACGCGGTATTCGATGCAATCTGAATGCTGAGATCGTCAACCATTTCCGGCATGAAGTTCACATGCACATTGATAGTAACTTCGACAATCGGTTCATTTGGATCGTCGCTCTGTACCTCGATCGTGGACACGTAATTTCCGGCTGTCATACCCGCGGTATTGACCGTTACGATGATAGCCTGCTGACCGCCAACCTCAACACTGCCCGTTTCCGGTGTGAAGCTGAGCCAGTCCGTACGCTGAAGGTTCTGGCGGAGATTATTCTCACTGCTCAGAGCTGCTTCAAGCGTGCTCAATGTGGTTACTTCTCCATCCGCGATTGTATAGGTGAGCAGTCCATCACCACTATTGGAGATGTAGAAGCTCTTGTTCATCGTCGCATCAGGATCCAGCGTGTAGCTGAGCGCTTGCGGCGTAACCGTGATTTCCGGGAAATCGACATGGATACCGGTACCGGTTACAGCAAGCAGGTTGCTCGGGTAATTTGTATCGTTGGATGTGATGATGATGTTACCGGCGTACGTCTGTTCCGCTTCCGGTTCGAAGGTAAGGTCGAAGGTTTGCGAAGAGAACGCCGGGATGTTGTAATCCAGTGAGTTGCGCTCGATTGTCGCGCTGCCAGATTCCTTTCTCGCCGAAGTTGTACGAGTCGTTGTGATTTCGCTGACAGTGTAACCCGCAATGGTGGTGATTGTACCGAGCATCGGAGCACTACCGTTGTTCTCGATGGTGAATTGCTGCGTTTCGCTAAGCTGAACCGCCACATCGCCGAAATCGAGCGAAGACGGTGTCAGGTTAAAATCAGGATAGGTAACGATGTTGAGCGAAACCGGGATGGTAATCGTCGGTTCGTCCGGATCGTTTGAGCTGATGATGATATCCGCGGTATGGGTTTCGCTATCGATCATATCGGCAGTGTTGATCTCGAATATAATCTCGCCAGGACCGCCGTATCCGGGAAGGCTTCCGCTATCGCCGGTTGTAATCTGAATCCAGGTCGGAGATTCATGCAATTCCATCGCAAAGAAAGTATCCGGATCCGTCTGCGCGACGCCACAAAGTGCGACTTTTCCCGGGATCAGATCCGTGCTTAGGCTACATCCACCGGCTGTTTGCGCGGTTGTTGAGCCATTGAGAAGCGGAACGACGATCGATTCGCCGGTCAGCGCTTCGGTTGCGATATCGTATTGGTAGAATGTGAGTGTTTGGTAGCTGTTCGGACCCGACGAATCGGAAAGCCACAGCGTATGGTCGCTCGGGTCGTAGGTCGAGCCGTAAACGTTAGAGAGAGTTGATGGGAATGTCAACTCGTCGAGGATATTACCGCTTTCGTCAAACACGATGAAGTTTCCGAACGTATTATTCCAGTTACCTGAAACAAATCCCAAGGAAGGAACATATGAGAGTGAGCGGAAGCATGTCAGGCCCAGATTGCCCGAGAAGAGCATCGTCTGGCTTCCATCCGAAGGATTGATCCGGTAGAATCCGTTTTCGTCACCTGCGTAAAGGTACGTTCCGTCATCAGCCATATCACGGAAACCCCATTCGCTTGTGGTAATCTGTGTATAGGTGTTGAGAAGGTTACCACTGGTGTCGAAGTGGTAGAGATAGTTTGATTCGCCGGAGGAACTGGAGAGTCCTCCCGCGGTTGCCCAGATGTATCCGTTCATTACCTCGTTTCCGATAAGCAAGACCGAGCCTGTGGGCGCATTGAGGTCGATCTGCATAAGGAGATCGCCCTGAGCACGAATACCGCTGTAGTCCAAACGACGCGATGTCGATGCCAGCGCATCCGATTGGCCATCCAGCGTGCTGCTGCTGAAGAATTCAGAGAATCCAGCATCTACCAGCGTTCTTGTCGTGTTGGAAACGGTAGCCGTCCAGCTCAATGCGCCTTCATCAAGGTTCATAAGCTGAATGGTTCCCTGATCGATCATATCCGGTTCCATGGTATATTCGAATGAGAGCGGTGATGCGGAGATATCCGGCACAAGCTCATCCACCGTAAGGGTCACAGGGATCGCTTCGCTCGCATGGTCGGGATCGTTGGATGTCAGGATGATATTGGCTGTATAAGAGCCAACGGCAAGGCCATTACTATCGAATCCGACGCTAATCACGTCATCCGCGCCTCCGACAGAAATCGTGCCATCGACGCTTACACCGTTATTGAGCGTAAGCCAGGTTGGTTCAATCGAACCACCCTCACCGTATATCATGACGTTATCAATCGCCCAGTACCACTCGTAGTTCGCAGCATAGTAGTGGTAGCGGACTTGCAGCGCATCATTGACATAGGATGTAAGATCGTATACTGCATGGGAAGGTGAATTCCATGCTCCTACATCAGAGCCGGTCATGCTCAGCAGGTTAACCCACTGTGTTCCGTCCCAAACATCGACATCGGCGATCTCGGCCTGATAGGAATTGAAATAGTGATCGAATTCCAGCGTAAGGCTGGTATAGCCTTCAACATCCAGAACCGGCGTTGCCAGGATTTCATCCATATCGACGCTACCTGCGCCATCGCTATCGATAAACGCGAACGGCGTTCCATCGAGCGAATAGCTTGAGTTGTAATAATCAACAACAACCCACGTATCGGTCGTTGCACCACCATCAGTAACCGTCCAATCAGTCGGCATACCGCTGTCGAAGGTTTCGTTGACGAGGTCTGTACGATTGCGTGTGGGGTACTGAATTGCTGCAGTATAGGTCAATTCGAGCGAGCCATCGTTTCCAATTGTCAGGTTCTGCGATGTCTGAAGATCGGTCTCCTGGGTTGCGCTGAAGGAAGCGGGATCCCAGGTAATCGCAGCTGTCGGCGGAACGATACCGGTACCGGTAATTGCGATTGTTTCGTCGTCACCGGCGTTGTTGGCAATAACCACATTTCCGTTGTATGCCTGTTCGTCAACCGGCTCGAATGTCAGGTTGTATGTGAGAATAGAGCCAGCAGCAACACTGAACGTAACCGTGTTACGCGACTTGGAACCCAAACGTACTGCTGCATTGGTTCGAGTTGCCTGCGTTACGGTGTAACCATCCGGTGTCGTGATGCTACCGTTCAATGTGGCGAGTCCGGTATTCTCGATGGTAAACTGCTGCGTGTCGCTTTGGCCGATAATCACTTCACCAAATGCGATGCTGGCCGGGTTAACGGCAATTTCCGGTTCCATTTCCGCCATGACGTGCATGGTTACCGGAACGATAACCGTACCCTCATCGGAATCGTTGCTGGTGATGGTGATGTTCTTGTAGTAGTCACCCTCGGGCATTCCTGTGGCGTCGATCGCTGCGGTAATCGAAACCGCCGGATCACCGGACGGGATCGTTCCGCTGACGCTGGAACTGCCATTGAGCGTAAGCCATTCGATGTTCTCGTCGATGCTGAGCATCACGTTATCGATTGCCCAGTAGAAGCCCTGGTTGTTGAAGTCGTTGTACATGAAGCGAATCTGCATATTCGCGTTAGCATATTCACTGATATCAAAGATCGGGTGTTCGAAATTGTTGAAGTCCACACCCTGCGTACTGTTCCAGGTCACGATATCCTGCCAGTCGGAACCATCGTACACAGAAATCTGTGCAAATTCGTTGGTTCTCATGAGGAACAGGTGATCCAGTTCCAGCGAAATCTGGCTAGCGCCTTCGGTGTTATAGACCGGTGATTCAAGCACTTCAAACAAGGTATATCCTGCAGGAAGAGCGCTACTGTTGACGAGCATGAAATTGGTGCCGTCGAACGAGTTGCCATTGTAACCGCTGACATTTGTCCAGGTAATCCCGGCTACGCCGTAGTCATAGATGGTCCAGGTCGTGGGTAAACCCGAATCGAAATCGGTAAGGTTGGTGCTGCGGCTGCTGACTTCAGTCACTTCCGCGCTCCAGGTAAGATCGAGTCCACCTTCGTTGGCGATGGTAACAATTTTCTCATCTGTATTGCCATTGAGGAGACTGACTTCGATCGAAGCCGGTGTAACGGCTATTTCCTGCTCCAACGGTGTATCGGTTACTTCCAGGCTAACCGGGATTTCGACCGATGCCTCGTCCGGGTCGTTGCTGGAGATATAAATCGTAGCAGTATATGTGCCCAGGCTCAACTCTGACGCGTCGAATCCAACGGTGACATCGACATCAGCTCCACCGGAAATGATGCTGCCGGAAGCGCTGTCGCCATCATCAAGCGTAAGCCACTGAGGGCCGCTCTGATCTCCGGTGATCACAACATTGTCGACAGCCCAGTAGTAGTCGTAAACGGCATCGTAATAGTGGAACCGAACACGAAGCTCGTCGTTGGCATACGCGGTGATATCGATACTCTGGTGGTCGGGGGATGTCCAGCTACCAACATCGGCAGAACCAGAAGCCCAAATATTGTTCCAGGTTGAACCATCCCAGATATCCACATCAGCCTGTTCATCGCCGTAACCGGTAATATAATGGAAATAATGATCGAAATCGAGGATCAGATTCGTGTAGCCGGTACAATCGATAGCCGGAGAAATGAGTTCTTCGTCCATTGTCACGCCTTCACCTGCACCATCGCTATCTACAAACGCGAATGGCGTTCCGTCCAGGGTGCTGGATGTTCCGTAGGCTGTTGTATAAACCCAGGTATCGGTTGTGCTTCCGCCATCGACAACTGTCCAGGTAGTTGGAATACTGGAATCGAAGGTTTCATTGAGCAGATCATTGCGATTACGTCCACCCGTCGCGAATGAAACGTTGTAGTTAAGCGTCACCCCACCATCGTTACCAATGGTGAGTGCGTGATCTTCTGCTTCACCGATGAGAATCGACTGTGTGAATGAGGACGGTGTATAGGTAATATCGGCCGGATTGACACCAGAACCAGTTAATGCAAGATAACATGTCGGATTATCCGGATCGTTGCTGGTAATGGTGATATTATCGTTATAGCTCGTCGCCGATGTAGGTGCGAAAGTAAGGTTGTAGTTAACCGAGCCACCTCCGGGAATGGCAAATCCAGCAACATTGCGCTCGTCGGGATTGCGTACTGCTGTTGCTACCGTGTATCCTATTGGTGTGCTCATTGAACCGCTGAGGTATTCGCCACCGGTGTTGGTTATCTGGAAAGACAGAACAGAGGTTTCACCAACTTCAACATTGCCAAACGCAAGCGATGTAGGCGAGTAGCTGATCTGAGCAGGAACTGTTTCGGTCGGTGGGAAATTGATGAAGTCCACCCACGCACAATCAGAGCCATTGTCTTCAGAGGCGTCTTTGTTGTACGCCCACTTGAAGGTGTGGTTTCCGGATGAATTCACGTAATAACTTTCGTACGACCAATCGACTTCGCCGCACCACTGACCCTGCTGAACATCGTCGATGTAAAAACGAAGGTAATCGTAACTCGCTTCCGATGAGACTTTCTTGTAGAACGAAACGCTTCCGCTCTCGGAACAGAAAACAGTCAAAGACATGGTTGATATCTGACTGTGGGTAATCGGTCCGGACTTCGCACTGTAGGATCCAGCGTATGAATTATCACTGTCAATAGTCCATTGCGCATTTCCAGTTAATGACCAGTCCCAGGATGAGAAATCACCTGTCTCAAAATCTTCATCCGCCGGAGAGCCGGTTGTGAAGCTCCAGATGGTTCCTCCGGCATCGCCATTGCTGTTATGTGAATCGACTTTCCAGTAGTAGGTCGTATCATAGCTCAATCCGGGATTCGAAATGTATGGAGATGTCGTAGCCTGACCATCCACTATATTCCACGGAGAGCCATTGTTGGTTCCAATATATACCGTGTACGACGACGCGCCACCACCATTCGACCAGCTCAATACATTCGGGATACCGATTGTGGTAGAGCTGTTTGATGGATTTGGGTTCGTTGCTGCATTGGGTGGATCGGTTCCAAACGGAACTGCATTGATCGCTGCAAGAGCATTTACGCGACCAGCGCCGAAATCGTTATTCTTGGATGATGCGAGAATGACTGCATTCTCTTCGAGGATTTGATCGATCTCAGCCGCCGTGAGGTTCGGGTTCTTGGAAAGCATGAGGGCGATCACACCCGCGTTACATGGGGTCGCCATCGAGGTACCGTTCCAGCCGTCTGCGTAGCCCGAAGTATTCGCGTAGTCGAGTGATTTGATATTGTAACCGGGAGCGGAAATATCCGGGCGAATCAGGCCCAGACTGCTACCGCTGTTGTATGCGTAGTCACCATAAGCAGATTCATCTTCCCAAGTACAGGGCCCATGACTGGAGAAGTAAGCCAAATCGTCACTGCTATCGGTCGCACCGACGCAGATTACGGAAGAGAGTCCACCGGTCAGAGTCTGATCGGGGTTTAGCCATGGCGGAGGGCAATCTCCCGGTGTACGAACGTTGTCCGGGATTGGATAGCTGCTCTGCTCGTCACCTTCGTTACCTGCCGCGACGGATGCAACCATTCCGGCTGCAAGAACGTTGTTGAAACTATCGCGCCAGCTTTCACGATCGACACCCCAGGAGTGCTGCCAGCCAAGCGACATGCTGATGAGATCAGCGCTATGATCGACAGCGAACTGGATCGCGTTCCATACTCCAGATTCGGTTCCGCTACCGCTGCTGTCGAGCACCTTGAGCGCCATGATCGTCGCTTCGGGAGCCACACCGGTCTGTGATCCGGCGGTTCCGTCACCTGCGACGGTTCCGGCGCAGTGGGTTCCGTGTCCATCATCATCCATGGGATTGTTATCTACATTGATGAAATCGTATCCGTGATAGGGGTAGGAAGCGTTTGTCCACATGTGATCCTGAAGATCCTGATGGTTGTAATTTACGCCTGTATCGATAACAGCTACCGTTACGCCGCTTCCGTTGTAGCCCAGCGCCCATACATCGGTTGCCCCGACGTGAGAGACATTCCAGGTGATCTCGCGGGTAGCTGGTTGACCCGGAACGCGAACGCTGTTCTCGCGTTCACGATCGTCGATCATCTTGCGCATTTCATCCAGGTCTATCGATTTGACATCTGGTCGTAAAGCGATCTGGTGGATCAGTTCGGATGTCGCACGGCAGTTGATCACATTGGTGATCCAGAGGGCGTTGATATCGCTGACTCTGCTGGTTGTGGATTTCAGCTGGCTCATCAGACCCGACTGGTGATAGCTCGCGAATGCCTTGAGCTCAGAAACCACATAATCTCGTTTCTGGGCCTTTGTCATTCCGCGGGTCGCCTGATACAGCTCCTGCACGTCGTATTGGTCCGTCATTCGGATGTTGATTTGAAGCAGATCGGTTTTGTCGGCAGATTTCATCGCTTCCAAAAGCTGATCGGTAATCGTTGCCGCCGAGAGCGACATCGAGATGAGGATCATGATTAAAACAAACAAGCGCTTGCAATTCATTCCCTGCTCCTTTGTAGTGTATTGATTTTCTTATGATTGTTTACTTGTATTGAAGAATCTCGAGAGTTGCTTGCGAACCTCTTCCGGGAGTGTATGCCAGCGAACCCTGCGGACAGCGCCTTCGAGGGCGTAGAGGCGCGTGAGACACGAGTCAGGTTCATTTGCCTGTAAACGCTGAAAAGCCTGGCGACTTCCGAGGCGGTCAAGGTCTTCGATCGATTCGATTCCGGCTTCATTCAGGGCTTGCTCAAGCTTTCGGCCGATATTGGGTAAACGCTGAAGATCTCCCATAACTCTCCCCATTAACACAATTTAGTTCTCTATTATGGTTTATACGTGCGCTTTTGTCAATAAAAAGATTTTGATTCCCAATAGACCCACCTATGGCCAATAATACAAATCGTTAATAGAATAATCTGAACACAATCCCACATTTAACGAATTAAAATATTTGACAGCAAATGCTTTCCTGTGTATAAACAGCTATACAAGGTCGCTATACGACACAAACAATAACAAACGGAACATTACGAGTGTACAGCACATTGGAGGAACCATGGCCGTTCAATTTAGGTCTGTCGTTTTCGAAGGCGGTGGCGTCAAGGGGATCGCTTACGTGGGTGCTTTCCAGGTTTTTTCGCAACGCGGATACCTGGATCATATTGATCGTGTCGGAGGGACGAGTGCCGGCGCGATAAACGCACTGCTATACAGCCTGGGGTACACGATCCCGGAACAATTCGAAATCCTCGCTTCTACCGACTTCAAGAATTTCATGGATGACTCCTTTGGGTTTATACGGGATTTCAAACGCCTCTGGAGTGAATTCGGATGGAACAAAGGAGACTTCTTCACCGAGTGGATTGGCAAGCTGATCCAGAAGAAACTCGGGTCACCTAAGGCAACGTTTCAAGACCTGAAAAACGCAGGGTATCCCGATCTCTATGTAATCGGAACCAATCTTTCTACCGGCTATTCAGAAGTATTCTCGGTAGAGCGTCTCCCCGATATGCCCATCGCAAAAGCAATCAGGATCAGCATGTCTATACCCTTATTCTTCCGAGCCGTACGATATGGAGAAAGAAATGACGTGTACGTCGATGGCGGTGTCCAGCGCAACTATCCGGTCAAGCTGTTCGACAGACTTAAATACATCGATTCGGCGGAAAAAGATGAAGCTGCGCGCTACGTTGACTACTACAACAAAGAAAACGCATCCTTTTTACTGAACAAGCCCGACCAAAGTCCATACATATACAACAAGCAAACCCTGGGGATGAGGCTCGATACCAAGGAGGACATCGCACTCTTCCGATACAACGAACCGTTGAAGGGAAAGGAAATCAAAACGTTTCCCCAATATGCTCAAAGGCTGATATCCGCCCTAATGAAAACCCAGGAAAATCAACACCTGCATAGCGACGACTGGCATCGGACCGTATATATCAATACCCTCGATGTGGGAACGACCGACTTCGATCTCTCCGATGAAACTAAGCAACAACTGGTCAAGCAGGGTATCGAGGGAGCAGAGACCTACCTCAAGTGGTTCGAAGACCCAAGCGAAAATCCACTCAACCGCATATAGTGAGGACGGGTACCATGAAGCAACTGCTAATAATCATTGTCGCTCTTGTTCTTTTACTTTGCGCATGCGCCAAGAGCGAGCGTCCTGCCAATGAAGGCCCAACACGAAGCCCTGCGGGTAAGCCTGAAGAAGGTGTGATTGATCCAGAAGGAGAAACATCTGTCCAAGCCTCTCAAGCAACAATGGGAGAATCCGCAGGAGCATCCGCTAGACCATCCAGTACGCCGCCCGTCTGTGGTGCTATGCCTATCGAGTCTGACGAGTACACCGTCTACATGGCAGCAGACACGCTCCTGACAATCCCCGGATCACCCGGAAGACTACTTTTCTCCATCGGCTACCCGGAGCACCATCCGTCCTTTCTCGACATGGAAGGCCTTGGTCACGATAGCGCAACATTTGCAGCAAGAGGTATCTATGCCCGAATCGTTATCACGGCCCCTGCTTTCGAACTTTTTTTCGGCACGAAGAAGCTCGAGGACAACACCATAATCGTCCCGGTTGATTCAACCGGTTCGGAAGTGCTTCTAACGATCGTCCCCACCCAAAAGGGAGACTCCGAAATTCACGCCACGATATACATGCACAACCTGCCGGATTGCAGCGATCCCGGCGTTCCGAAAGTACCTCCCGTACTGAGAATCAAGGTTGAGGTCGATCACATGCAACGGCTGTGTGATCACGTTCAGGAGATGTTGGATATCGCCTGGGAAAAGTTCCTCAAATTCTGGGGAGCGTTTGTCGCGTTCATCCTTGGACTCGCGTTCTACATCATTCGAAAGAAAGTAAAAGCAAAGACCGGTTATTCAGATGAAAATAGTCAGGGAGGTGACGAGAACCAGCAATAAGCATGACCAGGAAACAAGACAAATTAATGTTAACAGGAATATATCATCCGTCAGGAGGACTTACCATTAAGCATGCAAATGGACTACATCATCACCACCGAAAGATTACTGATACGGCTCGCACAACCGGACGACCGGGACATTGTTCTGCTGCACCGGCTGTGGAACGACCCCGCCGTTATGCAATTCGTTGGATTTCCCCAGGGACTGTTCATCGCTCGTGATGAGCTAAGGAAACAGCTCACGATCGATCGCGATGATCCCTTCAATCGCGTGTTAATAGTTGAACGCAAAACCGACGGCATCGTCATTGGCCAATGCAAGCTGGGTGGCGTTAACGATGACAACATAGCCCATACGGATGTAAAGTTGCTGCCCGAATTCCAGGGAATGGGCTACGGCACAGAGATCAAGCAGGCGCTACTCGATTACCAGTTTACCCACACCGATTGCCGCGCCGTGGAAGGATCACCCAACAAGGACAATATCGCGTCGATCCGCATGCAGGAGAAGGTGGGTGGTGTCGTCGTGTACGAAGGAATCTTCAAGGCTCCTCCCCAAAGCGATATCCCTCGCTGTGATGTCCCATACCTGCTTTACCATGTTTCACGGGAAACCTGGCAGAAGAACCGGATCACTTGAATGCCAAACGATTTCTTGATCTCCTAACTCATTCTGGTTCTTTCATTCAAATACACGAAGGTGAGGTATCCCTTAAATCCACTTCACGAAAATATTAATTGCCACAAAATGGACTTTTCTGAAATTTTACCTGAAGATATGCGTTATATACTCGATAAGGAGGATTCATGTCCCTAAAAACGTATTGGGCACTATTGATTTTGCTTGTCGCGACAATATTGTCGAGCATGCCGCCACACCCGCTCAAGCAGGATAACTCCGCCTATCCGGGCTATTCATCCCTGCGCAATGGAGTTAACGCCGGCAGGTCGCGCGTTGATGCGATTCCGCAGACGGTTCTGGCGATTATGGTTGAATTCGACGACGTGAAGTTCGACGACGAGGCCGATTACCCGGATTATCTCGTCCATGATTCAACCTATGTCGATGCGGCGATCCGGCACCTCCAGGAGTATTGGCAAGACGCCTCCCATGGAGCGTATATCTTCAATTACGACGTATATGACCGCATTACACTTTCAAAAAACATGAGTTACTATGGTGATGACGATCACTCCGAACGCACCGTCGAGATGGTCGAGGAAATGATTGACGCACTCGATCCAAATGTCGATTTCAATTCTTACGACGCTTACATCATTTTTCACGCCGGAGCCGGGCAGGAATCGGATATCTATGACGCTAACGCCGGCACCATCTGGAGTACTTTCGTAAACTACTGGGATTTGAAAGAATATTATGATCCCGACGATGAGAATCCCGATTTTCAGGGTAACCCTACCGACGACGGGTGCTATATGGTTGAATTCTCGATAGTGCCGGAAAGCCAGTGGCAAGTTGGTTTCGATGAAGACGATCCTATTCTGGGAATCCTTGGTGTGTTGGCACATGAATTCGGTCATCAACTCGGCCTCCCGACTCTTTACGACAATTACTCGGGAAACGGCAGATCTTCCGGTATTGGTAACTTCGGCGTAATGGGAACCGGTGCCTGGAACGCGCTTGGTTACGTTCCCCCCATGCCCTGCGCATGGAGTCGTTGCTATCTCGGTTGGGAAACGCCGATCGAGATCACCGAAAATTTCGCTGACGCACAGGTCGATTATATTCTGTCACAAGAGACCGGCACAACCCGCGTTTATAAGATTCCAATCACCGACAAAGAATACTTCCTGATCGAGAATCGGCAGCAAAACCCAGACAACAGCGTATCGCAGGCGACCGGCGAACCGAGCTTCACCTTCCCGTTGCTCGCAGAAGGGCAGGATTATTACCCCGAAGGTCACCCAAACGCCGGCGACCCGAAATTCAATATGATCAAGAATTCCTACCTCGGTTGCGAATGGGACTTCTATCTTCCCGGATATGGCGGACCCGAAGTTCCGGTAACCGATCCCAATTCCGGACAGACCTCGAACGAGATTATCGACGGCTCGGGAATTCTTATCTGGCACATCGACGAATATGTGATCGAAGCCAACTTCACGCCCGATTTCGAATACAACACCGTCAACGCCACCGCGAAGCACAAGGGCGTCGATCTCGAAGAGGCCGACGGTGTTCAGCACATGGACTCCTACTATCCCGACCCGTGCCGTACCGGCTCACCCCGTGACGCCTTTCGCGAAGATAACAACACCTATTTCGGCCTGTCCGTTAATCCCGAGACCGGCCTTAACTCGCTTCCAACAGCTGAAAGCTACTACGGTGGCTCATCAGTGGAAGTGCTCGATATCGGCCCATCCGATCTGGTCATGCAGTTCTCGGTGCGATTCGAATGGAATCTCGATACCGGTTACGCCGGTGGCAATCCATTTGGAGCGCAGGTTGGCGACTTCGATGAAGACGGCAATCTCGAGATTTTCTATCCCATGCCGGACGGTGAGCTCTATTTCTGGCGTAACGACGAACGCCTTGTTGGTGGCGGATTCCCGGACGACGCGGAATTCCAGGGATCAATAGACCAGATTTACGCCTACGACGAACTGACCGATACTTTTATCATTCCGGGGACAATCAACAACGGTCCCGCTTACACATACATCTTCACCCCGCGCGATTCGACGGATATCAACATCGAGGTATTCAGTGGGAAGAGCTGGGCAAGCCATCCGGTAGTCCTTCCCGAAGCGATAAACGGCTGCAAAGCGCTTCTGCCATTACACAGTGCGGACGGGCTGGAAATCCAGATCATGAATAACAGCTGGAACATCGTGGATACGTGGAATGAAGCTGACTCGCTGAAATCAAACCTGATCTACGACGATGATGTGCAGAAGATCGTCAGCTTCCATCACCCGGTAGATGGCAACTGGTTCATGCGTACCCGCATGCTTGCCGATCCATTTAATCCCAGTGATATAGCAATCGATGAACTGTCCGACGTGGAAACACTGCTCTACGCCCTCAGCGCTGACATCGATCCATCGGTCAACGGAAACGAAATCATACTGCTCAGTTCGGATTACCGTCTCTTTCTTCTTGACGAAAACGGAAACGTGTTGCCAAATTTCCCATTGATGCTTCCGGAATCCGCATATGGCTGTCCGACCATGGCAGACGTTGATATCAACGGCACGCTGGACATGGTTCTCGGCGCGGAAAACTTCATTCTGGTCGCAGGATATAACGGCGAGATACTCAATGCTCCCATTCAGGAGATCGAGCTGGCCGATACCCTCGGTATCGCAGGTCAGGTAATTGCTGTGAATCTCGACAACGACGACGAGCTCGAGATTCTGGGCAATCTTTCGCTGAACAGATTCTGCGTGTTCGGCGAATATTACGCGATTGAGGAATCGAAGTCATATAGCAGCCGTAGCCGTAATTGCCCGGTTCTCGCACCTGACGGAGCAGGAGGAATCACGGCGTATATTCCGTCCGATTACGGCAGAATATTCCGCTATGACTTCCCGAACGCGGATGCAGACATACTGGAAGATGTGGTTTGGAACAGCGAATACGGTAATACCTACCGAACCGGAAGCTGGATCGGTGATCCTGTCGAAGCTCCACCTGCGTCCAGCAAGTTGTTCGGAGACGTCTACATTTTCCCGAATCCGGTGAACGATGTCTATCCGAACGATCCGACACTGAACATCGGTGTAACACGTGATGTGGAAGTGAAAGTCCGCATGTACGACATCGCTGGCAACCTGGTCTATAACCATTCGGCGCTTTGCAATGCGAATATGCCGAATCGTGATAAATTCTTCATCAAGGCGTCGAAGCTCTCTTCAGGGCTCTATTTCATTATTGTTGAAGCGGATGGAGACATCAAGAAACTGAAATTCGGAGTTGAGAAATAGTGACTTACATACAGAAATACAACGATAGCGATAAAAGGATGAAAACCATGGGAGGTTCCATGAGGAAATATATTGTGTTGGGAATCGCGCTGCTTGCGTTGATCCCTCTGTTCGCGGACAGCAATGGCAAAGTGGATGGAAAAGCCGGCGAATACGGCTTCCAGATGCTCAAGATACCCACGAGCGTCTCGGTTGCGGGTATGGGCGGAACCGGCGCGTTTTACGCTGAAGACGCTTTCGCCACCAAAGCACACCCCACTGCCGGCGTAATCAATCGCGCACAGAACATTTCACTGGCATCCAACCAGTGGATCTTCGACACTCAGATGACAAACCTGGGCGTTAATAATTCTGACGGCAAGACTTCAATCGGACTGACCCTGCGCTACCTTGATTACGGTGAATTCGAAAACCGCGACGACCAGGCCGTTCTTACAGGCAACTACCACCCGATGGACATGGATATCATGGTAAACTACGGCTTTCGCATCCATCCGAATCACTACGCCGGCGTTAATGTCAGCCTGCTCTACGAAAAGATTAATACCGCCTCAAGTTATGGCTTTTCGACAGACGTTGGATACACCTGGCTCACCCCTCTGAAGGGAATGAAGCTCTATACGACAGTAAAAAACCTCGGTATGACCTCCGAAATGGAAAACGAAGACATCAACCTTCCGGTCGGCTACGAACTCGGTGCAGCCAAGGAATTCGACCTCAATACATTCACGCTTCAGAGCGATGTACGTTTTATTAAATATGAGGATGACGATAACATCAAGGCCAACGTCGGTGTGGCAGCAATCCTGATGGATATCCTGCGCCTGCGTGCCGGTTACAAGATCAACTACGACATCGAAGACGTAAGCGCCGGCATCGGTATCCACTGGAAAGGCTTCGGCGTCGATTACACCTGGATTCCGATCAAGGAAGAGATCGGCGATGTCCATATGATCGGCCTCAGCTACGACTTTTAACACCAACGCACCCCGAATCACTCAATAAAAGGAGATTTCGTGATAAAGCGAATTGTAATTGCCCTGATGCTGCTTCAGGCGGTTTTTGCATTTACACTGGATTACACACCCCGACAGATGATCATCCGAACAACCGAGCCCGTTTCTGCCCGTGCAGAAGGGTTTGGACTCCAGAGCTTCGACGCGTTTCTGCAATCAAAGAACGTGAACGAAGTCAAGCCTGTCCTGAAGAAATCGGACAACCGGTATTTCGTTGCAACATTCGACGAGGAACTCGACTGGGATGAGATTCGCAACGCGAACCGGCGTTTCGAGGGAATCGACTACATCCAGCCCAACTATATCAATAAGCTTTACGTAACGCCAAACGACCCCTACTTTGTTAATCAGCAGCTGGATCTGGTCTATGTCCCGGAAGCTTGGGAAACCGTCACGGGTAATGATCAGATCATCGTCGGCGTAATCGACTCGGGTATGTTTTTCACGCACCCGGATCTCCAGAACAATGTATTCTACAATTCCGGCGAAATCCCCGATAACGGCATCGACGACGACAATAACGGTTATATCGACGACTGGCGCGGTTGGGACTTTGTGGATGCGCCGGAGCTGGAAAGCATCGCGCTTGGCGATTACACGGATCAAGACAACGACGCCACCGACGAGAACAAGCACGGCACCCACGTCAGCGGTATTATTTGCGCTGATACCAACAACAACCTCGGCGTCGCGGGAATCATGAACAGTTGCCGACTCCTGGTTATCCGGGCCGGTTTCCGTACGACAGAAGGCTATGGCTACCTCCAGGACGATGACAGCGCCGCAGCGATCGTTTACGCTGCCGATATGGGCGCGGATGTCATCAACCTAAGCTGGGGCGATACCAATTATTCCAACATTATCGCGGACGCATGCCAGTATGCCTACGACCACGGTACCATCATCGTCGCATCTGCCGGTAACGATCCCACCGCGGGACTCAGCTATCCGGCAAAGCTATCGACAACAATTGGCGTTGGAGCGGTTGATAGTTATTACAATATGGCCGGCTTCAGCAGTTACGGCCCAAGTCTCGACCTCATGGCTCCCGGCCAGCAAATCCTCAGCACCTACGATGTGCTTGAAGACGGAACTGGAACCTACTACGAGCAGTCTGGAACCTCGATGGCAGCACCCTTTGTAACCGGAGCTGTCGGCCTGCTACTTTCGATCAATCCTGACCTCGATTTTCACGCAGTACGTGCCAAGCTGGCTCAGTCTGCCGACGATCTCGGCGACGAGGGATTCGATAACTACTACGGTAATGGTGTGCTCAATGTGGACCGTCTGGTTGAAAACGAAGAGCTGCCGTTTATCGAAATCACGTATCCCGAAGAAAGCATGGGACTCAATGAAAGCTTCGATATCATCGGAACCGTTACAGCACCCAATTTCTTCCGCTATTCGGTAATGTACACGGATGCAATACTTCCCGGTGATATGGATTGGATGGATGTCGAGAATCACACAAACACCCCCACGTTCCATTATGATCAGGTGGAAGACGATGTTATCGCCACATTCAACGTTCAGGACCTCTTCCCGGACGGAACGTATATGATCAAAGTCGATATCCTGACCACGGATGGTAAGCGATATAACTACCGCCGCTCGGTACGTATCGATCAATCGGCACCGGTTCTGAACACCGATTACTTCGGCATCTTCCAGCGCTACGAAGATGAAATTCCAATCTATTACATCCAGGCTATTTACGACGAGCCTGTGATCATGCAGGCAGACTGCATAACCCAGAGCGGCCAGACTTATACCATTTTCAGCGACTACAGCGATTCGCTTCAGATCGTTCCCATTACAGGCAACATCCCCGAGGGCGTGATCGATATACAGCTTTCCGCGACCAACGAAACTGGCCTCACAAGCGTCTCGGAAATCTTCCAGAACGTGGTGGATATTCGCTTCGACTCGGTCAACATCCACGACTACGAGCAGAACATCTCCGGCGTCGGGCTTGTTCCGATCCCCGTGAGAGGCTCGGACGACCGCAGGTTCATTGGTATGACCATGTCCTCCAGCTATGGACCGGTTCAATTCTACCAGATCGTGAACAACCAGGTAGTCAGCATACCTGGATCGACTTTCAGCGACCAATTCTGGCCACTTTCATGTGGTGATACTGACGGTGAGCGATTGGAAGTACTCGGGCTGAACTTGGACACAGCGACGCTCTACGAAGTAGCTCCTGCTGCCGATCCGGACAGTTACGCTTTTATCCCGATGTGGAACCAGGCAAATATCTCCGGTGGTAAATTTACCGATTATACTGGCGACGGTGTGGACGACGTGATTCTGGTAACCAACATCACTTCCGGTAGGGTTCTCAAGCTCTATCGTCGCTCTGGAGCAAACTACGTCGAGCAGTACACGATCTACAATGGCACGACGACCCTTTCCAGGAACCTCTTCGTACCAACCGTTTTCTGCGATGACTTCGATGGAGACGGCTACAAGGATATCCTCACCGCTGATATCGACGGTGATGTGATCGTATATGAATTCAATGGATCGGAATTCGAACCCGTATGGAACACTCGACTTCCCGTCACCGATACCTACTATCTCACGATCGGTGATTTCACCGGAAATCGCCACACCGATTTCTGCGTCGGCGGCTATCAGTCCGACACCTCGGATCCCAACAAGACTTTCTGGTACTTCGGATTCTTCCAGGCATCGGCAAACAACCAGTACGAGCAAATCGACGAGCTGATGTTCAGTAAGGTCGAATCGCAGAACTCCATTACATCGGTCGATATCGACAACGACGAAAACGATGAACTGATCTTCTCCCTCTCACCGAACATCTATGTTATCGATTACGTCGATGGGAAGTTCGTACCTGTTTGGCGTGGATCATCGGATAAATCCTATAACACGGTTGCATTCCCGCCTACCGACACAGAATCGGCTGCATTCCTCTTTAACGATGTCCAGAACGGGATAAATTTTGCATCCGTCGGATATTCTTCTGATGAATTCACCGGTCCGCCCACCCCACAGGGATTCCGCGTCGCACCGGTTGACCAGAACACCGTGCAGCTGGATTGGTCGGACGTCGAAGCAGAAGGTTACCGCGTTTATCGCCGCGAAAACAGCACCATCACCATTATCGGTGAGACAGCCGCAACAACCTACCGTGACACGGGGCTTACACCTGGCTCGACCTACGAATATGCCATTACGACTCTCGACGAGCACTACGATCCGAACGAATCGCGCATGACGCTCTGGAAAGAAGCAACCGTAGATATTCCACCACAGCTCGAATGGGTCCGCATGGTTTCGCCTACCAGCCTCCGGCTTAAGTTTGACCGCAAACTGAATCTGGATGCGATCAACGTAGGCCACTACTCGGTGAATCATGGCATCGGAAATCCTGAATCGGCGATTATGACCGATACGCAGGAAGGCGTGCTGCTGCGCTTCAACTCGATCCTTACCTATTATCCCGATTACCTGCTGACGATCGACAATCTTACCGGTGAATCCGGTGTACCGATCGAAAATGACGAGATTTCGTTCCAATTCGTGAACGACGTCGATCCTCCCAACGTTCAGGAGATACGCATTGTAGAAAAGAACAGGATTCAGGTGGTGTTTACCGAAACCGTAGCCTCGAGCGCTGGCAATATCGGAAATTACACACTGAACCTTCCGTCGGTGGATCAGCAGAACAGTATTGTGTCTGTCAGCCATGCCGACAGCATCGTAACAATCGTTTTCAGCAAGAATCTCGTTTATTCGTCGCAGCCGTATCAGTTGGTCATGCGTAACATCGAAGATCTCTACGGCAACGACCTTCCGAACGACAGCGATATTCAGGCTTTCAGCTTGACAGACCTGGAACCTCTACGAAATCTTGATCACATGGTCGTCTATCCTAATCCTTTCTACGCAAAGGATTTTCACGAGGTACGGTTTATCAATCTGCCTTCGAACCAAAGCGGCAAGATCTGGATTTACAACCTGAATGGCGACCTTGTTTACCGGAAAGCCCTGAATTCATCAACCTTGACCATCGTGAACAACGATGTCTATTTTGGATGGCCTGCCACGAATAACCTTGGCAAAGATGTAGCATCAGGTGTTTATTTTTATGTTATCAAGATGGGTGGCGAACGCCAGAAAGGAACCCTTTCGGTGATTCGGTAGTCCGCCCCGGAAAGGAGCTCGAATGATCTCACTCGACTGGAAATACAGATTGAAAGAAGACACGGAGGATTTCTTCAAACGGAAATTGTCGAACGGCGATTTCGATATTGAAATTATATATAACGCCTACCCGGAACGTATCGACGGGAAGATCCCAAAAGAGGTGATCACATTCGTCGCGAAAACACTTGCGGGTAAGATTGCCAGAAAACCAGAGCAGTATATCGATTTCTTCAACTACCTCTGGAAAGACAAGGGCGAATCTGGCCGTATCGCGCTGTGCTATATTTTGGCACGCGCCGTGAAGAAACAACCGGACACTTTCCTCGAATTCACCGGCAAGCTTGTGGAAAAGACCCGCAACGAACAGGACGTTAACCTGCTACTGGACAAGACACTCTTTCCGTTGCTGAAAGAACAGCCGGAGAAGTTTCTGGATCGCGCCATCCGCTGGCTTAAATTCGATAACCCAGTAACACACAAGGCCGTTGTAAAGCTTCTCATCAAGCTTTGCAAGCAGGATGAAGAGCTGATATCGCTGATTTTCAAGCGCTTGGAAAGCCTTTGGCTGTACGCTGACGCGGAGATGGTCAAGGCAAACAGCCAGTTCCTCAAAGCGATTTATAAGCTCAATCCCGATTTTTATATCGACGTGTACCGGCATTATACCCATACTCGTAACCCTGTTTTCGTGGAGATACTCTCTGGTGCGATCGTGGAATACGATCCGGTTATCGAAGAGGCTGTCTCGCTATGGGTCAAGAGCGGAAACGCCCGTCTGAAGAAAGCTGCCGTTGCAGCAGAGAGAATAATCAAAAGAAAGAAGAACTAAGGTACTATGGCAGAGTATATTACAGAAGAAGGAATGAAGAAACTGCGCAGGCGCATGAGCAACCTCATGGAAAACGAGCGCCCCGAAGTTATCAAACAGGTGCAGACAGCCCGTGAGATGGGCGATCTGAGTGAAAATGCCGAATATCACGCCGCTCGCGAACGGCAGCGTCATATAGACAACGAACTGGAACACCTCCGCAGACGTATGTCTGTCTTGCAGGCGATCAACCCTGATAATATTCCCAAAGACGCAGTCCGCTTCGGCGCGTATATCGACGTGGAAGATAAGGATAGCGGTGACAAGATTCATTACCGCCTGGTGGGCGTAGATGAAGTGGAAGATACCGGCACAGAACTTGTGCTCGTGTCGGTCGCATCCCCTATCGGTAAGGCGATGATCGGGAAAAAGAAGGGTGAATCATTCGTCGTGAAAGCGCCGGTTGGCGATCGTAAAATGAAGATACTGAATATCAGCTAAAGGATAAAACCATGAATAAAGAAAGAGCTACCAAACTCAAATACTCACGCAAGAATTTCTGGGAAGATGCAGGTGAGCAGGAACGTAAAGGCGCATTCGATTACAATCGTGGCTACAAAGAATTCCTGAACTACTGCAAGACAACCCGCGAGACCGTCCTTTTCGCAGAGAACGTGCTTCGAGAAAACGGATTCAAGGATATCTACAACTCGAAATCAGCCAAGATGATCTATGGTGTATCGAAAGAGAAAAACATCATCGCTGTGAAATTCGGAAAGAAAAAAGTCTCCGAAGGTATCAACATCGTGGCGGCCCACGTGGATACACCGCACATCGACCTTAAACAATGCCCGGTCTATGAAGACGGCGCAAGCGGTTTCGGCATGCTTCGTACGCACTACTATGGTGGAATCAAGAAATACCAGTGGCTTTCCACTCCACTCGCACTTCATGGCGTGGTCATTACTGCAGACGGCGAGAAAGTCCGTATATCGATCGGTGAAGACGAAAGCGATCCGGTATTCGTAATGCCCGATCTACTTCCGCACCTGGCAGCCAACGAGCAATACAGCAAGAAGATCGGTGACGCAGTCGATGCATCCCGCCTCAACGTTGTTTTCAATTCCATTCCGTTCATTGCGGAAGACGATGAAGATTCCGTCAAAGAAGCTGTGAAACTCCAGGCACTGGTTATGCTCAACGAAAAATACGGAATTACCGAAGAAGATCTCATCTCCGCCGAGCTCGAGTTGGTTCCTGCCGGAAAGGCTCGCGATTGCGGTCTGGATGGAAGCCTCGTCCTCGCATACGGACAGGACGACCGTGTTTGCTCCTATACTTCACTTACTGCACTGCTCGACGCTCAGGATCCCGATCACACCGCGATGGTTTACCTCGTCGATAAAGAAGAAATCGGCAATGTGGGTAACACCGGTGCAGATTCGATCTACCTGCTCGATTTCATCTCCGACCTGCTGGTCTATGCCGGCGAGAAGGGCGACAGCATCACGCTGCGCAAGACCCTCATCAACAGCCGGTTCCTCTCCGCGGACGTCAATGCCGCCATCAACCCTAATTTCCCCAATGTACTCGAACACGATAACGCAGTCCACATCGGTAATGGTGTAGGGCTTGCAAAATATACCGGCGCTCGCGGAAAATCGGGCACCAACGATGCCAACGCAGAATTCGTCGCACAGGTCACCCGACTGTTAAACCAGGAAAAGGTCTTCTGGCAGACAGGCGAGCTTGGTAAGGTGGATGAAGGCGGTGGCGGAACCATCGCGCGGAAGCTCGCCGACTACGGCTCCGAAGTCCTCGACTGCGGCCCCGGCGTGCTGGGTATGCATTCGCTGTACGAACTGACAAGCAAGGCGGATGTCTATTCAACCTACCGCGCATACAAGGTATTCTACGAGAAGGCTTGATGTGAAAAACGCACGCTTTGCGATCCTTTTGCTCCTGGTGATCATTGTCACCGGGTGTTCTCAATCGGCAATCCTCGAAAAACGGGTGGCCGATACTGAAAAGCGTCTGGAAAACCTTGGGATCGATGTCAGTGATAACACGATGAAAATCGATAAGCTGAATCAACCCAGCGCTCAGACCGCGTCCAAACCCGAGGCGGAAATCCGCCCAGATGAGGTGGGACGTTTGAAGGATCGCATTGAGCGGTTGGAGCGACAGATCGTCGATCTCCAACGCGAGATTCGCACCATGAAATCACAGGAAGAGGACGCCTATACAAAGTTCTCGAAAACCGAGCCCGAGCCGAAACAGGAACTTCCCACACCTGCGCAGCAAACTCAGACTGTGAAAAGGGAAGAACCCGTAGTACCACAAGTTGAGAAGATGTACCAGGCGGCTCGCGAGCTCTACCTCAAGCGGAAGTATGACGCCGCGATACTGAGCTTCCAGCAGCTTATCGGCGAATATCCCTCGCACGATCTCGCTGCCAACGCGCAGTATTGGATTGGCGAGTGTTACTACGACCGCGATTCCTTTATCAAAGCGATCGATGAATTCCAGAAAGTGATTGATTTCTACCCCACTTCGAAGAAAGCGCCCGACGCCCAGCTCAAGGTGGGTCTCTGCTATCAGCAGCTTGGTAAGAAGGAACAAGCTCGCCTGGAGATCCAGCGGATCGAGAAGATGTATCCTAATTACGAGCGTAAGCAGTTGATCAAGAAAATACTCGAGGATATGGAATGAAGAGATTCGGCGTAATTCTCGCATTGCTTCTGCTCAGCACATTGCTTTCAGCCAAACCTGTCGATGTCGATGACAGCGGTGCAATCGCTGCACGCCTGGTGGAGGTTCTTGATATCACCATTCAGGACGGCTATCCGGTCTATCTCGATATCGATGCCGGGCCTTATACCGACTCGATTTACGAACGAATGGTGAAGCACTTGATGCAATCTGGCGTTACGATATTGAATCGTGCTTCAGACGAATGTCTGGTGCTTATGATTCGCCATACCGGGTTCGATTTCTCGGATGATGAAGAGAAAGACACTGACCGGATGAAGTTTCTCGTGGAACTCTCAAGCAACCAGACTGGCGAGATCTTCTCCATTTCCGAAGTCTCGTTCGAGGTGGAAAACGCCCTGAGTGAGGAAGAAGCTGCCGGTATTCACTGGTACGATCCGATCATTATCACCACCATCGTCGGTGGGCTAATCTATGTATTTTACTATGGAAATCAATAGGACAAAGAATGCGTATATCTAAATTGGAATCAAACAGATACTCGATACTTACAGGATATCTGCTTCTCATCGTCATCATCGCAGGCTTCATGGCCGGTTGCAGCAACGCGGACAAAATCGCTCGTCTGCCTGTCGAAGAAAAAATGCGCCTCGGTGACGAAGAATATGCGGACGAAGATTGGGCCGATGCCATCGACTATTACAAGTCGGTTGTGTTCGAACGCAATGCCGCCTTCACTCCGGAAGCGCAGCTCAAGCTCGCGAACTGCTATTTCTTCCAGGACAACTACACCGACGCACGTTTCGAATACGAAGAACTGATCCGCCTTTTCCCCGACTTTCGGGATCTGGAAACGGCGTTCTTCAATATCGGGGTGTGCTACTATCAGGAATCTCTTCCGGCACAATACACGCAGGAAGAGACAGAAAGCGCAATCGAAGCCTTCGAAGTCTTTCTGGAGAAATACCCCTTCAGCAGTCGTCACGACGAAGCCCAGGAATACATCGATATGTGCACTGACAAGCTGTGGGAAAAGACCTACTATAACGGCTATATCTATTACATGATGTACGACTACAGCGCAGCAATCATGTACCTGGACGAAGTAACCGCTGTGGGCAAGCACAACGATTTTGATCGCAAGGCATGGTATTACAAAGCAAAGATGTACCTCAAACGTGAAGATAAGATCAATTCGCGGAAAGCGGTCGGCAAATTGGTAGAACGCTACCCCGAATCGTCGGAAGCTCGTCGGATGCAGAAGAAGCTCGATCGACTTCTGGCAAAGGATTAGCGACACGAGTAAGATGATGTTTCACTCAGAGAAATCCGGGAATTGCAAGCTTGGCTTTCTTGGCGGAACATTCAATCCTATCCACAACGGCCACATATTGGCAGCCCTGAACGCAATCGAGCGATTAAAGCTTGATAAGGTTATCTTCTTACCCAACAGCACACCACCCCACAAGGCAGACGATGAATTGCTCCCCTTCGCGGTGCGCTACAAGCTTATTCAAGAATCCATCCGTCAATACCCGAACCTCGAAGTCAGCGCCCTGGATAACACCGAGGATGAGAAGAGCTACACATGGCATCTTGTCCAAAGGCTCCGCGTAAGCTATCCCGAAGCCGATTTTGTTTTTATCATTGGTGCAGACAATATTCGTAAGCTGAAGACGTGGTATGAGTTCGAGAAGCTTCTCGATGAGATTACCTTCGCGGTGGTCACTCGCAATACGGATGATCCCGTCGACGATAAACCCGACTATTACGACCGCCTGATCCTGCTTCCTATGCAACCAGTTGATATTTCCTCTACTGATATTAGAAATCGTTTGCGCGATGGAGTGGATATATCCGAATTGGTACCGAAGCCTGTTTGGGAATATTATCGTTCCCTCTTATCAAAGAGGTGAAGATAACCATGAACAAGAAACGCGACAAGAAGAAATTTTCACGGCAGAATATCCGACTCAGGAATATGGCTGCGGACGATCTGGAAGCCTTCTACACGGAGGAAATCCACGAAGAGAAGCGTGCCAGCAAGAAATCTCCTGATAAGGGGCAGCATACGCTGAAATCGGATGTAAAGCTGGAAAAAGCCCGGATTCTCGAAGTGCAGTCAAACCACATCGCGATTGTCGAGCTTGACGGAAAACCGTTGTCGTGTACTGTCAGTGGCAGGCTAAAAAATCTGAATTTCGAGACGCGCAGCCTTGTCTTCGCCGGTGACTGGGTTCATATCGACCGCACCAACGACGACCCGCGCATCGAGGAGATTCTCCCGCGCGAAAACTCGCTGTCGCGCTTCTCCGAAGATGGTTTCCAGAAAGAGATTGTCGTGGCCGCCAATATCGATCAGGTAGTGATTACCTGTTCCTGGACGCAGCCTGAATTGCGACTTGGCCTCCTGGATCGCTATCTTTGCAGCGCGGAAATCGCGGAGATCGACGCGGTGATCTGCGTAAACAAGGTCGATCTGGCGGAATCGCTTGACGAAGTAAACGATGCGTTCGATTACTATATCCGTAGTGGTTATCCGGTATGCCTTACATCCGCTGCAACCGGCCTGGGTATCGACGATCTGCGCAGCATGCTCATCGGCAAGCAGACGGTGTTCTCTGGTCATTCGGGCGTGGGCAAGACTTCCCTGATCAACCTGCTGCATCCCGAGCATGACGCGGAGGTATCGCATATCAGCGAATCGACCGGCAAAGGACGCCATACGACCACCCGGACCAGCCTGATCCCTTTTACATTCGGCGGCTATCTCGTCGATACACCAGGGATCAAGACATTCGGTCTGCATCGTGGCGATCAGGCTGCTTTACCGCTCGTGTTTCCCGGATTTGCACGCTATGCCGCGGCCTGCAAGTTCAACGACTGTACACACACCCACGAGGTAGATTGCGGCGTCAAAAACGCGTTTGAAAAGGGAGAGATCCCCGAAGAGCGCTATGAATCGTACCTGAGAATCATGGAATCATTATGAAAAAACGTGTTTGTATCTATTTGAATCCTTATTATACAAAACCGACGTGCATCATCGATGTGCTCAGAGAGCTGACTGATACTGCCCCCATCGAACTATACGGGCTGAAAGAACAGAAAGATCTGCTCCCCGATTTCGTCACCACCATCACCGAAAAGGACGCGAAAAAGGTGCAGCTCGATTGGATCTTTGTGTTCGGTGGCGATGGCACCATTCTGCGTTCGGTCAATTTCTCCATCGCGACCGATACGCCGATTCTGGGTATCAACCTCGGCAGACTCGGTTTCCTTTCCGACGTCTCCCTCAGCGAACTCAAGAAATCGGTCATCCGATTGATGGAAGGTAAGTACACCATCCAGGAGAGGATGCTACTCCGGGCTATGGTACGTCGGGATGGCGCTTGCATCCATCGTGGTACGGCGCTCAATGATGTGATTGTGCACAAGGGCAAGATTCCCACATTGATCGACGTTCGGCTCAAGGTAAACCGCCGGTTCGTCCTGGAAGCTCGCTGCGACGGCATGATCGCCGCAAGCCCCACTGGATCGACCGCTTATTCGCTTTCAGCAGGTGGCCCTATTCTTTCACCGGTTATGGAAGCGATCGTGGTTGCTCCCCTGAATCCGCATGTGCTCTCTGTCAGGCCCATGCTGTTCGAGGCAAATGACAGCGTAACATTCCAGCTGTCCCGCACGCACGGTGAAAGCATGTTGCAACTCGACGGGCAGAACGTACTTGTTCTTCATAACAACGACGAAATTATGATCAGCAGGGCGGCGAAGAAAGTTCGCTTTGTGAAGCTATCGAATAAAACGTTCTATCAGATCCTGCGCAAGAAAATGCATATGGGCAGGATATGATCGAGATATTGGACTCTACGTGTAAGAGGACGGCATGATCAAATCATTGCGTATCAAAAACTTCGTACTGGTTCGGGACATGGAACTGCGCTTCGATACAGGGCTTCATGTACTCACCGGTGAGACCGGCGCTGGTAAATCGGTTATCGCCGGTGCGATAGCCGTCATCATGGGCTCCCCCGTTCGCGCCGATATGCTCTACGACCCAGAGCAACCTGCATGGCTGGAAGCGACGTTCGAGCCCGATCCAAACGATACGGAACTCAGCGAGCTGATCAAGAAGCACGATCTCGAGCTCTCCGATGGCGAGATATTCTTCGGCAAAGAGATTTCCACCAAGCGTTCCGGCAAAAGCTTCATCAATGGCAGGCGCGTCACTGCATCAATAATCCGCGAGTTCCACGACTGCCTCATCGACTACAGCCGCCAAAGCGATCAATCATTGCTGTTCGATACCCGTCACCAGCTCGATGTTCTCGATCGATTCGGCGAACTTATTCCCATGCGAAATTCGTATCAGGAGATCTATCGTTCAAACCAGCGCATCGAGAAAGAGCTCGATCGCATGCTGAACGAGGAGAAGCTTCAACGCGAGCGCATCGCACTCTACCGCTATCAGATCGAAGAACTGGAACAACTCGGACTTACAGAAGGTGAAGACGAGAAGCTCGAAGCAGAGCTCAACATGCTGCTACACACTGAAGAGATCGAGCGTATCTCCAATGAGATCGAGCAGGAGGTTTTCGAGACAGAAAACTCGGTGTTCGACCGCATACAATTTTATATAAAAGACCTAACCGATTTCGAGAACGATAACACCGGGATTCGCAACGCCAATATCGCGCTTCGTGATGCGCTGGCAAACCTCGATGCCGCTGTGCAAGAGATGCGACAAGTCCGGGATTCGCTGGAAACAGATCCTGGAAGGCTCTCCGATGTGGAAGATCGCATAAACCAGATTAACCGCATCAAGCAGAAATATCATTGCGATTTGCTGGGAATTTTCGATTATCATGAGAAAATTCGACGTGAAATAAACAGCTACACGACCCACACCGACGGGATTGAGAAGCTGAAGAAAGAACTCGAGGCTAGCCTTAAAGAACGGAACAAGCAGGCCCTGGCCCTTTCAAAAGCGAGAAAGGCATGTGCGGAAGATTTCAGTCGCCAGCTCGAGAAGGATCTGAAACGCCTGGCTATTCCGGAAGCGACTTTCCGCGTCGATTTCCTGGAGCAGGACGGACATTTCACCGATACCGGCATCGACCAGGTGGAATACCTGTTTTCAGCAAACCGCGGTGTAAAGCCGAACCCATTGCGACAGGTTGCATCCGGAGGCGAACTTTCACGCGTACATCTCACCATCATGAAGATTCTTGCAGAAAAGGATGTGGGTAAAACCATCATCTTTGACGAAGTCGATACGGGCATTGGTGGAAAAACAGGTGATGTGCTGGGAGAGTACATTAGAAACATCAGCGATTACCATCAGATAATCTGTATAACACACCTTCCTCAGGTGGCTTCATACGCAAAAAACCATCTGGCAATCGAAAAAGTTGTTGACTCTGAACATACAGAGATCCAAATAAGAGATTTAGATGAAGTGGGCAGTATAAGGGAAATAGCGCGCATGCTGTCCGGCGATCAAAGTACCCTGGCGCTTGAACATGCGAAAGAATTACGAAGAAAAAATAAAGAGAGGAAAGGATGATCAGTTTACGACGTAAATACAAAATGTATATCGTGATCGGTATCGTTTTACTATCTATTTTTATTGCTTTAAGATTTTCTAATGTTATGGATGTGTTCGGTAAAAAGGAAATCACTAATTTCAGCAAACTGGATGCCACAAAAGACTTCGAAATGAAGGAAAACTTCAAGAAGGTTCAGATTTCCTACACTGTAAAGAACTACGAAGAGTTCAGCAAACTGATGAACGAACTCAAAAGCGAATTCGACATCGAAGAAGAGTACTACGACGACGAAAGAGGGAAATACAGCGTTTCTATCCTGAATTTCCCGGATTCAGTATCAACGGATGTTATTGCACGTTTACGTGCGATGCCGGGTAGCCGGGATTACCAGATTGAAACCCGTAAAACTCCTCCGCCACTCAACATCGAAGATCATAAGATGAACTACGAATTTCTCAAAGAACGTCTTCAACGTAGCATGGAAATGACTACTACCGCGGACAACCTATCCCGCCTCGAAGGCAGAATGGCTAAGGTTCAGGCATCAATTGACAGCTTGAACATGGTGGAAGAACGCTACCAGACCAACAAGGGAACCGCAACGGTTCTGATCAAAGCTCTGATCACGGAATCATCCGGTTCCAGCGTCATTCAGAAAGTTCTTTCCTTTGTAAAGAACTTCATCCTTTCGTTCATCTTCCTCACCGTGCTGTTCTTCTTGATCTACTTCGGTCTGTCTGTCATCCTGCGCCTGATGTCCTACTTCGGAATCCGGACAACACGTTCCGGCGGATCCGGTGGCTACAACTACTACAGCAAGAAGGGCTACGGAAGCTATGGCGGATACGGCGGTTATGGCAGCTACGGTAGAAAGCGCAAAGTCAAACGTATCTACAAGAACAAAGACGAAGATTCGAAAGAATAGGTGAGCAATTGAGCGAAACCTGGTGGTTCCTGATCGGGATCCTCTTTTTGATTGGTGAAATCGTTAGACGCGGCTATCTTTTAATGGGCTTAGGGTTTTCAGCGATTATCACCGGTCTGGTATCGCTTCGATTCCTTAATCCATTTATTCAGGTGATCGCTTTTGCGGTCCTTACAGCTTTGTTTTTCACCCTGCTTCGGAAGTTCTCGGCCCGGCTCTTCATTGACAAAACCCGGACCGATTCCAGGCAACCAACAGGAGGTTAATATGTCAGAAATAATCGGTGTTTATTCACGAGAGATACTTGATTCCCGTGGGAATCCAACCATTGAAGTAGAAGTTCTTCTCGATTCAGGCGTTTACGGACGCGCGGCCGTTCCGAGCGGCGCTTCTACCGGCGAGCACGAAGCTGTCGAGCTTCGCGATGGCGATCCGAAACGTTACGGCGGCAAGGGTGTACTCAAAGCCGTCCAGAACGTCAACGACATCATCGCTCCCGAATTAATCGGATACGACGCCGGCGACCAGAAAGAAATCGATCATCTCATGATCGCAATCGACGGTACCGAAAACAAGGGTAACCTTGGCGCAAACGCTATTCTCGGCGTATCGCTGGCATGCGCACGTGCCATGTCGATCGAACTCGGAATGCCGCTTTACCGCTACATCGGCGGAACAAACGCATCCGTCCTTCCAGTTCCCATGGCGAATATCATGAATGGTGGCAAGCACGCCGACAACAACGTCGACTTGCAGGAATTCATGGTCATGCCGCTGGGCGCAAGCAGCTTCAGGGAAGGCCTTCAAATGACCGCGGAAGTATTCCACTCACTCAAGGGCTTCCTCAAGAAGGGTGGCTACAGCACCGCTGTCGGCGACGAAGGTGGATTCGCTCCCGACCTCAAGTCGAATGAAGAAGCGCTTGACTTCATCGTGAAAGCGATCGAACTCGCTGGTTACAAGCCCGGCGAAGATATCTTTATCGCACTCGACCCGGCATCCTCGGAATTCTTCGTGGACGGCAAGTATCAGCTCAAGGCCGAGAATGCCAGCCTCACATCCTCCGAAATGGTCGATTTCTACGCCAATCTTGTCGCGAAATACCCGATCATCTCGATCGAAGACGGCTTGGCGGAAGACGACTGGGATGGCTGGAAGCTCATGGTTCAGAAGCTTGGAAGCAAGATCCAGATCGTCGGCGACGACCTTTTCGTGACCAATGTAAAGCGCCTCTCACGCGGTATCGACGAAAAGGCAGCCAACTCTGTCCTGATCAAACTCAACCAGATCGGTACACTCACCGAGACCCTCGACACCATCGAGCTGGCGAAGCGTCACAATTTCACTAACGTGATCTCGCACCGTAGCGGCGAGACATGCGATTCGTTCATTGCCGACCTCGCAGTCGCAGTCAACGCCGGTCAGATCAAGACCGGATCGATCTGCCGCAGCGAACGTATCGCCAAATACAACCAGCTTCTGCGCATTGAAGAAGAACTCGGATCCGCAGCGCAATACCTGGGAAGAAAGGCGTTCTATAACCTGCATTAATCATCTCGATTCGAGATAGATATAATTCAGCTCTCATTCCCGATACTGATGGTTTCGGGGTGAGAGCTTTTTTTTGATTGGAATTTGCCTTTGTCACGGTAGCTGATAATACATATATTATCTTTACACCAATGTACTCTACCGGGAAACTGGTTTTGTGCATGCCATAATATTTTGGAGCGGTAAAACATGATTCTACTTGGAGATAAACGAACAAAAGCATTAAAGGTATTGCGACGTATCATCGTAAAGCCGCATCGAATCGAGCTGAGAATCGTTGATTATAGAGTCTCCTCTTACCTCATGTCGCTCGATAACGACTCGATTTTAGTCTCAGAGTTCGAACCGAAGATGTATAATAATTTGCTGGAGCACTTTTCAGAATTCACCATGTACCTTTCCGAGCTTATCGGCTTCGAACGTCTTGATCATACCTTTAAGACCGAGCTGATTGAAGAAACGACCTTCAAGGGCACCAAAGCTTATCGGCTCTCCGTACCGGAACTCATTGAAACGAAATCGTCCCCGTATGTCGTGAAGCCACAGCTTTCCGATAATGTCGCCATCCGCTTCCGACTCAAAGAAATGCCGCAGTTCAGAAGGGTGGAAGAGATCACCGAGGATAAACTGATTATCACCGGCAGCTACAGTCATTTCAAAGCGGAATTTGGCAAAGAAATCACCGGCATGGAGCTCAAGCTGCCCTTCGAGCGTGTCCTTTTTACAGCAGTGTTCAATCCTCTTGGCAACGATAAATACTGTTTTCAAGAGCACATGAACGATACCGAAGTCCGAAGCCTGTTGTTCCGATATGCCGAGATGGATTTCGCGGATCGAAACAACCTGTCTCATTTCGACGTCCACAAAAAGAGCGAAGGAGACCAGGACGGCAAAGGCCAGGGACGCGATCGTAAACTTGTCCTTCTGGTTGACGACAAGCCTGTTGTAACCGAGATTGTGCGTCAGATGCTGGAAACGAAGACCAGCTACGACGTGATCGTTACCAATGATAGCACCAAGACCATGGAGCTGGTTATCGAGCATGAACCGGACGCAATCCTTCTTGACCAGAAGATGCCCGAAATGAGTGGCCTCGAAGTAGCGCAACTGCTCAAAGAACGCCGAATAACATCGCAAATTCCCATCATCTTCATGACCGCGTTCAACGACATGAAAATGTTCAACGAAGCTGCGGAGATAGGTATTGCTGGATACCTGCTCAAGCCGATCGATTCCAAGAAACTCATCGCGATGCTGGACAAGGTGATGAAATCAGCACCCAAGAAAAGCATAAACCTAGCAAATTCGGCGATCTATGTATGTTCCGACGACGAGGGCTTCAGCCGCGAACTGCAAACCTCACTTCATGATCGAGAGATCGAAGCCCGTTGCTTCCGTAATATGGAAGATATGATCCGTGATCGCATCGATACCCCCGTCAGCACGATCATTATCCGGATGATGGGGCACGGAGGTATGTCACTATCGATCGTCAATACGACGAGAAGACGGGAGTCGCTTAAAAATGCCCATATCGTCGTGTACCCGCAGACCGAATCAGAGCAGAAACTACTCGCTGCCCTCAAAGACGACCGGTTAATTACGCTCAATCATTCGATTTCTGCCGGGAAACTCGGCGCAAATCTGGAAAAATACCTGGGAGTTACATCATGAAATGGATCCTGCCAATTATTGTCTTCGCACTCATCCTGAGCGGCTGTGAAAGCTCTGGCGAGTTGCGCGTCAGAAACAGAACCAATAACATTGTATATTTCACGATCGATGGATCGAGCTACGAAGTGCCCGGCCAGGAATCCAAGACGGTCGATCTCTATGTCGATCGCGATTGGGAGATCTTCGAGACCAATTCCAAGGAATACCTGCTTGAAATCGAAGGCGAAACCTTCTTGATCTGGGATGAATACAACGATATCTATATCAAAGATACTGAGGTAGTGATCGAAGATGGTAAAACACTCGATGTCTATGCTATTGCTACACACGCATGCGTAAAAGTGGTCAACAATACAGACCAGCCTGTTATCAGCGTCACCTGTGACCGCTATGATAACGGCCTCGCCACATCTCACGATGTCGAGCTACTTGATGCGAATATTCCGGCTGGTGAAGACTGGTTTTACAGGCTGCAACCATCCTATGAGAACCACGATCTGTCTTACGGTTTCACCATCACAATGGATGACGGTTCATTCGATAATGCGGAAGCAACAATCCTGGAAGTGGATGACTGCTACCTGATAGAATTGGAATGAGAAAAGATTGAAAAAGAACGGGAGAGTCGCAATGACCCTCCCGTTCTTTTTTTTGCAGAATACTCTATTTGAAATGATCGAACCACGATCCGATCATCTGCTCTTCGAATTTCACTTCATGGTTGTGCTTGAATTCGTTGATGTGGGCATCGTAGGTATAGTCTTTCGACCACTCATCGATATTATCCCCAATCTGTTTCAAGGCATCCGCGATGTAATATATCTCATCGTCGGTCATGGTGGGATGAATGGAGAAACGAATCCAACCCGGCTTCATGGAAAGGTCGCCCTGGTCGATCAGATCAGTAACCTCTTTCGAGAGCGATTTCTTGATGTAGAACAAGTAATGTCCGTAAGTTCCCGCACATGCGCAACCACCGCGAGTCTGGATACCGAAGCGATCGTTGAGCAGCTTCACCACCAAATTGTAGTGGATGTTGTCGAAGTAGAACGAGATAACGCCCACACGTTTCTTATACTGCTCCTCGAGAATGTGTAAATGCTCAATTTTCGAGAATTCCTCGAACACGATTTCAAGCAGTTCTTCTTCGCGTTTGATGATGTTTTCGATACCCATTTCCTCTTTCAGACGAATACACATGGCAATGCGCATTGCCTGCAGGAAAGGTGGCGTACCGCCATCTTCGCGGACTTCAATATCCTCATAGTAATGTTTCTGGTTCCAGGCATTAGTCCAGGTTACGGTTCCGCCACCGGGACGGTCGGGCGCTTTGAGCGTGTAGAGCTTGGAATCAAACACCAGCACGCCTGATGAACCGGGTCCACCCAGGAATTTGTGCGGCGAGAAGAAAATGGCGTCGAGTTTTTCTTCGGGATTTTCGGGGTGCATATCAATCTTAACGTAAGGTGCTGAGCAGGCGAAATCTGCGAAGCACAGCCCACCGGCACGATGCATGATACCCGCTATGGCATGCACGGGCGGCTGAATACCGGTAACGTTGGAGCAGGCTGTAATCGAAGCAATTTTGTGCTTGCGATCTTTGAATTCTTCAAGCATCTCTTCCAGATGATCCAAATCGCTCAATCCGTCTTTACGGGCACGGATGATCCTCACATCGCAGATGGTTTCAAGCCACGAAGTATGGTTCGAGTGGTGCTCCATGTGTGTGATGAAGACAACCGGACGCTCTTTATTGGCAATTTTGAAGCAATCGCAGTGCTGCTCCGGGATTTTAAGTCCCAGAATTCGCTGGAACTTGACAATTGCCCCGGTCATGCCAGAGCCTTCCAGGATAATCACATCGTCCGGACCTGCATTGACGTGCTTCTTAATGATCTTCTGGGCTAAGTGATAAGCCTTGGTCATGGAGGTTCCGGTTACGGTCGTTTCGGTGTGGGTATTGCCGATGAAAGGTCCAATTTCGTTCATCAGCCGATCTTCTATTGGCTTGTAATACCGCGCGCTGGCTGTCCAGTCGGCGTAGATAACTTCCCGGGTGCCAAATGGACTTTCGAACTTCTGGTTTCGCCCGATCACATTACATCGATAGGGCTCGAAATACTTCTCAAGATCTCTGCTCATAATTTCCTCTATTTTTTATGATATATAGACTGTTTTGATGTTCACAAACTCACGGATGCCATAAAGTGCCAGCTCACGTCCATAACCGCTTTCGCCGATCCCACCGAAGGGAAGCCTCGGATCGGAACGCACGAAGCTGTTCACGAAGCAACATCCCGCCTGAAGGCCTTTCCATGCGATCTCGCTGGCATGGTGCGTATCCTGCGAGAATACCGCCGCTCCCAGACCAAACACTGTGTCGTTGGCGATGCGTATGGCGTCGTCCTCGTTGGCGGCTGCGATAATGGCCGCGACCGGACCGAACAATTCTTCGTCGTATGCAGGCATACCTTTCGTTACGTTCGTCAGGATTGTCGGTGGATACCATGCGCCCTCACGGTCGGGAACCTCGCCGCCTAGAATACAGGTCGCGCCTGCTTCGATACTTCGAACCACCTGATCATGCAGCTCGTCGCGAAGATTGCAGCGAGCCATAGGACCAAGGGTTGTCGTCTCGTCCATCGGATCACCCGGTTTGATCGCGCTCATCTTCTCCAGCACAAGCCGGGTGAAATCTTCCCGCACGGCCTCTACCACGATGAATCGCTTAGCCGCGATACAGCTCTGGCCAGTGTTGATCAGGCGACTGGTGACACATTGCTGCGCTGCCAGATCCAGGTCGGCATCTTCGAGGATTACATACGGATCACTTCCCCCGAGTTCCAGAACCGTCTTTTTTATCTCGCTGCCTGCGATGGTGGCTACGGCTTTCCCAGCTTCGGTGCTACCTGTCAATGTGACGGCTCGTACCAGCGGATTAAGGATGATCTCCTCCACGCCATAGCTTCCCACCGGGATCGTGCGGAAGAGGTTTTTGGGAAATCCCGCTTCCTTAATCACCTGCTCGATGGCAAGTGCGCAACCAGTTACATTGGAAGCGTGCTTCAGAACCGCTCCATTACCGGCCATCAACGCCGGCGCAGCAAAACGAAAAACCTGCCAGAAAGGAAAATTCCACGGCATGACTGCCAGAATCACGCCCAGCGGCTCGAAAGCCACAAAACTCTTGGTCGCCTCGGTGCGAATCTCTTCCGCAGCGAGGTAGGAGGTTGCGTTCTCTGCATAATAATCGCAGACCCAAGCGCATTTTTCTATCTCGGCGATGCTCTCTTTCACCGGCTTTCCCATCTCGCGGGACATCAACTCGCCCAGCTCGAAGCAGCGACGTCTGAGAATCGCGGAGGCTTTGATCATGTGATAGGCACGGATACCTGTCGAAGTCTCGCGCCACGCCAGAAATGCATGGTGCGCGCTTTCGATCGTCTCTTCTATCTGCTTCCCGGTAAATTCGTCGTACCGGGCAAGTTCTTCGTTGGTCGCGGGATTGATTGATATTAGAGCCATGGTTCCTCCGTCGTTACATCATTCTCATGGTGCCTTTGATAAAACCCACATCGAGCAGCATCACCATCGCGCCCTGCTTTTTATCCAGATCGCCGGTGATCTCCTCGATGCCGCTGATAATCTCGTTCGCGCGGCTTTCAGGCACCAGAGTGAGGATGGTCTTGCTGTGGTTCTTGTTTTCGCGCATAAATCCGATGAAGTCGGCAAAGATTGGGATGTTGGAAATATATTCGCCCATACCGAACGATTCGATTACGGTTGCGCCTTCGATCCCCTCCTCGATGAAAAACTCCAGGATATCGTAGAGCAGATCGTCGAAATAGAGGATGATCACGAGGGCCTTCATCTTCTCGCCTGTGGAGCTCTTGCGTTCGATCACGCGCGTATTACGGATGAAGGTCTCGACCAGCACGGTCACCGACATGCTATGCAGCAATTCCTGTTTTGCGCCGGTCTTACTCATCGTGCGGGAAATTAGCGCAAGAATCTTCAGATGCTCGTCCACCTTCTCCTGCGGTCCGAGAAGCAGGATCAGCACCTTGACTTTCTTCTTGTCCATAGCGTCGAAATCGATTCCCTTCGGCGCGACAGCGATACAGACGAGGAACTCTTCCAGCCCTTCGATGCGCGCGTGCGGAATGGCGATTTCGTGGCCGAAACCGGTGGTTCCTTGCTTTTCGCGGTCGAGAATCTTCTGATAGATATTATGCCAGTCCGCCGATTTCAGCGCTTTGCTCTTGCAAGCAAGCTGGGCCAGTTTCTTGAGCGCTTCGTCTTTGTTTTTCGCGCTGAAATTCGTGCTGCACGCACGTTCATCGAACATCGGTAGTAGATTCATCTTCGCGCCCCCATTTCATTGCCGCGAATGATAGCGAATTTGGAAAGCAGCGGTCCGGTCAGTTCGTTGAAAAACACAGAGAACAGAACGATGTTCACCATGTTATCGATGATCTTCACATACTGCGGCTGGAGATTTTCCAGAAGCGGCGAAGCTTGTACCAGCAGCACAAGCCCTATTGCGACGCCTGCCTGCGGCAGCATGCAAAAGCCAAGATATTTACGGATCGGCGCTGAGGTCTTTCCTATCGCGCAGCCAACATAGACTCCACCGTACTTTCCGATCGCACGGGTTAGAATATAGACGCCGCCCAGGAGCAGAATGTTACCCTGCAAGATGATCTGCGGTTGCAGCTCCGTTCCGGCGATCACGAAGAAAAGCGCGTAGATCGGCGGTGTGAGCGGCTCCAGGATACGAAAGATGCGATGATTTCGCGCCGACATATTGATGATGATAGCACCGGCAGCCATGTTGGTGATCAGCGGTGAAAGATGAAACACAATCGCGGTGGCGGTCGAGAGGAAGAACATGCCCAGCGTGATAATCATGATCTCGTGGGTGTTATTCTTGCGAAAGGTGAGACGGTGAATCAGATAGCCGCTGATAATACCTATCAGGACAGACAACAGCACCTCAAGAATGGCGAACGACAGCACGCTCAGGTGACCTGCCGATTCCGACGGCGCACCCAGCATACCCGACACAACGGCAAAGATAATCCCGAAGAGGATCACGCAGCCGGCATCATCCAGCGCGACCACGCCATAAAGATAATCGACGAAAATTCCATGTGCACGCAGCGACTGCACAATCGCGACCGTTGCCGCAGGAGCCGTTGCCGATGCGATAGCGCCCAGAAGCAGCGCGAACGGCGCTTGCATCCCTACCAGGATCAGTCCCGCCGAGACCAGCCCGAAGGTTGCCAATATCTGTACAATGGTGATGATTACAACCGCACGTCCCATTCGTTTGAGCTTCGCCCAGTAGAATTCTCCGCCAATCGTGAGCGCGATGAGGCCTAACGCAATTTCGGTGACGATTTTTAGCGATTGATTCATGTGATGCGGAATTAAGCCCAAGACAGAGTCGCCAAGGACCAGACCACCAATGATGAAGCCGGTGATTTCGGGCAGTTTGAGCTTCGCCGCGGCCCTTCCGAAGAAGTACCCGAGCAATAGAAGAATCCCCACAGAAAACAGCGCATGCTGCGTGAGAATCTCCCTTATCGAATGATAGCCCGAAAGAAAATATTCCATACTCCGACACCTTGTAAATGTGCATGTGGCGTGATTTTACAGCAATGTCGAATCACACAGGATATATTTGATACTGTCAATAGAATTCTGTGAATTGTAAACTCCTGCCCACCAATTCGTGAGAGGAGTATTTAGGCGACTCGCTCGGAGATCAAGTACTACAATCGAAAGACAGCCAAGTTCAGGCTTGATATTACTTTCTCGCTGGATACGCAGACATCCTCGTCTGCATCGCTACTTCTCCTGTTTCTCCCTCAGTTTCTTCCACCATTCCAGACGCTTGCGAATATCCTTCTCAAAACCGAACGGCGATGGTTCATAGTAGGTCTTCTCACCCATCTTCCCGGGGAAGTAGTTCTGGTAATGGTAATGATTCTCGAAGTTGTGGGAGTAAGCGTAATCTTTACCGTAATCGAGGTTTTTCATGAGTTGCGTTGGAGCATTACGAATATGCATGGGAACACCGAGGTGACTGGTTTTCCGAGCATCTTCGCGAGCCTGCGAGTAGGCGTGGTAGATGGCGTTGCTCTTGGGTGCGGTCGCAAGATAGACCACGAGCTGCGCGATGGCGTTATCGGCCTCGGGCATACCCAGGAAATGAACCGCGTCTTTCACCGCAATAGCCTGCTGCAAGGCGTTCGGATCGGCAAGCCCCACATCCTCCGAAGCCATCCGTACCAACCTGCGTACCAGATAGAGCGGATCTTCGCCTGCTTCGAGCATGCGCGCCAGCCAATAGAGCGCCGCCTGCGGATCGCTACCGCGAATTGACTTGTGCAGCGCCGAGATCAGGTTGTAGTGTTCCTCACCGCTCTTATCGTAGAACATCGCCTTCTTGGCCAGTCGATTGGACGCCGATTCCACGTCGAGCAGCTCGCCTTCCATGAATTGATTGAGCAGAATTTCGAGGTAGTTGAGCGCTTTGCGTGCATCACCACCGCTGAGGTCAGCGATGTAGTCCAGAACCTCGTCAGGAACGGTACGATCGACCTTGGTTAATGCACGATCCATGATCGATTTCAGGTGCGGTTCACCCAGCGATTCCAGCACGAATACGTGGCAGCGTGAAAGGAGAGCCGGGATAATCTCGAAGCTTGGATTCTCGGTGGTCGCACCGATGAGTATAATCGCTCCCGACTCGATGTAGGGCAGAAACGCGTCCTGTTGAGCCTTGTTGAAACGGTGGATCTCATCGACGAACAGGATCGTCCCCTTATTCTCGGTATGGAGCGTATATTCGGCTTCCTTCATGACCTCTTTGACATCCTTGATGCTGGCCAGAACCGCGCTGAAGGCAAGGAAGCGATTTTCGGCCTTCTGTTGGATCAGCCGGGCAATGGTTGTCTTGCCGCAACCGGGCGGTCCCCAAAGGATAAACGAGGAATATTTCCCGGTCTGGATCATGGTGCGCAGGGCCGAGTTTTCGGAAAGGAGCTTTTCCTGCCCGAGGATATCGTCGAGGCTGTCCGGACGTGCTTTTTCCGCGAGCGGTATGTTGGTCGGTTTTATCTGGTCGCTGAATAAATCGAGCTGATCTTTCATTTCTTATCTCCTGTGATAACACGGAGCTTCTCACCGGTGATCTCGATCATGAGGTCATTCCAGCGCTTGGGCTCGGGTAGCTCGCCATCGAGGTAAACAGGGATTCCGCAAGGTGCCAAAAGATGTAATTGTCTGCATCGAAATTCGCGCACCACCGGGTGTTCGATATGCTTGCCCGTAAAGACCTTCGGCAGAAGCAGTAGTGCCTTGAAGATCGAGATATGTCGCACCAGGCAGACATCAAGTAAACCGTCGTTGAGATCGGCGTTGGGCGTAACTGGAATACCGCCGCCGGTCGTGCTGCCATTTCCGACCGCAGCCAGAAGGTATTTCTCGCTGAAGCGCTCACCATCCGCTACCACATCCATCGAATAGCCCTCATAGCTGATAAACGCCATGAGGATACCTGCCAAATAGCGCACCATACCCTGCATCGGACGCACTTTTTCGGCCATCCAGGAGGCTTTGGCGTCGAAACCTGCACCAAGGTTGTTGATGAAAAAGCGGTCATTGAGCTTGCAGACATCGACTTCCGAAGTACGGTCACTCAGGATAGCATCGAAGGCAATCGCCGGCTCGCGAGGGATACCGATCATCCTGCCGAAATCGTTGCCACCGCCTGCCGGCATCGTGCCGAGTATTGGTCTCTTTGTCCGATCGATCCGCATAAGACCGTTCACCACTTCGTTCAAGGTTCCGTCTCCACCTACGGAAACAACATGCGTGAATCCTTCTTCCACAGCTATCGAAGCCTTTTTCTGAGCATCTCCCGCACATTGGGTGGTATAGAGCGTGATGTCGAGCCCAGAATGTTTGTGTACGTGCTCAATGTAGCGTCGGGTCTTATTTCCTCCACGCGTGATAGGATTCACGATGAACAGGTAACGTTTCATGTTTTATTCTCCTTGAAATCTGGATCGATCGTCAGGTATTTTGTTGCCGCACCCGCAAATCAGTGCAAGGAAAAAATCTGTTAACATCTTCTTCTTGACGCAAGTCGGTTTGTCGTAAAGCATGCCCGAAAACGATCCAGTAGGGGATACGAGCATGAATATACTGTTTCTGTCGCCCATTTATTCGACCTTCATTCATACGCAGGTTGCGAAGCTGCTGCAAATGGACGATATCTCGGGAAAGGCCGAATTCCTGGTTCGGCGCTACGCATGGATGCGCAGTAGTAACTACCGGAGCAACTTCCAGCCAGAACGACTCACGGTACGCATTCCCGACGAACATTCACATCTGCTGTTTCATCCCAATCTCCCGCGCGACTTGCTATTGCACATGAACGCACGCTGGATCGCGAGCATACTCAAAAAACAATACCGTAAAGGTGACTTCGACCTCATCCATGCGCATACTCTCTTTCCCGCCGGCGCAACCGCGATGTATCTCGCAAAGAAGTGGGATATCCCTTTTGTGGTCACCACCCATGGCTCCGATTTCTACCGCATCCGGCCAGAACTCAATCAAACGCGCGGTGGACGTGCGTACGACAAAGCCACGGCAAGAATCGTGGAGAAGGTGTTGCAGTACTCCGATCGCATCATCGCTGTCTCACCCGGATACGCGGAAGATATCCACAAGATTGTACCGGAAGCAAAGGTCGAGGTGATCCCAAACAGCTACGATCACACCATTTTCTATCCCGGAGACCGCGAAGAAGCCCGACGCGAACTCGGCTTCCCGGATGGCCGCACCATCCTGCTAAGTGTGGGACACTATACCCGGACAAAGGGCTTCGAATACCTTATCGAAGCAATGCCAACATTGGTCGAGAAATACGGCGACATCAAGCTCTATCTGATCGGGCACGGAGAACTGGAAGGCAACCTCCAGGCGATGATCGACGAAAGGAAGCTCCAGAAGCACGTCGAGCTTCACTCACCCGTCCGTCATGATGAGCTTGCAACATGGTACCGCGCAGCCGATCTCTATCTGCAACCGTCGCTCAACGAGACCTTCGGTCTGGCTCTGGCCGAGGCACAGGCCTGCGGACTTCCAGCCGTAACATCCACCGCAACCGGACCATCGTACATCTTGAATCTCTCCAAAGGCGGATTGATGGTTCCCGCTGAGGACCCCAAAGCATTGGAGCAGGCAATAACGAGGATTCTCGATGACAAGGAGCTCTATGCCCAGATACGAACTGCCGCGCCGGGCAATGTCAAGAAATCGCTGACCAACCTTGAAGAACGTATCAGATTACTCTACCATAAGCTTTTACTACGATAGCTGTTATTCACCTATACATTCACTTCTGTCATGAAACCGAATTCACTATTTGCGTTCCTATTTCATTGCACAAAAACACGTTGACAGAAAAAACGAGTACAAACTAAATGATCTGTTCATTATTCGGCCGGTTATCATACCGGAAATGGAAACAGAGACTGGGGTCTAAATGGATAAACAACAGCCAATAGCACTCATTACCGGCGCTGCCCGTGGTATCGGAGCAGCCATCGCCAAACAACTCAGCGCAGACGGTTATATTATCTGGGCAAACTACCGCAGCAACCACGAAGCAGCCAGCCTACTCAAGCAGGAAATCGAGGAACAAGGCGGACAGTGCGTGCTTGTTCCGTTCGATGTCGCCGACGAAGAGCAGGTCAATCAGGCGCTCTCTCCACTTCTGGAGAACGCAACACCGGATGTCCTGGTCAATAACGCCGGCTTCAGCCGCGACAGCTTGATGGTTTGGATGTCGTCGGAAGACTGGCAGGCCGTCACCGACGTTACCCTGCGCGGTTTCTTCCTGGTCACCAAGCAAGTCCTGCTGGGCATGATGAAGCAGCGCAAAGGTGTCATCGTCAACGTCGCCTCCACCGCGGGACAGAGCGGACTCGCCGGACAGGCAAACTATTCCGCCGCCAAAGCCGGGCTCATCGGCGCAACCAAGTCGCTTGCCAAAGAGGTTATCAAGCGTAAGGTGCGCGTCAACTGCGTCGCGCCGGGATTTGTCGAGACCGATATGACAAACGATCTCCCGGTTGACGAGATCAAGAAAACCATCCCCGCCGGAAGGTTCGGCAAAGTGGAAGAAATCGCCGGCGTGGTGAGCTTCCTATGCTCGGACGCAGCCGCCTATATCGTAGGCGAAACCATCTCCGTCAACGGCGGAATTTACACCTGATCAACGATTTTCGCATCAGCGGAATCCACATAGAAAGAGGTTGAACATGTACGATGTCGCGATCACCGGTATCGGTGTCGTATCTACCCTGGGAACGGGAGTCGAAAAGGTAGCCCGTTCGCTGGAGCAGGGTAAAACTGGAGTAGGAATTGATCCGGAGCGCAAGGAACTCGGCTTCCGCAGCACGCTGACCGGAATCATCGATGATTTCGAGCCACCGCAGATGCCGCGTAAACAGCGCAAGACGCTCAGCGATTTCGGCCTGCAAGGCTACGCAGCGGCGCTTGAAGCAGTCGAGATGGCGGGATGGAGTCAGGAAGATATCCAGACCAGCAGAACCGGCCTGATCATCGGAAACGATTCCTCCGCAATCGCAAATATAACACCTTACGAAGTTGTTATGCGGGAGAAATCAACGTTCCCGATCGGCGCGACGGTAATCTTCCAGGCGCTGACCTCCACCGTGACGATGAATCTCAATACACTTTTTGGAAATCGCGGCGCGTCCTGGACCATATCGGGAGCATGCGCCAGTGGTGGACACGCTGTTGGGCAAGCAGCAGACCTGATCGCGCTTGGCAGGCAGGATCGAGTCATATGCGGTGGCGTGCAGGAGATAAGCTGGCAATCGGTTTGCAGCTTCGATGCAACCAACGCCTTTTCCCTCCGTATGGACGAACCCGAGAAGGCGTGTCGTCCATTCGACAAAGACCGCGACGGCCTGATTCCCAGCGGTGGTGCAGCAATTGTCGCACTCGAGCGGGGCGATATCGCTCGAAAACGTGGTGCAAATATTCTCGGATGGGTACGTGGCTACGGATTCTCATCCGATGGGCAGAACCTCTCGGTTCCTTCCGGCGACGGCCTGCGGGACTGCATTAAACTCTGTCTCGAAAACGCGAAGCTCAATCCTGATCAGATCGACTATATCAATGCGCACGCCACATCGACACCAGTCGGTGACGCCATGGAAGCACGCGCAATCGGCGAAGTTTTCGCCAACAGCAATCCGTGGGTATCATCAACCAAATCGATGACCGGCCACGAGATGTGGATGTCTGGTGCGGCACAGGTCGTTTACACGCTGCTTATGGCTCAAAATGGCTTCATTGCGCCCAATCTGAACTACACCACTCCAGATCCCGAAATGCCCACACTCAGGATCGCAAAGGAAACCATTGCGCTAAAACCGAGACTGGCACTGCTCAACTCTGCCGGCTTCGGCGGAACGAATTCCTGTCTGATCATTGAGAGCGAATGAGCAAATACGACAGTATCGTAATCGGCGCGGGTGCGAGCGGATGCGCCTCGGCGTTGCTTCTTGCCATGAACGGGCAGAAAGTCGCACTTGTGGAGTCCCACCGAACCCTGATGCCGCTGATCAAACGATTCAAGCGCCAAGGCTACTGGTGCGATCCCGGATTCCACTATACTGGCGGTTTGCATCACGATGGCAAGATGTCCGTTTACATGCGCTATATGGGGCTCGACAGCATGATCCGGCCTGTCATGATGGATCAGGAATGCTTCGATATCATCCGCGTGAAGGATCGCGAATTTCGCATCCCGTGGGGTATGAAGCGATTACGAGACTACCTTTGCTCAGAATTCCCAAAGTCAAGCGCTGCCATCAACACCTATCTCGACTATTTTCACGCGTTGAACGAAAACACCGCTTTCACAAACTACGATCTCCCCTATGGCACCTATCCTGATGAGATCATCGATTCGCGGAGCCTCTATCGATACCTGCGCGATCTTGGCGCTGAAAAGCAATTGATACAGCTCATCGGTGTCCACGGCAGCATCGTGTACGGTGCTGACTTGCTGGAAACTCCGGCGTTCATGAACGCTTATATCATGTGGTCGTTCTACAACGGCACCGGGACATTCATCAACGGCGGCGACGCGCTGGTTGATGCCTTTTCGAAGCGACTCAGCGAGGCCGGGGTAGATGTGTTTCTCGGTTCACCGGTGACGAAGGTCGATATCGATTCGCAACGTATATTCCGGGGTGTCGAGATCGCCGGAGAAACAATGCTTGAAGCCGATCATTGCGTCGCGAGTCTACATCCACAACGCCTGATGAACCTGATCCCAGACCACGGCGTAAGGCCAGCATTCCGTAAAAGAGTGAACGGATTGCAAAACACCGCCTCATTTGCCACGATTTTTTATGGAACTACGATAATCCCCGAGCCGATCAAGCATGCGAACGAATACACATTTTCACCTGATCGCAAGGACGCTATGGACGGAACTTTCGCCATCATGAAAACCGATCCGGAGCAGAAAAACGCGCTTACAGTAATACTTCCGATCAATTCAAATGAATTGGACGATTTATTCAATATTGACAGAAAAGAAGAACCTGAGAAATATCAATCCTTGAAAAAGGAGATCGGTAAACGGGCGGATCGTGCGCTTTTCCAACGGTTTCCGGAGCTGAAAGGCCATGCGGAAATACTGGATATTGCCACACCGGCAACCTACCAGCGCTACACTGGCACGCCTCGAGGAACCGCCTACGGTCTGAAGCAATCGAATCAGACCTTCTCGCTGACCACACGCACACCGGTACAGGGTTTGTTCCTTGCGGGACAAAGCTTGAGTCCGGGAGTACTTGGCGCGTTCGTGACAGGCTTCATGGCTACCGCATCGATCATAGATCCCGATCCGATCTGGAAGGAACTCAGAAAATGCAGATAAATCGAGTTGTAATAACCGGCATGGGGGCCGTATCTCCCTTTGGAGCAGGCGCAGATAAGATGTATGACAGTCTTTGCGCAGGCAAAACCGGTGTTGTGAACCTGAAGAAGGAATGGCAAGAAATCGTATCCGACCTGGAATGCTGGGTCGGTGCACCGGTCATCGAAGAGCTCAATGAGAAAAAGATCCCTCGTCGCTACCGTAAGCTGATGGGACGCACCGCGATCCTCTCGTACTTCGCAGCGCTGGAAGCGATCGAAAGCGCTGGAATCACCGATGAAATGCTTCGTTCGGGCGAAGTCGGCGTATGCTTCGGATCTTCGCTGGGCAGCATCCAGAGTACAGCGGAATTTTTCTCCGAAATCATCCGCACAAGCGAAAGCCATCAGCTCTCATCGGGGATGTTCTTTCAGGTGATGAGCCATACAGCGGCTGCAAACCTGGCGCATGTATTTGGAATTACCGGCAGGGTTCTGGCTGCAAACGCAGCCTGCGCATCTTCATTGCAATCGATTGGCGTAGCCTACGAGCAAGTTCGCTACGGGATGGCGGATATCATGATTTGCGGTGGTGCTGAAGAGCTTCACGCCTACACCAGCACATCGTTTGACATCGTACAGGGAACCTCTACCCACTACAACGATAGCCCCTCCGATACACCTCGGCCATTCGACCGAGATCGTGACGGAACCGTTTGTGGAGAAGGCGCTGGTTGCCTGATCATTGAATCTGAGGAATCGGCGAAGAAGCGTGGCGCGACGATCCTGGCAGAGATAATAGGATTCCAAACATCTGCAAGCGGCGAACATATGTCCCATTCGAATGCGGAATCCATTGTATCCTGCATGCGTAAAACGCTCCAAAGCGCAGGAATCAATCCCGAAGATGTAGATTATATCAACGCCCACGCGACCGCAACCGAACTTGGCGACCTTCACGAAGCTCAGGCGATCGAAGAGGTATTCAACGGGCATAAAATACCGGTCAGCAGCCTCAAGGGTTACATGGGTCACACACTTGGAGCCAGCGGAGCACTGGAGCTGATCGCATCGGTATTCATGATGCGAGATCAACAGATTCTCCCCACACGAAACCTGAGCAACCCGGACGATGCCGCCAAAAACTTGCGGCACGTGACCAGTATCGAGCCTGCGAAACTTGATATTATTCTAAAAAACAGCTTCGCCTTTGGGGGAATCAACACGGCACTATTGATAAGGAGTTATAAATCATGAACGATGAAATGATTATGGAAAAAATTTCACGTATTCTGGTCGATGAATTTGAAATTGAAGAAGATAAGATCACGACGGAAGCGACGCTTTACGATGAACTGGGCCTGGATAGCCTGGACGGTGTGGATCTGATCGTTATGCTTGAAAACGAATTTGGCTTCAAGGTCGATCGCAAGCAGGATGAAAGCGTCATTCGCGCAATGAGGAACGTACAGCACATCGTCGATTTCATCAAGCAAAAAGCTGCCTGATTCTTCATCATAGAGCGGAAAATGCCTCTTCTGCTGAATTTTTATTTTATTGTTGTACTCGCTCTCGTAAGCGCCGTGTTCGAGGTTTTATATCACCTGGCGGCGCCCATCATGATGCTTGTGAAAGGCTATCGGCGAGATGACATTTATCGCATCAAGAACGCCGTTTACGGAAAAATGATGGTACGGGCAAGCTGGCCCATTCTGCGTGTCAAGATGAAAGGCGCACACCGGGTTCCGAAGAACCGTTCCTGCGTTTTTGTCTATAACCACCCCAGCATGATCGATGTTTTCTTCGCAGCGTTGGTCCCGCACAACAACCTGTTGGTGTTCGTGCGATCCTGGCCATTCAAGCTGAAGCTCTTCGGCTGGTCTATGAAGCTTGCGGACTACATCAACAGTGAAGCCACCACACACGATGAGCTTGTTGAGCGCGGCGTTAAACTGGCGGAGCGCAATGTTTCGTTCGTGGTATTTCCCGAAGGTCACCGTTCACGCGATGGCAAGCTGCACCGATTCTATTCCGGCGCGTTCTATCTCTCCATCAATACCGGCTCACCGGTAATACCGGTTGTGATGTCCGGAGTCGAAAACTTTTTCAGCACGAAGTTCCCCTTCGTGCGACCGACGAATGTAACTATCGAGATGCTCGACCCTGTTTATCCCGAGAATTTTCAGGAGGGTCAACGTCACCTGGCCATGCGTAAACACGTCGAAGGCATCTATCGAGAATATTTGGGAGAACCACTTTGAACCTGATCGCCGATTTCCCCGCTGGCAAGTACCGCGACATTCAATATTTGAGCCGCGATCAGCAAGACGCCATTACGCTGGAACTGCTTCGAGAGCACATCGCATATGCGGCAAAGAACAGTCCTTTTTACCAGCGGCTTGGCATCGACAGCAATAATATCAGGGATTTCAGCGATATGCAGCTGATTCCCACCACTGAAAAACGCCACCTGACCGAGCAGAATCTCGATTTTCTGGCTGTTCCACGTGAAACCGTGACCGATGTCTGCATGACATCCGCCACCGTCGGCTCGCAACCGACCATGATCCTGCAAACCCCTTCCGATCTCGCGCGCCTCGCGCACAACGAGGAGATCGCGTTCGGCATCTCCGGCCTCGGAAGTAATGACATCCTGGCTATCGGCGCAGCCATCGACCGCTGTTTCATGGCAGGCCTGGCATACTATCTGGGCGCACAGCGTATGGGCGCGACCGCTGTCCGCATCGGAGCTGGAAGCGCGGCGCAGCATTGGGAGCTGATCAAGACAACGGATGCAACAGCCATCGTAGGCGTACCATCCATGATGCTCAAGATCGCTCAGTACGCGCAGGAAGCAGGAGATGACCCAGCTTCGAGCACCGTCAGGAAGCTGCTCGCCATCGGCGAACCGACGCGCGACGCCGGGCTGGAATTACTGCCTCTCGGCAAGCTGCTGGAAGAGACATGGCAAGCACCGCTCTATTCCACCTACGCTTCCACCGAAATGGCTACCTCATTCAACGAATGCGACGCCCGATGCGGAGGCCACCTTCGTCCCGAACTGGCCTACATGGAGATCCTCGACGATGATGGGAAACCAGTTCCACAAGGCGAGACAGGCGAAGTGACCCTTACACCGCTTGGTGTAAAAGGAATGCCGCTGATCAGGTTCCGCACCGGCGATATAGCCTACATGATCGACGAACCATGCTCTTGCGGCAGAACTTCTCGGCGCATATCCCCGGTAGTGGGACGCAAGAACCAGATGCTGAAATACAAGGGAACGCTGATGTTCCCCAACGCCGTGATGTCCGCTGTGGAAGGCCTGGATGGATTTCTGGAAGGCTATGTTACGGCGAAGTGCGATTCGCATGGAAACGACCTGGTGACGCTTTGCGCGGCGATTGATCCCGCAAGGCTCTCGCTCGAAACCATGCGCCAGAGGCTACAGTCAAAGATCCGTGTGGTACCGCAGATCGAGCTGATGACCGAAGATGCTATTAGAGAAAAAGTATATCTGCCCGGAAAACGTAAACGGGTAATCTTTCACGATTACAGGAGTAACAATGAATGACACGATCGTATTAACTGGCTACGATTTATCTATAGACGAGATCGTCGCGATCGGACGCGGCGAAAAGAAAGTGAGCATGGAACCGCGCGCCTTGCAGCGTTGCGAAGCCTCGAGGAAGTTCCTGGAAGAAGAGATTTCCAAGCAACGCGTCATCTACGGCGTAAACACCTCGTTCGGCCCCATGTGCAACAAAATCATCGACCACAACCACATCGAAACCCTGCAAGCCAACCTTATCCGCAGCCATGCGGCCGGACTGGGCGAACCGCTCAATCCGGATGTCGCACGGGCCGTCTTCGCAGTGCGTTTGAACACATTGGTCAAAGGCTACGCAGGTGTCCGCATCGAACTGCTGGAACTGCTGGAAGGCATGATCAACGCCGGCATCGCACCATGGATTCCCGAGTGTGGAAGCGTAGGAGCATCGGGCGATCTGGTCCATCTGGCGCACATGGCGCTTTCGATCATCGGTGAAGGAAACGTGTGGTTTGATGACAGGGTAATCCCAGCGGAGTTGGCGCTGAAACAGTGCGATCTGGAACCGCTGAACCTCAGCTATAAGGAAGGCCTTGCGCTGATCAACGGAACCGCCGCCATGACCGCCATCGCCGCTTTCGCTATCCACGACGCCAGAAAATCGATCGATATCGCCTGCCTGAACGCGGCATTCGCAATCGAGATTTTCGGCGGGATCGACGACGCATTCGACCGGCATCTGCATGCGGTCAAGCCGCATCCGGGGCAAGTCTGGATCGCGGATCGTATTCGCGGACTCTACAAGGGCTCGGAAAACATCACCCTGCGCGAAAACATGCACGAGATTATCCGCAGCAAGCAGAAGGGCGACGAGCAAGTATTCGAGACCGATATCAACGTGCAGGATGTCTATTCAATTCGCTGCACGCCGCAGATACTGGCACCGGTGCAGGAAGCGATCGAATTCACATCCGAAACCGTGATGCGTGAGGCAAACTCGTCCAACGACAACCCGATTATTATCCCCGAGAAACGAAAGATCATCCACGGCGGTAACTTCCATGGACAGAGCATCAGCTTCGCCATGGATATGCTCGCAATTGCTGTCTCAACCATGTGCAACCTCTCCGAACGCCGGCTGAACAAGCTGCTCGATCGCAACCTCAACGAAGGTCTGCCAGAGCATCTCATTCCGGGTACGGTGGGCCTTACGATGGGGTTCATGGGTGCACAGTACCTCTCCACTTCCACAACGGCGGAGAACCGCCAGATGGCAGCACCGGTCAGCACCAATACAATCTCCTGTAATGCCTCCAACCAGGACGTCGTCAGCATGGGGACCGTCTCGGCACGCAGAACCTACCGCATGCTCAAGAATGCCTCCTATGTCTTGACGATGGAAACGCTGGCAGATATGCAAGCGCTTTCGTTCCGCAACGCCGATAAGCTCGGCGGGAAAACCGGCAGGATTTACGGTGAACTTCAGAAACACTTCCGGGTTTACGATAACACACGCATTTTCCATGAAGATCTGGCAGCCTTCAAGCACCTGATATTCAAAGAAATCGACTTGAGTGGCATGCTGGAAGCAAAAGAATGAGGAGACAATGATACCGATTGAGTTTCCAGTTGATGCACTGAAATTGATACCACAGCGCGGAAAGATGAAATTGATCGATGAACTACTGCGCGTTTCGGAAGAAGAAGCCTGCACGTGCTCTGACATGACCGATAAAACGATGTTTCTGACCCCCTCCGGGCATATTCTCCCGGCAGCGCTCGTTGAGCTGTCAGCACAATCAACCGCGTGCTATTCGGGATATATATCGATCCTGGAGGATGCCTCCGGTCAGCACTCTGGCTTGCTGGTGGGTATTCAGAATTTCGTCATCGAGGAAATCCCCGTGGCAAGTGAAGAGTTGTCAGTAGAGATCCATCAGGAAAGTGCTATCGGGCCATTCAGTGTCCATGGGATATCCGTATTTTCGAATCAGACACAGATAGCCAGCGGTGCACTCAAGACTTGGGAAGTCACCGAATCGATGGAGAAAATCGATATCGAGATGCAAGCAGTCGGCAATCCGGTTCTGGAAGCTCATTCCAGCGATCTTGCGCCTATCGAGCACGACATTCTGAGAAGTGTTGTATCCATCGGCAAGCAGGATGACCACATCCGCGCACGCCTTTGCTATCGGCTTGATTTCATGGGATTCGACGGACATTTTCCCGAGTTTCCAGTACTACCCGGCATTCTCATTCTGCAAACCGCTGAGACAATTTGCTCGCAACAATTGAACTACCTCTACCGCATCAAGTCGATTGGAAACGCCAAGTTCGCTAAATTGATATTGCCAGGTGAGGAGATCGATTACGACATCGTATTGAAGCGCGGAGAAGAGGATATCACTGCCCTCGTGCGTGTTTACGGCGGCAACGAATTGAAGGCCAGATTTTCCCTGACGCTGGCGTAAGAGAGTTATTTATATGAGTCGCAGAAGTAAAAAACAATATTTCCCGCAGGAACCCGGCGCCCCCGAACCCCTGATCGCCGAATGCACGCGCATCGTGCGTTTTGAGGAGGTCGATCCGTTGACAATCGTCTGGCATGGTCGCTACCCCAGCTTTCTGGAGGATGGACGAGCCGCGTTCGGCATCAAATACAATATGGGTTATATGGACATGTACAAGGCCGGATTCCTGGCCCCGATCGTCCAGATGCACATCGACAACCACAATCCGCTGCAGTTTGGCGAGGAATTCCTCATTCGCGCCCGGCTCCACTGGACGCAGGCAGTTCGGATGAACTTCAGCTACGAACTGCTCAAGGACGGCAATATCCCGGTCGCTACCGGGTATACGGTGCAGCTTTTCACTGATCTCAACCGAAATGTGATGCTGGTCAGGCCCGATTATATCGAGGATTTCATGCGTGACTGGCAGGAAGGACTGTTAGCGTGAAATCTGTTTTTATCAGCGCAGCCAATATCGTGACCGGGCTTGGAACCGGCGTCGAAACCAATCTCGATAAGCTGCTCTTGGGTTCGATCGCGATTGAGACCATCGAGCATTTCAACACCGACAGACTACTGTTTCACAAGGCCTCGACGGCGAAGCATATCCGCAAACGCAACCCTCGAAGTGTGATGATGGAGCTGACCAAAGAAGTAGTTTCCGGTTTACCAAAACTGCCTGAAAACACCTACCTGATCTGGGCCGGCGTAAAGAATAATATTGAGTATATCGAAGCCGGGAAAGACGATTCGCTGCCCTACCTGCCCGAGCATTTCATCGAATTCGTGCAAAAGGAACTGGCAATCGACGGCGGAAGTCTTTGCTGTAACGCTGCCTGTGCCGCATCGACGGTCGCGATCGCGCTTGCCGCACAGAAGGTTGCATCCGGTCAGAAGAAGAGCGTACTGGTTGTCGCAGCCGATATCGCCAGTCGATTCACCCACACCGGATTTTCAGCTCTCCGTGCGCTTTCCGGCACTGACTGCCGTCCGTTTGACGGCAACCGTGACGGGCTCTGCCTCGGCGACGGCGCTGCCGCGATCTGGATTACCGACGGAGATGGTTTCTCCACGGAAGCAAAGCTCTCAGGTTGGGGTATCGCCAACGACGCCAATCATATCACCGGGCCGGCGCGTGACGGATGTGGATTGATCATGTCCATCGAGCAGGCGATGAAAATCGCAGGTCTGAAATCGAATCAGATTGAAGCCTTCTGCGCTCACGGAACCGGTACCGTATATAACGACGCAATGGAACTGACCGCATTCGAAACCATCTTCGGCGAGAAGCGATTCCCGGTTTTCGGCGTCAAGGGCTCTATCGGCCACACGCTGGGAGCAGCCGGTGCGATCGAAGTCGCGCTGTGCAGCAAACTCCTCGATAAAAAGATCATCCCACCAACCAACGGCGTCACCGAACCGGAAGAACGCGCTGTGGGAAGAGTTTCCAGTCAATCGCAAGCTTTTGCCGGTAACAGCATCCTGACCACCAATTCCGGGTTTGGTGGCGTAAACGCCGCAGTTATTTTGGAGCCGGTTTTGGATCGCCAAGCTCCAGCTTGGCATCTCCCTGAAATGGATGCTCGTTCGGAGACCGAGCGCAACAAAAATCATGATCAGGTGAACCTGAAGATTCTCGGCGGAAGCTGGATCAACGCATCGGGATTCGCGCAGTTGAACCAAGCCACATCCTTCGAGTACCAACCGGGTGAACCCGTTCTACCGCCGGCACGAGGACTCTTCAATCCTCCGCTTACACGCTACGGCAGATTCGATCGTTATACCAAGACCGGTATCGCGGCCATGGCGCTTGCTTTGAAAGACGCCGGACTGGAAACGTACGAAGACAAGCGCAACATCGGCGTGGTTCTTTCTACTAAATGGGAGAGCTTCGAAACCGATCTGACATATTATGAAACGACGCTCGCGGACGGCGGCATCGCATCAAGTCCGAACCTCTTTTCCTACACACTTCCCAACGTGGTTATCGGCGAATGTGCCGCCTACTACAAGCTAATGGGCCCCACTTTCACTGTGGGAAGCTGCTTTTTGCCTGCGCTAGACGCGATGATAGCCGGGCTGACCGACACGATGGTCATCGGATGGCTGGACAGCGACCCAATGGGTGACCATAACGGCGCGCTGTTTGTTTTGGTGAAGCGTGCAAACGAACACGAGAAATACGATTATCAATACATTGACGGGACGCTGACCGATCCAAACGGCAAGCCAATCAACAGCTTGCAGGATCTGGTTCGCAACCACATCAACCAAAAGGGCTAATACTATGAAATTCAAACTTATATATCCGAAATGGCGTAAACTCGAGATGCAGACACCATTCTTTCTTCCGCCGCACGGCCCGGTCGTAATGGCTGCCGAAGTGCCGGAAGATGTCGAAATCGAATTCACTGACGACAACGTGCAGGACTTGGTTCTGGATGACTCACCCGATCTGGTGGGACTTTCTGTCATGCTCACAGCGCAGCTTCCCAGAGCGTTCGAGATCGCAAAACACTACCGCGACCGCGGTATCCCCGTCATGGCGGGTGGTATCTCGGCGAATCTCCATTCGGAAGAGCTCAGAAAGCATGTCGATTCCATCTTCCTGGGGGAAGTAGAAGGCAGACTTGGCAAGGTCTTCGACGATCTCAAGAACGGGCAATTGAAACCAGTGTACGACTACCATCTCGATTTTCCGCCCATCGAGTCCATTGGAACCGCTCGGCGCGAGATCCTGGACCACAGCAAGTACGTCTATCGCGGCACCAAAATGCTCGATCTGATTCACGCCTCGCGCGGCTGCCGGTTCAATTGCTTCCCGTGCTGCACGCCGTATCTGGGTGGTCGGCAATTCCGCCCGAGACCGATTGAAAACGTCATCGAGGAGATGAAAGCGATCGACAATAACCGCCTATTCATCGTGGATAACTCACTGGCGCAGGACTCTAACTGGGAAAAAGAGCTCTTCAAAGCGATGATTCCCATCAAGAAGAAATTCGTAAGCCATCCCATCGAACGCAACGACGAGATCCTCGAGCTCGCATATCAGGCTGGTGCATGGTACGTCTATCAGGCGGTGTTCGATACTTCCGATTTCATCCGCGAAACCATCCGCATGTACAAGGATCATGGCATCGGCATCGAGGGAACCATCATTCTCGGTACCGACGATCAGGATGTGGACACCATCAAGCGGCTCGTCGATTTCCTGCTCGAAGTGGAGATGGACACTGCTGAATTCACAATACTCACACCGTTCATGCACACTCCGATCCGTACGCAGCTCGAAAAAGAAGGCCGACTGCTCTCCAATGGATGGGAAGATTATACTTGCGATCGCGTCGTTTTCAAACCCAAGAAAATGACGACAACCCAGCTTCAGGATATGTATTATTACGCGTGGGAAACCTTCTATCAGGATGAATCGCAGGAATTGAAGATGGGCAAGCTCTTCCACAAGCTGGTGCAACGTGAAATTGCAGACGGCACCTATGCGCGTCCAAGCCTTTCCGGCAGTCGCAGACGTGGAGCAAACCAAACGACATGATACTGCTGATTTCCTGCAACACAACCACCGAACCCTATCCGGTCTATCCGCTGGGTATGGCGATGATCGCACATGCCGCTGAGGATGCCGGATTTGACGTAATCCAGCGCGATATCCTGGTCGCAGAAGACTGGCAAGCGGAAATCCGCGAGCTGATCGAACAGAACGATCTGCTCCTGATCGGGCTTTCCATACGCAATGTTGACGACGTCAACTACTGCAAGGGCGATGTATATTTCGACCACTATCGCCAGATCGTGCAATTCATCCGGCAGTACACCGACAAACCCATCGTACTCGGTGGTTCGGGCTACTCGATCTTCCCAAATGAGATGCTCGAAATGAGCGGTGCCGACTACGGTATCGTGGGTGAAGGCGAAAAGGTATTCGTCGAGCTGGCAAAGGCGATCAGCAGCGGCAATCCGCCATCTGAGACCATCCTGCGCGGTTCGAGCTACATCCAGCCAGACGAACTGATCCCCACCCGTCGAGATCCGAAGCTTGCCGAGTTTTATCTCATGCGTGGTGGTATGCTGAATGTGCAGAGCAAGCGCGGGTGTCCACATCGCTGCATCTATTGCTCCTATCCCGTGCTGGAAGGCGTTCAATATCGGTTTCGCTCGGCAAAGGACGTCGTGGACGAGATCGAGCAACTGAAAACCGATTACAATGCCGACTATCTTTCTTTCACCGACTCGGTATTCAATGACGCGCGCGGTAACTATCTCTCCATCGCGGAGGAACTTGTGCGTCGCCAGAATAAGACGCCGTGGATGGCTTTTTTCCGTCCTGCCGATTTCACGCCAGACGAAGTCGATCTGCTGAAACGATCTGGTTTGCATGCTGTGGAATGGGGAACAGACGCTTCCTCCGACGCAACACTGGACGGACTGAAGAAGGACTTTACCTGGGCTCAGGTACAGCATTCCAACCGGTTGTTCGCGGAATCCGGCATTCAGAACGCACATTTCGTGATGTTCGCCGGACCGAACGAGACACCGGAGACAGTCGAAGAGGGAATCCGCAATATCGAAGCGCTAACCGATTGCGTGGTCTTCGCCGGTATCGGGTTGCGCGTGTTCCCGGATACGCCTATCTGGAAGACACTGACAGAGCAAGGCATAATCTCAGCGCAACAGAACATCCTCGATCCCTACTGGTACTTTTCGCCGCACATCGATCGCGAATGGCTCCACCAAAGACTGCTGGAAGCGTTCAAAGACCGAAAGGATCGCATCTATCCCGACGGCGAACAGCTCGATATGATCAAGGCATTCCACAACATGGGCTATCGCGGCCCCATCTGGAACTTGATCCTCTCGCACAACAGAACCAGGCGGTAACATGAACGAGCGCGCATTATACTTAATTCACCCGCTGGGCGAAAACTGGATGCCTGGCGAAATCGATATGTCACGGGTGGCGAACATCATGCCACCGCTGGGCCTGTGCAGCATTTCCGCATGGATGGAGCAGCACGGCTGGCAAACCGAAATCTATGATTGCTACGCCTTCCCGGGCGACGATAAACGACTTTTCCAGCAACTCGAACGCGATAAACCCATGTGGATCGGCTTCAGCACCACCACATCCAGTTTCCCGGACGCGATCCGTCTGGCGAACCACTGTCGCGAGATCCTGCCTGAAGCGAAGATCGTCTTCGGTGGTGTGCATGTTTCCGCACTACGAGAACAACTGATGAACGAATTCTACGTCATCGATTACTGCGTGGTGGGCGAAGGCGAACAGACGCTGCTCGAACTGGTCGAATGCAACGACGAGGATCTTTCGCACATTCAAGGACTCATCTGGCGCGACGGCCACGAGGTGATCTTCAATGGTCATCGCGAAAAGCTGCTCGACCTCGATACCCTTCCGATCCCGTCATACAACAAGCTTCATGGCTTCCCCGAGGCTTACAAGCTACCGATTTTCAACTATCCCAAGGCCCCCGGAACGACCATCATCACCAGTCGCGGGTGCCCCTTCCGATGCTCCTATTGCGATCGCTCGGTGTTCCAGAGCTCGTATCGCTACAACTCCGCAGACTACATCCTCAAGATGATGCAATACTTGCACGACACCTACGGGATGCGGCACGTGAACATCTACGACGATACTTTCACGCTCCAACGCAAGCGGATCGAGGAATTTTGCCACAAGAAGATCGCCTCCGGACTCAAGATGACCTTCAATTGCGCCGCACGCGCGGAGCAGGTCGATCCCGAACTGCTCAAGCTGTTGAAGAAAGCCGGGTGCTGGATGATCAGCCTCGGCATCGAGACTGGCGATCCAGACCTACTCAGAAAGCATCGCTACTACGGTGGGAAAATACCCGAGGACGCTCTGCAGATGAATCGCGACGCCGTAAAAATGATCCGCAAGGCCGGTATCCGCGCCAAGGGTCTCTTCATGCTGGGACTTCCCGGCGAGACGGATGAGAGCATCGAACGCAGCATCCGCTACGTGCTGAGCCTGCCGCTGGATGACTTCAATCTGGCCAAGTTCACTCCATTCCCGGGATCACCCGCCTACCAGACGATCCACGAATTTGGCGAGTTCGACGAAGACTGGTCGCTCATGAACGCGCTCAATTTCGTTTTCGTGGCGCATGGCTTCACCAAAGAACGCCTGGAAGCGCGCCACCGGGAGTTTTATCGCCGCTACTATCAGCGCCATAAAGTGATGTGGAACTACGTCACCATGCTGTGGAAATCACCCGATAGCTGGCGAAGATTCCTGAAAGACCTCTCCGTCTTCCTCAGCTTCCGCAAGCAGTACGAGAAGTAGTAAAATGAGTGCATCTGACATCCGAATCCTGATCGTGATCCCGGTTTACAACAACGCCGCTACGATCGCGGACGTGGCCCGACGCGCCATGCAAACCGGCTATCCGGTACTGGTCGTCGATGATGGCTGTACGGATGGGGGGATAGAGAAGTTACGAGTTACAAGTAACGAGTTACAGAGTGATAACCCCCCTTTATCCCCCCTTGTCAGGGGGGTGAGAGAGGATTCTCCGTGCCCTCGCCCGTTTACGGAAGAGGGATGGGGTGAGGGTCTCATTATCACTGGATTCGAGCAGAATCGCGGTAAAGGCGCTGCCATCATGGAAGGCAATCGTTGGGCGATGGAGCATGGTTTCACGCACATCCTGACCATCGACGCCGACGGACAGCACCATCCCGAAGAGATCCCGCAATTCGTCGAAGCAGCTACTCGTTCTCCCCTATCTATCGTGATCGGAACCCGGGATTTCAACAGCGATGACGTCCCCGGATCGAGCAAATTCGGGCGTAAATTCTCCAACTTCTGGATCCGCGTCTGCACCGGGCAATCTGTCTCCGATAGCCAGAGTGGCTACCGTGTCTATCCCTGCGAAGCGCTTGAGCTATTGAAAATTAAAGGCCGACGATACAACTTCGAGGTGGAAGTTATCGTGCGCGCCATCTGGGCGGGACTGGAGATCAGCGAAGTACCGATCAAGGTCGAATACGCAGACCGCGTCACCCATTTCCATCCTTTCAAGGACAACGCCCGAATCTCTTGGACATACACCCGCCTGGTACTGCGAAACTTCCTGCCGTTACCGCACAAGCTGCTCTTCGGCAAGAAGCGCGAGAACCAGTTCAAGCTTTACCTGACCAATCCCTGGAAGACGCTCAAGATGCTCTTCACCGAACGCCTGGCTCCATCCGAACTGGCGCTGGCAGTGGGTACCGGCGTCTTTCTGGCGACGTTTCCGCTGATCGGTTTCCACGGCGTAGCCATCGTATTCGTCGCCACACGTATCAAGGTAAACCGGCTTGTAGCACTCAGTATGAACCATTTTTGCGGCCCACCATTCGTTCCGGCACTCTCCATACTGATCGGATACTATGTGCGCAACGGACGCTTCCTAACCGAATTTACCTGGGAGACGCTTGGCCATCAGATCTTACAGCGATTAGGTGATTACATTGTCGGCTCGGCGGTTCTAGCGCCATTTCTGGCCATAGCATCCGGTTTGAGCATCATGGGCGCGACATGGCTCTACCAGAAGATCACGCGACGAGGCAGCAATGTCTGAACGAAAGAAATCACCAAATTACGGCGGAAAACTGGGCTACGGATTCTTCCATATTCTTATACGGCTGCTGGGACCTTATCCGGCATACTTTTTCGCAGCATTTATAATACCGTATTACCTTGTAAAAGTGTGGCTTACTCAGTCATCTCCTCGATTTTACCTTGAGCACAGGTTCCCAAAAAAGTCAAAACTCGCGCGGTTTTTTCTGGGTAGTAAACACATCTACGAGTTCTCAAAAATACTGATCGATCAGGCCTGCATGGGCATCCTCGGTCCGGGAAAATTCAAGATCGAATTTACCCACTGGAACGCCCTCTACGAGCTTTCGAAGGAAGAAAAAGGCATGGTGCTTCTGACAAGTCATTGCGGAACCTGGCTCGCCGCCATGGCATCCATGGATCACCTGGAGAAGCCGGTCAATTTTCTCCTGCGCTTGCAAGAGCACGACCGCGGCAAATATTTCTTTGATCTCGCGCGGGAAAAGGGGATCAAGATCATTTCACCCGACGGTATGTTCGGTGGATTGGTGGAATCGATCAACATGCTTCAGAAAGGTGAATGCGTGTCCATCATGGGTGACCGTGCCTGGGGAGCCCGTACAAAAGACACGAAGTTTCTGGGCGAGGACGCCGCATTTCCCATCACACCCTACTATCTTTCGGTGACCGGCGAAGCAAGGCTGGTGATGTTTCTGACCGTGCGTACAGGGCCGCTCTCGTTCCGTATCGACCACTACGTACTCACAGACGAGATTGACCAGAATCTGCAAAAGGACGCCAAGCTCGACGCCCTCATGAGGCGATACGTTGATCATCTGGAAGAATACGTAACCAGTTATCCGTTCATGTGGCTCAATTTCTTCGATTTCTGGAGCGAGGATAAGACGTCTTAAATTGTTCATCGTACGAAAACAAAAAAGGCGATCCCTAAGGACCGCCCTTCGAATATCAGAATCAAATCGAAAATCTAACTATCGGATTTCTTTTCCTTTGATGTTTTCTTCGGCTTTTCCTTTGTACTCTCTTTGGGGAGGTTCGGTTTTGCATTCGGCTTAGGAGCTATTGAGTAATCTGACAAAACGATCATAACACCTCCTTATAGTGTGATGTGCTACCAATAATATAACACCGAATATTGGAAATGCGTTACGGAATTTTGCTCAATTTTCTTGCTACCGAACGCAACTCTTTTGCTTTGATACCCTTATATCGGCAAATTAATTTATCGCTTGAATTGAATCCTTAGAATGGGAAATTGTCCTGCCCGTTTGATGAAATTTTCGCCAGATCTTTTCGAATTTCCTCCATCTGACTTCTGAAGCGTTTAAGCTTATCACCTTCAAGTTTCTGAGCGCCGACCATGCGAAGGTTTTTCGGGTTGATCCACTTTCCATTTTTCTGAAGACCGAAGTGAAGATGAGGTGCTTGAGAATAGCCAGTATTGCCTGCCAGACCTATTTTCGTACCCTTCTTGACCACCTGTCCCTTGCGTACAAATACTTTGCTCAGGTGCGCGTAATGCGTCAGCATATCGTTATGCTTGATGCGGACTTCCTTGCCATTGCCACCATTTGGTCCTGCACTGACGATTCTTCCCGCAGCAACTGCGTAAACTGGCGTTCCAGTACGGGCACGGAGATCCATACCGAGGTGCATCTTCCACTTGCGTGAGATGGGATGGATACGCTTGCCGAACGGTGAAGTGACATGCATGTAGTCCAGTGGCGTACGTACCGCGTTGTGAACCAGCGCTTTTCCTTCGGTGCTATACATGCCGTTGAGCGCGGATGAAACATCGTCGTCCGTGTAGCGGAAGGCTTCCTTGAACTTGGCAACCTTTCCTTCGTAAGAGGCATAAATCAGCTTGGCTCGCGGGAGTTTTTCGCCATGGAAGAAGCGTTCCTTCACCAGCACATGAAACACGTCGCCCTTACGTGTATCGGTCTGGAAGCTGATGGATGCTTCCAGCGCGTTGTTGACCTCCTGCTTGACGGACGCCTCCAGGCCAGCACCAAGCAGCGCAGCATCGAGCGTGTTTTCCACTTCGCCGGTGACCAGACGAAATTCTTCATCCACCGGCTCTTCGATGTATCCATAGGCAAGCGAATCACCCACATTATACATGATGTGTGATGTAGTGAGATCGGGTTTATAGATGATTTCTTCAACTGTCGCGCCGTCCGTGGCAAACTTCACCTTCAGCGAATCGCCCGGCTGGATGGTGCTGATATCTACATACTCACCCATGAAGATGGTGAAATCGGCAACCGCCTCGATGGTGACGCCCATTTCGGTAAGCACCTGATAGATGCTTTCGCCCTTCTCGATTTCTTTCATAATGTAAGTCGGTTCCGGGACGTAGGTATTTTCCATCTGGATAACTTCTGGTTCGGATGTGTTATTAGCGCTGCATTTTATGAGCATAACCATGAACATTACGGCGATAACCGCGACGATGGCGTATAATCCTAATTTCTTATATTTCATCATGATAAAGCCTTTCAAACATATTTTCACAGGATAAGGTTCTTCAATTTAATTCCATTTTTTGCAGTAAGAAACAGACTGTCAAATAAAGAATGGAGAAAGAACAGGCAGGAGTGCTTGCGTTCCAAAAGAAAAGAGGCTGCCGCGGCGAAGGTTGGGGGGTATGGTGGATAGGGGATTTCATGTCGGCGTCTTGAGAAAATATGTCGAGGAGGATCTTCCAAAACATGAGACCGACGATGAGCTTCGCGTTAGCAACCTCAGACTATGTAAAGGATCTGATGTTTCATTATGCAAGCTTCATGCCATATATATATAATCAATAATAGCAGAATGATACGTACTTTGTCGTTATATTAAAATCGTCGGATGACGAACGGGATGTGTTCGATGGTGAACACCAGAGAGAATAATACTTATGCTGAAGTAGAATAGCCTGTAATATTCGCAAAAAAGGGAAGAGGTATGCTTCTTCCCTTTTTATTATGAGCATGCAATCAGGACCCGAGGATTATCCTGCCTGCAAACCACTACTCGTTTCTCACAAGCCTGAACCCAATATATCCACCCGATTGATGCGGCCAACTGCTGTACCGAACAGCAACCCGAACATAGTGCTGTCCGTCTGTCCAGTCACCTCCACGCAATACGTGCCAGGAACCTTCCTCCGGCCCCATCGGGTTGTCTTGGGGGCTCTCCGCATAGTAGTCGGATGAAAACCAGTCCCAGCAATATTCATACACACTGCCGCTCATATTATAGAGTTCAAGCTGATTTGGAAGCTTGCCTCCCACGGGTTGCAGCGCTCCGCCAGCGTTGAAATACCAGGCGTAATCGGGTAAATCGGTAACATCATGGCAACCACTGTAGCGGTAGTTATCCATCCAGTTGATCCCGCCTCGCGCCGCGTATTCCCATTCAGCTTCGGTGGGCAGGCGATAACCGCTTGCATCGAAATCGCACGCAACATCACCTTCCGAAACCGTATAGCACGGCGTCAGATCAAAGGCTTCGCTCAGCCAGTTGGCAAATTCGCACGCACCAAACCATGTCATGGTGATCACCGGGCATGTTTCCATATTGACGGTATCGTTGATCTGAAACACGAATTTTTCATCCCAGGTGACTGCGCAGCGCGGATCGTTCAAATCGATCATAAGATTGCCATTCAGCATGCCATCGGACGTGACATTCTTCGCATTGAGGAATGAGACAAAGAAGAGGTGGTATTCCTCGAATTTACGCATGTAGAAGTTATCGACCGATACAGAATGCACCGGCAGTTCGTCGTCCCAACCTTCGTCGAGGTGATCGCCCATGGAATAGGTGCCGCCTTCGACGAATATTTCGTCCGGCTGCAAAAATGTCATGGTTTCGATTTCATCCGTATCGAAGCTCTGAGAGCCGCCGCCGGCATGAAAGACGATGGATGCAGCCGTAAGCGAAGCCCCAAGAAACAAAACAATCGAGATCAGTAGAAGTCGCATCACATTGCCTCCTATTTTAACAGCAGCATCTTGCCGGTTGTGGACATTCCATCGGCCGTGATTCTGTAGAAATAGACACCGCTAGGCATTTGCCTGCTTTGGTCATTGCAGCCATTCCAGTGGATACGCTGCTCACCGGCCGGCAGTGTTCCGTCCATCAGGTGCCGAACATGCGCTCCGCGAACATCGTAGATATCCGCTTTGACAGTAACCTGACTGACCAGCGACAGCAGGATATCGGTATCGGGATTGAAAGGATTGGGATGATTCCCCAATACGGTCAGGGCTCCAGAAGGCTGCATTGTGCCATCGTCAATAGGGCTGGGATCGAAGAACGAGAGATCCATGATCGTCTTGAAGATATATTCGTCGGTCGAGCCGGACAGCAGATGCAAACGAAGTGTTGCCGTGGGATCATCAACAAAGTCAAGAAACTCGATATCAGCAAGCGCGTAATAGTTCTCGCCGCCATCACGGAGCGTTATGCACAGATAGGCGATTCCCGGTTCGGTGAAGGTGATTTCTTCAAGCAACGCGGTATCGACCCTGCCGACATTGCCGTTTTCGAAGTTAAGGATCAACCTGTCGGCGGACAGGCTCGCCACGGACAGGGTTATAAGCAGGAAAATCAATAGGTTCTTCATGATTCCTCCTTCATTTGTCAGCTTGAAATCCCTTCAACATATATCCGATCATCGTCGTGTATTCATTGACCGTGTAGCATTTGCTTTCCAGGCATAAAATCACCAGAGACTGTGCCGAAACGATGAAATAGTTCATCGAAAGCTTCAAATCCAGATCCTTGTTCAGGGTGCCGTCTTCCATGCCCTGCTGAAAGATCTCCCGGAAGAGGTCGCCCGATTTCCGCTGCGTATCGTAAAGCTCCTTTTTCGCTTCATCCGAGAGCTTCTCCTGATTGCGTATGATGTGTGTCATGGCATCGTGCAGTTTGATGAACTCGGGCTGAGTCTCGTAGCAGCGATAGAGTTGCATGGCGAACGCGGTCATCTTCTCGAAAGCGGTTCCAGCTTCTTCTATAGCGCGCACATAGTCGAAATGGCTGTTTTTCGTCGCCTTGATCAGAATCTTGATGAGCAGCTCTTCTTTGCTCGGAAAGTAGGTATAGAGCGTGGATTTGCTGATATTCACGTTTTTCGCGACCTCGTTCATGGTCGTGTTTTCGTATCCCTTTTCCACAAATAGTTGCTTGGTCGATTCGAGAATGAGATCGATCTTGATTTCGTGCAGTTTCTCTTTGACATCCATCGTATATCCTCCATTTATAAACCATCGGTATTTTGACCGAACCCACGGTTCGATGTCAATCTTTATTTCTCCCTCCGGGTAGTTTTTTGTGATTCTGCGCGTTGATCCTGAATTTATTCTTTGACATAAGTTGGTTCATTCCAGCTAATCAGCAGCAGAGACAAAAGAAAAGTAACTCGTACATTTGCCGCACCCTACAGGAGACCCCGATGAAAAAGCATCTTTTCCTGCTGATAGCCGTCTGCGTGTCCATGATGTTCGCGTTGGAGTTTAGTAGCATTAAAAACATCTACAAGGGCCCAACCGAACGCCCAGCCAACTGGAAGACGCCATCGCATAACTTCGAGATCATCGACGAATGGGAAGTTGACCTCAAACCCGGGCAATACGTGCTTTTCTCACCTGCCTCCGAGACCGACAGCGGCGAGCCAAAGATCATTATGGAAGAGGGCAAGAACCGTGCATATCATATCCATGATGGAGAGATGGAACTGGTTCCGTTTGCAGTTAGTAATCGCCTGATTAGTGAAAATTGCCAATACATTGCAGGATATCGTTTCGAAAAGGAAAATGAAAATGAAGAAAATGAAATTGTTCGCGAAATAATAAGTATAGCAGAGCTTAATGATCATGATATGCAAATCACCTCTTGCATAAAGCAAGGAAAAGACATGCTTGACGTCATTAGCATCACATCAAGTGGTTTGTTGCTCTGCGTAGATGAACGCAATGATGGGTATATCCTGGTTGATCAGAACTGGAATGAGATATATCGAAACAACACATTTGGCAAATACGCTGAATTTTACTGTACTGTTCGATCAAGCCCAAGTAAAAACCGATCGTATATAAAAGTAGGCTACAATAGCCAGGAATTTGTTGATGAGCCTATCGGTAACTATGATGGCTTCATGCTGTATATTCATAATGAAAAAGGGGGATTAATAAACACCATGCAGATCCCAGGCGATTTCGAGATGAAGCCCAGCACGACAGGAGCTTATTGCTGGCTATCAATGCGAGAGCTTCAAGAGTCATGGCTTATCGATGGACAGGGGAACATTATACAGAAATTCGAGTATCTGACATGTTTTGGTTGGTCACCTCAAGATGATTTCTGCTATCTAAATGTCGATGATCCGAATATTCTCGCAACGACGTTGAATATTGATGATTTGAAATTTTATGAAGGAAGTGGATTTATGAGGTCTTCTGGGGTGAATCCACCCTATCAAGTTCGCGCTGGTGTTGAAAGCGTGTATGTTCAGAATTATATCAATGAACAAATGATCATCAGGGACACTCCTCCCAAGCCTTCTCATGCCGAAACCATTCGAGGTAAAAAGACAAACAACGAATCTGCGGTAAGCATTTCTGGGGATGGTAAAACAGTCTGTGTGTTTATAGGTGGCCTTGTCCGTAAATACAGAATCGGGAGTGAAAAATGAAAAAGCATCTTTTCCTGCTGATAACCGTCTGCGTGTCCATGATGTTCGCGTTGGAGTTTAGTAGCATTAAAAACATCTACAGGGGCCCAACCGAACGCCCAGCCACCTGGAAGACGCCATCGCATAACTTCGAGATCATCGACGAATGGGAGGTTGACCTCAAACCCGGGCAGTACGTGCTTTTCTCACCCGCATCCGAAACCGACAGCGGTGAACCGAAGATCATTATGGAAGAGGGCAAGAATCGTGCATATTTTATCCATGATGGAGAGATGGAGCTGATACCGTTTCCTGTTAGTAACTTGAACGTCTCGAAAAATGCTGGATATATTACACACGAGGAGTTTCACTTTGTTCCTGATCAAAGAGCTGATGGAAACGAAAACTACACTCTCCACATCGCCAAGTTGAATGACCATAGCATGGAGATATATACTCATGATGGACTGCGTGAAAAGGGGTTAGCTTACCCTCAAATAACGAATTCGGGGCTTATCCTTTTTTATGATGAAAAACATCATGGCTATGTTTTCACCGATCTTGAAATGAATATCATTTTCCAGAGTACCTTCTTCGCTGAATATCCCAATGCAGGTTTTGGGGTAAAATCATCTTTAAATGGCAATCGTAATTTTGTAAGTACCTCCTATATTGATACTCATGAAGAGCTTGATCCTCAGATGCCACACGACAAATATCGCCTTTTTGTTCACGATCGTGAAGGCAACTTGATCAACTCGCTGGAAATCCCAGGCGATTTTGAGATGAGACCCAGCATGACAGGAGCTTATTGCTGGCTATCAATGCGAGAGCTTCAAGAGTCATGGCTTATCGATGGACAGGGGAACATTATACAGAAATTCGAGTATCTGACATGTGTTGGTTGGTCGCCACAGGATGATTTCTGCCATTTAATTTCGCAAGATAAAAGCATTGGATACGTTTCATTGTACACGAAGGATTTGAGATTTTATAAAAAAGGAAACGTTGGATATGTATCTGGTTTTTATCCGCCCTATCAAGTAATCTCCGGAGCTAACGACAAAGACGGAACTGGAAGCATTTCTGTGCAGAATTATATAACAAGGCAGGTTATCATCAGCGACAATCTGCCCGCTAAAGATCATTTTTTCAACAGAAAAGGGAATATTGATAACCGCGAATCAATGATCAGTATATCGGGTAACGGACAAATAGTCTGCGTTTTCCACAACGGCCTTGTCCGCAAATACCGAATCATCGAGAAGAAGTAGTAGCTCAAGCGGATACTTTTTTTGCGGCGAGCCTGGAACGGTGACGGTAGCGATAAGGAACCATCGTATCGTGGATTGGAACCCTTAAACGAACGAAATTCTTTAAAAGCATAAAAAGAACAGAGAAAAAACTTTACACTGTTAAATAATCCATTCCGAATTGGCGCATCCAATTCAAGGAGGCACCTATGAAAAATTTCTTTGCATCCAGGTGGGGCATCATCGTTGCCGGTCTGGCAATCGGAGTGATCGCGTCAGTGCTTCAAAAGCTGGGCAATCCAAGCAACATGGGATTGTGCATGGCGTGCTTTGAGAGAGATATTGCCGGCGCGCTCGGTTTTCACCAGGCAGGCGTTGTGCAGTATGTACGACCTGAAATTATCGGTATCATCATCGGCTCATTCGTAACATCCATTTTCTTCAAGGAATTCAAACCCCGCAGCGGTTCGTCGCCCATCATACGCTTTTTCCTCGGCGTTTTCGCGATGATCGGCGCACTGGTCTTCCTCGGCTGCCCGTGGCGCGCGTTTCTGCGCTTGGCAGGCGGTGACTGGAACGCGATTATCGGAATCGTGGGACTTGCCTTTGGCGTCGGGATCGGCGTGATTTTCCTGCGTTCGGGATTCAATCTCGGCCGGTCTTATTCCTCACGAAGCCGCTTCTCGGGATGGGTTTTCCCGATCGTAACGGTTATCATTTTCATCTTTTTCCTTCTCAAGCTTCCCTTTATTCACTTCAGCGAAAAGGGACCTGGCTCGCAATACGCGCCCATCGCCATTAGTCTCATTGCAGGCCTGGTCATCGGTTTCCTCGCAAACCGCAGCCGCTTCTGTACCATGGGCTCGATCCGCGACGTGATCCTGATTCGCGATTTCCATCTTCTCAGCGGCGTACTCGCATTCACCGTCGCCGCATTGATCATGAACTTCATCTTTGGGCAATTCCACCCAGGATTCGCAAATCCGCCCATCGGCCACACCGACGGCCTCTGGAACTTCCTCGGCATGACGCTGGCTGGCCTTGCCTTCGCGCTGGCGGGTGGATGTCCCGGACGTCAATTGATCCTGGCTGGTGAAGGTAACGGCGATTCGACCGTTTTCGTGCTGGGTATGCTTGCAGGAGCAGGATTCGCGCATAACTTCAGCCTGGCCTCAAGCCCGAAAGGAATCGGAACTTACGGCGCACAGGCTACCATTCTCGGCCTGATCTTCTGCGTGGTTATCGGCCTTTTCATGATCGAACGAAGAAAAGCGTAAAGGGAGGAAAAAAATGAATGTGATCGACACACGCGGACTCTCCTGTCCGCAACCCGTAGTCATGACCAAAAAAGAGATCAATCGCGGTAAGGGTGATTTCTCCATTCTTCTCGACAGCGTCGTCGCGAAAGAAAACGTGCTCAGAGTCCTGGAACGTTTCCAGCTCCAATACAAGGAAATTGAAGAGAACGGCGAGTTCAAAATCAACGTAAAGCGAAGCTGATTCATGGAGCGTCCGGTTTACTTCGATAACGCGGCTACCTCGTTTCCAAAGCCATCCACGGTTGTTCACGCAGTCGTGCACTATATGACGCAGATCGGCGCTAACGCGGGGCGATCGAGTCATTTCCGCGCGGTGGAAGCAGGCAGGTTGTTGTTCAACGTCCGCAATTCGCTTGCATCCATGTTCGGGCTGGATAACCCGATGAATGTCATCCTGACCGAAAACGCCACCGGCGCACTCAGCCTGGCAATTCTGGGCTATCTTCGCGAAGGGATGCACGTCATCACCAGCTCGATGGAACACAATAGCGTTATCAGACCGCTGGAGCATCTGCGCAAGCAAGGAACGATCCGGCTCGACATCGTGCAGTGCGATACCGCGGGAAAGCTCGATCCTGACGACATCCGCAAATCGATCTGCAACGATACGGCCCTGGTCGCGATCAACCACGCCTCCAACGTAAACGGAGTCGTGCAGCCAGTCGCCGAAATTGGTGCGATATGCCGCGAAAAGGGGATCACCTTCCTGGTGGACGCATCCCAAAGCGCTGGGAGCTATCCGATCAATATGAAGGAAATGCAGATCGACCTACTGGCAATACCGGGGCATAAAGCGCTCCTTGGCCCCACCGGAACCGGTGCTCTACTAATTGACGACAGCTTCGATCCCAAACGAATCTCACCACGTAAATTTGGCGGAACAGGCAGCGCCTCCAGCATGATTGAGCAGCCTGATTTCCTGCCGGATCGCTTCGAAAGCGGTACACCGAACCTCGCAGGCTTCGCCGGACTGGCAGCAGGCTTGGATTATCTTCAGCGTTTTGAAGGTGGAATCCAGAGGATTCACCAGCATGAATCGGAACTGAGAGAATATTTTGTGGAAAAGGCACTCCAGGAAGGAGTCGAGATATACTCGGACGAACGTAATCCGGCCACCGCAACCGTTTCGTTCCGAATCCCGAATTTCAGTGTTTCAGATGTCGCCAGAAGGTTTTCCGATGATGAAGGAATTCTGTGCCGGCAGGGCCTACATTGTGCCCCTCTGGCACATCGAACACTGAATACATTCCCCGAAGGCAGCTTGCGTTTCGGATTCGGGTTGTTCAATTCATACGAAGAGATTGATTATGCAATCGATGCAATCAGGAGGATACGCGATGCCCAATAGCAGTTTTGTGATCCTGTTCCATTCATCCAATCATGCAATATGGGCTGAGGCCGCATTGAAAAAGGCCTGCATCAACTGCAAGATGATCCCGGTACCACGGCATCTGAGCTCTGATTGCGGGTATTGTGTGGAGTTCGAACACACGGAGCATGATCACGTACTGGATATTCTGTCACATGGAGGTATCGAGTACGACCGGATCGCGATGTCGAAGTAGGTTTACTGCTTTCCCGTTTTCTTCAGAAGCGCTTTCAGGTCTTTGAGCTCCTGAATAACATTCATCTTGATCGCGGAGTGGTCATCGGAGAAGAAGATTTCTTTCTGAATGGGTTCTTTGGCTTCGCTGGCAAGCCGTTTGCGTGCACCTTCGATGGTAAACTTCTGGTTATGAAGCATATCCTTGATCCGCGTTAGCAGATCGATATCTTTCTGCGAATACTTGCGATTACCGCCGCTGGTCTTCTGCGGACGCAGCTGCCGGAATTCGGATTCCCAGTAGCGGATAACATGCGTTTTGAGGTCGAGAAGGTTACTGACTTCGCCGATAGAATAATAATATTTTTTCATATCAATAATCTTTTCTTAGTGCTCGGTAATTTGATATTGTGTGATTTCGGACCCATGCAAACAGACCCATGACAAGTCCTATTAAACCCAGTACCAGCGGAAACGCGCGGAGTGGTCCACAATACAGGGACTTTGACTCATAGCGATACACCGGACTTTGCAATGTTCCACGCTTGAACAATCCCAGCTTTTTCTCGATCCTGCCAGTAGGAAGCACGATCATTGAGATACCCGAATTTGCCGCCCTATAGATCTGCCTGCGAGTCTCGATCGCGCGGAATTTGACCATCATCGCATGCTGGTAAGTTCCAACTGAATGGCCAAACCAGCCGTCGTTGGTGAGATTAACGATGAAGTCGGCATCATTCTTTTCTATATTGCACGTGAGATGCGGGAAAGCGATTTCGAAGCAAATCAGGGGTGAATATCGCAAGCCGTCAACTGTGTAATAAGCAGTGGAATCGCCAGGCTGGAAATTCGCCTGTCCAAGCTGCATACTCCACAGGAACGGGAATGTATTCAGCCAGGGGGTTCTTTCCCCGAAAGGTACCAGCGCTATCTTGTTGTAGATTGGATCGGGACGTGTGTCGGGGTTGAACTGAGTACAGCTATTGTAGTCGTAAGAATCGACGTGAGGATTATCCTTGAGGATTACCATATGCGGAAATCCGGTAAAGATTGGAACATCGAGCCTGTTGCTCCACCTCTGTACGGGATTAAACTGGCTGCGGAGCCTGCCGAGATACATGGGAATAGCGGCCTCGGGGTAGACGACAAGGTTAGCGCTATCTTTCCGGGCAGCTTCGGTCATAGTTTCGTAGACGGTGAGTGTGCTGTCCAGATAAGCACGATCCCATTTAATTTCCTGCGGGATGCTGGGCTGTACGATGGCAACTTCGGTGTTGGTTTTGTGCATGGGAAGACCATACAGTCTGATTCCGCCATAGACGAGCCATGCTGTCATCAAGATACCCAGCAGGATAAAATATTTCTGCGGTCTGCGATAGGTTTTATAGATCATCCAGTTGACCACAATAATCAGCACTGATACAAGGTAAACACCGCCAATTTCGGCGACTTGAATCAGGATAGTATACTCGGAAAGTGAGTAACCGAGGTTGTGCCATGGAAAACGGAAGTCACCGAAGTTTTGCAGCCATTCGAAGCCGACCCATAATCCAATGATCGCCAGCAATCGCCAAACACGGGAGTTTTTCCATACAGCGTCGATCAGACCGAAAAGTATGCTGAAGTACATCGAGAACAGAAACGTGATACCCACCCATATTCCTAAACCAATTGGAACCTCCGACCACTTGGGTACCATCGCATGACGTGCCGTGAAGATAACCCAGTGGAGCGAAATTATGGTATAGAGTGTGGCAAAAAGAACGCCGGCCGTGATGATTTTCGCACCGGATCGATCACGATTCTGGAAGAACGAGAATAGCGGGATCAGCGCAAAGAATACCAGAAAACCCAAGTGCCAGTTCAAGCGCGACAATCCGAACAGGAATGCGGCCAGAAGAGGTTCCTGATAGGATTCCCAGAAACTATGGGAGTGGCTGTATCTCATACTTGCTCTCGTAAATGGTGACGCCGCCTTCGCGAACGACGACCCAAGCGCCTGATTCGATGAAGAAACTCTTGATGCGCTCAATACCCATGGCGAGCTTCGCGCCGGTCGATTGTTGTTCGATCGCGTTCGGAAGCATCGTGAATTTCTGGTTGAAGCGGTCGAGCTGCATGAAACCAGGGACGTCTTCCAGATGTTGCCCCATGGCGTTATAGATCAGCGTAGTATCGTCACCGGCATCATAGATCCAGACGTATTCGCGGTTGGTCGTGATGCGCTGTGGCCGGGTAAACTGGAATTTCCCGAAGGTAAAACGCTCTTCTTCCCGCGTACTGGTGACAATAGTAATATCCTTGCTGAAGTTGTCGTAGATATACATTTCCTCGTCATCGGTGACGTCAAACCGTGTAGGTTCTTTGAGGTAAGAAAGGTCGTAATCGGCGATCCACATTCCGTCTTTGTCGAACTTCTTGATCTTGCGGCTGAAACTGTCGAGCGCGAGAATTTTTCCGTCCGGTGCAAGTGCTATGTCGTCCAGACGGCTGAAATTAGACTTATCGAACCCGAGCTTGCCGATTGTGTTGATCCTCTTACCATCCCGGAAAATATGAATAGCGTTATCGTTTTCGGGCATGATATAGAGCGTTCTTGTGATGGTATCGTAGCAACATTTGCGGATGGATTGCTCGAAATCGAGCTGCTGGGGTTTGGTCAGGCCGACCGGAATCGATACCGGGCGATCCTGAAGAAAGGAGCATCCCATAAGCAGGACGATCAGGAGAAATAACCAGCTATAGCTTTTTCGCAAAGTGGATGTCCTTTAGCTTGCCCTGGATCGAGGTCTTATCCTGCCAGGTATTCCACTCGAGTGAATAGGCGATGTCAATCATGATATTTTTACGCAGGAACGGCAGCAGGTTGCCCATGTTGAAGCCGATAAGATCGAGCACGCAGCCATCTTTTTTGACCTTCATCTTGAGGTGGTTCCTGCCTACCATGTACGGATAGCCCACCACGGTGACATTCCGGGTGTAAAAGATCGGACGCATGTTTCCCGGTCCGAATGGCGCAAATTTCTCCAGCCACTCGATAAGGTTGTCGTTTATCTCGTAGAGCTCAAGCTTGTATTCCACCTTAAGCGGTGGAATGAGCTGTTCCGGTAAAGTGTTTTCACGGACATAGGTGTTCAATTTCTGCTCGAACTGGTCAAGATATTCTGGCAAGATGGAGAGCCCCGCTGCGTACTTGTGGCCGCCGAAGCTTTCGAGCATATCCTCGACACTGGAGAGCGCTTCGAAGAGATCGAAATCGGAGATACTACGCCCTGAACCGCTGCCCACGCCTTCGTTTAGCGCGATCATGATGGTGGGACGATAGTATTTCTCGACCAGCTTGGAGGCGACGATTCCGATGACGCCGGGATGCCAGTTTTCCGAAGATATGACAATGCAATGGACTTCGCTGAGGTTATTGTATTTACGTTCAATGATATCACAGGCTTCCTGGAAAGTCTGTTGATCGACCTCCTGCCGAAGCGTGTTTTCCTTCTCGATGACACGCGCCAGCTCTTCGCTCTGCGTGCGATCTTCCGAGATCAGCAGTTCGACAGCACGCATCGCGCTTCCCATGCGTCCGGCCGCGTTGATTCGCGGAGCCAGCCCGAAGACGATATCTGTCGTGTTCAGCTCTTTGTTGATGAGCCCGGAGATGTTGATTAACGCGGTAAGACCGAGGTTGCGTTTACGGAAAAGGTGCTTGAGACCCACACTGGCGAAGATACGGTTTTCACCGGTGAGAGGCACGATATCGGCGATGGTTCCAACTGCGACCAGATCAAGGAAACGCGTGATGTTTTCTTCTGTCGCTACATCCATCTCGTGATACACCGCCATCATCAGTTTGTAAGCCGCGCCGACACCGGCAAGATCCTGATAGGGATATCCGCTGTTCTCCACCTTGGCATTGATAATGGAAAGAGCGCTGGGTAAAGTATCCTTGGGGTTATGGTGATCAGTAACAATCAGCTCCATCCCGAGACGGGTAATCTCGTCAACTTCTTCTACCGCATTGATACCGCAATCAACAGTGACGATGAGATTGGTACCTTCGTCACGAAGCTGCTGCACACCATTCATGGAAAGGCCGTAGCCATCGATCATACGATGGGGTATGTAGTAGTTTACAATTGCGCCAATACGTTTGAGCCCGAGGTAGAGCAGTGCTGTGGCGGTGGTTCCATCCACGTCGTAATCACCATAGATGGTGATCAGCTCCTGGTCTTCGATCGCTTTTCGGATGCGCTTGGCTGCGATCCGCATATCGCCGAAGAGGAATGGATCGTGGGTGTGATCCAAGTGAGGATTGAAGAATCGATTGATTTCCTCGATATCCGTAATGCCTTTTCTCAGGAGGATTTCAGCAATGATATCGGGTGCGTGAATCTCGTTCGCGATTGACCTTTTCAGCTCGTTTTGTTCATCGGTCAGGTCCTTTGCATGATGCCATCTTTTTTCCATAATAACCTATTTTTTATTTATTTCTTTTCTAATAATAAAGGAATCCGGCTTGGATTCGATAATGTTGTCGGAGAAGATGATAAGCCGAATTCTGTACACTGCGTAACAGGCAGTGTTATGTCTATTTATCTGGACCGGGTCTCACGACTCCCAACTGGGATCGCTATGCGACCGGTTCGTGCTGCCTACCCGGGAATCAAACGGACCGGGCCGATCCTCTTCCCCTATTCGGCATTGCACCGGATAAGGCATTCCTGGCATTCCAGCTCACGCCGGAACCCGGTAGTCTCTTACACTACCATTTCACCCTTACCCAGCATCAAGATGTAACGGGGAATAACTTCCCTGAGAATAATATTGCAGGCAAATTTCGATGCTGGGCGGTTTATTTTCTGTGGAGCTGCTCTTCGTCACCGAAGCTTCCCGTTAGGAAGTATCCTGCCCTACGGTGTTCGGACTTTCCTCCCCACTATGGGAGCAGACATGCTATCTTCTCCGACACGATATCCGTAAAATAATGATCAGGATTCGATGTTCTCCGGTTTCCGGACAATGATGCGGCCGCAACTTTCGCAGCTGATAATTTTATTCTCGCGTTCGATCTCGATGACAAGCTGAGGGCGAAGCTGGAACCCGCACCCGCCGCAAGCGTTGTTTTCCATAAAGACGACTGCCTTGCGATCTTTCGCTTTGATCAATGACACATAGCGTCTGACCAATGTCCGCGGAAGATCCTGCGCAAGTACGCTTCTCTCATTCTTGCGTTCTTCGATCTCGGAGTCAAGTTCATTAATCCTTTTTTTCAGCCGGTCCTCGTTTTTAGCAAGTTCGGCTTTCGCTTTGTTCACTTCCTCTTCCGCTTCAGCAAGCTCTTCTTTGAGCTTGTTTTCAATTTCCATCAGCTCAAGAATCTCATCGTCAATCGCAGTATTCTTCTCTTTCAGGTGGTTGATCTCGCTGTTAAGGGCTTTGTATTCCTTGTTATTCTTGATAGCCAACAATTGATCTTCATACTTGCCCATCGTCTTGATATTGGTCTGGATATCGACATCTTTCAGCTTCTGGGTTTTCCGGTTCTCGTTGAGTCGGTCTTTCGCTGCGGTGAGATCGTCTTCAGTATTTCTAACGCTCTCGAGCAGGCTCTTCAGCTCAGCCGGCAATAACTGTTTCAATATTTCCCTTTTGCCGATTTCGGTATCCAATGCTTGCATTTCCACTAAAATACGCAAATCGTCTTTCATGCGTCACTCCTTAAACAATAAACTGATATCCAGCGATGTATAGGAATGGGTGATCATCCCTGAAGAAATATAATCAACACCCGTCGCGGCGATCTTGTTCACCGTCTCAAGGCTGACATTCCCTGATGCCTCCAGCTCAACTTTACCACCGTATTTCTTCACCGCTTTTTTCATGTCCGTCACACTCATGTTGTCCAGCATGATGCGGTCCACGCCGCACGCCGCCGCTTCGTCCAGTTCCTTTAGATTGGTAACCTCGACCTCGATTTTATAGGTCACCATCCGCTTTCTCACCCGCTCTACCGCGATCGTAATCGATCCAGCCGACCGGATATGATTTTCCTTCAGCATCACCATATCGAACAGCCCGAACCGGTGGTTGAAACCACCGCCGACGCGCACAGCGTATTTCTCGAGCTCACGCAGGAGAGGTGTGGTCTTGCGCGTATCCAGCAGTCTCGCCGGGTAGGGTTTGATCGCTTCCACCATCTTATGGGTAATAGTCGCGATTCCACTCATGCGTTGCAGCAGATTCAGCGCTACGCGTTCCGCTTGAAGAATCTTTGAGGCTCTGCCGCTCACGCGTGCAATCACGTCACTTTTCTTCAGGCAATCGCCATCCTTGTAGTAAGCAATACAGTTGCAATCTGGATCGAGCTGTTTGAACACGGAAAGCGCGACATCAAGCCCGGCAAGGACTCCCTCTTCCTTGGCAATCAACGACGCCTGAGCACTCTTGTGCCCGAAGTCAAGGCTCTCGGTAGTGATATCGCCATATCCGATATCCTCGCGAAGTGCCAGCTTTACGATCTCTTCGATGTTCAATTTCTCCCCCGTAAAACAAAAAAAGCATTTGTCGATTGTATGACAAATGCTTGCTCTATATAAACTATCTGTTGACCATTCTTCAAATATCGCATGGGTTTCCATCTCCCTGTCTATCAGGAAATTTTTTTCCACGTATTTTGTCAATGAGATTCTTCATCCATTTACAATGAAACGAGCTCCGGCTCATGATTTAATCCTTTATGATAAATCCTTCACACAGACTGGTCTATTTCCATGATACGATCGAATCCCGCGATCTCGAACATCTTTCGCACTTCGGGGGTCGGATCCTGTATCCGCAACGACTGAACGTGAAGGTTTTTAGCTGTTTCCAGACAAATACGTAAAAACAGAGAAGAGATGTAATCCACTTCCGCGATATCGAAGACAACCTTGCCCTTAAAACCCAGCAGAAGCTCCTTGTACTCTGGCTGCCACTCGGAACAGGTTATAGTGTCCTGTCTGCCCTTGAATGTGCAGATCAGGCTGTCGTTTTCTAATCGGTTCTGAACCATTACGGATCCTCCATTAACAAGATAACCGGAAAATAACGATCGCGCATCCAATGTAAAGAAAAAACGATCATGTAAGATGTATATCTATTGTCAGATGTACGTTGTGAACTTCCAGGCCAGAGGTCAATCCAACGAGGATTGAGAGATGATTGTTTTTGGGGAAATAAAAAAAGGGCGGTTTATCGCCGCCCTTTGGGGGGAATTGCCTTAGTCCAGTGCGTTTGAACCGGGCAATCAATTGACCCTCCACGCGTCTACCCTATCCTCCCCGACTGTCATCGTCGGTGCCTTTGTGCGCGTTTTTTCCTTTATACATCCCCACATATAAGTTCTAATTCAATGCTTTCGTTTTTGCTTTGCAAAATCCGAAATTACTTGAGAAGGATCATCTTGCGCGTCAGAGCTTGATCCTCTGTCTGCAAGCGGTAGAGGTACACTCCGCCTGAGACGTTTTTGCCGCTCTCGTCGGTGCCGTTCCAGGTAACGTTGTTCTGGCCTGCTTCACAGCGGCTGTTGACCAACGTCTTTACCTTCTGACCTCTGATGTTGTAAACGCTCAGCTCGACTACCCCCGGCTTCTCCAGGCTGTAGGAGATCGTCGTTTCCGGGTTGAACGGATTCGGATAGTTTTGTCCAAGCGTATTGGCGTAAGCCGGTGCGCCACCGTTTTCGTCGATGCCTTCGGAGTGGAACGTGACATCGAGCGACATATAGGAAATCGAACCACCGTCGTTAGCTCCACTGTCGTTAATGAAGGAGCCATACGAGTTATCGTTGAAGAACATAAGCCTTAGGAGGCCGTGCTTGTCGCCGCTGTTATCAGTGTAGAGATACTCGATCTCGTCGGCGGGATAGATATAGCTGATGTTCATGCCTTCAAACTGCTCGACATAATTTCCGTCATCAGCGTTACTGTTATAGTGCATGCGGATGGGATCGGACCATGTCGTTCCAGCGTCACTGGAGATAGCAATGCAGATCTCCGGCTTGCTCTGCCAGTCATCGTAACCCTCAACACCATCTTCAAAGAATTTGCAAAAAAGCGCATCCTGCCAGACGACAGCCAGCCAGCCCTGTTCGTCATTCCGACAAATTTTCCAGTTGTTCTCATCCCAGCCCTTCTCAGGATCCCAATAGTAAAAGGGCCAGCCAAGTTCCATCAGAACATTACCCTCTTCGTCATACTCATCGACTGATCCATCTTCGTCCAGATCCCATGGAACCATCGGCGTACCATCTTCGGGATGCGCTCCCTTTGGATAAAGGTCAGAGAAGAAGAATTCCCCTGAATTCAGATCGAAACCGAAAACCTTGGCATACGTAAGGTTCATAAACCATGTGAACGTGTTATTTTCAGTATCTCGTCTCAGTGCCATGTTGGCCGGGAAAAGCACCCTACTGTCCTCAATAAGTGTCGAATTGAAGTTCGTGCACTTTGTAAAAGAGAAATAAAGGTCCTCATATGGTTCCCCGGTCGTTTCAGCGAATACCCATTCCCCATTCTGGTCCTGTACGTTGTTCTGCGCGAATTTGTAGTTCTGGATGTATTCGGTGAATTCCCCTTCTCCAAAATTGTCATTTATATAGGCATAAATTTCCTGAGTTGAATTTGAATAGCCCACGAATCCGACAGTGCCGTCTTCCGTGGCAAAGAAGGTGTGGTTACCCTGGTTGAAATCAGGTTCGTCCACATCCCATGCGTCCATCTGCGAGACGGTGTTGTAGTCCCAGTCCAGATCTTCGATACTGGGGTTGGGATCGCTGGTGTCGTAATCAGTATAGGCTATGATCGGATTATGAGCCGCATAGCCGCTCTCGTGCACAGTGTAATTATTGGCAACAATATACAGCCGTCGGTAAGGAAGTCCCTCCGGTGAAGGTCCGATGTGTACATACGGCCAGTTGTATTCGTTATCGACGCGCGGAAACACGTCGAAGCACTCTTCGAGATCGTTATCGATGATGACTTCGGGAATCGCGAGCAAACCAGGGCTTCCGATCAGATGGAAGCTATCCATGGTTAGGAGAATTTCCTGCGCGCCATCGTTATCGATATCCGAATGCCATGCAATGAACGGATCCGCCATATCGGGATCGATTACAACACTCGAATAGCCTTCGCGATAGTTTTCTTGGCTGCAATAAGTGATCTGGTCAAGTGCGTCGTTCATATCGAAATATGCTGAATATACACGGCGTTCCGCGGATGCTGTCTCTTCCGATTGGAAAGTCATATAGAGTCCATCCGCTGCTGTTCCGTTACTACACTGTACAGGTTGCACTCGAAACGGACTGCCGTTGTAGCTGCCGGGCATATAGTCATAGTAAGATGTCTGGATTGCGTAAGGCTCAGTAACAAAGGTCCACTCGGGAACGTCACGGCTGCCTGCCGTGCGCTTGAAGTGGTCGTAATTCACATATTCTGCATTGTCGGCGTATGTAACTTCATTTGAAATGAGCGTGGATATAAGCATCAGTGCAATCAGTGCGAAAATGATTCTTGTGCTGCTCACAATATCCCCCTTTTTATCGGTTTTCCGGTTTGGAACCGATAATGAATAGCCGTGCTGCTGAGCCAAGTCCTTTCTTGTAAAGACTTTTTTTAATTCGCTCCTTCTCAGCGCCCAGCTTTTCGTAGTCGGGGTGCTGCTTGATTCGGTCGTGATATGGATCAAGAATCGCGATCGTCTTCTCAACCGCCTCATCGGGAGCTTTCTGCTGAAAGTTAATATCGTAGAGCTTGATATTATCGAGCCCGAGGTCGTCTGCAAAACGCTCGAGGCGCTCACGCTTGTAGGTCAGGTGATGCGGGATCCCCATACGTTTGTCGATCCTGGCACACCAGTGATGCATGCGTACATGGTTCTTCTGAGCCTGAGTCTGGTCACCGTCACAATACATTTCAGAGATGAAAAGAAGGCCACCGGGTTTGAGCACACGGATCATCTCGTCGATCACCTTCTTCGGCCGGTGCATGTGATGAACCGAATTGGAGATACAGGCAACGTCGAATTCGCCGTCGAAAAAATCCATCGCTTCAGCGTCCATCTGAATAACATCAACCGGGGCGTCCTGGAACTGCTGACTGCAGAAATCCACCGCACGCTTTTCGCTGTCGATGGCGACAAAGCGCTTGTATCCACCCAACGACGGCATCATCATCGCGATGAATTCGCCCCGCCCGGTGGCGACATCGAGTATCTTGCCGGCTGATATGCCTTTAAGGCGCTCTTCCAGCTTCTCCATGTCCGTGGTTTTCATTTGATTCTTCCTTTCTCTTGACAGATATGTACGCCCTGTCCCGTTATCGTACACATATTCACAGCAAACTTTCCGGAAGCTATCAGGATTTCCTGAGTTTCCAGGTGAATCTCATTGATATAGTTAATATTTGATTCCGAAGTTTCATTCGGAAATGACAGACTCTGGACTGAAAGCGGGTGCTGATTCAGAGACAAGAAAGAAGAAAAAGGGAGGAAATCGATAAACGGCAAGCTTTGTGGTCCCAGATATGTCTTGTTTTTTTTGATCGTAACGCTTGCTAATTTCATCGTTTCCTCCGTTTCTTGTTCCGGCGATTTGTGTAAGTTGCACACCTCGTGCCACTGAATGAAGCTCATTTTTATCACATTTAATTGCAACACGTTAGTTATTCAGGTAGGGCCAAACCACTAAATTTCTTTTCAGACACCGTGCCAAACACCCTCAAAATTACCCCATTTTTCCCATATATAGGAAACCGTTATTCTCGTTTTGCCAATTTCCCGTTTTTTGCTTTGATCTCTTCATTGATTATATCGGCGTGAGTGACATAATACTCACGAGAATTATTGTTATAAAAGGATTTCAAGACAAACCACGCTATCAAACCGAACCGCTGTCAAATAATTACAGCCATATAATCGACACTATGTCCCATATTTGGGAATCCTGTTTCGGCGTTATCCAACAGCTGGAGCGTGATAGTTGATTTACCTGATGTCGGAGCGAACTAACGATACGCACTTAACAGATTCATTCATTGAAAGTGTCGGTCTAAAACTTTATTGATGGAGTAATCTCACAGATCGATTGATATGATTGGTGGACAGAGGTGATTCTTCTCAAAACCCATACATAGAGACCATGTCCCAAATATGGGAATTTCTATTCGTCTTTCTTATTCGCCAGCAGTCGATAGAAGGTCGAGCGAGTCAGGCCGAGTTCGTCCTGAACTTTTTTTGCAGAGCCGAGACAGTCTTTTCGCCACTGCAGATATGCTGCCACCAGGTCATCGACCGAGCCTATCGTTTCAGGGTCGATCTCGAATCCGTCCATGGTGTTGTCGATGCGATCGCGTCGTGGCATGAGCAGCACCTTATAGACGCGGTTTTCCAGTTCACGGATATTGCCGGACCAGTTTTCTTTTATCCATTGCGAAATCGTATCATCGGGAATGCCGGTAACGATGATATCAGGTTGGATCTCCATGAAATTGCGGGTGAAATGCCTTACCAGCAGGGGGATATCCTCGAGCCGTTCCCGAAGTGGCGGGACATTCACCTGGAACGCGGAGATACGGTAATAGAGGTCTTCCCGGAATTCGCCGGTTTTCACCGCCTGATAAAGATCTCGGTTAGTGGCAAAGAGAATTCGTGCATTTGAGCGATGCTCTTTCTTAGCACCGATGGGATAATAAGTCTTTTCCTGTAAAACGCGCAGCAGCTTGGTTTGCATATCGAGTGGAAGGTCGCCGATCTCGTCCAGGAAGAGGACGCCATCCTCTGCAAGCGCAATTTTACCGGCAAAATCCTTGATCGCGCCGGAAAAAGATCCCTTCATATGGCCGAATATCTCGCTCTCGAAGAGGTCTCGCGGGATGGTGCTGACATTGATGGATATCAGATCGCCCTTGTAGTTGCCTTCCTGGTAAACCGCCCGGGCGACCATCTCCTTTCCGGTACCGGTTTCGCCGGTGATCAGTACGGGGAAGGGGACATTTGCGAGGGTGACGATCTGCTTGTAAATCTCTTTCATCGACTGGCTTTTACCCACGATACCGTGGAAGCTTTCCTGCACTTCGATATCGCGCAGACGCTTCTGCATCTCTTTCTGATTGAGGTGTTCCAGGAAAACACCCAGGATGGAAGCGAGATTCTCAATGTAGCGGATATCTTCTTCGCTGAGGGAGTGATCGCGCTTCACCGAGTGCATGTATATTGTACCCAGCAGCTTTGCGCCAACAACCATCGGCACGCAGAGCGCGCGATAGATACGCAATTTCTGGATACTGTCGTTGCGGAATCTCGATGAAGAGTCGTATTGAAGCGTGTGATAGGCATCCTGCGTGTATTGCAGCAGGATATTGTTGCTGTATTCGAGTGCACGGTAGCTCTCTTCATCTTCGTGAATGATATTGCGGAATGGCACGAATCGGCCACTCTCTTCGTTGTAGATAAACGGTATCACGCTGTCAAAACGATAGGTAAGCTGGAAAAAGCTGCCCAGCTCGCGCAGGAATTCGTCCAGGTGCGAAATACTGGAAAACTTTTCAATGATATCGTTGATATCGAGCCGGCTGATCTGCCTGCGACGCAATTCCCAGTCTTGCAGAAGAGTCTGGGCATCTGCCGAGCGCGATTTTAGCCCCATGTAGTTGAACGTCTCCAGCGCATTCTGCATGAAGTCGATAGCAAGCTCGGGATTCCCCATTCGCTCCAGGGCAAGGCCAGTCCAATAGTACGATTCTGCCCGTTCGTAACCGCTTTTTGATTCGATCTGGGTCGAATACCGGATCACTTCCTGATAGCGCTCTTCAAAGAATAGATCGATGATCTTCTGGTAGGGCTTAGTGGCTACGAAGCGGCTTCCGTTCATCTCGAACCGCGCCGAGTAACGCTTGCGAACATCCTCCGGAGCAAAGCGGTAGATGAGATAGGCCGTGTTGTCGTCATCACGCTGGAAGTATGATGACAGCTCCCGGGCATTGTCGTCGATAAGCTTTTCCATCCAGGGCTCAAAGGTGAACTCATGATCGTAGAAGCTACAGATCAGAAACACCTGGATCATGTAGGCGGTTGCATAGCCGTGTGACTGCCGGATGCGTGCGATGATGCGTTCTCGACAAATATCGTAACGCTCCCGCAGCATATCGTGATAAACCTGCACCGAAGTGAAATGGGTCTGCATGACCATCGGCAGGTATTGGATGGAGATCTTCTCGTAGAAATTGAGGATGAGCTCGATATCTTTCACGCTGCGTTGCGCGGTATGGTAGAGGTAATAAAAAAGCAGACGACCAATCTGATACTCGGAGCCGATAAGCAGCGAGAGGACCAGAAGGTAGTCGAGATATTCGTCTGCGAGCTTGAGCCGGGACTTCGCCTTGGCGAGAGTATTGAGAAACTCCTCGGGATCGGTCTGGGCCGCGATATAGTTGGAAAGCGTTACAAACACCTTGCGATCGAACGCCTCGGGCGAGATGTAGCACAGGACATCGATGTAGTGATAGACCATGATCCGCGTCTCGGGATAAAGCTTTTCTTCGCGGCAATAATCATTGAGAGTACGGAGGTCTTTGCTACGGTAGATTTCGCGAACCTTCTCGATCTGGGTGAGCTTCGAGCGTGTTTCAACGCTCATTTTCTTCAAAATATCGGGTGTTACAGGGAACATATCCATTGGTACAATATCAGAAAGCACATTTGCCTGATAAAGATGGACGCGAAGCTTGCCGATCTGGTCCGGCTGGAGATTGTCCTGAGCCGCATAGAGACGAAGAAGTCTCGCCGCCAGCGTGAAATTACGAGTTAAGAAGTATCGGTGCAGCACGATGAAATCATCCGCCGGCATCCTGCCGATATCTTCGAGCTGTTTGTTTCCCGCATAGCGCATGCGATTCAGCAGATCGTTTCCCAGCCTGACATAGGTATCGAAATCCCATACTTCCATCGCTTCGCGGAGCTGTCTCGTCGCTTCCAGAATCGGTAGGCTCTCTTCTTCGGCCAGCTTTGGCTTTTCGGGAAGATGCACCTTACCGTTTTTCCAGCCCAGGCCGGATTCGGCGATGATCTTCTGCAGCGATATTTTGTGATTGGCATCCACCTTGAATTGCTCGATATTACGCGTACGTCTGAAGGGATGGATCAGGCAATATCTGCGGTAAAGCTCGAAAGTCTCACGATAGCTGAACTGATCGGTGTAAAAGAGGTCCGAAAGCCGCTGGTGAAACTCGAGATAATTGTTGTATGGCTCATCGTAAGGCAGCGTTAGGATTTTATCGCACTCCGAGAAACGCGCGATCCATTCGTCGAGATCCTGCACACGTTCCCATGGGTCGAGCGCGAGGAACTTATGTGCCAGCCTGAACAGCGGCGACGCCTGCGGAAGCTGGATCGTCTGGCCTTGCTCAATCTTCTCCTTGATCTCGTCGGCGCTGGAATAAAGAGAAGCGAAAATTAGCGCGATGGTGAAGAGATTGGAGCGCCATGACATTCTTCCCTTCATTTGTTCCGGCGCGGCCCACTGCGGCGTTATACGGCTCTCGTGCGGCGTCAGGTCGATGATGCCGATCACCAGGTCATCCTCTTCGCGGCGCACGCGGATGTGCTCCGGCTTCATGTCGCCGATGAAGGTATTGTGGTATTTCAGGTAACGCACGAAGTGAAAGAGCTTCTCCCACAGGATGGGGATATCCTCCGGATGCCGCTCCATGTGGATGTTGATAGGCAAGCCGTCGAAGTACTCGTACTCGAACCGGGCGCTGCGTTCGTCGAACCGGTATTTGACCAGCGGAACGAAGTAAGGATGGCTGTATTGCCGGAAGAAATCCACCTCCGCTTTGAGCTGCGAGCTGACAAGAACGCCCGGATTCGTGTAGTATTTCACGATCCGCTTGCCCTGCGAAGTCTTCTTCAGGTATATTTCAACCATGTCTTTCTTCTTGAGATAGTATTTCATCCGGTTCGTCCAAATCAATCGTAATGCAGAATTGTACTTCCATGATGGATCGTGTCAAAGGATTTTCTCAAATATGGGACAGTTTTGCATGATACGCTGGGTACGTAGAGCTCCAGTTCCGCATTCTCTTTTCTCTTACCCTCGCCCTTTTCGGGGAGAGGGTCGGTTCGACGAAGGAGAACCGGGGTGAGGGTCACTTAAGCAGCGTCACCTTTTTCGTCTGGATGACATGACCATCCATCTTGAGCTTACAGAAGTAGATCCCACTCGAAAAGCCTTCGGCATTCCAGGTGATGGATGAGGGAAACCCCCTTTTATTCCCGTTTGAGTGATTCGAGTTTTTGCCTCCGGCAAAACTCACACTTCTCAGGGGGATAGGGACTGAGTCCACCTTTTGCCCTCGTATGTTATAGATTTCTATCGTCAGATCGTGGTATTCGGTATCCGTTTTGATCTCGAACGACACCTCTGGATTGAACGGATTCGGGTAAGCATTAAAAGTAATATCTGAAGATGGAACTGACTCGTCGCTCGTATCATCGGTATCCACCTCTTCAAGATCCTCATGTCCGCCGTAAACGTACACATGCCCCCAGTTCCAATAAGCGTTCCCGCCATCTCCATATGCTCCTACGGCGATATCATCGAACCCGTCGTTATCGAAATCGCCAACTGCATGAGAAAAGGTCATACCAAAACCATCTTGGCCATTTCCTCGATTAAAATCCCATGTTCCGTTTTGATCGCCAAGATAGAAATAGATTATCCCTCCAGAATTTGTTATGTGATAAGGATTTACAATATCTCCTTTGCCGTCTCCATTCAGGTCGCCACAAGACGGCATCAGGTGAGAATAATACTCGATATGACCATACCAATCCCAATGGATGGTCTCCCCCCCTCTCCATAGAGGGCAACCGATTGCAGTCATCGATTCCTCGTCCACATCATACCCCGAGATCACGAAATCATCATAACCGTCGCCGTTCCAGTCTCCGGCAGGCCAGAGTTCATACCATAAATTTGGAATGGCGAGAAATTCTAATGTATAATCAGGGGTTGTACTTAGAGTCGGTCCACCGTAAAAGAAGCAGTTATAATGGCGGTAATATTCATCCCAGTCAAGTTCGTAGTAATAGTTGAAGTCGTCGTAGCCGTCGCCGTTTACATCTCCTAAGCCGCGGAATCCCTTTCCGTTCCGCGTGTAGAGGGAATCCACGAACGGTACTCTTTCGAAGCTCCCGCCATAGACGATGGAATAGAATAGTGTGTCGGCACTATCTTCGGTAATTCCCGCATCGTCGTAGCCGTCCCCGTTGATGTCGCCGAGGGGATTGATTGCTCGATCGGATGTACTATGTAAATACCAGTAGTCAGGAATCGTATCATTTATCGTGTTACCTAGTAAAATCCCCGTATAAAAGCAATATTGGTAATCCCCATTGTTAATTGCATAGCTATAACTAAATCCTAAATCGTCACAGTTATCACCATTCATATCACCAAGATTCTGAATATCTCTCCACAATTCAATGTACACTTTACTTGTATCAATGGGGGTAGAAATTGTAAGATCTGGTACGCTAGATAATCCATCGTCTGAGCCAAAATAAACATATAGCTTACCACGGTAGTAATGTATTTCTTCGTCAAGATAATATCTTCGAGCACTCACCGCCAAATCATCGATGCCATCGCCGTTGAAATCTAGCGCAATAACATAGTAGCCGTAATCATCGCAGGCTTGCTCGCCTTGCTGTTCCCACACTACGTTCATATAATTGGTGCTGTATAACAATGCGCTCATGGCGAGTAGAATCAATATGTATAGGTATCGCATGGTTGCCCTCCATTCTGTCGAAGTCCCTGTGAGCAGGATTTTAATATTCTTTTAGATCGTGTCAAGAAATCAGGCTGGAATCTTCCATTCATGCAATTGAATTGCCGCTCGAGGCTGGTTTGGCATCGAACGTGCATATTAATTTTCATGTATCCGAAAGCCTGCCAGCCTGAAGATACGACTGCCTCAGACCTTGGGGGAAACGAGGCCAATCCGGTATTGTCTGTGCGTCATTATGAGATATTACCATATAACTTTGATATGAACGCATGCGATTCATAATTCCTGCTCGATTAGCTGCCGGATTGACGCATACCACGGTCCGGCAGCATTTTTATATTTACATGTTTGCATTACTACATTATAGAATCCAATGACTTACGATCCGTCCGAATACGAACGTTTTTAATACATAATCGAACGAAATCCATGTTTCCGGTTCAGATTCTCCAGAAAATCCCATTGGAATCGGTCGTGCATATAGATTTCACTTGAGAGAGAGGAAATTCAAAACAAAGAGGCCACATTTTATGCTCGCAAAGATATTAATTGTAGGGTTCAGAAATTTGCTCAAAAACAAGACCTTCTCTCTGATCAACGTCGTAGGTCTCGCTGTAGGTCTTGCATCCTGCGTGTTTCTGATCCTCATCGCCAATTTCCATTATCACTTTGATGACTACCACTCCAAAATCGATCGCATCTATCGCCTCAACGACCGCATCGTGGGCCAGGGAAGCATCGATCACAACACTGCACTCACGCCACCGGAGTGGTCACCTGCCATGAAAGAGGAATACCCTGAGGTGGAAGACTTCTGCCGCATCGAGGACGGAAACGTCAATTTTCGCGTCGGAGAAGAACTGAACAGCTACTACCTCGTTTACACCGATCCATCCTTCTTCGATATATTCGATTACCCGCTTATAGCCGGCAATCCCAAGACCGCGCTCAACGAGCCGTACTCACTTATCCTGGGAAAAGATTACGCCGAGCAGCTCTTCCCGGACGAAGATCCTGTCGGAAAAACGCTCTTTTCCGTCGTCGAAAACAAAAACTACCTGGTTACCGGTGTGATGGGAGAAATACCCTACAACACCACCATGTATATTCCGGCTCTCTCATCATACAGCACACTGAACAAGGATAATTATCAGTACTTCGAATCGTGGTACTACCACGCGGTCACAACATTCCTCCTCTTGAAACCGAACACAGATTACAAAAAGCTTCAGGAGAAATTCCCGGAGTTTATCGACCAGCACATGGATACAGAGAAGGTTGGCCGGTATAAGCCTTTCTTGCAACCGATGAAGAATTACCACCTCAAAAAGCGCTTTCTCCGCAGCGAGCAAGGTAATTTCATCGATCGAAACATCGTGCTTCTGATCGGCGGAATCGGGCTTCTGGTGATCGTTCTCGCATCGATCAACTATATCAATCTATCCAGTGCAATCTCCATGCGACGCTCAAGGGAAGTGGGTATGCGCAAGATATTCGGCTCCATGCGCAACCAGATCGTCACACAGTTCATGGCTGAATCGCTCATTCTGTCCATCCCCTCCGGCATCGTCGGCACGGTTCTACTGGAACTCATCATCAAATACCTGAATTCAGCTTACTTCGACAACATCTTCCCCACGCCCTATTATACCACGACGCACATCTTCGTCCTGACCATGATCATCTCGGTCATCGTTGGCCTTCTGGCAGGAATCTACCCTTCGTTCGTTCTATCATCTTACCGGCCTGCCGCAGCACTGAAAGACGGCTCCACCAAGGGACTAAAAGGGATGTGGTTCCGTAAGCTCTTCATCGTAGTGCAGTTCTTCCTGGCCATCACGCTGCTGGTCATCAATATCAATTTCTATCGCCAGATCAAATACATGGAGACCAAGGACTACGGCTTTAATCCAGACAGCATCTACACCATCCCCAATCCCATCGGTTCCCGCTACGACCGGGCCGAAGTATTCCGTCAACGTTTGCTCGATGTTCAGGGAGTGAAAGAAGTCTCATTTTCCGCCAACACGCCAGGACTGGGCTACTGGTGGGGACGCTTCCTTCCCGAGGGTGCCGATCAGGAAGACGGCAGGATGTACAAGGTGCTGTTCGTTGACGATCGCGTTCTACCCATGATGGATTTCAAGCTGCTCGAGGGCCGATTCTTCTCGAACGAGTTCGCCACCGACAGCGTCAACACCGCAATAATCAACGAGGCTGCATTGCGTGAATTCGGCTGGGATACTGCTGTCGGGAAGAAGGTTAACTACCTCTACCAGCAGTTCGGCGATACCACCCGTACCATTATCGGCGTGGTGAAGGATTTCCATAGCGACAACCTCACCGAGCCCATCACACCCATGGTCATAATGTTCGATCCAAAGTTCATGAACGTCGCGAATATCAAGTACGATGAATCCAGACGCAAAGAGATCCGGGATGAGATCGTCGAGATATGGAAGGAGTATCAGCCCGATTCGCCGATAAGCTACGGCACCTTCTTCGATGATGTTCTGGCCCGTCGTATCCATAGTATCAAGCCGTTCGTGCAAATGATCTCTATGTTTACCGGGCTATCCATCTTCATCGCCTGCATGGGCCTTTTCGGGTTGGTCTCGCTGGTGGCCCAGCAAAAACGAAAGGAAATGGGAATCCGCAAGGTGTTCGGGGCTTCGGGCGGCAGAATAGCCTACGAAGTTTCCTCGTACCTGATCAAATTTGTGATCATCGCCAATGTTATCGCAATCCCGTTCGCGTGGTACGTCTTGAAGCAGGTAACCAGCAACATGGCATACGTGGTCAATTTCGTAGCCTGGCCGTGCATTGTAGCCGCATTGGCCACGCTGATCATCGCGCTCTTGTCCGTTGGATGGCACGCGATCAAGACTGCTCGTTCCAATCCGGTGGATTCACTCCGATACGAATAATTACTCCGTATGAAATAATAAGAAAGGGCAGCCGCAACGGCTGCCCTTTCCTATATCTATAAGATGTTGTATTACAATACGAATCGATACATGATTTGCAGGATGACGTTGCTGAGGATACCAGCCATCACGTCGTCTGCAGTGATACCCAGCCCACCGGTCAGCCGCTGTAATTGTTTCACGGGAAACGGCTTGACGATATCGAAAAAGCGAAACAGCACAAAAGCGAGTCCGGCAGTAAGAATCGTCTGCGGAAGCATAAGCACCGCAATAAAATAGCCACATACCTCGTCAATTACAATACGACCATCGTCATGCCCCAGTTCACGTTCCGCGAAATCGCTGAACAACACGCTGAGCAACGTCGTCGCCACAGCGATGATCCATAACACCGTCTGATTTACGGCCACCAGGCTCGACGATAGAATCAGATAAATTCCGGCGGTCAGCAGCGTGGCAAATGTACCGGGCGCTTTCGGAAAATATCCGGTATAGAAAAACGTAGCAAAAAAGACCGACAGCTTCCGCACTATTCCTCGAGAAACACTTCGACGTATTTGTCTTTTTTGAGCTGACGAATCAGGTCTTCGTAGATTTCCATCTGCTTCTGATTTTCTACATAGCCGCGAAGCTGATCCTGGATCTCGGTATATTCGTAAGGACGTTCGGGAACCCTCTTCAGCTTGCCAAAGATGTACAGCAGCTCGTCCTGACGGATCACATCGGTGTAGTCGCCGTAATCGAGTGCCATGAGCTGATCCTTGAACATCTCGGGATATTCATCGACACTGAATTCGCCCATGATTCCGCCATGAACCGCAGTCGAATCATCTTCGGAGTATGTCATCGCGAGTTCACTGAAATCCTCACCCGCGCGAAGACGCTGCAAGACATTGTCCATTAGCTGAATTTCAGCTTCAACATCCTCTTCGGAGGCAACGACCTGCTTAAGAATGTGTCTTGCACGGACATTATCGCCGTCACGTTCTTCAACCTTGATTATGTGATAGCCGAATTGGGTCTTCACAACATCGCTAATCTGCCCAGGACGCAACTCGAACGCTACCTTCTCGAATTCATAGACCATCTGTCCGCGACCGAAGAAACCTAGATCGCCACCATTTTTCTTGCTGGGGCAATCGCTACGTTCTTTGGCCAGCTTGGCAAAATCGGCACCTTCACGGAGCTCGTCGAGAATCTCGCTGATCTCTTTCAGCGCTTTTTCCTGCGTATCTTCACTAGCTTCTATTTTGCGCATGATCATACCGATCTGGTCCTTTTCTGGACGCAGTGGAATCTCATCGCGGTGCTCTTCGTAGTACTCTTCCACTTCCGCTTCGGTAACGGTCACCTTGCTGCGGATTTCGTTCTGGAAGATAAGCTGCTTGAGCTGTTCTTCGCGGATACGATCCTGATAGACCTTCTTCAGGTCGTAATAGGTCAATCCGGCTTTTTGCATCTCTTGTTCCATCACTTCACGCGAAGGAAACTGTGCTGCGACTTTATCCAGCTCTTCCTGAGCCTGCAATTTTATCTTTTGTTCGTCAACATTATAGGCTTCGTCTCGCGCTTTCTGGATAATCAGGCGTGATTCGATCATCTGATCCAGCACATCCATCTCTGTCATGTCGGGCGGCATCATCTTCATGCTTTGCATCTGCATGATCTGGGTCTGTAATTCGCTTTCCAGAATGATCTCTCTTCCGATCTTGGCAACGATCCGATCCAGCACTTCAGCGCTTGCATTGGCGCAAAGAATCGTCAGCATGATTGCGATCCATATCAGTCGTGTGATTTTCATTCGTTTCTATTCCTTCGTCTTATATATTCGTCACGATCTTGGCTTTCTTTTCGAGTTCCTGGATGAGGTTCTCAGTCTCGCTCTTGAGCTTTTCGACTCGTAGCTTCTCTTCTATTTCCGCTTTGACGTCTTCGAAGTCGGCTGCCTGGGTAGGAACCTTTCGACTCCGATAATGCAGGATAAGGTAATAGCCATTATCAACCTGGACCGCAGCATATTCCCACGCATTTCGCTTGATCAGCTCGTTCCAGATGCGATCACCAAGTTCCTTGCGCGATTGGAAGCCAACCCAACCACCATTTTTGCCGATTGCTTCCTCTGAATATTTGGTCGCGGCATCGGTAAACTTCATTCCGCCACGGATCGCGTCCTGTACTTCCTGAAGCTTTTCTTTGGTCGATACGAAGATTCGCTGGATCTTGAGTTCGGTTTCTTCACCGAGATAGTTCCGCTTGTAATACTCGAACGCTTCTTCTTCTGAGATATTGATCTGCCGGACATACTGTGCCAACACTGCATTGGCGAGCACCTTCATCCGAGCGCTATCAAGCTTCATACGAATGGCCGGTTGTTGATCGAGATGCATGCTCTGCGCTTCCTGACTCAAGAGGGTCAATCGCTTCCATTGGTTGACGATTTCCTGCTTGTCTTCGGTAGAGAGCGCGTTCCATGCCTCAGGAGAATATTCGGCCTGGAGATCTTCCAGCAACAGCACAGCATCGTTGACCTGTGCAACGACCGTACCCTGCGGTTCTTCTGCCTGTTTTTTGCAGGAAACAACCAGAAGCGTAATGAACACCAGAAAAATAGTAAGGTATCTCATGTCAGAATTCCTCAATAAATGGTCTGGTGAATGTCACATCGAGATAGGGGTCTGATGTTGAAAGAATGTGTCCCAGATCACGATCTTCTTCGACAGAACGGATCAGGAAACCGTGATTTTCCGCTTCTCCCGACACAATCGCCTGAAGCAGCGAGGTTATATCGACCCGGATTTGACCGGTATCTTCGTCGTAATACGCCACATCGTTTCCAGTATAGTAGAGGTAGTCTTCCGTGTAGATCAGTGGGACAGAAGGCTCTTCAGTCAGCATCATATAGGCGCGAGCAGAGAACGTTCCATCCACAGCGTAAGATTGATCCGCGTCGATATCGAAGACCAGCTCCGCTCGGTTGATGGTGGTGTGCGTGTAATCGTAGGCGGTGAGTTCATCAAGACCAGATACGGAAAGTGCTTCGTTGAACTGGTCGTAGTCGAAATTCAGCTTGATCACCGTACGATAGGGATAGATATTCGAGAGGAACATACCATCGAACGATTCGCCCAGGGTGGTGTCCTCATCGGGATTATTATAAATGGTCACATCGTCGATCGCGTCTTCGGAATAGGTCAAAGTCTCTCCATCCACCGTATAATCGAACTCGAGGAGCGGAGCATAATCAGAATCAAGCGAGTAGATCTCCAGAAACTGGTCCGGTGTGTCCGTGAAAAGGGCGATACCGAAGTTATTGGTTTCGTCTTCGTCATTGGTGATATTATCCAGCCATTCCTGCAGCAAATCGAGCGGGAACGTGACAGCCAGTGTATCGACGGCAGAATCGTACTGGAAACTCGCGATTGCTTCGTAATCGTGTCCGGGAGTTTCCCATTCGATTTCATCGGCTGCATAGGTCCAGGTGCAGTCTTCCTCTTCCCAGTTCTCGGGCATTCTGGCGATTCGGATCGTCATGCTGTCCGGAACGACATCGTTTACCGGCTTGATATACATAGTTGCGGATAATGCCTGAGCATCGGATGGTAAATCGTCCCATCTGATAAGGGTCATGAGCCGGATGTTCTGGTAGTTGCCAAGTGTGTTGATGGTTGCACCATCGTAGTTCTGTACAGTATCACGATAGTTCCAGGCATATGTAACCAGACTGTCGGACATGGTCACATTTTCAGGATCAAGGATATTGTTATCATATCCAGTTTGATTTGCTTTGTCGGTGCAACCGACTGTCAGGAGAACTGCTGCAATGAGCAGTGCGATGAAAAACCTCATACATAATCCTTATATGATTTCTATTTTATATTCAATACATAGAGATAATAATAATAACAAGGGCTGTGGATATGGTGATAACCCTGTTTTTATAACGCAGAAGCTGCTGCCTTGTTACTATTTACAATGACACGGAAAATGTGGATAACCCGTGTATTTCTTTTGAATAACATGTCAGTTATCCACGTACCTTGTTTTTGTCAAAGGAATTCCAAGCGTTATCCACAGTCATTAACACCATCCTGTGTGGATAAGTGGATATCGGGATTTTGACCGATAATTTCATACTCGTAACTCCTTTCATATAAAAAAAATCCCACTGGCCTCGCATGATTTTGAATCCTTCGAAACACAGTGGGATAAATTTCAGGTTCACGTTCAAGGATTCTTGATTTCCTTGATCAGCAGCTCGATTTGAATACGAAATTTATTGTCTGAACGGAACTGGTTTTCGATCATTTTCTTGGCGTGAAGCACCGTTGTGTGGTCCTTGCGCTTGTAATATTCCGCGATTTCCTTCAGCGATGCCTGTGGAATCAACAGATTGGAAAGATACATCGCCACCTGTCTCGGGAAGGCGATGTGCTTCTTACGCGTTTTATCGAAGAGCTGTGTAGGTGTGACGTTGTACATGTCGCACACCTTCTGCATGATCGTATCGAGGTTGATATCGCGCACTTTTTCCGAGATCAGGTCGGAGAGGATCTCCTTGGCCAGATCGGGGTCGATATCTTCGGTATTGAGGTTGTTGTAAGATGCGTACGCAAGGATGCGGATCAACGATCCTTCCAGCGCGCGTACGTTGCTGGATACATATTCCGCGATGAAACCGATGACATCTTCGCGCAGGAAGATATCTTCGTTTTCGGCCTTTTTGCTCAGGATTGCCGCACGAGTCTCGAAATCGGGGCTCTTGAGGTCGGCCATCAGTCCCCACTCGAAACGGGTTACAAGGCGTTTTTCGAGGTCATGGATATCCTTGAGCGGTCTGTCGCTGGTGATAACAATCTGCTTTTTATTCTCGTAGAGAGCGTTGAAGGTGTGGAAGAAAGTTTCCTGGGTACTTTCCTTACCGGCCAGGAAGTGGACGTCGTCCACCAGAAGAACATCGACATTACGGAACTTATTTCGGAACTCGGTCATGTTCTTGGTCTTCAGTGCTTCGATCATTTCGTTGGTGAATTCTTCGGCTGTTGTGTAATATACGTATCTGGAGCTCTGCTCTTCACCCAGAAAATTGCCGATAGCCTGCATGAGATGGGTTTTTCCCATACCCGATTCCCCATATATGAATAGTGGGTTGTAAGCGGTTCCTGGTGATTCGGCGACGGCCATTGAGGCAGAGTGTGCAAAGTTGTTGCTCTTACCCACTACGAATTGGTCGAAGGTGTATTTAGGGTTGAGCTTGCCGCTGCTCTGCTGTTGATTACCATTGAGCTTGAAGCTGCCGTTTTTCTGCTTCTTGAGCGGGTAATTGGTAAAGCGAACCTTATATTCTTTTTTATAGAGGTTGTAGGAGATTTCTGACAATAGAACCGTGTAATTCTGATTCAGGAAATCGGCGGTAAATTTTGTAGGCACCTGAACCAGAAGGATATTGTTGTCGATATCGATCAGTTTTGTGTCGCTGAACCAAGTTTTAAAACTTTTCGGGTTGATATGATCTTCCAATGTATTTAAGACATTTTCCCATATATCCTGATCTCTTTCCATTAAGACTCCTCGGAATAATTTCTAACTCTGCGGATGTTTATCCACGAACTTATCCACAGAAAACCGACGGGATACGAAATACCTTAACTACATCAAATACAATATTTAAGAGCAAGCATTACAATAGGTACTCCTCGACTTATCCACATCAGCACATGATGTGTCATCCCCGGCAAAGAAAGCTGGATGAGGCATGTATTAAAGCATAGAATTCCCATGACTGTTGTATCATGCTTTTCCCATCCACAATCAATAGATTGCATATTCAATCGGATCCGTCATTTACAAAGAACCAGGTCCTTCCGGCATCGACGAAACCAGTATTGTTATCCACTGCACGAGTCGTTTCAGACCCACACAACCTTTCAAGATTCTACATGACGAGATAATTTGTCAAGGCGCGTTTGTTTGATTTCTTCCATAGAAGAATCGAGACAAAATTGTTATAATATATTGAAATATATAAAATTATGTGAATTGGTAGTATTTTTGATTTTTTAGGATCATAAATTCTAATGTGATGAACCACATGGATCAACCGATCTGTGAAGAATTCCTGTAAAAAAAATTTGGAAATGATGAATGGCATATTTTACGGACATGTAATGATCTATATATCAGTATGATAGGATTAATCTGGGGCATGAATACTCCTGTATATGTTGTTAGTTTCCTGAAATGATTGATGTTGTCGTGTCGACAGGTTTAATATTAACGAATATGAAAAAACAAAATAAATAGATTAACTGAGTGTAGCGGAATAATGGCTATCGGGTTCAGCTTTTCAATTGACAGAAATTTCTGAACGAAAAGGATTGTGATACGAAAAAATAAGGATACAAAAATGTCGCCATCACATACAAGTAGATCAATAGAAATCGAGCATCCGGAAATCTTCAGAAGAAAGAGCAAGGTAAGCCTTGAGTCAATCAACCGGTTCGTCTTACTTGCATTTGCATTTAGCCCCATTATATCGATTGTTACGTGGGTATCGATTCAGATAAGTGGGAAGTTTTTATTCGCAACCATTATGATCGTATTGACCTTTATGAATATGTTGAATCCCAGGAAAAAAGGTAGTGGGTTAAAAAATTACTACTTCATTTTAGCGTTATTGATTGCATATCATCTTATCCTTGATATTGTTTACGGTCGAATATCCTTCGACAGAATCCAATTATTCGCATACAAGAACTGGGCTGTACAAACTCTTTGCGTTTTGTATCTTATTGATAACACGAAATTTAAAACAAAGAAAATACATTTATATGTCCGTTTCATGGTCATTGTTGCGATAATGGCCGTGGTTGTATCTTTTATTCAGATTAGGTTTGATAAGAATTTCCTCATTCAAAAGTATTACTATGAGGGACAATCAAATTACTCACTGGTTTCGGCTCAGTCGATCTATTCCTATATCGATAGGAATGCGATTGGATTCGACTTTGTACCAATGATGGCTGCTTTAATAGGTTGGAGTGTTTTCTTTGGCAGGCAAAATCTGTATCTGATCAATGTTCTGATAGCCGGGTTCGTTTCGATGGCTTCTACAAGAAGGTACGTGATGTTGGCGGTCGTGGTCGCATTGTTTCAGTTTGTATTTATCAAGATGCATGCAAAAAAGAAGACATTATGGCTTATAGGTGTTGTATTTGGTGTATCGATTGTTATCATGCTTTTCTCATTTGTTTTTTCTGGTTCAGGATATTCGCTTGATAATTATTTACATAAAAGGATTCTGTCAGAGTCTGCGATGTCTCGAATTGAGGCTTTTAGTTTGTTCAAAAAGCACTTCCCGCGAAACATCTGGCTGGGCACAGGTGGTGGACAGGATTTCGAATTGAAAACTGATATCCGTAGTGGATACACATCCCAGATTCATGTTGGGTACTTGTCATTCTTGTACCAGTATGGTATTTTTGGTGGAGTGCTATTCTTCATGTTTATCATTACGTTTCTAGTAAAATTGATTCGAGAGTCGAGTTATTCGAAATTCTATGGAGGATTGTTTGCTTTCATTGTTATCCTGGTAAATTATGCAACATTGGTGCAGTTTTCATTACTATATACCGGTGTCGCATTCGGATTGATTCTGCACAAGTTCTTCTATGAGCAAAAGAAGCTCGAAGATGAACAGGCTCGGCTTCTATCAGTAGAAGTTGTCGAGTAAATTCTATTGCTATACGTGATCAATGGTTATCCTTAGTCATTTTGGGAGGTACGTTTGAAAGGAATAATACTTGCAGGGGGAAGCGGAACTCGTCTGTATCCAGCTACGAAAGCTGTAAGTAAGCAGCTTCTTCCCGTTCACGACAAACCCATGATCTACTATCCTCTGTCGGTGTTGATGCTTTCCAATATTCGTGATATCCTAATCATCTCAACTCCAGACGATTTGCCAATGTTCGAGAAGCTTCTAGGCGACGGAAGTGAATTCGGCTTACGATTAAGCTATAAAGAGCAACCACGCCCGGAGGGAATCGCCCAGGCATTCATTATCGGGAAAGAGTTTATCGGAGATGACGATGTGTGTCTTATCCTCGGCGATAATATTTTCTACGGCGACAAGCTTAACCGTTATCTGACGAACGCGCTCAAGACTGTGGAGAACGACCGTAATGCGGTTGTGTTCGGCTATTGGGTCAAAAACCCTCAGCGCTACGGCGTGGTTCACTTTGACGATGAGCAGAACGTGCTAGGGATCGAAGAGAAGCCAAAGGAGCCAAAATCGAACTACGCGGTAGTAGGGCTCTATTTTTACCCTAACGATGTCGTGAAGGTGGCAAGCGAGATAAAGCCATCCATGCGAAACGAGCTGGAGATTACTGATGTCAACAAAGAGTATCTGGCCCAGAAGCGATTGCAGGTAGAGATCCTCGGTCGCGGTTATGCATGGCTTGATACCGGCACGCACGAATCTCTGGCAGATGCATCTGTGTTTGTGCGAGCATTCGAGGAGCGACAGGAGCTCAAGATTGGCTGCCCGGAAGAGATCGCGTTCAGGCAGAAATTCATCACTCGTGATCAGCTTCGAGCTCGGGCCGAGACAATGAAAAACAACCAGTACGGTCAATATCTGTATTCTCTACTCGAATGGATCAAATAGCAGAAAAGGAAAGAGGAATGAAAGATATTCGATTCGCCCTTATCGGATGCGGAAGAATCTCGAAGAACCACTTTGAATCGATCAGAAAAATAGACCACGGTGAGATTATTGCTTGTGCCGATATCATAGAAGAGAGAGCTAAAGAATCTGCTGAACGATACGAGATCAAAAGCTACTATAAAGACTATATTGAGATGCTGGATAAAGAGAAGCCGGATGCGGCGATTATCTGCACACCCAGCGGAATGCACCCGGAGATGGGTATTGAAGCGGCCAATCGCGGCATTCACGTAATCACGGAAAAACCAATGGCCATCCAGCTCGATGATGCAGATAATCTGGTGAAGGCTTGTGACCGTAACCACGTTCTGTTGTTCGTGGTGAAGCAAAATCGCCTTAATACGACCATGCAACTTCTCAAGTCCGCAATCGACAAGGGACGCTTCGGTCGCATCTTCATGGTGCAGTCGAATATCTTCTGGCAGAGACCGCAAGAGTACTACGATCTTGCTAAATGGCGTGGAACCTGGGAGTTTGATGGTGGTGCGTTCATGAATCAGGCGAGCCATTACGTCGATGCCCTCCACTGGCTGATCGGTGAAGTGGATCATGTCCTTGCCGAAACTGCGACCTTGGCACGCAGAATCGAGACGGAAGATACCGGATCTGCAATACTCAAATTCCGCAGCGGTGTGATTGGCACAATTAATGTAACCATGCTGACCTACCCAAAGAACTTCGAGGGATCGGTTATCGTGCTCGGTGAGAAGGGAACAGTCAAAATCGGTGGAATCGCGGTCAACAAGATCGAGAAATGGGAGTTCGATTCATACGATGACGACGACCGTATCGTGTCCGAATCGAATTACCAGCCGCCGAACATCTATGGATTCGGCCATATTCCGTACTACAAGAACGTTATCGACACGCTACTCGGAAACACGGCTCCGCATACGGACGGTAGAGAAGGCAGGAAATCGCTCGAAATTATCCATGCGATATATCGCTCGGCCAAGACCGGTCAAAAGGTAGCACTACCGCTCGATTATTGAAGATTGCAGATATCCACGAAAAATCCTTGACACGAAACAGCGGTTTTTTGCATTGTTCCTAACACGTTATTGAATGATGTGGGTGATTAGCTCAGTTGGTTAGAGTACTTCGTTGACATCGAAGGGGTCACTAGTTCGAATCTAGTATCACCCACCACTTTTTTCATATACCTGCTATTTTTCGAGTGGGTGATTAGCACAGCTGGTTAGCGCGCATCGTTCACATCGATGAGGTCACTGGTTCGAATCCAGTATCACCCACCACTTAAACCAAACAACTTATTTATTTGTAATAAGATACTAGTGTAAAGTTGTAAAGTGACTGTGTAAAGTGACACCTTCATTTTCCACTTTGTGACAGCATGATTTCCTTACTTCCGAAATGGAAGTGACAGGAAATGTTCTTAACTCCCGCACCATCAATCACATTCATGCAGTCACTTTCTCAAGTTGCAAGTGACGGCAGTCTTTCCATTGAATCGTCCTGATTTTTTTTGCCGTTGTCAGTTAACTTAGTTTCCGGGCTGCAGGTAATCTGGCTCAACCAAGCCAGTTCCATCCTGAAGGGAAAGTAGTGGTTTTCCAGCATGATCGCGTTTCTCGCTTTGATCGGCGAAGTGCGGTTTATTTCAAGCCTATCCTGTTACTCCATACACTGCACTGATACTTGTTATGTGAAGAAATATATAGACACAGTTCTACCTGAAAACAATATTCACCGAGTACGATTCAGAAAATCAGTTTTTAAGTAACGGAGCAGCAATGAGAAACAATGAAAAATGGTTTCATAATCAGGTAAAGCAATATCAACAGGATCGAGAGAATTACATCCAATTGGCTGATGTGCTTCAGCAGATATTATTCCGAGCATCTGAGATATATTCACCACTTGCCATCATACAGACAAGACCGAAGTCAGTATCGAGTTTCGCTGAAAAATGTCTGAGAAAAGCGGATAAATATATCGACCCGGTTCACCAGCTTACAGACCTCTGTGGTGGTCGAATTGTTTGCCACACCAATACGCAGGTGCAGCGCCTTTGCAGGTTCATCCTTGAAGAGTTTATTGTAGACAATGCCAATAGTCTGGATGCAGGTTCACGTTTGCGAAATGAGGAGTTCGGATATTTGTCGGTCCATTACATCGTTGAAATAGATAACGAGAAGATTCTTGGGATTGGAGTTCCGAAGTCGTGCCGTAATCTCAAAGCGGAGATACAGATACGCACGCTGCTGCAACACACCTGGGCGGATATAATCCATGACCTGATTTACAAGACACCGATTCAGGTTCCTTCCCAATTTATCCGAGAGTCCGCGCGGTTGGCAGCGATTCTGGAAAAGGCTGATGAGTCCTTCGAGAACTTCATGAACACCCTCTTGGAATACAAAAACAGTGCGCCCGAGATGTTCACGCAAAAACAGTTCGAAACCGAGAAACAAACGCTTGATTTGATTCAGTCAAGCGAGCCGGATCCGAAGAAGAAAGAAGAAATTGCTATCAGGCAAGCGCGGCTTTATCGATCCACCGATCAATTTCATGAAGTAGCGACGATTCTCCGAAATCATATCGATTTCAGCAAAAAACCACCGGATGAAGCGCTCTACTATCTTGCAGAAGCCCTGTTGATGCTCAAAGAGGATTCTCAATATTCTGAAGGACAATCCCAATTGAGAAGGATCATCGAAGAACATCCGCTTACATCCGAAAATATTGATAATCTGCGTCTGATGAACCCTGATGATTTCAGGATTCTGACAAAAGCATGTCATCTCTTTGGAATTTCATATATTGGAAAGGATCGGGATGAAGCTCTACCGTTGTTGAGAGAAGCATTCCATCTCGCTCCGGATAATCCCCGCTATGTTGTCGATTACATTGAATGCTGTCTGCTCCTTGGCGATTCGGATTGTTGTGAACTGCTCAAGCCAATGATCCTAAATGCGATTGAGCACTGTACAACCAATCTGGATATACATAAAGCCCGGATCGAGTTATATCTGTTGAAAGGTCGGTTGCTGCTCTATCTGAATCAGAAAGAAAACGCGATGGCATCGTATATGAAAGCCATTGATGTCATCCGTAAACAGAAAACATCCAAAGCGATAAGGCTGTTGATGAAGGAGAAAAAGTCACTCGAAGTCCTGCAGAAACAAACGAATGATATTCGATGGAAGTGGGCTGTCGATCTGCTGAATCTGGCATACATGATAATCCATCGAAACAAGACTGCCAGCACAAGAACTTATATCATTGCAGGGAAATCCGATTTTCTGGAAGACGAGACCAGAAAAATGCTTGTTGATTCGTTTTACCGTGGCTTTCGATGGGGAAATCCGAAAATTATCAGCGGTGGTACCAACACCGGTATTCCCGGATGTATCGGGGATGCTGTTCTGAAAATCAAAGAGGGTAGTCGCAAATTGATCAGGTTACATGGATATATCCACGCCAATATGCCGGATCAACTCAAGCATGAGGGCTACGATGAATGGATTGTTACGGACGACGACAAATTTTCCTTCGGGGAGGTGCTGGCATATTGGAATGATCTGTTACCATACGGTGATATCAAATTGATCGGCTATGGCGGTGGGGCGATCTCTGGTTTGGAATACCGCCTGGCGTTAGCTATGGGGGCGAAAGTAGCGTTGGTTCGAGGTTCGTACGGTGCTGCCGAGGAAGTGTATCACAGCCCGGAATGGGAAAAGCACGAAGGCTTGATTGTGTTGCCTGAAGATGCGGATACAATCATAGCATTTATCAATGATCGATACGATAATCCAATGGAAGAAAACGATTTTGAAGGCATCGCTCGTGAAATACACAATCATTATCTCGAAGAAGAAATCAAAAATGGGAAGACAGCATCGGACTCGATGGCTCCTTGGGAACTATTACCGGAAACATATAAGGCTTCCAACCGTAATCAAGCATCATTCTGGATGTTCAATCTACTATCAAACGGCTTCCAACTTCGCGGTGGGCAGCCTTCGGAAATTGTCCCGATTACCTTCACTAGGGATGAGGTCGAGCGGCTATCGAAGCTGGAGCATGGGCGATGGACGTTGAATCGATTAAATGATGGCTGGACGTATTCACGCGAGAAGGATCCACGAAAGAAGAGAACACCCTGGTTGGCAGGCTGGAACGAATTGCCCGAAGAGATCAGGGAATACGACAGAGAAGCGGTTCGCCGCATACCGGTGCTGCTTGCCAGCCTTGGATTTGAAATTATCAGATTAGGAGATGAAACATGAATAACAGACCAATCGTAGCGGTTCGGGTAATCCTGCGTAATGAAGACAACTCGATTCTCCTGCTGAAACGTGCTCAAACAAGCTATAGCGAAGGTGCGTGGTGTCTGCCGGGCGGAAAAGTTGATTACGGACAAACGCTCGAAGAAGCATGCGCCAACGAACTGAAGGAAGAAACCGGCCTGGACATCGGCGAGATCGAGTTGGTTGCCTGTCAGGACAGTTTACCCGAGAAGGATGGGGATCCACACTTTTTGAACCTCTATTTCGAAGCGGAATACACAGGCACGATCACCTTGAACAACGAATCCTCGGCATATCAATGGGTTTCCAGCAACGAACTCGACAATTATCAAATCGTATTCGGAAACCGCGACATCATTGAGCAGATGTTCGAACAAGATACATCGGGAGATTAGCATGGCGGAGAATAATCGAGAAATGCGAGTTTTTATCTCATCAACATTCCGGGATATGATCAATGAGCGTGATCATCTGGTCAAGCAAGCGTTTCCGAAGCTTCGGCAACAATGCGAGGCACGAGGCGTTATCTGGGGTGAGGTTGACCTCCGCTGGGGAATAACCAGCGAGCAGCAGGCCGAAGGGAAGGTGTTGCCGATCTGCCTGGAAGAAGTCGAACGCTGCCGACCATTCTTTATTGGAATCCTGGGTGAACGCTATGGATGGGTGCCATTGGAAATCGATGAAGATTTGATCCGAAAAGAGACTTGGCTTGCGGAGCACAGAGAACGCTCGGTTACAGAACTCGAGATCCTCCACGGCGTGCTGAACCACAAGGAGATGCAGGGCAAGGCGTTCTTCTATTTTCGCGATTCTGCCTGGCTGGATTCGATCTCTGATGAAGAAAGGTATAAATACCTCGAAGGTCCTACGGATCACGAGATTGAAACTCTTGGTATAGATCGAGCGGAACAACGGGCACAGGAAAGACGGATCAAGCTTCAGGAGCTGAAGAAGAAGCTGGAGGATTCTCCCGGTACGGTTACGCGCATATTTACATCGCCTGACGAGTTAGTGGAAATGGTCACGGAGGACATGAGTCGGATCATCGACGAGCTTTTCCCGAAAGATCAGACTGTAAATCCATTCGAGATGGAGCGTATCGCTCATCACGCGGTGTCTGTGCAGAAATCAACTGTATATGTCAAGCGTCCCCTCTATTTCGAGCAAATGTATCGATTCATTGATGGAGATGAATCCTGCCTTCTGATATCAGGAGCTTCCGGTACCGGAAAGACTTCGATGGTTGCAAACTGGACCGAAGAATATCGTCAAACCTATCCCGACGATAACGTGTTTATCCATTTTATCGGTTCCACCCCGCTCTCGAGCGATATTGAGAATCTTCTGTGGCGATTATTGGGAGATTTGAAAGACTGGTATAACATTCCCGAAGGTATTCCACAGAATCCTGCAGAATACGCGCAGACGCTCGCAAAATGGCTAAAGCAGATATCAGATCAACAAAGGTGCGTCATTATTCTGGATTCGCTGAATCAACAGGAAGACAAACCCGGCGTATCGAGCCTGACATGGCTACCGGTAGAGTTTCCTTCCAACGTGCGGCTGATCGTTACGAGCCTGGAAGGACCAGCATTCACCGAACTGCTGAAGCGGAATGCACAGCAAATGGAGATCATGCCCTTCAAAGCGGATAGCAAGAAGCTGCTGATCGATAGTTACCTGCGCTGGTGTCACAAGAGTCTGGATTCCGAATCGGTTCAGCGGCTGATTGAATCAGATCATACAGACAACCCACTATATCTAAAACTTCTGTTGGAGGAATTGCGACTCGAAGGTAAGTTCGAGTCCCTCACCGAGCAGCTTACAGAATTCCTCAAAACGGAATCGATACCCCAATTGATGCTGCTTATTCTCGATCGACTGGAGCGTGATTACATTGGCACAGACCACAACCTGGTACGCGATGCGTTTAGCTATCTTTGGGCATCCCGAACAGGGCTTTCGGAAGTGGAGCTACTCGATCTTCTCGGAAAAGATGGACAACCGCTTGCATCGGGTATCTGGTCGCCTCTATCCTATGCCTCACGTCATCTGATCTCGATGAACTCCGGTAGACTTGTTATAACGCACAACTATTTCAGGCAGGCAATCGAAGAGAAATATCTGACCGATTTCGAGGAACAGCGTCGGTATCGTCTCTTGCTGGCAGACTATTTCGGCAAGACGACGGTTACCAGATGGATGATGGAAACTCCCTGGCAATACGCCAAAGCCGGAGAGTGGATGATGCTGCGCGACCTACTCCTTCAAGACAACTTCCTATTCAAGGCGTGTAAACAGATCGAATTCGAGTACTATGCCTATTGGGTGCAGATTGAGAAAAACACCAACATAACATTTCTCGAGTCGCTTGAAAAGTACATCGAAACACCGGAGCAGTTCGAAGCTCAAACCCTCTGGCAGATCGCTGGAATCCTTCACTATAAGATGGAAACAAAGAAGAGCATTAAGCTTTGGGCTTATCTATACCATTCGATGAAAGACAGTCCAGACCGATTCAGGTATCTAGAAACGATCTTGAATTACTCATCAACGCTGAGCAGTGGAAATTCGGAGCAAATCAAGTTCTCATTAGAACTCATGGATGAAGGCATGGCCCTTGCGAAAGAGCTTGGATTGGAAAATCGATATTATAGCTTGCTCATGAATAAATCGCTCGTGTTTGATCGATTGGGACGTATCGATGAAAGCATTGAAATGAAACACGAATGTGAGAAGTATTTCAGGCAAAGTGGTCACAAAGAAGGTCTGCAAGCAACTCTGGCGAATATCATGAGCGTATATTTCTGGCGGGGGGATTATGATAAGGCTATCATATACGGCAAAGAATCACGGAAACTCAGTATCGAAACAGGAAACAAGTGGGCGGTCGTGAATCTTGATAATTCTCTTGGTACGATCATGATTTATGCTAACAAACTGGAAGAAGCCGAAGCCACTCTCAATGAAGCGCTTGAGACTGCTCGAGAAATTGGGGACGATTATCATATTCAGATGATCCAGCAAACACGTTCCATGTTATTCTGTAATCTTGAAAGGCTGGAAGAAGCGCTCGAAGCAAACCGGGAATCGAAAGAGGTATGTGAGCGGATCCAGTTTTTGCAAGGTCTTATGAGCGCGTACTGCAACGAAGGCTCAATATTATTGTCATGTGAGAGGTTTGAAGAATCTCTTCAATCAAGCTTCAAAGCGATAGAGTATTCAGATATTGCCGATCCGGATGGCTGCCGTTGTGTGTCATTCGGAAATATCGCCGCAGCCTTCATTCGAAAGGGGGATCTCGACCAAGGAGAAGAAGCTCTCGCCAGGTTCAGACAACTTGCAATCGAATCACAAAAACCGGACAGTCTTGCCTGGGCGTATATGCATCTGGCAGAACTACACTTTGCCAGAAAACAGTATCAGGAAGCACTAGAGGCAATCGAAGAGGGTGTAGAACATTGTAGTCGGTATGGACTTGAATTGATCATTGATCAGAGCGAGATATTGAAGGATCAAATCATTGAAGAAATGTAAATACAATCTACCGTGCTTGTATAGCAATTCGACATGTCAAGACAGAGACTACTGAATTGAACCGATATGCGCAACCAGTTCCTAAGCTAAACAGATAGAGCATATTACAGAAGAGGTGAGAGCCGCCCGTCAAACAAACACCTGTGAGATCGCTAAATCGTTTTTGCAGGATGGAAAGAAGGGTGTCAACTTACAACTTCAACGCGTCGTCGTGATCCTTGAATGTTCGCTCCGGCCCCAACTCATGCTTCAGAATCCCGATGATTCTTGCTTCGACTTTTTATTCGGAGGCTCGTATTTTCCGGGTGTAGATTGGCTACTCAAGCAAAAAAGGTGTGTTTTCCCACTCCGTTATCGTTTAAAATTCTAATTGCATCTTCATATTTATTCTCCAACATGCACTTTCTTGAAATACTCACACTCCTTCAAGCCCTGAAAGATTTTATCTTCGCTGGTACTCAATTGATTTTGATAACCTTCGAGTTTATTCAGCTCAGCAATATCTTCCTGGGTTGCCTGACCCATACTCAAGCCAATCTTTCTCATTTTTTCGATGAGATTCCTGATTCCTGAAATTGCGATCATCATGTTTCGGAATTCCTGTGCGATGTATTGACAGCCACCGATCTTCTCGATGATGAGAGATGCCTGAAACAGTTGTTCGTGTGCGATATCGAGCTCGTTGAAGCACTCCTGGGCGTAGTAGTTCAGTTCTTCCCAATTGGCGTCGTATTTATCACCTAGTCCGTCCTCTTGTATTCTGATCAGATATTTCGTCGCGGTATCTTTGTCCAGGTTGAAAAGATTCATCTGATCAATGGCACTACTGATATGGACATAAAGGGGATCGTAGGAGTTTTCATTATCTATAAGAATCGTTGGCTGGATGCCATTATTCAGCATTTTTCCATCCAGTATGGTATAAATTGCATTTGTGCCTTCATAGGCGTATATATTTCCAGAATAAGGTAAAGCGGATATCATTGTGCCCGAGAACCAGTATCCATCCACCCACTGGTATTGTATTTGTCCGAGGTTAACCGGGCCGGTTGATACTACCTCGTAAGCCTCGGAAACCTCGATTTCTTTCGGATGCAGGGGCTTGAACTCCAGACTCTTGATTGTGGATGTATCCGAATTGTAGTTCATCTCGATTATCATGTGGTGCTTCTTATCGGTTACTCCCTCCGGCATCGAGACGCAAGTGTATTTGGTAGTCGATCGAACGTATTCGGGACCGAATTTCTTTTCGATTTCATCGTAGCTCATTTGTTTATCCAACCCGTACATGGTTAATTCGGATTCCCGATCGATCCTTAACAGGATCGAACAGATGACTCTGTCGTAGTCGGTCGTCTGGATAACAATTTTACTCCCGGGCGCTACTGCGAACACGCCGTCTTTTTTGAAGCCGTATTTCTCCCGAAGTACCGTCCAATCCTCGTTCGAGTAGTCCTTTTTTCCAAACATCTCGATCATGTTCTTTGTTTTGTTTTCAGATAAATATTGCTCCCAGATATCGGGATGGGACTCTGCTGGCTCAGGGTTGTCGATGTATTTCACACTGCGGAGTTCGGTTTCAATGTCCTGATTCGAAGTTTTAGCTATGTGCTCATACGGATCAACGTATGTCTCCCCGGTCGTGCTCTGTTCAGCGGCAACGAGGTTCATGATCGATTGACGTTCTTCGCTGGGCAACATCTGCAGGAAATCCTCTGCATCCTCCTGCCAGATGTTAGGCGGTGATTTGATGTAATCACCCACGATCGTCACTTCGTCCACGATGAAATCACCCGATAAACTGTAACTGTATCGCAAGCTTACAGTTGCATCCCGTCTGTTGCCCTTTGGATAATAGACGATTTTTGCTCCGTTTGGGTTTCCTTCCGACGCAGTGTCCTCGATATCCCATACGGTATTAGCTACAAAATGATTTCCTTCCTGAATCGCTTTTCCATAAGCATCCCAATCGAAGTTCTCCCAATCGATGTTTTTATCGTCCATACCATGATCGCTCGCTGAATCGTTATAGCCAGCCGTTGCGAGGAAATCCTTGTACCTGATCGGCAGACCGTAGAAAGCCAGCAATTCGCCGAATAAATTCTCGGATTCTTCGTCCTTTTTGCAGGTGAAAATAATCTCCTGGAGTCCTCTTGCCAGCGACATCGTAACACTGATTTCGATGTTATCATAGTATTTGTGGATGGTCGTATCCCCATTGAGTTCTTCGTATTGAACGCCCAATCTGAGGGCATAGTAGATCACGAGCGGGTCATCGGCGGGTTTTCCGATGACGAGGTGAATAAGGGGTGAAGACGGGATGAAACCGAGCGCCGGGATAGATAACGAGAGAAATGCGATGGCTGCTGTCAGAATGTATCTCATAAACGATCCTCGAAATTTTTTTGAAGTTTGCTGACGGGAAAGATATCGTCAATATAAAAAGAGTATTCTGTGTGGGTTGAAACAACGATGTTGATACCCTGGAAATGTCGTAACATTTTCCTTATCACACTTGCGAATCGAATGTTTTCTATGCAAGAAAAAGAGAGGAGGATCCCTTGCACAATCCGTTTAACGAACGCGCTGCGCCGGAGATAAAAGACGAAACGATGGTGGCACTTCTACTACTTCTGAATACAAGAAGAGGCAGTAGTGGGCGATTATCCATTTTGAGAATACTGATGCATCATCTTACGAAAATGGTAACCGTAGATAGTATAGGTAATAATCTTACGGAACGAATGTGGTTTTCGGAAAATACTCCAGCAGAGAAGTTTCCAGTACTGGAATCGATCTTTGCCAATAACACCTAAGATTATAAATGTTTTCAACAACGCGATGATTTCATAGAAATGGACCGATTCATGAGGGGGCTTTCGCTTATCGATTGACAGGAAGGTTCTCACTCGGTTGTAGAAAACCTTTGAAGAGTATAACTTATTCATTAAACGCTTGTAACCGGGGATAAGGGTTTCTATTCTCATCGCTGGAATAAAATTCATCGATATATCAGTGTTATCGCCGGTCATTTTTCCGATTAGTCTTCCTTCCTCGTCCATGCGTTTATATAGGGTAGTGTTGACCGGCGCATTGAGTAAGCCGACCATGGCGGTAACGATACCGCTATCCTGAATGAATTCAAACATTTTATCGAAAATTGTAGGTTTATCATTGTCGAAACCGATGATAAACCCTCCCATGACCTCAAACCCGAAGGTCTGGATCTTTCGCACGGAAGCAATGATATCTCTCCGGCAATTGGCAACCTTTCCACATTCAACGAGGCTGTTTTCGTCCACCGTTTCAATCCCTATGAAGACCGTGTCAAACCCGGCAGCCGACATCATTCGCATCAAAGGTTCATCGTCTGCCATATTGATCGAGCATTCGGTATAGAGAGAAAATGGATAGCGATGCTCCTGCATCCAGGAAATAATTCCAGGAAGAATATCACTTTTCAGCTTCTTGATATTGCCGATAAAATTGTCATCAACTAAAAATACTGCGCCGCGCCACCCATGGGAATACAGTGAAGTCATTTCAGCCAGAATTTGCTCGCGATTCTTCGTTCTTGGCACATTTCCAAACAAAACGGAAATATCGCAAAAACTGCAATGGAAGGGACATCCCCTTGAGTACTGAATGTCAATCGAAGCATACTTTCTGAAATCGATCAAATCCCAACGAGGTAACGGAGTTGTTGTTATATCGGCCCATGTTGCGGCTCGATAGATTTTTTTCAGTTTTCCAATGGATAGATCGGTAAGGAATTCTGGTAGAATAACTTCCGCTTCACCAAGAAGTAGATGATCGACCATTGGAAAAGCATCTGGTTGTGATGTGAACAGCGGTCCGCCTGCCACAACCTTTCGTCCAAGATTATGGCATCGGTCGATGACATTCAATACGGATTTTTTTTGGATCGACATTGCACTTAAAAAGACCAAATCGGCCTGAAGAATATCCTGCTTCTGTAATTTAGACACATTCATGTCGATCAACTTGATCTGCCAATCACTGGGAAGCATGGCTGCCACAGTTAAAAGACCAAGTGGAGGATCGCTTGCCTTTTTTGAAATGAAATGCAAGGCGTAACGAAAACTCCAGAACGAGTCTGGACAAAATGGGTATATCAATAAAGCCTTCATAGGAATAAACCTTTAGAATCAAGACAGTTGACATCAGTATTGCTTCGGAGCTTCATTTTGTCACATTTAAGATTAGGCCAGCCACATGCTCTTTTTGCAGTAAACGACAGGGGTGATTCTTCTGGCGCAATCCATCTCACAGTTATTTTTAGAAACACACACACTTATCTATAAGATAGTCTAATACCGTCCTTGCACGAAGTCAATTAAAATTACAGTGTCAACCTCAACTAGCTGAATACCAGTAAAGGCGACATGTCTCTTCTGCCGATAACAGCAGTCTGGTGACGAACGGCCCATGGAGAAGCTTGGGAAGATGAGCGACAACAGCGCGAATGCTCCCATCATGCTCAAGAAAATGCAGTACGACCCAGTCAAGAAGCAGGTATTGCTCAAGCCGTTAGAAAGCTGTTGAGACAACGAATTTCAAGTAGGCATTCGTGCTATCTCCATTATTATATAGAAGTTGGAGGAAACATGATGATCATACTTAGTATTGTAAGCATCGCATTGTTGCTTACTGGTTGTGCTACAACCGCAGATTTGCCAGATCGCCCTACTGTACAAGAAGTGGAAATCGATCGCTATATTGGTAAATGGTATGAAATCGCACGTATAGACAACCGCTTTGAGCGGGATCTTGTTGGAGTGACAGCCGAATACACATTGCGTTCCGATGGTCGAATCAATGTTCTGAATTCCGGTTATAAAAACACGCTGGAAGGCAAAAGGAAAACAGCCAGCGGTGTTGCTAGAATTCCTGATCCTTCACAACCAGGGCGACTGCAGGTAACATTCTTCTTGTGGTTTTGGAGTGATTACCTCATTTTAGATCTGGACACGAAGGATTATCAATATGCGTTGGTAGGTAGTTACAGCAACGATTACTTATGGTTATTGTCTCGAACTCCATCAATGGATGAATCAATCTATCAAATGCTTCTGAATAGAGCCAGTGCTTTGGGATATGATACATCTAAGTTGATACTTGTAGCGCAGTAAGCTAAATGAATCTTGTTGTTTCGTCTCTGCGGATCCATGCTTTGTTGGTAATGCAAAGCAAGCAGCGTCAAATCATTAATGATCAGAAGATAGAAACGCTTTTTACAGAGTTGAAAGTTCACATAAGTCCGCAAGCAGAAGCGACAGTAAACATCCTTGTTTAGCGTCCTCTCTATCATATAATAACAATCCCTCTTCCAAGTTGATAATGACGGTCGTTTCCCATGATTCTATTCTGATTATACGGCAAATACTTACACATCCCAAATTAGTCTGAGTTCTACATGGATTCTTGATCATATCGGAACGAAATATGCATATTTTGGTAGGTAACTACTTCATAAGGGGTTCTGCGATGAAAAAGTCCATGTTGTCAGTGTTTCTGTTATTTATATTTCTTACATTCCTTGAAGCAGCTCCTGTTCTACAGAGCGACGCAGATATCGTTGCGGAGAACTGGAGCAAGCACTGGAGCGAATTGCGCAACAGTGAAATAAACGTTCGATCTTCAGAAACTATTGGGACACAACTATATCTGTATCACTTGGATCCAGCCGGATTCCTTTTGATTTCAGCTGATGATAACCTTGAGCCGATTCTGGCTTACGATTTTACAACCACTGCCTCTGAGACAAAGCCAGACAACTTTTTAAGCTGGCTGGATGTGTATCAGGAAGAGTGCGACTATGTTCGAAGCCATGAAATCGATGACACGCGTTGTAATCAACTCTGGTCTGAACTGTTGACAGACGACCTCTCCCGCTACCAGAACACTCGCAATGTATCCCCGATGATTTGGTCGCAATGGGGCGAAGGCGACGATTGGAATGATGCCTGTCCCGATGATCCGGATGGCCCTGGCGGAAATGCTTATGCCGGTAGCCATGCTGTCGCCATGGCAATGTTAATGAAATACTGGAATCATCCTGCGCAGGGTGAAGGACAAAATAGCTATTATCTTCCTGAATACGGTGCTGTCGAAGCAGTATTTGATACGACCCACTACGGCTGGACGCATATGCCGAACTCATTTAGCACCAACTGGACAGAAAACTTGATCTTCCACTGCGGTGTTGCGACATTTATGGACTACAGTCCAACATCTTCAACCACATCGATTAACGCGGTAGCTCAGGCGATGGTCGATCACTTCCGTTACAGCTCAGAAATGGATCTCCTGGCCAGGTCGGACTACGACGAAACAGTTTGGGAAGGAATGGTGCGAACCGAGCTGGAAAATGGAAGACCGCTGCTCTACCAGGGCGAAGGCACAGCCTTGCACGCCCACTTGCTGGATGGCTATCAGAATACCGATTTCTTCCATTTCAACTGGGGTAACGAAGGGCAGTACAACGGCTACTTCCAGTTGAGCGCTATTACGCCATCTACGGCCAACTATACCTCGAATCAGAAAGCCTTGTTCAATGTGCAGCCCAGTCTTGGGCCAGATACAATCGACGAGAGCTTCGAAAATGACTGGAATACATTTAACTGGGAATTCGCCGGGCAATCGGAATGGCAAATCGCAACAGACGAACACTTTTATGGCATCAAATCAGCTAAATCCGGTGATATCAACCACAACCAGACATCAGAGATTTTCCAATCCTGGAATGTATTGGAAGATGGTCCCATCACGTTCTGGTGCAGGGTCTCCAGTGAAGACAACGGTAATAACGATTATGATCGACTGGAATTTTGGATCGACGGAGTCGAAGCAGATCGATGGGGCGGCGAGCGTGACTGGGAGCAAATGTCGTACGACATCACTGCCGGCGTACATGAGTTCCGCTGGATATACCGAAAAGACGGTAGCCTTGTCTCTGGGCAGGACTGCGCGTGGATTGATGCGATCGACTTCCCGGATGGCGCTACGCCGTTGAACGCACCTCAGAACTTCACAGCAAGCATCGTGAATGATGACTCCGTTCTCATGACGTGGGAAGCACCGCTTATCCGCAACCTTCTCGGCTATCGCATCTTCAGGAATAATGTCGAGATAACGACAATCCTGAATCCGAATACCCTTCAATTCATCGACCTCAACCTGCCCAACGGATCGTATTCGTACTACGCCAGAGCAGTTTATGATTCCGGCGTGTCTGATCCTACGATCACCCATGTCATCAACATCGAGGTACTCTATCCACCCACAGCTCTCGTGGCATCGGTGTCGAATTTCGACGATGTGCTGCTTGCCTGGAACATGCCAGCAACGCAGCAGGCACGGCGAACGCCTATTAATACCCGTAGCCTGATGGGCTATCGCATTTACCGCGACAACACCCTGATTGATTCTGTAAACAGCCAGACAACTTTACAGTACGCCGATAATGATCTGCCTGAAGGAACACACGAATATCAGGTATCGGCAATCTATTCATCCGGTTATTCAGAGCTGTCCAACGTCGCCGTAGCAGCCATCGGCGTTCCCTGGCCACCCTCAGAGCTGACGGCGCAGGTACAGAATTTCAACGAAGTTTTCCTGGATTGGACAGCGCCTCCGCAGACATCGGAAACGCTTACAGGTTACAAGATTTATCGTGGTCTGGACCTTGTGCATGAAATGACGGACATCACCAGCACCAGCTACACCGAACTCGATCTGCCTAATGGTACTCATGTGTATCATGTTACTGCAATCTATGGAGAAGTTGAGTCTGGTCCATCGAACACAGCAGTGGCCACGATTGAAGTACCCTATCCTCCCCAAAACCTTATTGCAGATGTCGCAGAAGACGACGTGACGCTGGATTGGGATGCCCCAGCCACTGGATCGCGCAATCTCACTGCCTATTACGTCTATCGAAATAACAGCCCGATCGCCACGATCTGGAATACGAATGTGACATCATATTTCGACCCGATGCTGGCGAATGGATTCTACGCATATAAGGTCATAGCCGTTTACGGTGATGTATATTCGGAACCTTCGAACATCGTGAATATTGAAATGGATATACCATATCCGCCATCCAACCTATCAGCACAGATTGAGAACTTGAACGATATCGTCCTGAACTGGGATCAACCGCCTGTTCAGGGGGGATTGCGCTCGTTTCTCGGATATCACGTCGTGCGTAACGGTGAAAATCATGCACTGGTTACGGATTTCAACCAGTTGACCTGGACCGACGAGAATGTTGACAACGGTGTCTACGAATACTTCGTTTACGCTGAATATAACGCCGGGAATTCGGAATCCACCAACGATGTCGAAGTTACGGTGGAAGTGCTGTACCCGCCGCAGAATCCCTCTTATACAATCGATGATGACGACGTCGTTCTCACCTGGGACTTGCCGGCTACCGGCGGTGGCCTCACTCGTGACCTGCTGGGCTACACCATCTACCGTGATGATATCTTGATCCAGACAATCAACGATCCTGCCGTTCTTACCTGGACGGATTTGAATCTTGCCAACGCTACCTACACGTATTACCTGCAAGCAACGTACACCTCCGGTGTCTCAGCTCCAACCGATAACCTTGATGTTATGGTTGAAGTGTTCTATCCAGCTTCAAACCTTGTTGGAGAGATTATCAATGAGGACGATGTTGCGCTGACATGGTCTCCTGCATTGAACTCCGGCGGTCTTCGCATGTTGCAGGGCTATCGCGTGTTCCGGAATGATATCGCGATAACCGATGTCACCCCCGCAGACACGACATGGCTTGATTCTACGCTTCCCAATGGCGATTACATCTACTACGTGAAAGCACTTTACGAAAATGGGCTTTCAGCTGAAACTAATCACGTACCGATTCACATCGAAGTGATGTATCCAGCACGACAACTCACCGCCTCTGTAACAGGTGATGATGTCAACCTGGCCTGGCTTGAGCCACTCACATCGGGCGGTCTTTCAAGAGACCTGCTCGGATACAGGATCTACCGGGATTCAGATGAGATCGCGGTTATCAACGATCCGGCTCAAGTAGCGTTCATGGATATGAACCTGGACAACGGATCTTACAGTTACACGGTAAGAGCGGAATATGCTGTTGGCTTGTCTGAACCTTCCAACACAGCGCTCGCATCTATCGAGGTGCTGTATCCGCCCACAAACCTCACTGCTATTGTTACAAACGATACAGTCAGCTTAAACTGGAATATACCGGACAATGGTCCCACGCGTAACTTGCTGGGCTACACGATCATCCGGAACGGAAGCGTATTGCTGCAAATAGCAGATCCCGCGACCGTTGGTTACGAGGATACTGGTCTGGCGAACGGCGAATACTCCTACGAGGTTGTTGCCGATTACTCAACAGGGCAATCTGCGTCTGAGGGGCCTGTAACAGCAACTGTTGAGGTTCTGTACGCTCCCAGAAACCTTGGCTGTTCACTCGAAAATTACTACAATGCCGTGCTTACTTGGGATCCTCCGCTCAATCAGGGGGGGCTGACTAGAGTGATGAATGGCTACCAAGTGTTCAGGGATAGTGTCCTCATCGCCGATGTAACGGATGTGAACTATACCGATAACGCCCTGCCTGACGGCTCGTATGATTATACGGTGAAAGCCGTTTACACATCAGGCGTGTCGCAGGCCTCCAATACCGTCAATGCTATCATCGAATACCCCTACGCTCCAAGCGGATTGAGTGCGGCGGTCAGTCAGGACACTGTTTCCCTGGTCTGGACAGCGCCCAGCAGCAATACAGTCTTGGGGTACACCATTTACCGTGATGGAGTTTCAATTGCCGATATCAACGACTCGGCTATCCTGAATTTCAATGACACAGGCCTTGCTAATGGTAGTTATTCCTACTACGTGATTGCCCGGTACAACGTTGATGATTCAGTTCCCTCAAACACAGTCACCGCTACGGTCGAGGTGCTTTATCCGCCGCAGAATCTTGAAGCATCCGTCATGCAGGACGAAGTGACACTTTCGTGGGAGCTTCCTGCCGTGCAGGGTGGACTGACCCGTGATCTGCTGGGCTACAAGGTCTATCGCGATGGTAATCTGATAGAGGAAATAACCGGATCCCTGACATACACGGATATTGATCTCGCAAACGGCGCTTATGACTACGAAGTGAGTGCTGTTTATACAACCGGTGAATCGCAGATGTCTAACCTCGTTACCGCTACGGTTGAGGTGCTTTATCCACCGCAGAATCTTACATATGCGGTCACTCAGGATGAAGTAACACTCACATGGCAGCTTCCGGCCGTGCAGGGCGGCTTGACCCGCGATCTGCTGGGCTACAAGGTCTATCGTGACGGTGTTCTGATTGAAGAGGTAAGCGGATCCCTGACATACACGGATATCGACCTCGCAAACGGCGCATACGACTACGAAGTGAGTGCTGTTTATACAACCGGCGAATCGCAGATGTCCAATCTCGTCACCGCTACGGTCGAGGTGCTTTATCCACCGCAGAATCTTGAAGCATCCGTCATGCAGGACGAAGTAACACTCACATGGCAGCTTCCGGCCGTGCAGGGCGGCTTGACCCGTGATCTGCTGGGTTACAAGGTCTATCGTGACGGTGTTTTGATTGAGGAGATAACCGGAGTCCTGACGTACACAGACGTTAATCTAGCCAACGGCGCATACGACTACGAAGTGAGTGCTGTTTATACAACCGGTGAATCGCAGATGTCTAACCTCGTTACCGCTACGGTTGAGGTGCTTTATCCGCCGCAGAATCTTGTTGCAGAAGTTGCTCAAGATGAAGTGACACTCTCATGGCAGCTTCCTGCTGTGCAGGGTGGACTGACCCGCGATCTGCTGGGTTACAAGGTCTATCGCGATGGTGTGGAAATCACCGAAACCAACGATCTCAACTATCTCGATATCGACCTCGCCAACGGCGTATACGACTACGAAGTGAGTGCTGTTTATACAACCGGTGAATCGCAGATGTCCAATCTTGTTACAGCAACCGTTGAAGTGCTTTATCCGCCGCAGAATCTTGAAGCATCCGTCATGCAAGATGAAGTAACACTCACATGGCAACTTCCTGCTGTGCAGGGTGGATTGACCCGCGATCTGCTGGGTTACAAGGTCTATCGTGACGGTGTAGAAATCAACGAAACCAACGATCTCAACTATCTAGATATCGATCTCGCCAATGGCGCATATGACTACGAAGTGAGTGCTGTTTATACAACCGGTGAATCGCAGATGTCCAATCTTGTTACAGCAACCGTTGAAGTGCTTTATCCACCGCAGAATCTTGAAGCATCCGTCATGCAAGATGAAGTGACACTAACATGGCAGCTTCCTGCTGTGCAGGGCGGACTGACCCGCGATCTGCTGGGCTACAAGGTCTATCGTGACGGTGTTTTGATTGAAGAAATAACCGGATCCCTGACATACACAGATATCGACCTCGCAAACGGCGCTTACGACTACGAAGTGAGTGCTGTTTATACAACCGGTGAATCGCAGATGTCCAACCTCGTCACTGCTACGGTCGAGGTGCTTTATCCGCCGCAGAATCTTGTTGCAGAAGTCACACAGGATGAAGTGACACTCTCATGGCAGCTTCCTGCTGTGCAGGGTGGACTGACCCGTGATCTGCTGGGCTACAAGGTCTATCGTGACGGTGTAGAAATCAACGAAACCAACGATCTCAACTATCTAGATATCGATCTTGCCAACGGCGCATATGACTACGAAGTGAGTGCGCTCTATACAAACGGTGAATCGCAGATGTCTAACCTCGTTACCGCTACGGTTGAAGTGCTTTATCCACCTCAGAATCTTGTTGCAGAAGTCGCTCAAGATGAAGTGACACTTACGTGGCAGCTTCCTGCCGTACAGGGCGGACTGACCCGTGATCTGCTGGGTTACAAGGTCTATCGTAACGGGATTCTGGTTGAAGAATTAATTGGAGTCCTGACGTACATAGACGTTAATCTAGCCAATGGCGCATACGACTACGAAGTGAGTGCTGTTTATACAACCGGTGAATCGCAGATGTCCAACCTCGTTACCGCTACGGTTGAGGTGCTTTACCCGCCGCGCAACCTTTCGGCAGTGGTTTCCAATGAGGTTAACGCCATCCTGAGTTGGGACGCTCCGCTTACCAGCGGCCGTTCACTCAACGGGTATCTCGTATTCCGCAATGGATCGCTGGTTGCGACAATCGGTTCTCCGGCACAGCTGACATGGACAGATTACAGCCTGCAGAATGGCGGATACGATTATTCGATTCAGGCATTCTACACCACTGGGATTTCTCCTGCTAGCAACATCGCGCATGTGGACATCGACTACAACCCGGTGCTGGATGCGCCATCCAATTTGAACGCGACCGTAGTCAACGGCAACGATGTCGAACTGAGCTGGACCGGACCAGAATCAACACAGATCGGCTATAAGATCTATCGTGACGGCGCAGAAATAGCGGAATTGACCGATCCAACAACCGTCAGCTTCACCGATATCGGACTTCCGAACGGCGTGTATGTATACGCTGTCACAGCGATTTATTCCGAAGGTGAGTCATCGCCATCCAACACGGCAGTCGCGGATATTCTGATAACCTCACCGCCGCAGGAACTTGTAGCGCAGATCCAGAACGATAACGAAGCTGCCCTTAGCTGGAACCCGCCGGTTAATTCAGGATACACCGGCTATGTGGTTTATCGCAACAATGTTGTTATCGCGGTGTTGGAAGCAAATACGGAAAATTACACCGACACCGGGCTTGCCAACGGTGACTACGATTACTACGTGAAAGCGCAGTTCAATACCAACCTCTCCATCGCCTCCAACACGGCTTCCGTCAATGTGGAGATTCTGTATCCACCTACGGATCTGACGGCAGATGTAGTAAATAGCAACGATGTAACGCTTACCTGGGCGGCTCCGGTGACAGGCCGTAGTCTCCTTGGTTACAATATCTATCGTGACGGTGTTCTGATTGACGAAGTGACCGGAGCTCTGACATACACGGACATCAACCTCGCTAACGGCGCATACGACTACGAAGTGAGTGCGCTTTATACATCCGGCGAATCGCAGATGTCCAACCTCGTTACCGCTTCAATCGAAGTGCTGTATCCGCCGCAGAATCTTGAAGCATCGGTGATGCAGGACGAAGTGACGCTCACCTGGCAGCTTCCTGCCGTACAGGGTGGACTGACCCGTGCTTTCCTGGGCTACAACGTCTACCGCGACGGTGCAGAAATAGCCAATATCAACGATCCGGCAACGCTCACCTATCTCGACATCGATCTTGCCAATGGCGCATACGACTACGAAGTGAGTGTGCTTTACACGACTGGCGAATCGCAGATGTCCAACCTCGTTACCGCTACGGTCGAGGTGCTTTATCCACCGCAGAATCTTACATATGCGGTTATGCAAGACGAAGTAACACTTTCGTGGGAGCTTCCAGCCGTACAGGGCGGGTTGACCCGTGCTTTCCTGGGCTACAAAGTCTACCGCGACGGTGCAGAAATAGCCAATATCAACGACCCGGCAACGCTCACCTATCTCGACATCGATCTTGCCAATGGCGCATACGACTACGAAGTGAGTGCGCTCTACACAACCGGCGAATCGCAGATGTCTAATCTTGTTACAGCAACCGTTGAAGTGCTTTATCCGCCGACCGGGCTCACGGCCACTGTGACAATTGATGATGTGCTCCTCAACTGGAACATCCCACAGACGCAGCGCAGAAACCGCAGCCTGACCGGCTACCAGCTATACCGAAATGGATCGATGATTGCAACGATAGACAATCCGGCAATTACGACATATACCGAGACAGACTTGGTGAACGGAAGCTACACATACGAAGTTATGGCGACCTATTCCTCAGGCAATTCTCCGCTGTCTGAGCCTGCTGTTGCCGTTATCGCCGTCGTGACGCCTCCCGAGAATCCGGCGTTCACGATCTTGAACGGAAATGATGTAGATATAACATGGGAATTGCCAATCAACCAGACCACGCCAAACTCCTATACGATTTACCGTGATGGCGCGGACGTCCATACCACGGAAAACGGAACCGTACTTACATGGACTGACACAGACCTCGAGAATGGCGACTACAACTACTGGCTTACAGCTACGTATGATGCCGGCGAATCGATCGCAACCGAGACAATGCTGGTGCAGATCGCAGTGATGAATCCTCCCACTGGGCTTTCGGCCGATGTGACGCTGGATATGGTGGAGCTTACGTGGATTGAACCCGCAAACGCTAGCGGATTACTGGGATTCATTGTCTATCGCGATAGCGTTGAGATTGCCCAGATCAATGCTCCCGATGTCTTCGTTTACGATGACTTCGATCTGGCAGCGGGTGACTACCAGTACTTCGTCACGGCGAATTATACCGTCGGCGAATCGGAACCTTCGAACACGATTGACGCAACGATTCTGCTTCCACCGCCGGGTAACGTCCTGGCTACGCCAGACAGCAGTGATGTTGTGGTGAGTTGGGATACGCCAGCGATGCGAAGCCTCGTTGGATTCCGCATTTATCGTGACGGAGCTGAGATCGTAACACTCGACAATCCAGCTCTGGTTGAATACACTGATGCGAACCTGCCCAACGGCGACTATTCCTACACGGTTCAGTCCTTGTTCACATCTGATGTATCAGATCAAAGCACACCTGCAGAGTGTACGGTGGAAGTGCTCTGGGCTCCTGAAAATCTCGAGGCGGAACTCGGCGACAATGTATCGGTCAGCCTTACGTGGGATGCACATCCCATGGGTGTTACCATGACAGCGTACAAGGTGTACCGTAATGATGTAGAGATAGCCCAGATTGACGACCCGGAAGTAACACACTATGATGATCTCGAGTTGGCTCCCGGGTACTATACGTACACCGTAACGGCTCTTTACAACAGCGGAGAATCCGATCCTTCCAATGAAGTCGATATCGAAATCTACGCCACTGGTGACGAGCCTATTCCTCCAATGACGACACAGCTCATTGGAAATGCGCCGAACCCGTTCAATCCGAGCACGACCATCATGTTCAGTGTCGCCAGTGATAGCGCTGTGAACTTGAGTGTGTTCAACGTACGTGGGCAGAAGGTTGCCACTCTGGTGAACAACGAGGTTCTGTCTGCCGGTGAGCATCGTGTTGTTTGGAACGCCGGCAATGCTGGCAGCGGCGTGTATTTCGTACGCATGAGTACTCAGAAGAGCCAGTTCATCCACAAGATGTTGCTGGTTAAGTAGCCTGTCGAACCTTTTCAATAATGAGGGGAGCTTATGCTCCCCTTCTTTTTACACTTTCGCGAAGTTTCGATAACAATATTGACAAGTTAAGCCATACCAGAAAGCTTTCGGCAATGTTTCTGGAGGTGCTCACATGGTAGAAATCGCACGAAGAATTTCTGTTTACTACTTCATACTGATCATGATGTTTCTGTTTGCCTGCTCCATCTATGCACAATCACAGAATGAATACCGGCTGTCGAACGGACTTGAGCTCGCTACAAAGGCTACAATCAAAGACACTGGAAGAGGCCACCCGTTTGGGCATAGCTGTATGTATGCAGCGTATCCTATTAATGGAGTTAGCGACGACGAAACCTATGGGCGCAGCCTTTCGAATCCCATTCGAGTTAACGAAGGGGTTGACAATGGAGGTTCGAAGCGGGAGCAAGAGTATTTTCAGACCCTTGTGGACGATAAGGGCCGCCCTATAGCATTTGAACGACTAGGGGCCATTTATCCTCCTGTCAAGTCGCCACAGTTATTGGATGTGTACGAGATTACAACAGCCAGCGGAAAAGATACGCTATTCATCGATATGTATACTCTCGAAGCTCCCCAAGCGCCGACAGGATATCGCTATGCCACTTGGGATAAGGCCGATATCGAGCAGGTTTTGGAATCGACAGATCCACTCTTACGGTATCAGTACGACGCGATCGTTTGGAATATCTGCATGGATGGGATTGCTATGTCGAACAGTGCGACGAAAGAAGAGTGTCTTGAGGTTGGACAACCGTTGATGCAGTGGATGAGGAAAGATCCGCGCTATTGCCTTAAAATGGGCGATGAGCTTAGCGGATTCAGCGAAGATATCTCGTTTATTGTGTTTACCAAGTACATAGCGCTGTATCTTGATTATCTGCATCGAGAGTTTCCTAATCGTGTTGACGATGAAAAAGTCGTCCCGCTACTCGTCGAGCAGATCAGATTGATACCGGAGGGAAAATCCCCATCGCCAATTCCATTGGGTTCGGCGACTATTGAAGGCGAAAGCCGGTTCAATGAGACTGTTCTTCCTGTGTATTGACAACATCAAAACAGATAACTAAGATCTCTCAAAAAAACTGCAAGACTTAGGAGCTGGACGCCTTCTACAACTAATGCAACTTACTGCCTGTATTTCATCAGCTTGCGACTCATTGTGCTTTCGGTGATACCTAAAAGCTGTGCCGCTCGTTTTTGTGAGTGTTCAGCAATTTCGAATGCGCCTAAAACGGCTTCTTTCTCCAATTGGACGAGATTGAGCGTACCGGTAAAATTGCCCGATGTGGTGGCCTTCTCGCATTTCAATTTGGGTAGCGAATCACCAGTGAGCGTGTTTGACTTCTCGAGGATTACACTACGTGTTATAATATTTTTCAGTTCCCGGACATTTCCGGGGAACGGATAACTCCTCAGTGCATCGAGATACGATTTATCGATACTCAAATCGCCTCTCTTGAGTGATTTACCCGTTTCACTGATGAAATGTTCGGCCAACAGTTCAAGATCGCCGTCTCGATCTCGTAGCGGTGGGATATGAATGTGAATGGTGTTGATACGGTGAAGCAGGTCGAGTCTGAAGCGATTTTGCCGTACAAGCAGGTCGAGGTCTTTATTCGTCGAGGCTACGATCCGTACATCAACGTCGATCTCCTTATCGCTGCCGATAGCCGTAATTTTTCCTGTTTCTATGGCTCGCAGCAGTTTTGCCTGAATAGCAATGGGCATATCACCGATTTCATCGAGGAATAGTGTTCCGCCGTCAGCCTGCTCGAAATAGCCGGTTTTATCCTTCAAAGCACCGGTAAACGATCCGGCGATATGTCCGAAAAACTCGCTCTCTGCCAGAGTCTCGGTGATCGCGCTGCAATTGACTGTAAGCAGACGATTCTCGCGACGGTCGCTATTGTAGTGGATTAATCTCGCGATGATCTCCTTGCCAGTACCGGATTCTCCGGTGATGACAACATTGACGTTGGGTATGCTCGATGCTTTTTTAGCGATCTTGGTAATTTCACGAATACTTGCGCTTTGACCAATTAGGTTATGTTTGACCGTGCTTTGCAGGCTGGGTGAGAGCAAGTTCTGGATGCGCTCTCTGCGATGAATAGACTCCTGAAACGTTTCCAGAAAATCGCGGTTCTGATCTCGTAGCTGCTGGTCATAAAATTCCTCTGTCAACAAGGTTGCATCTTTCTGTACCTCGAAAGCCGTTTTATATTCTTTCTTTTGCAGGTGATATCTAGCGAGGACTTTTTTTGTTTTAATCACCAGTTCATCTTCCTTATTGGCTTCGAAGTATGCCAGGGCTTCATCGATCTGCTTGCGCATGCCCTTGGAAAACTGGTTGTTCAGCAGTCTGTAGTGAATGATGTTGATAAGGATCGTGTATTTTGGAAGGACACTATCCTGCTCGCAGGCTATATCGTAGGCTATTTTGAAATGCTTTATAGCCAGGTCGTTCTTTCCTGACTGTCCATATGTAAGCGCGAGATTGTTATGTATTTTGCGGAAATAGAGCTTATTATTGAGCGATTGCAACATCGTGAGAGCTTGCAGGTAGTATTTCTCGGCCTCTTCGTACTTCTGAAGACGCTGATATGACAGTGCAAGATTGAAATAAGCCATTCCCTGTCGAACTCCCGAGCCTGTTTTGCCAAAGCTTTCGATGATCTCCTTGAATACTGCGACCGCGTTTTCCTGGTCATAAGTATTGAGCAGAAAAAGCCCATAATCGTGCAGCGCGATGTTGAGGTGTTCGGTACGACCCGTTTTCCTGAAAAATGTGATCGCCTCTATCAGGTGTTCACGCGCGTCGATGTATTGCCCCTGCCTGAGGTAGAGTTGACCGATTGTCATCATTGCGATAGCTACTCGTAGGTCATCATGTTGCTGACTGAACATGCGGAGACCGGTCAGAAGTTCTGTTTCCGCTTCCTGATATTTTCGCAGCGACATCTTGGTATAGCCCAACGATTGATGAATACGGGCAACGATGTTCTCCTCTTCCGGATCCATCAGGGACAATGCCTGAATCAACAGCTCATGGGCTATCTCATGTCGGCCACACAAGCTGGCTGCATTCCCCTTTTGCATGAACACGAATCCGCGCAATGAAATGAGATTGAACCTCCCGGCTTGCTCGGCAAGTTCGTCAAATATAGGATCGGCTTCATGATAGCCGCTCTTAATGAGCTTGCCCTTGGCTACATACACATCTGCCATAAATTTTTCGAGCTCAGTCGATGCGATTTCATACAGTTTGTTGAATTCGTCGCTGAAAGCACTGACCTCTCCTATCACCTTTTCAAAGCGGTTCACAATTTCTTGAATCATGCGTCCTCCGATAGAACAAACAAGATGCGAATTAATTGCATTATGTCAATTGCAAAATTGCAAGTGGGCGGTGTTTGAGGCGATAATAACTACGGTATATAGTTCGGTCTTGTGTTTTCTCTATTGACTATAGGAGGAAATTTTGTTTGACTGATGCAATTTTGCAAGGTTACTGACGTGGAATGTGAACAGAGCTAACGATAGGATACCATGAGAGGATACGATGAACGTTGATTACAGTGCCCATGAGCGGCAGTATCGGGAGTTGCGGCAGAAAGATGATCGCATGGGTTGGGGAACGACGCAGGAGAAACAGGAGCAGATCGAGCAGTTTGAGAAGATTCTTCGCGATGTCGTGTTACCGGAAGGCTCGAAGATAGTGGAGTTGGGCTGTGGTGCAGCGGAATTGGCGATACATTTCGCACGGAAGGGCTTCAATCTCAGTGGGATTGATATCTCGCCTACGGCAATTGATTGGGGACGTCAGAATGCTGTTAAAGAAGGTGTGGCCATCGAGTTGCATTGTGGCGATGTTCGTGAGCTGCCATTCGAAGACAGCTCCATTGATCTCGTGCTTGACGCATGTCTGTTGCATTGCATCATTGGTGACGACAGGGCAGCAACGATAGGGGAAGTATGGCGTGTGCTGAAGCTGGGAGGATTGTTTGCCGGCATCACGATGTGTGGTCCTATAGAAGATATACTGCACGAGCAGTTCGATATCGTCGATAACTGCCTCTGCCGGAATGGTCATGCGCTCCGTTATATAGGTGATAGCGATGCAATCCTGTCCGAGATAAAATCAGCCGGATTCGAAATTGTTCGCTATGATATACTTGAGGTGGATGCCAACGGTACCATGGTCTATCTGGCAGAGAAAAGGAATGAAACATGAATTACTACGAAATGGAATTGATTGTTACGCAAGATGATATAGATGAGCAGGGCCACGTCAACAATGTCCGCTATCTGCAATGGGTGCAGGATGTCTCGAAGGCTCACTGGTGCGATGTACTGAGCAAAGAACTCTCTCGCGAGTACGGATGGGTCGTCAAGAGTCATCAGATCGATTACAAGCGTCCTGCTTTTCTTGGCGACAAGCTCAAGGTTGCAACCTGGATCGAGAAATTCGATGGATATCTCAGCTTCCGCACCGTTGAGATACGAAATGCCGGGACAGATCGCATATACACTAAATCGATAACAAAATGGTGTCTTTACGACTTCGAGACACAGAAACCCATGCGTATTCCACAGGAGATGATCGACCTGCTTGCTTCAATCCAGGCTACATAGCTGCAATTGAAATTAATATTGCAGAATGAGAATAATCTTTCTCCATTTAACCATTGGAGGTGGATTATGAAACTACGCTATGCAGTTCTTCTACTTATTCTTGTTGTCGCCGCAGGTGCCCAGGAGATTGTCTGGAGTTACAGGTTATTTTGTTCCGATATAGAAGATCATCGTAGCGGGAGCGTAACCATGCTCGCTCAGGCGTGATTTCAGTTGCTCTCCCTGTTCTTTGAGCGACGGGTAATCAGGATGTTCTCTGATGCGCTCAACGTACGGATCGATCATAGATAGCAGGTGCTCGATCATTTCCGGTTGGTGTGGATCTTCGACTGGAAAGGTGAAGGGATAGGACTCAACATTTCGGAGCGGCAAGGCGTTGATGATTTCATCTAGCAGGTCACGCGTGTAGGTTTCGGTGTGGTGAATTCCACGGATCATATCGATCTTGGCCCACCAGTGATGCAGGTCGATGTGATTTTGCTGGGACGGTGTGGGATCGAGATCGCAAACCATTTCGCGCACGATGAAGTTACCGTCTGGGCGCAATACGCGCATCATTTCGGCCAGCACTCTGTCACGATCAGGCAGGTGGTGAAGTGAGTTCGAGATGGCTACGGTATCGAAGGATTCGTCATCATAGGTCAGATTCGATGCGTCCATAGTCTCGAACGACACCGGTTCTTCGCCGAATGCTTTGGCAGCAGCCTCAAACTGGCGATCCGAGCTGTCGATTCCTACGAACTTGGTGCAATCCTGTAAAAGTCTCATCAGTACCCGGATAAATTCACCTCCGCCTGTGGCGACATCAAGTACTTTTCCGCCGGACATAGTTCTCATCTTCTCACATGCTGTGGGCATAGCTTCTCCTTCGTTGTAGAATAGGTTTGTGATACGTGGTGTTGGATTTAGTTGCTCCTCCTGTGAATTACCTGCAAAAGACAGTTCACAATGGGTATCGTGTCAAGTGATTCGTTACATGACGGCTTCTGGGGAATGGAAAAGGGGACGCTCTGGGCTTCCCCATGAAGCAGTGTAATCTATTATCTCGAATCTACCAGTTTGGGACAAAATCGATTGTGAAGCCGTCGTAGAAGATCGTGGCGGCCAGGTTCATCATGGGGCACATCAGGCATACGGTACTCCTGTTTTGGGGTTTCTGACTCGGTACCGTATCCGTATCACGCATGAAATGCTACTTGTGTCGTTTGCCAAGAGACTCCAGAATTAAAATATCGATTTTAGTATCAAGGGATATGCGGTATCGGGAATTCCCAGGCTGGATAGAGTTTTGGCTCTTTGTGCGCTTTTTTAGAAGCTATTGCAATCTCCCGGTTGAGTTTCAGGATCATCTCATACCAAGTCTTTCCACCCTTAACTGATGATGATTTCTTGAGCAGTTTGAAATTGAGTTTTCTGTAGTAAGGTATCAAGTTTTCGCGGCACATCAGGACAATAGCGAATTTGCGGTTGTGCATCGCGTATTTGATGATATGCTTGATCAACAAGGTGCCGTAGCCTTTTCCGTGGCATGTACGTGATACCATCAGTGACAGGATGACCAGGAGCTTGCCGTCTGCATGGTGTATCTTCATGTTCTTCAGGTCATTGCTTGAAACGAGATCGAGCTCATCCAGGCAGGCAGTAATGATGCTGCCTACGACCTTGCCGTTGTTTTCGACAACGAACATACCTTCGGGATACTCAAGGAATCGGTCTCTGATCGTATCGAAAGAATCCTGCACAGCCTCGCTGAACGAATCCATCTCGAGCCTGTAGATAGCTTCCAAATCTGAGCTGACAGCGTTTCTGATTCGCATGTAATCATTTACCTCATAAATATATGCCCACCCAGCCCTTCTCAGTTTTCACGAGAGGAGTTGGATGGGCGTAAATCAATAATCTACTTTTCTTTCCCAATCGCGCGATACAGAAATCCTCCAAGGGCTCCGCCGATAATCGGGAACACCCAGAAGAACCACAGCTGCTGGATCGCCCAGCCACCTGCGTAAATGGCTACGCCCATGCTGCGAGCGGGGTTAACGGACGTGTTTGTCACGGGAATGCTGATAAGATGGATGAGGGTAAGTCCGAGACCGATCGCGATGGGGGCAAAACCCGCCGGAGCGCGTTTGTCCGTTGCACCCATGATAATCAGCAGGAACATCATGGTCATCACGACTTCACAAACAAGGGCTGAAAACATCGTATATCCGCCCGGTGAATGCTCTCCGAAGCCATTGGAGGCGAATCCGCCGTCCAGGCTGAAGCCGGCGCTGCCCGAGGCGATCAGATAGAGAATACCGCCACCGATCGCGCCGCCAATGACCTGCGCGATGATGTAAGGAAGCACTTCTTTACCCGGAAAACGACCACCGGCCCATAGTCCGATCGATACTGCGGGATTGAGGTGACAACCGGAGATATGCCCGATGGCGAAAGCCATGGTCAACACCGTAAGACCGAATGCGAGCGACACACCCAAAAGCCCGATTCCGACATTGGGGAACGCTGCGGCAAGCACTGCGCTTCCGCAACCGCCGAGGACAAGCCAGAAAGTTCCGAACATTTCCGCACTGAGACGCTTGGTTAGTGGCATAGTGTACTCCTTTGATGTGATTTCGGTAGCATTGCATATTGATTACAATCGTCAAGATAAATCGTATTGGGAAACTCCCCCCACCCCCTCTTTGATGAAAGAGGGGGAGTAGAGAGATCGTAAGCTCTATGCTAATGGCATTTTAAGTCCCTATCTTTTTCCAAAGAGAGGGGTTTGGGGTGAGTTTAAAATCCTAACTCATCAGTAATTGTTCGCATAACCCGATCAAGATCAAGCTTGATTTCATGATTACCGAATCGCAATATTCTGATATTCATACTGTTAATCGTCTCTGTCCGTACTTCATCGTATGTCTTTCCTTCAACCGTTTCATGTTGTTTGCCGTCGATCTCAATCACAAGCTTGTGGCTTGGAGCATAGAAATCCGCGACATAAAATCCAATACTGAATTGCCGATAGAATTTGATCCCAAAGAACCTGTGATTTCGCAGAGCTTTCCAAATGATATCCTCTTCAGGAGTCTGATTCTTTCGAAGCAACCTGCGTCGCTCCTTCATGTCGGTACGGTTGTAAATACGAATAACTCCCCCTAGCCCCCTCTTTGCAATATAGAGGGGGGAAAGAAAGGTTGGTAGCCGTGCATGGCTGGTCTTTTAAGCCCCACTATTCAGACGAAGAGAGGGGTTTGGGGTGAGTTTGAAATTCCATTTAACTATTCCCGAATACTGGACATAATACAGAACATAGTGGCGGTATGGCCTGAATTAAGAAGCCGACAAAGAGAAGGACTGTTCCCAAATTAATGCGTTTATTACATCTTCTGGTCGGTTCTCTGAACTTCTCCTCCCAACTTTTTGGAAACCAATATTCGGGTCCAATTTTATCCTAAGTCATATTTTCTTCAATTAGTTTGAATGATTGAATTGCAGCCTCTACGAGAGAGGATTCCTTGTTTATTAGAAATACTGCTCCTATGGTGCTGACAATTAGTCCTAATGGGGTAACTAATGACTGATAGATCATATTGAACTCCTCAAGATGAATTAACTGATTTAGTTATTGTGTGTCGATGTGTCAAGAGAAACTCCCCCTGCCCCCTCTTTGTGAAAAAAGAGGGGGGGCAGAGAGGATGATGAGCCATGCCGGTCGTGATATAGGATAGAGGAAGAGGGGATTCAGAGAGGATGGTGCTCGGATTTGGGTATTCAGGTGAAAGTTAGGGACGTTGCGCAAAAAAAAGCCCCTCTCTTTTTGCAAAGAGAGGGGTATGGGGTGAGTTTCCCCTAATTATTCTTGATCCAGTTCACGAGGCCCTTCATTCTGATGACGTCCATCAGCTTTTCGGGGAGCGGCGCGAAACTGAGCTGTTTGTCTGCGATGGTGATCGAGCCTTTCTCGAAGTCGATGTCGACTTTGTCGCCGGGCTTGTAGGCATCCACAGCCTCGGGCAGCACGATGATCGGCAGGCCCTGATTGATCGCCGAGCGGAAGAAGATGCGCGCTACCGATTTCACGATAACCGCTTTCACACCCGCGTAGGCGAGTCCGACGGACGGATGCTCACGCGATGACCCGCAGCCGAAGTTTTCACCCGCGAGGATGATATCGCCCTGCTGCACGCGTTCGGCGAAGTTGTCGTCGAAGCCCTTGAAGAGGTGCTGCGCGACCTTGTCCGGTTCGGAGCTGTTGATGTTGTAGGTGAGGTTTCCGGCAAACATCTGGTCGGTGTTGAGGTTATCGACATCGGTGTAGTTCCAGGCTCCGTCGATGCGACGATTGTCGTCATCGGCAACCACGGTGGTAGCGCTCTGCTGCTGTTTGTAGGCGTACTGTTCGTCGCCTGCCACAGCGCGCGGATCGGTGATCTTTCCGTTGAGCGCGGAGACTGCCACGGTCACGGGCGAGCCGAGGTAGATACTGGCGGCTTTGTTTCCCATGCGGCCGAGGAAGTTGCGGTTCGCGGTGGAGATCACGTTGATGCCGTCAGCAGGAATGCCCTGACCGGTGCCCAGGCAGGGACCGCATGAGGGCGACAGGATGTTGGCACCTGCATTGATAAGCGTCTCGATGGTACCGTCTTTCATCGCATCCAGGTAGATCGCCTTGGATGCGGGAATGACCAGCAGTTGGACGCTTGCCGGGATCTTCTTACCCTTGAGCACGGCTGCCGCGGCCTGAAGGTCGTCGAGCCGGCCATTGGTGCAGGTTCCTACCAACGCTTGCTGGATCGGCGTTCCCGCCACTTCCGCGATACCCTTTACGTTATCCACATGATGTGGGCATGCCAGGACCGGGAAGACCTTCGCCAGATCGATCTCCACTTCGCGGAAATAATCGGCTTCATCGTCTGCCCAGACGCCTTCCACCTTCTCACCCAGAAACGCCTCGAGTACTTCGTCCGCCGGGAATACGGCGTTCTTGGCACCCATTTCGGAGGCGAGATTGGAGAGGGTCATTCGCTCGGAGATGGAGAGGGTCTTGACGCCCTCGCCGTGGTACTCGATGGACATGTAGTCGGCGCCACTGGAGCCGTACATACCGATGATCCACAGCGCCAGATCCTTGGCGGTGACGTTTTCGGGAAGCTGGTTGTGCAACGTGATCTTGATCGATTCCGGTACGCGGAACCAGGTCTCGCCCTGTTTCCAGATACCGGCGGTTTCGGTGCGGTCGATACCGGCTGCCAGCGCGTTGAATGCGCCTGCGGTCGATGTGTGGCTATCGCTGCCCACGACGATGTTGCCAGGGCGTGCGTAGTAGCTCATGATCTGGTGACATATTCCGTCGCCGACGTCGTGGAAGCGCTTGATTCCCTCTTCGTTGACGAAATCGCGGATGCGCTGGTAGTCGTTGGCGAGCTTGCTGTTTGTGGGAGGCGCGTTGTGATCGAGCACGATAAGCGGCTGATTCGGATCTGCCACGTGCTCACCGCCCATCTTGCGGAAGGTCTTTTCGATACTGGCTGTATTATCGTGGGAAAGCACGATATCCGGTTTCTTGAAGACGATTGCGCCTTTCTTTGCTCCGAGAACTTTCTCGATGAATGTTGCCATGATTTCCCCTTTTTTGTCGGGCGAGGGTCTCTAAAGCAGACCGCCCCGCTGATAGATTTCCATCTGAACATCGTAGAACGGCGTGATCTGAACAGTTTTGCCATTCTCGAGGTTGGTAAGAATACCGGTTTCGAAATCGACCTTGATCATGTCGCGGTCTTTGAGCCCCAGCGCTTCGATCGAATCATATGTGAGTACCGGGAACGCGGCGTTGATGGCGTTGCGCTCGTAGATTGCGCCAAAGGAGTTTGCCAGCACGGCCTGCACGCCCAGCGACTTGAAGCAATCCACAGCCTGCTGACGGGAGCTTCCAGCGCCGAAATTCTTCGCTGTGATCACGATATCGCCCGGTTCGGCTTTCTTCGCGAAATCTTCCCAGCCTTCGAGGTTATCGAAGGTGTACTGTCCCATCTGCGCGATGTCGGTGATGGTGAGGTAGCGATTGTGGTAGATCATATCGGTATCGATGTTGTCATGCATAATCAGCCATACCTTGCCTTCAACCACGGACGGTTTCGCTTCGGATGCTGCTTTCTCGACAACTTCGGTTTCTGCTTTCTCGCGTGCAGAGAAGAGTGCCGGCTTGTCTGGAATTGCGTCCGGGGTGGTCACGTATCCTGCGACTGCGGAAGCGGCTACCACGGCGGGAGATGCCAGATAGACCTTTCCCTTACCCTGCTTGCCTGCGAAGTTGCGGTTACCGGTGCTGATGGTCACTTCTCCCGGTCCGTTCTGGCCGATCTGCCCTGCCGCGCAACCAGCGCAACCAGCGTTTCCGATCAGCGCGCCAGCTTCTTTGAAGGTCTTCAGGAGGCCTTCATAGAGAGCCTGAGTCCAGATGTCGTTTGTGGCCGGGACGATCTTGAGAACGACGCCCGGAGCCACTTTGCGGCCCTCGAGGATCTTCGCGGCGATGCGAAGGTCTTCGATACGTCCGTTGGTGCAGCTACCGATAAAGGCGGAATCGATCTTCTCCTGCTTGGCTTCGGAAACCATCACCGCGTCTTCCGGGTGTCCCGGGCGGGAAGTCATGGGTACAAACTTGGAGATATCGAGTGTCAGCTCATTGTCATACTTCGCGTCCGCGTCAGCAAAGACGGGCTCGAACGGCGTTTCGGTACGTTCTCTGAAGTAGTCGATGATTTCCTGGCTCGGCGGGAAGAGCACAATAATTGCGCCCATCTCAGTGGCCATTGAGCTGATGGTGATACGCTCGTCGAGCGTCAGTTCATCAATTGCCTCGCCGTACAATTCGACGGAGTAACCCAGGAGGGTGTTTGCGCCGAAGTGAGCGAGCAGGTTGAGGACGATGTCTTTGGCGTCGATATTATCGGGGCGTTCGCCCGTGAAGTTGAGCTTGATCGATGCGGGAACCTTGAACCACACCTTTCCGTGTGCCCAGGCAGCCGCGATGTCGCGATCACCCATACCCTGGCCGAAAGCGCCGACAGCGCCGAGGATGTTGGCATGGGAGTCGGTGGAAACGACGGTTGAACCCGGGTAGGCGAGTCCTTTCTCAATCACGAGGTGGGTACCGATACCTGCGTCGATATCATAGACCTTGATATCATTATCGCGTGCATAGAGGCGGCAATACTGCTGATTGGCGGCGTATTTCTGATCAGAACCGGTCGGGTTGCAGTCGAAGGTGAAGAAGGTCTTCTTGGGATCATCGACGGTGAGGCCGGCGCTTTCCAGATTCTTCACCACGTTAGCGCCACCGAAGTCGCGCGCGGCACGTACGTCGATCAGGATATCGACGATATCATTCGGCTTAACCACGTCTTTATCGGAGTGGTTTGCGAGAATCTTTTCTATTATGGTCATTGTAACTCCTTATGCAACTTGCGTTTCATCCTGAGCGGAGTAAAAGGATACCGCAAGTTAATTCATCCAGAGTGCCCTTCGACTCCGCTCAGGGTGACACTCTGAGTACAGACGCAATTATTCTCCGATCAACAGACCTTTGGTCATCATGACCATGGGGTCGAATGTCGCGAAATCGGCCTGATGGATAAGAACCGTTTCGATGCGTTGCGGACGTCCATCACCTTCCTTGGCGTGATTGGCGATGATATTGACGATCTCTTCGGGAAGTCCTACGCGGTCAGCGAGGATAGCGCCTGAAATCGGATGACGTGTGCACTTGCCGTTATAGCTCTTGCGATAGGTGCCATCGACGCATTCGATCTCTTTGAGCTTGCCGACATCGTGCAGCAGTCCGCCAGCGAGCAGGAAATCCATGTTCAGGGTATAGGGCATCTTGCGGTAGTTCTCTGTAATGGCCTTTGCGAGCCCTACAGCGCCTTCAGTGACCGCCATGGTATGTTCGATAAAGTTGATTCCTTTCGTCTCTGTGAGCAGCGTAAACGGGATTTTCTCGATATCTTCGGGTTTCTCCCAGCCGCCTTCCTTCGCTGCGATGACAAAGCACTCAACGGTCTTCTCGCGAATCTCTTCGCTTTCGATCTTTGAGAGCACTTTGTCGAACACTCTTCTGAAATATTGTTCCATGGTATGTTCTCCTTCTATTGTTCTCACCCCATTGATTTTCAGCAATTGGAAGCTTGTCTCCATATGCACAGAGGGACTCTTCCGAGTCCCCCCTATGTGCTGTTATCAAAGAACTATTTCAGTTTCTCGATGATGGCGTCGGTAACCTGCATGGTCGATGCGGCGCCGCGCTCTACGACTTCGGGCGTACCCTTCATCTTGAGCATATCGTATGTGCGAACCTTGCCCTCTTCCACTACTGCTGCCACAGCATTGCGAATGCGGGTGGCTTTTTCGGTTTCGCCGATGTGGTCGAGCATCATACATGCGGAAAGGACCATCGCGATCGGATTGACGATCGGGGTCTTGTATTCAGCGTATTTAGGAGCAGAACCATGGGTAGGTTCGAAAACCGCCACTTCCTTGCCGATGTTTGCGCTGCAAGCGAAGCCGAGTCCGCCAACCAGACCTGCGAAACCGTCGGACACGATGTCGCCGAACATGTTTCCGGCTACGATTACACCGTAATCTTCCGGGTTCTTGGTCAGCCACATCATCTGAGCGTCGATGTTGGTGTTCCAGAGGGCGATATGCGGATATTCCTTCTGAATTTCTTTGCTGAGCGCGAGCATCATGCCGGATGTTTCACGTATTACATTCGGCTTTTCGCAGAGGGTAACCGACTTGTAACCAAATTTATCGGCGTGCTCGAAAGCAGCGCGGATGATGCGTTCGGAGTATTTCTTTGTGAAAATACGAGTGGAGACAGCCAGCTCTTCGCGTGGGCTCCAGCCGAAGTTCTTGCTGAATTTCGGGTGGGTCATCAGTGCGTCATAGACCTGGTCGCCGGGGTTGGTCCATTCTACGCCGCCGTAAAGGCCTTCGGTGTTCTGGCGGAAGATCGCCACATCTACTTCAGGCTCTTCGATGGTGTCGTTGGCACCCTTGCGGATGAAGTTGAGCGGATTACCCTTGAAGGTCTTGCACGGACGCAGACAGATATCCAGGTCGAAGTGCTGACGAAGACCGACGATGGGGCTATAATAGACGTAACCCTTATCCTGAAGCTCGGGAGCGAGTTCCTTTGCTGCATCTGATTTGGGCTTTGACGTGATTGCGCCGAAAAGGCTGATCTTGTGCTCTTTGAGCAGATCGATTGTACGCTGCGGAAGGGGATTTCCTTCCTTGCACCAGAATTCCCAGCCGATGTCGGCGTGGACGTACGACGCGCGGAAATCAGCCGCTTCAAGTACGCGGATTGCTTCCGGAAGTACGATTTTGCCGATGCCGTCGCCAGGCATCAGTACGATTGTCATATTCGCCATAGTTTCCTCCGAAGATTCTATATTTTTAGTGCTTTGAGTTCATAATCACCCTCACCCGTATACGGTAGAGGGCCGGGGTGAGGGTCCCTACTTCACTTCTCTGACAACGTCGATCACGGTTCCATCGACCCACTTGATCGCCGCGACAACCTTCTGCCCGAGCGTTGGCATTTCGGCCTTACCGCAGATCGCCTCGGCTTCTTCCTTCAGTTCCTCAATGGTCTTGATGGGAAGGCCGGAATCCTTGGTCGCTTCGATGAGGTCTTTTCGGCGTGGATTGATCGCGATACCGCGTTCGGTAACGATGATATCGATCAGTTCGCCCGGACCGCAGATGGTGGTAACCTCGTCACGAATGACGGGGATACGATCGCGGAAAAGCGGGATGGGAAGGATCACGTTCTTGCTGAAGAGGCAGTTCTGCCAACCACCTATACCATGCAGCAGATAGCCGTCGGAATGGGTCACGACGTTGGCGTTGAAATTAACGTCAACTTCGGTTGCGCCCAGGATGACGATATCCACCATGCTGGCGAAGTTGCCTTTGCCGTGGTAGTTATAGCTGGTGAATGGGCTTGTCCAGACGTGCGTCGGGTTCTCGCGCATGGAGCGGACGCCTTCGAGATCGAAAGTCTGGCCGTCCAGAATGTGCGTGATGAGCCCTTCTTCGAGCATCTGAACCAGGTATTTGTTGCTGCCGCCGCGTGCGAATCCACCTTTCATACCTTTCCGCTTGAGGATCTCGGAGAAGTAGATACCGATAGAAAGGGCGGTTCCACCAGCGCCAGCCTGGAAGCTGAAGCCGTCTTTGATCAGTCCGGCTGCTTCACAGAACTTCGCTGTCAGCTCGGCGATGTAGAGACGGTCAGGGCTACGGGTGATCTGGGTGGTGCCGGAGACGATCTTCTCCGGGATACCGACCTTGTCCATCTCAACTACGAAATCTACGTAGTTGCCCTGGATCTGCCACGGTGTGCAGGGGAAGGGAACGAGGTTGTCGGTAACCACTACAACGCGATCCGCATACTGTGAATCGGCCAGTGCGAATCCCAGCAGACCGCATGCCGAAGGGCCGGTAACAGCGTTTGCGTTACCGAAAAAATCAGCCGTCGGCGCAGCGATAAAAGCGATGTCGATATGAACTTCGCCGTCCTGAACTGCTTGGTAGCGTCCACCGTGAGAACGAAGAACGCCGGTTCCGCGCATCTTGCCTTGCGAGGTGAACTTACCCAACGGGCCGTTCATGCTGCCTTCGATGTGGTGAATGGTGCCGTCCTCCAGGTAGGGAAGTAGCTCACTGTGGCAGGGGAACGATGCGGACGGAAACCATACGAGGTCCTTGATGCCCAGTTCGTGTGCTGCGTGGAAGACCTGATTGGCCACCAGGTCGCCGTTGCGGAAGTGATGATGAGTGGAGATGGTCATGCCGTCTTTGATGCCTGACTTGACCAGCGCTTCTTTGATATCCTTCACGCGTTTGTCGCCATCTGCGGGGTAGTCCATGCAGGTAGCGATGGGTGGTGCGGCTTTGCGTCCGGTGGGGCGATACTTGCCTACGCCCATGAAAGGAACAACCGGCTTGCCGTTTATCTCTTCCGGAATCATCCTTCCGACTGCGTTTTTGACTTCTTTACTCATGGTCCCTCCAGTCCTCCGCGAGGAGGCCCGATTTGATCGCCAGCGTGATAGTTTTCTGAGCACGTTTGACGACCGGCGGATCGATCATCTTGGAACCGAGCGCGACAACGCCGAGTCCCTTCTCTTCCGCTTCGTGGAACGCCTTCACGATTCGTTTTGCTTTCGCGATTTCTTTCTCTTCTGGTGCGTAAGCAGCGTTGATCACCGGGATCTGGCGCGGATGGATACAGCCCATGCCTTCGAATCCGAGCGACTTGCCCTCGGTAGCGAAGTGGTTCAGGCCATCCATGTTATCGATATCGGAATAGACAGAATCGATCGCCTGGATACCGGCTGCCCGGGCTGCGTTGACCAGCATGCAGCGTGCGAAGTAGGTCTCTTTTCCCTCTTCGGTGCGTTGCGTGCCGAGGTCGGCCGTGTAGTCTTCCAGTCCGATCGCCAGCGCGACCACCTGCGGTGACGCGGATGCGATCTGGTAAGCATTCATCACACCCTTCGCCGATTCGATGATGGGCATGATCCAGATATTCGATGCTTTTTCTTTATCCTTCTGGACGTCGTGAATCTTCGCGACCACATCATGGATCTGGCTCGCTTCCTCGCATTTGGGAAGCAGAATCAGGTTCACGCCGTGGGGTACGATGAGCTCGATGTCTTCCAACCCCATGGGAAGCTGGTTGATGCGCACCATACGCTCTGCGCCGTAGAAATCAACATTACGCAGCGAATTGCGCACGACGAAACGTGCTTCGTATTTCTTGGGGGGCGCAACTGAATCTTCCAGGTCCAGGATGATGCCATCGGGCTGATGGATTCCAGCGTTGATCGCCAGCTTGGGGGTGTTACCCGGAAGATAGAGACGAGCGCGGCGGAATTGATCCCGGCGGGTGAGGTTAGTATTTTGCGGAAGTGCGTCGAGCAGGAATTCTTCCTTCGTGTCGATGCATTTCTTGATTGCGGCTTCGATACGGGCGCTGATTACGTAATCGAGTGCGCCAGCGTCATCGATTTTGAGGTAGGCATTTTCGATCTTGTAGAAGTCCAGAATATCTTCTGTGAGCTTCTGGATCGATTTGCCAAAGAGCGCTTTGACCTTGCTTTCGATAACGATTTCCCGGCCACCGTTGTCTCTGATTTCGAGCGTAACGCGGCAGTCTGAGCGTACATCGTCACCGAAGTTTCCGATAGTGCATTGGCTTTGCATGCGGAACTCCTTATTTCAGGAACTCGCCGATGTATTTGTATTCGGGTTCCAGTTTACCTTGATGTATGATGATCGATTTTTTTATCGGGTATGGCAGGTCTGATTCCTCGATGGGCTTGGACCAATCGTTGTCCAGCATCGCCTTCATGAAAGGAAGCAGTGCTCTCGTGAAGCCATCGGAAGCCTCCATAGAGAATTCGCAGGGAAGGTTATCTACTGCGCAGATGGTAACACCGTTACCCATGTAGCCGTCTTCGAATTTGTCTTCGACAGCGTTGTACGTGTAGACAGGGTTATCTGGATAAGTGGCTTTCACGGTTGCTTCGATGGAACCTTCGATGTCGCAGGTGATATCGCCGATCGCGATCATCTTACCGCCACTCTTCTGGAGCTCGGCGATATCGGCCTTGGTCAGGAACACGGGGTATCCCGGAGCCCAGTAGATGGCGTTCATGTAGATCGAGCAATATGGCAGGTACGGCTTCATCTTCGATTCGTACTGGGGACCGTTCTTGAAATAGTCCATCAGATCGAATGAGCCGTCATCCTTGCGCTGCACCAAGTGTTTTTCCTTGAACACCGCGAGGTAGATACGGTCATTTTTGTAAGCTGTATCGAGCATGCCAAGATCATCAGGATCGATCTCTTCGATCGGCATTTCCGAGATGATTTCACGGCAGCCGGAGGCTACATGACCGTAACCGAGTTGGAAGATAACCAGAGGACCGATCTCTTTGGGAAGCCCGTCGCGCTTGATCTCTTCGCCAAGCTTACGAAGGTGCTCGACGGCATCGGACACACGCTCGTATTCGAATGCGCGTTTGACTTCAGACAGCGGGGTCTTCAGTCCGTAATGCTCTTCCAGGCGTCTACCGACAGCCCACAGCGTATCGACCATTCCGGCGTTACCGGCGAACTTGCCAAAGAATACCAGACGACGATTCTGCTCGTCGACGATGCGCTCGTAGTCCAGGATCGAGCATTTTGCGTCCATGAATTCGCGCAGCATGGGCATGTTGTAGTCCTGTCCCTTAATGGTGTGCGAGAAGAACATATGCGGTTTTCCGGGAACCATATCCGGGATCTTGATCTCTTTCACGCCAATGATCAGGTCACACAGGGAAAGATCATCGGAGATAGTTGCGCCAACGGCTTGATATTGATTGTCTTTGTAAATACGTAGTTCGGAGGGTTGCACAACGACTTGATATCCTTGATCGATCAGCTCTTTGACTGCCTGCGGATTCAGGGGTACTCGTGCTTCCCATTGATTCTTGGTTTCTCTAAGTATTCCAAGTTTTTTCATGTACAGACTCCACTCACTTTGTTACGAATTTCACCCCATGGACAACGTGCATCGCATGGCGAAAAACCACGCGATGCACCCTGTTCAGAAACTATATTGAGCGAATCGATCAATCATAAAATCGTTCGATCACCTTGATATCCAGATTGCCGAGTTCTTCCAGAACTGGAAGGTAGACTTCCGGCATTACGGGCATATGGACGCCCGGGACGAAGAACTTTCCTTCGAGAATGTAGCGCACCGCGATTGCTGCCGGAAGGGAGACTGTGCGGGACATGGAGCTGTCGCCGTTCTCGATACCGGTATCGATCATCGTAGAGGTAATGCGCTGTTCTTTATCGCCAAATGCGGCCACGAATTCGTGGTGGAGCACCAGTAGATCGCGTTCGCCCTTATCGTAAGACATCTTTTCAAGCATCAGCGCGGTGAGAACATCAACCGCCGAGCCTTCTTTAATCGGCATCGGAGTATCGCCGATGATTCCGAGCCATTCGAATTTCTTCAGGATAACGCTGTTTTCGAGGATACCGTAGCGCTTGACGATTTCTTCTTTGAGGCATGCGTCTTTCGATGCGCCGAGGACTTTCTCGAGCACGAATTCCTGAACGGTGCCGCTCAGGTTGTTATAATAATCGTCATCGTTGAAGAATCCCATCTGCGAAAGGATGAACCATGTGTCGCAATGACTGACGTTACGCAGGGTACCACGGTACATGGTGCGGACGTCTTTGAGACTGTAGAGGTCAATATAAGGAAGGGAATCGCGATTGACATACGCTTCGAACGTGCCGGCTCCCTCGACATCGAGGAACCAGTAGTGGCTGAAGAGGTTCTTGCCGGGGACTTCGATAATCTTGCCGTCTTTCATATAACGTGCATTATTACCGGCAGCCTTGAGAACGCCCTTGGGCGCCCAGCTGAATTTGTATCCCCAGGGATTGGTGTTGTCTTGGTGTGCGGGAAGTCCGCCACAGTAGGACATGAAGGATACGATCTTGCCGCCCTTTTCTTCCACTTCGTGGAAAATCTTCATCGCGGACATGTGGTCGATGCCGGGATCCACGCCGATTTCGTTCAGGATCATAATGCCGGCTTCTTTTGCAGCGGCATCCAGTTCGCGCATCTGAGGGCTGATATACGAAGTAGTCACCATATTGGTCTTGAGTTCGATACACTTCTTCGCAACTTCCACGTGCAGTGTGGCAGGCAGAAGACTCACTACCAGATCACTTTCCTTGATCAGATCTGCCATCTGTTCCATGTCATTCGCAACAAATTGAATTGCAGTAGCCTTCTCGTGTGGTGCAGCCAGTTTTTCCGCTTTAGAAAGGGTTCTGCTTGCGATCACGACTTCAAAACCGTTTTTCGCGAGGTAATCGACCATAGGCTTTACGACCAGACCCGCTCCAAAAATGGTTACTTTCTTTGCCATCGGTATCCTCCGTTCCGGGTAGATTTTACGATTTGCCGATGAGGAGCATAAGTCCATGCCGCATCGGGAAATCGCTTGTCTTCACAATTTCCGGATTTTGGCTTTCAAACACCGCCGGTATTTGAATCCGGTAACTGTTTTGGTTGCACAGTTTGGTGTTCGCTTTTTACGTGTCAACCATTATCGAAAAAAAGACGGATTTTATCGAAGGTAAAAGTTGGAATTCTTTTGGGTTATGGTTAGGAATAGGGATAATTTATCATCAACACGCGGCTACTGGGCCATTTCCTTTTTGGGTGTCTTCAGCCCCGTCTCGAGCTTGTTTCGCACTTCTCGCTTTACCCGGGCTGCAAGCTTCATATCGTGATCCTTCAGGAACTTCTCCACAGCAGGGCGATCGTATTTGATCATCTTTCTGAGTACCCACGACAGCGCTTTGACGATCATGTCCTCATGATCCTCGACCATCATCTTACTGAATCGAAGCATCCGCTTAACATCACCATTGAGGTATATTGTACTCACCAATGCTACACGTCTGCGCCAGAAATCGCTCGACTTCGCCCAAGTCAGAAGCATCGAATCGGGGATTCGACGGTTCAGCCATGCCGGACCTACGATGTACTGAGCGTAGGTATCTGCAGCAGCCCAGTCGTCTATTCCTTTACCAAGGCGTTCAACCAGGCCGGGCTCGATTGTCTTCATCGAACTTTTATGATGGTGAATCAGCTCGTAGGCAAAGTTCCGTAGATTGTATTCGAACAGCAAGATGGCACCAAGGCTCGATAGCTTTTCCGCCGGTACATCCTTCCATATTTTCGTGTAATACTTGCGTATCTCACGTATGCTTTGCATATAACCGTCACTGAGAAGTTCCAAGTGTCGGGCGATTGTTCCTGCCTGGATTTTAGGTTCAAAGCTAACTTCCAGCTTCTTCAGCTTGAAGCGATCGCGATTTTCCGGGGTATCGTAGTAGAGATGCCAATGCTTGACTTTATTGCCTTCGACTTCGCAAAACCATATCAGAGATTGCTTGAACTCGCGATCTTCGGGAATACCTGTATGAGAGCCGGTCGTTCTGCCAATAATGATTACCTGATCACCGTTATGATAGATTTCCGAGACATAAATATGATATGCTGGCCAGTGCTCCATGTAGAATTTCCACCAACTGACTAATGTATCATGCCGGTAAATTTCTTCGAGATCGATATCGACGAAGAGATGGTCGTCGGTCATCATTCGAGTAATTGTATCAAGATTATTTTCGTTGATTGCGGTGATGTAATCGAGAGCCGTTCGTACTGGTTTCGTGACTTTCATTCAGGTTTCCTTGCTGGAGTTTGTGACTAACACCCTTATCTTAAAGACATGATACACTGTTTCTGGAATAAGTCAAGGGAAAGATTATTGTATCTTACGAAAAGAAACGTTGCGGCTATATATAAAGACAGCCGCAAGTTATGCCTTAATAATGATTCATGTTCATCGCATCATTGTCAGTTATTTGCGCCGATGAAATGGATGTCCCAGAGACCGCCTTCGGTGCCGTAGCTCACCTGATTCCAGTTGGTACCGCCGTCGGTTGTATGCAGCATGATTCCTGTGCAGGGAGGAAACTGCTCCATGCCGCAGATCCAGGCGTCATTTTCATTGAATGCGCAGATTCGCAGCATGTAGTATCCCGAAGCATCGGAAACCTGCGACGTCCAGTTCTCGCCGTTATCGGTGGTTTTATTGATGTTGCCGTAATCGGATACGATCCAGACAGTGTTTTCATCTACTACTACGACGCCGTTTACATCGAAGATCACTTCACCGAATGGGCATTTTCGCTCCCAGGTTGTTCCACCGTCGATGGTCCGAAGAGATGTCGCGTGACCAGCGATCCATGCGACATCTGCATTGAGGACGCTCATGGAGATGAGGTAATCTTCACTCACCATCGTCGTGTCGCTTTCGCAGACCCAGCTTGAACCGCCGTTGGTTGAGTGCAGGATCATGCCGTCGCCACTCGCAGTTGCTCCGCAGATCCAGATGTTGTCGTAATCGACTGCGACGATATCGCTGAGAATGCACATGCTGTAGTCCGGGTCAGAGCGATCATTCCAGGTCTCGCCGCCATCGTTGGAGACGAGTATGGTGCCTTCACTGCCTGCGACCCAAAGGGTGCTGTAGTCGAGTGGGCTTACTGCGCTGAGCTCGACATCAGGAAGCGCTCTGGAAGCACCGAGGTTGGTCCAGGAAGTACCGCCGTCAGTTGTCTTGAGGATAACGGCGTGGCCATCCGCATTGCCGCCGACGACCCACACGTTCAGGGTGTCGATAGCCCGTACTTGATGTAGCGAGACATTCGGAATGGAGAGAGAATCCCCCTGACGAATCCATGTATCACCGCCATCGGTGGTGTGGACAATCGTGCCGTAGCCGTCAGTTTGGTCGCCCACGGCCCAGCCGTACAGGGTCGGATCGAAGTTTTCAGCGCCGTCATCGTTGCCGGTCGAGCTGTCGGAGCAAGATACGATCATTGCGATCAAAGCGAAAAAGAGTAGTGCTGATATGGTTGTTTTCATAGATATCCCCCTCGTAATCCGGTTTTTTGCACCTGGTTTCAATGGAAATCGATATTCGCGCAGAAGCTATCTCATATAAAAAATATGGTCGAATCATACCGAACGGGTAGTGAAAAATTAAACCTTGCCAAGCAATTGCCATTGGATAGTATTTGGCAAAGGGCAACTGTCCTTATACGTAAATAATAGTGTTTTATGGAGGTAGGTGATGCACAGAAAATTGCTGTTCTTTTTATTCATACTGATTTTCACCGCTACATTGTTCGCACGTCCAGCTTACGATATGAGTATGTATCGCAGTGTTCTGGATGATATACATTCCCGTGCCGATTCCGCGCACGGATTCGACGTCCTCTCATACGACGTAACAATCGATATCGATCAGCAGGAAGAGTACATTGAAGGCATCGTCCTGGCTACGATCGACGCCGAAGAAAACCTTACCCAGATTACTTTCGAGCTGGAAGAGCTTACAGTCGATGAAGTGCTGGTCAACGGCGAAAGCACGACGTTTACCCATGATAACGGCGAAATCGATATTGCATTGACCGACATCGAGTCCGGCGACGAATTCGTGGTGCAAGTAAGCTATTACGGCTATCCGCAGCTCAGTAACGATGTTTATCACATCGGTATGATCTTCAGTGGTTCCTATGTGTTCACGCTGTCCGACCCCAGCGGTTTGCGCTGGTGGATGCCATCGTACGATCATCCGTGGGAAAAGGCAGAATACGATTTTCATATCACCATGCGTGATGATTGGCTGGTTGCCTGTAACGGCATTCGTACCAGTATCGAAGACAACGGTGATGGTACTCGCACCCATAACTGGGACGGCTCCTCACCTATGGCGGGGCATCTGGCTTGCATTACTGCCGCTAATTACCAGGAACTCAATGACAACTATGGCGATCTTCCCATCCAGAACTTCGCCACCGCTTCTCTGTACGACGAAGCCGAAGAGGATTTCTCCAACCTGCCTTACATGATCGAGGTTTACGAGAGTGTTTACGGAGAATATCCTTTCGAAAAATATGGCAACACCATCGTTCCCATGCAGACTTTCGGCGCTATGGAACATCAGACTATGACTACAATGGGAAGCAGCTTCATCGACGGAAACCACGGCGGCGAAATCACGATCGCACATGAGCTTTCCCATCAGTGGTTCGGAAACTGCGTCACACCGCTTACCTTCGATCACGTGTGGCTCTCCGAAGGTTTTGCAGTCCTCTCGGAAGCGATCTACATGGAACACTGGCAGGGTTTCGACGCGATGGTTAATTATGTGGATACCAGCATCCATGGATACTATATCAACTGGGCCAATTCCAACGGTGCGCGCACCATCTATGCGCCTCCTTACAACGAAACCTTCTCACCGCCGGTCTATGAAAAGGCCGCGTCCGTGCTGCATATGCTCAGATTGATCATGGGTGACGACGCCTTCTTCACGGCTGTTCAGACCTATTTCCAGACCTATCACAACGGCTGGGCAGTCACTGATGAGCTGCGCGCGATAATGGAAAGCGAATCTGGCCTTGATCTTGGTCAATTCTTCGAGCAGTGGATTTACTCCCCAGGACTCCCTTCAACCGAGTACGCGCTTTTCTTCGCAGGGATCGGCTCCTACAGTCCGCAGATGCTTTCCGTTGTGGAAACGACATCCAATACCGACACCGATTTTCATATACAGATACCCATCCATGTGCAGTGGGAAGAGCATTACGACTCGCTGCTGGTCAATGCGAATCCCGGCACACCGGCTATTCAGGTCAGCGACTTGACCGGCATTGGCGATTTCGAAGCGCAGATGGACCCGCATCACTGGGTGATCACCCGTAGCAACACCGCACATGAAATGAACCTTATCGACGCCTCCGCCACCGATGGCGAGGTGATCGTCTTTTGGGAAGCGTTCTGGGAAGATGCGCAGGTCGATGGTTACAACATCTATCGTTCCGATCAACCCGACGAGGGTTTCGTGCTGCTCAATGACGAGCCCGTTTCTGGTGTGACTTATGCCGATGATGCCGTAAACAACGGACAGACATACTACTACTACGTAACCGCGGTAAAAGACGGATTCGAGTCGCTTTCTTCCGATTCGATGGAAGCTACTCCGATCGATTTCCCCATGGATCAGGGTGTACTGGTCGTGGATGAGACACGCAATGGCTCCGGTACTGTTGGGAATCCTGACGATTACCAGGTCGATTCCTTCTACAACACCGTGATCAACAACAATTTCACCACCCACGATCTCGATTCCGACGGCGATCTCCAGATCATCGAGATACGCAATTATTCGACTATCATCTGGCACGACGACGATGTGACTGAGCAGAATATCGGTGATTACGAAGGTGTTCTAACCAGCTATCTACTGGCGGGTGGCAATCTTGTAATAAGCGGATGGAAAACGGCTTCCGAGCTTTCGGAATCGTTCTGTGAGACCTTCCTTGGTACGTCGGATATCACGTTTTCATCTACTTCAGATTTCTCCAGTGCAGTATCAGGCAATTACCCCGGCTTGAATGTCGATGAAGACAAGGTGCTTTCCGTCTGGAACGGTATGCTGCCATATGTGAGTGTGTTCGGAAACAATGAAGCTGCGATATACAGCTTCCACAGCGATATCAACAGCAACCAGGAAGGGCTGCCCTGCGCGATCAAGTTGCAACCAAACGGCACCGTCTATTTCCTCGGTTTTCCGCTTTATTACATGCTGCAAGAACAGGCCGAACTGCTCTGTAATCAGATACTGACAGAACTAGGCGAGACGGTTAGCATTGAGCCGGAACTACCGCAGCAGCCGATGATTCAGTTGTCGGTGTTCCCCAATCCTGCTCAGGCGACAGATGGACTCTCCATCAGCTTCTCTCTACCGCAACAGGAAAAGATCGATGCCGCGATTTACAACATTCGCGGACAGTTGGTTGCGAAAGTATCGTCAGGTGTCTTCACGGAAGGCATCCACAGCCTCTATTGGGATGGTATGGACGATCAGCACCGGCTGGTTTCCAGCGGTGTTTATTTCCTGAGACTGGAGACTCCAAGCCAGAGTATGACGCGCAAGGTGTTGATTCTTCGCTAATCGATGCGCAAACTCATCTTTCTGGGCTTCCTGGTACTCACAGTCGCGCTCAACAGCGCTGATCTGGTCGGGTTCGAGATGCTCAAGCTGGAAAAGCACGGGCTACAGGATCACTATTCGGCGCCTGAAGATATTTCATGGCAATACATTACACTTATAACAGATTTGAGTGATTTATACCGCGAGGATGTCGAGAATCCGCGCCACGCTTTTTTCAATCGATTCTGTGAAGTGCTTAAACCCCGCTACGCCACTGGCCGTCGAGCAGATTTGCTATCGCGTGATCTGGTGGATGGTCAGTACGATTGCAGTACGCTTTCGACCATGTTTCTCGACGCGCTTTTCATGGCTTCGGGTAAGTTGCTGGAATTTGCGGTTACCGAGCACCATGTGCTGCTCACCGATGGCGAATACGATTACGACCCGATGAGGCGTAAGATAACACCGGTTTCCGGGCGAACGGAAGAGGTTCAGGTGGGTGTCGATCCATTGAGCCTTACCTGCCGCACGATTGCACTGTTGTACATCGAACTGGCCGGGATGCCATCGAACGCGTCCCATCGCGGTGCGTTTCTTACAGTCGCGCAGAGCTGGTTTGAAGCAGGTTTGAACTACGATACGCCGGATTTTATGATCCAGCGCGAATACGATGATTTTCTGGCCGAACAGGCAAAGGAGTGACCATGCGAAGACTTTCCATACTTGTTCTCATACTTGCACTTTTCATATGCGCAGCGGAACACAAAGAGTACAAGCTTGGCACCGGTAGCGAGACCGGTGTATATTTTCAGCTTGGCAAGGGGCTTGCTGGCCTGTCGTCGAATGTGGTGATCAAACCGGTCATCTCTGAGGGTTCCGTGGAAAATATCAACATGGTGCTCAAGGGTGAGTTCGGATTCGGGATTGCCCAGTCGGATCGGCAATATCAGGCATACTACGGGTTTGAGGATTGGCAGGAAGCCGGAGAACAGAAATCACTGCGATCCATTTGCTCCTTCTATCCGGAGACAGTCACGCTGATGGCATCGGAAGCAAGTGGAATTGTATCGGTCTATGACCTCAAGGACAAACGCATCAGCCTTGGCGAAAAAGGTTCAGGCCAGCATCAAAACGCGCTCGATGTGCTGAGCATCATCGGTTGCGACCTCTCGGATATCCAGCCGCGATTCCTCAGTCCGCAGGAAGCGAGTAAAGCGCTTGAGGATGGGAAGATTGACGCATTTTTTTATACCATTGGCCACCCGAATAACCTTGTGCAGCAGATAACTGAAAGCAAGACGAAGATGCGGTTTATCCCCATCGTGGGTTACGACGCCGAAAAGCTGCTGATGGATTATCCTTATTACTCGGAAGCGGATATTCCCGCCGGTTTGTATCCTGAAGCGCTCAATAAAGAAAGCGTGCAAAGCATTGGTGTTCGTGCTACGCTGGTGACTTCGGCGGATGTTCCGAATGAGGTTGTGAAGCAGTTTACCAAAAGCATTTTCGAGAACTTCGATCAGCTCAAGAAAATCCACCCGGCACTGCAAGATCTTACGAAAGAGGAGATGTTTCAAGCGCTTTCAGCACCGATGCACGATGGAGCGATGGAGTATTATCGCGAAGTTGATCTCAAACTGGAATAGACTATAACTTCTTTTCGATCAGGTAATTCAATACAGACGAGATTGCCTTGGACATCTCGGCAGACAGCCCATCCATTTCCTTCAGGATCGCTTTGCACTTCTTGATATCGGCAAGATTCAGTGTCAACGGGTCCAGCGAATACTGATTCACGAAGAACAGGAGGAAGTAGCGCGCACGTTCGAAATCGATGAGACGTATCAGGATCGGCAGGCAACTGCTGCAACGCTTGTGGAACATTGAGTAGATCATCAGATCGACGAGATTGCGGTAATCGGTTGTGGCAACGATCTGCTCAAATATCTTCAGCCATTTTGGATCGTTCGACTTGACTGATGCGAACACGATAGCGCGAATGATGTCCTCATCCTTGGACTTCAATGCCTGCTCAAGGATATCCCAATCGCTTTGAGTCATGTTGTCTTCGGTGCATTTCAGAATCGATTCGATAAGCTTTTCGCGTGAGACGAGCCTGTCTTTTTTTGCCTGCGTTTCGCCCTTGGCTTCCATGATCTTCTCAACATCCATGCTACCTATCAGCTTTTCGGAGAGCTGCATATCCAGATCGTTTCGCTTGTCTTCCAGTTCATCCTCGTTCATGATGATCTTTTCGGAGAAATCACGCAATGGAATGGTTTCAAAGCGTTCGTATGGATCAGCAAAGTGATGCAGGGTCTTTTTATACCAGTTTTCGGAGAGACGCCAGTCCGTGGTTTCAAAGAGCGATCTGAACAACTCATAAGAATCGACAGGTTGAAGCTCAATGCCCTTATTAACCTTCTGAAGCGCGATGTCGGCAGAGACTCGTACGTATTCATCGCCATCTTTGGAGATTACCTGAAGCATGCGCAGCGATTCGTCGGAGTATATGTCGCCGAGTGCCTTGGAGAGGGCAATCTTGGTTTTGGATGAGGAGCTCATAACATATTTCTGGAGGATGGGAATGCTTTCACGGAGTTGCATGGTCCCAATCGCCTTGATTACTTCCGATTGGATCGATTCGTTCGGATTCGCGAGTTGCTTCTCCAGCATCTTCAGCGCTTTTGTGCTTTTTACACGTGCGATTGCCTGAATGGGCGCTTTCATGGCGTGGGCTTTCGTCTCTTCCATCAGTTCGGCGAACATATCCCAGCCCGATTCGTCACCCTGCATGATCAGTGCATAGGCAAATTCTGACTTGATCTCAGGTGTGAGTGTAGCTTTGTTGCGATGAATGAATTCGATGATCCGGGCATGGCGAAGCTTGCCCAATACTCTTGCGATCGGGACTTTGGAGACCCAGTCCGCTTTGCGCCAGAGCATATTGATAAGCTGTAATGCCCGTTCGATGCTGTAATCAGAGAGCAGGCTCAAGAGGTCGTCCAGGATATCCAGGTCCTGTAAAAGAGCGATTTTACGGACAACGGCGAGACCAAGTTCGCTGGGATATACTTTGAGCGCATCAATAATTCTTTTATGGGCATATTGATCGAGGTTGAGTATCTCGCTTTCGATTTTCTGCAGGAAATTCATCCTTCCATTTTGAGCGAAGACCAGCGCTGCGATGGTTTTGCAGGCATAATCGTCACTCTTGTATAGCTCGTTCATGTATTTAGTGATGTTGCTGGATGGGATATGAGCAAGCAACTGCGCGAGCATGAATTTCATCTCGGCGTTACCGGTCTTGAGTAAGCGCTCGACCGTTTCCCAGCCTTCATCTTCGCTGTACTGGAGGAGCTTTCCGGTAGCCAGTGTGGCGATAATCGGTGTTTGATCGAAACTAAATTCCCGCAGAACGGAGAGGTTTTCGCCTGTGCTAAGCTGCAGGAAACATAAGCGTGCATAATCACGGACGTTGTTCTGGCTGAAATCGGTGTAGAACTCGAGGGTCTGCCAGCCGTTAGGATCTCCCATAAGGATCATGGATTTTGCAGATTCCACTTCGAGGATAGGTCTCCGTTCGGTGTTGAGGCTTTTCAGGAACGAAAGCGATAGTGGATGATAAATACTTGGTAATGCACGAATCACAGCGAAATATTCTTCGGAACCGCCTTCGCGGAGCAGTTCGGCGAGTAGCGGGAGTACTTTTACTGTGTGCAATTGGCTGAGGGCCTGAGCGATATAGGGGCGATTCTTGTAATAGGCTGCCGGGATCAGGCGCGCAAGATAGTCCACCGCGGTATCCAGCGGAAGCAGGGTGATGGTCTTGATGGCTTCCTGGCATACTTCGAGGTTTTCGTCCTGTGCGAGCTTCATGATCAGGTCTTCATCGACATTCTCGGACATGATCTTGAGCGAGGTCGCGATCTGCTTACGAACCATATAATTGGATGACTGTGCGAGGTCGTTCAATAGTTTTCCGACCGTCTCATTTTCAAGATTCTTCAATGCGATCGCAGCGTTCACGGCGATGTTGTAGTCATCATCTTTCACGAATTCGAGCAGCATGTTCTCATACTGCTGAAGCTTGAGCATACCGATGAAGCGGCAGAGGCGAACTTTGCCGTTCATGGTCGCTACGGAACTGTATTTCTCCAGATTGGGCAGGTTTCTCAGGATAGCGTCATGGACGTCGGGATGCAGTTCGGTGCTGGAAGTTAGAGTCTCGAAATACATGTTGGATATGATGTTGAATTTATCATCCGAGATCAAGCCTTCTTTCTCGGCCATCTCGTTCTTGACGAGCTCTTCCATCTCCTTCTGCGTGTTGATTCGTCTCTTCAATTCGAGGTAGTTCTGCTCAATATCGAGTATTGTACGCTGTGGGTCGTTGACAACCCGGCGATTCATAAGCTTAGCGAAGAAGGCGAAGTTCTCCTCTCCGCCTACCAGCAGGAGTGGTTTGAGTAAATTGGAGATTGGGAACGAATCAAGATGCAGATTATCCAGGATTTCTTTCTGGATGGGCTTGCAACTTTCGATAAGCTTCTGCCGTATATTTTCCTGCGGGATAATTTCGTTGAGTCTGTAACCGTATTTCGATGTGAGGTAGTAGGAAACATTGATGCTGTTGAGGCTTGTTTTTTGTATGATTCCGATCGTGTTCAGGTAGCTTTCAAGCCACTGGAACTGGTCGTAATACTGATACAGGTATATCAGGTCGATAACAAAGTGGGTTTGCAGGAATGTCTTGATCCATTCGCTGATCGTGGTCATGGAGAAGAAAGATTTAAACGTCTCGAACGGAATTTCGTAGGAATCGGTGATGAGCTGGAAGTTCTCTGGATAAAGCAGCTCATCTTTGTTGATGTCCTTGATCAGCTTGAGTTTGTCCTGAGAACTGAGTCGAGAGAGATTGATCAGCGACAGAACAAAGGAGAGGTTGAAGCGCTTCTGGCTGGACCAGAATAGCATTTCCTGCTTGATGAGCTGATACTCTTCGATAGGTGTGATCGTTTTGCGGATACTGAGATAGTGCTTGAGTCGGTCCATTTCCGAGTACTGTTGTTCGATGGAAGATTCTTCACCACTTTCTTCAACGATCTGATCGACGTCCGCTTCTTCGAGGAGCATGCGGAGTTTGAGGTAATCCTCGCGGACTTTCTTAGGTGCATTGGGATTATCAGGATCGATACCAAGGCGTTTGAGGAGGTTGCGGCGGACGATGCGGTCGATCTTCGGCTTTTTAGCCAGCTTGATCAGGTCTTTTTCTTTGAAGTTGCGTACAAGATAGGGAATGATGGTTTTCTGGGCAAAGCTCAGGTTGACGAATGACATGATGTCCTGAAAATCTGTAAGCTCCAGCGCTGTTTTCTCCAGAAGGCTTTCAATGATCATGGCGCGATTTCCGGGATCTTTTTGAGCGAGCTTCAGCAGTACTTTGAATTCTTCCAGCTCGAACAGACGCTCGATGATCTGTTCCCGTAAGGGCTTGGAGGCAATATAGAGCTCTTCAAGTTTGGCGGGATCGTTTTTCGCCATCATCCATCGAAGATTGTTCAGCATCGTATAGACTCCCAATTCTAAGGATTCATGTCATTTTCGACAGATAGCCATCAATATGTAAATAAATTATTTCCGTCAGGATCAAAGGACAAGTTTTTCAATCCAGCCGATAATCTGATCGACTCCCTTCTTCTTCAGAGATGAAACGGCAGTAAAGGATTTGCGATCGATACCAAACTGCTTGGATAATACGTCTAGATAGCTTCCGGCCTTTGTGACCGGAACTTTATCCGATTTTGTGGCTGCAACCAGATACCGGATATTGAATTCCTCCAGCATCTGGGCCATCATGATGTCTTTTTCGTCAGCCTTATGTCGGATATCGACCAGCAGGATAACGCCACGTAGCTGTACGCGTTCGCTGAAGTAGCTGCGCATCATCTTTTTCCACGATTCTCTTTCGCCTTTACTGACCTTTGCGTAGCCGTAACCGGGAAGGTCAACGAAGTTGATGAAGCCTTCCAACTCATCATTTTCGGTGTGCTTGAACCGAACGAGGAAGAAATTGACCAGGCGCGTTTTGCCTGGTTTTCCGCTGGTTTTGGCGATCGATTTACGGCCAAGGATGCTGTTCAGGAGCGATGATTTCCCAACGTTTGAGCGGCCAACAAATGCGACGTCAGCAAATTCAGATGAGGGGTAGTCCTTCGGATTAACTGCGCTGGTGAGGAAATTACTCTCAACGATTCGAATGCCCATGCCGTTCCTATTCCCAATAAACAACTGAACTTGTGTCGGATTCCCAGACCTCTATATCTGCGATCCGGCAATGATCGTGTTTGAGCTCTTCTTTAAGGCGATCGTAAAAATATTTTGCGATGTTCTCGGATGTCGGGTTACACTCCTTGAAAGCGGGGTGCTCGTTGAGCATGGTGTGGTCAAGCTCGCCGAGGATCGCGTTCAAGTGAAGCTTGATATCTTTAAAATCGATAGCAAGTCCGATCTCATCTGTTCGGTCGCATTCGATTCCAACTCGGATTTTCCAGTTATGTCCATGCAGCCGCTTGCAAGCTCCGTCGTATCCCTTCAGAAGATGCGCTCCGCTGAAATGAGACGTCACATTTAATTTGTACATATTGTTCTCCATCTTGTTGATTTTATCTTAGATACACAGCTACACGATCCATACTTTCCCGTCAAACATATTTCCCACATGATTTCGGGGAGCTCCGTTTCTCCCTCGTCCCGAATGGCGATCAAACTGTTGTCCGAAGTTACCCGAAGAGTGCCGGGGCGGCGTAGGAAGCTATTTCGTAGCACTGCAATGCTACGAAATGGCTTCCTGGGCAGTTCTGAATTCGAACTGCCCGTGTGCGAAGCACACACGCCGCCCCGACACGTGAGCAAGGTGAAGTCGTCGGTGGTCATTGTGGGATTCGGGACGAGGAATCGAGTGTGCGTGGCGTGAAAATGTTTGACAATATACCCGAGGTTTATGATTGACTACGCGAATGTAACCATATCGATCTTGAAGCGTTGAGGTTACAGTGGAGAAACTCATGAAATGTAAGAATTGCTCTTCGTCGCTCGAACAAAACGCGATCTTCTGTCCCAGTTGTGGCTGGCAGACAGAATTCATCCGCGAGAACCTTTCGGCCAAGCTGGTTTTGAAAGGAGCCTGGCAGGACTATAAAGGTGTTCGGGGTAAGAATTACCCATTTGCGATCTTCTTCGTACTGTTGATCATGGTTCCGGTTGGGCTCGCGGCCTTCTTCACACGAGACAATTACTGGATCAACAACCTCGCGATGCTGCTTTTAGCTCCGCTGGCGATGGTTCCGCTTACGTTCGAGGGTAGCCAGTACTCGGTGAAGCAATACTTTACGCAGCTGAAAAACTATCCTAAGCTCCTGGGAATCTCCTTCTTTACGGTGCTATTCTTCTTCGTTATCAACGTAATCTGCACCGGAAATCCGTTGTTCTACTATGCAACAGACCCGATTCTTCACCCGGTTCGATTTGTGTTGGTGCTTTACTGGCTGGCGATTATCGTTCCGTCGTTTTATATCCTCACAGAGCTGAAACTTCCGCCCTGCAAGTCAATCTACTGGGCCTATAAATGGGGACGAGAAACGCGCTGGCAGCAATTCTTTCTGATCGTCGTGCTTGCTTTTTTAAATGTGATCGCTGTGATACCGGTTGGCCTTGGTCTGCTTGTAAGTGTACCGTTTACAGCTTTTGCCGTTCGTCGATTCTCCCGTCAGTTGCATCAGCATGGAATTTTTGAGCGGAAAGGTTGATAAAAGATAAAAATAGTCTGCGTACTTGACAATCTGAAGCCCTGCTGTAATTCACACCCATTCATAATATAGGATTCATGAAAGGAAATGGGATGAATACGTTCCGATATGTTATACCGATTCTGAAGAAGAATATCAAGCGTATTGCGCTGGGTATCGGCATTTTGATATTTGTCGATTCTCTTCAGCTCATCATCCCAAAAATTATCCAGCACGCCATTAATAATCTGGAAAAACCCGGTTTCACGCATGTAAATCTCCTCTACAGCGCTCTTTTCATACTGCTGTTGGCGGTCCTGACTACGATCTTCAAATACGTCTGGCGAATCCTGCTGATCGGTAACGCATGGCAGTTCCAGAGAAGTCTCAGGCAAAGCTATTATAATCACCTGATGAAGCTATCTCAGACTTTCTATAACAAGCAGAAGACCGGTGAGCTGATGGCGAGAGCCACAAACGATATTCAGGCCGTCCGCATGATGTTCGGCTTTGGGTTCGTAATGGCTTCGGACACCCTTTTCCTCTCCGTCGCTTCGTTCCTGCTCATGATCCAGATCAATCCGAAACTTACCTTGCTCTCTATCCTGCCGCTTCCCATTATGACCGTTTTCATTATCTTTATGGGCAAGCGCATCCACGTCGCGTTCAAGCGCGTTCAAACCTCGTTTGCAGACCTCTCCGGCATGGTTCAGGAAAATATATCTGGTATCCGAGTTGTGAAGGCATTCGTGCAGGAAGAGAGCGAAGTGGATAAAATGGCCGATTACGCCGGCGACTACGTGAAGAAAAACCTCAAGCTGGTCAGTCTGCAAGCGGCTTTCCACCCCTTTATGGGTATGATCATCAGCATCAGTATGGGCATGGTGCTTGTATTCGGTGGCGCGGCAACCATCAAAGGCGATATGAACATCGGCGAATACGTGGCTTTCTACTCCTACCTGGGAACCCTCGTATGGCCCATGATCGCCATCGGCTGGATCGTTAACCTCTACCAGAACGGTACTGCGTCGCTCAAGCGACTCAACGAGATCCTCGATGTCGAGCCGGATATCACCGACGAAAAGGCAGATCCGGAACTGAAGAGCATTGAAGGCGAGATCGAAATTAAAAATCTCGTTTTCCGCTACCGCGATGATCTGCCAAATGTCTTCGACGATATCTCCATACAGCTCAAGAAAGGCGATACTCTCGCAATCGTGGGCAGGACAGGCTGTGGTAAATCCACACTGGTCAACCAGTTACTGCGCGTATATAATCCCCCGGAAGGCGCATTCTTCATCGATGGCAAAGAGCTTTACAGGTATCCACTCGAAGTACTGCGAAACAATATCGCGATCGTACCGCAGGAGATTTTCCTCTTCTCCGATACAATCGCGAACAATATCGCGTTCGGGAGGCCAGGCGCTACCCGAGCAGATATCGAGCGTGTTGCAAAGCTTGCCAGCGTCCATGATGACATCGTTGGCTTCAAAGAAGGCTACGAGACTACCGTCGGCGAACGTGGTGTAACCCTCTCCGGAGGCCAGAAACAGCGCATCGCCATGGCGAGAGCTTTCCTATGCGATCCCGCCGTGCTGATCCTCGACGACTCTCTTTCAGCTGTTGATACGCGCACTGAGAAGGAAATACTCGAGCAGATCATTGAACTCCGTAAAGAACGTACCACGATCATTATCGCGCATCGTATCTCATCGATACAGCACGCAGAGCAGACGGTTGTGCTTGAAAATGGCAAAATCGCCGAGCGCGGCAACCACGAAGAGCTGATGAAACTCGGCGGTATCTACGCCGAACTGTATGAGAAACAGCAGATCGAAGAGAAGCTGAAGGGATAACCATGAAAGGTCAAATCTACACGGACGATATCGGCGGAAAGATCTACGACGGCAAGATGCTGGCCAAGCTGGTTCGCTATCTCAAGCCCTATATGGGCCACGTCGCCGTGTCTATGGTTTTTCTGCTATTGTTAACCGCGATTCAGCTCTACATGCCGATTCTGACCATGATCGCCGTCGATCGCTATATTGTCTCCGATATCAACCTCATCTCGTTTAACCAACAGAGTGACTATGACGCTTTTGCCGATAAATATGCTCGCTTGAAGCTCGAATCATACGAACACGATGGAAGATTGTATGTGTTGCTACCGGTTAAAAAGCTGAACCGCATCTTCAAGGACGACATTAAAAAACTCGAGGAACAGAATCGTTACCACAGAGGTCAGTATGTGCTCTGCAAGGTAAATGATAAAACAACTGCGATTCTGCAGAAACTCGAAGACCCTACTCTTTACACACAGATTTCCGATAGCAAGTACGCGGTCCAGCAGAAAGTCTTCGCATTGGTGGGAAAAGAAAAATACCTGACCAGGGATGAGATCATCGACATGCGTAGCGATGCTCTTCACAGCCTCGTATTAATCGGTATCGTATATCTGGTGCTGGTGATATTCCGCTTCATCTTCCAATACTTGCAGGTCTATTTCATCAACTACGCGGCGCAGTATGCAATGCTCGATCTACGCAAGGAAGCCTTCGCCTACCTGCAAAAGCTTCCGCTTCCCTTCTTCGACCGCAATCCCGTCGGAAGGCTTGTTACACGCGTTACGAACGATATCCGAGCCCTCGACGAAATGCTGAGTGCTGGTCTGATCGATCTTATACAGAACGTTCTGATGCTGATCGGTATCATGATCGCGATGCTGATTCTGGATCTGAAATTCGCATTGGTTACACTCACGATCCTGCCGTTTGTGGTGCTTCATCTCAAGCTGTTCAAGGATCGAGTGCGCGTAGCCTTCCGCGTTGTTCGCAAGAAGCTCGCAGCATTGAACGCCACCCTCTCCGAGGATATGTCCGGATTCAGGATCATTCAGCTTTTCAATCAGTATTCACGTAAAGTGAACTACTTTGCCGGTATCAATCAGGAGTATTACGACGCCGGCTTCAGCCAGACGAAGATTTTTGCCGTATTCCGTCCCCTTATCTTCACGATGCGATTTGTGGTAGTAGCCGTGGTATTGTGGTACGGTGGAAGCCTCATTCTGAAGCATGCCATTACGGTAGGACTTCTGATCGCTTTCCTCCAGTATATGGAACGCTTCTTCGATCCATTGCAGCACATCAGCGAGAAATTCAACGTCCTTCAAGCTGCGATGTCTGGAGCAGAACGTGTGTTTGCGTTAATGGAAGAGCCAGCGAAAGACTATCGCCAAGAGCAGGATGAGAAGGTGCTTGTATCGGGTGAAATCGAGTTCCGAGATGTGTGGCTCAGCTATCTTAAAAACGACGAATACGCGCTCAAGGGTATCAGCTTCAAGGTAGAGCCGGGCGAGAGCGTTGCGCTCGTTGGTCACACCGGGTCAGGCAAGACTTCGATCGTCAATCTGCTGACTGATATGTACGAGTACCAGCAGGGCGATATTTTGCTTGATGGAACGAGTTTGAACGAATTCAGACTGGAGGATATCCGGCGCAACATCGGTATCGTTCAACAGGACGTATTTCTTTTCTCCGGCAATATTCGCGACAATATCGTTCTGAACGACACATCCATCGACGATGAGACACTGGAGAAGGTCGCACGGTATGTGAATGTGGATGCCTTTATCGATAGTCTTCCCATGAAATACGAGGAAGAGGTGACCGAACGTGGCTCCACTTTCTCCGTCGGCCAGCGACAGCTTATCGCGTTTGCGCGCGTACTGGCATACGATCCGGCCATATTTATCCTTGACGAAGCGACTTCCAACATCGACACCGAAACCGAGACCATGATTCAGGAAGCGATCAAGGTGGTCATGAAGGGCCGAACCTCCATCATCATCGCGCATCGCCTCTCGACCATCAAGCACGTAGATCGTATCATCGTGCTGCACAAGGGTAAGATCGTCGAACAGGGGAGTCACGACCAACTAATAGCCAATCGCGGCGTATATTATGACCTATACCGTCTTCAATTCGAATAGAATTCTTGTTCTGTTTGCCCTTTTTATAGCGCTGATCTCCTGCCAGGTGGAACGTGCCCCTGCCGGAGACGCGATCGACTCCACAGCGACCGATACGACCGTTTTCGTCGAAATCAATCAGAAGCCAATGATTATCGACGAGCCGGATGTCACATCAGATTCACTTCCGGCAGTCAAACAGCGTACCTGGAGCGATCCTTCGTTTGTCGAGGGAATCTATCTCAACGCTTACACCGTTTTCAATTCACGCTTCGATACGATCCTGGCTGCCGCGGAAGAGGCAGGTATCAACGCTGTGGTATTCGACGTAAAGAATATGGAAGGAAAGATATTTACACCGCTTCCGGATGACCGCTATTTCCTTCCCTACAAATACGTTTCCGATATCAATATTCGTGGCGTGGTTAAAAAACTGCACGATCATGGCATGTACGCCATAGCTCGTGTTGTGATGTTCCACGACCAGAATCTTGCCCGGCGAGACAGTACACTCCGACCGCAACGTGAGCCAGGTGTTCCCTGGACCGAAAACAATCGTAACGGGCCATCATGGCTTGATTCCTCCAATCCATACGTTCAGCGAAGCCTCTTCAACTTTATCGACGTGGTCGCATTGCAAGGTGTGGACGAGATACAGATGGATTATATCCGTTTCCCCACGCAGGGCAGAGCCGATTCAGCGCTATTTGCATTCCAGATAGAAGATATGGAGAAGTTGCAGCAGGATTCGACCTACGTAATGCGCGAGAAGGAAGATGTGATCGAAGACGTGGTGTCAAATTGCCGCAAGGTGTGTGAACGGCACGGTGTCAAGCTGAGCGCGGATGTTTTCGCAATTGTCGCATGGCAGGGAAGCGTGGATATCGCCAATACCGGACAACGCTTCACCCGAATGACCAAGCATCTGAATAAAATCCATCCGATGCTTTATTCCTCGCACTTCTACTCGGGTTTCAATTTCCGTAAAAACGTGGAAAACGAGCCATATCAAATTATGTTCCAGGGTACGGAAAAGGCGGTGGCGTTTTCCGATCGAAGTTGCCGTGTGATTCCGTATATTCAGGCGAATGCCTGGAAGGTAAACTACACACCGGAATACGTTCGCTCGCAGATCGTGGGTGCACGTGATGCCGGAGCGGACGGATACATGCTGTGGCACGCGTCCAATCACTACTATACGACGCTGGCATGGATCAAGGATTTTCGCAAGCAACATCCCGAGATGTTTGAGAAGAAAAAGTTGGATCTACCTGCAAAATCACAGGTTTCACGTGAAACGGTGGTGGAAGAGGCTGTTGAACCAGCTGATTCGTTACAAAAAAACGATCAGACATCCGAAGAAATCTGATCGTCAAACTGAGTGAAATAGTAAACGATTACCCTTCCGCGAGTTCCTTCTTGAAATCGATCATCTTCTGCTTGTAGCTGTCATCGCTGAGTGCGAGCATCTGAAGAGCCAGAATTGCGGCATTCTTGCCACCATCAATGGCAACCGTCGCAACCGGCACACCCGTCGGCATCTGTACGACAGAATGAAGCGCGTCCTCGCCGGAGAGTGCGGCACCTTTAAGTGGTACACCGATAACCGGCAGGATTGTGTGTGAGGCTACCACGCCCGGAAGGTGCGCAGCCATACCGGCAGCGGCGATAATGATCTTCACACCGTCTGATTCCGCGTTTTTTGCAAGAAGTGCTGTTTCATCCGGTTTACGGTGCGCGGATGAATAATAGAAGTCGTATTCAATCCCGAATTTCTCGAGATATTCCTTGATTTTGTCGCCCTGTACCTTGTCCGATTTACTACCCAGAATTACTCTGACCTGTGGCACGTTTCCTCCCAGAATTTACGGATGTTCGTTATCGATTATTTGACGGGGTGTAATAGTTTGATAAAATAAGATGCAGCTACACCCATAATGAGCTTATTTCTTTGCGTTCATCGTCAGAACTTCGTAGATTTCTTCCTTCGTTTTGGCTTGTGTGAGCTTCTCGATATTTTCATCCTGCAACATGAACCGTGAGAGGTATGAGAGGCTGAAAAGGTGCTGCTTGTCATTGTGCAGCAGAAGCATAAAGCAGATGTCCACCGGTTTATTATCCGGTGCATCGAACTCCACACCTTCTTTGGGCCGGCCAACCAGTATACAAGGTTTCTTGATCTTGGTAGGATGCATATGCCGCGGATGAAGGAATGCTACTCCCTTACCCATCGCGGTGGAGACGAGTTCTTCGCGAGCTACGACGACTTCGTAGAGCCAGCGGTGATCGCGGACGATTTTAAGTTCACGTGCGAATTTCGACATCTCGGCAATTGCTTCATATTTATTTTCTGCCTCAAAATCGAGAAAGATGTATTCAGAATTAAAATAATCGATGAAACGGCACACAGTGCGCTTCAGGGCGAGATGCTCTTCCTCACTTTCGGTAAGGTTGGCAAGCCACTCTTCTATCTCGAGTTTATCAATCTTATTTGTCTTTCCTGATTTTACCAGGTTAAACGTGCCTGACTTTGCCATTTCGAGGACAACGTCTTCAGAAATTTTTAAAAATTTTGCCGCGTCACTCATGGTGATCAGCTTTGTTGCCATGGATCCTCCTGATATATGCTAATATGCACACTTTCGCACTAATTTGGCAAAAGCAATCAAAATCTGTCAAGCAGAACAGTAATTTCTTGACACCGGCATCTGATCATTTATACGGACTGCATGAGAAATATAATGATGATAATGGTTGTAGTAGTTATTATAACTTCATGCAGCTACTCAGTTTATCAAACAGCATATCCCTATCTGAAGTCCATCAGGATCGAGACTTTCGAGAATAGAACGGTGGAATATACGATAGAACAAGAATTGCTTGATCAACTGACAAAATCGTTCCAAAGCGACGGACAGCTTAACATCGTCGAGATATCTCCGCACTGCCAGCTCGAGGGAGTCATACTAGATTACCAGAACGACGTTTACAGCTACGATGCGAGTGGCAATGTGAAGGAATATATGGTAAAAATTCTCTTTAGCGTTAAGCTTACAGACTTCGTGAAAAACCAGGTATTATGGGAGAACGAAGCGCTCTTGCTAAAGGAACCGTACCTGACACAGGAGAACTCGACATCATCAGGTTCTGAAGCATTAACAGAGGAAGGTGCGCGCGTAGAAATATACAAAGACTTATACGACGCTGTACTCGAGAACACTTTCCAGGCATGGTAAGCAATCGGAATGAAAATAAACACAACGGAATGGAAATACTATGAGAATAAATAAATATCTATCGCAGAGCGGTTTCGGATCGCGGCGAAAAGTCGAAGAACTCATCACGCAGGGTATGGTGTCAGTGAACGGCACGATTTGCATGGATCTCGCTACAGATATCGATGTGGAGAAAGACCAGGTAACCGTTCGAGGAAAGAAAGCTGTTGTGGAGAATGATTACTTCTACATCCTTCTGAACAAACCCAAACACTACCTTGTGACGGCCGATGATCCCTTCGATCGCCGTACTGTCTTTGACTTGCTTCCCGAATTCAAGGGTCGCCTCTTCCCCGTGGGAAGGCTCGACTACGATTCCGAGGGCTTACTTCTTCTAACCAACGACGGAGAATTCTCTCAGATGATCCTGCATCCCTCGAAGAAGATCCCTAAAACGTATCACGTAAAAATCAAGGGAAGGCTTGAAGAAAAGCAGATCTTGCGTCTGCGTAAGGGACTCGAACTCGAAGACGGGATGACCATGCCGGCGAAGGTGTTTGTACGTGAAACAAACGATGGCAGTATGACACTCAAAATGGTCATCGTGGAAGGGCGTAATCGCCAGATCAGAAGGATGATCGAGGCTGTCGGTGGTGAAGTAACCGGACTGAAAAGAACACAGATTGGAAATGTAAAGCTCGGAAAGATACCAAAGGGAATGTGGCGCTTCCTTGAACCGAATGAGATACGCTCCCTTCGCTTCCAGGCTCGAGCCAATGAAAGGAAGAAATCATGATACTCGGATTGATCGGACTAACGAACTCTGGAAAAACTACTCTCTTCAACGCACTCACCGGCGCTGAGATTGAGGTCACGCCCTACGCATCCATGAAGTCGGAACCACACATCGGAGTGGTGAACGTCATGGATCCACGGGTGGATATTCTGGTTAATATGTACAATCCCAAGAAGACCGTTTACGCGCAGATCGAATACATGGATTTCGCGGGAATGTCGGAAGGCGGAGCGAAGCAAGGCACCTTTAGTGCGAACACGATGGCGGAGATTAAAACCGCCGACGCGTTGGCACTCGTACTGAGAAATTTCCAGGACGAAGGCGTCGATGATGCTCAAGATGAGCCTAATCCGCTCAGAGACTACGAAACGATACAGGCAGAACTTGTGATATCAGACCTGATTACAATCGAGAACCGTCTGGAGCGTATCGAGCTCAGTTTCAAACGCGGCATCAAGACTCCTGTATTACAACAAGAACAGAAGATTCTGCTGTTATTCAAAGAGAAGCTTGAAGCTGATATTCCCTTACGCGAAGTCGAGCTCGAGCCTGAAGATATCAAGCTCATTCGCGGATTCCAGTTCCTCAGCCGTAAGCCGCTGATGATCATCCTAAATTCAGATGAAGATCGATTCGGAAAATCGCAGGATGTAATCGACAAGCTTTCAAAGCACGTAATGACAATCGAAGCTTGTGGAAAGTTCGAGATGGAACTCGCAACCCTTTCCGACGAGGATGCTGAGTTGTTCATGCAAGATTTTGGTATCGATGAATCAGTTTGCAATCGTCTCACCAAGTATTCATACGATCTACTGGGATACATAAGCTTCTTCACTGTTGGGTCACCAGAGGTGCACGCATGGACGATCACGCGTGGAATGCGTGCTCAGGAAGCTGCCGGTAAGATCCATAGTGATCTCGAACGTGGATTCATTCGTGCTGAGTGTTTCACGTACGACGATCTCATCGAACTCGGTTCCGAGAAGGCAATAAAAGAAAAAGGGCTTTTCCGCCTTGAGGGTAAAGAATATATTGTGCAGGATGGAGACATCTTGATGATCCGCTTCAACGTGTAATTCAAGGAGCAAGAATGCCCCGAAACAACAAGCCTGACTTTCATCCGACGACTTGGGGAATTGTCATAGCCGCAGTATTAATGATCATAAGTACATTGGTCGTGCTAGCTTCCGCAGGAAGCCAGGAAACCCTGATGAACGATGTGAGAATTCTGCAACAGCATGGCTTGACGTTCATGAATATCATAAAACTCAATCTGCCGGCTGTAAGTAACCCTATCGGGGCTTTCGGTGTGCTCATGGGCTATGTATTTGTGTCGTCGCTTGGGAAATGGGTGACAATCGCGCTTTTTCTATCGGTGTTTATATTCTGCATCAACTACCTCTTCCTTCGTGAAAACCGCAATTACATCAACCAGCGCGTAATCGGGTTATTCATTCTTTTCTCCTTCATTAATATCATTTTGCTTAGATACCCAGAGTATTACGCGTCCAACGCAAACTCAATACCCGTTTTCATATTCAGAGTTATGAAACGTGTTTTCAAAGATACTGGTACGTTGGTAATCGCGATATTTGGATCATTCTTCTCTTTGTTGCTTATTACGGGGTTGGATTTCTTCAAGCAGATCATTGTTGGAATTTTCAAAGGAATCGTGACAATGATTAGAAGCTTTTTGGGACTTTTCAAGCGAACCGGTGAAAGAAAACCCAAGGTTAAGCCTGTAAAGGAAAAGAAAATAAAAGAGATTCCTGAAAAGAAGAAGATAGATACTAAATTGATCGAAGAACAAGGATATAAAAAAGCTTTCGAAGACGAAGAAGATTTACAGATTTTCGACCATGCTTATACGCCAGAACCTGAAGAGGAATACAGTCCTGAAACAGGCGTAAAGCCCAAGAAAAAAGTCAAAAAGCCGAATTTGGATATCGAGCCGGAATTCGATCATTACATCGTTCCCGACATCGATGAGTTCCTGGAAAGTCCTGGCAAATCAACGCGCAGAGACCGCGATGAAATGGAAGAAGAGATTCGCAGTACAAGCCAGATATTGAAGGACAAACTCGCGGAATTCGGAATCGAAGCGCAGGTAATCAACGTCAATATCGGACCGATAATTACTCAGTATGAGCTCAAACCAGCTCCTGGTGTAAAAGTCAGCCGCTTCCTATCTCTTACAGATGACCTGGCACTGGCAATTAAAGCAAAGAGCATCAGAATACAAGCGCCGATACCAGGACGCGGCTTGATTGGTATCGAGATTCCTAACGTTCAACGTGACACGATCTATCTCAAAGATGTTCTGCTTTCCGATGAAATCAAAAAGGACAAGTTCATCCTACCGATTGGATTGGGTAAGGATATATCCGGAAATCCGGTCATGGCTGACATGACAAAGATGCCACATCTTCTCATTGCTGGTGCCACAGGTGCCGGTAAAAGCGTGTGCGTAAACACGATAATAAACAGTATTCTACTCCATCTCACTCCGGATCAGGTGAGGCTTGTTCTTGTTGATCCGAAAAGAATCGAACTTTCCGGATACGAAGGTATCCCCCACCTTATACAGAATGTCGTAACTGACCCCGACGATGCGCTCATAGCACTGAACTGGGGTGTTTCGGAAATGGAAAGACGCTACGAACTGCTTCAGAAGTACAATGTACGTGATATCGCTACTTATAACGCTAAAATACGCAACATGATGGGCGGTGAAGAGGAAATCGAGGATCGAGAACTCCCATACATTGTTATCGTAGTAGACGAATTTGCCGATCTGATCATGACGGCAGGACGCGATATCGAGCAACCCATTGCCAGACTTGCGCAAATGGCACGGGCGATTGGTATGCACCTCATACTTGCTACACAGAGACCTTCGACGAAAGTCATCACGGGTATTATAAAGGCGAACTTCCCCGCTCGGATAGCTTTCAAAGTGTCATCCAAGGTCGATTCACGTGTAATTATCGATATGAACGGTGCCGAACGCCTACTTGGACGCGGAGATATGCTCTTCCTTCCACCGGGGAAAGCCATCTGTGAGCGTATTCACGGCGCTTTCATGTCGGATGGTGAAATCGAGAATCTTGTCGACTACCTCAGAAGAATGCCAAAACCCGATTACCAGATCGAGATGATCGAAGAGCATATAACGGATATTGGTTCGTTTGAGTATGATGATGACCTTTTCCCAGACGCTGCTCGTGCTGTTGTGTCAGCAGGAACGGCATCGGTATCGATGCTGCAAAGACATTTCAAGATCGGCTACGCAAGAGCTGGAAGGCTTGTAGACCTGCTTGAGCAGGCTGGTGTAATTGGGCCGCATGTAGGAAGTAAATCACGCGAAGTGCTTGCGACGGAGGAAGAGCTTGAAAGCCTTATTTAGCACGATTTTTCTATTGATAATAGTATTATCCAGTCTGTCAGCTCAAGATGCCCATGAATGGATAAAACGAATCAATGATAGGTATGGAAGCGCAGAAACGTTCTCGGCTGATTTTACACAGAAAAACACATGGTCAGAGCTTGACGTGATGAAGGTTTCACGTGGAACAATGTACTTCATGGACGAACGATTCTGCATGAGATACACAGAACCCGATGGACAGTTTCTTATGGTAGACGCTGATTCCATGCTTGTGTATGATGCAGCATCCCATCAGATGATTATCACCATTCCCGATACAGAAAACACAGGACTACGGCCCGATAAAATTCTCTCACACTTCGCAGGTGACGATGCGTCTCTATCTGTAAAGAATGAGGAAAATGGTGAAATCACAATCCGTATTGTGACGAATAATGATCAGGATATAAAGCACATATCTGCGTTGATCGATACAGACAAGCTCCTTATAGAGAGTATCAGTTATACGGATGTTGAAGAAAATACTGTGCAGTATCAGTTCGAAAACATTCAGCTCAACAAGACAATCAATCCAGCGGTATTTGAATTCGAGGTGCCGGCCTTTACGGCCATTATCGATCAGAGACCGTAACAGGAGTACCATATGATCGCCCTCATCATGGCTGGAGGAATCGGATCGAGATTCTGGCCGCTCAGTAGAAAAACTCTTCCAAAGCAATATTTGAATATCACCAGCGATAAATCGATGATTCGCACGACCGCAGAACGCCTTCTCCCTCGTATTGATTGGGAAGACATCCATGTGGTTACGTCAGCCGATCAAGTCAGGCTCGTGAAGAATAATCTTCCAGAATTGCCCCTGAACAATATTATCGTAGAGCCATTCGGGAGGAATACGGCTCCCTGTATCGCGCTCAGTACATATTGTCTGGAAAAACGATATGCAGGTGATGAAGTGATGATCGTTTTACCCGCCGACCACGATATTAGCGATCAAAAGAGTTTCCTCGATAGTCTGGATGTTGCTGAGAGCGCAGCAAAGAAGGAAAATCTCGTGACTTTTGGTATCGAACCGGATTATCCTGCAACTGGGTATGGTTACATCGAGAAGGGTGAGTTGTACGAAACGGGTATGTTTCACGTGAAACAATTCAAGGAAAAACCTGATCGTGAAACAGCGGAGAATTTCATAGCCTCGGGGCAATACCTCTGGAATAGCGGTATGTTTGCCTGGCGAATTGATACAATACGAAAGCAGTTCAGAGCGCTTCTCCCCCGCATCGATGAACTTCTGCACATGATACAGGAGCGCAGAGATAACGGCTGTTTTAACATCGATGAAATCTACGAGCAAATGCCTAAAATCCCGATCGATATCGGCATCATGGAGCAAGCGCAAAATCGTATCGTTATTCCGATCAGTATTGGCTGGAGCGATGTCGGAGGCTGGCGCGCTTTATTTGAGATCTCTGATAAAGACGAAAACGGGAATGTGATTATCGGTGAAAATGTGATGCTTGACACGAATGATTGCTATATACGATCGAAGAAACTGGTAGCGACGATCGATCTCTCGGGTCTCGCAATTATCGACACGGATGATGTTATCCTGATCTCAAAGATGGATTCAACAGAGCGAGTGAAGGAACTGAGAGAGAAACTCGATCATGGCGCGAGCTCGAAATATCTGTGAAATTCGCGCGATCTCGCCTTGGGTAATATCTTTTCATTGCTGGCATGGAAAAGGCTTGAATACAGCCCTAAATGGAGCCTGTGGGTTATCACCGAATATGGAATGATCCAAATATTAAAGAGAGTCCATGATTCTGGCATGGATTTAAGATATGGTAATTATAGGAACTCTAATGTATATGTGCTAGTGTAATAAAGTGTTAATGTGTGTGCTTCGCTCGTTTTTCAATCTTCTTCTCAAGCACTTTCTTGAAATCCACCTTTGTCTGAAGTGAATATCCGCATGTCGAGTCCAGCTCTCCCCCAAACCTGAACATCCAGAGATCCGGAAAATTTCTGCAAATTGCAGGTCGCTCATCGTATTTCGTGCATCGTCCGTCTTCTCCGACAAGTTTGCAATTGAATACCAGGACGCTGTTTTGGTCGGTTCCTACGATCTCGAGATTGCGATAAAATTGGTCACGTTGTTGAAGTTTTCTGAAGTAACGTCTGGATCTGACGATCCCTCTTGAATCGATCAGCATAAGGCTGCGGCAACAATCGCCGCATTGTTTGCAGTGACCGACTACCTCCAGTTTACCAGTTGCGAAGCGATACAGATATTCTCTGTGAAGCCTGAGCAAGATATACCGGAGGTAATCGGACAATTTCATAGTTTTATCGCAGCAGAATGACCTTCTTGATCACCGTATTCTTACTGCTCTGTACACGTGTAAGATAGATGCCACTTGCTACGGTTTTACCCGATTGATCGTCGCCATTCCATCGGATCATGTATCTACCGGATACGTCTTTGGTTGGAGTCCATGAGCGGATCTTCTGTCCCTTGACGTTGTAGATGCTGACGGTCGGCGCTTGTTGTGACGCGATGCTGAAAGACATTCCACTTGCAGATGAAAGGTTCAGCGGATTCGGATAGATATCGAGTGAAAGTTGTTGGACTGGTTCCGGATCGTTGCCGATATCCTGGAGATCGATAACGACTAAGTTGGAGGGAGAGCTCTCCCCTGTTTCGTGGACTGCGGTGACATAGTATTCGTGAGTTCCGCCTGGAACTTCGTAATCCAACATCGGTTCACCGAAAGCGATTATCTCTGCAACGACGCCATCCTCATACAGCTTGTATGACAGCCAGTTCTGGTTGCCTGTTCCTGATGGTGGATCCCATATGAAACGGTAAACGTTGTCATATTGATGGAAGTAAACCAGATTCTCCGGATTTTGTGGCAGTGGATCATCAGTGTAGTACCATCTATTACCTTCCTGGAGCGGCATGTAGCCATCTCCTCCATATACCTCGCTGTTATAAAGCTGGTTGTAGAGATCCAGTGTCCAATCGTCATACATTTTCTGCCAGCTCATGCCTGTGCCGAGAAAGAAGCAGCGTTCTGCTACAAGGATGTTTTCGACACGGTAATCTACAATCAGGAATTCATCGTTTCCATAGGGAGTAACGGTTGCTTCTGTAATCACGATATCATCGCCAATCAGCTCTGCCGACGGCCAGGTATCCCCTACTTGCGGATTATCGTTACGCACGAACCATGCAGCTTGCTCAATCCACAATGTATCGACAATATTGTTTTCATATGTTACAAATCCAGCCATTCTAATACCCTCACCCCCCAATACTGTAAGTACGCGGTGATGGTACATGAAGTTTCGTGATACTTCGACAGGGTATATCTCATCACCTTCATAGGTGAACGGAGCGAGGACTTCGATCTCAAACGAAAGGTTATTAACATATTCTTCGATGTCGATGTGCGGCGTAATAGTCTCTTCCTCAATCGAAAGTATGGTTGGATCGAGATGTCCACCATAAATGCCATAGCTTGTTTCACCGTTGAGAGTCTCGAAGAGAACAACCAGGAAGTCTCCTGCGTAAGGTACCTGCAGGAAATATCCACCATCGTCCATCAATTGCCCCTCTGCTACTGTGAAAAGCGTCTCGGGATCAAGTAGTTTCGGAACGACAGTGCCCGTTGTTTCAGGCACGCTTCCCATGATAAACGCTACAGCGGTATCACCGTAAAGAGGATCGTAGATTACCTCACCGGAGCTTCCTTCGATGATGGTGCTTTCGATCTCTGAAGCAATATCGGAATCCCACAGGTTATTCTGCGCCATGATGTCCTGCGTTGAGCCGGAATAGACGCTGTATGTAGTTCCTGATTCATCGATGTTACCGTAGATGAAATTCCGTCCGTCGTTTTCGGGATCACCGTCCTGTATGTTGCCAAGATCGGCGGATGCGCCAGAGATGATATAGAATCCGCAGAAATTTCCAGTGATGATATTGCGTGTAAAAGTTGGTGCAGTTGTGGGCCCATACAGCATTACGCCTGCTCCTGAATTGGAGTTACCGGGCACGAAATTGTTCCGGATCACGTTGTCGGCAAAGAAGCCTGAGGCATCGTAAAGATATACGCCGGTTAGGTTTTCCTCGATCAGGTTTCCGATAACTGTAGGTGCGATTGTACCTGACTGGAATACATCCCATGCGGTGATACCTTGCCAGACGTTGTTGTGGATGTGGTTGTTCTCGATTGTCGGAGCGCATAAACCGCCGGTGCTCTGGTTGCTAAGCTGAATACCCGCCCTTGCAGTTCCGTCCAGTGCACATTGGGTGATCTCGTTTTGGGCGATATATGGGTTGCTCTCAACGATGAGGATACCGTTTTGCTGGCAGTTCTCGATAAAATTATTCGTGATTGTCGCGGTGGGTGGGTTGTTGTTCCCTAAAGCTATTACCTGAATCGCTTTTTCATTGTTGTTGAAGTGACAGTAGGTGACCGATACCTGTGTTTCGGAGATGTTCAGGCCATATTCGGCATGCTGAATCTCGCAGTAGGTGAACTGGTTGTCGGTCTGGTCGTTATCCAGACGGATGCCGCCCCAAATGCTCTGAGTGGCTGATGAGAAAGTTATCGGACTGGATTCCGTACCGATGGCGATCATGCTGCCTTCGGCTGTTATCTGGTAGTCGCCCATCGCTTGAACGATGACGCCTTCTTCGATTTCGAGTGTGGTTCCGGATTGTACCGTAATATCACCAACGATCTGGTAAGGATTGTTGGCAGTCGTCCAGGTTCCGCTCTGATTGCCGGATACTTCGATTCCGAACAGAGCAGTGATAAGCAAGGAAAAAACGATCGCAGTCAGCTTCTTCATGAATCCTCCTTTTTCAGGTACAGTTTGATTTATTTGATCGTGTCTTCGAAAAGGTACTCGATCTTGGAAAGGTTATCCCGGATAAACGATTGCGCGATGAATTCCGCGAAGATATCCAGAATGATAAGCGCGTTGATATGGGTATCTTTGGCGCGTTGATTCTTTATACGTTTCAATAGGGTCGTATTCACTTCATGGATCTGCTCGAGGTCGGTTGTAAGTTCTTTCAGATCCCAGTCCGGCTCATGTCCGTTCTTCTTACGAAAGAACTGACGCACCAGATACATGGATATCCAGCGGTACATAGTCTCTTCAAGAGATGCAAACGGTAGATGAAATCGAACCATTGGGCGCAGTGTCGAAAGCACCGGGCAGCCACACGTGACGGTGAAGATCCCCATCATGGAGCTGACGCCCTTCTGCAGATCGATACGTTGCAGATAGGTTCGTTCCTTGGCTTCCACGCGTACCTCGGCTTTCTCGAATGAGACCAGGTGCTTGAAATAATCGATAATATCAACCAGGCTGGCTGCGACTGGGCAATAGGGGTGTTGTTCCTTGTTCAGGGTGCAGTTCGGGCATTTACAGTAGTCGAGTTTTGTCCAGGCTGGAAGGTCGTCATACGGCTCGCGTATCAGGTCAAGCGTATCAGGTTTGAGCGATATATTGATACTCTGCGTATCGCCGCTTCCGAATATAAACGTGTACGTAAACTGGATCGGTTGTTTGATTTTCTCCATTCTAACACCTCACGCCATTGTTTACGTAGTAAATATGGGGATGTCAAGAAAGAATTGTGTTCATCAGCTTTTCAACGTTATTCGTACGGCTTTTGTTCGATTCTGAACGTAGGAAGGTCAAAAATACCAGGATAACGCTCTTGACAGATGGCATACATATTGCATTCTTATAACCGTTTAAATTTCTCGCTGGAGGTCGGATGTTCCGAAACTTCTTCATCATTGCTATCAGGAATATCTTTCGTAACAAGCTTCATTCTGCGATCAGCATCCTGGGGCTCGCGATCAGCTTCGCGGTCACGATTTTGATTACCTTCTGGGTGCAGCACGAGTATTCGTACGACCAATTCCATGAGCATATAGACGATATCTACATGGTTTCTTCGTATGTCTATTATGGTCCGCAGAAGAGCTTTAGCCTCGGCTCGCCGCCTGCGCTTGGTCCGGCGATCGAATCCGAATATCCGCAGATTCTGCATACCGGCAGAATCAGTACAGGCAGCCATCGTGTGCTGATACAGGCCGGTGATAAGGCGTTCAAAGAAGTGCTTGATATGATCGATCCGTCGATCTTCGATATCTTCTCTTTTCCGTTCATAGAAGGTGATTTCAAGGCGGGGGAGACCAATACCCATGTAGTGGTGATGTCGGAAACCACAGCGAAAAAGCTATTCGGTGACGAGAATCCGATAGGCAGAAATATCATGGTGGATGAGCATTACAGCTTTGAAGTGGTCGGCGTTTTCAAGGACATCCCTACGAATTCGCATGAAAGCTTCAGGATTGCGGCTCCGCTCAAATTCATCGATGAATACTACGACCTGGAGAATTACACGGATACCTGGTACAATTGCAGCTTCCGAACCTACGCGTTACTGAAAAGCGGAACCGATATCGCCCGGCTCGACAGCATGCTCGCCGGACGCTGCCGGAGGTCGTATCCTGAGAGCGATCTCGAACCAACGCTTTATCCGTACAAGGACATCCATATGGTATTGTACGGATACACACGCTATGCAATGGTCTTCATCTATATCTGCATCTTCATCATCCTGATAGCTGCGATCAATTTCACGAACCTTTCCACCGCTGCAGCGCTGAAACGCTCCCGAGAGATCGGTATCCGCAAGGTACATGGAAGCAGCCGGAAACTTCTCGTGACGCAGTTCATGGGTGAATCGATTCTGATTGCCTTTATCGCGCTGCTTATCAGCTTGCTGATGGTGGAGCTATCGCTACCGATTTTCAACGGCCTGACGGGCGAGTCGTTCTCGTTCAGCGGTTTTTTCTCGTTCAAGTTAGGTGCTATAATATTCGGTGTTATGTTGCTTTCCGGCCTTCTTGCTGGAATATATCCATCGTTTCTATTATCCAGCTTCAATCCCGTTCAGGTGCTGAACAATCCCGATTTCAAAATTGGCGGGAAGTCGATGCTGCGTAAGCTGCTGGTGATTATCCAGTATGTCATCAGCTCGATCCTGTTTATTTGCCTGATTATCCTCATGCAGCAGACTCGCTTTATGATTCGTAAAAATCTTGGTTTCGACAAAGAAAACCTGATCTGTGTGTCGGTGGAGGGAAACCTCGTTGAGCATGCCGATGCCTGGAAAGATGAGCTGCTGGCATCGCCGAATATTGTGGATGCAACCCTGACATCGCATCTACCGACGGGCGTTTGGGCAAACAGCACCGGTTGGGACTGGGAAGGTCGTCAGGAGGATGACGTATTTCTGGTCACATTCCTGAACACCGATTACGATTACCTGCGAACGATGCATATAAAGCTGCTATCGGGTGATTTCTTCTCAGACGAGAAATACCCCAGGAATCGAGAGTCCGTCGTGATAAACGAGGAATTTGCTCGCAGAATCGGTGCCGAGAATCCAATCGGGATGATTCTGACCATGGGGAATATGACGGTTCGGGTTATCGGTATCGTGGAGAATTTCAACTACAAGTCGCTGGAGCACGAATTGGAGCCTTTGATGATCATGTGCTTCGACGACCAGATGATCTTCAAGTTTGCGCCGTACAAGTACCTGACTTTACGTGTTCTGCCGAATAAGATACCGGAAACGATCGCATATATCGAGAAGGTAACCACGAAACTCAACCCGAGCTATCCGTTCAGCTACGAATTTCTGGATGACAAGCTCCGGAACCTGTATAGTTCCAGCCAGCGATTCATGAATCTGGTGGGTGTTTTTGCGATTCTGGCGCTGTTCATTTCAAGCCTGGGATTGTTTGGTCTGGCATCCTATATAACCGCGCAAAAACGACGTGAGATCAGTATTCGAAAGGTGCTTGGCGCATCGGTGACGAGGCTGAGCATGAGCATGGTGCTGGACTTCTGCAAATGGGTATTGATATCAAATCTTTTTGCCTGGCCGATCTCCTTCTACTTGATGCGGCAATTCCTTTCTTCGTATCCGTATCAGGTACATATAACCTTCATGCCCTTCCTGCTCACGACAGCAGTGACCTTCCTCATCGCGGTACTCACGGTAAGCTGGCACACGCTCGGAGTGGCGTTCTCAACTCCAACCAAGACACTCAAATACGAGTAAAAGCTAGTCAATCACAACATTCAGAAGTTATGATTCCCTACGCCGCCTTCGGGTCGAGATCGACCTGGATGCGCGATTGTAGCGGGATGTGCGTCGGGATCTCGTTGAAGGAGATTACCGGCAGGGTCGCGATCGCTGGCTCTATAAGCCGTTTCACGTAGCGTCTGATCACCGGAGCCACCATCAGAACCGGCTGTAATCCGGTACGATTCATCTGCTTCACAGCCTCAGCGAGATCGTCGTACATCGAATTGATGATCATGGGGGGGATGCTTGCCTGACCCGGTTTCTGCTTATTGCGCTGCACAACGTCCGTAAAGAGCTGCTCGAGCTGCGGTGAGAGCGTGATACCGTAAACGGTTCCGTCACTTGCGATAAATTTCCGTGCGATAGTGCGTGCAAGTGCGAAGCGAACGTACTCGGTGAGCGATTCGACATCCTTCACAAATGGAGCGTAGTCCGCGAGTGTCTCCAGGATGGTGATCATGTCGCGGATGGGAACACCTTCATGAAGCAAGTTCTTCAGCACCTGTTCCACAGCGCCGAGTGAAAGCATGCCCGGAACCAGTTCACCAACCACTGCCGAGTTGTCTTTCTTCACGTTATCAAGCAACTTCTGGACATCCTGGCGCGTGATAATCTGGTCCGCGCCGGACTTGACGATCTCGGAGATGTGGGTCGCGATCATTGCGGCAGGTTCGATCACCGTGTAGCCGTGCATCTCGGCGATATCCTTCTTGTCCTCGGAGATCCAGATCGCGGGTAGTCCAAAGGCGGGTTCGCGGGTTTCGATGCCCTTGATCGGCTTTTCTACAGTGCCGGGATCGAGCGCGAGGAAATGATTTACAAGGCAATCTCCGGAAGCGACCTGTTCGCCGCGGATTTTAATCAGATACTGGTTTGGCACCAGTGATATGTTGTCGCGAACGCGGATCGGCGGTACGATGATGCCGATCTCCAGTGCGATCTGTTTTCTGAGGCTCGTTATGCGATCCAGGAGGTCGCCCTTCTGGTTTTCATCCACAAGCGAGATCAAGCTGTAACCGATTTCGAGTTCAAGTGCATCCACCTGAAGGTATTCGCTCATGTCGGGTGGACCTTGCGGTTCTTCCACGACTTGCTCAACGATCTTCTCATCTTCCAATGTCTTCTCTTTTATCGACTTCTGCAGGAACCATGCGAAAGCTCCCAAGCCGAGGCCCATCGGTCCAAAGAGGTACCACGGCATGCCGGGCACGAATCCGAATAGTACGATCACCGCACCGGAAACGAAGAGCGCTTTGGGTTCGTTAAAAACCTGCGTGATAAGCTCTTCACCGAGGTTTGATTTTGTTCCGGCACGTGTAACGATGATACCTGTAGCAGACGATATGAGGATCGCGGGGATCTGTGATACCAGACCGTCACCGACGGTGAGGATGGTATAGGTCTGAAGCGCTTTGACAAGCGGCATCTTGAGCTGAACCATGCCGATGATGATTCCGCCGATGATATTGAGGAATGTGATTATCAGACCTGCCGTGGCGTCACCTTTAACAAACTTGGCGGCACCGTCCATTGCTCCATAGAAATCGCCGTCACGACGGATATCGTCACGCATCTTACGTGCTTCGGCTTCGGTGATTACGCCGTTGTTCAAGTCGGCATCGACAGCCATCTGCTTACCGGGCATCGCGTCCAATGTGAAACGTGCTGCAACTTCTGCGACACGGCTTGAACCAGCTGTGATCACCTTGAAGTTGATGATGAACAGAATCAGGAAGATGATCAGACCGACGATGTAGTTCCCCCGGATCAGGAATGATCCGAAGGCGTTGATGATTGCGCCGGCGTCTCCCTCGCCGAGGATCAGACGCGTGGTTGCGACGTTCAGCGAGAGCCTGAACAACGTGATGACCAGCAGTAAGCCGGGAAACACGGAGAATTCACTGGGTCTGAGGATGTAGATGGGCGCCAGCAGAATGATGAACGCCATCATGAAGTTCAGAACCAGCAGGATATCGATCAGGAGCTTGGGCATCGGCACCATCATGACCAGAAGGATCAAGACGATACCGGAACCGACCATGAAATCGCTCTTGCGAGCGAGGGCATCCTGAAGCCGGGATTTTGTTTCTAACATATCACATAACTCTTCTGTTTTTCAGGTTATAAACATACGCCAGGATTTCCGCCACAGCGCTGTACAGCTCGACACTGATCTGCTGACCTATCTCGGTCGTTTTATAGAGCAGGCGAGCCAGAGGCTTGTCTTCGACAATCGGAATATCGTTTTCGCGCGCCAGTTCCTTGATGCGTTCCGCGATCAGGCGTTTACCCTTCGCGACAACGATCGGCGCGTCGTCCAAATTCATGTCATATCGTATCGCTACAGCCAGGTGAATCGGGTTGGTGATAACCACGTCTGCCTTGGGAACATCCTGCATCATGCGCTTGAGCGTCGCAGCGAACATCAGCTGACGAAGCTTGCTTTTCACTTGGGGATCACCTTCCATTTGCCGTCTTTCGTCTTTCACTTCGGACTTGGACATCTTGAGTTTCTTGACATGAAGGTAGTGGGTGATGGCAAAGTCGGCAATGGCAATGAATACATAGGCGATCAGGATGTTCAGGAGCAGCTTGATCACCAGGCTACCTACGAACGAAAAAATTTCCTGCACTTCCAGGCCGGGAAGTCCCATGAAGTCACTCAGCCTCGAGCGAACCGTCATCCAGGCTATCATAAGCAGGATGATCAGCTTGACGATGCTCTTGACAAGTCGCTGAAGAGCTTCCATGGAGAAAATGTTATTCAACGGATTCTTGATTTTAAAAGCTTGGCTCCAGTTCATTTTGAATGCCTTTGGAGCGAACAACCAGCCAAATTGAACGAACGAACTGGCAAAAGTAGAAACCAACAGCACAGCAGCAATAGGCCCGAATACCACCATAAGATACTTGAGCGATTCGATGTAAGTGTTCTGGATGCTCAGGAATGTGATCGGTTGGGCAATATTGCGGATCTGAATCTCCGTATGTAGAAGGAACTTGGACATCATCCAGCTGCCGAGAATGCTGAAATAGAGCACCATGAGCAGCAGGAAGAACGCAGTGTGTACTTCCGGGCTTTGGGCTACGTTACCATCCTTCCGGGCTTTGCTTTTTCGCCGCGGGGTTGGTTTCTCAGTTTTCTCTTGTGCTTCGTCCGCCATGATAGATCCTTACATACGGCCTTTCAGGCCATTACCTCTTCCATGTGGAAGATTATTCAGATGTAAATGCAATTCTCAGACCATTTGCGAGATAGCTTATTTGAGGATCCGATTGAGGAAATTTCTGGTTTCGGTGATGTTTTTAAAAAGGTACCTGTAATCTTTTGTATTATCGATAGTTATGCGATTAACGCGAAGTGTTCGGTCAACATTGGTTTCACCCCAGTTATATGCTGCTAACGCTATGCTCCAGTTATTGTTATAGCGCTTCAGAAGGTATCGCATATACATTGCAGAGATTTGAAGGTTTGCGGGTGGCAACCACAAAAGGAATCGTGGGAAACCCGGAAACATATACCGGGCAGTTTCTTCCTTTATCTGGCCGAGTCCAATTGCGTCTTTGTGAGAATGTGCCCAGAACAAGAAGGAACTCTCAGCCCCAATCAACCTGTAGAAATTGCCTGGATCGAGCTTGTAGAGCAGTGCAAATCCGAGCGTCATCAGCCGTGTGGAGATCGGATTGACAATCAATACCACGATCAGCAGGAGTGCCAGGAGAAACTTTACCAGGGGACGTTTCATTGGACTGTTATTGCTTGCGTTTCAGGTGTTTCAGGTTCTCTTGGAAGCGAGGGTTGTCGGGTTCGAGAGCCAGCGCTTTTTCAAACCATTCCAACGCCTGGCTTGCCGGCTGCCTCATCAACAGCATCACCGAGCCGATATTGTTCACTACCGTTGCGTTTTCCGGGTCGATCTCATGAGCTTTCATTAGGTGATCAAGTGCTTCCTGATAGCGTTTTTCCTCGACTTCCAGCTGCGCCTTGGCGTAGTACTCGCGGGAGATCACGAAGCGATCCCGTTTAACCGGATCGCGCACCATGTCGAGATAGTTCTTGTAACCCAGATAGTCAGGTTGCAGCCTGGTAAGCTGTGCGAAAACCACTTCGGCAGCGTCCCATTTACGCAGCATGGCAAGGCATTCGGCGTATGAAAGCAGTACGATCTCGTTTTTATCGTATGAGTTATAGACGGTTTCCAAATGCTTCTCGGCCTCTTGGTAGCGGTTCAGTGCTACCAGAGCCAGCGCCAGCAGGAAAAGGTTGCCGTCAGAGTTGTTTTGCATGACGGCTTTCTCGAAAAGCGTGAGCGCTTTCTTTGCCTGCCCCTTCATCAGGAGCCTGCGACCCCGGGTTTGCCGGTATTTTTCCAAAAAAGAATTCCACATTTCCAACATAACCACATTTTCGGACTCGCATTTTTTTCGGCAATGTTTTTTATTCAGGTTTTAGAACAGGTTGAGCTATGTAATATACTGCAACGATTCTATTCGTACCAGTCACCCAAATTCCAACCGGTGAAAGATTCGAGCTTCATGATGTCCGGCATCAATTTCTCCAGGAGCTTTTCCCTGATCTCTGGTGTGACGGTGGGTTTCTTGACGGGTTGGTAGAGATATTGTTGAGGATGTTGCAACACTTCGTCTCGAAGCAGTCTTTGATAGGCTGCATTTTGCGCGACGGCTCTGCCTAATGGATTGAGTACCATGCGATCTTTTGACTGGTTATGAGCGAGCTCGAAGTCTTCATGATAGAATGTGTCGTTAACGCCCACAAAGCGAAACACACGTTGGATCGTGTCGGTTCGTTGCCTGACCAGATTCTTGAAACGGAGTATCAGGATGCGGCTTTCGGGGAAATGCTTCAGATATTGTTCCAACTGCTGGTAATAGCTGCTTACCATGACATACCAGCGCGGAGCTTTCATCACCTCATTGAAGCTTCGTGTCTCACCCATGTGATAAACCTGCCAGCGATAGTGTGATACGATGCGATCGATGGGATTACGGACCAGGTAAACCAGCTTCACATCCGGTACAATCCGTCTAATTCGCTCCGGTGCGCCTTTATATGCGGGGAATTTCGTGTAGTTTGCTGTGGATTCTCCGCGTACTCTGAAGCTGCCATCGAAAAGCCCTTTGTACCAGTTTAGCCCCCTTTTCCAGGTGTGTCCCTTGCCTTCAAGGAAGAAGCTCGGTTCCTTGGGGGTTGACATGTATATATCGGGATGAAGCTTTAGATATTCATGCAGACTTGTTGTACCGCAGTTCATTCCTCCAATCGTGATAAAATTGGGTAGAGCGGTGTCCATAATAACTCCTTATTGCTTATGCAATAATAGTATCGGTGTTTATTAACTGAGCATAAGTCATAAATTTCTGTCGCCTCCGAGAATTGCATCAATCGACTTTATATCTGCATATAATGGGTGAATCTATGTTGTGAAATTACTGAGAGATAATTTTTTTCTTTACATTAATTTGATAATTGTTGTATTTTATCTTTGATTAAACATTCATGCAAGATAGGCGTGAGGGCAGGCAATTAAAAACGAAACAAAGCGAACTGACAGGCTGTGCTTTGCGCATTTGCGAGGAGAGGCTATGAAAAGTGGACTGCATTTCATCGTATTGATCACAATCTTGCTGATGGTGTTCAGTTGTTCACGAACCCCAACCGGTACCAGCCAGAACAACGAATTCCGCATCTTGCCATTCACTGGTGTGAGAATCGAGAATGGCAGTGAGTTCGACTATGTTCTTACCGCGCGTTGGCTCACGCGAGAAGAAGATGATCAGGTCGCCGTACGCGTACGAACCACAGACGGTGTACAGCCTGAAGGAATCGAAACGGACGCAGACGGGTGGATATTGTTCGGCGAATCGATCTGGACCGCCGAGAAGGCAATCAACTTCACATTTACCTCCAGCGAGGGCACGCTGGATCACATCATTCTTGAAATCGACGTCCAGAATGAGGATGGTAGCATCCTGACGCGCAGTATCTTCGACGACCGTTTGCTGGGAACCAACCTTTTCTGCGAACAGGGTGACATCGACGGTATGGATACCGGTACCGCGCTCGATCTGATTCTATCCGAGCAGACTGACATCTTTGTCGATGGTATGTATGCGCATCACTTCATGTACAGGCTGATCAAGCTCGACGAAAATGGCGAAGAGATATCCGCATCCGACTGGTATAGCACCCTCTACTGCACAGACATTCGAAGAATCAGTTTGACCAGCGAGACTGAGCCGGCTCTTTCACCGGACGGTGAAGGCTGCTCGACCAGAATCGAAGCCTATGTCGTAACTCGCAACGGTATCAGCGACGAAGCCAATCCGGCATCGCTGGAGTTTCATGTCATAGAGGGGATGCACCCGGCAACATTGATCTACAGTTATATGACGTTCGCTCTCGGTGAAAATCATTTCTCGCGCCTGGAAGATAACATGCTGTTCAATCCATCGATTGACTATCCGGTTGAAATGACGGAAGATGGCTACAACTACGCAATGCACTTCTTCATTGATTCAAATGGTGAATATGGAGCTCTGTGGAGCGAGGATTTCAAGCTCTATCTGAATGTCGGCTACGCCGGTGAATACTACTGCAACAATCCATCGGCCGAATACATGGGCGAGGTATACAACGAAGAAACCGGGCTGAACTACTTCGCCTCGATCGAATACTATGACATCTCGATCAATGGGGAAGACCTGACGCAATACGGCATCGAGGCTCCCATTGTAACGGACGATGGCGTAAGCTATTCGCGTATTTCATACGATCCCTCGCTGGATTTCGATGTTATCCTGCAAAATCTACCGGCTTCGGTGCAGGGATCACCACATCAGTTGATTGTTCGCGCGATCGATAATCAGGGCAATGTCGATCCAACACCGGCGATTCTCCTGTTCAACCTGTTCGAGCCTGTTCCTCACGAAGATAAAACGGGTGTCGTCGTGATCGATGATGATATCGATAATACCTTCTCGCCGGATGATTCCGTCGATCCGCTCTACACCAATGGATTCCTGCAGGCGGACCTGGAGCTTGACTACAATGACCTGAAAAACTCGGTGTGGGACAGCCAGTTGAATTACTCTCGGACGGTTCTATCCGCGACGGATCTTCAGCATTACAAATTCATGGTGTGGCATGTCGATAATCCGCCAAGAAGTGTGAAATACAATCTTGCTTTGGAAATCGACAACCTGAATCTCATTATGCCGCAGAAGACCAACCTGCTCCTGAGCGGAGGTGCGAATCTTTGGAATGCATATTCCAGGTCCTGCCAGAGTGATTTTCATATCTTCGATCGCTGGCTGGGATTGCAGGAGACATCGGACGAAGCGGCAGTTGGGTACATGGCTGGTTCAGCGATAGAGTTTCCGTGGTTTATCGGCGCTGAGTCTCAGGTTGACGAGTATCCGGATATCGATTTCGATCCCGAACAGCTTTGGGGATATCTGCCGAGCTTGTTTGTACCTCGCGGTGGAATGGGCAGTATCGCTTACTTCCCGGAGGATTATCATACGGATGGGGCTGAAGTCATCTACCGGTTTATCTGCAAGGAACCCGGAACGGACAACTATTCGCCCAGCCAGGAAGAATACGATCTGCTGAACGGTCAGCCGGTTGCGCTGCGAGTAGTTCACGATGGCTTCACGACCTGGATGTTTGGCTTCCCGCTGAGCTGGATGCCACAGGATACGGTAACTCAGCTGCTTGATCAGATCCAGCTGGAATTACAATGAGGAGGGGATTATGAAAGGGCTTACAATCGTAGCAATCCTGGTCGCGATCTGCATTTCTACGCTGATCGCAAATGACCGGGCACTCGACGCGGACAATATCACGACCTTCGGGCGGGTCGCGCTGCGTTATTCGAATTACGGCATGGCCGGTGGAGACGATGCGGACGGACCAGCATTGGAATGGCCGCGCGGTAGTGGAATCAACTACCTCTATCAGAGTGCGCTCTGGATTGGTGGCAAGGTACATCGCACAAACGAAGATGGTGAGCATCTTTACTGGCTGAACTGGCCGCCCATTGACGAAGACGACTATGTCTCCGAAAGCGATGACCAGTGGAACGAAAACCTTCAGCCGGTGATCGACACGCTGACCTCGGTCGGTTTCGATGGCGATGCAGATGTCATGGAACTTCTCCCCGCGTACAACCCACTGGAGCAATCGTCGATGATAGAACTTTGGGTTACCAATAACCCGTACGATCACACGACCGTAAGCTATCTCGACATCGCGAACTACGATGACGACGGCGATGGCGCGATCGACGAAGATCCTCCCGGAGCGCTGTTTCAATGGCCGGATCCACGAGGAATCTACTGCTTCAACCTTCCGTTTGACGATGATGGCGACGGCGAAGTGGATGAGGATGGTGGTTGCTACGGACTGGAAACAGGTCTCGGTTTCTACTATGACATAAGCCCTTTTGGTACTGACGTAGATCGCGATTGGGGTAGCAGCAATTATACGAACCATCATTACCCGCTTGGTGTCGCGGTGGAACAGCGCGTTTATGCGTGGAATGTCAGGAGCTTGGCCGACGCTATCGTGATGCATTTCCGAATCACCAACGTGACCGACGATCCTATCAACGACTGCGCGTTCAGCTATTTCGTCGATCCTGATATCGGGCCTGTTGAATGGGGAGCCGATGCGGTACTCGACGATATAAGCAGCTACAACACCGATTACGACTTCGCGTTTGCCTATGATGATGATCAAGATAGCGGCATCACACCGGGCTATTTTGCTGTAAAAGCGCTGGGTGAATCAGATGCAAACTCGGCTTGTTTCACGTGGAACCGGGGTCATGGCCCAAACGATGACGATCCCCGCGATCTTACCCACTCCGGGAGCTCGACCGCCAACCAGAAATACTGGCTGCAAACGGGAATGAACCCAGACGAAAGCAGGTATGTGTCGCTGATCGAGAATCCGGACTACGTGGTCAACGATCCATGTGAAACACGCTTCATGTACAGCGTTTACGGCGATGATTTCGACATCGAGCCCGGCGAGACGCGCGATTTCTACCTGGCATTCTTCCTCGCGAATTCCGAGTTCGGTCTGATCGAGATCCTCGATGATCTGGAATCCTTCTACGAGAGCGGTTTCGACCTCAGCATTTTCGACGGTGATCCGTCCATTCCGGGGATCATCGCGACCCAGCCGCAGCAGGACGGGCAGTCGATCTTCGTGGACTGGTATATCCCAACCATGCCGGATAGCCTCTATCTCTGCTACAAAGAGGCGAACGCGCCGGCGATTGATTACCAGGTTCTCAATCTCGATACGGACACCGGGAGCTTCATGCTGGAAAACCTCGCCGAAGAGACCGATTACAACATCAAGGTCGCGGTCGTGTATGGCGATGTGTACCTCGAAAGTCCGGTTGTGACCCAGAATACGACAGAGGATAACGACGCGGAGGATGGCGATATCCCTCCAATCGAAGTGGGGGAGATGAGCGTGTATCCCAACCCATTCAACCCCGAGACGACCATCGGTTATTCGCTGCAGGAGAAGGGACACGTCATCGTCGAGGTGTTCAACATCCGCGGACAGAAGGTTGCGACGCTGCTTGACGCGGTGCAGGAATCTGGACAGCACTCCGTTGTGTGGGATGGATCAGACCAAGCAGGAAAGAGCTGCACATCAGGTATCTATTTCTGTCGCCTGAAGGCATCCAGTAACGTTTTGACACGGAAGATGCTGCTCTTGAAATAGCGACATCGAGTCACAAGTGCGACACAACATGAATGAACGTACTATGGTTGATTTTGCAAAATATGAACACTGGGATATAATCGTCCAAAATTCCTAAATAAAGATTATAGTGGCCTGTAACTTAACTATCTGATTGCGTTATACAGATAGATTTCCTCTTTTCTAGATATGGACAGATCGGGAGTAGGCTTTTCTTGCTCCCGATTTTTGGAGACCTCATGCGAACCCGAATAACCTTGCCTCTGTTGTTGCTGACTCCGATGCTCTTTTCCACCACACTCACCGTCTCTCTCGACGGCAGCCAGGACTATACAACGGTTCAGGCCGCTGTTGATGCCGCAACCCATGGCGATACAGTTCTGGTATATCCAGGCACCTACTATGAGAATATAGTAGTCAATGACAAATTCATCACCCTCGGCAGTCTGAACCTCAAGACCGGCGACGAATCCTATATCCACAACACCATCCTGGACGGTAATTTCAGCGGATCTGTAATCCGCATGGTTCTGGAAACATTGCCCCAACCTGCCGATGCCGTCATCCAGGGATTCACAATCATTCACGGAAGTGGAGAAATTCGCGTTTGGACCTGGCCCGAGTATGGCGGCGGTGGAATATGGGTAGAATGTGATAATAACTCTGGTTGGATGAATGTATATATTACGAACTGTCAGATCAAGTACAATTTTACCGATTTTGCAGCCGGAGTAGGATTAGCTTATTATGGAAACTACCACATGAAGAACGTCAGTGTCCATCACAACATTGCTCGTTTTGGCCCCGCCGGCGTGTTTGGGAACGGAGGTCCTATAATTCATTATCCAGATTACCCTTGCAGTTATTATGCAAATATTGGAACCCCAGGCCATGACTTTGATATTGTAAATGCACCTTATAATGAGACCATTTATGCGGATACACTTACCTGTTCCGAGTATGATCAGGGATTTATTCGAATAACTCCACGACCGGGTCATGATGAACTCGAACTTACAGTCTACCACGAGCATTCCATTATGGATGTGATCGATCATGATCTGTACGTCTCACCGGATGGTGATGACGATAACAGCGGATTGTCCGCAGATGATCCCCTCAATACGATTCGCCAGGCTGCCTACCTGATCCGGTCCAATCCGGATAACCCAAGGACGATCTATCTTGCTCCCGGCGAATATACTGAAGAGGAAGGTCCACTGCAATTCACGGTTGGTCTAAAGGACCATGTCTCTCTGATCGGAAGTGGTATGGATGAGACATTTCTCGAATGCAGTCAATCAAGAGTGATCATCTATATGAACAACAACGAGGATATCCAGATATCCGGCATGACTTTGAAATCCAGTTATCCTATCAATAATGGAGAATGGTCGCCTTGTTTGATTCTTGGTGTATATATTGACGATCTCACCATTAAGGATATCCGAGCACATGATTCAGAATTTGGGAAATCTGCTGCGATTTCGGTCTGGCATGTTGACCATCTGGATATGGACAATATTATCATCGAGGATAATATTGGTGAAGCCTATTGCGGTTTATATGTGATCGCTGAGGATGTTACGCTGACCGACTGTATTATCCGGAACAATCGTGTTGTCGGCTATACCGACTGGTACTCGGCTTCCTCTGCTTTCAATATTGATACGAAAGGAAACTGTCTGATCGACGATCTTGTCGTGATGAATAATGTTAACGAATGCGGATCTGAAGGCCAGATGACGGGCTTACTAGGACATGGAAGTGGCTATCCGGGCTCGAGCCTGAAGATAACCAACAGCCTTTTCAGCGGTAATAATTCGGAGGGTCAGGAGTGCTTCCAATTCCAATTGTTTCGAGGGAACCTGGATTTGATAAACTGTACATTCATCGGCAATGAAGCCGAGGAGATGGTATTGAAGTTCCTGAGAACCAACACGGAAGCAGAGGTAGATCCCTTTCAGGTGATCAACACGGTATTCTGGGATCATGTGCCTTATGAAATTTCGAACTGGAGTTACCGGCGTTGCGCGATCGAGGTCAATCACAGCCTGATACGCAACGGCATCGATGGCATCGATTCACCTTACGACGAAATCATCTGGGGTGAGGGCAACCTCGATCTCAACCCATTACTGACCAATGCCGAGCAATTGTATTACCCGCAGGAAGGCTCTCCGATCATCAACGCCGGTACACCGGATACAACAGGTTTGGGATTACCGCCGCTCGATATCTGCAACCGTGCTCGCGTATGGGATGGCTGCGTCGATATCGGCTGCCATGAATACGGTTCCGTTGGCGTCGAACCGGGAGATCAAGCGCCGGTTTATGAAGTATCACTCGGCAACTATCCCAACCCATTCAATCCATGGACGATCATCAGCTATAGTTTGCCGGAAGCCGCGTATGTGGAGTTGAACGTGTACAATATCCGCGGTCAGCGTGTCAGGACGCTGGTGCATGAGCACCGGGAAGCCGGTAGTCATGAAGTCGTATGGGATGGACGGAATGAGCAGAATGATATCGTTGGTTCGGGTGTCTATCTCTGCCGAATGATCTATTCAGGTAAATCGCACACCCATAAAATGTTACTCTTGCAATAACGCTACTCGTACTTCAGGGAATTGATCGGGCTGGACATCGCTGCGGCGATGGAATGGAAGCTGACCGTGGCAACTGCGATAAGCATGGACATCAGCCCTGACAGAATAAAGATATTGATGCCGATGGGCGTCTTGTAGGCGAAGTTTTCCAGCCATTTCTGCATCAGAAACCATGCTGCTGGCCATGCGATGACAATCGAAACCACAACCCATTTGCTGAAGTTCTTCGTCAGCAGGTACGTTATACCACTGATGCTGGCGCCGAGTACTTTGCGGATGCCGATTTCACGGGTGCGTTGCTGTGTGATGAACGATGCCATGCCGAACAATCCCAGGCACGAGATGATAATCGCGAGAAACGTAAAGCTCCGCAGTAACTTACCAAGCTGAGCATCCGTTTTATACGCCGTCTCGTAATCATCATTCAGGAAGCTGTATTCGAAAGGGAAATCCGGTGCGAATTTGCTGCTGACAGTCTCGACGCTGGCAAGAACACTCTCGAGGTTGTGCGAATTGAATTTTATAGCGATATAGTTATCCCAGTCAGGGTAAACGAGGATCGCCAGCGGTTGCAACGCATGATGGATCGACCAGTATTGGAAGTCTTTGACCACGCCGACAATAATGCCATCGGAGAATTGCTTGCCGATAGGATCTTCTATTCCGGTGAGTCGGATCGCGGTTTCATTGAGCACGTAGCCGAAGGGTTCATCGTCGGAATACTTGTTCTTCAGATGAAATTCACCCTTTAAGATGGTCAGGCCGAAGGTTTTCATGAAATCTTTGTCGCCGGTGATGATCGGCAGGGACATCTCACCATCCTCATTTCCATCCCAGCTTCGGACGCCGATGGACCACTTCGGACCCAGCCCCAGTTTGCTGGAGGTGGTTGATACGCTGGTAACTTCCGGAATCTGGAGGAGTTCGTCTTTCATCGATTCCAGCTTCGCCGCGTAGCTGTTATTCAAGGGAAGGTAGAGAATGTCTTCGCGATTGAAGCCGAGATCATAGTCTCTGGCAAAGCGGAGCTGTTTTGCGATAACGATAGAGCAGAAAACCAGAATCGTCGCCAGCGTAAACTGGAAGATGACCAGCGCTGTGCGCATGAATGTCGTACCGCGCTTCAGATTTCCTTTGATCGCTTGAAGCGGTTCGAACGACGACAGTAGAAAGGCGGGATAGATTCCGGCGATGAGCCCCGTGAGTGCTGTGATACCGATGATAAGCAATATCAGCGAGTTTGACAGCATCGAAAGACTGAGCTGCTTGCCGGTGATGTCGTTGAATGCCGGTGTCAGCACTTCTGCGATTGCAACGGCAATAACGAGAGACAGAAAGGCCATAAGGAGCGATTCGCCGATAAACTGCACGCGCAACTGACGCTTGTCTGCCCCCGATAGTTTTCGTACGCCGATCTCTCGGGCTCGTTTCACGGAGCGCACGGTAGAGAGATTCATGAAGTTGATGCATGCCATCAGGAGAATGAAAACCGCAATCGAAGAGAAGATATACACATAGAGCATCGATCCAATACTGCCATCGAGCTCATAGAGATGGATGTTTACCAGCGGTTGGAGATAAAACTTCCTGCCGAGTTCCGGTATGATTTCATCGACCAGTGCGTTGATATCAGCTTCGATCTGCGGTATATTCGCGTCTGGCTTGAGCAGCACAAAGGTGTTGTATCCGAAATCGCCCCAATCGTCTGCAGGATAGCCGGTTATTTCATCCATGGCAGACAGCGGGATCAGAAAATCGAATTGCAGGTGGCTGTTGGTGGGTAGGTCGTCGATAACGCCGGTAACTGTCATCTCGAGTTGCCGATCTACATCCAGCACCTTTCCCATAGGGTTTTCATCACCAAAGAGTGTTTGAGCTGTTTCACGTGAAAGCACGATCGATTCAGGACTGCTAAGGGCAGTAGATGCGTCGCCATGCAGGAATTTGAACGTGAATATCTCGAAGAGTTCCGGAGTCGAGTAGGCGGGTTTGAATTTGATTGCATCATCATCTCTTGCGATCAGCACGTTGCCTTCGCTGTAGAAGCATACAGCGTTCTCGATATCGGCGTATTTATCTCGTAGAGCTGGAGCGAGTGGAGTTGGAGTGCGCCAATGCTGCTTTCCTTCGCCATTGGAGACGTAGTTGAAATCAACGCGATAGATACGGTCTGCGTTTTCGTGGAAACGATCGTAGTTGTATTCATCTTGAATCCACAGTAAAATCAAGATGCAGACCGCAAGCCCGGCAGCGAGCCCCGTGATGTTAATGAATGAAAAAAGCTTCTGGCGCATGATGTTTCGGAAAGCAATCTTGAGGTAATTATAAAACATACGATCTCCCTCGGCGATTATTTACACAGATGAACCGGAGCGTTCAGCTAACATTAAAATGCATTTCGTGTGCCAGTGAGAATGGGGATATTGCGGAGGTTAACTGCTTCTGTGTGTACGGTTAGGCGGGCTTTCAGTACGTAGCCGGACAGTATGGAAAAACCTCCCCACCTTGGCGAGGAGGTTACGCAATCTTATATGATCATGATTTTATTTCAGTAGAAGCATCTTTTTATATGACGTTTTATCCGGAGTTTGAAGCCGATACAGATAGACACCACTTGCGCAATCATTGCCATTATCGTCATCACCGTGCCACGTAACCTCATGCTCTCCGGTGGCGATTGCTTTCTCTATCAGTGTTCGCACTAATTGGCCACGCAAATTGTAGATGCATATGCTGATAGGCGAATTGTCCGCGACCGAATACCGGATTGTCGTATCAGGGTTGAATGGATTGGGGTGATTGGAGAGGTTGAAATCGTGTTGGGGAGTGGTTTCGTCGTTGATGGCAGTATCAAGGTAAATTCGTTCCCAGTCATCATCCATGTAATAGGTGACGAGGAGGGAGTTGTTGGATGGATCGTATGTAGGATACACCATGTGGCTGCCCTGGAAGAAGAGCTCCGGAGGATTGGCGAAGCCGGCATCGACACGGTAGAGGCCGTCGAGGTAATATCCACCGATGTAGTACGTTCCCTGGTTGTCTCGCACGATACCGTCAGGGTAGTTCAGATTGGTGGTTGTCAGCGTACTTACGGTGGAATCGGAGAGGCTGATTGCGTGGATGATCGATGTTCCCGGTGAGTCGTCGATTACCACGAGACGATCATTTTCTGGCTCGTACAAGATGCCGTTCGGGCGATTCAGGCCATTACCTTCCGCAAAGGTCCAATATGCCGTGTCTGAGGTGCGGAATTTATAGATTGCGTGCGCTGGTGGACTCGAGATGTAAAGATACCCGTTATCATCGGCTGTGACGCTCGACAAGTATTGATTGCTTGGTCCATCGAATGACAACGACATCATCTCCCATCCAGTATCCAGATCGTATGCGATCAAAGTCCGGTTACTGCCTGCGCCATACACGTAGTTGCCAGAAATTGCCATCCCATCGATGAAGCCGGCGTCTTCTGCGAAATAGCTTTGGTTTCCTCCTATATCGATCTGAACTAAGGCTCCGTTACCATAATTGGATACGAGCAGACGGTTGTGTTCTGTATCGATGACGATCTTTTGCGGTTGATTCAACAGATTCTGTGAAAACAATATCGATGTAACGGCAAGCAAGTCAATGATTAACGCATTTCTCATATCAAACCTCCATGTTGGGTTATTAATGAAATCGAACTCACGGTACGATTACCATAATATGAGTATTGTTGTCAAGAATGAAATGCGTTCAGGAATAAAATCGCTCCGCAAATAAGGCTCGAATTGTATCAACGCTGTACAACTGGGTGTCCGGCACGATGTCGAGGTTAATTTCAGCCATGTCGATCTCCGCATTTAGCCGTTGCGATATCATCAAACAAAGTGTACTCTTCAGGATTCTCGAAAATGTCTTTCGGCAAGTACCGATGGTTTCCATCAACATCGAAGTATGGATAGTAGTATAAATCAATCGTTTTCTCTGCAAAGACCAACCCAGCAAACAATGAAAGAGTCAAACACAGCAGGTATCGTTTCATTTTTCGCTCCCGATTCTGTATTTACGGACAAGGCCGTTGTGGAAAACGCAGACTATTTGTCCGTTTCCGGATTTACTGACCATGGATTCGCGGTTATCAATATTCCCTTTTCTGTTGAAAAAATGATCTTTAGCGGGTAGATTGTCGCTGATGATAACCTGCCTTGTTATATAATTCTGCACAGAAATGCTTCCAGTTCCGTCTTTGTCGTTAGCTCCGGAGATTACTTGATAGGGCGGATATAAACCAGATACATATCCAACGTTTCCTTTTTTATAAAATGTCAAATCCTTCGTGTACAATGAAACGTATCCAATGCTTTTATCTTGCGAAATTAAATGGCAGAAATCATCCTGTGGCGACCAACCAACACATGTCAGATACTCGAATTTCTGAACAACGTTGCCCTGTCCATCAATAAGCCACGATTCATTTGTGTCTTGAATAGATAGCCAGCAATAAGCTCCTGTCGTGCTGGGCTTCATCTCGAAATCACCTGGCATTTCCAGCGAGTTGATCAGGTTACCGTTTCTATCATGGATGAAAAGGTGGAATCGATCGTCTGTAACTTCCTCCCAGTAAAGAGGTTCTTCTGCTAAGCATGAAACGGCTTTGATAAAAATCCGATCACCGTTTAAGCTTGACCTTGTTGTGAATCCGACATTTGGATATTTGCTAAAAAAGGTACTATGATATTTCACATTCATCTCGAAATCAATAAGGGCATAATCGTGGCTTTTCGTGTCATCAATCACCATTAGGTCACAATTAGTCACCATGGGTATTCCATCGTAATCTTGCCAGCTAAGGTTTTCATGGGTATAAAGTTCCATGTCGTGATTGTTCAACTTCGCAATGTGTAGTGTGAACTCTTCGGTACCGTCACTTCTTTTACCAGGAATAAAGTGTGTGTCTACCGATAGTACGTATCCTGAATTGGTAGATACATATAAATTGATCACAGAAAACGGAACCAGCTCCATCTCTCCATCATGGATATGATATGCACGGTTCTTGCCCTCTTCCATAATGATCTTCGGCTCGCCGCTGTCGGTTTCGGATGCGGGTGAGAAAAGCACGTACTGCCCGGGTTTGAGGTCAACTTCCCATTCGTCGATGATCTCGAAGTTATGCGATGGCGTCTTCCAGGTGGCTGGGCGTTCGGTTGGGCCCCTGTAGATGTTTTTAATGCTACTAAACTCCAACGCGAACAGCATGGATATGCAAACGGCTATCAGCAGGAAAAGATGCTTCTTCATGGATATCTCCCGTGAATTGAGATAAACATGAAGCTAAGATTGCTTATACTTGTGTCAATAGATTTTGTCGGACGCTATCTGGGATCGTCGAGTCGATAGGCGCGGTAGAGGTAGCTTTCGGTCATGGTCTTGATGGAAAACTCGGTGAGGATGCGGTCTCTTCCATTCTGGCCCAGCTTCTTGCGGAGCTCGGGTTGGTCGATGAGACGCAGCGTCTTTTCGAAGAGATCGTCATCGTCGTCACCCATGAGGTAGCCGGTCTCGCCGTCGATGACCAGCTCCGAGGTGCCTCCGCGATTGGTGGCGATTACCGGCATGCCGTACGCCATGTATTCCATGATGGAGTTGGAAAGCCCTTCGGCGGCGCCTGAAGAGAAGTTCAGCAGGATGCCGATATCGCATGCGGATAGGAACGACTCCACGTCGTGGATTCTGCCGGGAAACTCGATCCCGTTGCCGAGTAAATCCTGCGACTGCTGCATGTAGTACTCGCGTTTGCTACCGTCTCCGGCGCAGATGAAGGTGACGTTCGGGCGGATCGCGCGAATCTTCCGGGCAAGCTCGATGTAGCGCGGGATATCCTTGGGATCGTCAATGCGCGAGAGGAATACGACGCGTATCTCGTCCGAGTTTGACTCGGAGGGCTTGATGCGGCTGGAATCGAATCCGTTGTGAATGAAGAGAGTCTTGGGCGACCGGTCTTTGCCGTGAAACTGCAGCGCTGCCTCGGTATTGCTGACCACCACATTCGCGATCCGGTGCACGAGCTGCTGACTGAGCCACTCCTTGCTCGGGAACTTGATGGGCCGCACGGTGCGATAGAAATCGGCGACATACCACGAGTGACGACTGACCGACAGCGCCGTAAGCATGCTGGGAAACGGCAGATAGGAATGGACGATATCGGGCTTGATCTGCCGCAGGAGGCGACGTATCTGCCGGATGGAGCGGAAGAAATCGCCTGGCTTGCGCTGGACGCGATGGAGAGTGATTCGAGCATCATCAGGCAGGTAATCGGTCCGGTCGTTATAGATGATGACGTGGATGTCGAAGGTGTAGTGTCTGGTCAGGTACTTCATGAAGTTCACGCACTGACGCTCCGCGCCTCCACCGCCGAGTGAGCTGATTACGATCGCCAGTTTGATCGGCTGGAGTGCATTACCCTTTTTCATGTGCGGTCCTGCTTGAAGATAAATTCCGAGAGCGAAGGAATGAAGTTCTGGTAGGAAAAGCTTTTCTGCGCCACTTCGCGGCCCTTGAGTCCGATGCAGGAGAGCTTATCGCGATGTTCGAAGCACCACTTAAGCTTCAGGTAAAGCTGCTCGATATCCCCGGGTGGCACGATCAGCGCGCTTTCGCCGTCCTTGAGATAGAGAGTGTTGTCGCTGATATCTGTGAGCAGCACCGGCACGCCGGAGGCCAGGTAGCTGCCGAGCTTGGTCGCGAAGCCGTATTCGGTCTGGACATTCGACGGCCTCGGAAGCAGCAGCAGGTGCTGGCTTCGGAGGATTTCGGGGATCTCGGACATTGGAACCAGTCCGTGGAATACGATACGATCCTGAAGCTGACGTTTCTTCATGAAATCGGTGAGAATCGCCTGCGATTTGCGGTCGCCATAGCCGTAGAGGTTGAGTCGGAAGGGGTATTGCTTCAGCTTGTCGAGCGCCTTGAAGAGGTTCAGAAGCCCTTCTTTCCTGACGCTGATCGCGCCGGTAAATCCCAGTTCCAGCGGACCGTCCTGTGGAACGGTTATCGGCGGTTCGTCCTGGATCTCGTCACTAAGGATGGGAACGCGTATCGACGGGCATTTGAGCCGGTCGGCGATGCGCTTGATGCGGGTCGAGATGGCGATTGCGCCGTCGAACCGGTAGTTGCTGAAGTCGTTCAGGAGCGCTTCGAGGAAAATCGCCGGATACATGGCAAAGAAGAGGACGCGCTTGGGCAGTCCTGCGGGAATCGGGCGGTTGAACGCGATACCGAGCTGGACTTCGTTCGCTTCCACGATCACGCGATAGCCCCATTTCTTGAACGCGGTACGATAGACCGTGTGGTTGATGACGTACGCCGAAGACCAGATAAGGATGGTTGTCTCGCCTTCGAGTTGGTCGAGGAAACCTTTGAAGCTGCTCATGAAGCGCTTTGCGGGACGGGGGTCGAAGGTGGCCAGGAGTGTTCGTTCCAGGAAGCCACGCTTGCGGCTCGCATCGTTGGCCGGTATGCCCACAACGTAGATCGAGGGTTCGATCTCACGGGCCTTACTAAGCTCCAGGTCGAGCGGCATGTGGACCGATGTGAGGAATACGCGTGTATCGCCGTCCGCAATGACCGCTTTGGCGTATTTCAGCGCACGGTCGTACGGTGCGCCCGACGGCTTTTCGAAGTGTTCCTTGCCCAGAACAATCAGGTTTTTCATCTGGTGTGACTCCACGGGAAATTCATTATCACGAGTTTGTTTCAAACACGAGCGAATGACGAAACTGTCAAGGCTTTTCAGGGAACCGATTGCGGGGTGTTCGTTTATCTGATGCGCTTCACTCCACGAAGCTGAACAAAATTCTTGTGGACAGAAATCCGGTTATCATGAAAAAGATATCCAGAATATGCCGTCATGAACGGTCGGAGGATTTAATGGACGATATGAAAGAACTCAAGCAGATTATCATCGACGATCTGAAACTGGAAGGAATGGAACCGGAAGATATCCAGGACGACGAAGCGCTCTTCGGAGAAGGCCTCGGGCTGGATTCGCTCGACGCGGTAGAACTTGTGGTGATCCTTCAGAAGCACTACGGAATCGAGCTGAAGGATATGGACAAGGCTCGCGAGGTGTTTTCGACCATGAATACACTTGCCGAATACGTCAGGGTAAACCGGACAAAATAATGAATCCCCTCGTTACAGGAATGGGCTGCATCTGTGCGGCCGGGAACGACGTCGAATCAACCGTTACAAGCCTGTACAGCGGTGTCCGCAATCCGGTCCCACCCTCACGGCTGGAAGTCAATCTGGATAAGGTCTATCCGGTATTCGAAATTGAAGACGACCTCGATGACTTCGCTCCCGACGCGAACCGAACCACCAAGCTTGCCTTGATCGCCGCGGAAGAAGCTCTAAGCCAGGCGGGTATTACTGCGGATGTGATCAAGAACAAGCGCATCGGCGTCTGTATGGGAACAACGGTTGGCTGCACGCTCAGCAACGAACCCTTTTATCGCGCATTCAAAGATGGCAGCAAGCCCGAGCTTGGCCCCATCCATCGCTATCTTGCCAATAACCCCGCCGAGTATCTCATGCGCTACTACGGCTTTCAGGGGCCTGTTGCAACCATCGCCAATGCCTGTTCGTCCGGTACGGACGCGATCGGAATGGCAAAAGGCTGGATCCAGAGCGGACGTTGCGATATTGCCATCGCCGGCGGTGTCGATGCCCTTTCTCGAATCACGTACCTCGGTTTCATCTCCCTGCTGATCACCTCGACACAGGCTTGCAGGCCATTCGATGTTGATCGCACCGGATTGAATCTCGGCGAAGGCGCCGGTATAGTGGTTCTGGAACATTCCGACAGCGCTAAAGAGCGAGGCGTCGACTCCTACGCAGAATGCGCAGGATTTGGCTGCAACGCCGATTCCTATCATCCCACCGCACCACACCCGGACGGAGTAGGACTGATCAACGCCATTCATCGCGCTCTTGAGGAAGCGAAGATCGGCTCGGATCAGATCGGCTTCATCAACGCACACGGAACTTCCACTCCCGATAACGACAAGACCGAAGGCAAGGTCATCGCAAAGCTATACAAACCGGGGATCCCGGCTGTCTCGACAAAGGCCTACACCGGCCACACGCTGGGCGCAGCAGGCGGGTTGGAAGCGATCTTCACCATTCGCTCGCTGATCGACGGTAAGCTTCCAGCAACCGCGGGATTCGAGAATGTCGATCCCGAGTGCGTTATCGCGCCCACAACCGAGCTCACAACCATCGACGCAGAATATGCCATCTCGCACTCGCTGGCGTTTGGCGGTAACAACTCCGCACTCATCTTCAAAAGGAGCCGATCATGAGATTATCCATACTCGGCATAGGCCCCGTATGCGCGCTTGGCTCCGGCATGGCGTCATTCGAAGCCGGCATGAAGGGCGAACGCGAGCCGCGCATCGAAATGGAAACCGTCGAATCGGCGCAGGGTACCATCGAACTGCCGGTTTACAAGCCAGTGGTGGAACGCATGGCGGAGTTCATCAAGCCGCGCGCGCTTCGCAGGTTGGACGACTTCTCAAGAATCGCGCTACTCTCCGCCTATCTGGCGGTCGAAGACGCTGGTATCGACTTCCCTGACCGCTCACGCGTCGGCATTATCTTCGGTTCAGGGCATGGCCCGGTGCGAACCACGTTCCGATTCCTCGACAGCTATATTGAGGATGGCGATAAGGTTGCCTCCCCCATGCACTTCGTTAATTCGGTGCACAACGCCGTCTCCTCGCAGACATCCATCTTCATGGGCATCCAGGGTCCCTGCCAGACAATTTCCTGCTTTGGGCACACTGCTTCAGCCGTGCTTTCCGCTGCTTCAGACTGGCTCGAAACCGGACTCGTCGATTACGTTCTGGCTGGCCTGGGCGACGAATATTGCGACCTGATGGGCTACTCACTCGGTTCCATGAAAGCGCATCCCGCAAAGGCGATGCACCCCGAAATCTTCGACAAATGCAGCTTCCTGCCAGGAGAAGGCCACGTCACTTTCCTGCTGGGAAGATACGATACCCCCGGACGCATCAAGATCTCCGAAGCACATCTTCGAGCCAATCCCGAGGACGTCCCGCTTCAGCCCAACGTTATCCTAGCCGCCAACGGCGACCCGGAAGTGGGCAAAGTCTATGCTAAGCTGGCCGAACGGGCTCAATCGCATCGGATCAATACCCGCTTATGGGGCGGATCTCCCACCTCGATCGCTTATGATCTGGCGGCAGCTTCTCTGAACATCGAGCGTCCGATTTCGTGCTGCGAAGCATGCGGAAACGGTGAAGTAAATGTCTTTACGATCACGGATTAGCCTGTTCTTTTTAGTGCTTGCCATCTCCACGATGGCGGCCGTTACACCGCAGGAGCTTTTCACCCAATTCCAGCAGAACACTGCCCAACGTGCGGCGTTTATGGCCGATTTCGTGCAAATTCGGCATGTCTCGCTATTTATGGACGAGCTGAAGGCTGAGGGAACCTGTTGGTTCGAAAAGCCATCGAAGCTGCGCTGGGAAGTGACCAGTCCCTATCACAGTGTGCTGATCTACAGCGAAGGCGACATGGTAAGGCTGGAAGAGCGTGACGGCGAATGGCGCGAGCTCGATTCGGGTGCGAAGGACATGATGAGTGCGGTCATGGAGCAGATTTCCGGCTGGATGCAGGGTGAATTCAATGAAGCCTCCACGATGTACGAAATCTCATACGCAGAGCCGGTCTTGAAGCTGCAACCGCGCAACGAAGAGCTGCGCAACCTGATCCAGGCGATCGAGCTGACCATCGATACCGCGAAGTGGCGCATCACGAATGTCGTAATCCACGAGAATGAAAGCGACTATGTAAGGATAAATTTCATGGATCAGGTCGATAATCCCAGCCTCGATCCATCCCTTTTCGATCTCGAAGCTCATGAATAAGATACTTGCGCTCCTCGCTATCTCCATGCTTCTTTTTTCCTGTACGCAGAGCAAGTTTGTCGCTCCCAAAAGCTACGAGAATTCCGACCTGAAGCGAAAATACGTCCAGCAGGTGCAGGGACGTTTTCCTGAGGCATTCACATCCCGTCAACGCATCATCCTGCAGGTGATGGGCAAGGAGTACGATTTCATCGGATTTCTGGCGGTTCGTGGCGATTCGATCCGCGCGCTTGCGATGAATGAATTCGGCGGCAAAATCTTCGACATCCTCAGCACGGGCAAGCAATCGAAGCTACTGACGAATGCGGCGAAACTGCCTGCAAAGCCCATCCTCGACGGCGTAGTGGGCGATCTCCGATTGTGTTTTCATCCGCTTCCCAAGAGCAGCTTCAAGCTCGGATTGAAGGTGCTGAAACCGGTTCTTACTGGCATCGACGACATCGGTGCCATGCGGCTGTTCGAGTTTCCGGCTGAAGACCGCGACACCACGCACATCCAGGAGATCCTAAAAGAACGAAAGCTACGTGAGGTTGATATCCGATTTGAGAACGGTAACCCGAAGACCATCGAGATTGTCAATCACAAGTGGCATTACAGCATGCATATAACCATTCTCGATGTTAAGCCGGAAGCTCCGGATGCGAAGCTGTTCGAGATCACACCATGAAGCGTAGCGTACTCTTTCCGATCCTGATTGTGCTGGTAGCACTGCTAGCGTGGTCGGCGTCCGGAATCCGGTTCGACGAAGATGTCATGAACCTGCTTCCCGACCGCGATCGCGAGATCGGCAGGCTTCGCAGCCTCTTGCAGCAATTCGGTTTCTCGAATCGTGCGCTCTTTCTCGTAGAATCGGACAGTCCAAATTTTGCGGCAGCCGACAGTCTCGCCAACCACCTGAAGGAAACGAATCTTTTCACCGATATCCAGGCTCAGTGGAGCTTATTACAGTTGCAGGATGCAATCAAATTCATGCAGGCTCATCGCGTCGCCATGATGAACGAGAAGGATATGCGGCAGGTGCGTGAGCGATTCGAACGACAGTCCATCGAGCACCGTCTTCTGGCTTGGAAGAAGCAGCTTACCCTCTCGTTCGATCCCTTCATGGCACGAACCATGGCGAGCGATCCCTTGGGACTCGATTCTCTCCTGACCGCGAAGCTGCAATCCATGCAATCTTCCGGTATCGTTGTGAAAAACGGCTGGCTGATCACACCGCAAGGCAACGGCATCCTCATCACCGCGCAGCCGAAGAGCAGCGGAACCGACCGTACTGCGTCGATCCAAATGGTGGAGACGATGAATCGCGTGTTGCAGAAGATGCAGCGGCAGTTCCCGGATGTACGTGTACACTGGATTACGGGGCATCGGTTCACCTATGAGAACTCCAGCCGCATCCAGCATGATGTCTCGCTGACCGTCACCATATCGCTGATCATGATTGTATTGCTTTCCGTTCTGGCCTATCGCAGGCCCTATTTCATCCTTCTGACGCTGGTTCCGGCGTTGTTCGGATCGCTTGCGGCGCTGGGCGTCACCAGGCTATTCATCCCCAAAATATCGGCTGTAATCGCGGGTACCGGCGCTATGCTGATCGGTATTGCGGTCGATTACGGTATCCATATTCTGTATCACATCGATGGCGAAGCGAGTATCGAACGAAGGCGCATCGACGAGCTTGTCCGGCACTTGAGAAAACCGTTATTCCTTGGCGCGGGAACGACCCTTGCAGCCTTCCTGGCGCTGCAATTCAGCATCCTGCCGGTATATCGACATCTCGGTGTCTTTGTGGGAATCGGCATCGTCGCGTCGGCGCTGTTCTCGGTCTATGCGCTTCCTCTGCTGGTCAGAACAGGCAGCAAAGTTGCCCGTAAGCCACTTATCGACCTCGAGTCCGCTTTCGGCGCGTTCTTCCGGCTATCCAATCGCTTAGGCAGAAGATTGTTGATCCCGGCTGTCTTGATCTCGCTCTTGGTGTTGCCCGGATTTCTTCATGTCCGCTTCGAGGGTGATCTGCAATCGTTGAACGCCACCTCGAAGGAACTTGCGCATGACTGGCAATTGATCCAGGATCGCTTCTCCGGCGTGATGCCCTCGACCCTGGCAGCGTTTTCACGTGAAACATCGCAGCAAGCCCTGGAGGTGAACCAGGTCATGATGGCTTATCTCGATTCGTTGCAAGCATCTGGAGACATCCAGTCCTACCGATCAATTGCACCGCTGATGCCTTCAGCGGAAACGCAGAATCGTAATATCCTGCGCTGGCACATGTTCTTTAACGACCGCGAATTGATGCGTATCCGCGCTGATCTCGAATCGGTGTGCCGGGAGCAACGCATCCGCTACGAGACCTTCGAGCCGTTCCTTGCCTCGCTGGAGAGATCGAGCCCGTCGTATGGCTTCGAGGATATCGATTCCGCGCTGCTCAAGCAGATGATATCGGGGTATCTGGTGGATGATACGGTGATTACGGGTATCGATGCGGGTGATGATCCGGGCAGGGTCGAGACGATTCTGCGTGCACGATTCGATGACGTGATGGTCTATAACGGCGAAGTTTTCATCGGCAAGGTGACACGGACAATCTATCACGAGCTGGCCAAGATCAGCCTTGCAGCGCTTGTCTGCGTGACGATCGTGATCATGGTTTTTGGCCGCAGGAAAGGCCGTTCGCTGCTGCTGCTCGTTCCGCTCGTGTTGACGCTCTACTGGACGTTCGGTATTCTCGGTGCGCTGGGGATCGCGGTCAACCTTATCAACTGCATCGTCTCGATATTTATCTTCGGGCTGGTAATCGATTACTGCATTTTCCTGGCGGAATCAAGCGAGAGCCGCACACGCTCAAGCGGTGCGATTCTGGTATCGGCTCTCACAACCATGTCCGCACTGGGTTCTCTCGTGCTGGCCAGTCACCCGGCATTACACTCGCTTGGACTCACCGCGTTGATCGGTATCCTGAGCGGACTTATCGCTGTGTTCCTTCTGGTGCCGGTGCTTTTCCGTCAATCCGCTTAGAACTGCGTTACGGCCATTGGTGGTTTCGTCTCCACGAACAGCCTTCTGAGAATCTCGTCCGACTTTCCGCTTTGCTTGCCGCATAGGCCATATTCCAGGCACTGATCCAACGTAATCGATCCGATCATAAGCGATGAAAAGCTCTGTACGCTCATCTCGATTGTTGCATCGACACCGCGTTCTTTCGAGATCGCGGGAACACCTTTCTCCCAACGGATCGTGAAGCGGGTTTTGGCCTTGGGCAGGAAGTCGTCCTCGATGCGGAATCGAACAGCGCAATCGACTTCGTTCCAGGGACGTTCCAAAATGGCCTTAGGTGCGTCGAGTACACGGTACATGAAGCCCATACCGGTCTGGTAGGTCTCATGGTAAACAGGCATCACCAGTTCGCGGCTGGTGTGCCGCGGATCGGCCATGAGGTGCAGCATGCTGTCGTCGAACAGAGGTAACTGAAACTCGTTGACCTGATCGAGCTGCGACTGCATGAGGCCCAGCATTCCCTTGAGCGCTTCGGTGTTCTCATAGAGCAGCTCGAAGGCTCTGGCGTTATTGGTTAGCGGGTTCTTTCCAACCTTCTCGAAGTTGAAGATGCAATAACCGGTAAGTTTGCGTCCCTTGCGGTAGCCGATCCAGCGGATAACAGGATTTTTCAGGTCTTTCTCAAAGTCTGCTTTCTGTTTCCTGATCATGCCGTGACGCTGCTCCAGGATTCGTTCATAGCAGCCTTGAACAGCCTGAAGATTGTCGATCGAGAGGAATTCTACGTTTTTACGCAGATCAGACGCGGGAAGCTGCTCGGGCTTGAGCTTGAAGAAGCGCAAAATGATTCCGTGACCGTAGCCCATCTTATAGTAGAAATCGGGACGGAAGGGGTAGAGGATCGAGAAGGATACGCCCTTTTTCTGACCGTGTTCGTGAAACCAGCTCAGCAGATCGCGTGCGACTTTCTGTTTCTTGTGCAGCAAATCGACCGCGACCAGGCCTATTCCCACGGTGGGGATGATCTTGCCGTGGTAGTTCATCTCGAAATCGAAGATGCGCATACCGCCCAGTAGTTCATTATCTTCGAAGAGAGCATAGATCTGTTTGTGTGGGTATTCATGCTGCTCTTTGATCAGCATCTCGCGGAAACGTCTGCGCTTTTCCGGTTCGTCGATTGTCCAGCCTGGATAGGCGTTGCGGCTGATTCCCTCGAATTGCTCTATCTCGCTATCGACCAGTTTGCGTATCTCTCTCATGTTGCTACCGTCCTTTTGTTGATGCCCTGTTCCGTGTTGAGAGAAATCTACGCTTCCGGTCGATGGCTGTAAAGAACTTTTTCGGATAGCTGCAACTACTTCATCATGATCATCTTTCTCACGAAAGAATGACCGGCGCTTGTCATACGATAGAAATAGACGCCGCTGGAAGCCTCTTTTCCTGATAAATCTTTTCCATCCCAGATGACTTCATGTACGCCGGCAGGCTGCATTGATTCGACAAGCTTGCGAACCATCCGTCCTCTCAGGTCGTAAATTGTGATTTCGACCGGCCCATCCTGGTTGAGCGAATAGATAATCGTCGTGGTCGGATTGAACGGATTCGGATAGTTGGAAAGGAGATTCGTAGCGCTTGGCGGAATATCATCGTCGTTGGTCGGAGTCGATTCGACGGTGATCAGGAACGTATCGCTGCATGAATCGACGCCGTCACTGGCAATTACGGTTACCTCCGTCTGGCCGGACCAGTCTTGCTGGCAATTGATCCAGAGCGCGTCGCCGTCAAGTTGCAGATTGATGTCTTGGGTGTTGTAGTCGATCGAATAGGAGAGCTGATCCGCGTCGTCATCGGCGAAATATGCGGTCAGATCCAGATCGACAGCCGGGCAATTGATCTCCAGTGTGAGATCTTCGAAGGGCTGGTAAATGTAGGGCTCGCCATCACGGTCGATGATCGAAATACCTGTTGTCGCATGGCGTTCCGGAGCGTTCCAGTCTTCGTAGGCATAGGTCGATTCCACAAGCAAGCCTTCTCCGATGACAATGGAAAAGTCAGTTTCTGGAGCTTCTACATCATATTTTTCCAACTATCATCTCCCCAACGAACTACCGACGTCACACCTTCGCCGATATCTGTGGCAAGCTCGCTGGCAAGCGTCAGGTCGCTACGATTCATGGGGACAGTCAATGGCGTATACGTATTCGCTGCAATATTATAGCTGAATGGTTCAAATATAACGCCATGCGTAATCCAGGTCACATCATATTCTTCTTCGTTCACTACCATTAGAGAAGCACCAACTTGCAGCTCAAAATCCGTTGAGGGAAATCCTTTAATATAATGTTGCCACCCATATTCCCATGTGGAGATGCATATATTGCCTTCATCAATATCTTCCGCGAGATCGGAAGCGTAAACAAAATCGTTTTCGAACGGAAGCGAGATAAGGCTCATATTGTTCGCCTCAATTACAAACCGATACGAGCCGCAAATTTGGCTGGGATCACTGTCCTCACCATTCTGGTATGCGACCACGGTGAAGAATTTCATCTGGTACTCGTCGATAGCGGGATAGACAAACTCATTGTTGGCGATCATCGCTTTCAGGACATACGGCCCATACGGGAAGATAGATGTATAGAGCTTGTAGTGCGTTGCACCGGATACTTCATCCCATGAAAGGAGCGCACTATTGTCCTGAACATCGATCGAAATCCCGGCAGGAGGATTGATCAAAGGCTCGCTAGTGCCACGATCTTTCACGACAGGAAAGCCGCTATCGTTGATTCTTTCGATATAGAAAGAATTGGAATTCTCGAGCGCGACTATGCAGTTGGTCACTGCCAGTATAAAAAGAAATACCAGTACAGCGAGTCTCATGTCAATCTCCTATAACGTATTACCTGAAGCGGTTGAAACTGTTCTTAGTCAGAACCCAACGTCAGATATAAATCTAGGTCATCTTAAGGATGATTCATTAGTTTGTAAATCTTTTTATTGAGGGGAATAACATTAAATGTTGGAAATCATGTGAGGTGGAGAACATTTTCCTTGCAAAGAAAAACGAAATGGTCTCTTTGAGTTCAGACGCATGGAAAAGTATGAAATTAGGCATGTGGTTTTTCTGCGTGAAAATATTTCATACTGTGAAATAAATTTCTTGGAATAAATGAAAATTCCGATATATTGTATCGTGAATGGGTGACTCGAAAGATGAAGCTCCACTGAATTGCAATGTAAGGAAATTAGATAAATGCCAGAACTGCCGGAAGTTGAGACAATCGCGCGGGGATTGAGAGAGAGAATCATCGGGCGTGAACTGGAACGAATCGAATCGTACCGCGAGGGAACGATTCGGAGCGATCGGACCCAATGCAGCGGAACAGTCGAGCGGATCGACCGGCGTGGGAAGTATATCCTTATCCGGCTTTCGAGCGAGACGACGATTACGGTACATCTGGGTATGACAGGAAAGCTTGTTTTCGCCGATTCGCTTCCGAAAGATAACCCTCATCTGCGCGCAAGCATACATTTTCGGGATGGTAGTCTGGTGCTGTTTATCGATCCTCGAACCTTCGGATATCTTTTCGTCGGTCTTACAGGCAGTGATATCAATGGGGTAGGCAATTTAGGGCCTGAACCACTGAGTAAATCGTTTGACAGGAAACATCTTCGTGCCATATTTTCGAAAAGGAAAGCGCCCGTGAAGAACCTGCTGATGAATCAGCAATTGATCGCGGGTTTAGGTAATATCTACGCTTGCGAAGCGTTATTCCATAGTGGGATTCATCCGGAAAGGCCGGCATACAGTCTGACGGATGCAGAGATCGGCAAGCTGGTCAAGGCGATCAGGGATGTGCTGAATGAAGCGCTCGAAAAGAACGGAACCAGCATCTCCGATTTCAGGAGCGTGGAAGACAAAACCGGTGAATTCCAGGATTTCCTGCGGGTTTACGGCAAAAAGAGCTGCAAATGCGGGACAGGGATTCAACGGATCCGGCAGGCGGGGCGCTCGACATATTTCTGCCCGAAATGTCAAAAATGAGAAAGGAGCTATAAATGAAGGCTGTAAAAATCAAAGAAGGAATCTATTGGGTTGGTGTGGTCGACTGGGATCTGCGGAATTTCCATGGCTACCTTACGCAACGTGGATCTACATACAACGCATATCTGATTATCGACGAAAAGATCACCCTCATCGACAATGTTAAATACTATCTCGCAGACGAATTGCTGGCTCGCATCAGCAGCGTCATTGATCCTTCCAAGATCGACATCATTGTCCAAAATCACATCGAGATGGATCACTCCAGCTCGCTACCGATGGTCAAGAAAGTAGCTCCCAATGCAAAGATTTACGCCTCTCCGAAAGGCGTGGAAGGTCTTCCCAAGCACTATAAAGCGGATTGGGAATATGTCACCGTCAAGACAGGTGACACCCTCAACCTCGGAAAACGCACTTTGCATTTCGTACAGACTCCGATGGTCCACTGGCCGGACAACATGGTTTCCTACTGCCCGGAAGAGAGAATCCTTTTCTCAAACGACGCATTCGGCCAGCACATTGCATCGTCGGAACGCTTCGACGACGAATATCCCTTCAACATCGTCATGGAAGAAGCGATGAAATACTATGCCAACATCGTCCTTCCCTACGGCAAGCAGGTTCAGAAAGCACTGGAGGTGGTCGGCGGACTCGATATCGATACCATTTGCCCGAGCCACGGTATTATCTGGCGCAAGTACATCCCGCAGATCGTTGAGAAGTACGTGAAATGGTCTGCAAACAAAACCGACGACAAAGCTTTGATCATTTACGACACCATGTGGAAATCGACGGAAACGATGGCGAAAGCGATCCAGTCTGTGTTCGAAGATGCTGGAATCCACATTTGCATGTGCAATCTTCAACACAACCATATCTCGGATATCATGACGCACCTGACCACCGCGAAATACATCTGCGTCGGCTCGCCTACGCTGAATAACAACATGCTACCAACCGTCGCCGCCTTCCTCACTTACATGAAGGGACTGGCACCGAAGGATCGCTATGGCATGGCGTTCGGATCGTATGGATGGGGTGGGCAGAGCATCGGCCTCGTGCACGATGTCCTGGAATCCTGCGGATTCAAGATGATGGATATGCAACGTCTCCAGTACATCCCGGACGAAAAAGCGCTGGAAGAAATGAAACAGAAGATCCGCGAGAGTTTGAACGAAACTCGCGCGTAATATATCGTGTAATAACGTGTTGAAACAATAAAAGGATAAGACAGAAGGAGGAAACATGATTTCCGAAAAACTGCAAGATGCAATAAACGTACAGATCAACAAGGAACTGTATTCGGAGTACTTATACTTCTCGATGGCCGCCTGGTTTTCTTCGATGAATCTCACGGGATTTGAGAACTTTTTCATCGTGCAGGCGCAGGAAGAACATTTTCATGTCATGAAATTCTACAACTACCTCAACGAACGTGGTGGCCGTGTAATCCTGGACAAGATCGAGAAGCCGCAGGTCGATTTCGATTCCGCGGAGGAGATCTTCGATCTCTCCCTGAAGCACGAGCAGTTCATCACCAAGTCGATCAACGAGCTGATGGATGTGGCGATCGCCGAGAACGACCATGCCGCACGCAGCTTCCTGAACTGGTATGTTGACGAGCAAGTGGAGGAGGAGAGCTCGATGGAGAATATCCTCAGCCAGCTCAAGATTATCGATGGCAAAGGCCACGGCATGCTTATGCTGGATCGTGAGCTTGCAGCCAGAGTCTATACTCCGCCGACAACAGCTTAGTAACCAATCGAGTCTGCTCGATACAAACATAGGAGATAGCTTATGACACAGCTTAGAGATATTTATTACTGCGAAGTATGCGGTAATGTAGTAGCGATTCGCAACGAAGGCGCGGAAGCGCTTGTCTGCTGCGGACAGCCGATGAAGAAACTGGAAGAGCAATCGCAAGACGCCAGCACTGAAAAGCACGTCCCGTACGTGAAAGAAGTAGAAGGTGGCGTTCTGGTAAAGGTTGGCAAGGAAACCGCGCACCCGATGCTCGAAAAACACTATATCAAGTTCATCGAAGTTCAGCTGAAAGACCGCGTATGCGTCGCGGAACTGAAGCCGGGCGACGCTCCCGAAGCGTTCTTCCCTGTGAAGAAAGCCGACATCATCAAGGCGCGCGAGTGGTGCAACGTCCACGGTCTCTGGAAATACGAAATCTAAAGAATATAGAAGGAGAAAGTTGGATGGAATTCAAGAATTCAAAAACTGCTGAAAATTTGATGAAAGCGTTTGCAGGTGAGTCACAGGCTCGCATGCGCTACACGTACTACGCAAAAGCCGCGGAGAAAGAAGGTTTTCTGCAAATTGCGAATATCTTCATCGAAACGGCAGAGAACGAGAAAGAACACGCCAAGCTGTTCTTCAAAAAGCTGATCGAGCACGGTCTTAACGGTGACGGTGTCGTAATCAACGGCGCTGGTTATCCTGTTGGCCTCGACGACACGATGAAGAATCTGGAATGGGCCGCGAACGGCGAGAACGAGGAATGGACAGACCTCTATCCTACATTCGCGAAAATCGCGGAAGAGGAAGGCTTCAAGGATGTCGCATCCGTTTTCCGTCTTGTCGCGCAGGTTGAGGTTCGTCACGAAAATCGCTTCCGCAAACTGCTGGCGAACGTGAAGAATCACGAGGTTTTCAAGAAAGACGGCAAAGTCTTCTGGAAATGCCTCAACTGCGGTCATATCGTCGAATCGATCGAAGCACCGGAAAAATGCCCGGTTTGCTTGCATCCCAAGAAATACTTCGAAGTTTGGATCGAGAATTATTGATCCGGCTCGAGAAATACAGGAGGAACCAAGATGAAATACGTATGTGACGCTTGTGGATACATCTACGATCCCGAAGAAAACGACAATGTTCAGTTCGCTGACCTTCCCGAAGACTGGGTATGCCCGGAATGCGGCGTTGGCAAGGACATGTTTAGTCCGCTGGACTAAGTAAGCTATCAGCAGCCGTCGGTGAGAGCCGGCGGCTGTTCTTTTCAATTGGTTCACGGGCATCCCTGCCTGCATTCACAACAAAAATATATTTACAGAAATGGCTTACGTGCTGAGATAGATTCCGATCTCTGAGATGCTATTACAAAATTGAATTGATAAGACGAACAATAAAGGAGAAGAAACCTATGACAACAAAAGAATTCCATGAAGTCATCGATTTCGCCGTGGAACGTGAGAAGGAAGCGGTCCAATTCTACGTAGATCTGCAAGAAGTCGCCAAGTTTGCTGCACAGAAAGTGATGTTGGGCGAACTCGCCGATATGGAACGCGGTCACATTCGCGTCCTGGAAAGCATTCGTCAGCAGGGTGGAACAGAAAAGGCCGTTGCCAGCGTTCCCAACCTTCAGATCAGCGAATATCTGGTTCCTGCCAAGCCGACTGCCGAGATGACCTACCAGGATATCATCATCACCGCGATGAAGCGCGAAGAGAAATCCAAAGCGCTGTATGAGAACCTGGCTTCCAAGATCGACGACGAAGAACTCTCCGCCATGCTGCTTCGCATTGCTGCCGAAGAAGCTCAGCACAAGCTTCGTTTCGAGAAGATCTACGACGAAGAAATTCTCAAGGATAATTGAACCAAAGCCATATAATTTATAGCCGGGCATTCGCTTACGTGCAATGTCCGGCAATTTGCTTATACGGAGGAATCACTTGATTCAGCTCTACACCGGAAACGGAAAAGGAAAAACCACTGCCTCCATCGGTCTCTGTATCCGCGCACTCGGACGCGGAAAAAAAGTCTGCCTGATACAGTTCATGAAGAAGAACTGGGAATATGGCGAAATCCGTATGCTGAACACTATCCCCGGCATCGACGTCTTTCAGTTCGGCACCGACAAGCTCATCGACCCGAACAACCCCGCCCCCATCGACTTCGAAGAAGCCGAAAAAGCTTACCGAAAAGCGAAGGAAGTGTTGGAAGCCGATCATTACGATGTAGTTGTTATCGACGAAATCAACGTAGCGGTCGAATGGAAGCTCCTGCCGATCGAAAAGCAGCTCGAGCTGATGCGGATACCCACAGAAGCGGAAATCGTCATGACGGGCCGATATGCGCGTCAGGAGGCGATCGATCGCGCCGACCTCGTAACCGAGATGCGCGAAATTAAGCATTACTACGTTCAGGGCATCCCTGCACGTGAGGGAATCGAGCACTGATGAGCCAACGCTTTATTCAGCGTCATCTCTATAACAGATCCCCGATCTCTTACCTGCTCTATCCGTTTTCATTGCTCTACGGGGGCATCCAGACCCTACGCCGCAAGCGCTATCGCATCCATCCGCCGGATGATATCCCCAACGCGCCGAAGATCATCGGCGTGGGAAACATCGTCTCCGGTGGCAGCGGAAAGACCCCGTTCACCATCTTCCTCGCCGAATACCTGAAAAGCCAGGGAAAGCACCCTGCTATCTGCCTGCGAGGGTATCGCGGAGGATTCGAGCATGACAACCGCATCATTTCCACGTTCGACGAGATTCTCCCCGAAGCGAAGCAGGCCGGCGACGAGGCTCGGATGCTGGCGGAAAAGCTTCCCGGCGTACCGGTTGCAGTCGGCGCGGACAGGAGATTATCGATCAAAATGCTGATGCACCGTATGCCGGAAATCGATTGTATTCTTCTGGACGACTCATTCCAGCACTTGAAGGTGAAGAAAGATGTTATGTTCGTGGTATTCAGCGCAATCGGCGGAGTCGGAAACGGTTTTGTCCTGCCTTCCGGTATCCTGCGCGAGCCGCTTTCGGCACTGCGTTACGCCGATTGTATTGTGATCAATGGCAGTGGATGGCAACTGCCCTGCGAGACCTTTGGAAAGCCGGTAGTCCATGGTGAATTTGCCATCGATAAGCTCTACGATTCGAAGGGTACGACGGTTGAATTGAACGGGTTCAGGGATAAGAAAATCCTGCTGATGTCCGGCATCGGGAATCCATCGTCCTTCGAAAAGACGCTCACCCAAAGCGGCATCGCGTTCGTCGATCACCTCAAGTTCAACGACCACTACGACTATTCTCAGCCCGGTTTTCTTCCCACGCTGCGCAAAAAGCTTAACGATTCAGGCTGTGATCTGATCCTCACCACGGAGAAAGATTTCTCCAAGCTCTCCGGCCTCGACCTCTCGGATATTCCACTGGCTGTCGTGGCAGTACGGTTTGAGGTGAAGGAATCCAAGATTCTGGAAAGACTGCTGGGATAAGAAAAGGGCAAGCCCGAAGACCTGCCCCCGTCATTCTTAAACACATTATCTTGTGATTGTTATCTCCGCAGTATCTGCTGTCACCCGATAGAAAAACGTCCCGGTCATTGCTGCGCCTGAATCGGTCCACGTCAATTGATTCGTTGAATCGACCAATATCCATCCAGCGTCCGGTGTTTCGGATCGATAGACGTTGTAGCTGTTCGCACCCGTAATCGCATCCCAGGATAGAACCACATCCGAACCCTCAAGCGTCAATGCGATGTTTTGCGGCGGATCGAGTCCGAGGATATCCGTTGTGAATTGCACCGCCACGCCATATGCAATCCCAGCCTCGTTCTGAGCCCAGGCACGCACAAAGTAGGTCGTGCCGGGGGTAAGGCCATTCATCTGGCTTGCGTATGAGCCGGTTTGTGCGCCTTCGTTGGTGTAGTTGTCCGCTAAGGTCGGAGCTGGGCTTTCGCTCCAGCAAATACCACAATCGATGATATTACACCATCCATCAAAGACGATCTCACCGCCACCCATCGCAGAAGTCGGCAGGATGGCTGAAACAGACGAAGTTGCGACATCTGGAACTGCGATACCGTTGCCGGTCAGGTTGACGAATTGTGAATCGATTTGGGCAGTCGAAAGGATGGCATCATCATCGAAGTCACCGCCACGCCCTGGCGCGAACCGCACGTAGAGCGTAGTTTCAGCCACAATACCGTTTACGGGTTCCAGGTCTAGTTCCTCGCTGAAAGAGCGATCTCTGGAACGGGTATCCGAAGTTGAAACAACAAATCCGTATGGCATGGAGACATGGATCGGATCGGCCAGGTTCGTACCGCTGACAGTGAGAGTCTGCGAGCTCGATTGCTCTCCGACAACGATGTTGCCGTAATCGGGCAGTGATGTCACAGATATGGTAAACGACGGCCCGGGCGCTGTGTCGAACGTGACCTGCGTACCATAGGATGTTCCAGCGCCGTTGGTCGCGTAAGCACGAACGTAATACGTATCGTCCGGATTCAGATTGGTCAGTTCACTGACGAACGATCCCAGCGATATGTTCTCCGAAGTATGGTCATTCATGATCGTTGGCATGGATGATGTGCTCCAGCAAACGCCAGCAGCGGTTACCGTGCTGTTGTTGTCCTGAAGTATAATACCACCGGATATAGCTGATGTGCTCGTGATCCCGTTCACTTCGGCGGTATCAACCAGAGGGTAGTCCACTCCCGTGCCGCTAACTTCTACATACTGGTTATCGAGATTGATACCACAGCAAACGATGTTATCCTCGTACGTAACCAGCTCAGTTGGTTCGAAGCGAACGTATATGATGGTCTCTGGAACCTGCTCGTCAATAGGCGTCAGGCTAAGATAATCGGTGAATTCCCGATGTGGGGAAGAGGTGGAGAGGCCGTCGACACGTGTTCTCCGGCTTTCTTCGGAAGTAAGTGAGATATTGAATCCCGGTGGAGCGTCCAGGATGATATCGCCCATCAGATATTCGCCGCTGACCACGAAGCTCTGCTCTATTGATTCCTCACCGATAGCCGTTTCTCCGAAATTGCTCAACGGTATGTTGTCGAGGGTCATTTGCGGTACCATAGTAGTAAAGGTTAGTTCATCGCCATAGAACATACTGGAAGGAACTTCCACAAATGCGCGGCAGTAGTAGTTCCATCCGCCGAAGAGGGCGTTCATCTGCACCTGGAAGGTTCCTATCGAATCGCTGACCGTGGCATAGGAATCGTCGATGGTCGGGTTCCCCACGCGGTTCCAGCAGAACCCTGCCCGAATCACGTCCTGATTTCCGTTGGAGACGATTGTTCCAACGCCTGTCGCATAGCCTGCGTGAAGATCAATCACCGAATCGGAGGTGATCTGCGGATCATCGATTGCCCATCCGTAAAGATCGATTGATTCATCGGAGCCGGCATTGTGTGAGATAACAAGCGGTTCTTCGTTGAAATCACCTGGCTCCGTCGGCTGGAATGCGACTTCGAATGTCCCGGTATTCCAGGGTGAAATCGAGAAGGAAATCTGGTTACGATCACGCTGTAATCGGCTGGTCAATTGCCGGCTGTTGCCTGCTTCCGATACACTGTAGTGGGTCGGTGTGGTCATTGTTCCGGTCAGCGTAATATCGCCTTGATTTTCGATTGTAAACTGTTGTGTCTCGGTTTCGCCTACTTCGATCTGACCAAATCCAAGCCAGGAATCGCTTATGCTGAGAATGGGCGATCCGATGATCATATCGCACATAACGCTACGAAGCGGCTCAATCCCGTCGTTGCAATCGATCTGGATACCACCCATGTAATAGCCTGCGATTAGCGTGCTGGAGTCGAAACCGATCGTATAAACATCCGGTGCGCCTCCGGCAGCGATAGAGCCCGTTACTTCGGTCCCGCCATCGAGTATCAACCATTGTATGGTGACGGGGGTTCCGGTCAGCAGCACATCGTCGATCATGACTCCGTTTGCCCACAGGTTGTTGTACACCCGGAAGGCAAACTGCACGTTGTGCCCTTCATACGCCATCAGCGGATAGGTGAGCTGTTGCCAGGACTGTGTCAGGTCATTCTGTGAGAAACTGTCGATGAACGACCATGCGCCACCATCGACAGATATCTCGACTCCAAAATCTCCACCATATAAAGGTGGATCGTAGCTCCGAATCCAGAAAGAGAGCTCTGAATCCGAAGATAGTAAAAACTGCGGTGTGATCAACCGAGCGTCGTTGATATCCCAGTAAACTGCCCGAGCGCAACGAGATCCGGTGTGCGAGACGGTCCAATCTTGATCCCAGGTTGTGCCGTCCGCTGTATCCAGCTCCTCGGTGCTCCATCCTTCTGGTGGGAAATCTCCTTCGAAGCTTTCGTCGATAAGGTTATCGCGCTGACGCCCCCACATTTCCACCGTGGCCGTATAATTCAGCGTCTGATTACCGGTGTTCGATATTGTAATAGAGCGCGAATCGCTTCCACCAGGTAGGAGCTCGACCTGAATGGATTCAGGATCGGTCACGATTCGCGGCCCGGTGCTGCTTGCGGTGCAGGGTATGTCTACTTCGCCGCCTTCGGCATTGTGCTGGATCACAATGTTGCAATCGTAGTTCATGGCTTCTGTCGGAATGAAGATGACGTTGTAGAATTGAGAATCCCCGGGAGCTATGGTCTGCTCGACCGTGCTGCGACCCATCGGATGCTGATTTCTCGCTCTGCGACCGGCACTTTGCATGCCATCTCGCTCAACGGACGGGTAAACATAGAAGCACTCAGGTGCCTGAATATTTACCGACAGGTGCGCATTTCCATTGTTCTCGATGATCATCCAGCGTAACTGGCTGTCTCCGAGCTGTACGTTGCCAAAATCGATTGAACTTGGGCTGACGGATATTTCGGGTGCGTCTCCTGTCCAGTGGATACGATAATAAGGATCATTATCGTAAGTACTGCTGGTGAAGCTGCCTGATTCGTTGGTAAATGTTATGGATCCCATGTCGGTGTTCTTGGTGACGTTGTAAAGGCTTCCCCATGTGTTATCCGCGAACTGAGCGCCATCGCAGACGATGATCTGGTTATTGTCGATAGTAACCAGCGTTCCGCCGGGTTCACCTTCCTGGAACCAGCAATGGTTGAACGAACAGGTTTCATCGATCAATGCGCCGTTATGGATATTGATTCCATCTGTGTCCATATGCTCGAAAATAGCATATTCCGCGCTGATCTTACCGCCGCTGTTGATATCAAACGAGTAATATCCGCCATCAGAGGTTCCAATTGCCGGTCTCTCGCCTGAATCGTATCCATCAAAAACGATTTCACCACCGTTCATTACATCGACGGAAGCACCGTCACGGAGTACGATCTCGGAGCTCTGATCGGCAAGCAGCCTGGCGTTATCCTGGATTTCAATGTTGCCCTCGGTCGAAAGCGTCAGATGATTCAACGAAAGGACTCCTTCGACAATGGAAAGCGTAGCGCTTCTGCTGATATCGAGATCGCTGCCAAGGATTACGGTTGGCCCATCCACACGATTACGACGCGAAATTGATTTATTGATGAGGATGTCGTTGAAATCACAGTTGCCGACAGCGCTCATCTCAAACGATGCGTCATCCGTTCCGGCGAAGGTGATGGAGCCGGTGTCGTCAAACCAGCAACAATCAGTATCCATGGTGAAATCACCGTAGAATACATGATCGAGTCCAGTTGAACCATAGTCCCATGATGAGGTATCGTACATGGCAAGATTTCCGTGTACGATCAGATTGTTGTTGGGGTAGAAATAACTTGAGCTATGCAGTTCGAGGTCGTCCAGTTGGATATCATTCTGACTATCCATTATCTGGTCAAAATTGCCGACAAACGATAATCGACTGGGGCCATTTGCCCAGAATCCATGCATATCGTCAACCGTGGAGTTCAAGTCGGTAAGGTCACCTGCAAGTTCGAGTGTCGGAGCACCATACGAATCCACAATGTCCAGGCAGGATCCGTTTGAAATCGCGATGTCGTTCCCTACGCTCAACGTGGAATTGGACTTCATATCCAGTTTACCGGAGTAGAGCGAGAGGTCGGACTCGATCGTAACCGCGACATCGTTATCGATGGTGACCGAGATATCATCTTCCAGGTCTTTATCGACGATCACATTGTGGAATGTCGCATCACCTCCGATCAGCGATGTTTCGCTACCCTGGAAGACCACTGTACCCGAACCCGGATCGAAGCCCATTTCTCCTACGTTGTTGTTCCAGTGACTGGTTACCAGGATATCGTTCGACACCGGCTTGAGGCAACCGCCATTGATGGTTACACCTCCCGATAGATCGAGGTCAACGAGAATGGTGACATTTCCACTCGTTTTGTTGATCAGGAGATCGTATATCATATTGCCGTTCGCGCAGACAATGTTAACATCACCTTCACCAATGAATTCGAGCGTACCACCGCTTGGTTGAAATACACTCGATTCCATAGCATAAAAACCTCGAGAGACTCTGATTGTGCCAGCCCGGATGTTCTCAACGGCTTGTGAGCTGAATTGCAGTTTCTGATCGGTCAATTCCAGAAGACCGTCTCCCATGCTGATTTCACCAGACCAGAGAATCCAGTTGCCAATATACGGTGTATCCATCACAAAGCAGCCCGTGGAGATCGTAACGCTTCCGGTCGAAGCGGTTGTCAGCCCTCCGTGCAGCAGTAGCGATCCATCATTGACTGTCAGATCGCCATAGATTGAGAAGTCGCCGTCTATCTCGATGGATCCGCAATCAGTACTCATTGTGGAACCGGATGAGAGGATGACATCGCCGAGAAAGTGGGTTGTCTGGTCTTCCACTGCTTCATACATGATGAACTCAGCCGAGGAAGGCAGCGTGAAATCTCCGGCGATTTCGACGTTCGTATAGGCAAACTGCTTCAGATTTCCATTGGTGATGGTCAATGTTCCTTCGACGGTCAGATCGGTAAGATGTTCGATACGCATGTGGATGTTGGGAATAGGATCTTTGTCGATTTCAACATCGTGAAATACCTCTTCTCCGATGATAGACCCCGTGTACATGCTATTGAAGGTAACCTTACCGCTCCCCTGAACGAATCCTGCAGGCCCCCGGTTTTCGTACCAGTTGTGCCCGACAAAAATCTCATCGTCGGCATTGGACGCATCCAGGACACCAGTATTGTCGATAGTCAGATTCTGTTTAACCGTCAGGGCGTTATGATTGCAACTGAGTTTACCTCCAGTCACCTCTAAGAATCCCTTAACCAGGGTGTCGTTCGATAAATACACCGTGGCGGTGGCAATATCCTTCGAACAGGTCAGGTTCTGGAAGTAATTGGTCGGATCGAGGTTGATTGCGCATGAACGCGACCCGATCAATTCGAATGTGCCGAGTTCCATCTGGAATGTATTGGGATAGACGGCTCGAATTCCCCAGCCCAGCCTCACAGAAAGCTCATTCGACTCGAAAGTCGCACTGCTTCCGAACTGCATGCCGTTGTTGGTAATTTCGAAAACACCGCCATAGTAGTTCGTAGTGCCATTAAACGTCTCGTACGTTCCAGTATAGGGTGTATCGATAATGAATGCTCCATCGTAAATCGTGAGATAACCATGCTCGTTTTCAAGGAAGCTTCCATGTACTGTCAGGTTGCCAAATACTTCCTGTAAGCCACTGGTGGTTAAATCCTGAGTGGTGACATCCGCATCTTCTTCGACAACAAAAAATCCGCCATACTTCGTATCGATCTCACCCGCGACATCGATGGTTGCGTCTCGGGTGTAAAACGTGCTGTTATCGTTGACGATCAAATCTCCTGTGGCGTTCAGGTAGCTGGAGAAGGTCTCTCCCATTGTGCAGCTCGCGTTGTCTTTATGCATCACCACCGTGCCGATTTGCGCGGTTGGTTCATAGAGTCCGAGGATCGCATCTTCATCACCTTCGAACCACACTTCGCATTCGGAAGCGATCTGGGCCGATGTTCCGGCATTGAAATACCAGTTGCGTTCCACGTGAAACGCTCCGTCGAGGATGGTACATCCGGAAGTGCTATACCATTGCACTGTTTTGCCGACGTTGAGGATGTCGTCTTCGTCGTCCATGTAGATGCCTGAAGTAACAACGAGGTTATCGTCCAGATTGACGGTAGCATGGTTGAGCTCCAGGAGTCCGTCCTGAACGTAAAGATTACCCTGGATATTGGTGTCTTGATCCAGAATGATGCGGTCGATGCGGTCATCGCGCAGGCCATTCTGGCGAGTAGTGGAGGCTTTATTGATGCGAAGATGATTGAACCAGCTGTTGTCGGTGGTGTGGCAATACGCTGTACCAGAGCCGTAAAGTTCTACTTCGCCACCACTGAGCTGGAAGCCCTCACGCTCCACCTTGAAATCACCGCTGGTACGAATGACGCCACCGGTCATGTTTTCACCCAAATAGTGGGACGATGCGCTGATAAGGATGCCATTATCCTTGAAATCGAGCACTCCGCCTTCGATATAAACGGTTATCCCATTGGTGTAAGCCCATTCACTTGGGTAGTCGTAGCCACCGTATATGTTGAAGTTTCCATCGTAGAGCCAGATGCTGGCATCCAGATCGACGTACTCCGAGGGAGAGGTTCCCTGATGCAGGTCGATGATGCCGCCATTCAATATCCAGCTTCCTTCCACGCGAGTATCGGCAAGATCATTAGCGGTAAATGAACCGCCATACACATCGATCGTCCCGGCGGTGTATAGGAAGCTATCGCAGGTAACGGAGCTACTCGGCCCGATCTTGATGGAGCCGCCTTCCGATTTGTGCAGATGCAATGTTCCAAAGCCATCTTCGTCGATATACTGATCATTTCCGCTGCCTATCAGTTTCACCGTTGAGCCAGTGCCGATAAAAGTACCAGCATTGTTTGCCCAACCGCCCTGAAGGTCTATTGTATGCCCGTTCGCATCAAGTGTACCGCCGTCGATGCTCAGATAGAAAATACTCGCATCGCTGCCCAGGGATAGGGTTGCATTATTGTGGATAATCAAGCCGCACAGGATGTCCGATGCTTGTACGTTCATGGTGCGAGTACCGGAGTTCACGCAATGAATCTCTCCCATATCGAAGCGAAAACCACCGTGCGACACGATATTGCCATCGATCTCGATAGGATGTTCGTTCAGTACGCGGAACTGAGCGCCGTATGCAACCTCGAAATCGCCCTTAATCATCAGCTCTGCTTCAGAATCAGATGAGAAGACGACTTCTTCGTTCGAGGTTTTGTCGATATACAGATTCTTGAAATAGACGTATTCGGACTGGATGCTAAGTAAGACCGATTCAGATCCGACAAATTGAAAATCGCTATCGTTCAGGTTCGCAATACCGCCGTCATACACCGTATAACTGCCGGCAACGGATACCGTTGTGCTTGCGGTGTCGGTTAGGTGCCCGGTCTCGTAAACGCGCACATGGCCGTTGAAATTGGTTGTCGCGGCATTATCCGTGAGTGTCATGTTACCGTGAATATGTGCGGTGCCGTTGATCTCAATGGTTCCATTGGCCACGGTGAGTGTTGCGCCGTCTTCAATCGTAAGGCTCCTTGTTCTGGCAAGGATTCCTCCGCTTATTACGGGTGAATTGGGGGTTCCGGCCGGGATAACAACTTCATTCGTTTGATTCGGCACGATGCCGTTACCCCAGTTGGATGGATTGTTCCACGCCGTGCTGACCGTTCCTGTCCAATTACCGGGATATCCGAAGACAATCCTGTAGCTTGCCGAGGCATATCGATTCGACCACACGCAGAGGCCGTAATTATCCAGTTGAGAGATCGTCACAGTGATTTCCTCATCGCCGCCATTCCCGTTCGAGTTACCGACACTGATTGCCTCACCCATCGCCCGGTAATATCCTCCATTTTGAGATGAATAGAGCGCAAATCCCAGGTCGGCAGTGCCTGAAAAGATGTCGAGCTTGATGGTATATACTCCCGGCGACAGAGTAACATCCCACATTCTGGCTACCTGTCCAGAGCTCCATGACATTGTCGGACTTGTTCCAACGGTTAGAACATCGTCCTCACCTTCATATTCGACACGACTGGCGTCCGTACCGCTGGAACAGAATACTTCTGCGCCGAATTCGTTGTAAGGAAGGTGATTTCGGTCAATTGCGATGAGGTTAACAGGTGTAGCGTAATTGCTGGTTTTTAGCGGTGATTCGAAATCATCGCTGTCATAGAGGCGAACACCGCATTGGGGCAGATCTGTGCCTTTTCTCGCGGCAATGACAGCCCAGTAGCTTTCAGGTTGCGTGAAGGTAAAGAAATCGGAATAGCGATCGGTCAGCTGTGATGTCCCACTGCCCAGGTCTGTGATACTTCCTCCGCTGTTGATGGTGAAATCACCCTGGCTTCCATCACTGGCGATCATGGTGCCTTCGCTGTTATATGCTTCAACGCGTATGCGGCACTCGGTGGAATTGATCCCGGATGGGATATGCCAGTTGTAAGCTCCATCATTGGGTGTATTAGCTGTGATAAGGTGCCAGTCGTCAGTTACATGGCCGGTACCTGCCTCTGTGTTATACCAGATTTTGGCATAGATTCCCGAAACTACCTGCGTGTTCCATTCGATTTTGAACACATCACCCGCAGGCCAGATTTCTGGATTGGTGTTACAGTGCCAGCCTGTACCGCCATAGGGCTTTTCCAATGTCAAATAAACGCCATATGGGTCATGTGGATGTACCTGGCATACGCGTTCGAAGTCGCTGATAAAGCGATATTGGATAGTATCGTAATTCGGATCGTGAATAGCCACATCATAAGTCACCGGGTTGTAGCCCATTGCAACGATCGAATGCCCTGGGATGCTGACATGCGACGGATAGCCCTGGTTGACCTCGTTCGCGATCTCGTCGAACATGTCGCCATAATCCCATAGGTATTCCCACCAGATGTAGTTATTATACACCCAGCAGTCGTATCCATTATCCTCGATTACCTCTTCGATACCGTCATCGATATTCCCCTGCGGAGTGTTACCATCATCGTCTGTTCCCATCGCGTCGGCAAACTCTGCGACCAGATTGGGAACATGCCAGTCGTAATGGCCCTGAATATCATCCCACATCGCCCAGTGATAATCTACCAGATTCGAGTAGTTATCGCGATTAACGCCGTTATAATCCCAATAAGCTCCCAGCATCGCCGCTGAACAGGGAGAACAACCGTAAACCCACTGATAAAATGGCATCATTTCGTAATTTGGGATGAACGTCCACGCGCGATTGAGTACTGTTCCTTCTCGATACTGCTCCCAGAGAGGTGCGTTATCGAATCGACTTGGATTTTCTACCAGTTCAGCAGTTTCTTGCAGAAACTCCTCGTGTGTGAGGACTTTCGGTGGTGGATATGCTTTGACATAATACTCCTGCTGACCGTCTGATATAACCCACCAACGACTACCATAATTGATATAGATCATCTTCACGATCGTGAATTTGCCACCGATTTTGTCTGCCGCGATGCGCTCCATCTGGCTACGGTACGCGTAATCGTACGATAGCCCTTCCGAGTAACCCCAGATAACCGGCTTGTCGGTTCGCGCGCCGATTTCCATCTGCCGGAAACGCTCTTTGTTCCAGTCACTTCCCCAGAGTCCGAGCTGTTCCCGACTGCACAATTGTAGTAATTCGTCACGATCTGGAAATGGCTGATTGACACTGAAATTGAATTGCCACATGATCAGGTTGTCGTCCCGGTCGTAGCATGGAATGGGATCGTCCATTTCGACGTCTCCCCAAAGTTGTTTCGCGTTTCGCAAGGCAATCTGTGTCGCTTCCCCCTGACTGATCAATTCAACTTCGGCACAATAGATCCATGCGACTGAGAATAAAAGGAATAAGGATAACATCACTCTCATGGTTCCTCCTGGTAATGGTAACAGAGACTTATGACTACGTCCGCCTGGCGGCACAGTAATCACATTAAAACGTTATGAAGATGATCAACGCGTCGTATAATACAGATTCGGTACGAGTTTGATTACAATTGCTGTATTGAGATATCCCGGCGCTGCAAACATAATCGCCTCCGGACGATGATGAATACGATTCAATAGTGCGCGCGGATTGATGTCTATCTTTTTTTTGCAGAGATGAATACCAATATTTCTTCGGAAGCCCGAACACTGATTATGAGGGGATTCTGGCAGTATGTCCCGCTATTTCTTCTCACCTACAATTATATAGCTCATCGGAAGGATTCCATTATTAGCCCGGTCGGCCATCAAGTCGGAGATATCTTGTGGGTATTCGTTGAATTCGAGGATGTTGATGCCGCTTCTGATGATCGCGTTGATGATCGTGGAAAGAGTATGTGAAAATTCAAAGTTCTTCTCCGATTGATAAGTGACGCCCCCCACGTAATCGATACCGGTGTCATATTCCCATGCACCATCGTGAAAATAAGGTCGAACCGGCTCCATCGGGTGCCCGGGTATGTATTCGGGTTCGTCTTCGAAAGCGAGTGTACAGCCGATGGGGTGCGATTCGTAAACAATGAGCTTGCCTCCAGGCTTGAGCAATCCGGAAACAATCTCGAACAGGCGCTTCATGTCCGGAAGCCAGCAAAGCGCACCGATAGAGATGTATAGCATGTCAGCCGGTTGCCACTGGTTAGGATCGATGTCGTATGCGTCGCTCTGTACAAATTCGGCGTTGGCACCAGCGGCGATCGCATAGGTTCGTGCCTCTTCGATAAAAGCGTCCGCGATATCGAAGCCCAAACCCGATGTTGCGCCCATATTGATCATTGAGAGAACTTCACGGCCATTGTTGCACATCAACTGGATCACGCGCTTACCTTCAAGCCCGATTTCTTTTAGCCTGGCTGTTATCAGCGAATCAAGTGTGGAATAGCTTGGCTGCTCGAATTCCTTTGCCAAATCGATTGTTCGTCCACGGGTGTGATAGGGTTGTACCTCATTCCAGGCTTTTCGGTTTGATTGCGTAAATTTGCGTATATCCACAGACACCTCCATCAGGATACCATGGAAGCAGAATGCTATCGGCTCAGTCAAGATTTTCATGATGAAAGTGTGTAATATTCTTAATAGTATATGGTTATGCTGATGGATAATACAGGGGGTAGCATGAAGAAGGTGCTTGGATTTCTGTTTCTTCTGGCAATTTTACACATCGAATCGATTTCACTTCCCATTCAGCCGGATGGTACACTTCCAGCCGATATGGTACATCCGCAGATAATTGATCGGACAGAAAAGCTGGGCATTGTATTTCAGAACTGTACCACACCATCGATGATCGGCTACAACCTCGATCCAACAATCCGGTACGAATCGGAGGTATGGGATTCATGCGGCAGATTCACACGATGCACTCTTATGTCCACCATAGATAAATCCACCGTTTCCTGGTACTTTCTTGATGGAAAATGGGTCAGTCCACTGGTTGCGAAGACGGATACTTGGAGCAAGATGGACAGTCGCTATTTCAGGTTTATTTGCAATCGGCCGGGTGAAATGTCAGAGAAGGGCATGGCTTCACTGGATGGTTTCATCGAACGGACGGCAGAACACCTCGGGATAACAGCAGATGAGCTTGCAACCCTTGAGCACGAGAAGATCCTCTACTATCTTTGCGATTCGGTGGAATCCGTGCAAGATCTGACTGGCAACAGTACGCGTGGTGTTTACATTCTCGCCGAGAGCGCGATTGTGAGCTACTTGCCCTGTCATTATCACGAGGTTAGCCACCTGCTGGTGAATTTCAAGCTGAAATCGGTACCAATTTACACGAATCCATTCCTGCAGGAAGGAATCGCGACCTGCCTCGGTGGGAGAGCCGGAAAGACTTCAGACGTGATCCTCTCCATGGGGGCATTCTTGGTCAATGAAGGAATGATCGACCTGAATACGGTTTCCGACGGTTCGCTGTTCTACTCGATCGACGCCTCGTTGACCTACCCGGCTTCAGCACTATACCATTCTCAATATCTACTCGACCACACAATACAGGAATACCTCGATCTCTATCGCCTATACAGTGGTAACGATCCGGTAACGCGCCTGTCGAAGGTGCCGGTAACGCTTTTCGCTTCGCCCGATAAAAACTTGCTGAATGAGACGATCATCTTCCCTGAAGCTGACGGAATCACACCACTGGCTTCGGATGAAAAGTACAAGATCGAATCGGATACTATTATCTGCAAGCCGGGCTGGCTGTTGATATCGTCCGGTCAGTGGGAAGCGCCTGAAGAATCACGGTTGTTCGAGGAGTATTTTCCCGAAAGGCAGTATATGGGCGAGGAATTTGCGGTAAAAGTCTCCCCAGAAGAAGTGATGGTCTATGATTTCTATACCGGCACGATCATCGCTGCGTATATTGCCAGCCTGGACCCAATGCAAAGAGTGATTCCTGATATCGACGGAGCGTATGCGTTCAGTTTTTCGTCAGGTATAATGCCCGATACGCTTGCTTCTGTGCAGTGGAGTGAGTAAGGTTATGTCTTCGGTTTCTGTTCCAGTGTTTCTTTGACGCGAGTAGCGAGTGCGTGCAGAGAGAACGGTTTCTGGAGGAAATTGATGTTGTCTTCCAGGATTCCCTGCTTATTAATCACATTTGCAGTATAACCGGACATGAAGAGGTATTTCATATTGTGGTTACGGGCTGCCAGATGCTTTGCCAGATCATTTCCATTCATTTCCGGCATGATGACATCGGTAACCAGCAGGTCGATCTCGTAATGATATCGGTCCGCAATTTGGATCGCTTCTTTCGGGTCCTGAGCGGTAATGACGTTGTATCCCAGTCGCTCGAGCATGATGCGTCCCATCCTCAAGATGGCAGGTTCGTCATCGACCATCAGGATTCTCTCCGATTTTCCTGCGGGTAGATCCCTGCCGATCCCAATTTGATCTTCCGACAGCTTTTCAATTTGAGCCGGGAAGTAGATATGGAATGAAGTACCGTGCCCTATCTCGCTATATACAGCAATATGACCGTGATTTTGCATCACAATACCGTAAACGGTAGCAAGACCAAGGCCTGTTCCTTCACCAACGTCCTTGGTCGTGAAGAAAGGCTCGAAAATCTGCTGAACGGTTGTTTCATCCATTCCATGGCCCGAATCGGTTATGGTGAGCATTACATACTGACCAGGCTTGCATCCGGTTGCCCTTTCACAATAAACCTCATCGAGCTCTATATTGGCTGTTTCAATAGTAATGCTGCCAATGTCGTCGATTGCATCACGAGCGTTTACGGCCAGGTTGGCCAGAATTTGCGCGAGTTGTGCGGGGTCGATTCGGATCGTCGAAACGTCAGTACCGGGTAGCCAGAGCAGGTCAATACTTTCGCCGATCATGCGCCGCAGCATCTTGAGCATGCCATCAACGGTATGGTTGATATCAAGGATTTTCGGAGAAGCTGTTTGTTTACGGGCAAATGCGAGTAATTGACGGGTAAGATCTGCTGAATGCTGCGCTGCATGCTGGATTTCGCGGACGCTATCGGCCAGTTCCCTGTTTTCCTTCGTTTCGTCGAGAATGAGCTCGGAATGACCGAGAATTACAAGCAGCATGTTGTTGAAATCGTGCGCAATACCCCCTGCAAGCCGCCCAACGCTTTCCATTTTCTGTGATTGCATGAACTGTCGTTCGAGTTCGAGCTCGCGGGTAATGTCGCGCTTCACGGCAACGAAGTTAGTTATCTTCCCGGTTTTGTCCCGAACCGGTGAAATCGTGGCTTCCTCAGTATAGAGTGAGCCATCTTTCTTCTTGTTGATGAATCTGCCCTTCCAGATAGCCCCACTGGCGATTGTATGCCATAGGTTATCATAGAATTCTTTATCATGCTCACCGCTCTTCAGCACGTTCGGGTTTTTTCCGATTGCTTCTTCGCGAGAATAGCCGGTTACCTCCTCAAAGGCTGGATTGACATACCCAATAATGCCGTACTGGTCTGTAATTACGACCGTTTCGCCAGCCTGCTCGATAGCTGCTATCAGCCTTTCGCGCTCAGCTTCGGCTTTTTTTGCTTCAGTCACATCACGAGCAATTCCTACATAACTGATCGGCTTACCGTTTTTATCCCTGATACGGGCTGCCGTGGATACATTCCACCGATATGTGCCATCCTTGTGTAGCACGCGGTATTCGACACTTTCCATTTGATCATCGGTCATCACTGCTTTTTTCAATAAGTCAAGGCAGATAGGAACATCATCCGGGTGAACATAGGGTACAAACGGTTTCCCGATTGCCTCTTCAGCCGGTTCACCAATAAACTGCTTCCAATTCGGAGAGATGTAGGTGAAGATACCGTTTTCATCCAGTGCGTACACGATATCATTGGCGTTTTCCACAAACGAACGAAAACGCTCTTCGCTTTTGCGGAGCTCTTCTTCGGCAAGCTTTCCTTCCGTGATATCAGTGGTGAGAATAACAACCCTCTCAACTTCACCCCGGTCGTTTTTTATACCGCTGAAATGCTGACTGAGAAAGCGCTTTTTACCTGAGAGGGATCTTTTCCCGGTTGTTTGAATTTCCGGTACATAGTAGGTACCGCCTTCACTATACACACGACGAACATTCTGCTGGTGTTCGGATAGATACTCATCGCGATCACCGAACATCAGGTGGTCACGTGGTTTCAAATCTTCCTGCAAACGTTCGGGAGTCATTTCCCAGATATCCAACCAGGCCTGATTGTAAAAAATAAGTTGTCCTGTCGTGCTGCGAACGGAAATCCCAATCGGAGAGTGCTCGATAACTGTTTGTGCAAGCACTTCGCTTTGACGGACTGCTCTCTCGGCTTTTTTCCGTTCTGATAGATCCCGGCAGAAAGTAATGAATTGTCCCCCCTGTTCATTCATGAAAGAGATCGAGAGTTCAACAGGGACGATACTTCCATCTTTTCTTTTATGGATCGATTCGAAGATTTCAGAACCGTTTCGGATAATACGCCGGGCTCTTTCCATTATCATATCATAATCGTCTCCGACTTCAATATCTTCCAGCCTCATGGTGAGGATTTCCTCTCGACGGTAGCCTGTCATTTCACAATAGGCGTCGTTTACTTCGATCAGACGTCCTTGAAGGTCAGATATTAAAAAGCCATCAACGGTAGTATGAATGATGCTATTAAGGTACTCCTCACGTCGGCGTAGCGCTTGCTCCATTTCCTTTCGTTCGGTGATATCATAATTGATACCGGTCATACGGTATGCTTCGCCGTCTTTTCCACGTAACGCAATGCCAATCCCTTTCAGGTAACGAATTGCTCCAATGGATGTAATAATGCGGAACTCGATATCAAGCGGCATCTCTTTAAGCTTGGCTTCTTCGATTCGTGCCATCACTGCCTCAATATCGCCAGGATGAACATGGCGATGCCAAGCTTCAAAAGTGCTTTCGAATTGGTCAGGGGGCATGTCGTACAGCTCGTACATTCGTTTATCCCAAACCAGGTTGTTTTGTTTGACGTCTAGGTCCCATACACCGATGTTTGCAGCAGTCGCAGCAAGCTCGAAGCGCTCATTTAATCGTGCAATTGTCTCAGCATTTTTTTCTTTCTCCGTGATATCTTCTATTATGGACGCAAATTGACCGGGTGCTGGTCTGAATACACTTATCTGGAAATACTTATCTTTCTCGTGATGATACTCAATAAACTGTCTGGATATACCGGTTATTGCAATCTCGGCATATTTCTCAATAAATTTCGGATCGATTGTAGGGAAAATATCGGTTACGTTCTTTCCGATAATGTCATTCACCATTATACCGGTAATCTTCTCAAAAGCGGGATTGGCAGCAAGAAACCTGTAATCAACGGGTTTTCCACTTTCATCGATGATGATTTCCTGAAGAATGAATCCATTGAGCATCTGATTGAACAATGTTGTGTATTTTTCTTCCGCCTTGTGGCGATCGGTAGTATCTGTTGTGAAGCCCATGAAGCGATTTTCGTTCAGCCGTACTGTTGCAATGCGCCACCATCTGATTTCGCCGTCTTTCCGCTTATATTGCATTTCTTCAACAGCATAACCTTCTTTGACGACATGCTTAAAATGATCGAATGGATTTTTATCTGCTCCCTTGTGGACAAACAATCTTAGACTCACACCAATCAGCTCGTCTTCTTGATAACCCGTCATCATGCATGCTGCTGTATTGACTTTGACGAGATTTCCCTGCTCATCTACAATCAAAACCCCATGAGGGGCGTTGTCGAAGTAGCTCCGGAGTGTTTCTTCCCGCTCTTTCAACGCAAACTCGCTGTGCTTGCGTTCTGTAATATCCCGAACAATTGCCCATAAGAAATCAGGATTGCCCTTGATGTCATAGCCGACGTATGATTGCATTTCCACTGGTACGAGATAGCCTTTTTTGTGAATATATTCTTTCTCGTAAAGGTCGGAGTAGCCAACCTTGGCGAGACGATTCGCCCCAATTTCCTCAATTTCCCATTTGCGCCATTTCTCGACAGTCAACACGCTTGTTTCCCCGATTTGCTTCAGCTCAGCAATGGTATAGCCAAGCATATCGCAAAACGCCTGATTGGCGTCAATAATTCGCCGATTCATATCGATCACAACGATTCCGTCGCGACTGCGGTCGAAAAACTCACGCATCTGGGGAGCCATCACAGCAGATGTTTTGGTCTTCAGCTCTTGCTTGAGTTGCTCAATCTGCTCTTCGAGCTCGCGACAGCGATTTTCGAGATTGGTTTTATCATTGTGTTTCATATATTTGAATCCTTGGCGATATTCCACTAAATATATAATACTGGTCGAGTATAGCAATTGTCAATTTATTCATTGAAGCTCAGCAGGAGAAATCAATTCATGAAGAACTCCGTTTGCTGATACTGAAAAATTACATTGACGACTGAAGTTTAAGTAATTATGAGTCCATTACAATAATGAAGGAAAGAATATGTTTATTGATTATGCCAAGATCAAGGTGAAAGCCGGCGATGGCGGCCCAGGCGCTATCAGCTTCAGAAGAGAAAAATTCGTGCCCAAGGGCGGTCCCGATGGCGGCGACGGCGGAAAAGGCGGTGATGTTATCGCTGTGGGTGATGAGAATCTCAATACACTGATCGAATACCGATTTTCCAAGCTCTACGAAGCCGGAAACGGAGAGCCCGGTTCGAGTAATAATAAATCCGGCCATGCAGGAGATAACGTGATCCTGCGCTTCCCGCTCGGAACAATTATATACGAAATCATCGACGGAAAGAATAAAAAGATGGCTGATATTACCGAACATGGACAGGAAATAGCTCTTGCCTCTGGTGGTATTGGCGGAAGAGGTAATACTCGTTTCGCAACAGCCACCAACCAAGCGCCGCGTCGCGCAGATGCAGGCCGTCCGGGAGAATTCCGGGATCTCGAGCTGGAACTTCGGCTCATGGCCGATGTGGGACTTGTCGGGTTCCCCAATGCCGGTAAATCGACGCTGCTCAGCTCCATCTCTGCTGCGCATCCGAAGATTGCCGATTATCCATTCACGACGCTTGAACCCTCGTTAGGTGTGATCCAATTGGAGGATTACCAGTCCTTCCTGATGGCGGACATCCCGGGAATTATCGAAGGTGCTCACGACGGAAAAGGGCTCGGTATCCAATTCTTGCGTCACATCGAACGCACACGCGTTCTGCTTTTCCTCATCGACATCGATGAAATCGACCCGTTGAAGCAATACCAAACGCTAAAAAAAGAACTGCATCTGTACGATCCGCACATGGACAAGAAGCCGCATATCATAGCGCTTAGCAAAATCGACACGATTCCGCAGGAAGACAGGGAAGAAATTACGGCAATGATCTCGAAAGAGTTCAAAAACAAGCTTCACGAACAGATTATCCCGATATCCGCCGTGGCGCATATCAATACGGAACGCCTCAAGAGGGTCCTCTTCGATACCATCCGGAAGCAGGATGAAGCGAATTCTCGCCTGGATTAAACTAACATCGATCGCATCGATCGGCCTATCCAAAGCTTTGCAGTTGGTCAGGCAGTATGGCGAGCCGGAAGATTTTCTGGGTAGCCCTGCTTCGAGGTTTTCGTCATGCGATTACCTCTCCAAAGAGGCAGTTTCCGAGCTCTCGAAGCCATTCAATTCCAAAGAATTCAAGAATGAAGCCAGGCTGATCGAAAAACTGGATATCCGGTTTGTCAGCCTGCTGGATGATGAATATCCCGCGTTACTGAAATCGATCTACTATCCACCATTGTACCTTTTTTATCGAGGTGAATTGCGGATGGACGATTTCCGGCGCGTTATCGCGGTTGTTGGAACTCGAAGGCCGTCCAATTACGGGAGATTGATGGCGGAGAAGATTTGCGATGGACTCACCAGAGCAGGCTTTACTATCATCAGCGGCATGGCGCATGGCATCGATACGATATCCCATCGAAGTGCACTCGGAAATGGTGGAAAGACATACGCCGTCCTGGGGACCCCGGTGGATCATATCTATCCGGCAGGGAATCGCGAGCTTTCGGAAGAGATCATGCAACATGGTGCGATTATCTCGGAGTTTGTGCCCGGATCAAAAAGTGCAAAGGGCAATTTTCCCCGACGAAATCGCATTATCAGCGGTCTTTCGCTGGGCACTGTGGTAATCGAAGGCTCGCAAACCAGCGGCGCTCTGATTACATCGAAATATGCGACTGACCAGAATCGGGACGTTTTCGCACTTCCTGGCGATGTCAACCGCGTACAGGCAGAAGGCCCGAATCAATTGATACAGCAGGGCGCGACCCTTATCACCTCGGCTGAGGATGTAATGGGTCATTATGGCGTGCTGCCTTCGGCGGATGACCAGATATCTGTTTTTCCAGAGCTCAATCCGCGAGAAGAAGCTGTATATCGTGTGCTGGTCGAGCACAAGCCGGAAGTGGACATCGACAGCCTCTACGTTCTCTGTGAGATGCCGATTTCCGAACTTTCTACAGTGCTACTCGGGCTCGATCTGAAGGGCGTTATCAAGCGCATGCCCGGAAACAAAATCGCGCCGCTCTACTAACCAAAGGAACTCATTATGGCAAACCGAAAGAAAAAAATCACGCGTAACTACCTCATGCATCCCGAGGGATCCGTACTCATCACAACCGGCGACACAAAGGTTATCTGTACAGCGACGGTCACAGAGGGCGTGCCTTCGTTTCTGCGTGAAAGCGGTCAGGGGTGGATCACTGCCGAATACGGTATGCTGCCCAGAAGCACGAATGTGCGCAACAACCGTCCCGGGCCGACAAAGAAGGCAAATGGTCGTTCATCCGAAATCCAACGTCTTATCGGTCGTTCGCTGCGTGCGGCTGTCGATATGACCAAGATAGCCGATTACACTATTCAGATCGATTGTGATGTCATCCAGGCCGATGGCGGCACCAGAACAGCGGCGATTACCGGTGCCTGCGTTGCCATGCAGGACGCCTTCACGTGGATGATAGAGCAGGGTAAAATCATGGATAACCCAATACGTGAGATGGTCGCGGCGATCAGCGTGGGTATCGTAAAGGGCGAGCTGGTGGTCGATCTCGACTACGAAGAGGATTCCAACGCTGATGTGGATATGAATGTGGTGATGACCGAGTCTGGCAAATTCATAGAGATTCAGGCGACGGGTGAGAAGGATACTTTTACGCTCGAACAACATATCGAGCTTCTGCAGCTTGCTAAAGATGGAATCATCGAGCTGATCGAATTACAGAAGAAGGCGTTGAAATAGTCTATAATCAGGGATGCAACGTTCTGTGCAGGATTTGCGAGATCGCGACCCAGTCGAGCGGTTTTTCGATCACCGCGTTGGCGACTCCCTGCAGGTTCGGCAGCTGCTCGTAATAGGCAGTGATGATGAACACGGGAATATTAGGGAAGAACTGACGCAGCTCGTTGATGAGCTGCACACCGTCCATATTCGGCATGGCATAGTCGAGCAGTATAGCGTCGATCGTAGCGCCTTGGTCCTTGATGAACTGCATCGCCTGAGTTGAGTCCTGGTATGTAATCAATTCATAGTTATAGCTTTCCAGCATGAGCTTGCCGATGGCGAGGATCGATTCTTCATCATCGATAAGTAGCAATCTCTCCCCTTCGCCTTGGATGGGCTCGAGGCTGGCTTGAATCTCATCTTTATCACGGCTATCGGTACTTGGAAAATCGACAATTACCTTTGTGCCTTCATCCACGACGCTCTCGATCTCAATTGTCCCTTTGAGCTCTTTTACGATACCATAGACAATCGCGAGTCCGAGTCCGCTTCGTTCTTTCAGTTCGCTGGTGGTGAAGAACGGATCGAAAATCTTTGGCTTGATCTCATCCGAAATACCGCATCCTGTATCGGATACAACGATCCTGACCTGGCGCTTGTCGTTGCCTGAACGCTCAAGTAAGATCCTCATAGTTCCTTCTTCTTTCATCGCCTGACAGGCGTTTCCCATAAGGTTGATCAGAAGTTGCTGTATCTGCACAGGATCGGCGAAAATTGCAGGTACGTTATCGTCGATCTCTACGATGATATCGATCCCGGAAGGGATGTTTTTCTTGAACTGCTTCACCGTTTTTCCGATGAGACCCGATATAGCGATAGCCTGCGGATTAAGCTCGACTTGCCGGCTGAAGGTCAACACTTGTCGGACTAACTCTTTTGCCTTGTCGCCAGACTCGAGAATCGATTGGATATAGGTTTCTCGATCGGGATGGATTCGCGCCAATTCGGCGTAACCCATCAAGGATGAGAGGATGTTGTTGAAATCGTGCGCAATGCCGCTGGCGAGAGCTTCCATTGCTTCGAGCTTTTGGACGTTGTAGAGCTTCTCGCGTGCCTTACGCATCTCGCCTTCGAATTCCTTTTGCCGCGTGATATCCTGTACGATGCAGAAGATGTAAGTATAACCGTTGAAGGCAACAGATGTCAGGAATACGTTCACGTTACGAGTATCGCCGTTAGCAAGCTTATTCACACTTGGGAAAGACCGAACGTTATTGCCGTCGATGCTTCGAATAGAGGCGATCATCTCGTCTTCGGAGGAGATGTTGATCTCTGTGAAACGCATACCCTGAAGCTTTTTAATCGGGTATCCGTAGAATTCGGCTGCGCCGAGGCTTGCATCAACGATTTTCCCGTTATTGGGATTGATCAGAAGGATGATGGCGTGGTTGAATTCCAATAGCGAGTGATAGAACCGACTGCTTTCCTCCAGTTTTCTGCGCTGCTCATCAAGAATCATATTGGATGAGATTGTCTGCTCAATAGAAAGAGCAAGCAGCTGGAACGTAGCTTTGAACTTCCGGTAGCCTTCTTGTGATGATAGCACCGGCATTTTTCCTACAGCGTTAGCGTATGCACCGGGATCGAAGCCGTGGCGCTTTGCCATGCGTTCGACATTCTTCCAGTCAGGTTCTTCGAAGGTGAATCCACAGGCAATCAGCATACCGATCGGGCCGTTCGAAGTGGCGATTGCGTTGAAAAGGACGGGATACCCGAAAGGTGACAGTGGTTCGGCGAATTTATCGTCGTTGCTTGGCGCAGTCATTTCTTCAGACCATTCACGGATAAAGCCGATTCCTGCTGGATGTTCGAGATGAAACACGTCACAAATATTGTCTCGAATTGATCGTAATAGCAATTCACCCGATGGAGAAACGAGCATGACCTGGACCCCGGTCGCTTCCTGGAAATGGTCCGCCAACTTCTGTAAGATTGCTGTATCAAGCTCCATGCCTTGTTCCTTCTTGATTTCTGTCACATACAATAACCGATCTTTTCTTGTGTGTCAATGATTTCCTTTGTTTTTTTTCACGGACAGTGTTCATCCGAAGGACAGAAAATCAGTAATTATGTAAATAGTTGTGTTTGCGTAAAATCTGGCTATTATAACATCGATGCACGGGTTGGCTGAGATGGACGTTGAGGTGTGCGCAAGAGATATTTACAGAATCAGCCTGAAGAACTCTATTTTACCTTCTGGCAGGCCGATAAAACCCTTCGGGGTCAATAAATAGATTGACGAAACATCCCGTTCGGAAATTTTGTATTCTGGGAATAAGGAGTTATCGTGATAAAACAGATAATTATTGTAATGATCGTTGCGCTGATACTCGTATCATGTGCGGGAACCAAGGCAGAAAAGCAGGTTTCATTCCTGATGCCGGTTTTGCAACGAGCAATCACCGCTACCGTTCAGCCGACAGGGAACCTGATGTTTTTCCAGGCAACCCTCAAGGTGGATCGTAACGCATTCAAGGATTCGGAAACCGGTCGTTTCCTGATCAACCAATATATGTATATTGAAAGTGTCGAGATCAATGGCAGAAAAGTGGAACCCCAGGAAGTCCTGAAGATTTACCGTGAGGATTTCGATAAGAGTCTTTCGCCGGACGACTGGCTTCGCATCGGTAAATATGCACGTCTTTACAGTATCGATTTCTCGGATATCCGCAGCAGCGCTCCGGTGAATGTCGAGATCAAGTACAACCTTAAGCTCAACGACATGCTCGAGACGATCAGCGTCACGAACGACGAGATTGTTCTGGATGGCGGCGGGTTCTGGTATCCTTCAACATTACAAGAGGATATACCGACTTACATCGAAGTGGTCGCACCCAGCTATTTCGAAATCACGAGCGCTGATGGCGATGGTAGCGTGGAAGAACTTGACAAGAATCTCAATCGTACAGTTTTTGATTTCTCGTCCTTGGATCAACCGATTTTGATTGAGGGATACCGGTAGATCTTTTTCCGATTATGATGCTGAAATAGCTCAGTTGGTAGAGCAGCTGATTCGTAATCAGCAGGTCGGGGGTTCGAATCCCCCTTTTAGCTCCACGATAGAAGGGCAGCCAAAGCCCGTTATAAAAAGCTCCGAAGCGATTCGGAGCCTTTTTTTATATCGTTTCTTCCTGTTAATATATACCTCGATTTTTGCCGATTTTCGTCCCATCTTCCGCCTCTGCGTCCCAAATACGTCCCAAATTTTCTGGACATTTTTCCATTCGAGAACAAACATAACCCCAACAAGGAGGATTATATGTCCAGGCGATATATCGATATCCAAAAGCTGGTACAGGGAGTTAATGACCGGAATCAGGTAAAGCTTCGACTACGCAAAGGCAAAGACCGCTATGCGGTATATTACGACTTCTTCGCAAAGGACCCAAATGGAAAGAGTAAGCGCGTGAAGGGGAGGATTGCTCACCTCAAATTCTTCGGGGATCGCGAGCATTGCCATGAAGATGCCGAAACACTTCGAGAGGTTGAAGTGTTTATTCAGATTTTGGAGAAGAGATTGTTTTCACAAGCTAGCGGTGTCCCCCTGCCCAAGGAAGACAGGGCGATCGATTTTCTCGCTTTTGCCAGGAACGAATATGATAAGCGATGTGAGAAAGCCAAAAATCAAGGTATCAAGCCGGATAGGAATTATCGGATTACGATCGAGAAGGTGGAGGCATTTCTGGGTGGGAAGAAACTACTCAATATCCACAGCATCGATAATAAATTCTGTTCCGATTTTCGTGACTACCTCTGCGGTTTGAAGATCACGAATAACACTGCTCATCATTATTTCGGGGCATTCAAGGCATTTCTCGGACAAGCGGTCCAGAAGGGGCACCTGCAATACAATCCTGCCAACGGGATCAAGATCAAGTTCCCAGAGCCGAAAAAGGACTTCCTTACCCAGGAGGAGTTGCAAGCCCTTAACGACAGCAATATAGAATACACACAAATCAGAAACGCCTTCCTCTTCGCGTGCTACACTGGGCTACGGAAGGGCGATATCCTTAACCTCCAAGTCAAAGATGTTAATGGGGACACAATACAGGTCATCCAGAAGAAGACTGGCAAAATGGTCAGCATTCCTATAGCGGAGACCGCCAGAAAGATTATCGAGAATCATATGCAGTATCTCTCCAGCCAGAAGACTGGTGTTTCGCTGTCTCCCGACAGTAAGTTTTTTTCGCTGCCGTCGAATAGCCGCCTAGGGAAGAGATTGCAGGCTTGGGCAGAAAGTGCCGGAGTCGAAAAGAAGGTGACCTACCATACCTCACGCCACACCTTTGGAACTCTGCTGGTAAAATCGGGTGTAGATATTTATCGCGTGAAGGAACTCATGGGTCATCGAGATGTGCGGACGACTCAGGTCTATGCCAAGCTCTCGCATGAAGATTTGCAAAAATCCGTCGAAAAACTTCCCGTGCTATAAGATCAATCATATCATCCGCTTAGCTTCATTCAATCTCCTGACAACGAATATATACGTATTTCTGGTATCCATCAATCAAAAAACATTGACAGTAATCGATCATTGAAGTATGTATTTTGGTAAAATAGAAACCTGGATAATATCTAGTAGTTAGGAGAATATGATGAATGAAGGTTCAGAGGGGAAGACTGTCCACGAAGGCGAAGTCCAGGACATCGAACCCACATCGCCAATAATGTCACTGCTACCGGCGACGAAAATATATGCAAGGACTGTGCTGGAGCGTATCCTGATAAAGCGGTACCTCGTGGAGTACACCAAGCCAATCATGAATGCCCTGGAGAAACTCGCTAAACCCAAATACATAGGCATTGATGGGCTGGCCAAGATGTTGGGCGTCTCGAAGTCGACAGCATATAAAATCAGCGCGAGCGGAGAACTGCCACGCTATCGGGCGAACGGCAAGATCGTACGTTTCGCCAGAGCGGATGTCATCGCCTACATGGAGAAGAACCGCATCAAGTCGAATGACGAGATAGAACTCGAGGCGAACTCCTATCTTGAGAATGCCGGATCCCGATCAGGGAACAGACCCGCCGTAAGACACAACTGATCATAACGATCGTAACAACGATATCCATCAACAAGAAAACCCAACTCGGAATATATGACTAAGACGCTGTCATAGCGTGTTGCCATCGTTCCTTTCACCCGTGTCCTATGAAGGATACAACATCGTCCGCCGGAATCATATGAGCTCTACGGCAGTTACCGACAAGGGCTCTCTGCATTGAGAATGATACCGAGCAAATGGCTCCGTTCGACGATATCCTGTGGCACTTGGAGAAGGTCGCTGATCATAGAAGGCATCCTGGGAAACTTGGGAAGAAGGCATCGGACCTGTAACTAAGTCTGAGGGGAACCGTACCTGAGCGTAAAAAGGGGACGCATCCATTCTCGGCCTTTCTACAGTATGATGCTCTATTGGGCGAAAACAATGTCCGTGCCATCTATAATATATCGATCCAATAGGCTAATACCGTATGATACGGTTCTTGCCATGAAGGAGGATAAATGGAAGACATAACGATCGCTAATTATTTGAATGCAGCGGGGTTCTTATGCTCATCGACACCGACACAGAATGTGATAACATCTCTTCAGTTGGCGGAGAGTGACAAGAGCGTTATAATCTCATTGCCTGACGATGAAGGGAAAGAGAAATGAAGAAGGGGAAACAGCGTCCGCTACGGCCTCCGCTAATTCTTGTATCCGTTGCTGGATATGCCGATGCCGTTGGGATAACGCGTTCTGCGGCATATAATAGGCTTTCTCAAGCCGGGAGCCGGTCACTTGGGAATGGGCAGGCTGTCATATCGGAAGCGTCCGAGTATTTTCCCGAGCTTGCATCTTTGATACGCCACGGAAGAAAGGGCGAGTATGTTTTCTTGACTGAAAGCGGACTGAATGTAGACAGATTCTTAACTGAAAGTGTACAGAGAGTGGACGGAAACTTGACTGAAAATCCTGGCGTAGCCCAAGAACGCAGGCATAGCCCCGCATTGCCAGATTACACTGACGATACTGAAAGCGGACTGAATGTGGACGGAATCTTGAATGAAAGTGGTCTAACGCAGGACTGTTCAGAAACAGTATCAATCTCCTCAACTGACACTCACCTCGAAGTCGCGAGTAGCCTCCTATCCCTTCAGCCCAAGAACACCACCGTGCGGGATATCGTTGCGAAATCGGCCCTTATAGGGCCGTTTCTTGCCAGACTAGTGATACCGGACAAGAAGGCCATCGACCAAGCCTCCAGCGCTGGATATGTGCGCCTGTATCGAAAGCTGCTCCATAACGGCGTGTTCGAGAATCCTGGCGTCCTGAAGATGATGGTGGCGCTATTGCTCTCTGCGGACTCTTCGGGGAAGTGCCGTGTGTGTGACAGTTTGCTTCGTTTAGGGGACGCTGAAGACGAGTTCCGAATGGCCTCTATCATGCTGGCTGTTCTCGAGTTGGAGTATGGCGTGATCCGCTTGTACCGAGAGGATGACGAGCTTATGTGTGAGATCATCAAGTGGCGCAATTATCAGTCTCCGGGCAATGCCGGCCGTAGCGTATTCCGTGACATTCGGAACCCGGAAAACGTTATCCGCAGCATAGGAGAGAACGAGGGCAATTCCCTCACGTGTGCGCCCGATACCACCAGAGAAATAGAGATAGAGAGAAAAGAAAAATTTCCTTACGGGAATACAAAGAAAGTTTTGGTCGACGATGATGATCTCCTCGGTAACATCGAAGACAGTAAAGACGTTCCACCTACCGTCGAGCCTCATGAAACAGAGAGAGCAGTGGCTGTGAACGAGAACACCCCAAAAGGGGATACTGATCCCACACTATATATAAATAAATATAATAGCGCTCCAGAAACAGGGGAAAAATACGAGCCATCATCACCACTTAGTGTTCCCATTGTGTCACTCATATCTAACAAAGGGGTACACAAGGGTAAAGTCGAGGGATACTATGATGACCTATCCGATATCACAGGGAAAGGAAGGTCTACTCCAGCATCTGAGCTACCTCCGAAACGCAGAAAATTTATCCTGCAAGCTAATGCGCTATATGACATTTACAGGACTAGGATAGGCACCAATGGGTCGAGGAAGGAGGTCGTGAAGAGAGCGGCCATTTTGTTAGAGGAATATTCCTACGTAGAAATATTAGAGGCCATAGCGAATTATGAGGGTGATATTTCCATCATCGGTACCCCCATAGCGCCCTTTTCGTTTATCTGGCATAATCACCGCCAACACAAAATGATTTGACACATCTTTATCACGCATAACATTCTTGTTGCAAATTTTCACATACTCCTCACTGGAGGCTACGATGATGCGAAGGCGACAACATTTCTTGGCGATTTTCCTGCTATTGGCGGCGTTCATGCCCCTCAGCGCGACGATTCTCTTCCACGACAATTTCCAACGCTCCGACGGCGATATCGGAAACGGCTGGACGGAAATCGGCTCTAATGCCGCCACGATCGACGACGGCGAGATGCTGATCACCGCTGCGGGTGGATCGGGTGTTTATCGCGATTTCCCGGCACTCACAGACGGTACCGTCAGCGTGCAGTACGACTGGAAGGTCGAATCGCTCTCCGGCTCATTCCTCATCTATCCGCTGGAAACCAGCGCCTATCTGCTCATCACCGCTACCGGCGATCTCTACTACGACCTCAGCGGCAACTTCGTTACGCCCGTGCTCATCGGCAGCATCACGCTTGACCAGTGGCACACCTTCCGCATGGACATCGACCTCGACTCCGACACCTTCAGCATCTGGCTGGACGATTCGCCCCTCATAGAAGATATCTCAGGCAACAGCATCGCCTCTTTCAGCAAGTGGAAATTCGTTTCTTCCATGATCGGTGCAGCGACTATGCGCATCGACGAATTCATCGTCAGCAACGGCAGCTTCAGCGACATCGTTTGCGGTCCGGTAACGCTCGACAACCAGCTTCCCACCATCGCCGTCACATCGCCCAACGGCGGCGAGGAATGGTATTTCGGCGACACCCACGACATCCAGTGGACCGCCTCCGACGACCACCTCGGAGAATCGCCTATCCATCTTTCGTGGTCGAGTAACGGCGGTGCTGATTACACCGATCTCACCGACACCGACAACAGCGGTTCCTGGGCATGGACACTGCCCACCGTTCTGACCGAATCCGGCTTGGTGAAAGCCGTCGCGACCGACGCCTTCGGCAATGCCAGCGAGGACATCAGCGACAGTCCCTTCGCCATCGGTTACGTTCCGCCAGCCCAGCCGCAGAATCTTGTTATCGACGTCTCGGACGGGCAGAATGCTGTCCTCAGCTGGCAGCCGGTCACCACCACTATCTACGGCACGCCCCTAACGCCCGACTGCTACATCATCCGCTACAGCGGCATGCCGCAGAGCGACGATGTGCCCTACTTCTTCCTCGGCATCTCCTCCGACAGCACCTTCACCCACCCGAACGTCGTCGAATTCAGCGACTTCATGTTCTATCAGGTGGCGGCATGGGTGGATCACGAGGACAGGCTGGCAGAATTGCTGGAGGTTTTGAGGGAGCCCTCATCCCCCGACCCCTTCTCCCACAGGTGGGAGAAAGGGAACAGTGATGATTATTGCTACCCCATGTTATCGCGCGAACCCATCACGTGGGAGGAGCTGTTGAAGACGGTTGAACAAGCGAAGAAACGCCCGGGAGGTGACAAATGAGACGGCTGCAACTTACCCTCGTCCTGATCGTCGCGATCGGCTTGCTGATGGCTGCAGAACCCGTCACGACCAACCTTCAGGTCAGCCAGCGCACCGACGGCTCGATGCTCGTGGATATCACCTACGACCTTGCCGACACGGATTCCGACAGCCTCGAAGTCACGCTCGAAGTATCCTCCGACGGTGGACAGACCTACGACATCACGCCCAGTCCCGCAGCGCTTTCCGGCGACATCGGCGAAGGCATTACGCCCGGCACCGGCAAAACCATCGTTTGGGATATCGGCGCGGAAGGGATCGTCTTCAACGGCGAGCAGTTCTATTTTCATCTGAGTGCGGAGGATGGAACACCACCCGGAATGGTGTTCGTACCTGCCGGAAACTTCATGATGGGTGATACACATGGAATCGGTGGTGACCACGAGCTTCCTGTGCATCCAGTCAATTTGGATGCGTATTATATTGGCATGTATGAAGTAACTCAAGCTCAATGGATAGAAATCATGGGAAGCATCCCTCTATCTACCTATGGCGTTGATGATTCGTATCCGGTCTATTGCGTTAGTTCCTTCGCAGTGATGAAATATTGTAACCGCCGAAGCATCACCGAGGGATTAGAGCCTGCTTACAGCGTTGGCGGCTCAACTGATCCATCAGTTTGGGGACCGGTACCGACATCCTATAATGAGACATGGAACGCCGCTATATGTGACAGGGCTGCTGACGGTTATCGGTTGCCCACTCAGGCAGAATGGGAATACGCCGCAAGAGGAGCAACCAATGATCCCGACAATATTTATTCCGGGAGTGATACGATTGGTGATGTAGCATGGTGGTCTGGTAACAGCGCTCCGGGAGGTGTTAAAACTGTGGGGACGAAAGATCCCAATGGAATTGGCATTTACGACATGACAGGAAATGTTTGGGAATGGTGCTGGGACTGGTGGAGCTCGACGTATTATCAGGAATGCTATAATCAAGGCAGTGTGACGAATCCATGTGAGTCAACAGGAGATGTTCGTGTTGGTGTCGGTGGTTGTTGGGCTTCGGGAGAATCCACATCAAGGGTCACACACTTTGGAAGTGGGCAGCCCTACGGAGGTCCTCCCGGAATGGGAGATTATGGTGGAGCTGGATTTAGGGTGGCCCGTTCCGCTCCTGGCTGGGGAGAGAACAACGCACCCGAACAACCTTCCAATCCTACGCCAGCAGACGATGCCATGAGCGTAGAGCTTACGCCTACCCTGCAATGGTCGTGCAGCGATGCAGATGGAGACGCCCTCACCTACAACGTATATTTTGGAACCTCGGAAGACCTCACGGAAGCGGATATCGTCGCCACAGCCATATCCGATACGTTCTTCACCACCTCGGAGCTGGAAGAAGGCACCACCTACTACTGGAAGGTCGTCGCCAGCGACGGTACGTGGATCAATGTCAGCCCGGTGTGGAGCTTCACAACGATCGATTATCCCGATATGGTGCTTGTCCCTGCAGGAACCTTCCAGATGGGACGCACTGATGTTGCGGAACCAGTGCATACTGTGAATCTTGATTCGTTTTACATCGGAACCAACGAGGTAACCCATCAAGAGGTGATCGATGTGTATAACTGGGCGTATCAGCAAGAGTATATAAATTGTTCCAGTACAGCGGTGATAAATGCGATCGGAAGCCAACAGGAACAATTTCTGACCCTTGATAACGAGGACTCCACCATCGACTGGAACGGGAGTCAGCTTGTTTTCAGTAGTGGGGCTTATGCGACCGATCCTCAATGTCCTTGCATTGTGATATCCTGGTATGGGGCTGCTGCCTATTGTAACTATTTGAGCATACAGGAAGGGCTAACGCCTTGTTATGATCTCACCACCTGGAGCTGTAACTGGGACGGTGACGGCTATCGCCTACCGACTGAGGCTGAATGGGAATATGCTGCACGTGGAGCAACAAATGTCCCTGATTATCTGTATGCTGGCAGTGATAACATAGGAAATACGGCATGGTACTATAGCAACTCCGATTTCTATACTCATCAAGTTGGTCTGAAGAACCTTAATGGAATCGGTACACGTGACCAAAGTGGTAATGTATGGGAATGGTGCTGGGATAGGTATGGCGACTATTCCTCTGGAGCACAGACAAACCCGACAGGAGCTCAAACTGGCGATTATCGTATTCTTCGAGGTGGCAGCTTCAGTAATGAACCCGAATTCTGTGAAGTAGCCTATCGCTATTATATCTATCAATCTGGAGCTGATGGTGTCGTAGGTTTCCGCCTTGCAAGGAACGCGGAATAGGGATTGTCGGAAGCTGTGAGTTTTACCGCAGGCAACAACTCGAATCCCTCAAGAGAATTTCAGGATTAGCAAGATTTACAGGATGGGTAGAGAAACCCCCTTTAGTTCCCCCTTGTCAGGGGGATGAGTGATCGCAGACGTTGCTCTCTGCTCCCTTCCTCTTCGAGCGAAGGGGAAGGGCTGGGGATGGGGTTTCCCCGTGCGTTTCCTCTGGAAATGCGTCATAAGATAGTGTAGAATAATACACATGCCCTGCTTCGGCGGGGCTTTTTTTGTGACCAAACCAAGGAGGAAATCATGTGTACAATCGAGATTCAAAAAGGGCTGAGCGCACCATTCCCGAGCACGGACATCGAGTTCCGGGTCTGCCGCGTATCGCAACGAACGAAGAAAGCCAACGTGCTGGCGTATATCACGGCACGGGGCATCATGCGCAGGCTGGACAAGGTCTTCGGTATCGACGGCTGGCGAGACGAATACGAGGTGCTGGACAGCGGTGTCAAATGCCGTCTGTCGGTGCGCCTGGACGATGCGTGGATCACAAAGGAAGACGTCGCGCAGTTCACCCAGATCGAAGCGCTCAAGGGAGCGTTCTCGGACTCGCTCAAGCGTGCCGGAGTCAAGTTCGGCATCGGTCGATATCTGTACGACCTGCCGGATTATTGGATTGATGTACTGCCCGAACGTCCACCCAAGAGCGACCGCAAAGCCCACTACCACAACTCCGATAACGTCACCGGCTGGTGGCTGGAACCCGTCCTTCCCGACTGGGCATTGCCGGAAAAGGATCATATCGATGATAAGGTCGATGGCAAGCTGATGGTAAAGCTGGACGACATGCTCGACCGGCAGCTCTTGACCGAATCCAAGCACGGGCATTTCGTGTCGATGTTGTCGTCATCGCAGACATCGGACGCCCGAAAGAAGCTCATCCGCACGCAGCTTGAACTGATCGAGCTGTGGGAGACGAACGTCCTCAACCACCCCACCATGCCGCAAGCACAGAAACGCGAGCTCTATCTGGCTGCCCTCAGCGCGACATCGAAAAACGCGCCGTCGGTACGCAAGCTCTTGCAGGAAAGCGGAGCAGAGGAGGCGGCATGAACCTCACGAATCAACACGGTTTGCCGGACATGCTGGTGCGCGCCATCGAAAGCAACTGGTACTCCGGCGAAGGCGAGAAGCGTTTTGCCTCCGTGACCCAGCTCTTGAAGCCGACCAAGCAGCTCATCCTGGAGAAACGCCACGCCCGAGCCCTCAAACAGGACGCCAGCGACATGATCTGGTCGTTGATGGGTTCTGCGATGCACAAAGTGATTGAAGCTGCTGAGGACGCTAATTCGCTCTCTGAGGAAAGATTGCGCGTTGAGATCGACGATGCAGTCATCACCGGCGGGGTCGATTTCTATGAGGACGGCATGATCTCCGATTTCAAGTTTACCGGCGTATGGAACCATGGCCGGGCGTCGCGCATCGCCGAGTGGGAAAAGCAGCTCAACATGTACGCCTACCTCTATCGACAGCATGGCTTTCCGGTCGAGAAGCTTCAGGTCGTCGCCATCTATCGCGATTGGAATCGCGCCCGGTGCGAGAACGACACCGACTATCCCGAGCAGGTTGAGACCATCGATATCCCGCTATGGGACGACGAAAAAACGCGCGCCTTTATCGCATCGCGCATCGAAGATATCCGGCAGGCGATGCAGTTCCCGGATGATTTCATTCCACCTTGCACCGCCGCAGAACGATGGCAATCCGAGCCGCAATGCGCGGTCTATAAGACCGGTGGCAAGCGTGCTCTGCGCGTATTCCCGACCATGCAGGAAGCGAAGGATTTTCTCGCCAGTCACAAAGACGCCGCCAACCTTCATATCGTCACCCGCGAGGACACGCCCAAACGGTGCATGAACTACTGTGCCGTCAATCAGTTCTGCCACTTCTACCGCGATGTTCTCGCCCTACCCATCCCCAAAACCGCATAGGAGGAAACATGCGAATCCCCAAAGAAGTCATTTCCATCGCTCTGGAAGCCGTAAAGATGATCATCGATGCTGCTATTGGCAAGAAGGATGAGAAGGCAGTTAAATCTAAGTAGAGGCGGAGTTATCTCCGCCTTTTTTTACGAGGTAAACATGAACCACCCCACCATCACCATCCCCGATATCCTCCGTAGTATCGACCGTAACGGCAGCGTTTACGATGTCGCATGGCGATATAATCACACCGTGCAGTCGGGAAGCTCGCGCGCAATTATGAACCATCTGGACGAGGAGACCGTCGTCTATGCGTACGCCCACAACCCGGGAAACGGCATCGTAATCTTCGGCAAGAAGAAAGGCGTGATCGCGTATTCGGTCGTGTTTTCGGGCTATCCGAACGCCAAGGCTGGCACGAACTGTGTCTGGTGTCGATTGCCTACCATGACCGCGCTGGAGTTGATACGAGAAAGTGTCTGGGAACAATCGCATGTAACCGAGGGCGTCGAGTACGAGAAGGCGGAACGCTGTTTTCAATGGCCCTTGCTGGCGAAAGGGACGTTGCGCTATATCTGCTCATCGTATCGCAGCAGCAGGGTCAGCGAGATCAAGCCATCGGATGCAGAGCTGAGTGTCCGGCGGCTTCGGTCGGGACGCCTGCGGATCGAGATCAACGGCTATTTCTGTCCATGTGCGGAGATCGCCCGAGCGCTGAGCTTCCTGCAGGAGAACGATCCGTCGAAGATGATGGTTTCGGATCTACCACAGGTCAGTAGCTGGCGCAGCGTCATTGCCATCGAAGACCTGCCGGAAAAACTCATGCCCGAGATCATCGTGCAGGGCGTTGCCGAGACCATGAAACAAACACGGGAGAGCCATTACTGACTCTCCCGCCATTGATCCGTTAGATCTTTGTAGAAAGCATATATCCACTTTCGCTATTTCGCTTTGCGAAAGGCTTTCGTTCGATGATTTTGTTTCCGATAAATCGGAAGCCAAAATTACTTCAGCATGAGCATTTTCTTCACACCAATGGACTTGCCATTGACCTTCAGACGATAGAAATAAACACCGGACGAGACTTGTCGTCCTGTTTCATTGACGCCATGCCATTCGACTTTGTGGTTACCTCGCGGATAATCGTCATCCACGAGCTTCTTGACCCGCTGGCCCTTAATGTTGTAGATGTCCATCTCAACTTTGCTCTCCTCCGGTACGGAGAAGCAGATCGTCGTGGTCGGGTTGAACGGATTGGGGTAATTTATCGATAGCACTGGTACGGCTGGCACTTGTTCTTCAATCTGGGATTTATCTTCAAATCCATTTAAAACCATGAGATCATTACGATGTCTTCTCATACGTGCCAGGTAGTCATTTAGTGACTCTGGTTTAAGCTCTGGATGCTTTGTCACAACAGCAGCTCTACTTCCCTCTAATTCAGACAGGATATGGATTGTTTCGATCTCCATTTCCGTATAAATGGTATCTTGAGCAGTCTCAGCATCTTCTAATCGCTCAATGACAATATCAGCTGCTGCCTGAAAGTTTTTAAGCTGTATTTCGCATTTCTTGATGTAGTTTTCAAGGACGTCTTCGAATGCCTTATATTCTTCAGATGTCATAAAGTCAGGAACATCACCGATCAGTGATGAATATAGAGATTTTAGCTCAGAAAAATCACCGCACAAGAGGATTGTTAGGCTATAGCTTTTATCCACAGCGAATTCCCATAACTTAATCTCTTCTTCCATGCGATCAGAAGTAATTGCACGGAAGAATGTTAAGGCATTTTGAAGATTTCCATCCAGCTCTTCTTGGCATGCATATTCAAAGCGATTGTTATAGTTGCCTATGGATGTTATATTGGCATTAGGATCTCTAAAATCTGCGATGAGGTACGGCTGAAGAGATATATCTAGCCCGTTGGATTGGATATCAACAAAAACGGGATCAATGGAAGGATCACTCCAGTAGTTATAGTTAGCAAAGATCGTTGTCGCACTGGCATCAGAGACATTAATGCCAAGCTCGAAATCATAGCGATTCTCATAAAAATCATTGTGTCCTTCGTTTAGGTATATGTTTGATGCTAAAATGCCTGGGGCATCCAAGCCTATATGTGCCCAATGTACATCAAAGATGTTATTTGCGGCATATGAACAATCTAAATAGGAGTTGTTGAGCGTGCCAATTCCATATGAATAATCGAATCCGTAATCATCGGTATGAAACACGCTATTCACTATTCGAGGCGACGAATCCAATAAACACAAAGCTACTCGATTGTTAGTGAAGTTACACCGCGCAATTGCCGGCTCAAGATTGTTAGTATCTCCACCACTCCTCGATATTGTGTTCAAACATGAAACACCTTTTAAGAGATTCCCGAATTCACAGTCGCTAATAAAGAATCCCATATATTCAACGTTAATGCCTTCACTATTACACGCAGTACCCGTTCCCCCTGTAAATGTGCAATTGGTAATCTCCGCTTTTCCCGCTGTACCAGTCAGAGAAATCCCTTCTGTACATTGCGAAAACGCGCAATGGTTGACATTTATCGTCGCCGCAAGGTTTGAAGCCAGTATTACACCTATATTAATACTCTCGAAGTTTGTATATTCTATATCGAGAATACCGCTATAATTACCCTGACTACGGGCACTGATTCCTGTTGCTGAAGAACCGTTAGTGAATTCGGTTGGTGCATCTACTGTACCCGATACATACACGGATGGAGAGCCTTCTTGTCCTTCTTCGCACATAATACCACAACTACCTTCAGAGAGTTCAAACTGGCAGCTAGTAACATTAACAACCACGGCTGATGTCGGATATACTGCACTATTGCTGAAATCGGAGAATTCAGTGCTGCTGATATCAAGCGTCCCGCCGTTTACAAGGATGCACCTGCTATGGTCTTGAAATGAGGAATTATCGATAGTTACGGAACCGGAATGCTGGACAATTCCCATCGAGTTTTCAATAAAACTGACATTATCAAGGCTAACGGAGCCATCATTGATTGTAAGTCCCGTTCCAAATCCTTGAATAGTGAAGTTCCATCCACCGATGTATGCATCAGCATTACATACAACACCTTGATTTTGTGTCGAGCTGCTTGTGAGCGATCCGTCATGAAGCAAAACGTTCGCACCATCTCCATCGATCTGAATACTTGATCCAGCACGAGCGTAATTCTTTCCGGAAATCTCAAGATATCCGCCCTGCTCGACCGTTATCGTTACACCAGCGCCTAGTGTAACAAAACCGAGAAGCCTCAAATGTGCGCCGGAATGAACCGTAACATCGTCGTAAATGTATGCATTCCTGATTTGATTGGAGCCGGTGATATCCGTAGGTACAAATTGTTCCAGCTTTAGCAACATAGCTTCCCCAGGGCCGATCTCTATCTCGGCAGTAGCAGTGCGGTTCTCCTGGTTATTGGTTATTGGGTACACAGTCTCATCATACAGGTCAATCAGGTGATAGTTATCCGATGAGAAGTCGCTTGTGAATGTTAAACTAACGACCTGTGGCTCCGCTTCTACGAATGCTTCATCGGTGTTGTCGTAGCTTATTATTGCTCCGTTAGGGTAAGCATTTGGGTTGCCATCACCATAATGGTATATTGAGTAATCCTTCAATGGGAAATTACCCCTCCGATTCACCAGCATGAAGTAGTCACTCGTGTTATCGTTGTAGATGGAGCATTCCACATAACCTTGATAACCTTCTTGGTATTCGTCAGCAGTACCTACATTATGCCATCCGATTCCGGTAGGATCATATGCTGTCATGGTAACACCGGAAACAGCATCTGTAACAAGATCGGTACACGTTGTTGGATTAGGCATCAACGTGAAAGTTCTATCTTCGTCCGAATCCTCCTCACTGGCATCACTCCAATTCAAGCTCCGAATGATTGGGCCGATGATTTGCATTTCGGCATGCGCTGCCTGAACCGCATAGTATTGATTGGATGGATCATAGCCCGAACTAAGGCTACGGCATCGCATCAGCGCTTCGTGATAATGTTTGTCTCCAAGTCGTTCTCCGGTTTCTGGATCAATTCTATACTCGTCGTCATGCAGTTCACAGTCATCAAAGGTTGGATAGTCCGAGGCCGCAGATGAAACCATGTCGTCTCTATTATAGGCTGTTTCGAAAACGTAGTAAAAAATACCATCAACATGATAGCACAAAGGCATGTACGACAGAACCTGCTGCGTCTTCGAAGGCGGAAGGATGCCATTCCATGCCGGCGGATTGTCATCATCCCAAAGAATACCTCCCCATGACTGAACAGCTGGGTAGAAGTTGATCTGTTCATCATCACAATATTTTCTGTATTCAGAGTACATTTTCCCCATCATGTTCAACCGTAGCTGGAGGTCTTCGTTAGTATGTGTAATATCCTGATTGAAGTCGGTATCCCAGCATGCTCCACAGGTGCTGGGATAGTACTGCGATATGATATTGTCCGTCTCACCGAGGTATCTGAATGCTTTCGAGATTAGGTGAAGATCGCTCAGATCATGATTGTTGTATTTGAATGCATCCCACATGCCGTGGTTGGTGAATGAAGTATGCAGGGTAACTTCTGGGTGATTTTCCCTTGCGATTCGGTTCACTTCCTTGAATGCCAGATACTGTGAGGGGCTTATCTCACACAATGCTGAATAACGGGAATACCCCTCGTTGAAGGCTGCGGTTAGATCATCGTATATTGTACTATTGGGATAACTACCAGGATCCTCTAATTCCAGCATGTGATCGCCCTTGATACCCACATTATCGATCTCGAGCGGCCCGTTGTCGCAGTACCAGACAACGGGGCATAGATTAAAGAAGCTATCGCGATGTTCGATATATACTTCCCATCCATCTGTACATTGAGCCTCTATATCGCCGTAGTTTACCTGAAATTCAAATGTGACGTATTGATAATCGTCTTCATCCATATTGCCCCAATCCTCGGCGTCGATGTAGACCCAATCCCCATCAACAAAGTAACCGCCCTGATCGTCGCGGTAAATCGTTATTGGAACTGTTTTATACTCAAAGAAGTAGCCGCTTATCGGTTTGGGACGGCAATACAATACCTTTGCGCCTACCCTACAGATATTTTCACTTAACTCGTATTCAGTCAGATCAGTCTTCATCCTGTAGCTGAGGACAAAAAACTGATTAGGGTCGTACTGACCATCGTCATCTTCACGTCTGTCGATCTGCGCATACAAATGTTCGGCAGTGCCCTTGGCTTCATCATACCATGGACTTCTGTAGTAGTCAACGGCATAGCCGGCATCATCAACAGATTCAGTAAGGGAAATAACCTTGAATGGAAGGGATCCATTCTCATCTGAGATATATCCTGCTTCCTGACCAAAATTATTGGTTACTTGATACCACTTCAACTCGTCTGGCCCTGAAGCAGGTCTTTCATCATCAGTCATGAAACCATCAACAATATACTCTGCTTGATACTCGACATAATTGAAGTAAGTTGGAGCAATTACGCGCTCATCGTCAATAACCGGCTCGATGCCGTGATTCTTGAATATAATGGCATCAGCGGGGGCTACTTCAACAGCACAATTGTAATGTGCGGCTTCCATGTATCCTGCGATATCTTCCGCTACCTGTGCTTGAGTTTGATTTGTTAAAATCTGGTCACGTAGTTGAATGTAATGCGTTTTCGTTCCGATAATGAATTCATCCGTTCCTACCGCATAAGCCGTTACCATGATGCACCCAAGCATCATTAACACCATGATTCTTCGTAACATAAGAGACCTCCTGCTTCGTGATTTATTACAGACAAAGTCTGCTATTTCAGTTCAATGGTGCTTTCCTAGGATGCCCTCATCCCCCGCCTTCTCCCACAAGTGGGCGAAGGAGCAAAGAGGAATCGCCATTCTGCGTGTACCCTCTTCCCGCTTGCGGGAGAGGGACAGGGTGAGGGTTTCTATTTCAACAAGGTAACCTTCTGTGTTCTGAGCGTCCTATCTCCTGCATTCAGTTTACAGAAATAGACCCCACTGGCGAAATCTCCGGCATTCCAGGTGATGGTCTCTTGTGTTGTTCTTATGGGAATGGTTTCTATTTTCTGCCCTTTGGCATTAAATATCTCGATATGTAAGTCTTTGTAATTCTGATCGGTAGCAATCTCGAACGACACCTCCGGATTGAACGGATTGGGGTAGGCATTGAACGTGATATCCGCCGGTGGCACGGTCTCGTCGTCAATCGGTGTCGGATCTTGTTCAACTAATCCGGCATGGCCGCCATAGACATAGACATCGCCATAGTTGTTTGGATTATCCCAGTTCTGCCCCCAAGCCCCCACAGCAATGTCATCGAATCCATCATTATTGAAATCTCCGACAGCGCTGGGACCATAACCATAATGCCCATCGAATTCATCGTAATCCTTTGTTCCGTTCTGATTACCGAGATAGAAATAAAGGCATCCCCCATATTCCGTTGGATAAGTATCAACGTAGTCAATCTTCTGGTCTCCGTTAATATCTCCTACTGCTGGTCTGAAAAAATTGTATGTCTCAATATACGTATATCGATCCCAATCGATCGTTTCACCGCCTCGCCACAAACGGGTACCAAGGGCAGTGAATTCTTCGTCGATATCATAATAGGTGAATGCAAAATCGTCATATCCATCTCCATCCCAGTCGCCTGCAGGTGTAAGCTCATACCAATTTGAAGTACCATATGTACGTCTTTCATAATCGAGCGATGCATCCGGGATCGTGTCCTGTATGGTTCCGCCCCAGAAGAAGCGATCATAGTGATAGTACGTATTGGTTCCATCGGTATTATCAACATAATCCCCCTCGTAATAATAGCTGAAATCATCGTAGCCGTCATTGTTCACGTCACCAAGTCCTCGGAATCCACGTCCATTATGCGTATAGATGCTGTCAACAAACACCACCTTCTCGAAGCTGCCACCGTAGATGATCGAGTAGGTGAGATGGTTGCTTTTTTCCTCCGTTACCCCCGCGTCGTCGTACCCGTCGCCGTTGATGTCGCCCAGGGGGTGGAGATCGATGTTTGAAAATGAAGAGGGAGACTCCCAGATGTAATCTATAAGTGAATCTCCTATTGTATTGCCCATGAGTATATTATGATAGTAATGGTAAGTGTTGTCAATCTCTCGATACGCACTAATAAACGATAAATCATCGCAACCGTCTCCGTTTAAATCTCCGATACCATTTAGATGCATTACCTGATAAATTCTGTTATATGTTGTTGTATCTATATCTGCCGTATAAGTTACATCAGGGGATTCACTCAGTCCTTCATCAGAACCGTAATAGATATAGAGCTTGCCCCTGATACTCTCATTATTTTCATCATAAAGGAATCGATAAGCTGTCACCGCCAGATCATCAATGTTGTCTCCATTGAAATCGAGTGCGACAACATTCTTTCCGAAACTGTCATTTGCTTGCTCGCCGTGTTGCTGCCATACAATATCGAGCTGGTTGTTGGCAATTAAAAGAACGCTAATAGTGAGTAAGATGGCTATACAAAGGTATCGCATGGTACCCTCCCATAAATTTTTCTGAATCCCTCTGTACAGAATTTTGATAATCATTCGGCTATAGTCAAGATTTTTATTGTGTACATCCGCGATTTTAATAGCAATCTTAGTGTAATGCATAGCCAGAAAGTATATAATCCATTTATAACATTATAAATTCATTAAATTACATACTCCCCCAACAAGACCATCAAGGAGAAAATCATGAAAGCATCTCAATTGAAAGAAACGCTGGCGTATGCCATCAAGAACAAGCTGCCCGTGCTGATCAAGGGCGCGCCTGGAACCGGCAAGAGCGATCTGGTGGCGCAAGCATGCCATGAAGCCGGAGCCGACCTCATTATCAGTCATCCCGTGGTGTCCGATCCGACCGACTACAAAGGACTGCCATTCCCTGTTGCGGACAAGGACGAAGCCACCTTTCTGCCCTTCGGCGATCTACTAAGGTTAATCCGCGCCGAGAAACCTACCGTGTTCTTTCTGGACGATCTTGGACAGGCACCCGCAAGCGTTCAGAGTGCTGTCATGCAGCTGATCTTGGCGCGTCGGGTCAATGGGCACAGCGTGTCGGAGCATGTCGTGTTTCTGGCGGCAACCAACCGTCGCGAGGACAAAGCAGGTGTGATGGGTATCCTGGAGCCGGTGAAGAGTCGTTTTGCCGCGATTGTCGAGCTGGAGGTGGACGTCGATGACTGGGTTACGTGGGCGTTCCGCGAGGAAATGCCGGCGGAGTTGATCGCCTTCATCCGCTACCGACCGCATCTGCTCCACGACTTCAAACCTACCGCCGATATCGTCAACACGCCCTCTCCTCGAACCGTCGCATATGTGGGCACGATGATGAAGAATGGTTTACCCGAAGACCTGACCTACGAGCTGATCGCTGGCGCTGCTGGAGAAGGTTTTGCGACGGAACTCATCGGCTTCCTGAACATTTTCAGGGACTTGCCGGATATCCCGACGTTGATCAAGAACCCCGAGAAAGCTGTCGTACCTGAAGAGCTATCGCTGTTATTTGCCATCTGCGGCGCGTTGGTACAGCAGGCGAATCGCAAGAACTTCGGGCATATCCTGTCCTATGCGGAGCGCATCCCACCGGAGTTTCAGGTGCTGCTGGTCAACGATGCTCAGCGTCGAAATCAAGCGCTCTCGTCCTGTCCCGCCTTCGCCCAGTGGGCAATCGATCACTACGATATCGTTTTCTAGCACCCCCTTGATAAAGTGTAGGTTTTCGGAACGGAAACCTGAATCTCTCAACAGGGATTAAGGGGGATTCCCCTTTTCTTTAATCGCCTTCATAAACACACAAACCACTATCCAAACATTAATTACAACAAGGAGACCACTATGCCTATCCAAAACAAAGCCATGATCGCCCACCTGCATATCTCGACGTGGACTGCGCGAAAATTCGACCGCCGTGTGACCCGCGAGATCGAGGACAACTACGCTGCCAGCAACTCCGGTCGTTACAACAAGATACTCATCGCGACCGAGTACCTGGGCAAAATCCAGAAGATCGCCTCCGCAGCCCGTGCCTACCACTATGAAAACACCCTGCCCTGGATGGACAACGGCGGACGACTGCTTCCCACCGCCAATTACTTCACCTATGTTCAGCAGATGGACGAATACCGCGCCGAGTTTCTGCGTGAGGTGAACGCCTTTCTGGACAGCTATCCCGACTACCAGCAGGAAGCGAGAAACCGCCTCAACGGGATGTACTCCATCGAGGATTACCCTGACATCGATCGTCTGCGACAGAAGTACGCTTTCTCCGTTCGCATGGCGCCGATCGCTGACGCGGAAGATTTTCGTGTGAGTCTGAATGACGAAGACGTCAAAGCCATCCGTGAGGACTATCGCAAGCAACTCGAAGACGGACTGCGTGAAGCACACCAAGACCTGTGGAAACGGTTGCATGGGGTGGTCGGTCACATGCTGGAGCGGCTTTCGACTGCCGATGCGAGGTTCAAGAATAGCCTGGTCGAGAACATCCGCGATATCTGCCGACTGATGCCCAAGCTCAATATCACCGAAGACCCGCTACTCGACCAGATGGTGGATGAAATCAAGCAGAAGCTGACCATCCACGCGCCGGAGGTACTACGCAATGACCCGGAAATCCGCAGCGATACGGCTTTGGCAGCGAAACAGATCATCGAGAAGATGCGGCATTATGCGCCCCTTCGGGAGGCGTCATGAACGCGCGGGAAAAGCTGATCAAGGCAAGGGCGGGTCTGGTTTTGGGTTCGCCCTTTTTCGCAAGTATCGCGCTCCATCTGAAGCTCGTCGAGGACGCCACCTGCGAGACCGCCTATACCGACTCGGTCGTACTGGGTTATAGCCCGTCTTTCATCGACGAACTGACTCTGGCGGAGACCAAAGCGCTGATCTGTCACGAGGTGATGCATGTCGCCATGCTGCACGCCTTCCGCAGAAAGAACCGCGATCATCAGATGTGGAACGTAGCCTGCGACTACGCCATCAATCCCGTGATCGACAAAACCGGGATGCTGTTGCCCGATGGCGCACTCTTCCATCATCAGTACGACAATATGGAAGCAGAAGCGATCTATGCAAGGTTGCAGCAAGATAAGACGAGGAAACGACACCAGAAGCCATCCTTCGGTGAGGTGCGGGACTACAAACCCAAGCCCGGTGACCTGCCCATGCCACAGCAGATGCAGAACACGAAGATACAAGTCTCGCAAGCCATGACAACCGCCAGAATGCAAGGAAAGTTGCCCCAAGACATGGAGCGCACGATCAACGAAATCCTTCAGCCGCAGCTGCCCTGGAAAGAAATCCTGAGTCGTTTCATCACCCAAAACTCCCGAAACGACTACCGATGGAAACAACCCAACGGCAGATATCTGCATGCGGGGCTATACCTGCCAACGCTATCAGCCCCATCGCTCGGAACCATTGCTGTCCTGATCGATACCAGCGGCTCCGTCAACCAGACGGAACTCGATCTATTCGCCTCAGAGCTGAAATCCATCCTCGCATCCTACCCCGACACAACCATCCACGTCGCCTACGTCGATAGCCACGTAGCCCACCACCACGACCTCGCCCTCCACGATTTCCATCTCGAAGCCCAAGGCGGAGGTGGCACCGACTACCGACCCGGTTTCGCCCACATCGAAGATAACTTGATCAACCCCTCCTGCATCCTCTACTTCACCGACGGCTACTGCGACGCCTTCCCCGATTCATGCGATACTCCAACCCTGTGGATCGTGACGGAACGGCAACGTTTCTCGCCGCCGTTTGGAGAGGTCGTATATTTGAAGAATGACCAACGATAAAGGCAGGAGAATACCCTCTGCCTTTTTTAGCTATCAGTGCAATTTGCTTGACATTGCGTAATGGAGCTTATTGATATGGCAAGTATGATTCAGCGCTTTGTCCAAAATGTAAGTATCTTGTTATTTCGGCATGTGCCATGCCTTATATAGCTATAGCATCCCTACGAACATAATGAGCCTCAATGCACTAGTAAGGAGACGCCTATGTGCTCTAACGATCAACGCTATAATCTTCTCGATGAGAAATGGTTACCTGTCCTGACACTTCGTGGAAAGAATGAAAAGCTTGGCATCATCGAAACGCTCGAACAGGCGGCTTCAATCCGCCAAATCGCCCCCAGCAACCCCATGGACCGGTTCGCGGTCTTCCGGTTTTTGCTGGCTGTGTGCTATTGGTGCGCGGATCGGACAAAGATGCCATTCTCCAAAAATGGTTCTAAGATACCGAGTGAGTGGATCATTTTCCTTGAAAGGCGGCGTGATTGCTTTAATCTGCTGGGGGATGGGAAGAGGTTTTATCAATCTAAGAATGGGCATGAGCAATCAATAACCTACTTGATTCATGAACTCCCATCAGGTACAAACCATGAGTTTATCAGGCATGTTTGTGATGATCGCTCAGGTTTATGTCCGGCATGTTGCGCACTTGGATTGATTCGATTACCTGTATTCACGACAAGCGGTGGAAGAGGCTATTCACCGGGAATCAATGGCACTCCCCCATTGTACATGATTTCTTGGGGTTATAATCTGTATGAATTGCTTCGAGCAAATTGGAGAATATCTGATAGCATTGGCCCTCCTTCATGGGATCCCGGCATTCAAGCAAGCATTTCATCAGAAGATATTCCATTACTGGCAGGATTAACCTCACTTCCTCGATATGTTTGGCTGAAGGAACCAGATCGTGACGAGAATACCGGTATTTGTTCTTTTTGCGGTATACGAACCGATAAACTTATATCACATTGCGAATACAGTCCGGTAGCAGGAGTTTTCTCCGAGAGTTGGAAAGATCCTTACATCATCGATATCAGTACATCATCGAAACGCAAATCGCTCATGGTATATAATCTGAAATCCCCAGGCAAGTTCACATTCGATAGAAGGACAAATGAACAACTACCGATGACCCCATCTTGTAATAAGATGTTACTCATTGGTTTCTGTGCCGATAAAGCTGAAAACGTTGATGTCTGGGAAAAAACCATTACTCTGTCGTCATCATCCTCTGAGGAAGAAATGGGATCTGTCTGGAACATAGCAGCAAGAGAAATCACGAAGAAAGTCAAAGCTCCATTCATTCTTCAAAAAGCAAGACCTCACGTCGAGCAGCTGGTCGCGAATCACATGACCGACCTGCTATCGGGCAACGGAAATTACACCTGGGATGACGCCGCGAACGAATACGCACCGTTCATGGAAGCTGCGGCCGAATCGCTCACACCGGATGTGACAATCAGGGATGCCCGAAAGCGCAGGGAGATCACACAGGTACGTCCCAAGCTCCCGAAGGAGGACAAGTAAGATGGCAAGTATCAGCACCTATCGTTTCATCATCAACCTTTCGAAGCTCAAATCGGGCGAGCTCAGTCTCCTGCGCACCCACGCCGATCAGGGCCTCGACGAGAGCCTGCAAGGTTTCGATATCTTTACCGGCATCTGGTGGCCACTCAGGCAGAAGAATCAGCGTGCTCCACGCCGAAGCGTGGCGTGGCTTGTCTGCAAGCTCTACGCCGTCGCACCATTGCCTTTCGAAAAGGGCGAACACATCATGACGCTCCTTGCCAAGCGACGAAAACAGTTGGATAACGATAAAAGAGATCGTTTCGACAAGCGCGTCGATGAAATGCTCGTGCAGTCGCTCGATACCATCGAGCCTCATCTTCGGTGGGCCTTGCGAGAGATCGCAAAGCTCGGGTCTCTCGACTGGGCACAGCTTACCGATGATCTTTCCATCTGGGAAAGACAGACCACCCGACAAAAATGGATCAACCAATACATCATTCAGCAATAACAGGAGGAACCCATGCTTATCGAGATTCACGCTATCCAGAACCACGCCCCAAGCAACCTCAACCGCGACGACCTCGGCGCACCCAAGACAACCATGTTCGGCGGCTACCTCAGAAGCCGTATCTCCAGCCAATGCCTCAAACGTAGTATCCGCACCAGTGACCAATTCAAAGACCTGCTCGGTGGTGTAAGAACCCGCAGGTTGGTACAACTGATAGAAGATCAAATCGAAGGCACGGATGATATCAAGACCAAGGTAAGGAAACGTGCGCTCAAAGTGCTCGACAAACTCAATATCGCAGGGAAGAAAGACGAAAGCTCCATGCTGGTTTATACAACCAAAGACGCTATCTCGAAAATGGCGACAATGTTACTTGAATACCAGGGGGACGAGAAAGACGTAGATGAAGTCTTCAAGGATCAATTCGTTACCCTGATCTCTTCGAGCACTGCCGTTCCAGATATGGCGCTATGCGGTCGAATGCTGGAGCCGACCGGCGATATCTGGAAGCATAGGAACAACACTGTCGAAGCTGCCCTGCAAGCCGCGCACGCGATATCGACCCATGAAGCGCGTCCAGAGATCGATTACTACGTCGCAGCAGATGATGTGAAAGGTAAAGACGCGGGGGCAGGATTCGTCGATGAAGCCCTCTATTCATCCTCTTGCTTCTACAAGTACTTCTCCATCGACTGGGATCAGCTTGTTGGCAATCTTGGCGGTCAGGTCGATCTGGCGGCGCACACAGTCGGCGCGTTCATCCGTGCCATGGCGCTGACAACACCGAGCGGTAAACAGAACAGCTATGCCGCGCACAATCCACCGGATGGTATTCTCGTCGTAATCAAGAAGGATAACAAGACGCCCATCAGCTACGCCAACGCCTTCGTGAAGCCGGTCAGACCCGGTCAGCGAGACCTGGTGGAAGAAAGCATCGCGCAACTGGCGCAGTATGTCTCCGAGCTCGATGAAGGCTTCGGTATACAGGCAGAGCGATACTGGTTCTCGCCGGGTAAACGTTACGAATTCAAGAATATGGACTGCCTTAGCAACTTTGACCAGTTCATCACGGCAATCATGAAAGAGATGGGCTTTGACTGGCAGGATGTCCAGAAAGCGATCGTGGCGGTTCATGATGCGTGACAACACCCTGTTCCTGCGTCTGGAAGGACCGATGCAGGCGTGGGGAAGCCATGAATCGAAGTTCGTGATCCGGCGCACGAAGGAAGCGCCCACCAAGTCCGGCGTTATCGGCATGCTCTGCGCCGCGATGGGTCTATCTCGTCTGGAAGCGCAAGACGGCTGGCTCGAAAGGCTATCGGAACTCGAAATGGGCGTGCGCATCGATCGCCCCGGCATCCGCTGGTGGGACTGGCATACCGTGGGTGCGGGCATGAAGATGGCAACGGCTGAAGGCGGCAAGAAAGACGGCCCCATGCTCACCCGTCGCGAATACCTCTGCGACGCGAGTTTCCTGGTAGCGCTTCGGGATGGCGAAGACCTGATCGATACCCTGTCATCCGCACTCGAAAATCCCGTCTGGGCGCTATTCCTGGGCCGCAAGAACTGCCCGATGTCGCGACCGGTCAACGAGCACGGCACAAGTAGGTTCGGTTCGCTCGAAGAAGCCCTCGCATCGATCCCGTGGCCAAGAAGGCATGAAACCTTTATCCAGAAACCGGATCACCTCGACCTGATCCTCGACTGGCGCCCCACCGAAGATCAGCCCGAAGCTCCCGGAAGAGCCGAAGTCTGGTACGACGTTCCCTTCACCTTCGATCCTCCGTCGCACAGACCGCGTTTTGTCGTTCGATCGTCGATGATTGTCGGCGAAAACGGCGATGTGAAGCGCAGTAATGTGATACAGGGCGTAAAAGGCGCATACTCTTCAGAACGCCCCCGCGCCAACTACCAGAATACCGAGTTCCGCAAGAAACGCGCAGAACGCCTGGAGCAGGATCAAGGTCGCTGCACCTTCTGTGGTTCACCGGCTTCCACGGTCCAGCACATTACCTATCGACGTGCCGGTGGTAATGAATCGCCCGACGACCTGAAGTCACTGTGCCGTCTCTGCCACGACGCTATCACCATGCTCGAATACGGCGCCAACATGGGCATCGATCGCATCGATCCCACCGATGAGAAATGGCGTGAGCGTATCCTCGAAAAACGCGCCGAGATCGTGAAATTCCGCAGCAAGAAGACCCGTGATCGCAGATTCAAGGAAAAGGAGGGCGATGATGTACCTGTCACAACTACTGATTGACACAGGCGGTAATCCCGATCGACCGCGTCCGGGAAGGATGTGGCTCAACAACATCTATCACGTCCACCAGCGGCTCTCGATGGCGTTCGGCAAAAAGGAAGATCATAATGCCATATTCCTATTCCGCATCGACAACAACATCAGTTCCGACGGCTCGCGCGCGATGATTCTGGTGCAATCGGAGGAAAAGCCGGATTGGGACCAGGCCTTCCATAACGCGCCTGATTTCCTCGCATTTCCACCGGAATGCAAACCCTACGAGCCTGTCTTTCAGAAAGGCGATATCCTGCGCTACCGGCTGCTGGCGAATCCCACGAAGAAGATCACGGTGAATCGCAAGAATGTGGATGGTGTGTGGATCGACTGTGAACCACGGAAAATACGCGTTTCGGTGGGTTACGATATTCAAATGCCCAATGAACTGGATGAAAGGCACAAGGAATGGCTTGAAAGGCAGGCAATGCATAGCGGTTTCGTCATCAAGAACTTCGAGCTACAACGCCTTTTCCGGGTCGTTGGCTACAGGCCGAATGGTGTTTCAACCAAAAGTGGAAGCTGGAACCTCGACAAGCAGCGACTCACCTTCAACGCAGCATTGATGGAAGGAGTCCTCGAAGTCACCGATCCGAGCCAATTCATGGATACGATTCGCAAAGGCATCGGCTCGGCGAAGTCGTTCGGGTTCGGGCTGCTGTCTGTTATCCGGAGGTAGGAGGCGATCCATGCTGACAAAGGATTATCACGAAGTCCCCAAGGTCCGTGACAAATGGAGCTGGCTCTACATAGAGCACGGCATCATCGACCGGGAAGACAAGGCCATCGCCGTACACGACCTTCGCGGATTGACGCCCGTTCCTTGCGACAACCTTTCCGTGTTGCTGCTTGGCCCGGGAACGAGTATCACGCATGCCGCAATAACGACTCTGGCAGACTGTGGATGCCTGGTCGTGTGGAGTGGTGAGCAAGGCGTAAGATTCTATGCATCGGGAAGCGGTGCAACCAGGAAGGCTTCTCATCTTCTCCGCCAAGTGAAACTCTGGGCGAACGAGTCTTCCCGACTGTACGTCGTACGCAGAATGTACGAATTCCGCTTCCCCGAGAAACCGGACCCATCACTGACGCTGGAGCAGATCAGGGGTATGGAAGGCGTAAGGGTTCGTGACGCTTATTTCAATGCCTCACGCGATACTGGTGTTCCATGGAATGGGCGTAACTACGACCGACGAGACTGGAAGAATGCCGACCCGGTAAATAAAGCGCTATCCGTGGCGAATTCCTGCCTCTACGGGATATCTCACGCGGCGATAGTGGCTGCCGGATATTCCCCCGCGATCGGATTTGTGCATACCGGGAAGCAGCTATCGTTCGTTTACGACGTCGCTGACCTGTACAAGACGGAATTGACGATACCCCTGGCTTTCCAGACCGTTGCCGAAGTGGATAGAAACCTCAACCGCGAGGTGCGCATCCGATGCCGGGACATGTTCCATAGGCATGGACTCCTCAAACGGATCGTGAAAGATATTCACGGCATCTTAGGCGCTACGCCACCCGAGGATGCCGATGACGACTTCGACGCGGATCCGGCAAAACCCGGTGGATTATGGGACCCTGTAACCGGTGAATGTGCCGGCGGTGTTTCCTACGGCGAGGGTGGTGATAAGGAGGAAGAATGAACGTCATGATTCTCGAGAAGGTGCCTGTCTCACTCAGAGGAGAGCTGACTCGCTGGCTGCTGGAGGTGAAGGCAGGTGTGTTTGTCGGTAATGTCTCCGCCATGGTGCGCGACCGGCTATGGAAGAAAGTATGCGGTGGTTCCAAAGGCGGCGCTTGCATGATGCTGTGGTCAACGAACAACGAACAGGGTTTTCGTGTTGACTTCTGGGGTGCCAATAGTAGAATCGTCACAGATTGGGAGGGACTTAAGCTATTGACAAAGCCCTCGAAGCCCGATTAAATCAAGAGTATTCCCCACGCATGTGGGGGTGAACCGTCCTCGCCAGACACTATTCTATAATTGGTTCTGTATTCCCCACGCATGTGGGGGTGAACCGGAGGTATGATATGGCAGGATATCTTGGATACGTATTCCCCACGCATGTGGGGGTGAACCGGTCCGATACATCGAACACCACTCCGAACTATTGTATTCCCCACGCATGTGGGGGTGAACCGAGGTGAAACTCGTTGTGAAGGCAGGAATTGAAGTATTCCCCACGCATGTGGGGGTGAACCGTTGCGCGGTCAGGAATTAAGCCGTGACGTATCGTATTCCCCACGCATGTGGGGGTGAACCGTCGGCCACCGTGCTGTCCCCAACGCTGTTGTAGTATTCCCCACGCATGTGGGGGTGAACCGAGGGCATCCTGAAGATTATGGACGACCTGCACGTATTCCCCACGCATGTGGGGGTGAACCGGACTCGACCAGCATCATCGAGCTGACTCCCGGGTATTCCCCACGCATGTGGGGGTGAACCGAAGGACATCAGTCAATTGACTACGATTAGCCCGTATTCCCCACGCATGTGGGGGTGAACCGATAGTACTGGTGACGGCAGATACTCGGTCAGCGTATTCCCCACGCATGTGGGGGTGAACCGAGGATCAATGATGTACAGTTGGATATAACATTGTATTCCCCACGCATGTGGGGGTGAACCGCCCGTGCCATCGCCGAACGTATTGTTGAGAAGGTATTCCCCACGCATGTGGGGGTGAACCGTATGCGATGCTGGGCATAACATTCAACATGCTGTATTCCCCACGCATGTGGGGGTGAACCGTACACCTCAGGGATGTATCACACACTCGTTCCGTATTCCCCACGCATGTGGGGGTGAACCGACATCATTAGCTACGCAAAGCGTTTGATCAATGTATTCCCCACGCATGTGGGGGTGAACCGTAGGTTATGGGGATATAGGTTTTGGTACCACCGTATTCCCCACGCATGTGGGGGTGAACCGGCATTCAAGACAGACAAGAAAGGCGGTCTGGAGTATTCCCCACGCATGTGGGGGTGAACCGGTTATTACCGCCACGAGCGCCAAAGCCACAATCGGGGTTGTCATTGTGTCATGAATTTTTGTATCCGGCGCAGAATATTGATCGAGTTCAACTCTACTACATCGAGCACGATGGTTTTTCTTGACCGGAAGAGATCATTATATAAAAGTAAAAAAAACTCTTTACTCATAAATGTGGAGAATCGATGAAAGGTCGTTCTAAGATTCCGGCATATCAAAGCGAATTCCAGAAGATAATCGATCGATGCGACAAGATTGAGAAGAATGATAATGAGGCATGTAAGGCTGAAGCTGCCGAGATGAGCCAGGCTCTCGATATCGCCCGGAAGTGTTCGGATGGGGAGCTCACAGCCGAAGCGCTGTTCAGGCTTGCAAGGTGTCATATCAAATCGAAGACATACAATCAAGCGTTGAAACATCTGGCCGAGGTTCTCGAACTGGTAGAAACAGAGTTCGACAGCTACGACATTTGTCCGGTACTCGATCAAATCGCTTACTGTCACTGGAGTATGAACGAATTCGATCTCATGCAACAATCGCTGACCCGATTATTAGCGCTTCAAAGGGATAGAGACAATCGTCCCGGTATCGCCGACGCACTGCTGAAGATGGGATCCTGCATGCGTTTCCAGAGTAAACTCGAACAGGGCATCGAGTATTACGAAATGGCGCTGGAAATATTCGTTGAGCTGAATGACGTGTTGAATGTAAACCTTTCTAAAAGCAGTATCGCCAATCTTTTATCTTTATCTGGCAAATTCGATCAGGCAATTTCGATAAAAAAAGAAATTATTACCTATTTCGAGTCCGTCCAGGATAAAAAATTACTCGCAAGAGAATATAACATGCTTTCCGTAATATATATCAAGCTTGACCAGCGTGAATCCGCACTCGAATATTCATTTAAAGCAATACGAATGAGAGAGGAAATTGGCGACAGGTTTGGTCTGATGTCCTGCTGGATCAATCTTGGTGTGCTGTACAAGTCCTATGGAGACGATGTAAACGCTGAGAAGTACTATCTGAAAGCTCGGGATTATTGTGAGGAAGTCGGAGACAGACGAAACCTTTCGCTGGTCTGGAACAATCTCGGAATAATTCAGATGGGTCGTAACAATAACCATCAGGCTTTAGAGTGTTTCGAAAAATCCCGAGCACTTAAGGAAGAAACAAACGATCTGATTGGTCTGACAGAAACTTTGCAGAATATTGGTCTTATTTATGCTGATAAGCTCCATGATTACGAGAAAGGGCTCAAGTATTTCGAGAAGGTGAATGAAAACACAGAGAAAACCGGCGACAGATTTCTGCAACTCTACAGCAAACTGCAGGTCATTGATATAAAACTCCTTCAGGGAAAGATCGATGAGGCTTCTGAATTGTTAGCGGAAACGCAAAAGGCGGTTTTCGAGAATAAATACGACAAGTTATACACGCAGGTGTACAGCCAGCAAATCATCATTTGCAGCACGCAGGGAAAATTCCTGGATGCCACCAATACCCATCGTCGAATGATCGATGAGATAAAAGTGAAGCAAACCTCGGAGATCGCCGAGAAGGTTGCCGAGCTTCACACGAAGTACAATATCGAGAAGAAAGAGAAGGAAGCCGAAATATACCGGCTGAAAAACGTCGAACTGGAGGCCAGGAACCAGAAGATTGAACTGCAGAAGGTCGAACTGCAGAAGGCACTCGACGATCTTCATCACAGCGAGATACGATATAATTTCGTTACCGAGGAATTGACTCGCCATATTAAAACCTCGATGATCGGGCAGAGCGAATCGATCCGTAAAATATCTGAGATGATCACAATGGTCGCCCGTTCCGAGAAAACCAATGTCCTGATCACCGGCGAAACCGGAACCGGCAAGGAAATCGTCGCCAGAAACATCCACGCGTGCAGCAAACGATCAAGACAGCCATTCTATGCTGTGAATTGCTCGGCAATACCAGATACCCTGTTCGAAAGCCACTTCTTCGGGCACGAAAAGAACGCCTTCACGGGTGCGACGAGTGACAAGATCGGCTGGTTCGAGATCGCCGATAAAAGCACGCTGTTTCTCGACGAGATCGGCACACTATCGCTCGAGCAGCAGGCAAAGCTTCTGCGCTCTCTCGAAGAACGCAAGATCGTCCGGGTCGGCTCGCTGCGCGAAATACCAATCGATCTGCGCATCGTCAGCGCTACCAACAACAACCTCATGGATAAGATCGATTCCGGGTTGTTCCGTTCCGATCTCTACCACAGGCTGGCGATCTTCGTTATCAATATTCCTCCGCTGCGTGAACGAAAAGAGGACATCCCGCTGCTGCTGGAGCACTTTGTCGGGCTAACATCCAGAATGATAAACAAGAGAATCAATCGCATCGAGAAAGACATCGCCACCCAACTCATGGATTACGATTTCCCCGGTAACGTTCGCGAACTGAGGAATATGGTCGAACGTGCAGTCGTCGTCGCCGACAGCTCGACGCTACGGGTCCGGCATTTTCTAATTCCGTCCGCGACTATCGAAGAAGACGACGTTATACCTCTCGCGGACGCGGAGAGACAGATGCTTCTGAAAGCGCTTCGCAGAACGAACTTCAACCGTGTTCAGACAGCGAAACTGCTGGATGTTGATCGAAGGGTAATCGAGCGCAAGATGAAGAAGTACGGTATCGTGGAAGACAAGTAGAAGACAATCCAAGGATATCCAAGCTGGTCATTTATGACCATAGACACAACGCATTAATACGTAATCAATTAAGGCAACTCTCCCGATATAATTAATTGAATACCGTTCTTCACGTGGTCATTTTTAGCCACATTTCGATTATTTTATTTGAATCGTCCAGGCATGGAATGCCGACAAAACACGCAATACCTTGATATTAATACATTTATGAAAATGGCACCGTACATGCAATATTCACGATCAAGGAGTAATCATGAATATCGTACTGAGCGAAGCATCAAGTTTGAATCCCGGACTGATCGAACAGCTGGCGGCAATCGAAGGCATCAATGCGTATCTTTCCGTTTCCTATAGTGATACCGTAAGAATTGTCCGGGAAGTAAAACCGGATATAATCATCATTGACCCGGAAGAAAACAACAGGAATGAATACTCATACAGATTGCTTGATCTGTTTCCCGACCTCAGGATCATTCTTTACGATACCTCCCGAGAGCACCATTTTGTCGAAATGGGAAAAGATCGTTCGCTGCATACGATTTCAATCAAGAAAATAATGAGCGATTTGAGCTACTCATTCATCGGTAATATTAGTCTGAACATATAACAAAAGGAGAACTCGATGAAACCAAGGAATTTCATTTTTGTATGGATTGCGCTAATCTGCATGGCAATTCCGTTGCATGCGGAATACCCCGGCATCTGTATGAATTTCAGCGGTACCGGACAATACGGACACGGAACCGGTATTCCGACGACCCTGACGTCTCTGACCATGGAAGCATGGGTCAAGCATTCCGAGATGTCTTCTACCGTTCAGCGTTACCTGACCCTGAAGCCGGAAATGGCGATTATCAGGCTGAACAACACGAACGGTCAGCTCCATTTCTATATCAAGCAGTCGAACGGATCACTCACCGCAGTCAGCGCGAATGTCATGACCACCAACGAATGGCTGCATGTCGCCGGTACCTACGACGGGACGACACTCAACCTGTATCTGAACGGCGAACTGGTTGCAACCAATACAGCTCCTGTCGGTGGTCTCTATACCCCGGACGGCGAGTTCGATATCAGCGGCAGTGGAGAACGATTGCGTGGCAGTATCGACGACCTCCGCCTCTGGAGTGACGTTCGCACCGGGACTGAGATCAAGGCGAACCGCTTCAAGCAGCTAACCGGAACGGAATCCGGGCTGGTTTCGTACTGGAAGTTCGACGAAGGAAGCGGAACGATCGCCTATGACTCGGCGGGAAACGCGGACGCAACGCTTTTCAATATCACAGAAGACAACTGGATCGATTCCACCGTCCCGACCGTATCCGACGAATCAGGAAACGCCTTGAACCTGTACGACCAGACGCACGCGGTGGAGATTCAAACGAGGTCCGGATTGCCCATTTATACCAACTGCTCGGATAACGCCTATTCCATCTCCATGTGGATCAAGGGCGACAGCAGCGAGGAATACAAGACTATCTACATGGAAGAAAGCACCGTTTATGCGGATTACTCCGCGTTCAACATCACAACGTGGAGTTCCGGCAGAATCTGGATGCATCTCGTTTCCGACGACAATCAGTCCATTTTGTCCAAGAAATCGGCAGGATCCGTTCTGGACGGGACCTGGCACAATCTCACCTGGGTCGATGACGACGGGGCGGCGGTGCTCTACATCGACGGGGTCGCCGATGCGATGGATTTCAGCTACACCAGGTCCAACAGCATCGACCTGGATGTGGCACGTCTTGGTCTCCCGGGGACAACCAACTTCATCGGAGAAATCGACGAACTGAGATTATGGGACAAGGCGATGAACGAGGACGAGGTATGCGTGAACATGGTCTCGCCACTACAAGGCACCGAGACCGACCTTGTCGCCTACTACCAGTTCAACGAAGCGGACGGCGAAGTCATGTACGACGTCGCTCGTGGTAACAACGGGATCATGGGCGGCGCGACAGCCCTCCATCGAACGGAATCGGATGCCCCGATCGGAACCACGGTGGGCGGTAACATCACATCCAGCACGACCTGGAGCGAGAGCCCGATCTATGTTATCGACGATATCACGCTTTATAACGGCGCAACCCTGACGATCGACCCGGGAGTCGAAGTCGTCTTCGCAGGAAGCCACGTGGTCAACGTGTTGGGAAAGATCAGCGCGTACGGCACCGAGCAGGATTCGATCCTCTTCACGGCACTGAACGAAGATATCGGCTGGAAAGGTATCCGGTATATCAACACGAACGCAGACAGCAGCCGATTCGTCCACTGTATCTTCGAGAAAGCAAAAGTATCCGGTACGAGCGATGAAGTCCGCGGAAGTGCCATGGAAATCAAGACCTTCTCGAAAGTGCGGATCGACCACTGCGAGTTCCGTTACAACACGAACCTCAGCACCACGAGTGGCGAGGGAGGAACGCTCGCACTGCTTGCTTCCTCAGCGAAGGTCAAGGACACCGTTTTCCGTAACAACACAAGCACCTACTACGCAGGCGCGCTCTACACCTATTATGGTTCGCCGATGATCGATCGGTGTCAATTTATCGACAATAGCGCCAGCCACTATGGCGGAGCCGTCGTCGTTGGGAATTCGGACGGTTGGTTACATAACTGTATTTTCAAGGATAACACCGCAGGAACGACTGGCGGTGCGCTCGACCTGGGAGGCGAATGCGAAATGTCCGTAGCGAACTGCGTTTTTGACGGAAACCACAGCGATACCCAGGGTGGCGCCATCTATCACAGCGGTAACACCTCGATGAACCTCAGCAACTGTACAATCATCAACAACTCGGCTGTTAACGGTGGCGGACTCGCGATTGACGGATTGTCCGATATTGCATTCCGCAATAACATCATCAGGGACAATACCGCTACCACGAGCGGTAACCAGGTGTTTGTCAATAGCTCAAGCGATGTCGATTTTCGCTACTGTGATATCGAGGACGGGCTAAGCGCATTCGGATACTGCACCGGCGCTACGCTGTCCGGAGAATACCTGTACTGCTTCGATCTCGATCCCGAATGGGAAGAAACGGAAGACGGCTACTGGATAAGCGGGATATCGCCTTGTATCAACGCTGGCGATCCGGAGACGTCCCTCAGCGGTTCGGCGCTCCACGATATCAACGGCGATCCGCGCTATTACGATTACACCGGTTTTTCGGGAAATCTGGGAGAAGCGTTCGATCGCATCGACGTCGGAGCAGTCGAATCCCAGATGGGGCACCTGCTTGTTCCCGACGATACGGTGATCGACATAGACCAGTACATCGACGAAAACCTGTACGTGCTCAAGGGGAGGACGCTTAATGTCGATCCGGGCGTGAGGCTTTCCTTCCGTTCCACAGCCCATGCCTATATATACGGTAGCCTGAGCGCCATCGGCGAGCCGGACGATATGATTACATTCACGAGCGCGTCTTCGTCTTCCAGATGGAAGGGATTCACCTTTGGCGAGGAGGGTGTGGAAACGAATGCGAGCAGTGTGCTCGAGTACTGTATCGTCGAAAACGGGGACATGGGCAGCGGCATGGACGAGCGCGGCGCGAACATCCACGCATGGCGATATGACGACCTGCTGATACGTAATTGTGTTCTGAGGAACGGATATTCCTACTACGGCGGTGCAATGTATGCATATTATTCGAATGTCCGGCTTATCGGCTCGGTGATATGCGATAACGAATCGGAAACCAAGGGTCGGGCGCTGTATTTCAATACTTCGCAAGTCGATATCGTCAATTGTACGATCACAGGGAATACCGGCTCCGCATCCAGCACCGCGGCGATCTATTTCACCAATACGACCTATCAGCCGACGATCGTCAACTGCATCATCTGGGACAACGGTTCCTCGCCACTCTATCCCGGCAGTGGCGCGCTGACCAACGTAACCTTCTGCGACATCGAGGGAACCTACCCCGGCACCAATAACTGTGCGTTCGATCCCAGCTTCAAGGAAGAAAGCGACACCCCGTACGACATCAACGGCTGGTCGTACTGCCTGAACGCCGGCACGCCCGATGCGGCGGGATTCGACCTCGCAGAAATCGATATCGCCGGCAATCCGAGAATCTTCCATCATCATGTCGGTACATACGACCGGATCGATATCGGCGCTTACGAGCACCAGGGTTATCTCGCTCCCTGCGATTTCACCGCCTCGGACGGTAACAACGATTATCCCGGGTACGTCCAGTTGTTCTGGGACTATAATTCGAATTATAACTACCCTCCGATGGGATTTAAAATCTATCGTAATGGGATCAACATTACGATCGTCGATAGCGATACGCACGCGTATTCCGATTTCAACGCGCTTCCGGGACAAGTATATTCTTACGCGGTCGAAGCCTACAATGGAGAGGAGGCGGGGCTTTCCGCCGAAGACAGCGGCTACCTCAAGCCCAACGGCATCATTTCGGGTACGATTCTGACAGCGAACAACAATCCGGTGCAGGATATCAAGGTCGTACTGGATCCATCCCCCGGTTACTGTCTGCGCTTTGAAAACAGCCATTCGCCATCTCTTGCGATCGAGGATCCAGGAACCGATATGCGCTACAACTACACCATCGAGTTCTGGGCGAGAACCCCCCTCAGCAATACGACGCTTCTGAAGAAGGGGATTATTCAGTTTCAGATCAATTCTTCGGGAAACGCGGTGGTCACCAACGGCTCCAATTCGCTGACGCAGGCGATCGATTCGGTTAGCGTCGTCGATAACGACTGGCATCACTGGGCGGTAGTCAGCGACTACTCCAATTCGTCGTGCTATCTCTATGTCGATGAGTACATCGTCGCCTCTTCAACCTCATTCGCGCTTTGTACGTCTTCCACCGGAAACATCCTCTCGGGAACCAGTTTCGACGGCTATCTGGACGATATAAGGCTATGGTCTGCAGCGCGAGATTCGTCCGACATCGTCGATGGAAAGGACATTATCGCGCCCTGCGACGAGGATGGACTGGACGGTTACTGGACGCTCAACGAGGGAACTGGCACCACGATCTTCGACGCGACCAGCAACGCCCACAACGGTGTCGCGACCAACTGCGAATGGTCGGCGCAGGACCCGGATATCCAACTCGGCGCGTTCACCGACGAGTGGGGCGATTACATGATCAACCAAATTCCTTACGGAAGTTCGACTACTTTCATTGTTGTACCGACAAAATTGGGACATATCTTCCAGCCGGAGCAGCGATCGGTTACACTAAGCCAGAGTAACATCGCACAGAACGGAATCGACTTCACCGACAACTCGATGATACCGATCTCCGGGTATGCCAAATACCAGGGCACAACATGTCCGGTGGAAAACGCCACAGTCTATCTCAACGGCTCTATGGCCCTGCCGGTGACGATGACGGATGAGGACGGTTATTACGTAATCGAAGTGGAACACGGAACCAACAGCATCATCTCGCTCGAATTCAACGACCACATTTTCAATCGTTCCTGGGATCTGGGAGTCGTTACCTACCCGAGGACCAACATCAACTTCGAGGACACCTTCAAGACACAGTTCCAGGCGAATGTCGTGGGCGGAACCGACAGCTATCCCATCGGTGATTTCAATTTGACCATCAATTCGGTGAACGGCTACTACAACCGGGTAGTGACCGGACAGGACTGGTCAATGGGAAGCGTTATCATCAACAATCTGCCTCCGCTCGATTTCCATGTAACCGTCGATCCGGGCGATTTCGATCCTTTCGGGCTGGTTCTCGACGAGCAATTCCAGTCCATGAAGACCCAGGATATCGATCTGACGAACACGGACGAGACGATCGACACGCTCAGCTACGTCTGGCGGGCGCCGCTCAATATCGAAGTCGCCTGGCCCGATACGCTTGAACTGAAACACTTCGCCGATTATCCCGAGAGCGAATTCTACGTTCTGCCACAGAACGAATGGTGCTCGCTGGTGATCAAGGCCTGCGAGGACTACAGCTACGAGGGGCATCCCGACCAGAAGACCTATCTCGTCGAATGCGACCTGACCATCAACGACGAGATTGGCACACAGGGAGAAACAACGGCATCCTTCGACGGCGAAGCGGAATACACCTATGAATTCGCGCCCTACACGCCCAATATCCAGGGCGGGTATGACAGGCAATACCAGAACATGATCGAGATCACGGTCGAGGATACAGCGCACGATCGCTTCGCCACCCAGACCGACTGGGTGCTGACCGAGGGTATCAAGCCATTGGAAAGCACCTACGCGACGACTTCTCCTGAAATTCCCTTCCTGATCCTGCACGATCCTCCCGGAGATTGCAGCTATGCTTCATTCAACCAATCAAGTTCACATACCATGGGCTTCGGCGTTTCGGTCTGTACCGACATGGAAGAGAACACATACTCGAAGATTCACCTCGGAGCGGACCTCACGACAGAAGAAGGTCTGCTTTTCAGCGTGGAAAACGAGATCGATATTACCGCAGACATGAACATGGGATTTACCATGGGAATGCATCAGGGAACGAGCTTCGAGCAGGAATATACCTTCACGACCAGCGAAGAATACACCACCTCGGAGAGCGATGACATCATCGGCGATTTTGGCGCCGACGTTTTTGTCGGTGGCGCACTGAACTTGATATGGGGCATTACGAAAGTGCTTTCCTGGGATGACGAGGCAAATGACGCGATCCTGGAACAAAATGTAATGGTCAGCCCGGATGGCTTCGCAACGGTCTATGTTTACACGGAAAGCCAGATCGAGAACTCCGTGATTCCAAACCTGCTGACGATCGGCGATACCGAGTCGGCCGATCGCTGGCAATCCTACCTGGACATGAACGAGTATAATAAGGAACATGCACAGTCGAATCCCAATCACCCAAACAACATCTCGTTTTGCGCCGGTCCCGCGTACACCTATATGGAAGAGACTTCCACAACGATGTCAACGACGTTCGAATTCGAAATGACCGTAGGCACCGAGTTTGGAGAAGAATTCGGCATGACGGTTGATGGTGTTGGTGGCGAAACCGGCTACACTTTCTCAACGCAGGTTTCATTTGGCGTTTCCGCCTCAAATACTTTCGAGACCACAACGACATCCACGTTTGTTCTTGCCGATGACGATGTCGCTTCCGACCTGACCTGGATATCCGACTATTTCACCACCGATATCGGCGTGGACCCTGTGTATGGAACGCCTGTTTTCAATCTTGTTTCCGGAGCTTCTTCAGCGCACTGGGAGCCTAATACACAGCCCCGCGATGGCGTTATGTTGACGGCAAACACATACACCGCCACCGATATTCCATCCGGCGGAACCGCGGCGTTCCTGCTATACCTGAGCAATACCAGCCAGACAGACGAAGCGCGCAGATATTTCCTCACGGTCCAGCATGGAACCAACCCAGTCGGCGCTACGGTGAAAATCAACGGCGTTTCTCTGGAAGACTGCATGGCATTCGATCTCGATGCGGGTGAAACCCGTCAGGCGGTGCTTACCGTGGAACAGGGTGTCGGAGGGTATGAGTTGGAAGGACTCACGCTCGAATTCTATGCCGAGGGAGATCGTGGTTACGACGGCCCCGAGGGACATTACTTCGATGTGTTCAAATCATTCAATATCTATTGGGAAGCGCCATACAGCAGGGTATCCATTGGTCTTCCGCAAGACAATTGGCTACTCAACCAGAATACCGGCGACAGCCTCAGCGTCATGCTGACCGATTACGATCTTACGAAGCCCACCTTCCGTTCGCTCAAGCTCCAGTACAAGCATCCGCAGGATGTCAACTGGCTGCCGGGATTCGAGATTCCGCGCGATTCGCTGGCATCGCATCCCAATTACATTTTCTACCCCTGGGATGTCAGCGGTATCCCCGACGGATTGTACGAGATTCGCGCTGTCGCCACCGACAGCCTGTTGGCGGACTTCAACACGGAGTCTCTCAGCGGCACGATCGATCGGAACGGTCCGGATGTCATGGGCGATCCGCAGCCGCTGGACGGCATTCTTGATAACGACGACGAAATATCGATCACGTTCGTCGAAGAGATCGATCCGACCACGGTCAACGTCACGAACATCTCCGTCGTAATTGTCGATGTCGGCAACATGGAAGTGGATTGCGAGCTTGATTGCTACGAGAACAAGGTCGCCATCACGCCGCGAATCGCCAACTACTGGCTCGAGAATCACACGGTCAGGGTAGAGGTCGCGAATGTTTGCGATATCTACGGCAACCCGATGGAAGAGCCGGTGGACTGGGAATTCTTTGTCAACGCCAATCCCGTCAACTGGGAGAACGCCAAGATCGAGGTGATCAAGCCGCTGGGCGAGGAACTGATCATTACAACCCGCCTGATCAACAACGGAGGGCAGTTATCTTCGTTCACCATCGAAAACCTTCCCGTATGGCTTACGGTCAGCCCGGATTCCGGTCAGCTTCTGCCGCTCGATTCGGAAACCATCACCTTCACCGTGAGCGATCAGATCGGTTTCGGCACGTACATGGACACGGTATATGCCGACATCCCGTCGCTCGGAACGGAAACGCTCGTATTCGATATCGGCGTCATCGCCGATCCTCCCGAATGGTCAACGGTGGCCATTACGGGCTACGATTACTCGATGTCGATTACCGGCAAGATGTCGATCGAAGGTGAGCTTTCCGGTGATCTCAACGACGTGATCGGCGCTTTCGTGCAGAATACGTCCGGTCAATACGAGTGTCGCGGGTATGCGCAGACAGAGAAAGTGCCCGGACTAACCGACGCATTCGCCTTTTTCCTGACCATCCACAGCGACGAGGAATACGGGGAAGATCTTCTGTTCAGAGTTTGGGACGCTTCCGAATGTAAGGAGCATTTCGGTATCGAGGAGAGTTACACGTTCATCGAGGGGGCGGTATATGGAATGCCGTCATCGCCGGTCGTGGTTCACGCCTCGCCGGAACTGGTTCGGGATATCTCCTGTAGCACCGGCTGGACATGGCTTTCCACCAACCTCGAGAACCAGGTGTCCATGTCGGTCGATACGCTGCTGGAGAGCCTCACCCCACAGAACGGCGACCTGATCAAGAATCAGACAGAATACGCCCAATACGTCGAAGGCTCGGGATGGATCGGCTCTCTGACGGAAATCGCAACCAACGAGATGGTCAAGCTGAAACTGGCTCAATCCGATGAACTGACCCTAAACGGACTGCTCGCCGATCCGTACACCTCGCAGATCACCTACGGAAGCGGATGGAACTGGATCGGATACATCCCGCACGTCAGCGTCAGTGTGACGGAAGCGCTCGCCGATATCGACAATCCGGTCAACGGCGATCTGATCAAGAACCAGCACGGATACGCCCAATACCTGGATGGATATGGATGGATCGGATCGCTCCTCTTCATGAATCCGGGCGACGGATACATGCTGCATACCGAGAACGCGGGAACCTTCCATTATCCCGATTACGAACTGACCCGCGGTCTGGAGACAATATCCGACGGGGATCGGCATATCGCCAGCACCCCCGAAGTTCCGGGTTGGGACATCAATCCGCTCAACTACGAGTATTCTGCCAATATCACGGGCGTGCTGTGGCGGGACAGCGGCTTGTTGCTGGATGATGCACTTGTGATTGGAGCGTTCAGCGGAGATGAATGCCGCGGTATCGCCGGACCGATCGAGGCCCAAGACCAGTTGATGTATTTCCTTACCATATATTCGAATGACTATCTCGACACAATCACGTTCAAAATCTATAATACGGAAACCGGTGTGGTTACGGGAATTGAAGAAGAAATCAACTTCATCAGCAACCAGATCATCGGTGATCCGCTCGATCCGTACCACTTCGAATTACCTTCCGGAATTATTCCTGGCCCGCAAAACCTGAGAATCACCATCGTCGGTAACGTGGCGAACCTCTTATGGAATAGCTGTATCGGAGCGCAGTCTTATCGTGTATATTCCAGCGATGATCCCGAAACCGAAGATGAAGACTGGGAACTGGTCGGTAATGTCAATGAGACCTCGTGGCAGGGCGCGATATCCGGAAGCAGACGATATTATCGCGTGACCGCAGTTTACGATATCACCAGCCGGGGCGGACAACAGAAACGTTAATTTCTCAGTTACTGCCATCCGCGGGTATCATCTTGATATCCGCGTTTTCACATCGGGTGAAATGGAAAGACTGCAATCACTGGAAGGAAAAACTGCCGTCACTTGCAACTTGGAAGAGCGACTGCATTGATGTGTTTGATTGGGCGAGAGTTAAGGGCATTTCCTATCACTTCGACTTGTTGCACGATGGAAAACATGCTGTCACAAAGTGGAAAATGAAGGTGTCACTTTACAGCGACCGGCTATGGAAGAAAGTATGCGGTGGTAGTAAGGGAGGTGCCTGCATGATGTTGTGGTCAACCAACAACGAGCAAGGTTTTCGTGTTGACTTCTGGGGTGCCAATAGTAGAATCGTCACAGATTGGGAGGGACTTAAGCTATTGACAAAGCCCTCGAAGCCCGATTAAATCAAGAGTATTCCCCACGCATGTGGGGGTGAACCGTCCGGGCCGGGAAAGAGCTGATACTGGCGATGTATTCCCCACGCATGTGGGGGTGAACCGTACGGTCGTCCAATGCCCGCCGCGGCTGTCACGTATTCCCCACGCATGTGGGGGTGAACCGCAAACTGCTGCTTGTTCATCATGGAGAATATGGTATTCCCCACGCATGTGGGGGGGAACCGCTTGAGAAGATTATCGATAATGGCTAGTGTCTTTGTTTTTTGATCTTCGCTTCCAGGGCTTGCAACTCGGCATCGTCTTGCCGGTCGGCTTCTCTGGCTTCGTCAGCTTTTCGCTGCTTATCATAATCCAGATATAGCGAGGAGGTTTGTTCCTTCATCTGTTCATGACTGATGGAACCTGCGTGTTTGAGGAGCGGAAACCCATTGGACGAGATAATCTGATCCACGTTTTGTTTCCAGAAGCTCATACGAGTCTCGCGGCGATTCTTGGCACGAAGCTCCGCCGTTTCCAGGAAGATCACGACAAGGCGGTTCAGCGTATCGATTTCGTCTTCGGTCAGGTAATTCTTGGCGATCAGAATGTCCTGCTTGCGAACCTTATCGCCCTGCCAATGCATAAGTCCGAAGTGTGGGTCGTTCGCATCGGCCCGATCGATGATAAGTTCTGCGGCGGTTTGCTGGGTGACGGCAAAGAGGAGCATATTTTGTACGGTGGCGAAAAACTGATGCGTGGCATGGTCTGTCTTGTCATAGTCGCTACTGAGGGCGAAAAGGTCCCGCACCTTCTGGTAAAAGCGCTTCTCGGAGGCACGAATCTCGCGGATACGTTGCAGCATCTCATCGAAGTAGTCCGGACGACCATCCGGGTTCTTGAGCCGCTCGTCGTCCATCACGAAGCCCTTGAGCAGGAATTCTTTCAGAACGGTCGAAGCCCAGCGCCGGAACTGAACGCCGCGTGGTGAACGCACCCTGTAGCCCACCGCCAGAATAGCGTCCAGGTTATAGAGGTTGATTAGACGCTGTACCTCACGGCTACCCTCGATCTGAACTACCGAGGATTCCTCGGTAGTTGCCTCTTGATCCAGTTCTCTGTCGTGATATATGTTCTTTAGATGGAGACCAATGTTGTCCACGCTAACATCAAACAATTCCGCCATTTCCCGCTGTGTCAACCAGACCGTGTTCTGGTCCGCGCGAAGCTGTATCTGGCTTTTGCCGTCTTCGGTGGTGTAAAGGATCAGGTCGTTCATACTATCGGGACACCTTCCTTTGGGATACTGCTATCTCAGTCCGTTCATGATGACGATCAAGTGGAGATACACGGTTTTCCGCAAGTCATTTTTTCTGGAGCGGACAATCTCCGCTTCGGGAATGCTCAAAAATGGCTTCGCAATGATCGATGGCGCGACGTGTCTTGATGGCGGTTTTTTGCCCAAGACGTGTAGCCGATACTTGTGCGGGATTTTATTATATTAATGGATCTTCCGAGTCTAAGGGCGGAAGGCTTCAGGAAGGGCTTCATTCCTGCCGGCCTCTTTTATGAGGCAGGTTTCTTCTTGAAATGGCCATATCCAGTCGGATATCAATGATTACATCCTTACTCCCTCTCTATTAATCTCTATATCATAGAGATTATGAAGGGGTCGTTTCAAAGCTTTGTAATTTATCTTGTTGCCATGAAGCGCACCTTTTCCGATAATTGCCCTTGATCACTTACAACGTGGAGGTACCATGGGTAAGACCTGTGTGATTTACGCACGAACAAGTGCCCGTGATAATGAGGATTCTCTCGACGCTCAAATCGAAAAATGTAACGCGTACGCGAGAAAACGAAATCTCCGTTTCCAGGAGGCGTTCAGAGATGAATGTTCTGGGTACTCTGCACCTCTGCATCGAAGGCCGGGACTGTTGGCAATGATGGAGTATCTGAGAGGTCATCAGGAAACGAAGATCGTCCTTGTTCGAGACATTTCCCGCTTGAGCAGGTCTGTCTTGCAGGGATCATACCTCTTGCATTGGCTTCAGCTCCAAGGGGTCGTCATCCATGATGTCGAAATGCTTGGGGCTTCCCCAAACGCATCTTTGGAGCCATCAAATTCCTGGACGTACCGGAGGATGTTGCAGAAAAAATTGATCGATGCCGAAGACTATGTCCATTCTCATAGAGCGGGTAATAAGGATCGCGAGAGTGACGATAGGCTGTTTACGGGCAAAACGCCTCCATTCGGTTACGAAAATCATCATGGGATATTGACAAAGCGAAAGGATGCCATTCCGCTCGTTGAAGGAGTCTTTTCCATCGTGATGGATTACCTGAACAGCGAAGGTATGGGAAAGGAGCCAGTCAGCTACAAGAATATCTTTGATGGGATCAAAGACAAGGCAGAATTCATAGGGGTGAAACAGAAGATCGCCACAAGAAAGGAGAGTATCACGCTCGAGAGCGATCGAAGCCTGAAAGGCATGCTCCAGAATCCGTATTACGCCGGTTTCTCATCAAGCAGCACCCATAAGACTAAGCCTCCTGTAAAGCGCTCCCCGAAACCCGAAGATCGCATTCACGAGTACTATATCAACGTCGAGGACTATAATCGACTCAATAAGGGATATTGTTCCATCGATTTCCCACAGGTGAAGAAACCGAGTTTAGTATCCCTTATCACCTGTCAACATTGCGGAGGACACCTTCACAAGAAGGATGATCGTTCTGTATGTCGAGCATGCGGCAAATCTGTTGCCGAGAAAACCCTTGTTGAGGAGATCGCCGATAATCTTCGGAAGTACTATATAAATATCGATAACAATTTCGTTCGGAACATGCTCTCGTATTTCCGTAAAGATAAACTTGAGAAACTTCTTCGCAGCATTCAGGAGCAGCTTGAGAGCTATGAAGTGCACTCTGAGGCTGTTATCGAGGATATGTCTCTATCCAGCAGATCGGTCGAAGTTGATGATGTAGTTATACATCTCCGAAGTGTATGCGATGAAATAGAGAAAATGAAGAGTACCCAATCCAATGAATTGTCGGTGCTTTGGCTTCTGGCATATCATGATGGGAAAGGGCGAGCCTTCCTCGAGAATTTTGACATCAGCATCATACATGACTTCGACTCCCAAAACCTCGTGCTGACCATGCCTGAAGCGGCTTCGATCGAGGTGCATGAAAAGGAGCTCCGAAAGGAGGAGCTTACGCAGGAGTTTCATGATTATCAGAACTCCCGAGAGAAAATCAAGAAGATGATCGACGAGGTGCCCGGAATCAAGGCTGCCCTGAAGTATGATGCCGGCTTCGCGAGCGGGGATTTCTGGGCCGACTACAACGACGCGATCTTTACGCATGATGTCGATACATAAGCCGTCCCAAGAGGGGGCAGATATCGCTGAAAATAGCCACATCGTCCCATATACGTCCCAGATATTTCTCCGAAAATGCCATAATTCTTTACTGCCTAACTGTTTATAACGTATTGGCTAAATGATTCGTAATCAGCAGGTCGGGGGTTCGAATCCCCCTTTTAGCTCCACGATAAAATAAGGCTCCGAAGCGATTCGGGGCCTTTTTTGCTGCAATCAAATGGTACCACAAACAAAAATCTAATTAATGCTTTCTCTGCGATTTCGCATAGCGATTCCGAAGAAACCCTGCGATATCGAAAAACTACTCACTCTTCCTGAATCAGCCGGCAGCGTTCATATATGTTTGTGTAATAAGAAAATATGGCTTCTTCGTTTCCTTTGGATCGTTTGGCCTCATTCATGCGATACTGCATAGCGGGAGTCATTATGAACGTGCTTATCGTAAATCAGACGCAGCCTCTATACGAGAAATTGAGCCGTATGCTATCCGATCATACCATCAATATCTTCAGGGCTGAGACGATCAACCGGATCGCGGAAATCTTGAATCAGAACGAGATCGACCTTGTGCTGATGGAGATCCATTCGCTGTCCGACGTCGCCCTGCTCGATTTCATCAATCGCAACTATAAGGATATCAACTTACAGCTGATAGCCGATAATGTTACCAACCGCCTTCTGACCACGCTGAAAGAGGGTAAATACACGATTTTTCAATCCAATTAAAGGAGAAAAATATGAGAAACACATCCATGATTCTTCTCTTGATCTTTCTGATTGCCGGCATCACGATGTTTGCCGAGAATGGAGGAACCTGCCTCGAATTCGATGGCGTCGATGACTATGTGGCGATTGCACAAAATAGCGGTCTTCCGATTTACGAAAACGGAACTCAGCTTACCATCAGTGCATGGGTTAAGGCCACGAATGAACACGACAATCGTGTCTATTCCGAATCCAGTACAGGCGATAACGATCTCCTCTTCTGTCTGGGCTCATACACCGGCGGGTATTTCCGTGTATATATACGCAACGCCTCGGGAACGGTGCTTTGCGAAGCGGTCTCCACCAGCCTTGTATTCGATGAAACCTGGCATCACTTCTGTTATACGGATAATAATGGCGATGCTCATCTCTACATCGATGGCGTTGAAGACGCGACCGATTTTTCATACACAAGGCAGACGCTTGACTTCAACCGCTCCACCATTGGCGGTATCTATCGCACAGGGCTAACCAACAACATCGAAGGATGCATCGATGAGGTGCATATCTACAATCGTGCGCTTACCTCCAGTGAAGCAGCGCTGGAAATGTATCTGAGCCTTGACGGAACCGAAACCGGACTGGTCTCGAGCTGGAACTTCAACGATGGCTCTGGAGCTTCACTCAACGATGTTACGGGCCATAACGACGGGACCCTGTACAACATGGATAATGCCGACTGGGTCGCCAGCGATATTCCTCTCCATCAGGTCGCGAGTGGTTCCTTCACATCAGATACGATCTGGGCTGCCGACACAGTCTATGTCCAGAATGACGTTACGGTTGAAGATGGTGTTACATTGACGATCAATCCTGGCGTGACAGTCAGCTTCACCGGTCGCTATAAGCTGGATATCAGCGGACGATTGCTGGCGATCGGAACGGAGCAGGATTCGATCCGGTTTACCGCTGACGCTTCAACTGGCTGGGGAGCAATCCGTTTCTATAATACACCAGCCACCAACGACAGCAGCAAGGTTGTTCATTGCGTGCTTGAGAATGGCAAATCCGGAGGAAGCGGCTACGATCTATACGGTGGCGCAATGTTTTTCAATAACGTTGATAAAGTACTCGTCAAGGACTGCACTTTCCAGAATAACAATGTCGTCGAAGGCGGAGATGGTGGGGCGATTGCTCTTCGCTATAGCGTTCCTGCAATCTATAACTGCGTCTTCAAGAATAACATGGCGAACGGAGAAGGTGGCGCACTCTTTTTTCATGAATCACAAGCTGACGTTGTAAACTGTCTGTTCCAGAACAATAGCACCACATCATGGGGTGGCGCGGTTAGCCTGATTTATTCATCCGGTGGATCGTTTACAAACTGCTTATTCGATGGAAATCACACGACATCCAATGGAGGGGCGATTCGCTCAACCTGCTCAATTACCGTGCTGAACTGTACGTTTGTAGAGAATCAGGCAGACATGGGCGGTGCGCTGAGCTTCTCATCCGGGATGGGAGGAACAATACGGAACTCCATTCTATGGGGAAACAGCGCCAATACAGGTAATCAGGTTTGCGTAAGCGGTACAGTCAATACAGATTTCCATTACTGCGATATCGAAGGCGGAACGGATGGCTTCGGATACAATACCGGCGCTACCTGGACCGGTGATTTCAACAACAGTTTTGTTCTACAGCCGAATTTCAGGGGAACAGGAGACGATCCCTGGAAGCTTTCTACCAATTCACCCTGTATCAACTCGGGTGATCCAGCTACATCGATGTCCGGTATTGCGCTCAATGCGCTGGACGGCTATGGAAGATTCTACGAAGACACATCAGTAACCGGCTGCCTGGCCGAAGCGCTTGGTCGAGTTGATCTTGGTCCATACGAAAACCCATCGATCAACAATCTTCCTGACGGTACCGTCATCGACGAAGATCAGAACTTAGTCGGAAGGTACTATATCTATCCGGGATTCACCACAATCATCGAGCCGGGGGTTACCCTCGAGCTTGCAACCAATGCGGAATTCATCGTTTATGGCAATATCATCGCCGATGGTACTGCTGATCAGCCAATTACGTTTACTCATGCTTCCGAGTATGACGACTGGTGTGGACTCATCTTCCGCGATGTCATGCCGGATATCGCAACTGCATCGCATTTCGAGTATTGTACCATCGAGTATTCGACAGGCGATAACTATGTCAGCTATCCCGATTTCCTCACCGGTAGCTACCTCTCTTACAGCGATGGTGGAATCATTTACGCCGAAGATTACGAAGATCTTACCTTCGTCAATTGCCGCCTTCGCTATGGCGCTTCGGATGATGATGGCGGTGCGTTGTACCTTGATAACACCAATCTCAGCATGACCGGCTGCGTTCTGACCAATAACTACTGCGATGACGATGGTGGTGCGATCTACAGTACAGGTTCGGAGGTCAGTCTCATCAACTGTACGATCGCTGATAACAACAACATCGGTACTGGGGGAGCTCTCTACTTCTCAACCTACAATCCTCAACCGATTATCACAAACTGTATTATCTGGGGAAATCACAGCAGTGCGATTGTACCCGGAAGCGGTACCCTGACAGAGGTAACCTATTCCAATATTCAAACCGTCTTTTTCGGTACTGGAAACACCTGCGTCGATCCCGGCTTCGAAGGAAGCGGAGAACATCCGTACGCGCTTCACGCAGATTCCTACTGCATCAACATGGGAACGCCAAGCACTTCCGGGCTCGACCTCCCAGCAAATGATGTACAGGGGAATCCGCGTATTCATGCGCACACATACTCAACATCCGATCGGATCGATATCGGCGCATACGAGTATCCGGGATACTTGGCACCGGCGAACTTCACGGCTTCGGACGGCTCCAATGAATATTCCGGATACGTGCAGTTATTCTGGGAATACAATGCGGGTTACGATCCCGAGCCCTCCGGATACCGCGTATTTCGAAACGATGTGAGCATTACCACTCTTCCGGGACAGACGACCTCCTACTCCGATTACACTGCCATACCGGGTGAATTCTATACTTACTACATTCAGGCATACAACGGTAGTGAAATCGGTAACTCGGACACCGACAGCGGCTATCTCAAGCCCAATGGCGTGATCTCGGGTACGGTTACGACTGCAAACGACAATCCGGTTTCCTCCGTACAGGTCTCGCTCAATCCTTCACCCGGATACTGCCTGCAATTCGAGGATACCGATAATTCGCTTATGACCATTACCGACCCCGAAATGGATATGAACTACAACTACACTGTCGAATTCTGGGTTCGCACACCTCTCGGTAGCCAGACCGTTCTGTCGAGAGGCAATTTTGTGTTCGCGATCAACTCGTCGGGCAACATGACCTTCACCAACGGTATCAATACTCTGACGCAGGCTGCCGATTCGGTGGATGTAACGGATAACGCATGGCACCACGTTGCGCTGGTCAACGACTACACGAACACAGTGGTGACCATGTATCTGGACGAATATGAAGTGGCATTTTCGACGACTTGGACACTGGGCGCTGGATCGCCCGGCGATATCGTCAGCGGCCCTGACTTCGAGGGTTACCTGGATGATATTCGGTTTTGGTCGTCAGCGCGAACGGAAGATGAAGTAGTGAGTAACATGAACATCATCGCGCCGGTTGATGAAGACGCGCTGGAAGGTTACTGGACGCTCAACGAAGGAGCCGGAACTGTATTCTTTGACGGCACCAGCAATGCGCATAACGGTGTGATTGTCGATGGTGATTGGTCGGACGCGGATCCTGGAATCGAGTTAGGTGCGTTGACCAACGATTGGGGTGAATACATCATCAGCCAGATACCTTACGGAACGCAGACGACTTTCACGGTGACACCCTACAAAGTTGGGCATATTTTCCAACCGGAGCAGCGTTCCGTTACCCTCAGCGAAAGCAATATTGCGCAAAACGACATCAATTTCACCGATAACTCGATGATCCCGATTACCGGTAGAGTCGTCTATCAAGGCACATCCTGCCCAGTAGAGGGTGCGACTATCGAGCTCAACGGCGAAACGGCGGTACCACTCATAACCACCGACGAGGATGGATACTACAACCTCGAAGTTGAGCACGGCGAAAACTGTATCGTGTCGGTAAGCTACAACGATCATCCCTTCAATCGCACTTGGGATCTCGGGCTTGTTACCTATCCTCGCACGAACATCAATTTCGAGGACACGTTCAAGACCAATTTCTGGCTGGAAGTCGTGGGTGGCGAAGACTCCTATCCGATCGGTGAATTTGATGTGACGGTACAGTCTACGAATGGCTGTTACCTTGATGAGATCACCGACGGAAGCTGGGGCTCCGGTGGAATCATGATCGATAACGTTCCACCGCTTGATTTCAATATTACCATAGATCCAGCCGGTGACGACCCCTTTTCGCTGGCGATTGACGAGCAGTTCCAGAACATGAAAACGCAGGCGATCGACATGACGTCTCCAGGGGATGATCTGGACACGTTGCGATTCGAATGGCGCGCACCGCTCGAAATCGAAGTTGCGTGGCCTGATACGCTCGATCTGCATCATTTCACCGAATATCCCGAAAACGAATTCTACGTCCTTGGGCAGAATGTCTGGTATAGCGTGACGATAAAGGCATTCGAAGATTACAGTTATGATGGGCATGAGGATCAGGTGACATGGCTCAGCGATTGCGATCTCAATATCTTCGACGATATCGGAACGCAGGGCGAGACCAACACCAATTTTAATGGTGAGACGGAATATACTTACATATTTGCGCCATACCTGCCCAATATCCTGACAGGGTATAGCAGGCAGTATCAGAACATGCTTCAGTTCAGCGTCGAAGATACAAACCTCAATCGTGTTGCAACCCAATCAGACTGGGCGCTGACAGAAGGTGTCAGGCCTACGGAATCTACCTATGCGACCACCTCGCCGGAGATTCCGTTCCTGATCCTGCACGATCCTCCTGGAGACGGCAGCCACAGCACATTCTCGCAAAGCAGTAGTCACACGATTGCGATGCAGGCGTCGGTTTGTACGAACATGGAGCACAATGTCTATATGAACATCCATCTCGGGCCCGAGTTCAAGTGGGAGACGGGATGCGCGGTTATGAGTGTGGAGCATGAGGTCAGCCTCACGGACGACCTTTCGTTCGGATTCACGATGGGAACTTCGCAGACAGAGAGCATGGAGCAACAGCTCACATTCACGACCAACACCTCCTACTCGACATCCAGCGACAGCCAGGTTATCGGCGATGGTTCCGATCTGTTTGTCGGCGGCGCGGTCAACCTGATTTGGGGTGTTACCAACGAGATTGCCTGGGATGATCTTGAAGAAACGGTTGTCATCGATACAAGCGTGATGGTTGTGCCTGATGGATTCGCCACGGTTTACATGTACACAGATCTTCAGATTCGCGAGACTGTCATTCCTAATCTTGAAGCGATTGGCGATACCGAAAGCGCGGCTCTATGGCAGAGCTACCTCGAGAAGAATGAAGACAATAAGAACAATGCGCAGCCCAACCCGAATCACCCGAACAACCTCTCATTCAATGCCGGCGCAGGCTATAGCTTCGAAGAATCCTGTCAGTCGAGCGAGACGCAGTCGATCGTGTTTAGCAGCACAGTCAGCGGTGGATTTGGCGTTGAAATCGGGGGGACGGTTGACGGTATCGGCGGTGAAACGGGGTATAAATTCAATGCCGCACTCACGATCGGGCATACGGAAAGTGAAACCAATTCCACGACCACAACAACCGGCTTCACGCTTGCAGATAACGATGAAACCTCTTTCCTGAACTGGCAGGCCGACTACTTCACGCTCGATGTTCTGGTCGATCCGGTCTATGGAACGCCGGTTTTCGATTTGATTTCAGGTGCGAGTTCGAACCCGTGGGAACCCAACACACAGCCGAGAGACGGAGTCTCGTTCTCGGCCAACACCTATACGCAAAACGGGTTACTTGAAGGCGAAGAAGCGGCTTTCATACTGACACTCGGTAATACCAGCCAGACCGGCGAAGATCGCAGATACTACCTGGAAGTCATGCAAAGCACTAATCAAAATGGTGCTGAGATCAAGATCAACGGTGTTCCGCTCGAAGGTCGGATGGCGTTCGATGTTCCGGGAGGAAGTGCGGTGCAGGCCATAATGACCGTAGGTCAGGGTCCCGATGAATATATATACAATAATATCGGCATGACCTTTTATGCCGAGGGAGATCGCGGACGCGACGGCCCGGAAGGCCACTTTTTCTGGCTGGAAAAATACTTCAATGTGTCATGGGAAGCGCCCTACAGCCGTGTAGCTATCAATTCACCCCAAGATGGCTGGATTCTCAATCAGGAATCCGGTGACAGCCTTCTCGTAATGCTGACCGATTACGATCTCGATAAACCCGATTTCAATTCGCTCTTGTTCCAATATAAGCATCCTTCCGACGTCGATTGGATGCCGGGATTCGAGATTCCGCGGGATTCACTCTCATCGGTTATTCACTACATCGAGTATCCGTGGGATATCTCTGGAATATCGGATGGAATATGGCAAATTCGAGCCGGGACAACCGACAACGTGCAGGACAACTACTATACCGACGCACTTACTGGTGTTATTGACCGACATGGACCGCATGTTCTCGAGCCGCCTCAACCGTCTGATGGAATCCTGGCGTTTTGGGATGTAATATCCGTGATGTTCAACGAAAAAATAGATCCTCTATCTGTTCTCTACGAGAATATAGAGGTTGAAGCCCTGGATACGGGCTTGATCATCGATTGCGAAATTGAAACCTTTGAAAACCGGATTGTTCTTACCCCAAACATTGCCAATTTCTGGATGGAGAATAAAACCATTCGCGTGACTGTCGATGGCGTGGAAGACCTTTATGGAAATCCCATCGACGAGCCAGTCGTGTGGGAATTCTTTGTGAATGCCAACCCGGTTGGATGGGATGTTACCAAACTCGAAGTGATCAAGCCGCTTGGCGATGAGATGACGCTTACAGCCGATCTGATTAATACCGGAGGACAGATATCTTCCTTCACGATCGAAAACATACCGTTGTGGCTTGCCGTCAATCCGGTTTCAGGAACGCTGCTTCCGCTGGATTCGGAGACGATAACCCTCACCATCAGCGACCAGTTGGGGTTCGGAACCTATCTTGATACCCTGTATGCGAACATCCCGGGCTTGGGTATGGAGCCGCTCGTCATCGAAATCGGTGTTTTGGCCAATCCTCCAGAATGGTCAACCCAACCGGTGGGAGCATACGATTATTCTATGTCGATTACCGGTCAGATGTCTATCGAGGGTGAAGTATCTCAGGATGCTGGCGATGTCATCGGTGCGTTTGTCATCGATGGTCAGGGCGATTACGTATGCCGCGGTTTCGCACAAACCGAACTTGTACCTTACCTGACCAGCACCTACGCGTTCTTCCTCACGGTGCAGAGCTATGTTGAATATGGCGAAGATCTCATATTCCGTATCTGGGACGACTCTGAATGCAAAGAGCATATCGGAATCACCGAGAACTTCACCTTCTTGGAAGGAGCCGTGTACGGCACGCCGGTGACTCCGACCGTTGTTCACGCCGAACCCGAACTGGTTCGCGAAATCTCCTGCAATCAGGGATGGACATGGTTCTCTACCAACCTCGAAGACCAGACGTCCATGTCTGTGAACGATCTGCTGGCGAATCTCAATCCTACCACTGGGGACCTGATCAAGAATCAGACCGAGTACGCGCAGTATGTCGAAGGCAGCGGTTGGACCGGATCGCTGACCGAAATAACAACCGACGAGATGTTCAAAATCAAGCTAACTACTGCGGATCATCTGCTCATGAGCGGCCTGCTGGAAGATCCTTACGCGACCACCATCACCTACGGAAGCGGCTGGAATTGGATTGGCTATATCCCGCACGTCAGCGTTAGCGTCGGAGAATCTCTTGCGGACATCGAAAACCTCACGACGGGTGACCTGATCAAGAATCAGCAGGGATTCGCGCAGTACATCGAAGGTTACGGCTGGGTCGGATCGCTTCTGTTCATGAATCCAGGCGACGGATATATGCTCAACACCCAGAACGCCGGTACCTTCCACTACCCCGATTACGATCTGACGCGTGGACTGGGCAGCAGACTGGACGACGAACGCGTGATCGCCGAGATTCCCTCTGTGCCTGGCTGGGAACTCGATCCGCTCGATTATGAGTACTCCGCAAACATCACCGGCTGTCTGTGGCAGGACGGAGTGGAATTGCTCGATTCAAACCTGGTAATCGGTGCATTCGATGGAACGGAATGTCGTGGTATCGCATCAGCAATCGAGGTGCAAGGCAGCAACCTGTATTTCCTCACGGTTTACTCCAACGACTATATTGACGAACTGACATTCTTCACTTACAACCAATCCAACGGTGAGTATGTTGATCTGGATGAGGAGATTACGATCGTGAGTAATCAAATCATCGGGGATCCGGTAAATCCTCACCAATTCGATATGCCGACTGGACAGTTGAACGTACCGCAGAATCTCCGAATCACAATATCGGATGGTGCTGTCAACCTCACTTGGTATGCCGTGGCCGGAGCTGCTTCGTACAATATCTATTCCTGTGATGACCCCGCGGCTGAGGATGAAAGCTGGAATATGGAAGCATCCGTTTCCGAAACTTCGTGGAGCCAGGCATTGCCTGCGGGAAATAGATACTATCGTGTAACTGCGAGCTCAGAATCCGTGAGATTGTTCACACCACTATCCCGAAAGGAATAACACGCTAATGCACTGAAAACCCGTGGGGATATCCTCACGGGTTTTTTTCTGGACAGTGATAGGATAGAATCACATGGTTGCCGGTATTATGGAGCACGAGGATCGCTTATGGAAGAAACAACCAATTTGAAGGAGCTTGTCAATCAGGCATCAAATCTTCGGATGGATGGCAAGATTCCTGAAGCATTGGAAATCCTTCAAAAGCTAAGAGAGACAAGAGAACAATATTCGGGAGATAAAACTCTAATATCCGTGTACACGCTGAGTTCTCTTTGTTTTCTTCGTCAAAACCAAAAAACAGAATCAATGGAAAGCGCTCTCAAGGGATACGAGCTTGCCTGTGAAATGGACCATCCCCGAGGGAAGGCATTGTCGCTGTTTTCGATTGGTAGCTGTCATCTTTCCATGAGGCAATTCAAATTGGCGGAAGAAACAGCCCTTGAAATGTTGCGAATCTCACAAGATATCCAAGATGATAAAATGATTGTCGATGCAATCAATTTGGCGGCCGGCGCTTACTATCATCAAGGCGACCGTCTTAAAGCGCTCGAGTACTGGCTACGGTTCATTGAAAAAGTGAAGAAGCAGAAACCTACCTGGATGAATTTTCATCGCCTGGCATCTGTCATGAGTAACCTGCTTGGTCTATATAGTGATTTCGGGGACTTAGAGAAAGCATTGGAGTACGGCTTTCAAAGCTACAAGATATGCAAGGAGCAGAACAGTGTCTATTCGTTGGTTGGCTTGACGAATAATCTGGGGTTACTTTTCTTCAAATTACATGATCATGTACAGAGCCTCCGATATTATCGTGAAACGCTATCATTGTGCCGCAAGCTGGACACGCCTGACATACGAGCAAAAGTATATGATAATATCGGTTTACTATACAAGAATGCGAAACGTCCGATTCGCGCCTTGCAATATTTCCATCGTTCTCTTGATCTGAAGATTAGCCAGAATGACAAAATGTTGCTACCCACGCTATACCAGAATATGGCTCTTCTGTACGAGGAAAACTTCGAGCAGTTCGATAACGCATTGGAACTATATGGATTAGCGCTGGAAACTGCTTCGGAAATGGAGTCGGACGATCAGCGAGCGAATATTTCATTGTATTATGGGGTGTGTCTCACCAAGCAAAAGCAATTCGATAAGGCTTTTCCGTGTATTATGCAAGCGCTCGAATACTTTAGGAAAGATGGTAATCTACACCGTGAAATGGAAACCATCCTGGCTCTTTCAAAGTATTGGGAGGCGTGCGGCGATTACAAAAAGGCATACGAGGTATTTTCCGAGTGGCATGACCTAAGCAAGCGTCAATTTGATGCCGATAAGGCCCGGTCGATCGCTCTGCTACAGGTTCAGCACAATATGGAGCAGAAAGAACGGGAAGCGCAGCTGGCAAAAAAGGACGCTGAAATTTATCGACTCAAGACGGAAGAACTGGAGAAGCGCGTTCAGGAAGAAGTCATGCGCCACCAGCAACAGCAACAGATCATCGTTCAAAAATCGAAGCTGGAATCATTAGGCCAACTTGCTGCCGGTATCGCACATGAGGTCAATCAGCCACTCACACGTATCATGATGGGACTGGATAACGTGCTTTTCACGCATCGACGTGGCAAACTGGACGATGATTTCGTCGTGATGAAGACAAACCAGTTCCTCAAGGAGAGCGAGCGAATCAGGCTTATCATCGATCATATCAAAACCTTCAGTCGAGATGATCAACTTACAACCTACGATATGGTCGATCTCAACGAGGTGATCGAGAAATCATTGCTATTATTCAACGAGCAATATCGCAAGCACGGCGTGGAACTCCAGCTCGATCTTCAGCCTGGATTACCGACAATTATCGGGCATCCGTTCAAGCTCGAACAAGTGCTTCTCAACCTGATAACCAATGCAAGGGATGCGGTTGACGAACAAATGACGCTTACAGGGAATCCTGATTATCACAAGCGAATTATAATCAGGACACATAATGATCTGAATAAGGTAGTTCTTCGTGTGGAAGATAACGGAACGGGTATCAAACCAGAGTATATCGATAAAATCTTCGAGCCATTTTTCACGCGAAAAAAGGACGGAAAGGGGACTGGACTCGGGCTCCCTGTATGCTATGGGATTGTCAAAGATTTCGATGGCGACATCGAAGTAGAGAGCCAGCCGGGGATTAATACAATCATGACAGTATCTTTTCCAGCGGTTTCGTTGGCAAAGCAGGGTTTATAATGGAGACACTTTCGATTTTGATTATCGACGATGAAGAGGGAATTCGCCAGGAGATCGGTTATTATCTGGAGCAGAACGATTTTCGTATCTATTCCGCAGAATCACGCGCAGCAGCGATGGAAATCTTCGAACGGAATCCGATCGATATCGCGATTCTGGACATCAATCTGGGAGCGGATAATGGCCTGGATATCCTCAGGGAGATCAGGCAGCGGTGGGGCGATACACAGGTTATCATGATCACCGCCTTCGGTAGCGAGGAGACAATTTTGGAAGCGTTGCGAGCCGGCGCGTTCGACTTCTTCCACAAGCCATTCCGGTTGATCGACCTCGAAACCACCATTCGGCGCACATCTCGCTTTATCGAGCTCGAAAAACGCTGCGCTCGTATCGAGAAAGACAATGACATCCTCCAGACACAACTCAGACGAACATACGGACACCCGATCATTGGCGATGGCCAGCATATCCAGGAAGTTAAAGCTCTGATTGGCAAAGTTGCATCGACACCGTCAACTTCTGTGCTCGTTACCGGGGAAAGCGGTACTGGTAAGGAATTGATTGCTCACAGTATTCATCTCCTCAGTAATCGCAAGAACCAGCTCTTTTATCCGATCAATTGCTCCTCGATTCCCGAACACCTCTTCGAAAGCGAACTTTTCGGGCATGTCAGGGGTGCTTTCACGGGGGCTGACCATGATAAAATCGGCTGGATTCAGGCTGCCAGTCATGGCACGCTGGTGCTGGATGAGATTGCCGATATGCCGTTGACAATGCAGACGAAGCTTCTTCGGGTTCTGGAAACAGGAACTGTGACGCCCGTCGGTGCGCGGAAGGAAATCCCGGTCGATGTGCGCTTCATCGCACTCACTAACCGTAATTTGCAGGCGATGGTACAGGAAGGTTCTTTCAGGCTGGATCTCTATTACCGCTTGAATCGGTTTCAAATCCATCTCAAGCCACTCCGGGAGAGGGCAGATGACCTCCCACAGCTTATAGAGTACTACCTCGACTACTTCCTGAAAAAGCTTCGCAAACCAATCTGCAAAATCGATACTTATGCCCGTCAGAGCCTTATCGAGTATACTTACCCGGGCAATGTACGGGAGCTTCGGAACATTCTTGAGCGAGCTGTAATTCTTTGCGATGGTGTGATTTCACGGAAACACCTCACGCTGTCTGGAGAGTTTCCTCAAGAACCACGATCTACATCGACTCTGAATGACAACCTCGATTTGGAGCAGTTGGAAAAAAACGCAATCTGTGAAGCGTTGAAACGAACGGGCAACAATAAATCACAAGCAGCCAGATTGCTGAATATAACTTGGTTCGCTCTCGATAGACGCATGAAAAAATACGGTTTGTAATTCACTAATGTTGTGATTCATCCAAAAATATATTTACATTTCTGAAATAAAATATACTATTGAACTGTGTTCGAAATTGTGATATGGCTCAACCTTTTCCAGCTTGTCCCATAAAGGACGACGGAGGGAATTATGAAAAAGATTGTTTTCAGCACGATTTTTATGTTTATCGCTGTCCTGATGTTTTCTCAGGCACCGCACCTTATAGTGGGTTGTCTCTATTACAATGATGGTACGCCAATGCAAGATATCGGAATATCCTTTTCTGCGGATAATCCGTTCCTGATGGGGCCATACTACTACCACTGCCCGGGCTATGCAGATACAGCGACCGGAAGTTACTACAACACATCAGATGGAACTATCTCCATCCAGCTTTCCGTATTGCCGGTGAGCTTTTCTGGGCAGACGATTCACGTTACTATAATCGATAACATCACGGGAGAACATTATCAGGACAACATTGTGCGAAGCGCCGGCGCAATGACGGAGATAGGTACTGTGATTGCTCCTTACCCGCCACCGGGTGCTCCACAACCTCCTGCAAATCTTACGATCTATATGTTTTCTGATAGTGCGTCACTCTTCTGGGATCGAGATTACTACGCTTCGCGTTACAAAGTGTATGGATCTGATACCCCATACGACGGCTATACGCTGTACGCCGAAGTTGAAGAGACACAGTGCGAAGTCACAGGGATCAACACCAGCGGAATGCAGTACTTTTATGTTACTACAGTGATTGATTCGGAATGATATACTAACGATTTTCGAAAAAATGAGGCCCTATTGCTTTTTTTATCGATATTTACGGGGATGTGCAGTGCATCCTGCCTGGTACGCAGTCGATAACCATTGATAAAGTCCGCTTCCGGTTCTAACGAGAATACGGTGATTTCATGGTCGCGAATCATAAAGTCAAGCTGGATAGGTTTGATATCTCCGCTGTCGGTTAGAAATTCTAAGCTGTACCGTTATTATCCACCGATAATCTGCACCGATTGCTCGATCAACCCACTGAGAAACGCCGGCATACATAGTGCCGCGATACCTGATACGAGCAACAACATAGGGATAATCCACTGGTACGCGGGTAGCGACATCCGTTTCTCTGCATCATCGTGTCCCATTGTCATACGCAGACTCACTCGAACCATACCGAACACCACAACCGTCAGGAGGATCAGCAGAAGGGCCAGTTGCCATATAAATCCTCCTCCGACCATACCGAGAGCGAGCTGGAATTCGCTGAGAAAGAGCGGTGACGGTGGAAGCGCAGAAAGCATCAGGAACGCTGCCAGCCAGAGCCATCCGGTACGCGGATCACGCTCCAGAAGTCCTTTAACTTCACGAGTATCTTTTGTGCCATAAAGGCGCAGGACGTTTCCGGTAATCAGAAAGAAAGCGCCTTTGATCAGGGAATGCCCCAGCAAGTGGACAAACATGGCGTTGAGCGCCATCCCACCTACGCCGAGAGCAATGGCTACAATTCCCATGTTTTCGATCGAGGAATAGGCCAGAATGCGCTTGTAGTTATGGATGCGGACAATGAACACTGCTGCGATGAATACGGACAGGAGTCCCATGAGGAGCAGTAGATTTTGTGCCAGCGGCATCAAGTCAGCGATCTTCATGACCGGCATCATGCGCAGGATGGGAACCAGTGCGGTGTTCAGGAGCGCTCCTGAAAGCAATGCAGACACAGGCGCTGGTGCTTCCGAATGTGCGTCGGGGAGCCAGGCGTGAACGGGAGCGAGCCCGAGCTTGGTTCCGAAGCCGATAAGCAGGAACACGAAGGAAATCTTCAGCCAGAAGGGTGAAAGTTCACTTGCGTGAGTCGCCAGCCAGGAGAAGGTCAGAGACGATTCCGGAGGCATTGCGACAAACAGAAGTAGAATGCCCACGAACGCCAGCGCGATACCGATCGAGCATATGAAGATGTATTTCCACGATGCTTCCAGCGAATGGCGCGTCTGGTCGTAGTTGATCAGCAGCGCGGAAGCGAGGGTTGTTGTTTCGATGAAAACCCACAGCAGTCCGAGGTTATCGGCGAAGAATGCGCCATCCATGGAGAACACGAACATCATCAGCGCGGTAGCCGTAAGTGTATGGTGCTTTCTGCCAGGATGGGTCAGAAAACCAACTCCGTAGATAGCTGTCGCCAAATAGAGCACGGAAAGGATTAAATAAAAGAAGAGACCAAGCGCATCGACGGTAAAGTAGCGGATTGCCCATGGAAAACCGGGCTGAAAGAAAAAGACCGGGACCATCGCCAGATGCACAATCGCGTGCAGAATCATCAGGATGTTGTTCAACTTCGGATTGCGTATCCACCATGCGATGATGGTGAAAAGAACGGGTAATATGAGGATGATAGGCATAATCAGTCCTTCAGATCCGACAGCGTGTCGATGTCTTCTTCGTCGAATGTTGATTTGATCTTATTGATGAAAAGCCCCGCTACCAGAATGGAAAGCAGGATATCCAGCGATACGCCCAGGCTGACGATATAGGGCATCTCGCGAGAGGCAGCCAGCGAGAGGAGGAATATTCCGTTCTCGAGGATCAGATAGCCCATCAGGTGGGTGATCAGTTTCTTGTTTGTGATAATGATGAAGAGCCCCTTGAGGATCGACGAAAAGGCGATACCGAAGAGCAGCGGCTCGACGTTGGGCGAGTTCTTGCCTGACCATAGCGCCATCAAAAAGCCAAAGGCGAAAATCAGCGTCATCGTGAAGAGTGAGAAGAAGTTGGAGACTTTAGGTTCCACTTCGCGTACGATATTGTTACGGCGAATCATATCCGAAAGCAGATAGGGGATCAGAATCGCTTTGAAAACCAGCGTTTCAAGCGCTACGAATGCGAGCTGAAGCCAGTTGAATTCCGTGATATTGGCCATAGTGAGCAGGAAGAGGATCACGCCCTGCACTGCCAGCACACGGATAAGCTTACCGAGCATGTTGGTCGTGGATGCGGCGAGGAGTGTCACGCCGAAGAGAATTACCAGAATATCCGACATCATGCACCTCCGATGCCGAGAACGATCAGTGCGGTAAGCGCTAGAAGCGCTACCGAAAGCGGAACAAAAACCAACTCGGGATTACGTGTCATACGTACGCGGGGTAAGATGGATTCAACCAATCCCAAGAAGATCGCCTGTATGATCATGATACCGACATAAAGCGCGGTTACTGCCGCGATTCCCAGTCCCCACGGAATCAGGAAATAAGCGATCAGCGATGCGAAAAGGGTCATCTTCAGCGCATTGGCATAGAGTACGAAGCCGAAGTTCGGACCGGAGTGATCCAGCACCATCACCTCGTGTACCATGGTGAGTTCCAGATGGGTTGTTGGGTCGTCGAATGGAACGCGCGATCCTTCCACAAGTAGCATGATGAACAGCGCGATCACGGTGAGAGCGGAGATCATCAGCGACCACTGGCTGGAAAGCTTGACCGTGTGCATGGATATCAATTCGCTCAGGGTTCCAGCACCGGAGACGTAAATCAGGGACGCGACAATCAGGAAGAAGGCCGGCTCCAGAAACGTTGTGAACGACATCTCGCGGCTGGCGCCCATTCCTTCGAAAGCCGAGCCGGTATCCAGTGCTGCCAGTACCGCGACGAACTTGGCCAGTCCCATCAGATACAGGAAAAGGACGAAATCGCCATGGAAGCTGATGAGCGCCCGGTATTGCCCGAATGGAATCAGGAGAGCGGCAGCGAGAATCGCAGCCAGCGACAGTGCGCCGGAGATGTCGAAGATGAAGCTCGTCGTGCGGCTCGTCACTTCGTTCTTGCGCATCAGCCGGAAGAAATCGACATACGGCTGCCAAACTGGAGCACCACGGCGTCCAGCCCAAATGGCTTTGGTTTTATTCACGATGCCAACGAAAAGGAGGGGCATCAGCAGGATGAATAGTATGTTTACGATCATGATTCCCCCACGATCACCCAGATGAGAACTGCCACCAGGAAGACAAGTCCGTAGGTGATGTAAACTTGTGTTCTACCGCTCTGGACACCCGCGAAGAGGTCGAGGAAGCGGTGAACGGAACGAACGACTGGTGCAATCAAACTCTTTTGTACCCGGTCTCTGGCTTCGCGAACGAACGAAAGTCGGGTCGGGAAATAGCTGCTGTCAAAGTCGATCTCGCGTTGCTTACCGGTGAACATATTCATGATGGGTTCAACCGGATGGACAAACGAGGTGCCTGTGTATTGCATCTTCGCAGATGGCTTTTCGTAGCCGCAGCCCCAGGTGGATTCTCTCGGTGCGCGAACGCGACGGCGACGCCACAGGAACAACAACAGAAAGAACCCGATCGTGATCACCATTACCAACCGGAAAGGTTGAAAGCGTTGCAGCAGTGAAATGAAGTCAATGTCTGAGCCAGTCATCGAAGCAGGTAGAAATCCATGAAGCCAGGCGAGCATATAATCGCCTGCCATGCCACCGATAAGGCAGAGTCCGGCGAGAATGGAAGGCACGATCCACAAACCGCGTGTAGCTTCCTTCGCATGCGCAGCTTTTTCCGTGCGAGGTTCGCCCAGGAATGCCAGACCGTACATCCTGGCGAAAGCGAAAAGGGCGATCGATGCTACGTAGGCGAGCCCGGAAAGGCCAATGATGGCAGCAATATTGAATCCGACATCATGCACCCGGAAGCCTTTGAGGATGGTCAGAAACACGAGAAATTCAGAGACAAAGCCGTTCATAATGGGCAGTCCCGCGATAGCCAACGAACCGGCGAAGAATAGCCCTCCCGTGACAGGCATGCGTTTCTGCAAACCTCCAAGGCGGTTGATATCGCGCTCATGTGCTTGATGCTGAACGTTGCCCGATAGGTAGAAGAGCATCGGCTTGAAAAGCGAATGGTTGATGCTGTGCAGGAGCGCGCCCAGGATACCGAACAGCGTGATGGCGGGAACATCGAGTTTTTGACCAAGCCAGGCAAAGGTGATCCCCAGCCCGATAATGCCGATATTTTCGATGCTCGACCATGCCAGAATGCGCTTGATATCGGTTTCAGCCAGCGCATGAAACACGCCGGTGAGGGCGGTTATCAGCGCGATGATGCCAAAGACGTAGAGGCTCTCGATGGAAGGCTGGAAGCAAAGCAAGATCATCAGGATGCCGTAGATACCGGTTTTAGTCAGCAGTCCCGACATCATCCCCGAAACGTGACTTGGGGCCATTGGATGCGCGACTGGCAACCACGAATGGAAGGGGAAGAATCCTGCTTTAAACGCGAACCCAACCATGAGCATGAAAGCGGTGAATGCAGGGAGATTAGCCCAGTCGTCGAAACGAAGACTGGCGGTATTCGAGTAAGCAAGAGCAATGCCTGTCAACAGCACTGCCGCACCGGCTTGCATGAAAATCAAATAGTATTTGGCGGCCTTCCAGGTGGGTTCATCGCGCTCCACCAGAATAGCGAAGAAGGATGAGAATCCCATCAGTTCCCACGCGAAAAAGAGCATCAGCGCGTCGCGTGCAAGGACGGTAAGATGCAGGCTGATTACCAGCAGCGCCAGGAAGAAACCGTGAGAGCGAATGCCCTCTTTGTGATCCTTCAGATAAGCGTATCCGTGTGCCAGGCCGAAAATACAACCAGCGGATAGCAGGATCAGGAAGATGGAGGAGAGCCAGGTCAGGCCCAGTTCCACAACGAAACTTCCAAGCCGGAATGTGGATAGGGTAAGGACTCCATCGCCGGAAGGGTGCCACAAGATAGCTATGGATCCGAGAAATCCCGCTCCTAGCATGGCCAGAAGCGTGAATATTTTACGCCAGCCCAGCATGGATGCTGGAAGCGAGGCAATAAGAAGCAAAATACCGATAATGAAGGTGGTGTGCGGGGTCATTTTCTCCTCCCCATTAACGCCGTGATGCCGTGGACGATGGTCAGCGGATGGACCGGGCATCCCGGGAGATAGAGGATAGCATTGACTTTCTCCAGAAATCTGCGTTGAAGAGCCGGTGCTTCGGTAAAGAGCCCACCGCTGATAGCGCATGCTCCTGCGAGGATAAGGATTCGCGGTGCGGGGACTGCTGCCCAAGTCTCTTCCAGGGCGTATGCCATATTCTGCGTGATCGGGCCGGTAATCACTACCGCGTCTGCGTGACGTGGCGATGCAACAATGTCTATCCCGTAGCGATTGATGTCGAAGTTCACGTTAGTGGAGGCGTTCAGCTCGAGTTCGCATGCCGCGCAGCCACCCGCGGAAACTGAGCGGAGCTTGAAAGAGCGTCCGTACAGCCGCTTGATATCGGGTGTGGATGTGATGGATGATTCCGAATAAACTTCGGGCGTGAGCGTACCATCCAGAATCAATGTCTCGCGTCTGGAAGCTCCCATCTTGAACGAGTTGGAGAAGGTAAAAGTATCCGGGAAGTTACGCTGACAGACGCCGCAGAAAACGCAGCGTCCCAGGTCGAGCGTGCTCTCGTCGATCGCGCCGGTAGGGCAGCTTTTACGAGCTTCGTTCCAGCTTGCGTCGTCCTGCTTTTGGAATGTCGGGAATCCCGGGAAGGAGGGGTCCGTCTTCGCCTTGAGCGGATCGGGAATAGCCTGATCTCCGTGGCGGATCCTTGCTTTTATCAGATCGATCATGGTCAATCCGGTCATTGGTTTGTGTTTCATTCGCATTCCTCCCACATCATAGGTCGTTTCCACAGTATGAGAGGTTAAAGCTTTTATTGCAGACTGGGAAATCGGAAATCCCGTTATTGCGTACAGCGAGCGCCAGCGCCATCCAGTTGTGGAATGATGGATCGTAAATCCGGTACGATACGGTTGCACCTTGCTTGTCAGTGCGGATCAGATGCACAATCTCACCTCGCCAGCCTTCGACGATCGAAGCCCCGATGACATCGTGTTTCGGTTCTGGAAGTTCAGGGGTGTGGGCTGGAGTATCGGGGAGGTCGGAAAGTAGCTGAGTGCAGAAATCGATGGATTGCAGGCACTCTTTATATCGCAGGAAAGCGCGTGCGTAGACGTCTCCCTGCGGCAATACGACTGAATCGGGGAAAGACTCGTACGGTGCGAACGGATACGCCTTGCGTGCATCGCGAAGAACTCCGCCGCTTCGTGCTGCCATGCCCACGAAATGGAGATCGCGGATCGAATCGGACGAGACATGCCCGGTTCCATCGAAACGAGAGAGTACGCCGGAATCATTGAACAGCGCTGTTCCCATGACGCGGATATCTTCGCGTATGGTGGCGAGCAGCTTGATCATGTATTTGTTCTTCTCGTTGCTGATGCCGTAATTAATGCCACCCGGACAGAGCCAGCGCTTCCCGAAACGACTTCCGCAGACATGCAGCGACAGGTTGATCACCTTGGTTCGAACGGCGGCGAAGTAATTCAATCCTGTAAGATGAGCGATGTCGCCAGCCAGGGCCGAGAGATCGGCCAGATGCATGGCTGTGCGCTCCATCTCCAGCGCGGTAGCCCGAACACGCTGAACTTCATCCGGAACCTCCACGCCGCAGAGCGCTTCAACCGCACGGCAATAGGCCAGCCCGTGCCCGATAGCTGTATCTCCGGCGATGGCTTCGGCTAAATGTATCTTGCCGCGAATGTCTCCGGCTTCGAGCAGCTTGCGGATTCCGCGATGCTGATATCCAAGCTGGATCTCCAGATGATGGACATCTTCACCTTCACACAGGAAGCGGAATTGCCCCGGCTCGATAACACCGGCGTGCACAGGCCCTACGGCCACTTCATGCATCGATTCGGATTGCGCTGTAAGGAACGGATGATCCTTGAGGATCAATTCGGGATGGTCGTGTGGATATCGAACCGGCTTCAACCATGGATGCGATTCCGGGATCAGCCCGGTCTCTTCCCAAAGCTCGCGTTCGTACATATGAAACTCGCTCGATAGCGCTATCAGGCTGGGATACGATTTCCCCTCCGGAAAAGTAAAACGCATCAGATCGAGCTTGTGCGTGTTATCGTTGCCCATCAGGCAAACAAGGCTCCTATCGGCGTCAGCATAGAATGCGAGTGGCCGGTAGCCATTTTCGAGGGCGCGTCGGATACTGCCATGCAGATCGGTCTTCGCCTCTGGTGTAGCAAACAGGAATGGATTCATTTTACTCCCGTTACGTCAAATATTCCGCGAAAATGAAATGCTCCATTTTCGTCTCCCCGGCGCCCATCTTCTGCGCGCGTTTTCAATGTCAAGAAGTTTACATGTCAGAAATAGATGATAATTGTATGAAATTTATTCATGTATTGGTCAAGCAAAAAGAAAAGCCTGCTCCAGCGAACCGGAACAGGCTTTATGATCGTATAGTTAGCTTATTTCATCATCAGCATTTTACGGATGGAATCCGTATCGCCGATGCGGGTTTTATAGAAATAAACACCGCTGGAAACGTTGCGACCGTAGTTGTCGTCACCGTTCCATACGACATTGTGCATACCGGAATCGAGCCGGTCATTGAGGAGCGTCTTAACCTTTTGTCCCTTGATATTATAGATATCGATGGTGACAGGTGTATTAGGGCTCTTCACTGAGAAGTTGATCGTGGTGGTCGGGTTGAACGGGTTCGGGCTGTTGCCGAAAACCTTATCCGTGAACACCGGTGGTTCTTCTTCCGCTTCCATTCCACTGGTGATCGCCGCCATAGGCAGAAGTGCCAGCGTATTGAACGGGTCGTTGCTGGTGAGTTCCGCGTATGCGGAGAAGTCGCCTTCCTCGGATGGAGCGAAGGTGATCTGGAAAGTCGCCATACCCATCGGGACGACGCTGAAGCTGACCAGATTGCGTTCTGCGCGCATAGCCGAACCATTGCGTGAAGTCTGGGTGATGCTGAACGCTTCAGGCACTTCGATCGTACCGATCAGATCGACTTCACCGACGTTGAAGAGGCTAAGTGAGCGAGAACTGGATTCGCCAACTTCAACCACACCGAAATCGAGCTGTGAGCTACCCAGCATGAGTCCGGGAACTTCTTCCGCTGCGAAAGCAGGGAAGGATATATTGTCGATCCAGGCGCAGTCGGAGCCGTCATCCATATAGACGTCTTTGCTGTAGGTCCAGGTGAAGGTGTGGATACCGGCATCGACAGCGTACGCTGACAGAGACCACGCGACTTCGCCATCCCAGCGTCCCATTTCTTCGCCGTCGATAGCAAAGAACATGAAGTCATAGTTATTGGCGGAGTCATCTTCGCAGGAGACCTTCTTGTAGAAGCTGACAGTACCGTCCATGAGGACGTTGAGCGTAACTTCGAGGGTGGTTTCCTGGTTGCCGTTGATATTGCCCGAACGAGCGCTGTACTGGCCTTCATAAGATTCGCTGGCAGTAATGAACCAATCGGCATTACCGGATGAATCCCATTCGTATCCGCTGAAATCGCCATTCTCGAATCCTTCCAGAATCTCGCCGATCATGACGATGAACGAATCGTTGAACTCGATTCCGTTATCGCCGTCGATTTCGACGGTGAAGAGTCCGAGATAACCTTCGGTCGCATTTTCGCTTACTGTAACCGGAAGCGTGATATAATCCTGCGCTCCGGGCGTGAGTTGCGTGATTGTTCCGCTGTTGTTGTCGAATGAAATGATAGGATTGACGGTGACTATCTCGAGGTTGAGGTTGTTGGCTGTTGCACCGCCGTCGTTGGTGACATAGAGTCTAAGTTCGGCAGTTTCACCCGGTTCGAGAACCCCGTCGTTATCGTCATCGACTTCAACGCCTGTGAACATGAGTTCCGGTGCGTAGGCAATGCCGTTCATCTGTACAGTCCAGTTATTATCACCAGCTGAGATAAGTCCGCTGAGATTGAACTCGAATCCATTTGGGACGTTCTGCGACACGGTGAAGCTGAAGGCGTCCTCGAGGGTGACGCTTTCGCCGGCAGCCATATTCCCGATGGTCTCGGTGTTGTCGGTCAGCTCGATGTGCTGGCCCATGTAGGAGAGGCTCATCGAAGCATCGGACGCAGCCTGCTGCCCCATGTTCAGTAGGGTGACGGAGACAGAGACTTCTTCGCCAAATTCGATCACGTTATCGTCGCCTGCATCGAACGTAAAACCATCGATAATGATGAACGGTTCGTCGGAGGCAACGATTGGGATCTGACCCTGGTGGATCAGGTAGTTATGAGCAGAGATGGTAATGTCGATCATGCCTGTGTTTTCAAGCGGTGAGCTGAAGTTGATGGTAGCGTTACCGTTTGCATCGGCGATCTGTGTGTCGATCGGTTCTCCATCCAGCGAAACACCGATCATTGCGCCAGCGATACCGGTCTGAACTTCAAATTGCATTGCACTGATGGGAATTCCGCTAGGATAGACAGGGTTCATGGTTTCGGCTTCGGCAGTCCAAAGCTCCAGTGTGGGATCGCCAAAAACATTCAGTTCGTACACCGTCCAGCGGAACCAGGCATCGTTAACGCTCTGGTTAGCGCCGTCGATCTTGGAATCGTTGTTGGCGTCGGAAACACGGTAGATCTCTTCAGCGAAAAGCGCGTCGTAGAACTGACGATCGAGGTACTGCGAGCTGGCGTTGGTTCCACCCGGCATGTACCAGCCATAGCGGGAATTGCCCACATACACGGCGCATCCGTTGGCAATGGTGGTGAATTTTTCAGCGATACTATCGTTATAATCGAACGATGCCGAGTAACAACCCTGGGAATAGATCTGGAAGTAGTTGTGGGTGATACCGTTAGCGGTAAGGTTGTTGTTGGTGACATCGCTGAGATAGAATTTCATGTTGTAGTCGGTGTTGGAGTGACCGAGGTGGTTGATCAGGTTAAGGCCGCCGTTCATCGCGTTCTGCAGATCGCTGCGTGACCAGTAACCATCGCGTTCGTAGAGTGTGTCAATGTTGAAGTTATCGGAGATGCCGGTAGTCGAGTATCCGTCATAAGTACCGCCATTGACTATTTGATCCTTGTAGTTGCCACCATAGGTGTATGGGTTGTCGTTGAGCTCTTCGCCGACCATCAGTGCGTTATCAAGCTCGTCCACAACCGGGTTGAGCTGATACATCACCTGTTTGTGCACGGCAGCGTCAAATTCGCTGTCGTTCTGCGCAGAGATACGGGCAACTGCCACTTCTGGTAAAAAGTCGGCTTCGTCTACTTCGCCCCAGTAGTTATCGTTATCGGTATTCCAGTCCGGACCAGTACCTACGCCATTACGATCGAGCGCAGAGTAATAGAGATCGGACGGGATGGCTGTATCGGTTGTGCTTCCTGCCTGGACATAGAATCCACGATAGGGGACGATATTGACATCGCCACCAAGCAGGAAGTAGCTTGAGCTGTATTCTTCGTAGCAGTACTCGATAAAGTTACGGATTTTGTCACCATTATCGACGCCATCGTAGGTACTGTAAATTTCGTCAACAGTCATTACGATAGGATTGAACCCCTGCTCACTCTTTAGTTCGATGAGCGGTTCAAAATTATCGACATAGTCTTCATCGGTGATGATAACCAGAAGGTGCACTTCGGTGCGGTCGCGGGTCTGCATCGGGTATTGCATCAGCATGTGCTGATTCTGAACCATGCTGGATACGAACTTCTGAGTCTGCTCGTCCGCGCGGAAGAAATGATCGAAGGCATCTTGTGCCTGTTGATCATGGCTGGTCTCGATACGAACAGTCATGTCGGGATAATAGACAATCCGTTGTTCCGATGCGATATACTGAACCGGATAGACATTCACCAGCGCGATGGAGTGACCACGATAGTATTGCGTGGAGAGTCCTTCATAGAGGCTGGATGGGTAGGCCTCAGCGGAAGCGTATTGTGCGGCGTTTGGTTGAGTGAACGTCGCGGTATCACTTTGGCTGATCGGAACGGGGGTCTGGCAGGGATAGAGCATGAATTGGCCATCTATCTCCACGGGTTCGCCTGTTTCGATCACAACCGAGATCGCTTTCTCTCCTGGAGGAATAAGCAAGGATACCGGCAGCGATGGAAGCTGAGGCATGCCCGGTTTGGTTAGATAAATTCCACCGTCGATCTGTACTCGCTGGTACGAATCGATACGGAGAATGTCGGGTCGTTGATTTTGGATTGGCTGCTCGACTACCGTCGCGAAAAGCGGCAGCGTGGCTATGAGCAGGATCAATATGATGCTTTTTCTCATGGGACCTTCCTTTGTGTATTCTTCTTCTATACTTCTTCTTCTACGTAATTAATATAGATCATGCAAGATTCGTTCCTCTGAAGGCAGTTTCAGTTTGACAGCCGAACGCATAGCTATTATCATGCTCTTATGAGCTTGATAACGATGTTTATTATCGCTTTGGGACTTTCGATGGATGCGTTTGCGGTATCCATGAGTAACGGTCTGTCTTTGAAGTGCTTTCGGATCCGCTCCGCGACGATTATAGCAATATTCTATGGCGGATTCCAGGCCTTGATGCCCGTTCTGGGCTGGCTTGCAGGACGGGGACTTCAGAGCATTCTGAGCCGCTTTGCCCCCTGGATTGCTTTCGGATTGCTTCTGTTCATCGGCGCGAAGATGATCTACGAGGCGCACTTCCTGAAAGAGGAAGAATCAAAGAGCTGCAATCCCGAAAAGTTGCTTGTAGTCTTTACCCTGGCGATCGCCACGAGTATCGATGCGCTTGCTGTAGGATTCAGCCTGGCGATGCTGGACCAATCGATATTGGTTCCGATTCTGATCATTGGACTGGTGACATTCGTCCTTTCATACCTTGGCGTGTGGTTGGGTAATCGATTTGGAAGCAGGTTCGGAAACAAGATCGAGATACTCGGCGGTGTGATCCTGATCGGCATCGGTGTCAAGATACTGCTTCAGGCAATCTTGTAACCCTTATTACCGCTTCTCGTAATTCTTCTCGATCCAGTTCTTGTATTCACCTGTGCGGATATTATCGATCCACTGCGTGTTCTGCAGGTACCATCTAACCGTGTTCTTCATCCCTTCGCGGAAATCGACCGACGGCTCCCAGTCAAGCTCTCTCTTGATCTTCGCACAATCAATCGCGTATCGCTGATCGTGTCCGGGCCTGTCTTTAACGAAGGTAATCAGTTTCTTGTAAGTATCCGGGGCGAGCTGCTTCTCTTCGGCGACAAGTTCGCAAAGGATATGCACCAGATCGAGGTTTTTTTTCTCGCTGTTTCCGCCGATGTTGTAGGTCTCGCCGCGTCTGCCACGCTGCGCGACTTCCCAGATAGCTACACAGTGATCGCGTACGAAGAGCCAGTCACGCACATTGGAGCCATCGCCGTAAACGGGAAGTGGTTTGCCTTCGAGCATATTCATGATCATCAGCGGGATCAGCTTCTCTGGGAACTGGTATGGGCCGTAATTATTGGAGCAATTGGAAAGGGTGATGGGTAGTCCATAGGTGTGGAAATAGGCTTTTACAAGGTGGTCGGACGACGCTTTTGAGGCGGAGTATGGGCTGCGCGGATCGTACGCGGTATCCTCTCGGAAGAGACCGGTATCGCCCAGGCTGCCGTAAACTTCATCGGTGGATACATGATGGAAGACCACATCGTCGCGATCTTTCCAGATGCTTCGAGCGGCTTCAAGCAGGTTGAAGGTTCCGTTGATGTTGGTAGTGATAAAATCCTTGGGACCGAAGATGGAGCGATCGACATGGGTTTCGGCAGCGAAGTGGATAACGGTATCGGGCTGGTATTGCTCGAACACCTGCATGACCTTCTCGCTGTCCGCGATATCGACCTTTTCGAACCGGTAACGTTCCGGGAAGCGCTCTGCGATCTCGGAAAGGTTCAGTGGGTTTCCGGCGTAGGTGAGTTTATCGAGGTTGAGTATTGTGCCGTTGAAATCCGATAAGCTGAAAAGATAATGGATAAAATTTGAACCGATGAAACCGGCGCCGCCGGTGATGAGGATCTTCTTCAAAACAGCCTCCCTTGCTACTTGAATCGCAGCTGGTAGTCCGGGTCCTTCGTCATGATCTGCCCGCTGGCAGGATAGTTTTCGATAAACCACACCAGAAAAGCCGTAACGTCGATCTTGTCCGCGTAAAGCTTCTGTACTTTCTGGCGGAATTCCGCTTTGCTTTTTGGATTGGTAACGACATCCAGCGCTTTCTCTAGAACACCTTCAGACGAACGATAGTTCCATATCAAGCCGTAGCCTTTCTCCAGGTCGTCGCAATAGCTTGAGTAGATCGAGTTTACGTAAAACGCCGGCGTTCCCATGCAGCCGCATTCGGAGGCCATCGAAGCGCCTTCGCCGATGTAGAGGGAACTGTAGTAGAGCGCATCGTGCATCATGTGCGGTGGAATCTTGATTCGATAGGGTTCGTACTCGGGCGGCAGGTCTGCTTCGCTACTGATGAATACCTTCGCATGCTTCGAAAGTTCCTGGATCAGTTGTGGTTTATGCTTGTCCAGGATACCTGATTGTCCTGAATCGTGCGTCGCCTGCCAGGAGACGAATCGCAGGATAACGAAGGGCGTGTTTTCATCGACACCGAGGATATCGAGAACAGCGGGATCGGGCTTGAAGTGACTGGGATGTATAAACGCCAGTTCATGCGTACCGTGGTAGCGAATTTGCTTCAAACCGTGGTCACGATGGTAACTGATCGGGGTAAGAACATACTCGGTTACGGGCATATACAGCTTGATCTGCTCCATATTACCAGTATCTTCCAGAGCAATGTGTGGTTTCCGGTAAAGGAAAGCGGTGTGCGCTGCATATATTGAACCCATGCTGAGAAACAGATCCGGCTTGAACTTCAGGGCCGTCATGTACAGCATTGTAACATATTTCGCCAGTCCCCAGATTTTGCCGAATTTGCTGCGATAGCGATTTCCGAAGCATGAATAATCAAGGTTGAATGCCTTGAGAAGGTCTTCAGCAACTTCCTTTTTGCGCGTGGTGAAAAACAGCTTGTGGCCCCGATCTTTCATCCGGTCAGCAAAGTGGTGGAACAGGTGAACCTGAGCAGGATGCGTTATATCGATCAGAATACGCACAGTTTCCTCCTAACCCGCATAGCGATACAGAAGTTCTCCAACGATTCGGCAAACGATTGGCGGTGATGACGTTATCACTTTGTGCACCAGACTCATTCTTCCGGCCTTTCCAAACGAGACGGAGCCCGAAAGGTACGTGTACGTGACATCACTCTCGATCGCTCCCCAGTTGGATTTGAATCGTCGCAATCCTTCATTGTCCTTTTCGGAAATTCCATAGTCAAGGAACTTGAAGCCATCGTCAAGCGCACGCTTGATTACTTCCCAGAAGAGGATATTGTTGGGACGTAGATTAAGCGCATCTCGATGGGAAGCCCCGTATTTATAGACAAGCGTATCTTTGTGCCTCAGGAAGATTGCCGCGGATATCGGCCTTCCCTCGTAAATTGCCAGCGCAATGAACCCATTGCCGGTTTGCATGAACGCCTTGTGGAGCTGCTTGAAGAAACCTCGTGGCTGTACAGGAAGTCCGTGGAATTTTCTTGTTTCAAGATGGAAATCATAGAAGAAATCCATTGCTTTCTCATCCGTATGAATTTGAACGGATAAACCTTCTTTCTCGGCTTTTCGCACACCTCTACGGATTTGAGAATTTGCGTTGCCGAACAATGTATCGGCGTCTCCGGCCAATTCCAGTACATGCTTGACGTAGCCCTTGTGCAGTCGAGATTCCTCAATGCCGGGAAGCTGACTTCGGGTCTCGATCTTCGAATAGGACCGACTGTATTTCTCCTGGATGTTCTGCACGAGTATGTCCAGTACGGTGTCGTCATCAGCCAGAGGATTGACATCATCCGAAAACGGAAGGCTGACAAGCTTCTTCTTGCCTTTAATGGTCCTGGTGACAAGAAACGGGATAGCAGCCTTAATCCGATCACCTTCGACAATCGCCGGGATAATGGGTTTGAATCCATATTGGCGAACCATCAATTCAATCCATCGTCTATCATGGAACACGCAGCTATCGGGATGCTGATCGACGTATTCCTGCCATTGTGGCAGCGTCAGTTCATGAATCATTAATCTCTCCGATCGAATCCTGCTTCTTCATCACAACAAGCTTGATTAGATTCTTAAACGATTGCCAGAGCGACAGTTTGTGCCACTTCAGCAGGTTGTCTGTCCAGTTGTGCGGATGGATGTTAAGCATTATACGGTTCGGCATTTTACCTGTCTTGATCAGGCTCATAATCTTCGGTATTGATCGGACATCCAGATCGAACATTTCTCCGATCCAATCGCGGCGATTGGTTTTCGGATTGTTCCAGCTTCTGCCGGCGTCGGTAAGGTAGAAGAATTTCTCCAATCGCTCATCGAAATAGGGTTCGGCGATAATACCATAGTGCTTGAATTCGGGTTTTTCGCGATTCCACAACTTTCGGTTGTCCCATTTGGAGTAGGGAATTCCGTGCATGCATGCGGTTGTAATCTGGTCGATTCCGCGAAGTCGTTCTAAATTCTGTCCAAACGCCTGAATCGCTCGTTTTTTATCGCCGTTGCAGATTGCGTAATCTTCATAATGATAACCGAGTTCATGCCCAAGATGCACAATTTCATGCAGGATGTCCGGACGATAAACCTGCGGAACAATGCGGGAATAGAAGGATGAGCGAACACCCAAGCTCTTCTCGAGCCTGGCCATCTCCAGCGCACCTGGCGCATCGCGATCGATGTCATGTCGAAGGATCAGAACGCGCTCGGGAAGCGCTTCCTCATTCATGGGATAGGTTCTGTAGGGCATGATTACAAAATCGGCCTCAAGAAAAGCTTCCAGAAGTTTTCGATAGGATTGCAGGGTAAATTCTTTCATAGGTTTTATTTCTTACCACGAATCGCCGCATCGTAGATATCGATAAGGCGTTGGGCTATAATCTTGTCATCGAGGTTGCGCACTTTTTCACGACCATTGGTCTTGCCATAGTTTACTGCTTCCGGGAGTGCTTTTGCGATATCTTTGGCGTCGGTGACAAGCCAGCAGCCATCGCAACCTTCGATTCGCTCTTTGACATCTCCCACATCCGTGCTGACGATGGGAAGGTTGCAGTAGAGGGCTTCTTTGATCACATTGGGAGAGCCTTCATACCTCGAAGAGAGTAGAAGCGCATCAGCAGCGTACATATAGACCGGGATCTGATCGTGAGGGACGCCATTGACAACGTACATAACGATCGATTTATCCTCGATCATCTCCATTGCCTCACAAGCCATCTTGTACCGTTTGTGATATTCACGTTCCGGATTCGATACCCAGATCGCATATTTTTTGTTTGGCTCAAATCCCACTTGTTTCCGGGCTTCTTCACGGGGGATATCCTTGAAGCGATTGAAATTTAGACCATTGGGTACGACAATGGCATCCAAGCCGGTTTTCTTCCGCATGTACTCGGATTTCACGATGATCCGGGTTGCAAAGCGGCTGTGTGTGGCATGAAGAAGTTTTGCGGGAAGCCCTGTAAGCTCTATATCGGTTCCCATAAGCGAGGATACAAGCGGTTTACAGCCAGCCATCATTGCTGTATAGGAACTGTAAGAATAATGGGCATGGAAGCAGTCGTACTTGTTATTCTTCAGGTGTTTACGTAAAAGAATGGCGTGCTGGAGATAGGCTTTGGGTCCTTTTCCCTTGATTGGGAAGCAGTCCACCTGAACTCCCGCTCGAATAAGCGAAGTTACCTGATTATACACCAGCGAGCTCATCCCGTTGGCAGTGTTGGCGTTTCCGGATCCGATAAATAATACTTTCATAAGGCTTGATTATACCAGAATCCCCAAGAGGATATCTTTGCGAAAAGGCGCTGTTGTGTTTGCCATTCTCCGCTGGAGATTGCTTCCTGTGTTTTATTGAAGTCCAGGTATGGATTACGGCATTGCTGAAGATAGAGCTCGAAAAACCGCAATGCGTTTCCTTTGGAGTCAAATGTGTTTTCCGGTTTTCGAAGATGCCGTCTGATATACGGTGCAACAATTGTCATGAGCCCAATGGGCGTAAGAACCGTCTTGGGGGCGTAACCTCTACCTGTCTTTATGTCAGACAGGATCGGGCTATTCTTCTTGATGATATAAGCGTAGGGAATCTGTCCTTTTTTGCGCAGAAACGGATTGCTGGCAAACACTCTCTGATACGCAGAAGAGTAGACCGTCTGGTTAATCGTTCGAATCAGGTCTATATCGATGTAAGCCGAACGATTCTCAGCGTAATGACTATCCGCTTTCATCTCGGTTCCGAAGTATTTTCGGAAAGATTCGGTCATCTGAAGAAGATAGAATCTCTTGGAATGACTGTAGCGTTTCAGCGGTTGCCAGATATATTTCTCAAAACTTTCCAACAGGCGATCTTTTAAATCAACTGGCGGGTTGAGCAGCGGAATCGTATCCGTCATGGTGTCGATGTATTTAGAAAACTCGGGACGAAAATCATCCGCTTGCAACAGCTTCGCCATCAATGGTGATACAATACAACCCGTGATGTGAATTGCACGAAAAAGCTCGCTACCACAGTTACCGCTCAGAACAACATCAACCTCTTTCCCAATATCCTGAAACGCCATCATATAATGAGCGCGCTCATATGTTGCAAGGCCATCGCTTCTAAGAATAATATCCTTTGCTGCCTGCTCGAATTTTGTTTCGTGATAACTTGAATCAATAATGAATCTGCGATGCGTCATACCCATCTGAGAAGCGATCTCGCTTGCGACCATCATATCGGTAACTTCCGGTGTCCCGAAAGTATAAAGTAGCAGATTGCGTGTGTCTTCAATTACAGAAAGAACGGTTCTACCGTCAAATCCGCCGGTAAGCGAAAGCGCTGTCCTGTCATGATCCGGCTTTGCCCGGGCCACAGCCTGCTTGAAAGACTTCTCGATCATGTCGAGCGCTTTGCGGCCCGAAACGGGATGGTCTGTGAAGAGTGTGTCGGGGTCGAAGTAGCAATGTTTCGAAAGCTTGTCACTTTCGAGCTCCAGATAATGCCCCGGATCGAGCAAGTGAACATCCTGGAAAAAGGTATTTTCACCCAGTGGATGATTGAATATCAGGAACTCTACGAGTGCGGTGTAATTGATCGATGGCGGATTCGATAGAATCTTCGGGAACCATGCCAGCGAGGAGGAGACAATGCAGTAGTCATCGTTGTCCAACCAGTAGAGTGGTTTGATACCAAGGTGGTCATGTGCGAAAACGACGCGATTCTTAATGCTATCGATAATGAAGAGGTTGAACCAGCCGCGGATTTTCTCGAAGAGTGGCTCTAGTCCATGGCGATACGCTTCTACAAGCTGGGTATCATCAAGGAACATACTTCCTTCGATGCCATAGATGATTCCATGGCTTTCAAAAGTGCGAACCTGCTTCTCCGTTCCGAAAATTAGAGCTGTTGTCCGGCCGGATTCTATCTTGTGATATGGCTGGTTGATCGAGCTTACATCGAGATCACCGGAAGAGCCTTTCCGATGGATAACCAGAAAGCCGAGCATCAATACCCCATCGACTTGATGATTTTTCGCAGTCCGTCCTCGAAGGTGGTTTTCACTTCGAACTTGAGAATGTGTCTGGCTTTCTCGATCGACGCCAGCGAGTGCTTCACATCGCCAAGGCGCTCATCGGCAAACTTCGGTTCGACATTGGTTCCGAGGATTTTGTTGATGAGGTTCACCAGGTCAAGCAGGGTGTAGCGCTCGTTACAGGCGATATTGAACACCTCTCCGGCAGCGCTTTCAGCTTCACAGGCGAGGAGGTTCGCATTCACGTTGTTCTCGACGTAGGTGAAGTCACGAGATTGCAAACCGTCACCGTATATGATCGGTGATTCACCCTTGTAGATCATATTGATAAACTTCGGGATCACGGCACTGTATTGCGATGTCGGATCCTGGTTGGGTCCAAAGACGTTGAAATAGCGTAACGAGACGGTTTCGAGACCATAGATCTGATAGAACACCTGACAATACCGTTCGCCGGCATACTTGGTCACCGCATAGGGCGACATCGGTGAGACAGGCATGGTTTCTTCTTTGGGGAGCCTTTCACTGTTGCCATAAACCGATGATGACGAAGCGAACACTACGCGCTTAACGCCAAATTCCTTTGCTGCTTCCAGCACGTTCAGCGTACCGGAGATATTCACTTCGTTAGACGTGATCGGATCATTGATCGACCGCGGTACCGAAGGCAGCGCGCCCTGATGCAGGATGAAATCGACACCTTTGACGGCATCTCGTACGATATGGAAACTGCGTAGATCGCCTTCGAAGAGTTCAAACTTCGGATGCTTACGGAAGGGGAGAAGATTTTCCCGCTTTCCGGTTGAGAAGTTATCGAGAACGCGTGCAGTGTGACCACGTTCAAGGATTTCCTTAACGAGATTCGAGCCGATGAACCCCGCTCCGCCTGTAACCAAGTATATCATAGTCGCCTCTGTATATTGCTCGTTTATCTGTTATTTATTCAGTTAGAGAATGCTTCAATTGACTGTCGGATTCAAATAGATGAAGCATCTCCACAATAATCCAAACTCTCAAAATGAGGGTGTTTCTGTCAATCTGTATCGGAAAAAAAGTATTACGTATCTGTTTGGCAAATTGCGGTATGAGTGGCTTGAGCAGTGCCTTAAGGCTCCTCTTCGACTTTGCCTTGGATGTGCCAGATGCTTGCGTCCACTTTAGAACATCGCGCAGCATCTTCTCTGGCAATTCCGGGTGTGGCGTGATGTTTTCCAGCCTCGAACGGATGTAACTCCGTGTCTCCTTCTCCGCCATGATGCCGGCCTGATTCTGGATCGCGCTGTAGCGTGCATAGGGGACTTTCGGCGAGATAGCGTTCACGATTTCCTTGAAGAGCTTCTTCTCGGTCCGGTTTTTGTCACGCATGGTTCGGACAAAGTGGATGATGCTGTTGTCCAGAAGTGGATTATCGATTTCCACAAACGTGAATTTTATATCCGATAGCGCGGCGAGTACCGTGGGGGCCCGGAAGGTATGATAGAGCCTGTCCCTCCAGGTTGCCAGCGATTCTTTGCTCCGTCGCTCAAGGTCATTGGGAAATTGCCGCTTGTCGCAGCTCCAGGTCTCGAGGATCTGGTCATCCTCGAATGGTACGATCCCGATTGACTTCAGAACCATCCTCCGGCTCCAGGCTGTACCCCAACCGAAGCCTTCCTCTCCACGAACAACCTGCTGGATGTTCATGCTGTGGAGCTTGTTCCAGATATACATCCCGTCCCAGTAGCCGCCGATATTATCGATGCGTCCCTCGGAGCAGGTCAGAAAGCGAGTGAGTTTCGTTTCAGGTGATAGCTCGGGAGCCTCCGTTTTCAGAAACTGGTGATTTACGCCCAGCTCTTTCGCCAGCTTCACTGCAATCCAGGCGTCACTGTAGGGTAGAGAAAGCGCTTCCTCGACGCCCCATGTGATGGTGTGAATCTTGGATTGGTCGATCAGCTTGCGTAGCATGCAGACAATCGCCCGGCTGTCGTACCCACCGGATAGCGGGATGACGACATTCGCGCCGTCTGTCGGGATTCCACTTACAGCCTGATCAAGGAGCACGCGTAATTCTTTTTTTGTTTGCTTCTTCGAGCGTTTTAACGGTTTGAAGATGGGAGGATTCTCGTGAACGGTAACGTCCCATGTAGCGCGATCGAGAATTACGCGAGAACCGGGCTTTACCGCCTTCAAGCGCTTGTCCCATGCAATGCCTGGACCAGTGTAGCCGGTTATCAGCATCCAGGAGATGGCCTGCCGGTTAACCTCGAAGCCTGGGATGCAGTAGAGCAAAGCGCGTTGCGATGTAGCTGCGATGAAGGTTTTCGAATCGTGATACCACCAAATGGTTCGTGAACCGGTCGCGTCGGCGACTAGCTCAATGTGGTGTTCATCCTGACGTACGATCGCGAAATTACCATCATCTATCGACTTCCCTATTTTATCCCATTCCTTGTTCTGTGTACGTCCAAGTAGTACGGACATTCCACGGATTTCATTTGTGGAAGCGGGGTTGAACATGAACAGCTCGGAGCCATCTTTCTCATTATAGAACGATGGACGCGGCTGCAAATTGTCCGGGCATAGCAATCCCTGGAGCTTGCCTGTTCTGGCTTGTATGATCGGACTGGATTTATCTCTGGAACACGAAAACAGCAACTTCGCCATGAATACCTCATTAAAGGACTTCTCTCAAAATCCCGTACTCTCCATACCATAGCTGTAATTGATTCCTGTCAAGCTCTTTTGGCTGTTGGGAAGAGGGATGCAAACGGTAGAAAAAAGGGGCAATCTCAGTGGATAGCCCCTTTTGTTGATTCGGAGTATTAATACTCTTCTATTTCATAAGGATCATTTTGCGCAGAGTGTTCTGTCCCGAAGCATTTAGTCGGCAGAGATAAACTCCGCTACTTACGGGAGTACCGTTTTTATCCCGACCATCCCACTCAATAGCGTGTTCACCGCCTTGGAACATTCCTTCTGCAAGTGTCGCGATCTTTTGTCCTCGGACGTTGTAGATCACCAATTCGACATGGCTCTCCTGCGGCAAATCGAAGCGGATTGTTGTCGATGGATTGAACGGATTGGGATAGTTGCTCAGCGCGATAGACATTGGCGGTACGGCTTCATCGCCTTCGGCCTGAATCTCGCCGAAGTCATCCATGACCATCACCATGAACTCTTCCGCTTGCTGATCGGCCATGAAGTAGAGCGGGAAACCAAGCAGATAGAGTTTGTAGTCACCATCGAAACGAATCGCACAGGTTTGGTTTTCCCAATCGGGGTTATCCGTTGCGGAATCGTATTGATAGAGGATTTCAGCGTCGCTGTCAGGCGTAATAGCGCAAACATAAGGGAGGAGATGATTCCAGGTTGCCAGCTCTACTTTGTCCGGGTCAACAGTTAAAGCCGGATAGCCACCGTAGGCCAGCGCTCCGGTGAAGTCGGCGGCATTTCCGAACCATGCTTCATCAATCAGGAACGCTGAGCGGAATTCGTTGTCGCTCAAGTTCTCGAGGTGTCGCCAGGAGGAAAGAAGTATATTTCCACCGGCTGAAAGGTATGCGTAAGAAGTATAGAGGTTACCGTCGAACGGGATGCTGTTGATGTCATCGCAGTAAATGACAATGGAGGAGTATTTCGCCATTTCACTAAGTGGCACAGCTCCATCCAGATTCGTATCCCACCAGGTAACGGTGTATTCTGACAGCATGTCGTGATAGAAGGCATCGACTTCCGCGTCGGTAGGCATGGGCGATGTCTCTGGGTAATCGTCGGTCATATCGATGGCCAGGATACCTTGATCCAGCGTGAATTCCACAGCTTCCAGCGAAATCGGGTTGGACATCGGTGTCGTATAGGTGGCATCCTCGCCGCTAACGGCGGAAATCGCGTAGTAATACGTCTGGTTCATCTCGGTCGTATCATCGATATAGACTCCTGCAGGTGCCGGAGCATTGTTGATAACATTCCAGTCCGTTCCGTTGGTGCTACGGTAGATGTAGTAGCCTGCAGAGTTCGGATCGAAGAATTCTTGCAGCGCAAGCATAACCGAGCCATCGCGATTGCGAACCGGAGCTTCAAGCTGCGGAAGTTGTTCGTCGAATCCTCCGTCGAGGATGCGATTGACAGGATCCCATACCAGACTGTCCAGCTCAGCGCCCATGTTAAGTGTATGATAGCTGTATCCCCCCGGTGCCCATATACGGCCTTCATTGGTGTTGAGGTGATAAGGGACATAAAGGTCGAAGGGCTCGTCGGTAAGGTTGTAGGAATTCATGGCGACCTTGATGGAGTCGTTAGCGCTCGATGTGTAGTAGCAATAATCGTAAACAGGTCTGCCGGTCTGGTAGTACCACTGATCGAAATACCAGCCCAGTTCTATGCCGGCAGCTTCTTCCATGTGTGCTTCCAGATCGTCGTTGACCGCTGTTCCATAGCGCAGGTCAGGATCGCTCGTGTAGCTCGAAACACCCTCGAAGAATACTTCATCACCAAGCATGAAGCGCAGCATATGCAGCACCCACGCGCCTTTTCCGTACACTACCCAACTCAGGACATGCCCCTGACTACCGTCTGGATCACGTTCGAGCTTATCATCGAGATTATGATCGAACTGCGTCATGTGATACAGGTACATATCAAAACCGTAAAGGTACTCGGTGTAGAGCGCTTCGGAGAATGTTGCGAAGCCTTCGTTGAGCCAGATATAGGCCCAGGTATCGCAGGTGATCATGTCACCTGTCCACTGATGCGATAGCTCGTGTAAGACAGTAGAATAGTAAGAAGGATCGGCGATCGGGTCGCCGAAGGTCGTACAAGTTTGATGCTCCATCGCTCCGCCGAATTGTGGAACAACTGCGTGTCCGTATTTCTCGGCGAGGAAGGGATAGGTTCCGTATTGGGTTGAAAGGAAATCGATCATACTGCAGATATCGCTGAACGCGGCTGACTGAACATCGTAATCCTCGGGATAGACGTAATTGGTCACCGGCATCTCTGTTCCTTCGTGCTCGTAGGTCAGCGTATTAACCGCGTAATTGGTGCAGGCTATGGAAATCAGGTATGTGGCGATAGGGTACGATTCGTGATATTTGATCGTCCTGGTGCCGTCGCCGTTATCGGTATCGTCGGTAATGAGTCCGTTCGCTGCCAGCTTGTAATTATCCGGCATTGTGACCCATATATCGACGGAATTGGCCTTGTCGAATGGGTAATCTTTGCATGGGAACCACTGCGGGGCGCCACGTGGCTGAACGAATGTGAACGCAATCGGTTCGTTTGCGTGCGTAAAAAAGTACAATCCGCCTCCCGCTACACCATCAATGACTGGAATTCCCTGATATTGGATACCAATCGTTACAATGTCGCCATTATTAGCTGTCTGCGGCAGGTCGACGGTGAGGCACCGATCTTCGTGCGTGTAGGTCGCAGTTTGGCCATTAACGCTGAGTCCGGTTATCTGGAGGCTGTCGTCGAAATCGAGTTCGATCGCGTTGACATTGTCTTCCACAACCATTACTTCAACGATGTTATCCGCGACAATCGATTCGTTCTCGAAGTCGAGCGTGAGGTTGATTTTGTAATATTGGGCGTCGTAGTTATCCATGGTCCGTAAGTCGCGCGTTGTGTATTCCTGCCAGTCTCTAGCGAATTGTTGTTTGCTTTCGCAGAGCTGCATGGTGTTTTGCGCGAGACGTTTCACATCGACCGGTGGTTCGGCCGTAATTGCTATTGTTATAAGAAGAAAGATGACAATACAGATTGCTTGTGTCCTTCTCATTGTTGCCTCCTGTGCAGTTTTTATTTCAGATTGTTAAATTGCATTTCTCATGCCATCCCGTTCGTGATGTTACATTCGATCTTTGCTGAGTGTAAATGTCTTGATGGAAGGACATTTAGGGTTGGGAGCAAGGGGATATTTAAAGCGTTTGGGCTATATCAAATAGATATGGGCAGTACCAATGAGATATGGATTCACGGAGTCTCGGAGCTGGATATTGTGAAGTTTGCACACTCGCGATAAAGAGGGAGTCGATCGAGCCACATCTGGTGAATCTGCTCTTCAGTCTTGTCCTTGAGCAGAGGACGGTCGGTGTCTTTGATGCGCTGCCAGATGAGGTTCCATGGCGTATCGATGAAGATAATACGATGCGCATGATTTTTCATAAACTCGCGGTTGCTCTCACGTATGACAATACCACCTCCTGTCGCGCAGACGCCGGTTTCGGGTAGTTTCTCCAATATGGCTGATTCAAGATTGCGGAAATAATCCTCGTCTCTTCTGATCATAATCTGGGTGATACTCATGTTGTGAGCATCCTCGATCAAGGTGTCTGTATCGAAGAAAGGCAAGCGCATGCTATCCGCCATCTTTTTGCCAAGGGTAGATTTACCGCATCCCATGAATCCGATCAGGAAGACCATATAATCACTCCAAAAAAAAAGGGCGGTCGAAAACCGCCCTGTATATCAGTTCAATTATTCTTTTTCTTCTTCGGGTACTTCTTCTGTTGCTTCTTCTGTCTCGGGCTCTTCAACCACCTCGTCAACTACCTCTTCAATCACCTCTTCAGTAGTTTCTTCCACTTCAGACTCTTCAACCACCTCTTCGATAGTTTCATCTGCTACGGTTTCTTCATCTTCAACCTCATCGTATTGACTGGCGTCAGGATGATCTTCGTAGTCATCGTAGTGGGTAGGAGCATCATGCTCTTCGAGTATCGGGGTCTCAGTATCTTCGGTGATTTCTTCACCGTCTTCCTTGGCTTGCTTCGCGCGCTTACGGGCAGCTTTGTTTTCTTCCCGTTTTGCCGCGGCTTCTTTACGTTCCTGGATGCGAGCTTCGTGCTCACGCAGGAATTCGGCCTTCTCGTCGCGGTTTCTTCCAAAGTAGAACGCCTTTACACTGAGAATGAGACGACGATTTTCGGTGTCGAGTTCGATAACCTTCAGCGGCAGTTCCTCACCGATATCAAACGCGAATTGAAGCTTGTCGATGCGCGGAATCGCGAGATGCGACATGGGAACGAATCCCTCCACGACCGAGCCGTTCGCGGGAACATCCACCAGGATTCCCTTGGGGATGAGCTTGCTGATTGTACCGGAAATTTCGGTGTTAACCGGCAGCAGGTGGTCCAGGTTTTCCCATGGATCGGAGTGCATTTGCTTCACGCCGAGAGCGATACGATGCAGCGCTTTGTCGATCGAGAGCACTTTCGCTTCGATTTCCTGGCCCACGCGATAGACTTCCTTCGGATGGTAAATACGCTTGGTCCAGGAGATGTCTGAGATATGCACCAGGCCGTCGATGTCGTCTTCGATCTCGACGAATACGCCAAACGGGGTGATACTCTTGATCTTGCGAGTAATCATTGCACCGATGGGGTAGCGTTCGTCGATGGTGAGCCATGGATTGGCTTCCATCTGCTTCATGCCGAGGGAGATGCGTTGCTCTTCCTTCGATACGGAGAGGACGATCGCGTTGATCGAGTCGCCTGCTTTGACGATCTGATTCGGGTGATTGATCTTCTTGGTCCATGACATCTCGGAGACGTGTACGAGACCTTCGACACCCGGTTCCAGCTCGATGAATGCACCGTAGTTGGTGATATTGACAACCTTACCGGAGACCTTCGTACCCTCGGGGTACTTAGCTTCGATGTTCTCCCATGGATGCGGTACAAGCTGTTTGAGTCCGAGTGAGACGCGGTCGTTGTCTTCGTCGAATCCGATCACCTTGACTTTGAGTTTATCCCCGATGTTGAGCATTTCGGAAGGATGCTTGATGCGACCGTAGGACATATCGGTGATATGAAGCAGTCCGTCGATTCCACCCAGGTCGATGAATGCGCCGTAGTCGGTGATATTTTTAACTTCACCATCCAGCTCGGCGTTGACCTGGATCTTTTCGCGCAGCTCGTCTTTTCTTTTCTCAAGGTCCTGTTCCAGAACCTGTTTGCGAGAGACGATGATGTTGCGGCGGTCTTCATCCAGCTTGATGATCTTGAATTCGCTTTCTTTGCCGATGAATTGATCCAGATTCGGAATCGGCTTGAGCGAAATCTGTGAACCGGGCAGGAAAGCTTCGAGACCCATGATCTCGGCAATCATTCCGCCCTTTACGCGACGTTTGAGCAGTCCCTTAACCGTCTGGCGGTTCTTGTACATCTCTTTGAGCTTCTCGAGATGCATGTAGAAATCTGCTTTCTTCTTGGACAGCTTCAGCTTGCCTTCACCGTCTTCGATCGCGTTGATAAACACATGGACCTTGGTGTAGCGATCCGGCAGATCGGAATTGGAAAATTCACCGATCGGGATCGTACCTTCAGATTTGAAGCCGATATCCACAAGGACTTCTTTCTCGTTGATGTCGATGACGATACCTTCGATGATTTGGCCGGGACGTATGTTGTTGAATGTCTCTTCATACATCTCCATCATCTTTTCTTCATCGGTCATCGGCTTCTCGGCCTTTGCCTCCGTCGAGACTGTTTCCTGTTGCGTGTCGCTCTGCTCTTGTGTTTCGACGACTTTTTCGTTTTCGTCATGGTCCAGATACATCATTCCTCCTTGTAACCGGGGATATCTTCGACGTTTATAGCCTTCAAATCCCTTGCACCTATATTTTCGAGTATTTTATTATAGACATCGATTATAATCCAGTCCGGCGTCGATGCACCGGCGGTTATTCCGATATGCTTCTTCTCTTCGAACCACGCTGGATCGATCTCCTGCGCAGTTTCGATGTGATACGTGTCCGCCCAGCGTCCGCTGATTAGGGCCAGCATCTTTGTGTTGGAGCTGTTCTTGCCACCGACAACTATCATCAGATCACTATGCTTGGCAAGCTGTAGCGTCGAATCCTGACGGATATTCGTCGCGTTGCAGATCGTATTGATCAGATGGATCTCTTCGCAGTCTGGTATCGCACGACAAACCAGTTCCTGGAATTTTTCCACGGACTGGGTCGTCTGGGAGATGATCCCCAGGCGACGATACATCCTGTTCGGAAACTCGCTCGCGTTCGCTACGATTTCTGCATCACCGTTCACGTACGATTTTAGCGCGATGACCTCAGGATGCTTCGCGTCTCCAAGGATCATTACATCGAATCCTTCTCTCTTCAGCTCTTCAGCGTGCCGGAACGTTTTGGAGACGTACGGGCAGGTCGCGTCGATGATTCTGAGATTCTTCGAATGAAGAAGATCCAATGTTTCACGTGTAACACCGTGCGAACGGATGATCACGGTAGCGCTGGAAGGGATCTCGTCCACCGAATGGACGTGGTCGATTCCGTGCTCCTTCAATTTTTCCACCATTTGCGGATTGTGAATGATCGGCCCCAGCGTAACAATGTTATCGCTTTCGGGGGCGGCTTTCATCGCCATATTTATCGCGCGCTTCACGCCGAAGCAGAAGCCGCTGTTACGCGCAAGACGAACCTTGACTTCAGAGCGCATTGATCCGCTCCAATATCATGCTCGACAATTCACGATAGCCCTCTTTATCGTCTGAATAGCCAGAAATTTCCTCCACCGTAATGGGCTTACCCACGATCATGCGGAGTTTGTATCTGCGGAACATGCAGCCCCACAGACGATGCGTGTTTTCAATTCGTACCGGTATAACTGGTTTTCCTGAGCGGACAGCCACCATTCCGATACCCGGTCTCGCTTTGAATTGCTTCCGGCTACCTTCTGGAAAGATCAATACCGATCTGCCCTCATTCAGACGATCAAGAACCGTGTTCATCGAATTCCGGTCGATCATGCCACGCCGTATAGGAATTGCATTCACGTTATGGAAAATCTTGCCGATCAACGGATTTTTAAAGATTTCACTCTTCGCAAGGTAACCGATCTCATACGGAAGCATCGAACCGATAAATGGCGGATCAGGATACGCCAGATGATTCGAGGCGATAATGGCATTCTGCGTATGCAAAAAACGTTCCCTATTTATAACTTTACCACCAAAGATTACAAAAAAGAAGAAACGCATAATCGCTTGAATCGCTGCGTAGCCAAAGCGCGGTTTTACCACCGTTGGTTGCACGTTGTTGTCGTTCACTTTGTTATCGCTTTTCACAATGATCTTTTATATATTGATAAAGAACTTTTACCTGTTCCTCGATCGACAGGTTGGTCGTATCGATTGCCACGGCGTCATCAGCCTGCTTCAGCGGTGCGATTGCACGACTGCTGTCGTTCTTGTCACGCCACCGAAGTTCTTCTTCGATCTTCTCAATGGGCTCGTTCAAGCCCTTATCCTGAAGCTCTCGCCAGCGTCTTTCCGCGCGAACGCGGACATCGGCTGTCATAAAGAACTTGAAATCGGCGTCGGGGAACACCACCGTTCCGATATCGCGTCCGTCCATGATTACGCCACCCTTCTCGCCGAGCTTGCGTTGAAGATTCACCATCTTCTCCCGCACAATGCCGATTACCGCAATCTCCGAAGCCAGCCGGGAAATATTCTCCTGTCTGATCTCTGAGGTTACGTCAACACCATCGAGCAGCAAACGGTTTCCTTCCGGATTGTAGCGAATGTCGATCGAGATCGAATCCAGCATCCGGGTCAGGCCGTCGAGATCGTCGAACGGAATTTCACGGTTAAGGGAGCATAGCGCGCATGCGCGGTACATGGCTCCTGTATCGATATATACATATTCAAGTTTATGGGCAAGTTTCTTCGCGGTGGTACTTTTACCGGAAGAAGCAGGGCCATCTATTGCGACGATATATTTCTCTTCTATCATACCTATTTTTCCAGTAAAAATCAAATTGATTTCCTCGAAAATATTCGTCAATATTTTTTTATAATCGATTGCAAAAAGATTTCTTACATACACTCCACCTCAATGATGATGCAATGCGTTCTTGTTTCTATGAGCGGATTTCATCAGTAGGCCAGTTCTGAAAAAAAATCGCTCTTCTCGTGTCGGTTTTCAATAATACTGTTTAAAGCTCTTAAGGTTTCTGTAATTGGTTTCTGCAGGGGTTGTTGAAATTGAGGTATGCGTATGAAGAGAAATCGTGTCTTTGGAAATATCCGCGAAATGAGCTTGCTAGATTATCAAATAAGGGTTCGAGGCTGTATACTGCTTCGCTAAGAAGGAAAGAATGAACACGCAAAGCAATTTTATCACTACCATGCTAATCACAGTAATCTCCTTAGCCTGTTTTACGCAGGAAAATCCATACCGGGAGGGGTTGATATGCCCACCGTGATAATGGAGCTGATGTTTCAGATTGGTAACCTGATAAAGCTGAATATATGTGCTATGAGGATAAGGATGGACAACGGGAAAACTTATCCAGATGATTCTATTGAGTGTTAATCGTAGCGACAATATTGACTCACTTGGTGATTTCATCGCTTTTCTTCGTATAACTGTCGTTCCGCAAAGCATGCATATCATCCTATTCTCGGATATATAGGTTCCATTTGTGCCTTTTGCTAAAATGAAAAATGGGATTTATGCTTGATCACCAAGAAATTTAGATTGCATGCCATAAGCGGCCAGTAGCGTGAATATGGGTAAAATCGGCAAGCAATAACGCATATAGGCATGAAGCAATCCGTAGAAAATCCACACGGCGAGAACTACGGCCAGAATACTATAGTGTATAGGATTCCAGCTCCTTCTGCCTTTCAACAGGATAAACCAGAGAAGAATGAACTGGATAAGGCTAATATAGAATTCCGCCTGTATGGATGACAGGGTAAAGAAAAATATCATACCGAAGAATACCTTGTAGAAGATGACTTCCGGGTACTCCTTGAAAAAGCGCATGATCGAGACCATGTTCGACGGATGATCGGCTTCGTGGTTAGGCATCCAGTAGCTTTCGTAGAAATCGTATGCTCTGTATTGTGCGGAGATAAGCTCTCCGGGTTGATCGTAGGGCAAGCTGTCAACGGAGGCGCGTGAGCCTTTGGAAAACTCGAAGTGCTCGACGATCATCTTGATCATATAGCCGTCAATAATGAACATTCTGCTGAAGCGGCTGTGGTTGTGCTCGGGATTGGAATTGAGCTTGGTGAATGAAACATAACCGACAGCGCTTGAAAAAATGAGTACGAGTGTAAGGATTAATACAGAAAGATTCCGCTTCCAGAGCCCGTAAAGGGCAAAAGGTAGCGGCATGAGAACCAGGATTGGTTTAAAATTACATGTGATAACCGTAATGACCAGGATTGCGAGATAATGATACCACTTACGATTTGCGAGCGCGAGGATAATCTCCAATGTGAGTGCAGCTACAAATGGCATCATGAAGAAGTCTGGAACTGATTGCCCACTCCAGTGCAGGAATGGAATATTGGCTATGAGAAGGAATACGCCGAGTAGAAATCGGCGGCTATTCAGCTTGAGTTGCCAGGCAATCAGGTACATTAGAAGTACAGTCAGAGCTGCGAAAATGATCTTGGTAAACATGTAAATGTAAATATGCAAGCTTTCAGGAAAGAAGTGGTGTGGATAAAACACAAGAATCGACATGAAGCCCACGCCGTAATTGAAGAAATTTCCTGTTTCGAGCTGCTTCACGGCTGCTGCGCGATAGGTTATGATATCGCCTTTGAAAGTGAAGCTCTGGTAGTCCTTATGTTTATACTGACAATACGCATAAGTCGCTGTGTAATATAGCGCATAATATAAAACAATTGCTGTAACTGCAATAATCAATGCTCGTCGGGTAGGCCCCATCATATTTCTCCGTTCTGTGATTCGAAACAGCAGAGATACAGGTAGCTGAAGAATGGAATAATACTTTACCTGTAATATTGCCGATTAATATAATTTCTTTTAAAAGGAACGACGGAAGTGTCAAGTCATTTTTATCAAGCTGATAATGCGTGAGGTTGATTCAAATAATGGCGGAGATGTAGGGATTCGAACCCTAGACCCAGTTTCCCGGGCACACGATTTCCAATCGTGCTCCTTAAGCCAGCTCGGACACATCTCCGCTTAGGTGATGCAACAAAAATCAGACGGTTTTTTTTGTAAACGATTTTTTTCAGCTTGTTGAAACAAGCAAAGAGATCTGGTCCAGCTCGACGCAATCAGCAGGGATAACTCAATCAATGCCTGAAATGACGAGTGCCGGTCATGATCATCGTGATACCGTATTCGTCGCACGCGTCGATGACCTCTTGGTCACCTTTCGACCCGCCAGGTTGGATCACTGCTTTGATGCCGAGTTCGTGGATGCTGTCGATGCTATCGCGGAAAGGAAAGAATCCATCGGAACCGCATACCGATCCGTCGAGCGACAGCCCGAATTTCTCTGCCTTGCGGATGGCGATCTCGGTGGAATCAATACGGCTGGTCTGGCCAATCCCGAGTCCGATAGAGCGATCATCAAGCGTGAAGCAAACGGCATTCGATTTGAGTAAAGCGACCGTCTTCCAGGCAAATCGCAGAGCCTTCATCTCGGTCTCGTTGGGCTGGCGTTTGGTGACGATTTTCCATTGCGATTCGTCGTCGGGCAGAATGTCTTTCGTCTGGTACAGAACGCCGTTCATGCAGCTTACAACCTGGTTAGGCTCGCTGTAGAGCTTCGAGATATCATAGCGGATCAACCGCCGGTTTTTCTTCTTTTTGAGCCGTTCGAGGGCTTCATTGGTGAAATCGGGTGCGAGGATGATTTCGGTGAACACCTCGTTGATCTTGAGCGCGCCTTCGAGCCCGAGTGTGTCATTGACGATCACGATTCCGCCAAAAGGTGATTGCGTATCGGTGGAGAAAGCTTTTTCGTACGCTTCCGCGATGGTTGCAGCGCTGCCGATACCGCATGGATTGGTGTGTTTGAAGATGCCGACCGTCTTCAAGTTATCTTCTTCGAGCGGAAATTTTCGGATCATACGTAGCGCGGCATCGATATCGATGTAGTTATTGTATGAAAGTTGCTGGCCATGAAGTTGCTCGATCGCTGAAAGGTCAGGATCTTCGTAAAGTGCTGCTTTCTGATGCGGGTTCTCGCCGTAGCGGAGGATTTCCTTGAGATGCGCCGTGGTTTGCAGCGTATCCGGTTGCTCAATGCCATCGATGCGATTGAAATAGCCGCTGATCATGGTATCGTAGCGTGCGGTGTGCGCATAGGCTTTCCCGGCCAGTTTCTGGCGAGCAGCAAGAGCCTGGTCTTCCGGCAGGTCGAGAATCTCAAGTGCTGTAGGATAGTCGTCGGGGTCGACGACTACAGTGATAAAACGGTAGTTCTTCGCAGCTGATCGGATCATGGTTGGACCACCGATATCAATATTCTCGATCATTTCTTCATGGGATGCGCCGGGTGTCTTGAGCGTCTTTTCGAATGGGTAGAGGTTGACCACTACCATATCGATCCACTGGATGCCCAGCTCATCCGCTTTGGCGGTATGCTGATCGTTGTCGCGCAAACCGAGGATCGCGCCGTGGATCATCGGATGCAGCGTCTTGACTCGCCCGTCCATGATTTCGGGAAATCCCGTGATATCCGAGACGTTCGTAACCGGAATATCTGCTTCTCGCAGTGCGCGAGACGTTCCGCCGGTGGAAAGGATTTCATAGCCTTTTTGGTGGATCGCTGTCGCGAACGGAATAAGCTCCCGCTTATCCGATACGCTGATGAGAACTCGTTTACCTGTCATAACATCTCCGTTTTCTTGACGACTTCGAAACCGGTCATCTTGTCCTGATCGATTCCCTTGTATATTTTCTTCAGCGCTTCGGCTGCTTTACGGTCAAATTGCACATCGGCATGCTTCATGATCTCAGAGATTGCCGTTTCCGCCGAGAGTGCTTTACGATATGGGCGGTCCGATGTAATGGCGTCGTAAGTATCGGCCACGGCCACGATGCGCGCCAGAAATGATATCTGGTCACCGGCGAGCCGGTTTGGATAGCCATTGCCATCGATACGTTCATGATGCTGGCCCACGATGTTGAAGACCTCCTCTTCGAGGTCGATCGGCCGGATGATCTTCACGCCGATGGTGGGATGTTCCTTCATTTCCTCATACTCGAGCGGGTCGAGCTTACGCGGAGCGCGCAGGATACGATGAGAGATACCGAGCTTGCCGATATCGTGCAGCACCGAGCCCAGGCGCAGAACCTTGAGTGTCTCGCTGTCGAGGTTCATCTGTTGCCCGATCATCATGCTGATGGCTGTGACACGCTCGGAGTGACCGCGCGTGTATTCGTCGCTGGCTTCCAGCGCGTTGATCATCGCCAGAATCGTTCCGAGAAGGTTCTCTTCGAGCTTTTGATTGGCAACCACCAGCTCTTTGGTCTTCTCGATGACCCTTTCTTCGAGAATATCGTAGTATTGCTCGATCTGAAGCTGTAAATCGCGCTTTTCCACGGCTTTGTCCACCGTGATAAGCAGCTCGTTCATGCTGAAGGGTTTCTTGAGGTAATCATATGCACCCAGCCGGAACGACTTCATCAGGTTGTTCAGATCGGCAAAACCTGTAATCATGATAACGGGGAGCTTCTTGTCGTACTGTTTGATCAGCTTCAGGAGGGTGAGGCCGTCCATGTGAGGCATCTGGATATCGGTGACAACAGTATCGATATCGAGCTTTTCGACCAGCTCTTTCAGCTTGGTGGGATTGGAAACAGCGGTTACTTTGTAGCCGTTGTCCTCCAGCGTTTCTTGCATGATTTCGAGGATTGTTTCCTCGTCGTCCACTAGCAGAATATGCTTCTTCTTCTTGCCGATCTGTTCCAGCATGTTCAGTGATTGACTATTCATAGCGCAATGCCTTTACCGGGTCGAGATTACTTGCGTTGACCGCCGGATAGATTCCGAAAATGAGTCCCACGCTTATGGAAATGATGGTAGCCGTAATGATCAGATTGACGTCTATGACCACTTCCATGTTGATGAAAGCAGCCACCTTATCTAGGATCGAGATTCCCAGCACAACCCCGAAGATGCCTCCAAAAAACGTGGTAAGGACTGTCTGCACCAGAAATTGAATAAATATATCGAACCGCCGGGCGCCTGTCGCCATGCGGATACCAATTTCACGCGTACGTTCCTGGATTGTCGCCAACATGATGTTGGTGATGACAATACCTCCTACGAGCAGCGAAATACCGCTGATAATGAAAAAGATCGCTTTGAAAATGATCGTGTCCTGCATACTTCGTTCGATCTCTTCCTTGGTCGATTCGACCACAAAAATCGGGTGGCCGTGACGCAGATTCAGCAGGATCGCTTCGAGCTTTTCTTTGAGCGGTATCACTTCCGAGACGTAGCGTACTTTTACGTCGAATGTCTGGATTCGCTCATCGTTGGATATCTTCTTAAGCACTGTGCTAAGCGGTACGAAGCAGTAGCTATTGAGGTATTCCAGTGCGTTATCATCGCCGATCTCACTGCGCGCTTTCATGTAGCGGCGCTTCATCACACCGATTACCTGAAATTTTCGGTCCATAACGTAGATGTACTTTCCGATCGGATCTTCATTTCCAAAGAGCTTTGTCTTGGCTGTCGAACCAATAACTATGACATCGTTGTAGGCATCGAGATCGAAATCGCTGATAAAACGGCCTTTGGAAACACTCCATTCCTCGATATTGGCGAAATCGGGGAAGACACCGACGGTTTGCGGCCAGTATTCATTTCCGTTGTAATAAGCACGATGCGAGGTCCATTGATTGGACGATGGATTAAAGTATTCCACTTCGGGAATCAGCGACTGAATGAGCCGTAGCTCTTTGAAATCGAAGTGCCGACGTTCGTGATGCGGCTTGGAATATTCCCCATTGCGATGCACTGAAAGCTTGGTTGCTCCACCGCGTTCCTGAAGCCATTGTTCGGTGGTTTTATTGACGCCTTTAATCAGGGAGAGCACCACGATGATGGACATCGTTCCCAGTGCGATTCCCAAAACAGTTACGATGGTTCGTACTTTGCGACTCCACAGGTCGGATAGCCCGACAATCACGCTTTCTTTAAGCGATATCGCCATCGGTGATTTTCCCGTCGATGATATGGATGATCCGGTTTGCCTTGCCGGCTACGCGCGGATCGTGTGTTACCATGATGACCGTGTTTCCTTTGTCATGCAATTCGGAGAAGATGTTCAAGATATCGGAGCCGGAATTGGTATCGAGGTTACCGGTAGGCTCGTCGGCGAGGATGATCGCCGGTTCGTTCACGATCGCTCTGGCGATGGCTACGCGTTGTCTTTGTCCACCGGAAAGCTCGGATGGTTTGTGCCGGAGGCGATCGCCAAGCCCGACCTGCTCCAGAATGTATGTAGCCCGTTCTTTTCGCTTCGCAGGGGATATTCCACTGTACATCAGTGGGAGCTCGACATTTTTTAGGATGTTGAGATGCGGTAACAGATTGAACGTCTGAAAGACAAAGCCGATTTTCTGATTGCGTACCGCGGCAAGTTGCCGTTTCTTGAGCTTGCTAACTTTGTGGTCTTCCAGAATATAATCGCCACCGGAGGGAGTATCGAGGCAGCCCAGAATATGCATCAGCGTCGATTTGCCGGAGCCGGATGGCCCCATAATGGCTAAAAATTCACCGCGGTAAATCTCGATATCGACATTGTCCAGCGCGGTAACTTTGTGTTTGCCCATGTCATACACTTTATCCAGATTAACAGTCTTGATGACAACATCCTGCATCGTTTACCTTCCAATTCCGATTCATTCGGCGGCAAAATTCCACATTTATAGCTGCTTGGCAATCTTTTCTTTTTCTAATCCCTGCATGTCGGTGAAGCGCAGGGTGATATTCATGGTTTCAGGAGCCAGATTCTTGATGATGGACGCGCTTGCGCGATTCGGAAGTGTGATGCGCACCACGGCGTCAGATGGCAGTTTTTCGAGGTCGTTCCGAAGTCGCGATTCGATGTTTATGTTATCATCGTAGTGCAGAACGATCATCGGCCTTGCGGGGAGCTCCACGAAGCTATGCGTCAGCCTGCCATCCTGCCAGGCGAAATCGAAATAGCCCTTCTCCTCGAAACGCTCGATGAACGACGTTCGCTCCAGCGATCCCGGGTAGTATACCGGTGTTTGCCCGTGTAATATCTGCCATTTGTGGATATGTCCGGCCAGTGCTGCATCGAATTCGTGCGGGATGTCGTGTATATTCACCACATCGTCACGGCCAAAGAAGGTGAAATTCTCGATGCGCGATCCATCCACAGCCTGATGCATGCATAGCAGACGCAGATCGGCATCGTAATTCAGCCAGCCGGTGTTTCGCACAAGATCCGGGAAATTCGTGCGGACGTGATCACGGTCGTTTGGGAAGCCGCTAATCAGGATGTTTGTCCCGCGAACATTCAGCAGGAAGCTCTGCGGTTCTTCGAAAATGAACACGCGCTCGTGCAGCGCGAAAAGCCCGTGCGGGATATTCGAACGCTCGTGGTTTCCAGGGACGATGTAGACGGGTATCCCGGCGTCGGCAACGCGAAAGAGCTTTTGGAACACCATCCAGACCAGCTGCTCAGGGATCTTGCTTCGGTAAAAGAGGTCGCCGCCGTGGATGAGGAAATCCACCTTCTCGTCGATGGCTTTTTCGAGCACAAGGTCGAAATTGCGGAAGAAGTCATCGCCTCTCCGTCGCCGCTGGGTACGTGGCCGAAACGGGTAATCGAACCCCAGATGGGAATCCGAGAAGAAGAGAAATCGTATCGCGTTCATCTGCCCATCTCGCAGGAGCGTACGGCGATTGTCAATGGATTCGTGGGAACTGTTTGATTCGCCTGCTCGTTCAGCAGAAGAAATATCTTGCCAGAATCTAATATTAAGTGGAAATTATTAATAGAACACTTTTCCGTGCAAGGAGGGAGCAATGAGACGCGTAGTAATGATGGTACTGCTGGCGCTTGTCGTTACGACAACGCTGCTGGCGAAAGGCACCGGCTCAATCATGGGTAGTGTAAAGGATGAAGAAGGCAATGTAGTAACTTATGCGAATGTCTTTCTGAAAGGTACTACCATTGGCAAGAACACGGATGATAAGGGTGAATATATCATCAATGAAGTTCCTGCTGGAGAATATGACGTCGTATGCCAGCGAGCAGGATATTCTCCTGTAAGCATAAAGGCTGTCGTTCGAGAAAATGAAATCACAACGGTCAATTTCGTCCTTAAAAGGAGTTCCGCTTCATTAGATGGTCTTGACGTTGTGTCACGAAAAGAAGCTCTAAAGATATCCGGTTCCGGCTTGAGAACCACCGCGCAGTTTGTCCCGTATTCGAATGCTCCAATGGCTGAGTTCAACACCGAGGACTACCAGGGATTGACCTTCAACGGATACCGGGATGTCGCGGCCAATCCGCTTTCGACCTTTTCCATCGACGTCGATACCGCAACCTACAGCAACATCCGTCGTCTGCTCAATGAGAGCCAGTTTCCGCAACCAGACTACGTGCGCATCGAAGAGCTGATAAACTATTTCACCTATGACTACCCGCAGCCCAAGGGTGATGCTCCGCTGGAGATCGTGGTGGAATCCGGAATCTGTCCGTGGAACGAAGATCATTTACTTGCGCATATAGGATTGCAGGCAAAAAAGATAGACCTTGAAAAAGCTCCCGCTTCGAATCTGGTTTTCCTGCTGGATGTCTCTGGCTCGATGGCCCAGCCCAACAAACTTCCTTTGGTTATCCGCTCCATGCGCATGCTGATAGACAAAATGCGTCCTGAAGATCGGATCGCTATCGTTGTTTACGCGGGTGCGGCAGGCGAGGTGTTGCCATCCACATCCGGTAATCAGAAAGAAAAGATACTCGATGCGCTCGAATCGCTGCAAGCTGGTGGCAGCACCGCCGGTGGGGAAGGAATCCGCCTGGCATACAAAATCGCGAAAGATAATTTCAATCCCAAAGGCAACAACCGCATCATTCTGTGTACCGACGGCGATTTCAACGTCGGAGAATCCAGCGATGCCGCCATGCAGGATCTGATCGAAGAGAAGCGCAAGGAAGGCGTTTTCCTGACAGTACTCGGCTTCGGCGAGGGCAATATCAAGGACAACAAGATGGAGCTTCTCGCGGATAAAGGAAACGGCAACTACGCCTATATCGACGACATTCTGGAAGCGAAGAAGGTGCTAGTCAAGGAGATGGGCGGAACCCTGTTCACCGTCGCAAAAGACGTGAAGCTGCAAATTGAGTTCAATCCAGCGAAGGTCAAAGCCTACCGGCTTATCGGTTATGAAAACCGGCTGCTCAACAACGAGGATTTCAAGGACGATACAAAAGATGCGGGTGAGATGGGAGCCGGTCATACCGTGACAGCTCTCTACGAGATTATTCCGGCTGATTCGGACGAAGAAATTCCCGGCGTGGATCCGCTAAAATATCAGAAGACCAGATTGACCGATAAAGCCGAGTCCAACGAGCTTCTCACGGTTAAATTCCGCTACAAGAAACCGGATAGCGATACCAGCGTAGAGCTCCAGAGTGTGCTCAAGGAAAAGAAAACGAAGGTTGCGAAAACATCCGACAATTTCCGCTTTTCCGCAGCAGTAGCCGCGTTTGGAATGCTCCTGCGCAAGTCAGATTATATCGGCGATTATACATGGCAAAAAGTCATCGACCTTGCGAAATCAGCAAAGGGAAAGGACGACGAAGGGTACCGCGCCGAGTTTATTCAGCTGGTGGAAAAAGCGGAGCTGGTTGATCCCGGAAAGTAGGGCTATCTTCCTTCCACGTGTAGGATTCGCGTGGAGCGTTTGAGCGTACGCAACACGATATAGATCAGCACGCACACACCCACTGCAATCAGCCAACTGATGGACAGGCGAACCTTGTGTGTGTGAATCAGCGTGTAAACGACTCGCACGAACGCGAAAGATACGGCAAGCCCGAGCAGGCCAGAATATTCTCTTTTCAGTACGTTACGAAGCGAGAATTCGAGATCGGATTTTCGCTTCGATCTGAATTTGGGGATAAAAACCGGGGTGGTTTGTGACCATACCTCATAAGCTTTGCCGAATTTCTTCGCCAGAAATTCCTCTTCTGCCAGCATGATGCGTTCGTAATAGAGTGCGTATAGGACGCAGAAAAAGACGATGAACCAGATGTGCTCCGTGTAGAGAATAACGCCCAGCCACATCAGGAAGTTGCCAAGGTAGAGCGGATGACGAACCATCGAATAAATACCGGTGGTGTTGAGTGTATCGGCGATTTGTGAACGCGTATTGCGGCCGGATGTCCGTTTGGGTACCTGGCCTATCGTGATGATTCTGACCCAAAGTCCGATAACGGATATAAGGATGCAGAAGCCATTGTATATCTTTTGAATTGTCGGGTAATCATCAAGCGGCATCTTCTGTATTAAAGCCAATACGACGAAGATTGCCAGCAGCAGCGGAAGATAGCTGCGATGGCGGAACAACCAGTTCCCTTGAACGTGCAAATCTTGTGATAACATTTTCAACCCTCTTTTTCTGGAACGATATAGTGAACAAATTTCATATGTTGTTTCTTTTTTTGAATGCACAATAAATGCAAGGATTTTCTCGAACCGGTTCAATTCGAGACCATGAAATCTGTTTAATTAGATTGTGTATTTATAATTATAAAAGTGAGTTGGGTTATCACATACTGTGGAGGGAGGGGCTCGGAAATTATTCGCATTTTTTATTGGATACAGGAGCGACTTGCTTACTCGCGGTTAAATCACGGGTTAAGATTTATCAGCCATAAAAGTGCTGCCGGGAAACGCCTTGCCCAGGCTGCTTCATTATGCTGCGCACCACCGTCTATGACGAGACGGCAGTCCATCACGCCTTTTTGTCTCAGGATCATGCGAATCTGCGTAGCATCGCTAACGTAAGACTTGCCTTCCAGGGTACCGGAATCGATATAGATACGGAAATCGTGATCGATCGAAACCGTGTCGAGGAAATCGAGCAGCGGCTGCTTGGCATACCAGAAAGCCGGTGAGAATAGGCCGAGTTTTGAATAGACTTCGGGGTATTTCATGCCGGCATATAGCGAGATCAGTCCACCCATGGAGCTTCCGGCGATCATGGTGTTGTCGCGGTCAGGCAGGGTTCGGTAGTGCTGATCGACCCAAGGTTTGAGCGTCTTGACCAGGAAATCGACGTACTGAGCACCTTCGCCGCCATCACCGCGATCGTTATTCCTCCATGGAGAATATTCATCTATACGTAGCGACTGACCGTTGTCGATACCGACCACAATCGCGCCGTCCCATTTTCCTTCACGCACCAGGCCATTGATGGTCTCGTCTATCTTCCACTCGCCGACATAGGATGTGTATTCATCGAAGAGATTCTGCCCATCGTGCATGTAGATTACCGGGTAGTGGTTATCCGAATTGCGATAACCTTCCGGTAGAAAGATTCGGAGCGTGCGACTCCGGCCCAGTTCCGGCATCTCGAAATCGTCGATGATCTCGACTTCTCCGTCGATGGTGTTTGGCTCCGACTGTTCCATTTGCGCTCTCCAGTTCTGGTATTTCTGATCCTCTCCGTCTGTTGCCTGTACGCAGATCGCGAAGAGAAGCAGCAGGATCGAAAAAATCTTCGGCATGGATTCCTCCTGCATCGATTTAGAGGCTGATGCTCATTTTGTCCACAAAATTGTAAAACCGCCCTTGACAAAACATCCCGCGTCCAGAGCATCAAATCAAATCGAACTCGAGGATGGTATATGGCCAGGATAACACAGACCCTTTCTGATGAAGTCATCGCGCGGCTGGACCGCTTCAATCTGCGTGCTCGTCACATCGTGGAAGGCTTCATGATCGGTCTGCACAAGTCACCCTATCACGGCTTCAGCGTGGAATTTTCCGATCACCGGCAATATAATCCCGGCGACACCATCCGCAATATCGATTGGAAGGTATTCGCCAAGACCGAACGCTACTACATCAAGCGTTACGAAGAAGAGACCAACCTCAAATCGTGGATCATCCTCGACCACAGTAAATCGATGGGCTATACATCGGGAACGATAACCAAACTCGACTATGCCAAAACACTTGCTTCCGCGCTTTCATACCTGATGGTGTCGCAGCAGGATGCCGTCGGCCTGCTGACTTTCTCCGATAAGATCGATGGTTATATTCCGCCGCGCGCCATGCGCAGCTATCTGGATATCATATTCAAAGAGCTTATTGAAACCCGGCCAGACAGTGGAACCAACACCATTCAGACGCTGCACAGCCTTGCCGAACGCATCAAGAAGCGCAGTCTGATCATCCTCATCTCCGATCTACTGGACGACCCGGACAACATCCTGCAAGGGTTACGTCACTTCCGGCACCAGAAGCACGAAGTGATTCTCTTCCACATACTGGATAAGCAGGAGCAGGAGTTCGATTTCAAGAAGGAAACGCAGTTTGTCGATGCGGAGACCGGCGAAAAGATCACCGTGTTTCCCTGGCAGATTCGCAAGGATTACCTGGAGCAATTCCACGGCGCGGCCGACTACCTAAAGCAGAAATGCCACGAATACCGCGTGGAATACAATCCCATTACCACCGATACGCCCTTCGAACAGAACCTGATGAACTACCTGATCAAACGCAGCCGCCTGCATTGAAATTATTTCTTAATAACGTCTACGTTAACAACCATAATGCTAGCTTCATTAATGGAAAGGCTTAATATTGGCATTCGGGCCGAAATTTTCTTTCAATGACGTAAAAATATTTCTTGACTCGTAAAAACCATTCACATCATCATTCCTATTAAGAAGAAGCGTATAGAGTCCTATGTATCTATCGATAAACTGGTTATATTGCTGAAGTCCCCAAAATGTCTGCCTGCGCCCCCTTTTCAAAGTCTCCATAAGGTGCTTATTCTTATTGATATACTCTTTGAAGAAACGTAAATATGTAATATGCTCTGTGACGATTTGATGGATGTAAAACATCTTTGATCCACTCGCTGTTGTTGAGCACCATTTAGATTCAAGAAATTCTTGATTTGTCAACTTGATGTCGTCTTTTAAGCAGGTAAGAATCTTATCGTATAGAATACACACTCTCTTATATACACTTTTCACCACAACAACAAACTCGTATGTTTTTTCTGGATACTTCATGTCACGGTTCTTATCCTTGTCTTGTTCATTAGGGTAATATGGTATTTTATTAAAAGCCAGATAGAGTGGCACAATATATTTATTTGATCTTGAGCAATTAAAGAACTCAAAATTTGTTGAAATGCGATCAATGAAATACTTTCCCAAAGGAGTCAGTCTAATAAAGACCATATCTTTCTTGGACCTAAAAATGGTGTCAATGATCTTTTCATCGCTCATATTCTTCTGGAGGCTATCAAGTTGTTTCTTTGTCCAATCCTTATAATCAAGCACGATGAATCGCTGCCAGTCTCCCTCTTTTGCCCGATAAAGTTGCTTCAGAGTGTCCGATAGCTTGAAGAGGGCTCTATATTGATGCGAAAAATCGCTATTGTAAGAATCCTCCAAATCTTTTAAGGTAGTAGTGCATTCGTAACCTCCATACGAAGAATTCCGAATAAATGTCAGCACCATACGCTCTAGGCTACATTTCTGGTTTTTTACGCTTGAGCTTGGCAACGCTATTTGTTTGAAATTATCGTTGTTTATTAAGCTGAAAAAATATACAGTAAAGTCCATTATACTATTACACGGAAAGTTCTTTGATATTGCTTCATCCTCTGGCCGATCATTTAATGCCAGCTCTTCAAAAAGTTTACTCCACTCAGCCCCAAAGATATCGAAATTGTTTGGATTAACGAGGGTTGTCCTTTCCCTTAGCATTTTTAATGTTGCACTTACTCTGTTTTCTTCCAAGTCGTAATCGGAACTAGCACAGCGAAGGGATTTCATAAATTTCGTTGAATCATTATTAAAAATGGATGGAAGCCATTTGTCTCGTTTCGTATTATAACCTGCAATATTTGTCCAAGAATTGTAAAGTTTAAAGAGTCCAAGCTCTTTTTTTTCTTCACTTTGCCCATTTGTGATGTATTGATATCGTTTACGCTGGATATCAAATGTGCTTGAAAGCTTTGAGAGAGTAGATATCTGAGATTTATTGCTATATTGTTCAGCAGCTTCAGGCGGTACCAGATTTGAGTAAACATTTCGGTAGACTAAAATAAACTTTACCCTTTCTCTCCAATCAAAACTAGACACTTTAGGAATGATCTCTTTAATATTGCTTGTAACTTCAAACAAAATTCTCCACAATGGGATTTGTAAAAACCTGAAATCGATACCATCAAGATTATCAAATACAAGGTAACATCCCTTAAATTTAAGTAATTCAGATTCAATGACAGACGTGACGCAGAACAACAATAGTTGACCTATCGGATTTAACATGTTATATATTTTTTCGACTGCATCAACTTCACCTGGCATAAACTTCGACACTAAAAGAGCTTTCTTCACATCCTCTTCAGTTATCTTCTTCTGACGCCCTAGATTAGTTCTATCGTGCAATACTGAGAGAGTCAGGTTATTATAGTGGTCAATAAAATTTTCACAAAGTACCCTATCCTTGAAACGCATATCCCAAAGAAGATTGATTACTATATCTCTAATTTCAGGATGGGCTCGAATCTTTTCTAGAAGATATATCTTAATCGTTCTGAAGAAAATAGTCTCGCTTTGCTCATTCCTTTTAAACTCTGTTCCTCCCTGGAAAGAAAGAAGCGGATTAACAATAACAGGATTGAAATCATCTTCTAGAAACGTGTTAAAAAACTGCGCTGTTGTTTCCTTGCGAAACAAACTATTGATCAAAGTAGATTTACCAAGCTTTGCGTAGCCTGTCACAATATTTATATAGGACTTATTTGACTTCTTGTCAGTTATCGAGCTGATCAACTTCTCCCTGAAAATCCTAAAATCCCTGTCAGCAATGAAGAAGTCCTGATAAAACAATTTCTCAAACTCACTTTGCTTGGCCTCGCGTTCATCAAAGTAGTTTTTATCATATGGGCTAAACTCTAAAACATTGGAATCTTTCTGCAAGTATTTCATGGGCGTTGTCCTTGATTGTTGGCGACGATGTACTCGCTTAGGGCTATAATCCTTTTCCTCTTGGATTCCGTAATTTGATGGACATTTTCGATTTTAGAGGTCTCTTCGAGGAGATCGTAAAGCCCCTGGATCTCATGCTGGATTTGTGATCGCCGCAATGGCCGGTAATGCGTTAAAAACTTGTGATATATATCGATATTATACACATTCAGTAGTCGCTCGTAATCAAGCTTGTTATCAACAAAGATTTGTGACTTGATTTCAATATAAAGATTTGTGAGGTTATCTGCTCGGTTATCGTTCCGTTGACCGATACTTGACCAAAGACTGAATGCAACCTTGACAAGATGCACAGTAACCATAACTATCAAAACCATGATAAGAAGAGACAGACTACCTTGAAATATTGATTTGATTAATTGATCCATAAGTTTATCCCCGTAAATTCAATCAAGCAGAAATGCAATTAGCACGTCAAGGAAATTTTACCGTCAATTAACATTTACTTGATATGACTTATGGTTTTTAATAGGGTTTATTCGCTAAAACGCAGTTTGTCGATGCGGAGACGGGCGAGAAGATCACGGTGTTCCCCTGGCAGATTCGCAAGGATTACCTGGAGCAATTCCACGGCGTGGCCGATTACATCAAACAGAAATGCCACGAATACCGCGTGGAATACAATCCTATTACCACCGATACGCCCTTCGAACAAAATCTGATGAACTATCTGATCAAACGCAGCCGCTTGCATTGATGCGTTCTATTACTGGTTGATAATCTCCTGTGCTTCTTCCTTGTCGTCGCTGTAGGTGAAGGCTGAGATGATATTGTGCGAATTCTCACGATCGACAACCATCGGATAAAGGAGACGCAGTGCGGCGATCTGGTCGTCGGAATAGGTCAGGACGGTGATAACACGCACGGTTTGATCCACGGTGAAATGATTGCGTTTGGCAGCCGACCGGATGACATTGAGTTGGTCGTCCGCAAAACTTTCGTTCCGAATCTGGTTCAGGAGATTGGAGAAATCGGCTTCATTCATTGCTTGTGAGGTAGGAGCGGATGTCTCCGAAATAACCGGTTCATCCGTCGTGTCGTTGAAGTTGACGTTCAACGAAATGCTCGATGTGGTCGAACTGCTTGACGTGGTAACTTGAACATGTTCGTCGGTTGGCAGGCTTCCCAGCATGGCGAAAATCTCGTCCATAAGCTTCTTTGCCTTCATGTCGCCGGTTCGCCCGAGTTTATCCTTGTAGAGCGATTCCAATTCTTCCAGCTTGAGCCCGATATTCTCGACGATCTGACCGGACGATACCGTTCCATTTTGCGTTGTACCGGATATCTCTACACTGACTTCCCCGCCGGGTGTTTTAAAGACGATTTCGTCCGCCGTCAGCATTGCGGCGAATAGGAATAGCGCGATTATAATGGTTATTTTCATAGTAAACCTCCTGAGAAAAACTTAGACTGTACTTGAATTGTCTGGATTCATGCGTCAATATCTTTTTCCGTAAGGAATTATTTACAGTGATTATAAAGTCCTTAAGTTATTGAAGCCGTTATTTCAGATGACTCTTTGGCGTTTGATGTAACGATACCCCATAACATTGTATCGCATTTATTTACAGCGTTGGAAGATATTTGTGTACCAGCCAGTTCTTCATGTTCTCGTCTCTGCCGAAAGCTTCGTAGAACATGAACAGTCGCAGGCACCCAAAGAAAAACGCCTGCTGACGGATATCCTCGCGTTGTTCCTCGTCTGGCGAATCGAAGTAATAGCGCTCGAACAGCTCCCATACCCGAAACGCCAGCTCTGGCTCCATACCTACGGCGCGTTCCGATATATGTGTTTGCCGGCTGCAATAGAAGATGTTGTAAATTTGCCCCACATCGAACATGGGATGGCCCAGCGAGAAGTCACCCAGGTCAATCAGACGAGGCTCACCGTCTTGTATAAGTATGTTACTGGTGTGAAGGTCTCCGTGAACGCAAGTGTCCACTTCCGGTATAGCGAGGACCTTCTCCAAGATCAATGAGCGCTGCTTATCATCGAGGAAGTCCACTGTTTGAATAGCTTTCTGACAGGCATCACGGGTTCTGGAGAAAACAGCAGGGTTTCCTTTTGTGGTGTGAATAAGCTTGCATACGTCGGAAAACATACGAACAAGCTCTTCCAGCCTATCGGGGTTTTCCACGATCAGTTGCGAAAGAGTCTTCGCGTTGAGCATCTCATACAGGATACCTTTACGCCGTTCATGAGCCACAATATCATATGAAATAGCCGTAGGCAGTCCGGCTACGAAGGCGGCGCGCGCATATGCTTTTTCTCTTTCCGCAATCTCGTCCGAAACGTGTTCGAAATACAGTTTGAGCAGCGTTTCATCGTCCACCCGATAGCACTCGCCCGTCACCCCACGCGCAATGCACTCCAACCCAGCGATGGACACCTGACGCAACATCGGCTCGATATGCATGATATCTGTGAAGCCTGTGGTGGTGAATATCTCCATTATGGGGGCGGGTACGTTGATGATGCTCAAGCTTCCTTTCGCGGCCAGCTTCTTGTGAACGGCGAGCAGTACGCGCAGCCCGGCACTGGAGATAAATCGAAGATCGCCAAGGTCTGCTACCAGCCGTACGTTGTTTTCAACCTCTTTTATGAGATCGGCTTCCAGCGCTGGCGCTGTGAAAGAGTCGATTCGACCGGCGAGGAATACTTTCAGTTGGTTGTCTGTTCTTTCTGTTTTCATTTTGTACCGATCCATTTTATTGATTCCTGCGTGCACTTCGTTATCAATCCGATCGAGAAAAACCAAATGAACTAACGGATCAATCGCGGTCATCTGTATAGTTCAATAAACCGTCGTCATCTCTTCCCACGTAATAGTGAAGCTGTTTACTCCGTCGATCATTTCCTTTCGAGTGTAACGCACATCACCTTCTGTGTCCTGGACGAAAATGAAACTGTTGGCAGAGAGGTTCATATAGCCTTCGAATTCTCCGTATTCATTGATCATGGGAAAGGCGTAGGTGCAGTAAAGACCAGGCAGGGGCTGAATGTCGTCAAACATTGCGAAGCCATCTGAAGTTGTGGTTCTGACACCGGGTACATTATCTCCGATGCATTGCAGGAGGTAAACATACAGCGTATCCTGCATGGCGATTGCATCCTCCCACCAAACGGTTAGATGCCCTTTATACACGCCTTGCTCAACAGTTTCGCCGAGATAATTTCTACCGCTCCATATCAGGGAGTGGGCTCCCGAAGGCAGATTTTCGTCGATCGGCATACTGACGAATCGATCCCAATAATCGGTAATGACAAGCTTCGTCGGACAGGAGCCGAATCCGTAGTCATCGATTGTGAAACGAATTTGCGTAACCGGGCGTAAGCTCAGGCTGTACACATTGTAGGACGAAAGCTGTACCAGATATCCGTCAAGTGGCTCACCCAATTCGTTCTGCAATAGCACTTCGCATGAGAATGGCGCTTCGGGTACTTCGACTTCCACGATTTCGGTAACGGTCTTTTCTTTTTCGCAGGCCATGAGCAGAAAACAAAACAGTACAGTGACGATAATCATCAGTTTCATGAACTATTCTTCTGCCTCGGGAGTCAACTCCTCCCACGTAATGGTGAAGCTGTTCTTGCCGTCTGTCATCTCGCGCTGGGTGTAGCGGATTTCTCCGTCGGGAGCCTGTACGATGATATAGCTGTTAGGAGACAGATCAAGAAAACCGATGGCCTCACCGTTCTCACCATAGGCGGGAACTTGCTCCGTGCAATAGATGCCCGGCAGCGGGATGATATTCGTGAACATTGCTGAGCCCTGCTCGGAAGTGGTGAGTATGCCGGGATTGTCTTCCTCGATTCCGTAGAGGAGGTATATGAAGTCTTGCTTTTCATATTCGACAACGCCATCATTCCAGGATTTCAGCCAGTACTTGTATAGCCCCATTATGACGGTTTCACCGTCCTCATCTTTTCCGTCCCATGCCAGCGAGTGTTCTCCATTATCCTCATACTCGATTTCTCGCACGAAATTGCCCCAGTAATCGGCGATGGTCAGGGTAATATCATTGGGATCATTAATGTCGCGCTCGGCAATGACGATCGATTCACCGTCGTATTTATTGAGCGAGGTAAGTTGGATCCGGTAGTTTTCCAATGGTGCGCCGTCGGCGTTCCGGAGCGTGACTTCGCAAGAGAATGCGGTGTTGGTTCCTGTGCTGTCGTTGCAAGCGGTCAGAATCAATGCTAAAAAGAACAATGTAAATATTGTGTACCTCATGGTCAAACCTCCATCTGTGTTAATTTAGGAACTCATCATCGAGGATGTCAAGACATTCTCACACCCGTATTTCTTGAAATAGCTTGACGGTACCACACAATTGGAAAATGGTTTCTAATCAATTTCGGTGGAGGAACCGAATGCCGGAAAAAGAGCAAACACAGAATATAAATGAAATGACACCGCTTGATTTAATTGAAGCAGGAACGAAGTTAGCGGGTCGCAAAGAACTTGTGCAAGCGAACGAGATTCTATCGCTTTTAGAGAATTACTATGCAAAGCAGGAATGCCCGGTCGAATATGTCGAAATTGTGAAAGGTGCGATTTCCTTCAGTGAACATCGTTTTGACGAGGCGATTTCCAATTTCGAGCACTGTGTCCCGTATTTATCGGAGCATGAAATGATTCCCGAATTGATGTACGTCTGCAATGCACTTGGCACCATTTATCGTACAAAAAACGAATACCACCGTGCCATCTACTGGCAACAATACGCCCTGGAAGGCAGGGAAGAAACGCTGAAGCCGTATGTCATCGGCGTACTGTATAACAATATGGGGAACTCGTATACTCAGCTTAGCGAGTTTGATAAAGCGCTCGAATGTTGCTTCAAATCCATGAAGATTCGCGAGGAAATCGGAGATTTGACCGGCGTGGCGAGTTGCAACCTCAATATCGCTGAGGTTTATATTGAGATGAACGAACTCGGTAACGCGGCTCAATTCGTTGAGAACGCCATTTCATTCTACCGTGAGAATGGGAAAGAAATTCAACTGTCCAAAGCCCTCAATATGATGGGAGCTCTGTGCAAGGATTTCGGGAAACTGGATCAAGCAATAACGGTGTTGCTTGAATCGCTGGAAATCAAGGAGAAATACAACCAGATCAATCTCATTCATGTCACATTGCATACGCTGGGGCTTGTGTACCGGGAAAAGGGTGATTATGAGAAATCGCGATCATTTTTCGAACGGTCCCTGGAGATACGCAGAGAATTGGGACATAATGACAATGTGGCGTCATCGCTGCTTGCGCTGGCATATACCTATCTGTTAGAGGAACGGTATAACGAAGCGATCGATTACTGCATGCAGGCATCGGCGATCGAAATCCATCGCAAGGGGCTGCTGCACGATATGAATGAAATTCTCTCCGCTTGCTACATCGAGTTGGGCGATTTCGAGCGTGCGTGCAAATATCAGAGCGAGAAGTACAACCATGCAATAGAAGTATATAAGGAAGAACGCGCAGCGAAACTGGCTGAAGCGCAGACACGATTCGACCTGGAAACCCAGAAAAAAGAAGCGGAGATCTATCGTCTGAAGAATGTCGAGTTATTGGAGAAAAACCGGCAGATCGAAGAGCAGAAAGCATGCATCGAAGAAACACTACGTAAGCTAAGGAAAAGCGAACGATCCCTCGATTTTATCCAGGAGCGCTTTATCGAGATAGCTGGTCGTAAGATCATCGGTGACAGCGACGAGGTGAAGGGAATCCTGAACATGGTAGGGAAAGTCGCCAAGACAGATAACACAACAGTGCTGATTATTGGCGAAAGCGGTACGGGTAAGGAGCTTATTGCACGTGCAATCCACGATGCCAGCCGTCGCTCGAAACAATTCTTTCATGGCGTGAACTCTTCCGCAATATCCTCCACCCTTTTCGAAAGTGAGCTTTTCGGGTATGAGAAGGGGGCCTTCACTGGCGCGGTTACAGCCAGACCGGGGTGGTTTGAAGTCGCAAACGGTGGAACACTGTTCCTGGATGAGATCGGAACCATGCCCATTGATCAGCAGATCAAGCTGCTACGCGTCCTGGAAGAGCGAAATGTCATCCGCGTGGGGGCACGTAACCAGATTGCTGTCGATGTCAGAATCATATCTGCCACCAACCAGAATCTCACCGACCTGGTAAACGAAGGCAAGTTCCGTGAGGATCTTTACCATCGTCTGGCGGCATTCGTAATCCACATCCCACCGCTCAGAGAGAGAAAATCGGACATCCCCATCTTGTTCGAGCACTACATTTCCTACTTCTCGAAGGCTATGAATAAGTCGATCCGTCGAATTGATCCACTTGTTATCGAGATACTCATGGGATACTCGTTCCCTGGAAATATCCGCGAACTAAAAAACCTCGCGGAAAAGGCTGTTATTCTCTGCGAGAGCAGCACATTGCAGCCTGAACATATCGAGATCCACGCAAAATCACTGGCTAAGGTCACAACATCCGACGATACGCTCAATCTTGCTGATCTGGAGGAACGAGCAGTTCGTCGTGCGCTGGAATTGACGAGCGGCAATCAGGCTGCTGCCGCGCGATTGCTGGGCATTACCTCAAAGTCTGTAGAGCGCCGTCTTGTGAAGTACGGAATTCCCACTCGATTCCAGATAACCTGACGAAAACGTCAGATATGACGATTTGGAGAAATTAATGGAGTATGTCGTAACTAATTATATATAAGTTTCTTAAGCACATATCATACCTACATGCCTGACGTTTGCGTCAGGTTTTTTTATGCATTTTGATATTATACATCCGATTTTTTATACCCGTTGTTTTTAACCTACTGATAAATAATGATGTTACGGGGGTGGCACAAGAAATGTATTAATAGCCGGTAAATCAAAATTGGAGCGATTATGAATATTTTGTTGATCGGCTCGAACGGTATAACGTCGGAGCTTCTTGAGTATTTGCAAAAGATCGTCGATGGATCTGTTTTCCTGGCGACTTCTGTGAAGGAAGCTCTTCATCTTGTGCGAAACTACTCATTTCGTTTCATCGTGCTCAATATAAGCAGTGAACAGGATCTTCCCATCTACAGGGAGATCATGATGCACGCAAAGCAGGCGATGCAGATCGTTTGTGGTGGCGATATCCAGCAGATGAAAAAGGTACTCGAAAATGGTGCGGCGACCTGGGTTCCAGACTTCGAGACGCTTGTGACCTTCCTTGAGTTCCAAGAGGAACGGAGATATCAATCTCAACAATCACGATGAGATAAGAAAACAAATAATATAATCAGGAGGAACTATGAAGAACTTAGTACTACTTCTTGGGTTGCTGATGATCAGCCTGTCATTGATGGCTGATTACACACTATTACAAGAAAATTTCGAAGGCGGTGGCCTTCCTGCTGGCTGGTTCAACTTTTCGATGACCGGATCCGCGTGGGGCGTCAATTCCCCCGGCTACAACAGCAACTACAAGCTTGACCTTTCAAACAGCACCCCAAGTTCGATAGACATGGTGGTCGTATCGACACCGGCGATCGATATATCCGGTCTGAACGGCGCACCGTTGATCATCGATTACATGCTCTATCAAGACATCGATCCGGAGATGGTTGATATGGGAATGTTTCAGCCGCAATACTCATATGACGGCAGCACCTGGAACGCGATAACAGAAGTGATGTCTGAAGTAGTGGATACATGGCACCCGCAACAACATGTGTTCTATCCGGAAGCGCAGCCACAAATCTACATCGGCTTTCTTTGCTACATGCTGAACAACACCGGGGCATTGCTCGAATTTGGCATCGACGATGTCCAAATATCCGCCGGAGCTCCCGAACTTACACTCAGCGCGACCTCATTCGATTTCGGTACGATCTTCGTCGGCGACTACGCACTCAATACGTTGACCGTGACCAATACCGGCAGCCTGTCACTCGAATATTCGTTCTCCGTCTCGACATACATGTATATGGACATCAACGGATTCCCCTATACCACCTATAACGGAACACTGGGAACGGGTGCTTCGCAGAGCATCGATATCTATTACCATCCGCTAGCGCCATACAACTACATCGGAAGCCTCTTTCCAATGACCTCGAACGATCCCAATAACGATGTTGTGAATATAATACTCTCTGCTTCAAGCTTGTATCCGGCTACGGGTTCCAATGTAATAGAGTTCAATGGTACGAACGACTGGGGCGAATCGAAAGCCCCGTTGCCCATCGGCGCTAACAGCACGGTAACCATCGAAACCTGGTTCAAGGTTACCGGAAGCAACGGTATTCAGTTCCTCACAAGCTCTGGATCGGAGAAGCTGGAAATTCATTTGGACATGACAAACAACAATCTTCGTTTCATTCCTACCACCGGCGTCTTTCTCGATACGGATCCCGGTACGATCAGCATGAATAGCTGGACGCATCTCGCTTGCGTATATAATCCAGGTAGCGGGACTGCCGGAATATACATCAACGGCGTCGGGATGAATGTCACGAACAACGGATATAATCCTCTGACAACACCGATCTCGACCTCGCTCGACAATGTCTATCTGGGTGTTCGCGCCGGAATAGTATATCCATTCTCGGGAGCGATGGACGAAATCCGCATCTGGAGCTGTGAACGCACGGCCGAACAGATTCGCAACAACAAGCATTTGCCGCTTGCGCTGCCACAGCCAAATCTCATATCCTATTGGCGATGCGACGAAGTGGAAAGCAAATTCCTTTATGACCCGGTCTGGCTGAATTACTTTGAGATGTACAACTACGATGCGTCGCAGCGTGTCGCTCCGGACTTCGCGTTTGGTACCGGCGTAGCTGAATGCCTGACCGTTCCATACGGAAGTGGCGTCGTGACCAGCTCCAATACGGGTGTCTCGCTGAACGTCTCCAACGGTAACGGACAAATATTCAGCGTTACCCGTCTGGATGGCGCTCCGCTCAATCCCCCAACCGGACAGTTCTCCGTGTTCGATGCACAAACGTGGGTGATCCAGACCTTCGGCAGTGACCAGATGACTTGTGACATTTCCTATACGCTTTCTGAAGATCTCACTTCTGATGACGAAGCAAATCCGAATAATGCCCGGTCAAACGGCAGAAACGCAAACACATCTGCTTCATTCACTAATTATGTCGGTGCGATGAATGTCAATGCGGCTACAAATCAGGTGACCTATGGCGGATTGACCGCTGTTCCTGTTGGGCAGCAGATGATTATCACGCGCCAGAACAATCCTGTTTTTCCGATCATACATCTGGATAGCACATCGCTAGATTTCGGTCAAAACTATATCGGCGAGGTCACCACGGTAGATCTCCCGATTACGAATAATGGAACAGCGCCGCTCGAATACGATATTACCATAGAAGCGCCGTTCCACTTTGTCATCAATGGTGCTGTAACCCAGACATGCTCCGGCACTGTGGGCGAAGACGGTGGTTCCGAGATAGTCGAAGTCTATTTCGCGCCGACGGAAGAATGCGTATTTACCGGTGAGTCATTCTCTATTGCTAGCAACGATCCCGAGACCCCATTTGTGAATGTATCTCTACATGGATCAGCTGTCGCGCAAACTATCGGCGCAAAGTCGGTCCAGTTCAACGGTACCAACGATTATGCAAAGACCTTCCAGCCTGTTAACTTTGCAGCAGGATCGGCGGTCACGATGGAAATGTGGTTCAACGCCTATAGCGGCGGTGGGCAAATTCAATTTCTGACGAGTTCGAGTATGGAAGTACTCGAAGCACATCTGGATCTCGAGCATAATTCTCTTATGATCATTCCTACCATCGGCGTTTACCTTAGCACACCGGAGAACTCAATTGTGCTTGATACATGGACGCACTTGGCTTTCGTTTACGATCCGACGAACTCCTACGCGAAGATATATATAAACGGCGTAGATACGCCCTATATCCAGTCTGGCTACAATTCGATCTCTTCTCCGATCCCTACACCGCTCGGTAACACACGCTTCGGAAAAAGAAGTGATAACACATTTCCTTTCTTCGGAGCGATAGACGAAATCCGAATCTGGTCATCAGTCCGTAGCGCGAACGATATTCGTAAAAACAAACACCTTACATTATCTCTGCCAAGTACCGGATTGCTCGCCTATTGGCGCTGCAACGAAACTGAGGGCTCTGCATTATTGGAGGAAATCAATCAGCGTCATGCACAGCTTCAATACTACAATGACAGTGACCGTATCGATCCGGGATTCGTTTTCGGAAACGGTTGGAGTGAAAGCTATGTCGCACCGGCTGATGGAGGTATTCTTGACTGCTCCGGTAGCTACATTTACTTCGATTTCACTTCCTCTGACAGCCAGGATATCGTATATACCTATCTGTATGGTGCACCTGTCAATCCACCTACCGGATGCTTCACGGTTTTCAACGACAACACTCGTATCATCCAGGCCTATGGAAGCAGTAATCTGGCAGGAAGCGTAACCTTCTCGGCATTTGGTAATATGACACTGACTGATGAGACTTATTACGACAATATCCGTCTCTACGGTCGCGATGCACGCGGTATCGCTAACTTCAATGATGTCACAGGTGCGAGCAGCGTCAGTGCTGCAACCGACAAGGCGACCTTCCCATTGACATCCACGCTCCAGAATGCGCAGCAGTTCATCATCACCCGTCAGGAAGATCCGTCATCCCCCAGCATCGACCTCAATACTACGACACTCGATTTCGGAACCGTATTTCTGGGCTCCACGGGTGAGGCATGGCTGCAAATAACCAATACCGGCTATTCGGATCTGAACTGGACGATCACCTCCGATTCTCTGGTTACCATCACAGATGGCGCAGGAGACGACGTTTATGAGTACTCGGCGAGTTGTGAGGCTGGTTATACCTACCATCTTCAACTGAAGTACCATCCGACTGCGGTAGGTCCTCAAAGCGGTACCGTAGAGATCACCTCGAACGATCCGCTCCAGCCTTCGGTAAGCGTCGAATGGTCTGGTGAAGGCGATGTAATTGAGAACGGTGAATATGCGATCCAATTCTCCGGAAGTAATCAGAATATATCCGTTCCGGCAGATACAAGCTTCTGCGGTTTGGCATACACGATCGAGCTGTGGTTCATGCGACCGGATTTCACTTCTGCACCGCTATTTATCTGCGCTCGCGATTACGAGAACTACGAGATTCACCTGAATGGTAATACCATCCGATTTATTCCAGCTTATCATGTATTTCTCGATTCGCCGGCCGACACGTTCGTCGATGGCGAATGGACACACCTCGCCTGTACCTACGATCCATACAACGGCACCGCCGCGATGTATATCAACGGTACCGAAGTGACATTGACCAACCACGGTACGAATTCCCTTACGACGTATCCCGCCCACACCAACAGCCCGTTCTATATCGGCTCACGTGCAGGGAATGCATATTGTTTCAATGGTTGCATGGATGAATTCCGCGTCTGGAGCTGCGTTCGTACAGCCGATCAAATCCGCCTTGGCATGCATGATCAGCCATCGGTCAATTCGGAAAATCTGAGTGGCTACTGGAAGATGAACTATGGTGAAGGCACAACGGTCTACGATGCCACCCGTAAATGGGATGGGACCATTAATGGAGCAACCTGGGTCAATTCTCCGCTGATCCTTGGCGAGAATATCACACACGTCTATCAGGCCCCAACTGTAGCCGGAACGCTGGACTGCCCGGAAGTCGATATGTCCTTCGAGTTCCCCGTGGCTGCCGACGGAACATTCTATATCACGATGTGCCCGGAGACAACCTCCCGACGCCAGCGCTACAATGAGGTCTTCGACGATCCCACACGCATCTTATACTACTACGGCAGCACAATGCCTGATGTAACAATGACCGTCGGAATCAACGATTCTTTCACGGATATGGACGATTATGACCCGACGAACATATGTCTTGGAACTCGCACAGATGGAAATTTCGATGAATACATAATTGGACAGGGTGCATACAGTGTCTATTCTGAAACCGGTGAGGCGGTATATGAAAATCCGCTCAATGGTATGAATGGAACGCAGTTCTACCTTGTACGCGAAGGCGAACCGGAGCTTGGCAAACCGCGCGGAGTTCAGCTTACCGTTGCAGAAGGAATTGTTGAAATTACCTGGGATGCCGTTCCTGGTGCAACGTTCTATGTGGTTAAATTCGCCTCTACGCCTGATGGCGAGTTCAGTACTGCTCCGAATGGCGAAACAACCGAAACCACTTGGAGCGGTTCAGTCACCGAAGCAAAGATGTTCTATCGGATTTCTGCGATTCAAGAATAATTTCCCCAGCCAACAAAGGGCCGGTATCTGTATTGATACCGGTCTTTTGCTTTTATATAAGGGCGTTGCATTTCCTTTGGATATCTAATCGGGATAAGTTGACAAAAAAACACGGCCTGATTTTGTCGTTTTGATACCTTAAAAATACGAGGTGCAATATGGAACAATTCAGCAAAGTTCTAACCGAATGTATCGGAATCAACCGGAAACCGGCTAATAAGGAAGCAACTCTGCGTGAGATCGCAAAGCTGGCGAAACAGCATCCTGTTCTTAAGAACCACGATGAAGAGCAGATTTACAATCGCCTGGTCGCACGTGAGAAACAAGGTTCAACCGGTTTTGGAAACGAAATCGCAATCCCGCACTGCATGATTGACGATATCGATCAATTTGTAATTGGATTCTTGACCATCCCTGATGGTGTGGAATTCGATTCACTCGACGATCAGAAAGTTCGTTTGATCGCCTATATCATCGCCCCTTCCAGTAAGCGTAACGAGCACATCCGAATCTTGAGCGCGCTTTCCAGCGTTTTCCGTAAGAAAAACGCGGTACACGAGATGATCGGCGCGACATCTTCACAAGAGCTCATCAAACGCTTCCTGAAGCATATTCCCGCTCCGAAGAAGGGTGAAAAGACGACGGAATACAACCTTCTGCATCTTCACGTGCAGAACGAGGATGCCTTTATCGATCTGCTTGAACTGATGGCGGAAACGCCTAATTGCTGTATGTCGATTGTGGAAGCCAACGACGCGCAGAACTACCTCCACTCCCTCCCGCTCTTTGCGAGCTTCTGGACAGAGGAGACCAGGGGATTTCACCGCATAATCGTGGCTACCATCGATAAAGCGCTTTCCAACGATCTGATCCGCAAGATCAATATGATCGTCGAGTCTTACCCGGAAGAAGCCGGGATCTTGCTTACCGTTCAGAGCCTTGTCTATCTGAACGGCTGGCTTAACCTGTAGGGGTGCATCATGATACCCGAAACAGTCAATATTCCAGTGCTTTTGACGCTGGGCTTCGTGATCGTTGCCGGATTCTATCTTGGCAGGAACATGAAATGGATCAAGATGCCGGCGCTGATCGGTTACATGATTCTTGGCGTACTGTTGGGACCATCGCTATTCAATCTTCTCCCGTTTGCATTACAGGATAAGCTCGAATTCATCACCAACATCGCGCTGAGCTTCGTCGCGATCAGTATCGGTCTGGAAATGAAATACTCAGCGCTTAAGAAGTTGGGTGCCGGTATTCTCTGGATCATCCTTTTCGAGTGCGTAGGCGCATTCGTCATCGTTTTTGCTGTGCTGTACCCGCTGACAGGTGACCTTGTCTTGTCGCTGATCTTCGCATCGATCGCGCCAGCGAGCGCACCGGCAGGTACCGTCGCTGTCATTGAAGAATACAAAGCAAAGGGTAGCCTTACCAAAGCGCTTTATGCGGTTGTCGGTCTGGATGACGGTGTGGGAATCATTATCTTCGGTTTCACCGCGTCGATCTGCCGTACTCTTCTTGTGAGAGAGGCTGGTGGTGGAGAAATCGATGTCATGATGTTGCTTTTTGAGCCATTCAAAGAGGTGGTTCTGAGCTTTCTGATCGGTGGAGCGCTTGGCTGGCTCTTCTCCATCATGGCTCGTCGCCTGAAAACCGCCGGAGACGTGTTGATTCTCCTGTTTGGATTTATGTTCATGTCTGCCGGACTGTGCGAATGGCTTGGTCTCTCTGTGATTCTGACCAACATGGTCGTTGGCGCGATTGTGGTCAACACTCAGCCGCATTCACTGGTCAGCAAAATCTACGATCGTCTTCCGATGATCATGCCACTATTGTTCCTGCTATTCTTTACGCTTGGAGGTGCAAACCTTCAGGTGCGCCAACTCCCAGCGCTGGGTGTTCTCGGTATCGTCTATCTGCTGGCACGTAGTGCAGGGCTTATCGGTGGTGCGTATTTCGGAGGCATGGCCGGGAAGGTCGAAGAGAAGATTAAAAAATACCTTGGTCTGGGCATCCTTGCGCAGGCTGGTGTAGCGATCGGTCTTTCGCTAGTTATAAAAAACGACTTCGCCAACCTCGGTGGCATGGTTCCCGGCTGAACGGCGAGATGATCAAGCATGGTGCGCTGATCGGTCAATCGGTCATTACGACGATTACAGCAACAAGTGTGATCTTCGGTATTATCGGCCCGATCCTGGCTAAAATCGCGCTTCAAAAAGCTGGTGAAATCACATACGATCCCTACAAATCACAGGATAAATAAGTTTGGAGCTTCCGACTAAGCGATCTGCTGAAAGGAAGCTCATTTTTAACAAGATAATCGAAAAAGGACGGTAGATGCTACATCTTGATCTTTCAACGTTCGTAATTATCGGTATCGTAATCATCGTTGCATATCATGCAGGCAAGAATATCCGCTATCTGAAGTTACCGTCTCTGATCGGATATATGATACTTGGGGTGCTCCTGGGGCCGTCGTTACTGAACATCCTCACAGAGTCTGTGCAGCACCACCTCAGCTTCATTACCGAGATCGCGCTCAGTTTCGTTGCCGTGAGTATCGGACTTGAACTGAAATTCTCAAGCCTGAAGAAGCTGGGCATGGGTATCATCTGGATCATCCTGATGGAATCGTTCGGCGCGTTTATTATCGTTTTTACCGGACTGTACCTATTCACAGGCGATCTTCCCCTAGCGCTGGTCTTCGGTGCGATAGCACCGGCGAGTGCTCCGGCCGGAACCGTGGCGGTCATCCAGGAATACCGTGCTCGTGGTAGCCTTACCAAGACGCTCTATGCGGTTGTCGGGTTCGACGATGGCCTCGGAATCATCATCTTCGGTTTTGCGGCCTCATTCGCGAGGATGATCCTTGATCGTGAGGGCGGCGCTGATGATATCGGGTTGATGCAATTGCTCATGAGTCCGGTGATGGAAATCGCGTTCAGCATCCTGGTTGGTATCGCGGCAGGTTGGCTCTTCGCCATCATGTCAAGACGTCTTAAGAATCCCACCGATGTGATGCTGCTCCTGTTCGGATATGTATTTCTTTCCACTGGTCTTTGCGAAATGCTGCATCTTTCAGTGATCCTGACCAATATGATACTCGGAATGTTGATCGTCAACACCCAGCAACACGCGCTGGTACAGAAGATTCACGATCGTCTTCCCTTGATCATGCCTCTTCTATTTCTGCTGTTTTTTACGCTCGCAGGCGCGCATCTTCACCTTTCCAACCTTCCTGCGCTTGGATTACTGGGAATCGTTTATATTATCCTGCGCACTGCTGGACTGATGGGCGGTTCGTACCTGGGCGGTTATCTGGGTAAGGTGGAAAAGAAAATCCGAAACTACACCGGTATGGGTATCCTCTCGCAGGCAGGTGTGGCGATCGGTCTAGCGCTGATTGTCAAACACGAATTTACTCACGTCGGAAAGATGGTTGAGACAGCATCCGGAGAAATGACACGTGGTGCGCACATCGGAGCAATCGTCATCACCACCGTCACCGCGACCTGCATCTTCTTCGAGATTATCGGCCCCATCCTGACACGAATCGCACTTACTAAGGCCGGAGAGATACCGACTGATGCCAGTGACGATTGATATCGCTTCTGCCCGTAATCTTGCGCTTAACAGCCAGTTTCCTACGCTGAAAGCAACAGGTAAGGATCTTACACAGCAAACAATCGAGCATCTCGGCTACGTACAGATCGATACTATTTCCGTGATCGAACGTGCTCATCATCACACGCAATGGACCAGAAATAACGACTATGAACACGCGCATCTCGATGCTTTACAGGAAACTGACCGTGCCGTGTTCGAATATTGGGGCCATGCTGCCAGCATCCTGCCAATGAAGGATTATCGATACTATATCCCCCTCATGAAGCGTAAATTCCGTAAAAGCGCGCGCGAATGGCTGGGCATTGATACCCATGACGTGATTATGACGGAAGTGCTGGATCGTATCAGGAAAGATGGTGCGCTCGGGTCGAAGGATTTCGAGGACGAACGTAATTCACGTACTGGTGGATGGGGTGACTGGAAGCCTGCAAAACGAGCGCTGGAATTGCTTTTCTGGAGTGGCGAACTTATGATAACACGTCGCGATAAATTCCAGCGAGTCTATGACCTCACAGAACGAGTTCTTCCCGATTCGGTCGATACAACGATTCCTACGGACGATGAACTGGGTCGATTCCTTGTCAGGACTGCACTCAGAGCACACGGGATCTGCACAGAGAAAGATATCTTCGATCATCTTCCTATCACTTCGAAACAGGTTATCCGAAAGGCGATCAAGGAGATGATGAAAGCCGGTGAAATCGTACATGTATCTGTCGAGTCGCTCAAGGATACGTGGTTCGTGTTGCCTGATTCTTTGGATGATAACATGTTGATGAATACACAGCATAATGGCTGTATACTGCTCTCTCCCTTCGATAACAGCATCATCCTGCGCGATCGTTTGCTGAAGCTCTTTGGATTCGATTACAAGATTGAGTGCTATGTCCCGGCAGCGAAGAGGATTTACGGTTATTTCACTACACCGATCCTTTACAACGGCGTGTTCATGGGTCGGATCGATCCCAAAGCGGATCGCCCGAAGAAAACGCTACTTCTACGCAATGTCGTCTTCGAGCCGGATGTCGCTGTTGCTTCCGAGTTTCTGCAATCGTTAGCGCAAGCATTGAAAGATTTTGCCTTATTCAACCGATGCCATCATATTATACTTGAGAAATGTGAGCCCAAGAAGGTTCATAATCAATTACAGAGGTGGCTCGATCGATGAGTTTAAGATGCCTTGGCGCGTGTTTGGCCATTCTTGCCGTGGCAGGATGCGCGATTTTTATACCACCGGATATTTATTCGGTTCCAATCAGGACGGGTCTTCCGCAGGAAGCGCTGGATACGTTCAATACGATTGACCTCAATTACCGTATCGAGCTTGAGCCGTATGAGGACGCGGAAATGGTCAGCATCAAAGCGCCCAGCGGTCATTATTATGAATTCGGCTTCTGGTCAGCACTCGATTCCACTCTCACGCGCTGGGCTGACTACAAATTCATAGGTGACAGCGAAGAACCGGATGGCGTTATCCATGTTCGGTTCGATAAATTCATCAGTAAAACAGAGTACCTCAATAAAGGAACTCGCGATTTCCTCTATGAACTCGGGATTGTCGCCAAGCTATCCATCCAGAATCATGAAAAGACCTGGGATAAGCCGATCATTGTAAATCTCAAGATACCAGTTGAGGGCGATGAAACTTCCATCGCCCAGATAAAAGAGGGTATCGACTACGCGCTCCTCGAATTCATTATCGATATCGATCTGTTTGTGGATCGCGAAATGTCGAACGTTACTGATTCGGATTAGTCTTTTAACTCAAATTCCGCACATTCCCACACCGGCAACACGATTTTCTTCTCAGCAGCAAGCGTTAGCACCTGATGAATGATCGGGCAGCCTTTATCTTCTGCTTCGGGCTTGAACTTCTTGCAATCCCAGCACATGCAGAATTCCTTCTGGCGGTTGTGTAAATCCTCGCGAACCCATATTGTTACACCATTCTTCTCAGCCTGTTTGTACATGATACCTCCAAAAAATAATATCATCTTCAAAACGACAAATATGTGATGTTGTTACGAGAGTATGTTGATAATGCAATTGGGTTAATCTGTGAACGATGAATTCGAGCGGTTAGCTTCTTTTAAGACTGGTCGATTTCTTCAGTACGATCAGAGAGGGCTTGCAGGATGGAGGCGTGAAGGCTATCAGGATTGGTGAGCCAGCGTGTAGCATATTCGGGGAACGCGGGAACGGTTTCGCTCTTATCGAGGTCTTCGTTGACACTCAAGCGGAACGAAGGCGGCAATGCCGGTTCAACAATCCCAAAACGGTTACCGAGAATCATGCTTTCAAGGTGTTCGTCGATCCAGATATCAAGTGGCATGAGCTTTTCATCTGCTTCCATTGCCTTCTGGAACGTGTCCTTATCCAGATGTGAGTTCTCCATCGAGACGACCAGATCAAAAAAAAGACGATCGACCGGGAGCGAGATATCGACGCGGAATCTCCGTTTCATTCTATTGACCTCACCGAATCATGAATTCTTCGAACTGCGTAATTCCATACTCACGCAGATGATTGACCGAATTCTCGCTGAACGGCTTCATGATGGTATCGTCGAGAGTATTGGTCGGGTTGAAATTCTGGATTATATATCGTTTTACACCTTTGAGCATGGTGATAATCTCTTTTACGTCATTGGAATCGAGCAGCGTGTCCACCACAGTCGTGCGGAATTCGTAGTCCACACCCGAATGGCGAATCAGGTCTATACTGGAAGCGATCTTGTCGATATCGACACTGGCACCGGTAAGGAGATCGTACTTGTTGAACGGCGCTTTGATATCCATAGCGAAGTAATCAACGAGCTTGTGCTCGATAAGCTTGTAGATCATGCCGGGATTGGTACCGTTGGTATCGAGCTTCACCAGGAATCCCATCGCTTTGATGTCGCGAATAAAGCCGGGCAGTTCAGGATGGAGCGTAGGCTCACCACCGGTGATCACCACCGCGTCAAGCTTCCCCTTACGCTTCTCCAGCTTTGCCAGGACGTCATCCTTTTTGAAGGGATCGACAAGACGGCAGCCGTTGACCAGTTCTGGATTATGGCAATACGGGCAGCGAAAATTGCATCCACGAGTGAATACGATTGCACAGAGCTTGTCCTGATAATCGAGCATGGAAAAACTCTGGAAGCCTCCGATCATGCCTCTTTCTCCTTGATGTGGAAAGTCTTGCGAAGCTGATATTCAGCCTTCTTGCCGTCGTTCCATTGCGAAACGGGACGCAGATAGCCGGTGACGCGGGAATAGACTTCGCAATCACGGTTGCACGTCGGGCAGGTCGAATGTTCACCCGCGATGTAGCCATGCTGGGAACATACGCTAAAGGTAGGTGTGAAGGTGAAATAGGGCAGCCGGTAGTTATTGCAGATCTTTTCGACCAGATTACGCACCGTCTGATAGTTGTGAAGACGTTCTCCACCGAAGATGTGTAATACGGTTCCACCGGTGTATCGGGTCTGGATACCGTCCTGCTTGTCGAGGGCTTCGAATACGTCGTCAGAGTAATTGACCGGAAGCTGAGTAGAATTGGTATAGAAAGGCTCAGCGCCGTTCTGCACGGCTGATTCATTTGCCACGATGATGTTGTCGAAACGCTTTTTATCGATGCGAGCGAGCCGGTAGCTGGTGCCTTCAGCCGGTGTGGCTTCAAGGTTGTAGTTGTTGCCGGTCTCCTCCTGATACTCGATCAGTTTGTCGCGCATGAAGTCCATGACACGCTCGGTGAATTCGGTTCCTTCCTGTGTACCGATATCGGTTCCGAGCAGATTCAGGCAGGCTTCGTTCATGCCGACCAAGCCAATGGTGGAAAAGTGGTTTTTCCAGTACTGTCCAAAGCGTTCGGTGATCTTGGCCAGGTAGAATTTGGTGTAGGGGTATAGTCCGTTCTCCGTGAATCTCTCCAGCACTTTTCGCTTGATTTCAAGGCTTTGCTTGGCGACATCCATTCTGCGCACCAGCATCTCCATGAATTCCTCTTCGTCCTTCGCCAGGTACGCGATACGAGGCATGTTGATGGTGACCACTCCGATGGATCCGGTAAGTGGATTCGCGCCAAACAGACCTCCGCCACGTGCTTCGAGCTTACGTGTGTCCAGACGAAGACGGCAGCACATGGAGCGTGCGTCCTCGGGGCTCATATCCGAATTGATGAAGTTGGAGAAATACGGGATGCCATATTTCGCAGTAGCTTCCCACAGTGCACGCACAATGTCGCTATCCCAGTCGAAATCTTTCGTGATGTTGTAGGTCGGGATCGGGAAGGTGAAGACGCGACCTTTGGCGTCGCCTTCGCTCATCACCTCGAGGAAGCTCTTGTTAATCATGTCCATTTCGACCTGGAAGTCCGCATAGGTTTCTTTCTGTGGTACACCGCCGACAATCACAGCCTGATCGCGATAAAGCTTGGGCGGATTGAGGTCCATGGTAATATTGGTGAACGGCGTCTGGAATCCGACGCGCGTAGGTACATTAATGTTGAATATAAACTCCTGCATCGCCTGCTTGACTTCGGGGTAGGTCAGATTGTCGTAGCGAATGAACGGAGCAAGAAGGGTGTCGAAGCTTGAGAACGCCTGCGCGCCGGCAGCCTCGCCCTGTAGAGTGTAGAAGAAATTGACGATCTGGCCGAGGACGCTGCGGAAATGCTTGGCCGGGCGGCTTTCAATTTTACCTGTAGCGCCTTTGAAGCCGGTGACCAGGAGATCCATGAGATCCCAGCCAACGCAATATACAGAGATCTGACCAAGGTCGTGGATGTGTACGTCGCCATCGCTATGAATCTGTTTGATTTGCGGCGGATAGACTTTGTTGAGCCAGTACATCTTGCTGATGTCGGACGCGATGTAGTTGTTGAGTCCTTGCAGCGAATATGCCATGTTGCTGTTTTCGCGCACCTGCCAGTCGAGCTTTTCGAGGTACTGGTCGATGAGATTTACATTAGAGCGCGAAACGATCTCTCGGATCTTGGCGTGCTGATCACGATAGATGATGTAGGCTTTGGCCGTCTTCTTGTACGGTGAGGCGAGCAGAACATCCTCGACGATATCCTGAACCTGCTCGACCGATGGGATGTCGTTGCGCACGACCTGCATGGTCAGATTCATGACCCGCAGTGTTAGTTTTTTTGCGATTTCGAGATCAAATTCGTTGGTTGCCTGACCGGCTTTCAGGATGGCACTGGTAATCTTTTCGGCGTCAAACGGTTCGACTTGTGCGTTGCGCTTTCTAATTTTTTGAAACATGAATCCCCCGCGAAGCAAATCTATGTCGTAATTACTTACTATTCTGTTAGATACGGAATCGTACCTGGTTTTCACAAATTTGTTTGATACGAATCTTATCTCTTAAACTGAAAAGAGTTAGGAAATCTGTCAAGCATGAAAAAATTTGGCGGGAAAATCTCAATGGTGAAATCGGAAGAAGTTCCTTTTCAGATGGTCACTTGTCTGGATAAATTATTTTTCCAGTCTCAAATTGATGATGAAAATTCTTTGGAAACGGGTTAAAAATTGCCCCGATAAACGAAATTCATTTATGAAGTTGTAATATATTTGATATCAGCGATTTCGGGCTTATCTAAAGAAACGATTATAATGCAAAGATCATCAGAATCGGTAGCTGCCTGAAAACTCCAGCTCGAATCGGTCTGCTGTTTCCAGCTTCCGGTAAGGCGGGTAGATTCGTGGACATGCCCGTGGAACGTGATCCTGGGCTGTTTCTGCTGGATGAATTCCTGGATCGCGATGCTCCCGACGTGGACATCCATCGGAACGTAATCGACCATCTGGCCATCGAGCGGAGCGCGATCGAGACAGGTTTTGTAGGGTGGGCTGTGGAAGATCATCACTGCGCGCTCCGGCTGGAAATCGTGCGTCAGTTTCTGCAGGTCGTCTTTGATCGTTCCATAACGAACCTCTACTGGATTGACCTCGATCGTTCTGCTGCCTTCTTCCGGAGAAACGCATCCCGGATCAACATAGCGCGAGACGTCGTACTTCTCCCAGTCTTTAGACCGGAAAGGGGTAGGTGGGACGAAGCTGTAGCCGTAGATGTCGAACGACTCTCGAACAATCTTTCGCATGTGTGCGTAGGTCCAGAGACCACGGTTCTCCAGCTCGATGATATCTGGCTCGTTGATACGGGGATCATCGTTTCCGAGGATGACGAAGATATCCGGGTAGGAGCTGCCAAGAGTTCTTTTGAGCTGCGTGAGCGCTTCGCCGAGATAATCGAGGGTGAAATTATCTCCCTGATAGGGTGAATGCCAACCAGGTAAAAGGTCACCCGCGATTAATAGAACATCGGGTGAATCAAGCGCAATCGCGTTGAAAAGCGCTTCATATTTTGCCTGATTGCCATGTAGATCGGACACACACCAGATTTTTGTCATGTAGTCGCTCCTATAATAATTGGGGTCATATATCGTAGTTGAGTGTATGACGTCAATAAATGATTATGGTGTTGAAATTTGCGCAGTGTTTGTAGAAATCTCTTCATATATCGGAAAGAAAGAATTCGAGTAAAATATAGATAACCTTTTGAAAGATAAAGGATTGGGAAAGATTAACTCCGAATGGCACGATACTTGTTAATACATATAACGTCGTGATTTTGATATCACGTTTCGTAGCAAAATTTTGGTCTGGGCAAGACCTAATTAGAGGGGCAGCGGAAACTCTTCACCCCGGTTCCTACCTGCCCCTCTCGACTATATATAAAACGATTCCGGTCAGGCGTGAGACACCTTCCAGGGTGTAGTCATCGTTATTCCACTCTCCCCCAGATAGGATGCTTGACCGGTTCTTTTTCTATTCTGATTGATCCCCACGATTCAATATCTTATCGCGGTACTCCTGATAAGCAGGATAATCGATATCAGGATCTACACGCTCGAAGAGCTTCTTTGCGCGATTACGCTTGCCATCCTCATACAGCTTGATCCCGATATCCACCAGTGATTTCTGGAAGAAAGCGCTATCGTCTCCATCTTCGATTTCCATCATGGTGCGAAATGCATTTTCGGGATGGTTCATCGAAATATGTGTTCGAGCCAGGTTGGCTGCCGCGTCAGCGAATCCAGGCGATAATTCAAGCTGCCGTTTATAAAGCCCAAGCGCTTGCTGAAGTCTGCCGGTTCTTCCAGCGGCGGCAGCGTAGTTGTTGATGAGACTGATATTGGTTGAGATGGCACGATAGGCCTGCTGGTAGTCATCGTAAGCCTTGCGGAAGTCACCTTTGAGAAAATACTGCCCAGCACGATAAGACAGCGCTGCCATACAATCGGGCGTTACATTGTATAGCAATAGATTGATGGCGGTTACTTCGTTGATTATTTCATTTTGTTGTTTTCCGACAAGCCCACCGGCTCGAGCTCGGGTTATCTTACCATCCCGCATATCCTGCTTGATTTCTTCGATGCGGTCAACCCCCATCATTGCTCGTTTCAGGTGGATATTCCCGTTGAGCCGTGTGAAGAATACAATGAATGAAATCAATAGTGCCAGAATCATGATCCAGATAACGAATCCAGGAAGCGATCGGGGCGATTTCTTTGTCTTGGGTTTGGGAAGTCCGGCATACAGCGCTGATATCGAAGCAAGATAAAAGATAAACATGCTGCTGTGAAATACCCGTTCACGCGGAAAGCTGAAGAAGGACACGGACATGAATCCTGCGACGCCAAGGCCTATCAGTAGCGCTTGGGAAGATGGTTCGCCATCTTTATCACTCAGCATGATACGGAATACATAAAGCCAAAAGAATACGAAGATCGAAAGGAAGGCAAGTGCTCCAGGAATACCGTATTCGGAAGCGATCCAGAGATAATCGTTATGTGGCCGGATATAATAAACAAATCCCTTTTCCTGCATGATCGGTTCGGGCCTGTAGGTATGCTGAAACAAGCGCCAGTTGCCACCACCAAAGCCGGTCAATGGCCGGTCGGCGATCATATCCAGGCTTCTGCGCCAGGCGCGGAGACGCACCTGCACGCTGCTTCCACCGATGATCTTTTTGCCTGCGAAGTCGTCGCCGAGGTACTGTTGATACAGCTCGAACGTAATGAAGCCAGCCGCCAGAAACAGTACGGCGATGATGACCAGGCGGATGATCCGCTTTCGCGGGAACAATTCCCGCATGAGCGGTTTCTTGCGGTTGAACAAGCCTGCGGTTACACTGAAGATAATTGCCAGCCCCATCGCGACCCACACCGAACGCGTACGGAGTGCGGTCATCATGAAGAACGATATGCTCAGCGCTTTCAGCCCAAGGAAATGCCAGAATCCTTTTTCCCGAAAGAAGGTGGAGAGGTTCAGCGGTAACAGCAGGAATAGAGCGGAAGCGAGCAGGTTGCGATTGGTGAAGAGCGCGTGGATGTCCTCGATACCGGGGATGATGAAAAACGTCTGGAAGAAGAACTGAATAAGCCCGATCGCGCATAAAAAAAGCGTTACGATCGTAGCAAATCTTCTTGCTGGGATTAATGGCGATTGCTGTTGGCGGAATCCGGTATAAAGCAGGAGGAATAACCCCAAATTCATGATATCGCGACAGACCCAATAAAACCACTCGGCACGATTATAGGCCATGATGCCCGATAACAGAGAGAAGATTACCATTGCGAAAAGTGACAGCAAGATGCCGTTCCGCATCTCCGATAGCGGTATATTCTGCTTGCTTTTCAACATCATTGCGAGGTATGCCAGGATGATTCCACCCGATAAAACAACCAGTCTCAACGGTGTTACCGAATCGACGGCGACCGGATAGAAGATGAATGGGATAACGCAGAATAGTATGGTCAGGATAATGTATTGAGATACCGGAAACTGTTTCATGAGGCCATCCTTTTCTATGGTACGACGAATACAGTATTTCAAACGGAGCCTGTCAATAAAAACGATATCAACCTGTTAATCTTCTTCGAGAAATGGATAATGAAGTGCGATTCATTCAGAAAAATCAGGATCGATTGCCATCAAAAAAAAGAAAACCGCCCCGATGTGGGGCGGTCACTTATGAAACGGTTCGGGTATATATGATCCCGAGTATCATATTAGCACTGAAAGAACGAGTAACCAGCTCATGCTTTCAGGCATACCAGCTCATATGACACTACTTGAGAAGGATCATCTTTTTGGTAGCGGTATAGCGTCCGGCCTTCATTTTGTAGAAGTAAATACCGGAGCCAACCTTCTTGCTGTGATCATCTTCACCAGCCCATACCAGATTATACTCGCCTCTGTCAAGTCTTTCATTAACGAGGGTTTTCACTTTCTGTCCCTTGACATTATAGATGTCGATCTGGACGTCAGCATCCTCTGCGATCGAGAAGGCGATATTGGTTTCCGGGTTGAACGGATTGGGGAAGTTGCCACCGAGTTGGGTTACCAGTTCGGGAGCGTTGGGATCATTACCGTTACCTTGACCGGTAGCGGCAATGGTGATCACGGTTTCATTGAGATACGGATCGTTGGATGTAATTACGATCTCGCCATTATAGCTGCCTTCAACTTCAGGAGCGAAGACGAGCGTAAAGGTCTGATAACCCTGCTCGTTAACGGAGAACGTGTAGTTCTCGCGAGTAGTGGTCATCTTCGAACCCTTGTTGTTGCGAATCAGCTGTGTACCGCCAATCGTGAAGCCGTCGTAGGTTTCGATGTTACCGTTGAGCGTGGTATTACCGTAGTTGAAGATCGTGAATTCGAGCGTTGCCGATTCGTTGACCATCACGGTACCGAAATCGAGTTCGGCATCGGAAAGCGAGATAATCGGGGTCGGATCAGCCGGTGCGGCCGGGAACTGGATGTAATCAATCCAGGCCTTGTCGTATCCGCTGCTCTGCGAGCTATCCTTGTCGTAGGTCCAGGAGAGGAGGTGGTAGCCGGTCGTGATGGGATAGCTTACCATTGCCCAGTTCTGGATACCGGACCAGGAGTCGATTGGTTCGCCATCGATTTTGAAGATAAGGAAGTCGTAGCCAACTTCGCTGGAGACTTTACGGAAGAACGAGATATCGCCGTCTGCAGCGATATCGACGTTTATCGACGCTGTTGTGTACTGGCTATGGGAGATCGCGCCAGAAGCGAGGCAATAGTTGCCTTCATAAGCGTCGGCCTGATTCAGTACCCATTGTTCTCCACCGGAGAATAACCAATCGAACTGCTCGAGGCCGTTTTCGAAGTCTTCATTCACGATGGATACAGTTGCGGGGTATGTCATCTGGACACAGTACATATCGCTGGTATAGCCAAATCCAAGCATGATCGAAGTGTCTTCCGGAAGATCTTCAGACAGTGTAACGACGAAAGTCGGCTGGATGTCGTCTTCAGGATCGATCGGATCGGTTTCAACTGTACCTTCACTGATGGTGATATAAGGGTTGTTGCAAACGAGCGTAGCGATTCCTTCCGGAGCTATCGCGTGACCGTTGTTGTAAACGGTGAATTTAAGCGCTGCGGTTTCGCCCGGGTCGAGCATGCCGTTACTGTTACCAGACGGATCGAACACATCCATTTCGCCAAGTGCGAATGACGGTGCGTTGACCGTGATGGTTTTCTCGGCCTCGAATGTCTGCTCTTCGTTGCCGGAATTGGTGCAAGTAACGGTCACAGCGAAATTGAGTTCGTACTGATCCGGGATATTACCTGCGATCTGGATGGCAAACGCGTCATCGAGCACAACTTCACCTTCGCTGTCGATCGAAGCGACGGTTTCTGTGTCATCGGAAACGGTGACATACTGATCGTCGATCGCGATGGTTACGCTGACATCGGTAGCGTCGTCTGAACCGACATTATTCAGCGTCATGCCAAGCAGCATGCTGTCGCCGTAATCCGGTTCGTTATTGTCGCCATCATTGTATGAGAAATCGCTCATGACGATATAGGAACCTTCGTTCGGAAGAAGCGAGATCGTCTCGATATAGGTTACCTTGTTATAGCCGGTAACGGTGAGTGTCAGGTCAGTCGGTTCCTGGGGAACGTTTTCAAGGTTGAGCATAACGTTTCCGTTGGCATCGGTATAGCCAGCGCCAAGGGTTTCGCCTGCGTTTGAAAGACAGACCATCGCGTTCGGGATGTCTGTATCAACTTCGAATTGCGATACGCCGATAAGCAGTTCGCCTGGATGGGAAATGACGAATTCTTCCGGAGTGTCGGTGCGCACCTGCAGCGACGCGTCGCCGAAGATGTGCCAGGTCATGAACATTTTCACGCCGTCACTGCCATAGTTGTCTAACATGGAGCAAGAACCGTTGTAATAGAGACCACCGGTGAGATTTTTCTCTTCGTTGGTCAGAAGGATCACATATTCATCCTGTGATTCCATGGGCGGAGCCCATGATTGATTCACAGACGATGCGTACATCGCGATAGCGCCTGTGGGAGCGCCGTTAGAGTTGTTCATGGCACGAAGCCAGGCTTCTGCGAAGCAAGTAGTGTTGGTGAAGTTACCGTTCACGCATGCAACAGAAGAGATGAACGGAAGCATGTAATCGTTGGTCAGCGCGTTGACATGGCTGTTTGAGAAGCCAGTCGAGACCCAGGAAGTATTTGAGCCATGGCCACAGTACATGACTTCGCCGCGTCCTTCGTTGAGCGCGTTGCTGACCATCGAGGAGTTTCCGCCGTTGTTGTCGTAAATTTGGTCGATTTCAGTGTAAGTGTAATTAAGGAACTGGTTGCGAAAGTTGCCGATGTGTACGTAGTCGGCTTCGCCTTCATCGCCCTGGCCTGAGCCCTGGCTGGAAGCGATACCGGTACCCTTATGGAGCCATTCGCCATCTACGATATCACGTTCGTAATAAATTGTGCGTTCAACCTGGGTTTCCACCTGGATTTCAGTCTCTGCCGAGAAACGGCCGACAAAGATATCCGGGTAGTTGTCATTACCTTCGAGAAGGCTGTAGGAAGGATCGGAGCCACCTGATTCATAGGAGCTGATCGAGTAGATGAAGGTAGGAATCTGGGCGGCGTCGCCAACAAGCTGTACAAAAGTCAGGTCGCCTGCATCATATACGTCCTGGATGTAGTCAAGCACGTCGTCTTCGTCTGTGCCAACTTCGCTCATCGCAACTACATTAACGTTGAATCCTTTCTGGATCTTCCAGTCAACGTAAGGCTGGATTTCTTCAAGGAAGTCGTCGTAGCAGATCACAAGGATGTTTCCCTGTTCTTCCACTGCATCATAACGCGGCTCGGTGAAGTTAATGAACTGGCCGGCGTAAATGTTGGTGAAGTAGGGGTTCATGCCTGCATGGGTGCGGATCTTGACGTTGCGGTCGTCCGTACCGATGCGATTGATCTGGATGGTCATGCTGTGGTAAACACGGAGCGTCTGGGTCACGGGATTGTAGGCAAACGGATAGGCATTGACTACGGTACCGCGAATGTCGCGCATGATATACGGTTCACCGAGTGAAACCAGCGACTTGGGATAGAATGCATCCTGCTGATATACCGTTGAAAATGTGTAGGGGACGGTATTCGGGTCAATCGCACGAGAGATGAATCCGCGAGAAGGAGCGACAGCCATCTGGTAGTCGGTATATTCGCTGTTTACGACAGTTGCTTCCATACGCGCGTCATCGCCGATAACGATGCTGCGAGTAATTTTCGGAAGCTCTGGTTCGCCGGCTGTGTAGGTGTGGCTCTCAGTTTCGAGGCCCAGCCGATACATTGTCTGACCGTCGATTTCGACAGCCTGGCGATCAAACGAGCCGAAGCTGTATTCAATCACCACTTGCTGCTCGTTCGATGAAACGACATTAACATCAAACGAACGATGGTCGATCTTGATGTTTTCTGCTGCAAGACCAAGCGCGAGCAGCAGCACCAAAACCAATGACATACCTTTCTTCATAGTACCTCCAAAGGTAGGTGCCCGTCCCGAAGGACGAGCACTTGTTTTTTTATGTTCAGTTCTATTTTATCAACAGCATTTTCTTCACAGATACGTAGCTTCCGGTCTTCATCTTGTAGAAGTACACACCGCTACCTACCTGGCGATTCTGGCCATCCTTGCCTTCCCAGACGATCGAGTGCGGACCAGCCTGCATCTCTTCGGAGACGAGTGTCTTTACTTTCTGTCCGAGGATGTTGAAGACCTCGATCTGAACATCGCTCTTCTCAGCAAGGCTGAAGGAGATGGTGGTTGTAGGATTGAACGGGTTGGGATAGTTTCCCTTGAGTTCGTTCACGAATGCAGGAATATCGTTACCGTTTGTTCCCTGAGCGTCAGCGGTTGCGCTGATATCGATTGAAGCATTCAGGGCATACGGGTCGTTGCTGGTCAGAAGGATCTGTCCACTATAGTCGCCTTCTTCGGTGGGCATATACTTCAGGGTGAAGGTATAGCTTCCGGCAGCGGGGACTATATAGTCATAGGTTTCACGAGAAGTTCTTGAGCCTCTGGCTGAACGTGTCTGACGCTCTGCGCCGAGAACGGTGAATCCGTCGTATGTGGTGATAGTGCCTTCCATGTCGGTGTTACCGTAATTATACAGTATTACATCGTACATCAGGCTGTCGCCGACGATAACTTCGCCGAAATCGATTTCTTCATCGCTAGCCATGAAGATCGGAACCGGAGCTGAAGGAATCGACGGGAAGATAATGTAGTCGATCCAGGCACAGTCGCTGCCGTTGCTGACCGAGTTATCTTTGTCGTAGGTCCATGCGAAAGTATGGAAACCGGGCTCGACGGGGAAGGACGCCTGCGTCCAGTTGATTGTACCTGACCACTGTTCCTGCATTTCATTGTCGATGTAGAATTGCAGGAAGTCGTAGTTAGCTTCACTGGATACACGGTAAGAGAAAGCGATCTCTCCACCAGAGACAACGGTGACAGCGATCTGGGCAGTGGTTGACTGGTTGTCGGAGATATCGCCCGATACGAGGCTATAGGTGCCTTCGTAAACGCTATTGGTGGTGAGCTCCCAGTCCGCGTTTCCTTCCATACCCCAACCATAGAGGTCCAGGCCGTTTTCGAAGTCTTCGGTCATTTCGGAGACGGTCACGCCGTAGGTGATCTGGAATTCGTATTCACCGGCGAATATGCCGAAGCCGAGGTTGATGTCGGTTCCTTCAGGAACGTCTTCGGAGAGCGAAACGATGAATGTCGCGTCTTCGGTGTCTTCAGCGTCGATTTCACCAAGTTCGTCGGAGTTTTCGTCGATGGTGATGTATGGGTTGGTGCAGATCAGCATCGCGACAACTTCTGGAGAGTCTGCGTGGCCATAGTTGGTGACGGGGAAGCTGATCGCGGTGGTTTCACCTGGGTCGAGCTGTCCGTTATTGTTACCGGACGCGTCAAATACCGACATTTCGCCGATGGAGAATGCAGGCGCGTTCACGGTGATGTCTTTGTTGATTTCCCAGGTCTGCTCGGAGCCGTTAACGGTTCCGAAGATCGAGATCGAAAATTCGATGATGTGCTGATCGGGTGCGTTGCCGGCAACTTCAATTGTGAATGCGTCTTCGAGCGTGATGGCTTCGTTTGAATCGATGCTGTCGAAGAGCTCTTCGCCGTCGGTAATCGTGACATAAGCGTCTTCGCTGGTGAGGGTCACAGTAAGGTCGGTTGCTTCGTCGGTGCCAACGTTTGTCACCGGCAATCCGAGTGTGGCGGTTTCCGCAAATTGCGGCAGGCCGTCGTTTCCATCGGTGTAGATGAGGTCATCTGCTACCAGATACGCGCCGTCACTGGGAACGATCTGAACAGTGGTGATAATCGGCTGGCGATTCTGAGCGGTGATAACAAGGTTTGCATCGCCAGGAACGGTGAAAGGTTCGAGATCGAGTGTAAGCGAGCCGCTGTCGCCAACAAGGCCCATGCCGTAAGTCTCGCCATTCATGGTGAGGCTTACTAATGAATACGGGTCGGCTGTGACTTCGTATTCAGTCATGCCGATGAGGATCTGAGCTGCGAAATCGGCTTCGTTTTCAATCGGAACACCCATGTACGGGGTGAGTGACGGTTCGCCCATCAGCGAGTAGATTTCCCAGTAATAACTGGAGCTTCCACCGCCTTCGACAACTGCGAGGTTACCGCACATGATCATGGCACCAGCAGTGACAAACCAGTCTTCTTCGGTTTCGCCGTTATCGTGGAACAGTCCGTCATAAGTACCCCGACCGGTAGATTCGTAAGTCGGGTTGCTTACAATGCTACCAGCTCCAACACCCCACCAGTAGTCTTCGTCCCAGTAGGTACTGTTGGTGCCGCCAATGTAGCCGACAGCGCCCTTGTCTTCAGCGCGAAGCCAGGCTTCGCCGAAGCACGTGGTTACTTCAAATTTGTTGGTAAGACAGCAGTTACCTACAACCATCGGGTACTTGTCTTCATTGTCCAGACCATTGATGTCCGAGATGGTGAAGGACGGATCGGCCCAGGATGTCGAGCTTCCGTGCGCTGTGTAGTTTACGTATCCGACGCCATTGCTGACGTTGGCGATAATGTTGTTGGAGTTGCTACCCGAATTCGGATAGAGATAAGTGTGAGATTCGATATCGTGATCTTCGTTGAAGTAGTATGTTGTGCCATAGTTGATCTGGCCATTACCCCAGGTGGATCCGTGAGAGGAGTCCATACCGGCGATCATGACAACTTCGCCCAGATAGCTGGGATCGGGCATTTCATACTTTTCGAACATGAGGGTCTTATCGATCTGCGGCTGAAGTTCGGATGTGCTGTTGGCAGAGAAACGGCCATAGTACATCTCGGGGAAGAAGTCGGTGCCATCAAGCTTGACATAGTTGAGGTCAGTCACGTGGCTTCCGGTGGAACCATTGTAAGCCGGGATCTGCGGAGTATCGCCCACGAAAAGGACAAACGACGGAGCCGGGTCTGTCGGTGTACCTTCATCGTAGAGGTCTTGCAGGAAGTTGTGGATGAGGGATGTGGTGGTTCCGGTTTCGTCGGTACTAGCGGCGATAACGGTGAAGCCCATTTCTTCCTTCCATTCGATGAACGGAGCAAGCTGTTCTTCGAACATGTCGTCGTAGATCACCACGTATTTCACGGGATACTGAGTCAGTTCATCGCGATTCTGCAGCGGCTGGTAGTTCAGGATGGAACTGCTGAATACGGGTTCGAAGTAGTGCGAGTAGGTTCTTTCCAGCTGGTAGCGGGTTTCGACGTAGTTTGCACCGGTGAAGTTCACAGACACGTTGACGTCGGAATAGACACGGATCATGTTCGTGGCGGGATTGTAGTCAACCGGACGAACAGTAAGCTGGAAGAGGCGCATTCCACGCATGACACCCAGCTCTTCGACGCTTGCCAGCTCCGGATACTGCCAGCTTGCAGAAGCGTATGCATCTTGATCGATGACGAATTCAACGTCTTCGATGCGTTCGCTTTTAGAGAGAGAGGGCTGTGCAGGGATAAGCTGGCTTTCAAGGGCAAGCTCCTGTACCTGACCTGTCGTGACGTTGAGATTGACATTCGCTCCGAAGGGAACAGCGATGATTTCGCGGTTCAGCGGGAGACGCGGTTGGCCGGGTTCGGTCACATATTCAAAGTCATTTGCGGTCAAGACCGTGAAATTGCCTCCACGTGTCTGAGTCGCGCTGGTCTCGAGGCCTGAAATGTGGAAACGGGCTTCGAAGCCGGACTGGCTGTTACTTGTTAGTTCAACGGCAGCGCTTGCCGTATCGCTGTTGATGGGATGATAGGTTGCAAATAATGACATGGTTAGAGCGCTCAAAAGCACGAGCGTCAAGATGCGTTTCATAATTACTCCTTACTCCATTGTATTGACACATACCATATTTAATCATAGAATATAAAGCAAAAATAGGGCCAATATGGGTAAAATAATCTGGATGCTGTGCGCACAATAATGCAGGTCTATGGGGAAAAATGAGATAAATTATTTATGCGAGAGTGTTGAGGATTCGCAGGATTTTATTGTCACGACGGGCAGTGAGAATCGTTTTTTCAGCGGAATATCGGATGCCTGGAAATGTTGCGCATCGAAAAACATTTGACAAGAAAATCCGGTAGATTGCATTCTATGCTTACCGGAAAATGTGTGATCAGGAGGTTGCCATGGACCACAGGAAATTGCTTGATAACCTTAGAAAAGAAGTAAATGTCGCATTGACGAAGGTGTTTGACGAGGTCGGGAAGGCTACGAAAGTCTCTGGTCATCGGCTGGCGATCAACTCGCTCAAGGGCGAGATTCGCGAGAACAAAGAGAAGCTCGGAAGCATTATTTGCGAGCACGAAGAACTCTCGAACCAGCCCGAATTGAAAGATATCGTTCTCAAGATCAAGGCCTTGCATGCCGAGATAGAAGAACGGGAAGAGCAGATTCGTCATATGAAAGAGAAGGAGACCGAGGCTGAAGAAGAAGCTGCAATGGACGAAGAAGACGAGGACGAAAAGAATTCATAATCTGCTGCCGATTATAGCGGTAGCACTTCTATTGTCTTGCAATGCCTTCTCTCCTAGAGATTCGGAAGAGCCGCAGTCCGGTTCCGAATGGAACTCGTTTCCAATACAGCCGGAGCAGACGCTGGAGAACCTCGAATACGCCTACGAGTATAGCCAGAACAGCATCAAATACGGCGAAATTTTCGCCGATGGGTTCTCTTTTTTCTTTGACACACAAGATATAAGCGATTATGGTGTTCCTGAAGCGTGGGATTCTGAAACGGAAGAAGAAATGCTGCTTCTTTTATACAATCACCTTCTTTCGGGAACTGTTATAAGCTTGGAGCTGACGCCGGTAGAAAGCGAACCAGACGACATCCAGAGCGAGACAGCCGAGTTTTACAGAGAATATCAGTTGAGCATTGACCACGATCTCGAGGACTTACCGGATACTTTCGGTGGAATGATGTATCTCGAGATTGTGAGAAACCAGGATGGATTTTGGAGAATATCCAAATGGCAGGACTACAGAACGGACCAAGAAACGGTTACATGGGGGAGGTTGAAATATGAAATTTCACCCTAGTTTCCTCGGGGGTGTAATCCTTGTTCTGTCAATTTTGTTTACAGTTGGATGCCAGAATCCATTTAATCCGGACATGCGTAAACAAATGGAGACAGTTCAACCCTCGATTGCCGATTCTCCCGAGAAAGTTCTGACTAATCTCCAGCTTGCTTACAATACACAAGACATTGATCTTTACAAGCAATGCCTCTCCGAATCGTTTACCTTTGTTCTGGTCGCTTCCGAATCCACCGAACTGGGCCTGGATATGGACGGCGACGGTATCCGCGACGATTGGTGGGGCTATGATGAAGAAGTACTTTACCACGAAAATTTATTCGTATATGGCTCCAGCGACGGCAGAACGCCACCGCCTTATAACATTTCGCTGAGCCTCCAGGTACCGCCGGATTCTCTCTGGAACTACACACAGACGGAAGATGATGGTTATTACCTTATCGTTCCCTGTTATTTCGATCTTCGGCTCAGTTTCGAGACCTCGGAGATCATCGCCAATGGCTATGCACGATTCTTTCTGACCGAAGAGGATGAAGTGTGGAAAATCATCCGCTGGCAGGACGAATCGAATATATAGGAAAGCAGAAAATCGGTTTATGGGATTATATCGCATTTTAGCTATCGATTACGGTAATTCGAAGATTGGGTTTGCTCTGACAGACCCCATGAGAATCATCTCACAACCTTATTACACACTTGTTTACGACTCGGAAGACCACGCGCTGGACTGGATTCGCAACACCATCCATAAAGAACGCGTCGGCCGTATCGTTATGGGACTTCCTATCGACATGGAAGGCAACGAGACAACACAATCGACCCTCACCCGTCAGTTCGCTGAAAGGCTCAAACACAGCATCGAAATCCCTGTCGATTTCCAGGATGAGCGCTTCACCAGCGAAGAAGCTAACGCCGAAATCCGCAAGATGGGTAAGAATCCGATTGATGGGCGGAAAATCATCGATCAGGTTGCTGCTTCCATAATTCTGAAGAATTATCTGGAATCCTATCGATGAAACGGGTTCTCCCCATAGCGATTCTGCTTGTGATCGTATCCTTTATCGCGATTGACATCAAGCTACTCCTCAAACCAGTCTATATCCGCGATACTATCGTGGAAGTCAACGACGGCGAGACGGCAAAATCCATCTCGAAGAAGCTTTATGACAGCGGCATTATCCGTAGTCGGTTCTTGTTTGAAAAATATGCACGCTACAAAGGAATCGATCGGAAGCTTAGTCGCGGTAAATATCTGTTTCGCGGAAAGATAACCATCCCTGAAGCGCTCAGATTGCTCCACTCCGCACGCGTCATTCTTCACAAAGTAACCATCCCCGAAGGTATGACCGCGAGAAGAACGGCGCATCTGCTGGCTGATAATGGTTTCGGTGATTATCAGCGATTCATGGAATTGATCAACGATTCGCTGTTCGTAAAACGCACCACCGGCTTTTGCCTCCCATCTCTGGAAGGATTTCTTTATCCTGAGACTTACCTTTTCCCGGAAGGGGTTCGTGAAGAATTCATTTTACGTCACATGGTCGATCAGTTTTGGAAAATGACAGCCAATACTTTTGAGGATACCAGCACACTGGAGGATTTCTATCCTACGATTATTCTGGCGTCAATTGTAGAACGAGAGGCGCGACGAGAAGAAGAAAAACCCTTTATCGCCGATGTGTATCTTAACCGTATTGAGCGCGGAATGCTGCTGCAGGCAGATCCCACCGTTGCCTATGCGCTTGAAAACGCAGGTATTCGACGATCCCGTATCCTCTACAAAGATCTCAAATACGATTCCCCCTACAATACCTATTTAAATCCCGGATTACCGCCAACACCGGTGTGTAATCCTACCATAAGCGCGATCGAAGCAACGCTGAATCCGCAAGACACAAACTACTACTTTTTCTTCGCTGATGGCGAAGGCGGCCACATTTTTTCCGAGACATACAGGCAGCATTCATCGAGGCTGCGAAAGTTGAGAAACGACAATGGGCGATAGAATTCTGCTCGATCTCGCGATCATCATTTTCTGCTCCAAGATCATGGAAGCTGTATCGCGTCGGCTCAAGCAGCCACCGGTTATCGGTATGCTGCTGTTGGGCGTGATCCTGGGACCAAGCTTCTTGAACCTGGTCGAGTCGGACGTGATTATCCAGTGGCTCGCAAAGCTGGGCGTGTTGTTCCTGCTCTTCGAAGCCGGTCTTGAGACGAATCTCAAGCAAATTCGGCAGGACTCGCGTCAGGCACTGCTTCCCGCGCTGGGCGGCATTACTATACCTATGTTGCTGGGTGTCGGCTTGTCATTCTTTTTCAACCACAGCCTCATGCACAGCCTGACGATCGGCGTGATCTTCACCGCCACCAGTGTGAGCGTGAGTGTGATGACGCTGCTCGATTTGGGTAAACTGAAGGGTATCGAGGGCCGTTGCATCGTCAATGCAGCCATCATTGACGACGTGGTAGGCATCTTGTTGGTGACTTTCCTTTTCGGCATGAATATTGGGCATGGTGAAAGCTTGCACTTGCCGGGCGTTGCGTTCCTGCATTCAGTAGGTAAGATTATCGGCTTCTTCGTGCTGATCTTCCTATTCGGCTTCTTTGTACTCAAACCCTTCTTTCTGAATATCAAGAAATTCTATCTCGAGACAGCGACACTCTCACTGGCGATCGCGGTTATCTTCGTCTATGCCTGGCTGGCCGAGCAGGCTGAGATTGCAGCGATTACCGGCGCATATTTTGCTGGTCTCTTTATTGGACAGACGAAGTATAAGAATAAAATCCAGGAGGACGTCTCAACTGTTGGGAAGTCATTCTTCGTGGACGTATTTTTTGTAAATATAGGGCTTGGAATCCATCTTTTTCGCATTCAGACGAATCCGTTATATCTGGCGATGTTTATCCTGCTGGCAATGGGAGGAAAATTCATCGGAAGTTCGATCGGCGCACGTTTTTCAGGATTCGATGGCATCCGATCGCTTCGTATCGGTTTTGGCATGATCCCTCGTGGCGAGGTAGCGCTGATCATCGCTAACATGGCGGTGGAACGGCAATTGATAACCAATGGTGAGCTCTCATCGACCATCATGCTGGTCATCGTGAGCGCGTTCATCACACCGATGCTGCTCAAGTACAGCTATTCGCGCTTGCAGCGTAAATCATTCAATGGAGGCGGCAATGTGGAATGATTGCATAAACGAAAACCTGATCGTCATCAATCCGAAGGTTAAAGACAAGAAGGACCTCTTCGAGAAGATGGTGAATCATGTGTATAATCAGGACATCATTCGTGATCACAAGGCGTTTCTCAAAGCTGTGAAGCAGCGTGAAGAAACCGCAAACACCGAGCTGATCGCCGAAGTAGCGCTGCCACATGCCCGGGATATTAGCTGCGAGAAGCTATTCCTCTGCATTATTGTGCTTAAGGATGGGATCGATTATGGCAACCCGGAAATGGGCCCGGCGAAGATCATCTTTTTCTTCGGTGCGCCTCCGGGAGAAAATCGCGAGTACCTGCAACTGCTTGCGAAGTCGTCGCGCCTACTGAAGAAAGACGAGTTCCGCCACGAGATTTTGAATGCGAAAAACCCTTCCGAAATTCTGGCGCTGATCAACCGTTACGAAGAGAAAGAAAAAAGGCCGGAAGCAAGCGCACGATACAGCCTGACCGTAGTTCTGCACAATCCGGATTTTCTTGACGGATTGCTCTCCGCACTCGTAGAACTTGGCATAACAAATGCTTCCATTGTTGACAGTATTTCAATGGCGAGAAAACTTGCATACGAAATGCCCGTCTTTGCCGGACTCAGCTACATGTCACCCGGAAAAGACGAACGATCGCTGCTTGTTCAATGCGTGGTAAACGAGCAGAACGTGGCACGAAGGCTTTATGAATTACTGCGCGAATTCAAGATTGATCTGGATCAGCCGGGAACCGGTTTCCTCTACATGACACGACTGGAGGAGCTGTTCGGCAATCCGGAAGAAATGGTGGAATAGTGAAGATATATATCATGCGGCATGGCGATTCGACCCACCTGGTGGGCGATTTCCAGCAGAAGACAACGTGGAAGGAATTCAGGAAAGAACTTCCGTCATGGGACAGCGCACAACTCACCGAGCTGGGAATCCAGCAGGTAAAGGATGCGTCCGTCAAATGGAAAGGCACCTTCAATCGTATCTTCCACAGTCCGTTGCCGCGTGCCACCGATACCGCGTCATACATGAACCAGCAGGCCAACGTTCCCATGGAACCCATGCCCGAGCTTCGTGAGATCGACACCCGGTCGCTTCCACTTCCGCCGTGGATTCAGTTGACGCTCTACAACTGGTTTATCTACACCTTCTTCAATTCGCTCTTTGATTTCGGCCTATTCAAAATCATGCGCACCGCATCTCGGATCATGCACCGGGCACAGCGTTGCCACGAGCCGGTGTTGCTCGTCTCACACAAGGCTCGAATTATGTCGCTGATGTTCTGGGTTTGGCTCAAGCCGGGCTGGCGCATCGTTTCCAGCATCACCGATCCCGCCGGCGTCACCGTCGTCGAGTGCCCGGATAAGAAGTAGCCGCACGAATCTCTTTCTCAACCACTCATCATTTACCAGAAAAGTAGTTATCAGCCGTGTCATCCTGACAGAATCGAAGGCCCCACGATGGATATCACATCTTTATTGGTTTCATCAGAGCATCGCGTAAACCATAACACCGATTTTCTTGACATCCGCTAATCCTGTTGCTATTTAATGCGTCACGGAGGTATCCTGATGAAAAAGATGTTGATTGCGCTTTCAATTCTTATATTGGTCGGAATGCTCAACGCCGTTACATACAAAATCGAACTGACGTGGGACGAATTCGAGGGCGAACTCAACGGCGTCCTCACCGGTACCTACGACGAAGATACCGGTTTTGTGCAGGGCGTGGGAAGCGAATCTGCGCTGGATGGAAAAATCGTCTCACTGGGCGAAGACCATGGAGCAAATGCACGCCAGACCTTCGAGGTACGCGCTGAAGACGGACTCTATTCCTTCTGGATTCGCGACAAATTTGCCGATCAGGATATCAATGCGGACATGGAGCTCATAGCCAATGCAAAACCCAAGGTTGTGATTTCAAGAGATGACTTTCCCCTCGAGACGATCGAAGTGCCGCAGTCGTACGGGCTCGTTTGCAAAGTATTTACGCTGGATGCCGGATCAGGTGAAGTCGATCGCGAGATACGCTATTTCCCGAAGAACCGGATCATCATGGCGCAGGCCGTACATGCTGTAACCGGCGATCCACTGCCGGATGTTAAGGTCTCTGCGTCGGCGATTACCGGCAGCTTCATCGAATTGCAGGAGGTGGATAATGGCGTGTATGTGGCAGAAGTAGAGACGGGCGATTACGAGCTCAGCTTTCATAAGGAAGGCTTCATTCCGGTAAGCTTCAAGGTCAACATGGGTTTCGACGAAAATCCGCGTGAAGTGATCTGCGCAATGACGCCGGAGCTGAAAGACATCCGTATCGTATTGACCTGGGGTTCGCGTCCGAAAGACCTTGACGCTCATCTGAGCGGTCCTGATCCGGATGGCGGTGACTTCCATATCTGGTACCGTCATCGGGTGCTCGTGGCTGGAAGGGATTTCCTCGATCGCGACGACACCAGCAGCTACGGCCCGGAAACCATCACCATCTACAAACCCGCGCAGGGTGAATATTATTACGCGGTTCACGACTACTCGAATCGTCATTCCAAACGAAGCAAACGACTCTCCGCCAGCGGAGCAAGGGTTCAGGTTTACGGCGACGGCAGGCTCTTGAATTCGTTCGAAGTGCCCCGCAACAAACGAGGAACCGTCTGGCATGTCTTTAAAATCGACAAGAATAACCAGGTTGTGCCGACAAACACCGTGGATTACGTCGATCGCGGAGAAGATATTCGCTGATTTTGCCCAAAAGCAAGAACGACAACCGGTTAGGGTTGTCGTTCCATCAAGCGAAGATTGATGCTATTTCAGTAGCATTGCCTTGACCGTGCTACTTTCTTCGGCAGTATTCATACGGATGAGGTAGGTTCCGTTCGAGACATTTTTTCCTGACTGATCCGTCCCATCCCATGTCACGCGATGCTCACCGTCGCTCATCAATTGGTTCACGAGAGAACGAACTTTCTGACCGCGAATATTGAACACGGCAACTTCCACATGTCCGGCCATTCTTAAGGAGAAGCTGATCGTTGTGTTTGGATTGAACGGGTTCGGATAGATGCTGTTAATCCCTGTAATATAGGTTACGTCTGGAGATTCTTCCTGTTCTTGTTCATCCGAAGTAAGTGTTACCGATACAGGACCGAAAAACTCGGAATGTCCGTCGAGCTCGACGCTTTCAAGCCAGTAATTGTAGGTTGTCTCGGTCTCAACATCCGAATCGACGTAGCTGTAGATGTTTTGCGACGATGAATTGTGCGGAGAGACGTAGTTCAGGTTGATTTTCGTCGCTTCTTCGAGTTCATCGCTCTGGTTGCGATAAATGTTGTACCCAATGAGGTCGCATTCGGACTCGGTCTGCCACTCGATCTGAACGAACGAACTGGCAGTTACGGATGCGGTAAAAGACGAGAGTTCGACTGGGAGTGAACCGTCATAGAAAGTGAACATAAGTATGATAGAAGGATAACCATCATTCATCTCACTGCTGATCATCCAGTAATCGTCAGAGCCGTTATCGCTTTCATAGACGAAATCCCAGCCGACGGCCGTGTACATATTGGGAAGGTCGTACGATTCGGTCGTCATCTGTGCGGTTGTTTTGCCAAGTACAGTGCCTTCCGAGCTTGTTGCCTGAGATGTATCCATGTCCCAGAAACAGCCCATGATTGTTCCACCGCTGTCTTTTCCGCAGAAGCCATAGCTGTCTTGAATAGTAGAGTTAACGGTTACGGTACCTGTAGAATAGCAGTTCAAGATGAATGTATCATTGTCTCCCACAAATCCACCGATTTTCAGGAGATCGGGTATTGTATTCTCGCAAGAGGCATTGCCCATGCTGTAACAATTGCGGATTAAGCCTGAATTCCATCCGACAAATCCACCAGCGCTGCCTTCCTCGGAATGCACTGCAACATCCGAGTTCGAAAGCTCAGTCAGGCCATCGTTCATACCAACGAGTCCACCAAGCATCCCGCCGATTCCGTTAACGGAGCCCATGCTGCTACAATACGATACGGTTCCGCCATTGTAACCGACGATGCCACCACCGCATTCGGTATTTACCATGACAGATCCCATCGTAATCACATGGTCGATAAATCCCAGAGATGTACCGGCGACACAACCGATGTTGCTTCCGCCCGAAATATCGCAATTAATGATAAACAGTTGCTCGACTCTTGCTGTGGGTGAAAGCACGCCAAACAGCCCTGCGTTACCGGCTTCACCTGTGTTGCAATACAGATCGAAAATCCCGCAACCCCAGCCGTAATAGGTTCCCGTGAACTGCTCCATGAAGTATCCTATCGGGCTCCAGCCACTGCCTTCGTTCCATTCAGTGATTTCTGCAGGGAAAGTGATGTCGTTGATCTGTGCGAAGTGCTTGTCCCATGAGGTCGGATTTTCGGATATCCACCACAGGTTTTGCCATGATGTGACGATGTACGGATTTCCGGCGGTTCCTCCGCCAATTGGTTGTATGGCTGTTTGAGCCATGATGATCATTGTACTCACGAGAAATAATACGAAAAGCAGTCCCTTTTTCATTTTCAGTGTCTCCTTAAGTTTTATCGTTTACGTTGGAAATTCGTGTACTGTTTGAGCGTCAAAATCCCTAATATACAATTATGGTGCCAATAGCGTAAAGAACTGATAAAGAATGAGATATGTTGAGGTGTGTGGTTTGGGTAGAGCAAGGGGAGAAAATAAAGGTCACAAAGCTGACGAATTCGTCAGCTATATTGACAGAGAATAGAAGAGCAATTCAGTGATGTTTGCTATCTTGCTGGGATGTGGTATAAACGATTTGGTGAAAAGAAAAATACTATCTGTATATTTTACTATAAGATGGCATATACAAAAATGTGATGACAGTGCATTCCTTGTGTTTTGCCGAAACAGATGGGTTGGTCATTATTCCTAAATCGTCAACCATGACGAATTCGTCAGGGTGCCGTCCAATTTCTATGCTTTATATTGCGAAAAGAAGCTTCTGAACTGCATGTCGTTAAAAGCTGTGCAAATAATACAGAATTTCTTTGCCTAAAATCCCTATGTTCGATTCTATTGATTGCAGAAAAACGATAGTTTCACGGAGTGATTATTGGAAGCAATACGGCTTGAAAATTTGAGCAAGGCTTTCGAGCCTCTGATGGCGGTGGATAACGTCAATCTAAAGATCGAGCAGGGCGAGCTTTATTCGTTTCTTGGCCCGAGCGGCTGCGGTAAAACCACGCTCTTGCGAATGATCGCCGGTTTCGAAGTGCCTACCGATGGCAGGATATTCATCGCGGGACAGGACATCACGGATGTGCCGGCTTATAAGCGAAAAGTAAACACCATCTTCCAGAACTATTCCCTCTTTCCGCATATGACCGTGTTCGACAACACCGCGTTCGGACTGCGTATCCAGAAGATCCGCAAGAGCGAGATCGAAGATCGAGTCATGGAAATGCTGAAGCTGGTGAAGATGGAAGATCAGGCAGCGAAATTTCCGCGTCAGCTCAGCGGTGGCCAGAAACAGCGTATCGCTATTGCGCGTGCTCTGGTCAACCGGCCAGAAGTTTTGCTGCTCGACGAACCGCTTGCGGCGCTGGATCTCAAGCTGCGTCAGCACATGCTCATCGAGCTGATGAACATCCACGACGCGGTGGGAATCACCTTCATCTACGTCACGCACAACCAGGACGAAGCGATGAGTATCTCCGATCGGATCGCGGTCATGAACCGTGGCCAGATCATTCAGGAAGGTCCGCCGGATGATATCTACGAACGCCCTCAGAGCATCTTCGCGGCGTATTTCATTGGCGACACAAATATGATCCCCGCGACAGTGCTGGGTATCGAAGACAACTACGTCGATCTGCGCTACGAATCGAAGACCGGCGAAGGATTCGAATTCGATAGCACTTTCCAGCGCGTTCCCGAACTCGGACAGAATATTACCGTCTCGCTACGCCCCGAGAAGATTGCCATTTCCCGCTCAAAGCCTGAGGACCAGGAAGATTTCAACGTACTCAAGGGCGTGATCGAGGACATTCTTTACCTCGGCACTCATACCCAGTATATCGTGCGGGTCGATGACCTGCGTTTCCGCGTTTTCAACCAGCATAAACGCGTCTATTTCGACGATAAAGCATTGGACTGGGAGGAAGAAGTTTACCTCTACTGGCACGACACCGACACTCATATCATCGAGGAAGTTGAAGAGGATTATCGCCAGGAAGACCTCAACGTTCTCGATCAGACCAATCTGGAAAGCAGGCACTGATAATGCCCATATCAATCAGTGAACAACGCCTGGACGAAAAGCGAAATACCCGGAGCTGGATACTATCCGCACCGGTGATTATATGGCTGGTGATCTTCTTTTTGATTCCCTATCTGATCATCTTCCTCTACAGCTTTCTGACAACCAATGTGTATGACGTGCAGTTTCGGTTCTCGTTGGACGCATTCCGGCAGGTTTTTCGACCAATTTACCTGAAGCCGTTCCTGCTCGCGTTCCGGCTTGCCACTATAACAACCGCACTTTGTCTCATTCTGGGATACCCTGTTGCTTACCACATTGCGAGAAGCTCACAGAAGATGAAAAATTACCTGCTGCTTCTCATCATTATCCCGTTCTGGACCAATTTTGTGATCCGCATCTTTTCATGGCGGGTCTTTCTTTCTGCAAACGGCGTTCTGAATGAAACGCTTATGTATTTCAACCTGATCGACGAGCCATTGCGACTGCTGCGTACCGATCTGGCAGTGATCCTGGTGACCGTTTATGTCTATCTGCCCTACATGATCTTTCCGCTTTACAGCGCGATCGAGAAAATGGATTTCACGTTGCTCGATGCGGCCCGTGACCTCGGTGCGAACGAGGTGACATCATTCTTCAAAATCACCCTGCCGCTCTCGCGAGAAGGGATTGTCGCCGGGATTATCCTGGTGTTCATTCCAGCACTGGGAACGTACGTGATCCCGCACCTTGTGGGGCATCAGAACGCGCTTTACATAGGGCAGATTATCACCTACAAGATCAAGAACATCCCGCGAAACTGGCCGCTTGCCTCAGCGCTATCGCTTTCGCTGTTGATTCTGGTCAGCCTGATTCTTTTTTTCCTGACGCGGCGCTACAAGCGTGAAAGGAAGGTCTCATGAATCGTCAACGCGGTTTCTACAAGGGGATGAACCTTACTCTTTTCACCTTCGCAATGATCTTTCTGTATATTCCGATCATCATTATGATCGTTTACAGCTTCAATGATTCCAAGATCGTCGCCGGCTGGAAGGGATTTACCTTCAAATATTACGTCGATCTGATGAATAACGAGAATATCAGGCTCGCTTTCCGCAACACCATGCTGATCGCGTTCCTTTCGACGCTGATCTCCACCGTTTTGGGTACGCTTGGGGCGCTGGCACTGGAAAACCTCCGTTTCAAGGGGCGGAAGCTGCTCAACATCCTTGTGTTCATTCCGCTGATCATGCCCGATATCCTCATGGGTGTTTCCATGGCGATGTTCTACAGCTTCCTGAGGGTCAAGACGGGGATGCTCACCGTCCTCATCGCGCATGTGACCTTCTGCCTCTCCTATGCGGTGATCGTGATCCGGTCACGGCTGGAGGGCTTTGACGGATCGCTTTTGGAAGCGTCCATGGACCTGGGCGCGAATCCGTGGCAGACTTTTTTCAAGATCAAGCTGCCGCTGATGATGCCAGGGATCATCGCTGCAGCGCTGCTGGCGTTTACGCTGTCTATCGACGATTTCATCATCACCTTCTTTACCACGGGCCGAGGATTCAATACGCTGCCCATCTATGTGGAAGGAGGTATCCGGCGCGGAACGATCACCACCATCAATGCGCTGTCGTCCCTGATGATAGCCGCGACAATCGTGATCGTGTTCCTCTCGAGGAGATTCCACAAGGCTATCTTGAAGCATCTGTAACCCCGAAACCTCTTCCTTTGGGCGGAAATCAGGAAATTCCTTTACAATTTCATGCCGCGTATTCATTCTTTCGATGAGGTGAATATGTCGGTATTTTCAGAGGAATTGATTTTTATCCATCCGGAATGTGCAGAAAAACGAGACTGCTTAAAAAATATGGTCACGGTTTTACAGAACCGTGGTTATATAGAAGAGGACGACGATTTTCTGCAGAAAGTATTGGAGCGCGAGGATACGATGACCACCGGCATCGGATACGGAATCGCCATTCCGCATGGACGCAGCAAGTCGGTGCGCGAGCTGAAAATCCTCGTATATATCCTTGACAAGGCGATCGATTTCAACTCGATTGACCGACAACCGGTACAATTGATCTTCATGTTTGCCGTTCCACTGGATGGCAAGGAGAAATACATGCCGGTTTTGGGTGCGGTAACGACGTTTCTGCGTGATCGTGATAACCGCAAAAGACTGATTGAAACCACATCCCTCGAAGAGGCGATGGAAATACTGCACGAGATAAAAATCGGGAGTGAATGAATGCGTATCAGACGTTTGACCGTCCTTGCCGTCCTGTTGATGTCGGCAACCCTCTCCTTTGCGATACATGATGACGCGGGAACCACGGGATTCAGTTTCCTGAGGATGAATTTTTCCACGCACGCAGCCGCCATGGCTAACGCCTTTACCGCCGATACCGGCACCGCCGACGGAGTTTTCTTCAATAGCGCGGGTCTAACCCGTACAAAGGGTACCATTTTTTCCGTCTCCGGTATGAGCTATATCGAAGGTTTCTACGGTGGTTCAGCCGTATTCGTGAAACCGATCCAGGATCAGGTCAAGCTGGCCGTGTTCACTCAGACACTCACCAAATCCGGAATCACACGTACTACTGTTGATGAAAACGGTTATTACGGTGGTGAAGACGGAACCTACGGCGCTTCCAACTTCGTGTTCGGCCTTGGCTCCGGCTTCACGGTAGCACCGGTTATCGACGCCGGTATCAACGTGAAGTATATCCACGAATCGATCGACGACAAAAGCGCTTCTGCTATCGCGATCGACGTCTCGCTTCTACATCAGACGGTTAACGAAGACATCCGTGTTGGCTTGGCTATGAAAAACCTCGGTTCGCAGATTACCTATTATACCGATGAAGAGCACGACGAAGGCCTTCCCTTTGGATTCACCGCCGGTATGAATTATACACCCACCAAGAAGATGACCATCGATTTTGATGTGGAAATCCCTATGGAATACGATGTTACCGGACGCCTCGGCGCTCAGTATATGCTGCATGACATGCTTGCGCTACGCGCGGGATATAAGTACGAAGGACATCAGTGGAAAACCGGCGGCGACTACGACCTATTCTCCGGTATCTCCTGTGGTTTCGGTGTTTACTGGAACAACTTCATCATTGATTACGCGGTGAGTTCTTACGGCGATCTTGGATTTGTTAATCAGGCGTCTGTGAGCTATTCATTCTAGCGATATTATCAGCAATAAACTTTGTCCAAGCTGATCGTATGACGATCAGCTTTTTATTTTCTTTCTCATCAAACGATTTGTCAAGATCCACCATCATTTCGTTCTCTGTGTATTGGTTCAAGGAGATGCTTTTCAAATTGTTCATTTTGTGCAGGATCTCCTGAATGCGTTTAATACATTCATGGATTTTCTGTATTCGCCTGAAGCACTCTTCTCCGCATTCACTGCTCGTTTCCAGCATTTCAACATGCATCAGCATGATCTGAAGCGGTTGGTTCATCTCATGGCTTGCGGTCACACTCATGGCGGATACTGTCTCGAGTTTACCCAGTGCCTCTTTGTTCGTCATATACTTCAGATAGAAAATAGTCAGGAAGATCATGAGTGTAAAAACACAGACGATAGCAGCCGATCTGGTTAAGAAGTGACGCCAAATAAGGTTGAATGGCTCAAATTCCTGCGAGAATTGCAGGAAGTATCCGACCTTCTCACCACTGTAGTTTTCGATAGGTACACCGGTTACGAGATATTTACCATTTTCTGTGGATATACAATTGCAGAATGGTTTGAAATCCTGGATATCCTGGCAGCAATTACTAAATGGATTTTCTTTACCGGTAAGGTTTGAGAATTTTTCAAGTAAATCTTTATCAACCGCCTGTAAATCAACGTAAAAATTGGGATTAATTGTGCTGGGAATGTAGTTTTCTAAACGGGATTCCTCGAAAACATGTTTATCGACAACTTCTTTCGATATAAGGAAATGATAGTCGTAGCCGTACAATTCTTTGAGATTCTTGATGATCATGGAGGCCGAAGTACTGAATTCGACGCTGCCGACATGCTCCCGATTATAGAATAATGGGAATACGAACCTATAGCCATTATACACTTTGCCTTCCTCAAAACCAATTTGCTCCTTGAGCTGCCTGTTAGCCTCCAGAACAGTTTTCCGCGTATCCGCAAGTAAATCGCCGTAACGGTTCGGCTTGTGCATGCGCAGGAAACTCTCCGTCGAAGGAAGGTGATAGTGGAATTGCCGAAAGTTGTACTTCAACAGGATCGAGTAAAGTACGATGCTCCTTTCGTAAAGTTTATAGCGAATGGCTCTTTTTTCCTGATCTGATTTTGCGTGGACCGCTTCATGCATCAATTCTTCGAGATCGGTATAGTTGAACTGTGTTTCAAAAACCAGATGGGCCATGTGATAGTAGATACTCTCGGTAATCATGATCTTGTTTTGCAGATTATCAATATTGTATTGAATGATTTCGTTCTTTTTGGTTCGATAACTCCAGTAGAAGAACAGAACAGAAAGAATCATAAGGACGAACAGAATGCTGATTATGATGAAGCTACTCGATCTTTTAAACATCTATACTCCCGCAACTTTACGCAATAGACAATATAATTCAGAAACACGTATGTCCAAAGAAAACGAGTGACGAGAGTTTATTTTATTAATTAATTATATAATTAGAAGAATGCCCTGATTCTGAGCAAGCCTCCGACATCTGAAACACCATATTCAGAATTTTTACTGCCAATGGGAATGTATAGAACGATGTCTGTTTCGATGTTATCGCCGAGAGTGAAATCGACCCAGGGGTAGAGGATCGCGCTACCATCATTGAGATTGTACGATGCGTAGAACGAGCCGTTCATGAGTTCAGTCAACGGATATTGGATCATCGCGAAGCCGTAATCTCGTCCGAGGCTTTCCGATGTTCCCTCCAGGTAATTCGCCCAGTCGTCGAAGGTATAATCGTCACGATCCGTTTGACCGTTGTTGTTGCGGTAGTATTCAGCCATAAAATACAGGCCGTTTTCGAAGGTGTAGTCGGAACCGGCAAGCAGTTGAAGATAATCATCAATCTCGTTACCTGTCCGATAGGCGGCTTCAGCCCATACGCCCAGACCGAAAAGCTGACCGGAGACATCGCTGCCGTATTGATTGATAGATTCATGTGAAGCTTGTGCCATCCTGACGTAACTGAGGCTGAAATCGTAGTCAAGCACCTTTGAGCGGATCTTGATGGCACGTTTACTTGCCTCCCAATCCTCAGCGGAATTCATGATTGCAGTGACTGTGGTGTTCAGGTCGAGATTATAGTCGAGCTTGAAGGCGTTGATGCCCTCTTTATCGTAGGTCGGGTCGAGGATATTCTTCTGGTGAAAACAATCCGTTGGATTACGCGAATAGCCGGTTCCCCACGGGATGAGCTGCCTTCCTACCCGAAGGTCAAATTGCTTCCAGTAGATAGTGATATTGGCATTGTCGAGGTAGTAGCGATTGTCGTACTTGTAGTAGAATATCTGGTCCAAGTCTTCCACCGGGACGTTCATTGAATCAGCATATTCCAGCAAGACATCCTCGGGAATGCATTCGGAGGCGAGAATTGTCCTTTTCCCATCGTAGAGCTCGATATTGTAGTTCGCCTGGAAATCGATATTGTCATCAATCGATCCGCTGAGATCCAGCCGCAGTTTATTCAAGTCGGTCATCTTCATGCTGGTGTCGAACATCTGCGGATAGAGCGAGTTCTCGTATTGCCCGGATACATCGACATTCAGTGCGACGAGAGACAGAGTCAGCAGCATGAACCCGATGCAAAGAATCAGCCTCATATTGACCTCACTTGCGTTTGAGATAGCTTCTTGTGAACATTGCATCATCCAGCTCGACGCCAAACTTGATGGAGCTTGTTTCCATGATGGTCTTACCACCTTCGAGCAAGTTGGTCATGGTCATTTTCATGGGTGTCCAATGGCCGTCGATATCCCGGATATCCGAGCAGATGAGCCTTTTCTCCAGCTCATTATCGGTGTAGTAATCGATGCGGATGCTGGTGAAGCGCTCCTTGTCCGCCCACAGGATTAGCTTCGAGTAGGACGGTCCCTTTGGTGTGGGAATCAGTTCAATCTGGTAGCAAGGACGCCCTTCCACCTCTTCTTCGCCCAGTAGCTTGTAAGTGTATTGATCCGAGATTTTTCCGCCGCTGATGTCTTCGTAGCTGAAATCACTGCCCTGCACTTTCTTCTTACGTGCGTGTCCGGCAAGATGCCGGTCGCGGCCTGTCTTGGGTGTGAAGAAGTAGATATCGTTGCCGTCATCGAGCATCAGGATCTTGTCGCCTTTGATACGTGCGGGTGCGGTATAGATGGTGAGTTGCTTATCATTCAGGTCTTTGGTAAACATCTCATACTCGAGGGTACGCGTCTCGCCACCGGAGGTTTCGATGGTCTGACTGCCGGTTCCCTGGCTGGACTGCACCCGTTCGTTGTCGTCAATTTTCTGGATAATCTCATCCGGCGTGAGTGCAATCAGCCCGATGGCCATGATCGCGAAGAAAATCGTGCTTATCGTACGCATAGTTGCTCCTATGTTTTCTCACCCCATCCCTCTCCCATTGCTGGGCGAGAGAATGGTAAGGTTGAGGTTTTTTTAGTTCCCCCGACCATTTACGGAAGAGGGTTGGGGTGAGATTCTTCATTTCTTTCTATCAAAAATCGCCAACGCAGACGGAATGACCAGGAGGGTGGTCAAAAAGCACGCTGCGATGCCAATAAACAGGGTTATACCCAAGCTTGCCAAGCCGCGAAGAGTGGCAAATCCCATTGATCCGAAGGCAAGCATTGTGGTCAGCGTTGTGAGCAGGACAGCTTTGCCCGTACTGGTAAAGGTCTGCCGAATCTTTCCCGGTCCCTCTACGCGATATCGATTCAGGATGTGAACACCGTCATCGATTCCCATTCCGAGGATCAGCGGAACACCCATCAGATTGAGGATATTCAACTGCATGCCTACCAACTTCATGATGCCCACCATCCAGACAGCACCGAAGAAAAGTGGTATCAGCGCGATAAGTGTTTTCTTGAGGCTACGGAAATCGACCAGTAGAAGCAAGAAAATAACACCGATCGTGAGCAGAGCTGCCAGGCGTCCATCCTGACCGATATATTGGATCAGAATGTAGAATACAAGCGGCATGCCGGTGATATTGGGATCGATCTCGTGCATGCGAGTCTGGAGATCCTTCAGATAAGCGAAATCCCATACCTGTTGCCGTGGGTAGATCGTAACCAGATATTGGCTGCCATCCTTGCTGAGGAAACGATTAAGGATCGTTTCGGGAAGCTGATCGACGGTGATGGTAGAAGTATCGGTCATGCCCAGCGCCAGTTCATGCAATCTCGGCTTAAACGCTGCCTGGAACGCCTGAAGTCGCTGTAACGCTTCCGGCTGCTTATCGAGCTCCTCGACTATGCTCTGCACCAGGCTGTGGCGCTGATCGACAGGCAATTCCAAGTTCCCGGTGATCGTTTTTGCCTTGCGATCGACCTTATCCTGTCCACCCATATACGCAAGCTGAGAAAGCTCGATGATGTTGTCTTCAAGACGATAAAGCTCGTCGGTAATGCTCGTGATATCGTCCTGAAGAAGGATGGAAGTCCGTTCGTTCTGAAGATCCGTGCGGATGGCGTCGATGTACGGCTTACGTTCTTCCTGTTCCAAAGTGGAAGGGATGAAGCTGCTGATGCTGGAGACCATGCCGACCGATTTCAACTTCTTCGCCTTGTCGGCAATCTCGCGCGATCCCTGTACGGTTTCGGTTGTCACCATGAACATATCGGTGGTGAGATCGTATTTATCAATCACTTTGTCCTGGATCACGACACTTCTCAGCCCCTTGGGCTCGAGATCGAGATAGTTGTAGTTAAACTTGATGTCCAGTGCTTGCATGAGGAAGAATCCAGTGATGAGGATCGTCATGATGAAGGTAACCCAGCGATGATTCGCTACAAACTCGGAGACGTGGCCGAGAAAGGCGAACGAAACCGCTTTCACTTCTTTCTGTTGCTTCTTTTTCGAGCTAAATCGCTCGCGGAGTATCAGCATGGGTGGCAAGACGATCAGCGCTGAAAGCATGGTCAGCAGTACACCGGTTCCGGCTACGAAACCGAATTCCTTCATACCACTGTTGCGGGATACGAGCATGGTCAGGAACGCTAGCGCGGTGGTCAAAGCGCCGATGACAATGCCGTTGCCGGAGTGATGATACATGCTGAGGACCGATTGCCCCGGTGACTCTCCTCGTGATCGGGCATCCTGAAATGCTGAGATCACGTGGATGTTGAAGTCAATCCCCAATCCCATCAGCACTACGGCGAACATGGATGTCATCATGTTGAGGTGGCCATAGACGAGTTGTGTGAGTGCCGCTGCCCAGATCACGCCAACAATCAGACTGATTCCGGAAAGAAGCGGTGCCGCTACCATGCGGAATGAGAAGATGAACAGCAGAATGATGAGAACGAACGAGATGATGGAGGTGTAGTTCATATCCTCCTGCGCGGCTATCGTTTCATCGCGAGCAAGGGTCATGGTACCGGTGAGTCCACCTTCGAGCGAGGAGAAGTTCTTGAGTTCGGCAGTAACCAGTGAATCAACGCGGTTCACCACCGGAATCACGACATCCATTTCGTCGATTGGAAAGGATGGCTGCGCAAAGAGCAGGATCATGTCACGCTCTGGCGAGAGATAATACGGATCGCCAAGCAGGAAGCGTTCGGCTGCTGCCTCACCAACAGCTTTGCCTGGTGTCTGCTCGCTTTCGAGGTATTGTTTAAGGGTCAGAAGATAGCTGCGGATGCCGTCCAGTGACTGCACTGCCTGATCTTCCTTCTCAGTGTCCGAAAGGCTTTCGTCGTTCTCAATGTATGTTTTCTCGAAGTTGTCGTTGATCGCGGTGAGAAACGGCAGCATACCGAGGTCCTTGAACATGTCGCGCATATTCTTCAGATTGCTGGTTGTCATCAGCATAAAGCCGTGCTGCGCAATGAAATCACGGTCTGTAGTATAATCTACTCGCTTGATCTCAGGCTTGATCGCCGCGATTTTTGGAGCGACACGATTGGCGAACTCCACCAGTTCGTCCTCATCACCGGAAACCGCTACGATAAGATTGGAAGACGAGCTGAAATGATCGATAATCCGATTCAGTTCGATCACAGTGGGATCGTCACGCGGCATCAAGTCTTTGAAGCTCATCTTGACCTTCATACCGGAAGCGATATAGATCGAAAGCCCGGTGATGATCAGGAATATGAAAAGCAGTGCGATATGCTTCTTTGCAATTAGATTGCCGAAGAATTCGAAGATCTTCTTTCTCATAATGTTACCCCGGTTATTTCGTTGTTATAACTTTCCACAGGTTGTCGATGTATCGATGTAGTTTGTCCTGAGCTTCCCTATCTACCTGGCTGATCATAATTGTGCCTTCATAGAGTGCATTGAAGCTGAAAGCAATAGAATCGATATCCACATCATTTCGAATGATTCCAGCATCCTGGCCTTGTTTTAACTTGCCCGAAACTTGCTCCTGCATATGCCGATATATGTCTCGAGCTTTATCGCGGAGATCCGAAAATCTGCCCATAGCATCGAACATCATCTTGAAGTAATGGAACGGATTGATTCCTTTTTCGCCTGTCATTTGGAAGAAGGTTTCTTCGATCTCTCCGATAGTCTTGAAGAAGCCCTTGAACAGTTCCTCAGCGCTTCTAGACTGTTTAACAAGCTCGCTGGTCCAATCAGCCATTTGCTCCAGATAGTTGGGGATAATCTCGTAGTAAAGCGCTTCCTTGCCGTTGAAATAGTGGTAAATTCCACCTTTGGTAATCCCTGAACGAACAACGATGTCGTTCATAGAAGCACGCTCATAGCTTTTTGTGAGGAATTCGATCAGCGCGGCATTCATGATGCGTTGCTTGGTAGAGTCGAGATTCATATTAGCTCCTTAATCATACCGACTGGTCGGTATTGATTTTGAAGCTGTGATTTCCGTCAAGATTTTTTTGATTGAGATTCAGGTGATGTGGGAAATCAGAATGGTAAAATTATCGAAACAACTCTATTCACTCGGCATGTCTTCTGGCTTTTTATCTTCAAGCACCACCATTTTGGTTTTCTTACTATAATCAGCAAAACGATAGTTCTCGATATCTTTATATCGTGCGACGATATCGCGAATTTTCTGCGCGGCCTGGCGGGCTTTTTCCAGGTATTTCATCGTATCCTGGTCACCGCTGAGCTGTATTTCCAAGAGATCGAGGTTTCCCTGCAAAACTGTAAGAGGCTGATTAATCTCGTGATTCGCAGTAACGGCCATTGCCGAGACGGAAGTAGTGCGTTCCAGTTTGATAATCTCATTCTGAGCCGATTTTAGCTGCTCGTATGCTGCTGCGAGTTCGACGTTTTTCAGGCGATAAATCTCCGCTTCCTTGGCTTTCTTCTCCGATTCGTATTTTTTATCCATCTCCGCGAGTGCACGGGTTTTTTCCACGGTGGAAATTCTTTCTCTCAGTTCCAGTAGCGCGCTCTGCTCTTCGAGGGCTTTCTGAAGATATCCGGACCGTTTCAGGTAGTTTTCTTTCTCGTGGTCCGCGAAGTTCATATACAGGAAGAAAGTGTTCTGATGATTTGCGAAGAGGATATCCAGCGCTGCGATTTCTTCAGCGATCACCCGGGATTCCATCAGGTGGGTCAACGCATTGTCGAACTGTCTCAGAAATATCTCGCTGTTTGCCATGCTTGTCAGTGCGTTGGCGATTCCCCATTTTTCATCATTGACCCTGTTCATGTCGATTGCTTTCTGGTAGAAATTACGTGCTCGTGCATAATCATGCAGGTTGAAGTAAAGATTCCCCATATTGTTCAGTAAGTCCGCTTTGGGATGGGAATCTTCCATCTCGTCGTACAATTCAAGCGCTTTTAGTCCATTGGAGAGAGCATCTTCTGTTCTTGCCAGCATCATATAAGACTGGCATAGGTTGCTGTATATTCCACAGATGGTGTTGTTGTTTGCTTCGTCGCAAAACCTCAGGGCTTGCTGGAAATACTCAACAGCCATTTCGGGGTTGGCGATACGATTGTAAAGATTTCCGATGTTAACATTGATGTCACATAGATCGCCTTTATCGCCCAGTTCTTCACGGATCTTGAGCGCTTTCATCATGAAATCGAGGGCGCGGTCGAATTCGAGCTTGTTGCTATGAATCACACCAATGTTGTTGTAGAGCTGCGCCAACATGGGTTTCTCTTCGTTTTTCTCGAAATATTCCAGCGCATTGGTGAAGTGCTCCAGCGAACGATTCAGGTTACCTTTGCGGCTGTAGATCAGGCCAAGATTACTGTTCAATACGGCGATATCGCGCAAGCCTTCAACTTTCTCGGAGATCTCAAGAACTTTTATGTACCCGTTATCGGAATAGCCCATTTGCTCGAGCTGGATATAATACTGGTACACCATCGCGATCAGCATGCCCTTGGCTGTGTCGTCCGGCATCGATTCGATGATTCTGTCGCACTCGGCAAGGTACTCGATTGCTTCGTTGGGGGCTTCTTCCATCCTGTCGCGGACTTTCTCGACAAGTTCCTTTACTTTCTGGATATTCTGGTTTGTGTTCATCGTGAAACCTCTAATACGTTCGCTATACGAAAGATTGTCTGATCGAGGAAATTCGTCAAGATATTACCATTTTGCTATTCAATAACAGATAATATTCACGATGCACAAAACCTTGCTAACCCCAAACGGCGTCAAGCGAAAAACACGGAATCTCAAGATTTTCTGAACAAGCTACGGGCATCGTTCGTTATTTCTTCCCGTATCGAATCGCAAAGCTACCATTCTGTTGACAAACCGTCTGAATTATAGCAAGATAGAAGTGTAGGTAAAGATTCAGATACTCTTTGCAGCAAGGAGGCTTATGATGAAAAGCACTGCTTTGATTTTAGTTTTTATCGCTTTATGTGCTATCTCGTTTCTGGCAGCACAGGATGCTGATTCCAGCGATTGCCAGACAATGATCGGGCTACTACCGAACAATCCCAATCCGTTCAAACCATGCACGACGATCGCGTTCAATCTCGATCGCGAAGCTGAATTCACCATCACGATCCACGACCACTACGGGCAACTTGTGCAGCAGTACAACGGCATCGGACGAGAGGGACGTAATTCGTTCGAATGGGATGGTAAAGATCAGGCCGGTCGCATGGTCGAACCGGGTGTTTTTCTGATCAACATGTGCTGCGGTGAATACAACGGTACGTGCAAAGCAATTTTGATGAAATGATGTCTTGATTATTCTGTAAAACCCATAGACCCATCCACACCGCTTTCAATCGGCTCCGATTGGAGGCGGTTCCTTTTTTTACAAGGATAAAAAAAACCGAACATTCTGATGCATCACAAGGATACATCTCGATGTTCGGTTTTAAATTCCTGTTGATTTACACTGACCGAAAATATTCCGATCAGCCGGCCTTGGCAACCGCATCGTCGGAGAGCAGGCGGAACTTCAGATCGTAATCGGGGTGATCCAGTACTACCTGTTTTCCGAGGTTGTTCACGGTGTTGATGAGGAGCGGACCTTTGAGGTTCGCGGTCATCTTGCTCGGGTCCTTGGGAACGGTGACGATCACAAGCTGTGCGACACGCGTCGGGTCATCGACTTCGATTTCTTCCAGGTCGGCTTTATAGAGCCGAATCTGGTAGTCGGGCTTAAAAATGAGCGGATCGGTCACCACAAACGCGAGGTCGGGTGATTCCATGCTCTGGAGCCACTTCAGAGGTGACTTTTTGTTGGAATCGATCAGCACGTAGTCCTTGTAGCCGGCAAAGCCGAGGATGCCGCTTGGGAACGTGATCTTGGTCTTGGGATCGATTTCAATCTCGCCGAATCGTTTTGTCTTGATTTTCATGCTATTTCCCTCTCTTATAAATAATTAAGCAGACTTTCGGATAGAACACTACTCAGCATGGAAGTGGTGGTGGAAAGCGCCGTTTCGAGCAAAGAGAGTTGTGAAATAGCATCCACCAGATCTGTTTCGGAGACATTCTCGATGTTGGACGTCAGGTTCGTTTCCACGCTAACGAGGTTGTTGCGTGCGACTTCGATCCTGTTCAGGCGGGTTCCCGCCGCGGCCAGCGTATTCTCGAAGGTGTCCTGAACCGCTTCAAGGTCTTCGAGAGCTTTCGCTATGGCATCGGAATCTCCATTTTCCAAAGCGATCTTGAGATTGTACATGGTATCGATCAGTCCGGTGTCTTCAGCTACTTCCTGCCCGGTGAAATTGGATATGATACGAGTTGATTTGCTCATATTGAATTCAATTTCGCCATCATCACCATTATAGGCTCCGGAGCGGACATACAGCTTGAATTCGTCGCCTTCGGCGAACGTTCCGTCTGTAAAGCTTGCCTGGACACCAAGGTCCTCACCGTTTACGTCGTCGTAAACCGATATCGTACTTGAAAGCGTCAGTTGACTTCCCCAGGTGGCACCGCCATCTTCAGAAACCTGATATTGGGCGGTACCGACGTCGCCGCCGGATATGATCCGTACCAGATATTCTTTCTCGGATGTGCCGGTGAATTCCCCGGAAGTGGTCATCGTACCCTCATAGGTATTGGCACTGGATGCATAACCTGGCAGGATCCTTCCGTAATTGAGGTAGGCCTGCTCGTTGGTGTTGTATCCAGAGAAGAGGTAACGATTGTTCTGTTTGGTGTTAAGAGCTTGGAACATTTGTTCGATCATGCCTCCAACCTCATCGGAGCCAACCGCATATGTCGTAGCATTCGCTGTACCGGTTGCGTTCAATTCGGCAACCTCTCTCGCCTGGGCCAGAAGGTCGCTGATTTCCGACAAAGACTGCTCGGCAGCCGTCAGGTATTGCTCGGCGTCGTCCATGTTATCCTGATACCGTTGATTCGCTGCCAGATCGGCAGAGTATCTCATGTACATGACGGTACCTGTGGGGTCATCCGACGCATTGTTCAGCGATTTGCCCGTGGTGATTTCTTCTTGCAGCTCCCGATATTGCTCGAGCCGTTTGTTCAGCTGAGCATATACGGTTTGATACGCCATCTGGGTTGTGATTCTCACCTTAACCTCCCATTTTACCACTCAGAAGTTCGTTCAATTTATCAAACGATGTTTGATCAATGACAGTTTTGGACGCTTTCTGATTTTCTTTCAGAATTTTCTCATAGATCTCTTTGCGATAGACCGGTAGCGCTTTGGGCGCTCTAATACCAATTCTTGCCGATGTTTTGTTCATCTCTGCGAGCACGATCTCAATATCGTCTCCGACGATAATCGACTCGCCAATTTTTCTGGTCAAAATTAACATCTTTCACCTTCCTTGGTGCCTTTGTATGCCGCGAGGGCAATTTTAACCTTCCCTGGTTATCAGCCGACCAGTCCTATGACTGTTCCCATAAGCTCATCGGCCATTTCGATGATTTTGGCTGCCGCTTGGTAGGATCTCTGGTAGTTCAAGAGATTCACAGATTCCTCATCCAGCGACACACCTTTCACAGATTCCCTATAATTATCGATTTGATTTGTCGTCAGTTCCAATGTCTCTGCCTGCGTTTCGGCGGTGGAGGTGTCTTTTCCTATTTGCGAGATTGTTGAAGCGTAATACTCGCCAAAGGTCTGATTCCCCATCGACGTATCGGAACGCAGTCCTGCTATTTGAAGTGCAATACGGTTATCGCCCTCTTCTCCACCCAGAGAAGTGGCTATCTTATCCGGCGAATTGGCGATCGCGTCCGAGAGACGGAAATCGGCAGCGCCGGTTATGTCCGATGCGAAAAAGTCGAGATTTGTAGAAGGAGGATCGCCAATACCGCTACCCTGACGGTGGATGGCGTTGAACTGCTGACTGAGGTTGACGGCCAGGTTGTCCAGCCGGTCCATGTAGTTCGTAAGATGTTCGTCGCGCAGCTTTAGGAGGCCATTGAGCTGGCCCTGTGTGAGCCCGTTGATACCGGATTGTGTATCTGCCCAGTCGAGTGTGCTCTTCTGGAGGCCATCGACGACCCTTGTTCTCACTTCGATATGCCGTGCCGAGTCGTGCGTCACCAGCTGATCGGTCCCGAAATAGACGACTCTGCTGCCCGATGCGGTTTCCTGCACCGATACGTTACCATACTGTGAGAGTTCGTCCAGCAGTGCATCATACTTGTCTTCGAGATCGTTCGCGGGAGTTCCCTGCTGTCGAGCCATCGTGATCTGCTTGTTTAGCCCGGCGAGTTCGTCCGCAATACCGTTGACTTCTGAAGCCACGGTCTGGATTTCCTCATCGACCTCTGTGTACTTGTCCGAAATCGTTCCATAGACTCGTTGGAACGAATTCGAGAGCTTCTCGGCCGCGCTGAGGACGCTAAGCCTGTAGGTCGAATCGGCGGGATTGTCCGCGAGGGCTTCCCATGAATCCCAGAATGCACTGAGATCGGTTGCCAGTCCATAGTCCGAGAGTTCATTCAGCTCCGATTCCAGTTCCTGGAGCTTTTCGGACATCCTTCCCCACGAATTCAGCTCGGAGTTCTCCTCACGGTAGCTATCATCGAGGTAAAGGTCGCGCATACGCTCGATACGCACGGCTTCCACGCCTGTTCCATAGTAGGCGTTGTAATCGGAAACCGGTATGCTGCTTTCCTGAATCACGCGTTGCCGGCTATATCCTTCGGTATTCACGTTGGATATGTTATGACCGGTCGTCTGCAGATTCTGCTCAGCAACCGAAAGCGCTTTGCGCCCTATGGACAATAGGTCGAACATGCCTAAATCCTCTTGTTCAGAAGAATTGAGCTTCTCTTCTGGTTGATCATTCCCACGCGACTGTAAACGCGGTCGCGGTCAATGATATCCGCGATCATTTCCAGGTTGTCTCCCACCATCTCCAAGCCGGTGCGGATCAGTTCTTTATTCTCCGCGGAGAGCTTGTCGATTGTCTTGAGCGTGTTGGCAAAGACCTTGAAGAACACCTGTGCTTTCTCCCGCTCTTCGGGTTCGGAAAAGACACAGTCGATATTCTTCAGGGAGGTCTCTTCGATGCCCACACCCACCGTCAACGCCAGCGTTTCCATCAGGTCGTTCCGTTCGTTGGTGGTGTTGTGTGCGCGGCCGATCAACAGCGCTGCCCTTTGGCTGACTTCCTGGAACTGACGGATATCCCATTTCATTAAAGCGTACTTTTGCTCTGAAAGTACGAGTGCTACTTCCTGGTAAGCGGCAATCTCCTCTTCCCAGGCGTTGAAAAAATCTCTTTTCAGGGTATCCATCTTGACTCCTTCTTTATTGCATCGATTCGTAATAATCCATAACTCGTCGCACGTAGTGCTGGGTCTCTTTGAACGGCGGAATACCGTTGTGCTTATCGACATTTCCAGGACCGGCATTGTATGCTGCCAGCGCTAATTGGACGTCACCTTCATAGCGATCCATCATCATCTTGAGGTAGCGAACGCCACCCTGAATGTTCTGCTCAGGATCGAACGAATCCTGTACGCCAAGTCCTTCCGCTGTCTTGTCCATGAGCTGCATCAGACCCTTTGCGCCAGCGTGTGATTCAGCGTTGGGATTGCCGTAGCTCTCCTGTGCGATGACCGCCTTGACCAGGTTCTCGTCCACACCGTACTTGTCGGCGATCTCCACGATGATCGGTTCGTATTCCCGAAGACGATCTGCGAGAGTCTTGCCGATGGGCTGCGCGGTTTTTTCCACGACTTTCTCGGCAACTTCCTGCACCGTTTCCGTTGTTTTGGTCAGGGGCTTCTTCGTGCGAATGTAGTCTTTCTCTGAGAGGTTTCGCAGGCTTTCGATGGGATCCTGATCCTGTGCATCGAACTGCTTCATGATCTGCTTCGAGAGGCCGAAATCGCCTTTCTTCGAGATGTTCATGGCGATCTGCTGCAGGAACATTTCCTGATACCAGTCGCCACCCGGGACATCGCCCAGCATGGATGCATTCTCGAGTGTCTCGGTCATTGCTGAAAGCATCTGCCGTACGAAAATCGCCTCGAATTCCTGCGCTGCTTCTTCCGCTTTATCGCGGTCGAAATCCTTGATCTGCTCACCGAGTTTCTTGAACTTCTCGGCGTCGATCCGCTGGATTTGCAGTGCTTGTTGTCCTTCGAGTGCGATCATACCATGCTCCTACATGATTACCAGCTCGGCCTGTAATGCGCCGGCTGCCTTGAGTGACTGAAAAATGGATATAAGATCACGCGGTGTGACTTTAATGCTATTAAGTGCACGGGCGAGTTCCTGTACGGTGCTCGATTCCAGCACCATAACCCGTGCGGGTTCGTTTATCGCGGAGATTGTTCCGTATTCGCTCGTCTGTTCGGCCATTCCCCAGCCGACACTCTCTGTTTCCGTATAGGTGTTGATCTTGATCATCAGGTTGCCATGCGCCACTGCCACTTCGGAAAGCTCGACATTGCCGCCGGCGACGATCGTTCCTGTACGCTCGTTGATGACAACGCGCGCTTTCTGCTCGGGAACCACTTCGAGATTTTCGATCGTCGAGATGAAGCCGATCAGCTTCTTTTGAACCAGCACCGAGTCGGGTACTACGATCTGCACGGAACTTGCATCTTCCGGCGCTGCCAGACGATATTCGAAATGTGCGTTGATCGCTTCAGCGACACGTTGTGCAGTAGTAAAATCGGGATTTTGAAGATTGATGAGCAGCTCGCCGTTGTAGAGCATCTGACTATAGACTTCTTTCTCCACCACAGCGCCGTCGGGAATCCGTCCCACCAGCGCGAAGTTCTTACGAACTTTCGCACCTGCCGTGCTGGAATTGAAACCGCCGATGGAGATCGCGCCCTGCGCCATCGCGTAGAGCTCTTCATCGATACCGAGAAGCGGCGTCATAAGAAGCGTTCCGCCTTCAAGGCTCTTGGCGTCACCCACGGAAGAGACGGTTACATCGAAACGACTGCCCGACTTGGAAAAAGCCGGAAGCGTTGCGGTAACGATTACCGCTGCAACGTTGTTGGGCCGAATCTTGTTCTCCGCGATTGTCAGGCCGAACCGCTCCATCATATTCTTGATCGATTGGATCGTCATCTGACTGCTGCTGCCGTCGCCAGTCCCATCCAGGCCAACCACTAGCCCGTAGCCGATAAGCTGCTTCGATTCCAGACCGCTGAAACCGGCGATGTCCTTTAACCGGACCTGCGCATGCATGAGCACGACGCTCAGTAGTAACGCAAGAAACACGGCTCTCTTCATTTTCTTTACCTCATAAATTGGTTTTCCACTTGGGCACATCGTTGCCGAGACGCTATGCCCGATCGGAAAATTTACCGAACCAGATGGGCGTTGTGAAAGGCTGTCTCTCGTAATCCGCAGCCATAAAACTGTTGTCTCTCGTAATCAACAGCACGAATTGATGTCATTCGTAATCAACCACACGGCCAATGAAGACAACCACATCCCCATCAGCCACTTGATTGGAATCGGATAACCACTTCCTCTTCCTCTCGTTTTCCACCGTCGTGGAACCCATCATTTTTCACGTTATGTTTGCTGACTAATTTTGCATGAGCTATGCCAATTGATATGCTTGTATTGTAAAACTATATAGAGTGGTGAGATACGAGAAATGTAGGTAGGATATTCCCCTGGAAAATGAAGGTCGTTTCATTCCATGTGGGAAAGAATTTCCCGATAGGTTTTTTCCTCAGAAGGTGTTCATCGTCCGAATATACCAATCGTTTAGGCATTCGGATGTCGATATAATGACGCAACATCATTATCCCCATGTTTTTCTTGACTTCATAAACCCGTGATCTTTTCTGAAATCTGGCGTAACAAATCCGGTCGGATCTTGTTGCATTAAAAGAAAGAACCCGGGCAGGTTGAATGTTAGAGCGAATCATTACACCAGAACAGATGGACACGGAGCGTGAATTTGACCGCACGCTGCGACCCAAAACACTCTCTGATTTTGTTGGGCAGGATCAGGTTAAGGAGATCCTCGATATTTCCATCAAAGCTGCCCGGAAACGCAACGAGCCGCTCGATCACGTGCTGCTCTATGGCCCTCCCGGATTAGGAAAGACAACCCTTGCCCATATTATCTCGAACGAACTCGACACCGAGATCAAAGTCAGCTCCGGCCCCGTGCTGGAACGTCCTGCCGATCTGGCCGGCGTGCTGACCAACCTCGATCGCCGCAACGTGCTATTCATCGACGAAATCCATCGACTCAACCACGTGATCGAGGAATATATGTATCCTGCCATCGAGGACTTCGAGATCGAGATTATCGTCGATAGCGGTCCCAGTGCGCGCACATTCAAAATTGATATCGACCCCTTTACACTTATCGGAGCCACTACACGAGCCGGACTGCTCACAGCGCCTATGCGCGCACGTTTCGGAATTATTTTACGGCTGGACTACTACGATGAGGAGAGCATTCGCCGGATCATCGAACGTTCTGCCAACCTGATGGGCGTGGAAATCGATCCCGAAGGCCGTGACGAGATGGCGCGACGCTCACGCGGTACGCCACGCGTCGCCAATCGCCTGCTCCGAAGAGTGCGCGATTACGCCGAGATCAAAGGCGACGGCGTCATTACGCGTGAGATCGCGATGAAAGCGCTCAAGATGCTCAATGTGGATAACATGGGCCTGGACGAGATGGATAAACGCATCCTCATGATGATCATGGAAAATTACCGCGGTGGTCCTGTCGGGCTCAAGACGCTTGCCGTTGCCGTGGGTGAAGATCCCGGCACTATCGAGGAGATATTCGAACCGTATCTGATCCAGCAGGGATTTCTCGAGAGAACCATGCAGGGTCGCAAGGTGACGATGAAGGCTTACCGGCACTTTGGGCTCAAGCCGATACAATCGCAGCAGACAATTTTTGAAGAAATGGGTGATGAATGAGACAACTTCTCGCAACCTCAATTCTACTGATCGCGATTCTGTCGCTGATTTCATGTAAAGACAGCTCTTCACCGACTTCCAATACAGCCTGGATTAATACACCCAACGAAGGTTACGTTTGGTATCGATATTGGACGCTCAGCCTGCAATATACAGGTGATACACCCGAAAGTGTCGTGTTTTACGTAGATAATGGAACTTACAGTACCGATACAGAAGCACCGTTTACCTTTGAGTGGGACCTTGAAGATTTCGAGTATGGTCCGCACAGGATCGAAGCGAAAGTGTATTTTCCCGATGATGAAATCTACGATACAGACGATATCTCGATTCGTTACATGCCGATGCCGTTCAAGCCGGAACTGCTGGAAAATTACGACGGCTACACGAAGCGGGATGAGCATGGTAACCTGATCGGCGAGGTTGATTCGCGTGACTGGCAACTTTGGGACCTCAATACAGAGTTAACGAGAGAAGCCACGATCGGTGGTGTGGAGTTAAGGGCTGAAGGTCGAAAAGTCTACATTGATTGGAATACCGTTTTCGAGGATAACCATACCGGATTCTATCTGTATCGGGCAACTGATCCCGATGCAATGAATGAGGATCATGCTATCCAGATAAACCAGTACGCGATTACCGGAACTCCCGGAGATGACGGAATTGTTTACTACAGTTGGATCGATTCTCTGAATATCGAGTATATGACCTACTACTACTGGTTGGACGCGGTCGATCAACAGGGCGTTTCGGAGGTGTCCGGTCCGTGGGCGTGCACTGTAAGTGAAGATATTGAATGGATTACATCCATCAGCTCTCCATATCCCAACCCAACTACTGACGAGTCATCCTGCTATTTCACACTGAGCGAAGAAAGCGAAATGACCGTGATGATTGTCGATCGTGACGGAGATATACTTGATATAATAATGAATGCAGAAACACTGCCTGCCGGTGCTAATAGTTTCACGTGGAACTGCTCCGATTTCAGCTACGGTCTTTACCGTTGTGCATATTACATCAAAAATGAATCAAACGAATCCATCGGTTATGGCGATATTGTTCATGGCATTAGCAATTGAAATTGAGATGAAACTTTCCTTGACTGTCCGTTTCGACGGAAGAAATTCGACGCAATATGAAGAAACCTGTTTTTGCGGTTGATATAGGAAATACGCACATTGCCTGTGGGATATACCACGAAGATGCCTTGAAGCATTCATGGCGGATCGGTACCGACGCGTCCAAAACCGAGGATGAATACTTCTCCGTGCTGGACCGATTATTTGATCATGCCGGAATCGGTATGGATCAGATAGGCTATGTAGCGCTTTCATGCGTTGTTCCGCCTCTGACCAGGGTGTTCGATCACATCACCGCGAAATACTTCAACGCGCAATTCCTCAACGTCAATAGCGCTACCAATACTGGGCTTACATACCCGATGGAGGATCCATCTTATATCGGCGCTGATCTTATCGTAAACGCCTATGCCGCATGGAAGAAATACCAGGATCATTGCATTGTATGCGATTTCGGAACCGCTACCACGATTCAGCTCGTGGGTAACGATGGTTTTTTCCACGGCGCGATTATCGCTCCCGGTGTCATGACATCCTCGACGAATCTCATCCAGAAGACGTCACAGCTTTCCGCTGTGCGGCTGGAAAAGCCGGTCAACGTTCTCGGAACCAGTACACGCGATGCGATGCTGTCTGGTATTGTGGGAGGAAGCGCGCACATGATCGACGGTTTCATCAACGAAATTCGCGCAACCTACGCGCATCTCGGTCAGATCAAAGCGATCGCCACCGGCGGTATTGCCGGATTGATCGGCGAGAACGCAAAAACACTCGACACCATAGACAAAACGCTGACCCTGGACGGCCTCAACATGATTTGCAGGAAAATATTCGCGGATGAATAAGAAATTCCTGCTCATCCTGCTGCTCACAGCGCTGTTGATGCCGTTAATGGCTGAAGCTTCTTATAAGCTGCCTTACACGCTGAACGGCTACTACCCGTTGGTTGACAACAAAATCGACATCCTCAAATACCCACACGGCGTTGGCCTGGGATTGATAAATGCCCGGATCAAACCTGACTTCGAATTCACCACGCGAGAGGTGGTCGATATCGAGGATTCACTCGTTGTGATGGTTGCGGAATATCATGGAATCGAGTATCCGTTGCAGATAATTGTCACGTTCGATCAATATATCAACAACCAGATGGTGGCATCATTCCACAAGATGTTGCGTGAACAGGCTATGCAGCAAATTCAGGATGGTGAGAAGGAAACCGGTGAAGGTATCTTCGGTAAGGAACTTTCTATCGACCTTCCCAAAATGGCGCTTCCAAAGGTTGTTAAAGATTTCATGGGCGATAAGGCTGCCCGGCTGAATATTGACGGTAGCGAGAAACTGACATTCCGCGTGGGAAGTACCAAGAATGACAACGCCCAGTACAGTGAAAGCGGATCGTCGGAAGACCTCGACCTCGACCTCAAGCAGGAGCTTCGGCTTCGGCTTCGCGGTACGATTGGTGAGAAAATCCATGTGAATATCACCCATACTTCCGTTTCCGACGAAGAGATCGGTAATCCGAATACGATCGAGATCAAATATGTCGGTAACGAGGACGAAATCGTTCAAACGATCGAGGGTGGAAATATTTCCCTAGCGCTATCGGGCTCGAAGATCAATTATTCGGCATCATCGGAAAGTCTTTTCGGTATCAAAGCAACCATGAAAGCAGGACCGCTCGATTTGACCTATATCCTGGGTAAGGAAGAGGGCGAAAAGAATACGGAGTCATACACCGGGCAATCGCAGGAAGACTCACTTACCTTCTACAGCCAGAACTATGCGCATCGCTCTTACTTCTACATCGATGACCCGAAAGCTCTCTATGCGATCTACGGTATCGATACCGACTTACCTGATAATCTTCCCGAGACGTGGTCTGGCAACGCGATCGTGACCGGCTCTGGTGGCGAGTGGATGATCAAGTCGCCGCAGTTGCTTCCCGATGAAAACTCGGTTCGCGTTTTCGTGGACGACCATAACTATAACAACGATACGGTGGATTCTTTCCCGGGTATTTCGTGGAACGAACCGGAAAACACGACCGAATACAGATTCGAAGAGCTCTTCGAGGGTACGGACTTCACGTTCGACTACGGAACGGGTATTCTGTCGATCGAAAAATCTATTACCGACCTTTACACAGTAGGTGTTACTTACACGCTCAACAATGAGCAGATTGGCGATCCATCGACGACCAACCTGCAAGTCAAGCTGTTGAAGAAGAAGAATCAGACAGAATTGGACAACACTTGGAAATACGAGATGCGCAACATCTACGATCTGAACATGCAAAATGTGAAGAGCGAAGGTTTCAAGGTGAACGTCTATACGGTGGTTGACGGCGGTTCGGAACTGGTGTATGCAGTGCCGGACGACATCGATATGGGTACCGTGGGCTCAACTTACAACGACTACCTGCGTCTCGATAGCAACGGTGACGATCTTATCAACGGTGACGACAACACCATCAACCTCAGCAGCGGTATCGTAATTTTCCCATTCCTGGAGCCATTCTACGCTTTGGGCGACTCTATCATCTACACCGATGAATCCACAATTACCAGCACCGATACGCAGATGCGTATGTATGTTGTCGGTAAGGTTGGTCGTGACCAGATTTCGCTCAATCAGCTCAACATCGTCAAGGGTAGCGTCTCGGTGAAGGTTAACGGAAAGACCCTTGAAGAGAATGTCGATTATACGGTTGATTACGATTTCGGAACCGTGACCTTCCTCTCGTCTGAAGCAAAGGATCCTACCGCCGAAATTGAGATCGATTACGAATACAGGCCTATCTTCGCTATCTCATCGCGCATCATGACCGGTGTCCGTGCTGACTTGAAGCTTGGCGACAACGCCCGTCTCGGCGGTACGTTCATCTACCACTCGGAAGAAGTGGAAGAAAAGCGTCCCAAAATCGGCAGCGAAAACAAGATCCAGATGATGGCCGGTCTCGATGGAGAAATCAGCATCGACATGCCGCTCCTTACCCGGATCGTCGATTGGATTCCACTGGTTAAAACTGACGCCGAATCGGAAGTGAGCCTCTCCAGCGAAGTTGCGATCAACATCCCGCAGATATACGGCGATCCCGATAAAAAAGGTGATCCCGAAGCATATCTGGAAGACATGGAATCGATCCTCAGCACGTTCCCGCTGGGAACCACACGTGCAACCTGGGTGCCCGGTAGCAAGCCACTGAATTATAACTATGGCAAAGCCGATATCAACTGGTATAATCCGACCGATATCTACATGAATGATGTTTATGACGACGATCTGCTGACCGAAGACGAGAAAAATGAAAAGGTCTCGCTGATGCAGGTTCGTGTGCTTACACCGGAAATCCATATGCCGGGAATCAACCGGAAATATTGGGCCGGACTTCAGAAATATATCGGTAACCAACTTGATTTCTCTGAAAAGAAGTACATCGAGATCATGGTCAAGGCAGACAGCGTTGATTCGCCGATCAACATCCACATCGACCTGGGTGATGTCAGTGAAGACTTCTATACCGATTTTGGCGGCCTGGGTGTGCTCAATACCGAAGATGGTAAAAACGGCGGTGACTTCGACGGCGCTTACGACTACAAAGAAGACATCGGTCTGGACGGATATCCGAACGGTAATCCGCTCGATGATCCGAACGACAACTTCAGCAACGACAAAGTAAACAACATCTACCCATATATCAACGGTACCGAGGACAACAAGAGTCTGGATACGGAAGATCTCGACGAAAACGGTAGTCTCGATACCACGAACAGGTATCTGGAGTACACGGTCTCGCTCAATTCCGATCAATTCCTGGAGAGTGAGAACGATAAAGGATATCGCATCTACCGCATTCCACTGAAGGACAAGGCAGCATTTCAATCTGTCACCGATTCTGCCACGCAGCCCGATCTGGAACGTGTCAGCTATGTCAGGGTGTGGTTCGAGACGGAAGAGGATGCGATCATCAACATCGTGTCTATGGATATCGTCGGAAATAAATGGGAAGAATCGACGATCCGCTATTCCGGTACCGATGAGATTGTCCCGGCTTCTTACCTTGAAAGCCATAGCGTGTCCGTTCAGGCTGGTATCATCGATAACCAGAAGGATAACACATACACTTCACCGCCTGAGACCACAGAAGAGAAAGACGGCGTCGAGGTGTTTGAGCAGGCTTTGACCATCGATTACGAAAACATCCATAGCGGTTTGTATTCTCTGGTTCATCAGAATTTTACGAATACCTACAACCTTCTGAACTACGGCAAGCTGCGCTTCTGGGTCTACCCTGAGGCGGGAGATTTCGGCACGGTGAAAGATTCGATCGAGATTGTTCTTCAGATCGGTGGTGATTCGCTCAACTATTATGAAGTGGCGATCAAAGTTCTGCCCAATGAGAAGCGAGACAAGATGCAGCGCTCACTTTGGACGGATTACGAGATTGATTTTAATGACCTTACAAAGCTGAAGCTCATAGACCCGGACACTTATTCTATCGTGTCCGATACGGTAGGAATATACACATACAAGAAGTACAAGAATCCGACGCTATCTTCGATCGATTACATGTCGCTGGGTATTCGCGTACCGGGAGGCAGCGAGAAATTCACGGGTCGTGTGTTCTTCGACGATATTCGCGTAGCGGAACCATTCGACGATATAGGTTACTCGGCGAGTTCATCGCTGAGCATCAAGTTCGCGGACTTCTCGAACCTCAATGTGAACGTAAGCTGGGAGACTCCAAACTACTACTTGATCAAGAATAGAACGGGTAGCTCCGGAACCACGAACACGGCGTTCAACGAGTCGATCAGCCTGGATGTGACCAATAACTACAACCTGCATAAGTTCTTCCCGGCCGAGTGGGGACTCAGCATCCCGCTTTCGCTGAAACAGACGCAATCCGAGTCGAAATCGAAATATATCTATAACTCGGATGTCGAGGTGAGTACGATCACCGATAAGGCCGAAAAAGACAGGCAGATTACCAAGACGCTGAAACGATCGGCTACGATTTCTTTCAGCCAGAATAAAACACCCGATAGCTGGATCCTGGCGTATACAATCAAGAATATCTCGTTTAATGGCGATATGTCGAAAAATATCAGCCGTACGCCTTCGCAACGCGATACGACGTTCTCTTACAACCAGAAATACGCTTATAATCTGGATATCCCGCGTGAAAAACTGGGCATCGAGCTGTTCAAGAATTATTCGGTCTATTTTCTGCCGCGATCCTATAAGAACAGCCTCAACTACCGCATCTCGTTCCCGCGCAGATGGCGCTGGCTACGCGATTCTGACGGTTCATACGGGTGGGAACGTGACACACAGGTTCAGACGACTAAGACCGTTGATACCAGCAACATCATCAGCTACGATATCACCTCCGATCTGGGCCTGACCTACTCGCTGACCACCACACGAAACATGCTTTGGCGTGAAGAATGGCAGGGTGTCAATATCGGCCGTGCAAAGGATAAAACCCAGAGCTGGGATCTCTCTTACAATCCGAATTATATCGATAATATCCTGACGTTCAGCAGTGACATGAACATCGATTATAACGAAAGCCAGAAGGAATACAACAACACTACTGATCCCGATCTGCCGGAGCATTACTTCAAGTATCAGGGTAGCGTGAAGCGTAAAATCAGCTTCGATGTCACCTTGCGTAACAGCGATTTACTCACTGGCCTTGCGGACTGGCTTGGTGCACCTCCGGATGAACTCGAGGAAATGCCTGACGAGTTCAAGGATATCGAAGATCTCAAGGGCGATGAAAAGGACTTCGACAAAGATGGTGAATTGGATATGGAACATCTCGACAATCTCGGCAATGGTGACGGAGATGAAAACATCCCGCCGGACGACCTCAAGCCGGGTGAAGATCAAGGCAGAGCCGGCTCAACCCGTCACAAACCGCAGGAAGAACACAAGTCGCTGAACGATTTCGGTATTCCCGATTCCACGATGACCGATTCAACGATCGCCAAGCCAGACGAGCCTCTGACGACCGGTAAAGTGCTGGCAATTCTGGTTCGCTATCTGGCGCGTTTCGAGAATATCACCGTAGATTACACCAATAGCTACGGAACGATCTTTGACGAACGCGATAATCCGCCGAACTTCAACTACCAGCTAAGTTTACCTCATGTACTTCCCGAAAACTACGAAGACGGGGAAATTACCGAAAAGACTCTCGACGATGCTTATACCGTCTCTACCGGATTCCAGATATTGAACAACCTGAATACGCGATGGAGTTACGGAAAAAATATCAGCCGAACCTATTCGAGCTCTACCGGAAAGGTTGAGAAGACAATCTTCCCGAACGTGACAATCACGCTTACCGAGGTTGAGAAGATTGTAGGACTTACCGATTACCTCTCGAATTCGCGTATAACCAGTACATACACACAGTCCCAACAGGACACTTGGGCCTCAGGGCGACATACGAAGGTCGTGAAAACCATCGCGATGAGTCCGCTTGCCGAATGGGCTGGTAAATGGAGCTTCGATCTCAATTCCCGCGTCGGGTACAACATGGATACGTCTGAAGATGTTACCCTGTACGAAGATAACAACAGGGTTGTAGAACGGAACAGCTCAAGGCTATACGCTACGCTTTCACACACTCTGAAAGCGGCCAAGGGGATCAAGATCCCGTTCGTGAAAGAGCGGCTGCGTCTCAAGAACGAATTTACCACCGACCTTACATTCTCCTGGGAAAAGAGCAAGACTACGCGTAAGAGCGGTGAGGAAACGAACCAGACAGACGCAGATAACGAGAAGTACGATATCACACTTGGCGGTACGTACAATTTCCATCGCAACGTAAACGGCGGCTCGACGCTAGATTACTCCTGGCAGCACGACAAAAAGAACAACAACAAGATCCGCACCTTTGGAATCAGCCTCTGGGTCGAGATCCTGTTCTAAGGGATTATGGAACTTTTTGAATCACACACACTTAATTTGATTATCCTTCCAGCACTGATTTTCTTTTCGCGGATCTGCGACGTTACGCTGGGAACATTGCGTATCATCTTCGTATCGAAAGGCCTGAAGGTCGTTGCGCCTATCATCGGATTTTTTGAAGTTCTGATCTGGCTGGTGGTTATCAGCCAGGTGATGCAGAACATCAGCCAGTGGTGGAATTACCTCGCTTATGCAGGTGGTTTTGCGACCGGTAACTTCGTTGGAATGTGGATCGAAAGCCGCATGGCAATGGGAATCTCTCTGGTTCGGATCATCACTCGAACGAATGCCGAAGGCCTTATCTCCACGCTTCGTTTCGCCGGATACCGCGTCACGAATGTCAGTGCGATGAACAACGACGGCAAGGTGGAGGTGATTTTCCTGCCGATTCGCCGTAAAGAGATTGAAGCGGTCATCGATGTGGTGAAGGAATACAATCCTAAAGCTCTCTATACCGTCGAGGAAGTGAAATCGCTCAGTGCGGGTGCATTGCCACACCGCAGAACGACCCATTTCCCATCGCTCTTCAGCGGGAAACGCAAAGGTAAATAAATGGCCGAGAGGGCAGGAATCGAACCTGCCGCAGACAGTTTTTTCTGCCCGGTACCGGTTTTGAAGACCGGCTGAAACACCAGTTCCGTCCTCTCTGGTAGGCATGGAAACACCAACGATTTTCATTGTAAAGCAAATCTTCGAGTGATCATGAAAAATAAAACCGCGATCATCAGCACCGCAGGGCATATCGACCATGGGAAGACTGCGCTCATTCGCGCGCTGACAGGCTTCGACTGCGATACCCACAAGCTGGAGAAAGAGCGCGGAATTACCATTTCACTCGGCTTCACAAGGCTCGACCTCGACAACGGTACTCGTTGCGGGATCATCGATTGCCCCGGGCATCACGATTTCATCCACACGATGGTCGCCGGATCGAGCGGAATCGATCTCGCACTGGTAACTGTGGCTGCCGACGAAGGAATCATGCCTCAGACCATCGAGCACCTTCGTATCCACGATTTACTGGGTGTTACAAACCGCATTTACGTCATCACCCGCTGCGATCTTGTCAGTAAAGAAATTGCCGATGCGCTGCAATACACCCTTAATTCTCAGTTCAATGCACCAGTTGTTCAAACCTCGGCTGTGACCGGAGAGGGTATCGAAAAACTGCATGGATTGATCCAGTGCAGCCTGTCCGATGTTAAACCGCAATTTCTGGATACAGCATTCCGTATGCCGATCGATCGTATCTTCTCCATTGCAGGTCACGGCCTCGTCATTGGTGGAACTGTACGAACGGGAGTTTTACAGAGATCTGATCCAATATACTTGTTGCCGGGAGAAAAGAAGCTGCGTATCCGACGAATGGAGTGTTTTGGTGAGTCGGTGGATTCGGTATCTGCTGGGCAACGTACCTCGATCAATATAACCGGCGTAAAGCGCGAAGATTTGCATCTCGGTATGCAGATTTCCTGCTTTGCAATTCCTTTCACACTGCGGATTGATGCGTCGATCCGGCTATTCGAGGACGCTCAGGAGCTGGGAATATGGAGCCGTGTGCTTTTTTTGCAGAATGGCGTACGCATGCCGGTATCTGTTCATCTGTTAGATCGGGACACGCTGGCTTCAGGTCATTCCGGGCTGGCTCAGATCGATTTCGATTCACCTCACATAAGTCTCTATGGGGAGCAATTCGTTCTGCGCGATTCCTCGGATAGAACCACCATTGGTGGAGGATTCGTTCTCGACCCGCATCCGCGGCACCACCGCCGCAGGAGACGGCACCAGATTGAATCGTTGCTCAGGCTCGAAAATGGGGGTGTAGATGAGCTTATTCGCCAAAAGGCGGATGGAATATCCGGTTGCTTCGAAGCGGCGCAAATTGCTGCTGAAAACGGCCTTTCTTTGATGTCGATTATCAGACACCCGGATGTCATATCAGTCAACCGAAAAGGATTCTATCTCGCACGGTCTGTTTTGGATCGAATCGAGAAGAGAATTCTGGATAGGCTGTCAATTTCAGGAGGGCTTTCAACTGTGGATTTGACCGACGGTAGATCCGAGGAAGAGTTTGCGCTGAAAGTACTCCAGAAGTCGGGACGTGTACAGCATTCTGATGGTCGCTGGTCGCTACCGGTTACTCAGAGTGAAATCGATCGTGCCTGTGAGGCTGTACTTGCGTATATGCTGCGCGAGAACCGGGAAATCGTGGTCAAAGAGGGTATGATCCGTGAGATGGCAAGGATGGATATCGATAAGCATCGGCTGCGCATAGCACTGGATCATCTGGTAAAGACCGACCGGGTTATCCGCCATGAAGCGTGCTATATACACAGCTTTCTGCTCGATCGGGCAATCGCGACAGCGCAGCGATTAGCATGCTTCTCGGTGCGGGATTTCCGCGATGAAATGGGATGCAGTCGAGGGACAGCAATCGTGCTGCTGGAATACCTGGACAGCGATGGAAAGACCCGTCGTGAGGGCGATACCAGGATTTTTGTGTGAGAGCTCTGAAAATGTAAAATTAGTTCTTGACAGAAAATCACCATTCCTGTTTTTCTGCAACACTTATTGCGCGCCTGTAGCTCAATTGGATAGAGCATCTGACTACGGATCAGAAGGTTTGGGATTCGAATTCCTACAGGCGCGCCATTTTTTTTGCCTAAAATCAGCTATTTACAATCAGCTAGCCAGCCTTCAAAAAGCAGTCAAATATTGTGATGGATGTAATTATAGATGTATATTGAAGCATATCACGATTCAGATGTCTATAACCACATGGAAAAAATAATCCTCTGCGTCACCGGTTCGGACGAAATCGAATGCCTGCCCAACTGCCCCAAAATTGTGACACGAATATTCACAGGATCACAGTTTTCGTTTGACAAGAGGATAGACGCGCAATGCTTTGTGATTCAAAGAAATATGAAATTCCGATACATTGAAGGGAGGATCAGATCATTAATGGTTTATGGCGTGGCATAATGTGAAGAGTGACGTGGGCGGCAAAAGAACTGCGGCGCAGCTCAATCACGCTCTTGACGCGCTCGTAAAGGCAGAGGTGCTGACCGCAGATAAGCAGGCGACAAGCTCCAAGCCCCGCACGGTCAATAGAAAATACGGAGGATAATTCGAAGAGAAATCGCCACGCAATGTACTGCATGGCTTTCAGTTACGGAAATTTCCGTAAATTCGAACCGGGTACCCCATGGTGTCTTTTCGTTCATCTGGCATATTCACGCCAACACAAAATATATTTTGACATATCTTCATCTAGAATAACAAGCCTGTTGCATATCTTCATAAAACCCTACACGGAGGCTATGAAAATAAGGAAGCGGCAAAGCTTTATTTACCGAGATTGGAACCGTGCCCGGTGCGAGAAGGAGTCCTCGAAGTGACCGATCCGAGCCAATTCATGGATACCATTCGCAAGGGCATCGGCTCGGCGAAGTCGTTCGGGTTCGGGCTTCTCTCGGTGGTCAGGAGGTAGGGGGCGATCCATGCGAATGTATTCCCCACACACGTGGGGGTGAACCGTGGTTTAATATCAACCTGATGGCCAATTAGTTGAAACCTTCGGTGACCTAATGTGTTATTTTCGTGACCTTTATTGACATTATCAGTGTCACTTTATATCGATCTCGTTTCGTTGTATCATGCAAATTCTTCTTGACAGTTAGTTGCGCCTAACTCTTTTTGTCTCTACTAAGTTTTATGCGAGGTGAATCATGGGGATTACAGACGAACTCAGCGCCAGCTTGGAGGATTATCTCGAGGCGATTTATCACATCATCCGGGAGAAGCAGGCGGCACGCGTGAAGGACATCGCGGCGAGGCTGCATGTCAAGGCGGCGTCCGTCACCGGAGCGATGCGCGCCCTTTCCAGCAAGGGACTCATCAACTACGCGCCGTTCGAGATCATCACATTCACCCGCGACGGTGAGATCGCCGCGAAGGATGTCGTGCGTCGCCATAACGCGCTCAAGGACTTCTTCGTAAAGGTGCTTTCCGTGGACACGGATGTCGCCGACAAGGCAGCATGCGAGATGGAGCATTGCATCACCAAGCCTCTTCTGGAGCGCTTTATCCAGTTCGCGGAGTTTGTGGAAGTATGCCCCAGGGCTGGAACCAAATGGATTCGCGGATTCGGCTATTTCTGCGATCACGATTCGATGGGTGAAAACTGCGAAACGTGCATGCGCACCAATTTGGCCGAGTTGATTCAAAATCGAAAAGATAAAGGAGAAACCATGAACGAAAAACTGACATTGCGCGACATCAAGCCCGGTAAAAAGGCAAAGGTCGTGAAGGTTGCGCTGGCCGACACAGCGAGCAGGCGCATGGTCGAGATGGGTATGACGGTCGGTTCCGTTATCGAAGTGGTACGCATTGCGCCTATGGGAGACCCGGTCGATATCAAGCTTAAGGGCTATCACTTGAGTGTCCGCAAGAAAGAAGCGGAGGGGATCTATGTGGAAGAGATGCCATCATAACCACGCGTTTGGCTGCACGTATCCGCTCAGCTTCTGTAAAACAGGGCAAACGGTGAAGGTTCAGTGCGTGCACGGCGGTGAAGAGATGAAATCGCGTCTGGAAGCGATGGGATTCCTACCCGGAGCTGATGTTTCCATCATCAGCGCGCATCATCACGGACCGTTCATCGTAAAGGTGAAGGACAGCCAGATCGCACTGGGACGGGGCATGAGCCACAAGATCCAGGTGGCATAGTTTTTTTTTGCCCTAGAAGTTAGGCAAGCCTAAAGTTATTAGAACAGACTATGGAGAAACCATGAAAAAGAAAATCACCATCGCGCTCGCCGGCAATCCAAACGCCGGCAAGACAACGCTATTCAATAACATAACCGGCGCACGGCAGCACGTGGGAAACTATCCCGGCGTCACCGTCGAACGTAAAGAAGGTTTCCGGGACTACAAGGACTACGAAATAAGGGTCGTCGACCTGCCCGGAACCTACAGCCTCACTGCATACTCGCAGGAAGAGGTAATCGCGCGTAATTTCCTGATCGATGAAACACCGGATGTGGTCATCGATATCATCGATACATCCAATCTGGAACGTAACCTGTACCTCAGCGTACAGCTTATCGAGATAGGTGTCCCGCTCCTTCTGGCGTTCAACATGAGCGACGTCGCGAAAGCGAAGGGCTATCAGTTTGACATGAAGAAGCTCTCGAATCTGCTCAGCGTACCGATTGTGGAGACGATCGGACACAAGAATAAGGGTACCTTCGAGCTGCTTGACGCCGTGATCGCCACCTACGAAGATATGAAAGCCGCAAACCCGGCAATCGTGCGTTACGGCAACGATATCGAAGAGGCGATTCGGGAGATTTCCAGCGTCCTGTATGAAGAACACAGACTCACATCGAAACAGGCGCACTGGGTTGCAATAAAGCTGCTCGAGAGTGACAGAGATATTGAAAAGCAGTTTATGGACGAGAAACTTGCTTCGGTCGTCAATCGACTCACGAGCACGCTGGAAATGAAGCTCGAAGAACCGATTCAAACAGCGATCGCCTCACATCGCTACGGGATGATATCGGGGGCGTGCACGCAGGCGGTACGCTCCACCATCGAGCGACGGCACTCGGTCTCGGACGCAATCGACATGGTAGCAACCAATCGCTTCCTGGGTATTCCTATCTTCCTCGGGCTGATGTACCTCGTATTCTGGCTCACCTTCACCGTTGGCGCACCGTTGATGGATTGGCTCGACGCCGGCTTCGGCTGGCTGGGTGAATTCGTAAGCGGTTGGTGGGCTCCGGGCTCCGAAAGCGCGTTGAAATCCCTGCTTGTTGACGGCATCATCGGTGGCGTGGGCGGTGTCCTGATCTTCCTGCCAAACATCCTGCTTCTCTTCCTCGCTATCGCGTTTCTGGAAGACTCCGGCTACATGGCCCGGGCGGCATTCATCATGGACCGGCTGATGCACAAGATCGGTCTGCACGGCAAGAGCTTCATCCCCATGCTGATCGGCTTCGGCTGCTCGGTACCGGCGATTATGGCCACAAGAACCCTCGATAACCGACGCGACCGACTGGTGACCATGATGGTGGTCCCGCTGATGAGCTGCGGCGCCAGGCTTCCCATCTACGCGCTGATCATCCCGGCGTTCTTCCCGCAGGTGTGGCACGCGCCCATGCTGTGGCTCATCTACGTGATCGGCATCCTCCTGGCGATCATCAGCGCGAAGCTCCTGCGCTCGACCATCCTTAAAGGGGAATCGGTCCCGTTCCTGATGGAGCTTCCACCCTATCGCATGCCCACGATCAAGGGTATCTTCACTCATATGTGGGAGCGCGGATGGCTCTACCTGAAGAAAGCCGGAACCATCATCCTCGGATTCTCCATCCTGATGTGGGTCATCACCACGTACCCACAGAAAAAGGATTTCGATCGCGACTACGACAACGAGATCGCAACGGTTGAGATGGACGAGCAGCTCACGCCGGAAGAACAGCAAGAACAGATCGCGACCATCGAAAACGCTCAGGCATCGGAAGCGCTCTCCCATTCTGTCGCTGGCCGCATCGGGCACGTGCTCGAGCCCATCATCAAACCCATGGGGTTCGACTGGCGTATCGGCACGGCAATGATCGGCGCTTTCGCGGCGAAGGAGCTCTTCGTGGCCCAACTGGGAATCGTTTACTCGGTTGGTGAAGCGGACAAAGATTCGGAAAGCCTTCGAGACAAGTTACGAGAGAATTACACACCCCTGATCGGCTTTGCCATCATGCTGTTCTCACTGATCAGCATGCCCTGTATGGCAACGGTCGCTGTGACCAAACGCGAGGCTAACTCGTGGAAATGGGCTCTGTTCCAGGTCGCAGGACTAACCATCATGGCCTGGCTGATCACAACCATAGTCTATCAGGTCGGAATGCTATTCTGACCGGGAGGAACCATGCTTGAAACCATAACCATCATCGCCCTGGTTGCAGCATCGGGAGCATTTCTCGTATGGAAGCTCATCAAGAGCTTTCGCGGCGAGACCGAATGCTGTGGAACCGCAAGTACATGCAGCGGCAACTGCAAATCCTGCTCACTCGTAGATCAACATGAAAGGAACTGACGAATGAAAAAATCTATACTCTTGATATCCGTATTAGCCATGTCCATCGCCCTCACTGCGATCGACATGCCCGAAATCGAACTCGACATCGTGCTGGATGCGCACTTTTACAGCGGCGACACTGCCAACGAAGGTGATTTCGACACCACCAACCGCTACCAGATCCGTAAAGCCGCTGTCAGCCTGGAAGGCGTCCTGACCGATCGCGTAGAATACGCCATGGAGTTCGGCGTCGCAACCTGCATCGGAAGCGGCGATCAACTTCGCATCATGGAAGCCGTCGTCATGTACGAACTGCTCGACGACGTGCACGTAGGACTCAAACAGGGTCATGTACTCAAAGGATTCGCTGCACGCAGAGAATGCTCGGCGCAACTCTCGATGGAAAAACCGGTTTTCATGAGCACGCTCAGCGACTGTCACCCACAGGGTGCCGTGTTGAATGGAAATTTCGACCTTGGCGGCAACATGGCTCTGGAAGCGGAACTCTCCCTGATGAATGGCCCCAATGGAACCCTTGACGGCGAGCACGATTACAACCTGGGTATGATCTTCAAGACACCGGTTCAGGGTCTTGACCTTGCCGGGTACTACAACCTCACCGAACGCCAGTATTACGACGAGGATTACCAGCAGTACTCCGAAGACGGATTCCGAGCCGGCGGTGGCATCGAATATCGCAATCACAACGTATGGAGCACATTCGAGTACTACGTCGGAGAGGGATTCGAGCGGGACGACCAAAAGATCGCGGCCTGGTACGCACAGCTTGGCTACGACGCGCAGGTCGGGATCGAGCGACTCCGGTCGATCCAGCCGTTCGTGCGGTACGAATCCTGGGATCGCGACATCGACGCGGACGAGGAACAGCTCTACACATACCTGGAAGCTGGCATCAACGTGCACGTTTCCGATAACACCATGCTGCGTGGAGCCTTCCGAACCAATACCGACACACCGAATGGCGTCGAGGAAGACCCAGACAGCTTCATCATCCGGCTCCAAACCGGAATTTGACAGGAGGATTCATGAAACGACATGCGCTACTATTTCTATTGATACTCAGTATCTCGATGACGCTCTTCGCCGAAACGACGACAATCGAACCCAGCGACGACATGTACTCCGACGCCGAAAATCCCGGCGTCAGCCCAACCATCACCCAGCTCTGGACCGCGAACTACTCAGCCGCAGGGCATTTCGAGCGAATCATGATCCGTTTCGATCTGAGTGATTACGCCGATGTCGAACTCCAGTCCGCGACGCTGAATCTAAGGCGCTTCTTCAGCTGCCCTTCCAGCGGTACAACCGCGACAACATTCTACGCGATCGACCAGCAATGGGACGAAGAGACTTGGGATCATACGCAGCATATCGCTTACAACAGCGAAATATCGATGCCGTACGTCTTCAGCGGCACGGGCGGCAATGCAAACGTCGATTTCAATATCGATATAACCGATTTCCTCAACAATTGGATCGAAGGAAACATCGAAAATTACGGGTTCGTGATCATTGCGAACAGCGGACAGAAACTTTCCGAGTTCTACTCCAAGGAACATGCAAACGCAGATTACCATCCATCCTTAACACTGACCTGGCAGGGTAACGTCAACCACGAAGAAGGGATTGCTCCCTACGGAGTCACTGCCATGAACTTCCCAAATCCCTTTAATCCGGAAACCACCATCGCCTACACCATTCCACAAGACTCCTTCGTAACCGTCGATATCTTCGACGCGCGCGGACGCCTTATCTATGCTATCTCCAAAGGTTATCAAGCTCAGGGACTACACCAGATAACCTGGAATGGCGTCGATGAATCGGGCAAAGACGTGGCAAGCGGCGTTTATTACTATCGGATCTCTACGAATCGCGGCACGATGACAAGACCGATGGTCCTAATAAAATAGTGTCACGGATCCTCTGCAAAAACAAATCCCTCCTCGTGCAACCGGGGAGGGATTGATTACAGATAGATTATCAGTGTTACGTAAGCGACGGCAGTTAATCGATCACCCTATCGAAATCGTCGCAGGTATCTTTGGGTTGCTTTGATATCCCGGTGACCCAGTAGCTCCTCAGTCACAAAGACATCGCCACCACCCAGGTCTATGCCAAGCTCGTCGATAAGAAACGCGATGAAGCCATCGATAAGCTGCCGGAGTTGTGAATTATCTCCATCCCTTGCTCGGACAGATTACTCATTCAAGCTGAATAATCTCAACGCCTCTTCAGTTAGCTCTGCGGTTCGCTTATCGATATCCTCAATGCTCCAGTGATCAGCTTGAGCTAAATTACGGTTTAACCATAAGCCATTCCTATATCCAACGTAATCATGATTTCGATTTTGCTTATCGCGCTTATCAATGAATCCCATGTTCCCGAGAGCACTATTATATCCCGAAAGGGATAAGTTTCCCAATTTATGTGTAAATGATTGCTGTAGCTCTAAAGCTTGCTCACGCGATTCGGCAGCGAGCATTTCTAACCATATTGTTGGCAGATTTTCACCCTGAGGTAAAATATGTTCAATTGACCAAACGAATTTCTTTTTCACTTTCTCCCACAAGTTCCGAGTAGTCTCACGTGTCATATGATCCTCTTCGATTGAGCAAAGAATAAATCGTGTTACATCAACATTATCTTGATATATCTGCCCTTGAAGCCTTTCCCGGAATGTGTTATCCGAAGCTGAAACATTGATCAAGACGCTTTCAATCTTCTCTCTAACTTGTCGTCCCCTAAGTGTTGAGACCTCATTGACAACTGACATAAATAGGCGAATTAAATCTCGCGTTGGAGGTGTATCAGTTAGATTACGTCGAACAAAAAACCTTATGAGAAACTCGACTATGATTCTGATGTCTTCGTCCTGAATGTCAAGGTTGGCTCTCTCTCTCAAAAGATATAGCAATAAAAGATATGATGGAGCACCCTTTATTCTCTCCAATTTGCACAAGGGAGTTTTCAAAATATCATCTTGGTCATCTTCGTCTTGAACAAGTATTCTAGAGTAAATTCTTCCGGCATTTCGAAGACCTTCAAAAAAAGCCTCGGCATCGTTATCAATCAGCCGTTCATATACCTGAATGAGATTAGACCTTGTTGCAATCGGCACTTGTTGAACATCCAGAAGTTCATTCTTGAAGGCATTATAGTACTGTCTGAAAAACCGCTCCTGAGTAGTATAGTCATCACTGATTAGAGTAAGAAGTTGATTCCAATTGTTGTAGGTGACGCTATTTGCACTCTCGTCTTCACTCTCAAGACTTGCCAGAAGCTTATTTTTGATGATATCTATTGCTGTCAGCGGTATTCCGCGATTATTGAGTGACTCAAAAAGAAGGTAAGCATCAGAGCTGCTTGAAACCTCGATTTTTATCATACACGCTTGATTAAGCTTATGAATAAAGTCTTCAAGAATGTTTATTTCTCCATTGTGTTGCTCGATCAGCCTTTTTAGTAAATAGCGGAAAAATTTAAATGCTCTATAGATTCTCCTATTGCCTGCAAATGTTGGTGAGCTATAGCCATCCAAAATGCCGATTTCTGAAAGTAAACCTCGGTAATCATCCAAATTTCTATTCTGAATCTGTGGATTTACTCTTAGAAGATTCTGCCTGCTATAAAGAATAATGCGAGGTAAATCTACCAATGCACTTTGAAGCTGAACACCAAGCACACTTTCAGCGGTGTGTAACACATTATAAATAGCTGAGTATAACAATGAGATAGTCAAAAGTCTTTGTTGTCCATCAACAACTTCAAGCTCATTTACAGAATATGCATCACGATGGTTACTAATACAAATTATAGATCCAAGGAAGTAACCAGGCTCATTATCAAGAATATCATCAAAAAGACTCTCCCATTGAGCATATTTCCACGCATACTCTCTTTGATACCGTGGCACCTTGTATATCACTCCTGCACTTACTCCAAATAAAACAGATACAGGATAATTTGCTGCTGAGCTAATCATGTTTCTTCCTCCTACGATACCATTTATCCCATCCCACACGTCCGCTTAAACATGTCAACTTATAAATATTATTTATAAACTTATATTCCCGTTACGTGTATCAGTCCCTTCTGGAGCATCTCAATCATCATTTTCACGATGTCTTTCAACGATTTGGTCGAATTCATTACTGCATTTTATCTACGGCAGTTATTCGAAATTCTCGAATAACTGAATCATCTGATAATTCTCCAATTGTGAATATCCTCTTCAAATGATATTAGTTCATTGCGTCTTTATTACCGGCACGAAAAAATTTCTGTATTCTCAAATCGTAATATATGCCTCGAGAACTCCGTGGCCGCAATCCATCCCACACCCACGCTTCTAAACCATTCTTGCCGTTTCTAACGATTAGGTCACCATCGAAAACCATTGACACAATCGATCAACGAACTCATCCTATCTCCAGAAGCGCATCGGGGTATCATCACCAGAGCGGTGCGTGGAATGTAGGCGATGGGCGACATCACCTACATCCGCCTGCGGCGCGGGTTCGCCTACCTTTCGCTGACCTCGGATCAGTACTCGGATGCAATCCTGGGATATTCGCTACTACCCGACTTGCGCACGCATGGTCCCGCGCTTTCGCTGCAACAGGCAATTAAGACGCTCCGCATTGCAGATCGCATGTAGTAACCCTCAGCGGCAAGGGTGGCCCAAGTATACATGATGATGATGAATGTGAATTACTTCCTCTATACTACAATTGCTATCAAATTGATACGTCAGTAATACGCCTCGGCCTTCTTAAGCTCGATCATGCAATTGATGGCAATGCCGGTGATAATGGTCGGTATGTCGACATCACTGGTGATTATACGATGGGCGGTCTAGCACCGTATAAAACAAACGAATGCAACATAAACGCAATCTTCGGATGTGAAAGCGGTTGGTTACGAAGCTGGGACCACCATTTGCCATCCGAATATGTTGATTACCCATACAAACTTGACCTGAGTGAGCCAGTTATCTCAAACACCAGCCATAATAAGTTCCGCGCAGATGTCACCAATAATGTCAATTATAACTGGGCTGAAAATAATTTGGTTAGTATCGTGGATATTCCTGAGAATACCACAATTGAAGCAGTCTTCGCAAACGGTTACATGAGAGATCAAGACATTGATCCCGAGGAATCCATCGTTTCCGTCAATTTTGAAAGGCTCCAAGCACATCCAAATTACACCATCGGTTTTCGATATCATGGCATTGACAATATACCACACACCATGAAAATCAATCATGTTAGCATCTTGGAACAAACTCCCGTGGTTATACCGTTTGACATGTCGTTAGATATTGGCCCAGGAGAGTCATATACAATAGACGATAATGATGCTTGTTACACAAGCATCACAATTCGCAACGGCGGCACATTGTTTGTCGATGCATCGAACGTCTTTACTGAGCAGCTCGTGCTGTACAATGGATCGGAGCTGAATATGCAAGATAATTCCGATCTTGACGCTTATAAGTGCGAATGCATCAATGAAGAAACGTTCCTTGATGCTGCCGTTATCAATACCGAAGGTGACGGGGACCTGGATATTGAATCGGTAATGATTTTCGGATCCGACCAAGAGACCAACCCCGCCTGTTGTGAATTATACGGCAATAATCAGAACAACATGACAATCTACAGGCTCTATATGGGTGAAGATGATAGGTTCGAAATCCTTGAAACAAATAACCCCACCGGCTCTGAAGCCTCTTTACTTGTCTCAAAAGCTGACGACATGAATGGCGATATCTCTATTGAGAGCAACATGGCAATCACAAACAACGTGAATCTGGCTGACGGAGGCAGCATTTCGGTGCAAGCGGGAGGAAAGCTGTTTTTAATCCCGGAAGACGATAACCTGGATTTCACTGCATCGATTACGCTCGAAGGAGCAAACTCATATTTCATGGTTCAGGACGATGCGTCTCTGATCGTAAGAAGCAGAGCATCCCTGAGTGCGTATGACAGCAGTGCAATCGCGAATATTCAAGGTACGCTTATACTGGAGGATTTCGCTGAGTTTACGCACTATTCAGGTGTTCTATACATGCAACAAAATACCAACATCGAGCTTTCTGGCCGTTCCATGCTCCATGTGACCAACAATGGCGTTTTAAAGCTTGGTAATGGTGTCACCATCACCGGCGCAACGGCTAAAAACGATGCCGTCAATCTCCCCGGCGATCGCATCGTGATTGACGAAGGTGGAGATCTGAAATCTGACAATGCCATATCATCGAATCATATCTGCAACATCACCGTTCATTCGTCAGACGAGCAATGGGAAGGAATCGCGTACGATTCTCCGACGCATTGGATGAAATTGTTTATAGACTGGGATGTGTCAGATGTTGATAAACTTCTATTTACAGGTAACAGCAATCCCAGCGCAAAAATCAAATTCCTGAATTGTCATATTTCGGATTGTACTTACGGAATCAGAGCTCAAGAAATCACAGAGGTTTTTCTGGACGCTACGCGAATAGAAGGCTGTGAATATGGCTTGTTTGCATCCGGGATCGTTGATGTGACTCTGACCGTTTTTCAGGGGAATACAGACAATGCTGTCTTCGACGGAAATGTTTATGGAGTTGTGATTAAGGATGCGGATAATGGTGGAGGTACATATGGTTGTCCCGAAATAATCAACGCATATGACTTCATAAACAATACAGAAGCGGCGATTACATACACAAACAGCTTCATCAATATCACGGGAGTTGATAATGAAAATATGAGTCTTTTTCAAAACAATAAAATAGGTATTGATGGTTCTATCGCGAATCCGTCATACGTATCTTTAATCGAGTATTGCAGATTCACAGGCAATACAAGTGATGCCCTATATTTGTCTGATCAATGTATCCGCATTGATAATAACAAAATATATGAAAATGGGCGAAACGGCTTGTGGGGGTATCAAGGATCCATGCAGGAGTTGAGCAGCAATCACATATACGACAATGGAGGAGCGGAAATTATCGGTTGCCGTGATTTTCTTGAAGGAATGAAAGATGGCAATAATACGGTAAGTGACGATGCCTATGTTTCCATTTTTCATTCGGATCCTCCGGATTACTGGGATGCTTCAGTAATGGACCAATATATCCTTGTAAAGACTGATCTTATAATGACACGCTCAGCCGATGTATCTGGTAATGATTTTCCGAACATTACTGATCCCGGATTTGAGGACAGGCTTTATCCTTCATACTTCGCTTTCAATTTCGAGGAGGGGCAAATTAACGGTGTTGAGGAATTGTATGCGAGCGGTATTTCCGATTTCGAATCGGAGAATTATACGAGCGCAAAATATACTCTGACGCTCTTGGTAACAGATTATCCAGAATCGAAAGAAGCGATTTCCGCTCTGATCTATTTCCTCTACATTACCGCTAAAACGGATCAGGATTACGAGACCTTGCGCCAGGAACTGAACGCTTTGGTTTCGGAGGATTATCCAGACCTCTATAAAGAGAAAGAGTACGTCATCACGCAGTCGTATCTCTACGAGAAAAACTACACCGAAGTGATCGAACGGCTGGAAGAGACGATCGAATCACCCGACACAAAGATGGATAGCGTTGTCGCGGTTGCAACCGAGGGATATTGCTACGTACAGCTTGCTGAGAGTGGAGACCGTGCGTTGCCGCAACAATGTACGGTGAGAACAAAGACATTCGAGGAATATCTCGAATACATGAGAAACCTTCGGATGGTTTTGGATAGTGGAGCCAAAACTCAAGAAGCACCTGCTTTCAAGTTTTCGCTTGACGCCAACTATCCCAACCCCTTCAATCCAACTACGACGATCTCGTTCTCGATCCCGAAGGACGACAAGGTCGAGCTGAAGGTCTATAACATCAAAGGACAGCTCGTAAAGACATTGGTGAATGACCACCTCGAAGCCGGAATGCACAAGGCTGTCTGGAATGGCGATAACCAGCTTGGTAAGAGTGTATCGTCGGGCATCTACCTGTACCGCCTCGAATCCTGCGGGAAATCGAAGGCACAGAAGATGCTGTTACTCAAGTAACATAACGCGTCATGCTGAGTAACTCGTGTGTCATCCTGAGCGTAGTCGAAGGATAACACGAGTTTATCAAAGCATAGACTACAATCTACCTCTCTCCTCCCTCTCCCGTTTACGGGAGAGGGCCGGGGTGAGGGCTTTTTCGGCTTTCACAAAGTGAAAACGAAAACATGAGCGTTGTGAATTCGCACAATGAATTCATGTTAGCGGAATATGGAGACATTAAATGAAACGAGCCCTGTTTTTCATCCTGCTCTCAATCACGCTCCTGTACGCTCTTGACATTGCTGAAGACACGACATGGGGTCCAGAGGATAACCCGTATATCTTCGATGAGAACGTCAATGTGCTCGAAGGCGCTACGTTAACCATTCTCCCAGGATGCGAAATCCTGATGAAAGCTATGCCCTCCGGAGCCAGCGGACTTTTCTATGTCACGGACAGCGGAGAAGCCCATGCGAAGATCTTTCATGTATATGGAAAAATCGTCGCGATCGGAACCGAAGACGAGCCGATCACATTCACCCGCAATCCAGATACGGAAGGCTTTGCCTGGGGCGGTATCTTTGTTGACGAAACGGCGGATACCCCGGTTTTCGAATACTGCGAACTAATGGGCGTGTATCGCAATGTGTTCACCGACGGATCAAAAACGGTTGGCGGTATTTGCGTACGTGGCTGCGATTTCCGGATCAAATACTGCACTTTCACGAACTGCAAAGCTGGCATCACGTATCAGAACCTGCCGTGCGATGTAATGATCTACGGCAACACATTCACAAAGACGGAGCCGGGGCAATACGCCACCGATATTTACTATGATGCCATCAATGGCTACTCCGATTGGGAATATAGTTCATCCCCGCAAATCATTATTGCAAGAAATCGTCTTATCAATATCACGAGAAGCTATAACGAAATATATCATGGAGGTGGCGGGATAAAATTATGGATATTCAATTATCATTATAACTCTCCAGATTCCGATGATAATTTCGAAGATGAAGCTAACAACGAGAGAAATCAGTCGATGACGTGTGTATATGGAGGAAAGTACATTATAAATGGCATAAGTGGAGGTGGAGGCGAAATCGATAATATGAGTTATTTCAGGAAAACATACGTATCATACCCACTGGAAGGCTTCCCGGGTGGTACCGTTAGCTCAGGCTTTCATGTCATTTCAGATAATATCTTTTTTGGTAATGTCGCTATTGGTGATTATGCTGCCGATTCGACAGTTGTGTGTAATAATGTGGTGTGCAAGCCGAATAGCGATGATGACGATGAATTTTATGAGCCAGAAAATCCTTTCACCATATTCAATAACCTGATTACTGGATATACAAGGCTATATCCAACATTTGCAGATGGCGTCATATATAATAACACACTGTTTTCAGATAACCCCTGCTGTCTTGCTTCTTGCCATTTTGACCTGCAAGCATATAATAACATATTCTGCGCAGCAGAAGAAATTATGTCATCGGGTGGACCAGCAACAGTCCTGAGCTACAATTTCATGAACCACCCGTTACCTGATTATGTCACCGACGGCGGCGGCAACATCATTGGCGACGACCCGATGTTCGCCGATACGCTGAACGGAGATTACAGCCTTGCGGAGGGCAGCCCATGCATCGATGCCGGTATGCCGGACGGGAATTACCCGCCCACGGACATCCTGGGTAACGTCCGTGTATGGGATGGCGACGGCGACGGAACCGCAACCATCGATATCGGCGCATTCGAGTACGGCGCACCATTCTGGGGCGGCATCGAGGGGTATGTGTACGAAGAGGACGGCGAAACTCCGCTCGATATTGCCAAAATAACCGTCGATGGCGTGCAGTTCCCAGAGTGGAGCGACAGCACCGGCTGGTTCCGCATCCTGACCGGTCCCGGTACCTTCACCCTCAATGTGGAACGCATGTACTACGAGGGCCAGCAGGTCAGCGGCATCGTGGTGGAGCAGGGCGCGGCAACCTACCGCGAAATCACCATGCAAAGCCTCGCAGCGCACGACTACGACAACCTTATCCAGCAATACACCGTCACCATGGAACAGAATTCACCCAACCCCTTCAATCCCACCACGACCATCTCGTTCTCGATCCCGAAGGACGATAAGGTCGAGTTGAAGGTGTACAACATCAAAGGGCAGTTGGTAAAAACGCTGGTCAACGACCACCTCAAAGCCGGATCGCACAAGGCTGTCTGGAATGGCGATAACCAATCCGGCAAGAACGTATCGTCGGGCATCTACCTGTACCGGCTGGAATCGGGTGGAAGAGCTATCACAAGGAAGATGCTGCTGTTGAAATAGTGACAAATTATAGTAACCCATCATTCCCGGCATGCCAGACATCACATAGTTATCCATTCGTAACATAAAATTGAATTGACAGATATTACTCACAACCTGAACTGAACCATTCCTAATCGTTCTTCTGGGAGATAACACATGGAAGCTTTAGGCTGCTTATTTGTTTTAGCTATTATTTTTCTGATAATAAAAGCTTTTATCGGCAAGAAAGATAATAAGCATATTCGTCAACAGCAACAGCAGGACGATACTCCCATTCACTGGCTTGTCGAGTCAATTCAGAATGTAGAGTCTGAACGTATGCGATACGAATCCAACTCATTTCGCATTACCGATTGCTGGATACCTGCAGGCTTGGAATGTACGGTCGGCGCTTACACAATACCGGGTGGAATGATTTATGTGGGCAAAGCACCTAATAATACCGGAAACAATCCTATATATCCTGCCCTTATCGATCCTCGATTAGCAATTAATGAACAACGCCCAGATAAACAAGGATCAACTTTATCATATTATCCAAGTTATTCATCGATCTCTCCTCAAGCTAGAGCAGCTTATCTCGAGTGGTTAGTAAAAGGCAGGCAAGATCCTGATACTCCAATTGGATACGTATTTCTCTTCTTTTACGGACTTGAAAGAAGACTGTTGGTTGATCTCAAGGATAAGCACCAACATCAAGAAAAAGATGCTATACTGAATGAAGTGTTACGTCTGTTATCGATCTACCATGATAATTGGTCGTTTCGGAATTATGCCCATGACTTTCTCGTATATGTACTTACAAAGCTTGAGAGATGGAATGATATTATTGATCTATACAAAGATTTTAGGGTAAGAGGTCTTAATGAAATACCTGTATCATTTCGTATCGGTATAGCGCAATATATTAGTAGTGAACAACCTATTCCTGCCGAATGGGCTCTAGAATGGGTAAGATTAGAGCCATTCTCAAATTTGCGCACTCCTGCTCAGCGCTGTTATTGTGAACTGCAAAAGCTGTTTGCTTTTCGATATTATAAGATGTACGATAAGGGAGTAAGCATCAGTCCCAATAAAACTTTTATAAAAGTGAAATATCATCCTGCGAGTCAAGCCCTGTATTCAAGGAGCTATTCCAGACAAACCACATTTCCAGATATCGGAAAACTCACACAACCGATATCTAAATTCCGTCCCATCGTTGAGGGGTGTATCGACGAGCTGGATGCTTACAGCCGCTATCTCGGGCGTCATCCGGATGATAGGGAAAGCCTTCCGGCGATGGCGTTACTCCCAAAATCACTACTCACACTGTCGGATAATTCCAGGCTTGTTACAACGAAGGTACTACTACAGAGCATCATCACGGATGAAGGAACAGGCTTTATTACTTTGAAAGATATCCTGAACATTTGGGATATCCTCACGGAAAAGCGTATCGCCAAGAAAGACCTCACGTCCATCGCACTATTGTTGGAAGGCTTGGGATTCGGGATAGAACCCGATCCAAGATTTTCGGGAACAAGCATGAATCCGGAGGATCCGGTGATCGTGTTTCTCTGGCGCGAGGGCGTTCCGAGTTCTCCCGGTTCGGAATACGCCGAATCGTTGTTGAGGTTGCAGATCAGTGCCATGATATGTCTTGCTGATCAGGTCGTTTCTGCTTCAGAGCAACAGCACCTTCAACAACTGATAAATGGTTTCAGCAATCTGACCGAAGGAGAGAAAAGGCGTTTGGGTGCTCATCTGAAATGGTTTGTCAAAGCATGCCCAAGCCGAACCGATTTATTTAAAAAACTGGAGAAGTTGCCGGAAAACCAAAAGTATCTTGTCGCTGATTTCCTCCTCGAAGTTGCACGTGTCGATGGCAACATCGATCCTGAAGAAGTAAAACTGCTATCGAAACTCTATTCCAAAATGGGACTCTCCGAAGAAGAACTTCATACATCCATCCACCAATCTTTTACGCGCCATCGTGAGCCGACAGAACCTGTAACAATCAAGGATGCCGATCCAACGGAAGAGTCGTATGCAATTCCTGAAGAAGCACAGAAGGAACGGGGCGTAACGCTTGATCTTGATGCTATTCAACGGAAAAAGAAAGAAACGGCGGCCGTGACCAACCTTCTTCACAACATATTCACGGAAGATGAACCAGAATCGGTACCGACTGCACCCATCCATTCGATGAACGACAGCACCATAAGGGGACTGAGTCCCGAGATGTCTGATTTCCTGCGGGCATTGGGGAAAAAATCGGTATGGTCTCGACAGGACATCGAAGAGCTGGCACAACGATGCGGTTTGATGCCTGATGGAACAATCGAAGATATCAATGATCTTGCCTATGATATTGCGGATGAACCGCTCTTGGAGGAAGATGAGGATATGATCATCAATCAAGAAATATACAAGGAGCTAATGCGTGGAGAAAACAGCGAAGATTAAGACGAAAGAACGGGATACAATTATCCAGGCGCTACGTGCGGGTGTTGTGCCGAGAATCGGACAACAGCATATTCAGGTCGGACGACTACGCGAAGTCGAAACACTCAATCGTGATATCGATCTGATTATCGATGGCGGAGCTTCGCTTCGCTTCATCATCGGCGATTATGGCGCAGGAAAGACATTTTTCCTCTTCCTGATTCGTTCGATTGCATTGCAGAAGAAACTCGTTACGATTCACGCTGATCTGACGCCCGACAGACGCCTGCAAGCATCGGGAGGACAAGCACGAAACCTGTATTCGGAGCTGGTTAAAAACATGTCCACCCGGTCAAAGCCGGATGGGAATGCACTTCACTCTGTGGTTGAGCGTTTCATCTCCGAAGCCATGAACGAGGCAAGGAAGACAGGCAGCGATGTCGATGCGATTATCCATGAGAAAATGCAAAGCCTGAAAGAGATGATCGGCGGTTACGATTTTGCCGAGGTCTTGGTTCAATACTGGAAGGGATACGATAGTGGAAACGATCGACTCATGAGCGATGCGATCCGTTGGCTTCGGGGTGAATTCACGACCCGCACTGATGCGAGAATAGCATTAGGCGTACGCTCGATCGTTGACGACGCTCAATTCTACGATCAACTGAAATTGATGGCGCGCTTCGTCCGCTTGGCTGGTTATAGTGGCTTGCTGGTCAATCTCGACGAGATGGTCAATCTATACAAGATCAGCAATTCGCGATCCCGAGATGCCAATTACGAACAAATTCTGCGAATCCTCAACGATTGCCTTCAGGGAACGGCGGAAGGACTCGGATACCTGTTTGGTGGAACGCCTGAATTTGTTACGGATTACAGAAGGGGATTGTATAGCTATGAAGCGCTTCAATCACGACTGAGAGAAAACACGTTTGCCGCAGACGGGCTGGAGGATATGTCCGGTCCTGTCATTCGTCTGTCCAGTCTTTCGCCTGAGGATATGTACGTCTTGCTGAGTAACCTGCTGGAAGTCTATCGCTCGGATACGAAAGTCATTCTCGATTTTCCGGAACAAGCGATCCCCTCCTTTCTCGAACATTGCTTCGGGAAAATCGGGGAAAGCTATTTCCGTACTCCACGCAGCACAATCAGACCATTTCTCGACCTCCTTGCCATGTTGGAGCAACATCCGGAAATTCCATGGAATGTTCACCTGGGCAGTTGCAGAATTGAGGAAGATCAGACTCCAGAATTAGCCAAAATCGACGAACCCGATGAAGATGAGGATTCGCTTGTCACCTTCAAGATCTGATTCTGCTGCATATCACAGGCTGCATCAAGCAATGCGCCGCTGGATCCACAAGCAGGAATGGCGTAACCTGCACGCGATACAGGAAGAAGCCATTCCGGTGATCATGGACGCAGAACACGATGTTCTGATCATGGCTCCGACAGCCGGTGGCAAGACAGAAGCGGCATACCTGCCCATCCTATCGAAGATGCTCAATACTGACCGTTCTCAGGGGATTTCCGTGTTGAATATCAGCCCATTGAAAGCCCTGATCAACGATCAGTATATGCGCCTCCAAACGCTTTGCGAGCCAGTTGATATTACACTGACTCGCTGGCATGGCGATGCTTCTCAGGCTACCAAGCAAAACTTGCTCAAGAAACCGTCGGGCGTGCTCCTAATTACACCGGAGTCCCTTGAAGCGCTCTTCATGCACCACGGGATAAAGATGCGGCATCTCTTCGGAGCGCTTCAGTATATCGTGATCGACGAGCTGCATGCGTTTATCGGAAATGTACGGGGAAGACAATTGCAGTCTCAGCTGTGCCGACTCGAGAATATTCTCGGAAAACGCATTCCCCGAATTGCGTTGAGCGCGACGATCGGCGACAACGAGCTTGCGCGAAGTTTCCTGCGACCTGCTGCCCCTGAGAGCGTCATTGCGATTGAGTCTAAAGGGAATGGCGGTGAGCTGCGCCTTCTTGTGAAGGGTTATTGGCTTGACTATGGGCTTGATACTCAAGATGACGACATGGATAATTCGTATCGGGCAATCTGCGACGATCTCTATAAAACGCTTCGAGGCACGACCAATCTTGTTTTCGCCAACAGTCGCAGGGAAGTCGAGCTTGTGTCAAGCCAGTTGATCGATCTGTGTGAGAAGAGACGAGTCCCTGTAGAGTTCTTTCCCCACCACGGTAGCCTATCGGCGGACCGCCGTATCGAAGCGGAGAAACGATTGAAAAAAAACGGTACGCCAACAACCGTCATCGCAACCAATACACTCGAACTAGGAATCGATATCGGAAGCGTAAATAGTATCGCCCAATTCGGAGCCCCACCATCGGTCGCCTCAATGAAACAACGGATCGGACGTTCGGGGAGACGGGATGGAGTCTCTCAGATGCGTATTTACTGTCGGGAACCTCAATATTCAGATCAGGGGAGTATAATAACGGGCCTGCATCTACCCCTGATTCGCGTTGTGGCAACGACCAATCTGATGCTTAAAGGTTGGTTCGAACCGCCCCTGACCGACGCTTATGATTTCTCGACTCTCGTTCAACAGACGCTTTCCATGATCTGCGAGAGAGGCGGTTCCAAAGCCATCACTTTGTGGGATGTTCTATGCAATCACGGCGCATTCTCACAAGTGGAACGGGAACTATATGTACGTTTCCTGCGTTCTCTGGCAACTTCGAAATTGATCGAGCAATCCCCGTCCGGAGAATTGTTGCTTGGTGAGATAGGTGAAAGACTTACGTCCAATTTCCGTTTTTTCGCGGCATTTCAGGAGATGGAAGAATATCTCCTGATCACCAATGGAAAAACACTCGGTAGGCTACCCATCCTATTCCCGCTTGTCCCGGACACACTGATCGTTTTTGCCGGTCGGTACTGGAGAATCGAATCGGTAGATGAGAAACGACACGAAGTCTATCTGATTCCCAGTGTGGGAGGTCGTTTACCATGGTTCGGAGGAAGTGGTGGCATCGTTCATCCCATGATTCGCCGCGAATGCAAGCGGATTTATCACGATGACGATGTTCCTGAATTCCTTAACCATACGGCTCGGGATATTTTTCTCGAAGCTCGCAGGAACTATCACCGAGCTGGCTTGCACAAACGTTTTCTGGTTCCCGATGATGGGAAGGTGCTTATTTTCCTTTGGGATGGCGATCGGGTTTGTAATACGCTTTCCCTTCAGATGAAGCTCGATGGATTGGATAATTACGTGCGAAATGGCATCATTATCGTTGATGAATCATGTGATAAGAAAATCCTTTCATACCTGAAGAAGCATGCGAGAAAGAAGATTTTTCGTGTGGACCAGTTGGTTAAGAGCGTGCAGAATCTTCGTTTCGAGAAACACGATGAGTTTGTCTCCGATGAACTGGCAGTCATGGATTATGCAAAGAAAATGCTGGATTGTGAAGGATTAAAATTCTGGCTATATCAACATTTCAATCAATGAAATTCACATAGCTGATTCTATTATAGATTCATCGGTTTTCATCACAGTTTGTCTCATTTCTGTCTCGTTCACGATATCAATAATTCGTATTCTGATGTTATAGTTGTGCTTATTAATCATATTTTCGGATTTGCCCGATATCCCCTCGCTGATCAAGAATCCCAAGACGGTTGTTGTACCGGAAGAGCCATCGCTGTTGTTTGCGATATGCGGTGCGTTGGTACAGCAGGCGAATCGCAAGAACTTCGGACAAATTCTGAACTATGCAGAGCGTATCCCACCGGAGTTCCTGGGCAAAATCCAGAAGATCGCCTCCACAGCAAGAGCCTACCACTATGAAAACCCCCTGCCGTGGATGGACAAAGCCGGGATGCTCCTGCCCGATGGCGCGCTCATCCATCATCAATACGAGAATATGGAAGCAGAAGCGATCTATGCCAGCTTGCAGCAGGACAAGACGAGAAAGCGTTACCAGAATCCATCCTTCGGAGAGGTGCGAGACTACAAACCCAAGCCCGGTGACCTGCCCATGCCATAGCAGATGCAGAACACGAAGATACAAGTCTCACAAGCCATGACCACCGCCAGAATGCAGGGGAAACTGCCCCAATCCATGAAGCGCACGATCCGCGAAATCCTTCAGCCACAGCTGCCATGGCGGGAAATCCTGAGTCGCTTCATCACGCAGAACTCACGTAACGACTACCAATGGAAACAGCCCAATCCGCGATATCTGCATGCGGGGCTATATCTGCCATCGCTATCAGCCCCGTCCCTCGACACCATTGCTGTCCTGATCGATACCAGCGGTTCCGTCAACCAGACGGAACTCGATCTATTCGCCTCGGAGCTCAAGTCCATCCTCGCATCCTACCCCAACACAACCATCCACGTCGCCTACGTCGATAGCCACCTAGCGCACTACCACGATCTTACCTGTCACGATCTCCATCTCGAAGCCCAGGGCGGTGGAGGCACCGACTACCGACCTGGTTTCACCCACCTCGAAGACAACCAGATCAACCCCGCCTGCATCCTCTACTTCACCGACGGCTACTGCGACGCCATCCCCGATACATGCGATATTCCGACGCTATGGATCGTGACGGAGAGAACGCTTCATGCCGCCGTTTGGTGAAAAGTTAAAGGCAGGAGACCCCTGCCTTTTTTTGCTATTAGCTGAAATGGAGGATTACCTCAATAGTCCTTTAATAGCAGTGCAGTTCACTTTAGCTATTAACTAATAAAAAAACGCCCCCTACCGAAGTAGAGGGCAAAGTCGTCTCCCGATGGGAGTTGCCTGCGAAGCCAAAGCTTCTTGTTATGACAAGCGCAGACATCGATCAGTGATATCGATGAAAATAAATATCGATTGACATATATTGTCAAGCAATTCTCAATTATTTCAATATAACATACTGTGAGGCGATTATGAAACGTTCAATTCTCGGGCTTGATCTCGGTACGAACTCCATTGGATGGGGACTCATCAATCTTGACGAAGCAAATCAGGAATCCGAAGGGACTATTCTCGGAACCGGTGTTCGTATCTTCCAGGAAACGACGGAGGGGGTAAAAAAAGAACTGAAGAACCGGACACGTCGAGAAAAACGCGGCATGAGACGCACGATCTCCCGAAGAACAAGGCGCTATAAGCATCTGCAAAGCATACTCCGAAAAGCGGGTGTTTTTCCGGATGACGAACGCAAAGTCGAGGAGATCATGACCATGGGCGAACTGGGCTGTAATCCATACCTGTTTCGCAAGAAAGGTCTCGACGAGAAGCTCGAGCTCCACGAATTCGGACGGGCAATGTGCCACCTGAACCAGCGTCGCGGCTTCCAGAGCAACCGCAAAGATGGCTCGAAGTCGAAAGAGGATACCGAGTACAAGCAAAAAATGGCAGAACTCGGTCAGGCTATCGAAGGGTCCAGCAATCGCACCCTCGGCGAATACCTTGCGAATCTCGATCCCTCAGAAAGCAAACGCAAGAAACACACCACGCGTGACATGTACAAAGAGGAGTTCGACAAGCTCTGGGACAAGCAAGCCGAGTACTACCAGGATATCCTCACTTCGGAGTTAAAAGTCAGATGCCACAAAGCGATTTTCCATCAGCGTCCATTTCGCGTTCCGGACAGGCATATCGGCATGTGCTCGCTGGAACCAACGCGCAAGCGTGCCATGAAGGCTTCCGTCCTCGCGCAACGTGTTCGAATATGGCAGGAAATCAATAATCTGCGACGCATTGATCCTTTGACTTACGAAGAGATCGAACTGACCATGGACCAGAAGAATGCTCTGTTCAGCTTGATGGATATCAAGAAAGAAATCAAATTTGACGATATCCGTAAGAAGCTGGGGCTCCATGAAAACGAGCACTTCAACCTCGAGACCGAAAACCGCAAGAAACTCAAGGGCAACACAACATACAATGCAATCAAAGCAGCTCTTGATAAACAGAAACCAAAGAAAAATAAATGGAAAGACCTGACTGCTGACCAGCGCTTGCAGCTAGCAGAAGACCTTATTACCTGTGCCTTCGACCAGGAACAAGGGCTTTTAAATAGACTCCAGAAATTTTGGGGCTACGATAAGGATACCGCCGTCAAATTGGCGGAAATTTCATTCGACGAAGGCTACGCGAACCTCTCCGCCAAAGCCATGCGCAAGATACTTCCCTTCCTCCAGGATGGCAGCATGTATCGCCAGGCATGCGAAAAAGCCGGATATTTTAATTCTGAGCAACCCATAAGCAACCATTCACTCGAAGAACTTCTGCGTGACCTTCGCAATCCCGTGGTTGTTAAAGCGCTACGCCAGACGATGAAAGTCGTTCGAGCCATTACCCGCATGCATGGCAGACCGGATGAAATCGTCATCGAGATGGCGCGCGATCTGAAACTATCCGGCAAGAAGAAGGAAGAAGCTGATAAAAGAAGATTCAGTAATGAACGCGAAAACGAAAGGGTTCGCGCCATCCTGGAGACCGAATTTGGGATGAAACCGAGCCGCAACGACATTATCAAATATCGCCTGTGGGAAGAGAGCGAACATGTGTGCCCATACACGGGTGTCGTGATCGAACGAGAACAACTATACTCCGGCGAGGTTGATATCGAACACATCATCCCATACAGTCGCAGCCTGGATGATTCCTACATGAACAAGACTCTCTGTATGGCCGAAGAAAATCGCCTTGTCAAACGCAACCGAACCCCTTGGGAAGCCTACGGAAACGATTCCGATCGCTGGCAGGCAATGCTCCAGGCGATCAGAAAATTCCCCTATCCCAAGCGCATGAATTTTACCCGGCGTCAGCTCGACGATGACTTCGTCTCCCGCCAGCTTAACGATACCCGCTACATCTGCACGGCTGTCAAATCCGTCTTCGTGGCGATGGGCTACAAAGTGCGCGTTAGCAAGGGGCAATTAACTGCATTGCTACGCAACAAATGGGACCTCGAACACATCCTCGGCACGAAAGCCGACGGTAAGAAAAGTCGCGACGACCATCGTCACCACGCTATTGACGCCATTGTCACCGCCTGTGTCTCACAGGGGATGTTGCAGAAGGTCTCACGCGCATCCTCCAAGCTGCATCCAGGCGAGCAATTACGTGATCGAGTATTCAAGCCGGTTGAACCGTGGACCGGTTTCAAGATGGATGTCGAGCGCGCCATCACAGGCATTGTCGTATCGCACCAGCCGATGCGAGGAATTCGCGGCGCGCTGCACCAGGATACCGCGTATGGTTTGAGGGAGGGAGACCCTGACGCAACGAAGCGCGAGTTTGTCCATCGTGTCCCGGTCGAGTCTCTCACAGCGGCACAAGTTAAAAAGATCATCGATCCAGAGGTGCAGAAGTTGGTGATCGCCTACCGGAACAATATCGATGAGGCAAAGCAGCAATATGACCGTGTGAAGAAGGGCTACGATCAGGATCTTAAGGATTTCTGGAAAACCAGGCTCGACGATACACAGAAGCAGCTTGTGCACAAGGACGGTAGCACGCCGATTAAGACCGTTAGAATCGCTGATAACATGAGCATCTCGACAATGATGTATGTCAATGATGCAAGCAACAAACCATATAAATACTATGCCCAAGGTAGCAATCATCACGTCGAAATCATTCGGAATAAGATTTCCGGAAAGTACGAAGGACGTTTTGTCACGATGATGGAAGCTGCCAGGCGGGTCAGAAGAGAAAATCTCCCAATCGTCCAATACGATCACGGTGAAGAGTGGGAATTTGTCATGTGGCTGTCGATCAACGATATGGTCAAGTACAATTCTGGAGACAATAAACAAGGTATATATCGTGTACAATATATCGATCCGGTAAATAACGTCTTGTGTTTCCGATTGCACAGCGCTGCCACAATTGGCAATTCAGATGAAAGGCTGTTCGCATCAATTGGAAAAGTAAAAACGCCATTATTCCAAAAACTCCACGTCGATCCAATCGGCAATGCCAGGGAGTATATCGATGCGAAGAATCCTTGATATCGACTGCCCAGCCAAGCTAAGCCTGCGCAAGAGCCAACTGGTCGTCAGTGCAGATGATGCCTCGACACAGGCTCCATTGGAGGACATCGGCGTGGTCGTCTTGACGCACCCGCAAGTGAATATCACCCAATCCCTGCTTGGCGCTTGTAGCGAGGCGGGAGTTGTGGTAATTGTCTGCAACAATCGCCGGTTGCCCGAATCAATCCTTCTACCGATCTCTGGAGCTTCTCTCCACACAAAATACCTGGCTCAACAGGTCAACATGACGCAACGTCTCAAAGACCGGGTATGGAAGGAAGTTGTACAGGCAAAAATCGCGGAACAAGCATTCTCCCTCAAGTTGGCAGGCAAAGACTACCGTAGCGTCAAATGCCTCGAGACCCGGGTTCGAGTCGGAGACAGCACATCCATCGAGGCCAGGGCTGCGGCGCTCTATTTCCCACGACTACTCGGTAAAAGCTTCCGAAGAGATCCCATGAGGTTGGACATTAACGCCCTGCTCAACTACGGCTATGCACTCATCCGGGCAGCAATGGCACGAGCGGTCGTCGCCACCGGATTGCATCCGTCACTGGGGATCCATCACCACAACCAATACGACAGCCTTTGCCTGGCGGATGACATGATGGAGCCTTTCAGGCCCTATGTCGATACCCGTGTTGAGAAGATTGCCCAGGCTCAAGGACTCAACGCGTCAGTCAACCGTGACAATAAGCACGATCTCTTGAAAGTCCTGACCGAAAGCTGTCTCATTGATGGCGCGAGTACACCCATCCTCGTTTCCATGCAGCGCTATGCTGCATCACTGCGCCATGTCATTGCCGGTGACCGTAAGAAGCTGGTCATTCCCAGGCGGGAATAATGGTCTTTGGAGGATTCCGTAGTATGTGGTTGGTTTTAATGTTCGACCTCCCGGTCGATACCTCCAAAGCGCGTAAAGCATACACGCAGTTCCGCAAGAACCTGATCACGGATGGGTTCACGATGATGCAATACTCCGTGATGATCCGTCATTGCCCAACGGAGGAAAATGCCGAAGTGCACCGCAAAAGGGTTCAAGAATTTCTTCCACCCGATGGAGAGATTCGCATCCTTACCTTTACCGATAAACAGTTCGGGCGTATGCAGGTCTATCGTGGTAAAATCCGGGCCGCGACTGAAGCAGCGCCCAAACAACTCATGATCTTTGACGAAGACACAATGAGTGAGTATAACCAGCCAAAGAAAAAGCGGAAAACCAGTAGAAAACAAAGGAAAAAGAGCCACGAATCGGATGAGAACAAGAAAAATGATGATGTTGAGCAGACCTGTAACTTTTGGGTTGACAATGAGTAAAGGGGAGCCCAGTTATGGTTTGCGGACAGACATCGATCAGTGATACCCAGACCCAGACGATTCCACAAAGCTTTACTGTTATGGTTTGCGGACAGACATCGATCAGTGATACCCACACTGCTCGCAGTAAGGAGCGAGCTTCTGTTATGGTTTGCGGACAGACATCGATCAGTGATACCAAGATGAGAACGGGAATTCAGTGTGGGAGGTTATGGTTTGCGGACAGACATCGATCAGTGATACCAATCCGGACGTGACCAACTTCACGAATGTGTTATGGTTTGCGGACAGACATCGATCAGTGATACCCCTCGCAGATATGTTAATCGGAATCGTATCGTTATGGTTTGCGGACAGACATCGATCAGTGATACCCGTGTGTGCTCATCTGTCGCCCCCTTCAGGTTATGGTTTGCGGACAGACATCGATCAGTGATACCTGAATCGCTAACGATATCGGGAACAGCGGGCGTTATGGTTTGCGGACAGACATCGATCAGTGATACCCCAGTAGTAAAGGTTATTTCCACCCCGACGTTATGGTTTGCGGACAGACATCGATCAGTGATACCTGAGTATTTTCGACATTACAAAAATAATGGCGTTATGGTTTGCGGACAGACATCGATCAGTGATACCCACAGTCTACATACATTCCCTTGTCGAACTGTTATGGTTTGCGGACAGACATCGATCAGTGATACCTCTCTAGCGGGTCTTTTCCCGCTTTGGGAAGTTATGGTTTGCGGACAGACATCGATCAGTGATACCATCGAAGGTGTGGCCACGTTCCCCAATGATGTTATGGTTTGCGGACAGACATCGATCAGTGATACCTAAACGGCTTTTGGAACCGAAGGTTCGTCGTTATGGTTTGCGGACAGACATCGATCAGTGATACCCGCCGAGTGATGCGATATATTCTTTATATGGTTATGGTTTGCGGACAGACATCGATCAGTGATACCTCTACGATTTCGCAGCTCTCCCGCTCGGCATGTTATGGTTTGCGGACAGACATCGATCAGTGATACCTGGAGGAATAATGGAACGAACAGAAGATCAGTTATGGTTTGCGGACAGACATCGATCAGTGATACCGAACGGTCTGACGTGTACATGATGGTAACAGTTATGGTTTGCGGACAGACATCGATCAGTGATACCAATCCAGGGTGGTCTAAGGACCGCGTGCTGGTTATGGTTTGCGGACAGACATCGATCAGTGATACCACACATACAATATACGTAGCCCGCGTATTTTGTTATGGTTTGCGGACAGACATCGATCAGTGATACCGGACACCTTCCAATGTCACAGCGTTCTCGAGTTATGGTTTGCGGACAGACATCGATCAGTGATACCCAACGAAGGATCTTCTTGTTGGTAAATGCGCAGTTATGGTTTGCGGACAGACATCGATCAGTGATACCGCAGGGTGATATGCGCACAGCTACCTGGATGTTATGGTTTGCGGACAGACATCGATCAGTGATACCAAAACGTGGATCGTTCTTGCAATCATACTTAGTTATGGTTTGCGGACAGACATCGATCAGTGATACCTGAGCAAAAGCGCAGCCCAGCTTATCGAAGTGTTATGGTTTGCGGACAGACATCGATCAGTGATACCCGACGAGTATCATTCTGGATGTGTCGAAGCGTTATGGTTTGCGGACAGACATCGATCAGTGATACCCCGGACTGTCATCGACCTCTGCGATCTCTTCGTTATGGTTTGCGGACAGACATCGATCAGTGATACCCCTCTGTCTCGTCTCCAAAGTGTCGAGTCTGTTATGGTTTGCGGACAGACATCGATCAGTGATACCAGCTATTTCCATGGATGCGATACGGGATATGTTATGGTTTGCGGACAGACATCGATCAGTGATACCCCCCTGCCCCCTCTCCCGCAATAGATGATATGTTATGGTTTGCGGACAGACATCGATCAGTGATACCAAAAAGAGACAGACTTATCGACGAGCTTATGTTATGGTTTGCGGACAGACATCGATCAGTGATTTTGATATCCCGGTGCCCGAGAAGTGTGGAGCCACTTCTGACTCCTATGGCTCAATTCTCATGAAAAAACTCATGCGTCATTATCATGGGTGTAAAGACATTTCTTCAATCGGCGATTATTGGATGACAACGGAAAAAGTATTTGGCGATTTTGTCCCTTTATATCTTTGTTGTTCATGCTATTATGATTACATCGGAAAATGACAGAAAATATCGGATAACATTATAATGGGTTTTGGATTCGAATTCCTACAGGCGCGCCATTTTTTTTTTGCCTGAAATCAGCTATTTGCAATTAGTTTTATCGCTTCCAGTTACAATCCCATGTCATCAATGCGATGGTGCAAATGTGGGCGTGGAATTATCAAGATGTTTGAATCGGTTCACGGCTCAATAATGATATTTCTTGTTATTGAGGATAGTGAAGGCGCGGTAGATTTGCTCGATGAGAACGAGCCGAATCATCTGGTGGGTCATGGTAAATCGTGAGCAGCTTAGTACCATATCGGCTCGTTGACGAACACTTTCGTCCATGCCATATACACCGCCAATGATGAATTGGATGTTGTTGTGGCGATTCATCAGTTCGGCCAGATCAGGACTGGTCATCTCCTTACCATGCTCGTCGAGTGCGATGGTGAAGCCAGGTTCTATTCGCTTGAGGATATGCTCTGACTCGGCCTGCTTGACGATTTCGATGGTGCCGGTCTTTCGCAGCGGTTGGTCGGGCGTTGCCATCCATTCGATTTTCGCGAATGGACGCAGACGCTTCATGTATTCGTCGATTCCTTCCTGAATGAACTGCTGTTTGGTCTTTCCCGGGCTGATGATGCGTATGTTCATGATTTACCTTCCAAGTTCGTTACCATTCGATACACTCCTGTGTCGTTATTCAGGATAACACTATGTGGCTAATCAGAATAATCGAAAGTATGATGCCATTGAAATGCAAAACGGGACAGCCTAGCAGCCATCCCGTATGCGTGTGAAAACGTTTTACAATCAGGCGCAGAGAATTCCTAGCGCCATGGAAAGCATCTTGGTTTCGGCGTTGTCAGCGCGCGATGGAATCAGGATAGGGGCCTTGGTTCCGACGACGACGTGTGCCACGCGGAAGTTACAGTAATAGGTAAAGGCCTTGCCCATGAAGTTACCCGCTTCGATGTTTGGGACGACCAGGACATCGGCGTCGCCAGCTACTTCCGATTCAATTCCTTTCATACGTGCTGCTTCGAGGTTAATTGCGTTATCCAGTGCGAGTGGACCGTCAACGATGCAGTTCTTGATCTGTCCGCGTTGGTTCATCTTGGCGATAAGCGCGGCATCCAGTGTGCACGGCATCTTGGGGTTAACGACTTCCACTGCCGCCAGCAATGCTACTTTTGGCATCGGGTTACCGAGTGCGTGACCTACCTTTACGGCGTTTTCTATGATAGCTACTTTCTCATCCACTGTGGGGTAGAGGTTGATTCCTCCATCAGTGAGCAGCACGACACGTTCCGGTGTTTCCACGGCGAGAACGTCGCTGATGACCTTGGCGGAGCGCAGGCCCTTCTCTTTATCCAGAACGGCTTTGAGAATGGTTGCTGTTGAACCCTTGCCCTTGAGAATCAGATCGCCTTTTCCTTCACGGATCAGTTCGACAGCCTTGGCGCACGCAGCAGCGATGTCACTACCACAATCGATGATTTCAAATGCATCGACAAGCTCTGGGGCGATCTCTTTGAGGTGATTACGGATGAATTCGGCATCGCCGGTCATGATCGAATCGGCGAGGTTTTCGCGTTTGGCCAGGACAGCCGCTTCGATAGACGCAGGAGATTGCGCCGCGGCGATGACCACTGTCTTGTTGTCGCGTTGTTTCAAGGTTTCCAGAAGCTGGTCGAAATTCCTGATCATGTTGTTCTCCTGTATTCTATAGATTATTTTTTTGCCGCATGTTGATCATTCTAAAGGTTATTGTTCAGCAGCATATCGATGTCGGTTTCGTATTCGTCGTAGGTTTCCCGGAGTATCTGCTTGAGCGCTTGCTTCTGGATCTGGCGAACGCGTTCGCGGCTGAGTCCGAGCTCTTCTGCGATCTGCGCGAAGTTCTTTCCGTTGTCACCGTCCAGGCCGAAATAAGATTTCAGAATATACGCATCACGAGAAGGAAGCTTGCCAATCGATTCATCGATTTTGTCCTGAATCTTCTCGCGGTAGTATATCGTTTTGGGATCGAGCATGTCGGGATCTTCCAGAAAATCGCGAAGCTGCACCGTGTCGTTTGAACTCGTGTAGCTATAGTCGTCGAGTGAAAGCGTGTCAACAGAGTGCGATTCGACGTTGTTGATTTCCTTGCCGACGAGATTTGTTTCGTCCTCGATATCTTCGATAGTGGCGCTGTGCCCGGTGCGGTTGAAGATACGTTCACGGGCAGCTTTGATTTTATTGGCGATATTGGTCTTGCCCAGTGGCATACGGATAAGCGATGTCTTTTCCGCAAGGGCGAAGAGGATGCGCTGTTTGATCCACCATACAGCGTACGAGATCAGCTTGATATTCTTCTCTGGATCGAATTTCTCGATCGCTTTGATCAGGCCCATGTTGCCTTCGCTGATCAGTTCCGCCAAGCTCAGCCCACGATTCTGGTAATGCGAAGCGATCTTGACGACGAATTTCAGGTTGGACTGAATTAGCTTGTTGATCGCTTCCTGGTCTCCGTCACGTGCACGCAGTGCGAGCTCATGCTCTTCCTCGCGGGAAAGCGTGTCGATCGTTGCAATATCGTTTAAGTAGCTTTGCAGCGCTTTGTCTTCGAATACGTTCTCAGCCATTTAAACCTCAGGTCAGGAACTCTCGTGTATGGTCGCTGACGAAATCGAGCAAGTCTTCCATGCTCATCTCGAGCTGTTTTGCCAGTTCGAAAACGACTTTTACACCCGAAAAGTTCATTCCCAACTCTTGTGTCAATGTTATTATTAAGGTAATTCGGTCAATATCTTCCGTGCTGAACACCCGAATGTTCGATTCGGTGCGTTCTGGCGAGATCAATCCCTTGCGTTCATACATGCGGATTGTCTGGTCGTGGATGCCCACGATTTTAGCTACTTCTCCGATGGAGTAGAGGCGTTCGATGTCACGCGGTATCTCTTTCATGGTGCCTCGATCGGTGGCAATATCGTGAGCGGATCAATCGCCTTGCCTTGCACACGATACTCGAAATGCAGGTGAGGCCCGGTGGATTTCCCGGTGTTTCCCAGTGTGGCTATAGGCTGGCCTTTCTTCACGGTATCGCCCAGACGAACCAGGTTAGCGTCATTGTGCGCATAGACGGTCATGACATAATCCTTATGCTCGAGGATCACCACATTGCCGTAGCCGCGTTGTTTTCCGGCAAACACTACCTTTCCATCCAGAACCGCGGATATCGGTTCACCAAGCGGCGCAGAGATATCGACACCCTTGTGCGGCTTGCCTGCACGGATGCCGAATTCGGAAGTAATCGTCCCTTTGAGTGGAGCGATGATACCGCTGGGTTTCTTCACATCTTTCGGCGGAATTGGTTTCGAGATCACTTCACGCTTCGTGCCGCTCACAGAAAGTTTCTGCCCGATCTCGATCGTGTTCGAGGTCAGGTCATTAAGCTCTTTCAACTCATCGACTTTCATGCCGTACATCTGCGAGATGCGGTAAAGGGTCTCGCCTTTTTTCACGATATGGTAGCCGGTCGATTCCTTCAGCGTTGTTTTAGGTGTTTCCGGCTCCGGCGTTTTATCAGCTACAGGCTTCGATCCGGTAGTATGGCCTGGTTCGAGCCAGATTTTCTGTCCAGCCTGGATGTCGAATGTCTCCAGATTATTGTAATCGAGAACGTCCAGGATCTCGAGATTGTACATCTTGGATATCCGATATACCGTCTCGCCTTTCTCCACGAGGTGATAGCGCGATTCGGGGATATCCCTCTTGGTGACGTACTCGGTTTTCTGGTCGTAGTGCGGCGTCAGGTAAATCTTCTGTCCTATGAAGATGTCATTCGACGTCAGGTTGTTATAAAGCATAAGCTTGTTAACCGGTATCCCGTGTTTCTGGCTGATGCTGTATAACGTGTCGCCGTGACGCACGATATGGTACTCCTTCGATGGTGTGACATACACAGCGCTGCTGCGCAGGCCGTACCAGCTTTCAATCCCCAACAGTAGAATCAGTAGAATCAGGAGCTTAATATTTGATCTGGAAATCATGTTCTGCTACAGGTTGGCCGGATGGCTGGATATCGATTTCTGTTACGGAGGCGAACATAGGCCCCTTACGAAGCATGTGAATGAACTCGCTCATATTGCTCTCGGAGCCACTCGCGAGTATTTCCACTGTGCCATTCGAAGCATTACGTACAGAGCCGCGAATATCGAGCAGTCTGGCAGTCTTCAGGCAGAAAAACCGGTACCCGACTCCCTGGACTCTTCCCGATAATGTGATCTTGTAGGTTTCCACGTCGCATCCTGTATTTATTAATTTCTGGAATATGAACAGTGAGGGTATTTCTGTCAATTGATAAATCACTGGAAATTCGAACGAAGGCTGTTTCACAAAAAAGAGAATACAAGTGGGATAACATTTATTAATGCTGTAACTTGAAGATAGTTAGTTACTTGAATCCCTTCATTGCCCGGTCCATGTCTCTTCGCTCATCGCGCTCTTTGACTGTGTCGCTTTTATCGTAAGTGTGCTTACCCTTTGCCAATGCCAGCGTCACTTTTGCCAGGCCGCTGTCGTTGATGAAAACATCTTTTGGGATAAGGGTCATACCCTTCTCTTCGATTTTCGAGAGCAGTTTTTTAATCTCGCGGCGATGCAGAAGAAGCTTACGACGACGTTCTGGATCGTGGTTGAAATACGTTCCTTTCTCATACGGGCTGATATGAAGGTTCACCAGCCATACTTCGCCATTATCGATCCGTGCGTATGAATCCTTGAAATTCATCTTACCATCACGAAGCGACTTGATCTCAGTGCCGGTGAGGACGATCCCCGCTTCTACTTCCTCGATGAAAAAATACTGGAAGCTAGCCTTTCTGTTTTTAAATCTCTTTACCATAATTTCCTCGGAGAGAGAATCCTTGAACCCATCTAACCCGTCAATAGATAATTCACAAAGGCTAAAATTCTCGTTCACAACACGTACCGCAACCGGCTGAAACGTATAAAGGAACATTTCTTGCATGCGTAACACCCAACTAAAACCATGGAGTACGTTATGAAACGATTAACCGGGGGGAGAAGTATCCGTGCATACTTCATCATTGCTATTTTGTTAGCCTTCAGTATCTTATCCGCATACGAACTGGATCTGGACAGCCCCAATGACCAGCCTCTGTTCAAATGTACTGAGTCAAACAGTAGTTTCACCGAGTTCACGTTCAATCTCAGCAATATGGAAGTAATTGAAGAGACAATCAATGGACGGAACTATCAACATTTATGGCATAATAGCGCAGCTTACACGCTCGACGAAGGTATGCCTGAATTGCCGATTTTCAGCACCATGATCGCTGTTCCTGATAATGGTACTGTGTCGTTTGAAATTGTAAACCAGATTTACCGTACGCTCAATGGCTATTACATATATCCTTCCCAAGGTGTTCATCTCGATGGAGCGCCGCATGGTTTCTTGATCAACAGCGAATTCTATAATGGCAAAGGCACATTCGAACCGGAAAAAGTGCTTGTTGGCGACCCTGCTGTAATGCGTGACTGGCGTGTAGTTCCAGTCAATATTCAGCCCGTTGTATGGGATGCCCGTACCGGTGACCTTCGGGTTATTACTGAAATGACAGTGCGCCTGAACTACTCGAACGAGCCCGGACCGAACGAGCTCGATCACAGCAATCATAAATACTCTCGCTCTTTTGAAGCGACCTATTCAGGTATCCTGAATTATACACTGGTTCGTGACGAAGATCCTGAATACCAAGCTCCCAGCGTGCTTGTTATCCATCCCAATATTGCGGATGTAAACACACAGATCAGCACCTATGTTGGCTGGAAACGAAACAAGGGTTACTATGTTGTCGATGCGACGACGGATGAAACCGGAACCACCAACACGAGCATTAAAAACTATATCCAGGACCTGTACGAAACAGCCGAGAATCCACCGGAGTACGTCGTTCTGGTCGGTGACACGGGCGGATCCATCGCGATCCCACACTGGACCGAAAACTACAGCTATTATAATGGTGAGGGCGACCATCCTTACACTCTGCTGGCTGGTGACGACTACCTCAGCGATGTGTTCATCGGACGTATCTCGGTATCGAGTGTGACCGACCTGATGGTTTACCTTGCCAAGATGAATATCTACGAACGTGACGTAAACCTTGATTACCTGGACATGTTCCATGAAAGTCTTCTGGTTGGCGATACGAGTCCTTCTGGATTCTCCTGCCAGGTTACGAACAAATACGTAAAAGACCAGATTCTTATGGGTGATCCCGAACATACATTCACTGAGCTCTACGCTGCAGACCCCAGCCCGAACGATATGGACAACGCGCTCGATAGCGGCGTTCTATTCTTCAACTACCGTGGCTATATCGGAATGAGTGGCTGGGGAACCGGCAACATCAGTGGTCTTTCCAATACAAACAAGCTTTGTAACGCAACAATTATTACCTGCGATACCGGTTCATTCTCCGGAACCTCGCGGACGGAAGTGTTTATTCGTGCCGGAACTCCTACAGCTCCCAAAGGCGCTGTCTCTGCGATCGGTATGTCAACTTCCGGTACGCACACCCAGTTCAACAACATCCTCGATGGCGGTATCTACTATGGTATCGAGTCACTTGGTATGAGAACCATAGGTGAAGCACATAACTACGGAAAGGTTCAATTCTATAACGCATACTGGAACGTTGCTCAAAACTACGTTAACATGTTCACGCACTGGTTCAACCAGATGGGCGAGCCGGTTCTCAATATCTGGGTTGCGGAACCGCTTGAGATGAACGTATCTTACGATGATTCCGTTCCGTTGGGTCAAGGCTTCCTTGAAGTGAACGTTACCGATGCCGAAGGTTATCCGATCGAAGGCGCATGGGTAACAGCTCGTAACACGGACGAATCCGTTTACGCATCCGGTTACACCAGTAACCTCGGCTCCATTGTTCTTGAAATCGACGGCGAAAACGCCGGCAACGTCACATTGATCGTGACCAAAGAAGACCATATCCCGCATCTTGGTTCGTTCACCATCGAATCGACAGGCGGACTTTCATATTACTCCTCCGCGATCGACGATTCGCAGGGAAACAATAACGGCAACATTGAGCCAGGTGAGACCATCGAACTGGTTGTTTCACTGGCAAACTACAGCACCAGCAGTCACAGTGGCGTGCAGGCTGAATTGATCTGTAACGATCCGTACATCGAGATCGATACGGCCGACGGAGATTACGGAACCATCGCTGCAGGCGGAACCGCCGAAGTCAGCTCTCCGTACGTCTTCACGATCAGTCCTGATGCTCCGGACAACCACAGGCTGCCCGTATTGCTCAACATCACCGATGATAGTAACAACGATTGGGCAAGCCGCTTCTGGCTTACAATCTCAGGCAACGATATCGATATCGAATCTCTGCAAGTCATCGACGGCAACAACACCATGGATCCCGGCGATACCGTTGAACTTCGTTTCACGGTTGTCAATAACGGACAAACCGACCTCAGCGACGTTTATGGCGAGATTCGCTCTCTGAACGGCCTGATCGGTGTCAACGATTCCATTGCCTTCTTCGGTGACCTCAACGCCGGTCAGTCAGCTACCTGTACTACCGACGCGTTCGAAGTTTACTCCATGGCTCAGATTCTCCCCGGAATGCAGATTCAGCTCGAACTGACTCTGTTCAACAGCGATGGATACGAAGAAGAAGAGATCGCACTCCTGCCCATCGGTAACGTAACGACAACCGATCCGATCGGTCCCGACTCCTATGGTTATGTATGCTACGATAGTGGCGATACCGGATATATCGATGCACCGGTTTACGAATGGATCGAAATCAATCCCAGCGATGGTGGTCAGGGAACTGATACCAACATCGGTGATACTGCCATCGAATACGGTTCGATCGGTTACTTCGATCTGCCGTTTACCTTCTCCTTCTACGGTGAAGAATACGACAACATCGGAATCTGCTCCAACGGTTTCGTTACCTTCGGTTATCCCGAAACAGAAAACGTTACCTTCCGTAACTGGCCTATCCCGGGCGCAATGGGAACCAGCCCGATGATTGCTGGTTTCTGGGAAGATCTGGTAACAAATTCCAGCAGCAATATCTACTACTGGTATGACGACGAATCAACTTATCCGGCTTACATTATCCAGTACGATAATTGCCAGATTGCCACTGGTGGTAACGTTACATTCGAGATCATTCTCTACGATCCCGAATTTTATGAAACACCGCAAGGCGATGGCGTAATCAAGATACAGTACCAGGATTTTAATAACACTGATGGATCGAACGAAGCCAGTGGTTTCCAGGGTAACTACTGTACCATTGGTATCGAAAACCACACCGGTGCGGACGGTCTGCAATACACCTACGATGACACTTATCCGGTTGGTGCGATGGAACTCGCGGACAACACCGCGATCCTCTTCACCGGTATTCCGATTATCTTCCCGGATTCGTACCTGATGCTCGGCGATGTCGTGGTTATGGACGAAAACGGTAGCTGTATCGTTGATGCCGGCGAATCGGTCAACCTGGGTGTGTTCCTTCAGAACGTTGGTCTGACCGAGACCACAGGCGCGTTTGCAGAACTTTCCTGCTACGACCCGTATGTAACGGTTACCGCCGACACATCATCCTATCAGGCGATTGCCAGTGGTCAGTCCGCTTCCAATACGTCATACTTCACCTTCGAAACCCAGCCTTATACACCGGATAATCATGTTGCGACATTCGAAATCACCGTAGAGAACGGCGATGGCGAATGGGATTACTTCTTCACGGTTGTGATCCGCAAGCCGAACGTGACGGTTCTTTCGTCCATGATCAACGATATCGATCAGAACAACAACGGTGTGATGGATCCTGGTGAGACAGCTCAATTGATTATCAACCTGTCGAACGATTCTATGTCGGCTGCCGAAAACGTGACAGCGACTCTTTCGACCGATAGCGAATACATCACCATTACAAACGCCGAAGTTGATTATGGAACGATCCAGCCCGGTCACAACCGGCAACAGGCCTTCACCATTACCGTCAGTGAAGACGCTGAAACACCTGGCTCGGCTCAGTTCAACCTCTATGTCGATTACCTCAACGACGAAGGCTTCAACTACACCTTCCCGATGGGTATTGGCGACTGGGGATTCCAGGAAAGCTTCGAAAACGATAACGGCGGCTTCTATTCCTATGCTGGCTGGCAGTACGGTATTCCGAGCATTGGCGCGCATTCCGGTGAGAAATGCTGGGCGACGCACATCGCTTCGGATTACGGCAACAACGTAAGCTGGTATCTGAATACCGAGCGTTTCTTTATCGGCGACAATACATGGCTCACCTTCTGGCAGTACTACGATACGGAACTCGGATACGACGGCGGTAACGTCAAGATCTCCGATTCCAATGGTATCGCCTGGGAAGTCATCTATCCTGAGGGTGGTTATCCTACATCTCAGATCAGCTCATCAGCATCCGGTGTTGGTGGCGAGCCCGGCTTCACCGGCGATTCCGGCGGTTGGCAGCAGGTTTCTTTCGACCTCTCGGAATACTCCGGCAGCGAGATCAATCTCCGCTGGCATTTCGGAACGAATGGTTCCAACGTGAACTACGGTTGGGCGATCGACGACGTGGTCGTCTCGGGTGGTCAGGAACGCTCCGGCATCATCAACGGTAACGTAGCGCTTAGCGCTCCCTACGGAGAAGTGGAAGAAGCCGAGATTACCGTAGGCAACTATACGGTATGCCCGAATGACGATGGCGATTATACGCTCTACGTACCGGGTGGTCTTTACGACCTGACCGCTACGCTTCCGGGATTCGAAACCGGATTGTACGAAGATATCTCTATCGAAGCGGGTGAAGTGCTCGACGAATACGATTTCGAGCTCAATTACCTCTGTCCGGCTACCGAGTTTGCGGCTGATCTGGATAGCGAAACTGGCGAAGTGCATCTGTCATGGGAATACAATCCTCCGACACTCGTGCGAGATGGCAGCAGCAAGGAATCCACGATGGATCGCGAGCTGTTTGTCCAGTTCAACATCTACAAACAGATCGAGAGTGGCTACTTTGTGATGGCTGACAGCACCACGGATCAGGAATTCGACGACGTGATCGATATGAGCCGCGTGTATCGCTACTACGTTACCGCTCTCTACGATGTTGGCGAAAGCCTTCCTACCGAAATCGTCACCGTGAATGGCTACATGGATGGCAACTCGAGCAGCATCCCCGAATTCGTGAACAACCTCGAGAGCAACTACCCGAACCCGTTCAATCCAGAGACGAGCATTGCGTTCTCGATCGAGAAACCGGGCAATGTCACCCTTAAGGTTTACAACGTGAAAGGTCAGTTGGTCAAAACGCTGGTTAACGACAAGCTGAACAGCGGACGCCACGTCATCACATGGCAGGGCAAGTCCGACAACGGCAAGTCGGTATCCTCGGGTATCTACTTCTACCGTCTCGAAACAGACAAATACGCCCAGACCCGCAAGGCGCTTCTCCTGAAGTAGCCCTGCGTTTCAGACATATAAAAGCCGCTTCCATCCGGAGGCGGCTTTTTCTTGGTTTATTTATTGACGAATTTCTGGGAGAGAAGTGTTATTGAATTGATCGGATAGAGATGTATCTACCATAATTTATAGCGGAAAGGATATAATAAGCTATGGGAAAAGAACTACTTCCAGATTTTATACTACGGAACTATGAAGTATATGAGTGGAAGCATGCTTGTGCAATATTGAAACAAGATTTTCCACGAGAGTGGATAGATATTGTTGATATTCTGACGGATTTTAGATTACGGAAAAGCTGGATAACCGTTGGTGGAGGACGAAAATCAAATATCTCTGATTTCATAGACAGTTATCTTTACGAAAGAGGATGGTCTGAAAAACAATTTAATACCAGGGTTATTGTGGATGATCACGAGACGGATTCACCAACCCATAAAGTCGATTGTTTTAAAAATCGGGTTGCGCTTGAAATCGAATGGAATAATAAAGATCCGTTTTTTGATCGCGATTTGAATAACTTCAGATTGCTCTTCGAATTGCGAGCTATAAGTGTTGGTGTGATTATAACACGATGTGATGAGCTGCAAGAAGTGTTTAAGGAAGTTGGCAGAGAAAAATCTTATGGCGCATCGACAACACACATGAGCAAGCTGATACCCCGCATAGATGGCGGTGGAGGTGGCGGATGCCCAATCGTGATTTTTGGCATCAAGAGGTCACTGTATTTGGAGGATGAATAATGAATGCTTCTGATGACTTATTGAAATTTATCGGGGATCGCAAATATTCCACAATTCTTGCAGATCCTCCTTGGCAGTTTAAAAACAGAACGGGCAAGGTTGCTCCTGAACATAAAAGGTTATCAAGATACCCCACAATGTCTTTGCAAGAGATAAAAGATCTTCCAGTTGAAGCGATTGTTGACGATCGAGCCCACTTGTACCTTTGGGTGCCAAATGCACTATTGATTGAAGGGTTACAGGTAATGGATAACTGGGGTTTTAAATATAAGACAAACCTCGTTTGGTATAAAGTCCGAAAAGATGGAGGCCCTGACCGAAGAGGTGTTGGATTCTATTTTCGGAATGTTACTGAAATATTGTTGTTTGGCGTTAGAGGTGGAAAAATCCGCACTCTGCAACCTGGGAGAAGCCAAGAGAACATTATTACTTCGAGGAAAAGAGAACATAGTCGTAAGCCTGATGAACAATATGATCTTATAGAATCATGCAGTTGGGGTCCATTTCTCGAACTTTTTGGCCGAGGTGGAAGAAAGGGGTGGACTACATGGGGTAACCAGGCTGAAGAATATACACCTGATTGGAACACCTATTCAAATCACTCTCAGGCTGATGCTCCTGACTGCGGACAAATTACACTGTTTGATTCTATTAAAGGTGCATGACGAAAATCTGACTAATTTTCAAGCCGTAAAATCCTTGACACGAATGCGCGGGTCGAATTTCGTATGACCAATTGATTGAATTTAATATGCTGCTCACGCGGCAAATAAGTAGAAATCCTTTAACACTGTCCCGAGAGGCAGAAAGGAGGAACCATGAACCTGAAAACACTTCGCTGACCTCCGTCATCCGAATCACCATCCCTATTTTCCCAACACACATGGAGGTACAATGCAAAGCGAATATAACTTAGTCGGACGCAATCTGTTCGACCTCGATGACTACAGCCCGGAAGAAATTCTGACCATTCTCGAGGCTGCCAAGGTCATGAAATCGATCAACCTTCGAGCCTATAAAAAACTCCCGACCCTGCGCGGTAAGACCGTCTGTACGTTATTCTTCGAAAACAGCACCCGCACCAGGATGTCGTTTGAACTGGCCGCGAGCCGCCTCAGCGCGGATGTGGTGAGTTTCTCCGCCGAAACATCTTCCCTTTCCAAAGGCGAAAGCCTTCAGGACACCGTCTATACCCTCAACGCGATGGGTATCGACCTCTATATCATCCGCCACACCTGCCCCGGTTCACCGCAGCTTGTTCACAAACATTCAGGTAAGCCGGTTCTCAACGGCGGTGACGGACGCCACGCGCATCCCACGCAAGCACTGCTGGATATCTTCTCAATCTGGGAACGCCTCGGTGACCTCAAGGGACTCAAGATCGCGATCGTTGGCGACATCGCTCATTCGAGAGTTGTTCGTTCCAATCTGATCGGCATGAAGAAGCTTGGCGCTGAAGTAATCGTCTGTGGACCACGCACCTTGATGCCGGGCCACCTTCAGGAGATCTACGGCTGCAAGGTCGAATACGACCTCAAGACCGCGCTCAAGGATGCAGATGTAGTGATGGGCCTGCGTATGCAGTTTGAACGCCAGGCAGACGGCCTTTTCCCGAGCCTCGACGAATACACACGCCACTATGTCCTCTCCAAACAGACCATCCGGTGGGCGAAGAAAGACGCCCTGATCATGCACCCCGGCCCGATGAACCGCGGAATCGAGATTCTGCCGGAAATCGCGGACAGTCAGCAGAGCCTGATCATCGAGCAGGTCGCGAACGGCGTCGCAGTACGCATGGCGATTCTGTTCCTGATGCTCGGCGGCGAAATGTAAGGAGGAAATCATGACTACCCTGATCAAGAACGGAACCATTTATTATAAAGATACTTTCCGCACGCTCGACATCCTGATCGAGGACACCACCATTGTCAAAGTCGGCGAGAAACTCGAAGCGGATGCAGAGCGTGTTATCGACGCAGACGGCAAACACGTTTTTCCGGGATTTTTCGACTTACACAGTCACCTTCGCGATCCTGGCCAGACCCACAAGGAAGATATCGTCAGCGGAACCAGAGCGGCAGCGAAGGGTGGATTCACCACCGTTTGTGCCATGGCGAACACGGAACCTGTCGTGGACAACATCGCGACGGTCGAATACATCAAGCGTAAAGCGAAAGACCTGGGCGCTTGCAAGGTGCTGGTCGTCGGTGCGCTGAGCAAGAAATCCGAGGGTAAGGAGATTGCAGAGATCTCGATGATGCTCGAGGGTGGAATTGTTGCAGTCAGCGATGATGGCGGTTGCATCCAAAACGCCAAGCTGAAGCTGAACGCGCTCAAATATGCCTCCAGTTTCGATATCCCGGTTATCGTTCACGCGGAAGACTATACCCTTGCTGGAAAGGGCCAGATTAACGCCGGTAAAATGTCCACCATGCTCGGATTAGGCGGCATCCCCGGACTTGCGGAAGAGATTATGATCTCGCGCGATATCATGTTCGCCGAAAAGACAAAATGCCCGGTTCATATCGCGCATATCTCCACCAAACGCTCGGTGCAGTTGATTCGCCAGGCCAAGGCCGAAGGCATTTGTATCACTACCGAAGTGACGCCGCATCACCTGATGCTGAACGAAGAGGCTTGTAAAGATTTTAACACCAATACCAAAGTCAAACCGCCGCTCAGAACGGAAGTTGACCGCCAGGCCTGCATCGAAGGGCTTCTGGACGGAACCATTGATTTCATCGCGACCGACCATGCACCGCATGCCGATTTCGAGAAAGACCGTGAATTTACCCTCGCGCCCTATGGCATCAACGGTTTCGAGACCGCCTTCACCACAATGTACGATAAACTTGTGGTTCCCGGCGTGATCCCGCTCGAAGTGCTTGTTCGCTCGATGTCCGAGAAGCCGGCACGCTTCCTGAAGATGAATACGGGACGCCTCGAGGAAGGGCTTCCGGCTGATATCTGTATCGCGGATCTCAACGCGGAGCAGACCATCACAGCGGACACCATGCTGTCGAAGTCGAAAAACACACCGTTCATCGATCAGACCTTCAAGGGCCAGATCGTCATGACGCTGTGCGACGGAAAGATCACGTGGGAAGCGGAGTAATTCGCCAGATTTGCCCGGTCACCAGGCTGCGGCAGATCAATGCATCCTATTTCGAGCTGTGGTTTGCTTCCCGTGAGATGGTGCAGCAGCTCGCTCCCGGTCAGTTTTTCGAGATCATGCGTCCGGAGAGCGATCGCTTGCGTATTCCCATCAGTTGCTACGATGTCGAAGGCGACGAGATCGGCCTGATGATTAAAATCATCGGTGATGGAACGCTCGATTTATCCACGCTTTGTGAAGGTGATATGCTCGATGTGATGGGACCTCTGGGTAACCGATTCACGAAGCCGCAGGAAGCGAAAATCCTGCTGGTCAGCGGTGGAATCGGCTATCCACCTATGTATTCCCTAAAGAAAGCGCTCACCGCGGGTAACGAGATCAAATGGCTGCACGGTGGCAGATGTAAAGATGATGCCTTTCCATGCGACGCGATCTATACCGACGACGGATCGGCAGGTCAGAAAGGCTTTGTGACCATCGGTGTGGAAGATGAGCTTGCTGGCGGTGGTTACGACTGGCTATACTGCTGTGGGCCCGAGCCGCTCCTGAAGCGTTGCGCCGAACTGGCGAAGCAATACGGTGTTCGCTGCGAACTCTCCCTGGAAGCCTATATGGCCTGTGGAATCGGAGTCTGCTACGGTTGTGCCGTGGCGATCCGCGAAGGGGACGAGGTTGTCTATAAAACAGTCTGTAAAGACGGGCCTGTTTTCGATTCGGAGGTCGTGGTATGGGGCTGACAACGAAACTGGGCCGCATTGAGATGAAAAATCCGGTGACGGTTGCATCCGGGACGTTCGGACTGAACTACGGAGATTTTTTCGAGCTCAGTCAGCTCGGTGCGCTGGTTACCAAGACCATCACCATGGATCCGCGTGCGGGAAATCCCCCGCCGAGGCTCTTCGAGACCGAGTGTGGACTCCTGAACTCGATCGGGTTGCAGAATCCGGGACTGGAAGGATTTCTGCGCGATGACCTGCCACGATACCGTCAGATCGATACACCGATTCTTGTGAGCTTTTCCGGGAACAGCGTCGACCAGTTCTGCCGCATGATGGAGCGCATGGAAAAGCATGATGGGATAGCCGGGTATGAGGTGAATGTCTCCTGCCCGAATGTCGAGAAAGAAGGGATTGCCTTCGGAACCGATCCCAAGGTTGTCTATCAGCTGACCAAAGCGCTAGCCGCGATCACGATGCGCGAGCTTTGCATCAAGCTGTCACCCAATGTGACCGATATCGTCGCGATTGCCAGAGCTGCCGAAGAAGGTGGCGCGACATCGATCGCGCTGATCAACACTCTAATCGGCATGGCGATTGATTGGCGTAACGGAAAGAGCCGCATTGCCCGTGGCGGAGCTGGATACAGCGGAAGAGCCGTGAAGCCGGTGGCGGTGTTTCAGGTGTACAAGGTGGCGCAGAAGGTAAAAATTCCTATCCTCGCGATGGGTGGAATCAGCAACTGGATGGACGCGCTGGAGTTCCTCTATGCCGGAGCCTCTGCGGTGGCGGTTGGTACCAGGAATTTCGTCGACCCGGATGCGACGACAAAAATCATTGACGGAATCGGAAGTTATTTGTTAGATAATAAGTTGAACCTTACCGACGTGATCGGAAAGGTAAGTGGTGTTCTTTAAACCCGTAGAACCTTCCTTGCGTGAGTTTCCAAACGGGCTTGCGTGAGGGCAATGAAGGAGACTGGAATGAAAGAAAAACGTCAAGTTATGGACGAAGCGGCAATGCAGCGTGCGATTAAACGCATCGCGCACGAAATAGACGAACAAAACAAGGGCCTCGAGAATGTTTACCTTGTAGGAATCAGAAGTCGTGGCGTACCGATGGCGGACCGCCTGGCGGATTACCTCAAATCGATCGATGGTGTGGAAGTTCCTACCGGAATCCTCGATATCACCCTCTATCGTGACGACCTTTCGACTATCTCGCATCAGCCGGTGATCAAAGGTTCGAAGATTGATTACGAAGTTCAGGGCAAGAATATCATCCTCGTGGATGACGTGCTTTATACCGGAAGAACCGTTCGCGCGGCGATCGACGCTATCCTCGATTTTGGAAGACCCGAGAAGATCCAGCTTTGCGTGCTGATCGATCGCGGTCATCGCGAGCTGCCTGTCAAGGCGAACTATGTAGGCAAGAATATCCCCACATCGGACGAAGAGATCGTCAAGGTGTGCTTTGTTGAAACCGACGGCGAAGACTCTGTACGCTTGATGGTGCGGGATTGATATGGGTTTTTACGATAAATTTCTGAGCGCGAGCCGGAAGAACCAGTCGCTGGTCTGCGTGGGACTTGACACTGACCCGCAAAAGATCCCCGCGCATCTGAACGGCCAGTCGAATACGATGACTGCATTTAATAAAGAGATCATCCGGACGACGAAGGCTTACGCCGCTGCCTACAAGCTCAATTATGCGTTCTACCTCGCGGAAGGGAAAATGGGCATGCAAGCGTTGGAAGAGACGCTCGATATCCTGCGCGACGGCGATGTGCCGGTGATTCTGGATGTGAAAGTGGGGGATATACCCAACACGATGAAGCAATACGGAAAAACCTTCTTCGGCAACTACCATGTGGATTCCATTACGGTCAATCCGCTGATGGGCAAGGACACCATCGAGACGATTCTAGACATTCCAGATAGCTTTTGCTTCGTGCTGGCGGTGACCTCCAATTCGGGGGCGACCGATTTCCTCAAAGCGCAGTCGCTGCATGAAAGGATTGCTGGATGGTTGGGCGAAAGCGACGCGACGAGACTCGGTGCTGTCGTGGGTGCAACCAATACGGACGAACTGGCCCGTATGCGTGAGCTTATGCCGGAAAACCTCTTCCTGGTACCGGGCATCGGTGCGCAGGGCGGCGACTTGAACGCGGTGGTGAGGCTTGCCTCCATGAGCGCGGACGACCCGCGTTTCATGGTCAATTCATCGCGCGGTATCATCTATAAGTCCGGCGGAGAAGACTTTGCCGAAGCTGCCGGAAACGCAGCCAATGAACTGCGTACAAAGATACAGGACAGCCTGAAAAAGCTCTGATGAAACTTCGATTTCTTACGATATTGACGCTCCTGATGGCGTTTTTGAACGCTGGGGAGCGTCCTTTCTTCTTCAAGCAGGACACCAGTCCGTCATCTCGGGCTGAGTGGTTTTACACGACTTGGGCTGTGCATTTATCTTCTTCCACTGAGGACCAAGACAAAAATCCCCATTATAGTGCGTTTCAACTGAGCTGGTATCGGCCAACTCGAAGTGGGCTGGGGTATTACGCTATTGGGAAGTACCAGATCGCTGATGAAATGGATGAAGCTGTTGGCGGCCTTGGTACCTCCTATCGCTTTTCATCGCTACTTTATGGTGGGATCGATATCGAAGCCGGGTGGCGTGAAGAGAATGATAAAACAACCTTCTCTATCCATCCGGGAATTACCTTCAAGCCAATAGGCAATCTACATTTCAGCGTACATGATCGCTATGATATCGCGGATGATGAGAACCTGCTGAGAATAGAGACTTCAGTTCTTTTTAATCCGTCAATCACACTCGGGTTTGGCTGGGATACCGATAACACCTGCGACACCGAGATTAAAGGGTACTTTGTGGGAACGGGTATCGGCGTTTACATCGGGATGGCGCTAGATGCGGACGGCCCGGTCAACGACGCTGTATATCGCGGTGGATTTTCTTTTCAGATCGAAAAGTGGTTCTCGCAGTATGGGGAGACGCTTGATCGTTATGAAAAAGGAATCCGGGATCTGCGCATAGTCTGGATGCCGGGTAGATATACACCACCGGTTCGGTTCGAGGCGAAACATTACGCCATCGAGAAAACGCCACACGAGTACCGTACGCTTGCCATCACCGAATCGATCGAGGATTTCCAGCCGGACGAGACGGTCATCACCATCAAGCCCGGAGACAACCTGATCCGAATCAGCAAGACGTTGCCTGCGAATGCCAACGCGGAGTTTCGCGACAATGTGCGTGCGATTGCCGAGTACAACGGTATAGACGATCCTTCGCGCATCTATGTGGGGCAGGAGATCAAGATACCGACCTTCAAGCCGTCCATCGACAGCCTGCGGGTGTCGGATGAAGACAAAGCGCTGGTCAGTGAATTGCTGGATAAGACCTACAACACGCGGATTGTGGAGACTTCGATTTCAAGCGCGCTATGGAGCTTCAGGCTGGAGGGTGTGTCCGGGATGCGTGATCGGCTTCCCACGCATAGCATTCTCGATCATCCGCAGCTCTTGAATACACAGGCATTGACGCTGGTCTATTCAGGTGACTACAAGCAAGCCGAAGACCTTCTGGAATGGGCTCTGAAGGCAAGCAAAGACTCGCCGATTCTGAAGAAGAATCTGGATAAGATAAAACAATTGGCAGGCTACGATGAAAGCGAATAGTTTACTGCACCTTGTCCTGATTCTGATGATCACCGGCTGTGCCATGATGCCGCGCGATGAGGTTGAGCCTTATGAGGCGGCGATAGAGGACTATGAGTATGGTTACTACAATCTGGCGCTGAGCCGGTTCGAAGATGCTGTCAAACTCGATTCGCTTTACTATCCGCTGGCGGCTGCGATGGCACACGCGCACTATGAGCTGGGCTATGTCGATTCATCGTCGGTGTGGCTGGAACGGGCGGCACGGCTTTCCACGGAGTATTCCCCGGAATATCTGGCTTATCAGGCTGAGCGTAATCTGGAATCAAGCAGTACGGAAACGCTGGGATTCCTGGACTATGTAACTTCAGTGGCCCGGCGATACGGGATTGACCCGGGTCTGCTTCTGGCTGTAATGCAGCAGGAAAGTTCGCTACAGGCTGACGCGATTTCGCCATCCGGCGCAGTGGGCATGATGCAATTGATGCCGGCGACAGGAAAAGCGCTCGGGATGAGTGTCCCACAAGAAAATTATGTGAAGAAACCACCGATTCGCGATCATGAGGCGGACGAACGCTTTCATCCGGGAAAGAATATCGCCGGAGGGGCGAGCCACCTGAACTTCCTGCTCAACCACTATCGTTTTGACAAGCGGAATACAAACCTATGCAAAGCGCTGGGTGCTTATCTGGCGGGTACTGGTAACGTCCGGGACACGATTCCGTCTTATTGCAATCATTACATCAACCGGATATCTGAGTTTTACCGGCAGAATCGCTATCAGTTCGAGCATCATCGTGAGCTGGAGGACCAATATTACCGTCTCAATCCCGATGCACCGGGTTTCAGCAGAGAGAGTGGATCTGTATCTTTCTCAAAGAAGAAAATGCGGCGAGGCTACGATCGGATTCGCAGAGATGTCGATATGGTAGATGAACGAGATCGGGCGATTTACTACGGTAATCTTGCGTTGATGGCTGAATCGTTGGGAATAGCGGATACTGCGATGAGTTACTACGATACAGCATTAACGATTTTTTCGGATGAACAGCGAATTCGATATAACCGGGCTGTGCTCCGATTCAAGCAGGGGCAATATACTGCTGCGATCGGTGACCTGGATCAGGTGGAGACTTTTCCGGCAAGAGTGTTGACGATCTCGGCTTGGATATCCCTTGGTGATCTTGATGTTGCTCAGGGATTGATTGACGAGTTGTTTCGAAGTAATCCGACATCGATCGAGTTGATTGAATTAAGTGGAATCGTGGCTTTATTGCGAGATGAGGTAGAGCTTTCTATCTGGTATTTCAGCCAAGCGGTCGCGAAACGTGGTTCCCAGATAGATATCAACCATCTGCTGGTCAGTAAGTATGCATGGTATTATGGAAATCGGATCGAAGTGGATTATGGGCCGGTCAGGCACACAGGCTTTCTGGGTGATTCCTGGCTGGAATGGCCTGTTAGCGAGCGATATATCTCTTCGTACTACGGTTGGCGTCCCAATGCTGTGGAACGCGACTGGAAGAAGCGGCTGGAGAAGATGGAGTTCCACAGCGGAATCGATATCCCGGCAGCTACTGGTGAGCCGGTACGAGCCGCTGCCGACGGTGTCGTATGGATATCAACGACGTACGACATGTCGGGTGAGTCGGTCTATATACAGCATGAGAACGGGTGGTTCACGAGTTACTATCATATGGATAAAAGACTGGTGGAGAAGGGCGATCACTTGAAGAAAGGCGACGTGATCGGTATGGTGGGATCAACGGGAAGATCGACGGGCGCTCATTTGCATTTCGGGCTTTTCGACCGTAACTGGAAGCCGGTCAATCCGCTTCTGTATCTCACGGGATATTGATCACGACAGTGCATCGTTTCTAGCAAGTAAGTAAATTACTGTTGCTGTTCACTGAGGTAGTTGTTTCGAGAATTTACACGTATGTCAGATTCGCCCAATCCCTTCGCGACGCCGTATAATACGGTTTTTCGATTGAGATGCCCTAAATTTATATGATACCTCAATCGGAAAATCCTCTCTAAAAACAATTTCCGCCTCCATATATTTCCCAATTTATGATCTATCATAGCGGAAATTGTATAACACCACGTCTTCGAAGTGGATGAACACGGCTGCTCGGGCTTGAACGAATCTGATAACGTCGAGCGATCTAATCACTTTGTCGAAAGCTTAGTGATGACGACGTCGGAGATTTCGATCGTGCCCATGTATTTGTTGGTAAGATTCAGGATCTTTTTGGGGAGAATTCGTTCGCGAGTCACTGGATCTGCGAAGTCATCACGCGTCATGGTGGAGACGATTTCAGCGATGCCTTCTTTGATCGAGTCCTGATGCGTCATGATGCGTCCGAACGCTCTGCGAAACTTGCGCAGGTGCCTGAACTCGAGAGACATGATGACGTAATGGCCTGGGTCACTGGGTAGCGCAAATTCCATGTTGGTGAAGTCGCTATGACTGATCGATTTGTAATCGATTTCCCAGTCTTCCTTTTCCTCTTTCGGGATAGCGTTATCGTTGTTCGATTCGTCGATGTGAACGGTTTGTGTAGTAAGATTTCCCGAGCGGTCCAGTTCCGCGATGATTTCCTCTTTCAGTTCAGCTTTCAGTTCCTTTTTGATTTCCTGTTTGAGCTCTTCCCGGTCAACGCAACCGGAAAGTAAAGTCAGAAGCATAATCAGTGGCAGCAGCTTTTTCATGGTATTTCTCACTGGTAGCGCAGCATCTTATCGAACTGCTTTCGGTTATTGTAGTCTATTCTCTCGTGGTTTGCGACCCGGATATAGTTATGGGTTGTGATTCCGAAGACAAGCAGGCTGAGGCATATCTGGAGAATTGTCTTCCATGGCGCTGATAACGGAATGAAGTTACCTAGCGAGAAGAACACGATGAACCAGGTGGCCAGGTTGATGAGCATGCCGATAAACTGCTTCTCCTTCATGAGCCCGATACGACTTTTCAACGTGTGCCAGTAGCTTTTCTGAACGAGCAGCTCGATGATTGTCGAATCCAGGGTCGGGCGCTTGTTCAGCAGTCGCATGAACCTGTAGAAAGTCTCGAAATCTTGCTTCTCGATGAACTCCTCCTGGAGCTTCATTCTTTTGTAGATATGATCCATACTGTTCCAAAGCAGTCTGTAGCCTCGAAGAAGACGAGCATTGGCCTGCTTCTCTTCGATCCGAATCTGCTGCATGTTCGAGTCTTTGATCAGTACTTTCAAGTCAGCCATTGCTGCTGGAAAAGAATGCTCGACAACACGCATCAATTCCTTTTCACGGTAAAGGCATCTGCGTAGAACGGTAAGATTGTGGAAGAAGGTTTGCGGTGTCGTATTGCGCTTGCTCGAACTGAATCCGTTATGAATTCTGCCGGCACTGTGAAACATTTCACCTCGAAGCATACTCCGCAAGCGCACAACACGCATCAACAGAACACGACAAGCTTGCAGCCTGCCAAGCGTCTCATCCATCATAGACCCACCCCATGTATGTTCTGCTAGTCTTTTTCCATTAAATCCTTTGCTTTGTCAACAAGTTTATCTTTATTCTCTTTAACGGTTTCCAGCGCTTCTTTGCCAGATTTCTGAGCATCCTTCAGCGCTTTTTCGCTCTCGTCGGCGATCTCTTTACTTTTGTCGCGCGCATCATCGACGATGTCCTGTCCGGTTTCCTTCGCGTCGTCGAGCAGTTTCTTACCATCTTCTTTCAGCTTTTCCAGCGCGGTTTTGGGTTTCTCCTTCTCGCAGCCAGTCATGACGACTCCTGCACAAATAATGACAATAAGCAGTAGTAAAAACCTGTGGTTTTTCATGAGGCCTCCAACTTATTAAGCGAGTTTATCTTCAATACGTTTTGCTATGGTTTCAGCGTCGAGGCCTGCAAATCGATAGACGTCGTCCGCGGAACCGGATACGCAGTAGTCTTCCACGCCGAAACGGTGAAGTTTGCAGCTCAGGCCCAAGTCGAGCAGCTTCGTTGCAATGCTCGCGCCGAGGCCGGTATGAACGTTGTGATCTTCCACGGTGAAGATCGTGCCGGTTGCAGCAGCTTGTTTGAGCGCTTCTTCGTCGACGTCACAGGGGCAGCTCACGTTCCAGACCTGTACAGAGACGCCTTGCTTCTCAAGAATTTCGGCAGCTTTTACGGCGTTTCCGGCAAGTGTGCCCATGACCATAATGGCAGCCTGGTTTCCTTCACGCATGAGATCGGCTTTGCCATACACAAATTCGTAACCATCGGCGAAGAGGAGTTTTCCTTCCGCTTCACGAATAGGCGCGAGTTTGCTTCTGCCCATCGGAACCAGGAAGTTGCCATAGCAGCTTGAGATGTAGCGGATCACACGGTCGGTTTGATTCGGATCGGCCGGAACGATTACTTTGAAGTGGAAGAGATTGCGCATGACACCGAGGTAGTCAATACACTGGTGAGTTTTGCCGTCTTCGCCGACGTCGAGACCGACGTGAGTTGTGACGAGCTTAAGGTTGGTTTCGTTGATATCGTTCAGCCGGTGTTGGTTATAGGTCTCATCGACGCCGAATACGCCAAAATCAGCGAAATACGCATGGATACCGTACTTGGATACCGCCCCGGCCAGGGTTGCGGTATTATGTTCCATGATGCCGCCCTGGAAGAAGCGATTTGGCGCGACTTTCTCGAAGTCGTTGGTCTTGACGCTGCCTTGGAGATCGCAGTCGAATACGGCCATAGGAGCTTTTACGCCACCGTTGGTTTCAGCGAGATCGGCGAGCGCATTGCCCCAGGCGGAGCGGTTGTCAGTTTTGCCATCATACACGCGCGGCGTTCCGGGATCGAGACCTTTGCCGGTGACTTTTAGATGGCCGTATTGCGGGTTGCACTGGTTTCTGAGCTGACGGAAATGCTCGAGACGGTTATCGATGCCCAGTTCTTTGCAGGCATCTGCGTATTGTTGATCGTTGAGGGTAGAGCCGTGATATTTCTCCAGATTTTCCATGAAGGAAACGCCTTTGCCCATTACGGTGTGTGCCAGGATCATGACCGGCTTTTCAGCATTGATTGCGTCGGTGATCGCCTTGTCGATCTCCTCGAAGCTGTGTCCGTCGATCTCGATGACCATCCAGCCGTCCGATTCGTATCCCTGGCGGATGTTCTGCGGCATGACACAATGGATGTCGCCGCCGATCTGAAGCTGGTTGTAGTCGATGATGGCTGTGACGTTGTTGAGGCCGTATTTAACGGCAAAGCGACGAGCTTCGGCAATCTGGCCTTTCTGCTGTTCGCCGTCACCCATGAGGACGAATACCTGATTATTGATCTCATTGAGGCGTGTGGCAAGTGCAAATCCGACGCCGGCGGAAAGTCCCTGTCCAAGGTTACCAGTACCCCATTCGATTCCCGGTACAATAGGCTCGACGTGGCCTTCGAACTTGCTTCCGGCAAGTCTGAACTGGGTAACAGCATCGTCAAGATCGATAAATCCATTGAGACCGAGTGTTGAGTAAACAGCGGGTGAGATGTGTCCGTTGCTGACAACGACGCAGTCACGGTTGGCAGCTTGCGGATTCTTGGGGTCGACATTAATGCGGCTGTATAGCGTAAGGAGGAAATCGATGGATGACATCGATCCGCCGGGATGCCCTGAAGCCGATAGTGTGGTCATGGTAAGGATTGCAGCTCGTGCCAGGCGTGCATCCTCAGTCAGTTTCGCAATAATTTTCGGGTCCATGTATTATTCTCCTTTAGATGGGTCAGTCGCCGCTGATGAGGTCGCCCAGAAGTCCGCCCAGGCCTTTTTGTTCACCTTGATTCCGGAACCGCGCAGTAGAAATAATGCGGTCCGCAAGGCGTGAGAAAGGTAAACTTTGCAGGTAGATAGCTCCGGGTCCTTTGAGAGTAGCGAAGAAGAGCCCTTCTCCGCCAAAGAGAACGTTGGTGAATCCGCCGATGAATTCGATGTCGTAGTGGACGCTTGTCTCCATTCCGACCAGACAGCCAGTATCGACGCGCAGGGTCTCACCGGGTTGGAGCTGCCGTTCGATGATCGCTCCGCCTGCGTGGATGAAGGCCATTCCGTCACCTGAAAGCTTTTGCAGGATGAAGCCTTCGCCACCGAAGAGCCCGGCACCAAAGCGTTTGGTGAACGCGATATCGATATCAATGCCGCGTGCTGCACAGAGAAAGGAATTCTTCTGGCAGATGAAAGTTCTACCGTAACGATTGAGGTCGATGGGAACGATTCTTCCCGGGAACGGAGCTGCAAACGCAACGTGGCGCTTTGCGCGATCTTCGTTCAGGAACGTGGTAATAAAGAAACTTTCGCCGGTAAGCATGCGTTTAAATCCCTTGAATAGTCCTCCACCGACACCGGTGTCCATGCGGATACCCTGCTCCATATATGTCATTGCGCCGACTTCCGCTCGTACGCCTTCACCCGGATCGAGCTCGACTTCGACCAATTGCATGTCGTCTCCAAAAATCTTAAAATCAATGATATCGGCCATTTTCATACCTCCGTCTGCATTGGATTCGGTTACCGAACAGACAAACAGCATGGCATTGAACGTCAAGCATAAAATGTGAGCATTTATAGTCCGCTGTATTTCTGAACGTTACCCACTTGCATTCGATGCGTGCGGAGTATTTGCCTGGATTTGGTGTTTATTTTTTTTGTTTTAATGGAAATTCGCGGTACTATATGAATAGTACATACCAGGAGGAAGAGATTAATGCAGAAACGTTCCGTATTGAAAATCGTAAATATCCTATTGGCGATCGGCTTCTTGCTTGCACTTATCAGCATGCTACTTTATCGATTTATCCCGTCTCCGCTTCAGGGGATGGACATATTCTACGATATTCATGTCTATAGTGGTCCTGCGTTCGCTGTGATCGCTTTAATACATATCGTTCTGAACTGGAACTGGATCAGAACACAATATTTCAAGAAACCAGCAAAACCCAGGGAGAAATGATGAAATACGCTTCGTTGATTTCCACATTCGTACTACTGCTTTTTGCAGCATCTCTTTTCGCGCACCCGGCATCAGAGGTTACAGCTTCATATGATAAAGAGACGATGATCCTTACTGTCGAATACAAACACGATGTTTCGGATCCTACCAAGCACTTCATCGATGATATCGAAGTGATTCTTGCTAAAAAAGATCTGGTTGTGCAAAAGCTGATGAGTCAGGACACGATCGAGGGTGGTAAGGTTCTTTATAAAATCCGGGATCTGAAACCGGGCGATGTTCTGAAGATCAAGACAGACTGCAATAGGTTCGGTGGTAAATCGATCGAATATACTATCGAATAATAAAGGAACATCTATCCGGTGCTTACGAGGAAATTCTTCTTATTGATTATCCCGGTACTGCTTCTTTTTGCCCTTATCGACTACGTCGTCGTAAATCATCTTGTCATCGGTAAATTTGACAGGCTGGAGCGACGCGAAGCGATAAAGAATGGCCAACGGGTACTCGACGCGATCGAACGAGAGCTACATCATCTGATGTCCCTGTGCGAAGACTGGTCTTATTGGGATGATACGTTCGAGTTCATGGTCACACATAATCAATCGTACATCGAATCGAATCTGGTGCCTCAAACGCATATCGACAATGAGATAAATCTGTTCATGCTGATCAATACGGATGGTAGCGTTCTGTTGAAGAAAAATGTCGATCTGGAGACACTGGAAAACATCGCTGTGGCTGAGTTTGATTTGAACTCATATCCACCGGATCATTTCCTGATATCTCGAGGAAAAGGCGATATTCAATCCGGGATCGTTCATACTTCTGCAGGACTGTTTTTGATTGCAAAAGCACCGATTCTCACAAGCCTGAAAACAGGCCCATATAACGGTACGATGATCATGGGTAGGCTCTTCGATGGCAATTATCAGGATATCCTCTGTGGGCAAACTCGAATGCGATTCAGTGTCAACCCTGGTGATATCGATCAGATTTCCAGTATTAGGGAAAATGCCCGGCATGAGGGCGACAATTTTGTGATTGACTACAATGGCCCGGATACGCTAAACTTGTTGGGTAGGCTGGATACGATCAACGGAGTAGACTACTACATTGAAGCCTCTCTCAATCGGGACTTCATGAAAGAAGGTAGAAGAACTGTCACGATGCTTTACATCTCACTAATGGTTGTGAGTATAATCATCCTTTTTGTGCTGATGATAGGCATTCAGTTTCTGGTTATTCGGCCGATAAAGAGACTGAAAGAGCATGCGCTACTGATCGCTCATAAACAGGAAACTTGCACCCGGCTCTATCCGAATCGTAAAGACGAAATCGGAGTGCTTGCGCAGGAATTCGATCAGGTGTTCGACAGGTTGTTCGAGACGCGCTCAAGGCTTCTGGAGAGCTCCTATAAATCGGGACTCGCAGAGATGGCCTCCAATTTCCTGCATAATCTCCGGAACTCTCTCACGCCGTTGATGGGTGAGATCCAGGGCATACGGTATGCGTGCCGCAATCTGGATTTTGAGAAGTATAAAAAAGCGCACGAAGAACTGATGCGTGAAGATCTCGATCCGGAAAGAAGAAAGAAAATCCGGGAATATCTCCTGTTGCTCGATAGGCAATATTTCGAAACGATGGATGATATCAACCTGGAGTTCAATACACTCGATGAGTATCGACAGAATATCGAGAAGCTGCTGGATACGCAGTCTAAATGGACGTCCGCGAAACCGGTGGTTGAGCCGATGAAGCAGTCGGAGATTGGGAAGGAAATTCAGTCGTTTCTTTCTCCGTCTTTACGCCGCAAGTTGACTCTCAGTGTTCATAACGAAGAGAAAAAGGATAAAACGATCCGGACGTACCGGGTCACATTGCTGATGATACTATCGCGGCTGCTTGAGTATATTGTTGAGAGCCGGATGGATAGCGGTGATCTGCGCATCGTGATTCTCACAAAGCGCATGGTTCATGATGAAAAGCCGATTCTATCGATACGTGTCATGATGCCGCAGACAATGCATCCAATAGAAGGGTCTATAAGTGTATTTGCAGAAGGTTCGACTGACACAACGAAGTCGCTGACCAATGAATTGATCTGGTGTACGAATACAGCCAGCGTTATCGGTGCGGGACTTAGAATTGAGCAGTCAGAAGATGGTTTGACATCGTATTTCTTATTACAAGTTCCAATTATCGAACAGGCAGGGAGTGAATGAAGCAGATTTATCGGATACTGATAGCGGACGACGAACCTCATGTCCGGAGATCATTCGAAAAAGTACTGAAACGACACGAAAACCGTAACGAATTGCACGGTGAATTGCTGGAACTGGAAAAAACATTATTCAACGAAGCAGACAAACCCGAAGAGAGTTTCAGCTACGAAATAACTCTTTGCGATCAGGGAGAACAGGCGGTTCACGAGGTTGAAAACGCTCTTCGAGAAGACAGGCCCTATGCCATCGCGTTTCTCGATGTTCGCATGCCTCCTGGAATTGATGGTGTGGAAACAGGCGAACAAATCCGAGCGATGGATCCCGACATCGAGATCGTGATTGTCACCGCCTACTCCGATACCGATGTGGACGAGATTACACGGCGAATACCGCCGCTCGATAAACTCCTCTTCATTCTCAAGCCTTTCCATCCAATCGAAGTGATCCAGTTTACCGCTGCGCTGGCGACTAAGTGGCGCCATGGACGGTATCTGAAATCGCTGCATCGACAGATGGAAGAGGAACTCAAATTCCGCGAGGACAATATCATGGTCCTCTACAAAAGGTTACAGGACGACATTCAGAAACGGAAACGTTATGAGAAGCAGCTGCGTCGCCACGCGATTGTTTTCGATACTATGGACGAAGCCGTTTTAATCTCGGACCTCGAGGGAAGGCTTCTCGACGCCAATCCGTCTTTCAGGAATGTCTATGGTTATGAGAAGGATGAGCTTCTTGGCAAGCGTCTTGACCAGATGCATCCCAATGGAGAAGAGGTGGTCGAAACGCTACTCGATAATCTCCGTAAAAATGGATTCTGGATCGGTGAGCTTCCCATTGTTCGCAAGAACGGTCGCAAGGGCTGGATCAAGCTGAATATCAAGGAATATCACGATCACGAGAACGAATTATCCGGCTATATCAGTGTCAATCGCGATATCACCGAGAATAAACGTACTTTTGATATCCTGAAACAGCAGAAAAACCTGCTTGAGGACGTCTTTACGCGGATTCACGACGGAATTGGGATCGTTAACGAAAATGAGGAGTATATTTTCGTTAATCCAGCCATTGCGCGGATTTATGAGGTGTCCGTTGAAGAACTTCTCGGTCGTAATGTTATGGAATTCTGTAATGATGAGGGGAAGAAAACGATTCTTGATGAGACCATCAAGCGTAAAGACAAGCAAGTTACAACCTACAATCTGGATATCACCACCGCCAAGGGTAATAAGCGTGTTCTCCGGATAAGTGCATACCCCAGGTTTGATACAAATGGGACCTATCAGGGCGCTTTTGGGGTGTTGCAGGATATCACCGAGCAGCAACGCCTGCGCGAGCAGTTCCTTCAATCGCAGAAGATGGAGGCTATGGGCAAGCTTGCCGGCGGTATCGCGCATGATTTCAACAACATCCTCACCGTTATCAACGGTAGCAGCGAGCTGCTTCGCTCGAAACTACCAGAGGACTTGCAGGAAGACTTTCTGGATGACATCGTGAATGCGTCGTTTCAGGCGAAACAGCTGGTTGATCAGTTGCTGCTCTTCAGCCGCAAGCAATCAATCAGTCCGGAGATTCTCGACATAAACAGCACGATTATGGAAATGCAGACTTTCCTCAAGCGCATTATTGGCGTGAATGTTCAGATCAAGATGGTGCTGGATTCCGAGCTGGGGTTGGTCGAAGTTGATTCGGGTCAGTTCAAGCAGATTTTAATGAACCTGGCAGTGAATTCTCGCGACGCAATGCCTACCGGAGGCATGATAACGATCCAGACCCGGAATATCACCATCGATGAGACGATGCAGGAAGCAATTCATGGTTCGAAAGTAGGCGATTATATAAGTTTCACATTCGACGACACGGGCGTCGGTATCCCCAAAAATGTGATAACGCACATCTTTGAGCCGTTTTTCACTACGAAGGCTTCCGAGCATGGAACCGGACTCGGATTATCAACCGTATTCGGCATCATCCAGAATCATGATGGATGGGTTAACGTCGAGAGTGAAGAGAACAAGGGAACGCGCTTTTCCGTATATCTGCCCAGAATCGACAGCGATTATGTTCAGGAAGAGCAGCGTCGGCATTTGGAGACCGAACTAAAGGGTCGTGGCGAATTGATACTGGTCGTTCAAGAAAACGCTGCGGTGAGAGAATTCACCGTGCAAGCGCTTCAGAGAAACGGCTACAAGGTTATGTCGGAGAGCAACGCGCAGGGTGCCCGAAAGTGCTGCGAAAAACATCGTGACGATATTGATATTGTGCTTGCCGACGTCGATCTGCCCGATTCGACCGGGATGTTCCTGCTCAGCGAGATCAAATCGCGGAAACCGGAGATGAAGATGATCCTGACTTCGGGGTATATCGGCGATAACGAGAAGCAGGTCTTGATCGACAACCTTCATGTTCCGCTACTAAACAAGCCCTATACCGTTCACGAACTTCTTGTCGCGATCAAGCATGGCAGAAGCGCGGAATATGACCTTACCGAGTATTGCGAGCTTTTCGAAATTTGCGAATTTCTCAAGAACATGCCAGTTTCCCAGGAATACCTCAACGAAGGCTGGAAGCGGATGTTCTGCCGGACACTGGCCAAATCGGAGCGTTGCAAACGGAAAAGGTATTTCTTTGAGACCGGTAAGCAGCCTGAAAAGCACATGACGCCTACGGGACATATCATCAAGCCGGAATAGAGATTAGCGCGAAACAACTATTTCAATAGCAGCATTCGGGTGGTCTGCTCAAGGCCGCCGGTTTGCAGCCGGTAGAAGTAAACACCGCTGGCGACGGGATTACCGCTATTGTCCGTTCCGTTCCATGTAGCGCAGTGGTCTCCCGCGTCTATTGGCTGGTCGAGCAAGGTCTTCACCAACTGCCCCCGGATATTATATACGTTAAGCCTTGTATGTGTACGGTTCGGGATGCTGAACCGGATCGTTGTCTCCGGGTTGAATGGATTGGGATAGTTGGAGAGCTGAGGGCGAGGAGCCTCGACAACTTCGGATTCATCGATTCCAAGAGCGGTCTCAACATCGAAAAGCAGCAATGACTTTTCATCCATAAGTAAAACATAGTGGTTATAACAATTGATATCGATGCACTCGTTCAGTAGCTCATAGCTCCCCGATAGATATGGATTGGCAGGATCAAGGGTTTTCATCACCCACATGGTGTTGTTCGCAGCACAAAAGAAGTTTTCAGAGGCAGAAATTGTAATTGCCGGGATGTTGTATGCTCTTATAAAAGCTGGATGATACGGATCATTGACATCAACAACATGTGTTGAGTAGAACCAATCTCCCCACTCATCAATAGTATAAGCAATTGAATAGGCATACCCACCTGTTAGTGCAAGATCACAATAGGAATATCCTAAAGACGAATGACCCACGGGTTCGGGTTGAGCCGGATTGGAAACATTCACGATTTGGATGCTTCCGTTATATTCTGTTATATAGGCTAGATCGTCAATCACGTCAACCGAATTTCCATAATTTCCGCCCATATACGTTCCAACACATTCAGGTAAATCCGGAGCACTTACATCGTAGATAACTAACTCTCCTGAATAGTAATCATTGAAACAGCCTGCCATGTATAGGTAATCTCCGCAAGCGTCGAGCCCTTTGAAATAGTGTAATGTGTTAATGGAATTCATATACACCGGACACGATGGACTGGAAATGTCGAAGATATGTATATCGTAATCCCATGGTGAATCAGTCATTTTTGTGACAAGAAACAGCTTGTCTTGCTCAGCTTCAATCATGATCCCATTAGCGTATTCACTATTTGTGTTTACCAACTCTATTTCATTGATGTCATCTATTCTTAGCGTCACTAACCCTAAGATTTCGTCAGCACAATAGACATAGTCTCCATATGTATCAAAGCACTTCAGTTCTCCTTCCTCATCATATCCTCCGACCCATGTAATATTATTTCCATCGTGAAGATTGACAATTCCGAATCCATCTCCATAGGATCGTAAATATCCATACCCATCAAGTATGGTCATTTCGTGACAGTTGTAATCCATCTCAAACGTTGATATCGCTTCCGGAGTGCATGGGTCGGTAATATCTATAACGGCTATTCCGTCATAACGACAAACATATAAACGAAAATTAAGAATGCTTATGCTTTTACAATTTAGTTCAATGCTTCCAAGTATCTGCGGTTCATCCAGCTCACTGATATCGATCATGTACAGGCTGTCAGGATCGACAAGGCAAACCAAATCGTCCCGAATCGCGACATCCTTAACGCTTTCATTGAGATTCAGATTGTTGATGATTTCTGGTTGCATTGGATTTTGTACATCAACCAGAATGAGTCCGTAATCGATTTTATTGAGGAAAACGATCCCGTCACTGACATCAAGTATGGTGATGTGACCATAAAGGTCAACACTGCCAACCAATTCTGGGTGTATTGGATCAATGAGGTTATGCACCATTAACTCGGGATACCAGTAGTTCCCTTGTAACACATACAGGAAACCATCCTTTAGCTTTATTGATATTGCTTCATACTCGAAATGAAGGCTGTTTACTACATAGGGATTTGAAGGATTGCTTATATCGACAATGAATACGGTGTTATAATAGTTGGATACATACAGATAGTTTTCGTGAATTTCGACCTGGCATATATATTCCTCAAAGACCAGGTATCCGACTTTTATCGGATTCGAAGGATTGCTAATATCGAGAACCGACAATCCGCAATTGGATCCAAGAAGGTACGCGTAATTACCCGATATCGTGTAGTCGATGATCGATGTAACCCAATGAAAGGGGTATTCGTTTACCAGATCCACATGCCAGTTATCCTGAGCAAGCAGCATGGCGGACAATCCTAATATAAGCATCAAGGCAATAAGTGTGAGCTTCTTCATATTTACCCTCTCTAGCAAATAATTGCTAATGCTGGTTTATTTTTCGCAATGAAAAATGTATCTTGTCAAGGAATATTTATTCTCGCTTAAAATCCTTAATATGGTCGTGTGCGATGAGTGTGCTCTTATACCTGGGCATGCAGTAGCTTGAATGGCTAAATGTAAATCCGCCATAAAAACTTGTTGCCTGAAAAGAACCGTCCCAAAATAGTTGCGACGATGAAGAATCACAACAGACTGATAATGAAATGGATGATCGTCCTGCTGCTGGTGTTGCCAGGCCTCGCGATTTGCGAGGATGGCTTCCAGACGGGCAAGTCGCCGGCGAAGGCCGCGCTGATGTCGCTGTTTGTACCGGGCGCGGGTCAGATCTACAATGAGAGCTATTACAAGGCTGGCGGTGTGATCATCCTGGAAGGCGTGCTGATCGGCCTGCTTATCAACGACCATAACGAAGCAGAAAAGGCGTACGACCGCGCGAAGCGCTCCAGCGACGATGATTTCGACTACTGGGCGGATCGCTATTACAAGTATTACGACCGCAGGCAGAACGATATGTGGTGGCTCGGTATCACCATGCTCCTTTCCGGCATTGACGCCTACGTGGATGCGCATCTCTATAATTACGAAACACTTCGAGAAGATATACATCTCAAGTTCGAAGACAACAAAGTAATGATTTCCTGGGAATTCTAAACATAAGACACTGGAGGAAACCATGTTGTTAAAATATGGACTGGTTGCCGCATACGGTATTATGATCATCGTGATCGGCATCATGGGTATGAAAAAGACCCGCAGTTTTAATGATTACTTTCTCGGCGGTGGTAAAGTAGGCGCGATTATGACGGCCTTTACCTACGGAACCGCCTACTTCTCGGCGGTTCTTTTCATCGGATTCGCCGGCAAGATCGGATGGGGATTCGGCTATTCCGGTATGTGGATTGCAGTAACCAACGCGATTATCGGTGTGCTGTTCGTGTGGTTGTTTGTTGGACCGAGAATTAAAAGAGTCTCCACGCAGATGAAAGTCAGCACGATGGCTGAGTTCCTGGAAAGACGTTACAACAGCCGCATCATGCGATTCATGGCGGCAGTTTCGATCTTTATTTTCTTTGTACCCTATTCCGCCGCGGTCTTTATGGGCCTTTCGTATCTTTTTGAGACCAACTTCAACATGCCGTATATGTACGCGCTGCTTATAATGGGTAGCTTGACCACTGTCTATCTGGTGATGGGCGGCTATAAGTCCATGACCATGATCGACGTGATCTTCGGCATCATCATGACAATCGGCGTTGTGATCCTGCTTGGTTTTACGATCAACCGCGGTGGCGGTATCGCCAATATAACCAGTTCGCTTGCAGCGATCGATCCGAAGCTGGTCAAGCCTGTCGGTCCTCCCGGGATCTGGCCGCTACTGAGTTTGATCATGCTGACCAGTGTGGCTCCGTTCGCCATGCCGCAACTTATCCAGAAATTTTACGCGATCAAAGACGAGAAAGCAATCAAGAAAGGCCTCGTCGCTTCCACGCTTTTCGCACTGCTGATCGGCGGTGTGGCATACTTCTGCGGTGCGACAACTCGCGCGCTCCTGATGGATAATACCGGCGAATTCCCCTATATGGATTCGCTTTATCTGAATGGCGTACTTCAGGTTGACCGCCTGATGCCTGAGCTGCTCACCAATATTATTCCTGAATCGCTTTCTATTATCATGCTCCTTCTGATCCTTTCCGCATCGATGTCAACGCTGGCTGCACTGGTGTTAATTTCCAGCTCTTCGATCGCGAAGGATATCTATGCCGGATTCATTAATCCGAATGTCCGGGATCGTACACTTACGTTGCTTATGCGTATAGGAAGTGCATTCTTTATCTTGCTTTCCGTGATTCTTGCCGCGACAAAACCGGCGACCATTGTGAGTATCCTCGGAATCAGCTGGGGAGCGATCGGATCGGTGTTTTTAGGGCCCTTCATGTGGGGTCTGTTTACAAAAAAAGTCAACGATGTTGGTGCAATTTCTGCCTCTGTCCTCGGACTTGGCACGTGTCTTGTATTGTATGTCATGATGGGTCCAAGCTCATCACCGCAAGCCGGCTCCATAGGCATGATTGTTTCGGTGGTAGTTTGCCCGTTATTCAGCCTGCTGAAACCGCGTAAGCTGATAAAGCCTGCTCACGAGATTTGGGAGAAGCATCATCGCGATTAATCGTGGCTGAAAAGAGGATTTGCATTAACTGAGGAGAGAGAGATGAACAAAATTACCTTTATAGCGATTGCTCTGCTAATATGCGCGTTTCTTCATGGCGCATTGCTCAGAGACATCCCAACGACCATCACGCAACCGGACGGCGAACAATTCAGCTGCTACGCAAGTGGCGATGAATTCTTCAACTACCTGCATGATGAAAATAACTTCGCCATCATCCAGAGTCAGGACGATGGATTCTACTACTACGCCGTTCTTCAGAATGGAAAGCCGGAACCGTCGCAATATCGCGCATTCAGCGTAGATCCGGCTTCGGTCGGTCTCACACCTGGTGCGGTGATTTCACAAGAAGCATATCAGCAGAGGCGCGAAGCGTTCCAAGCGACCATGCGTGACGACAGCCGTATGAATTCGATCGGTACAGTTCAGAACCTGGTTGTCTATATTCGTTTTGCCGACCAGACTGAGTTCACTGATCCGCGTACGTTCTTCGATAACAAATTCAACGCTGAAACAGGATCCTTAGGCGCGTACTACGATGAGGTTTCCTACGGACAAATGGAAATCGTCAGCACGCACTATCCTGTCTGTGACGAGACCACCAACTTGTCTTATCAGGATTCTCATCCGCGTTGCTATTTCAGTCCGTACAACGCGACAACCAACCCCACCGGCTATCAGAATCAGTCGCAGTATGCTCAGCGAGAGCATCAGCTGCTGGTTGACGCGATTACGTATATCGAAGATCAGGTCCCGGAAGATTTGATCATTGATAACGATAATGACAACCGTGTGGACAACGTATGTTTCATCATTCGCGGGCCGAATGACAGTTGGGCTGACCTTCTCTGGGCACACCGCTGGACGCTGTTCAGCTTCACCGTCTATATCCACGGAAAGCGCGTTTATGACTACACCTTCCAACCTGAAACACAGAACGAAGTGAGTACGCTTTGCCATGAGATGTTCCACTCCGTAGGCGCACCGGACCTCTACCATTACAATGGCGGTTCGTTCGAATCAGTCGGTCCCTGGGATATCATGGACGGCGGTTCTGCTCATATGGGCGCGTACATGAAGTACAGATATAGCGACTGGATCACCAACATTCCCGAAATCAGCGCTCACGGAACCTATACGCTGAATCCACTGATTGACGGGTATAACAACTGCTACAAGATCCCTTCGCCGAACAGCAACACCGAGTATTTCGTGCTCGAATACCGCAAGAAAACTGTGGGAACATTCGAAAACATTCTGCCTTCATCTGGTCTGCTGGTATATCGTATCAATACACTGTACGATGGACAGGGTAACGCGAGTGGCCCTCCGGACGAGGTCTATGTGTATCGTCCCGGTGGTACAACCGAGGCTAATGGAACGCTCTCGATGGCGACATTTTCTTCCGATTATGGTAGGAGCGCTATCAATGACGAAACAAATCCGACTTGCTTCCTCAGCAATGGGTACGATGGCGGTCTTTTCCTGCATCAGATCGGTACTTGTGATGATCAGATCAGTTTTATCCTCTACCCGGAACTGGGATACCTCTCCGGAACCGTGTCAGCCGACCAGGGTGACCCTGACCTGACTGAAGTCGATATCATGATCGATGATCTCGTGTTCTCGCCGGGAGCTAATGGCGACTTCACGATTCCTTACTACGAAGGTACTTACGATGTAACCGCTCTGCTCGATGGCTATGTCCCGTCCGTGGCGACAGCGACAATCGTTCCGAACGATTTCACCGAGATCGAACTTCCACTCCAATTCCTCATGGGACCCTATGGCCTTGAACGTACACTGGATGGCAACGACGTCCACATGAGCTGGAATTTCGATAATGAAGAGAACGAGTTCTTCACCCATTACGCGATCTATATTCGAGCTACTTCCAACGCGTTCTCGCAGTTTGCAACAACGACGGAGACAAGCTTTGACGTAACGCTGGCACCGGTTCTCGACTACGCGTTCTACATCTGCGCGATCTATGAGAACGGAGTAAGTGCTCCGTCGAATACGATCTACGTGAGCTATCTCGATAACGAAGATCCCACAGCTCCGCAGCTTGAAACGGCTCTGATGGGTAACCACCCGAACCCGTTCAATCCCAGCACGACCGTCAGCTTCTCGCTGGATAAAACCTCCGATGTTACCGTCGAGGTATTTAACCTGAAGGGACAGTTGGTGAAAACCCTGGCGAGTGAGCGTATGACCGCCGGTTCACACACCATCGAATGGAATGGTGACGACAACTACGGCAAGAACGCTGCAAGTGGCGTTTACTTCCTCAAGATGAGTACTGATCGCTACAGCTCGACGAAAAAGATGCTGCTGCTGAAGTAAACAGTTATTACGAATAATAGAAGTACCCGCTTCACTGATGTGGAGCGGGTTTTTTTATAATGCTTCTATTTGTTTAGTAGTGCTTCTGGATATCTAAGGAGTGAAATAATAATTGATAAGAATTCATGCTGAGTTCGGCTTGATATACAGGTATATTCCTTGCATCCGAGAGATGGATAAGTTCATTAACGTATTGATTCTTTAAATCACAGTTGCACCCTAAGTATATAGCGGTAACGACTTCTTTGTCATCGCAAAAATGCTTAATGCAATTGTCTTGGTCCGGCTTAGGGTTATTATTTACAGCAATGACAAGCCTATATTCATGTTCATAGCTCCAAGCTGTAGGTTTCTTAAAAAGTGCTATAAGTCCATCATGTGGATTCTTCGGTATCAGGCCAAATTTAGGATGAAAAGCAAAATCTAAATATGGGTAAGAATCATTGTATTCAACTAGGCCATGGGCAAAAAAACAATTTGTATCTCTGTAGAATCTTGCAATAGAACCAATCAATTTGCATATATCAATTTCTATGCAAAAGCCTTGATGCGAATGGCTGTAATTTGACCAAAGAAGTATACTATCTTTAAAGGTTGAGGTAGAAAAAACTCGGCATTCCTTTCTTAGTACAGTACTGGATCTGTCTGATAATTTTGTGCGGAGATTTGTTAGATCAACTTTCTCTTGAGAGAATTGTAGCTTTATCTTCATGCTGTCTTCTTTTGAAATACACGGTACAAACATAGAAGTAAGATTATGCCAGAACTCATTATCTATCTTACTGAACTGACGTGCAATTTCAGAGTTCTCAATGATTGGTGAATACATCAACTCGAACGGATCATTTAGATCGCTTGGTTGAGCAAAGTAGAATTCATTATCTCGTAACATGTTTAACGAATAATCATTATTGAAGCTATAGTATTTGTAAATCCTTTTTGACTTCATTCGCAATTGATGCATGTCGATTTCTGTAAACTTCTTTTCCATGATATAATTATATTGTGCACAGCTTAGTGGTCAAGTAATAAATATCTATATATGTACGTTGTGATTGTTGGGTTATAAATGAGTTCACATTGCCAGATTCATTGCCAGATTCATTAGAAAAAACCCCACCTCGTAGAAGTGGGGTTTGAATCCATTGTGGGACGAATCTTTACAGGTCGTCCGCTGCGTCTACAACGTTCTGGGTGAAGTGGCGATCCTTGCGGTCGAAGAAGACGACCATGGTCAGAGCCAGTAGGATAATCGCTAACGCGATAGAAGCGACGGTCACATTACGGCGCTTCGATTCGAAGATGGAGCCGTTTCCGACTTGCGGTAGCGGTTCCGGATCGACAGGAAGGTCGTAGCGTTCAGCGAGCTTGACCATATCGTAGAGGTGAATCACGGGCATGGTTTCTGCGAACTGCGTCATCACGCCGGGTTGATCGAACTCGAGCTTGACCAGCGACGGATTGACGCCATTGCGAACGATCTTCGCGTTTTCGAGGATACCGACGTTACCGTAGCCGCCACCAATATTGATGAAAGCCGCGTATTTTTCGCGAGCGGGAAGATAGCGCTGGTAGGCATTCCAGCGTTTCTCGACGACAGATTCGTCGCTATCGCGTGGAACCCAGAGCTCATCCGGGTTCAGGCCGTTACGGCTGATCGCTTCGCGAATCACCTTACGCCCATATTTACCAACTCCGCCGCCACGGTCTTTATAACCGCCCAAAGAGGCGAGCCGTGACCGGAAGGAGATCATATTGTTTTTGTAGAGGACATTCTCCATGTCCAGCCATGTGAAGTCGTCGCGATTCGCGCCGAATTCGGCAGAACCAACCGATGTGATGATCACCGGACGCAGCCTCATGGTCTCCATGGCTGCGTATAGTGCGAGGTTTGCGCCAGGGTTCGCGCCGGTCAGGCCTACAGCGACTAGGTCGAGCGAATCGACGTTTGCTTCGCGCAGGAATTCTACCATCAGCGCTGCCATGTTCGGATTGAGCGAGGTGAGGCGCTGCGATAGGGTTCCGTAGCTTGTGGTGATATTCGAGCTGTCGCGCATGACGCCGATCAGCCCGGTCATGTTGGGATCGTTATTCTCATCGATGATGTGTCCGCGCTGCAGGGACTCCTTTTTCAAGACGTCCATGCATTGCTGCATCTTCTCTGCTGCGGCGATCTTGACGGGATCCTGTACAGTCGTGTAGGTGCTCTGGCTGATTAAATAGAGGATCATGGCCAGAATCGCTAATCCTATAAGTGACCATATCGAGCGAAGTGATGGACGAAACATGATTAGAACCTCCCCGGGAATATGATCAGAAGAATCAGCCGGACGATAACCGCTGCAAGGAACATGCTGGAAAGTGTGCGCCAGATGCCCTGACGTTCCATCCAGTTAGCGATCAGACCGGGGATGATATAACCGATCGAGTGGAATTTGAGGTCCATGGGAGTCAGGTGGAACACCATCGAAGAGAGCCATCCGAAGATAAAGCCGATCAGGATGCTGAGAACCATACGACGTTTTCCATAGAGCAATGTGAATTGTGAGACCAGCTTGATTACCAGCAGGGTCGCGAAACTTACAACCAGCGTACCGATAATGAATCCGGGTTTATCCAGGTACATGGCAATATAACCCGGTACGACAATACCGCCTGCCGATGCGCCCAGCAATTCGCTGAACACGAGGCTGACAATAACTCCTAAACCAACGGCCGCTTCAACCATTGATTCCTCCTTGGGATTTCATCTTGAAATATTTTACAATCTGAGCGCCGTATTTGATTCGCCCAGCGATGTTTCCAATTGCAAAGATGTGGCATTCCTTCTGCACGAGGGAATGGATCTTGTTGTAAACGAGTTCGGGATCGTCTTCGCCCATGATGATCAGCTTCTTCTTCGAGATGCCCTTCTCCTTTGCATAGGTTGCAAGCTGGAAAGTACGCTCACCGGTAAGCACCAGGAAGTCGAAATCGAGTGTTTTGCTGACATCGACAAGCTGTTTGGAGCGGAAGAAGCGATCGCTTCGGGTGTTGAGGATAATAACCTTCTCCACCTTCTCGAGCGGTTTGATGATCGAGTTCCAGATCATGACGGTTGAATCTGGATCGTTCGCGGCGAACACGTTGTAGAAAAAGAGTTTCTTGCCCTTGTTTTCGATGTAATATCGCTTGAGAGCACCCGGGTCAGGACGCGAGGTTTGCATGCCCCTGAGCGCTTTTTCACGCGGTACACCGAGTTTTTTGCAGACTTCCAGCGCCAGGGTAACGTTCTCTTTGTGCTCGATATAGTTGAAATGGAGCAGTTCTTCGTCGGTTACCTGGTCTTTCGGAACCTGGATCAGTTCGGTGTTACTCTTGTGGGCATCTTTCTGCATAACCGGGAATTGATCGACCTCGGAAGTGAAGCAGACGCCGTTTTTAGGGAGCGAATTGCACAGACAGTGGGTAATACTTTCGAGCGTGTCTCCCATAAGATCCATGTGATCCATACGGGAATTGGTGATCACGCCGATAGTCGATTTAACGAACATTTTCTCGGTAACCCACTGATAGAGCGGATTGACGGCCATACATTCGATCACGATCACGTCTGGTTTGCGCTGTGCGCTGTACCGGAAGACGTATTTCTGCTCGATGATGTTGGCGTTGGCAAGGCGTTCGATGGATGCCTCAGTACCGTCTTCGAGGATCATCCGGGGCATGGTGCCGGTTGTTTTTGCGATGGTCTTGAGCCCACCCGCGCGAAGACCTGCAGCGATCAGACGGGTTACGCTCGATTTCCCGCGCGTTCCATTTACATGGACTCGATTTGGGATTGCCGCGACATTCTGTTTGTGGCGATAATACTCCAAAGCATAATGGGCGACCAGAATTACAGTCACCAGAATCAATATGTACATTACTACCTCAATCTAGGACAAAGTCTGACTGATTACTGCAAAATGCATTCCAGTTTTTATATCGCGGCAGGTTCACATGCATGTGAAATTCGTCAATGTTTTATCTTTACATTGATTTTATTTGACCGGCTGAACACGATAACCAATTCTGCCCGCGAGGAGTACGTTACATGCGTCAGAAAGCAATCCTGTTTGCCATCGTGATGATGATGGCAGCCATATCGAGCCAGGCATTTACGCCGGAACAAACGCATTTCAAATCGGCCACACTTTATCCGGTTTACCAGAAATGGCTGGAAAATTCTGCTATGTATAACGATACCCCCGCATCACTCGATGCAGAATCGATCAAGATGACCTACTACACTAATGATGGAAGACCGGTTCGGGTTGGATTTCTTATCGAACGCGGGATGCTTATCGAATGCACTGAGATTTGGACACAGCAAGCCGAGAAGAATCCCGGCGACGCTGTTTTGCAGATCATGGGTGGGTTTCTGTTCCGCTTGAACGCAGGCTTTCCCGATACGCTTGAGCGCTTTTCCGAGCGCAATGATGTCCGGGTGATGGTCAGTGGTGTGACAATAAGCGCTGCGGAGCTTCAGAAACGACTTTCAGGTAACAGATTCTTTCCGCAGTCCATTACCTATAATCATGCGAATGGCGAGACTGCCATCTCTATCGACGGAACCATCGATTTCCAGATGGTGATCGGCAAGAAAGCCAGATGGGATACATCAGTAGCTCAAATTCCCAAGATTCCGGGACGTGAGCCGGCTCCGGAGCCCAGAAAAGCGGTCGTTATCAAGCCGCAGAGGATTACGGAACCTATTGCAGAAGAACCCAGTGTGAATGTTCCTGAATCTGTTTCCGATGTAGAACCGACCGAATACGAGCCAGAGAAAGAGACAGAACGCTGGAAGCCAAAGGCGTCGCACGAGGTTGCGACCATGGTGCAACAGTCGGAGCTACCGGATATCCGCACAACGACCTTGCGGGAGATGGTGAAAAATTACTCCGGTCGCATCCTTACGCGTAAGGTGCTGCAAAATCAAGTGAAAGATCCGCTGGAATTCATTCGCGGCGACTTCCCCGATTACCGTATCGACGTGGAGAACAACCAATACCGTATCCATAGCCAACCCTATGAGGATAGGCTCTACTCGGAGATAGATGTCTTCTCGACGCAGCTTTCCGACGGATTGCAGATTTCCTCAGGAACGGGCTTTCAAATCGATGGGAAAAACATCGTTCTGCCCAGCGGTGAGCGCATTTTTACAAGCAATCTGAGCGATGAGGAAGTCGAACGCATCGCGCCTAATCTGGTTGCGCTCTGCAATCAGCATCGGGCACTTGGCAGGCAGTTGATCCACTTTCTGCTGACACCAGACGAGGCCTCGACCACGCTGGTGCTGAAAGGTGAGACGCGCGAAATGTACGAGATGCACAGCTATTTACAGCTTCTTCTGCTCCTTAACCATTGGTGGCAGGGGCGAACCGTCTATTTCAGTATCACCGAGGTGAAGAAAGTAAACGACTATATCGAATTACGTGGTAATCTGGTAGCCAGAGCGAATGACAGCGCTGAGGATTTCGATTTTGCCGATGTTCGGTTCCACCTCAATAAGTATTACCGGATTGACCTCGCGATGATGTTTCTGACTCCCGCTTCAGCCATGAAACAATGAAATCATCGTTGACAACAGGTGTATAGTTTGGTAACAGATAAGCAGCCCGTAAAGAATACAATCGGGCGTCGAAACGAACGGATGAATTGGAGACAAAATGAAGATATATGAGACACACGCGCATCTGGACTTCGCAGATTTCGATAAAGATCGCGAGCAGGTGATCAGGAAGTGCTTCGACAGCGGTGTCGAACGCATCATCAATATCGGTATCGACTACGAAACCTCACTGAACAGCGTGAAGCTGGCAGCGAAATACGATAAAATCTACGCAACCGTCGGATTTCACCCGCACGACGCAGATAAATTCGACGAAGTGCAGCTTCTTGAATTACTGCAGAAACCGAAGGTTGTTGGTATCGGCGAGATCGGACTCGACTACTATCGCATGCACAACACCAAGCCGATCCAGAAAAAGGTCTTCACGCGGCAAGTTGAAATTGCCGTCGAGAAAAAGCTTCCAATCGTGATTCACGACCGTGACGCGCATGAGGATTGTCTGGATATCCTGGAGAGTTTGAAGCCTGAGAAGGTCGTTTTCCACTGTTTTTCGGGCGACGAACTAATCGCAGAGCGTGTACTGGAGAATGGTTGGTTTATCTCCATCACCGGAACGATCACCTTTAAAAACAACATTATGGATGGTGTCGTTGGGATGCTTCCCAAAGACCGGTTCTTCATCGAGACGGACTGCCCGTTTCTGGCACCGGTGCCATATCGCGGCAAGAGAAACGCTCCGTATTACCTGCGTCATGTGATCGAGAAGATCGCCGAGATCAAACGAGTCTCGCCGAACATGGTCGCGGATGCAAGCTACCAGAACGCAGAGAAGTTCTTCGGTGTCTGATAGGCATCTGTGTAATATCAGATGCAGGTTTGCGTTAGATTCGTGGTTGTAAAGATAGGCATCTTCCGAATAGGATCTGTCTGGAATAAAGAATGACACATGATGCTTTGAAGTAATAATTATTGGAGGTAAAGGATGTTCTTCTATGACCCAACCTTTATCCTGATCATACCGGTTCTGATCCTGGCATTCTGGGCGCAATCCCGGGTCAAGGGAACCTACAGGCAATATGCGAAAGAGCCCAACTCGTTGAACATGACCGGCGGACAGATCGCTCGCAGGATACTGGACAGGAATGGCCTTACCGACGTCAATGTCATGCCCATTCCGGGTGAATTGACCGATCATTATGATCCGCGCAGCAAAGAGGTGCACCTCTCCGAGGCTGTCTATCACGGCAGATCGGTGTCATCTGCAAGCATCGCCGCGCACGAGGTGGGCCACGCCTTGCAGCATGCGAACGGATATGTACCCCTGTCGCTACGTGCCAGTATCCTTCCGGTGGCGAACCTCGGTTCCACGGCTGCGTTTCCGCTTTTCCTGCTCGGACTTATCTTTCGAGTTCCCATGCTGATGGACTTGGGCATTGTCTTTTTCGCGGCTGCACTGCTATTTCATATCGTTACGCTCCCGGTGGAGTTCAACGCTTCGCATCGAGCCATTGTCGAGCTTTCCAATGGCTTGATCATACGTCAGGACGAAATTGCCGGAAACAAGAAAGTGCTACGAGCCGCGGCGCTGACCTACGTAGCCTCGACGCTCATGGCGCTGGTGCAGCTTATCCGGCTGCTCATCCTGCGCGGAAGTCGGGATTGATCCGATGACACGTCCCAGGTTTCTTCTGGAAGACCACCTTGGCAAGCTTGCCCGGTGGCTTCGATTTCTTGACTATGATGCCGCTATGTATCATGGCGCGAGTTTTACTAATCTTGCGAGATTGGCAGTAAAAGAGCGCCGCATTCTACTCACCCGAAGCGAAAAACACGCGAAATCCGACTGGAAGTTCGGGCGACAGCGCATTATCGCAGAGGACTATATCGACCAACTCAAGGAATTAAAAGAGCTTATCGAGCTGGACGAAGCGATGGTTGGCAACCGCTGTATGGAATGCAATCGCACACTCTATCCGATCGATAAGGCTAAAGCGAAGGGCCTGGTTCCGGAATATGTTCTGGAAACGCAGGATCATCTTTTAATATGCCGGAAATGCGGTCGAGTTTACTGGCGCGGTACTCACTGGGAAAAAATGTTGGTTACGCTTCGGGCTCTGCTGAAGCGGGATACAGCCGAACAAGCATAAAAAAAACAATAAACCTTTTGACAAAATCCATGAAGGGGCAAATTATCGCGAAGTGTGCTGATTTCTTAACTGACTGCATTGCAATGGGATAGACATAACTTACTGGTAATTGGCAAGTTGTGAGCCACACCGTTTAATACGTTGTAATACAATTGGTTATGAAAATAACACAGATTTAACGCGCGATCCCCACTTCGCGTAACGTTCACTGGGGAAATGAATTACCGGGGTTGCCATGGCTTTTGTACATCTGCATAATCACACGCAATATAGTATGCTCGACGGCGCATGCCGTACAGATAAAATCGTAGGACTCGCGAAACAATACGAGATGCCCGCTGTAGCGATGACCGATCACGGAAACATGTTCGGTACCATCGATTTCTTTATGAAGGCGAAAAAGGCGGGTATCAAGCCCATTATCGGCATGGAAGCGTATATCGTGAATGGCGAGTTGGAAGATCCCAAGACCAAGAACGATCATCGCCATCATCTGGTCCTACTGGTTCAGAACATCGCAGGCTACCACAACCTGATGAAGCTTTCATCCATATCCTTCACCGATGGTTTCTATTACAAGCCTCGCATTAGCAAGTCCCTCCTCAAAAAGCATTCCGAAGGCCTTATCTGTCTCTCGGCCTGTCTGCATGGCGAAATCCCTTATCTGCTTCTCGAAGGAAAAAAAGACGAAGCGCTCGAAGCGATTGAATGGTACAAGGGAATCTTCCCGGATCGTTTCTACATCGAGCTGATGGATCATGGTCTCGAGGACGAGCGCAAGGTAAAGAGCCGTCTGATCGAGATTGCGCGCGAGACCGATACGCCGATGGTCGTCACCAACGACTGCCATTATCTCAAGAAAGAAGATGCCGAAGCGCACGATGTGCTGCTCTGCATCCAGACGGGGAAATCGCTGGGTGATCCCAACCGTATGCGCTACGAAACGACGCAGCTCTATTTCAAGACCGAAGAGGAGATGCGCAAACTTTTCCCGGATGTCCCCGAAGCTTACGACAACACGGTCAAAATCGCAGAAACGATCGATTTCGACCTGCCCTACAAGGATTTTCTATTTCCTAAGATCGACATCCCCGAAGAATACAAGGATAGCTACGAATATTTTCGCGCGCTGGTCTACAAAGGAACCGAAAAACGCTATTCTGAACTCACCGATGAGGTGAAAGAGCGTATCGAATTCGAAATCGACGTTATCCACCGCATGGGGTACGTTGATTATTTCCTGATCGTGAAAGACTTTATCGACGCCGCACGTGACCGTGGTATTCCGGTTGGCCCGGGTCGTGGTTCCGCTGCAGGAAGTATCGTCGCCTACCTCCTTGATATCACGCAACTCGATCCGCTCGAGTATGGCTTGCTGTTCGAACGTTTCCTCGATCTCAAGCGTGTCGGAATGCCCGATATCGATATTGACTTCTGCGCGGAAGGTCGCGGCGAAGTCATAAACTACGTTATCGAGAAGTACGGACGTAACGCGGTAACGCAGATTGTGACCTTCACCACGCTGGGTGCGAGGTCGGTCATCAAGGATGTCGCGCGTGTGTTGGATATCCCGGCTGCGGAAGCGAACCTGATTACCAAGAAGATGCCACTCGGTCCCAAAGTGACGATCGAATCGTCGATCAAGGATTCGACGGAATTTGCAGAGCTCATGAACAGCCGTGAAGATTACCGGAATGTGCTGAAATATAGCCAGGTACTGGAAGGCCTTGTACGACAGATCGGAGTCCACGCTGCGGGTGTGGTGATTGGTCCCGGTGACCTCTCGGATTATGTTCCGCTGGCTGTCAGCAGCCAGAAAGACGGTCCCCAGGCCTTGCTCGTGCAATACGAGGGCAAGTGGCTGGATGACCTCAAGCTGCTCAAGATGGACTTCCTCGGGCTCAAGACACTGACCATCATACATCGAGCTGTTAGCCTGATCAAAGATTTCAAGGGTGTGGATGTCGATATCGACAATGTTTCACTGGATGACGAGAAGGCCTACGAACTGCTTTCCAACGGCCAGACAGACGGTATCTTCCAGTTTGAATCAGCCGGTATGAAAAAGTACCTGCAAGAGCTTAAACCGAACGTCTTTGCCGATCTGGTCGCAATGGTCGCGCTCTATCGTCCCGGCCCCATGCAGTTCATCGATACCTTTATCAATCGTAAACATGGCCGTGAGAAGGTCGTTTACGATCATCCGCTTGCCGAAGCAATTCTCAAGGAGACTTACGGTGTCACCGTTTATCAGGAACAGGTGATGCAGATCGCCAAGGTAATGGCTGGATTCCCCAGCGCCGAGGCGGGTGTTCTTCGGAAGGCGATCAGTAAGAAAAAACGCGACATGATGGAAGAGCTGCACGTCAAGTTTCGCGACGGATGTGTGAAGAACGGCGTGAAGGCTGAAGTCGCCGACAAGATCTGGGTCGATTGGGAAGGATTCGCGAACTACGCGTTCAATAAGAGTCACTCGGCCTGTTACGCCTATATCGCGTACCAGACCGCCTGGCTCAAGGCGCACTACCCGGTCGAGTTCATGACCGCGATCCTCTCCGTGGAAGACGATCCCGCGAAGATCCCTTATTTCCTCGACGAATGCAAGAAGATGCGTATCGAGGTGATTCCTCCCGACATCAATAAAAGCGAAGAGGCGTTTTCGGTTGAGGATAACAAGATTTTGTTCGGTTTGCGAGGCATCAAGAATGTTGGTTCCGCCGCGATCAATGCCATTGTAAGCGAGCGTAAAAAAGATGGCCCGTTCAAGACGATCTTCGAATTTTGTACACGAGTCGATACGATGGCGGTCAATCGCTCGGTGATCGAGAGTCTTATATGCGCTGGCGCTATGGATTGTCTGGAAGGAACCCGTTCCCAGAAGGTTGCGGTGATCGAGGAAGCGCTCAACCACGGCAACGTCGTTCAGCAGGAACGTAACAGTGCGCAGATCAACCTGTTCGATGTGATGTCCGACACCATGAAGGCCGATGAGCACGAACCGCAATTGCCACAGAATGCTCCCGACTGGACGCTCAGCTACAAGCTCGAGCAGGAGAAGAAGTATCTTGGATTTTACATCTCCGGGCATCCACTGATGCAACATAAGCCGATTCTAGAGCTTTATGCCAATGTCAATACACGCGATTTCTCAAGCAAAGAGAATGGCGGATATATAAAAATTGCTGGGATTGCCACCGATATTCAGGTACGAACTGACCGCAATGGCAATCCGTATTCATATATTACATTCGAGGACCTTTACGGTAAGTTCGAACTTGGTCTTTTCTCGGATGATTACGTGAGATTCCATCATACAATCCACCCCGGCAAAGAATACCTCGTCGTTGGCAGAAGAAAAAACGGCAACGGCCAGGATGAGTCAAAATTAAGGATTTATCCGAAACGCATAATTGCGCTCGAAGAGCTGCCCAGAGAAGCTGGAGAGCTCGAAATGCACCTCGAACAAGAAGGTGCTGGTAAGAACCTTGCAGAAATATTACTTGATCAAAAAGTGAAAAATCCGGGAAATGTCAAGATGCGGTTTTGCGTACATACGAAGAAGTTCAGAGAGCTGGTAATATCTGTGCCGGATTCGCTGACGTTCTTCCCGAGTGGAGAGTTTATGAAGAGTGTCGAACCATACCTGAAAAGAAAGCCATGCGTGGTTCTCGATTTTGAGAAGAGTCGATAGCAGGGTAATCCTGATCGTTGCGCTTTGGCTATCGAGCCTGGCGCTTGCTGCCTTGGCGTTGCAGCACGAGCATGTTGGCGATTCAAGCTATTTCACACTGTTTATACCCTACGAGAATCTGTATTTCCAGCCTCGTGACTCGGTATATTTCTGCAAAACAGAGATTGACCTAACTCTGCTCGGACAGGATAACAGGTCAATCTATCACAACCTTTCCACTTTCAAGATCGAGATTCCGGACAACAGCCTCATACGCTACAGGGCTTACCCAATCGTTTTCCGTCTCGGGATTATCGACGAACCCATCGAGGCGTATCTCAAGATTACCAACTTACAACAGGGAACCCGGCAGCAGGAGACCTTCACTTTGACTCCACCCTATCCCGTACGCAATCAGACGGCCCCTCTTTATCTCTTTCAGAAAGGTGATAATCGCTTTGTGACACAATTTCCCTTCAACGGTGCGCTAGCGGATTCCGTGACGGTTGTCCAACACTTCGGGACGGTACCGGATAGCCTGAGCATCGTGGTGGAAGATCGCGTTGTTTGGAGATGGGACGACCCCTCGAACAATCTTTCGGTGACGCTTCCATTGGAAAATCGTATCTATCATGGGATCAGTGTTCGATCATTTTATGGAAGGCAGTCCGTGAGCAGCCATGACCACGAGCGATTCTTCTCCGAGTACGACGCACGATATACGCCCGAGGAGCAGATCCGACAGATGGAGATCATCATGCTCAGCGCCGATATACAGCAGGCGCGCATGGTGCATAACAGAGATCTCGAAGAATACATCGACTTATACTGGAAGCGAAACGATCCAACACCGGATACGGCATACAATGAAAATTACGAGATATTCATTCACCGGATAATGGAGACTGATAAGCGATTCAGCCTGAAAGGATTCATACCTGGCTGGAAAACAGATCAGGGCAAGATTCTGATAAAATATGGAGAACCGGAGGAAGAATTCAAGGAACAATTCCCGACCGAAGTGCTTTATCCCTATATAATCTGGTATTATTACACGATCGACAAAAGATTTGTCTTCTACGACAAGAAGGGGTTTGGATATTATGAACTTGCTGAAAAATGGTACATCGACCGCGATTAAATTCGCTCTGCTGACAATTGTATTGCTTGTCAGTGTTGCCGCCAATGCGGATGAATTGAATCTGTATATCACAACGACCCGTTTTATGGACGATGCTGGTAACACCATCTTCGATATCGTTTACAAAATCCCATACAACCAGCTCGAATTCGTTCAGGTAGAAGATCGTTTCGAGGCGAACATCCGTATCGCAGCAGTGATCGAACAGGGTGAGAAGCGCGTGCTGTGGAAACAGTTCGACAACCCGGTAGTCACCTTCGATCGTCAGAAGATGGCATCCAGCGGTGAATACTACATGGACAAGATTTCTCTTACGCTGAGCAAAGAGATGCTCATCGAGCTCAACTTCATCGATTCGACGTCGAATAAAACAGCGCAATACAGAAAAGACCTCAAGCTGTTACAGGCTGGAACGAATCTGAGCGACATCGAGTTTTCCACGCAGGTAATGGTTGATACCGAACACCGGTTCGTTAAATTCTGCCGTGGCGATTCGCTCTACTTCGTGTCGCCCGATCGAATTTTCAATCTGCAGAACTATTCGGCGATGTATCTCTATTATGAGATTATGAATCTTCAGCCATCCGATCAGGGAATATCAAACTACGAAGAAACAGTCACTGTCTTTAAAGGCGAACTAAACTATCGCCAGACAACGAATAACGAATACGTTGAAGGCACGAAGAAGAATGTTACACGCAGAATCGACCTGTCCAGTTATAAATCGGGTAAATACGAGATCGAAGTAAAGATATGGGATATGATTTCCGGAAGAGAAACGTCCCGTCGCGAATCGTTCATCGTACGCGCCAGTGATAAGACAAAATACCGTTTCTTCACCGATATTGAGGATGAATTCCTGCTTATCAAGACCTTCCTACCGGTTACAGAGGCAAAGGTCTGGGACACGCTGAGTCCGTCTGCTAAAGATCAATACATCGATACATTCTGGCGGGTGAACGATCCGGATCCGGATACTGACGAGAACGAGTTTTTCAAGCTTGTCCAGGAGCGTGTAAGCTTTGCAAACGAGCATTATTCGCGGTTTGACGATGGCTGGAAGAGCGATCGTGGCCGGATTTACATCCGCAATGGATCTCCTGCAGAAAGATATACTGATTTCACCGATCCCTCACAGACTCGCTTTGCCAGCAAGGAATACCTGATCTGGAAATTCGATCAGCCCGAACATCGCGTTTATTTGTTCATTGACAACATGAACAACGGCGATTTCCGGCTGGTGTATGTTGATAACGACGACAAAGAGCAGACCCTTCCATCATGGCAGAAATACTTCGGAAATGATTTCGACGAATCACTCCTGCAGTAAGTCACCACGAAAAGCGTCTTCCAGGTGCTCTATCTGAAATTGCTCATTCCTGGCGGGGACGATTCCGATAATATCAAATCGGACGAGCCTGTCCTCAAGTTCCGGGTGGCTTTGAAGATAGAGCGCTGCTGTCTTCAGGATTTTACGCTGTTTCGATCTTGATACGCTTGAAAAAGCGTTTTCCAGACTGTTTTTTCTTGCTTTTACCTCGACGAATATAATAATATGGTCTCCCATTTCGGCGATGATGTCGATTTCGCCGTACTGGACGCGGAAATTTCTTTCCAGGATCGTAAATCCTCTGTGTTGCAAGAAAGAAACAGCGAGCTGTTCCATAGCGGGGCCTGATATTTTAAACATGGAGTAAAAAAATAACTTGACTATCCGCTGTCAAATTTTAAAAGTTATGTTGGTTCAATGGGAGAAACCCGCATGGGGTTTTCCTGTAAAGACTTAGAGATTATAAAAGTGAATAAATGAATCCAGGAGGTTATGGAATGAAAGCAAGAAATCTCGTTTTCTTGACTGTGTTGGTTTTTCTTTTAGCCGGTAGCCTGAATGCTGTGCCCTACACATGCCTCGGCTATATGAAGGTGCCCACTGGCTACGTGCTTCCTCATCTTATGGGTGAGATCTCCATCGTTGGTTACGCTGGTCCCGGCGTACAGGAATATGATACCGTGAAAAATTCATCCGGTGTTGATATCCCCGTCAGCAAAGACGCTGATATGCAGTTCACATATTCTGCAGCGATTAACTATGGCTTTTTTGATCGCGTAGATCTGGGACTGGTTTACGCTGGCGTGGGCGACGGTATGTTCTATGCAAACATGAAAGCCCAGCTTATTTACGAATCGGAAACGATGCCCGCTGTTGCAGTCGGTGTGGACAACATGTTCTCCGAATTCAAGGACAGCTATCGCGATGACGATTCGGAAGCTTACACAGATCGTCTCGACTTCGGTTATGCTGATCCGGACGACTACACTGCCTGGTCCCCCTATATTGTGCTTTCGAAAGCCACGATCCTTCGCGGCGTGTCTGTATTCGAACAGCTCGAGACCGTGATTACCGTTGGTTGGGGCCAGAATCGCTTCGAAGGTAACAAGGCAATCTCCAAGCGTCTCGGTGGTATGTTCGGCGCTGTTGAATTCAAGCCGCTTCCTTACCTCTCAGTTATCGGTGAAATGGACGGCTACAACTTCAACGCCACACTGAATTTTATCTATCAGAATTACGAAGCTCGCGTGGGTCTCTATCGTATCGAAGAATACGGACAGCGTGACCCCAAGATCGCACTTAACCTGAAATACACGCTCGATGCGTTCTCGGAAGTGAAAGCGGCAGGAAAGAACAAACGCTACAGCCCGACTGCTGAGATTGTTCCTGATCGCCGTGGTACCCGTGTGATTCGCAAGAGTAACGAATCATCCACCGGCGAGAACCCCCTTCTTGAAGAACTGGAAGCTATTCGTGCAAAACGTCGCCAAGCGGAGAAAGAACTGGAAGAAATAAGAAAAGTGCTTGAAGAAGAGTAATTATGAAAAATCATATTCTCCTGATTGCGATACTTCTTGCATTGCTTTTGTGTCTTCCCGCTCTGCATGCGCAGGACGTTTACGATGATGAAGAAGTGCCTGTTGAGCTCCTCGTACAAGATGAGCAAGAGGCACTGGAAGACCTTTACAGCGAGATAGGACATCTTCGGGAGCTTGCCACTCGCAAGAAAGAACTCCGGACAGCTAGTGAGAACGGTAACAACAACGCCGTGCGTGCAGCCTTCATTAGTGACAGACAAACACTTCAAACCTTCCTGGACGAAGGTGATTACGCTGGTGCGCTGAATAAGTACATCGATCTCGCAATGATCTACCAGGGCTTCGGTTTTCTGGATGATCAGCTTCTTTATTTCGAGGGTGTTATATACTACGGATACGGTCGCAAGGTACGTGCTCAAAGTATCTTCGAGCGTATGGTCGGAAAATACCCCGATTCAATCTATTTCGCTGAAGCAATTGGATATCTTGAAGACCTGTATATTCACTCCGGTATGGATGAGGAGTTTCTTGCTGTTGCAGCGAGAAATCCGAATCAGGATGCTCCAAAGCACATCTACTGGATGGGACAGGCCAATTATAACGTCGGCAATCTCGAAAATGCCGAAAACATGTTTACAACTCTGACCGACGATCCTGAATATGGCTTCCGCAGCAAATGCATGCTGAGCATGATCGGATATTACAACTTCGGTCTCGAGTACGCCATCGAAAGCTTTCTTAATTTGATGATCGACAACCAGCCCGATACGCCGTACTTCGATTTTGTCTATCTGTCACTGGCACGCCTTTATCAGGAGCGTCAGGATTACGATAAAGCGCAGTACTGCTACGATCAATATCTGGCGATCACCGAACGCCCTATGACGGATGAGCTCCGCTATGAAATGGTTGTGCTCTTCCTCAAGGTTGGGGATTTCGAAACGGCGAATCAATACTTGCGCGAAATCGTGGATAATTCCACTTCTGCCGCATATTTCACCTCGGCAAGCTATCTTCTTACGATCGTGAACATGGAAATGGGAAACCTGGACGAGGCACGTGAGAATATTAACGAAGCACTCGCAACGACATCTCAGATCCTCGAGGCGATCAATATCAAGAATGAGCTCATGAATCGGCATCAAAGCCTGATGAATCAGTATAAAAATGCCGTTTCTTCCGAGATGAAAACAAACCTCCTGAACCAGATGCGCAGGGTGAACGAGCAGATTATCGCGACAAGTAATGTTCTCGAGAACCTCAGCGTTGGTCTTACCGAAGAGGACTATCTGCGTCTTCAGATTTACGAAGAGGAACTTGCTTATTACAACGAAACCTTCGAGCGGATCAATCTTCTGACCAAGATTGCAAACACGAAGTCGAATAAGAAAGTTCCAAAACGTATCGACGACAAGGTGGAAATCCTCGACGAATACGCGATCCGTATCAACACCCTACAGTTACTCTCAAATATGCAGCAGCTGAACCCGGGCGAATACGAGATGGCTTATGTGATCGCAAGCGAAACTTACGATTCGCAGAAAACCCTTGATAAATGGCGTGAAATCAAACAGGAAGCTCAGGCTAAAGGTATGATGGATGTAGTCGACAAGGCTAACCGTGCGATTCAACTGCTGGAAGAGAATATTAGTTCTCTTGCGACAGTTTCGATGTATACATTCGGGGAGTTACGCACCAATACCGATATCCAGCAGGAACTTGCAGCCGAGATCGAGAATATCGATCGCCTGAAGAACGAGTTCCAGGATATTCGCGAGCAAACTGTCCGCGAATACAATAAGAAACTCGCGGTCAGGTTGAAACGACTTGACAACCTCCTGGTCGAAGAAAACAGCTCGATGAAACAACGGTACGAAAACTTCCTGACATCACTTGAAGCCGGCGTAGAAGACACTTCAGCCAAATACCGCTATACGCTCGTCGATATTCTTTATCGGGAATCGATGTTATTGGATCAGGAATATAGAGACAAACAAGCCGAGTACAAACAAAGTTTGAATAACTCCGGGGAATAGTTACATGAAAACCATGAAACCAAGCGTATTATGGATTTTTTGTGTCCTTTTCACGCTGTCGATAGGTTCTCTTCTGAGCCTTTCACTGGACGAGCTCGAAAGGGAACACCAGAAATTGCAGGATTTCAAACGGGACGTATATAACCAGATTCAAACCGATATCCGGGAGAATCCGAACTCACCCGATATTCCATATCTTTATTTCAAGCTCGCACAATTGAGCTCAGAAATCGAAGGTATTGAAAATCCAGCAAAGACAGCAAATTTCTACAAAAAAGTCCTTGAACTCGATCCAACCTTCCCCGACAAAGACGTGGTCTTGTACAATCTCGCCTATTTCTCGTATGAAGCTGCGAAAAAAGCTCGTGACGAAAAACGGGAAAGAAATATTGATCTGGCTATGAACTGGCCCGATAGTTACCGACTTTCAGAAGATCAGCCGATGGTCAAGACCGCGATTGATTCCTATACGGAAATCTATCTCAAATACCTTGATTCCATCTATAACTCTGAAGCGCTTTTCAGGCTTGGTAACATCTATTATGAGCTTGGATTCGATGCGCGTAAAAGCGCGAAATATTACACTGTTGCATCGAAATTCTTCGATATTCTTGCCCGTAGAGACGGCGATCCCTACCAGAACTTCGGTATCTTCTACCGCGGCTGGGTTAACTTCACAAAGGGTGACTATCAGGATGCGATCAACGATTTCTCTCAAATCCTTAAGAAGATCGAAGATGGCTCTTCCACTGAAGATCTGAAGACCTATTTCGAAAGCGAAGCGATCGAAAACATTGCATATAGTCTTATCGAAGCGGACAGCACGGACTTTGAACAACGTTCGAGAGCTGCCTCCTTCGCACGCGACTCCTTTAATCAGCTTGTTGATGAGCAAGTTGGAAAGCGAATCCTCAATGAAGCAATCGACCTGAAGCTTCAGCTCAATGCTCCGATGCAGGCAGTTGACCTCTTCAAGGCATATGTTAATCTGTATCCTATGAGCCTGGATGCACCTTCCTACGTCGATTCGATCATGACGATCTACAAGCGTTACCCGAATCGTCTTCGCGAAGCAGATATCTATCAGGCTGTGAAGAAAGAACAGGAATTCCTGGTACAGAACTACTGTTATGGCTGCGAATGGTACACAGCAAATGAAGCGAAACCTGGTTTCGTGGATCAGCTGGTTGTCGTTCGTAACGCGTACAAGTTCCTCGCTCCGGATTACCTGATTGCTTTCCAGAAAAGTAACAATGAAGCCGATTTCCAGCGCTATCGCGAATTGTTTGAGAACTATCGCAAGTATCCGCAGTTCGCGCAGATGGATATCGACGAAGGCGAAGGTGACTGGTTCTTCGAATATGAGATTAGTACAGCTGCCGGTTATCTTACGCTGGCCGATCAGGCTCAGGATCCAGGCAAATATCTCCTCGCACATGAACAATTGATCGATATTAACACGGAATTCCCTGAGAATGCGCGTTATATCGCGAACGAGACAAACGCCTTCTATTGTATTGAACAGGTATACAATATCCTTGATCCTACGATCGCCGATATGCCATTCACCAGTCCGGTCGATAGCCTCGTTATCACCAAGCCGGTACTTGATTCGCTGTACGTTGCAGCTTCGACTCGTTATGAGCAAACCCTTGTTTCAGACGAATATCAAGCTGCAGAAAAAGATTCCGACCTGCAGAAGATCATCTATCGTCGTGCAGAGTTGCGCTACGAAAATGAAGATCTCGATCTTGCATACACGGATTTTGAAAAGCTTCTCAATTTGCAGATCAACGACGATCTTCGCAAGATCGCGTTCAGCAGACTGGCAAGTATCAACGAAACCCGCGGTGATTACACCATGGCGATCGATTTCTACAACCAGGCCGCCAATTTTGCAAAAACGGATGCAGAACGCGCCGATATCAAGACAAACATCGCAGCTGCTTACCAGGCCGATGCCGAACAACTCAAGGGCATGGGTAACTACCAGCAGGCTGCCGAGAAGTATATCAGACTTTCCGACGAGATTGCCTACAGGGATTCCACACAGTGGATCGCTTTCAGGGTCAAGGCAATCGACATGTATAATAAGATTCCGCAATACGACATGAGCATTGGACTGCTCAAGGAGATCGCGAAATCTCAGAACAACATCGACAAGGTTCTCGGTTACTATGTTCGTGCGTGGAATATCGCAGACTCTCTGATGCTCGACCCGCAATACGGTGAGCAGCTTCGCTGGGAATTTGTCGATATGTATCCACGCAGCAACCAGGCTTATAATATCCAGCTCGATATCATCAAGCGTTACGAAGAAGACGTGAATACGAAAGAAGCTGCAGCGCAGATGTACCTCGACCTGCATGCCAAAGCCGGTAATATCGATCTCGGCGAAGACAAGATCGAAGACCTTATGCTGAAAGCAATCTCGATTTATCGCGATCTGAACAACGACGCGAAACTGATCGAATTGATGCTAGCCTTTGAATCGACATATCCAGCGCACCCGGCGGCGAACGAATTCCTTATCGAAGTCGCCAGAATGTACAAAAACATGGGCGATCAGGCTAAGTACAAGGATATGGCCCTTTACATTAACCGCAAGGATCCTTCGATCCCGTTCCTCGAGTCTATTGCGAGCGAAGAGCTGAAGGCCATCTATATCGATGTCAATACGCTTTTCGAAGCAAAGGCTTACGATTCGATGAACGCGAAGATCCAGGAATACAAAGACCTCGAGAATAACTATAAGAAGGAAGGACTCGATCTTCGCATCGATTCCGTTTACGATCGGTTTGACTATGTCGAGAATTACATCGTCTGGGAGAAGAGCTATGATGGCATCATCCAGGAACTGAACGACTATCTCGAAAAGTCTCCGAACGATCTGGTTCTGATTGGTGGACCGACCAAGTGGAAAACAAAGGTCGTCCCGCGTATGAAGACCCTGGTCAAGAACACAAACGCTCTGTACGATAAGGTTCTCGATGTCATTGCCAACGGTAAAGAGTATGAAATCAGCGATATGCAGACAACCAAAGCTCTTTATCTGATTGCGCAGGTGTACGAATATAGCTACACCTCGTTGATTACGCAGCTGAAAAAATACCTTGAAGAAACTACCGAAGCGCAGGAATACCGTGACGCTGGTCCCGCTATGTACCAGCAGTTCTCGAGTGCAATTGCCGCGGCTTCGAACGAATATCGTTCTGAACTCCAGAAGAAATATCTTCAGACCTATTTGACGATCGTCACCAACTTCACTGAAAAGACTGGTTACTCCGATGAGTACACCGAACTGGCGATGGAAAAACTGGTAGAAGAAGGCATCCGTAAACCGAAAGAGTACCAGCAGGTCGCAATGGATAATTCCTGGATGACCAACACAATGGGAATCGATATCAATGACCCGACGTCGATTTCTTCGGCTACCTGGTCTCCGATTGCGACGATTACCAGCGCAACCTATGCTGATAAGGGTGTGATCGAGTTCAGTGAAGTTTCTCCGACATACGACGTGCTTTACAACAGTACGCTCAACGCTGAAATCCAGCCTGAACTCTTGACTGTTGACTATTTCAGCAATCAGCCAGTTCAGGTATATGTGAACAACAGTCCGGTTCAGAACCAACCGAGCCTTGTCGATACGCTAATCGTCGATGGCTTGAACATCCCGCACTATTCGGTCGTAACCAGCCGTAACCTTACGCAGGGGCTGAACACGATCGGATTCTATGTGACACACGGCGATTCGCTCAGTACAACATTGTTCTCGGCAAACTACCAGGCACAGTACGACAAGGCCGATCTCGATTTCTTCCGCACAACCGAAGAACGTGATATCGTGTCGGATTACTCCTGGTACACAACGCGCAAAGAGATTGATCCTGCTACGACAGCTCCAGATTCGACCTGGATGCTTGCCGGAAAGGGTAATTTCAGTTTCTATCGCGTGCAGATCCAGATGATGGATAACACGAATGCGATTGAGATCTGGGCGCCTGAAGTCGATACGTCGAAAGTCAATTCTGTTTACTTCATGAAGACGTTCGACATCGATACGGAAGTCATTGAAGGATCAATGTCTTTCATCGCTGAGAAATACGGTTCTGTCTGGATCAATGGCGTAAATATCTTCGATTCGATGGAGATAATGCTTGACCAACAACTGAGCCAGGTACTACCTTACCAAATGCCACTGGACGCTTCCTACTTCGTTCAGGGCCGAAACACGATCCTTATCCGTGTCGATGGAGACAAAAAATACAAGGGTCTTATGTTCGACATGAATATGTTCGTCAAAAAACCGTAGGGTTGAGAGAGGTACACCATGAGAAAGGTACTCGCTATTGCGCTTCTGTTGATCGGTGTTGGGCTGTTTGCACAGGATGCTACTCAGGCTGAAACTCAGGAGCAACCTCAGGCACAAACACAAACTCAAACTCAAGCGACCGAAGATGTGAGAGCTCGCTTTCAAAACGTGGAAGTGTTTCGCGATACGGAAGAGAGCCAGATACAGGTTGATGACCTTAAACCGGGTCAGTCCGCAATGAAAGAGCGTCAGGAATCGAAAACGACTGCTGGCGCGAAAAGAATCTATCTTGAACGTTTTCAGACATCAAATAAGTTATTATATTGATAAACAGGAGGTTTAGAATGTCTTCGTTCTTCAGAAAAATATGCTTCATGGGAGCGTTGCTTGTTCTGACAATTGGTCTGGTGGCACAGGATGCAGAGGTTCGCGGAGGCGAGCAAATCGACTACGCAGCTATGTTTACCGGTGTTCCGGGCGTATTCATGTACCTGATTCTGTTACTTGGCGTTGTGAGCGTTGTGCTTGCTATCGTTAAGCTTTTCCGCCTTGCTATCAAGGAAAAATTCGATGCTCAGAGCTTCTATCTTAAACTGAAAGGCTATATCAAGCATGAGCAGTACGATGAAGCAATCAAGGTTTGCAAAAACTTCAAGAACAAAACCATGGGATTCATCTTCTGGAACGGTCTTGTTTCCTTCAACGATGCTCGCAGCATTGGAAAATCAGGAAGCGAACTCCGCCAGGTTCTTCAGAACTCTTTCGACGAAGCCGGTATGCAGAAGATACCGGAAGTTTCCGCTGGTCTTCACTGGTTCGACCTCATTGCGCAGGTTGCAACGCTGCTTGGACTTCTCGGAACTATCTTCGGTCTGATCTTTGCGTTCAACGCGCTGTCAGGTGCGGCTGAAGCTGATAAGACACGTCTTCTTACCAAAGGTATCGGTACCGCTATGGGTACGACCGGTCTTGGACTGATGGTCGCTATTCCTACCCTTCTCATCAAGGGTTATCTGCAAGGACGTGCAGAACGCATTACCGACCAGATCGACGAATTCAGTGTGAAGACCATCAATACGATCAACTATACGATAAAGGATTAGTGCCATGGCATATCGTCCATCGGAATCGCGAAAAGGCGGAAAATGGGAAAGCAAGGAACTGAACCTGATTCCTATCATGAATCTGTTCATTGTTGTTATTCCCATGCTTCTGACCATTATCGTGATGACGCATATGGCGATGATCGAAATATCTCTGCCTACGCAGGCCGGTGCTACTGACGCACAGGATACTGAAGAGAAGGAAGTGGAAGCAAAGCTTCTCGCGATAACCCCCGATGGGTTCGAACTCTTCACGCCGGGCGGCGAGGAAGATGGCATTAATTTGCCTATTCTGAATTCCGAAGCAACGGATGCGATCCAGAAGTACGATTTTTATCGTCTCGATCAGGAAATCGCCAAGCTTAAAAAAGACAATGAAGACCTGAAGGCTATCGGTGTAATGCCCGATCCTCGCGTGTCGTTCGAAACGCTTCTTACCACCATTGACATTGCCAAAAGCAATGGTTTCGAGGTGGACTACAAGAAGTTCGAACAATACGGCTTGAAAAAGGTCCAGTAGGAGTTCCACATGGCAAAACGAATATCCTATACGAAAGTAAAAAGAAAGATATCCGGTACCAGCGGACGCGAGGCTAAGAAGAAGCACCCGAAATCGAAAGAGATCAACATCACATCGTTGATCGACATTCTTACGATTCTTCTGGTCTTCCTCATCAAGAACGTCTCGATGGAAGCTCAGAAGGTGCAGCAGCCAGAAGGAATGAAACTGCCCTCGACATCAACCAAAGAAGCTTTGATCGAAAACGGTAATACCGTGCTCATCAAGGTGTATGATAACCAGATTCTTTTCGGTACATCGAACACGAAGGTGATCCCGGATGAGAAGATGGTCGGTTACGAAGGTAGAGAGCTGGAAGTATTCATGAACGACGAGGATACACGTACGGCTATGAAGGGACTTCTGCAGGCGCAAGCAAAGGAAATCAAGGCTGCGAATGCCGAAGCGATTCCAGCAATCTTGATTCAGGCGGACGACAAAGTGTTATGTCGGTATATTACTGAGATAATCGTGTTATGTGCAAACTCGGAGTTCTCACACATTTACTTCTCCAGTATGCACGATCCGCAAATCAAGGAGCACTTCATTAAATCCTAAGTTTCCAGGGAGTAGTCTTTATGGGTAATAAAATACTAAATTTGAAACTGCTGTATATGGGAAAGCCTCTCAGCTATGTTTCTCAGGGCAACGGATTTTCCAAGTCCTTCGAGGTTGGTTCTGATCCGCATTTGTTCTGGCAGATTCTGGATGAGAAATTCCCAAGTAAGTTCAAATTGCTTACGAAGAAGGGAGAAAACTTTGTCCTGCATCTCAACAAGGGCATGAACCTCTCCGTCCAGCGTGGCGATGAGAACTTGAATATGGATAACCTGAAGCAACAGCGACTGCTCAAAGGGAACAACCTGATGCTGGATGAACGTACAAGCGGAACTGTCGGCTTGAACAAAGACTACCAGATCCAGTACAGCTTCCAGACACCGAGACCGCAGGTTCTGTCTCAGGCTGAAATCGCGATGATTCGCGAGTTCAACCGCAAACCGCCTGCAACTTCGGAACAGAAGTTTACCAAATGGTTCCTGATTATCAGTATGCTGATTACAGTCGTCGGTCTTACTACATTCAACCTTACCTATAGACCCAAACAGGTCGATCGCTCGATCGTGGATCTCTATCAGCAGCGTGAACTCGCGACTCAGGTAACTTATGAAGTACCTCAGGCTGAAGAGGGTCCCACTGCAGATGCTTATGGTGTTGGGCAGGTTGACAGGGAAGCTGGTACGACAGAAGAACAGGCTCAGGAAATCGTTCAGGAAGCTCAGCAAAGAACAGTTGAGGACATGAGAAACGCACTCGGTCTTGGTAGCTTCGATGTTACCGGTGGTGGCGGAAGCCTTGATGATACCGGTATCGGTCAGGATGTGATCCTCGAAGTCAACCAGGCTACCGACATCGTTGCAGCCGGCCCGGCAACGGGTGCGAGAAAGGCTGCTGCTGGTGCTGCGATTGCTCAGTTCGATACCAAATCAGCTAAAGCTTCTGAGATGACCAGTGGGGCTGGTGGACTCGACGCGATCCTTTCCAAAGACGCTATCAACGTCGGCGGTGCCGGCGGAACATTTGAAGCTGTTGACCTGGATGCCGTTGGTGCTTCCGGTGGACAGATTCAAAAGGTTGTCATTACTGGATCAGCGCAGTTCGAGAGTATCAAAGCAGCTCGCTATAGTGGACTTCGTACGGTTCGTGCTCAGGATATCGAGACAGCCGATCTTGCTCCAGCAGATAAGAGCGTTTATGTGAACATCCGTAACTACGTGAAGGCTTTCGAGCCGCAGATTACGCAGGCATTCCGCCGCGAATCCGCAATCATTGATATGTACGGTTCACTTCAGATCACGCTTTATCTTAGCGAAGGCAAGGTTGAAGGCGCAGAGATTTCCAAAGTCGGAAACAGCTATTTCACGGATGGCTTCCTTCAGAAGATCCATGACGATGTCATCATGAAATGGAAGTTCCCGGTTAAAAAGACGCTCGTTTACGAGTGGCGTATGAACTTCATCAAATAAGAGCGTAAGCTATATGATTAAAGCCCCTGGTTTCAGGGGCTTTTTTTTTTGTGTAAACCTCTGGACAATGAATGCGGAATGAATAAATCTGCCTGATATGACAGAAACGAAGTTCTATTACAATGTCGCGCTTCCAGTCAATTTGGGGCAATATTTTACCTATTCCAGCGACACAGCGTTGGAAAAGGGATGTCGTGTACTGGTATCTCTCAAGAACAACATCTATACTGGTGTAGTCTGGGAGCAGTGCGACGTGAAGGAACTCAAGCCTGGGATAAAATACCTTTCCATTCAGCAGATCGTTGACCGCAAGCCGATCGTCTCGGAAAACCTGATGTGGCTTGCTGAATGGATATCGCGATATTACAGGACGCCGCTGGGAATCAGCTTTTTTTCGATGCTTCCTACAGGTCTGAACGTGCGTTTAGCGCAGAAAGCAATAAGGGTAGAGGGTAGAATAGATCCCGATCTTGATGACAGCGCAAGAGATCTACTGGAAGCTATTCCAGATGACCGCGATATCGATATCCGTGATCTACCGCAAACACCTGGGATATACGCTCAACTTGAGCAGCTAGAGGACCAGAATCTCATAGAAATTAAGCGTAGCATCGATAAAGAGGTCAGGCAGAAGACAATCAACTATGTTATCACCGAGGATGGCTGCCGCGAAAAAGCGCTTGAAATGGATCTGGGGCCGAAGCAGCGTGAGGCAATCGAATACATTCTGGAACAAGGCGAATCCTTCCCACTGGCGAGAATCGCTGAGCAATTCAGTTATGCGATTATCAAAGCACTGCGGTTGAAAGGATTGCTAGGGCTCGAACCTCGGAAGGTAAAAGATGAGTACTCATTCGAGAAGCCTGAAGGTACTCGGAAGCTATTCGACCTTACCGATGAGCAGAACAAGGTTTTCGCTACCGTTTCCGAGGCGGTCGATCATGACGATTTTGCTTCGTTCCTGCTGTATGGGATCACTGGTAGCGGTAAAACGGAGGTTTACATCCGCCTGATCGAACGGGTAATCGCCAAGGGTCGGACAGCACTAATGCTAGTTCCCGAGATATCGCTTACACCGCAGATGGTGCACCGGTTTTTCCTGGCGTTTGGGGATGATATTGCCGTTCTGCATAGTCATCTCAGCATCCGTGAGAAATTGGCTGAGTGGCGTAAAATACGCTCAGGAAGTGTACGCATCGTGATCGGCGCGAGAAGTGCTATCTTCGCACCGCTGGAGAATCCTGGTATCATCATCGTAGACGAAGAACACGAAACAAGCTACAAGCAGGAATCCGCCCCACGGTATCATGCCAGAGACGTTGCTGTCGTTCGAGGGATGCACGAGAAGGCGGTTGTGCTGATGGGTAGTGCAACACCCAGCTTGGAATCCTGGCAGAATACGCAGACCGGTAACTATGGTCTCCTACGGATGACTACTCGTCCTGCTGGAAGCGAGCTCCCCAATGTGAAGATCGTTGATATGCGAAAGCAACCTCCGAATGAAGTCCTGTCCCACTATCTGCGCACTATGATTGAGCAGCGATTGAGAGATGGAGAACAGACTATTTTGTTTCTTAATCGGCGAGGCCATGCGTCGTTCCTGCAATGCACCAGTTGTGGCAAGCTATTCAAGTGCAAAAACTGCGATATTAGTCTAAATTACCACAGTCAACAGAAAGAGTTGATGTGCCATTATTGCGGTTACCATGTCGAGATGCCGCGAAAGTGTCCGGAATGCGGAAGCTACCTGTTTTCATACGGTGCGCCAGGAACACAGCAGGCAGAAGAGCAGATCAAGACAATCTTCCCGCAAGCGCGTATCCTGCGCATGGACGCCGATACGACCCGATCGAAGGACAGCTATCAATCGATGTTTGATCGCATGCGAAACGGTCATGTGGATATTCTGTTGGGAACGCAGATGATCTCCAAAGGGCTCGATTTTCCGAACATCACGCTCGTAGGCGTCCTTTCTGCCGAGATAACGCTGAACGTACCCGATTTCCGGTCTGCAGAGCGTACATTCCAGTTGATTACGCAGGTGGCAGGGCGCGCTGGGCGCAGCACGAAGAGGGGAGAGGTGGTTATCCAGACATTCAATCCCGAGCACTATTCCATTTTAATGGCTTCCCGGCAGGACTACCTTTCGTTTGCGGATGAAGAACTAACCTATCGCGATAGTTTTCAGTATCCTCCCTATACGCGAATAGCGAGGATTCTTTTCCGTCACAAAGATCAGAAAACGCTCAGCGAAAAGATGAACCTTGTGAAACGGGTTCTGCAACGGGAATCGGCACGTTTTGCTGAGCTCGATGTGACAGCGTTTGGCCCAGTTCCGGCACCGATTACCCGGATGGAGGATAACTATCGCTATCATGTGGTTCTGAAATCGAAGTCAGTGCAGAATCTTCAGCGTATTGTCCAGTTCATGATGCAACAAATCGCCGATTTCGGTAATATAAAAGTGACCCTCGATATTGATCCTGGCTCGTTGATGTAGCGGTCAGATTTGATTATTCTTTTCTGTAGGGACAGGCATTGTGTCTGTCCGATATTTTTTATATGGAAAAAGCCCAATCCAGAGGGGTCGGATCGGGCTTTTGTTCACTATTCCAGAGGTCAGGAAATTCAGTTTTTCTGTTTGCGTGTCGTCAAATAGTAAAATGACGGGATCACGAACAGGGTCAGAAGTGTGGATACGACCAGACCACCGATACTGACTACGCCAAGCGCCTGGCGGAACTCGCGTCCGGCCGAGCCGATACCCATCGCCATCGGAAGCATACCGAGTATAATCGCCAGTGACGACATCAAGATCGGTTTGAGCTTGGTGGGACAGGCTTCGATCAGTGCATCATGCGGGTTTTTACCCTCACGACGTAACTGGTTGGTGTAGTCCAGCAGAAGAATCGCGTTGTTCACCACAATACCTACCAGCATGATGATTGCCATCATGGAGAAGAGGTTCATGGTCACGCCGGACACATAGAGCGCGCCAAACACACCGATAAGCGCCAGCGGCAGCGTACTGAGGATGAGAAGCGGCTGCACGAAGCTTTCCAGGATCGCTGCGAGGAGCATGTAAGTAAGCAGGATCGCCAGGATAATCGTACGAAGCATATCGACGATCATATCGTTCATCATATCCACATCACCGCCCCACTGATAGCTGTAGCCAGGTGGTAAATCGATTTCAGCCATGCGCTTATTGATCTCATTTGTAACATCGCCAAGAGGGACGCCTGTGGCATTGCTAGCGGTAATTTTTGCGGTTTTGGCTTTATCGCGATGGATTACCTTGTTTACGCCTTTGGTGAAATCAACGGATCCTAGCTGGGAAAGACGGTAGGTCCCAGCAGATGTCACGATGGGTATATTGCGAATTTTCTCGGGTGAATCAACCGATTCATCAGTCAGCGAAACCCTGAGATCGTAATTTTCGTTATTCTCTTTGTATTCGGTAGCGACCAGACCCTCAACTGATGCGCGCAAAGCTATAGCGACATCATAGATCGTCGCACCTGCGTCCATCAGCTTCCGACGATCAGGAATAAACGTGATTTCCGGTTTTCCTGAGCGGAGGCTGCTATCGAGGTTGTTCAAGCCAGGTATATCTTTGAGTTTTGCGAGAACTTCATCATTCAAATGCGTCAGTTCGTCAATGTCCTGACCCTTGAGATAGAACTCAATGGGTGAACCGGAATCGACCGCAGAGGAAGTAACCTGTGTTTTAATGCGAACGTTGGGAATATCCGAAAGTTGCTGAGTAATCCGGTCATTCACTTCGGTGGTAATAAGTTCGCGATCATCAGCATCGACGAGCTTGATGCTTGCATAGGCAAGGTTGGTACCTATATCGGTGTCAGATATCTTTCCAAGCGTGGTCAGCATGTGCTTGACCTCGGGATTTGAAACTACCGTTTTCTCGATCTGTTCCAGAATATCGGCTGTCTGGCTCAAATTGTAACCCTGAGGAAGTTCGGCCTGAAGCGTGATGTTTCCTTCATCCATCATGGGCATGAATTCGAAACCGATCTTACCTGCGAGCTTGAAGCTGCCGATCAGAAGCAGCAAGACTGCGAACATCAAGAGGGCTGAGTAACGCTTCTTGCTGAAAAGGCCAGTGAGCATTCGTCCGTATAGTTGATCAATGCGATCAAATATACCTTCGATCCAGGCTCCGATCTTGCCTTTCTTCATCGTGACAGGGAGGAATCTCGAGGAGAGCATCGGTGTCATGGTGAAGGAGATCAACAACGAGAAGATCGTTGCAAAGGTTACGGTCAAAGCGAATTCCTTGAACATCTGACCCACGAGCGACTGCATCGAAGCGATAGGAAGGAACACCACGATGTTGGTCATGGTCGATGCTATAACGGCAACAGCTACCTCAGACGTACCGATCGCGGCTGATTCCATTCTCTTTTCACCAAGGCGTTTGTGGCGGAAGATGTTTTCCAGAACGACCACCGCGTTGGTTACTAGCACACCCACTGAGATAGATAGCCCCATAAGCGTCATGATGTTCATGGTAAACCCAAAAGCCTGCATGAGCATGAAGGTCGAAATAATTGAGGTAGGCATCGCGAGCGCTACAATGAGAGTCGAGCGCCAGTCGTGAAGGAAGATAAACAGCACGATACCTGTGAAAATGATACCAAGGATGATATTGCTGATCGTATCTTCTACTGAGCTGCGGATGAAGATCGAGTTATCATCCACCATATACAGCTCCAGTCCTTCAGGAAGACTCTTGCTGATCTCGGGTAGAGATTCTCTAACCTGGTCTGCAACTTCCACAGCATTACCGTCTGAGCTTTTTTGAACGCTGAGACGCACGACGTTTTCATCACGGAATTTTTCGATGTTATTGAAGTAAACCGAGCGCTCCCTGATTTCTGCGCCAGTATCACTGACATTTGCTATCTGCTTCAGCTGTTTGATACCGGATGCGGTGGGAATTTCTGTATTCTTGAGCTTCTCAACAGAGTCGTATTGACCTTGGAGACGTACGGTATATTCCTGATCTTTTTGAAGGAAGTGTCCGCCGGGTAGGTCAAGGTTCTGCGAAGCGATAATCCCGGAAAGCTGTGCCAGAGAAATGGAATTCTCGAAAACGACACGGTCATCAAGTTCTACGCGTACTTCACGTTCCTGGCCACCGCTGATATTTACGCTTGCAACGCCCTCAAGCTGCGAGAATCGATCTTTCAGTTGCTTGTCGGCAACTTCATACAGCTCGATAGGCGTCATATTGCCACTAAGCACCAATTCAGCAACAGGAATCGCGCCGAGATCGAACTTGCTGATAACGGGTTTCTCCGCATCTTCCGGTAAGTCGTTTAGAATCGCATCGATTTTATCTTTTACTTCCTGGTTTGCGATATCGACATCTTTACCCGTCTCAAAACGAATCACGACATATCCTACACTTTCCATGGAATACGATTCGATGTAGTCGATTTTAGAGACGGTAGAAACAGCGTCCTCGATCGGTTTTACAATCTGGGATTCAACCTCGAGAGGACTTGCGCCAGCGTATATGATCTGGGCGGTTACAACGGGTATATCCACATCCGGCATCATGTTCAACGGCAGCCCAATATACGCAAGGCCACCGAAGACCAGGAACACCATGATCAACATGGTGATCAGTACCGGACGTTTAATTGACAGGTCAGATAAAAACATAATGACCCCTTATTTGAGTGTGTTGACTTTCTGCCCGTCTTCGAGAAGGTGCAGACCCTGGGTTATTAGATTATCACCAACGTTGATACCTGAGGTGATTTCCACATCGAGGTTGTTGTTCTTACCGACGGTTACGGGCGTCTTGTGTGCTTTACCGCCGTTCTCAAGGTAAACATAGGTACCATTAACGTCGCTCAATACGTTTTTGCGCTCAACTACGATCGCATACGGGTTGGAGTATGTCTCGAGCGAGATCTCGGCTGTAACGCCGGTATATTTTGCTTTGGTCGGATTATCAAATTCCATATCGACTGCAAACGCCTGCGTACTGTTGTCCATACCGAGCGCAACGCGAGTGATATGACCACTCAATTTCAGGTCTTCCCAGGTGGCATGAGCATTCATGCCAGGCTTGAGCTGACGCATCTCGCTATCGGTGACCCAAACGCGAGCTTTCATTTTGCTGACATCCGAGATGGTGAAGAGGAGGTCGCCGGGGCTGACATTATCGGAGACGCGGACATCGATCGCGGTCACGATACCGCTGATGGGCGCTTGCGCCATGAGCATCTTGCCCAGTGATTCCATCTTTGAGCCATAGACCTTGTATTGGGTCTCGGCGTTGTCCAGATCCTGACGAGAAATTCCACCGACTTCATAGAGTTTCTTCATACGTTCATAGGTGGTACGAGCGTTCTCGAAGGTAGCCTGAAGTTCTTCATACTGTGCTACCGGCGTATCCTTCGGGAAGGTTACCAGCACCTGATCTTTCTGTACATAATCGCCGATACGGGCTTTTATTGATTCTACCTTCGCGCTGAAACTGGCGTATTCGGATGTCTCCTGGATTCCGCTCAGCGTAGCGTTGTAGGTGAATTCTTTCGAGAAGTTTCGGTTCTCAATCTTCAGGACTTTAACTGGCAATCCATTCTCATTATACAGCTGTTCCATATTCTTGGCTTGCTCGGTATCTCCTTTTGAAGAGCAACCGGCAAGCAGCAGCGTTCCCACGATGATCGCGATAAAAATGTTTCTGTACATAGTAATATCTCCTGCGTGCTCTTTTAAAGTTCTCTTCCCAGCGCCTTCTTGAAGGCCTCGTGGGACATAATGACATCGTAAACAGCGTTCAGATATGACAAGCGGATCGAACGAAGCTGCAACTGTGCGTCGAAGACTTCGAGCTGCGTTCCGACCTGGTTCTGGTAACGGGCTTCTGCGATGCGTTCACCCTTTTCAGCCAGTTCAACGTTTTTGCGCTGGCTTTGCAATTTCTCGACTGATTTGTTCAGGTCGTAATAGGTGTTGCGCACCTGAAGCTCGATATTTGATTTTAGCTGCTCGTGACCGATCACAGACTCCTGGTAGTTATGGCGTGCCTTTTTGATCTTGGCTGTATTGGATAGTCCCGTGAAAAGCGGCATACTGAATCCGATACCGACAGTCCAGGAATTGCCGTAATCATCCGATTCTATCTTATAATCATCGCCGGAACCGTAGTACTTGTATTCAGCGCTGAGGCCGATATTCGGAAGGAAGTTACCTTTCTGTGTTGTGTATATCGTCTTCTGAATCTCGACGCCGATGTTCGAAAGGTTCATTTCGATACGGTTTGCCAGGCCTTCGTCTATGGCTTGCTGGAGTTCGAGCGTATCTATTTGCGGAACCGCGATCTCATCGTCCAGCGTGATATCATCTTTTAAATCAAGCTCATTCTTGAGTGCTTCGAGGGCAAGCTTGTATTGGTTCTCTGCTTCCACCACGTCCGGCTCCAGGCGTGATACTTCAAGATCGGCGCGGAGCTTGTCGTATTCGGATACGAGTCCGTTCTCGAACATCGAATTGACTTGCTGCTGGTGCATGCGCGCGAGTTCAAGGGCCTGATTCTGGATATCCAGAAGGTCACGTGCGAGTACTGCGCCGTAGTAGAGCTTGATGATGTTATAGACTACATCCTGTTTGACGAGAGTGTATTGCTTTTCCTGGAGTGTCATCGCTTTATTTGCGACCTTAAGGCCATTGATGAGCTTGCCGCCCATGAAAACAACTTGTTCCATCTTAACACCCGCGAAGACGGTTGCCGTTCTTTCTGTTTTGTCCGGAATCATTCCGCCAACAACGTTATCGAGGTATCCAGCGATCGTTTCGTCGTTATCAAGCAATGTTTCGTCGCTGTTAGGTTCGATATGACCTATGCTGAGCGAATCGCTGAGCAGGCTGCTGGCTGTTGGTCCATGTTCGGTGGCAGAATCCGGGTATCTCATTTCTTCAAGCTGATAGCCGCCAGACAGCGTAATCTGCGGGAAGAATGATCCAAGTACGTTATTGTATTCCTCATCTACAGCCTTTTTGGCTTCCCACTGCTGCTTCAGAGTCCGATTGTTCTTCAATGCGATGTCCAGCGCTTCGTCCAGTGTCAATGCCTGTGCAAGTATCGGCACAAGGATGATCAACGCAACCATAAGTCGCTTCATTTACACCCCCTCACAAGTATTCCATTTAGAATCAGATCTGCTATTGTTCGCATGTCTTCCTGAAAAGATACATACATTGCTTTTGTTATCGTAAAATGAAGATTTTCGTCTCCGAGTAAAAACCACCGCAATATCAGATCGCTTACGCGTTCGATATCAACATCATTGCGGATATCGCCCTCTTCAACGCCCTTTTTGAAGATGTCTGTAATCTTCATGCGCGTTTTCTCGATGTTACTCTCTTTAAACTCTCTTACCTTGGTCATGAAGAAATTCGGCTCCTCGGCTAGGAGGGTCATATAGAGCTTACCTTTCTCGTTTATATACGTAAACGGTTTTACGAGTAAGGCATAGATACGTTCTTTCGTGTTTTTTCCGGCTTCAATAGTCTCCGTGATTTTCTGATGAATGTAGTCGGATTGGCTTCGAACGATCTCCAAGAGGATATCTTCTTTGGAGTTGAAGTAGTAGTAGAAGGTTCCTTTTCCCAGGCTGGCTTCTTTTGTTATATCGGAGATCGAAGTCTTCTGGTAACCGTAGTACTCGAAGAGCTTTTCCGCAGCCTGGATCAGGGCGTCCTTTTTGTCCAGTGTCGCGTCGGTCATCGTAACTCCTTTGTATTTCGTTGTCGTTTCATTATTCATATATTATACGATAATTCTTTCCGACCAAAATAATTTTCTGGTCGAAACGTCAAGGATTTTCTTGGGTTTTCGTTCGGTGCGGTTATAATGGCATGAGAAATAAAAAGATAGGCTTTCGAGTATATTGAGGGAATTTCTCGGAAAAAACTGACCCGAGTCCGAAATGGTTGCGTATTGTTCTCCGAGGTCGAGAATAAAATGATTGACGTTTAAGAAACATACCATAGAATCTGCCAAGAGGATATCGATATGAGACGTGGAACCGCGCTACTCGTATTACTTTTAATTATGGTCAGCCTGTCTGGCCAATCAATCCGCTTTGACAAGCTTGAGCACAATTTCGGCAGGATTCAGGAGCGAGATGGCGTGAAAGAGGCTATCTTCCACTTCGTGAACGAGACGGAGGAGTCTGTGACCATACGAGATGTCATGGCATCTTGCGGTTGCACAACCTCCGGCTGGTCAGCTGGAACAATTGAGCCCGGTAGCGAAGGCGAGGTGCGTTTATCTTACGATCCCGAAGACCGTCCCGGCGATTTCAGTAAAAAAGCGACGGTGATCTTCGATCATGATATTCCGGAAATCGAGCTGTTTATAACAGGGTATGTTGTGCTCGATCCGGAGAAGTACAGGAAATCGATTGGGCATCTTCTTTTAAAGGAGCACACGATCGATATCACGATTCCTGAAAACGCAACCCGAATTTCCACTGCAATACCCTATAAGAACTGCTGTGGCGATACTCTTACGCTTTCGCTCGCGGATTCGATAAGTTGGGGTGAAGTGCGCTTTGTCCCGGAAGTTCTTCATGGCGGGGAAAAGGGCTGGATGATCGTTGAACTTGGGACTGACCGGATCGGAACGGTTTCGAGGGATATGATCTGGGTGCGTGTTGCCAGCAGAACACGCTCGCTCGATGGTGGCATTACGCTACATATTACCAAGACAAACACCCCTCCGCCTGTTATCATCGATGTCACACCGGAGAGGGCATTTGAACTGATCCAATCAACACCAGGCTTGCTGATTCTGGATGTGAGAACGCCGGAAGAATTCGCTGCCGGACATGTCGAGGGTGCTTTAAATGTGGATTTCTTTAATAAATACTTCGAGCAGAATCTTTCCAGAATCGAACCAACTCCAATATGTCTGGTGTATTGTAAAAGCGGTATGCGGAGCGGAAAGTCACTCGAGGTGATCAAACGTCTCGGGTATTCAAGGATATACCATCTTGCATCGGGCTTCTCTGGCTGGACTGAATCAGGTTTTCCAGTATTTCGCTAAGAATTTGCATTTGCAATGATTTTGAATGAACAATTAGAGAAATAAAAAATTTGACAAGGTTTTTACAAAATGCTAAAAATAGCGATGTGGCAGGCTTGTGCTTGTACTCTGAAACTGGGAAATGTGTTAACTGTCTGAAATTAATGAAAATGTGAAGAGGTTATCGAACGCAATGATACTGCATTTTCGGCTGAATTCAATACAACATCAAAGATTCAATTTGTTTTATGAGCTAAATATACATACGAAAAGGAGTAAAACGTTATGAAAAAAGCACTGATTGTTTTCATCGTAATGTTTCTTGTGAGCACAGTCCTTATGGCAGCTCCCAAGGAATCAAATCTCGATGTTCAACGGGTAAGTCTGTTCGAGAAAGAAATCATTCATACGCCGCGTCATACGACTTCGCGCAATGTTACGATTCTCTCGGAAGACTTTTCTGGTGGAACACTTCCAGCCGGATGGCAGAATGTCGATAATGGCACTAGTGGCCAGATCTGGGAATTCGATAATCCCGGTAATCGCAGCATTTACACAACAACCGCTTCCAATGGTTTTGTTATTCTGGATAGCGATCATTACGGTTCCGGCTCAAGCCAGAATGCCGATCTGATCACCCCTGAAATCGATACTACGATTTATCCTCAGGATGAGACAGAAGCGATCATGCTCGAGTTCGAACACTACTTCCGCCAGTACTCAACCAGTGCTGGTACCGTATCGATCAGTACCGATCGCGGCACCACCTGGACAGTCCTTGAGACCTGGACAGGAACCAGTACAACAAACGCGATTACGTCATCATATGATCTTACATCATATCTTACGACTCGCGGTACCTTCATGCTGAAATGGAACTATGTCGGTTCATATGCCTATTACTGGGCTGTTGACGATATCAAAGTTTACGTACAGCAATCTGCTGCTCCCCCAAGCCCCGCGACTGTTGTCCAGCCGGCCGATGCATCGACCGACGCTGATATCAACACTTCGTTGATCTGGGCAGATGGTGGTGGCGACCCCGAAGCGTACTACCTTTATTTTGGTACGGACAATCCTCCTACCAACATTGTGAACGGTACCGATATGTACCCGGAAACCAGCTACATTCCAGCAAGGCTCGACCTCAACCAAACCTACTACTGGCAGGTTGTTCCGAGCAACGCTTATGGCAATGCTGCTGGATGCCCGGTATGGTCGTTCACGACCTATTCACCGCTTCCGATGCCTTACAGTGAGGGCTTCGAGGCTGGCGCACCTTATACTTATATTTTAAACAATAACGGTGACGACCAAAACTGGATGCTCTACTCAGGACTTCCACACGATGGAACCTATGCGATGGGTATCAACACCAATACTACGTCTGATGCCGATGACTGGGCGTTCTCACCCGCTCTGGACTTTACGTCCGGCAGCCTCTATCAGCTTGCATGCTACTATGTAGCGATCGATGGTGACCAGGAGCTGGAAGTATGGTGGGGAACTGAGCAGGATCCCTCCAATATGACGAACGAGCTGTTCAACGGCACGCTCCCAGCTGACCCTGAATATGCCTATTCAGCTGCAGTCATGGATTTTATGCCGATTGGAGCAGGCCCATTCTATATTGGTCTTCACTGCACATCCACGGCTACAGATGGAACCAACACATATCTCTTCATCGACGATATTCTGGTTCAGCAAGTTACAAGCGCTCCGGATTGCCCGGTACTCGATTCCCCAATCAGTGGTGTAACCGGTGTATCGCTGACTCCTACACTTGAGTGGACTCATGCAAACGGCGCACCGTTGGGATATTTCCTGTATGTCGGAACAGATAATCCGCCCACGAACTTAATTAACGGTGCAACACTTGGCTTCGTGGATTCCTATACTATCAGCTCAGCTCTTGACGTGGAACAAACCTACTACTGGTATGTCCTGGGATATAACAGCATGGGTTATTCAACCGGTTGCACTGTCGAAAGCTTTGTTACCATACCCGACCCGACAATCTATGATTTCCCCTACACTGAAGGCTTCGAAAATGGCGGATCTATTCCGGATGGCTGGTCACAGGAATATGTGAATGGATCAAATGACTGGGCATTCCAGGCTGGCGGCCAGAGTGGTCATCCAGCTGGTGCACACGATGGGGATTACAACGCATTCTTCTATTATGGAAGTGGCTCGACGAACTACTCGACCAAGCTTGTAACGCCTCCTTTGGACTTATCTGGACTCTCCAATCCGATCCTTTCGTTCTACCACACTCAGGCTGACTGGAGTGGCGATCAGGATATTTTGACGGTTTACTACAAGACGACCGAAGCCGGCGCATGGACTCAGCTTGTTCAGTTTACAGACAGCATTACTGACTGGACACTTGCTGATAATATCGGCCTTCCGAATACAACATCTACATATTATATTGCATTCGAAGGACTTCAGGATTACGGCTATGGCGTATGCCTTGACGATATTTCGATCATCGATGTGCTGACCGGTCCTGACCCAACAACACTGGTAAGTCCTACCGATGCTGAAACCGGTGTCTCTGCGGCGACAAACTTGACCTGGAACGCTTCTCCCGGCGCTACCGGCTACAAGCTCAGCCTGTGGTATATGTCTGGTACTCGCGCAGTTCCTACCTTTGTCTGCGAGGATGCTGACCTCGGTAACGTCCTTACATACGATCCCAGCGACGATGGTGTAAACTACCTCGAATACAATCAGACCTATTCATGGCAGGTTACTCCATATAATAACAACGGCGAAGCGACCGGCGTGCCGACCTGGACCTTTACCGTGGAGAACGATCCCAGCGTTACAACACTTCCGTGGATGGAAGGATTTGAAAACGGTGGCTTGATTCCCAATGGCTGGAGCCAGGAATATGTGACCGGAACAACAAACTGGACCTACCAGAACGGTAGCTCCGGATATCCGGCAAATGCGTACGAAGGAAGCTATAATGCTCGTTTCTACAGCACTTCTGACGTAACGACCATGCTGGTTACTCCCATGATTGATTTCACGGGATACACCATGGCTCATCTGACATTCTACCACACACAACCGCTGTGGTCACCCGATCAGGACGAACTGACAGTGTACTATAAGGATTCTGCCGGCGGTTCATGGGTAGAACTTGTACACTACACGGAAAGTATCACGACTTGGAGAAAAGAATCTCTCGATCTTCCGAACCTCAGCTCGACCTACTGGCTCGCGTTTGAAGGATATGCGACATATGGACGCGGTATCTGCCTCGATAACATTACAGTTGCAGAATCACCCGCAGTTCCGGAAGAAACCTTCATCACCGAAGTCAGCGACAATGCTACTGGTCAGGATGCTTCCACTGGTTTCATCGAAATCACCATCCAGACAAACTACACAGTCGATATCGGTGGCTGGCAGGTCCGTGTCGGTAACGATGATGGATTCGGTAACTTCACACCGACCGGCTACGCGTATACCATTCCCGCAAACACAACGATTGATCCGGATGGTTGCCTCATCATCGGTGGCGGCGCATCCTATGCGGCCTTCATAGCTGCCTGGGGTATCACGGATCCGATCAACTACATTTCTGGCGACACGCAGCTCGGACTGACTTCCGGCTTTGCATACGACCTCTATAACCCGGCAACTCGCGCAGGTTCGGTCGATAGCACGCCAGATGTTGCCGTTGGTGAACATGTGGTTCAGGAAGTCAACGATTCATGGGCATCTGGTCCTGCTGACAATGCGACTCCTGGTGCGCTCGATCCGGGCCAGACCCTGCCTGTTACCTTCGCCGCATTCTTCGCACAGCCTTATCAGAGCAAGAACGTCATGCTGACCTGGACGACTGAATCTGAAAGCGATATGCAGGGTTATCACGTATATCGTTCCGAGACATCCGATCTCGACAGCGCAGTTCGTCTTACGAGCAATATCATCGTGGCGCACAACAGCTCATCCGAATCGAACTACGAGTTCGAAGATAGCGATATCGAATATGATATCACTTATTACTACTGGATAGAAAGCTACGAAAACAGCGGATACACGACCTTCCACGGACCGGCCTACACGATCGTTGAAGAAGGTTCTGTCACACCTCCGGCTGTTTACGATGTAACTGCTCTGAGTGGTAACTTCCCGAACCCGTTCAACCCCGAAACTGAAATTCACTTCAGCATTAAGGGTACCGAAGGCGAAATGGTCGATGCATCCCTGGTGATCTACAATATCAAGGGACAGCGCGTGAAGGAACTCTTCAGCCAGCATCAGGCAACAGAACGCGATAAGGTTGTCTGGCACGGAACCGACGATAGCGGTAAGCCGGTAGCCAGCGGTGTTTACTTCTACAGACTGAAAACTGCGGACTATTCTGAAATCCGCAAAATGATGCTTCTGAAGTAATCAAGCCTGAAAATATCAAGGGAGCGAGCTAACTCGCTCCCTTTTTTGTTTTTGCATGCCGGGATAATGTGAATGGGGAAACATTATTTTGAAAAAAATGTGTGAAACCAAAAAAAAATTTGACAAACTAAATGTCATATGATCAAATTCTGTCTGTTATAGAAGGTGAAACCATCCTGGCAAGGTGGATTTACATCAGATGAGCCTCAAATCCTGCAACATAAAAGGGGAGAATATAGTATCTTGTTATTCGATTTACCGTTTTATATCAGGCTGACGGCATATCAGCAACAAAATTCATTACCATTCATGGGGATATTTCATGGGAACCATTCATAATTTCTGCGCGCTTATGGGGTTCTTTCATGATCAATATATCTATTTCACGCAAAGGCATACGTAAGGAGGAAAACATGAAAAAAACAGTTGTCTTGATTGCGTTTCTATTCGTGATGTCTGTGGCGCTTGTCGCGGTACAGGCCAGTACTACAACGTCGTACGATCCAACCAAACGGATCGAAAACCCGTCACCTTCATTGCTCTTTGAAATGAAACAAAGAGCAACAGATGGTGAGGCTACTGCTCAGGAAATGGCAATGCTGAACAAAGCTCAGCAGAATTTTGTCGTCGCTCCGGCAATCGGAACACGCGATGATGCAACCGTCTATCCGCAAGGTGTTGCGAATTGGACAGGAACCACAACCAGTTCTGCAATAACCGACAACAATGAAGTTCGCGGTTATAACACAGAAGACGGCTGGTTCATGTTCGACGTCTCTGGCATCCCAGCAGGATCGATCATTTCGAACATCCAGTTCAATGGTTATGTCAATGCGACCTATTATCCCTACTGGTCCATGACTCCGCTCACAAGCGATCCGCTTACCGCTGATGCAGCTACTCTTTCAGCTGACATCGTTGCCGAGCAATCATCAGGTTACTACCTGTACCAGAACGAGTCCAGCAGCTATGCAACCGGCTGGAAACAACTCAACCTTGGCGGTACTGCGGTTACAGATTGCCAGAATGCGCTTACCCAGGGCTGGTTTGCTATGGGTATGGCAAGCCGTGACAACAGTACGTCCTGGTATATCAACTGGTATGGCTGGAACGATGCGGGATACGAGCCTTATCTCGTGATCTCCTACCTGCCGCCTGTATCCGAAGCCTCCCTGATGAGTGGAACAGTCTCTCCGGAAAATGGCATGGGCGACACCGAATTTACCTATGAAGTGTTGTACGCAAATCCGACTGGTAACGCACCTACTCAGTATGATGTCGTTATCGATGGATCTTCTTATGCCATGACACCGCCGGCTGGAACTCCCGACTATACCGCATGGCAGACATTCACTTACACTACCACCCTCTCCGGTGGAAGCCACGAATACTACTTTGACTTCGTAGCGGAAGGCTCAGGTTTAGTTCTTCCTGAAACAGCGCCTACAACACCGTTCTATGGTCCTACCGTATTTGTTCCCCTTTCGGGAACTTATGTGATCGACGCGGCTGGTGGCGGTGATTTCACAACCTTTCAGGAATGTTTCGACGTTCTTGTAATGGTTGGAACCGATGGCGCTCCTGTCAACATCGAAGTAGCGGCTGGTACATACGAAGAAACAGCGGTTCTTGTTGGTCCGTTGGTCGGTCCAGATGCATCGAACATGGTTCACTTCTATCCGCAGGGCGGCGAAGTAATCGTCGATGGTTCAACTGGTCTCGATGTTGCACCTTTGTACTTGCAGTCTGCTAATTACTTGTGGATTGATGGATTCACACTTACAGGTGGTTCAAATGCTGGTATCCGCTCCGAATATACTGATGGAGTATGGATTTCCAACTGTAACGCCAACTACAATGGCTGGATGGGTATCTGTACAATCGGTTGTACAAACACCTTGATCTGGAACAACATGTCCAGCAACAACCTCGTACAGCAGATCCGTATCGATGGCGGTGGCGTTGGCTCGGGTAACGTTCTCTGGAACAACTCGACCTATCCGCTTTACTCTAACGGTTATGATGGAACCTACTGTATGCTCATCAGCGATGATGAAGTATCAGTTGTAAATAATATCTTCCACCTCAACCATAATGCTGGTGGCGGATACTGTGTTTACATCGGCGTCATGGATCTGACAACTCATCCTAATACATTCTCCGATCACAACGACTTCTATGTCGAGAACGGACTTGGTCTCATCTATCTTGCGGATTCAGATGTAGTCTATACTGATCTGGCTGCATGGCAGACTGCTTCCGGACTGGATGGCAACTCTGTCGTAGGCGATCCTCTGTTTAATGATCCTGACAATACTGACCTGCATATCGCTGGTATCGGTTCCGAATACTCTGCAGCTTACCAGACCGGTACTAACACCGGTGCATGGTTCATGGATGACTTTGATGGCGATACCCGTGTAACCCCGTGGGATATGGGTGCCGACATGATCGTTCCTCCGACGACTCCGGTCTTCGAAGATGGCGACATCAACTTCAAAACCGGTCACCAGTACACGGCATATGAATGGTCCGTGCACTATTTCCACCCGGCCGGTACAGCTCCGACCTCGATTCAGCTCGTGCGTGATGGCAACCCATTCGGCGCTGTCAACATGACTCTTCAAGATGGCGTTGCTGGCAACGGTATCTATTCCTATAGCTCCACGATGGCTGTCGGTACTCATACGTACTACTTTACAGCCAACACTGATCAGGGACCCATCAGATTCCCCGAAACTGGTTCGGAAACCGGTCCTATCGTAACTTCCGAAACACCGGAAGCATTCCCATATATTGAAAGCTGGGATGGACTGACTGAACTTCCGGCAACTTGGACAACCCAGGGACTTGGTGAAGATAACTGGTTCCTTAATGCTTCAAACAGTGCCGGTGGCGAAACCCCCGAACTCTACTTCTACTACGATCCGTCATTCGATGGCATGAGCCGTCTCGTTTCTCCGATGATCGACACATCTGGTCAAACCCAGCTTGAGCTGCTGATCCAGCAGTATGTTGCCGATTTTTCAAGCGGCTACGATATTGGTGTTGCTACAACATCAAATGGTGGGTATACATGGAACACCGCATGGTCGATGGTTGGTGCTTTTATTGATCCGTCAGAACTCGATATTACCATCAGCACACCTGATGTAGGTTCCGATCACCTTCAGTTCTGCTTCTTCTTCGATGGCCCATCTTACAACATTGATTGGTGGATCATTGACGATCTCAGACTGATTCCCTGGACTCCGTATGATGTCGAGTTCATAACTGCTGATCAGACTGGCGCAGAATCTGCAGGTAACGATCTGATGTATGCTGTTGAAATTCAGAATACAGGTATTTCTGCTGATACATTCGATTTGACTGTTGAAGGTAATACATGGACAACGACATTCTGGAACACTCCAGATGGAACTCGTAGAAGCCAGATTACCGATACCGGTTTAATCGACGCAGGCGCAACGGCAACCATCTATGTGAAGGTTCATGTGGACGAACTTGCTTCAAACTACACGACAGATACAGCTGCAATTATCGCTACTTCTCAGAGCGACAGCTATAAAACTGATTTCATGCTTATTTCAACCGATTGTGTACCTTCCTATGAATTCGGAGCGACAATCGATTTTACCGCATTGTCCGGCTACGTTGGCAATACTGTAACCTATACAGTGACCATTGAAAACACTGGCTCGATCGATGATACCTATACACTCAGCGTGGCCAACAACAACTGGACAACAAGCTGGGTTGATGGCGCATCAATCGCTATCGTCGCTGGTGACGCAGATACAGCGGAAATCGAAGTTATCGTTGAAGGCGCTGGTGGCGAAACTGATGTACCGACACTCACGGTCACATCTGATGGCGATCCTACCATGTATGCCGAATTTATAGTAACAACAACTGCTATCGGTACCGAAGGTGAAGGTCTGAACTTCTACTACACCTGGATGAGCAGCATGAACCCTGCTGGACCAGAATATGACTGGTACGAACCCGTAACCCGTGAATCGATCACGCTTCCTAGCGATGATGGTAAAGTTGGTCCTATCACAATCGGTTTCGACTTCCCGTATTATGGTCAGACGAAGACCGAATACTATGTTGAAGGTAATGGCGGTATCAGCTTCCAAAACTACTCGCTGTCCTTCACCAATACCACAATGCCGAATACATCGACTCCGAATGATCTGATCGCGCTGTTCTGGGATGACCTGAACTCTGCGGAAGTTCCTGTTGACGGTACACCGGCGATTTTCGTGGAAGATGCGGTTATCGATGAGATGAACGCTCATGTGATCACATACGATCATTATGGCGAATATGACTCAAATGACAACGGATATTATCTGACAGCTCAGCTGATCCTGTTCGAAAACGGTAACATCAAAATGCAGTACAAGTACTTCTATCCTGGTTTCGATATGACCGGCGCAACCATCGGTATCGAAAACAGTACCGGTACAGATGCCGTACTGTATGAATTCGACGCGGATTACATCCAGCAGGATGAATTTGCGATCATGTACTACTACACACCGCTGAATCTTACCAACAGTCAGGACGGTGTTAACTTGATGCTCGACTGGGATGAAGTGCAGGGCGCTGAATACTACAAAGTATACAGCAGCACAGATCCTTATGCGACATTCCCGGATAACTGGACTCTGGAAACAGAAACTGCTACGACAGAATACACCGAAGCTCTTACAACCGGTAAGTTCTTCATCGTATCGTTTGGCAACAGTGTCGTTCTCCGCGCGCAATCTAATCCTGAAGTTCGCCAAGAAGTGAAGGAAACGAAATAGGTCGATTTATGCGGTCGACCGAAAAAAACGGTCGACCGCAAAATAAAAAGATTGACAAGCTTGTTATATGAACAAGAATAATGACGGCAATAAATGGGGAAATTAATACTGACAAAATAAAACCTGTAAGGGGGAACGAATGAAAAGAGTTATCTTACCGTTACTTGTACTTTTCGGACTCTCAATGCTTTTCGCATTGGAATCAGATCCCAGTGATGTCGTAGGGTACATTCAGTACACCATCGACGCTAACAACTATGGTATGGTCGCACTGCCGTTTGGCTCAGGTCTTACCATGGCAAGCGAACTTGCCGCTGAAATCAGCCCCAACATCACAACCGTGGTTGCTTGGAGCGGTGGTACCTGGCAGCAGCACGCTGTTGGTTATCCTGGTACTGATTTCGCTGTCGCTGACGACAATTCTTACCTTGTCGCGAATGGTGATTCTAACCCGGTCGTATGGTATGCTGAAGGTACCGTGGGAACTCCCGCTGCTTTCGATATCGTCGGTGCAGACTACACCCAGATCATGCTTCCGCTTGATTGTAGCGACCTCACACTGGCAAGCGAACTGGCTTCCGATATCGGCACAGATGTAACGACTATCGTTACTTGGAGTGCTGGTACTTGGGCACAGCACGCTGTTGGCTATCCTGGTACTGATTTCGCAGTCGAAATTGGTGGTGGTTACCTTGTTTACTCAAACACCGCTTATACTGGCTGGAATGGTTCTGTCCGTAATGCAGTCCGCGTCCAGACTCCTGTAAACAGTAATGTAGCAAAGAAAGAAATAAAGGAGTAAGACATGAAAAAAACATTAGGTTTAGTCTTCTTGCTTTTAATCGCAAGCTTCGCGTTTGCACAACCCGGTACGCCGCACCTTATGGTTGGCTATTCCTTCTTTGAAGATGGAGTAACAATCCACAATGATATGGGGTACAAGTTCTACAATGAAACCTACAACTTCGGAACCTACTATTATAACTGGCCCGAACAAGCTGATAACGCTTCTGGCTCCAGCTATAACTACTCCGATGGTACCGTTTCGATCCAGCTTTCTCCGATGCTCGTTCACATGGGCGGTAATGTCATCAACGTTACCCTGAGAGAAAACTCAACTGGCGAAGAATGGAATGGTACATTTATTCACAGTTCTGGCGCAATCACTGAAATCGGAACGATCAACTTCGGCTCAACCGGTCCTACCCCTTACACTATCAGTGGTAACATTGGTATGGCTGGCGTGACCTTTACCGGTATCAACACTGATCCGGTTGAAGTTGTTACCGACGGTACCGGTGCATGGCAATTCACAGCTGTTGCTGGCGCTGAAGTAACCATCACCCCGGCAAAAGAAGGTTATACCTTCGATCCGACCAACTTCTACGCTGCTGCGATCGATCAAGATTACCTTGGTTTCGTATTTACAGCAAACGAATGGGCACCAGACATGCCTATGAATCCTTATCCTGCAAACGGTTCCAACGGTGTTGCAACCGAGCTTCCTTACCTGTGGTGGGATGCTCCGGAAGCTGGCGTTGCTCCGACAAGCTACTTTGTAACTTTGTCGATGAACGCTGACTACTCTGCACCGATTATCGACAATGCAGAAACAACAGACCTCATGTATGCCATTCCTGGCGCACTTGATATGGGCACCATGTACTATGCAATGGTTACCCCGCACTATGCACCTCCCGCACGCGCGGCTGGTTCATTCAAGACCGACATGACCGTCCGTACACTCAGCAAATCCACCAAGAGCCGTGACTTTGGTCCAGCTCTTGAATGGTCATTTGAAACCTACGTTGAAGGCGGAAACGCCTCTCAGAACGGTGGAAACTGCAACGGTACAGATCCTGTACAGATCGACCTTCCTGGCGTAACCGTCATCATCGACCCTGCAACTGGCGTTGCTGCGTTCATCGTTGTTGACTGGACAGACGCTATCGCTACTCTTTACAGCTTTGGCGCACCGGCACTTCCGCTGCCCGATGCTACATTCCTGTTCGGCTTCAATATCGACGCCTCTGATCCTTCGAACCTCAACGGTGTTATCACCCTGAACGTTGGTCCTGGTCGCACCATCACCAACCTCTACGTGAACAACAGCGGTTCTTGGTTCGAACCGGCTACCTGGAGCTATGACGACGTAACCGGTATCATCACCATTTCGGATCTGGGTCTTTCCAGCCGCGTTGGTGGCGACATCGAGATTACCGTTCATGACGCAACCCTGCCGGTTGAATTCAGCACATTCGCAGCTACCTTCATGCAGGAAGGTAACGTCCTCCTTCAATGGACGACCGAAACCGAAACTGACATGATGGGCTTCTACGTGCTTCGTAGCGAAACCAACGATCAGAACGACGCTATCCGTGTCAACCCGACCGTTATCGCTGCCACAAACACCAGCATGACTGCTGACTACGAAATGATTGATTCCGAAGTTGAAGTTGGCGAATACTACTACTGGATCGAAGCGATCGAGAACAATGGTATGACCTTCTTCCACGGTCCGCAGACCGTTACTGTCACTGAGAACCAGGAAGTTATGCCTCAGTTCACAGTGCTGACTAACGCTTATCCGAACCCGTTCAACCCGGAAACCACGATCCATTTCGATATCGCTGAAGGCGAAACCGGAAGTCTGACCATTTACAACGTTCTTGGTCAGGTCGTGAAGACTTATGGAACATTCGACGCGAAAGCTAACGGCCATGACGTTAAGTGGCATGGTACCGACGACAATGGTAACAATGTCGGTTCCGGTATCTATTTCTATCGCCTCGAAACCGATTCCTACAAGAGCATCAAGAAGATGCTGCTTCTGAAATAATCAGATAGCTGCATTCATTATAAAAAGGCTGGCGTTTGCCAGCCTTTTTTTGTTGTCAGATCTTGTTCGATCGGTATTTATTGACTCCATACATACAACCGGTAATAAATTCAATAAAGTGCTGTAAGCTGGAGGTAGAATGGATCCCAATATCGATAAAATTTGCGATATCATGAAGAATGAAGACCTGGACCAAATCGTAATCGACACGTTCAAAGAATACTACAAACTGATCAAAAAGGGTGCTACAGGCAAGTTGTCAAAGGATGAAATCCATTCCCCTGAGGACAAGAATGTCGTGCGTTATGACCAGCTTCCTGAAATAGATAAGTCTCATCTTGAAAAACTGGTTTATGTTAAACTGAATGGTGGGCTTGGGACAAGTATGGGGCTAAAGAGAGCGAAATCATTGCTGCCGGTAAAAGGCGAATATACGTTTCTCGATATCATCGCCAGGCAGGTATTGGCGCTTCGTGATTCTACAGGCAAAGATATCCCGCTTCTCTTTATGAATAGCTTCAACACCCACGACGATACGATTGACTTTCTTGCCAAATATCCCGAGCTTGTTTTACGCGACCTGCCGCTTGATTTTGTGCAAAACAAATTCCCGAAGCTAAAGCGTGAAAATCTTGCTCCGCTTCAAAGCGAGAATGAGTCGAATAACTGGAATCCGCCGGGACACGGTGACATCTACATGGCGATGGCGATATCAGGAATCCTTGATAAGCTGCTCGAGATGGGATATCGTTATATGTTTGTATCGAACGCGGATAACCTTGGGGCGACTGTCGATGAGAAGATTCTGAACTGGTTTGCGGAAAACGACATCCCCTTTGCCATGGAAGTATGCAGAAGGCTGGACATCGATAAAAAAGGTGGTCACCTGGCACAGGATAAAAATGGTCAACTTCTTCTGCGTGAAGCGGCGCAATGCCCGGATGACGAAGTGGAAGAGTTTCAGGATATCCAGGTTTATCAATGGTTCAACACGAACAATCTGTGGGTGAATCTCGAAGCGCTCAAAAAGAAACTTGTCGAGAACGACAATGTGATGATATTACCGCTGATTCTAAACCCGAAAGTTGTGGATGATGTGCCGGTGTATCAGATCGAAACGGCAATGGGTGCGGCGATCGGTGTATTTGAGGGAAGCAAAGCGATTGCCGTCCCGAGAAGAAGATTTGCCCCAGTAAAGAAGACCAACGATCTGCTCGTTGTTTGGTCTGATGCCTACGAGCTCGATACGGCCTGGAGAATCGCTCCGATTGACGGAATGGAGACAATACCCTTCGTGAAGCTCGACGATCGATATTACGGCGATATCGGCGGTCTGTTGAAACATTTCGAGACGGGAGCGCCATCATTGAAGGAATGTCGCAAGCTGGAGGTCGAAGGGGATATAACGTTTGGCGATAATGTAGTGATCAAGGGAATCGCCCGATTAAAGGCTGAGCAGCCCACACGGCTTGAGAATATAACGATCGACTGATGAAAAATACACGATAAAGTAAAAGCCCTCGTCCTGATGGATGAGGGCTTCTATTTACCTATAAATGTTGATTAGACATCGATATCTTTAAAGGGATTTCCTTCAGTCGGATCCCATTTCTGACGTGCATAAGCGCGCCAGTTACGGTCGCCTTCGCGCTCGATGACATCACCGGGGATGTCGGTCGGATCGAAGGAAATACGACGTTTGTCGTAGTCGATCTGACGAACGAGGACGTCAATTCCTTCGCCAATCTGTTCATTGGTGTGATTAATGTTCGCGAGACGCATTCTCGACTTGGGAAGAAGTCCTGTCAGGCCTTCGCGGACCTTGATGAAGGTGCCGAAGTCAGAGACGCCGTCGATGGTTCCATGAACAGTCTGACCAACGGTCAGGATCTGGTCGATGCTATCCCATGGATCTTCTTCAAGAGCTTTGAGCGAGAGCGAGATTTTGCGTTTCTCGCGGTCGATACGAAGGATCTTTACCTGAACGAGATCGCCTTCCTGGACGACTTCAGACGGATGACCGATTCTTCTGCCACGGCGCATTTCGGAGATCGGAATCAAGCCCTGAACGCCGGTCATTATCTCAGCGAACGAACCGAAGGTCTCGTTTTTCACGATACGGCAGCTAACAATCTGATCTTCCTGGAGCTCTTCAATAGCAACTTCAGCGGGGTTGCGTTCAAGGCGCTTGACGCTCAGGGAAATCTTGTTGCCTTTGAGGCGGATGACTTTGACATCGATTTCATCGCCGATATTGAGAAGATCGGACGGAGATTCGACATGCTTCCAGGCGATTTCGGAGATGTGAAGAAGACCTTCAACGCCACCGATATCGACGAATGCACCAAAGTTGGTCAGGCGGGTAACTTTACCCTTGAGAATATTGCCGGCTTCGAGTTTATCGAGCGTTTCCTTGCGTAATGTTTCGCGCTGTTTCTGAAGAAGCACACGACGTGAAACGATGATATTACGTCCGCTTTCGCTGTATTCGGTAATCTCGAAATCGTATTCCTGATTGATGTATTTTGAGGTGTCGGAAACCGGACCAAGATCAATCTGCGAAACTGGGCAGAATGCTCTTGCGCCGAGAAGGTTAACTGTGAAGCCGCCCTTGATGATGCTTACGACTTTACCAGTAACGGGGATTTTCCTCTCGTGTGCATCAAGAAGAACGGTCTTGGATGCGTGAGATTTGGAAAAGCTCTTGGCGATGATCGTTTCCGTATCACTTTTCTTAACGATGTAACCACTGAGGGCGTCACCGATCTTGAACGGAAGTTCGCCTTCTGCGTTCAGGTATTCGGTCTTTTCGGCGATCGCGTCGAGCTTGTCGCCAAGTGTAACGAAGATGTAGAGGTCCGTGATATTAACGATCGTGCCGGACACTTCGTCGCCTTCTCTGATCTCGAATGTGCGAGGCATCGATTCCTCGAGCATCTTTCCGAAATCTTCTTCTTCCTCAGTTTCTTCAATGGGTTGATTCTCATCAACAGGTTCAGTTGCTTGCGTAACTTCAACAGCTTCTTCGCCTGCTGTTACCTGTCCTTCCTGGATTTTTGTTTCTTCAGGATTTTCTAAAACCATGTTTTCTACTCCTGTGCTATGCGATTTCCATCATGTTATTAGCATGAATGCGAAACAAAAGCACTCGGATAGGGGTTTATTGTCCAGCTTTTCCTGCTTTTTTTTCCTGGCTCATCTGCTAACCCGCTCCATCAAGGGATTTGCAGAATAATTTGCATCCGTTAAACTTAGCTGATGAAGGCAGATACGTCATTCCTGATTTCAGGTTTTACTCGGAAATGGATCAAGGCGTTGAGAGTTGAATCTCCGTTTCAAGGAAAATATTGACACCGCTACGGGAGGTGATCAATTACGACAAATTTCAATATGTAATGAATAGAATAGATTATGTTGTTTAATACGATAGATTTCGCGATTTTCCTGCCGATCGTGTTCATCCTGTACTGGTTTGTAACCAATCGGAGCTTGCGCCTGCAGAATTTTATGCTGGTCGTGGCTAGTTATGTCTTCTATGGTTGGTGGGACTGGCGTTTTCTATCACTGATCCTGTTCAGCACAGTCGTCGATTATCTGGTCGGTCGCAGGCTGAAAAGGGTGACTGCACCTTGCAAGCGCAGACTGCTTCTATGGACCAGTATCGTGGTCAATCTCGGTTTTCTTGGCTTCTTCAAGTACTACAACTTCTTTCTTGATAACTTCCTGCGAGCATTCACGTTCTTTGGTTTCGAGATTCAAGCTAATTCGCTGAACGTCATTCTTCCTGTCGGGATAAGCTTCTACACGTTCCAGACGTTGAGCTATACCATCGATGTTTATCGACGTAAGCTGGAACCAACCGACGATTTCATAGAATTCGCGGCGTTCGTCAGCTTCTTCCCGCAGCTCGTTGCAGGGCCTATCGAACGTGCGACAAACCTGCTTCCGCAATTCTACCGAAAGCGTGAATTTAAATACGAGGACGCCGTAGATGGCTTGCGGCAAATTCTCTGGGGACTCTTCAAGAAGGTTGTTATCGCGGATCAATGCGCCATTTTCGCGAATCAAATCTTCGATCAATATAGCTCGTTTGGCGGATCGACGTTGCTGTTGGGTGCACTTTTTTTCACCTTCCAGATCTATGGCGATTTCTCCGGTTATTCGGACATCGCCATTGGAACTGCCCGACTCTTTGGCTTCAAACTGATGCGTAACTTTGCATTTCCCTATTTCTCACGCGATATCGCCGAGTTTTGGCGTCGCTGGCACATCTCGCTTTCCACCTGGTTCCGGGATTATCTTTATATCCCGCTAGGCGGTAGTCGTGGCGGTACGTGGATGAAGATTCGTAACACCTTCATCATTTTCATCGTGAGCGGATTCTGGCATGGCGCGAATTGGACGTTCATCGTCTGGGGTACGCTCAACGCCATCTACTTCATGCCGCTGATGCTGACGAAAAACAACCGAAAGAATCTGGATACCGTCGCGAGTGGCAAGCTTCTGCCGGGCTTCCGGGAGGCTGTCTCGATGCTGATAACTTTCGCGCTGACGGTTTTTGCCTGGATATTCTTTCGGGCGGAGAGCATGGCCCATGCGTTTGGTTACATTGGCAGGCTGTTCTCTGCGTCGATCATGGCGAGACCGAGCTTCAGCAATATGCGCACCGCGCTGGTCGTGCTGATCTTGTGCGCGATCATGTTTCTGGTTGAGTGGATTGGCCGCGAAGGGCAATATGCGCTCGAACGATTTGGGTTGAGGTGGGTAAGACCGTTTCGATATGCGATGTACTACACACTGGTGCTGGCAATCTTCTGGTTTGGTGGCACCGATCAACAGTTTATCTACTTCCAGTTTTAGGTATGAAAAGGTTTATCGTTAAACTACTGGTGTTTCTTTCGCCGATCCTCATTCTGGCGGTTGGTATGGAACTGTTACTGCGTTGCGTTGACAACAGCTACAAGTATAAAAGCACCTATATGAAAACTCGTGGCGGCAGTATCAATACACTGATTATGGGGAGCTCGCATTCCTTCTATGGAATCGATCCCGATTATCTTTCGGGCGACGCCTTCAACCTGAGTCATCCATCGCAGACTCTGGAATTCGATGAGAAGCTCATCCTGAAATACGAGAATCAGCTAACAAGCCTGAAAACACTTTACCTTCCTATTTCGATGTTCACGCTTTACGGTCGGCTCGAGGACAGCGTGGAAAATTGGCGCGAAAACAACTATTCGCTCTATTACGGCATTCATACTGGCTATGGGCTCGGACAGTATATAGAACTCTTTGCGCGGAAGTTCAAGATCAATGTTGGGATTCTTTACGCTTACTACCTGAAAGGCGAGCAAGATTTGGTATGCTCCAGGCTTGGATGGGGCATCGCTTACAGTCCGGGTAAGATGCGAGATTTGGAATTGACGGCCGATGACGCGGTGCGGCGCCACACAAATTTCAACATACATTCCCCAAAATACAGGGAGATTTTCGAAGAAAACGTCGCCACGCTCAAACGGATTATCTCCTGGGCTGATAAGCGAAATGTGAAAGTAATCCTGCTAACGTTACCCGCCTACAAGACCTATCGTGAAAATCCGCATCTGAACAGCGAGGTTGTCGAGCGAACAATCGAAACGGCTGAGAGTGTGGCTCGGACATTCGGGAATTGCGATTACCTGAACTTATACGACAGCGATTCGTTCACCATAGCTGATTTCTACGATGCCGATCACTTGAATCATGATGGAGCAGAGAAGCTTACTCGCATCCTGAATAAGTACAATTCGGATAAAGAAAACAATAATTGATTGACGTTTATGGTTAGCTGAATGAATACTGACGAATCCTTTGCCGGGTATTTTACATGAAGGGAATTACAGCGAATGCCAGGGAGCCGAGATAATAATCATCGCAAGATAATGATCATGGCGATCGTGCTCATTCTGTCCGGATGTGTGATGGAACAACATATGCCTGTTCTGATGCATGTACCGGAAGGATTTGAGACGCTAGTTCTCGATTTTAGCTCGTTTACTGAGCGAGGTTTCCTGTTCACGCCACGTAGCTACAGTGGCAAATACAATTCAATCGGAATGGTCGAATTCAAGTACAATGTTGAAGCCAGGCTTGTGTGTAAGAACCTAAATGCGCCATCACCGGAGGCATCATCAGCGGGAATACAACAACTGGAATACTACGATTGGGACGTGGACGAAATCGATTATCAGGTTGTTCTGGAGCACGCGTATAAAGAGGCGCAGATGATGGGTGGGAACGCGATCGTTAATTTCAAGATGGAAGTGGAGTACGAGACATTGCAGAACGCACCAGAATACCCTGATGTTGTTATCCCGGTCGTGCATGTTACGGGTTTTGTTATCGAGCGATATTATCCATATCACACCGAGCCGTTGCCAGACGCGCCTACCGAATAAAATACCCCGCGACCAGCCATTCATCGCCAGATTTCTGCAATGTAACCGTTTCGCTGATCTCTACATCACCGCATTTCGATGAAAACCGGACTTCGCGATAATCACCCTGAGGTGCTCCGTCGAGCATCGATGACCACTCGATCGAATCCGTGCTCCGCTGAGAGTGTTTGCCATATTGCTTCATCAGGCTATTCATGGTCATGATCCATTCATCCCGCGTGACGGCGTCACGAACCAGCGTAGATGACTGATCCCAACTCTTGCCGTACTTGCCTGCGTCGATCAGCTTCAGCCATGTTCTTGCGGCGATAACTTCTGCTTCGTTATCCAGTGGACCATCGGGTTGATTCTCGGCGCAGCCGAAGAGGAGGAGAATTGTGGCAACAACAAGAATGAACCGCTTCATATCAGCTTCAGTGCCCTTTCCAGCAGTTCTTTGCGTCTTGCGTCATATTGGCTTTTCTGCTTGCTTCGTTTCCATGCGTTTTCGATAGCTTTTCCAGCGTAACGAAGCTCGTTGATAGCAGGATTGACGTTCATTTCTGTAAGCGAAAGAACGGTATAATAGAATGGATATTTACGCCATCGCCCGTTATCGTTTCGGCATCGAGTGAGGTCTTTCAGGCCGTTGATCATCCGCTCTTCCTGCTGATCACCGCCACCGGCTGCAAGGTGCCGCCATAGGGATGCCGAGCAGGTTCCGCAGCACCAGAGACCCCACGGCTGATTGGGCTGGTCGTGAACGCTGATCATGGAAAGGAGGGTTTGGCGTACGCTTTCATTGATATCGCTACCCAGGAGAAGCAGCGCTCTTCCAGCTTCCTCACTCAGGATGTGAGCAGTTCCGGCCCCGGAGGTGATACGCTCGCCTGTGAATAGTCGGATCCCATTATTGTAATCCTGATCGGTAGGGGCAAACAGGCCACGGTAATTGCGCGGTTTTTCGTATTGTCCGGCGATCCAGCGACTTGCTTCCAGGCGTTCCGATTCGTCGATCGGCTTTCCCCAGAAAACGAGATCGTTCACATTATCAAGTGTTTTGGAGAGGCTATGTTGATCTACCAGCATCGATTCCTCCTTTTACTCAAGGATTGCGAACGAGCCGTTGTCGTCAAGAGATTCGAGAGGGTAGTGTATCTTTTTTGTTGACACAGAAATCCCAGCGAGAAACCTGTCTTGCATGTTCGGGGTGTAGCGCAGCCCGGTTAGCGCACTGGTTTTGGGAACCAGGTGTCGGAGGTTCAAATCCTCTCACCCCGACCATTTCAATTTTCAATTCTTTCATTTGCAGTGGGTTGTATAATAAGTCAAATCAGGGAAATCACGTCATGGGTTTAAGTCCATCGGGAATTTTCATTATTCGTTGATTTCCGTGTAGGTAATTGGCTAGCACCCCCTCTCTACCTCTCTGATCTTTGTGCTTTCAATCCGTTCCGAATAGTGTTCCTTAACAATGTCTGCAAATTGAACTAGCTCTGAAATGCTTTTTTTCTTCACCAAGCTGGCGGATAAGCCCAGCAACTTCTATCCGTTTCTTGAATCCTGGAATCGCTGAACCAAAATATCCAAGATTGCCAAGGTTGGTCAATACGGCTCTAAGAACATCATACTGATGAAATTGCACCAGAAAATCTCTACAGAATGGATGCGATTTCGTGACAGCTTCATCTCCAGATTTCTCAGTTATGAAAATTGGCATGATATAGGAGATATTGCTCTGTAATACAGAAGTGGCGCCGGTAGTTTGGACAGATATCCGTCATGTATAAGTGGAACCTTGCCGGTGATGATGTCATGCTGCATCGGGTAGATGCTCCGAGTCTTTTCGATACATTTCATCAGGCGTGCAGCCACCGTGGGCCGAGTGTGGTCGCTTCCGGTTATAGAAGTCCAGATGTTTCTGCAATGATCCTCTCGCGTTGTTGACGCTGTCGTACGCCTTCAGATAAACCTCCTCGTACTTGATTGTCTTCCAAAGCCGCTCTTTCTCCTGAGGTGACAAACCTCTGAACCCTTCAGCGGTCAATCTCTCAATTTCAGCTTCGAGTTTGGGTCTATTATATGATCGGTCTCCAAACTTAGTATTTTGATTTGCTATATCTCTTGCTTTGTTGGTAAGTCTTTTCATATTCTCATTATTCGCATTCTCAAAAACTATTTTATTGTGTTTGGACGCTTTTTCTGCATCTAAATAATCCTTCCGCAAGCCTGTTTCATTTCCTTCTTCAGCTGAGCCGAGTTCCGATTCGAGTTTTTCTATCGTTTGTGTAATCTCGATGTTCTTCTCTCCAAGGACTGCAAAAGGCTCGATGCCGTCATCTTGATTCGCGATGAACGTAGATTGTCTCTGACGAAATCCTCGTTGAACACTCGGATGATTTCGCTGTGGTTGGTGATATCTGATTTGGTAAGGTGTGGTGGAGCATCCATCTCCAGTTCAAACTCAGGATTGTCGAACTTCTCCGATAACCTGCCAGTTTCGAATGCACGAAAGATGCGAGAAAGGGTGGTCTTGCCGGAGTAATTGCGTCCATACAGGATATTCATTTTCTTGAATGTAAGAGGCTTACCTTCCTTATCAACAACCGATTGATCCCATGTGAAATCCTGAAAAACAGCAAAATTCCGGATACGTGATATCTTGCTGACCATATTGCCTCCAAGTATCTGTGAATCAAGAAATAATAGCTAAATGTCAGTGCATAATTGATTGATGGCAATGAGTTGTCCAGTACTTTCCCGTATATGCATAATTATTGAAGTCTATTTCAAAAGCATCATCTTCTTCACGAGCTGATTGTCTTGGGTTTCGAGGCGATAGAAGTAAATGCCGCTGGAGACAGGCTTGCCGTGGTGATCGATGCCCTGCCATGTGATCAAGTGCGGCCCCGCTTCTTGTGTCTCGTGAACAAGCGTGGTTACCTTCTGGCCACGAATGTTGTAGATTGCGAGCTTGACGTCTGTCTTGCTCGGGATGCTGTAGCTGATCGTCGTCGAGGGATTGAATGGGTTGGGGTGGTTGGAGAGGAAAAACGTCGGAGATGTAACGTTGTCTTCGGTGGATAACACGTTGATGGATACGGTGTTGGTAGGCGTGGACTCGATGTTTCCGTACTGCGCGGTGACATAGTAGTAATGGTCGCCGGTGGGTGCGCCGAAGTCGGTGTATTGGGTGCCGTTTTCCGCCGGTGAAAGCGCCACAAAGCTGCTGTCGCGGTAGATATTCCAGCCGTTCAGGCTGCGCACGGGATGATCCCAGGTCAACAGGACATCCTGCCCCGACTGTGTTGCCGCAAGTTCTTCCGGTGGCGCCATGTACTGGTATTCGTAGCAACCGATGTCCATGCGCGCGATACCGTCGCCATCGCCGTCCCAGATGCGTTCGTTGCCGAGAAGATCGTATGGATGAAGCTCTTCCCAGGGCTCGGGCTGCCCCTGATCAATCAACGGCGAGTCCGCGCTCAGCATATAATCGTAACCAAACTGGCTGACGAACATTGGATCGACATCGACATTGTGCTCGCCCCAGTCCAGGAATTCGTCTCCTGCATCGTGATAGATATATTGCTGGCCGTACTCGATGTCGTTGTAGTCCATAATGACGTTGTAGTTCGTCCCGGCCCAGTCTTCCACATAGACGTTGTAGTAGTACCCGGAGTTGTCCCAGAAGACGTTGTTGTACATCTCTGCATTTCCGTTTTGCAGGATGATTTTGCGCGTACATGCGTTGTTGACGAAGGTGTTTCCGCTGATGTGGGCTTCACCGGTGTGGTTTTGCACCAGCAAGATGGTGCCCGGCTCCATTGCGTTGTCGTAGAAGAGGTTGTTTTCCACAATAATCCGGCTTTCGTCCTCGTGGAGCGGATGCAAGTCCAGCACTGCGATATAGGAGTAGCTGCCGTTTGTGGAATAGCCGGAGTTGTTGCGAAATATACTGTTGCGCAGGATCAGATCGCCTTCGATGTAGTCGCAGAACAAGGCCGCGGTAGGGAAGAAATCGTCACTGCCTGCATAATTCCCATCGAAAACACAACCGTCGAATGTCACGTCTCTACCTTCGTACTCCATGCCACCATAACACATGGTGCTCGTATTATTCAGAAAATGAACATTCTTATAGAGTACGTTTTCGCCATGGACAAAATAGTGTCCTGCATGACTGTCAGTAGTGTTGTCTTTTATTAGTAGGTTGAGAAATTGCACATTTTTTGATCTGCTACAATAAAGAGCAGTGCTATTTGAAAGTGCATATACTCCTTGAACACAAAAGTCCTGTAATATATTATCACCATGTTCTCGCAACATGGTAAGTGCACAGCAGTATCCATTTGCATCAATGATGGATTTCTCCATGCCTGCGCCGATAATATTAACGTATTGCTTTGGGGCTACAAGAAAGTATCGTTCGCCATCCCACAGATTATAGGTACCTTCTGCAAGATGGACGGTCTTTGGATTCAGACTGTCCGACTCGATACGGTTCAGTGCGACAGCAATGTTCTTGAGTGGCGATCCTTCCGATAGACCATCGTTGTTATCGTCACCATCCGGAGAGACGTACAAGTCCTGGTTGACCTGTTCGATATACCCATGCTGAATATCGAATGTATAAGGATTATGGTTTTCGTAAGCCGATCGCCACCAACCATAATTCGCAAAATAATGCTTGGGCTGAGCAACGGTGAAAGTATCGACGACAACATTGCACTCGTTGATGTTCATGCAATAGATATCACCCGCTCCAAAATTATTGTAAACACTGCATAGATTATTTGCGTCAAATTCGATTACATTAGTCTCATCTGCAAATGCAATTCCTCCATTTGCTTCATAACTGAAATTGTCGTGAACCGAGATACCTGAAAAATGAGCTCCTTCTGTAATATAGAAGAATATTCCACCACCACCTGTCGCATAATTGTATTTTATCTGACAATTCACTAAATAGACATCTCCCACAAAGCTTGCGTAGATCCCTCCCCCACCCGTAATCGTACCATCATAATACGGGCAACCCGAGCCGTGGATCAATGTAAAGCCGCGTAGAGTAACTTCTTCCTCGTCATTGCAGATACGGACACAGCTATTCTGGTGATTGCCGTCGATGATGGTAGTATGGATATATTGAGGGTCTCCGGTGGTCAGTTCCAGGCTGGCGAGGGTGATGTTGTGCCCGTTATAGATCACGTTCTCGTAGTAGGTCCCGGGATGAACCAGCACGGTGTCGCCATCGTCTGACGCGTTGATCGCGGACTGGATTACGGTGTAGTCCTGTGTGCCGTCGAGGGAGACGGTGAGGGTGGTCGCGGAGAGTGAGAGTACGGCTGTCAGAAAGAACAGGAATATCAGGTTTTTCATGGTGTCTCCGGGTCGATAACCCCTCCCTAACCCTCCCCTAAACAGGGGAGGGATTTAAGGAAGGGCAATATTAGGCTTCACCCGCCTCCTTTCCCCTTTGTAGGGGAAAGGTCGGGATAGGGGTTATTTCAGCAGCAACGTCTTATTGATGCGTGTTTCGCCATCAGTGCGGAGTCTGATGAAGTAAACACCGCTGGCTGAGTCTGCTGCATTCCATACAATCTGATGTTCTCCTGCCGGCATCGTGCTGTCAAGCAGTGTTTTGACCTTCTGGCCTTTGACATTGAACACCTCGATGGATACCTTTCCGTCGCTTGCCAGCGAGAACTCGATCGTCGTCGAGGGATTGAAGGGGTTGGGGTGATTGGAGAGGGAAGTCTCAAAGACCGGTGAAGAATCCGAACCGTCATTCTCAAACGTGATGTGATAATAACTTCTTCCATCCGAGAGATCAATCTCCGAATCGACCAGTGTGAGATCAGAATTGACGTACTGCATGTAATTACCCAGACTCTTGGTTATGCCCCTTCCTGTCGCCACAGCAAATGTCACTTCGCCTTCTTCTACCTCGCCGTTTTCATCGAAGATAAAGGCACAGAGTTGGGTCAGAGAATCGCCACAGACTTTCGCACCGACGCATTCTCCATCGAGATAGATCGCCATCTCTTCGTATTCCGCCACGGGGACGTATTCAACATAGAACGGAACATAGTCGGCCTCTTCCTCGTAGCTGAAGAGATAAGGATGCTGGAAGGAACGATCGGTACCTCCACGGGACGACGATGTCCAGGTAAGTGTTACATCCTGATCAACACAGATTACTACCATGTCGCCATATTCAAGCTCCGATTTCGTATCTCCCAGCCATTTTCCATTTGATCTCTGTAAGGCCCAATATTGAGCTTGCACGGAAGTAACATGGTCTTCGATCACCGCCAATGCTTCGATAGCATTTTCCGTACTATCAAGGAAGTAACCAACCCAGTTCTCGTAGCCACGATACAGGGTCACTTGCGTCGCCGAGTTCTGCAATGTCCCGGTGACAGGAAGCTCGACCGGTGTTGTGCTAACCACCTGAACCTTGTAGCCTTGCTGGGATGTGAAGATGTGGTTTTCATTTGTCCATTGAAAATTATCATATTGAATATATTGTCTTCCAGTCTGTTGGGATGGCATCCATTCGAAATGATTTAGGATGGTCGTGTATAGGATGTCCTCGAGCATATATTCCGCCATATCGTAATCGGGAGTTTGGCAGATGCGGTCCAGGGCAGGGAAGCACATCCAGCGCCATTGCGTAGGGAGACCGGAAGGATCGACTGTTCTCGGTAACGACCACGTATCGATTGTATGTGCGATTGCAGGATTGGCGCCGATATCGATCGGTGTACCGTCATCATCGAGAAATAGAGGAACTCCAGCATCGATACAGGGACTTCTGCCGCTTGAGTCCCATTGCGGATAGTAGTAGGTATAGTCGTTATAGACTGTCTCACCAAGGTATGGATTGACTTCTATGTTCGAGGCTCCATATTCAATGCCAATACTTGGAGAAATTCCGGATGTCCCATTTCGGACATCAGAATATATAACCGTAACTTGGCCTACATTGTTATGCTTCACCTCCAAACCTGGATAAAATCCGGTTGTTCTCGGATTCCACAAGATCGTGTTGTTGATATTGATATTGGAATTCACCGATAATATGGGAAGGTCTGCATGATCGATAATTGTACAGTTCGATATCGTTACGCCAGGCGTCGATGTACAACTTGTGCAATAAATTGCCGAAGAACAGTGTGTTGAACTTGTTGTCTCTGGGCATGTATTATCATAAAACACACATCCACTGATATTAACAGAGAAGTGATTATCGGAAGAAACTGTTAAACCTCCGGCTCCGTTCTCTGGACTGCTTTGGATATTATCATGGATTATATTATTTTGAAATTGATTTTCATCATTCCAGCATTCTATATTGATGCCACCACAGTACTCTGCTGAATTTGAATAGACATTATTGTTATTGAAATCAAATCTACAGTCTCGTATCTCCTGATTATAAAACCAAGTTCCTACCCCTCCACAAGCTACTGCACAATTCTCAAAGATTTCATTATCCGTGATCGTAATGGGGTTGTATTCAATATCAGTTAGAAATATCCCACCACCAAAATCGATCGTACATTCATTATTGTATATCCCATTTCCCGATATTTCCAAATCACAATAGGTAATTTGGCACAAATTGACTCCGCCACCACATCCCTCATTAGCAATATTGTGGTGAATTAAATTGTTAGATATTGTTCCAGTGCTAGTTGCAATCTCCTTAAGCATTATACCCCCACCACCGATAATGCCTTCGAAGTCATTCAAGTTCACTACAGCCGTACACTCATTTCCATATATATCATTGTTGTCGATAGTTATTGATGCATGAGAACAATAATCTATGAAAAGGCCTCCGCCCATGCCATCGTTAAGCAAAATGCCCTGCTCGGCATCGTAATATTGTCCAAGACTGATATTATTATAGATGGCACAATCTGTTATGCTCATTTCATCAGAGCTTTGTATATAAATCCCTGCACCACCACGATCATCATCATCCCACTCATAATGTTTCGATTTGCAGTTGTTATAAATGTCACACTGATCAATTTGGATTTCATTACTCGAAAAGACCGAAATCGCCCCACCACCGTGATAAAGATCATAACCGTTGAAATTTCCGACAAATATTGGATCATTCTCGTAGAATTCACAATTGTCGATTACCAGTTTGTTTGCATTGAATACCAATAATCCTCCAGCATAGTATCCCTGGTTGTCATGAACGGTAGTATGGCTCAACACAATTGGCTTCACATCGATATCACTGTTATTAACTTTGATTGCGGCCTCATTCGTGTTTAATGGAGCATATACCTTTGTGATTACAGCATACTCCATTTCAACGCCATCAGTACATGTTGATTCATCTAGATCAATAAAGATTCCCGACCAATAGGTTGAACCGGTTGCACTTGTAAAATAGACAGGATAATCCTCAGATCCATAGACAAGAAGGCTCCCATAAACCTCCATTCCACAACCGGCAAAGAAAGAAATCGTTATCGGTTGCTGATTGAATGACGTGTCGATTATCAATACGTCATCGGCGTCAATTTCCTCTGTTACGGAAATCACATGATCCGTTGTCCATGTTTCGGTCGTAGCACAGATATTCAGTGACAAGCATACGATGAAGAGTGTCAGAATGAGCTTCTTCATAATTCCACCTGATCAATTCGGTTGTGTGTTTTGTTACGTTGGCAAATTCATATCGACATTAACCCCGTTTCTGATCCTATCCTATAGAAAAATTCATTTCATCATCATCATCTTGCGATACAACGTCTTACCGGAGTATCTCATACGGCAGATATAGACACCACTACTGACCGTCGATTGCCGATTGTTACGTCCATCCCACACGATTTCATGATACCCGGCTTGATATGTGATGCCGCCCAAGTCGCGTATTTTCTGTCCACGCATGTTGTAGATTGCGATCTTGACGGTAGAGGTTGTTGGTATCGTGAAACGGATGGTGGTACTCGGATTGAACGGATTCGGATAGTTGGTCAATCCTGATTCGTAGGGTGGGATATTCTGTTGAGTTGCCATATCTGGATCGTACTCGTAGCAACCCATGTCGATACGGGCAATACCATCCTGATCACCGTCGACAAAGCGGTCATTGAGCAGCAAATCATATAGCGGAAGATACATCCCTGTTGTATCCGCTCTGCCGGCATCAATGCTGAGGTCACCTGCTGGAAGACGGTAGGGAAAAAGACTCTCTGGATTGTTTGTATTCCAGTCTGGTGGGGCATTGATATTGCCATCTAGCCAGTTCAGTGTGCAAAGTTCAACATCCGGTACATATATGCTCGCTTCGCCTCCATTGATGTTGCAGTGATCAATATTGAGGACGTTCTCAAGCTGCGCACTAGCTCCGGATGGTAGTGTGATTTCATATTGTGTGAGGTCGTCGAATATGCAATTAGCTGCATTTACTTCTTCCCACCCCACATCGAGTGTGGCAAACGAGGCGTTATTGTTAACAAATGTGCAATTATAGATATCTACACCTCCAAGGCAGCGTAGAGTCACAACACTTTCAGTAGGCATCGTGTTATTGTAAATCAGGTTGTTACGAAAAGTAAGATGCGCCTCCATTCCTTGCCGGCTTCCTATTGATAAAGCGAGGCTATGCCATGGGGATTGACATGAGCCGTTACCGAACGTGCAGTTCTCCACAAGAGCATCTCCACGCATGCTAACGTATAGATGGGCATACCCAAAATCGTATTCTCCTGAAGCAATTGCATGATTGTTGTAAAACTTGCAATTGCGAATAACTGTGTTGTCGGATAGAAGGTAAGCTCCCGGCCTATCTTCCGCAATGTTGTCATGAATGCTTGAGTTTGTGAGTGTAAAACTATCTACTTCATTGATATATAAGGTACCAAATCTATCATGGTTAGCCCCAGACGCGTCAATATCGTCTAATATCACTTGATTCACACATGATATTCCAATTAAAATGTTGGTGTTTATGCCATTATTAACTAATTTCAGCCCAGAAGCCTGTACTTTCTGGCTATCAAGCCCGGAACTTATAAATGGCATTCCCCGATCATTATGTAGCGCAACAAAATCGGAACCTTCTCCATGTAGGATGCAATAATCCTTCAGCGATATCGGAAGAAGCAAGTTTGTTTCTTCATAGCTATATTCTCCTGCAGCGACATACACAGTTTTGGGATTCAAGCTGTCCGATGCAATTTTCCGCATTGCCAAGGAAATGTTCAGGAGGGGATCTTCCGGTGATAGTCCGCTGTTGCGATCATCTCCATTTGGAGCAACGTACAGGTCATGATTGACTTCTTCCATCCAGCCGTGCAGAACATCGTGCGTCAGTTCTCCAGTATCATCAAACTGATGAAAGAAATATGAGAAATATTGAGTAGGCGGATTTACGGTGAAAGTGTCTACTATTACATTAATATCATGATCTGCTTCTACAATGTAAAGATCGCAGTGAGCGCCGCCCGTATTATTGTAAATATTGCAACGATTTGAGGGATCGAATGTCAAGTTTGAATCGTAATGAACATATATTCCCCCTCCAACAAGTGCTTGGTTTTGGCATATTGAGACTCCTGACAAGAAAAGATCTGCCTGCACTACATAAATCCCTCCTCCTGAATATGCAATATTGTCGCGCATTATGCAATCTTCAATTGTCGCATCAATGATGGGACTAATATTGTAATTGGTGCATATAAATACACCACCTCCGTACACGCTATTGCTGGAATCAGTTCCACTCCCGTTTGTTATGGTGAATCCTTTTATTCTAGCATTCTGCTCATGATCATTGAGGACAAAGCAACTTCCCGTTTGATTCCCGTTCACGATTGTGGTACCAATGTAGCTCTCATCGCCGGTTGTGAGTTCAAGGCTGGCGATGGTGATACCGTGGCCATTGAAGTTGACGTTTTCGTAGTAGGTTCCGGGCCAAACCAGCACGGTATCGCCATCTGCAGATGCATTCACGGCGGATTGGATGGTTGTCCAGTCTCCGGTTCCGTCCTGCTTTACAGTGATGGTGACTGCGGAGAGTGAGATCGCTGCTGTGACAAGGATCAGGGCTATCAGGTTTTTCATGGTTGGCTCCAAACTTTCCACGAACATGATTTCGATTCTCGAAATCACATCGTTCGATCATTTCGTTGTGACTGCGTCAAAGCCGAAATTAACTCCCCCTAACCCCCTCTTTGCACAAAGAGGGGGCTTAAGGTAAGTATCATTTTATCCGCTAACATTATCCCGATAAATCGGGATTACATCGCTCATGGGTATCGTTTTCGCTTCGCGAAAGCCGAACCTATTTTATCATCATCATTTTCTTTACGAACGTTTTCTGCGACGTTTTCATACGATAGAAATAGATTCCGCTGGACGCTTGCTTGCCAAAGGAATCCTTCCCATTCCACACGACTTCATGGAATCCGGCAGGCATGTTAGCACTGATCAACTGACGGACTTTTTGCCCCTTCAGATTATAGACCGCAATCTCGACCGGGCCGTCCTGGTTGAGCGAGTACTTGATCGTTGTCGTCGGGTTGAATGGATTGGGGAAATTCTGATCCATGGCTGTTGTTGCAGGAATTATTTCTTCCGCATCCATATCAAGACTCACAAAATATACACCATTGTCATCGATATTGAGTTTGGTGCCTATCAACTTCATTGTATTCGGATCAAGAACTGCATAGCTTTGTATCAGCCTGCTTGGAGCTCGATCACCGTAGTACAGCGCAATCTCGATGTCATTTCCCGTCGTATCACTAAGTACATACGCGTTGATCTGAACAATGCTGTCGCGGACTACTGATGCACCACGGCATTCTCCATTCAGGAACACAGCAACCTCATCAGGTATGCTACGTTCAGTATTATCAAGCTCAACATATAATGCGGCATAGTCGGCTTCCCTGTCAAAGGAATAATACTCAGTATTCCTAAAATCATCAATAGCTGGAATGATGTTGTCTCCACCCCAACGGAAATTGCATTCACGAACGCACTGGACTTTAACCATTTCGCCGTAACACAGGACATTTCCATCTTCTCCGCAATTGCCAAACCAATACCCTGTCGGTCCCTTGTACATAGCCCATCGTTCTGTTCGGATCTGGGATATATCATCCAATACTGGGGCTAATGCGTCCAGCGCATCCATTTTCTCCTGAATGAAATAACCAATCCAGTTTTCTCTTGAAAGACCATTATCATTAGTCTCAAGATAAATTCGAGTATCAACGGGTGCCCGGAAACCTGATTTGGTTAGATTGTAAAAATCTTCGGCGTAATTGTCATCCATTGTAGCGATGTAACCTTGAGTGTATGATATTTCATGATCCCCATTAGTCCATGCATTGGATTCGCCTACTTCGATATAGTGATTTCCCTCTACGTCATACCACAGAATATTGTCCGTAACACGAAGCTGCCCATTGAACAAGTCCTCGAAGAAGTTTGACGCAACATTCTCTCCAGTTGTTCTTGTGTCGATTATTGGAAAACAAACCCATTCATACGGATCATCCTCACTCCATTCGAGTGTTTTAATCTCCCAATCATGTTCGTCGACAGGATAAACCCCCATGTCACTTGGCGTTCCATCTTCGTCTTTGATCAAAGGATCTCCAGTATCTATGCAGGGGCTTTTTTGATTTTCATCCCAAATTAGGTGAAAATCGCTTTCAGTATCGACAAATAAAGGATCTTCATTGATGTTGCAATCTTCAGGATCTCCATATGGGTCACCGCCCGATAAATCAATATTGCAGTAAGCCACATCCGTCGAGGAATTGAAGTTATAGTCCCCGTTCTCGTAGAAGATTGAGTTCTTTATTGAATTGACCCGATTGCCGCCAGCGTCATATGAAAAGATCCTATCGTTATCTACGAAAACACAATTGATGATGTCAATATCGACAGAAGAAGAGATTACCCCTCGTATTGCTGCCTCGTTCCCTTGGAAGATCGAGTTTTCAATCGAGAATTTGCTGCGATAAGAGGCATTGAAATCAATTCCCGTTTCGCAGTTTTTGATGTTGCAGTCAATGAACACACCATGGCTTGTCTCGTTCACTTTTATGCTTCTTAGGAAGTCGGTCATCACACATCTTGACAATACAACGTCTGAATTATCAACTGTAATGGCGTATTCACAATCATCATCTTCAGCACTAAATGTCAGGCCAACAAGAGATACTTCTGTATTTTGAAGATGGACCACTCGATCTTCGCTTTCTTCAGCTATCAAGATTGTTGTCTCGATCATACTCGGATCTCCCAGATCTAAATATCGACTTCCAATAGTCAGCTCCTTCTTTATTTGTGAATTAACAACATATGTTCCAGGTTGGATTAGTAGGGTATCAGCTGGATAGACGCTTGGATTATTGATTGCTTCCTGGAGCGTTGTTCCTACAGGGAAGTCATTTGGGAAGATGTGCACATGGCCATAGAGACCTGTATCGGGCCCATAGGGAAAATGGTACATTCGTGAGACATCATTGAGTTTTCTAAACGTTGCGTCATTATTTTTATAGAGCTTTCTGAGGTTCATAATAAAGTAGTACATGTCACTTCCACGCCTTCCTACTTGTGGTTCAGTGTTCCCGATATATGTTCGAGTGAGATAGTCCCACAGCAATGGGAGATCAATGCTCAAATTATCGCTTGGTATATCACCCCATTGATTTTCCCAGTTACCACCTGGAGAATCAATTACGCTATCATATAAATCCCATAAGAAATGATAGCAAGTGTTAACATATCTGATATTACTGCTGATTAGGAGGTTATACTCCGGATGCCTGAAGACGCTATCAAGAAGATTGTCAACAGCATAGAATTCGAACAAGTAAATGGGAGATCTATATTTAAATTCACTACTATCACCATTGTAGGTAGCACACAGATTAAGGTAACGATATGACGGATTCCAACCATGAAAGGCATGTACATAATCATATTTTTCGGATCGATTTTCTGCCTTAACAAGCTGACAGAACCATTCAGCAATGGCTTCTGAGAAAGCACTGTTCGAATGATATTGATCAAAATGGGATTCCGGCTTTTGATACGGATCAGAGCAAACCCCTTCTTGCATGTTCCACTCAACTGGATCCATATGGAAATAATGTCCCATCTCATGGAATAAAAGAAAGGAATCCCACTCAGCCCATTGTCTATCCATAAATGATTGGTATGGATGTAAGTCACCGTGTTGGCTTCTCAGGTGAATAGCGTCATATCCGCTTAGGCCTGTATTGGGGATCTTAGCATCGAGCATCTCTGACGAGCAATAGAAATTTTTAGGCTCGATCGGCCAACCTTGATCAACATAGATTGCTAGTTTATCTCGAAGAGGGTTTAAGGTATTCATCATATTGAATACATGTTTGGCGCGATAGAATTCATGATATACATGGTTTGCTGCGCAAAAGTTATGATCTTTGATTAAGACATGAAGTGGGCATTCTTCTTCGATTATTGCATGAGGATCATCCCAGCTTAAAGGGTTGATCTGGATTGTTAGTTTTATGGTATAGGCTTCATTCCATGTTTGAGGAAATACTTCTGGATGATATAGCTTAATTCCTTGTTTTATTGTACTATAACATCTATCCTGACAATTAAATAGTAGGATATCGTCTTCATTGAATAACTCAACAGTTACCAAAGCACACCCGACGGACACATTGCCGAATGAAAAGAATCCATTATTATACAGATTTGTGTCTGCGATATGTTGGTATTGATCAAAATTAGCATCATCTAGGCCATTCCCATCGACATCAAAATTGTATAGCTTAACAATTCCAACAGCAGGAACGGTTTTCGAGTTACCAACATATCCAGGTTCGGATAAGAAGAATGCGCCGTCTCCTCCTTGGGCGAATGGGGAATGCTCTTCTACTTCGATATATCCACATAGGGGGTAATGATTAATAATTTCGACATGATAGAAATCCTCATCATTGAAATATACGTACCCTTCATTCCCAATTGCTCCATTAACAATCAGCTTTATACTATTACCTACTTGTGTGACTTCGCCTATGTGCACTCCGTTAATTCCATCAATATGAGGGTGATCAATTTCGACTCCTTCAGATGGGGTCAAATAGATGGTGTTGCCGGCTAATACACCCATTACTAAGCCACCAGGCCGATTTCTGAGCTTCATTGTTGGGACTTCAAGATTCACTTCCTGGAACTCGCCAAGCCCGGCTTTGTCATTCCATGCTCTATGGCCGATCCATGTTTTACTTTCAAGGATTGAAGTGTATTGATCATCCACATAATAACTGCTGCCATCCAGCAATGTTAGCTCGGAGGCTAGTGGATCTGACGCTTCAGATAAGCGATATATAGTTAGCATGAACATGAACCGATCATTTGCTTCGAGGAGCCTAAATTCGATTGTGTTGGTATGTATAGACTTTCTATCCGAGATGATGTCATTCTTGTTCACATCGTTACGGACAATATTCCCATACATTTCTTTACCTAATAGGTAATCTTCCAATTTTATCAAGTACTCCTTTCCGGGGATGTATTTCTCATTTTGTTTATCTATTGTGATACTGTAGTTGACGGTCACGATATCTCCGGTTTGATAGTTTCTGATGTCGGGAGAGACAGTGTATTCCACAACTAGTGGCGAGTATTGTAGCGTATCACAACCAGTAGGTTCACTCCATAGTTTTTTAGCAATTATCAGACTAAGTAGAATTGACAGGATAATCAAAATTGGCTTCATGTTTGAGTGTTTCATTGTGTCCTCCGTCATTTTAGTTCATTGTGTTGGTGAAAATTGTTGGATGCATGTCATCCTGGGATGCGTAGTATTGCTTGATCTGATATTAGTCTCAAGTCATAACACTAATAGCAAATTCTCGGTTTGCGACACTTTATACTAGGTTCCAATTCTCAGGTGGGGAGGTAAATCGATAAAAGCACTTACGCTGCCACCCTAATAAATCATTGCCATCCATTAAGTAAATCCCTAAATATTGTATTTCGGAAGCCATACTGTTAACAATTTATATTCAGTGGCGGAGATTATGTCAAGATAATTGTGGTGATCTGATGCGTGATGGGTTTCGTAAGAAGTGGTCTCGGAAATTCGGACTTGCGTCTAAGTGGAAATCTTGCTCCGATGGACCATAGAGAAGAGAAAGTATTTAAGGAGTAAGAGCATGAGAAGACCACGACGTAATCACTCGGCGACATTCAAGGCAAAGGTGGCGCTGGCCGCGCTCAAAGGTGACCCGACGCTTGCCGAACTTGCAGAATAATTCGACGTTCATCCCAACCAGATATCGGACTGGAAACAGCAGATGCTGGACAACGCTTCTCAGGTGTTCGGCGGTCCGCGTAAGGACAAAGACAACGAACCCGACGTGAAGGCGATGCAGGCCAAGATCGGCGAGCTGACCCTCGAGAATGATTTTTTAGAAAAGGCGCTCATCAAAGCGGGAAAACTGAGCGCAAAGCGATGATCGACCGCGATCACAAGCTGCTGGTAAGCCAGCAGTGCCGTGTGCTGAAGCTGTTTCGATCCAGCGTTTATTACCAGCCGCGACCGCTCTCAGAGCACATCCTGAGACTCATGCGACGCATCGACGAGCTGCATTTGGAATACCCCTTCGCAGGCTCTAGGATGCTTTCTGAGATGTTGTTTAGGGACGGGTGGGAAATCGGGCGCCGCCGCGTCGGCACGCTGAAGAAGAAAATGGGCATCTCCGCGCTGTTTCGCAAGCCCAGCACCAGCAAATCGCATCCTGGCCACACGATTTGCCCCTATCTGCTGCGCGATTTGGAGATCACCCGACCGAATCAGGTCTGGGCTGCCGATATCACGTATATCCCGATGAAGAAAGGATTTGTCTACCTGTTCGCTGTGATGGACTGGTACTCGCGCCGCGTACTCGCCTGGTAGCTTTCCAACACCCTGAGCGCCGATTTCTGTGTCGAGACGGTTGAGGAAGCGATGCAAATACATGGTTGTCCCGAGGTGTTCAACACGGATCAGGGAAGCCAATTTACGAGCGCTAAATTTACCGGATTGCTCAAGGAAAATCGCGTTTCGATCAGCATGGACGGCAAGGTTCCACTTATACATGACGGATTTAGTCCAAATTTCCGGCGCCACTTCTCTCTTCTGTATGGCAGATAGTTGGTACATTGGATAAAAAATATCGGGAAGTGCAATCTCCAAATATGATTTGAGGTTCAAATCCTCTCACCCCGACCATTTTTTCACTGGCAATATTGAAATTGTATAACTTGACAGGATTTCGCCGTTGGTAATTCTGTCTCAGCCTTGTGGGTGCTTAGCTCAGTTGGGAGAGCACCTGCCTTACAAGCAGGTGGTCGGCGGTTCAAGTCCGTTAGCACCCACCATTTTTTTGCCCAAAATCCGACTTCCCACTCTTCCAATCCGATAAAATCCCAACAAAATAGATAGAGCATAATCCATTTATCCAGTAACAAGATACGCATTTCATGGTGTACGCACTCTACGGTTATTATAACATCTCCTGTTATGGATACAATCCATAAGAAAATGAATTGCAGCCGCTCCAACGATGCAACAAGAAGATTCTTCAGGATTGTTGTGAGTGACAAGCCGTAACCTTCTGATAAACATTCAGAAACACAACGCTTCAAGAAAGATCATTGCATGGCGTTCAGATATGATGTCTGCACGCTATATTTTAATGCTTGACATAACTCCTTCTAAACATTTATGAAAGGATCACGATACCACTGGAGTTCTGAATGACATTGTTTGAAACTGCAAGAAATGAAGTTGCTTCGCTGACAGGTCGCAAGCGCATGGTCAGTTTGTATTTACAAATCAATAAACAGCTGGAAGAACATGAAGAAGAGATGTTGAGGCTTGCCGAAACATTTCGGGATCAGCCTGTCGATGATCTTCAGGAGCAAGCGGACCGGTTATTCCTGCTTACGCTGGTCAGCTTCTACGACGAGGATGAACGCAAGGTTATAGAGTATTTCACGCAGGCGAAAGAAATTCTCTTTCGGATGGGTGAGAACGACCAAGCGCACATGATGAATGACATCATGGTGGGAATCCATACAGATGCCCAAGAGTTTAAGGACTCGATCCCGTACGCTCTTGAAAGTATGCGGAACTACGAAAAGCTCAACGACGAATACCATCTTGCGCACATTTTAAACAACCTCGGGGTTGCCTATTCGTGTTTGCATCGATTTTCGGAAGCCTTGCCGATTCTGAATCGTGGGCTTGCCCTGAATCTGAAAAACAACGAGCCGGATATCGTCAACTCATACAACAATATTGCGAGTCTCTATCTTCGCATGAGGCTTTATAACAAGGCCCTCGCTACCTACAAGCTTGCCTTGGAAGCCTGCGATACATTTGGGCTTGATGGCATGCAGCACATGATATTGAACAACATTGCCAATATCAACACCGACCTGCAAAACTACCCGGAAGCGCTGGATTATTACCGGCAAGCGCTACAGAATTGTACCGACAACAGGAATAAGGCGATCACAATCAACAACATCGGGATGGTTTACTATTTCCAGGAGAAATACAGCGAAGCGATCGAGAACTTCGAGAAATCGCTCACGGTATGCCTGGACAACCGATTCTCCTATACCGAGGCGAAGAATCTCTATAACCTTGGTCACACGTACACAATGATTAACAGCTTTGATAAGGCTCAGGCACTATTGCAGGAGGCCCGTCCGAAGATTGAGAAAACGGGCGATCTGCGGCTGCTTACAAATCTCGATGTCAGCCTGGCGGAGCTTTATATTGCACTCAAGCGCTATAAAGATGCGCTCGAGCTTCTGGAAGATATCTATCAACGTCCCCATGACGAGTACAAGGACATGGGGAATATCGAAAAAGCCTTTATCATGCTTTTTCGCGAGACTGGTGATAGGGAGAAACTGGTTTATCATCAGAGCAAGTTGATCGAAAAGTATGAGCTCAAGCACGAGGTTGAGTTTGTTCAAATGGTTGCGGAGATGCAAGTCGCGCTGGATTTGGAGCTGAAGGAGAAAGAAGCTGAGATGCAGCGCCAGAAGGCGTTGGAGCTTCAGCAGAAAAACGAGGAAATTCTTGCGCAGAAACAGCAGATCGAGAAGACACTCGAAGAGTTGCGGAAGTCCGAGATCAGCTACGAATTCCTGCAGAAGGAATACCGCGAACAGCTCGGTTCCATGATCATCGGTGCAAGCGAACCGATGCAAAGGCTACTGTCACTCATCAGCATGGTGGCTGCCGCCAGCGATACTTCGGTTCTCATTACCGGTGAGACCGGTACGGGCAAGGAACTGGTGGCACGGGCGATTCACGAATTGAGTAACCGTAGCCATCGAACATTTTGTGCAGTCAATGCTTCGAGCATTCCTGAAACCCTTTTCGAAAGCGAATTCTTCGGTTACCGAAAGAACGCCTTCACGGGTGCTGATCGGGATAAGGCCGGCTGGTTTGAAATCGCTAACGAAGGAACACTGTTCCTGGATGAGGTGGGAACCTGGCGCTACGACATCCAATCCAAGTTTTTACGTGTACTGGAGAGCCGTAAGGTTATCCCCGTAGGTGGCGACCGGGAAATCCCCGTCGATTTTCGGCTAATCAGCGCAACAAATGATGATCTACAAAGCATGATCAAAGACAATAGCTTCCGGCCCGATCTCTACTACCGGCTGTCGTCTTTCATCATCCATATCCCACCGCTCCGTGAGCGCATCGAAGACATCCCACCGCTGCTCGAGTATTTTGTGAACTATTTCAACCAGCGTATGAACAAGAAGATTACTCGAATCGAGAAACAGATCGAAACAGCCCTTTGCCAGTACTCGTTTCCCGGCAATGTTCGCGAGCTGAAGAACATGGTTGAGCACGCAATGATTATCTCCAATACCTCGACGCTACGGCTGTCGTCATTCTCAATTCCTCAGCAACAGGTTTTTGACGATATCGTCATTCCTTTGGATGAACACGAAAAGGCGATGATTCTGAAGGCTCTGAAGCACACAGGATACCATCAGAGCAATGCCGCGGCGCTTTTGGGCCTGACACCGAAATCGATGGAGCGTCGCATGAAGAAGTACAATATCGTCAATCCCAAAAAGCAATAATTGACGAAATCGTCAAAAATCGAACGTTTTACCGGCTCTGCTATCTGAAATTTTCTATATACAATCCGTAATATGCTGCTATATCATATGATACAATAGTGGCATCGAACATGCATATTCCTTCAATAAAGGAGTACTGCATGCAAATATTACTGTTCAACTGCTTAGAACGAATCAAGAGAGATCTGACTCGGCTTCTGCAATCACCGGAAGTGAGTGTTTATCTCTCCGTTTCAAAAAGCGATATCATCAGGATATTAAATTCGACGCACATCGACATCGCCATGCTGTCCATACCGGATATCGATACAAACTTGCTCAACGTATTGCACGCATATAAGAACACCAAATTCTACTTCTTTGGTACTCCTTCATCCATGCTGACGCGCTACGATAACCTTCACGCCGTCGGTATGGATTACTCGGAGTCCGTTTTTCAACCTACCGTTATGCCTGAATGCGATAACTTGCTGCCATGAAGATAAATAACACATTAATACCTATACTCGGGAGGAGTAAATGAGATTTCACACAATGATTCTTGTATTGATCATGGTTTCCGTCGCTCAGCTTTCTGCCTTTGCAGGAGGTGATGGTTCATCCGAATCTCCTTATCAGGTCAGCAACATTGCTGAGCTTCAGGATGTGGAAAACAATCTGGACGCTCACTTTATTCAGACTGGAAATATTGATGCCAGCGCGACGACTACCTGGAATAACAACCATGGGTTCAATCCCATCGGCAGTAGCACGACACCATTCACCGGTAGCTACGATGGCCAGGGATACAGTATCAACGAATTGTATATCTATTCCACTGACGGAGATATCGGCCTGTTCGGCTCGTCAAACAGCGCAACGCTGTCGAACATCGTTCTCACCGATTGCAGCGTTCGCGGTAACGACGGCACGGGCGGTTTGGTGGGCGACTCCCATAACGACACCATTACCAATTGCTGCGTGTCCGGATCTGTTGACGGAGATTATGCTAACGGTGGCCTGATTGGAAGGCTAACGGGTGGAGCCATCAGCAGTTGCTATAGTATTGCCAATGTGACCTGCATCAGTACCGGCGATCGAACAGGTGGCCTGGTGGGCAATGTCACTAGTGGCGCAAGCATCGATAACTGCTACGCTCATGGTACGGTTAGCGGAGATAATAAGGTTGGTGGCCTGGTGGGGCAAATCGATGCTTCCACAGTTACGAATTGCTACAGCACAGCCGTTGTGACGTGCGTGAACGAATTTGTCGGCGGCCTGATCAGTATATCCGAAAACGATGCCACAATCACGAATTCATACTGGAATACCGAGACCTCTGGGCAATCGACCAGCGCGGGTGGTGCAGGGAAGACCACTGACGAGATGAAAAACCTATACATGTACCACGGAGACGGATGGGATTTTGAATCGGAAACCCAGAACGGAACATCCAACACATGGGACATGGACATCAGCGGTTCGTCCAACGACGGCTACCCCTGTCTGGCATGGGAAAACGACCAGATTTTCCTTCCGACTGCCTCGGGTACCGGTACCTCAACCGATCCTTATCAGATCGGCACCCTATACGAACTTTTCTGGGTATCGGCGAATCAAGGTATCTGGTCCAGTGATTTCATGCAAACTGACGATATCGACGCGAACGACACCCGAAACTGGAATAACGGAATGGGTTACAGGCCAATCGGCAAAAACAGTCCCAATCTTAACGGCGATTACGATGGGCAGGGTTTTACGATCGATGGTCTCTATATTAATCGTCCCTCTATGGATTATGTAGGACTCTTTGGGAAATCAAGCGCAAATATCTGGATCAAGAATGTTCATATGACCAATATTGATATCACTGGGAACAATTATGTGGGGGGGATTACAGGCGAGTGCCATAATAACGCACATATCTACGATTGTTCTGTCCAGGGAGTTGTTAATGGCAATCGATATGTTGCTTGTATTGCTGGAAGGATGGAAGGCAGCAATATTACTCGATGCCGTTGTGAGGGAACCGTGAATGCATCAACCGTGAACAGTGGTGGAATCACAGGTTTCTTCTCAAGTAGTGCATCCGTTAATTATTGCGTTAGTTCAGCGACTATAAATGGAAGCGAAAATACCGGTGGTCTGGCTGGATTGGCTGCTACTGGCTCACATATCAATTATTCATATTGTACAGGACAAGTGACTGGCGGCAGTCAAGTCGGTGGATTGGTGGGCTATGCTTTCTCTACGACAATCCAATATTGTTATAGTTGTGGCCCCCTTTCGGGCGGCAGTCATGTCGGTGGATTGATTGGCGTTACTAGTGGCTCAAGTGTAAGCCATTCATTTTGGGATATGGAAGCATCAGGCAAAGCTACCAGTCCAGCAGGAACGGGACTCACAACCGCTGAGATGACATCGCTGCAGACTTTTCTCGATGATGGCTGGGATTTTGTTTCCGAAACCGCTAACGGTACGGCTGATCGCTGGGATATCGACTTGAAGGGAGATGTCAATAATGGATATCCCGTCCTTGCCTGGGAAGATGGGGACGTGTGCCTACTCGAAATCCCCTCTGGAAGCGGAACCGAAGCAGATCCCTATCAGATCGAAACCCTGATCCAGCTATGCTGGGTTTCATGTACACCTTCGACGTGGAGCAGCCATTTTGTGCAGATTGCCGATATCGATGCCGCCGACACCGAAACATGGTTCGGGGGCCTTGGTTTCAAGCCCATCGGTAACGACGATACAGTATTCTCTGGATCATATGATGGACAATTTTATACCATCGATGGGCTCTTCATCAATAGACCAGCCAGCGACGAGAATGGCCTGTTTGGCCAGGTCACCGGTGGGCAGATTTCCAATCTTCATGTGCTGAACTGCGACATCACAGGCAGGTATCGCACAGCCCCGATCGCCGCATCCTGCAACAATGTTACGATAACGAACTGCCATACATCCGGTACGATCAGCTCCTCAAATGGTGGTGGCGGTATCGCAGGACGAGTTTATACAACCGAAATAACAGGATGTTATTCCTCGGTCGGTGTATCCTCATATAATGAAGGTAGTTACTATGGAGGCATTACCGGAGGAGCTACGATCAACTCGACAATCGCAAATTGTTATGCAGTAGGCAACATCAGTTCAGGTAGCACGTGTGGCGGCCTGGTTGGATTGTTGGATAGTTCGACGGTTGAACACTGCTACAGTATCGGCTCCGTAACGGCTGACTCGGATGTCGGTGGACTTATCGGTGTTGCTTCTGGAACCTACTCAGTCGTTGGAGGTTTCTGGGATGTTACGACCTCAGGCCAGTCTTCCAGCGCAGGTGGTGAAGGTAAGACGACCTCATATATGAGATGCTCTATGACATACATCGATGCCGGCTGGGACTTTGTGTCCGAGACAGCAAACGGTACGGACGACGTATGGGACATGGACCTCTTTAACAATTACAACGCTTCTTATCCGTTTCTTTCCTGGCAGAATGGCGACACTGAATTGTTATCTTTACCGTTGGGAAGTGGTACTGAAACGGATCCGTACCAGATCATGAACCTGATGCATCTTGTCTGGCTTTCTGCATCACCATCGGTTTGGGGCCAATACTTTCTGCAAACTGCCGATATCGACGCCAATGATACCCAGAACTGGAACAATGGAGCCGGTTTCTGGCCCATCGGAAATAGCACGACGAATTTCACCGGTTACTACGATGGTGGCGAACACGTGATTGATGGACTTTACATTCATCCAGGAATAATGGATGTCGGTTTTTTCGGTGCAACGAATAACGCCACAATCGAGAACCTGAGCTTGACCAATGCCGATATTGATGCAAACGACGATGGAGGCGTACTTGCCGGTGAACTCAGATACTCGACCGCTACAAACTGTCACAGCAGCGGAACGGTAAGTGCCAATTACGCTGGGGGATTGATTGGATACCCTTATGACTCAATGATCACGCTCTGCTCCAGCTCGGCAAGTGCATTCGGTGATAGTGATGCCGGTGGATTGATTGGTTATTGTAGCTCTTCAGCGATCATCCAATCATTCGCAACGGGCAGTGTGGAAAGTGACGATGAAACTGGAGGCCTGGTTGGTGACTTGCTAACATCATCCATCAGCTTGTCTTTCGCAACGGGCCATGTGGAGGGAGATGACAACGTCGGTGGTCTGGCTGGTCATGTAGAGAACTCGACAATCAACCAGTCATACGCCACCGGTAACGTTACCGGTGGCCAGGATGCCGGAGGACTGGTTGGTTATCTGGAATCGGGCAATGCGTACGATTGTTTTAGCACAGGCGATACGGAAGGAGATTGGGCAGGTGGTCTGGTAAGTGATCTTGAAGGTACTGTCAATCGCTGCTATAGCACGGGATATGTGTCCGGTAGTAATGATGAAGGAGGCCTGGTCGGGTATTTTCGAATTAGCGGCAACACGATCGCATCGTTTTGGGATGTAGAGACTTCCGGCCAGAGCACTAGTTACGGAGGTAAAGGGCTGACGTCTACAGAGATGAGGACTTCATTGGTATATATCTTGAGTGGCTGGGATTTTCCGGGTGAAACCGTAAATGGTTTTGATGATATCTGGGTGCTGGACAGCTCCATGAATGACGGTTACCCGACCTTTGCCTGGCAGGGCGGTACATCGGAATCGTTCGCTGCACCCGAAGGTGAGGGAACAACGGGTAATCCTTACTTGATCGACAGCTTGGACGATCTCATCTGGTTATCGGTAAACACGAATGCCTGGAACGGAAATATCCTGCAAATAGCCGACATCGACGCAAGTGAAACTCAGAGCTGGGTTGGAGGCAATGGCTTCATCCCGATCGGAAAAGAGGGGGACGCATTCCTCGGTAGCTATAACGGTCAGGGATTTACGATCAGTGGACTCTACATCAATCGGAGCGATACGGAAAACGTAGGGCTTTGGGGCTATACCGACGGTGCCGAAATCACAGATGTCAACCTGACCAATGTAGTGATACGCGGCTCGGTGCAAGTCGGAGCGCTTGTTGGCACCACGACATATTCCACGGTTGTTTCCGGTTGTTCGAGCAGCGGAAGTGTGGAAGGCGCTAGTATCATCGGTGGACTCATTGGATCCTCTTACACCACTTCTATCATAGATTGCCATACTGACGGCAGTGTCGAGAGTCGTACAACAAATGGCTGGACGGTAGGCGGCTTGGTCGGAGCGCATCGGCTTAATGGTACCATGGTTGGGTGTTATAGCGAGGCGACCGTTTCGGGAGGCTCTCAAGTTGGAGGATTAATCGGGAAGACCAACAACTCCAGCCTGTCAACGGTCGCGAAGTGCCATTGCACAGGCGACGTTACCGGAACGGGCGAATTTGCTGGTGGTCTGATCGGATATAGCGAGGACTATACATATCTTACGGATTCGTATTGCACCGGGAGTGTGACAGGCGTGAGCAACGTAGGTGGTTTGGCGGGTTCTGCTGCTTCCAGCGATACGATTACAAATTGCTACAGCAATGGTTATGTTACCGGTACTTCTTCTGTCGGTGGATTCCTGAGCGTTAACCATGGGGCGAGTATCAATGCGTCATTCTGGGACACCGAGACTTCCGGTCAAAGCATCAGCGCTGGCGGAACTGGCAAGACAACTGCCGAAATGAAGACAATATATCCTTACATGAATGCTGGCTGGGATTTTGTTGGTGAGGTGCAAAACGGAACAGAAGATATCTGGGTCATCTTTGCTAACGAGTATCCGAGCTTCGCGATTGAATCCTCATCACCTGTCATCACGGGTGTAAACGACGTCCCGGGTGACCAGGGGCATCAGGTCGATATCGTATGGAACAAGGCATCTCATGATTGGATCTATAGCCCGAACAACTTCTACACCGTGTGGCGTCTGGTGGTAAATACACGCTCCATTGGTTCGGAGGCAGTTATTATCGAAAATCCCGAGCAATTCGTTGAACCGAATCATGACCAAACACTGATTCTGCATCAACGGGATAACTACTGGACATGGCTGGCAACAATCCCGGCCATGATGCACAATCAATACTCCTTCATCTCGCCGACTCTGATCGATTCCTGCGCTTCGCTTTCACCGGAGGAGTACCTGTCTACTTACATGGTTAACTACCATTTCGTAAGTGGTTACTTTGCCTCAACCGAAGCCTCTGGCTACTCGGTAGACAACATTGCGCCGTACGCTACGTCCGGAGTAACGCTTTCTTTCAATAACACGCGCACAGGGTCTGCAACGAGGTTGCCCAGTAGCACCCGAACAAATACAGCGACTCTCAGCTGGAACGAAGTCACCGAAGGCGGCCTCAACGGCAATAGCTACCCTGAAGAAAATGGTGTCTGGTACCGTGTCTATGCAGGTGAATCTCCTGATTTCTATTGTGATGACACATCTCTGCTCCAGACGACGCAGGCTACCAGTATCAATCTCAATCCCGCAGACGCGGAGAGAAGATTCTTCAAGATTGTGGTAAGCGATCAGCCGTAAAACAGGGACTCCTTACGTAAAGGAAAAGGGCAGCCGATCTGGCTGCCCTTTGTCGCATCGGAAGGTTGCGTTATTTGAGCAACAGTGATTTCCCTGTGCATGTTCTGGTCTGTGTTTTCAACCGATAGAAGAAGATACCGCTGGAAACCGGTTTCTCATTCTCGTCGGTACCATTCCACATGACTTTGTGGTTCTTTCCTGCAGGATAAAGACCATTGACGAGTGTCTTTACCTTCTGGCCGCGAACGTTGAATATCTCGAGTGTAACGGGAACCATTTCCCCAGCTTCTCCTGCAAGGTCGAAGCAAATATTGGTCTCGGGATTGAACGGGTTGGGGAAATTGCCATTGAGCTGTGTCACGACAATAACTTCCGGGGCTTCCGGTTCGTCGCCACCGTCCTCGAGAACGACCGATACCGGCCCGTACATCTGAGACGCTCCACTCAGCTCCAGGCTGACGACCCAGTAGAAGAGTTCCGATTCATCGGAGATGTCTTCGTCCTGATAATAGTAGCGATTCTCGGTTGTCTGGTTCTGGCCGGGAATGATACTCGATGTAAGGTAGATGGCATCTGATTCGCTATTGGTTGTACCGCGAAGCAGCTGATAGCCGAGTATCCCGCTTTCGGAAGCCGTTACCCAAGAAATCATGACCTGCGAATCATCAACCACGGATGCGCAGAAAGATGTGAGTTCGACGGGCAATGTCTGTTCGTTACCGAGTTCGCCAGGTGTCGCGTTAGCAGGTGTGGATGCCGTCCAAATATTGGATGTTTCCTGTACCATGTCATCGCCAGCGTAAACGACCGGTGATGCGTCGATCTCTCCTGCTCGTGCATTTGGATCGTAGATTTCATATGCACAGTCGTTTGTGATCGGCATGGCAGATGTTCCGGGCAGATAATTCAAATCACCGCTAATGCCCCATGCATTGCGAAAATCAATATCTGAAGCGCCACATCCAATTACCAGGATACCTCCTGATTTTTGGATAAATGTTCCATCGGGTATGTCGTAGGAAACCTCGGGTGAATCGGCGACAAAGTTACCGCCGAAAGCGTCAGCCGTACCGGTATGGATTCTATAGCCACTCAAATCAAGACTATAGCTTGTATTGTTCACCAGTTCGATGAAGCCTGTATTGTCAGCTTGTCCTGTAAGATTATCGCATACTTCGGAAATGTAGAGACCACCTGCTGTAGGTGTGGATGCGACAATCTGGAAGGCATCGACCAGAATGGCATATCCGCTGAACATGGAGGTAGAAAGCATACCGATATACATGCTTGGCGAATCGGCCAGATCTGTAAGATCGATCACATGCTTTTTCCAGTAGGGCGCTGGTGCAGACGCATCAGCGCGGGGAATGAACGCGCCGATATCATACCAGTTGTTTTCATCTGTCGAGTATTGGATTTGAATACCTTCCTGATCGTAAGGAGATCCGCTCATGTCCGCGCTGTGCATGACCCACAGTTCGAGCCGCAGGGCAGCGTATGTACTAAGGTCCAGGCTTGGTGTGTAATATCTACCCTGACCACCGGCCCGGCTTAATCCATTGACAATACCCATCGAGTCACCTTCATAGGGTTCGCAATTCGGATATGTGTTCTGTATAACAGCAGACCACTCAGGATCGTAACCAGGACCGCTTCCATAATTGACGATTTCCTCACTCCAGCCTGTAGCCGGGAATCCACAAGAGTCGAACATTTCCTCACAGGGCAGGTCGTCTTGCGGTTCGGCAACTGCATCCGTGATTTCGATGTTGTCGATGAGGATACTCTGGTATTGTTCAGTTGGGCACATCTTGAATGCTATATATGAAGCTCCTCGGAGAACATTTAAGAGATTGACTTCGTAGTTCATGTATCCAGATGTGAGTTGAAAAGTGTCCAGTGTTATGAACATGTCCGGATCAGATGGATCTGTCATATAGCCAACCTTAAGAGAGGGAAAAGACTCGGAATACTCGGAAGAGTATGACTCGAAATAAAGGCTATTGGTACCATTGAAATCTTCGTCGGAAATAGCCGGTCCAACCGCGATCAGAAGTAATTCCTCCGAGGTGTCGTTGCTGTTGTACATATACATGCAGGGCGAATTATCAACACCATACGATTCGTCGATATTGACCTCGGTATACTCAGAACTCGAACTGACAAGCGCTTCCCACGGAGATGGCAGATGATTGTACCACGCTTCGTTGAAATTCTCTGCGTATGGTAGTGTGACCGTCTGGATGTCGCCTCCGGGTTCGCCAATGTAAACGTCATCCAGTGCCATACCCTGCTCCGCGTCCGTAGAATTAAACCGGAACGCAAGCTGGAATATAGATCGTACGGGATAGAATTCGATTTCAAACTTCTGCATGTCTTCGGTCAGTTCAAATGAATCGATTTCGTAGTAGCTCTCGGGATCTTCCAGACTATCGAAATAGCCAACGCCGATCGATGGGTAGGTTGAGTTCGTGTAGCACGATGCCCAGAATGTGAGAACTTGCCCCTCAAGCTGCTCATTATCTAAAAATGGACCGCCGACGAACATATAATCACCAGCCTGCGGTTCGTCACTTTTCCAGTAATAAATGCAGTTTGGATCAGAGTGAGAATAGTAGCTATAAACATAGATATATTCGTTTGATTCATCGGAGACATACGATTGCCAGTCATCCGGCATATATTCCGAGTCGTCGAAATCCTGGAAGTAAGGCAGTTCCGCTCCGACGACACCACCAGATTCGCCGATATAGATATCATCCAGCGCCATGCCTTGAGTTCCATCATTCGGTACAAACTCGTAGGCAATCTGGTAATCGGTCCGAACCCAGTTGAGATCATACGAGTAATATGACATGTTTCCAGACAATGTATAAGAATCGAACTCGGTGAACGATGTTGGGTCATCGGCTGTGGACAGGAAACCGAGTCGCACGCTGGGCATATCGTATTCCGAATACCCCAGTGCCCAGAACGAAAGGGTGAGATTGCTGAAATCAGACGAATTGATATAGGGTCCCGCTGCGATGATATGGCTGTTCTCTAATGGAGCATTACTGTTCCAGAAATAAAGACAGTACGGTTCGGAATGATAATATGCTGGATAGGGTGCGGCATAAGCGCTTGTCCCATCGCTGATATAGATCGTCCAACCTTCTGGAAGACTGGATGACGCATCGAAATTTTGAGTGTAGGGCAGTGTCGCTGCTTGTGCCAGTAATACTGCGGAAATGCATAACATAAGGAAAGTGATGATGTTTTTCATGGTACATACTCCTTTATGTGGTTATTACTTGGATGACATTGTAATTATCGGGTTGTTGTTTCCCTGAGATCCCCCGCAAGGTGCTCATGGCTCTATTCTCGGAGATACACTTCAGAACGCGAATCAGGTCATCGACAGTTGGGAATCCTTTAAACCTGTAGATTAGGTTTGATGTGTCAGATATTTTGTCTCCGCTGTTTGTAAGGATGATACGGGTCTTGACCGGATTGGTGTGAATATGATGGATAAGCGAATCATTCTCTTCATGCCTGTCGTCCAATACCACGAAATCCATGCGATTCCTTTGGATCAGCCGAAGAGCATCCTGCCCTGTAACGGCGAAAAACAGGCTTGTATCGAGACTTTGCTGGATTTTCTGCAAGTCTTCGGATTGCAGATATTCCTGATTAACCAGTAAAATATTCATCCATACTCCATTGTTTTCACATTACTAATGCATAATGAATGCCAATTGATATAATACATTGCAGGATGGTCAATTACGGCAATACATGGATGGGGTGAAATCATTTACATACGATGCAATAAGACGATATCGTCTGGCTATCATGGGGTGAGAAAGAAAAGATTATTGTAACTGCATGATAAGTAATTGGTTGTGATCGATCGGGAGCGCCATAGACGTTTTCGTCTATATAGACGATTTCGTCCTGTGATGAATTAAAACTCTTCTCGCAGGTTGAATTTATTGATGCGGCGTTCCACAGCTTTTTGCGATACACCCAGCAGTTTGGCTGCCTTGGTCTGGTTTCCGCTTGTTCTTTTCAACGCTCGCAGGAGCATGGTTTTCTCTATTGTTTCCAGCGGGATGATATTCTCGTCATCAGTACAGGGAAGCTCCATGTTATTGATGGGGATGGAAAAATGCTGCAATTGCAGAGTAGGACTGTCACAGATGATGAGAGCTCGTTCTACCATATTACGTAGTTCCCGAATATTTCCCGGGAAATCATAGGATTCAATCGTGGTGAAGATCTGCGGATCGATGCGGCGTACGGATTTATTCAGTCTTGGGGCATAGGTATTTACAAAATGCTCGATTAATGGCTGGATATCCTCTTTACGTTCGCGAAGCGGTGGTATCTGGATCACAAACGCTGCCAGGCGATGGTAGAGGTCTTCCCGAAACTGTTTCTGTGAGACAAGTTCGAGCAGATCCATGTTGGTGGCGGAAATTACTCGCACATTGACAGGTATTTCGTGCCGAGCTCCAACCCTGACAATGTTCCGTTCTTCCAGCACCCGCAACAGCTTGATCTGATGATCCAGCGGCATGTTACCGATCTCGTCCAGGAAAAGGGTTCCTCCGTTTGCCACTTCGAACCATCCGGCTTTCTGGGAAAGGGCCCCAGTGAATGCCCCCTTCTCATAGCCAAAAAACTCGCTTTCGAATAGCGTCGATGAGATGGCGGAGGAATTGATGGCGTGGAAATATTTCTGTTTGCGCTGACTCATCTCATGAATTCCGCGCGCGACAAGCTCCTTGCCGGTACCGCTTTCGCCCATGATCAGTACAGAAGTCGCGTCTGCACGGGCAACTTTTGACATAAGCTGGATGATATTGCGTACGGTTGTGCTGTTGCCAACGATACGGGTCTGGAAGCTGCTTTTGATCTCATCGGCGAGGAAATCGAGGTTTCGCTCGCTACGACGAAGCTCCTTCAGCGTTTTATCGAGATCTTCTTTCTGTTGTAGGATAAGCCGGTTCTTCTCTTCGAGTTCATGGTTTTTTTCTTTGAAAAGCTCCGCTTCGCGTTCTCGCTGTTCCAGCTCAAATTTTGTTCGCATTTCGGCCAACATCTGCTGATTGTCTTCTTTGGCGATCTCGATGTATTTCTTGAGATGCTTCTCCTTGTATGCGAATGCTTTTTCAAAATCCTTCTTTACATTGTATATTTTTGCGAAAAGGTCGTAAAGCTCCACCCGTATCTGGTTGTCGTCATCAAGATGCTTGCATGCTTCCAGACAAAGCGCTTCCGCTTCATCGTATTGCTCTGTCATGAATGCTACATATGCCAGGCGAATCTGTGAACGACTCATCAAAACATCAGCGCCACGATCTTTTCGCAGTTGGAGGGCTTGGGTGTGGTATTTACGTGCGTTTGGGTAGTCAGCAAGCTGATAATAGACATTTCCAATGCCGTTAAGAGTGTTTGAAATGCGGATCGAGTCTTTCTGATCGCGTTTGATCTCCAGCGACTGGTGTAAGTATTCAAGTGCTTGTTCATATTGCTTCATGCAATGACAGGTGATACCGACGATATTCAGTGCATTCGCATAATAGGTAATTTGTCCGGAAGCCTTGAAGATTTCCAGTGCTTGCAAGCCATATTCAAGACCTCGTTCGTATTCGCCGAGATTGTTATATATGCGTGTGATATTAGTCAGCGATAATCCAACTTTCTCCGTCTGGTTGAGCTTTCTGCGTATTTCAAGAGATTTTTGTGTATAATCAAGCGCAAGGGAATTGCGATTCATGAAGAGGTAACACTCTCCCATATTGTTCATGATGCTTGCCTGATTATCGATGTCATTCATTTGCACTGCGCAATCGAGCGCTCTATTGAAGCAGATGAGAGCCTGGTCGTACAAATTTCTGGCAAAGTAGTTACCTGCCTTCTCAAAGTGAACCAGCATCAAGCGGCGAGGATTACCGGTCTGATCAAAATACTCTTTTGCCTTATCGAGCCACTGGAGTGCTTCTTCGCCTTTCTCAAGCGCTGATTCCAGTTTGTACTTAACGATGTATAGCAGTCCGTGATCTTCAGGAAATTCCGATCGTTCAACAATCTCGCGCATTTTTTCGTATTCATGTCTTCCCGTTTCAAGATCGCATCTATGAATTGCATTAAACGATTGATTCATGTGAAGTTTATATTCGTCGAAAAGTGTTCTGGTTTGCGAATTTTCTGCTTTCATTCCGGCACTCCCACATTTTAAAAACGAACAAAAACAGATTTGAATCTTGTTGTCAATCTTTTCGGATTTAGCGACCTTACAATCTATCGAGTAAAAAACGAAAAACGCTCCCTGGTGGGAGCGTTTTCAGAGAAAATCAGGCCAGACTATTTATTTGTGCGATACTGATCGGCTTCATCTCTTGTAACAATTTTATCGCCATCCTGGTCTTTTTCCAGATGTGATTTCATCATATGCTCGGTCAGTTCTTTTTCGTCCACGTTACCGTCTTTGTTTGTGTCGAGTGCTGCGTGGCGTTTCTGGGTAAATGTAAGATACTCTGCCTTATCGATAAATCCATCTTTGTTCAGATCGAGTACCATGAATTGGTAGGATGGGTTGTCCGGACATTCGAGCCCTGTAGTATCAATTTCTTCCCAGCCGGGACCTACGAGTGCGGTTTTCATTTCTTCCAGGGTAATGAGTTTGTCGTTATCGGCATCCCAGTGTTTAAACATGTACGCGATTCTCGCGAGAACTTCGGATTCGTCCTGGACACCGTCGCCGTTAATGTCACGATGATCGTAAAGACGCATCATGTTGGCTTTGTGTTCTTCGCGTGAGATCAGGCCATCATTGTCGGTATCCTGAAAATCCTGCATCGAAGTGGTAACGAGTTCTTTTTGTGCTGTCTCAGCTTCTTGTTGGGCAGCTTCCTGCTTGGGCGCTTCCTGCTTTGGTGCACATGCTGCAAAGATTAGTAATGATAGTAAAACAAACGCAGTTATTAAACGATTCATTTGATCCTCCATAGTTCGTTTCCCATATAATGAAAAAGAACTGGAGCTTGTCAAGTTCGCCATGTTGCGTTGATGAATTTCGTTCATTTGGTACTGCGGTTTGTTCTCAATTGACACAAAAAGCGAACCCTTTTCGGATCCGCTTTATTTTTGAAATACACGCACTTTCAGATCAGCGTTTTTACGTATTCGGCGATCTGGTCACGCACCTCACGGAATTTCTCGATGGATTGCCCTGCTGGGTCCTCGAAGCTGTGATGAATTCTTTGCCCAACCTTACCAATAAATACAGGACAGGTTTCTTTTGCAGAATCGCATACGGTAAGAACGATGTCGAATTCCTGTGTGAGGTACTTTGACACATGCTCCGGTTGCTGCCTGCTTATATCAATACCAACCTCGCGCATCGCCTCGATGGCATGCGAATTGATCCGCTCCGCAGGTTCTGTCCCAGCCGAAAAGGCTTCCACGCCGTCCATCTGCCTCAAGAATCCTTCCGCCATCTGCGAACGGCAGGAATTGCCGGTACAGAGAACGAGAATTCGCTTGTTAGTCATGGCAGATTTCCCGCTCGATCAATCGGACGATTTCATTAACATTTTCGTTGCTGATAGGGCTTTCGCCTTTCTTAAAGCCCATATCGGAAAGCAGGAAATGGTGTGTGACGGTTACGCCGTGACTCTCCAGGCATTTCTTGGTACAGTTGACAGGGCATCCGTCGATCGCGATTACGCCCGGAGCCTTTTCCGCAGTATCGACGAAACTCATCAAGTTCGCGCCGATTCCAGCCAGGCAATGCATTTTGCCTACGCCTTTGAGGTTCAGGTATCTTGCCGCACGGTCTGTAAGTCCGCCAACATCCGCGCCTCCAGAGCATGAGTATATCAACATTTTCTTTTCATCGTTATTGCAACTGCAAGTGCATCCCATGGTATCTCCTTATTTAAAGAATGATTCGTATAAAGTTATAGAGTCGATAGAGTCCGTATAGAATCAGGATTGTACCGCTTGCGTACCGGAACCATTTCCCTGTATTCCTGCTTTTACCGAGGAAGGCAAGTCGATCGAAGAATGTACCGAGTAAGATAATCACCAGGCAATGACCTAGTCCGAATGAGATGATCAGGCCCCATGCTTTCGGTGGATTGGTGGATACGGCATCCAGAATTATGCCCAGGATCGGTGCCATAAAGGCGAAGGTGCAGGGTCCCAGCCCGGTACCGAAAAGCAGTCCCGCCAGAAAGATACCGATAAGCCCTCTCTTGCCTGGTTTCATTGTGAAGCCTGGCATGAGCGGAAAGATGTCGAGCGTTGCCAGCCCGAAATAGAGCAAAACGATTATCAGAAACGCCTCTCCCCATATTCCCAGATTTCCGAGCATCATGCCCAGCAGGCCAGTGATCAGTCCTACCAGGAGGATCGACAGGAAAATGCCTACCGAAAAGAGGCTGGACATGGCGAGTGTCTTTCCCAGGCCATGCTTCTCACGGTTCAGCATGTAGCCAACCATCAACGGGATTCCGGTGAGGTGACAGGGCGAGAAAAGCACGGACACAACGCCCCAAAGGAACGCCGCCCCCAGCAGAATGAGACTCTGGTTGGTGTTTGTCAGCTCGGTCAGTCGAGTAAACAGCTCCAGCATGTGATTTCCTGTTATTCTGCGGAAGTTGACTCGGCAATAGGCTGGACACCATGTTCCGCAAAGAGTGCAATGATGTCTTTCGATGGCAGGAATCCCTCGTGACGGAAAATCTCCTTGCCGCTTTCATCCAGGAAAACCTGCGTTGGGATGAGGTTGACGTCGTACTGCTCGACGTACTTACGGTGTTCGGCTGTCCAAACATCGTAAATGATCACTTCGACCTGATCGCCGAATTTCGTCTCGATTTCTTCCATTACAGGCACCATCTGCTTGCAAGGAATGCAGTTGTGGGATCCGAGCTCGATAAAGGTGATTTTAGGTGCTACTGCCTCCGGCTCCGTGGCCAGTAAAACAGTACTCAAAGCCAATACAATCAGTACAAGAATCATCTGTTTCATATGCATAATATCTCCTGTCATGAGAAAATCAATCCATAAGCAAATCCACTGATTGTCGCCATAACGATTACCAGCGACACAAACACGACGGTCTTTTTCGTACCCATCACGCTGCGAATTACCAGCATGTTTGGCAGACTCAGTGCCGGGCCGGCAAGCAGCAACGCCAGTGCGGGGCCTTTGTCCATACCGTTGCCGATCAGCCCTTGAAGAATGGGAACTTCGGTAAGTGTTGCGAAATACATGAACGCGCCGGCAAAGGATGCGAAGAAGTTTGCCATGAGGCTGTTTCCGCCAACCGCGCGATCGATCCATTCAGATGGGATCAACCCTTCTTTACCGACTCTTCCCAGAAGCAAACCCGCGACCAGGACGCCAAAGAGTAGCAACGGAAGGATTTGCTTCGCGAAATCCCAAGTCGATTCCAGCCACTCTTTCTCTTCATCCTTGCCCTGCATGAGAACAACGGAGAGTCCTATGATTCCAGCCGAGAACGCGAAAACGGGCTGCGACGGCAGGGCAAACGCCAGGATCGCTACCGGAATGGCTACCAGCAGCAGTTTCCACCATTTGACGTTGAACCACGCGGTGAGGATAACACCCAGTCCAGCGGAAAAGAGCGCTGTAACAAGCCATTTCATCTGGTAGATCGCGTGCCACACACCGGTGTCGTGCATCGGCTTACCCCAGTTTGCAAAGATCAGGATTCCGACGAGCGACAGGAAATAGAGTCCGTTCTGCCACAGCGTGCGGCCTTCGCCGTCATCCGGCATAGCAAGCTGAACCTGCTGACGCGCGGTCTCTTCCTTGCGGAAAATAAGCTGCATCATGACGCCGATTACGATACTGAACACCACCGCGCCGATCGCCCGTGCGATACCGAGTTCGAGGCCCAGAATCCGGGCCGTCAGGATGATAGCCAGGACATTCACGGCAGGTCCCGCATAGAGGAACGCCACCGCGGGACCGAGTCCGGCACCCATACGGTAAATTCCGCTGAACAATGGCAGTACTGTGCAGGAGCACACCGCCAGCACCGATCCCGAGACCGATGCCACCCCGTAAGCGACCACTTTCTTCGCCTGTCCGCCAAGGTATTTCATTACGGCCGACTGATTGACGAAAACTGCGATCGCACCTGCGATGAAGAACGCCGGGATCAGGCACAGGAGAACATGCTCGCGTGCATACCAGCGAACCAGGTGAAACGATTCCAGTACCGCGTTCTGAAAGCGCGAAGCGTCCACCGGCATGAAATACGCCGCCAGGAAGATCGCCGCGATCAGAAGGAATACCTTCCACTCCTTCGACCAATCCATAGTGCTACTCCGCTTTTTTGATCAGATCGACGATTTTATCGACAGCGAGGGCTTTGCCGATGGAGACGACTTTCTCATTGATAACCAGCGCGGGGATAGTCATCACGCCGTAGGAGACGATTTTATCCAGGTCGGTCTCTTTGTTGACTTCGATGCCCAGTCCAAGCTGTTCAACCGCCTGGCGCGCGTTCTTCAAGAGGTTTTCGCACTTGACGCAGTTCGATCCTAAAACCTTGATATCCATTTTAAACTCCTTTATAGTATATTGTTGTTTCGCTCAATGTTGCTGCGCAGAATGGACATGGCGGCCTCGAAATACCGGCGCACGCAGTCGCACTGAATCCGGTAGTACACACAATTGCCTTCACGCTCGTCGAGCAGCAGCCCACTGGCCTTCATCTGCTGTAAATGGCGCGAGATGGTGCTTATATCGTTTGGCAGCATGTCCGCCAGTTCCTTAACGCAATATCGTTCGTTCATCAGCGCTTGCAGGATGAACAGCCGCACGGGATGCGCGGTTGCCCTGATTATCGCAGCGAGCTGATCGAACTTGTTTCGTTCGTATTCCATAGAATCTCCTTGTGTGTTTGCGGTATTTCGCAAACACGAAATATGTCAAGGAGTTTTTTGCTTTCCGTTTTTATTGCTGCGACCACTCGCATGTTGAGCATATCTCATTTATTGTCGAAAAAAGACTTCATGGTTTCAAATAAATTAATTTGACAATAATATAATCGTTTTGTACTTTTATGAAAAGTAAGCAAAGGGGGGATTTCAATGGTGGCAGATTTTTCAGCTTGGTACAATGAGGCAAGAATGATGAACTTCGAAGTTCCTTACGCGAAGAAGTACTATTTGAATGCCGTTGAGGATAAACTGAATAAAATGATTCGGGATGAAGCCAATAAAGAAGAACTTGGCGATTTCTCAATAACCAACGTCTGGACAGAATTCGTAAAAAGTCGTAAAGTATTCAAAATTGATGGATTCGAAATTGATGACAAGAAAAATAACTACTTCACCAGTATAAGCAGTATAATAAAGATGCTTAAGGATGAATCCGATCCCAAGAAGAAGCACATTTATACCGCTTCTGAAGGCACTTTTCTTTCTGCTGAGAACCCCGAAATACTTCGAGCAATAGCTAAAGGTGCCCAAAAAGCCAGAGAGTGGGCAATATGGTAAGATAGCTTATCATTATCTGAGCCACTAATCACAAGCTCTCGCGCACAATATTCAAACATTGCTCCATTCAACAATTTCCTTGACGCATCGTAATCAAAAACGTTTTTCAAGAAAAAACTGGGAATTGTGAATGGAACAGACGATTATCACCTGCATGAACTGCGGAAACCAGTATGAAGGAGACTACTGCCCTTCGTGCGGACAGCCGGCTTCGACCGGGAAATTCACCTGGAAATCCTTGCTTCTTTCCTTTCTGCATGCGTGGGACTTCGAGAGCGGCTTTCTCTACGTTTTTCGCGAACTCTGGCTCCATCCCCGGCAACTGATACGCGGTTACCTCGACGGCAAACGGGTGAATGTATATCCGCCGATCAAGTACATGCTGATATCGATCGCCATCACCACAGCCCTGCACTATTTTTACAAGCCTGAAGACCTCGGCATGAGACAAATCATGATCGATGGCGTGGAACACAACATCGACATGTGGACCTCCACAAACCTGTCTATCTTCCACTTCCTTATGTTGCCATTCTATGCACTTTCAACGAGGCTTTTCTTCAAAAACTGGAAGCTGACGTTACCCGAACATATCGTGCTGAACATGTTCGCGTTCGGGCAAATGAACTGCCTGGAGTTCCTTGTATTGGTGATCTTCTACTGGGTGCCTAATATCGTGGTCTACAGCACACTTTTATCGATGGTTATTCCGACCTATCTATACTTCATGATGAGCAAGCCAAGAACAGCCGGCTCGTTGTTCAAGTCAATCGCTGCCAGCGTTACCGCTATGTTCACGTTCCTGATACTTATCATGATTCTGAGCTTCTTGTACATGGTGCTATCGCATGGTGGACTCGCTGTCGCACCTACTGCATCCTGATCGTGGGCGTTGAGATTGAATACTGTAATCTGGCTATGGTTTTTTGGAGTCCTGGGCATGCAAATCATACCCTGGACAATATCGGGGATTGCCGGGCTATTTCAGCAGATCCCGGAGCAATTACCGCCGGTTGATCTCAAGAAGCGCCGCTTCGCGAGGTTCTTTCGCGAATTGATGCAGAACCAGGTGTCGATTCTCCTCATCGTACCCGCTGGGGTTCTGCTGCTTAATGGTCAACAGGATTATGGGCTGATCCCATCCATGGCTTGCTATTGGTATCCAGTCGCGTTCATGGCTGGCGTGTTGCTGCTTGGCGTGGGTATGGGCACGAGCACCCTGACGACTCGGCTCATGCAGCGCTACATCCCGGGGCAGCTTGAACACGACTACCGACAATATGTTTTCAACATGCAGGAAATTAGCGCCAAGAATACAATGCAGAGTATCCTTCTGGGTCTTTGTAACGGCTTTTCCGAAGAGATGATCATGCGGGTGTTCCTGATGGGATTCTTGATCAACTACTTGCATGTTTCGCCGATATGGGCTTTTATCCTATCTGTTTCGCTCAACGGTCTGCATCACACGCATCAGGGCAGGATCATGGGCGTAGTATCGGTCATCGTGATCCAATCCTTATACGCCGGGGCGTATCTTATCTGGAACGACTTCCTGTTTATTGGTATCATGCACGTAGGCACGGACATCTCAGGCCTGATTCTCGCGAAGATACTGCAACAGAGGCAAGCCGAATCTACAGAAGAATAATCATCGTGGCACCGGCGATGAGGATCGCCGTGGCGATTGCCTTGCGAAGTAAAAAATGCTCCCGAAAATACTGACCGCCTATTACCACCGCAATAAACACCGAAATACGTTTCAACGCCAGCGTTAGCGCGACGGATCCCGCCTTGATGGACAGAATCTGCGTGTAGCGATAAACGATCGTGAAGATGGAAACGAGCAGAATCGGTTTCCAGGAACGAATCAGGGTGACGCGAAGCGGAGCGAGGCTTTTATGCGTGATGAGCGTGAGGACCAGGAAGTTGAATCCCAGGAAAATATGCTGGAAATAGAGCATCGTATAGGGCTGCAACTTGAAGCCCTTCAGCAACCATTTATCGAGCAGCGAGGTAAGGGTGAAGATAAACAGGGCACCGAGCAGGAAGCGATGCGCTCTTGATTTGCCCATGCTCAGGAAAGGTTCGAGCAGGTTCTTGCGGTGGCCCATCTGTAGGACGTAGGTTCCCGCGAGTAGCAGCAGCATGCCGGCTACCTGCAAGCCAGTGAGTGATTCTCCGAGTAGCAGGAAAGCGAAGATGGCGACCAGTCCGGGGGTAAGCACCAGGATTGGTAGTGCGCCGCTGAGCTCTATGCTTTTTAGTCCCTTCATGATGAACAGAAACGCGGTCATACCGAGGATGGATTTACCGTAGAGTACTGCCAAAGCCGGGTAGGAGAGATTAGCGAAATCGATGGAGAAGATGAACGGCGTGCTCAGGACGATGTTGAAAATCGCGAGCGTAGCGGAAAAATCCAACGCCTCCTCTTTCAGGAGCGATTTCTTTTCGAAGATCGCGGCTCCAGCGGAAAACACCGCGGAGATCAAAGCAAGTAGCTGCCACTGCATAAGGTTACCTTTCTACTATAAGTTAGGGCAAGATATAAAACACCGGAATCCGCAATGTGTGGCAAGGATAATTCTTCTGGGGCGATAGCGGAAAAAAAACGCCGGTGATTGCTCGCCGGCGTTATCATTGTGCAGGAAGGCTATATCGAGGCGTGAATTTTATCCAGCAGGGATTTGCTGTCTGGAACGAATTCGAAGAATTTTTGAATCTTCTCACAACCGTAATCATCACAGTACGCGCAGTTCTCCACTTCACGCTCAATGGCGCAGAGTCTGATCTCGCAGACTTTGCAATGGCTGAAGAGGTCACCGGTTGCCAGGCAGCCACGGCAGTTGATATCTTCCGGTTTGATCTCAGCGCCATAGAGCCTGGACCATTCCTCCGAAACATGTTTTCTCAGTTCGTTATCGTTTGCGAGCGTAGCCTTGTAAGCTCCGCAATCGGTGCAGATCAAGCCGCATTTTGCAATCATTTCCATGGTATGTCTCCGTTATCCGTTTATTTCATTGAGGATTCGATTCAGTACGATTCCTGCTTCACCCGCCATCACCTGGCAGGTTCCCACTCTGGGATGACCGCCACCACCGAACTGAAGTAGCATCGAGCCGACATTGATTGTCGAAGATCGATTGATGGTACTGTGTCCCACCGAGATCATCACGCGCTGACGATCTCTCGAGTCGATCAACCTGACGGAAATGTTCTGTTCCGGGAAGAGGACGTACTCGATAAAGCGATTGCCAGTGGGAAGATCGTGCATTCCGCGAAAATCGAGGATGATGGCATCGCCTTCAGTGCGTGCATGTTTGCGCAGGAAGGTTTTGTATTCTTCGATCTGTTCTTTATAAACATCGATGCGCTCGAGGAAATCGGGAGACCCCATGATCTCTTCGATTGTTTGATGACGCAATCTGGAGGGCAGCGATTTCATGAGATCGAAATTACTGATACGGAATGTACGCTGGTAACCGAATCCAGTTCGAGGATCCGCGATAAAAGCCAGCATCATCCAGTCTTTTGGATCAAGGATGTCTTCGCGGGTATAGTTACCGCCATCGGCTTTATCAACGGCTGTTATCATTTCGCTGAAGCGTTCCAGTTTGTCCCGGTGCTTGGGCATGAAGTAGTCGAAAATTACGCGTGCGCAGCTTTCTTTGGGTTCGCTAGCGCCGTCGAAATCAAAATCGATTCGCTGGCGTTCGTGCTCGCTCAGGTGATGGTCGAACCACATGCCGCAACCCTTGGCGTAGGGAACGTTGGCGAGGATGTCGTTACGTGTTACATCGATTTTTCCATCCTGAATGTCTTTGGGATGCGTGTAAAAAATCTCGTCGATCAAGCCGAGTTCTTCAAGCAGGGCGGCGCAGGCGAGTCCATCGAAATCGGAACGTGTGATCAGTCTCATGCTTCCTCCAAACAGATTATTCCATAGCCTGAATTCTGCTCATCATGGAGGATTCGTCCAGAAAAAAATTATAACGTAATAAAGAAATCCCGTTATGCATCGAAAAAGGTTGATTGACAGAATGTAATCCCGAGGGATACTTCGCTTGAAAACAGCCGTGGGAGGAATCAATGATTATCAGAGATAAACGGCAAGCGATCATACTATCGCTGCTTCTATTTGTGCCGATGCTTTATGCTCAATCGAAAGGTTTTTTCTGGGAAGTGAAATCGAAAACTGCCACAGTCTATCTGTTGGGTTCGATTCACGTGGCAAACGAGGGATTCTACCCGATGCCGGATAAAATCGAGAACGCGTTCGCGAATTCGGACAGCCTTGTTGTCGAAGCCGATCTGGACAGTGCGAATCAGAGCTTGATCCAGCAGGAGATGATCACGATGGCGACCTATCCCTATGGCGAGACAATCAAAGATCATATCTCCTATGAGACGCTTGGTTTGCTGAAGGCCCGTTTTGAGGAATACGGAATGAACCTTGCCGCCATGCAGATTTATAAGCCGTGGATGGTCTCCATGACAATCCAGATGAACGAAATCGCAAAGGCAGGTTTCACCGCCGATCATGGGATCGATCAATACTTCATGAACCGGGCACGTCGTGAGGGAAAGGGTATTGTTGAGCTGGAGGGTTTGATCTATCAGCTCAAGCTATTCAATTCATTCTCCGATTCCTTGCAGGAGCTCAGCTTAATCGACGCACTCACCAACCAGACGGAGGTTTATAAAGAAATAGACCGAATACTTGATGCTTGGAAAGCCGGTGATGTCGGTGTTTTGCAGGAGTTCTTCCTCAAAGATATGGACGAGCCGGAGATGAAGCCGCTTTACGAGGCTGTTCTCTATGGTCGCCACCCGGGAATGGTTGAGAAGCTGGAACGCTTTCTGAAGACCGACAAGACCTATTTCGTGGTCGTGGGTGCAGGTCATATGATCGGAGAACGCGGGTTGGTTCAGATGCTCAAGGATAAAGGCTACGAAGTCAATCGCAGATAGTTATGCCTGCGATCCAAGAGAAGGTAATCCAACGACATAATTAAAGCCGCCCCTCGTTCGAAGGGCGGCAATTTTTTCAGACTCCCGTCTCCAGGATTCTGACTACTTAATCATAATCGCACGTTTGACCAGCTTCTGGCCTTCGGATTCCATCACGAACAGATATACACCTGAACCAGCGTTCTTGCCGTTATCTGTGTCACCGTGCCAGGTCATGTTGTGATATCCACCGTCGAGTACTTCGTTAGCGAGCCGCTTCACGCGCTGACCGCGGATGTTGTACACATCGATCGAAACATGGCTGCGGTTCGGGATAGAGAAGCGGATATTGGCATCCGGATTGAACGGATTAGGATAGATCGAATCGATCGTGGGAAGGCTCGGCGCATTGCCGGGCTGTTCATCGCCAATCTCGTTATAGAATTCCACAAAGACCAGGTTCTGGAACATCTCGTAGATGAACAGCACTTCGGTGTTGTCCTGTGTGATGTTGAGCTGAAGATTGCCGGATGTGCTCTGATCCCAGTTATTGTTGAGCACGATCTTGAATTCGTAATTACCCTGCGGTATCGCGATCTTGCGTGAGAATTGTCCATCTCCTGCATTCTGATCACCGTCTGTTCCATCATCGTTCAGGTAGGTGAGAGTAGTGGCCTGATCCCAGTCGGTTCCACCGATCTCAGATAGGAAATCACCCACGACGCAGGGAGGATTCAAACTGTGACAGACGTATTCGTCGCCAGATTTTTCTTCCGGCATCAGGCCGCAGTTTGCCCAGAAAGTAACGACCGTCTCTTCATCGAGTGTGAAGGTCTGGTTCTCGCCAGGCCAGTCGTTATCGTTCCACTCGTCGGTCTCGATGACCTTATACTCGTACGTACCAGCAGGGAGCAGCGCAGATAATGACCACATACCATTGGCTGGTACCAGATCGAAGTAGTGATCGTCCGGTGTCCAGCTGTTCATGGTTCCCACCAGATGCGGTTTGATCATGGTAGTGAATACAGCCTCGTTATCGCCGGTCTGAATGGTGTTTCCGTTCATGTCTTCCACGCCTGTAACCACTACGTGGCCGGTTTCGGTATCCAGCAGCGGCCCATCGACCGTAAGGATGACCTTGCGGTTGTGGGTCAGCATGGCATCAAGGATCTCGAAATCCGAGCTGAAGCCTTCAAGCGCGTAGTTTTCGATATTTTCGGCAGTTGCCTGGTTTACGTCTTCGCTGAAGATTATATTGAGCTGGTTATAGAACGCGTAGTAGGCAGCTCCGTTCACGATGGTCGGTGTGATATCGTCACCAAGTTGGTCCGCGAGATCGTCCAGTTCAACAACCTTGTTGTAGTAGTCGTCGTACGGATCGGAAGTGTAACCGGCGTAAAGCAGGAAGCGGAATGTTCCGCCGCCTACGATCTCGTCACCCATGACCAGCGTACCTTCGAAGGTACCATTGTGTGAACCACCGGCAGAACCCAGTACGTAGGCCGCGGTTGCGCCGGTTGCGCTGTTGCGACGTCCCGCGTATGCGCCGTTATCGCCCCACATGCGCTGAAGATGTGATTTTCCCGACCAGATCAGGTCAAGGAGATCTGGGGTCCAGCCGGATTTGACGTAGACATCGCCAGAGGCGACGCTGTAGGTCACATCGAGGTAATCGGTACCGGTCTGAAGAACGCAGGTGCGCGATACATCTTCGTGGCTGAATTCGACGATCAATTCGTCTCCGCTGCCCTGTACGATGTTCATATCGTAGATGCTGTGCTGATAATTCGGCGAAACATCCGAGAATGCTGCAACGTGATTGCTTGAACCTTCGTTATAGTCACCGTCCGTCTCTGAGTAATATACGACATCGGAGCCGACAATCGAGCAAATGTTGCCGGTATTGTTTTTAGCGTACATCCACTGCGCGCGTCCGCCGATTGATTCGAAGACGACGAAGATCTTGTCGTTGTGCATGACCAGCTCGTCCACGCCGTCGCGATCGATATCGGAGAAATAAGCAGCGGTTGTTTCCTGGTAGTCTCCATTTGCCCAGCGTGCGGCTTCGGCATAGACGTTCGCGTTTTTCATATGCGCGGAGTAGCGGTGTTCCCAGTCCGCGATTTCCCCGCTGGTATGCCATGCGGTTTCATGCAGATTGATCATCAAAACATACCATGCGAGTTGTGAGAGTCCATTGTCGGGTGCGGACATGATGTTCTCCCAGGCGTTGTTCCATACGTAACCATAAGTCCAGGGAGTATCGTGGTAATCTGAGTGGGAAGCTGTTCCAGCCCAGTTTGTATACCAGGAATTATTACTTCCGCCGTAGCCGTCACCACCGCCGCAAAGGCCGTAGGTTCCGGGGGTGATATCGATTCCGGTTCCATTGAAATCAGCGTTGTTGATAGCGGAATCGAGCGCCCAGACGTTCACGGCCGGGTAGTTGTCATTGCAATACCAGAGCACGCTTTCGTAGTTGTCGAGGAAAAAGCTGTCGTGGTGCTCGTTCATCTCGGCTGCCACTTCCCAGTCGGTACCGTAAGTGCAGATGTTATATTGGCCTGTACTGTTGATGTAATTCATGGCACCGCTGGCGTCGTAGTGCATGTAGCCGACGAACGAGTTATCGATCGGGATGGCGCGCAAAACGATGCCCTGATCGTTGTTCATCCAGTGGATCTTTTTATTGTCGCCAGTCCATAGGTGTGGATTGTCGTCGAGGATCACGGCGTTGATGCCGTGCTGGGTCCAGTTGTCACCGAGCCAGTCGATAACGCCGGCTTCAGGGTATTGTCCCGGGTTGAGCCAGACGCGTTCCGGCACCCAGGCAACGTGGGGTTCGTAACCGTAGCGGTAGGCGACCATATCGCTTTCGACGGACACGGACCAGTTATTCATATCGTTCTGGACAAAAGGCATGATGTGTTGACCAAGCGCGGATGACAGCATGGCGCAATAGCCGTCCTGCACACCGCTGGCAAGCCAATCGTTAAATTCAGGATTGTGCCAGGCTGCTGCCGGCATGAGGGTGCCGGACATATGGAAGTTACCGGGGATACCAGTTGCCTGATGCACTTCGAGCACCTCATCGAAGCCGCTGGTTTCCTGCGGATACTGTCCGTAGAATACTTCCGTGTAGGTAAGACCCTGGTTTCCGTGGTGAACGAAGGCGCAATTACCACCGCGCGAACCTTCGCGGCCGTTTTCGGTAAGCGGATCCGTGAAGCTCTCGATGATTTGCTCATTCTGCACAACCTCGCAGTCGAAACGGATCTCGTCGATGGAGGGCGCCCCATTCCAGGGCATTGCGAATTCGATCATGTTGCTCTGGGGTGAGCGCAGGGAGGTCATTTGGCCGCTGCGTTGGGAAATCGGTGCGAGGCCAATGCTGTAGACCTGACGTGTACCATTCTGGCTTATATAGAGATTCATGCTGGCGTCAGTATTGCTGAAGGCATCTCCCGTTACACGGTTGTCCTTGCGGAGTGTCATGTCGGTGAATGTGACGCGGTAGAAGAGTTGTCCGTCCTCGATACGGGCATAGGTCGAGGATATATCGGCGAAGTCGGCGTCTCCCACCTGATCGAATCCGATAAAGTCGTCGATCGACCAGCTTTTGGGATCGCCACTCAGTTGCATCGCGAAAATAGGCAGCATTGCCGTGGCGATGATGAGAATCCATATTGCTTTTTTCATGCTTCTATCCTTGAGTGTATTTTCTTACATCATAATATCTACTTCGCAGCAAAAAAATGTCAATGAAAATCGATTCGATTCCCCTACCGGCTCAATTACATAGCAGAATCAGAAATCTTAATGGATTTTGAAAATTGACTTGACACGCAAATATCTTTATGTCGGTTTTCAAATATCCTGAACTTGTTATACAACTGGAACGGTAGGGCAATCCAAAGATATTTATTAGCGAATATTCGCGGTTCTTGTTTACTCCATGGAAACTGTCGGAGCAGAATGTATCTTGTGTGCTTAACTGTCAAAATGGTGCTGTTGTCTTAATCTATCGATATTGAATCTACCACTGTGACCAATGAATATCACAAATGATCAATCAATATTCACACGCAAAATGGGGGAACTATGAAATCCGTTTTATCTATTCTGTTTGTCCTGATCGCCAGCGTATGTTTGGCCCAGGGAGTTCTTGAGATTAATGCTGACACTCAAATTACAGCAGATGTTGCATACGACCGAGTTGAATTTCGAGGTTCATACACACTTCACGTGATGCCCAATGTGAGCTTGAGTATCTACAATGTTTCGGACGACACCGATTATGCTGGAAAGCTTCTTATGGTTAATGGTTCACAGGTATGGGTTCATGATGGTGCTTCTGTGCACATTTACCATACAACGAATGACTATTATGGCGAAATCGTGATGGGTATACCTGACCCAGGTGAGCGACTTGCTAACATCAAGAATGATGGTTTCATCGAAACCGAGATCATGCGCAATAATTATGCATATGATATCAGAGTCGAGAATCTATCCCAGACAGACGGTATCACCGAAATTGCAAGTTTTCGTACTTCAGGAGGAGCCGGTAACGAATTGTTGATCGTTGCATCGAAGGTGTATATTACTGAAGACGTACCGGAGAATGGGTTCATGCACTGGGGTATTCAGATTGTCGATCAAGGGGCTTTGCATCTATCACCTGGGATCGAATTCTGGGGTCCGCACCAGCCGATGGATATCCAAGATGGCGGCGAATTTTACAGCGATCCAGGAGTCGTGTTTCATGTTGCCGAAAACATTAATGTTTATGGATTTGCCTATATATCAGGATCGACGTTTAATGAGTTGGGGACAAGCGCAATTATTGCTGAGGATGGTGGTGTTGTCAATATTACTAACTCTACCATAGGATGTGGGATTGGTGTAGATGAGGGTGGTTCATGCTCTTTTCTGGGTAGTACCTCATTAACGCGTATGAATGTTGATGGGCTTCTGATTGCTGAAGAGTCGACGATTGAAGGTACTCTTTCCGTTGGAGGTAGTGCCGAGTTTGCGACACAAAGTGTTCTTAATCTTACGCAGTCGTGTTCAGTTGATGGAACTATATACCTGCGTGACTCAGATATACACCTTACGTGTGAAATGAACCTGAATACGGGCTCGTTGTTATCTCTGAGTTCGTGTTCGGACGTCCATGTGGAGTATGTCGAAGAATGGGTATATGGCTCTCTCATCATGCGTAGTGGCAGCGTGATCGAAGGTAGCACACGCCCGACTACAACGTCACCTGGTGATCGAATTCTTGTAGATCAGGGCGGATGGTTTGGAACTGAACAAGATCCTGGGATCGCTCCAGTAATCAGGCTAAAAGAAGGCCTTACGTATAACTGGACGGGAATAACAATCAAGACAGGCGAAGTGCCAAGTGTATACCGGTTTGACAACGCAGATATCTCCGGAATTGAGCAATTCGTCTTCGCCAGTAGACAAAACGCGACTGAGAATGAGGCGTTGCTTCTTGAGGGCTGCTATTTCCACGACATGGGTGAAGTGCTCATCACAAAATTCGCACGCTGCGATGCTAAGCCACTCAATCTGAATTCAACTACTTTCGATCAAGTGGAACGAGGTGTTATCGTAGATGAATATTCTAATTTCAAATCTGATGGGTGCATCTATGCAGATTGTGCGAAGGGAGCTATAACGGCATTCAGATCCACCATCGGTGTTGGAGGGTACTACGAAAATAGCCAATACTACAGGCTTGGAGGAAACCAGTTCTACGGCAATGGTGGTATAGCGGCAATTTCTACGTTCTATGAACCGTTAAACATAGATAGCCATTCAGTTATTGCGCGCAATGAAATCGGAAATGCGCTATTGTCCAATACCGGTTCAGGATTGAATTGTGAAAACTCGGTTGTTTACCTCAACAGCAACAATATAGACTACAACCGGGGGCATGGGTTTATCGGCAAGTCCAACAACGTGGTAGGGATAAGTCGCAACCATTTCACCAACAATGGCGGTGCGGAGCTCTTCACTGATTTGCGCGACATGATTGGTCTGGAAGATGGGGCTAACAGCATCGTAGATAATACGATCAATCCTAACGGAGTACCTCTTCCGGCACCTCCATTGGCGTATGGCTCCTATCGGTATGCTAATTGTGACCTTTATTTCCTCGTACTTACCGATGTTTTCCCCTTCCCGAGGATGGCAGATGTGAGCGGTAATCAGTTCAATGGTTACTTCGATCCTATCCCGAGTGATCAGCCGCGTTTCTACCCCGATTTCGATTGTTACATCTTTGGACGGGATTGTTATGAGCTTCTCGATGAGGCTGTTGACCTGTTTAACAGCCAGATGTATTGGGAAGCAGAAGACCTTTTCAAGGAGATCGTTGAAGAATATCCTGATTCGTCAGCCGCGATCGCAGCATGTTCATACCTGTTCGATACAAAGTTCTGTACCGACGCAAAATACGAGAAACTTCGTGACTACATGCAGGGTCTTGAAATTCAGAATTCCAATCGTTGCTATACGGAAGCCCTGAACACGATCTCGCGCTGCTATATGGCTGAGGGACTCTATGCAGAGGCCTTACCGCTTTATGAACAGATTATGGATCATCCACAAAATGGTCTCGATTCGCTTTACGCAGCAATAAACGTCGGATATTGCTACTATAAACTATGTACTGACGATGGAGAAGCTCCAGAAGATTGCTACGTACAAACGGAGACGATCGAAGAGCTCGTGGACTTCATCGCTACCTTGTACATTGGGGAAGAAGAAAAAAAACGTAGTACTTCTGTTCCCGAATCAATAGCGCTTTCCAATTACCCGAATCCGTTCAATCCTACGACAACAATCGCCTACAGCTTACCTGAATGTCAGAGGGTTGAGGTGTCGGTTTACAACATCAAGGGCCAGAAAGTAAGAACCCTGGTCAGCGACGTTCAGGATCCGGGTGTGCATACTGTCACATGGGATGGAACCGACCGTGCAGAAAAAACGGTTGCCTCCGGTGTGTATTTCTGTAAGGTTGAATCCGGCGACAATGTTACTGTCCGCAAAATGCTGATGATCAAATAAAACCATCAGTGTTTCAGACTATATTGGGAAGGCGGTCTTTATCGCCTTCCCGTTTTCTGGAGACAATACATGAAGAACGTTCTGATCGGATTCCTGGCTTTCTTCGCAACCTTCTGTTTCGCAATCGAGGTCGGTGGGCATTTGAGTACCGATACGACCTGGTTTCCGGAGGACAGCCCTCACATCGTTGTCCAGAATATCTATGTCGATGAAGGCGTTACGCTGACCATCATGCCCGGAACGACGGTCTTGTTCGGTGCAGCTCCGGCATCGTACGAGAATGTTGAGGATTTTCTGATACAGGACGAGGATTCGGTGGCCAAGATCATGTATGTGCGCGGAACGGTTCACGCGATTGGGACGGTACAGGATTCGATTGTATTCGATCGTAACGAACGGGAGCCTGATAACATGCGTTGGGGCAACATCGTTTTCGATGAACAAGCGCCCCAATCCATCTTCAGATACTGCAAGATTGCCTATGCATTCATTTCGCATCCAAGCCTACTGAGCAAGTGGGAGGGGGCGTTATGCTGCCAGAACGGACGTGTTGACATATCGCATTGCCTGTTTCACAACAACATAACCAGCATCTGGATTGACGACATTACCGATCCGCTGCTGATCGCAAACAATCGATTCGAGCAATTCATCGTGTGTGATTCATTCTGGCCAATTGGCATTTGGAACAGATCCGCGAACAACGATGCTGAATTCATCATCGCATACAACGAATTCTACGGCCTTGGGATTACTTTCATCAACGATCAGCCGGATGAGCTCCTGTCCTATCCTGTTCCGCAGCTTTTCAACTATTACAATATGACGATGCAGGCTCGTGATGACGAAGATGAACGTGAAATTCGAACGAATATGACGGGTGATGTATTCGGAAATCTGGTGATTGATAGCGAGGAAGTAGGATTCAGCTGTTTTGCTATTGGTACGCATGCCAAAGGATATGTCCGAAGGAATACCATGGTCAATGGCGGTAGTGTTATCGCGAACGGAGAATGCGAGATATCGGACAACCAGTTTACCGAAAGTGGTGTCATCGAGATGAACGAGGAAAGCAGCGGTGATGTGAGGAACAACTACTTCTACGACACCTATCTGGAGCATCACGGTGAGGGGAGCATCGAGAACAACGTCTTCAGAAAGATGGGGCTCGATGGCATGGGAATCGATGTAGGGACGTTGTTTGTTCGTAATAATACCGTGGATTCATGCCATTTTCAGCCTCTCAGTCCAGAATCGGCTCATGTTGGAGCCATAATAGAGAATAACATCTTCAGCGACGTGCATTTGTTCCCTGGTATGCTTGATTACAGCGAGATGACATTTCGTTATAACTACATGAACATCGCGCTCCCGAGTGATTGCATCGATGGCGGTGGAAACATCATTGGGGACGATCCGATGTTTGTTGATCCCACAGAAGGTGACTACCATCTTCTGCCCGAAAGCCCATGCATCGATGCCGGATATGATTCGACCGGTTACATGCCATGCGATGTAGATAATTTCATTCGTGTTATCGATGGTGACGACGATGGCATTGCATTGATCGATATCGGCGCATATGAATATAGCTCTCACTTTCAGGGTGGATTCGAAGGGCACATTTACAATACGGTTAATAACGAGCCGATTGCGCTCGCGAAGGTGGATATCGGTGATTACTCACGCGAATATACCGACAGCCTGGGCTATTTCCATTTCAGCGCGCCTCCGGAAACTTATACGCTCAATGTGCATCATATCTTTGAGGGTGACAGGGTCTTCAGCGTGGAAATCACCGAAGGCGAGACCTCTCAATCCGATTTCTACTACAACCTTGCGATTCCCGAGGATGGTAATGTTGTCCCCGGGATGCCCGGCGTATTATTGCGCAACTACCCCAATCCATTCAATCCCACGACGACCATCTCTTTCTCATTATCGCAGGCGAGCAAAATAGAACTGGATATCTACAACATCAAAGGTCAGCTCGTAAAGAGGCTCGTGAACGATTTTTATCCGAGCGGAAAACACGAAATCGTATGGTGTGGCATGAACGAGATTGGACATGAAGTATCGTCCGGTGTCTATTTATGCCGGTTGAAGTCCAACGGCGAAGCAATCGGCATTAAGAAGATGATGCTGATGAAATAGGGGATGCTCTCGGTAGTTTCGCTTTTGGTTCTATTTCAACAGCAGCATCTTCCTTGCGATAGCTCTTCTACCCGATTCGAGGCGGTACAAGTAGATGCCCGACGACACACTCTTACCAAGCTGGTTATCGCCATTCCAGACAGCCTTGTGCGATCCGGCTTCGAGGTGGTCGTTCACCAATGTCTTCACGAGCTGCCCTTTGATGTTGTACACCTTCAACTCGACCTTGTCGTACTTCGGGATCGAGAACGAGATCGTCGTGGTAGGATTGAACGGGTTAGGCGAGTTCTGCTCCATGGTGATGGTGTATTGCTGGATGAAGTTGTCGTAGTCGTGCGCTGCGAGGCTTTGCAAGGTGATTTCGCGGTAGGTTGCCGCGCCCTGCTCCACCACGATGCCGCTGACCTGCTGGCCCTCGTAATACATGCGTTCCACATTGAGGGTGAAGGTACCGGGCCCGGTGAGAATGCGGAACCAGCCGGTGCTGTCGCTCCACTCGGGGAACTGAACGCCATCGACGGTTATTTTGGCTATGTCCAGCGGTGTTTCGCCGTCCTCTTCGTACACATACCCCTCGATGCCGCCCCAGAAGGGTGCGCCGTACTCGAAAGCGCCGATATCGATGGTTGCGGTTCCGTCACCGTCGCCGTCCCATACACGGACGTTACCCAAGATGTCCGTGGGCGGATAATCACCGTCCGGCATACCGGCATCAATGCACGGGCTGCTCTCTGCAAGGCTGTAGTCACCGTTCAGCGTATCGGCGAACATCGGGTCATCCCCAATGATATTGCCGCCGCCGTCGGTGACGTAATCAGGTAACGGGTGGTTCATGAAATTGTAGCTAAATATTGTTGCTGGACCGCCCCATGCCATTGTCTCCTCTGCCGCATGCAGAATATTGTTATACACTAAGCAATCATAGTTTTCTGTTCCGAAACAGGATGTATGATTGGTGTTATATGTGTTATTAAACATAGTACAGTCGGCAAAAGTTGGATACAAAAACGAATAACCGGTAAAGAGATTATTGTAGATTATATTGGGATTTTCCGGTTGATAAAATGTATCGCTGGATGATGTATACACCACATTATTACACACAACTGTCGAATCGGCAAATCTGTCGTCAATGTCCAGGTTGCCAATAAAGAGGTTGTCGGATAGAACACTATAGTCTCTGTTATAGGTCGTCATCGGATTTCCTGTTGATGTATCATAAACATAGTTCTTCCGAAAATAACTCATTGTGTCCGGAACGCCTCCACTGATACCTGCTCCCCAATGTATATAAACACTACCATACACACTTGTCGATATTTCCTCTCTGCGATCCTCATTCATATCAATACATATATCCGAATCATTCGTATTGTAATGATAATTATAAGTCCATACTTGATTTGCTCTTCCTTCGCGATAGATTCCAGCATATGGCCTATCAATATTTACAAGACGATTTCTGGCAATAATGATTTGCGGGTATGAATTATAATCCCAATCGGAGTAGCCATTGATGGCATCGTAGTAAATATCGGTGGCGTATTGCCCCGGCTCCGTCTTTGTGAATGTGTTGCCGTAGATCATTACATCGCACGGCAGGTTCTGATACGTGATGCCAGCTTTGCAGTTCGTGAAAGTGCAGTATTTGATCCGGAAATCGCAGCCACGTACGCAAATACCGCCAACCGTTTTTGATCCGTCGGTGAACACATTGCGATACACGCCCATTAGTTCGCAGTATTCAAATACCGGGGTATCCGCCGTTTCGTCAACGAAGATACCGCCCCAGGCAAAGCCTTCCGTATCTGGATTGCGGGTGAATGTGATCGGCTCGTCTTCTGTTCCGATCGCGACGATTTTTCCATATACATGAAAGATCTTCGCATGGGCTTCTCCGCTGTCCGTGACATAGAAAAGTCCGCTGGCTCCGGAGGGCATAGCTTTCATCAGGATTTCGCATCCTGGGAGAATGGTTAACGTAGCGCCTTCGAGCACATTGACGTTCTCATCGAAGATATACGGGTTGTTTTCTGGACCCCATGTCGTGTCTTCGTAGATATCGAGGGCGTGCAACAGTGTGATTGAGAGCAGGATGAAAAACAGGGTTCGTTTCATTTAATGTCTCCATATTCCGCTAACATGAATTCATTGTGCGAATTCACAACGCTCATGTTTTCGTTTTGACTGCGTCAAAGCCGAAAAGCCCTCACCCCGGCCCTCTCCCGTAAACGGGAGAGGGAAGAGAGAGGTAGATTGTAGTCTATGCTTTGATAAACTCGTGTTGTCCTTCGACTACGCTCAGGATGACACACGAGTTTCTCAGCATGACGCGTTATGTTACTTGAGTAACAGCATCTTCTGTGCCTTCGATTTCCCGCCGGACTCGAGGCGGTACAGATAGATACCTGACGAAACGTTCTTGCCGGATTGGTTATCACCATTCCATACGGCCTTGTGCATTCCGGCTTCGAGGTGGTCGTTTACCAGCGTTTTCACCAACTGCCCTTTGATGTTGTACACCTTCAACTCAACCTTGTCGTCCTTCGGGATCGAGAACGATATCGTCGTGGTGGGATTGAACGGGTTGGGCGAGTTCTGACAGAGCATCAAGCCTGAAACTGGTGGCATGAAATCCTGCTCATCCTGGATCCCGACCGTATAGGATAGGACGGGATAGCCATTATTGAGATTATATTTGGTGTCGGCTGTCCAGACATCGATGAAATCCCAGTCGAGGTAGGTATCACTTCCATGCGGATAGGTCATCTCTTCGGTTGTGCGCCCTTCGCCGCCACTGCTGACATCCACTCCACTTGTTTCAACATCCCAATAGCTGGATTCGACAGACGAGCCACTATTGTATCCAAATAGGCCTCCGGCACTATTTTCTCCCATGACAACACCTGTGGAATAAATTTTTGCGATTTGGCTGTTTAACATCCTTCCAATGAAGCCGCCCACATACCAATTCCCGAACACATCGCCAGTGGCATAACTGTTATTTATCGTTGTTTCCAAGCAAAAACCTGCCAATCCACCGCCATTATTATGGCAAATCGTTTCTCCCATCGCCACGCAACCTGTAATCGTGGATGTGGATACCCATCCGACCAGGCAGCCTACATTGTCGTAGCCGCTAACAACACCGCTTACCCGGCAGTTCTCCATGGTCGATCCGGTGAAAAGGATTCCCACGAGCCCCCCGACGCATCGGTCGCCTGTGATATTCATGTCGATAAGCTCCAGGTTTCGTATCGCAGCGCCAAGCGTATAGCCGAAGAATCCTGCGTAGTCGTCGTTGGGGCGGTCGATAGACAGACCGGAAATGGTATGGTCCTGCCCATCGTATTGGCCGGTGAACGGTAGATTGTCCGGCTCTTCGTATCCTTCGTAAACGCCTATCGGAATCCATCCCGAGCTTTCAAACCAGCTTGATGTTTCTGTAGCGTCGATATCAGCAATCTGGATGTAATTCTTGTCCCAGTGTTCTTCCGAACAGTACATCCAGAAGAGGTTTTCCATCGTTTCGATCTGATATGGGTTCGCTTGTGATCCATCACCTTCCGAAGGAGCAAGTGCGTTCTGGCAGAAAAGCATTGCAGCGGAGATCAGAATGAGTATGCTAAGTATCGAGTGCTTCATGGTTACCTCGGCTATTTCATCAGCGTTATTTTCTTACTGGAGAGTACTTTCCCATCAGCCTTCAGCATGCACATGTAAACACCAGAAGCAAATGTCTCCGGCCTCCATGTTACAGTAGAGGAGTGGGCATTCAGTTGGAGTGTATCGACTAATTGCCCCTTGATATTGAAAATATCGAGCTGGATTTCACGGTAATTCTGGGCCTGGATATCGAAACATATCTCCGGATTGAACGGGTTGGGGTAAGCGTTGAACCAGATTGAGACTTCCGGAACCGTCTGGTCATCGACAGGATTGGGATCACTCTCTTCCAGGTCGGTGTTTCCGGCATAAACATAGGCTATACCGTTGTAATATGTGTGAGAATCGTCGTCTCCGTCGTCTCCTACTGCAACATCATCACAGCCATCCCCATTGAAATCGCCAACTGCGAATTGAGGGTAGAAATCGTCATTGTCGTCGTAGTTAAAGTAAATGTCCTGCGTTCCGTTCTGCCCACCGAGGATCCCCCTGATGTAGGGATCGTCCCCGTAGATAATATCCGAATAGCCGTCGTTGTTGAAGTCACCGGGAAGCGGCCTGAAATAAGACCAGTTGCACTCCAGGATAGTGGTCCATTCCCAGTGAATCTCTTCGCCACCCCGCCAGAGCTCCATGCCGGGAAAGTCAGCGTTCATGTTGTAATTCGTGTTGCAGGCGAAGTCATCGTACCCGTCGGCATTGAAATCACCGACTGACCTTAGCAAAAATCCCTGTCGTGAAGTCCGAAGCACTTCACGGCAGATATCCGGCTCGGTATCGATGACAGGAGCTCCGAGGAAAATCCAGTCGTTATATGGAAATACGGTGTGCCCGTCAGGTTGGGGAGTTCCTTCAGCAGTGAAATGGTAATAGAAATCGTCGTACCCATCTCCGTTGATATCGCCCAGTCCCCTGAAATCGCTATCTCCCCGGTTATAGAGGTCGTAAACCATGATCAATGTTTCAAATGTACCACCGTAGATCAGGGTATATGTGGAGCTATCTGTCACATCGTCGGTAATGCCTGCATCGCAATATCCATCTCCATTAACATCGCCCAAGGGCTCGATTGTCGATAGAGACTGGCTGGTCTCGAAGGTGTAATCAACCAGAGTGTCGTTTACGGTGTTTCCCAATAGAATTTCGATGCCTTGACTCCAATCTCTTGAAGTTGAGGACCAGTGAAAATAACACCCCAGGTCTTCGCAGCCATCACCGTTCATGTCGCCGAGATTGCGGATTTCTCGCCAGCGAGAAATATATGTTTTGGTTGTATCGATTTCCGTCGTGACCGAGTAGCTGCATGAATCGCTCAGCCCATTAGCGCTTCCCCAGTATATATATAACTTCCCCCAGAAAGTTGGGTAGTTCTCATCAGGATGATAGGCTGATGCTGTGACAGCCAGGTCGTCGTACCCGTCACCATTGAAATCCAACGCCGCGATATAAGATCCGAAATGGTCGTTTTGCTGCTCAGCATTCATAGTCCAGACGAGATGCATAATATTGACGCAAGATAGGCTCAGGACACCAGCCAGCATGATCAGAACGGTTATCAGTCTCATATTCATTTCCTCCACATCCTTTCCGTTATTGCAATAGCAGCATTTTTTTCGTCAGGTTCGTTGTTCCGCTCGACAGCCGGTACAGGTAAACGCCGCTGGATACGGATTTGCCCTGGTCATCTTTGCCTGTCCACACTACGCTGTGGTTGCCTTTCTGTTCCATTTGGTTCACGAGTGTCCTGACAAGCTGTCCTTTGATATTGTACACCTGCAAGTTTACGTGGTTATCTTCCTGAATCGAATATGAGATCGTCGTTTGCGGATTGAACGGATTGGGGTAGTTGGTCAATGCAAATTCCGGTCTCGGGATCTCATCCTCATCATTATCAACAGCCTCTATCTTGAGGACGCTGATCCCTCCATAGCGGTTGTTCAGGATGAGATATTCGCTCTGCTTGAAAATCTGGCTTGTGGATTGATTCCAGCAATATGAGTTGGATAACGCCGGATGTTCCGGTGATGTCAGATCGAAAAGTAACAACCGGTTCCACATATTGTCCGCTACAATGAGCTCGCTTTCCATTCTGTATGCCGCACCGAACTGATTGCCGCCATCCATGGTAATCGTGTCGGTATGAATCGGGGCAGCTGGATCGAGCAGGTTATAAACCTTGATCGAGGATTCCGTCGTTACATAGAGATAGTTCAGCATAACGCATACATCCTGGATGACTCCCGGCAATATTGTACAACGGAGTACGGGCGTATTGGCGCTGGCATCGTACACCTGCAAGACGTTCTCTGTGTTCCAAGCGTATAGAAATTGATTGGCCCAGATGATCCGGTCAAAACCAATGGGCGTCTCGATACTGGTGATCATGGACAGGTCTTCGGGATCTGTGGCGTCCAGCACAACGATGTGCCCTTCTGAAGTGAGGTAAATTGTATGGTCAACGATCTCTATATCTTTGAAGGTATCGAATCCATACGGCGAGTAATTATCAATTTCCACAGGGTTTTCCGGATCGCTGTTATCGAAAAGAATGATTCCCATACCGTATTTTGACATGTATATAATGTCGTCGATGAAATCAATGTCCAAAGGTCTATACTGAGAGTACATATCGAGTACCAGTTCGGGATTGGCAATATCCCTGTAATCGACGATCCATATATCCGAATACTGCACGATATAGAGGTAATCGCCATATTTCTTGATGTAATTGTCTTCTACATAGTCTTCATTTAGCTCGTAATCCGAAAAAACACTGACCAGACGATAGTTTTCAGGATCTGAGTAATCGATGTAACGCCAGAATCCATTGTCGAGCATTTTCAATCGCTGGTTTCCCAAATCGATAACTCCATTCATGACGGAGCCGTAGCTACATATAAGCTCCAAATGGTTTGGGTCTGAGATGTCGATAAGCTTGGTGCTTGTATCGTAATAATAGACGATGGCGAGATCATCCGAAAATTCGACACGCCCGACCCCGATCGGGATATCGTCCAACCTTACAGGATTCACGGGATCGGATATATCGATCGAGATCAGGACATCTTCATCCCAACTCGAAGCGAATAGGTAATTGTCGCGAATGTAGAGAAAGCCATCGGCATCGACCTGGGATATTTGCACGATGTTATCCGGGTCGCTGATATCATATGCTCTGACAACCGAATTCTTGGCAGCATATACGATATTGTCCTTAATCACGACATCATCAACATCTGAGCAGACGTAACTTGGGAGCAGTACGGGATTCGTCGGATCGCTGATATCCCATAAATCATTAACATAGTATTCCTCCCATTCATCATAATCATAGTAAGACGAGCAGTACAGGATATGGTTATCAGATATTGCCAGGGCATCGTAATAGCCACCATTATCCCCACCGCTATATAGATTCTCTTCGACGACAAGTTCCGGACTTGTAATATCACTGATATCATACACTATTAGGCTGCTCACATAAGTTGTGACAAGATAATCTCCTTTTATAACTGCATGGAACATATAGGAATGGTAAACGTGGAAATTCAAGAAGCTCAGCTCAACAATGTTCTCCGGATCGGAGACATCGAAAAGGTACGGATAACCGCCATATTCTTTTGTGGCGATCATCAGGTCGCCGTCTCGGAAACATATCTGATAAATATCCGCTTCACTGCATCGATACTGATGAACAACAGCCAGCAGGTTATACGACAGCAAGCATGCGATTGCTAAAACCAATATCCGTTTCATTACCCCTCCCAGAGTGTCACTTCATGAGTATCATCTTGTTCGTAATATCGTGCTTATTGCACCGGATGCGGTAGAGGTAGATACCTGATGGCATTGATGTATCCGTATCGTCCATGCCATCCCACGCAATCTGGTGATTTCCGGCTTCCAGCCTTTCATTAACCAGCGTTCTTACGCGTTGGCCCTTGATGTTGTAGATCGTCAATTCGGTATGTCCTTCCTGTGGCAGGTCCATCCAGATTGTCGTGGATGGATTGAAGGGATTCGGGAAGTTGCCTGCGCTGATATCGGGTCTGACAATATCTTGCGGATCGGTATCGACCGCAGAGAGCGAGAAAACATCGATAATTGGATAACCGGAGCAAACATAGAGGCAGTCGTCCTTCTTCTGCATTGTATGCGTGGGGCGGCTCCAGCGATAGGACTCTTCAAGAACAGGCTCCTGTGGATTGCTGATATCATAGGTCAGAATTCTATACCACAGATTGTCAGCAATTATCAGTTTGTCGCCGTCCGGCAGGCATGTACCGAAATTACAGCCATTGTTCATCGTAATACTGCTCAGCAGAATTGGATTTGCCGGGTCATTGACATCATATAAATCCACATGGGAATCGCATACAACAATCAACGTTGTTCCGGAAATGGCGACGTCATTGATCGTTCCAGGCTGAAGCGATGCCTGAAAGACCGGTATGACTACGTTTGTCAGGGAGAAGATGTTCAATCCATCGTTCTCATTCCATAGTAACATGGTATCATCATCGATCAGGATATGGTCGTTCGGGCCGAAGTTATCCAGATGAGAATGTAGAAGCGGGTTGTCCAGATTGTTAATGAAGATTATACCTAGTTTGTCATCGTGAGTGCAATATAGATAATCGCCGTGTATCGCGAGTTCTTTCATATTATTGAAGAAGCTGTTACAATACGTTGCTATATTTACGAAGTTTGAATGGTTACTGACATCGTATATGAAGATAGCTCCTTCGCCATCGTAGTACGAAGTATAGAACAGGTGGTCGTTGTCAATAAGGGCATCGGTAATCGGATAAACATTCAATTCTCTGATACTCGTTGGGTTTGACGGATCTTCAAGAGAAAAAATCCTTACTCTCCCCAACGTGCTGTTACCGTAGATTGCTATTAAATAGTCTTCCATAACTTTGAAAGTGCAGTTCGATTCAGGGAAAGTTGTCAATCCTCCAATATCACGAATCAAGCCGTCGGTTTGTGGATCGGAGTAATCGAAGCACGTCCAATAACCTTCGATAGGCATGAAGATGTTCTCTCTATCAAGGAAGCATTGCTTGGTAGGTCCGACAAACGATCCAATGACCTGCGGATTCGTGGAATCCTCGACGTTTACGATTGAGTAGGGAATAATATTGTTATTGAACCGCCCGATGACAATCATGTCATCAACAAGATGGATTGTTCCTCCATAAACGGAGATTTGCATGAGCTCGACAGGGTTTTCATTCGACGAGAAATCAAATGTCGTCAACGAACCGCCGCAAGAAGTATACAGGATGTCATTAGCAATGAACAGGTCGATCGTATTGTAATCCAGCCCGATTGTGTGAGAATAGCTCAATCCCTGTTGTGACATATTATATGCAGAGATGGTGTAGCCTTCGAGAACGTAGGCCATATTGTTATATAATGCGATCGCTTTGGTATCTCCCGATATGACAGAAAAACCATTCAGTAACGGTTGTGTCGGATCGGATACATCCCAACTCAGCCATCGGGGGCTGTAACCGGATGGTCTGTATACGTAACACAAATGCCCGTTATGAACCTCGAACAGGAATAGGCTGACCGCGTACGAATGCTCTCCGATATCGATTACCTGGACGATCTCCGGGATTTCAGGATTCTGTATGTTTACGATGGATATCTGCCCGGACATATCCAATGCATAAAGGTACTCGCCATCAATAACGGCACTATCGCAATCGACGATTTCTGGGACAGTTGAAATCACGACCGGATTTTGTTTATCCGCAATGCTGTACAGCGTCAGGACTCCATCCTGGCGATTGCCTGCCAGCAAATCACCATCCCATGTCAATATCTTGTCCATGTCTGTTGGTGTTGCGTCCGAAATATAGATCGCGCCATACAGACCAATACACAATACTACCAGCGATACAGTTATCAATGCCCTTCCCATGATTTCTCCTGATGGTTAATGAACAAATATCGAAAGATTTTTAGAGCTCTGTCAAGAAAAATCCATTGGAAACATGTTATTCTTTAAAAAAAACATGAATACCTAAATAATGACTGCGATCGGCATTTTGAAGATGCTGTTGATGATGCAGGATGTCTCTAAGCATTGATTTCTCTGGACAAGCATTTCCCTGCTTCCACACTTGCTTCATGAGTAATGTAAAGGCAAAACTACTGGTCCACATCTGTTGCGGCCCTTGTTTCATCGCACCGCATCAGCATTTGAAAGCGGAAGGTGAGTACGACATCCATGGCTTTTGGTTCAATCCGAACATCCATCCGTGGACGGAAAACCGGAAAAGGTTGGAGACGCTTCAGGCGTATGCAGGGAAGGAAGGTGTCCCTCTGATCGTGAAGGACGAATATCTCCTGGAGGAGTTCCTTCGGCAGAGCGCGTTCCGTGAGCAGGATCGCTGCCGCAGTTGTTACTATGACCGCTTGAAATACGCCGCAATCATCGCGAAGAAGGGTGATTTCGACTTTTTCACCACCACGCTGCTGTACAGCAAGTTCCAGAAGCACAACCTGATCCGCGAAATCGGCGAAGCGCTTGGACGCGAATATGGCGTACCGTTTCTCTACCGCGATTTCCGCGAGTACTGGAAAGAAGGAATCGAGCTGTCCAGGCAGGAAGAGATGTACCGGCAGCAGTATTGCGGCTGCATCTACAGCGAAAAAGACCGCTACCTGGGAAAATGAGCGAGCCCCAGAAGGAAACCGAACTTTTCGACCCAGTCAAAGTCTGGCTGGAAAAGAGAGGCTATACCGTTCGCGGCGAGGTCCGTGGATGCGATCTGATCGCGAAGAAAGACGACGAGGTGATCGCCATCGAGCTCAAGCTACGGCTTAACCTCGAGCTTCTGATTCAGGCTGCGAAACGGCAACGTCTCTCTGAGGCCGTGTATGTGGCGGTGCCTGCGAAGCAACGGAAGAATCGCAATTGGCGCGGAATCCGGCATTTACTTCGACGGCTGGAACTGGGCTTGATTCTGGTGCATTACAGCCTTAAGGAACCACAGGTAGAAATCATTTTTCACCCGATTCCGTTGCAACGCAGGAAGATCAAGCGTGATCGTGCGCTTGTTATACGCGAGGTGGAAGGACGCGAGACAAACTACAACAAAGGCGGATCGGTTCGGAAAGAGATTGTCACCGCGTACCGGCAGGAGGCGATTCACATCGCGTGCTGCCTTGACCGCTTCGGCGAACTAAGCCCGAAAAGCTTGCGCGAGATGGGGACAGGGGATCGCACGGGCTCGATTCTCAGCAGCAATTTCTATGGTTGGTTCAGCCGGGTCAGTCACGGAATATACGCCTTGACAGGCAAAGGCCGGGACGATCTTGTACGCTTCGCGCATGTAGCGCAGAGTTTCTACGAAAGGATGGACGAAACCAATGGATAGAAGAGAACAAGCACTTGAGATATTGCGCAAAGATCCTGTCTGGAACGCGAATATCATCAATTATATTGAAGATCACTCGGTCACGAATATCGACATCGAAGGCGAATCGGTGATGGCGGTTGGGAAATTGATCCAGCCGAGGGCTTTTATCGCCAGCAAGAATGCCGACGAAGTCAGAGCCTTGATGGAGCGCTTTCCGGAAACTGTTACCCGGTTTTCCGCACTGGAAGAGTGGATATTGCCGCTTGTGGCTCGAGGCCGGGAGCTTCCGCACTATGTTCCAGCCGATCAGTACATCCTGCTGGAAGACGTTCGTTTCGACCCACCCAAAGAACAAATCGAGCCGCTCGTTTCCGAAGATACCGACACGATTTTACAGCATATGACATTCACCAGCGATTCCCTTCGGGCGAATATCGAAGATCGCATCCATACAGGCATTACGGCTGGCATCCGCAAGGATGGGAGGCTGATTGCCTGGAGCATGACACATCGCGATGGAGCACTGGGATTTCTGGGCGTTTTACCGGAATACCGTCGGCAGGGACTGGCCTGGGATCTGACGGTCTATCTTATCGAAAAAGTTCGTGAACGTGGTCGTATCCCAATGGTTCAGGTACAACCAAAGAGTGTAGAATCAAAGCATCTTGGCCAGAAGATGGGATTCGTTTATCAGAAATCATTGGTCTGGATCGACCTGCAATAGCCGTTCGATATCGTGTTCTGTCTGTTCGTAGATGGACAGATCGCTGGCTAAGAGGACTATTCTTTAGGCTTTGAATACCATGGCTTTTCGCCTTCGAGGAACTCCTTGATTCCCTTTCGTTTGATCTTTCTCATATTTTTAATATGCGCGTCACCATGCCCAACCTTCAGGAAATCAAGCTTGCTGCACGTGACGAAATCATTGCACTCCCAGCAGCCTTCATATCCTTTCTTCTCAGCGCATAATTTGATAGCGCATCGAGGATTGCCTCCTCCATCGCGGCAGACTTTTCCGCAGCGCATCTTCACAAACAGGCCCAGCGTTTCGTAACAGGTCTGGTAGTTTTCGAATCCTTTGAAATATGGTATCGTAGCAAGGAGTTCGGCAGTCTTTTCCGTTCGGTTTTTCCGGAGTTCAGCTCGCAGATCTCTGGCCAGATCGGCGATTTTCCCAACATGAAATGGGCATTCGGCACAATAGAGTCCGCATGGAGAAACAGCGTTTTGAGAATCGGTCATACTTCACCTCCCGTATGGGGCCTTATGAAAGAACGATAATGAGTCTTGACAAGAAAAACCTTTTGCGCCTGAATGGACCGCGAAATGCATTCCACCATTCTTGATCGTAACATCGTAATACCCGTTTGACCCACAACCAGAGCAAGAAAAGGATGATCTACTTGAAAACGACACTGGTATTATTGTTTGTAATTGTGTCCTCGATATGTCTGGCAAAACCGGAAATTCCGATCGTCAGGGTGCATCAGCCCATCACGGTGGATGGATATGAAAACGATTGGGAAGGCATCGAGCCTCTTCCGCAGCCTATAACCTATAATCCTGTGGAAGGCAACAAACCGGTCTACGAGACCGAAGCACGCATCGCGTATGACGATGACTATTTTTACACTCTCTTCATCAGTGAAATCGAAGATCCGGATAATCTTATTGCCACCGTCGCCACGCGCGAAAACTGGGACAGCGATGAGCAGGTGGCTTTCGCGATTGACGTGTTCAATTCCGACCGCGGTGCGTATCTGTTCAACTTCAATCCGTACGGCAACCCGAAGGACTGGATCTCTTCCGCGGCGGGGTACTCGGATATGAACTGGAATGTGCCGCTCAAGGTAAAATCGCGCATCTACCAGGATCACTATGTAGTCGAGGTGGCAATACCCTTTGCGTCGCTTCCCTTTGACGATACCCTGGAAGAGCAGCGTTGGGGGTTCTACTACTTCCGTCTGGACAAGACCCACAACGAGCAATCGCTCTATCCGCAGCGAACGCATCAATTGCAGAATATCTATGCGCAATCCGGCGTTCTTTCCGGCTTGCGTGGCATCAAATCAGGTAAGCAGATCGAGCTGTTGCCTTACGTATTCTCGTCGTACATACGTGATGAAGACGAATGGAAAACGGATGCCGGTATCGACGCTTCCAGTGCAATCAGTACGAATCTGACGCTTTCTGCGACGATCAATCCCGATTATTCGCAGATTGAATCGGATCCCATGAATGTCGATATCAACCAGCGGGATCCGCAGTACCTCTCGGAGAAACGACCGTTCTTTACACGAGGTATGGATTTCTTCAGCACCGGGCAGTTCGACCTCGTCTATACACGCAACATCGTCAATCCTGTGGCGGGTGTTAAGCTCAGTGGGAAGTATCCAACTGCATGTATCGGCTTTGTTTCCGCCCTGGACGAAGGTATCCACGAGAACAAAGAACATCTCTACAACCTCTTCCGCTACCGCAAAGATATCCTGGAAGAATCGACTGTAGGTGTGCTGCTGACCGACAAAGAGGATATGGCTTCTTCCAGCTACAACCGGGTTGCAGCGGTCGACGGCTTCTTTTCGCTACCGTCCAATATCCGCATTAAAACACAAACAGCCTGGAGTTTCGATAGCCTCCGAACCGATGTCGAGAACCAGATCGAAGGCTACAACGACGATGGCTGGGCTCATAACACGACGGTTGAGCATAACGGCGAACACAGCTACAACGATTTCTACTTCGAGGCTGTAAGTGAATACTTCGAGCCGGGAACGGGCTACATGAGTCGAATGAAGAAACACCGTTACCAGCTTGGTACGCATAACAAATACGATATGCTGGGCAGAAACAGCCTTTGGAACGAGGTTGAAGTCTTTTTCGGCATGAAGAATCGTTACAGCATGGAAAGCGATCCGCTCGACCAGTATATCTGGGTCGGTATTTCGAGTGACTGGCGGAGTGTTGGCAACTCCGAATTCAAGATCGAGATCAACAACGAGACGTACGATTATCTGGATGAAAACGGAGATCCTCAGTCGCGCAAGCTTAATTCGCTTCGCTATGTTATCACGAACTGGAAGATGTTCAGCGGATCGTTCAATGCCTGGCTGAACGGAAACTTCGGTTCCGATCCCTATTACGGCGGCGAGGGATTCGAAGGGTGGAGCGTCTTTGCCGAAGTCGGGTGTAACCTCGACCTGTTCGATCGGCTCTCCATCAAGCCCAATTTCCAGTACTCCGACTTCTACAAGGAATGTGGTGGCGCTCGCGTTTATCAGTGGTACACACTGTGGAATCAGACGACACTGCTCCTTTCGCAAAACCTGTATGTTCGCAACATTACTCAGGGCATGTATCAGAAGGTTTACGACATGGATACCGGGCAACTGGCATACAAATCAACGGAATATTCGAACAGCCTGCTTATGACTTGGGAATATAGTCCGCTCAGCAACATCTATTTCGGTGTTAACTTCATCGATTTCGATCGATGGGACAACATATCCAATCACGCACAGCTCTTTTTCAAGGGTAATTATTTGTGGACATTATAAATTGTGTAACCATGAAATGGATTCATCATTTTACTTTGTGAGACCGAATTACCGGAGGGGAAATATGAAAAAGCTTCTTGTTTTTCTTATGTTGAGCTGGCTTGCGCTTGCAATAGCGGCTGAGCCGGTTCTCAATCTGGTCAAGCTGCCAGATAATGCACTTTCCGATTGCGACATCCTGTATCGTTCGAGCCAGGTAACCATCGCCGGTTGCGATGTTGTCCCGCAGGGATCACAGTCGCTTTTCCAGACGGCAGACTATGCCGATCTGTATCTCGTACGCCATAAGGGCGGCTTCACGCCGGATATCCCCACATCTTGGGGAAAAGTCGTCTATCGCGATAACGATGCAGTGATTCTGTATGCTCCATCGCTACCGAAAGAAGAAGTATGGCAATCGGCGTACACCGCGCAAGCGCTTCGTCCGATGCCGAAGATCGATTCGCAAAGAATCTGGCCTGCACAAGATCGCGCCAACAGAACCGATATAGACGATATGATCGACGAGATTGCCAGCGAGAACATCGGTAGTAATATCCAGTCGCTGCAGGATTTCGTGACGCGATACGCCTATGCGGACAACCGTAAGGATGTTGCGATGTGGATTCGAAGCCAGTATCTGTCGTATGGATTCGATGAGGAGAATACGATTATCGATTCTTTTTATTGGGATCAAACCTGGCACTACAATGTTGTCGCTTACATTGAAGGAACGCAGCAAGCCGATTCATACATCGTATTCGGCGGGCATCATGATTCCATCAGCGGTGTGCCGTTCGATGATGCTCCGGGAGCGGACGATAACGGAAGCAGCGCTTCCTCCGTGATGGAAGTGGCTCGCGTCCTGAAACAGGAAGGATATGAACCGGATCGCACTCTTGTATTCTGCACGTTTGCGGCTGAAGAGATCGGTCTTGTCGGTTCATGGTTCCTGTCTTCCGCATTTGCTGAGGTGGAACTGAATATTGTGATGATGCTCAACAACGATATGATTTCGACGAACTCACAGGCTCCTGGCGAGTGGGAACTGCGCATCGACCAGTATATCGGGTACGAATTCTACGCTAACATGGCGGTTGATCTGATGGATGATTACACCTCGCTGCAGCTCGGATCGATCTCCGAGAACAGCAGTTCATCCGACAGTTATCCCTTCTACATGAACGGATTTCCAACGGTTTACTTTGCCGAACAGGAGTTCTCGCCCTACTACCATTCACCGCAGGACATCATCGATAACTGCGATCTCGATTATTGCGAGCAGGTCGCACGGCTCGACCTGGCCATGATCGTCACGCGCGACAAGATGCCGTCTGACCCGGCAGAAGTGGCGGTTTATGACGTCGGTGACGGTGAATCGCTTCTGGTCGAATGGGCCGATGCTACCGACAGTGATTTCGATCACTACGAGATATACTGGGGAACCGATCCCGACAATATGGAACAAACTGCGACCCTCGACGAATCACAATACACGATCGAAGGACTCGAAGACGGTGTGGAGCTATATATCGGTGTCTGCACGGTCGATACGGATGGCTTCAACAGCCTGACTGTCGTTGTAACCGGGACACCGAATGAAGTCCCCGTTGCTCCTACAGAATTCATGGCAACACCTATCTGGGATGGGGTAGCCCTCGATTGGGCGGACAACCAGGATCTTGATCTGGAGGGATACAATCTTTATCGCGCGGAATCGGAAGATGGTGAAATGACGTTGCTCAATCAGAGCCTTATCACGGATACCCAATATTCTGATGAGACTACCGAAACGGTGCAATTCTACTGGTATGCTGTCGCGGCTGTGGATGAAGATGGCAACGAGAGTATCCAGACAGAACGGATGCGCTCCAGATGCGTCTCCATGGATCAGAATATCCTGCTGGTGGACGATACAATTGATGGATCCGGTGCGCCCATGCAGCCGACAGACGCTGATTGCGACGCGTTCTACAACTACCTGATGCAAGGCGCTGAGTTTACGCAGATGGAAGCCGATGATCCTATCCGCCTGGACGACCTCTGTGCCTATTCGTCGGTTGTGTGGTATATGGATAACTTCAATAGCGAAGGCCATGCATTCGAATCACTCGAGGCGATCAGGAACTATCTGGAATTGGGCGGTAATGTGCTGGTTTCTGGTTTTAAATCGCTTTCGAGACTCCTGGATATCCCCGGATACCCGGCGGCGTTTGCAGAGGGTGACGTGGAATACGACATCTTCGGTGTCGAAGGCGTCCAATTCTCGCCGCAGGCTCGTTTCTATCGTGCTGAAAGCATGCTTGAGGAAGGCTACGACATCGATGTCGATACACTCAAAACCTCAAGCGCGATGAATTTCCATCTGATCAACGTGGAAGGCGTCCAACCTGCGCAGCAGGTGGGTGGCTACTACACCTACGGTACCCTATACGATACAGCACCATACAACGAACTTGCCGGTGAGCAGGTGATGCTGGTGAAGTCGGCAGATAACTACAATTTCTGCGCCTTCACGTTCCCCATGTTTTACATGGAAGCCGGCCCGATGCGGGATGCGCTACGCTCGATTCTGACCGGATTCTTCGAAGAGGATATCAACCCGGTCTCGGAAGATGTTCCTTCGATTCAGGCGGTTACGCTGCACGCGAACTACCCGAATCCGTTCAATCCCGAGACGAATATCTCGTTCAGCCTTCCTTCAGCGCAAGATGCTACGCTGAGTGTCTATAACGTTCGCGGCGAAAAGGTCTGCACGCTTGCGGATGGTCCTTTCGATCCCGGAAATCATACAGTTACCTGGCATGGCCGCGATTCTTCAGGGAAGCAGGTCTCCACGGGCGTTTATTTCTATCGACTGCAATCGAATAGAGTTAACCAGGTACGCAAGATGTTGCTGCTGAAGTAGTGATAAGCGGATAACACGTTTGGCACCCGATTTCGCATGGCGCGAGATCGGGTGTTCTTCTTATGATGAGTTTACAGGTATTGCAGTGGTTCGTTGTCATTTACACCGGCGAAAAGCTCGATGTAAGGTTTGACCGGGCTTGAAGCGATCTTCGTGAGGAGCACTTCTTCTACCTGGAAAAATCCCACCGACTGGGTCATTTCGATCATGATGCGGATGGGTTTTTCTTTTCCTTTGGTAATTTTCACATTCTGGATTGCACCGGCTGAATAGCGATGGATATCGCCAACGCGCGGTTCGTTACGGATAAGCTGCGGGATTCGGGCGCGGCCTTTTTCCATGTCGCAGCCGTCACCGATGAGCACGAGTCCGGCTTCAAGAGTGTGAATCTTGGTTGTCGCCATATGCCCCAGAATACCTTCCGCGACCAATGAGCGCATGATGACCTGCTGTGTCAGGTCGCCGGGATAGAGCTCCTTCAGGAGCCGTTCTGTGATGGGCATCGCCAGGATCACGCTGAGTTGTTCGTGTGAATTCCGGGCGACAGTCATACCGAAGTCATGGAAAAGAGACGCCATGAGCACGGCCACACGGCTATCCTCGACAGTTCCGATTCCTTCCTTCTCCAGATTGAATTTGATGCTGGCACTTTCCAACAGTTTGAACATCTTCATCGCGTTTAAGGCTGCGACCCTCATGTGTACGGGGCCATGATCATTGAATCCCAATCGGCGGATCGATACTACATTTGCATAATCATGCATGATCTGGATCTCCGGATCATCGAAGATCATCTTCGCCGTCTGCTGCGCTTTTCCATCCAGCATCTTGAGCAGTCTTTGCTCCAGCGCACTTTGTTTCTGTGATTTTTTCATCTTTTTTTACCTCGTCGGATAAGTTACTGAGGGTCGGTTGTTTCGTCAAATGAAATTGATGGGACAGGGATGTTCTTAGCGTCAGTTCTTCACCGGAATGAATCTGATTACAGTGATTCGATACGGCTTGTGAAACGTTTTTCGGAATAATTCTTGCACACAATTTAGATATATCTTATCATAGCATTCACACTAAAATAGCCATTAAAAGGATGTTATATGAAGCGAGCAGGATTCATTATGGCATTATTTGCCATGATCGTGCTATCAGCACAGACGATTGATCTATCACCCGATAAAACGGCACTAACCGTCGTTTCCGACCAACCCGGTATGCTGGATTTGCATCTCGAAATCGATGCGATATCCACGGGTGAGGTCACGATCGGCGGAACAAGCTACAACACTCTATCGGTCGCAGATTGGGGCGGTCTTACGCAGATCGGTTACCCGGCGCTTCCGCAGTTCGGCAAGCGAATCGCGATTCCCGGTCAGTCCGACATCAAGATTTCGATCAGTAACATCAAGAGACAGATAATCCAGGGATTCACGCCATACCCGGCACAGCCTCCGGCAGTGGACGAAGTTGGCGCAAAGACACCAGCGTTCACGGTGGACAGCCGATTCTACAAGAGTGGAGCCACCTACCCCGAGCAAAGTGTATGGGAAGAGAATCGCGGAGACATTCGCGGTGTGGAAATGGCGTTGATCCGGTTTGCACCGGTATCCTGGGATCCGGCTACACGTGAACTCACCGTTATCGAATCCTGCGACATTACAATCCAGTATTCCACGGGTAATATCTACGACGAACGGCTGCACAGCCGCTGGTTCGATTCGCTCTACCAAAGCCGTGTGCTCAATCGCGCGCAGCTTACGCCAGCTCCCATCATCACGCGCAATCGCGATACCGGCTGCGATTTCCTGATCATCACCAGCACAGAGATGCAGGAAGCGGCCGAGCAGCTTCGGGACTGGAAACAGATGATGGGCTACATCAGCCAGATCGCATATGTTGAAGATATTGGCGAAGATAGCGACGATATTCACGACTACCTCGAAGAAGCCTATGACACATGGGATTTCCTGCCATCATTTGTGGCCATTCTCGGCGATGCCGACATTGTGGCCTGTGACTACGTCTGGAGCGCGATCGAAAACAATACGGTCGGAACCGACCTGACCATGTTTTGCATGGGCGGTTACTACGACTACTATCCCGACTTCGCGGCAGGACGCATCTCGGTGAACGACGCCAGCCAGGCGCTGACCACCGTGTCCAAGATGATCCAGTATGAAGCGAATCCTCCGACGCAGGCATCGTTCTACCAGAACGCAACCGTGTGTGCCTATTTTCAGGATAACAATGACGACTACAATAACATGGACGGCTATGAAGACCGACGTTTCGTGAAGACCTCCGAAGAAATTCGCGACGGACTCATGGACGAAGGTTACACGGTCGAGCGCATCTACTATACGCCTTACGACCGCACTCCGACCCATTACAACAACGGCAGTTACGCCAATGGCGAAGCGATTCCTTCCGAGCTTCTCCGAGCCAACGGCTTTGCTTGGGATGGCAATGAGACAGATATCACCAACGCTATCGAAAGCGGAACTTTCCTCGTGAATCACCGCGATCACGGTATCTCGCGTAACTACACCTACGATAGCGGCGCTGATCCATCGTTCGACGGTTGGGGCGATCCCTACTACGATTCCTGGGATGCCGCCGCACTTACCAACGGCGACCTGCTTCCGTTCGTATTCAGTATCAATTGCCAGACCGGCTGGTTTGATGGCGAAACGGACAGTGACGATAGCAAGAACTACGAAAGCTTCTGCGAGGAATTCATCCGCAACGAAAACGGTGGCGCAGTTGGAGCATACGGAGCGTCACGCTCCTCGCTCAGCGGCTACAACGACTTCTTTGTGCGTGGCTACATCGATTCGATGTGGGAAGATTTCATGCCTGATTTCTTCGTCATGGATTCGGGTGGTTCGACCAGCTTGATGATGATCACCGGTCTGCTGGCGATGGAAGAATTCTGGGGTCAGGGGATGTATTCAGAATACGAATTCCAGATATTCCACAATTTCTGCGACCCGACGCTGCGTATCTGGCGTCAGCAGCCGCAAGCCATTACCGTGGAACATCCGGTATCTCTGGATCTGGTCACAACATCCGTTCCGGTAACTGTGTCTGAAATCGGCGGTGTTGCGACACTTGTGTACGATGGTCAGATTCGTGGCCGTGCCGAGATCACACAGACCAACTTCTCGATCGCACTGGATGAACCGATCGAGTTACCTGGCACAGCGACGATCGTAGTCAATACACGCGATTGCCTGGTTTACACCGGTGAAATCGAATTCATCCCCCCGGCAACAGGTTATGTCGTGATCGACAGCCTTGTTGTTTCGGATCCGAATGGAAACAATGACGGAGAATGGGATGTCGGCGAAGAGCTGAATCTCCAGTTTTTCTATCGCAATGCCGGAACAGAGACCTGTGACGCGGTTACAGCAAATCTTTCATCGGACCAAATGATTGATCTCGATGACGATTCTACAGGAATCGAAAGCCTGGATGCAGGCGAAATGGGATCCTTTGAGATTACGGGTACGCTTACAACCCTGTATGAGGACGATCACGAAGCTGGGGTAACCGTCAGCATCGAGAATACAACCGGAACCTTTGAAGAGCAGTTTATAATCCTGGCTGTGTATCGTGCGAAGTTGGTATGTGCGATCGATTCGGTCAATACACAGATCGACGCACCCGAGCAAATGCAGATTCCTGTTACAGTGCAAAACGTAGGTCCTGCACCGTTGGAAATCAGCGTAACGAATTTCAGCAATCAGGCAGCAGACCTGACGGGTGTTGGTAGCTACATTACCGCGCCGTCTTCAGCGGAGTTCGAGAATCTTGAAGAGATGACCATGATGATGTGGTTCTATATCCCGGCAGGCTATAGTCCCGGGTATCTCATTTACAAGGGTGAGAGCTTCCAGAACCGCACGTTCCAGGTTGCCATTCCGAGCCTGAGTCTGCTCAATTATGGCGTAATGAACATCGATGGTACGAATTTCTCCATGAATGTGGACCACGATTTCGAAGAGGATAGATGGTATCACTTCGCGATAACAGTGTCCCAAGAAGCTATCCGCTCCTATCTGGATGGAGCACTACTTGCGGAAGAAGATTTCATGCCGCCGGTACGTTATAACGAAGAGGCGTTCTTCTTCGGTAGCGCGATGAACGGAACATTCGAGTTCGACGGATACCTGGATTGTGTCGCGTTTTACTCCCGTGAGCTCAGCGATGTGGAAATCATGGAAAAGAGCTGCCATCTTATTCCATGGCAGGAGACAGGCTTGATCGGATATTTCCCGCTGGACGAGGAATACGGTGCGACTAATGTCGTGACTGGCGTCGAAGGAACTGAAATCGGCGATGTGGTCTACGATCAGGCAGGTGCGCCGATACCGACGTGGTTCTACACAGACAATACGACACTGGAAATCGATGGTTACAGTCAGATGGATATCAATTTGATATTCACACCTGAAGATTATCAGGGAGGTCTGTACGATTCGTATATACGACTGAACAGTAATTCCAGTTATGGTGAATCGATCGACATCCCCGTGACGATGAATTATACTTATTACTCGGTCAACGATCAGCCGCAACCGGAAGAGGCGTTCGCGGTGAGTCTGCTTTCGAATCCATTCACACCGGGCGTGCGTCCGGGCGGCTTCCGGTTCGATCTCCCCGAACCGACCAACGTTGAGATAACCCTATACAACATCAAAGGTCAACGAGTTCGTAAACTCGTGTCCGAAAAACTCACACAGGGGAATCATCGAATTGTTTGGGATGGAAGAGATCAGACCGGAAAGACAGCGCGATCTGGCATCTATTTTGCACGGATAACTGCCGGCAAACACACCACGACACGGAAAATGTTGCTAATCAGATAAAACAAAGAGGTGATTATGAAAGAATTGATCAGGGAAAACCTCCTCAAAATCGTTTCGGACTACCCGGATTTAAAGTTCGATTTCGAATACCGAATCTGGCAGACCGACTTCCTGCGCTTCTTTAGAAGCCAGATAAACTACAATATCTCCAACCAGATCAGCCGGCTGAACGCGGTGGTCCATAAAGGAAAACGTTCCTATACATTCGGAATCACCGATCCCGATCTGCGGAAGATCAGACAGCATGTTGCCGATGCGATGGATATCATCGACAAGCTGCCGCCGGATCCCGATTTCAACGATATCGAAGATGACACTGAAATCATTGACCTGACCGACAAACCGAGTAGCATCGAAACTCTGCCTCTCGAGAAGAAGATCGACATACTGGAAGCCGTATCCAAGGCTGTGGAGCCATACGGATTCCGTATCTATGGTACATTTATCTGCAACCACATCGAGGATATCATCATCAACAGCAACGGTCTGGACAAGCGCTCGGTTCTCAGCCCCATCATGCTGGAGCTGAAGGCGGTTTCGGACGAAAACCATGTGACCGTGCTCCAATCGTTCGGAGGTGAAAACTTCGGGTTGTTCAACCAGGAGAAGTTCATCAACGATATGGTAATGAAGGTCAAGGCCGCTGGCAGCGAAATCGTGGACGTAGAGCCCGGTGAATATGAAGTGGTACTCGCTCCTCGCGTTATTGGCGAATTGATTTTCTACCTCTCGTATGGAATGTCCGCCAGTTCGCTGGACATGAAACGATCCTTCTTTGAGGGTAAGCTCGACCAGAAGATATTCCCGGAATCGATCACGTTGCGTGACAATCCCGATTATCCAGGCCTCATCCAGTATGCCTACAATCACGACGGACACATCTACAAGCCTGTCACGCTGATTGAGAACGGTGTGTTCAAGAACTTCTTCGTCGATAACTACTATGGACGCAAGCTGAACATGGAGAAGAATGGCGCCGGTGGACTCTGCATCGTGCTGGAACCGGGTGAAGAGACGCTGGAAGAGCTGATCAAGCCTATCAAGCGCGGTCTGTACATCTCCAGCCTGCACTACATGAACTTCATCAATCCGAAAGAGACCTCCGTGACTGGTCTCACGCGAGACGGAACCTTCCTGATCGAAGATGGGGAAATCACTCGCGTGGTCAATAACCTGCGCTACACGCAGCGTATCGCGGAAATCGTGGAGCGTATTACCGGTATCGAGAACGCCAACACGGTCGTGCCTTTCTCCGATAATTACGAGGACTTCGACATCGAAACCGCCAGTATGCCGCACGTGCGGGTCAATGGATTTAAAATCAGTTCCTCGACGGAAACGATATAAGGAGTCACCATGAAAAAGATCGTTTATGATATTATCAATCGTCTGAATATCCCGTCGATTACCTTTGCCGATGTGCGCCTGACCGTCTCCGACAGCCAGGGCATCTTCTTTCAAAAGGGCGAGCTGAAGAGATTTGGAACCGAAATGGACTCTCTTGCGCTTGGCGTACGGGTTCTCATCGATGGTTGCTGGGGGTTTGCCGGAACTACAGAGGTTGGCCACGCAGCAATCGAACGCATGATAAAACAGGCTATTTCCAACGCAAAGCACGGAAGCCGTTTCCGCAAAGAGAAGATCGCGTTTCCGGCGATCGAACCCTTTACCGGAAGCTATCTATACAAACCGGCGGAAGATCCCTTCCTGATGCCGGACGAAGAGAAGATCGCATACGTCGAGAAGATCGCGAAGAAGATGACGACCAATCCAAAGATCGTCCATTCTCACGCATCCGTGGTATTCTCACGGCAGTATAAGGTTTACGCGAACAGCGAAGGCACCTTTGCCGATTCGCTGGTTTACGACACACTTCCCGAGATCATGGTTCTCGCGTCTGACGGCGGTGGTGTCTATTCCCGTACGTATCCCGGACACATGACAGCAAAACGCGGTGGTTTCGAAGCACTGCGTGCCTGCGACTTCGAGAAAAACGCAGATGTCATCATGGAAGAAGCCATTGCACTTATCGATGCTCCCACCGTTGAAGAAGAGCACACCGATATCATCATCGGAAGCGGACATCTTGCGCTCCAGTTGCACGAATCGGTAGGCCACGCAACCGAAGCCGACCGTATCTTCGGAATGGAAATATCCTACGCTGGCAAGACATTCATCAAGCCGGAAATGCTGGGCAATTTCCGCTACGGCTCTGACATCGTGAACATCTACAGCGATAGCACGGATCCCCGCGGTATCGGCTACCACCTGGTGGACGACGAAGGCGTCCCGGGCAGAAGAGTCGATATCATCAAAAACGGTATCCTGGTCGATCAGCAGACCTCGCGTGAAATCGCACCCAAGCTCGGTCTCCAGCCCAGCTCGAACATGATGGCCTCCCACGCGAACGATTTCCCGCTGGTACGTATGACAAACTTCTGCCTCGCGCCGGGACAGGGTTCGCTGGACGAGATGATCAAGAATACCGAAAAGGGTTACTACATCGACTACACTAAGACCTGGTCGATCGACGACAATCGCTACAACTTCCAGTTTACCACGGAAATCGGGTGGCGGATCGAGAACGGCGAGATCAAGAATATCGTCAAAGAACCGACCTACTACGGCATCACACCGAAGTTCTGGGCGTCATGCGATCGCATCTGCGGGGACGAGGAATGGACATTCCACGGAACCTTCAATTGCGGCAAGGGCGAACCCGGACAGGCGATGCACCTCTCGCACGGCGTTGCCCCGGCACGCTTCACGAATGTGCTGGTTGGTATAAAGGCGTAATAAACTCACTACCAAACCCCTCTCTTTGCAAAAAGAGAGGGGCTTTTTGTGCCCCTCCAAAGTTGTCTACTTGGATCGCCAAGCACCAGCTTGGCATCTCATTAACTCTCTTGATCCTCGAATGAAACCATCTGCGTATCTTCGGTGTAGTCACTGAATGTGATTGAATCCATTTGATGGAATTTCTGCATGATCTCGCTGATTTTGGTTACCGACAGCTCGATCTTTTGGAGATGATTCTTTTGCTGTTCAGTGAACGCCTTGATATCCGGAGACATGTTGATCAAGTCCATGGAACCTTTGATCACCATCAGCGGTTGATTGATCTCGTGGCTGGTGGTGACAGCCATGGCGAGAGCGGTATTTTTACGTTCCAGATTGATAATTTCCTGCTGTGCGTCCTTGAGCTCGGTGAGCGATTTCTCCAGCTCCAGTGTACGCTCTTTCACCTTGCGCTCAAGGTTCATTCTGTATGCGTAGATGGTCACCATCGCCTCGTAGGTGCGCAAGCTGGCGAGTACGGCGGTATAGAGCTTGTCGGATGTTAACTCCGTCTTGGTCTTGTAGTCGTTGATCTGGTAGGTTTTGACAACGTCCTTTTCCGGGGCTTCGCCGGGTTGCCCGGTACGCAGGATAATACGTGTGAACGTGTTCTTCAATTCGTTGCGGATATAGCGTACCAGATCCAGTCCCGCCTGGCTTGTTTCCATTACCACGTCGAGCAACACGATCGCAATATCGGGATGTTCACACATGATTTCTTTCGCTTCTTCAGCGGAATAGGCATCGAGGAATTCAATATTCCTTTGCTGAAGCTCGAAGCCGTCCAGCGCAAGCTTGGTCACGGTATGCACGTCACTTTCATCATCGACGACCAGTACCTTCCAGACCGGGCCGATGTATGGGTCCGACATTTCATGCTCAGCCGGCTTCTCCGCAGCGAATGTCAGCGTGTCCTGACTATCTTCTTCTTTTAGGCCGAACTGGAAGAGGTCGGCCTCGTTCGTGTCATGTCTGTCATCTCTATTGTCCATCTCAACTCTCCATGGTAACGGGTATGGTTATCGTGAAGCTGACACCCGCACCGGGCTGGCTTTCGCAGTGGATTTCTCCATGCAGCTTCTGCACGATCTGGTTATAGACTATATGCAATCCCAGGCCGGAACCCAGTTGCTTGTTGGTCGTAAAGAATGGGTCGAAGATCTTCGACTGGATTTCCTTCGGAATGCCGCGTCCATTGTCGTGATACTCAATCTTAAGTTTGTCGTTTTCCATGAACGCCTTGATATCGATACGACCTTCGGAGCGATCCTTGAATCCATGCACGGCGGAATTGACCAGCAGGTTGGTAAAGATGCTGGCAAATGCGCCCGGATAGCTGCTGATCGTAAGGCCTTCCGGTGCATCGATCTGCACGTCGATGTTTTTCTCCTTCATGCGTGGCCCCACACTGAAAAGCAGGTCTTGCAGGTAGTCTTTCACATCGAAAGAACGTTCTTGTTCGGTGGATTGGTCAATCGACACCTGCTTGAAGCTCTGTACCAGATCGCCGGTACGTTGCAGATTCTTCAGGATCAGGCTCATGCTCTCGTAGGCAGTACGGAGATAGCCTTCGAGTTCGGTACGCTTCATGGTGTTGTCCTGGTAGTTCCGGGCCAGTGAGACGGTTTTGTCTTTCAGTGCGGAGGCAGCGGTGATACCGATTCCCACTGGTGTGTTGATCTCGTGTGCCACGCCGGTAACGAGGCTACCCAGGGAGGCCATCTTTTCCGCTTCGATCAACTGTTTCTGCGTCTCTTTCAATTCGGACAGAGTCTTCGACAACTGGTCGCGTTGCTGCGAGATATGCTCGTTCTTTTCGCGCAACATTTCGTTGATTTTCTGTTTCGCGCGATATCTGCGGTAAAGCACGAATGCGAGCAGCAGAATCAGGAGCGCGATCGCGTATGTATATGTCTGCTGTATCTGCTTCCTGTGCAGTTCCAGCTCTTTGATCTCGTTATTCTTGCGAAGAAGAAGGTTTTCCTTTTCCTTTTTTTCTGTCTCATATTTGACATTCATCTCAGCGATTTTCTTCGATTTTTCCTCATTGAAGAGAGAATCGCGTAATACAGAAGATCTTTTAAACCATGAAAGGGCTTTGGCATAGTTTTTCTTGCCTGCGTAAATATCGGCAAGCAAACGGTAATCCAGCTGCACAAGATCTTTAATCCCTGCGGTATTGGCAAGTTCGAGACTTTTATTTGCATACTGAAGCGCTTTATCGAATTGTCCTAAATTGAGGGCTACTTCCCCTTTATGCCGATAAGCGCGTGCCTCGCCTTCGTAAAAGGCCATTTCCTTGAATATTCTGAGTGCTTCGTCGAGGTAGCGGCTCGCTTTGTCGTATTCGCCAAGTCGCAGCCAGGCCTCTCCAAGGCCGATATTTGCTACTCCCATGTACTGAAGATTCTGCGCGAGAGTTCCCAGCCTTAGCGATTCGGAATAATAGGTGATCGCTTTTCTATATTCTCCCTCATCCTTGTATATCTCGCCAATATTGTTGAGTGGGATCGCAACGCCGAGAGAATCGCCGGTTTCACGATACATATCAGCTGCTTGCTCGTAGCATTCAAGCGCTTTTTGAGTATTTCCCCAGGCATGATAGAGAACCGCTACGTTGTTTAATCCGCGTTTCACCAGTTCGGTCTGTCCTGTGTTTTCGAAAGTCTGGATGGAGTTGAGGAAATAACCGAGCGCGGTCTCATACTGCCCGCGATTCATGAGGAGTCCGGCGACATTGAATTGGATGGTTGCCACCCGCAGGCTGTCGCCTCGTTCCTTCTCGATCTCGATCGATTGGAGGAATGTCTCCAATGCGCCGTCATAATCGCCAATGCTCATTGCGACCGATGCCAGTGAATTGAGCGTGCTGGAGATGAGCTTCTTTGACCCAATTTCAACACCGATCTGATGGCTCTTGATGAGGTAGTCGTCGCGTGCGGTTTCAAATTTACCGGTCATCAGGTACGCGTTACCGATCATCATAAGCGCCATACCTTCGTTCTCACGATCGCGTATTTCACGGGCACGTTTGAGTGCTTTTTCACCGAGCAGGATGCATTCATCAGGCGCGGTATAGAGGAGCTCTTTGGCGAGATCGTTTACTTTGGTCAGGTAGGGGCTGTTGATCTCACCTTTTTTCTCGTATTCGTCGATGCAGGCGCGGAGGCTATCCACTTTGGATTGGGCGATCAATGGCATTACGAAGAAGCTAAGTACAAGCAGAAAAGCGATTAGCCGAGACATCAATATCTTCCTCCGGACGAGTTTTTGCATATAATAACCCTATATTGCCCTGACAGTGCTAACGACAATATAACTCCATCAGCGAAAACATGTAGTATTTTTCACGATTGATCCATATTTACGGGAATTGAGATCAAGTTGTCAATAGCTAATGTTCACCTTCGGACAGCGGTCAAACGTTTTCGAACAAAAAGGCAGGCTCCCGATTTTCACCGGGAGCCGAGTGTAGGGTAGATGCATGTCGTGTGAAAAGTCGTGCTTTCTGGTAGATGCATGTCGTGTGAAAATGTTCTTCGATCAGGTAATTGCATCCTGTGAGGAAGTCTATTCTTTCACTTTTCTGAATACAAGCGGGATCTTGTCTTTCTCGGGGATCCCGATCTGTATCAGTTTCCAGTCTTTATCGTATTCTTGGATTTTATGCCGAAGGGTCATGATCTTGCTGTCAGTTGTGGGCGTATTTTCTTCCCACTGAACAAGTTCAACCCGGTAATGGAGTTTATCGACCTTTCCGTTAATACGGACTTCGATCTCCAGATTGTGCTCTCCTTCCATTTTCGGAAGCGTCAATACAACCTCGCGCATATCCATTCTCCTCTTTTTTTCGTTTGACAATCAGAGCCCGTGTCTTATCTTAACTCAGATCGCACTTCCATTCCTGCGATGAAGGACGGAATCTGACATTAAGGGGATGGCGGCAGGACAACTATGTCATACCTCCATCCTATTGGAGGTTAAATGCAAAAACGAAACCACTTGATTTCTATCACTGTTTACGACCGCGAAAAAGCGTTTCATTCCGTAAGTGAACTATTACACAACTACGCGAAATACATCCACCTGAGGGTTGGATATCCCATGCCCGACAAGAACTGCGCTGTCATCTTCCTGGTTACCGAAATGACCACCGATGAACTGGGCGCACTCACCGGCAGGCTTGGGCAAATCCCTTCCGTCAGTGCAAAATCGACCACCCTCAAGGTGTAGAAGCATGTTTATATTTGTGATGATAAAGGAGATACAATGAAGATCACACCTCAGCCCGAATCGTTTATCCCTACAGAAACGATCGAATCGTTGCTCGAACAGCATCGCCATCCTGACCGCATTCGCGTCAGAGACATCATCCAGAAATCGCTCGATAAAAACCGGCTCGATCCCGACGAGGTCGCCTGCCTCATCGGTGCGGAAGACCCCGACCTGATCCACGAGATCCAGGAAGGTGCACACGAGCTCAAGGAACGCATCTACGGCAACCGTATCGTCCTCTTTGCACCGCTCTATATCGGCAACGACTGTATCAACGACTGCGTCTATTGCGGTTTTCGGGTCTCCAACACGGAGGCCGACCGCAACACCCTCACCATGCAGCAGCTTGAAGCCGAGGTTCGTTCACTGGTCACTAAAGGCCACAAGCGCTTGATCCTGGTTTATGGCGAACACCCCCGTTACGATGCCCAGTTCATCCATGACACCGTGAAGAAAGTCTATGCCACCAAAGAGGGTAAAGGCGAGATCAGGCGCGTCAATATCAACGCCGCTCCGTTGGACGTGGAAGGCTACAAGCTCGTCAAGGAAGCCGGGATCGGCACCTACCAGATATTCCAGGAAACTTACCATCTTCCTACCTATAAAAAGATGCATCCAAGCGGACCCAAAAGCGACTTCCTCTGGCGTCTCTATGGACTCGATCGCGCTATGGAAGGCGGCATCGACGACCTCGGTATCGGTGCGCTTATGGGACTCTACGACTGGCGTTTCGAGGTTATGGGACTCCTTTATCACACCATCCATCTCGAAGATCGCTTCAATATCGGGCCGCATACCATCTCCTTCCCGCGTATCGAACTGGCTAACAACACCGATTTCACCAAAGCACCGCCATACGCCGTGACCGACGACGCCTTCAAGAAGCTTGTCGCCATCATCCGGCTGGCAGTTCCGTACACCGGTATGATCCTCACCGCGCGTGAGCCGGTCGAGATCCGCAACGAAGTGCTGCGCTACGGCGTTTCCCAGATCGACGCAGGTTCCAGCATCGGCATCGGCGATTATGCCGCCAAGGACGCCGGATCGTTCCGCAAGAGTCAGTTTGCCCTGATGGATAACCGCACGCTGGACGAAGTGATCGGCGAGCTCGCGCACAGCGGCTATATCCCGTCTTTCTGCACCGCGTGCTACAGGCTTGGCAGGACCGGCGAGCACTTCATGGAATTCGCCATCCCGGGATTCGTGAAGCGCTATTGCACACCAAACGCTATGCTTACGTTCCTCGAATACATCGAGGACTACGCATCGGGAAGCACCAAGGAAGCAGGTCTGTCGCTGCTGGACGACGAACTGACCAAGGTTGCCGACGAAGGCACGAAATCTGAGATTCTCAAACGTATGGGACGCGTTCGCGATGGCGAGCGTGACCTCTACTTCTAATCGAGGAGCGGCTTTTGACCAAAGATTATCGTGTTGAACGCGACGCGTTGGGCGAGATGAAGATATCGTCGGACAAGCTCTACGGCGTCCATACTGCTCGTGCGCAGGAGAATTTTCCTATCTCGAGTCTGAGAAATCATCCGCTCTTCATCCGGTCAATGGCTGAGGTGAAGATGGCGTGCGCCATCGCCAACACCGAGTTGGAATATCTGGATAAGAAAAAAGGTATGGCTATCCAGAACGCCTGCCGTGAAATTGCGGAAGGAAATCATATGGAGCAGTTTACGCTTGATGCCCTGCAAGGCGGTGCAGGCACCTCGACCAACATGAATATGAATGAGGTGATCGCGCGGCTTGCGGGAGAGGATGTCCACCCGCTGCACGATGTGAACATGCACCAGTCGACAAACGATGTCTATCCCACCGCTGTGATGGTGACGCTGCTGAAGCAATTGCGCGCGCTTGAGACAGATGTGGCGAAGCTGCAGGACACCTTTCAGGCGAAGGAACAGCAATTCCACGATATCGTCAAGCTGGGCAGGACACAGCTTCAAGACGCCGTCCCCATGACTCTCGGGCAGGAGTTCAGTGCTTATGCGGAAGCAATCACGAGAGACAGGTGGAGAATCTTCAAGTGCCGTGAGCGCATCAAGGTGATCAACCTGGGCGGTACCGCGATCGGGACCGGCCTGGGAGCGCCACGCAACTATATTTTCAAGACGACCGAAGTGCTGCGGCGCATCACCGGGCTGAACATCGCGCGTGGTGAAAACCTCGTCGATGCCACGCAGAACCTGGACGCGATTGCAGAGGTTTCAGGTATCATGAAGGCTTATGCAGTGAACCTCTTCAAGATCGCCAGCGATTTACGGCTGCTTGCCAGCGGACCGCACGGAGGCCTGGCCGAGATCAAGCTTCCTCCCATGCAGGCGGGAAGCAGCATTATGCCGGGGAAGGTCAATCCGGTGATCCCGGAAGCGGTGTCGCAGGCTGCGCTCAAGATCATGGCGAACGATTCGCTCGTTACCCACGCGACCAGCCTCGGGCAACTTGAGCTGAACCAGTTTTATCCGCTGATCGCTTATACCATGATGGAATCGCTGGAAATCCTGCAAAACACCTCGCGCATCTTCCGCGAACGTTGCGTGGAAGGGATCGAGGCGAATGAATATTCGTGCCGCGAAAACCTGATGAGAAGTCCGCTTATCGCGACGGTGCTGGTTCCGCGACTGGGCTATCACAAGGTTGAAGCGCTGATAAAAGAAGCTGCGGAGAAGGGCGTATCCGTGCTCGATCACATCAGCGAGGCCGAGGCGATACCCATGGACGAACTGAAAGACCTTCTGGCGCCAAAAAATATGTACAAACTGGGCTATTGAAGACCAGATCAACAATATCCGGAGTAAAATCGATATGATAGATTTCAAGAATCTGAATCGCGACAACCTGGTGGAGCTTTTAACGACCGAGGATGAAAAGCTGCTCGAGCAGATGTTCCAGGAAGCCTATCGGGTCAAGCTCGAGAACGTGGGTAACGTGGTCTATTTCCGCGGAATCATCGAGTTCAGCAACATCTGCACCAAGGACTGCTTCTATTGCGGTATTCGCAAGAGCAACGGCAAGGTGGAGCGCTATATGATGGGTGAGGACGAGATCCTCGAAATGGCGAAGTGGACCTACGAAGCCAACTACGGCAGCCTTGTTCTCCAGAGCGGTGAACGCAGCGACGAGCAGTTTGTGACGTTCATCGAGCGCATCCTGAAGAAGGTGAAGCAGAACTGGAACCTGGGCATAACGCTTTCGCTCGGCGAGCAAACCGAAGAGACTTTCCAACGCTGGTTTGACGCGGGTGCGCATCGCTATCTGTTGCGCATCGAGACCTCCAACCCTGAGCTGTACAAGACGCTGCACCCGGCGGATCATATGCACGACATGAGGCTGGAGAGTCTCGCCAGTCTGCGCAGGATTGGCTATCAGGTGGGTACCGGCGTTATGATCGGCCTTCCCGGGCAGACAGCCGAAGATCTCGCCAACGATATTCTTTTCTTCAAGGAGAAGGACATCGATATGATCGGCATGGGGCCGTACGTGGTGCACCACGACACCCCGCTGGCTGAGAAGATGCCCGACTTCAACAAGGAGCGTCAGCTCGATCTGGCCTTACGCATGATCGCCCTGACGCGCATCCACCTCAAGGATGTGAATATCGCCTCCACGACCGCCCTTCAAGCTCTCGACGCAAAAGGCCGGGAATACGGTCTGCGTGCCGGTGCGAACATTATCATGCCGGTTATCACCGATACCAAATACCGTAAGCAATACCTGCTCTACGAAGACAAGCCTTGCGTCGATGAAAACGCCAGTATGTGCCGGTCGTGCCTGGAAGGGCGCATCCAGTCGGTTGGCGAGTCGATCAGTTATGGTGAATGGGGCGATTCACCGCATTTCAAGAGGAGGAACAATGGCTAAGGCACCGCGTGGAGAGAGACTCATTATCGCGATCGTGGGTCGGCGTAACGCGGGTAAATCCTCGCTGATCAACGCTCTTACCGGACAGGATATCGCCATCGTTTCCGATACCGCAGGAACTACCACCGATCCCGTCGCCAAACCATACGAACTTCTTCCGATCGGGCCGGTGACGATCTATGATACCGCTGGCATCGACGACGTGGGCGAACTGGGCGAAAAGCGCGTCAAATCGACCCGCCGTATCCTCTTCCGCAGCGATATCGCAATCGTTGTCGTCGACCACGAGGGAATCGACAATCGGGTCAAGGCGATTATCGACGAGATTCAGGAGCTGAAGATTCCGTTCGTGGTGGCATTCAACAAGATCGATCTGGGTGACGTAAAGCCGGAGGACATCGCGTACTGCGAATCGCAAGGGATCCCATGGAAAGGTGTATCCAGCGTTAACGACGATGGCGTGACCGAACTCAAAGAGATGATGGCTACCATCGTTCCGGGCGAATACCTGGACGAGAAGGTACTTATCGGTGATCTCATCCGTGCTGGCGACCTGGTCGTTCTAGTGACGCCCATTGACCTCGCAGCGCCCAAGGGGCGCTTGATTCTGCCGCAAGTGCAGGTTTTACGTGAAATCCTCGATAACGACGCTATCGGTGTGATCGTGAAGGAACGAGAGCTGGAAGATGCGCTCCGCAAGCTGAATCGGGAGCCCGACCTGGTCGTGACTGATTCACAGGTGATTCTCAAGGCATCCGGCGATGTTACGCCTGATATCCCGCTGACCACCTTCTCCACCGTCTTCGCGCGCTACAAGGGCGATCTGGATGTGTTCGTGGATGGCGCGAAGAAGATCGACGACCTCAGGGACGGCGACAAGGTGCTCATCGCGGAAGCGTGCTCGCATCACGTGCAGTCGGACGATATAGGCCGGGTGAAGATCCCGCGCTGGCTGCGGCAATACACAGGAAAGGATCTGGATATCGAGGTTGTGGCAGGTCACGATTTTCCCGAGGATCTGGAAAAATACGCGCTGGTGATCCATTGCGGCGGCTGCATGATGAATCGCATGGAGATGATGCGACGGCTGCGCGAATGCACAAGACGGCACGTCGATGTCACCAACTACGGTGTAGCCATCTCGAAGCTGCATGGTGTCCTTGATCGCGTTGTAGAACCGTTTTATTCTTAGATTTCCAATGTAGGGGCAGGTTGTGGGTCTGCCCCCGTTTTTTGCAATGTGTTTCCACGTAGCAGAACAAAGATCATGAAATTTTAACTCACTGAAAATCCTGCATTCTATTCAAAAATCGGAGAAACGAACGGTTTCAATTTTTTTTGAAACAACCTTTGACATTTCTGGAGAATTGGGGCATTTTGTGCATAAGAAAGAAGAACTTAAATATTTGCGATCACAACAGGAGGATACTATGAAAAAGGCCGTGATTTTATTCTTATTCGTCACGTTGATCCAGCTGATCTTTGCAGCTTGGAGCGATGACGCCACTCTCAATAACGCCGTGTGTACGCTCAATGGAGAACAGGCGATCCCCAAGACCGCGGTCTGTGAGGACGGAACGTTCTATATCGCATGGTTTTCCAACGATAGCGGAAACTACGATGTCCGCGCGCAATACTACGATTACGACGGAAATGAACAGTGGGACACAGACGGACTATTGATCAGCGATAATGAACAGATGACCTGGCTTACGCAGTGGGATATTTGTTGCGATCCTGCCGGTAACTTGATTCTTTCGTTCCAGGACATTCGTTACAATACCAACCCTGACATTTTTGTTTACAAAATTGCTCCTGATGGCTCTTTCCTCTGGGGCGATGATGGCATCGCAATCACGAACGACGATGTTTCAAATATGGTAGCTACCTGTACCGCAACAACCGAAAACAACGTTATCGTAGCCTGGATGACCGAAGACGGTGTCGGTGTTCAGGCGCTTTCTCCCGATGGTGATATCGTCGCAGATCCATATATGGAGCTTGTCGATACCGAAATTACATACAGTCATCCGCAGCTTGTTCCTGTTGAAAACGATTGTTTCATCATGAAATACTTCAAGGACTCTGGCCCGACGTGGTCGCCCACACGTCATGTATATGCCATGAAATACAACAGCAGCCTCGAAGAACAATGGGATAACGAATGTGTTATCTCGACTCAGGGCGGAATCAGCGCTTGGACACAGCGCTTCTCGATATCGCCTGACGAAAACGGTGGCTTTGGCATCTGCTGGCACGAAGACCGTGACGGCGACAACATGAGTAATGTCTATGCACAGTGGGTGCTTAGTGATGGCACCACTGTCTATCCTGACGGCGGCGTTCTCGCTTCCACAAACGAATATACCCAGGGATTTTACTCGTTTGTTGTAGTGGATCCGGTAGAAGAAGTGTTGACTGTGTTCTGGAACGAGATGGACGGCGACCAAAATAACCGCGGGCTTTCCGGCCAGAAATTCGATCAGGTCGGGCATCGACTTTGGACAGATGCCGGCCAGACGCTCATCGCAATGGGTGGCGACAATCCATATCCTTTTGGCGCACAGCCGGCTATCACAGATGCCATGACACAGAATTCCATCCTGTTCTATACGATCAATGCCGGCGCAAACACGGACTATATCATGGCGATGTGTGTCGATGCAGATGGCGAGCAGGTCTGGATGGATGAATCGGTCTATATCTGCGAAACAGCGAACGACGTGGTGCATCCTGTCGTATCGAATCCCAACAACCAGTATGTCTTCGCAACGTGGGAAGACAGCCGCAACGGTTCAGCCGACATCTACGCGCAGAACATCTCATTCGATGGTGAGCTTGGTCCTGTTGAAGCATCGTCTGGTATCTCTGGTGAGGTTACGCTCGATGGCGGTAGTGGCGCGCTTGAGGATGTGGTGATCACCATTGGCGAGATCACTTACAACCCAAACCAGGCTGGCTTCTACTTTGCTCAACTCGATGCAGGAACCTACACGATCGATTTTGAGCTGGAAGGGTATGAATCAGCTACACTGGAAGATGTTGTGGTAAACGAAGGTGAGGTCACTATTGACCAGAACGTTACGCTTATGTACATAGAACCAAGTGGAGTCTCCGGATCAATCTCTCTCGAAGGTGGTCCTGGTGATGTCTCTGAAGTGGCGATTACGATTGGTGACGATGTTTATCATCCGGATGTTGCTGGATACTACTACATCCTGCTCGATCCGGGAACATATACGATCCATTACTCTCTGGAACTCTTTGAAACCGTAACACTGGAAGATGTGGTTGTGACTGAGGGTGAGATCAACGATGGGATCGATGTTACGCTGGAATTTATCCAGGCTGCGAACAACGAAGACATGATCCCGGCAGAACTTGAAGTAGGTGTATATCCGAACCCGTTCAATCCGATGACCAATATCAAGTGGTCGATCCCCGAGCCGGGCGATGTTCAGATTGAGGTTTACGATATCAAGGGTAGAAAGGTTGTCACCACGATCCAGCACAATCAGCCTGCGGGTGAAGGCTCGTATAGCCTCAATGCCGAAGGATTCGGCAGCGGTATCTATTTCATCAGAGTAAATGCACTTGGGAACAGCATCGTGCGTAAGGCTGTTCTCTTAAAATAACCCGACCCTCCTCTAATGATGGCCGCCGGTGAATTGATCATCGGCGGTTTTTTTAATCTAAATTTCGATGTAGGATTAGCACTCACCAGGAATGATTGCTAATTTGTGTTTGACAACTCACATTTCCCGATTATATTATCCTTTGAAAAATGATCAAGCGTCGCTGTGAAAGCAGAAGACGTAACTTGATCGGTCATCGAAAACAGACAATAAGGAGGTTAATCATGAAACTGGTACCCTGGAAAAAGCAGGAAAGCGAAGTTCCGATGATGTCCTTGTTTGACGATTTCGTTGATCGGTTTTTCGAAATGCCGAAACGAAACCTGAACGCAATGATGTCGATGGATGTTATCGAGAACGAAAACGATTACAAGATTGTAGCTGATCTTCCCGGAATGAAGAAGGAAGACGTGAAGATTTCCACCGGAAACGGACAACTGGTTATCGAAGCGCATCGGGAAGAAAAGAGCGAGAAGAAGGAGAAGGGCAACGTGGTATACTCCGAACGCTATTCGGGAAGCTACTGCCGCACGATTCCCATTCCGGGCGACATCGATCCGTCAATGATCAAAGCAAAGATGAACGATGGAACGCTTGAGCTGATTATCCCCAAGGGAGAGAGCTCTGTTCGCAAAGAAATCACGATCGAATAACCTGCAGAAATAACGAAAACCGCCGGGTGACATTCATCCGGCGGTTTTTCATTTCGTGTGAAAATCAATCGTTATAGAAGCCGCAACCGATGAACATCTCCATCTCGCCGGGACGCTCGATAAAGGCACGCTTCGGTTTGATTTCGCCGGTTCCGGGATAGGGCCAAAGGTAGCTGATCCAGCCGGATCCTTTTTCTTTGGCGATATTGACCATTTCGGCGATCATCTTCACGCCGTCGGCATCCTCTTTGTCGATCAGATTCTTTCCGATCAATTCGGGGGATGCTTCATGCGCGATGACGGTTCCATCCAGATTATAGACGAAAAGGTAGTATTCACCTTCCACAAACTGGCCCTTGATGTCGTCGAATTGTGCGAAGACAGCCTGACGGCCTTCTTCGGTAGTGCCTTGTTCCAGCATCAACGCGACAGCTTTCTCGACAAGCGCCATGACGGCGGTATCGCGTGCTGAAAGCGTATCGGGTTTAGCGATTTCTTCTTGTTTGGGCTCGGCCTGCTGTTTTTGCGCTTGTGTACAGGCACCCAGAAGAAGCAAAATGGACAGAAAAACGATTAAATACTTCATCATAACTCCTTTTTCGTGTCGTATGCAAATATTCTATGCTAATAATGACTATTCACGCTTTCGGTTGTCAACGTCTTTGTTTTGCGTCGAAATTTCTTGACGTTCTCTTTCGTATCAACCAGCAATAGAATCAATGAGCAATCCTGGAGGTTACGATGCAAAAACACTTGATATTTCTTATTCTACTCTCACTGATCCTTATGCCGCTGATGGCAAAAAGCTACGCCGAATGGCAGACCAGCATGGGCAGCTTCCGCTGTATTCTGCACGAGGATCTTGTACCTATTACTGCAAATAATTTCATCGATCTGGCTCGTGCGAATTTTTATGATGGACTAATCTTCCACCGCGTGATCGAGGATTTCGTCATTCAAGATGGATGCCCTAACGGTAACGGAACCGGTGGTCCTGGCTATTCGATCCCGGATGAATTCTGCGAAGAGCTTCGGCATGACGGTCCTGGCGTTCTCGCGATGGCTAACGCCGGCCCCAACACCGGCGGCTCGCAGTATTACATCACACTTGCGGCAACGCCATGGCTGGACGATAGCTATTCAATCTTCGGCAATGTGATCACGGGACTTGATACCGTGATGGCAATCGGATCCGTTGAGACCAACAGCAACGATAAGCCGCTCGTCGATGTCGTCATCGACAGCATCCGCATCTTCGATTTCCAGATCAACGGTATTTATCCAGAGGAATCCGTTCTCACCTATCCAGAGAACACAGCGCTGTACTTCATGGTTCTGGCAACCGGATATGAACTGACACCGATTTACGAATGGACGATCAATGGCGAGTATGTCGGAAACAGCTTCAGCCTGAACCATACTTTCACCGAAGGTGGGGAGTACGAGGTTGTATGCACAGTCTCCGATGGCACATACGCAGTCGACACAAACTGGCAGATCACAATTGAATCCATCGCGAATGACGACGAGACGGTAACGCCGGCAGCGCAAGCATTCCAGATTGTTCCGAATCCGTTCAATCCCGAGACATCCGTGGCGTTCAATATGGAAGAACCCGGTCAGGTGCGGATCGACATATACAACACCCGCGGTCAGAAGGTGCGCAGCCTGGTTGACGGCAGAATGGAACGCGGTCAGCAGAATGTCCTTTGGAATGGCCGTGACGATCGCAATCAACCGGTGACTTCCGGAGTTTATATGATTCAGCTGGTACGTGATGGGCAGTCGTCTGTGCGTAAAGCTCTGATGCTGAAATAATCCTGATAAATATCATTGATGGCAGGCAGCACCGCCTGCCTTTTTTTAAAGCTTTTCCAGTTCGTCAAACTCGAACATCATGGTTGTGTCAGTGTAATTTATCATATTGATATCACCCTGATTACGGTATTTTTGCAGAATACCTTCGATGCGGTGGACGGCATTTTCAATGCGCTGAAAGTATTTGGCCTTTTGTATATCTTCCAGATTGAGGCGGCTTTTCAACAGCTCCAAATTGCCATGAATGATCATTAGCGGCTGATTCAACTCGTGGTTAGCCGTTACGGCCATGGCCATGATGGAGCTCTTGCGTTCCAGGATACGAATGGCGTCCTGTGACTGCTTCAGTTTGTCGTACGCCTGTTGCAGTTCGAGGTTCATCTTCTCCAGATCTTCAGTCCGTGCGCGATAGAATTCGGCCTCCTGGACTTTCTTCTCCATGTCGTAACGCACCTGCATGTCGGCAAGGCTCGACGCGAGGTCTTCTGAGAACTTTTTCTCCTGGAATTCTTGGATTTTCATCAGGATTTCGGCTTGCTTCTTATAGTCCTTCTGGATCTTGTAGAGACTTGAAAAGCTTTTATATACAATGATGTAGAATTCATTCTGGTCGATATCCCTTGCCAACGCGAGCGCTTTATTGAGCCATCCGGTTGCTTCCTCGACTCTATCGGTGACCATGGCTAACGAGCCCATCGCATCATATCCGCGTAACAACCATTCGCGGTAGTCTTTTTGCTTTGCGAGATCGATCGCTTTCAAGATATCGATTTCTGAATTTGCGTAGTCCTGGACGTCGTGATACAACAATCCTCGATTGAGGTAAGCCACGGTCAGTTGGTTGCCACGAGTTGGGATGGTTTTCAGGGTTTCGATGCTCTCGTTGATCAGTCTCATGGACTCTTTGAAATCATCGAAAGACTTGTATACCGTGCTGAGATTGATCTTGATACCGGCAGCAGCGCCCTGATCGTTCAACTCCTCGGAAATTTCGAGTGCGCGTAGGCCATATTCCTTTGTCTTATGGTAGTCTTTCATGCCCATGTATGCCAGTTGGATGTTCCAACAGGCATTTCGTATCGTATGAGCATCGTCGATTTCTTCGCCTAATGCGAGTTGTTGAAAATACAATGACAGAGCTTGATTGAGATTCCCGATTCTACCCTGGCAGTTTGCAAGATTGTTCAGCAGGGATGCGATGAGTTCTTTATCTTCGAGACGATTCGCTGATTCGAGCCCCTTCTGGAGGACTTCGATTTCATCGGTAAAATATTGCGTGCGGCAATATATCCAGCTAAGCGCCATGGCCGATTTTGCAATCAGCTCATCGTCCTGTTCCGCCTCGGCAATCTTCATCGACTGTATGTGCAGGTTCAGCATCTTCTGCAAGTCTTGCTGATGCACATAGTAAAGTCTCCCGAGCTGCGGGATCAATTCTCGCTGCTCTGCGGTTAGGTCGGATTCAATCGCGAGTTCCCAGGCTTCCTCGAAGAGTTCGATAGCTGCTACAGGATTCTCTTCTGCTTGTAATATACCGCCGTCGATCAATTGACGAACTCGAGAATCGGAATTGTTCCCGGCTTCATGGTTGTTTTCCATGTTTCTCCCGTGCATTGGATTTACTCGAAGCTGCCCACATTGAGGTTTTGTACCTCTGCAAAAAATTCACAAACAATAATGTAATCGTAAAAACAAGCTTGTCCAGAGATTCCACAGCAAGGCATTAAAAAAATGTCGGGAAAAATGCATTGACATATGAACCACTTTGGCGTTTAGCGCTTCTCTATCAGACAATACTGGAGGAATTATGGCGGAACTCGAATTCGGGCGCATCTCAAGCGCCGAAGCAATGGAACTGGAAGAACGCTATGGCGCTCACAACTACCATCCACTGCCCGTTGTCATCGCAAAGGGCGAAGGTGCTTGCGTGTGGGATCCGGAAGGAAATAAATACTATGACTTCCTTTCGGCTTATTCCGCGGTCAACCAGGGCCACTGTCATCCGAAGATTATCGACGCTCTCGTTGAACAGGCTAAAGTGCTGACCCTGACATCCCGTGCTTTCTTCAACAATCGTCTCGGCGAATACGAAAAATTCGTGACCGAGTTTTTCGGCTTTGATATGGTACTTCCCATGAACACCGGCGTGGAAGCGGTTGAAACCGCGATGAAGCTCAGCCGCAAATGGGGCTATGTCAAGAAGGGTATTCCTGAGAACAAGGCAAAGATCATCTTCTGCGAAGAGAACTTCCACGGTAGAACTCTCGCGGTCATCTCGGCCTCTACAGACCCGGACGCTTACGGCGGATTCGGACCCTACATGCCGGGAATCGTGAAGATACCTTATAACAATCCTGAAGCGCTCGAGAATGTCCTGAAAGAGATCGGTGACGAAGTCTGCGCATTCATCGTGGAACCTATCCAGGGTGAAGCTGGCGTTAACGTTCCGGACGAAGGATATCTCAAGAAATGCTACAACATCTGTAAAGCCTACAACGTCCTTTTCGTTTCAGACGAAGTACAGACTGGTATCGCACGTACCGGTAAGCTCCTCGCGAGCGACTGGGAAGAAGTAAAGCCCGACATTCTTGTGCTGGGTAAGGCTATCTCCGGTGGTGTTCTTCCTGTTTCGGCCGTACTGGCAAACAAGGACATCATGCTGGTCATTAAGCCGGGTGAGCATGGCTCTACCTACGGCGGATTCCCGCTGGCATGCGTTGTGGCAAAAGCTGCGCTGGAAGTGGTTCGTGACGAAAAGCTCACCGAAAGAGCACAGGAATTGGGCGAATATCTTCGCGCTGAACTGCGTAAGATCGACAACCCGATGCTCAAGGTAGTCCGCGGTAAGGGTCTGCTGAATGCGATCATCGTGGAACCGAAAGATGGCGTGGAAGCTTGGGACGTCTGCCTCAAGCTCAAAGAAAAAGGCCTGCTCTGCAAGCCGACCCACCGTCACATCATCCGTCTCGCACCGCCGTTAGTTATCTCCAAAGAGCAGCTCGACGAATGCGTGCAGATTATCAAGGGCGTCTTTGACGAACTGAGTTAAATAATACGAATTAGGCTACTCATAGCTCCTGTTGCTAACGCAGCGGGAGCTTTTTCACTTATTGAAAGCTTCATCTCACCAGCAGAAGCTTTTGGGCTTGCGTTCTGCCGGCGTATTTGGCCATGCAGAAGTAAACGCCAGAAGCTACGGGCTGGTTTCTATCGTCCGTACCGTTCCAGGTAATTGGCTGGTTTCGTTGTGCATCGAAGGTGTCGTTATATAATGCGCGAACGCGTTGTCCCTTAACGTTATAGATTACCAATTCCACGTTACCGGGATTCGCGATGGAAAGGCTGATTGATGAGCCTGGCCTGTATGGGTTCATCATTGAAATGGTTATGCCATGATCGGGATTGGTGATCTCCAGCGGAGCATCCCAAGGATTCTGATTCTCGTAGCAGCCGATATCAATCCGGTCGTTCACGATGCGATCGAACCCTGCCAGATCAAGCGGCGTCGATTCATAATGATCGATGTTTGGTGTTCCGCTGTCGATGGCGATTGATCCCGCAATAATGTTGTATGGATATTCGCTGCTGGAATCGAACAGCGGGTCGCCGACGATGATATTCTCATGCTCGATGTCATCGGGTACGATAGCTGTTCCGCCGACACCGTTGATGCCATCCTGAAGAAGGCAGTAATAGAAGCTGGGCTTGCCTGTGGTTTCGTTTTCCTGATAGTAAAAGCAATCGTCAGACGCAGTATTTCCCCAGATCAGACTGTTGTAGAAATAAGAGGTAGTTCGTTCGGAGTAATAAACACCTCCCAGAAGGGCTTCGTTATCTGCAAAGGTACAACTGAAGAACGAAATTGTATTGGTCGCCTCACCGAAGAAAACACCACCGTAGCTGGCTTCATTGCCGGCGAAAAGACAGTTTACGATACTGTGATTGCTATTGATATAATGGATATAGACACAGCCGCCCTTTCCAGCGCTGTTCTGGAGGAATTCACAGGATTCGATGCTGTACGAACCCCATAAAACCTGAATACAGCCGCCTTGGTAGCCATAATTGTCTTCAAATCGGCAACCTGAGAAATCTGTTTCACAGAAATCCAGGCTGACGGCTCCACCGTTTAAATCGGAGCTATTGCCGATGAAATCGCAGTTATCAAATTGAAGGACGCAATTCAGTGCCAACACTCCTCCCCCCGCACCTGGTGCAATGTTCGACTGGAGTTGGCAATTGCTGATCGTTACGAGATCCCAGCACTCGCTGAGGAGTACTCCGGCACCTTCGAGCGCATCGTTGTTGGCGATACGGCAGTTATCCAGGCTCAGCGATGAGAGCTCAACGTAGATCGCTCCGCCGTCCAGTTCGGTTTCATTGCCGGTGAATACGCAGTTTGTAATCTCGCAATCGCTGAGGAGCACGCTGAGCCCTCCTCCGCAATATGCGTTATTACCTGAGAAGCGGCAGTTATCGAGACTAAGATAGCTCGTGTCGCGCGCGAGGATAGCTCCGCCGATATAATAGTAAGGATCGTTGAAACCATTGACGTTCTCGAATACGCAATAGGAGAAAGTTCCTGATGCGCCTATCATCCGAATGCCGTTCCAGCCATCCGCCGATTGTGATACAAACCGGATCGAGTCCTGCGGTTCTCCGGTGGCTGTAATGAATCCTTCGGACGTGAAGGACGTGTTTTCATTGAAGATTACGTACGTTCCGGGCTCAATGGTAAGATGAGCGCCGCGATCGAGATTGATATTGCCAACGACGAAAACGGTATCTGCCTGCCAGACGTTGTTATTGCCGAGTGGTCCGCTAACTTCGATACTTTCCGAAAACAACATGACGGTAATTGCAATCAGGATTATGGTTATTATCTGTTTCATTTTACGTACACCGCCTTCATGAGATTCTGCTGGTTCTTGCCGTCAATTGCCTTGATCAGGTAAACTCCGCTTGCCATGTGGCTCATATCGTAAATCCAATGATCTGTATTAAGGTGATCTTCTTTCACGATGCGTTGTCCACGGATGTTGTATATCCCTACGCTTTCAATCGAAATATCTCGGTTGTTAATCTTCACATGCAGGTTTGAACCGGACAGATAGCTGTTGATCGCAGAGGTGACTGGTTGATCAAGTTCGTTGTTGGATGCGTATTCGAATTCGAGTGTACTATACGTATGAGGATGAAACCTGGGGATGCTCTGGTGATCGCTCAGCAGTTGCGTCTCGAAATCGTCGATAATTGTTGAGCTTCCATTATAGAACGTATACCGGATATGGTCAGCTTCCTGAACAATCTGCGTGACATATACCGAATCGACAGCACGCATACGATCGAACATGTGTTCAGTGGGCACCACCCAAAGTCCTTTATTCTGCTGGAAATCGTCAATCATTTCCAGACATGCTTCAACATCGTCTCGAACGATCCAGCGGTTGTTTGCTTCATCGTGGTAAAGAAAACCTTCCCGTATGCTGTTGTCACCGATGAAGAAATGGGTATATGGCTGCATGAAGCCGTTCACATCGAGCAGATAGCTGAGATTCGAGTAGCTCACGTTGTGGAAGAAATCGAATATTGGCCATCGCTTATAAAGCCAGAATTCGCAACGCAGCCGCTCATAGTACCATATTGGGCGTTCTGTTTCGATCGCGTAAAGTCTATGAGGAAGCTGCTTGGGATCTTCATAACCGTTGATCTGCGGATCATAGTTACTATTACCCACCCAGGCATAATCGATGTTTGCATCGCGAAGAATATCCATGACATAGAATTCGGATTCGGGATCCCACCCTTCTCGACAGATTGTTTCGGGATTAAGTGCCCAGGAATGATCGATCCACATGCGGATATCATACTGTGCAAGCTCGTTGTGAAGTCCTTCTTCGAGGGCCTGCATATCATCGGTTTCCGGGCTGAACGTATGGAGGCCTATCGTGCTTCCGGATTCCTTGATATCCATCCAGAGATCGCCGATGGTGTCGTAATCGCAACCGAATATGGTATGGCAGAGCGTGATATTATTCGGGATTAGCCCCCTGGTACCATAAATATCATCCGTTTCGTCGGAAGACCCCCAAAACATTGCCCTGGTGAAGCTGCGATATTGTGAATCAGCGTCGTTCGTGATCGCGAGCGCGGCTTTCTTTCCTTCAGGATAAGGATTGAGGTAGGGCATCAATGGCTTCGACTCTGTAATGATGAACTGGTAATCGAGCGTTTCGCCTGCCTGCATTGGACGCCAGCCTTTTCGGTGCCCCCAATAGGTTGTAAAGTTTGCCCAATGATGGTACGAATGATAGAAATAGAGCGCATCCTCGTAGTACATTTCGATTCCGGGTGTGTCATCGATGTTTGATGCGATGATGCCGAGATGTCCGTCTGAAAACTGGAAATCGATATTCCGCTGCATATAAGGCAGGATTTCACGATTCTGGGAGGCGTCGTCGTACATGATTGCTTTCGCGCCATCCAGAGAAGTGTAGTTTTGATCGAATATCGGCTTCAGTCCGAGGTTCCACATGTCCAGGTCTGCCAGAGCAGTAACATGTACCTGCACTTTGTGCCAGTCATTCATGAGATATCCGTCCATATCCACCTCGATTGTGTATTCATAACCGGCAGATACATAGAATATCCTGACAATGTTCCCGTCCTGTTCCCATCCATTCAGAACGAACTGTTCGTAGTAATAGTGAGTGGGATCGATATTTCCCTTCAGAATGGGTGTAAGGCTGAATGAGACGGCTTCAGTACGAAAAGTGTTATTGAAAGAGTTATACTCCAGAGAGAAAATATGCCCAAGACAACAAATTAATATCATTAACCAGATTATATTCTTTTTCATGCCCACCTATCCTCCGAACAAAAAATTAGTAATCCATAAATCGTCTGTCAAGAACAATCTGAGACATTTTTTGCCTGTAGAAAGGAATAATTTGACATTAGGATTCATTTCCGTGAAATTTTCATAGAGAGAAAATGGAATCATGCAATTGCAAATGCCCGGAAACTCAATCTGGCGTATAAAATGTGGTGACGGAATTGCCTGCCCAGGCTCATGAAATCGATTTTACATACAGGTATGATTACTGGAATCACGAATTCCGGAGGAACTGGATGAAATTGAGGCCTAAGCTTACTTTTACGTATATTCTAATCGTACTGTTTTCCATTTCGGTCATGGTTGTTCTCGGAACGGCTATCATCGACCAGATCATGCATCAGATGATGCAGGAAACCCTTAAGCTACGCTTAACGCAGGTGATGGACCGGCTGCAAGATTACCATGCCATCCTGGAAGAGACCGGTCTGAGCGAGATGGAGGGATTTCGCCAGCAGGCTGAAAATGAGGCAATCTACGGACTAAGCAACTATCGCTTCGGAGAGACCGGCATGCTACATATCGTCAATATCGATCTCGATGTGGTTGTACCTCAGGACTTCAAGGCAAGCAAGAACTTCGATCCGAATTTCTTTCGGCGATTGATCTCGGAGAAATCAGGGCTTGTGGAGAGTCATGGACATCTGGGAACCGATCGCTTTACCATGTACGATACGTTTGAGCCATGGCACTGGCTGGTGATGATTTCTATCGAACGCAGCGAAATGTACCAGCACAAATATACGTACCTTTATCGCGTGATGCTAATCGCATTCCTGCTTCTTGTAATGACTTATTTCATTGCACGAACACTTTCTCGCAGGATCACCAGGCGAATTTACTACTTGCTTGGGTCAGTAAACGAGGTGGCGAAGGGGAATCTGGATGTCACGATCGAATCTGCGCCATGCGAGGATGAAATCTGTACCTTGCAGACAGGTATCGCTCAGATGCTTGATCAGATTACTCAACGGACGAAAGATCGCGAAAAAGCCGAGGATGCGCTGAAAGAATCGGAACGTCGACTATCTGATATCATCAATTTCCTTCCCGACCCCACGTTCGTTATTGACCTCGATCACCGCGTTATCTCCTGGAATCGCGCTATGGAAGAAATCAGCGGTATCCCGGCTGAGGATATGCTTGGGCTCTCACATTACGAATATGCACTCCCATTCTATAAAGAGAAGCGCCCAATTCTGATCGATTTGGTTCTGCGTCCTCGCGAAGATGTACACAAACAGTACAAGAATGCTTTCTGGCAGGGCAATACTCTGGTCGCCGAGACGGAAACCTACCTGAAAGGAAGCGATCAGGCAACCTATATGATCGGCGCAGCCTGTGCGCTATATGACTCTAACGGCAGACTCGTTGGCGCTATTGAATCGATCAAGGATATCTCGCAGCGTAAGCAGATCGAAGAAGAAAAAGAGAAGCTTTCTCTCCAGCTCCAACGCTCACAAAAGATGGAGGCGATCGGTACGCTGGCCGGTGGTCTGGCCCATGATTTTAATAATGTGTTGGGCGGCATTAAAGGAACCGTGTCTTTACTGAAATACAACATGGAGAATGGCGAAAACACACCCGAGAAGTTCGAAGAACTCCTGAAACTGATCGATCATGCATCCGACCGGGCTGTGGATATGGTGGAACAGCTTTTGATGCTTTCGAAGAGGCAGAAGCTGTCGCTTGTGCCGGTCGATCTGAATAAAGCGCTGGAAAACATCATCAAGATCTGTCACAACACGTTCGATAAATCGATTGATATCGATGTGCAGTATTACCGTAAACCGGCCATGACCATGGCGGATCCCACCCAGATCGAGCAAGTACTGCTGAACCTCGCGGTCAATGCGTCGCATGCGATGACACTCATGCGCGATAGGAAAGACGCCTATGGCGGTTCGTTCTATGTCAGTATCGGGAAGCAATATCTGGATAAGTACTTCACCTATTCTCACCCAAGCTGCAAGGAAGGCGAGTACTGGATCATCCGTGTGAAAGATACCGGTATCGGCATGGATTCCTATACGCTCGCGAAGATCTTCGATCCCTTCTTCACGACCAAAGATCAGCAATATGGAACCGGTCTCGGTATGGCTATGGTGTACAATATTGTCTCGAACCATAAGGGATTTGTGGACGTCTATTCGGAAGTCGGTGTGGGGTCAACGTTCCTGATCTATTTGCCGGTACACATCGAGGAATCGGAAACCATCAAAATACCCACCAAAAAGGCCGTGCTGTCCAGCGGTACCGAGACGGTCATGGTGGTCGATGACGAAGAGATTATGCGCAGTATCGCGCAGAGTATGTTGAAAGAGACGGGTTACACGGTAGTCTTGGCTGCCAGCGGCATAGAAGCGCTCGAAATTTACAGAGAGAAGCAAGACGAGATCGATATCATTGTTCTGGATATGGCGATGCCAAAGATGTCCGGGAAGGAAACCTACATCGAGCTGAAGAAGATTAATCCAGATGTCAAAGTACTTCTCGCGTCGGGTTTCCGGCAGGATCAGCGAGTACAGGAAGCGCTGGATATGGGAATCAACGGTTTCCTGCAAAAGCCGTATGTCATCAGCGACCTTACCAACATGATCCGTGGTATCTTAGAGAGCTGATCGAACACGCTGAATCAGGATTCCGCCAACGATAAACAGCAGGCCGACAATCGTCGAGAAGTGGATCGCCTCGCCAAGCACGAGATTGATTACAATCAAGGAGATGAAGGGCGTGACATAAATCAGGTTCGCGATCCGCGCGGTGTGCTTTGCTGTGCTGAGCGCTTTGAGCCATACCACGAATGTCAGGCCCATCTCGAAAAGCCCGATATAGACATCTCCCGCAAGACCTTGCCAGCCCGGTAACGTCAATCCTCCGACGATCAGATGGTAGATGAGGATGAAGATCGTTCCGAATACGAAATTGAGGAAGAGCTTCAGCGTCTCGTCGCGATGGTCACGCAGATTGAAAATCCAGAACAGCGCCCATAGCAGCGAAGATCCCACCGCCAGCGACACGCCCGTGACATTACTGAAGTGCATCGAAGCAAGATTACCTTTCACCGCGATGAAAAGCACGCCGAAGAAGCTCAGTACCACGCCCACCAGGTCCATCGCCGAAACTTTCTTCTTCAGCAGCGGAATGGAAAGCAGCACCATCACGACGCCCCATGTGTAATTCAAAACCTGGGCTTCCTGTGCCTGAAGAAGATTGTAGGCCTTGAAAAGAACGAGATAGTATGCGAATGGATTGAGCAGCCCGAGTGTCATGGAACGCATAATATCGCCGCGCGATTGAGATCTCAAGAGGTGCAGCTTTTTCTGAGCGATCAGGATAACGAACAGGACGATCGTCGATGTCAGCGACGAATAGAAGAGCATTACCGACGGTGCCTGGTAGTTCAGCGAAAGCTTGAACGCCGATGAAACCGTTGACCAGAGTGCGATAGCGACCAGGCCGTAGAAATATGCGTTGTTCCGCCACGAACCTTTCATTCTTTCTCCGTGTTCTCGATACTGTGAATCGATAGCGCGTAGCCGTCCGGTTCTGTAAAGAGAAAACTGAGGATACCCGGTCTTTTTCGATGCCGCAATATTCGGTATAATTAAACTTGACGCATAGTAAGAATTGGATAGATCCTCGAACATCGTCAGGAGGGTACCATGCGATACCTTTGTATAGCCATCTTACTCACTATTAACGTTCTTTTAATTGCCAACAACCAGCTCGATATTGTATGGCAGCAACACGGTGAACAAGCAAACGACAATTTTGGCATGAATGTCGTAGCTCTTGATTTCAACGGTGACAATATTGACGATCTGGCTGTGACAGCTTACCGTTACTATCTTGATGCGGAACATACCAATCAAAGAGGCAGGCTATACATATATTTTGGCTCTGATGATGGATTAGCTGATTCAGCAGATATTACTATTTCGACTCCTGTCGATACAAGTAAAGCATACATTGATTCATGGATATTCTTAGAGAACCTTGGCGACATGAACGGTGACAATTGCGATGATTTGGGATATCGTCATGCCTATGGAACATACGATGGGGGTTATCATTACTATAACTTCATTGGCATAATGCTCGGCAGCACCATAAACGACACGATCCAGGATTATACATTCGATGCAAGTACATCAAGCTGCGAAATTCATTCACTCGGCGACATCAACGGCGACGGGTACGACGACGCGGGTGTAACGGAAGAAAAAAGCAACCATCTCACCTACTCGATCATCTACGGTGGCAGCTTCGAGAAGGTGGTGTTTGTTGACAGCATCTATACGCATAATGGACGTGGATTCCGAGGACTTGGTGACGTGAACAATGACGGCTACGATGATTTCAGCTATTATTACGAGGGGGATTATGTTGATAATACCGATGGAACCAATACGTACTATCACTATGATCGCTTCTTCTGGGGCGGAACCATACAGGACACGATCCCGGATGCATCGCTCGATTATGAAAGACGTACATATGGTACTTCAAATTGGTATGAGCTTACACCTGCAGGCGACTGGGATGGAGATGGATATGACGATTTTGCATTCACCTATTATGATATCGACGAAGAATTCACTGCCCTTGGTACCCGTTTGTGGCGAGGCGGTGAAACGATCGATTGGGATCGATATACGTATATTGAGACATACAATTTTTTCAGACCAGCAGTAGGAGATATTAACGGAGACCAGAAGATTGACTACGTTGATACTTATCCAACGGAATATGGGGGATGCCTTTATTTCTATCTCGGTAATCAAAACGGAACAAAGGATTATGATGAATTCGATGGGCATTATGGTTATGGTCCCAGCGCTGTCGGAGATTTCAATAATGATGGATTCGATGACATTGCTGTGGGGGCTTGGGGGCAGAACTGGGATAATCCAAACAACTATGGCGATGTCTATGTCTATGGCGGCCATGCCGGATTAGTTGAACAAGATCCGACACCGATTGACGACGAGACCGTGCCACCTCCGGATATCACGTTCAATGCCTACCCCAATCCGTTCAATCCGGAGGTGTCGTTCGAGATCAAGACGGATACCGAATATCATGATTTGACGATAGAAATCTATAATATACGAGGGCAAAAGGTGGAAACCCTCTTCACCCCCCTGATAAGGGGGGACAAAGGGGGGTTATCTTCAACCATCACCTGGAATGCCGGAAATCATGCGAGCGGGGTCTACTTCTGTAAGCTAAGGATGGACGGACATGTCATCCAGACGAAGAAGGTTACGTTGATGAAATAGTGCATTAAATCATCAGATCATCACAATCACTTCGTGATTACTTAGCATGTCATACTGTTATTCTGTGTCACCCTGAGCTTCTCGAAGCACGACACGGCTGTAGAAAAAGAAAGGCAGGCCCGTTGACCTGCCCTAAGAAGAATTGGAATAACTATTTAACTGCCCTGACAACATAGAACAAGCGTTCGCCGTTGTATGGCAGGAAGCAGCTTGTATCAACCGCGTTTTGCACGAAGTTGGTGAATTCGCCTTCCGGATCGATATCGGAGTAGATATTGTAGCTGGTCGCGCCTTCAACGGGCTGCCAGTTCAGGAGATAACCGCTATCGACCTCCTCTATGACCAACCAGGACGGTGCTGCCGGAGCCGGATTTTCTTCCTGATAGAGTTCCATGATCTCCGCCTCGAGCAGCGCTCGGTTGTACATACGAATATCGTCGATATCACCGTCGAAATAGCGTCCACCAGGCTGCCAGCGAGCGATGTTGAGCTGGGGATTGACGTAGTTGATTTCATCGGTCGATGCCACGAGCTGGTCTTGCATGACCCCGTTTATGTATGTGGAGAGAACATTTCCCGATTTCATGCATACGACATGTGTCCACTCGTTAAAAGGCAGATCGAAATATGCAGAACCCTGCGGAGCTGTTCCAAGATGGTATCGTCCATCGCTCTCGTTGAACTGCACCACCCAATTGACGGTGTCAGTGTGATTATTGTCGATGATGGCGGTGTAGAAATAATTGATCTGATCCTGATTGACCCAGAAAGAAAGGGTGAAATCGTCGTATGTGAACCAGCTTCCGCAGGTCATGTAGTCGTCGATACCATCGAAGTTGTAGCAACCGCCTGCGTTTCCGAAGCGATCGATTCCCTCTGCTGGATTACCGAATGGCGTGGCATTGTGGTAATTACCGCTATAGTCCAGCGCGTCGCCATTGAATGGATACCAGGCGACCAGCCCTTCGCTGGTGTCGGTGTCGGCCACGTGGATGTCTCGGGAAAGTCCTTCGCCGGTCATGCAGTTGTAGGTTCCTTTGCGGATATCGGACATGCCGACGTCCCATGTCAGGATGGATGTCAATTCCCCGCTGAACGCTGGATTCTCGGATGTAATGCCGACATTATCCACGTACCACTGGAAGGGGCCTGTCAGGATTTCCGAGAAGAATCGAACGGTCCCGGAGATGGGGTTACCGCTCTGCAAGACGATCCACTGCTCTTCGTTGCCTTTGACATCGACACGGTTGTTTGTCCACGTACCGTTTTGGGTGGCATCTCCAAACAGATTGACGTACAGCCAGTATCCGCCAGGGTTGTTACGGATGATCCCATTGTTGATAATATCTCCAAAGAAATCTACCTCGCAAGTGTTCCAGGAGAAGTTTTGCAGCGTTCCGTTTAGCACTACATCTCCCATGAAATCGACATTGCTGTCGGCTACCTGAATGATCCCGTCCAGGTTTACATCCATTAAATCGAGGTTCTGGATATAAGCGTTACCGGACATGGAGAGGTTTGCGCCGTTGGTTTCGATTACTCCTTCCATCATGTGACCGCCATTGAGCGTCAAAGTGCTGCCATTCAGCATATTGAATGTGCAATTGTTAAGGTCGATGGTTGTGTTGATGAACTGAACGCTCGAATCGAGATAGATATCGATTGGAATCGCAGGACCGTGGAAGTAAGTGATCCCCAGAGTGCCTTCATTGCTGCATGTGATGTGTTGATCCGTCGATCCCTGCATATAGAAGTTAAAGGGAGCGATAGGGCCGTTGTTCTCGAAGTCGCCGTAGAGATTGATATTGAGATTGTAACCCAAGGGGCTGCTCTCGATGGTTCCGTTGTTGATCAGATTATTGTGAAACCAGACTGCATAGGAATTGTTGGATAGATTTCGCAGAATACCGTGGTTCACCAGATCCCCATAGAAATGGACATTGCCATCGGAAATCAGCGTAGTTCCGTCGAGCTGTGCGTCGTACAAGTTGAGCGCTTTAATACGGGTGTTGCTCTCGCAGTATATCATTGCTTCGTCTGCTTCGATAGTTCCATCATAGAGCTGGCAATTGGTGAGAGACAGGGTATCGCCGTTTCCCAGAAAAAGCGAATTACCGTTGAGATCGATCTGAGAATTGATGAACGAGATATCGCCGACGAAATTGATTGATCCACCACTGGTGTTACCGTGGAATATGTAGGCCGTGAAGGGGTCTCCGCCCGGTGCGGACAGTTCCTGTTCACTGGATGTCATATACCAGTTGTAGATATTCCAGGTACCGTTATTTTCGATATTTCCGGCGATATTGAGATTCAGGTAGTATCCGGCAGGGCTGTTGCGAATCGTTCCGTTATTGATAAAGTCTCCATCGATATTGAGTGTGTAACTATTGTTCGAGAAGTTCTGCAGAATACCGTCGTTGATTACGGACGTCATAAGGGTGACATTATTACCGTATATCTGTGTTGTGCCAGTGAGATAGATCGTATCAATGGTTAGGGCTTCGAACCGACATGTATTTTCTGAGTTGATTGTGGCCTGGTTACCGGTGACCACTGACTCGGATAAGATGCAGTGATCGAGGTCCAGGGTGTTTCCATATTGCAATTCGAGGTAGCAGCCATTCAAGTCGATATCGGTGTTTATGAAGGAGATATCGGTATCGAACGTCAAGGTCGCGTCGCTCGAAGTGCCATAAAAGTAGTCAATTGCAAAGGGAGTACCGTCTTCAGAGCCAATGTGCTGATCGAGACCCATGAGATAGATACGATAAAGATCGACATTGCCGAAGTTGTTGAAGTCGCTGTAAAGGTATAATGTCAGGTAGCTTCCGAGTGGGTTGTTCCTGAGTGTTCCCTCGTTAATGAGTGTTCCGTGGAAGTTGACCGAATAGGAACTTCCAGAATGATTTCGGATATCGCCGTAGTTGAAGATATCACCATACAGATCGACGTTGTTGGCGAAATTGATTACGCCGTACAGGTGGCCGTCGGTGATGCTGCTGTTTTGAATATATCCCGAAGATGTCATGGTCAGGTTGTTGTAATCCAGATGCAGGTCGATCTCTTTTACATATAAAGCGTTTTCAATACTGATATTGTATGCTGTCATATACAGCGAGTGATTGTTGAAGTCAAACGAGCTGTTCTGGAAATTGAGATCGGATTGCGCAATGACATCTCCGGCGGTCTTGTCATTATAGATGTAGCTGGAAGTAACCGGTTGTGTCATGGTTACGTTCTGCGTGTTACAGCCGGTAAAATAGAGCTGATAGATCGAAAAGACACCGTTGTTCTCGAGGTTCCCGTGGAGATTGATGTTGAACAGGTATCCGCCGGGGTTATTCTGCAGTGTTCCGTTATTAACGAGATTGCCAGTGATGGTCAGTGTATACGAGTAGTTATAGTTAGTCAGACTTCCGCCGGCGTCAATGGCCAAATCCGCGCAGGTTCGGTTGTCTGCTGTTACGGGGCCGGTGATTACCACGTTATCGGTGCTTGCTGGGACAATATTGCCGACCCAAGTCGCCTCATTTCCCCAGAATCCGCCAGTTGGCTGCGAGTAGATGGTTTCAGCGTAAAGAAATCCTGTTAGAATGGGTAATAGCAAGTATGCGAAAGATAATGCTTTTCTCACATGTGCTCCTTATTTTCATCCTCTCGAAGTGAATGTGTAGTTATGTGCAATTATTGACGAGAAAACGTGTATGTCAAAACAATTTAGCGAATTTATAAGATACGGTGAAGTCGTTAAAGCCTAGAAACAAGAAAAATTGGTTGACAAACGAGTGTGTATGGATGATATTGAGAATGATAATCATTCTCAATATCGAGGAGTCGGAATGGAGCATGTAACCATCGCGCTGGCCGGAAACCCGAATTCGGGTAAGACAACGCTATTCAACGCACTTACGGGCGCAAAGCAGCGCATCGGGAACTGGCCGGGTGTTACGGTTGAGCACAAGGAAGGCTCCTACCAGGAAGACGGTATTCGCATTGATGTGATCGATCTACCGGGAATTTATTCTTTCTCGGCTTGGTCAGTTGACGAAAAAGTTTCTCGCGAATATATCCTCTATCAGAAGCCGGACGTTGTGGTGAACATCATCGACGCCTCTAATCTGGAGCGAAACCTCTACCTGACCACTCAGTTGCTGGAAATCAAGGCACCGGTTGTTGTAGCGCTTAACATGCTCGACGTGGTGCAGAAACAGAAAATTCGCATTGAGATCGATCATCTCGAGCAGCATCTCGGCTGCCCGGTGGTGCCGATGGTGGCCAGCCGGAAAGAGGGTCTGGATGCGCTGAAACAGAAGATCCTGGAGATTGCGAAGAGCCGACAGATTTCACCTACGCGTGTAGCATACGATTCAGTTGTTGAATCAGCCCTTGGCGATCTGGAAAAACAGGTCGAGCCTGTCGCGCAGGAGCAGAAAGTCAATCCTCGCTGGCTGGCGATCAAGCTTCTGGAGAGGGATCCGATCGCGAAGGAGATCACGGAAGGAAGATTTGACCAGAACACCGAGCAACACGCAGCGAAGATTGAAAAGCATGTGGGCGACAGCATCGAGATCGTTATCGCGGATGGCCGTTACGGATTCATTCATGGCTTGGTAAAAGATGTTACTCACCGCGACTTCGAGTTCAGAAAGACAGTTTCGGACAGCATCGACCGCGTGATTCTTAACCGCATTCTGGGTATCCCGATTTTTCTGGCGGTGATGTATCTCCTCTTTTTCATGACCATTAACCTGGGCAATCCGTTTATCTACTTCTTCGACCGGTTGTTTGGAGCGATTTTCGTCGACGGCTTCGCTACTGTATTGGAATCGTTCGGCACGCCTGCATGGCTGACGATGTTCTTGGCAAAAGGGCTCGGAGAAGGCATCCGCGTGGTGTCCACCTTCATACCGCCCATCTTCTTCATTTTCCTGTTCCTTTCGTTCCTGGAAGACTCCGGCTACATGGCGCGCGCGGCGTTTGTGATGGATCGTTTCATGCGTGTGATCGGGCTGCCCGGTAAGGCCTTCATCCCCATGTTGATCGGCTTTGGTTGTAACGTCCCCGCCATCATGGCGACCCGTACACTGGAAAACCACCGCGACCGTATTCTTACAGTTCTGGTCAACCCGCTGATGTCCTGTGGCGCACGCATTCCGGTTTATGTGCTGTTCGCGACCATCTTCTTCCCGCAGCACGGCGGAACGCTGATTTTCGGCCTCTATATGACCGGCATTCTGCTGGCGATTATCTCCGGTCTCCTCTTCAAACGCACGTTACTTCGCGGCGAGACCTCTACTTTCGTGATGGAGCTGCCGCCGTATCATATCCCCACATTCAACGGGGTCATGCTGCACACCTGGATTAGGCTCAAGTCGTTTATATTCCGCGCCGGGCGTCTGATTATGATCTTCATTATTCTGCTCAGCATCCTCGGTTCACTGGGAACGGATGGCAAGCTAAAGGGCGAGTTTTCGGAAGACTCGGTTCTTACCGCGATCGGGAAGTTCATCGCGCCGGTGTTCCGTCCCATGGGAGTACAAAAGGACAACTGGGAAGCAGCTGTTGGCTTGTTTACGGGTATCTTCTCCAAGGAAGCGGTAGTGGGTACGCTTAACGCGCTCTACGCTCGAGTTGATAGCGGCCAGGAAGGAGCCGGATTCGATTTCTGGGGAGAAGTGGGGACGTCGTTTCGCCAGCTTCCAGTGGATCTCTACGACGCGCTTCGCTCATTCACCGATCCTCTGGGAATCTCCTCCGAGCTGAAAGAATCAAAAGCAGATGAATCGCTGGGAGAGGTCTTTAGGCAGAAGTTCCCCGATCCGATGTCGGTGATCGCGTATCTTCTGTTTATTCTGATTTATACGCCCTGTATCGCAGCCATTGCCGCGACCTATCGCGAGACGAACGCCGGATGGGCAATCTTTTCGGTGGTGTATCTGACCGGTCTGGCCTGGATTATCGCAACGTTGTTCTATCAGGTCTCCAGCTTTGCCATGCATCCGGGGACGTCGGCTATCTGGATCGGAAGCCTGGTCGCTGTGCTGGTGGGATTTTACGTGGCACTCAAGTTATGGAGAGCCCCCGAAGCCATATGACCCTTTGATACGATTCGCTACGCGGGGTGGCTCAGTCTACGAGTCTTACTTCCGAGAGTCCGAACTTGCGCGTAGCTATGCGTGGTCATTTGAATGTTAGATGATTTTTTCAGATCGAGGCTGCATTCTCCATTACATTCATATTCTTCAGTTCACCCGGAGATTTTCCTTTACACGCATGCACAGTTACCTATTTTAATACCGAAAATCAATAGAAGTCGATACAGGAGGAAGCTATGAGTCAACAGGGCTACTATCATTATCCGGATGTCAGAAAGAATTTTATTGTGTTCGTCAGCGAGGACGATATCTGGCGCGTACCACTTCGTGGAGGCATTGCTCGACGCCTGACCGCGAATTTTTCAACAGTGGTGAAACCGAAGATATCCCCCAACGGACGTCATATCGTATTCACAGCCTATGAAGAGGGCCATACCGAGCTTTACCTGATGGACGCGAAGGGTGGAGAACCAACTCGTCTGACATATTTCGGAGCCTACTTATGGCCGCTTGGATGGACGCCGGATTCGAAGGAAATCCTGTTTGTCAGCAATTTCAATCAGGCTTTCGAAAGCAGTATCTACAAGATTGGCCTCAAGGGTGGTGAACCTGAGTTGGTGAAAGTTGGCTACGCCAGCGACATAAGCAACGGCGAAAAGGGAGTCGTGATTGGCCGTCATACGCGTGACGCAGCACGCTGGAAACGCTATAGAGGCGGCACGGCAGGCGAATTCTGGATCGATCTAGAAGGCAATGGCGATTTCAAGCCGTTCCTCAAGGATATCTCGAATAAAACCAATCCAATGTGGATCGGCGACCGCATTTATTTTCTGTCCGACCATGAAGGGATTTCTAATATCTACTCGGTTACTCCGAAAGGTAAGGACATCAAGCGCCATACCGATCAGCGCGAGTTCTTCGCGCGCAATGCCAGCACAGATGGTAAAAATATTGTCTATCAGGCTGGTGGAGACCTCTTTATCTACGATATCGAGGCCGATACGGAGACGAAACTCAAGATCGAGTACCACAGCAGCCGCACGCAGGTGCAGCGCAAGTATGTGAGCGCAAGCCGCTATCTGCAGTACTTCGATCTGAGCAAGGAAGGCACTCACATGGTTACCGTCGTGCGAGGTAAGGTGCAGTCGTTTGCCAACTGGTCCGGCCCGGTGCGTCGCTGGGGTGAGAACTGGCAGGCACGCTACCGGATGCCGAGATGGCTGAACGATGGTAAGCGCTTCGTGGTAGTTTCCGACGAACTGGATGGCGAGGACAGGCTCCTCGTCGTCGATACGGAGAAGGGCAAAGAAAAGCTTCTGGATAAGCTCAACCTGGGGCGTATCCATGGTATCAGTACCGCACCCAAGGGTGAACTGATCATGGTGACCAATCATCGCAACGAGATGATCAAGGTGGATGTCAAAGCTGAGACGGCGGATGTGCTCGACTGCAGCGATTTCGTCCGTATTGATTTGGGATCATGGAGTCCGGACGCACGGTGGTTCTCATACTCGTATTTCAATACACAGCAGACAGCGTTGATCCGTATTATCGAGGTCGAGACCGGCGAAATCCACGATGTATCCAATCCATTACGGTATGATTATGATCCCGCATTTTCACCGGATGGCCGCTATCTTTATTTTCTTGGACATCGCGAGTTCATTCCGATTTACGACTCCGTGCAATTCGAGCTGAGTTTCATGAAATCGACGAAAATCCTGTGCATTCCACTTCAAAAAGAGACGCCATCGCCATTCGTTCCTGTCCCGCATGGACCGGGAATACCGGATACGAAAAGTGGCAAAAACGGCAAGAACGGAAAAGATAAGAAGGACGACGAGCTCAAGGTCGAGATTGATTTCGACGGTATCACCGAAAGAACGGTTGCATGTCCGTTAGCGCCGGGCGAATACGGTATTCTTAACGTGCTCGATAAAAAACTCATCTTTGAGGAAGCTCCGCGAGATGGCCTGCCGATAGATTACAGCAGTAATAATGACGGTAAATCGAGATACATGTTGAAGGTGTACGATCTGGAGAAATTGCAGGAAGATACAATTCTTACCGGTCTCGACGACTATTGTATTTCCCTTGATAGCAAGGGTATGGCCGTGCATATGGATGGCGAGCTGATCGTTCTCAAGCCAGGTGACAAGCCCAATACAAAAGCTAAGAATCCTTATTCGGTAGAAGGCGGCAAGATTGATATGAATCGCATACGTACGCTGATTTCGCCTTACGAAGAATGGCATCAGATGTACCGCGAAGCCTGGTTGCTTCAGCGCGAGCATTTTTGGACGCCGAATATGAGCGGTGTCGATTGGAATCTCATCTACAACCGCTATCTTCCACTTCTTGAGCGCATCGGATCCCGTCACGAGTTCTCTGACATCGTCTGGGAGATGCAGGGAGAATTGGGGACGTCACACTGCTATGAGTTCGGTGGTGATTACCGCAAGGTTCCGCGTTATTACATCGGCAAGCTGGGCTGTACTTACAAGCTTGCACCTTCGGGACGATACTATCTGATCGATACGATTATCCGCTCCGGTTCGAACACGGCGAACGAAGCTTCTCCGCTGGTTCAGCCGGGCGTGAATGTCGAAGAAGGCGATCAACTTCTGGCTATCAACGGCATGAAGGTCGATCGCAATCGATCCCCGCGCGAATGCCTCCTCAACCTGGGCGGACAGGAAGTAACCCTAACCGTCCGCAAGCCGGGAGAACGCAAGACGCGCGATGTGGTCGTCAAAACTATGATGAACCAAAACAGCTTGTTCTATCGTGCGTGGGTCGAGAGCAATCGTCGCTATGTGCATGAGAAGAGTGGTGGCAAGGTCGGATACGTGCATGTGCCGGATATGGGTACGGACGGATTCTCCGAGTTCCACAGACTTTTCCTCACCGAAAGCCGGTTTGACGCGCTACTCGTCGATGTGCGCTACAATGGTGGTGGACACGTTTCGCCGCTTCTGCTCGAGAAGATCAAGCGCACGCCAAACGCATGGGTCGCGACGCGTTGGTCGAAACAACCGGAGGCCTATCCGGACTGCGCTGTCGCAGGTCCGAAGTGTGCCCTGACAAACGAATACGCCGGCTCCGATGGCGATATCTTCAGCCATTCGTTCAAGATGATGGGAATCGGAAAGTTGCTTGGCAAGCGCACCTGGGGTGGTGTGGTTGGAATCAACAGCCAATACTCGCTTGCTGATGGCGCTGTAACGACACAGCCCGAATATTCGTTCTGGTTTAAGGACGTCGGTTGGGGCGTGGAAAACTACGGTACCGACCCCGATATCGAGATCGATATCAAGCCGCAGGATTATGTCGCAGGAAAGGACCCGCAACTGGATGGCGCGATCGAACATTTATTGGACGAGATGAAGAAGAATCCAGTATTCCGTCCACAGCTCGACAAGCGTCCCGATCTGTCGTTACCCAAGATTCCACCAAGAAAATAAACTATACGGAGGAATACAATGTATAAACTCGTACTTTTGCGTCATGGCGAAAGTGTATGGAACAAAGAGAACCGTTTCACCGGATGGACCGATGTCGATCTTTCGGAGAAGGGCCTAACCGAAGCACACGCTGCCGGTAAGCTGCTCCGCGAAGAGGGCTTTGCCTTCGATATCGCTTACACGTCGGTTCTCAAACGGGCGATTCGCACCCTGTGGATCACGCTGGACGAAATGGATCTGATGTGGATCCCGGTGATCCGCAACTGGCGGCTGAACGAGCGTCATTATGGCGACTTGCAGGGCTACAACAAAGCCGAGATGGCTGCGAAGGTCGGTGACGACCAGGTGCTTGTCTGGCGGCGCAGCTACGATATTCCACCACCAGAGCTCACGCCGGACGATCCGCGTTACCCTGGTAAGGATCCGCGCTATGCAAGCCTTCCAGATCACGAGCTGCCTAAGACGGAGAGCCTCAAGCTTACGGTCGATCGTATGTTGCCATACTGGCACGAGGTGATCTCGAAATCGATCCTGGATGGTAAAAATGTGCTGGTCGCCGCGCACGGAAACAGCCTGCGCGCCCTGGTCAAGTACCTCGATAATATCCCGGATGACGAAATCGTGAAGCTCAATATCCCCACCGGAATTCCTTTGGTGTATGAGCTGGACGAAGACCTCAAACCAATCAAACATTATTATCTGGGTGACCAGGAAGCGATCAAAGCGGCTCAGCAGGCCGTTGCAAACCAGGGAAAAGCCAAGAAATAATTGAATTGCGAATAAACATTGGGCAGGCAGTTATGTCTGCCTTTTTTTATAGAGAAACCTCTGTTATGGATGGCATTCACCCGCATTTTCGCCCGATTGCTCCCTCTGCGTAGATATAGTACACCTTCCTGTCTACCGGACATGAGAAAAAAGGTGTACAACACTACGCTACCGGTCGCAATCAAACAAATCTGCTGGGTGAAGCATCCTTTTGCCAAGCTGGAGCTTGGCGCTCCAATCGGACGCTTGGGATTTGATTTCTACTTCACTATTTCGATCGCGACAAAATCGGTCTTGCGCCAGGCTGCGAGAAAATCTGGCATCTTGATGCGTTGTGGGTATGCTCTACCCGTATGCGCGATGATGGTGCTGGTCTGTGATGAATAGCCGATCACGAGGACGTAATGCTTGTCTGGTTTCTCGCCTGTAATCGCGCGAGCAATCGGCCCGAAAGGATTGGGATCATCGGTTTCGATCATGCAGATAAGCGGGATGCTAATGTCGATGTGGTGTAGAAGATCGTCTTTGGAACTGCGATAGATTCGGGAGTCAAAACCCCTGGATTTGGCGAAAGCGAGTATATCCAGAGTCAGCGTCCCTTCGATCGCGTCGCGATGTGTTGCAGCTTCGATGGAATCAGGATTGACGGCATCGCCATAGTAGTTCAAGAGCGATGCGAGCGTAGCCGGACCGCAATTGCTGCCTGTCTGCTCATAGACAGGTATGCCTGGAAGGAAAACCTCATCACCGCGAGGCTGGAATTTACCTGCGGAGCATGCAACGAGGATCGCTGTCAGCAGAACAGACAGCAGGTGTTTCATTCCGTGTCGGTTTCTTCAGCGAGCAGAAGCGTTGCCGCAACGGCTCCCGCGATAAGGCCGGCGATAATGAAAGTGACGACGAACTTCCCGCGCAATCCGGCGGAATCGATCAATCCCTGGTCTTGCGCCAGTTGGATGGCCTCTTCGTCGCTTAGCTTGCAGACCAGATCCTTTGCTTCATCAGCAGTCAGACCTTTCTCCAAAAGCGCTTCCTGCAATGCTTCACGTGCGTTGGTAACCGGTTGTGTATCTGCTTGTGAATTCGAGATACCATACAGTGAACCGCGCACCAGAAGCAGGAGCGTCAGGAAAATCAGGATGTGCGAGCGTCGGATCATCAGCTATTCGCGTCCACGATAAGCCAGGCGATGATGCCAAGAGTCAGGGTCCAGACCGCGACCTGCGTCCACATTCTCTTGCTTCTGCGGCTGCCGGCGCTGTCGATCTGTCCCAGATCGGAAGCTATGACGCTCAGTTGGCTGTCGTCGATGCTTTCGAGAAGCTGCGTGATCTCTTCGTCGGTAAGCTGTTTATCTTCCAGCGCGCCGCGTACAACCATTTCGTTCTGGGTGCGCTCAAGTGTTTTCGGGCCTTCGACCTTCGACGGCTCGGCAAAGACCATTCCCGTCGCAAGGAGCATGATGATCAGTAGTGCAATGGTAAGTCGCTTCATATTGCTCTCCAGTAATTTTTCACGAAAATCGGCGTGCGAACGTTATTTGTCCAGCGATTTTTCTACCACTCGTAATCGGGATCGTACATGATGTCGCCGTAGCCCCATTGAGATTGATTTCCATTTGTATCGAGGATACGGTAGAAGATACGGTAGAGACCGGGAACAAGTGAATAATCTCCCGCATTGAACTCGATCGATGATTTCCCCGAGAGAACATCATCTGATAAAACTAAGAAATCATCTCCGGTGGCATTGTAAAGAACTACGTCGGCAGTGAATCCTTGCTTGATATTGTATAGAAATTCTCCCTTTCCATCGAATGGATTTGCGAAAAATCTAAATGCGTTTGTGTCGAGATCCGACAGATTCTCCGGACTGACTATAATTGACAGTGGGCCAGCAACGTGGACTACATCATTGTTGCGAACCATTTTAACAAAATAGAAGGACGTGGCATCAACGTATGGATAATAGTCATAATACTTATAATCCATGTGGTTCGGAGTATTCGTCGCTGGGATAATCTCAAGATTAACATTCTCTGTTATAATATAATCAGGGTCTATACTTCTGAGACAGTAAAATCCCATGACATCTGTTTCAGTTTCTGTTGTCCATTCGATGCAAACGATTTCGAAACCGATGTCGGTAACTTTCAGTGAGGGAATCCAGTAATCGTTGAGTGTGTTTTTCGAAGTTCGATACGAATAGACTTGCCAGTCGCGCGTATCGACGTCTCCGATCTCACCTTCATCCGAAATAATCGTGTATCCATCGAAATCACCTGCAAATACTTCATAGTCCAGTCCATTGATTGCGAACCATTCACTGCCAGATTCCGTACTGGAATCACAACCGGTGAACAGCAATGCAACCGCGAAGAATGTCACAATAATTATTAGGCTTGAAATCTTGTTCAATTTCCCTTCCTTTTTGGCACAAAAACGTGAATACGATTTCAGTTTCGTCAATCAGTTTTTCGATGTTGGGGATATCAAAGTGATATGAATGTACGTGGAATGATATGAAAGCAACGTCACTGTTCGATAGAAAGAATTGCGGATGGGAGTGCTCGCGTTACTCGTGTATGCATTAGCTCGGAAAAGTGATGGCTTTCAGCACGTTAGAATTTTCTGGCACAAAAAGTGTAACCATGGACAAGTAAATCCATTTTATGGTGTGAAAGCGTATGAAACTGGAAGAAGAAATCATCAGGGATGCCCGAAAGGACATTAAGTGCTTCGATGCACTGTACAGCGAATATTATCCGCTCATTGACCGGTTTGTATTCCATAGAGTGAGTGATACCCAGACCCGGCACGAGATCGTGTCGGACGTGTTTTACACTGCAATGAACAAGCTGAGTATGTTCCGCTGGTTTGGTAAGGGATCGTTCCAGGCCTGGCTGATACGGATTGCCATGAACGAAGTGAATGGCTACTATCGGAGGTCGAAGCGGAACACAAGAATCAGGGAGAAGCTGCAATGGGAGTCGGACGTCCACATGGGGGATATGGAGGACGAGAACGACAATTTTGATTACGGCGTGATCCGCAGCGCCATGCAGCAGCTTCCGCTGAAGGACCAGAACCTTCTGAGCCTTCGATTCTTCAACAAGATGAAGCATAAAGAGATTGCGGAAGTTTTCAAAACGACAGAAGGAGCTATCAAGGTTAGGCAGCATCGCGCACTGACCAGGCTCCGGGAGATTGTCGAGGGGGATAACAATGGATTTTGAAAGCAGACTGAACCATATGAACGTGCCAGGTCCAGAAAACGACGGGCACGAGACCAGATTGCGAACCGCTCTGAAAGAACGTTACTTTGGAGCCGAGAAAAAATACCAATACCGTTTTCGCCTATCGGTGGGATTTGCCTCAGTGCTTCTTGTGATACTGTTCGTTTTTATCTGGAATCCCGAGCTTGCCATTCGGGCCAACCAGATCGCCTTCCAGGGTGACGTTACGGAGCGGTTCGATCCCTCTTCCGAGATTGCGGACGAAGAATTCGTCGATTACACCTCGCTGTACAATCCGGAGATTTATCCGATGTTTCACAACGAGGAATACGAAGAGGAAAAAGCATACGTGATACGGAAATACAATTCGCCTGCGAAAGGCGAGCTGATGATCGTTTCCGAATTTGACCCGGTTGAGACGCTACCTGTCGGGAAAAACCTTCCCGGCAGTATATAGAACGATATTTTGTACAGGAGGTTAAAAATGAAAAGATTCATGCTGTTACTGCTGATCCTTGCGATTGCGGGATTTGCATCACTTTCTGCGAAGCCCTTCATGGGGGTTTTCACCAGTACACTCGATGACGACGATTACGAGGACCTCGGCCTCAAAGATTACTACGGTATCCTTATCGAAGAGGTCATCGATGATACTCCCGCTGACAAAGCCGGATTTGAAGACGGCGATGTTCTGCTCAAGATCGAAGGTGACAAGATCTACACCAGCGACCAGCTGACCAAGATGCTTTCGTCAATGGATCCCGGCAAGAAGGTCAAATGCACGGTTCTGCGTGACAAGAAAGAAATGACACTCAAGCTCGAAATCGGTGAACGCAGCGATTATACCGCCAAGAAACCCTTTATCGGAATCAATATGAGCAACCTTAAGGCTTCTACACTCGAGAAGAAGGGTGTGACTGAAGGCTACGGCATTCTGCTCACCGGTATTGTGGACGATTCGGCTGCTGACAAGGCCGGACTGAAGAAAGGCGACGTGCTGCTTCAAATCGGTGACGACAAGATTTATACAACGGATCAACTCGGTAAGATCGTCGATCGGATGAAGATTGGCCAGAAGTCAAAGTTTGTCGTTTCGCGTGAAGGCGAACGCAAGACGGTTGATGTAACCATTGGAGAAAAAGAGCTTGGATTCAGCCGCAAGAACTCGTGGTTCAATAATATTCCTAATTCGATCAAGATCATCAAGGACATGAAGAAACACCCCAACGCGATTGGGTTCACGCTCAAATCGATCAATGCAGGCAAAGAAAACAAGGGAAACCAGAAGGTTGTTATCAGCCGTATCGAGAAGGATTCACCTGCAGACAAGATCGGACTCAAGGTAGATGACGAGATCATCATGGTAGAAGGAAAAAGCGTCAGCGAAATCGACGATATCTTCGATATCATCGACGACAAGAAGGTTGGGGACAAGATCGAAGTGAAAGTCCTTCGCGATGGCAAGGAACAGACCTTCAAGCCCGAATTGATGAAGCGTTCGGATATCTACGACGAAGAAATCAATATCCTCTACAATGACGGTGAACTTGTCATCGAAAAAAATGGTGAGCGGCTTGAACTCAACAGTGAAGAATACCTCAAGCAAATCCAAGGTCTTCAGGGCCTTGAGCAGCTAGAAAAGCTTGAAAAACTCGAGAAGCTTCAAGAACTTGAAGATCTGGACATCGACTTCGATTTCGACTTCGATTTCGATGTGGCAGGCTCAGGGGAAATCTGATCTAAAAAAATCCGTCTCGCATTGACGGATCAATAAATCCTCCCTCTCCTAATGCATATCCTACAAATTAGCCGGCTCCCCGCCGGCTTTTTTGCATCCCCTCAAACAAATTAGCCGGCTCCCCGCCGGTTTTTTATTCTACTCTGATTCCGATTTCCATCACGCCCGATCGTATCGCGATGTCTGTTCCGATACCATCCAGCTTCTTTTTTGCTTCGGCAGGCATGTCGCTGATGGAACGAATCCACCGGTCGGTGAGGTTGAGCGACAGCACGCCGTTGTTCATCTGCATATCCAGGCCGAACCGGCCGATCAGGTACGATATCGCCTTCTGGATGATCATGTTGACGTTCAGGATTCTGGCCTTTATCACCATCCTGCGACTGCTAACCTCGATTGCCTCGACCGCGATCTGAGGCTTGATCTCGATCTGCCCGACGATCGGCGCTTTCATCGACGCGGACAGCTCAAGATAGCCGTCTCGGGATACGATGGACGATACGGGGATGTCTATATCCCGCTTGTATGCCTGCAATAGACGGGCGAGTTGCGCGTCGGTCAGCTTCAGGGTGAAATGCCCGGACAGCCCGGGTAGCAAGTTCATCAATGTTTCGCGATCCATATTGGTTCTCCTCTGAGTCCAGAAGCAATCTTTCGCGCGGCGCGTCAAATTTCTTCTGATTTTTTCAGAAACTTCCGAACCATTTTGACAGAATTCTGTTTATCTGGCGGATATTGTTTCGAAGGAGAGATTATGAAACCCAAGCGCGAAGAAGAATGGCAACAGGACATCGTTGAGATCATTCCGAGGTTGAGGAACTGGATCCACCGCTACACCGGGAACAAAGAGGACACTGACGAAGTCTTGCAGCAAACACTCATCAAAGCCTTGCAAAGCCTGGTCGACTTCAGCGAGCCGTTCAACCTTCAATCGTGGCTGATGACCATCGCACGCAACCAGAGCTTCGACTATCTGAAGGAGCGCGGAAGGTTGGTTTACACCAGCTCGTTTGTCCTTGAACGGAATTTCAACGTAGATGAGATGAACGATCCGGCAGTGGTCGAATCGATGGGGAATCTACCTTTAAGAGATCAATATCTTCTTTTCATGAAATACTTTACGCATCAGAAGGTTTCGGAGATCAGCAAGCTTTTAAAGATTCCCGAAGGCTCGATCAAACGGCAATTGCACGATGCACGAAACCGATTGAAAAAGGAGATAACCATGCCACAGAAAGGTAAGTATATTGCACCTGAAATCAAGATAGAAACGGTGAATAATCCACCGGAAAGAATGGTTCAGCGCACCGGCTACGGCCTCTTCATGGGTTCACCTGTGAAAGGCATTGGTGACGTTGAGAAGATAGCAGGTTACGAACATCCCGGAAGAATTCATGTATTTGAAGCAGACAGCATCGTGACGCGACAAGCTGAAATTCTCGGAAAGCAGGTGTGGGAAGTACACAACACGTACGACAAACGAGAAGGAGAAGCCGAACGATTTCTATACTATACGATAGAAGACGACACGATCGCAATGCCGTTTCGGGTGTTCCATTTCGGCGATCCTGACAAGATCAGAATCGATATCGATCAGAATGAACTGGTACAGCCGATGAATCTTACGATAACAGCGCCATCAACCGAGATCAGCGAGAAGGAAATTATTGAACGCGATATTGTCAATCTCACTATCGGAGAAAAAGTGTATGAAAATTGCATTCGCGTTCGAACCAGTGAGGACGACTTCCATGGCCGGAATTACACCGAGAGTTTCATCGACACGGAAGGTCGTGAGGTTCTGCACAAGACGTACATCTCCGAGGGCTGGAAGATGGGTGGATTTGTTACCTGGGAGAAATGGAAGGATGCTCCTGAACTCGAATTCCATGGCGAGAAATTCCGCCTGTGGTTCGAGTTTGTGCTCCTCGGCACCCGTAAGGCAACCGAAGAGGAGCTACCACGAAAACGCGGTTGAAATAGGTTTTTTTATTCTGTAGGGGCAGGTCACTGTGCCTGCCCTCCTTAAGACAGAAAAAAGGCAACCACAGTGGGTTGCCCCTACGGGTGAACAAAGGTCATTGCTGGATAGTGGTATATTATTAGGCTACAGCACTATCCAGTCCTGCATCGCGGGGGACATGGAGTAGTCCGAGAAATTCAGCTCCTGTCCGACCTCGTAAACCAACTGGAAGGTATGGTCGCCGTCGGTGCGATTTGAATTGGAGATAACGGTGATGACCGTACCGCTGGGGACGTGGTACCACATCTCAGCCGCGTAACCGGGTGTACCGCCATTGTGGCCCATCAGGTTCATGTCCATGTGATAGCCGCAGCCATAGCCGTATTCGAAGGGGATATCTTCACCGAGCGGAAACCAGCTCTGCATGATCTCCATCGATTCCGAGCTCAGGATTTGTCCACCGAACAGTGCTCGTGCGAACCGACCCAGATTGTTCGCGGTTCCGACGAGGCAACCGGCGCTCCAGAACTGCGTCGGATTCCAGGTGGTGAGGTCGTCGAGAATCCCGTCGTCGTCGATATCGACGTAGCCGTGCGCAAATTCGTCTGGCGCAGTGTCCACGGTGATATCAGTCAGGCCAAACGGATCCAGGATGCGTGTCTTGAGCATGTTCGCGTAGGTGTTGCCGGTTATTTCTTCTATGATCAGACCGAGCAGAACATAGTTTGTGTTGGAATATTCCCACCAGGTTCCCGGCTGCATCTGGTCGGGATCGGTGAGCTCGATGGCGTAGGCAATCTGCTCTTCGGGCGTGAAGATATGCTCGGGATCCTCGAGCATCTGCGTGATCATCATGTCGCCGTCGTTGGCGTAGTCCAGCAAGCCGCTGGTCATATTGAGCAGGTTTTCGACGGTGATGAGGCTGTCGTGCGGGACTGTGATATCCGGCAGATATTCATCCAGCGTGCTGTCGAAATCGAGCAGGCCGTCTTCGTGCAGCAGCAGGCAAAGGGTTGCGGTAAAGGTTTTTGTTGTGCTGCCCATGCGAAGCCGGTTTTGCGGATGCATTTCTTCGCCGGTATCCAGATTTGCCATACCGGCTGCGAGATCCCAGGTGCCGTAGGTTGGCGAATCGACGTAGAGTACGAATCCGGGATGAACATCGGTGACGGCGTCGTTGAGGATTGTCGGGATGTTAGTGCCGGGCGGGATTTTATCTTCATCATCGGATGTGGCGCAGCTTACGAGGAATAGGGCTAAGAGAATCGAAAGAGCGATCGATACACTGTACTTCATGGAACCTCCGGGACAAGTTTGTCTACGATAGAGTAATGGACAGTGCACCGATCGTCAAGTTGCTTGTTGCTACACCTGCTTCTGGAGCACGATCGAGAAGCTGAGTTTTACATCAGGGTGATCCACGATTTTGAAGCCGATGCGCTTTGCCTCGTCGAGCGTGCGGGTGAATTCCTGTTTGTCGATATGCTGCCGGGGCTCCGCCAGGAAGAGGTGTCCCCCAGGTTTGAGCGCTTGATGTAGCATGGCGAGCGTACGTTTGTAGTCAGGCGTTTCATGCAGCATCCAGAAAGCCAATGCGAAATCTGCATTCTCGACATCGCCGATGTTGAATGGACTGCATTGTACTGGTGTGATGCGGCTATCGAGGCCTTTTCTACGGGCACGCTTCAGCATGCGATCCAGCATTCCCTGCTGCATGTCGATCGAGAAAACCTGTCCTTCATATCCAACCATTTTGGCCATACCGATGCTCATGAATCCCATGCCGCAACCCAGATCAAGCGCTTTCATGCCAGGTTTCAGATATTTGCCGTAAAGCTTTTCGGGCTGGTGAAACAATCCACGAAGCGGATTGTCGAATAAATACGCCATCCAAACGGGGCAGACTCGGCTTGTGTCATTCTTCATTGTCATTATATTCTCCCAATAGGTTTCTTTATTAATGAACATAGTTCCCTTTTGTTCTTAAAAAAAATGGCGCTACTCCATTTTAGCGCCAAGCATTCCAGACCACCCGTGTATCACGAAGCTCATGATCTGTCGACCACTTTCCAAAGCCTTATCGACAGGTAGTTTATAACGTACTGAATCCATGATAAAATGCACCCACATTGCCCCAATGTAATGTGTCAGGTATTCTGAAGGCCTCTCTGCCTGAATACCGTATTTTTCCCGGACGGCTTCCACTGATAGCTGCATGATTCGGGCAAACCAGCGAGTCACCTCTTCAGGCAGATCGGAAAGCGAAGAGCCTTCGGAGTGATAAAGTAGCAGATCGAACATATCGCGATGCGCATAGACGTATTGAATGGGCTTATCCATCAATCGCATATGGTATTCCATATCATGGTGTTCTGGCCCTTTTTCCACGGTCTCAATGAATTTCTGCCCCAAACGAAGGTTTTCCAGGATTTCGGCAAATATCTCGCAGAACAGCGCGTCTTTGTCCGGGAAATAATTGTAAATATTGCTGAGTGTGACATCGGCATCAAAAGCGATGGCTCTCATCGACGCTTTACGGAATCCTCTTTTCATGAATTCCTTGCGTGCGCTTTCAACGATTGCGTTACGAATATGTTCTTTTTGAATCTGCATAGAAATCTCCTTATCAGAACAGCGATCACTTTTATATCCGCCTGTATGGCTGTCAAGAAAAAAGAACGCCGATCATGTATGTTTTCTTGCGCCCAGTATACATCGTGCGCTTAACACCGATTTTTATTTACTTTAGGCTGATGGTTTTTAAACGGCTAGAAATCCTGCGTGCTGCACTCTGACTGCTGTAAATACCTTATTGTGCTCCGAATTGATATGTGATTGTTCAGGCAACAGAGCGAAATCACGAAAAACATTTGACAAGCAGGCTGATTGGCTGAAAAAGTGAAGTCTTGATATCCTGATAAAAAATAATCAGTTAGATGGAGGTTCTCATTTGGAGTCAGCTGTCCCTAATATCGTACGACTCATAAATATAGATGATCATATGACATATCACACGATACGCTTCAACCGCATGAACGACTCCATGATATCCAATATTACAGCAATACAAATCAATACACATAGCATAGATAACACAGAAGGAGAATGAGTGATGATTGTACGACGGTTCTTATCCGGCTTGTTTCTATCAGCACTCCTGATTCTGGTCTGCGTTCCGCTTGCAGCACAAGACATGACAGTAAAAAGTCTTGTGGTGGAGGACGTACCGGACGATGATGGTACGGGGTTGCAGATTAGTTGGGAGCCGCTTCCCAAAGAAGCGCGAATAATTGAGTACAGGGTATATCGTGGCGTAAGCAGCGATTCGCTGTTTTTTATCGGACGTATCCCTGTAAATCCGAAAACAGGTGTGGCTTCAGATCGTATGTATTTTTACGACAAGAGCTACAACTACTTTCTTGACGTTCGGGCGTCGGGCAAGCTGAAAAAAGAAAAGCAGCAGCCAGAAGACAGCCCGCTCTACCAAGAGCTGCCCAAGGACCTTGCGGTTACCGGTCCCATGCTTAAGCATTACCGCATCCTGGGTGTGATCCCCAAGAAGGAATTCTATTACCACACGACCAAAGTCGAGCGGGAAGTTCCTGATGAGGAAGATGGAACCGCAGACGCGGAAGAAGAAGGCGATGAAGAAGACGACGGTCCCGACGTGGAAACCTACGCCGGCCTGGAAATCCGCCAGCTCTCCATGTACAAGAAACTGATCCCGGATCATGATTACTACTACACGGTTCTGGCCGTGAATAAAACCGGTAAGTTTCTGCCTTACTGCGAACCGCAGAAAGGAGCCCCCCGCAACAACGCGCCGGAAAAGACCAAAGAATTTTATTCGGTGTATGTCAGCGACCTGAACCGCTTGCAGTTCGAGTGGTCACTTCCGCTGAACAATGAGGACATCCGTACGCACAACGTGTACATGATGCACAAGGACGATCTGCCTCAGTTTGAACAGTACGTGAAGCAGATCAAGCAGGAAGAGATGAATCTTCTGGCGAGCAAGATCGACACCAGCGCAGTGATTCCTCCCATCGAGAATCCGGTGGATAATCCTGCGACACTGATCTTTACCCGCCCGACTGCTTATCCTTACACTTCCGTCAAGACCTGCCTGGTCGATATCGAGGCTAACGAAGACGGAACCATGCACATCTACGACGAAGATAACGGTATCGATGTGCCGTTCGATCCCGCGATGGTTGGCGACTACCTGTTCGTTTTCTCGTTGATCGAATATCCTGACGAAAACTATCCGGGCTACGAGACATTCTCCGAACCCATCCTGACAAAGACCATTACCGATAGCGATCTGCCGGAACTTCCCGCGATTACCGTTGAGGACAAAGAGAACGACAAGGGCGATTACAACACCATTTACTGGGGTAAACCGATTGTAAATCTTTCCAAAGCCGTTATCCTCAAGGAACAACGCGAAGAAGATGAAGAAGGTAACCTTATCCACTCGAACATCGAGAAATTACTGGTAAACTATGAAATGCAGACGAACAAGCATTACAAGGTTTATAGCATCTACTTCGATGTCTTCGACAAGGACGGCAACCTGATCGACACGGTAAACGAGTTCTATCAGGACAACAAGATCAAAATCTCATCGTCCAATGGCTACAACCTGAAAGACGGCGTGAGCCTTGCAATCCGGTTCCATACCGATCACGACGATGAATTGGGTGAGGGCTACACGCTTTCACAGGATCTTTACTTCAACGATATTTCTCGTTCGATGGAACCGGGTGACCTGATGCATGGCGACGAGATCGTGGACGATTACTACTACATGATCACCAAGCAACCGGCTTCTTCTTCGAATTTCCGCGAAGCAAAGAAACTTACCGGCTTCATGCGTCAGCTCGACGATACCATTAACTACGAACGCAGCATCTTCAAGGGCGTATCCGAATACGATCTCGAAAAGAACATGCTTCTGGTAAGCCCTCCGATGTCCGTTCGCTATGATTATGAAAACGATACTTCGATCAGTATCCCGATTTACGGATCAGTACTCGAAGAAAATATGGAAGACTATCAGGAAACCGTGGATGAATACACAGCGAAACGCGATTCGGCTGCGACAGAGCAAGATAAAGAACGATATCAGATGTTTATCGATCACTACTCGGCTCAGCTGAACAATGAAGACCTCAAGAAAGCGAGAGGATTCAAAAGCGATAAAAACCGCAATAAATTCATCGCCGGTATCCGCGAACACGCAGCCCGTAATTTCAAGTACAGGATGATCAAGTCTGACGGACAGGCAGCGTTCAGAATGTCTGAAGTGTATCAGGACGCCAACGGAAACGAGCGTTTCTTCCCGGTTCCAAACTGGTTCGATACATCCAAATGGGCTATGTTGATCGCGACGGTTATCTTCGGCTTCATGGTGTTCTACATGATTAGCAGAGCACGTAAGGGGCACGATTTCTACCTCAGACCGATCGCTGGTATCGAGGAAATCGATAACGCGATTGGCCGTGCGACCGAAATGGGACGTCCCATTCTGTTCGTCCCGAGTATGTCGGGTATCTCCGACGTGGCGACACTGGCAGCGCTTTCCATTCTTGGAAAGGTTGCCAAGAAAGCGGCTGAATACGATACGAAGCTGATCGTACCATGCCGTGACTACATCGTCATGCCGATCGCACAGGAAATTGTGAAGGAAGCGCACTACGAGGCAGGTCGTCCGGATACCTTCGATAAAGGAAGCGTATTTTTCCTGACCACCTCTCAGTTCGCGTATGTCGCTGGTGTTAACGGTATCATGATTCGCGAAAGAACCGCGACGAACTTCTATCTCGGAATGTTCTACGCAGAGTCGCTTATCATGACCGAAACCGGTAGCAATACAGGTGCGATTCAGATCGCGGGAACTGACGCTGTTACGCAGATTCCGTTCTTCATTACCACCTGTGACTACACCCTGATCGGTGAAGAATTATATGCGGCCGCGGCTTACCTTGCCCGTGAGCCCCTGATGATGGGAACCTTGAAGGCTCAGGACTACGCCAAGTTCATTATTCTGGCGCTGGTCATCATCGGTACGGCGCTTTCGTCGTCCCACCTGACCTTCTTCATCAGAGCGTTCCCGGATAAATAGAGGAGGACAGATGAAACGAACCATTCCATTGTTGATCGTGATCATATTGGGTTTTACCTTTGTGGCACAGGTCTTCATTCCTCATAAGATATCCCAGGATTTCTACTTCGAGTGGTACCTGGTATGGACCAAGGCGATGTCGCCGTTTCTTGTGCTCCTCGGTGTGATGAGTCTTTTTATGATTCATGGAACCAAGATTCAAAGAAGAGCACATGACTGGCAATACAGTATATTCGTGTTTGTGGGCCTGATCGGTACGGCTGCTGCCGGCTTCATCTGGGGTCGTCAGGACGGTACACCTTACATGTGGATATTCGAGAATATCCAGATGCCGCTCGGTGCGACCATGTTCTCGCTGCTGGCGTTTTATATCGCGTCAGCTGCTTACAAGGCGTTCCGTGCACGTTCTATCGAAGCTACCGTGCTTCTGATTGCCGCTATCATCGTGATGCTGGGTCGTATCCCGCTGGGTGCCGCGCTCAAGATCGGTATCCCCGAGACCACAACCTGGATCCTCAACGTCCCCAACCTTGCTGCAAAACGCGGAATCGCGCTTGGCGTTGGTCTGGGCATGGTGGCGACTTCATTGAAAATCATACTCGGAATCGAACGCACCTATCTGGGTGGCGGTGATTGATAAGGAGCGAACCATGAATTTCTTCGATAAACTGCAAAACCTCGACAGGCGATACATCTATATCGTGGTCGCCCTCGCGATTATCATTCCCTTCCTGATTCCGTTCAACCAGCGGACCTACACGACCGAGCCGGTCGAGAACATCTACCAGCTCATCGACTCGTACGCCGGTACCGTCAACGAAGACGGAGAAAAGGAATTCCAGGAAAAGGCTATCCTGATGGTGTTCTCGCACGATGCTGGTACAATGCCCGAGCTCTTCCCGATGGAAATCTCCGTGCTGCGTCACTGTTTCCTGCGCCACGTGCGTGTGTTCACCCTTTGTTTCACGCCGGTCGCTTCTCCGCTGATGGACTATGCGATTACCACCGTGAAGGAAGAATTCCCGAACATCAAATCAGGTGAAGATTACATCAACTTCGGCTACAAACCCGCCGCTCTTTATATGCCGATCGTTCTCGGTATGGGCGATAACATCGCCAAGGCTGTGGAAACGGACGCTGAAGGCCGTAACATCGAAAACCTCGATGCGATGAAAAACATCACCAACTACAATGAGATGAACTTCATCATCGAATTCTCCGCCTCGACTGCAGGCGTTACCTGGTACACATTTGCCCGTGCACGTTTCGGCGCGAAAGTGGGCGCAGGTATCACCGCCGTTATGGCTGCCGACCAGTACCCCTACATCCAGTCGGGTCAGCTTGTCGGTATCCTGGGTGGTCTCAAGGGCGCTGCCGAGTATGAAGAGCTCGTCGATGTCTTCGCCAATCACAAGCTGGAAGCCAACGGCAAGAACCTGATCAAGGATCACGACGGCTACCTGATTAAAGTGAAAAAAGCTCAGAATATGGGCCCGACCGAAGACAAGACCTTCGACGAAATCGGCATGTGCATCTACGAGCGTAAAGACGGATTCCATATCAAAGACGAAAACGGAAACCTGATCAACGCTGAAGACGCACGTCGTATCCGCGACAAAGGCAATAACCTTGTGAAAGTCAATGACACGAACCTTATCAAGAACAGCGAAGGCTTCTATATCACCTCTACAATGAAAGAGAAGATCGAAGCCGGAAACGAGAAGCAGATCGGTCGTTTTGACCGCTACGTACACCTCGGTGACGAGATGTTGCCGGATGGACGTCGGTTCAGTAAGGAAATCGTCAAAGATGGAGAAGAAGGGATCACCATCACCGGCGAAAGCGTTCTTTATAAATTCAAGATGGCGCGTATCGGCATGAATGCCCAGACCGTTGCCCACCTTATGATCATTTTGTTCATTATCCTGGGTAACATCGGCTTCTTCCTGCAGAAACGCCGCGAGAAACTTGGTAAGTAGGGGAGGAAGATATGTTTGAAGTTGTAAGTAACACAGTAGCGGCTCTTTTGACGTTATCGATCTTCTCGTTCCTGTATAAGGACAATCCCTTCTACCGGTTCGCAGAGCATCTGTTTGTCGGCGTATCGATGGGTTATGCAATTCCGCTGATCTACGATTCAGTGTTCATTCCCTACGTTTATACGCCCATTTTCCTTCAGCACAAATACATCATTCTGATCCCGACGCTGTTGGGTCTTCTTTATCTGACCCGTTTCAGCAGAAACCTCAGCTGGCTCTCACGCTATCCGATGGTCATTTTCATGTGTTCCACCGGTATGTACGTGCCGCTTTCGATGAACGCGCAGGTTCTTGTTCAGATGCGTAGCGCAATGCTTCCCATCGACAACATCAACACCGCGCTGATCTTCATCGGAACGGTCACCATCCTTATGTACTTCTACTTCTCGAAGTCACATCAGGGCTGGTATGGCAGAGTGTCCAAGATAGGTGTCTGGTACATGATGATCGGCTTCGGCGCTTCCTTCGGCTACACTGTGATGGCGCGTATCTCGCTCCTGATCGGTCGTATTCAGTTCCTGATGGGAGACTGGCTGGGTCTGATAAAATAGCGGTTCTACCGCATACGATTTCAATCGGAGTGTTCCTGCGGGAACACTCCGTTATTCGTATCATACCGGAAATGAGGTTGTAACGAGGTGAAAATGAGAAGAATCTACCTGCTATTGATCTGCCTGATCGCGGTTCAGTTTCTTTCCGCCGATATGTCGGAATATCAGGTTCAGGATCTGCAAGTATCCGACATTCCCAATGACGATGGCTCAGGCCTTATGCTGAGCTGGAACCCCCTTCCCAAAGAAAAGCGTATCATCGAGTACCGTATTTATCGCGGTATCTCGCCAGACAGCCTCTTCCTGCTGGGCAGTATCGAAGTGAACGCGAAAACCGGTGTCAGCGGCGATAAGATGTATTTCTACGATCGCGGATTCCTCGATTTCGTTTCCATTTATTCTCCCGCTTCAATGAAGCCCGATACGCAGCTCGAATCACCGTACTATCGCCCGATTCCACGCGATATAAACGTTTACGGTCCAATGCTGGAGCACTTTTATATTTTGGGTGTGATTATCAACGATGAGTTTTACTACCGTGCCCAGAAGATCGAAACGGATGACGGTGTCTCTGCCGGATTGAATCTGTATCAGTTCGACGGACTCTACGCGACAGTGCTTCCCGGAGAAACATATTACTACGCGATCGGCGTGGTGGACAAAGCCGGCAGGCACTATCAGCCATGCCCGGTTGCGAGCGGTTCGCCCGAGGATAACTACCCGGAGAAGCTGCATCGGTTCGACCCTGTCTATGTGAGCGATCTGAATCGTCTGCAATTCGAGTGGGACCTGCCGGTTTTCAAGGACGATATCCACTACCACAGCATCTATATGCTCGAAGAGAGCCAACTGGAACAGTTCGACAAGTTCACTGAGGCGATCGGTGATACAACACAAACCGTCGAAAATCCGGCACAGCTTGTATTCAGACGCCAGACTGCATTTCCTTACGAGTCTATGGATATCGCGGAAGTCGAGGTAAAAGACGGCCGTATCGTGGATGAAAAGCATGATATCGATGTGCAGTACGATCCGCAGAAGAAGTACTTCTTCGCAATCTCGCTGGTTGACTATTACGATCGTGAGACGTTCTCCGATCCCAAACCGCTGGATGTGATTACATCGGAAGATTTACCGAAACTGCCTCCATTTGAGATTCGCGATATGCCCAACGACAAGGGTGAATACAATGAATTGTTGTATGCGAAGCCCCTTGTGATGATCTCAGGAGCATCCTACAAAGGCGATAATCAAGTTGTGCTCAATTACGAAATTAACCTGAACGACGACTATCGTATCAACAACATCTTCTTTGACGTGTACGATCATGAGGGTAATCCTCTGGGTCATATCAATGAATTTTACCAGGACAACATCGTGTATGTCGATGTCCCCGACCATGAAACCGTGGAAAAGGGCCTAACTGTAAGGATGAGCCTAAAAACCGGTAAGACTCCGGTGCCGGAAGATTACATCCTTTCTCAGGACGTCTTCTACAGTTCTGATATCAAAGACTTCCAGATATCACCTCTGAAGATCGGCAACGAGGTTGTGCAGAATTTTCAGTACAAACTTTATAAGCGCAGCCCGTCAGAGGCCGTGTATCGCACGGCGAAGAAGCTGAGCCCTTACCAGCGTTTCCATGACGACAACATTCCGTACGAAACATCCATCTTCAAGCTGGTCAACCAGTTTGATGCCGCGAAGGGACTGCTGCTGGTATCACCAAGCGTGACGGTCTATTTCGATCGCGAGAAAGAGATGCCCGTTGAGACGAGCATTTTCGGTGATGAAGTCGCGAACTCGATTGAGGAATGGACCAAGGAAGCCGATGCTTATGCCGATTCCGCTGCTACAGCGGCAACGGACGAGGAAAAAGCCTATTACGAAGAGGCTGAGAAATACTACCGCGGCATGATCAGCACGCAGCAGGATGATCCGTATATCAGTAAGGCAAACCAGATCAAGAGCAATCGTAAGCGCATGAAATACCTGTCGGATGAACGCCACAGGATGAAACGCAGCTTCGAATACCAGTTCTGCAAGAGCGACGGTAGAGGGCGCTTTACGCTCTCCGAACCTTACGCGCATGATGGCGAGACCTTCTTTTTCCCGAAATCGGAGTGGTTCGACACCAGCAAAATTCCTATGCTGATCTCGACGCTGCTGTTCGGATTCTTCGTATGGTTGTTCATTATGCTGGCACGGCGTGGGCGCGATTTCTACATTCGCCCAATCGCCGGACTTTCCGAAATCGATAACGCGATCGGACGCGCCACAGAGATGGGAAGACCGATGCTATTCGTACCGGGACTCTCATCCATCGACGACGTCGCAACCCTGGCTGGTCTGTCCATCCTCGGGCACGTTTCTCGTAAGGCGGCCGAATACGACAGCCGGATCCTCGTGCCTGTGTGCGACTACATCGTATTGCCGGTTGCGCAGGAGATCGTCAAGGAAGCGTATTTCGAGGCCGGACGTCCCGATGCTTACAACCGTGGCGATGTATTCTTCATCGCGGAACGTCAGTTTGCATACGTCGCTGGTGTGAATGGTATTATGCTGCGTGAGCGTACCGCGACTAACTTCTTTATGGGTATGTTCTTCGCGGAAGCGCTGATCATGACTGAAACGGGTAACGCAGCAGGTTGCGTGCAGATCGCCGGAACCGACGCCGTGACCCAGATCCCGTTCTTCATCACCACTTGCGACTACACACTGATTGGTGAGGAACTCTACGCTGCGTCTGCATACCTTTCCAAGGAACCGCTGACGCTCGGAACTCTCAAGGCACAGGATGCCGCCAAGTTCCTGATCATTCTCTTCACGATCGTAGGAACCATCCTGTCTACATTCCACCTTACATTCCTCATCAACGCTTTCCCAAGCCAATAACGAAAACAATAGAAGAGGGCAGGTTGAACACCTGCCCTTTTTTTATGCTCGATGAATTGATCTCAAGAAAAACTTGCGTGATTCGTATCGTTGTCTATTCTTAGATCAGAACTTTCTGGAGAGTATCTATGGGCCATAAACGCGTTACGCTGAAAAAGAAAAGAAAGATTAAGCGAAGCTTCGTGGATCTTTTTCTTTTCAGCCTCTTTCTATTCATAGGCGTTATTGCCGCTTCAGCATTTTTCACACTATATACCAATGATCCGGTAAGCTATTATAGTCGGGATATAGGGAAGATGCAGGAAGAAGAAGTACCCGGAAGATACTGGCTCCGTTGGCTTTACAATGCTCCAGTAGGTAAGCTTTCACTCAAGGCGATGGTATCAAGGAAGTTCGTTTCCGATTGGTATGGTAAAATGATGGATAAACCTTCCAGCGCGAAGAAAATCCAGGAATTTATCTCACAACTCGATATCGATATGACGCCATTCCCACGAAAAGCGAGTGAATACAAGAGCTTCAATGATTTCTTCACCCGTCGTATCGACATGCAATATCGGCCTGTTGCCAAAGGTATAAATGTGGTTACATCGCCAGCTGACGGTAAGGTACTCGGATTTTCCAATATCACAACAGACCGTAAATTCCCAATCAAGGGCTTCGATCATGATCTGGCATCATTACTTGATAACCCGACACTGGCTGCACAATACGAAAACGGTTCCATGCTGATCTTTCGCCTTACTCCCGCAGATTACCACCGATTCCATTTCCCCATTGATGGCACTCCAGGTGAGACCCGAAAGATTGATGGTAAATACTACTCGGTTTCACCGTTGGCACTTGCTAAAATGGCACGAACATTCAGCGAAAACAAGCGCGAATATTGCTTGATCCAGAGCGAGCGTTACGGACAGGTGGTCATGATGGAAGTTGGGTCCACGCTAACGGGCGGAATTCACCAGGACTACGTTCCCGGAAAGCCCGTGGCTAAAGGTGAAGAAAAGGGTTACTTCTTCTTCGGTGGCTCGACCGTCATCCTGTTGTTCGAACCGGGAAAGATTACGATCGATGCCGATATTCGTGAATGGTCGGAGCTGCGCATCGAAACATCTGTCAGAATGGGACAGCGCATAGCAGTGCTGAGAAGATAATCTGTTTACAGCTATTTTCTAACGAACGACTAACCTGTCTATAACAATTGAGTTACAATATATAATATTGCGGATATAAATGCGATTAACAGTATAAGTCCCAACGCTTTCCCGAATACTTGAGTAAAATGCTCCGTATTCATGGAGAACGGTCTGTTCTGGTACATGTCCGACGAATGTTTACTATGCCTGCGATGCTTGCTTTTGTGACGTTTTTTCTTAACGATAACTTTTTCCATGTATTCCCCTCATATTACAATAATCTAAAAATACGAAGGTTTATTGCAAGATATAAATCCTATTCAGATTATGTATTACGCATTTTTCTTACAATCTAGCGCGAATCTTGCTATTGAACGCGGAGGTCCTGTAGGTTTTTGGAGCAAAATCCGGAATCTTCAGGCGTCCGCACCCCATCATCCTTTATCCATGAAATCGACATTCAGAAGATGACTTCAGGAGACCAGAGGAAAAGGCAGGCGCAGGGATCGGCCTTTGAAGAAAAAACCCGGACTATGTAGGTCCGGGTTTGGATAGTATTCGATTGCTCCGACTATTTCAGAAGGATCATTTTCTTGGTAGCTGTGTACCGTCCTGCTTTCATCTTGTAGAAGTAGATGCCACTTCCTACAGGTTTACCGTCATTGTCTTCACCGGTCCATCGTACATTGTGGTTGCCGATCTCGCGATGTTCGTTGAGCAGAGTCTTGACCAACTGTCCTTTGAGGTTGAAAACCTCGATGGTGACATCGGCTGCTTTTTCCAGCGAGAAGTCAATTTGGGTCACCGGATTAAACGGATTCGGATGATTTCCCATCAACATGGTCGTGACACCAGGAACGTCGTTCTGGTCGTTGTCTACAACGGTCGCCATATTGGACATTCCGGACTCAAAATTACCTTCGTAAACAGCGGTGATGAAGTATTGATACACGCCACCAGGAACGTTATAGTCAATATAACCTGTGATGCCAGGATTATTCTGTGTATCGATGATGATGTAGTCGCGATAGATATTGTAGCGAATGATCTCGGGTCGGTTGCGGTCTGTGCGGGTGTTTGGCATGGCTGCGGAAAGGCGTGCGATTCCATCGTTTTTCAGCGATCGATCGCTTGTTGCGAAGCGCGGCTCGCCAAGTGAACGCACTGGAGAGCTGACGAAGACATCGTCGAGTTTCAGCCAGTACATGTCGGTCACTTCATTATGCACGAATGCGATATAGACGGTTTCACCCGCGTAATCACTCAGATCGAGATAAACCTGATGCCAGTTATCGTTCTGGAGTGTCTCTTCATAGATCAGCTCAGTGAAATCAATCATCTGGCTGCTGGAAGTTGAGAGACGGACTTCCAGGTGCTCCGCTGGCCAGGAAGCGTCCTGTGCCGAGATATAGAAAGCCATATAAGCGTTATCGTAAAGGTTAACAGCGGGTGTGACCAGCCAGTTATTGGGCGTGAGCGCGCCAATTTCGTTGATGTACGACGCCGAAGCCATGCAGAAGTCTCCCGAATTGGGTGTGAAGCCGTTCGGCGCGATTTCCCAGCATATTTCGTCACCATCTGCGTCATAGACCTGCCAGTTGGCTGGAAGATACCCATCTTCGAAACCTTCTTCGATGAAATCGACAGCTTCAACATCGCCACCGTTGGGAGCATCCCAGTCAAGGTGGACATCGTCGCCTATGATGTTGTAGGTCAGATTTACTGGTGCAGGGTAGTTTCCGGAGATGAGAACTGTAGCTGTATTGGAAGGGATCGATTCGTCGCTTCCGTTGTAAACAGCGGTTACCCAGTAGGTGAATTCACCGTCTTCAAGGCCTTCGTCGGTCCATGTAAGGGTATTGGTACCGTTGATTTGCTGAACGACATTCCCATCACGATAGATTTTATATCCGGTGAGGTCGCGATCAGTACGGGTAGCACCTTGAGAAAGAATGCGTCCGTAACTGGCGTAACCAACGATGTTCCAGTTGTAGTCGAGGCTGGGATATTCCGTTGCAAGGGAAGTCCAGCCACCAAGATTAATGAGGTCGCCTTTCCAAAGCACAGCAGGGCCTTCCGCACAACCAGCGGGATGATCACCCTGTGTATCGCAGTTGTAGCCGAACCACAGTTCTTCAGAAGAATCGATCGTCACAGGGTCGTCGAGTACGACGGTGTTCCATGTGTTGATGACGACATTGGTGACTTCCTGCTCGGCGACGAGGTCGCCGTCTGAAGCACTAGAGCCGTTACAGCTTCCGCCAGTCCACACTTTGATTGTGTAATCACAATCTTCGTAGCGTGGGAAAAAGGAGACTTCGGTGAGTGAGAGTCCATTGAAGGATGCCAGATCGTCAGTATCGAAGCGGATAGCGACATCAAAATCCGCAGCTGCATTAGTTCCGATACCATTGTAATTGATTCCATCATCCCAGCGCAGTTCGCCCGGTTCGCCGGTGGGCGCTTGCCAGGTGAGTTCAACATCCACATCGTTGACAACAGTAGCCGTGAGGTTGGTTGGTGGGTCGCCGTCAGAAGGTCCATCGGAAGGTTCGATTCCAATCAGCGCTTCCTGATCATCGGTGAAATCGTAGTATCCAGGGCTGAGGTCGTTCAGATAATAATAACCATTGTAGCTTCCGCTCCAGCCGAAGTTGAAGTGGAAATAGGATGATCCCTGATAACCATCCAGAACGAATGCGTGACCGTAATCGCCGTATCCAGCATAAAACACTGGATGACCATCATCGAGTTCGCTGATCATGAGGTTGTTCCAGACCGCATCTGAATAGCTATCTTTGTGAACCAGTTGGATGCTGTTTTGGTAACCGAAGTATGTGGGAAAAGCATACTGGGTGTCGAGTGAGTTCGAACCAGAGCCATCAGGACTGTAGTCCATATCGACAGCAACGCCGCAATGGAAAAGAAGCTCTGCGATGTCTGAGTCGTAGGATGAGATCGAGTTGGGCATGCTGCTCCAGTTGTAGGTAGTGCTGCCAAAATCTGCGGATATCGTGCCGTAATCGGGGTGATTGTAGGAGTGGGTTCCGGTTCCTGTTTCCGGGTGCTGCCAATAGCGCATAATCTGCCCCATGGTGGTTGCACCGCAACCAGCATACACGTGTCCGCCAGGACCGCTCGCGTCGTTGGGACAGTCACCGTTATAAGGATAGTCCTGATTCCAGATCGTGGTAACCAGCGGTGATACATCGCGCGTGAACTCGAAGTTGGAGAAGTTGTTCGAAAGCATCTGCTCCCAGATCGCGATCGTCTCCTCATTTCCGGTATTCGCGGCACGGATCGCTTCGATTTGTTTGATGTACATGTCTGACAACCATTTAGCGCCGGGCTGATTAGCATCTTGTGGTGCGGAGTCAGTTGTCGAGTATGCGAGAACTGGATAGGACGCGTCGTCGGCTGCGACTATTACGAATCCGCCTTCAGCGTAATTGAACACATATACTGCCGGATTTTGTGCATCGGGGCTGGAGAATGCATTGCTCAGAGAATAATTGGTGTGTCCACTGCGATTTATATACCAGTTATTGGCAAGTTCGCGAGCGGTCTGCATGGTTACCGGTTCCGCAAGAAGCGTTACGAATAACGACAGCAGAATCAGCATAGGTACCATCTTTTTCATACAGTTAACTCCTTATTTATTATTTATATGAATCTTTAAGTTCAATGTCTGTAATAATGACATGCATGGATCATTCCGTCAATCAAAAAAGTTTGAATAATAGGTCGGAAAACGAAATATTGAGGAAGATTCGTTTTTTTTGGGGAGAGGATTCCTTGGCGAGAGTGTCGATCCCGTTATTTGCGCCTTGCATAGCTGATGATAGATTATATACCATAGCTTCGACCGATATAGAAAAACCGCTCCCGAATATGTTCCGGGAGCGGCGTATATTGTATTAGCAGGTATTTATTACTTCAGAAGAAGCATCTTGCGTACAGATGTGTAATCTCCCGCTTCGAGCTTGTAGAAGTAGACACCGGAAGAAACACTCTTTCCTGCGTCGTTCTTACCAAGCCAGCGAACCGAGTGCGGACCTGCTTTCAGTTTATCGTTAACCAGCGTGCGAACCCGTTGTCCCTTGATGTTGTAAACAACAAGCACTGCCTTCTCGTCATTGGCAAGCGAGAAGCGGATCGTTGTTTCAGGATTGAAGGGATTGGGGAAGTTGCTGCCGAGATTGTTTACGTACACCGGCACATCACCATTGTTGACGCCATGCGGGAACCAGTCAACAGAGGATACGTGATTGGTTGTATCGCTAACGCCTGTAGCATATACGGCTTGCACATAGTACTGATGATCGCGTGTGGTGTCGATCACTTCAGAGTAGGTCATTTCTTCAGTTGATGCGAGCTCGATGAACGATCCAGTAGCGATCTGACGGTAGATATTGAAATGCAGGAAGTCAACGCGTTCATCCCTCTGTTCTCCACGATCCTCATCGGTGTTGTATTCCCAGTCGAGGACGATGGTGTCGTCTTCCATGACATAGGAGAGGTCGTATGGCGGTGTGAAGTAGCTGAGGTTGAAGTCGTAGTCTTCGAGTGCATCGCCGAATTCCAGATCAAGATCGTTATAGGATGCCGATTCGAAGAAATAGCATGCTCCTGTGAGTTCTTCGTAGGGTGACGGCGAGACATAAACCATGTAAAATCCGGTTGTGTCCGGATGCACCGCGAAATCCCCAATCGATACAGTCGCGGTCTCTGGCCCGATTAATTCGTTATCAAGTGTGACGACACCGGATATCGACGCGGAATTGCCAAGAATCGCGTTCAAGACGATGTCATCGATGAACCAGTAGTTGATATTGAACGAATTACCCGAGAGGTACCAGCCGAACTGAATATTGGTTGTGTTGACCATTTCCATCGGAATATCTACGTTAATCGTTTCAGGAGGTATGCTACCGGAGGGTGTAACTTCCCAAATAGTGGTCCAGTTATATGAATCGGATCTCATAGCTAGCCCGAGACTGTACTCGCTACCGCTATAGTCGTTCAGGCTGTGTTTGAACTGGATTGAAACGTTGGTTGCGCCAATCAGATTCATCGAATGTGTGGTCAGGTGGGAAATCCCATTGAAAGAGGGAGACCAATTGAGTTTGGCCTCAGGAGCGGTACCACCTGCATTATTAGAATTAGATGAGGTCCAGTTCTCAGAATGTTCGTCAATTGACCAACCTTCCGGGAGCCATGTGCTGAAATCTTCTTCCAGGATTTCCGGTGCCAGTCCTGAACCGATCGCCAGGTTAAACTGCACGGCATCCATGTTGTCTGCCGTTACATCGAGATCAAATGGAATGACCGTTTCGGATGGCGTTGCACTGGATATATCGATCGTATAAGAGACCTGGATTGCCGAACCAGCTTTGATCGTGCCGTAACTCTGTTCCGGAGTAAGAATGTCAGCGTACCCACTATTGGTACTCATTGCACCAAAGACATTGAGAGCATCGATTTCGCTCGGATTTTCGATCATGATGGCGAAAACAATCGTCTCACCAGCGTCGGCGTTACCGTTGCCATTGCCTTCGGAATCGTTAAGAAGACACAGCGAGACATTCAATTGCGGTTTGCGTACTATCCTCGAGAAATCGTATGACCATACGTAACCGGTACAATCGATATCGAGCGTGAAAGCCATTACGTGATCTGCTGGTGCATCGGGGCTTAGGCTGAGTGAGAAATAGGTATCACCGTAAGCGCTATATCCACCTTCAATATCCGGAAAGAAAGAACCGGTTGACGTGATGTCAACATATGGATCGCTGGAAGAGAGGGTGGCATGAACATTTGTCGCGTCGCCCTGTCCTACGTTGTTCAGGAGGATGCCGAAGTTAACGGTCTCACCAGGCTCGATAATCCCGTTGCCGTTTGTCTCAGCCATGAGAATATCACCCATCGTGAGGTAGGGGTTCTCGAGGCTGAGCGGAACTCCGGTAAACAGGATTGCCGTTCCATTGCTGAGCGGCATGGCTGCTGTCGGGTATTCATTATCATAGGAGTATTGCAGACCAAGCAGGCCTGTTCCGTCTTCCAAGCCGATCGTACAATAGTTACCCTGGCTTCCACCGTTTGAATTGTTACCATCGACATTGTTGAATGTATGATACTGGATCTTGATCTCACCGTTACCGGAATTCGTTGGGTAAAACGCTGGATCGAAAAGAATAACCTCGAAGGTTTCTGTTGAGTAATCAGCGGAGTTTCGGCAGTTTGACCATTCGATAACAAAGTAATTCTCTGTAACGTCATAATATGTGAAGATACTGCCATCACCGGTTTGAAGATCATCCCAGAAAGCGGCGATCATCGGATTGGGACCCATTGGGCCAGGAATCGGGAAGTTGCGGAACGTGACCTGTTCGGTTTCTCCCATGGTGATCCAGCCATTTGAGCTGATGGTAATCTGGTCGTAGAGTTCGCCGTAGAAGCGGAAGGTAAACGGGAGGTTCACGGTAGCGATTCCATCGACACTTTCGCCTTCAGGTGTGTCATCGTTAATCCCGGTATTGGTGCCTTGGCCGCCAAGCGAAGGATTGATCTCTATCCAATCGTAAACGGGCGCTTGGTAATAGCCCGTATCGCCACTATCGTAGCACATATAGCCATAGGTATCCGGTCCGAGCGGATCGGTCTCTGTTACGATGCCGATCGGGATATCGAAGGTCTCGTATTCACTATATCCAGCTTCATTATAGAAGTGAATCTGAACCGGCAATGTCATGCCGGTGACCACCGTTGATAACGCGGTCACGACAAATCCGTCCGTGTTGCATGAAGCTGAATGGTTTACAGTGATGTCTCCGAAATATGCCGCGGAATCCCCGATTTCGAGCTTACTGCTGAGCGCTGTGAGTGTAGCGTAAACATCGTCGAGATCGTTCCCGCCGTTATTCTTGACAGTCACGTAGAATGAGGATGTTTCACCCGGATCAAGAGCACCGTTACCGCCATCGGATACGGTCATGCCAGTCACATCCAGGTCAACACCACGGATCGGGATCCAGAACTTCACATCGCCCTGATTCGGGATGCTGAGCGTGAATTCCACGTCGTGGAAATCGGGGCAGTCGGGATGAATGTAGAAACCGAAGTCATCCTGGCATTCTGCCGTACCACCAACGCTAATGGTACCGAAATCTTCCTCGTCATCGGTGATGTCGATATAAGGGTCATCAGTCGAGAGCGTAGCGGTGAGGTCATTGTAAGCGGAGGTTCCGTAATTCTTGAGGTTTAGGATGAGCTCGACGGTTTCTCCGGGATTAGGATCGCCATCGTCATTACCGATCGATTCTCCATTCGAATCGTCGTCGATATCGGTGCCGAACACCGCGATACCACCAGAAGTCTGAACGTTGAATGTGGTCAGAATAGGCAGGTAATCGGGTTTGGTGATGGTCAGGTTGACATTGCCTGTGACAGAACCGTCGAACATGAGCGTAACGTGGCCGTTCTCATCGGTGTATTCGCTGGTACAGATCGTTTCGTCGGATACACGAGCGGTTACCCAAACGCCTTCGAGCGGTTGCGAGAAAGCATCGACTACGTCAACGTCAAGATAGCCCTGGCCTTTCGGAATTTCTGTGTCATACTCGGCAGTCATCTCGATAGGCATTCCGGCCCAGATGTCGCAAGACGGATCGCCCATGAGGTTACACCAGTGGATGAACACCTGGGTCTGCGTCCAGTTTGCATTCTGGTAGGTTTGATACATGTGCATCTCACCGCGAACCAGCGCTTCACCCATAGTTCTCATACCGTCTTCGTAGATACCGGCCCAGGTACCGCCAGAGAGGGTGTTGTTAAACTGCGTGTGGGTTCCAAGCGTTGCCATACCGATGGATGTGATCGCACCGGTTGGGGCGTTGGATGTTCCTGCACGGATAAACAACTCGGTTCGTGATGTACCTGCGAATGTGCCGGTACCACAGGTGTTGATTACTGTATTGACCAGTCTATTGTAGTTGGTCAGTGAACTGATATGGCTATCGCTGTAACCGCTCATGCCTGCGTAGCCGCGATAATTGAACATCACGGTTCCGGCATTCATGGCGTTGTTCATCATGTTCGGTGATGGATCACCGCTGTATAGTTCTGTGAATGTGAAGTCAGGATGATTATTAAGAATCATCTCTTTGATATTCACGTTGGTGATTTCGCATGAAAGACCTGAAGGCGAAGTGTCGCCCACGAGCAGGCCCTTCTCGTAGAATTCGGGTTCGTCCATATAGACTTCCCGTTCGTAGATGTTGATCTTGGAAAGATACACCATCATATCATTGATGTTGCTGATTGAGATACGACCGATAAACATTTCGGGAAGATAGTCGTTTCCGGCAAGAAGTGTGAATGGGTAGTCACCCTCACCGCCGTATCCACTCAGGTTTTCGGTCCAGGTGGGAATGTTGAACGTTCCGCCTACGTCGCCGACCAGAACGCAATATTCGGGAGGATATTCCGAGTCCTCATAAACATCCTGGAGGTAATTCTTGATTAAATTGGTGGAAGTTCCCGTCTCGGCGGTCGAGGCCAGTGTGACCTTGAATCCCTTATTCCGCTTCCAATCAACAAAGCTATTGATGTATGGCTCAAGAGTAGAGTTATTGGGATAGACGACAATGATGCTGCGTTTCTGATATTCGGGGTTCTCATCGCGGATCGCTTCGTAGTTAGGGATCATTGCCTGATAGGTTTTCTCGAAGCTGCGTGAGAGTTTGCGATTGGTGAGAATTTCATTTTCGCCGTTTCCGCCTTCGTTGCGGACATTCAGCTCAACGCGCTTGAACACATGAAGCTCACGAGTCTGCGGATTATATTGCATCGGGTTGACGGTTACGGAAGCGACACGGATATCACGCATGATCATCGGTTCGCTGATCTCTACAGATGGCAGATTCCATTGTTTGCGGCCTTCGTAAAAACCGCGTTCGATGGTGAAATCGGGTTCCGAACCATCCAGACGAATTTCCTGAGCTGGGTAAATGTCCATATCCTGATAGACCTGCTCTTCCAGAACAGTCATATCGAGAGAGACATTGCCAGTATTCGGGATCGCGACAAAGGTACTATAGGTCGGGAGTTCGGGGTAGCCGGTTTTCATGGTATACCCGGTTGATTCCAGATTAAATCGCTGGTATGTTTTTCCGGAAATGGTGACCTGTTTGATTTCGATATCAGGTAAGTTGAATTCGAGCGTCGTACCAGTGGAGTTGGTCTCAGCTGCTTCAAACGTGATGTCGGATCTGCTTCCGTCGATCTTGCTTGGGACCGCGTAAACAATTGCCGCAATCATGATAAATAGGAAAAAGAGGTTCTTCTTCATATTTCCTGCTCCAGGTTCAAGGTGTAAGGTCATTCAGCCATGTCCAGTATAACAACTCCATTGTCTCTGGATACGACATAGATCAAGCCGTCATAGACGGTTACTTCACGGCAGTAGCCGATTTCGGATGAGTATACGCGCTGAACGAGTTCAGGCGTTGAGGGATCAGTAACGTCAAAAATAAAGAGGCCGCCGCCGCCCATCGCCACAAACATGTAGTTGTCCATGACATCGACAGAATAGCCGTAACCATAGGACGGATTGTAGCCGGCATCTTCAAGCAGGGTTGGGTTGGTCGGATCGGAGATGTCGATCACCTGAACACCGTCCTGACGAACTGCGATATAGGCGTAGTTGCCGTTGAGTACGACATCCAGCGCTTCGCCGGATGTATCGCACCAACCGACTATCTCGAGAGTCGTGCGGCTGAGAATATAGAGTCCGAGTTGCTCGGATGTGATGTAGATATAGTTATCGTCCATGGTGAAGTTGTTGGCATCGCCTTCAATGGTGGCTCTTATCGAACCTCTCCAGTAATAGGTGTCCGGGTACAGCGGATAATCAACGTCGATAAAGCCGTACACAAGATCGGCGTCCTGCGTCCAGAGCACTGCGATTTCGCTGTCCATTGCACCGCCAACCATTGAGTTCGGGATATCCTTCGGGTTTTCCATCACGTAGAGGGTGCTGATTCCAAGCGTTCCACCAAGAATTGTCGTGAGGTAAACCAGAGAATCTGGATTCGCCACATCAATCACGAAGATCTCATCGGAATTGACAGTATTGTAGAGGAACAGCGCATCGCGGTTCTCGAGATATTGAACCAGTTTTGTGCGCTGAAGACTGTTGTTGTCCAGGTAGTTCTGGCCGGCAACTCTTTCGTAGGTCGAACGATCGTACATGGTAAATCCGTTACGATCTTCAGCGACGCAGATGGTGTTCTCGGTTATACTAATGCTTTTAGGATCACCAACGGCGGGAATGGAGCGAACAATCTGAAAAATGGATTCCTGAGTGTCCGGTGATATCGGATCTTTCTTCTCAGCGCATGACACAATCATTATAATTGCGATGGCTATCAGGATAAGGCGTTTAATGAACATTATAGTCCTCCAGAATGACTTTTTTCTTTGAATATGATGCAAGAAATATTCCGAAATGCAGATTATGGGGATTCACGTGGCAAGAAAAAAATGCGATTGGACTATAAGAAAATTCTGCTTGCCATAACGACCATTCAGAAAGATGATATACCAAAATGAAAAAGGAGTGAACCATGGAATCCAGAGAAATCGGATTGCATCACATCTTGCGTCTCGATCCGGGCGAAGAGATTGTGTCGTCGATTATCGCTTACTGCGAATGGCATTCAATCAATCTGGGAACCGTATCAGCTATTGGCGCTGTCAATGAAGTCAAAATCGGATTGTTCGATCCCTCGACGAAGACCTATTCTGCGCAGTTACTCAAAGGTAACTTCGAGATTATCGCTCTTTCGGGAAGTGTCACTACGAAGGAAGAACGAGTATATCTTCATCTCCATATCGGTGTGGGCGACGAAGAACATAAAATGTATGGTGGTCATCTTGAGAAGGGGATCGTAAGTGCTACTTGCGAGATTTTTATTCACGCCATAGAAGGCGAAGTCGATCGTGCATTCAATGATAATATCGGACTGAATCTTCTCGAATTCAAGGATTAGGAGCTATCATGAAAAAGCATTGGAAAGAATATCTTATCGGATTCCTTGCCGCATGTCTGCTGTTTACACTTCTGGGTAGCGGTCAGGCCGGAAACACCGGAAAATATCAGGTTTCGGCAACCAACACCAAGCAATATCCAGCATATATAATCATCGATACCGAAACGGGAGAAGTGGTCAAGACCGGGTATTTCGGTAATTAATCAGTGATTCGCATTGCTGTTCGTAACCTGATCGAGTTCGTTCTGCGGTCGGGTGATTACCGGTACGAGTTCACCGCGCCGTCCCGGCCCGTGGAGGGAACGAAGGGACATCGACGCGTTCAGAAGTCGCGACCGGAAAACTATCGTAGCGAAGTCGCCGTGTCTCGTGTATTTCGCAAAGGCGACCTGGAGATCGAAGTTCAGGGTCGTATCGACGGGATCTACGACGAGGTGCAAGGCCCGGTCATCGACGAGATCAAGACTACCTATGGAGAGCTTCCGGACGAGGGATACTCGCTCCACTGGGCACAAGCGAAGTTTTATGCCTGGATAATAATGCTGGAGCATAATCTCGACACCATCGATGTCCAGCTCACTTACCTGCAACTCGACACCAACCAGACGCTCGAGATACGAAGAACGTTCACGCGAGAAAAGCTTGATACCTTCTGTAACGCAATTCTGGAATCCTATACTTCTTGGGCGAAGCTGCGTAGCGATTGGGAGATCACGAAGCTTGATTCCGCTGTCGCGCTCGAATTTCCTTTCGATACGTATCGCGAAGGGCAGCGCGATCTCGCGGTTGGCGTCTGGCGCGCGATAGACGCGGGAAGACGGCTTTACGTACAGGCTCCCACCGGCATCGGCAAGACCATGGGGACCATCTTCCCTGCCGTGAAGGCCTGCGAGCGTTTCGACAAGCTCTTTTACCTCACCGCCAAGACAACCGGCAGAGCAGTGGCCGAAACCACCTTTGATATTCTACGGACACGTGGCCTTAGGTTTAAGACACTCACAGTCACTGCGAAAGACAAAATATGCTTCCAGCCTGGAAGTGCTTGCGTTCCGGAAGAATGCCCGTTTGCGGAAGGGTATTTCGATCGTCTGCGTGGTGCGATGGAAGATGCGCACGAGCAGGATAGCCTGAACCGTGCCACCATCGAAGAAATCGCCCGAAGGCATCGTATATGTCCGTTCGAGTTCTCGCTGGAGATGTCGCTGTGGGCTGATGCGGTGATCTGCGATTATAACTACGTTTTCGATCCCCGAGTGTATCTCCGCAGATTCTTCCAGGAGTCCAGTGCTCCGTATCTCTTCCTGATCGACGAAGCTCATAATCTTCCCGACCGTGCCCGTGAGATGTATTCTGCAACCTTATCCAAGAAGGAAATCATGCAACTTCGACGCGATATCAAGGATGTCTCGCCGCCGATGGCCGAGACGCTGAAATCGCTGAACAAGCACATGCTGGGCGTACGGAAATCCTTGGAAGCAGAAGAGCGAGAAGCCGTGACTGATCGTGAATTGCCCCAGGATGTGCTGCTTCTAGTGAAGAAATTCATCGGTCAAGCGGAGCTTTGGCTGGTTACGAACCGGTTTAATGAAACGAGGCTGCAAGTATTGGATTTCTATTTCAGTTGTCTATCGTTCGTGCGAACCGCAGAACTTTTTGATGAACGCTATCTGACTCTCTACGAGAAGCACCGGGATGAATTGACCGTCACACTCTATTGCCTTGACCCATCGTATCTCCTTGGCAAGGCCATGGACAAGAGCGTTTCGGCAGTGGTCTTCTCCGCAACACTCACACCTATCGAATACTATATGGAAATTCTTGCGGCTTCACCGGAAGATAGTAGCCTTCAGCTCGAGTCGCCGTTTTCGAGAAGGAATGTGGCAGTGCTGGTTGCGAATCGTATTCCAACTACCTGGAAGCTTCGCGATCAATCCGCGCCTGATGTGGCAAGGATGATCGAATCGGCCGTGGGCAGCCGGAAAGGTAATTACATTGTCTATTTCCCATCATACCAATATATGCGTACGATACTGGAGTTAATTGATCTGCCCGATGCGGACATTATAGAGCAGGAATCTGGCCTGAGCGAGGCAGCGCGGGATGAATTTCTGGCGCGCTTTGAGGTGGGTGGTGATAATACGCGCGTCGGATTTTGTGTTATGGGCGGTGTTTTCGGTGAAGGAATAGACCTGGTTGGGGATAGGCTGGTGGGTGCGATTATCGTGGGTGTCGGGCTTCCGCAGATCAATCCACGACTGGATCTGATTCGCGACTACTATGACGAACAGGAAGGTACTGGTTTCCAATACGCGTATATGTTTCCAGGAATGGGACGTGTTTTGCAGGCGGCTGGGCGTGTGATACGGACTGCGACCGACAAAGGGCTGATATTTCTGATTGACGAGCGCTTCACCCATCGGCGATACATGGAGCTTTTTCCGTCACTTTGGAAAAACTGGCGACCAATCGCGAAACCGGAGGATGTCAAGCCGCTTCTGGCAAGGTTCTGGTGATCAAAATGAAGGGTTGAAATAAAAAAAGTTCCATAATTGCAACTTTTCCCTTGACGTGCAATTCCAGATATGTAACCTTTGGTTTGTTACTTGATCGAGTATAAGGAGTCTTTATGAACACCGAAGCTATTGAAATCGGGATACGGCTGAGAAAGCTGAGGAAGGAAGCGGGTGTGACGATCTCGAGCATCGCCAAGACGACCGGAATCAGCAAGTCGAATCTGTCGCGTTACGAACGCGGTTTGCATCAGCCAAGTATCAAGATTCTCAGCGAGCTTGCAGATTATTTCAATGTCGATTTCGACTGGCTTGCAACGGGTGAAACCCATGAGGAACATGGATCGAATGTTACAGAGTTTCCAAATGATGCGCCCGGTCTGATCGAGATGCAGATTGTGGCGGAGATTGCCGCTGGCGATCCTGTGGAAGCAATGAACGACGAGCCGCTCGGTAGCCTCTTCGTATCCTCCAGCCTGGTCAACAACGCTCCCAGAGATTATTTTGTTTTTCGCGTCAACGGCCAGAGCATGCAGCCGACAGTCGCTCACGAAGATGTTGTCTTCATTAAGAAGATGAGCGACTGGAACCGTGCCAACCGTAAGATCGTCGCGGTAAGGCTCGAGGGCGAAATCACGCTCAAGCGGCTTCAGATGAATCCCGATACGGGTATGATTCTCTTGATTCCGATTAATCAGGAGATGGAGACCATCATGGTGAATCCCGAAAGCGTTCGTGATATTCATCTGATCGGAGAACTGAAGACGATTATAAGAAGATTTTAGACTGTACCGAATACATACCCTGGTAAATGTATCGCTAACCCCTCTCACCCCCGAGAGGGGTCCCCTTTTCATCACTCAGTTAAGGCTGGCCCAAGTGCCGGCCTTTTTTTATATGAAGTGGAAAACAAAAAGCCCGGATTTATGTTCCAGGCTTTGTTACAGTTTCTGTAATGGGATTATTTAATCTTGATTCCTTCCTGCTCGAGATGCTTTTTCAGAAAATGACCAGTGAATGAATCCGGATTTGAAGCAACTTCCTCCGGTGTACCCTGTGCGATAATGGTTCCGCCGTTGTCTCCGCCATCGGGGCCGAGATCGATGATATAATCCGCGCTCTTGATCACATCGAGATTATGCTCGATGACGATGACGGTATTTCCTTTCTCAACGAATTTCTTCAGCACGATGAGTAGTTTTCTGATATCATCGAAGTGAAGACCGGTAGTAGGCTCGTCCAGGATATAGACGGTCTTGCCGGTACTGATGCGACTAAGCTCTTTAGCGAGCTTGATACGCTGAGCTTCGCCGCCAGACAGTGTCGTGGACGACTGCCCGACTTTGATATAATCAAGCCCGACATCCGCGAGCGTTTTCAGCTTGTTCTTGATTGTGGGTACATTTCCGAAGATTTCCAACGCTTCCTGTACATCCATGTCCAGTACATCCGTTATGCTTTTACCCTTGTACTTCACGCTGAGGGTTTCAGCATTGTAACGTTGGCCTTTGCACACTTCGCACGGTACATAGAGGTCGGCAAGAAAATGCATTTCGATCTTGATCACCCCAGCACCCTGACATGCTTCACATCTACCACCCTTGACGTTGAAGGAAAACCGTCCGGGAGAATAACCGCGGATTTTAGATGCGGGAAGTTTGGCGAAGAGGTTACGGATGGGGTCGAAGAGCTTGATATAGGTAGCCGGATTTGAACGCGGTGTTCGACCGATAGGCTGCTGATCGATGCATATAACTTTATCGAGATGCTCGTCGCCGGTAATCTCGTCATAGTCGGACTCAGGCATTCGGGCGTGATTGAGCCGATTAGCAAGCGCTGGGTAAAGCGTCTGGTTGATCAGAGAGCTTTTACCGGAACCGGAAACACCCGTGATGCAGGTGAAAACACCGAGCGGAATGTCCACATCCAGGTTTTTAAGGTTGTTCTTTCGCGCGTTCCTTATTGAAAGGTAGCGAATTTTCTCTACCTTACGTTTCTCAGGCGTCTCGATTTTCATCTTACCCGAGAGGTACTGTCCGGTCAGCGACGCATCGATTTCCGATATCTCATCCAGGGTTCCCTGTGCAACGATTTCGCCTCCGAAGATTCCGGCATGCGGACCGAAATCGAGAATCTGATCTGCGCAGCGCATCATTTCTTCATCATGCTCAACGACCAGGATAGAATTGCCAATATCACGAAGCTGCTGAAGCATGGCGATAAGTTTTCCATTGTCGCGCTGATGGAGGCCGATACTTGGCTCGTCAAGGATATACATTACGCCAACAAGGCTGCTTCCGATCTGGCTGGCAAGCCTAATACGCTGTGATTCGCCACCGGAAAGAGTGGGTGCTTGACGGTCCATAGCGAGATAATGCAGGCCAACATTTATAAGGAAACCGAGCCGGGCGCGAATTTCTTTAAGAATCTCTTCCGCGATAATCTTCTCGTTACCTTCAAGAATGAGGTTCGTGAAGAATGCGTGTGCTTCGGAAACAGACATGGAAGTCGTACTATCAATAGCTATGCCGTTGATCTTGACTGCCAGGCTTTCTTTGCGAAGACGTTTACCATGACAATCGGGACAAGGCTTATTACTAATATAGCGCAGGAATTCGCGACGACGCCACTCGGACTTGGTCTCGTGCATCAGCCGTTCCATGTTTGGAATTACGCCTTCGTGCTTTGTAAGGAACTCACCGGAACCATGACTACTTTCCCACTGGATGCGGATGCGCTTGCCCTTGCTACCGTACAGTAGGATGTCCTGAATCTTCTCAGGCAGCTTTTTCCAGGGTGTGTTGAGGTCGAAGTCGTATTCACGCATCAACTGTTTCAGATAGCGATATCGCCAACTGGTTCGTTTGTCGGACATCACACCCCAAGGAAGGACTGCGCCCTGATTGATCGTGAGGTTTTTGTTTGGGACGATCAACTCGGGATCGAACTCCATGGTGGTGCCCAGGCCGTTGCAAGTCTGGCACATTCCGATGGGGCTGTTGAATGAGAAATGCTGTGGCGTGAGTTCCGGATAGCTGATCCCGCATTTTGTGCATGCGTTGGCTTCGGACAACACTTCGTCGCGACTCTCGTCTGGATAGTCTATCTTTACACTGCCGCTGGTAATGCGTAGCGCTGTCTCGACGGAATCAGTCAGACGTGATCGAACATCGGGTTTAATCACGAGTCGATCGATAACCAGATCGATGGTGTGCTTGCTCTTTTTATCGAGCTCGATATCCTCGGCAAGCTCGCGCATAACACCATTGATCATCACACGCACGAAGCCTTCACGCCTCGCTTCGTCGAGTTCTTCCTTGTGGGTTCCCTTGCGGTTCTGCACAATGGGTGCGAGAATCTGAATTCGCGTTCGTTCTGGTTTCTCCATCAGGTGATCAACGATCTGATCCACGGATTGAGAGCCCACCGGGTCGCCACAATTGTAGCAATGTTGATGCCCTATACGCGCGTATAATATACGTAAGTAATCGTAGATTTCGGTGACGGTACCGACCGTTGAACGCGGATTCTTGCTGGCGCTTTTCTGCTCGATGGAGATGGCGGGAGAAAGTCCTTCGATGTAATCGACTTTCGGCTTCTCCATCTGGCCGAGGAATTGTCTGGCGTATGCGGAAAGCGATTCGACATAGCGTCGCTGCCCTTCTGCATAGAGTGTATCAAACGCCAAAGAGGACTTTCCAGAGCCTGAAACACCGGTGAACACGACAAGCTTATTGCGTGGTATGGTTACATTTATGTTTTTCAGGTTGTGTTCCTGAGCGCCTTTGATAATGATTTTGGTCTTCATCAGAGCCTCCTGACGGGTTCTTGTTGCAAATATGTAACGCGCGTATTTTTTGTCAACGAGAAAAGTGACAAATGTGGAAGGAAAAAAATCCATCGCATCAGTGAAAAATATTTATAAAATGAATTTTGAAAATTGAGTGAAAGCAAGCTCAAGTATTTCATAGTGATCTGACTCTGATAGTATCACGAAAAGAGCCTAGCTAAGAAAAAAAAATTGACAAGGATAATCAGTATGGTAAATTCAAGCTGAGTAAGTTTGAAGAGAACTGCTCTGGTCTGAGTGACGGCGGGACAGTGAGTTACGCCGGTCTCATACTTGAAAAGAGGATTGATTAGAATGAATATAAAAAAGATAGATACTGGAGGAAGTATGAAAAAGTTATCTTTGCTTGTTGCTTTTACCTTGCTTTCGATTGGTTTGGTATACGGGCAATCGTTGGACATTAACTACATCACATTCCATGGATCAGATGGCGTGACAGATGATGTATTCTCGGCAGGTGAAACCGTCACTGTGCGAGCAAGGTATGACGCAGTTTCGCTGCAGTCGATAACTGGCGTTTTTCGTGCGAGTGACTACTCGGGCACATCGGAGATCTATGTATTGTGGTACACTGGCACTCCGGATAGTTCTCCCGATGGATCCAATATTGTGAGCATTTCGAACTTCAACTATAACGGTTTAAGTGAAGATGGGTATGCTGAGTTTGATATCACCTTGCCGACTCCTGCAGCAGGCGCAACAACTTTCCAGCTCGCGTTCGGTATTTATGGCGAAAGTTCAGACTGGCGAGCCACTGCCTACTCTGACCGTAATACAAGCTATGCTACCGTTGGCACGATGACGGTATGCCCCGGAGACGATAGTGACGGCAGTGGAACCATTTCTCCTGAATGGGAAGTTTACGGAAATCTGGATAGCACAACCGAAACACCGACATTGATCGATCCTGAAGATGGTGCGTCAGACAACGCTTCGATGTACATTGCGTTCAACCTTCCCGAAGACGCAACGAATAGCACCGTGAAGTTATATGTCGATGACGACTCGAATCACACAAACGGATATTATAACGTTCTGACACTGTTGAATGATTATACCACATCTGGTAATCACTCTATGTATATCAACGGTGGCGACTTGGACGACGATCCACAAGCGGGTGATGCAACCGACGATGTGATGTCTGTTTCAACTCCTGGTAATAACTCGTTGACAAATGGCTCAACGTATTATTTGGCAATTGGCTATCAGGATGAAACCGGTAACGCCGAAGCCAAGAGCGCTTGGGCAGAATTTACATATGATACCTCTGTCACGAACGTGTCCAGCGTCATCGCAACCGACCTGGATCTTGATGAAGTGCAATTGTCGTATTACTTGCCAGAATGCTCACAGGACTGGAAAGTGACTTTCTGCTTCGATACAGACACGAACTACAGCAACGGATATACTTCCGAAATTGTACTGGCAGACGAGACAAATGTCGGTTCACCAGGTACTCGCACGGTATTGTTCAACGGTAATGAACTCTCGACAACAGATTATTACATCAGCCATTCTGGCGCTGAAGCGGGATCTCTTACATCAGGTACTCAATACTATGTAGGCGTTCAATACACTGATTGCGCTGGAAATACATCCTCCATAACATACTCCGGTGTATTCACATATGTGTACGATACACAGACCGAAGAAGCAACCAGTGTTTCGATTGATGAAGAAGCCAATGCGAGTGAGGGGCCAGTTCTCGATGTTTCTTACACGCTACCGGAAGATGGTGGTGCGAATAGCGTCTATCTCCTGATCGACGATGATGAAATTCATGGTACTTCCGGCCAGGAAACAGCGACTGACGTGTTGTATCTGATTCGTATTAGCGGAAACTACCTGACAGGATCTCACAATTTCAACCTGTCCATACCCTTCGTGACGCTGGATGGTGGTGGAGATGGTGATCAAGTTTTATCTATCACCACCAACGAATTAGCGCCGTATGGCCTTAACGATTCTCAAACCTACTATTCCGCGATACGCTACTACGATAGCACAGGCAATCCGGCCGTTACGACAACACCGTGGGTCTCTTTTACGTGGGATGATGTTTCAGAAGCGCCAACCTGGAGCGGATCACAGCCGACAGCAGATAATCGTGCATTTACTTTCGCATACACTCTTCCGGAAGATGGCGAAACAAATTCGGTCAGAATTCAGATAGACAATGATGCAACCCATACGACAATCTGGACAACGCTGAATATTCTTGCGAACGATGATCTGGGTGACAACAGCTTTGTTGTTGATGCAAATCAGCTCAACGATGCAACAGCTTATGATGACGGTACCGACGACGTGACCAATACGCCTACTCAGAGTGCGCTTCCGCAAGGATCCAACTACTACTATCGTATAGGCTACCAGGATCAGTACGGCAATGCTTATGCTTACTCAGACTGGATGCAGATTCTTTATGATAGCATCACGCAGACTCCGACGCTCGATTACCCCGCTGCAAGCACAACGTTTACAACAAACTTCACGCTTCAGTACGATCTGCCGGAAAATGCTTACGAAGGTTCGCTCTATGTAATGTTCACACGTACCAGCGGTACAGCTGACTCTAATTCACCGCACAAGCTTGAAATCGTCAGTGAAACAGCTGGAAACAATATCCAGATTACCGGCCTTGATCCCGATAATCTGACAAGCAGCGCTGCAATTGCCAATACTCCGATTAGCGGTACCGGTACTCTTGTTGATGGTGCAATTTACACGATCACAATCGGTTACCAGGACATTTATCAGAATACTGAAGCAACCGATTCTCATACTAGCTGTGAGTATTCCAGTGGAGCAGCGGTTCTTGAGGTTTCTAATGAAGTTCTTGATCTCCTGCCACTTGCTGGACCGAGTAACACGAATCAGCTGATCTTCGGCTTCAACCTGAACACAACATCCGGTTCTGCAGATTTCTCAGCTGTTACATTCAGCCGTTCAGGAACAGCAGCTTCTGGTGAAATTACCGCTTCCAGCTTCAAGCTTTGGCTTGACGATGGCGACGATGTATTTGAGCCTGCTCAGGATGATGACATGAGCACCGGCACGGGATATAATGACTGGACAACCGGTACCTATTCAAGTATCGCAATGACTGGTACTGCAGTATCGATTGATGCGTCCGGCGAAACATTCTGGGTAACGATCGACGAAACTGCATCTGCTGTGAAAAATCACTCGATCAAGCTTGGGCTCAGCTCAGCAGCCAGTGTGATATCCGATGCTGATAACACGATCGGTACTTTCCCGATCAATGGTAAAGAGCACGAGATGGACGGATATGTGATCATCAGTGTTGATACCAGCTTCAGTGGTGGTCAGCTCTATCATGGAAGCAATCGGGCTATTCATAAGTTCTCCATGAGAACGAACCAGGGTACAGCATACATCAGCCAGGCAATCATCGATTTCACGGGCTCTGGTGCAGCTGCTGGAAACTTCGAAGGTTCAACTCCGATGAAACTTTGGATGTCAACTGATGAAACCTTCAACAGCAGCTCTGACTCTGTGGTTGGCGGCCCTCTTGCTTATAACAGTGCTTTGACCTTCAACTGGAGCGCTCGCGCACTGCTTAGCGTCGATGCAACAGAAGAATGGTATTTCGTTACGGGAGATATTGCTGAAACAGCCGAGGGCACAATCCAGGGCTCAATGGACCAGGATGCCGTGACATCCGACTACGGAATCGAAACTGACGCTGATGGCAACGAAACATGGACCGATGCTGGCGGTACTTCTACATTGCCGGTTGAGCTGTCCGTATTCTCAGTTACCAACTCAGGTCATACGAATATCCTCTCCTGGACTACTGAAACTGAAACTGATAACCTCGGTTTCAACGTTTACCGTGGTCTTTCTCTGGATGATATTTCTTCCGGTGATGCGATTCAGATCAACCATAGCCTTATAACAGGCGCTGGTACCACATCTGAGCCTACTAACTACAGCTACACCGACGAGTACTCGGTTGAATACAATGTAACATATTGGTATTGGCTTGAGTCTGTCGAACTTGGTGGCATCACGGTTCTGTTCAGCCCCAGAAGTTATACTCCGGCTGAAGGAGGTGGCTCTGAGACTCCGGATATCGAATTCTACGGTCTTGGAAACAACTACCCGAACCCGTTCAATCCGAGCACAACGATTACCTTCTGCCTGAAGAAGAGCGAATATGCTACACTCGACATTTACAATGTCCGTGGCCAGCTTGTGAAGAATCTCTTCAATGGCACAGTTAGCGCTGATGACGAGAAAACCGTTAATTGGGACGGTAGAGACGAATCCGGGAAAGAAACCGGTTCCGGTATCTACTACTATCGTCTGAAACATGGCTCGACAAGCGAAATGAAGAAGATGATCCTTCTCCGCTAAGCGGAAAGGGTTAAGATAATGCGAAGACCGGTTAATGCCGGTCTTCGCGCGTTTTGAAACGATAAAACGCTGATAGATAGAAAATTGATTGACACCTGATTGCATCAAAAGATTATTGGCGCCTGTATCGTAAAAAAGTAATATATGGTTGATAATAGAAGGAGTAACAATGAAAAACGACATTCATCCGAAGTATGAAACCGTTACGGTGAAATGCGTATGCGGAAACGTCTTCGAAACCAAGTCAACCCGTAAAGACCTTACGGTTGATATCTGTTCGGAGTGTCATCCGTTTTATACCGGCAAGCAGAAGCTGATGGATACCGCCGGTCGTGTTGAAAAATTCCAGAAAAAATACGCGAAGCATAACAGCAATAAATAGCTTCTATCACTTTGAGGCGCCACTACCTTATCTTTTTAGGGAGTGGCGCTTTTTGCGTAAAACGGATACTCACCCGGTAAAAAAGGGAAACTGATGAAAGAGAAAAAGGAAATTGCAGTCGGTGGACAAGCTGTGATCGAAGGGGTCATGATGCGTGGTCCCGAGTACATCGCAACCGCAGTTCGTAGAGAAAGTGGAACGATCGAGCTAAGCCGCGATCGATTCGAATCCAGGACCAAGTCTCATCCCATCCTCAAGCGACCGGTTATTCGTGGTTTCGTCTCGCTCATCGAGATGTTGATCATCGGATATAAGTCACTGACCTTCTCTGCGAATCGCTGGGAACTGGATAACGTAGAGGAAAACGCCAAAGAGAAGTCCGAGAGCCGTAAAAAGGTGGAGGAGTTCTTCAGCTTTGCGTTCGCGATCGTGTTGGCGCTTGTGCTATTCGGATTCGTTCCGTACCTCATCAGCTACTTTCTGAAGCTAGGTAAGGAAAATCTATATTTCAACCTCGTTGCCGGAATTATCCGAGTGATCTTCTTTGTGGGATACGTATGGATTATCAGCTTCCTGAAGGATGTCGGCAGGCTGTTTGAATACCACGGCGCAGAGCATAAATCGGTGTTCGCCTACGAGAACAACGACAGCCTCACCCCGAAGGATATACAGAAATACACCACGCTACACCCGCGTTGCGGAACCAGTTTCATCTTTTTCGTTCTGTTGATCTCGATCCTCGTGTTCACGCTGGTCGATTTTGCTGTTGCGAAAATTATTGGTTTCCTGCCGTCGTTTGCGATCCGATGGTTGTATCATATCCTGCTTATACCGTTTATCTCTGGAATATCCTATGAGGTGCTGAAGATGTCAGGCAAGAAGCAGAACAACTTCTTCGTGAAGATAATGATGGCACCAGGACTCGCTTTGCAACGTATAACGACAAGACAGCCAGACGATAGCCAGGTGGAAGTGGCCGTTTGCGCCATGAAAGCCGCGCTGGAAATGGATTTACCCGACAACCTAGAATATACATGGATTCATGATGATAGAAAACATACCTGAAGAAAAGATTAATGAACTGATCAAAGAACACGAGACGCTCAAGATACGCATTATCGACCCCGCAGAAATGCAGGATCAAAGAGGCTACGGTAAGCTCAGCAGAAGGCTGAAAGAACTTGATAGGCTTGTAACGTGCTGGACTGAACTCAAAGAACTCAAGCAAACAATGGAAGACAACCGTGACCTCATGCATAACGCGGAAGAAGAAGAGTTACGCGAGATGGCTGCCGAGGAAAATGAAGAACTCGAGCAGGAATACGAGAAGAAGTTCGAAGATCTCAAGCAGATGATGACGCCCAAGGATCCTAACGATGACAAGGACGCGATTGTAGAAATCCGTGCCGGAACCGGCGGGGACGAAGCGGCGTTGTTTGCAGCGGATCTATTCCGTATGTACCAGTATTTCGCGGAGCGCCGTGGCTGGAAGCTGCAAATCCTCTCATCCAACGCGATCGAACTCGGCGGGTTCAAGGAGATATCCTTCTCGCTTTCGGGTGAGAATGTTTATGGCATCATGCGTTTCGAGAGCGGAGTACATCGCGTGCAGCGAATTCCTCAGACCGAATCGAGTGGACGTATTCACACATCTGCCATATCGGTCGCAGTGCTTCCCGAGGCCGACGATGTCGATATCGAGATCAACGATAACGATCTTCGTATTGATGTATATCGCTCATCCGGTCATGGTGGACAGAGTGTTAACACTACCGACTCCGCTGTACGTATCACGCATATACCGACGGGTCTTGTGGTTACATGCCAGGACGAGAAATCGCAGCACAAGAACAAAGCGAAAGCGCTCAAGGTCTTGCGTGCAAGGCTACTTGACCAGGAGATCGCGAAACACGAAGCCGAGATTGCACATCAGCGGAAATCACAGGTGGGAACCGGCGACCGCAGCGCGAAGATTCGTACGTACAACTTTCCGCAATCGCGCGTGACCGATCATAGAATAAATTTGACATCCTACAAGCTTAACGCTATTCTTGTTGGCGAGTTAGATGAATTCACCGATGCCCTGAGATTGGCATACAACAACGAGAAGATAAATAACTGAGATGTTTCTACTATACCTGTTTCTGTTTCTGTTTTTCTTCGCGTCGGCGGCATTTTTTGCCGGACTGGAGACTGGTCTCGTATCGATTGACAGGCTAAAGCTCGAGACCGAAGCGAAGACGGATAATCGCAAGAACTATCTGCAGAAATTCACGACCAATCCAGATTTGACCTTCGGATTGACGCTGATCGGTACCAATATATCCCAGGTTATTGTCTCTACCATTTTCACTGCCTACTTCATTAAGAACTGGCTCCACATCGATGAGAAGCTTGGTTCACTCATTCTTGCCGGCGTGGTATTGATCTTCGCTGAGATCATTCCAAAGGCGATTTATAGGGATTATCCGGATAGACTGGTCATGAGTTCCTATCCGTTTATCAGGATCGCTCATTTCATTTTGAAGCCATCAATAAACGTGATTTCCTGGTTCAATAATCAGCTTGCGCGGTTACTGAAGGTTGAGAATGGAATGCATGTTCTAAGCCGTGACGACCTCTCCTATATCTTCTCTGAGACAGCTTCTTCGAATGCAATACAGCAGGATCAGAAAGAGATGCTCGAAGACGCGCTGGAATTCAGCGAACTCGTAGCCCGCAATGTGATGATTCCCCGTATCGATATCATTGCCATCGATGCGGATTCGCCACTGGATCACGTAATAGAGATTGCCCGGAAAGAGGGCTACACACGTTATCCGGTCTATGAGGACAGCCTCGACCATGTGATTGGCATCTTGATTATTTACGATCTTATCGATCGCGATAAGAGCCAGAAGCAGACAGCTCGCGATTTTCTTAGAGACGCGTTCTTCGTGCCGGAGAACATGGATGTAGATGTCCTTCTCAAGGAGATGCAGACACTCCGAAAATCGATGGCGATCGTTGTCGATTCCTACGGAGGTACGGCCGGTCTTCTGACTACCGAGGATATTCTGGAAGAGATCGTCGGTGAGATCGAGGACGAGTACGATAACGAAGAAGACAAAGATGTCGAAAAGATTGATGATCATACATATATTGTTAAGGGTTACGTCGAAGTCGATGACCTGATCGATGTCTACGGGATCGATCTTCCTGACGAAGGGGATTACGAGACCCTGGCGGGACTGATCATCGATAAAATTGCTCGCATCCCGGCAAGAAACCAATTGATCCGGATTGGTGCCTGGAACGCGCAGATCATGCAGGTCTCCAGTCGAAAAATCATCAAGGTCAAGCTTACTCGCAAACAACAGAAAGAACAATCATGATACGAATAAAGACCAACCTGCTGAATCCGGTTTCGCCGGGCTCGGCACAGTTGCAGCGTAACTGCGTTCTGACCATTCATGACGGACGAATCCACAGTATTACGGAATCAGGCGAATTCGATCTCGATTACAGTGATTGCGTCTGCACACCCGGATTTATCGACGCGCATGTGCATCTATCGCAGTACCATGTGCGTGGCATGCACGCTCCGCACCTGATCAAGTGGCTGGAAACCTATATCTTCCCGGAAGAGGCGAAGTCCTTTGACCCCGTCTATGCCAGAAAGACAGCAGAAGATTTCTTCGACGCGCTGATTAAGGCCGGCACTACTACAGCGGTGATCTACGTCTCTGCATCGAAAGTGGCGACCGATATAGCGTTTCAGGTAGCGCAGGAAAAAGGCGTTCGGGCGATTATAGGCAAGGTGATGATGGATGTGAATTCACCGGAGGCCTTGCAGGAGGATCCGATCCAGTCCATGAAGGACAGCCTGGAACTTTACGAAAAGTGGCATGGCAAGACGGCCCTTCTGGATTACGTTTTTTCTCCTCGATTCGCGCCTGTTTGCAGCAGTGGATTGATGCGCGAGATCGGCCAGGAAGCTTCCAGGCGGAACGCATATATTCAGACGCACCTCTCCGAGAACCATGACGAGATTAAATGGGTGCGGGAGCTTTTCCCACAATGCAAATCCTACACGCACGTGTACGACAGAGCAGGGCTTCTGACGGATCGTACGTTGCTGGGCCATTGCCTGCATCTGTCCGAGCAGGAGATCGAGTTAATCAAGGAACGAGATTCGAAGATTATCCATTGTCCCGATTCGAACTTCTTCCTTAAAAGCGGCGCTTTCCCGTGGAAACAAATAGAGGCTGCTGGTGTCGATTTTGCGCTTGCAAGCGATGTTGGTGCTGGAACAACACTCTTGATGCCAGAGATCATGAAAATGGCCGTCTATCGTCAGGATTTCTCGCTTACGCCGGAAGAAGTTTTCTACCGTGCGACAGTATCAGGAGCGAAGGTGCTTTCACGAGAGGGAGATCTTGGTCTCTTGAAAGAGGGTATGCTGGCGGATATGGTATTTCTGCGGATGCATGATTTGGACGGGAAAACTGAGAATGAACTACTTTCTCAGATGATCTACTTGACGGATTTACGGCAAATCGTAGCTGTTTACGTCAATGGGGTGCAAATAAACTAAATATAGAACGTTAAATGACTTGGAGGTTGAATGAAACTTGTCGAATGTGTACCGAACTTCAGTGAAGGCAGGAACAAGGGTATTCTCGATGAAATCTCGAACGCGATCCGTTCAGTTGCGAAAGTGACGCTTCTGGATGTCGATCCGGGCCAGGATACGAACCGCACCGTCTATACGATGGTTGGCGAGCCGGACGCGGTTGTGGAAGCTGCGTTTCAAGCGATTAAAAAGGCTTCCGAGCTGATCGATATGTCTAAACACTCCGGCGCACATGCGCGTCAGGGCGCTTGCGATGTCTGTCCTTTCGTTCCGGTATCCGATATGACCATGGACGAATGTGTCGAGCTGGCAAAAAAGCTTGGCAAGCGCGTCGGTGACGAGCTGGGTATCCCTGTTTACCTCTATGAATATGCCGCGAGCAAGCCGGAATGGAAAAACCTGGCAGTGGTTCGCAAGGGTGAATACGAAGCGCTTCCCGAGAAAATGAAAGACGACTACTGGAAGCCCGATTTCGGTCCGCAGACGTTCAATAAAAAATCCGGTGCAACCGCGATTGGTGCGCGTGAATTCCTGATCGCCTATAATATCAACCTGAATACTCGCGACAAGAAGAAGGCGCATGACCTGGCGCTCAGCATTCGAGAAAAAGGCAGAGTAAAGCGTGACGCCAAGGGTAAGATCGTAAAGGACGAGAACGGCGAGAAAGTGTACGAACCTGGTTTCTTTACGGAATGCAAGGCTGTTGGCTGGTACATCGACGAATACAACCGTGCGCAGATCAGCATAAACCTGACCAATTATAAGATCACTCCGCCGCATTTGGTGCTGGATAAGGTACGTGAACTGGCATGGGAGAAGAATATTCAGATCACTGGTAGTGAGCTTGTGGGTCTGATTCCCAAGGACGCCATGATTATGGCTGGTAAATATTACCTCAACAAGCTGGACGAGAGCCCGGGAATCCCTGATCGGATGATTATCGAAACCGCGATTCAATCGTTGGGACTCGAGGATCTTGGCCCGATCGATGTCGATAGCAAGATTATCGAGTATGCGATCGAGAATAAGGACAACCTGGTGAACATGAAGATCAATGACTTCATGGATGAGCTTTCCAGCGATTCACCGGCCCCCGGTGGAGGAAGCGTTGCCGGTGTATGTGCCGCACTTTCCGGTTCTCTCTCCGCGATGGTGGGTAACCTCACTGTCAACAAGAAGGGTTACGAGAAGGTGCAAGCCGATGTGAAGGAAGTGGCAGAGATTGGTCAGCAGATCAAGCTCGATTCGCTCTATCTTATTGACAAGGATACCGATGCGTTCAATATCATGATGGATGCTAACCGTCTTCCCAAGAAGACCGACGAAGAAAGCGCCATTCGCGATCAGGCGATCGAAGCTGCGACGCAGAACGCGATCCAGATTCCACTCGAGACCATGAAGATCTCGCTCGATGCGGTCAAGCTGGCACAACGTGTATCCGGCGTTGGTAACTCGAACGCGCTTTCAGATGCGGGTGTTGCGGCGATTACCGCTAACGCCGCCTGCAAGGCTGCCTATCTCAATGTCATGATCAACATGGCCGGCATCACCGATGAGGCGTTCAAGACCAGAACCGTCGAAGAGGCGAAACAGATCTTGAACGAAGTGAATCAAATCGCGCTGGCAGTTGAAGAAGATGTGAAATCCAGAGTGTAACAGCTCAGTTTACCATATTACAACCGCGGATGAGGAGACTTGTCCGCGGTTTTTTTGTCTTCAGTTGAGACCCTCACCCCAGCCCTCTCCCATTTCATGGGCGAGGGGGTAGGGAAACCCCATCCCGGTCTTCCCCTTTGGAAAAAGGGCAAGGGGTAGAGAGTGCTGTTTACAGATGGTGGTCACGCCGGCATATATTTCCCAATTTATGATCTATCATAGCGGAAATTGTCTAACACCACGTCTTCGAAGTGGATGAACACGGCTGCTCGGGCTTGAACGAATCTGCTGCGTGGAAAAGCACTAGAGCGAAAGAATGGAGTATGGGTGCGTAACGTTTGTGATTATCCCAGCCACCAGATGAGGATGGGGAAGTAGATCATACCGGTGAGGATGGAGAAAGAAACCAGAGATGCCGCGAATTTTTCGTCGAGATTCTCCATGACCGAAAAGACCAGAGTATTGTAGCCGACAGGTGCTGCACAGCACAGAATGACGATTTTACTGAGAACGCCTTTCCATCCGAAGATGGAACATATACCGATACCGACCATGAATCCCCCGAGACTGCGGATCAGCATTGCCGGAAGGATGTGTTTGATCGATTGCAGACGTGGTTTGAAGTAAATGCCCAATGATAGCATCACCAGCGGTGTGATCATCGCACCAAGCAGCTTCAGCCATTCCGAGGCTATCTCCGGCAAGGGTAGGTGGAGGACGTTCCAGAGCAGTCCGCCGAAGAGCGCCCAAACGGGCGGCAACCCGAAAATCTTCTTCCAGGGGACTTTCCCTTCAGAACCCATTCCGTAGCGTACCGCGAGAAAATAGCAGAACGCGAAGGTCATAAAGCCGTTGCCGAGGTTGTAAAGCGAGAGATAGGCCATGCCTTCTTCGCCATACACAGAAATGACGAACGGAATGGCGAAGGCAATGTTCACGATGAGGCTTCCGACGATGAAAGAGCCTCGTCGTTTGCGGTCCATATTCAATCTTCTGGTGGTAAGATAGCTGATGCCCCAGATCACGATGTAGGTACCGATTGCGACCAATGGCAGGCAAAGATGGTGGGGTTCAAGCTCGATCGTAGCGACCGATTCGAAGGCATAAGCAGGCAGCGCGACGTAGAGTACCAATTGCAGGAACAGCGCCGCGCTGCTTTCATTGAAAAGCTTGATTTTACGAAGGAATATCCCTAGTATGAACGTACCAATAATCGGTAGCAATTTGATAAGGATACTCAGCATCGAGTGTTGTTAATTCCTGTGTCTGCGCGGAACCGTGAACCGCTCTGAATCAATTGTGACGCCCAGCATACCCATGGTTACGGGGGCATCGCCGATAACATCCGACATGATGCCGAACGATACATCAGCGATTGATGACTTGATGGTGAAGCCACCGGTTATAAATGCCTGGTCGTTGTCTTCAATAAGACCGTAGTCATAGCCCTCAGCTGGGTAGTACGGGTTCTGGTTTCCGCCGAATCCGCCATCCGGGTAGTCATATTCGCCGGTGAATACGCCGGGAACATACATGAAGCCGCAACGGAGGGTGGAGTACATATAATCGTACTCGAAACCGAGTTTCATGCGGGTGCGATCGTCGAAATCGTCGGCCTGCTCGCTGCAACGTTCGTATTCGATATCGGCGGCAGCGCGAAATTCTTTGTAGCGAAAGAGCACTCCCGCTGTGAGGACGGACGGGAAGGTCACGTCGTATTTCTCATCGTTATCGAGATCGAAGGTCTTGGTCGTCTTCGGCATGTAGCTTGCGCCGATTGTGACAGACTTGAAGTCGTACTGGAACCCGGGCTGGAAGCGGAATGCTGTCTCCTGGACATCGGTTCGATTGTTCTGGTAATAGTACCGGTAGTCATCCAACGTGTAGATGCAGTAGTGGACGTTAAGACCGAGCCGAAGATTATTGAACGCATACGATGTTGCCAGTGATAACCTCGATTGCACATATGATGGCTCGAGTGTGTAAAAAGAGTCGTCGCTCATCTCACGGGTGAAGTCCATGTACTCCAGAGATTGATCCATGGAGTAGCTGAGCCCGACTGAGAGACCATTTACAGGCTGGAATCCGATGCCGACATAGGCGAATGGATTGTTTGACTGGTAACTTTGCAAAGAATTGGTCTCGTAGATGCTTGTGGCATCGTGCTGGCGGAACCGGGTATGATTCATCTCTTCCATATCGGTTTTATGGATGAATTCAAAGTGGAAAGTCGTCAGTTCGGTGGTGAATCCCGCCGGATTAATCATGGCGTTTTCCACGCCTTCCTGGAAAGCTGCGCCAGTGTTGCCGCGTCCCATGGCGTTGATGTTCAGGTAGTTACGAGAGTACTGGTCGTAAATGCACTGCATGAATTCAGGTGCAGTGTATTGGTAGCGGTCCAGGGCGACCACTTGCAGGAACATGCTCAGAACAAGAAGAATAAGCATGCTGCGTTTCATAAAATACCCCTTCATGTACGGTAAATGGTTTGTTTTCTGTCAGGTCCAACCGAGATGACGGTGAACCGGATACCGATCACCTCTTCCAATTTCGCTATATATTTCTTTGTGTTTTCTGGTAACTGGTCGTACTCGCGAATGGTGGAGATATCCTCACGCCAGCCATCCATCTCGATGTAGATGGGCTCGGCGTGTTCGAGGTCTTCCGCGTTGAACGGCATTTCGCGCGTGCTGATCCCTTCAATGCAGTAGCCGATGCATATCTTGATTTTATCGAATCCGCTGAGAACGTCCAGCAGGGTGATCGCACCGTCCGTGAGGCCGTTGATCATGGCGGTGAAGCGAGCAGCAACGGCGTCGAACCAGCCGCAGCGTCTTGGTCGGCCTGTTGAAGCGCCGTATTCGTGGCCCTGCTCGCGGATGCGGTTTCCTGTCTCGTTATTGAGTTCGGTGGGGAAGGGACCTTCGCCAACGCGCGTCGTATAGGCTTTGTAAACGCCAAGGATGCGGTCGATTTTGTTTGGTGCGAATCCGCTTCCTGCCGATATACCGCCGGCGGAAGTGTACGATGATGTCACGAACGGGTAGGTTCCGAATCCGACATCCAGAAGCGTCCCTTGTGCGCCTTCGAACAGCAATTCGCGACCTTCGCTGTGGAAACGATCCAGCAGGTACGGCACCTGTGCAAAATATGGTTTGAGCCTTTCGCCGGCAGCGAGTAGCTCAGTGATTACGTTATCGATGTCTTGTGTATCTTTCTTGTGGAATGCATAAATACGTTCGAGTCTGGCTCGGAGTTGGACTGGATTTGTGAGATCGATGATCTGCGGAGCAATACGCGATGCGCGATCGGCGTAGGTTGGCCCGATACCGCGTCGGGTCGTGCCGATCTTTGTCTGACCAACAGAGTCCTCTCTGCTGGAATCGAGTTCTTTATGCAGAGGAAGAACCAGGGTTGCGCGAGGATCGATGAAAAAGCGTCCTTCAAACGACAGACCGCGGCTGCGCAGTTCGTCCATCTCCTGAAGAAGCATGATCGGGTCGATCACGGTTCCTGCTCCCAGAAAACAATTTTTCTCGGGATAGAGCATTCCGGATGGAACCAGATGAAACACAAACTTTTCGCCATCCTTGATGATGGTGTGACCTGCGTTGCTGCCTCCCTGAAAACGGATAATGGCATCCGCCTTTACTGCCAGGGCATCGACGATTTTGGCTTTGCCTTCATCGCCCCAAAGGCATCCCAGTACTGCTGTTACGGACATAATCTCTCCTAAGTGTATGGATACACCATTCATACGACGGAAAGAAATGATGTCAAGCAAGGAAACGAGGAAACTTGCCCACTATGGCATTGCGATCTTCTGAATGAAGCCAGTCAATCCGAATAATGGATGACCGACATGCCCATACAGGATGATCGATTCACCGTCGCGGACCGCGTCAGGTATCATCAGCACTTTGGGATCGAAGGAACTCAACATCTCGATCTTGCCGTCTTTGGTTATTTTCTGGATGGCCACCAGCGTTGTGAGGTCAGGTTTTTCTTTTGATTTCTGTACGCCCAGTATCAGGTTATCAAGGAACTTCACCACGTATCCTTCGTAGGGGATTTCCATACCGGATTCGAGCATAAACAGGCGACTGTCTGATGGAACCGGTCCCGCGTCAGTTTTTGTGTATAGCGCTACCAGGCCGGTATTGCCGGTTGTGAAGTCTTTAACGCCAAGATTTGCATCAAATCCATCGACTGTCTTGATAGGCGTGATGGCGTGATTTTCCATATCCAGTTCGCTTATGGTAAGGATGCCGTCATTTTTTGCACCTGCAAGGAGCATTCCTGAATCCTGCTTGATTCGATCGATCTCCTGTGGTATCAACCACGGACTTATCGCAATTTCATCTTCCGTAAAGGAATAGAGAAACGTGGAATCGTGATCGTAAACTACCAGGATTCCGCTATTGCCGGTAGAGAACAGGTCCATGCGAATAATGCGATCTGCGTCCATGATTGCTTCCGCATGCAACGGGTTTCCATTCTGATCGATATGCACGAGGTCGTAATGATAATATTCCGGATGCACGTATGTCTGCTGTAGCAGCCAGTAGCCATGATTTGACTCAACGCACTTCTGGATTACTGCTAAAGAATCCAGATGGATCGTTGTGCGCCCGATTTCATTCAAATCCTGGTCGTACTTCAGTATCATATGTTTGGTTATTGGCTTGAGCACTTCCAGGGTACTCGCGAGAATTTCATAGGAGCCATCGCTTTGCGGAAAGACGCCGTGAATCATTGTGTTGGCATCTGGATTGACGATCTTGTATGGTGCATCTTTGAGTGCTGGAAATCCACACGAAATCAGAATCAGAAAAGTGATCGAGAGCATGAAAAGTATGCGAGTGTGCGTTTTCATAAGGAACTCCTTGGTCAGGGTCGCTGATCTACTGCGTCTTTGGTAAATTTATTGATTATCCGTGATCACAGAAGCGTGTTGATCACCTCATTGGAAACGAAATAGCCCTTTGGCATAAGGCGTAGATGACCATCGATAATGCAGATATAGCCGTCGCGGATCAGCCGGAAGATTTCGGTTCCCTTCTCTTTCAGCAGGTCATGATGAAACCGCTCGTTATACTCATCGAGGTTGAGCCCGACGGTCTTACGCAGACTGAGCAGGATTATCTCTTTGCGGAGCTCTTCTTCGTATAGTTGGATCGCGTTGGGCATGATGTAGTTGTGTTCAATGTTCTCGATGTAAGCCTGGATATCCTCGCGGTTGGTGTAGCGCTTGCTGTCGATGAAGCCGGATGCGCCGGCACCGAGTCCAAGGTAATCGACCCCGTTCCAGTACGAGGTGTTATGGCGGCTGTGAAAGCCATCTTTGGCAAAGTTGGAGATCTCGTATTGCCCGTAATCGGAGAGACCTTTTCGTAGCGTGTCGTAAAAGTCCGTGACCAGATCGTCGTCCGGCAGGGTAGCGCCGAACATGGGTGCGTCGGGTTCCAGGCTGAGGCAGTAGGTGGAAATATGCTCTGGCTTCATCTCGCGAACGCGCTCGAGATTGTAAGCGATGTCATGCATCGTCTGGCCGGGGAGGCCGTACATCAGGTCGATGGAGATATTGTCGAAACCAGCTTGCCGTAGCTCATGGATCGTGTTGCGTGCCTGTTGTGCGTCATGGAGTCGGCCAAGGAGCATAAGCTCGCGGTCGATGAACGATTGCACGCCGAGGCTGACACGGTTGATCAGTCTGCGGTAATCAGCGAGTGGTGCGGCGATGACAGCCGGATTCATTTCGATGGTTATCTCGGTATCGTCTGGGTAATCGAAGCAGGCGAGGATGGATTCGATATCCTGCGGTGTCAGCAGCGATGGCGTACCGCCCCCGAAGTAGATGGTTGAAGGCTGGATATCGTATTGCTCGTGGAAGAGATGGATTTCTCGCCGGAGTGCGCTGAGATAGCGTTTTCTATGAGATACAAAGCTATTATCGTCGATTGGCAGTGAGAAGAAGGAGCAATAGCCGCACTTCCTCTTGCAGAAAGGGATGTGGATATAGACGTGCCGGATCGGCGTCATCGGATCAGATTGAAGAAACGCTCCCAGCGGATTCGTGAGGGAGGTTTCTTGCCCTGCTGCATCAACCTCATGGTGTAGGCGTATTCGTTCATGTTCTTGATCGGTTCTTCGCCAACGGAGAAGAAGATCAGCAGCGGTGTTCCGGTGATGCGTCTGCGATCAAGGAAGCCCCAGTAGCGGCTGTCGAGACTGCGATCGCGGTTGTCCCCCAATACGAAGTAGCTTCCTTCCGGTACAATAATCGGTCCGAAGTTGTCGCGCGTTCCCATCTCCTGTCCTTCGTACTCGCCGAAGTTGACATCAGCACCCGGGTAGCTCCCGCGGCTCCAAACGATCTGATCTTCGATCAATTCGCCCTGGCGATTTCTGCCCATCCAATTCTGCGGATCGACGTGCTGCTCGTAATCGCGGATCATCACTTCGCCGTTAACATAGACGCGCTGGTTGACGATCCTGATGCTGTCGCCCGGCATGCCGATAACCCGTTTCACGACGTTCTTGGGCGCGTGATAGGTGAAGAACATCTTGTCTCTGTCCCAGAAGATCGGGCCCAGCAATCGTTTGTAGTTCTCCGGCGGTTGCGGCGTGACCGGATCGGCTGGATACCGGAACGTGACGATGTCTTCCCATTCGGGGTCTTCAAACAGGAAGCTGATCTTGTCCGCCACCAGGTAGTCGCCGATAAGCATGGTCGATTCCATGGACGAAGAGGGAATCATGAAGTTCTGGAAGGTGTAGTTTCGGATCACCATCGCGACAACAAACGCGAACAGCAACGCCTCTACGTAATCCTGAACGATATTCTTTTTGCGCTGAATTTTCTTCTTTCTCATATTGATACCTGTAATCCAAACGCATTTCCAGATGAGTCGTGTCAAGAAAAACGTGGTGGAGGCTGTTATATTGAGGAGTTGATCTTTTCAGAAAGAAATCATTTGACAGTAATTGAGCGACAAAGCATTCATTTAATAAATAAGTTAGGTGTCGAGAAAAGATGCAATACTATTGTTTGAATAACACACATTGCGATTATGAAGGCTTCAGGCAGATAATTGAGTTGTATCATTACTGTCGTAAATTCGAATTTACTCAAATTCCAATCCAATTGAATTCATGGTTCAGCGCTAACCTATGCTCATGCCTTGGTGGAATTCTTGATCTAACTGATAATAATTTTCTTTTTCAGTTTCAAGAGCCGAAAACACAAGAAATATTTCAACGTAATGGTTTTTATCTCATTTCTCTTATCCGAGAATGAGAGATGGGTATCAGACAACAATTGAATACTTAAAATTAAAGCCAGAGCATGGAAGGTATTTTACGGAGGTATTGGTAACGAAATTATTGAGCCATCCAGAATACCCTGATTTGGCAAGTGAAGCGAAAAAGAAAATTTACGAGTCGATATTAGAGATTTTTGATAACGCTAAGCATCATAGTGAAACTATGCAAATTTATACTTGTGGGCAATATTTTCCCCAAAAGAATTCTATTAAATATACAATTACGGATACAGGGATTGGAATTCCGGAACGGATTTTCAAAACCTATGGTAGAAAACTCGATTCGAGACGGGCTATTGAATGGGCAATAGAATATGCTAACTCAACGAAGCAAAATGCATCAGGGGGAATTGGACTATATGACTTAAAAGATTTCATTGCCAAAAATCAAGGACGGATTCATATTGTCAGTGCTGATGGATTTTATGAATTGGATCCTTCGGGTGAAAGGTTTTTGCTATTTGATAAGCCTTTCCCGGGAACGATTGTTAACATGGAATTTTGCACTAAGAGTGCGCCTGTAAGTGCAGAATATGAAGTTTAAGGGGAGAAGTAATGGAGCAGTTCAAGTTAGATATCTATAATATTGTGGGGAGCGAATATTGCATTGAATCGGGAGATGGTGAGCACGTCTTCAGCGTGATAAATAGAGCGCTTGATAGTGGAAAGCAAGTTCTGCTTTCTTTTAATAACATTGATATTGTCACTACAGCTTTTCTAAATCCTGCGATAGGTAGGCTCCTTGAAAAGCACGCAAAAAGTGAGATTTATAGTAGGATCATTTTTTCGGATATCTCTGAGTCTGACATGATAAAAGTAGAACGTGTTATCGAAACAGCGGAATTGTATTACAAGGATCCTGATAGAATGCAAAGATCTGTTGATAGCGTTTATGAGGATTAATGTATGAATCGGCGATACTGCAAAGGAGACATCGCTTCTTTTTCAGATCAGACCGTATTCTTCGATGCAAATGTATTGCTGTATTTATTCTATCCTGCATATTCCAAGAATCATTGGGTACCGAAATATTCAAGTATTTTTGGCGCATTGATGAGAGACAAAATAAATATCGTTGTGGATTTCATGGTTCTTTCTGAATTTGTAAATCGCATATTAAGGGAGTCTTACAAAGATAGATGCAGGAAAAAAAAGGTGTCTCAACAAAAGTATTCATACAAAAAATTCAGGAATTCAAGGGTATGCATAAAATTGGAAAACAGTATATATGATTGGATTAGAAATGACATTTTAAAGGTGTGCTCAATTTATTCATATTCAATATCCGAATCGGACGTACAGTCAATACTTACAGTGAGTGAGCTCGATTTCCAAGACAAACTCATTGAAAAAGTATGCAGGGATAACGATTTCATTCTCTGCACAAACGACTCAGATTTTAAAAATTCGGATATTGATATTCTGAGCGCACATCCTGACTTAAGCTGATCTTCTTCCCAATAATATCGTCAATTTAACAAGCTCCTCGCTCCCATCTCTTTTTCCTTGACGGAAATTGTATCGAAACCAGATTTTTATGGTACGATACGAAAATGTATGGTACACAGGAAGGTTCGATGATATATTCAAAATTACTTGAACGCTATGATAATATCGTGCATGGATTTGGCACGGTCAGAGATTCATTGCTGGACATACAGAACGCCTGCAAGCCGCTTTTTGGCGGAGCGAATCCAGCGCTGATTCAGGCGGAACAGGTGCACGATGCCAAAGTGGCGATTGTGCACAACAACATTTACACAGGTAGCGCCCCCATCCGTAACATGGACGGGCTGATCACTCGCGATATGGATACGGTGGTCATCGTTCGCAGCGCGGACTGCATCCCGATCCTGATCTACGACCCGGTGAAGAAGGTTTGCGGAGCTATACATGCCGGACGCAGAAGTATCACCAAGGGCATCGTCGAGAACGCTGTGCAGATGTTCAAGGGACGCTTCAGCAGCCAGGTGGAAAACCTGCTGGTGGTGCTCGGTCCCGCAATCTGCAAGGATCACTACCAGGTGGACCAGAAGACACAGGATATCTTCGTCTCGGTAACGGGCATCGCGCAGGAGAAAGGCGTGATCGACCTCACCGGTGCGGTTGTCCAGAAGCTGGAAAAGCTCGGGCTGCCGAAGAAGAATCTGGACGTGATTGATATCTGTACATTTGAGCACGAAGATTTCCATTCCTACCGTCAGAAGAAGACGGAACAAAGACAATACTCCTACATCGGATTGAAGCATGACTGATATTCTTACCGATCCCAATGGACTCTTGACACTGCAAATACGTGATGACGGCGCATGGCTTACCATGCTCAACGCGAATGAGATTATCAATGAACAGGCGATCTTGGAGCTTATCGAAGGCGCAGGAATCGTGGAAGGTTTTGAGCGTGCGCGCGACTACATGGATGTTCACTACCTGGAGCGCAACTTCGGCGAACCGTTTCCCATCGCGCTCAATCAGATGCCGGCTCAACCACAGATCGAATTTACACCGCTGTTCGACGAGAATAGATGTATCGATCCGGATCATTACAGCTTCAACGAGCTGGGAAATCTTGTTACAACAGAACCGGGCAAGCCACTGGCGCACCTCTTCGTGACGCGCTCAGGCAGTCCCGGGAAAGACATCTATGGCGACGCTATCTCGCCCTCCATGGACGATCAGGAAGCGTTGGAATCGAAGCTGGGTACGAATGTCCGATTCGATGAGGATATGAGTCAGATTATTGCGGAATCAGCCGGATATCCATATATCGATGCTGAAGGCCGTGTCTGCGTAAAAAGCGAGTTCGTGGTGGAAGGTGATATCGACCTGAACCAGGATAATTTCAAGCTCTTTGCCAGTCTGATAGTCAATGGTAATATTCAGGACAAGATCAACATCGAACTTGCCGGAAATCTGGAAGTAAATGGCGATATTGTCGATTCTTCGATCAAGGCAGAGGGCGATATCAAGGTTTACGGAGATATCTTGAATTGCCAGGAGGCAGGCATCTTCTCGCGCGGCAATATCGAGTTCGAGAACGCGGAAAACGCGTTCTTGATGGCGGCCGGAAAGATTCGCTTTACCGAGCATGCCAATTTCTGTAAGATGATCTGCGAACGCGCGATTCAGGGCGATGCCGAGAAGAGCTCGGTTGTTGGGGGCATGGTTCAATGTGGTGGCGATGTGGAAGTTGCGGTTCTTGGCAGTACAGGTGCGATTGGAACGGAAGTTGAGATTACCATCAGTCCCTACAACAAAGAGCGGATGCTGCATCTAACCAAGAAACTGAGCGATTTACGCCGGAATGAAACAAACAACGAAGCTGAAATCGCGTTCATTGAAGCTACGCTGGAAGATCTGGAAAATCGGCTTGAAGAAGAGATCAACCGCACGCTTCTTTCCGACGAAACAAAACCCAAACATATCGTTGCATATAAAAAGGTATTTCCTGGAACATATGTCCGGATTCTGAAGAAATCCCGAACCATCACCGAAGAGTATGATAAGATATCTTTCTCGCTGATCGATGGTGATTTGGTGATGGAATCGTATCTGGTGGACTGACAGATAGAAACAGATTGGAGAGAGCATGATTTTTATTGTACTTGGAATTCTACTGGTCGTTGGATTCCTCAGTTACAAGACCTACCGCGCGGATAAGGAACACAATGTTTTTTACTACTACACAGCTGTTGCTGTACTGATCTTTGTTCTGGGCGGTAAATTCGTGACCGGAACGAACATGACGCATTTGATTCTGGCCGTGAGCTTCCTTGTTGCGCACATGGTGGGTGTTTTTGCCCGCACATGGGATCAGTGGTGATCCCTTCTGAAATCCCGATAGAAATCGCATTACGATACTATACAATCAGAAGGAGGAATCTATGGCGATTGTCCTGAACGGAACTGGTTTAACAGTTGAGAAACTTGTCCGGATCGCACGTCACAACGAGAAGGTGGAGCTTCATCCAGACGCGGTGGGGCGCATCAACAGATGTCGCGAGATGCTCGAGAAGAAGATACGTCAGCATGAGATCATGTATGGCGTTAACACGGGTATCGGAGAATTTTCCGAGGTGGTTCTGAGCGATGAGCAGATCAAGGATTTTCAGAAATACTTGATCTATAATCACGCAGCCGGAATCGGAGATCCTGCTCCGATCGAGTACGTGCGCGGCGCAATGACAAGTCGTGCGAACATCCTTTCCAAAGGGCATTCAGGCTGTCGTCTGCAGATCGTTGAGACGCTTATTGCGATGCTCAACGAAGGCGTAACTCCTTATGTATGCCAGAAAGGTTCTGTGGGAGCCTGCGGTGATCTTGCACCGATGTCGCAGATTGCGCTGATGATGATGGGTGAAGGCCATGCCTATTACAAGGGCGAACTCCTTCCCGGCAAAGAAGCGCTTGATCGCGCCGGCATTCCGATCCCCGGACTGGAAGCGCGCGACGGGCTTGCGACAATCAATGGCTCGAATCTCCTTACCGCAATGAGTGCGATCATGCTTTATGATACGGATCGCTGGCTCCGCCAGGCTGAGATCGCATGTGCGATGTCGCTGGAAGCTTTGCTGGCAAACATGAAGCCGTATCATCCGCTTCTGCATGAAATTCGTGGATTCCAGGGCGCACAGCGTGCCGCCAAGGCAATCCGTACGGTTCTTGAAGGCGGCGACGTCTATGAAGGCAACATCAAGATGAAGGTTCAGGACGCCTACTCGATGCGTTCCGCTCCGCAGGTTATCGGCGCTGCGCACGACCAGGTGCGCTGGGCGAAATCGCAGGTGGAAATCGAGCTCAACAATGTGGGCGACAATCCAATCTTTTTCCCGGAACACAATCTTCAGCTTTCCGGCGCAAACTTCCAGGGATCACCTGTTAGCGTACCCATGGATATGGTCGGCGCGGTTGTGACGATGGTATCGGTAATGTCCGAACGCCGTATGAACCGGCTCAATCACCCAGCGCTCAATATCGGCCTGCCGGCGTTCCTGACCAAGGGCGCGGGTATGATGTCCGGTTTAATGTTGAGCCAATATACAGCCGATATGCAGATCGTCGAGCAGCGCATTCTCTCCATGCCTGCCTCGATCCAGTCCATTCCCGCGGCAGCAGATCAGGAAGACTTCGTATCGATGGGGATGAACACCGCGATCAAGAACTTCCAGATCATGGACAACGCCTACGGAATCTTGGGAATCGAATTCATGGCGGCTGCACAAGCGCTTGATTTCCGTGATCTGAAGTTGGGCAAGGGAACCGGCAAAGCGAAGGAAATCATACGCAAGTACGTCGAGTTCCTCGATATCGATCGACCGCTCTATCCCGATCACACCAAGATGAAAGAGCTGGTCAAGTCATGTGAAATCCTGGAGGCGGTCGAAGAAGTCGTCGGACCGCTCGAATAAATTATTAACACGCCGTCGGGGATTTCTCCCCGACGGCATACTTTGGAATAGAATGATTAAACGAACGCTGTATCTCGCCATCATGATCGGCAGCTTGATCCTCTCGAGCTGCACATTTGCATATTTTAACGTATTTTACAATGCCGAACAGTATTTCAAAGATGCACAGGCAGCCCCGCTTCGCGATAATGGAAAACCAAGCGCGAACGCGGTGCAGGATTATAATAACGCGATCAAGAAATGCGGTATTATTCTCACCGATTACAAGGATAGCCGCTGGGCAGACGATGCTCTTTTCATGCTTGCGCAGTGCCTCTATTACAAGGGAAACAGCAACACACAGGCGCAGGAAAAGTTCCAGGATGTTATCAATTTTTACCCTGAAAGCCCGTTTGTTGCCGATTCATGGCTCTATATCGCCAGATGTTTGTATCAGCTCAACCGCAAGGACGAGGCAATCAAGACGCTGAAGGATTTTATTGAAAAGCCTGAATTCAGTGACAAGCATCCCGACGCACTGCTATTGATTGCCGATTTCTATGTGCAGGAACGTCAATACTTGCTTTCCGAACGCTATCTACAGAAGCTTCTGGACGAGTACAAAGATTCCGATCAGTATTCTGAAGCCTTCTTCTTGCTTGGCAGAATGCACAAGGAACAGGGTGAATACGAACTTTCGAACCAGGTTTACATGGAGCTTCTCGATTCACGGCTGGACCGGCGTATGAAGCTCGATGCGCGTTATATGATCGCTGAAAACTACATTGATCTTCACGAATACGAGAAAGCGCTCGATATTGCAAACCGTCTGATGAAAGACGAGTATCTCAGCGAAAAAATTGCTCAAGCACAGCTCTTGCAGGCAAGGGCATTCGCCGGTATCAACCGCCATGACGAAGCTATCGACCTTTTCGAACGCATTATCAAAGACAACGCCAGAACCACGCTCGCTGCTGCAGCGTCTTATTATATGGGGGAGATGTATTTCCGCCAGTTGCTCGATTACGACCAGGCTGTGGAAGCTTATAAGCAGGTTTCGAGGCACAATCGTAATTCCGAGTATTACGAACTGGCCAAGAAGCGCGAGGAGATAGCTAACGAGATCAAGACCTTCATGAATCCGGAACGGGAAGTGGCTATGAAGGATCGATTCGATGAGCACCTTCGCCTTGCTGAGCATTACCTTTACGTGCTCGAGCTGCCCGATTCATCGCTTGCGGTTTATAACCGACTCGAACACTTCGAAACCACCATTCAACTTAAGCTGGACACACTTGCCGTGCAGTTCGACAGCCTTTCAACACTCGATGACTCACTGGTGGCAGCGCGGATCGACTCTCTGAACCTTGTGCGAGACGCGCTAAAAGACGACTCGAACATGCTGATGAGCGAACAGCTTCCGTTCAGTAAGTTTGTCACGGTCTGGATCTATCTGAACATCAAGAATGATCCTGATGGCGCTCAGCAAGTATTGGACGACATGAAGGCGCGTTTCCCGGATAACAAATACACATACGCAGCCGAAAGGATGATCGCCGGAGACGAGATCGAGATCACTACTTTGAGTGAGAAACAGGCCCGGGCCGAATATCAGGCGGCTATACCACTGATGGAGTCGGAACCGGAAATTACCCTCAACCGCATGCGGGAGATTATCGATCGATACGATAACGCGGTGTCTCGACAGGCGAAATTCACGACCGGATACATCTACTATTTTATTCTGGACGACTCAACTTCTGCCAGACCATGGTTTGAAGACATTCTGGAGCAGGATGACGAATATTCCGATTACGTGAGAAGCTTCTATCAGGATAGCGTGTTTGTCAGGACAGATAGGCTTCCCTACCTGATCGAACTGGAGGAGCTTGAACAGCAACGGCTTCAAGCAATGCAGGACAGTCTTCTCGCCGCCGACTCACTCGGAGTTTTGCAGGACAGCCTTCTTGTGAGTGATCCCGAGCATCAACATCCACGTGGTCCCAAGCCTGACGACAGCGATGTTGATAGCGTTCCAAGAGCGCTCATTCAGGAGATGCCGTGGTATCCGCCCGATATGAAGGAAGATGGCCCAAGCGGTGCGGTCGTTCTGAATTTACTTGTACTGCCGGATGGCTCGGTGGGTGATATCCGTGTGGAAAGTTCGCTCATGCCGAGTCCGAATGTGTTCGATGAGATCGCCATTCACGCAGCCGAGAAGTGGATTTTCACACCTGCACGTCGTAATGGCGAGGCTGTGCCGTATCGTATGACGATTCCGGTGCCATTCGAAAAGCCGAAAGAATAGACCAATCATGTGTAACGGTCAGCTATTCGCGCTGATTGCCTACAGTATTGTCTTTATTTTCAGCGCGATTGCAGATGCTAATGCACTTTACGTCATCGTTGCACTAAGTGCGATCCATGCTTTCACCGATCCGCGAGCAATCCTGCAGTGGATACGGTTCGTGGCGCGGATATCAATCTTTCTGATCGTGCTGGTCGCTGTCGGAATGCTTTTTAACCAACCTTTTCCACAACAAATGCTGCTGATTCTTCGTATTATGCTATTCCTGCTTATTTCTGCGATGCTAACCCGTTTGATCACCCTGGATGGATTGTATCGTTCGGTGTCTGGGGTAGCATCCCGCAGGATGCGCGATTTCTTCTTTTACCTTTTCTGTACGCTCATGTTCATTCCTATCTTATTCAGCGAGTATGACAATTTGCGAAAACAAGATGGTAAACGGTCATTACAGACATATCTGAAACGCCTGGAGAATGTGTTTCATAATGCAATAAATCGTGGCGATGAGGTAGCTAAGCAGGCGCATGAGGCGATGAAATCCGATCAGGAAAGAGTTCTCCAGCAAAATGGTGCAAAGTTGCTGTTATTGTTCTTCTATAGCGCTGCCGTGGTGATTGTCTCGATGTTTGTGTGAGGAAATGCGCTCGGTTCAGCGGTCCCGCCTTGCTGTGTTGTAATGGGATTTGCGGGGACAACTCATCTCAAGTTCCCTCGATACGCACTCCGTGCTACTCGGGATGACACGTGATTGGTGGCGAGCAATAGAAGTATTTTCGTAGTAAATTAGGCAAATCCTCTTCCAACAATCAAGGCAGCCCACCCTCCCTCGTTGCGAGCGCATTTCTTCCAGTCGCTAATCGATTTTCAATTCACCGTATTTTCCGTCGTATCCGGGTGGATCAAACCGGAAATGGCCAGCCTGAACGTGACAGATAGCTTGAAGAACATGATCGGGTATAACGTGAGAAAGCTCTGCTAAGAGGTCATCGGAAGTCCACAGCGCGATTTCAGAGGGATAGACGGACATAATGGCGTCGAAGGTGGAACGGACTTTCTTCGAGGATGCGTTTTTCACACCGAAAGCAGCAGCGATAACTTCCACCAGGGGTATCAGGTGGAGGAATTTTCGCGGAAGCGGTTTCAGAGATTCGTCTTGCAGCGACTTACTGCGGTGGAGAACGCCCTGGTGCATGGGCTTTCCGCAGATAGTGCAGCGATAATCTTTCGGTGGATCGCTGTAGAATATGGTGTGGGTGTCCTTGTCGTGCCCGGTCATGAAGTATCGACCTTCGGCAGGATTAAACTCGGCTGTCAGGTGCACGTTGTTACCACGTAAAGCGTCGATGATACCCCGGTAATCGAAGGTAGCTGCGTCGAGGATGGTGAATTCCCGACCGATGCGGTTGAGGGCAGCACTATGGCAGTCGCTGTTGGATATCATGGTGAGTCTGTGGAAATCGGGGATGGTTCCGAGCATGGAAGGGTCAGCGCTGAGCCCGGTCTCGATTACGCGGATATTGGGCGTGAAATCGCCGTAGAACTCGGTAATAGAGCGGAGGTTGTTTTTACTGCCCATGATGCCGTCGGGTGTCATGACGTGCGCAGGTATGATCTCGATATCAGGATGTACGTCCTGCATTTCGAAGAGGCGGTCTTGTAGTTGGGCTGGATTCTCTGTGACGATGAATGGCCTGCCGATGGTGTTCTTGTCACCGTGTCGCTGCATGATCCGCTGCATCTTCTGGATGGATGCGAAATCAGGGAAGAGGATGACGTGATGCGCGACGGTGCGGTTTGTGTAGCCCTCGATCTGCGTGGAGAGGATCACCTCGGTTTGTAATAGGAAGCGTGAGGAATCGCCCTTCAGCGCGAAGAGTCCCGATTCCTCTTCGCGCAACAGAGCTTGTAATTCTTGCGTACGGACGGGGAGGAGACAGTCGCCGGTACCGAAGACATCGATTCCCTTGAGTTTCATCGTCCGGGAGACGTCTTCGAGGCAAATCTGTCCAACGCCACCCGCATAACCGGAATGCGAGTGGAGATCGACCGCAATTCTCTTCATTTATTTCAGTGCTTCGAGTTCCTCACGAACGAAATCGACGAGGCTCTTAATATAGTCAGCGCTGAAGTCAAACCGGATACCGGCTGCTTCGTAGAGCTCATTAACCGGCTTGGTGTAAAGCAGGCTGAGGAAGTTTTCGTACTGATCGACGGCCTTCTTGGGATCCTGGCGGTAGTTACGGTAGATGGAGAGCGCGCCAAGCTGCGAGATACCGTACTCGATGTAGTAGAACGGCGTTTCGAAGATGTGCAGCTGACGTTTCCAAAGGTTTTTGCGATTCTCTGTCAGGCCGCTCCAGTCTGTGCCGGAGTCGAAGCGTTCGCTGAGTTCCAGGAAGAACTTCGCCCGTTCTTCGGGAGTGTGGTCGGGATTGAGATAAATCCAGTGCTGGAAGGCGTCGACGACCATGCACCACGGCAGGAATGTCAGCGTTCCTTCGAGCTGCTCGCGTTTCGCTTTTTTAAGGTCTTCTTCGTCGCTGTAGAATTCATTCCAGAAATCCATCGAGATCAGCTCCATGCTCATGGAAGCAAGCTCGGCTACTTCGCTAGGTGTATCGCGGTAGAAGCTGATTGGCGTGTTGTTCATCTTGGAAGCATGCAGCGCGTGGCCTGCTTCGTGGAGCAGCGTGCTGACGTCGTCCTGAACGCCGACTGAATTCATGAAGATGAAGGATGCTCCCCATTCGCTGAGCGGATAGTTGTACCCGCCCGGAGCCTTGCCTTTGCGGTTGTCGAGATCGAGGAAACCAGTGTTTCTCATGAGCTCGAGCTGCTTGCCGAACTCAGGTTTGATCTTGCTGAGGATGCGGATCGATTTCTCGGTCAGCTCTTCAGTGTCCTCGAATGGCTTGAGGATTTTTCCATCGAGATCGACGGAAGTGTCCCATGGGCGCAGTACGTCGAGACCGAGTTTCGCTTTGCGTTCTTCGTTGAGCTCTTTGCAGAAAGGCACAACGTGTTTTTCTACCGATTCATGGAACTGGTAGAGATCTTCGGGTGTGTAGCTGAAGCGGCCTTTCGCGCGATGCGTATAATCTCGATAATTGTCGAAACCGCAATTCTTTGCCATTTGAATACGTAATGCTTTCATCGCGTCGAAGAGTTCATCGAATTCCGCGCTTTTCTCGAGGTATTTTCCCTGGACAAGCTGCCATACTTCTTCACGCACTTTGCGGTCGGTCTTCTTCAGGTAGATCGAAAGCTGGCGCATTGTCTGCTCTTTGCCGTCGTATTCGGCGGTCAGGCTACCGGAGAGTGCGCCGTATTTGTTGGCGATCTCGCGTTCCTGCTGGCTGAGCGGCGTGTTTTCTTCGCGGAAAAGCTCGATATCGACCGCGATGATCTTGTTCAGAAGGTCGTATTTGTCTTTGTCCAACTCGTGGCGGTAAGGGCTGTCGTAGAATTTCTTCATAAGCTCGAACGACGGCTTCCTGGTATTGCTGACGATTTCCGAGTAGAAGGTGTTGAAAGCCTCTTCTTTTTCGGGCTGATCGGCGTGACAAGACATTGCGATGTAGCGATGGGCCATCTCATCAGCCGTGATGAAGGAAAGTTCGCTGTACTGCTTGAGCAATTCGATCAGATCGTCGGCTGAATTGATCTCCATGTCGAGAAGGCGCTCAAATTCTGCTACGACTTGTTCTTTGATGGAGGGATCAAACGATTCCGAGTAGAATCTTCTTGGGTATTTCGTCAATTTGTCTGACATGATAACTCCTTATATTTCAATTCTCTTAAAGCAATGACAAGGGAGTTCTCCTGGAACTCCACGGGGTTGATAAAAATCTCGATTTCAATAGGCTTACCTGCTTTGGTTTTCGTGCAAGCAGGGAACCATCGTTCAGATGACCCGATCAGGTAGGCGATGAGGCTTTTCCTGATCGCTTCGATCATATCGAGTGTCACATACAGGTAGAACGACGACATCATTTCCTGGGCGTGCTTCATGTCGAAGAGCCTCAGACAGGCCTGATTTACTTCCAGAATCTCCATTTTATCGAGGCGCTTCTTGACTTCACCAAGATTAGATTCGATCAGTGTATTCGGATCAACGTTTTTTTCGTATATGACTTTTTTGAGCTTGTGTATTGTCGTCGGATCCTGCACGATCAGCATGGGCAGTGGGTTGTTCTCGAACAGGATTCGGTTCATGATATATTGCTCGTCGAGTCGTTCGCTTGTGTGACGATAGTCGTTGATATCGATAGCACTGCTGAAGATTCTTTCCATCACTCCCTGCTCATTTTTCTGGACAATCAGATTGCTCGACAACCAGCGATAATCATTGAACTTGGTTCGGATGCGGTATGCGAGTGTTGTTGTGGTGAGCTTTTGGTTGTTCTCCTCCGCTTCGAAGAAAAAATTCCGTAGCAGGCTTCGATCCTCAGGATGAACAAGCTCCATCATAGATTCATATGTGAGTGAATATAGTTCCTCATAGGTAAATCCATAAAGGCTGATGGCGGTGTCGTTTGCAAACTCGACTTTATTCTTGATCGCATCAAACGAGAAAATCGAAAGATTCGAAACGTTCATAAGGACATCAAGGATATCACCGTGCTCGAAGCTGAAACCAGTAACAACCTTGATGTAGTAGGTTATATCGGTAACGATTGCCATAACGCCATTGGGATTACCGCTTAGGTCGCGAATCGTAGTAGGGGAGATCGTCAGCCAGATACGTTCACCGTTTTTCTTCACGATGGTTATCTCATATTTACGATCTCCCATTTGTGGCCGTTCATCGCGCATTCGGTTGACCTTCTGCATCATGGACGGCTCGAAGAAATCCCATATCTTACTGCCGAGATAGTCCTCTTCCGAGTACCCGGTCATTTCGCACAGCTTACGGTTTACGAGAGTAAAACGTTCATCGCGATCGATGATCACCATGCCTTCATTCATGTTGTCCATAAGAGCACGGTAATTATGCATGGTTTCGTGAAGTTGCCGGCGGGAAGAGTCTCTGTCGATGAAGCTGGCGATCCAGTTTGTGAAAACGAGTAACGTATCCAGCGTGAGGGTTCCGACAGCCTTCATTTCAATCTGAATGGCAATGATTCCTATGGGACGCTCTTCGCTAAGCATGGGGATGAGGTGATTCGCAGGCACATCGGAGTGTTGCCATGGAAAGAAATGCTGCTCGCCTTCATCAGATTTCAGCTCGCCAGGTATTGCACGCCTGGAGATTGTCGGCGGAAACTGATTCTGCGCTTCGGTTCGTTGGCAAGAGGATAGAAGACGGAGCTTTTGCGAATCTGTAAAAGTGTAAACCGCACAGTTGAGGATCCCTTTTATCCGGCAGATCGCTTCCAGGATTTCGTTGAGAGATTCTTGGGTGTTGCTCACTTTCTGCAAGGCATTCAGAATCTCATACTGTACTTGCAGGATGTCCTCTGCACGGTCGTAATTCTCCTTGTAGCTGTTGCCATTATCTTCTTCCTTATGAAGGAACCTGACGGATCTTAAATCCGGCTTGGGTTCTGGTTCCTTTTCCGGATTTATCGCTTTTCCAAAGTCAAAAAATATAAGCAGGCCATAGTCTCTTTTTTCGATCCAAACACAGGATACAATGAGATTTCTCCCTTCTGTAGTATTTCCCTGAGGTGAATAATGGATGGAGAAGTTACCAGGCCGATTCTCGTTTAACCTTGGAATAATCTGAGTTCCGAGAACATTATCGAGCTCTTTACCGACAGTTGTGATCCTGTTTTGTTTGAAAAAGCGATTGAAAGCGTCGTTCGTGAAGACGATTCTACCATAAGGCTGATGGATCATCACTGTTGGCTCGATAATCTCCTGCATCACCTTGCGGTAATGAGCGAGCTTTTCTTCCCGGTGTGGACTATCCATCTGCTTCCTCGCCTGTGGCGTTGAGAACCGTACTGATAGAGACATCGCTGGCCCCGGATCTCTTTCGGAAGAGGTTTACAAGCAGCTCGCCGATAAGACCAATCGAAAGGAACTGCATTCCGATCATGATCATGAGCAGGCCGAGTAGCAGAAGCGGACGATTGGAAAGTGGGTGTCCGAAACCAAGCTTGAGGACGGTGAGATAAGCTTCGATCACGAATCCAATTGCCATCATGACGGTTCCCCATCCTCCAAAAAGGTAAAGCGGACTGCGATTGTAGCCAGTGATGAGCCTAACAGTGAGTAAATCGAGGAATCCGCGCATGTAGCGCTCGAATCCGTACTTGGTTTTGCCAAATTCTCGCGGTCTGTGATCAACCGGGATTTCGGTTACACGAAAGCCTTTGGAATCAGCCAAAACCGGGATATAACGATGCAATTCGCCATAGACGTCGATCTCTTCGGTAATCTCTCTACGATAGGCCTTAAAGCCGCAATTGTAGTCGTGCAGGCGTAGGCCGAATACCCATGAGGTAACGTTATTGAAGAAACGTGACAGAATCTTTTTCTCAAGCGGATCGTGACGCTTCTTCTTCCATCCGGAAACCAGATCGAACCCTTCATCGAGTTTTTCGAGGAATTTCCCGATCTCGGCGGGATTATCCTGCAAATCTGCGTCGAGTGTAAAGACGATTTCGCCCGTAGCATAGTGGAACCCCTGCTTCAGCGCGGCTGATTTACCGAAGTTCCGTCGGAAGCGGATGACCGTTACGCGTTGGTCTTCCTTGGCGAGCTCTTGCATCTTCGCGAAGCTGCTGTCTGTGCTGCCATCGTCGATGAAAACGAACTGCTTCTCATAACCTTCGGTGTACTGGTTTATTTCGTCGTATAGACGTCGGATGGTGTCTTCTTCGTTGCAGACAGGTATCACAAATGATAGCTTCATACCTTACCCCGGGATGAAAATATTGGTTATCGCCATGATAATCGCGGCGAAGACCGGAATCTTGATGTTATCGTCAACCTGGATACGGGATGCTTCAGCGATGGTTGTCGCCAGCGCTCCGGTAAAGCACAGCGCGGGATGTATCCCGAATGCCAGCCCGAACGCGAAGCTGCTGGTGAAGCACGCGAGGCTCCCTTCCAGGCTCTTGCTGGTTCCTCTGATTTTGCGCTTTCCCATCAGAATTCCAATGATAGCCGCGAACGTATCGCCTACAGCTAAGGACGAGAGCGCGAAGAAAGCGATCATGTCGCCCGGAAAGAATGCAAAGCAAACCAGCGAGGAGACCATCAGGTAGGTTGCGCCGGTGAAATTGTTCACCTCGTGTTTACGCAACAGGATTCCGAACAGGTGGTAGAATATCCGGCGGAATGTCTTGTTCTCCAGCCGGATGATTTCGATAGCCATTGCAATGATGGTCAATGGCAAGAGGATCAGAAACATCAGCTTCCGATCCTCGTGTAAAATATAGAGATATGACAACGGAATCACGAGCGAGGAGATGTGGATCGTCTTGCGAAAAGCCTCTTTCAGCTTACGTGATTCCATGGCTCATTATACGTTCAGCTTGCTGACGACAAAAGCCTTTGCAAGCTCGGCGACGAGGATTGGATCCTTCTTGATCGCCTGGAAAAAGATTTCGCGGAGCGTGAGTTTATCGGTCGGAAGCGTATTGCACATGGCGATCAACCGATTGAGGTTTTCGTCGCCGTAGTGCAGGTATTTGCTCTTCATCTTGTACATCAACCGGTGGTTCGCTCCCAGGGCTTTGTCCCATTCCTTGTAGTAACGGGAGAGGAACTTCTTGCTGAAGTCCCTTTTCTCGACAGCCATTGCAGCCGTTTCACCGGCTTTCGCGCCACCAAACATCGCCGTGATGATGCCTCCGCCGGTCATGGGATTGACCTGCCGCGCCGCATCGCCAGCGAGCATGATGCGCTCGGAAGCCATATCTTTAAGCGGAAGTCCGGTGGGGATTCCGCCACATACGATGGCATTGATCTGGCCATTCGGGAAACGCTTTTGCACGAAATTGTCGAGATAGGAGATCGGCCCGTGATCTTTGATCATGTTGCCCGAAAGCCCCAGTCCGACGTTTGCGGCAGTCTTGGACTTCGGGAATATCCAGGTATAACCTCCCGGCGCCATGTGGTCACCGAAGAAGAATTCACAATATCTCTGATCGGCATCGATGTTTGTCATCGTGTACTGGATGGAAGTTTCAATATCTTCCAAATCGCATGCGGTGTCGATACCAGCCCAACGCCCCACGCGTGATTCTACACCGTCAGCGCCGATAACCAGGTCGCATTTCACCACATGTTCCTGTCCGAGGTGACGATATCTTACGCCGCAGATTTGTTCATTATGATATTCGAGTCCGATCGCATCCGCTTTAGTGAGCATGTGTGCTCCTTCAGCGCAGGCGAGGTTACAGAGCTCGCGATCAAAGATACGCCGTTCAAGGATATAGCCAGCGCCTATGTTGTGCAGCTCGAGCATAGTTCCATCGGGTGCGTAGATACGTGCGGCGTCAATTTCGACTGCGATCCATTTGGGATCAGGTTTGATAAACTGCGCGAGTCCCTTGTGAGACACGCCTTCTGCGCAACGTACCGGAATGCCGGGTTCGCGGTCGCGTTCCAGGATCAGAACGCTTGCTCCGCCTTTTGCTGCGTAGCGCGCAGCTGTGCTGCCGGCAGGACCTGAGCCGATTACGACTACATCATATCGATTCTCGATCATGATTGACCTCCCGAAATTGCTTTGAATGGGCAAATCGTTTCGCATTTTCCGCACTCGATGCAAGTATTCAGGTCAATGTACACACGAAATTCGGTGACTCGAATAGCATCGACCGGACATACCGCGACGCAGGTGCCGCAAAGTCCGCAAATCTCATGATCGATTTTCATATAATCTCCAAACTATGGTTTTATTCGCTGAATTGGTGATCCAGAATCACCATATTTCCATCGTTGCGAAGCTGTATCACAACGTCGTATTTAATATAGGATTCCATCGTGTTTTTACCGGAAAAGAGCAGTCCTGTGCTGTCCATATGTTCCTTGGTAAATCCCCGTACGAGGAATACCGGTTCCGGGTTTCCCTGTCCGAAAGGCTGGAAACGGTCGAGGTCGTTGAGCATCTGTTCGTGGATTTGATTCGGGGCGATCAGTGCGTCGATTTCAATCTTGCGTGAAAGCTCAATCTCATTACGGTGATCGTCCACGAACTCACGGAAGCATTCCTTGAATTCATCGAGACGTTCCTCATGGATGGTGAAGCCGGCAGCGCGTGCGTGGCCGCCGTATTGCACCAGAATATCGCTACAATGGTTGAACGAATCGATCAGATTAAAACCATCTGTGCAGCGTGCTTCGCCGACGATGAGGCCCTTCTTTCTCTTCAGGAAGATTACAGGAATCTTGAAAATGCTGGCTACAATTGATGCTGAAAGGCCATAGAGCGCGAAAGGTATGCGATCCTGTTCGTCGAAGTAGAAGTGATAGAATCCTTCCGGCTTGATGCTCATGACGATGTCGAGCACGACATTGATCTTCCGCTCATATTCGTTCTTCTCCATGAAGAGACGCTTGAGGTGATCGCGTTTTTCCACAGGATTTGCCACTAACAACTTCATGCCGCGATTCTCGCCGTTACGCATACGACCGCTGGATAGGATCTTGTAGGTAAAAGCGATGAAATTCATTTTGGAACGTTTGTCTTCAGGCGTGTAGTAGTACTGACTGAGAAAATGTGCCGTATCGTCGAAGATGGATTTCCATTTATCCAGTACTTCCAAGCAGATGATACGGTTAACGCCGTCGAGCGGAGCTTTATCCGCGACAAGCCCTACCATGACCCAGAACATATAACTGGGGCTTGGTTCCACATCGCATTCACGGGCGATTTGCCGAATCAGAAACCATGTGACTCCAACGCCGGCCAGCATCGGATAGGGATACTGGCAGTCTGCCTGCTTCGGATTGACGATCGCGTAAGCTTCGGGCAGTTCGTCCTGTACCAGATGATGATCGGTGATGATGGTGTCGATACCAGCTTCATTCAGTGCTTTCACGCCTTCGAAAGACGAGCTGCAGCCATCGACGGTAATCACAAGATCGGCCTTCAATTCCTTCGCCTTCCGGACGAAAGACGGCTGGATACCATGATGATCGACCAGCCGGTTTGGGATATAGTAAAAGTGGTTTTGCGACCCGAGCTTTTCAAGGTAGTCGAAAAGGATGTAAGTGCTAGTTATCCCATCGGGATCGTCGTCACCGTATATTACGATGGTTTCTTTATCGATCAGGGCCTGGATTACGCGTTTGGCGGCCTTCTCAAGGTCCTTCATCAGCGTGTCTTCAGGCAGATCGTCAAGGGTAACCTTGAATGTTTCTTCCCGGTAGTCACGCTTGGCTACAAGTTGCTCGATTAGTGTACGGTCGCCGGGATCGTTCCAAATCCATTTCATGTGTTATTACTTTTTGTCCGGTTGCGGTATATCGCGATGTTCGATGTTCTTTTTGCGTTTTTTGAATATGTCGAATCCCTTGGTTCCGATGGTGAACATGACGGTCTTTTCCTGAAGACCATGATCATTCTTATCGCCACGAAGGGTGTATTGAACTGCGAAGTGTATCTCTTTTCCGGGTGATTTGAATGGCACAGAGAACCCTCCGCTGAATCCCATCTCATTTACGCGATTCTCGTTTACTTCAAAGGGAAGCTGGCGATAGCTGAAGCCGACACGTACGGGCAAGCTTGCATACCAGTCCTGACGTTCGTACATGGGATCATAAGCGATTCCGATGCTGGCACGGTAGGAATTGAGATTCTCCACGGCGTTATCGGTTTTTTCCCATAGCTCGTAGTGGAAGTCGCTCGAGAATTTGAATTTCTGTTTGAGCCGCCAGGTTACGCTGAGGCTGTAGCGTTCGGGGAGCTCGAAGGAGCTGTCGTCCAGATCGCTCACATAGGGATCGAAAACGTAGTTGAATTCGGTGTCGCCTTCCAGCTTGACCTCGGGGCGATATGCCACGCCGAAAGAGAGATTGCTGAAGCGTTTGCTGAGGCCGATGTTCCAGCTGTAGTTGTGGAAGTAGTGGTCGGTCTCGTACTTAGCGTCAACATAGTCGTCGTCTTCAAAATCAGCCTCCACATAGCGTGAGCGCTGCCCGGTGTAGTAGTTAACGCCGAGTCCGACGTTGATCCAATCCGTATGCAGAGCATAGATTGCGTCCAGCCGGTAGATGTTGGATTCGATCCGGTTGATTTCCGTCACGTTCGTGGTTCCGTTGGAGAATGTGTATGAGCGTGTGATTTCGCTCTCGTAATTACCAGCGGATACAGTGTTGAAGTTGAACGCGAAGTGGTGATTGCCAAAGGGCACTGCGACGGAGAAGTAGGGCAGAAAAAGCCCATCGTCGCGGAATGAGTTACCAGCTTTATCGGAATAATACATATAGCCAAACGTGACGCCCGAGGAGAAAACCACGCTGCTGCACGAAGTGGCCAGTGACGGATTACCGAATCCGGTGTTGAAACGATAGAGGTCTGAGTAACCTGTTTCGCCCATTCCGAGGGAATATGTATCGACGCTATAGTACTGCTCGGCAAAGCCATAGCTCGAAAAAATCGAGTTCGCTGCCAGCATGCCTGATACCGCCAATATAAGCGCGAGAATGCAATATCTTTTTCCTGTCATTAGACGTTTCCTTTCAGAGTACCTTGAACGATCAAAAAACTATTATTCAATCACGTTGTCAAACATTCTTTCCTGCGAAATTATGTACGTTATTAAGTTCGGTCTATCGGCTTGTTTCACAGCGTTCCGGTGTTGGCTGTGGATGAATAGGGCCGGAAGTGAGCCATTTCGACGATCTTAACAAAATAATTGGTTGACATCCCACACGGTGTTAGCGTAGAGCAGACGTAGTATTTCCCTTCTACCTGACGACCGTTAAAAGTGCGTCGAAGGCAGGGGAAACAGAGAGGAGACCATGAAAAAATTCTCGCCCTTTCTCTACATCCTTCCGGCAGCGATAATCATTATCCTGTTCCGGTTGATCCCGATCATTATCTCCTTTTTCATCAGCTTTTTCGAATGGAAAGTTGATGGTATCGGCTCGTTCATCGGGCTTCAGAACTACATGCACATCTTTGTGGATCAAGAGTTCTGGCAGTCGATGGTCAACACCTTCTACCTCGTTGTGTTCGTGGTGCCGTCAACCTTGGTTCTCTCCTTGATATTCGCGGTTCTGCTGAACCACATCAATGCGCTCAAGGCTTTTTTCCGCACCATATACTTCATTCCTACGGTGACTTCGCTTGTAGCTATCTCGATCGTCTGGAAAATCATCTACAATCAGCAGAGCGGTCTGATGAACTTCCTGCTGGGCAAGATCGGCATCAATCCGCTCGGTTGGCTCTCAGAGAGCACCGGCATCTTTCAGATGATCTTCGATAATTTCAACGTACAATTGCCTGCGGTGTTTCAGGGACCATCTCTAGCCCTCTTCTCGATCATCATCCTATCCGTATGGCGCTCATTGGGTTACAATACGATTATCTATCTTGCGGGATTGCAGAATATCCCGAATGTATATTATGAAGCTGCCTCTATCGACGGTGCAAGCAAGGTGCGGCAGTTCTTCGGAATCACCATTCCAATGATCTCGCCCACAACATACTACGTGCTGATGATGACCACGATTACCACTTTCCAGGTATTTTCGCAGGTTTACCTGATGACTGGACCTCCCATTGGCGGTCCGCTGGGAACGACAAAAGTGATCGTCTATTATATCTTCGACAAAGGCTTTGGCGAAAGCAATAACCTGAGTTACGCAAGTGCGATCGCGCTCGTGCTCTTCCTGATTATTCTGGGACTTACCATGCTGCAGAAGCGGCTTGAGAAACGAGTTCACTATTGATCCATAAAAAGACGACCATGATCGCTGTCCGTCATGGTGAGACGGAGTGGAACGCGCAACTGCGATATCAGGGTCACCTGAACTCAGAACTTACGCCGCGTGGTCTGGCACAGGCTGGAGCCGCTGCGGATGCCCTGGCGACAGCGTCGCCGCTCTGGAACGGAAGCTTTGCAGCACTCTACAGCAGTGACCTGGGCAGAGCCGTGCAGACAGCGGAAGCGATCGGCAAGAAGCTGAATCTGCCGGTCATGACCGATACGCGGATGCGTGAGATCCATCTTGGCATCGTACAAGGCATGACACGTATGGAAATCGCGGAGAAGCACCCTGAGATCCATCGTCAGATCGATCATTGGGAATATGCGCCACCGGAAGGTGAGACGCGCCAGCAGCGATATGATCGCTCGGTGGAGTGCATGCTTGAGCTGTTCGATCGCCACGACGGCGAGACCTTTATCCTGGTCACTCATGGCGGTGTGCTGGATGGCCTTTTGCGTTACACGCTGAAGATCCCGATATCGGATCCACGTCGGTTCTCGATCTTTAACGGAAGCTTGAATGTTATCAGCCGGCAGGGCGACGATATGCGGCTGGAGAGTTGGGGAATTGTCCATCACCTCACCAGTTCACGCGTCCTGGATGGCGAAAAAATATGAGGAAATAAGACATGCGCTGGATTGGAAAAAGCCTGACCTACGCAATCCTGATTCTTTGCGGATTGACCATGGTGGTCCCGTTTTTATGGATGGTTACCACTGCACTCAAGACACAGATCGAAGTGAACAAAGGGAACGTGGGATTTATCCCCATCGACGATACGACAATATATCGCGAAGGCGATCAAACCTTCAACGTGAAGATCGTCAAAACCGAAGGCGATTACGCGTACGTGCACTTCTTCGATAAGGATAACAACATCATCAAGGATAAGGCCTACACCAAGGTTCCGGTCTCGTCCCTGAAGAGCGTGAAAAAGCTGAATCCGCATTGGGAGAACTTCGGCAAGGCGTTCAGTAAGGTTCCATTTGGCCGCTATTTTCTGAATACGATCATTGTGTCGCTTTTCATTATGGTGGGTGTGATTGTGACTTCCTCGCTGGCTGCGTATGCATTCGCGAGGATGCATTTCTTCGGCAAGGATGTGCTTTTCTATCTGTTCATCAGCATGATGATGGTTCCTCAGCCGATCTACCTTATTCCTTCGTATGTGCTTTTAAACCATTTGGGATGGCTCGATACTTATCAGGCGCTCATCGTCCCATGGCTCGCCAATATTTTTACTATCTTCCTGCTTCGGCAGCATTTTAAAACACTTCCACAGGATCTCTTCGACGCCGCCGCTATCGACGGATGCAGCCGCTTCCGTATGTTGTGGCAAATCGTCCTGCCGCTTTCAAAGGGCGTAATCGCCACTGCCGCGATTTTCTCGGTGATCGGTAGCTGGAACAGCTTCATGTGGCCGCTGGTCATGACAAATAGCGAGTCGATCCGCGTCCTGCAGGTTGGTCTGAGCTACTTCTCGCAGGAATCGTCATCACAGACGGTGCTGCTGATGGCTGCGTCCACATTCAGCATTCTTCCGCTGGTTATCCTGTTCCTGCTGGCACAACGTCAGATCATCCAGAGCTTTGCATCCAGCGGATTGAAAGGGTAAGGCAACATCAGGACTTTCGACCTCAACGATGACTTACCGATCTTTTATTACTCCGATCTGAGGTATTCGATAAGGCGTTTCTGGTGCAACCTGCGCCAATGAATGAGTACTCCTGTGAAAATCAGCAGGCATATGGAGGCCAGGCCGAAGAGGTAATCGAACACCGTGAGACTTACCCGGCTCGAGAAGCCTTCCAGCCAGCGCTGCAGCACATAATAACTGACCGGAATTGAAATACCGAACGCGATACCGGAGATGATCAGGTAGTTATTCAGGAGATAGATGAGTGTATCGCGCTGACTTGCTCCAAGCACCCGACGAATGGCGAGGTTTTTCATCTGTCTGCGCAGCGTGTATGCCGTGAGCCCGAAGATACCAACGAATGTGAAGAACATTCCGATGATGGCGATTCCGACAACCACTTTCATGAAATTCCGTTCCGGGTCCGATTGATGTACGAATTCCCAGTCGGTGTTGTATTCTGTTGCGGCCATTACTGTCGTCAGAGAACGCTGCTGGAAGTAATCCATGATCTTCTTGTGTGTCACTTGAGCGATAGCAGGTGTAACGCGGAAATGGAAATAGGTCTCCAGTTGTTTGTCGCGATAATAAACCATGGGCTGGATATTCTTACGGAATCCTTCCCAATAAGCGTCTCCCACAACGCCGATGATGGGTCCCTGAAAATAGATGTTATTGGGTAAATTCTGCCCAAGCTCGATTTCGGTACCGAGCTTGATTCCGTGGTAGCCGAACCGCTTGATGAATGACTGGTTCACAACGACTCCGGTGCTATCGTTACCCTCCCACAATCTGCCTTCTATCAGCGGAATTCGATACACGTCGAAGAAATCGCCACCAATGTAATTGAATCCGCAATTGCCGTATGAACCTTCGCTTTTCGTACCGTGAATCCGAACGAAGATCTTCATCAGGTAGTCTGGCGGCATGATCATGCCATGTGACACAGCCTCAACGCCAGGAATCCTGCTTACTTCCTCCATAATCTCTTCCTGCGGTGTATCGCCGAGGAACGCGAGATGATAGCTGAAGACGTTAGTCGAGTCGAAGCCAGGATCCTTAGTGTCGATCAGGTGGATCTGACGGATGAGCAGAATGGAGCTGGTCAGCAGCACAAGAGCGATGGTCAGTTGCACCAGCATGGCGAATTTCCAGAAAGAACCTGAGAGTTCACGATACAGGATCACCCTGGCGAATGCGGCAGGATAAAGCACGATGATAGCTCCGGCGGTGATCATGCCATAGAGTGAATAGGCCACAACTTTCGACCAATCGATGTTCTCGATGCAGAAGCTGGGAATGATCGTTTGCAGATAAGGTAGAATAATTGAAAGAAGGAGAACGGTGAAAAGCGCCATCAGCAGGTAAATACTGAGATGCTCGCGCGTGAATAGCCAAAAGATATCCCAACTAGCTGCGCCGGCACTTCGACGGATGACGAGCTCCTTTTTGCGGCTCAGGGTGCGGACCATGAGCAGGATCAGGCTGTTTGTCACCAGAACCATCAGAATCGCGATTGCAACGACGCCGTATTTGACGAGCTTGCTCTTGTCGAAAGTGTCGAAATAGCTCACGAATGTCTTTTCGTAATGGGTCTCATCCATGGGTACGACACGGAAGGTGATCTTCGTATTCTCGGGCAGATTGGGTATCTTGTCGAGATTCTCTTCGATTATACGGTCTGCTTCCTGAACCAGAATAGCTGGATCCGTGTCCTCATCCAGGATGCAGTATAGCTCATCTAGCGAATAATGGAATTCATCGGGTTTCTCCATGACGGTTGAGGATGTATTGAGATCGTTCTCCGTGTAATGGGTGATATAGTCTCCCTGGATATGCTGGTTTGAAGGGAAGTCTTCGAATACACCGGTTACAACGTAGCGTGGGAATGTCCTTCCAGGAAGATGAAGGAGCAGTTCTTCGCCCACGGGATTGATGTCGCCGAATATCTCGAGCGCTTTCGAGCGGGATATCAGCAGTGATTTATTCTGCTGAGAAAACGCGTCGGCCCACGTTCCATACACCATCTTGAAGTTGAGCCTTTCCGGCGCGTTTCTTGAGCAGTAGATGACCTTACCCAGTGCAATCGGATTATCGTTCCAGGTGAACATCAGCTTGATGTCATATACGGTGACCGTAAACCAATCTTTGATTTGCGGCAGCCTTGCTACGAGCGGACCGGCCACCTGCTGAGAAATACCGGTCGATGTGTAGTCGTATCCGAGGGAGTGATCCATCTGTACGCGCCAGATGTTCTCATGATTTGGGATATGCTTGTCCCACGATAGTTGGTAGGTAATATGAATAGTAAGCAGCACGAATATTGTCATGCCGAGAATCATGCAGATGATCAGGATTGAGCTGAGAAGAGGTTCCGTTAGCCATACACGCAAGAAACGAGGTACATTTCGCATTAACAACTCCAGATTTCAAGTTCGAGTAGGAAGATTACATGCATTTCATGTTCCGATGAAGGTAAGTTTGAATTGCATTTTTACGAATGGTAGTATGATTGAGCAATGGTTATAGTCAACAAACTATATTGGAAAGCTTTGGCAGGATTCTGGACGGTCGCACGTGTTGATGCTTTCTGCGGGGTATGGTCAATCGGGAATACGATTACGGAAACTATCTGTACGGTATCGGTCAGAAATGAAATCATCTTCTGAATGTGACGAATGTTGTGAGACTCTTCCGAATGTTGATTTCATGAGCTTGGGATGATCGATGAGAGATGGGGATAGGGATGCGGACGAGGACCTCCGCGCTCCATGTAGAGAGAAATACGGGCGAAAAAAATTGCGTACCCAGGAAGACATGGGAAAGAAAAAAAGCCGCCCTCACCCAGAGAGGCGGCTTTTACGATATATTGCCTTGAGAAATCTCGTGAATTAGTTACCGCGAGTGATACCTTTCTTCTTCTCACGTTTGAGGAAGTATTCCACCATAATCGGGCTTGCGATGAAGATGGAAGAATAGGTACCGACGACAACACCGATCATCAACGCAAACGCGAAGTCATGGATCACGGTACCGCCGAAGAGGTACAGAGAAAGCACCACGATGAAGGTGGTGAGTGAGGTGATCACGGTACGGTTGAGCGTTTCATTGATACTGTGGTTGATCACGCTCTCGTACGATTCGCGACGGTAGATTTTCAGATCTTCGCGGATACGGTCGAACACCACGATTGTATCGTTGAGGGAGTAACCAACGATGGTCAGCAGCGCGGCGACGATGTTGAGGCTCATTTCCTTGCCGACGATTGAGAATACGCCGACGGTAATCAGCACGTCGTGGAACAGCGCAGCGACAGCAGCCACACCAAAGGTGAACTGGAAGCGCCACCAGATGTAGAGGATGATACCAAGAAGTGAGTAGAAGATAGCCAGCACGGCCTTGCCGCGAAGCTCTTTACCAATCTTGGGACCGATCTTTTCCTGTGAGCGGGAAACCACTTCATAACCAGTGTAATTCGCTTTGATCTTTTCGATCAGCTGCTCGCCTTCGCCTTCTGCCTGCTGTGTCTTGATCAGGTAGTGGTTAGTTCCTCTGTAGCGCTGAATCTCCGCATCGGGATATCCTGCGTCCTTGAGTGCATCTCGAAGATCGCTCACGGAGAGGTCAGGATTTCCTTCTTGTGGGATGATGGTCAGCTCGACCGACACACCACCGGTGAAGTCGATACTGTACTTCGGACCACCCTGGATGATCAGAGATACGATACCGGCGAGAATGATCAGGCCAGATACGATGAACATCGTTCTTCTTTTACCGACAAAATCTATTTTTGTGTCTCCGAATAATCTCATTGGAGCCTCCTAAATACTCAGCGTCTTACGGGGTTTATTTCCGATCATACCGTCGAAGATGGCGCGCACCAGGATAATGGAGGCGAACATCGATCCGATGATACCGATGGAAAGTGTAACCGCGAATCCGCGGATGGGTCCGGTTCCAAACTGATACAGCACGATTGCTGTAATAAGGGTGGTAATATTCGCGTCCAGAATGGTCACAATCGCGCGGCTGAAGCCGGAATCGATCGCGGAGCGAACCGTCTTGCCGGTTCTGAGCTCTTCACGGATACGTTCGAAGATCAGCACGTTGGCGTCAACCGCCATACCGATCGTAAGGATCATACCAGCGATACCTGGAAGCGTAAGAGTTGCTTCGAGCATGGTCAGGGCTGCAAGGATGAAGCCGATGTTCACGAGCAGAGCCAGGTCGGCGATAAGGCCGGATAGCTTGTAGTAAATGGTCATGAACAGGGCAACAACGATCAAACCGATCACGGCTGACATAAAACCAGCCTTGATACTGTCGGAACCGAGGGTCGGGCCCACGCTGCGTTCCTGAATAATGGTAACTGGCGCCGGAAGATTACCGGCTTTAAGCACGATCACGAGGTCCTGAGCTTCTTCTTCGTCAGCCAGACCAGTGATGCGGCCTTCGCCAAAGATCTTGTCCTGGATGGTCGGCGCCATGAAGACGTTGTCGTCCAGTACGATCGCGAGGCGACGGTTGATATTGTTACCTGTGAGGGTAGCGAATTTTTTACTGCCGTTGCGGTTGAACTCGAGCGCGACATACGGTTTGTTCTGTTCGCGCGGGTCATCGCCCTGGCCGATTCTCACGCTCGCGTCCGCGAGATCCTGTCCTGTAACTTCTGCTTCGTCTTCAAGCACGTACAGTGGACGGGGCTTCGTGGGATCGAGTTTGCTCTCTTTTCCGAGCAGAATTTCAGTTCCCTGAACCATTTTGTGCTTGATCTTTTCATCCTGAAGGATTTTGGTCACAAGCTGAACATTGTTCTGGGAAACCATCATCGGATAACCGTTGTAAGAGGTGATCTTGGAGAAGAGGTTCTTTTTGTCGATCGTCGTGACTTCTTCGTCTTCAGCGACTACTTCTTCTTCGGTTCCGGTCGAGTCATTTTCTTCTTCGAATTCGATGGGTGTTTCAACATCTTCGGTGAATTCGGCGAAGTTTTTCAACTGAGGATACTCTACTGCGTAGTATGTATCGTAGTTGAGCTCGATTTCTTTGTCGATGCGCTCGAAGGTTTGTTTGAGCTTCTCGTCTTCTGCGACCAGTTTGAATTCGAGTCGCGCGGTTTTTTTAATCAGATCCTTGGCGCGATCAAAATCGTGAACGCCCGGTAACTGAAGAATAATACGGTTTTTACCGGGTGAACGGGTCAATATGGGTTCGGCTACACCGAATTGGTCAATACGATTTCGTATGATTTCGAGTGCTGCTTGAACTGCCTGCTCCTGTTCGGCTTCAGGTATGTTCGTATCGGTGAAATCAACCGCCAGGTCGATCTGCATACCGCCCTTGAGGTCAAGACCGAGCTTGAGCAGCTTGTCTGTCCAAAGACGCATTGAGTAGTCGGTACCATCATCACCCGACTTGAGTAAATAATCCCACGGTAACAGAGAGACAGTTTTCTTCTCGTCTGCCTGGGGAGACTTCATTGTCTCAAGAAGCAGGGGTACCAGAAAATAGGCAATCCCCAGCAGGACAACGATGATGATAATCGTTCTTAATCGTGTTTTTTTCATCAGCATCAACTCCCTTGATTATAATCTTCCAATGCTGTATCTAACTCCCGTAGCTATTAATCAGTTTATACGCACAGGGGTCTAACAACAAAATTCATACCTTTTTCGGCGTCAAGGTTTTTGTCCTTCACTCATAAATCCGATTTCTTTATCGCCGGATTTTTCATAGGTGTCGATTGTGCCGTGCTTCTTTTCGTAGTTCTCGATATTCGCTTTCAGAATGTTGAAGAACTGCTTTGCATGCTGCGGCGTCGTGACGATTCGGCTATAAATCTTCGCTTCGGGAATACCCGGCATCAGACGACCGAAATCCATGATGAATTCGGAAGGCGACCAAGCCATCATGAACATATTGGAATATGTTCCCTCGCCGATCGTAGCATCCAGCTTGACGTTGATTTTCTGTTTCTGCATCTTACTACTCCTTAAATTTTTTCTTGAATTTCTCGATCAGGATTGCCTCGACATTTTTCGGCACATATTCGCTCAGGTTGCCACCCAGAAGGATTACCTGACGTACCATGCTGGAGCTCAGGTAAAGGTACTTGTGGTCTGGAAGCAGGAACATTGTCTCGATATCGGGGCTCAGATTGCGGTTCATGAGCGCCAGTGAAAGCTCGTACTCGAAATCCGAGACTGCACGCAGCCCCCGGATCATCACGTCGGCTTCCACCTTTTTGGCAAAGTCAACAACCAAACCGGAGAAACGCTCCACGCGAACATGTTTGAGGTCAGATACAGCCTGCCGGCAGATCTCCTCACGTTCTTCAAGGCTGAGGAAAGTATTTTTACCGGTCGTTTCGGCTACGGCAACAATTACTTCGTCAAAGATACCGGTTGCTTTCCGCAGGATGTCGATATGACCGAATGTGATGGGATCGAAAGTACCCGGATAGATCGCTCGTTTCATGCCAACTCCGTTAACCGATGGGTTCGGTCATTTTTTCGAGCCAGGCGGCTTCTTCTTCGTTGAGGTACGGCGTCAGCTTTTCCCGAACGTCCTTATGATATTGGTTCAGCCAGTCTATCTCGTCGCTGCGCATCTGAGCAGGAACGATAAGCCGTGTATCGATCGGGCAGACAGCCATTGTCTCGAACCTCAGGTATTCGCCGTCATCGGTTGCTTTCTGGCACATGATGAGGTTTTCGATACGGATGCCGTAATGCCCTTCGACATAGATACCTGGTTCGTTCGATACGAGCATGCCGGGGGCAAAGGCAATCTTGTCCGATGCCATACTGATACCGATAGGACCTTCATGTACGTTGAGGAACATGCCTACACCGTGTCCGGTTCCATGCCCGTATTCTTGGAAGATGTCCCAAACCGGGCCACGAGCGAGGATATCCAGGTGGATACCTTTCGTTCCCTTGCGGAAAACGGCGCGCGAGAGGTTGATCATACCACGAAGCACGGCTGTGAAACTTCGGCATACTGTGTCATCGACTTCTCCAAGCGCGAACGTACGCGTGATGTCCGTAGTACCGGTGTCGTATTGACCACCGGAATCGCACAAAAGGATGCCTTTGGGCTCTACTTTCAGTGAGCCTTCGGGTTTGGGTGAATAGTGTGGTAGCGCTGCGTTAGCGTTGTAACCAACGATAGCATAGAAGCTCGGACCACGGTAGTTTTCCATCGGGCCGCGGAAATCTTCCAGCTTCTGTTGCAGGCTATATTCGGTCATTTCGATCTTGCCGACATTCTGTTCGACCCAATATTGCCATTTCACCAGCGCTGCGCCATCGAGTATATGTGTTTTACGAATATTCATTTTCTCGAAATGATTTTTCTCGAGCTTGAGCATCATCGGGATGTTGTATGCGAATTCCGTTTTACAGCGTTCTTTGATGCGAGTCAGCATACGATGGCTGAATCTGTCTTCGTCGAGCAGGACTGTCCAGCGTTGATCGAGGTCATCGATGTAACGATAGATGGCGTCGTAATCCTGAATCAGGATGCCATCCAGTTCAATCTTCACGCGCAGATCGAAATCGATTTTCTTCTGATCGATGAAGAGGATTGTCTTGTCCTGCGTGAAAGCAGCGTAGGCATAGACGACAGGATTATAGGCGATGTCAGCTCCGCGAATATTGAATGTCCAGGCGATATCGTCAAGTGCTGAGACGATGTGGCAATCGACTCGTTTCTCTTGCATCTTCTCTTTGATGCGATCGATTTTTCCTTTGCGAGTTTCTCCAGCAAAGCAAGTCTCGTGCTCAATCACCGGGTTATCGGGAATAGCTGGACGATCGGTCCATATCTCGTCGATAAGGTCGTCGCAAGTGACGATCTCGATTCCCTTGAACTTGTCGACCATTGCCTTGTATTGCGAGATCGGGATGATGTCGCCCGGAATACCCAGTTTCGAGCCTTCCTTGAAGTTATCAGGAATCCACTTGAAGGTATAGGGCACTCCTGGGAGGCCAGATTTAAAAATATGGATGTTTGTTCCTTCCAGTTCGCGATCAGCCTGCACATGGTAGCGTGAATCAACCCAGATATAGGCGTTGTCGGGGGTGACGACAACCAGCGACCGTGAGCCTGTAAATCCTGTAAGCCATGCGTTTTCGCGCCAGCGTTCGGAGACATATTCGCTCAAATGAGGATCGGTGCCCGGCATAAACCAGCCGTCGAGGCCTTTCTCTACCAGAAGATTTTGCAGAGCTTTGATTTTTATGTTCGTATCCATCTTGCTCCCCTGTAAGATTTTATTTCGTGTATTCCAATAGGTATCATATGCGATCATGGGATACCAGTTCACGAGTTTCCGATTGAAAGCTGTGAAACGACGAAATGAACAAACGGAAAAGTGTTCTCAGAGAACAACTTCCGTCACCATAACCGTTTGTATTGATAGCGTCTCAAAGCGGATATTTTACTTTCCAAATTCTCTTATCGATTAGAATCGTGCAAGCTTTTTCTTCGGATGTTGTTAGTGGGGTGATGACACCGTTTTCAGGTGGTTTGAGAAGGTCTCCTGAATAGCCTTCTCGCATGAAATCATCTTCCGTATGTTGATTTCTTCGCCTACTGTAGGGGCAGACCACCGTGTCTGCCTTTTCCATATGGAACGCGGACGTCTATGAATTTGTTTGCAAATTCGAATCCCCATGATCGTCCGCATTGTCTTATATCAAACCGACTGGACGTCAGCGTACCCTAGGCTGTATGTGTCCATCTACGAAGGGCGAACCAGGGGAGGGGGAATGCCAAGCTGGGGCTTGGCGATCCCAGGGAGATAGAAAAAGAAACCCGGGACGTAAATCCCGGGTCGAAGATGTTGAGAAAAAATCAGATCAAAATCTCCAGCTTGCCACGAATGTCGGGGTCATATCTTCTTTCAGCTCGACACCCATTTCGATGCGGCGGTTGGTGTTTCGGGCGGTGAAAAGCGAGTTGAGTCCGCTAACCACGTGGTTGAGCACGATTGCTCCCACCATAGCCTGCGCGTAGTCTTTATTGTGCTGGATATCTTTGTAATGCTTTGTGTAGGTGTTGCGACTGTCGCGGTCATCCCAGCTCCAGGCGAGTTCGTCCGAATAGGCGTGATCCTGAATGTAATCCTGTTGGGCGTCAGTGTCTCCGGGGTAGAGATTGATCGCGGTACGGCGCACGTTTTCGTTGTAGCCGCCGGCTTCGTAGCCTGAACTATCATATTTCGATAGATCATGAAGATAGTCGTTGCCGTAATCACCCGGTTTGATATGAGCATACTCGAGTGCGTATTCGTAGGCGTGTCGTTCGCTGAGGTCGGATTCTTCCTGGAAATAGTACATGGAGCCCCAAAGGAGGATTTCCGAAGCGATGAAGGCGTAGCCAATCGACTTGCCCTGCGAAAGCTCGCCATATCCCGGTACGACCAGTGATTTCAAGAACATTACGCCCGGTTTGTGCTGCGCGGATAATCCCAGAGCTATCATGATGATCATGATGAGCAGTACGGCTTTCTTAGAAGTGGATTGCATAGTTCAGCCTGATTCCATTGTTTTGTAAGTCCGGTTCGATGGATACGTTCTTCAGCATTCGAACCGCACGATTGTGCTTACGCGCGCTTGCCGTTGTCGCGATAACAGAGACGACACGATTTAAAATCGCAGCGCCCAGTGCGAAGTTTGAGTAGATTTCCATATCCTGCTTACGGTTACGGCGTTTCTTGTACTCACTCCATCGCGAATCGTTTTCCCATTGCCATGCTTCTTCCTCGGGGATCAGGTAGTTGCTGAGGTATTCCTGGTAAGCTTCCTGATCGTTGTTGTAGATCAGATAGTAGTTACGGGCATCGCGGATAACGTCGTCGTTGTATTCCTCGCTGCTGTAGTAGTTCTGGATGCGCTGGTAGTAGTCGTCATCCTGTCCCTTGGGTACACCGGCGTATGCGTCGGCGTAATCCTGATAGGATTCGATCGCCCAGTCGCGTTCCTGATCCAGGCGAAGATACGCTAACCAGATAATGACTTCAGCGCTCAGGAATGCTGCGCCTTTCTGGTAATTGCCCATGTATAAATCTCCAGCGCCAGGTAACACAGCTGAAAGCGCCATTGCTTTCAATACCGAGACCTTTTCCTGAGCTGCCATGGTGCAGAGAAGCAGGAGAAGCAGAAGCGCGAGAACGGTTTTTCTTATCATTAGAATTTCCAGCTTGTCATCAGCATGGGCGTAATGCGCTCATTGCAGACAACGGGTTGCACGTTGAACTGGAATCTTGGAGCCTGCGAGAGATATTCCACGTTGTAGGCGCGGGTCACGCGGTAGGCGTCCAGGATCGCGATAACGTGGTTTGCCATGATACCCCAGGTGACGTAATCGGCTCTGTCGTAGCTGTCTTCCGCATCCTGACGCATGTGGATATAATCTTCACGGAGGTTACTGTACGGTCTGTCGTACTGACCTTCTACCGCAGTACCGTCTGTGGGCTTGTTTCCCAGCCAGGTTCCATCCGAATCGAATTCCCAGTCGAACGTATTATCGTGTCCGTACTTGGCGTACCAGTCAGTCCAGCCAAATACATACTTGTTGTATTTACCGATATCTTCATAGAAATGCTGGGTGTTTCCGATGTCCAAGCGGAAATGATTATCGTCGTAAATATCGTTTTCGTCCTGGTTTTTCAGATCGGTCATTGCAGTTTGATAGTACTGGCGATTGTAATTATGATTCGCGAAGTCCTCGTAGTCCGATTCCTTGTTGAGGCCTTCATTCTGGTAGTGGGCGTAACCAACCCAGAGGCAAGCTTCGATAACCGGGAAAACGTAGCCGGTCCAGGATGAGTAATCGGCGTAGATCGAGCCGAAACCGGGAATCACAGCCGACAGCGCCATTGCAAGCGCAGCGGATTTCTTCTGGTAATTTACCTTGATGATATCCTGGTCGTCCTCTTCATCGATATCTTCGAGCTCGATTGCAGGTTTTTCTTTGGGTTTGGCAGCCTTTGTATCTTCGAGTTTTATTACATCTTCAGTTTCGGTAGCGTTGAATTCCTCCACTTCCTGCGCCGCAAGGACAAATACACATGTCAGCATCAGCATAATCGCGAGAATTCTTTTCATTATACGCCTCCTGGCAAAATTCTTATTTTTCGATTCCGAATTTGATCGTTTTGCGATGTCCACCCGATTCAACCTGTCCGAAGTACATGCCTGCGGACATACGTCTTGTATCGAGCCTTATCGATTCATCCGGTTCATAGTTTCTTTCGAAAACAAGAGAGCCGGCAATGTTGTAGATCTTGAGTTTGATGTTTTCTGTTGCGCCTTCAACTTTGACACGCATCTGTCCTTGCCGAACCGGATTGGGGTAGGCGATGGCGGAGAAGTGCGTTTCATCCGAAGGATTGTAGGTTATGGTTCCTCGATAGCATCCCGTTCCAGCGTTACGATAGCCAGCCCACTCGATGGGATTTTCATAGACCTCGTCGATGCTGGCAATGCCGATGCGGCAGGTATCGTCTCTGAATTCGCTATAGATGTAGTTCAGACGGGAAAGCTCTTTCTCCCAGTGGAAGAAATCGAAGCCAGATATACCATTCCAGCACAGCGAGTAGTATGGAATGTAGGTTCCTTCCATGTTTACTGCGTAATATCCGTGATCTTTGGCAGGCATGAGCGCAATCGATTCGCCCTTGAAATCAACCAGAACCGGGTAACCGGTCGGCTGAAGCGTGAGGTCTTCCAGCTTCAGGGGGAAGCCGTCTGCCATTACGCCTTCGGTGTCGATGGCGAACACATAGTTACCTGCGCCGAAGAATAGATAAACCTTTCCGTCATCCATCGGTGAGCCGATTGAGAGATTGGTCACGGATGCCGATGTATAGGGATAAATCTCGAATATCTGTGTAAAGGATCCATCTTTGATCTTATACAGGTTACCTTCGTTTGACATCATGAAAACAGCGCTGCGAGCAACGTTCACGGTGTCCGAGAAGACCACTGGTTCGTAGTCTGTTTCACTGAACGGCAGCCTGACCTGATCGGTCACGTTGAAATGATCGTGGTAATTGATCATGTTCAGCATGCCACTTTCGAAGGCGTAAATGTACTCCTCGTCCGCGGTAAGCTTGTCCGTGTTCAGTGCGATCGATTCCGGGGCATCCTGCGTGAACTTGTAGAGGAATTGATCGGTGCTCACGAGGTATGAATCGATACCGTCTTCATCCAGCGGCATGGGCTTGGAGATGATATCACCAGTAAGCGTGATCGATTGCAGGATTTCGGGTGTCTTGATGACATGGAATGTGTTGCCGGATGGTGCGATGTATTCGTCGTAGCCGTCCAGGTCATAGTCGATTGTCAGAGGCGTTTGGGTGACCGTGAAGTCCGTCGGGATCTTGGTGAGAAGATCCTGCCATTCGTCGAGGCTGCCGCCGTCATGGAGGTGGGAAATAACATTCACGCCATTCCGGGAAAAGACGGGGAACTCTGAAATGGTGGAATTAGGCAGGAAGCTCGACAGTCCAGCGCCGCCAATCGCGGTGACGGAATCAATTTCGACAAACGGTACATAGCTGGTTTGATCGAAAGCCTGGACCTTGAAACGGAAGCTGACGATTTCCGGAGGTATGTGGAAAGGTCGGTAATAATGTTCCGAATCAATATCGTAGATGGAGAACATGGACGGTTCGCCGGTGTTTGTCATGAGGGCCGGTTTTGACGTTGCAGAAAGCTCGTCATTGTACTTCTCGATGTCCCAACCGGTAAAGAAACCATTTATATCGAGCATCGGTTTATACTTGAAGTACGGATCGTAAACAGTGCCCTGCCAGTAGAGCGAATAGACGTTGCCGATATCTTCGAGGCCATCCGCTTCGATGATATAAACGCCGCGCTCACTGTACCTTGTGTTGACCGTGTTGGCCGTATAGTTGCTAACGAATTCACCATCGGATTCGTAGTAGCCTTCGTTATAGATAATCTGATCGTCAACATGCCAGATGATCAATCCACCACCGTAGCTGTTGTTGTCTCGATCGACCCAGTCCGGTAGCGCGTAATCATATTCGTCTGCCGTGTTGTTGGGGTCGTCATCGCCTGTGGGGTACAGGATAACCTGTGAATCTTCGCCGTTATCGCCCACGAGCACGGTTGGTCCGTCATCGTCGTGGTTGGTCTGGCGGTTTTCGATCAGGAGATACTCTGTTTCGCTGAGGGGTACTTTTACGATGTATGCCTGATTTGACCCGATAGAACCATCGTAACGTTTGCCGGCAGCGATTACCTCGATAGGTTCGCTGAGGTCGAATTCGGTAATGTCTTTCAGGAGGCCGGCAGCGCGGAATTCCTCTTCCCATACGAGTTCCTTGTGGAACGCGCCTGGAAGCGCCGGGATGCCACCTTCAATCAAATACACGTTATCGAGAACACCGTCTTCGTCCTCGTCCGCTCCCATGGTGAGTACGGTCGAGCCGCCGCTGTCCATGATATCCCAGTAGCCAACTGCGGGACGATAGTTATAGGTATTGTATAGATCGACAAAGCCGAGTGTGTGGCCAAATTCGTGAGCGGTAACGGAGTTTGTGACGCCGTAGCCATCATGGTAAACGAGTCCACCATCGGTGTAGGTCGATGTATCTTGCGTAATGGTCTCGGGGACGTTGCAGAGATGCTTAATCTCTTTAGCACCGTCATCGACGGAAACTTCTTTACCGTCTCCGATTGTGATGAAGAACGACGGTAGATCTCCGGGGGTATTGCCCAGGACATCATGCTGCCAGTCTGCACCCGCATGAATGACCATGTAGTGTCCGTAATCGGAGAACACGACATTGGGGTCGGTATCAGCAGTCTGAAGCACGTCGCGGAAGTATTCCTCGAATCTTGACAACATGAGGCTTGAGGATGCTCCAGGTGGATTATAATAGGTCATCTCGTGCGGCAGCGTATAGAATGTGCCATCCTGAGGATAGATATCGCAATCCAGATCGTAGTAACCCTGGCTGACTTCCTGATAGTAGTACCGCACAGATTCCATGACCTTCTCAAAGTATGCATGGTTATGCGGTGGAGCGCCGATTGTCAGCGGGTAATCGGGATCTTCGAGCACGAATGTCCCGTCGCCGGTAGTTTGGGGATCATCATCCTGCTGGAACTCCGCGAGGATCACCAGCAGCTTGTTGTTGGCACGTAACGAAGGTTGAGCCTTCTGGATTCCACCGCCCATGAGCTTCTCAATGGGGTGGACACGGACTTCCTGGTTACGCGCTTTCTTGCCTTGAATGCTGATCCTGCCTTCGTTAGCCGAGAGGCAGGCTACCGACAATAATACAGTGATGGCAAGCGCCAGAGAAATTGTGCGACGCATGGATTCCCTTAGAATTCAAGCCGAAGCGAGAAGGTTTTCTGGTAATCCTGCAGTTCACCGCCCTGTTCCATGGCGAAGTCAACATTGATCTTATAACGACTGCTCCATTCAAAGCCGAGGCCAGCACCGAATGAAGGACCAGTCATTGAGCCGGCTATATCCTGATAGTATCCAGCGCGAAGAGCGAGGATATCGTAATAGATGTATTCAACACCATACTTGCGGATGATTTCTTTCATTTCCTGGCTGGATGAGTCGTCGCTCCAGGCAGAGAACATACGAGTGAGGACATCGTCGTCATTTGCCAGCAGTTTGTTCCATTCCGCGTTGAGGGTGAGTTTGTTGATTTTGGATTCGAGCAGTCGGTAAGAGAGACCGAAGCACCAGTTCATCGGAAGCGGATCAGCTTGCGATTCGTTGATGTAGGTAATGTCGGGACCGATGTTCTGGAGAACCCATGCATAATCAAGCTTGGAGAGGTACCACCAGAGGCTCTGCCATTCTGGTTCGCCTTCGCCGTAAGGACGAAGTGTGTGCTTGATACCAACATCGAATGCCCAGCTGGTTCCCTGACCTTTCTGCTGTTCTTCGGTTTCGCCAGTACCTTCGGGCGCGAGATCGCTATAGATGAATTTCAGCGATGCGCCAAGACCGAGTTGGTCGTAAAGTTCGTAAGCATAGCTGGGTCCAAGTGCGATTTCATAACTGTGGAATGAACCCAGGTCTTGCTGGTTTTCGTCGGTACGCTGTTGCTTACCGTAGGTCATATAAACAATATTGAAACCAATATTGCCGAGATCTTCAAAGTACTGGTTCCAGCCGAGGTACATGTGATACATGTCGTCGATGCCTTCGGTATCGCCAAACCAGTTGGTTGCGTTGACCGCGATCTGTGTTTTACGGTTGAACGCCATTGCGCCAGGATTCCAGAAAGGCGCGTATGCGTCGTCAACCATCGCGATGTAGGCTCCGCCCATACCACCGGCTCTCGAGCCGGGTTGAATGAGTAAGAAGATCACTCCCGCTTCTGATACCGCGCTGAGTGCGAGGGGCAGGAAAAGCGCGATAAGCAATAAGGATATTACTCCCGTCTTTCTTGATATCATTTCTAAACCTCCAGAAAGTATTTGAACCAGAACATTACCTGTGGAAAATCAGGTGTTTATTTGAGGCAGGCGGAGATAATAAGTTGTAAACAAGAATTTTCGATCGATCCTCCGAAAAAAATTATGGTGCCGAAGGCCGGACTCGAACCGGCACGCCGCAAAACGGCGGTGGATTTTGAGTCCACTGCGTCTACCAGTTTCACCACTTCGGCATGCATCAGGAAACAGACTCAGAATGCACCGCACTGTGTCAAGATATTTCTCTGCGATATAGCGTTTCAAATAACGGCTCCACGCAGTTGCCGTCTCTTACTTACTGCCAATGTAACGGAAGCTCTATTCCGATGTTACATCGCACATGCATTACAGTTTGATAATTGCCTCAAATAATCCGTCAAGGAAATATTTGGTTAATTTGTTTGCGCGCAATCTTGTAGGAAGCATTCACCGCGTGTTCTCGGTTGTCGATGTTATTGCGCTGAATGTTGATATCGTGCGTTCGACGGGGAAATAGCGGATTTGTCTGAGGGACGATATTCATTTATCTTATTAGTATCTGAAATATTGAACGGAAGTGAAGATGAAAGGAGCAAATCCCTGTAAGCTAACAATTCAGGCGTGGATTGAGAGTATCCCGATTGCCACTTTGGCGGTCATGAGCGAAGGCGCAGTTCTGGCAGTGAATGAACCGGCGGCAATCATGGGTTTTCGTGAGGAAAGCCATATATCAGACTTCCTACCATTCAACCATCCATCGTTGATTGAGGCGAGCATGACACAGGCGTTCGATTCGAATGAGCGCGTTGTGATCCAGGTATTCCACGCATTGGATCACCAGGAATACGACATTGCTTTTTCGCCTTTTAAAAGCGCTGATCTTGAAGTCTGCATCGTTGTAATCACGCGGAGCCACAAGTCCGGAGAGACGATGGAGCGCTTGGAAGCAGGGCATAAATTTATCACAATGGGAAGGCTTTCAGCGGGTGTGCTTCATGATATCCGTTCACCGGTGCAATATATCAGCGATAATATTCGCTTCGTACGCGAATCAGTGTCGGACATTGTTCGTTTTATACAGGCTGTACGAGACTTTGTCTCACAGGACGAAGAGAGCCTTCTGGCGCAACGATTCGCTAAGATTCTGTCGGAAGGCGATATCGATTATCTGCTGTCAGAGATACCTCCAGCGCTTGGAGAATCACAGGAAGGGATACGTCAGGTGCGAAACATACTTGACGCAATGAAAAAGTTTTCACATCCTGGATTGGATAAAAAAGAAATGGTCAATCTCAACGATACGATCGAAAGCGCGCTAACGATTACTCACAGTGAGTGGAAGAGCGTTGCCGAAATGAAAACGAATCTCGATCCTGCACTGCCCAAGATTCCTATTTACAGCGATGAGATGAATCAGGTACTTCTCAACCTGATTGTTAATGCTACGCATGCGGTGCAGGAAAAGAAGGACGTGACTGGCGAAAACGGCATTATCACGATCACGACCAAACACCGCGACCGCGAAGTTGTCCTTTGGGTCAGCGATACTGGCGCAGGAATGCCCAGATCGATTCTCGCGAAGATCTTTCAGCCTTTTTTCACTACGAAGAAGCCTGGTGACGGAACCGGGCAGGGACTAGCTCTGGTTCACTCCATCATCGTGGAAAAGCATGGCGGGACGATCAGCGTACTATCAGAACCGGGGTCGGGAGCGGTTTTCGAGATCCACCTGCCGACAACTGATCTGGATAAGCTCCAAGATGGCAAAGGAGTATGAGGTTATGACAAATCGCATCCTTTTCGTGGATGATGAACCCAGAGTACTTGATGGCCTTCGTCGCAGCCTGCGTTCGAAAAGAAAGGACTGGCAACTCTCCTTTGTGTCATCGGGAGCAGAAGCGCTCGAGAAGATCGAGAAAGAACCATTCGATATATTGATATCCGATATCAAGATGCCGAACATGAATGGTGTCGAGCTCTTGAAAGAGGTATCAGAACGAAAACCAGAGATGGTACGTATCATTCTCACGGGATACGCAGAGCAGGATCTCTCGATGAAAGCGGTGAAGATTGCTCATCAATACCTAACCAAGCCCTGTGAATCCGACCATCTGATCGGAATTATCACTCAAGTGCTGAATCTTCGAAAGCTAATGCGAAACGAGAAGGTTATAAGTCTTGTTTCCAGCATGAGAACGATCCCGAGTCTGCCGAAATTCTATCAAGAGCTTTTACAAGAACTCGAACGGCAGGATACATCGATAAAACGCGTGAGTGAGATTATAAGCAAGGATATGGGAATGAGCGCAAAAATCCTGCATGTGGTCAATTCGCCGTTTTTCAGTACATACCGAACCGTATCGAATCCTCTTCAGGCAGTAAGCTTACTTGGACTCAACACCATACGAAATCTGGCTCTGACCATTCACCTGTTTCAAGCTTACGAGAACAAGACGTCAGTGTTTGATTATAATGGTTTGTGGAAACACTCGATGTCGGTGGCTGAAATCGCCAAAAAAATTGCAATCGACGCAGGATCTGAAAAGGAGATGGAAGATCATGCGTTTGTAAGCGGTATGCTACACGATATCGGCAAGGTTATCATGGCCACGGAGTTTCCCGAACTTTACAGCGAAGCAATGCAGGATGCGATTAACTCGAATATCGAGCTTTATGAAGCTGAGCATAAGCGGTTTCACACCGGACATCAGGAGGTCGCAGGATATCTTCTTGGTATCTGGGGACTTCCCAATGAAATTGTGGAACCCATTGCGTTTCATCATATACCGTCGAAGGGTTACAACACAGGCTTCTCGCCACTCGCAGCCGTTCACATCGCCAATACGGTCGTGCACAAAAAGGAAAAGACCAACGGAAAGCCTTCCGGCCCGGATATGGAGTTTCTGAAGTGCGCGAAACTGGAGGATCTGTTTATACGCTGGCAGAACGCCGAAGGAACGTAAGTATGCTCCACAGGATTCTATTTGTTGATGATGATCACAATCTCTTGAGTTCTTATCGCCGTCAGTATCGCCGATTGTACCAGGTCGAGACAGCCGAAAACGCCGCACAAGCGCTGGAAATTCTCCAGCAGGAGCCGCCGGTCTCGGTGCTGGTTACAGACTATTCCATGCCGGACATGGATGGGATCGAGTTTATCAAGAAGAAGATGGCGTTCGATGCTCTGTCTGTACCGATTCTCATTACGGGAAAGGCTGATCTCAACATGGCAATCCGGGCGGTTAACGAAGTCTCCATTTACCGGTTTCTAACAAAGCCGGTTGAATTTGATGAGATGGTGCCAATCCTCGAAAGTGCTGTCGAGCAATTCAAGCTCAATATCGCTGTTGCAGAGGAACTGAACAAGCTCGGCTCGCCCGAGCAGACCGTAGCCATCTGTTCCCACTGCCGCAAGGTCCGCAAGGTTGAAGAAAATCCCACCGTACAAATCAACTGGAAGCACCTCGAGGTGTTCTTCACACATAATTACGGCATCGAATTCTCCCACGGCCTGTGCCCCGACTGCGTCGAAAAGATGTACAGCGAGGTGCTGAGGAAGGAGTAGGGATAGAACCCTATCACGACCTTCCCTTACGTAGGGTAAGGAGACGAGAGAGTTTTTCGTAGAAGGCATCCGCCGGCATCTTCGCCCGATCCCTCGCGACGCCGGGTAACACCACGTCTTCGAAGTGGATGAACACGGCTGCTCGCGATCGAACGAATCTGCTCGCCGTAGGGTGCGGGAATTGTGCAAATAAAAAAACCCGGCACTGACGTACCGGGCTATAAGCATTCGCTACTGAAGCAGAATCAAACAAAACAACCAGGCTGTTCACATCGAGGCCGGCTTTTTGTGAATCTTGCAGTCGATTTTTCTAACACATGGTGGCATCTTTGCCAACCCCGTGTCGCTTCACAACCACTTCATTCTGGCATGGGGATGTTATCTTGAAGCTTCTGTATCAGACGTTATGCGATAGAAATTCATTCCACCGGTCTGTTGGGAAGTTTCCCAGGTAATCCGGCCCATGCGGGTTCTTGTCGCTGGGCTGTCACTTCGTTCGATCGAGAAATCACCCAGTTCCGTAATTTCAACCCAGCCACCGTTCGGGTTGTCCGAATGATAGACATGATAGCTGTTCGTACCGGACACGGAATCCCACGAAAGCTGCACCGAATTACCATCGAAGACAATTTGAACGTTCTGCGGCGCAGTAAGCCCCGCTGTTTGGATATTGAATACGTAGGGATCAAGCGGATCCCCGAGAATCTGGTTGCTGATGAACACGAGTGTATCGGATAGAGTATGGATGATGTTGAGCTCACTGTCGTAGACCCGGTAATGCATGGTCTCGTACATTGTGTTGGCGTATTGTGTCAGGAAGAACGTCCATTGATCCATGACGAAAACGGGCTCTGCGATACCGCGACATTCGTCTCCGCAGAAAGCGGCAAGGGTGATATCCGATGTGTTGAGGATTTCTCCGTTTGCCTGGATCACGCTGGTGATATTTGATGAGTACTCGTATTCGAGTGGATTGACCTGCCAGGAAGGGTCATCACGCGGGAGTTTGATTTCTGGTTGGGCGAATACGTCCATCGCTTCGTTACATCGTGAAATCGTGTAATGTGGATACGTGAATGAGCCGCTGTTGACAGCTTGCAGCATGTAGCCATGTCCTGGATTCATGAAACGCAGAGAGCCGATCCATCCGTATCCTTCGATGTATTGCGCGAACGAACGCTGGCTCTTGATCACGTCACCGGTTGCCTGGTTTGTAATCCCAGCTAAAGCCTCATCAACGGAAATACTGACGTGCGGAATATACCCGATCCAGTTCCAACCCGAGCCATACTCGATCAATGTCGTTTCCGGATCTTCCAGCATACCCGTATGGCGCAGGTTGTCGTTGCTGGAAAGGTTGAGCTTGAACATTCCGACCGTGTTTAGAGAATCAAGAGTCCCCACCCAGCCGGATGACGTCGTGAATTGAGCGTAGGCGGTCTGACTCTTGATAAGGTCGCCGTCGGTACAGTTGAGGCTTTGCAAGACATCGTCGAGCGTCATCGAATTCTCATTTACAAGGTTGAGACTGAGCCATGTCCAGCCGTTTGCGCAGTCGATTTCCTGTACGAGCGCACCGCTAACGTGTATTGTATCGGGCAGAATGGGCGATCCAAAGGTTGCTCCCGAAAGGAACGAATAGCTTTCGTCGATACCGTAGTATTCCTTCGCCTGGGAGTTGTCCCATACGCGGAATTGAAGCGCTTCACCATACTCTACATCGCTGTGGATGGTGAGGAAAAACTGCCATACGCCTTCCAGATATTCGACAAATTCGGTCTGCGCGACGCCACGGCATTCCCAATCTCCTTGCGGCGATTGGATAAATGCGCCGATGATGTCGAAAGGATCTTCCGAAACCTCTTCTTCGATCATTATGCAACCTGTAATTGACATCGTGTAATCGTAGTTGAGATCCCAGGTCGACGCCCAGGACGGTGGATTGGCGAGTACACTCACTTCTACCGTGAGAGGTTCATTGCCAAAACCGGGTATTACCGCATTCAGCGTTCCTTCGTAGCTCCCGAAGCCAATCTGCGAGCTGACGGTGAACGAAATCGTCTCAGAATCGAGTGGTGCGAGCTGTCCTTCCATCGGCTGTGCGGACAACCATGCAGGGAGGTCTTCGAGCGTGAAATCGCATGTTTGTCCACCGTCGTTGACGAGGTCAACTTCGAAAGTCGCCTCTTCCCCCAGCGGCTTGATCAGTTCGATCTTGGTCGTGCTCCAGCCAATCGGACTCGCATTAACATAGAACCGCCACTCGATGGGGTCTGCGATGCGGTTGCCATATAGATCGGAAATACCTGTAACACGCGCTATCAGTGTGTGATTTTCCAGCCAGGAGTTATCCCAGTCCGGGACAATTGAAAGCTCGGAATCGTCGATCTGAACCGTAATGTCAATCTCGTTGCCGCCCTCGAATTGCAAGCTGACACCATCCGGCAGAACGCTCCCGGGGTCGATTGCTTCATTGAAACGTACGCAAATGATATCATCCGGGCCAAGAAGGTCGTCAACCGGTTCAGGAACACCCCAGACCTCCGGTGGTTCTCGATCGATGACACCGTTGAGTGCTGTGGTATGGTAGTTCGTATGAATGGAGTCCACCGCGACGGCGCGGATCTGATACATCCCATCCGTTATGCCGCTGACATCCCAATCTTCGACAATGTAATGCGGGTGAACCTCCAGCGAATCGCGTACGATTTCGAGTCCTGGTATCCAAAGGGATTCATTCGGATCGCGGTATTCGAGTTTAAGTGATTGCAATGTTGAAATGGACGTATCGTATCCTGTAAGAATGACCTCCAGCATGTTACCGCATTCCTGGTTCAGAATCCAGCCTTCCTCCGGTTGCAGGATTTCGACTAGGCTGTATGGCGTTTCCCATGAAACGCCGAAGGATCTGAAGATATCGAAAAAGTGCCCGTCTGGACCGCTGTTACCGCGATCTCCTTCAGCGTAGAACTCCAGCGTCAAGCCTGAGATTTGGTAGCTTCCCGGGCCCTGTTCAATGGTCATGTAGGCCGTTGCGGTTTCTCCACCTTCGATATCGAAAGCCATCGCACCTTCCAGCGGAACTCCATTGACCCTCACCGTTGCGCCAGTAGGATTGGTGCCGTGCTGCACTTCGAGGTAGTAACGCCTATCTTCGCCAGACTGGCTACTATTACCCAAGTAAAGCGCGAAGACAGCCGCGCTACCATTTTGAAGCCCTCCGATGCTGTCAGCGCTTGCTCCGAAAGTAACGCCGTCACGGGGAAGCGTCTCCGGTTCCCACGGGCAGGAGGAAGCTCCGGCGATCAGATCGAACACCGGCGTTCCATAGACGGGATCCTTGCCGATATCGAGGGTGAAGTAATCGGGGATCTCGTTCAGTTCCGAAGTCAGATCATCATCACCCAGCACGAACGTGCAGGAGGTGGTGTTTTCCACGGTCGTCGTTTGCGATGAACCAATCGTCAGAGATGCATCGAACGTGTATCCCAATTCGCTTCCGATGCCATTGACCGTTCCGCCGATCAGTAAACCGAATTCATTGCTCACGGTAGCCTCGAATTCGTATACCGTCGCTTCGGAAAGCGTCGTCTCTTCACTGTAGGTATACCCAGCGCCGGCGTTGAATGATACATTTCCCGGGTGGTTCGGATTCGTTTCCGGGTGCGTCCGGTTCCATGAGTTCATATCGATGATATCCTGCCATTTCTCGGCGGCGGCATATTGCCCGATCATGATCAGATTCGGAATCACGTTGTTTAGTATCTGGTGTTCAGTATAGAAATACTGCGTCGCAAATCCGTCCGGAGTGACCATGATGTCTTGTCCTTCGAGCACGCTGGAAGTGGAATCGATCCAGCTTATCGTTTTCGTGACACCCCATATGAGGTTGACCGCGCCACCGATATAGAGATCCGCATCGGGGCCGATAATCTCGTCCGAATCGGAGGTGTTGTATTCCTGCGAGGTCGTGAAGGTGATCGATTGTTCATAGCTGTCGTTATAGCTCGATGTCGTCGAAATACCGCTCTCGTAGTCATCGGTAAGGTCGATGTCCGTTTCGACACAAAAGAACAATCCCGAGGATGAGGTGAAGTCCAGGCCCAGGTGAATGGCTTTGTAGGTGTTTGAGGTGGTATCCGTACAGACGCTGGAACCAATGGATACGGTATGACTGCTGCTTTCGCAGAAACTTGCATAGCTCTGGTCGCCGGGAGGGTCGTGGAGGATCATGAAGGGGAGTTCGGGCGATGTGGTCGCGTAAGTGTTCTCCAGTGGACGAACACCCTGTGTCAGAGCCCAGTCCGTGTGTGCCATCGAGCGATCCAGATCGTTGTCTGTTACCGTAAACACGATCCTGTTTTGGTATTGTCGTTCATAGCCGGACAAGATGTTGGGCAGATAGGGGGCAAAAGTATAGACGTATCCCGATTCACTCGATATCGTTCCGTCTGTACCTCCGGTGCTGCCGATCTCGTCATTTATGGAAATACTGCAGTTCGTCAGATAGCTTATCTGATCCATGTGTCCTTCGAATCGGTAATCTTCCAGCGCTTTCACAATCACGTTATACCAATGATTTTGTTGCAGGACGTAGAATTCGTAAGAGGGCGCACCATCGAAGTGCTTCAGTTCCAGTTCGGAATCCCAGGATACTTCCAGCTCCATGGGTGCATGCCAGTTGAAGCAAAGCGTGTCGATCTGGCCGATTTCTGCTTCTTCGAGTGAGACGACCTGTGTCCTGATGTCCTGAAAGAAAGCGTCGATGGCCAAATCGAAGGGATCATCTCCAGACGGACTGACCGTAACGCTGTAGTTCAAGGGTGGAATATCCGCGATAATAATGCGACCGTCACTCCAGGTGTTGTCCGTATTGATAGCGGTATAGCATCCGCATATGGAGGTAGTGGTAACGTCGAACGAGCCCAGTGGCCACGCATCACTTCCGCCGGTGACCTGCACGCATAAATCCGTTGTGAACATGTCGTAGAAATTGATGTTCGAGACCGGAGCGGTAACGCTTTGCAGATTCCAGAACGTACGATGGAACCAGTGATCTCGATAGGACGCAGAGACAATGCAGGTTTGGCTGGGATTCACCTCAAATACGTAGTAGCCGTCCGAGTCCGTAGTCGCCACAGCCGTTGAATCGCCCTCAAGAGAATCCCTCAAGTATATGGTTGCACCCACGACAGGGCAGGTGGTGCCATTGTACATGACATGGCCGGATAGCGGGATGTAGGAATTATCGACAAAATCGATTCCGTTCGCAGCCGTGTTACTCGGGTTGAGCGTGACCAGTATCTGCTGGGGTTGGAATCCGTGTCCGGTGAGGGTAGGAATCACGTGGAAGGTAGTTCCGTTACCGTAAGGAATCTGAGTAATCGAGTACAATCCATATTCGTCGGTAACAGCTCCAAGGGTGATTTCGGCAGTCTCGCCCGACCATGTGCAGCCGCTTGCCGAGCCGTGATGACAGTAGTTTGTGGCGTCGAAGAGGTCGTCTCCCTGGCTTTCGTTCAATGGCCAGTACCCCATCAGCCCATCGCTGTTGTAGGAGGCAGTGATGTTCATCGTGCTGAGGATTTCAGGCATGCTCCTGCTGATATTCCAGATGCGGATATCATCCAGACTTCCCACAAAACCACTTCCAGACTGAATGTCACTGAGCGTGTTGTTCGCAAACGTATAGAGGCTGTCCAGAGATGCCAACGTTCCATCCAGATACATAAATACTTTCGTGTTGGTGAAATCGTTAACCACAGCGACATGGTGCCATTCGTCATCGCAGACATCGATAGCGGATCCCTGCTGCTCGATCGTATTGAGCCCGTCTGTAAAAATCAGCTTCCCTGACGAATCGATACTCAGTTGATACGGGCCGCGAAACAGGATCGTCTGGTTATCCTGCGAGGTCTTGAACCAGCATTCCAAAGTGAAATCGTAGTCCAGATCGACTTGCGGATCGGGCAATGTAATCGAAGCGGTTGCATTGAGCACAAGGCAGTAGGAAGGTGATGGGTCGAGCGCTACGGTAACGCCGGGGGATGGGTTGTTGTTCAGCGTCAGGATGGAGCCGGTGATGATGCCGTCTGGTTTGATGAAGCCGCTGTTCTTGCGTGATCGTCCCGATTCGGAGAGGTAGAAGGCTTCGATTTCGTACAGGTAGATTTCTCCCGGTGAGACATTGTCGTCATCCATCTCGAGGGTGCTTGGGGAGGTGGAGCCGATCTGTACATTGTCGCGATAGATACGGAATCCATCGGGTTGTGGCTGATACGATTCGTCGATCTGCCATTCGATATGGACATACCCGGCATAGTCGTTGCTGCCATCGGAAGCATCGACCGCGACGGGGGCCTTGCAACCATCGAACTCAAAAGCGCCGATATCGATGCGGTCATAGGGTGATCTGCCCCCGGCAGGATGCTCGTGAATACGCGGATTCCCGCTAAAATCCAGTTCCGGGAGATCGAGCCCTGTCGTGTCGGGCAGTCCGGCGTTCAATGCCGGTGACCATGCTTCGAGTGAATAATCGTGGCTTGCCGCGTTGGCAAAGCATGGATTGTCGGATATAACTTCCGTTCCCGGATAGCCGCCGCTGACGATGCTGTAATAGAATGCGTCTTCGAGGGTGGACGGGTAGATGAGATTCTCCGGATCGCCCCAAACGATGGAATTGCGTACGCTCATAGCCAGGATGATGTCCGCGTATATTGCTTCGGCAGTGGATGCGGAATTCTGAAGAACATCGCAGTTGGTCAGTTCGATATTCGAATCGTCGTTGTAGATCGCGCCACCATAGAGCGATGCGCTATTCACATCGAGAATGCAATTGATCAGCTCCAGTCTGGTGTCTTTTACGTAGAAAGCTCCGCCGTTCTGAGCGTTACCCTGCGTGATATGACAGTTTCGCATTCGGAGTCTCGGTTCGGTTCCTGAACTGGCATCACCATCCAGGTAAATATTGCCACCATTAGTTCCTTGGCCGTATTCTACTGTGCAGCATTCCATTCGGGAGCTGTTGGCGTGGGAATCACCATCCTGTAGAAAATGCAGACCTTCCCAGCCTGAACCAGGAGAAACAGCGGTAAAGGTGATGACGCTGTCCGGTGTTCCCTCGGCGATCAGTGCGCCGTATAGGTTCAATGTGATTCCGCTGGCGAAGCTGAGGGTAACGCCCGGACTGATGGTAAGCGTGTTTCCGTAAGCAAGGTTAAATGTATCATTGAGCTGAACATCCTGATCGATCGTGAGGGTGGGCAGCCATGGCGAGAAATCCTGATACTCGACAGCACCAATATCGATTGTGTCGAATGCGCTGCCCAGCACGCCACTATAACCATTGCTGTTATAACGGTCGTTTCCGTTTAGATCGAGTAGTGCATCACCCTCGAGCACGGTATTCGGGTCACCGGTGTTTATGCAGGGTGAATTGACGTTGAGGTCGTAGCTGAAGGTGGAGAGGTTTTCGATTAGCGGCAGCGCGTCGATGCAGCCAGTAATTGTGCCGGAGGTGCCGCTCAACGCGCCGGAGGAATAACCGGAGATGTTGCAGTAGTAGAAGCTACTTGATCCTGATATATCGAACGAGCTGCTATTATCCCAGACGATGTTGTTGCGGTATATCTGCGCATTTCTGCTGTAAATTCCGCCACCGGAGCTCGCGCTGTTGTTGACAACGGTACAATTCGTCATTTCGAGCAGTGGGGAAGATGTGCCGGTGAAGTGGCATCCACCACCATCTCCATACGACGTATTGCTGTTGAAGAGTGAATTGATGATTTTACATCCGGAACTCAGTGCATAGATCGCCCCACCACTGCTTGCTTCGTTCCCCACGAATGAGCAATTGATGATCTCTGGTGAAGAAGATGAGATTGCGCAGATCGCCCCCCCGGGAGAACCATCGGCGACATTGGTGTCGAAAAGGCAGCGGATGATTCTTGGTGAACTGCCTTCGAGGTAGATAGCGCCACCACCGACATCTGCTGTGTTGCTGAGAAACGTGCAGTTGCGCAGAAGCAGATGATCATTTTGTTCCACGTGAAGCGCGCCACCGAGTAGATTCGTTGCACCATAAAACTCGCAGAAAACAAACTTACTGGAATCCCCGGTCGTGCTGATGTATTGGATTCCACCCCAAGAAGGAGTGCCGAAGAAATCGATCTCCTGCGATTCGGTACCGATGGCCAGGATGCGGCCGTTTTCGACAGAGATAGTACACTGTTCGGTAAATTGGACACTCACCCCCGGATCAATGGTCAGGGTCGCGCCGTTCTGAATCACGACATTTCGTCCAAGCGTCTGATCGGTTGACCACTGAGTATTCGTATCGATGACCAGGTCTTCGATCGGGATGAAGTTCTCGTAGTTCTGCCATTTAAGGAAGGGATAGCCGTTGTTCTCAGCCGGGTTGATTCCCCAGTAGTTATTGGTCCCATTAGCCGATTCTTCCATCCAATCCCATCCGCTATCGAGGAATGTCGAAGCCGTCTTCATTTCTACCGTGGACTTGCCGGTCCCCCCGGCGCTGGATGAAAGTCCGCTGGCTTCCGTGTCCCAAAACGAGTCCGTCACGGAGCAGTTTCCAGTGTAGTCGCTTCCGATCAATCCTCCTACAGACGAATTCCCTGCAACCGATCCGATGCTGTAGCTGTTGTCAACCGTTGCGCTGTTTCGCATGCAGCCGGAAAATCCGCCGACTCGAATCGCCGCCCCGGTTACGCTGCTCCAGCTATAGCAATCATGCACGCTGGAATTGTCGATATTGCCGCATAAACCACCGACGTTATATCCCGTACCATATACATCGCCAGTGGAGAAGCAGCAGCTAATCACACTCCCAATGCAACCGCCAAGAATTCCTCCAACGGAAGTGCTTCCGCTCACATCTGAAACCGACGAGCATTTATCCACAGACGAGTTATCTGCATCTCCAACGATACCTCCGCCGCCATTCGAGAAGCTGATAATGGTTACCTCTGTTGTGCAGGATCCTAAGTAGGTAGTGTTGTCGATCTGGCCGGCAATTCCTCCAACTCGATACCCCCCCTGGATGGTTCCGGTCAAATCGCAGCCCGTGATGTAGGAATCCGTGGCATACCCGATCAATCCACCTACCCGGTTTGCGCCGATTACGCTGAAGTTGGTAACTTCAGTATACTCGATCACGGCGTCGTCAAGGTAACCGAAAAGGCCCTGATAGTCGCTGGAACCACGCGCAATCGATAATCCATCGATGCTTCCGAAATAGCCGTTGAATTCACCAGTGAAGGGTGTCGACGCATTTCCAATCGGTGAAAATCCTTCTCCGCCATTCCAGCTTGCGGTTCCGGACGCGTCGATATTGGCCCTCAGCTCGAAGAAGCTCCCCCAGCAAGAGCTGTTCGTGCTAACCCAGAGAAGGTGATCCAGCGTTGTAATAAGATACGGTTCGCTGGACGATCCCGATCCGGGAGGTTGAGTTCCGTCTGCGAACAAGATTGCGCAGAATATTGATATAAAAGTGAATAAAAGAATCTTACGCATCATTTCCTCCATGCATTGAATGTTTGTCATGTGTTTGTTTTATTCTCAGTTCGTGTTCGCTTTGGACAATCGAGTAAGGGCAGTTTTGGATTGTATCAAAAATAGCTTTCAGGCGGGGTTCGACGAGCACGGTCACATCCGTTTCAGGATTCATGTTGTGAACTGACTGAAGAAGCATGATATCGGAAAGGCGTTTCAGTTCCAGGATAATGTGACCATGATTACCGCTTCGAAGCAATTGAAGAAACTGCTTCCGATCATGAACGATCTTCAAATCGTGATTCTGATATCGAAACCACTCGATTCGTTCCGTGTCGGCTTCGTGATCTTTCAGGAAGGCAAGATATTTTTCCATACTGCACCCGGATTAATAAATTGCAAGCCTGGTGCCATTGGTGGATATGTCGCGTAACTACATCAATAGTATTGTGTTAGGCATTATTGATATTGCTGGGGACTGGTCGATATCGAATGATTTGATCTTGCTGTATGAAGGGGCTGTAATGTGCTATAGCTGTTGCTGAAGAGTCTCGAAACCTGTGTGCTCGATATCGTCGATAGTGCTCGATATCGAACGCCAATAGAAGCGAAAATTATGCTCGATGGCGAACATTAATCGAAACGCAGCTTATGCTTTTCGATACGGCGATGTAAACTTGCGCGGGTGATACCGAGCTTTTTCGCTGCTGCGGCCTTATTACCGTCGCAAAGTTTCATGGCCCTATTGATGAGCGAAATCTCGAGCAATTCCAGTTGATCCAGATGAAGCGAATCGTCTGTTGGTGGAGTGGGGATATCCATTGCATGTGCATTGAGGTCGGGGAAGCAATTCCAATCAAGTGTCCGACTGTTGTTGTCCGAAAGGATCAGCGCTTTTTCCAGAATATTGCGCAATTCCCGTATATTTCCCGGGAAATCAAGGTTAATCAGCGCTTGCATGACAACAGGATTGATCTGCTTCGGTGGGCGTTTCATGGACTGGGAGAGCTTGCAGTTGAAATGCTCGATGAGCGCTGGGATGTCGGAGCGTCGTTCTCGCAGTGTCGGGATGTGGATGGAGAATCGGTTCAGGCGATAGAACAGATCGCGCCGGAAGGAGCCGTTCATAACCATCTGGTCGAGATTCCGGTTGGTCGAGGCGATGACGCGCAGAGTCAGGTGTATCTCGATGGAGGACCCGATCTTGCGTATCTTGCGTTCTTCAAGGACACGCAGGAGTTTGCTTTGCATCGTCGGGCTGAGTTCACCGATCTCGTCGAGAAACAGCGTGCCTTCGTTCGCGATCTCGAAAAAGCCTTTTTTCTCGATATCGGCTCCGGTGAAGGCGTTTTTACGATGCCCGAACGCTTCGCTTTCAAACAAGGTTTCGGGAATTGACGGGCAATTAACGTCGTAAAAAACACCTTTCGTTGCTGTATCCTGCATGAAAATGTCCCTTGCCGCAAGTTCTTTGCCGACACCGCTTTCGCCGGTAATGAGGACGTCCACACAGGGCGTCGATGCGATTTTCCGGGTCAGCTCCCGTACGTGCTGAATTTCCGGGCTGCTGCCGATAATTGCTCCCCCAATGCAGTAATCGGAGGATGCCAGCAGATTTTGGTAAGATGTTTCCACGCCATTGAGCCGCTGCTTTAGACCGATGTGTCGCACGGTACGTTCGATAGCCAGCCTGATATCATCCAGCTTGAAGGGCTTGCGGAAGAAGTCGATCGCGCCCATTCGCATGGCTTCTATTACGTCATCCATATCGCCGTGGCCGCTGATCATGATCACACCGACATCGGGATTTATTTCATGGATTGCTGCCAGAAGGTCGGTTCCACTCATCTCCGGCAGGCGTAGATCCAGGATTGCGATGTCGATCATGTGTTTTTCAACGATCTTCAGCGCTTCAGTCGGTCGGCCCGTTTTGAAAGCTGTGTATCCCTGATTTTGCAGGAACTCCTCGATCGCTTCCTGGTAGCCGGTTTCGTCATCTACAATCAGCACATTAAGCATATTCATTACCAACCTCGCCAGTGCTTTCAGCCTTTTCATGACTGGTTTCCGCTATGAACTCGGGAATCGTAACGATCATGCGTGTGTATTCTCCGGATTCTGTTTCGCACCGGATATCGCCATTCATTTCCTGAATGATCCCATAACTGATCGAAAGTCCCAAGCCGGTTCCCTTCTGCTCATCTTTGGTCGTGAAGAAGGGTTCGAAAATGTGATTTTGAATGGTTTCCGGAATGCCTACGCCGTTGTCCTCGATCTCGATTTGTATGGATCCTTCGTTATTGAAAAGCGTTACGCCAATCCGCTGTCCATCGTCATATTGGTCATACTTCGAATTCAAGGCGTCGCGTGCGTTGACCAGCAGATTCAAGATAACCTGCTCAAAGCGATGCGGATTGCCGAAAGCAAAGGTTTCTTCAGCCTTGAAGTCACGTTCGATAGCGATATTGTGATTCTTGTATTGCACTTCGATCATCGAAAGCGCTTTATTGATTACATCGGACACATTGAATCGCTGAAAGCGTTCAGCATTTTGTTCTCGCGAGAATATTCGGATGTGTTCGATGATTTGCTTGATTCGATCTATATTCTGGTCCAGATAATTCGATTTGTCCTGGAGGTATTTTTTCGAGGGCAATCCTCTTTCTATGCTTTGAAACAGGTTGTCGATACCGAGCTGGATCAAACCGAGCGGTTGATTGATTTCATGCGCGATTCCGGCGGCCATGCGACCGAGCGATTCGAGCTTTGATTTCTGGATCACGAACTGCTCCTGCTGGTTTCGACGCTCAATCTCCTTCTGAACCCGTTCTTCGAGTTCCTGATTCCAGCGCTGCAATTCCTCTTCAGCTTTCTCAAGCATCTCATTCTGCTGCTCGATTTCATCGTTCTTCTGCTCGAGTTCCTGATTCTTCTCGCGCAACAGGCGCGATTCGCGTTCGAACCTCTCAACCTCAAGTCTGGTCGATGTTTCTTGAATCAGACGATTGCGTTTTTCATCGAATTGTTGATCGAGGAGTGTGATGTATTCTTCTGTCATTTTCAGCGCGGCTTCGAAATCTCCATTTCGCTTCCGAAAATCGATTACAGAATCCATGATCTCGATCAGGCTGCTCTTTGAATTGACTTCCTTCGCGATCACCAGAGCAGATTCAAGATGTTTTTGCTCATTCTCCAAATCACCACATTTCCTATACATGCGGGCATATGCATGGTGAATATTTGCAAGGATCGAAATATCTCCAACCTTTTCATTCAGCTTGATACTTTTATGGAGATAGGTCTCAGCTTCATGGAGATTATCAAGCTTGAGGTAGATCGTCGCCATTTGCAGATATGCTCTGCACAGACCGAACATATCGTCAACTTCTTGCATGATGTCGATATTGGAGATGTGTAATTCAAGAGCGCGTCGATAATTACCGGTGTGTTGTTCTACGCTTGCCAGGTTGTTCCGCGCAACAGATTCGAAATGCTTGAGGTTGAATTTCTTTGTATTATCGAGAGCCTGGAGCAGGATCTCTCGTGCCTTGTCGAATTGAGTCTGATGCGTATAACACCGACCTATGTTGATTAGAAGGTTGGTATTCAATGCAGGCATATTGCAACAGTCCTGCAACGCCATGTTTTTCTGGAAATACTCAATGGCTTTGTCATCATCTGCCAGTTTCTGGTATACCAGTCCGATATTGGTGTAACAACATCGAAGACCATAGTAATAATTTACTTCATCGAAGATGGTTGTCGCCTGTTGAAAGTAATTGATCGCTTCGCCATCTTTTCCCTGATTGAATAGCCCGACCCCGATGTGCATCAGCGATTGTCCTTCTTCCTCTCGAAGGTGCTCTCGCTGGGCTATCGTCAGCGCTTCTCGACTTATTTCGATGCAGCGCTGTGGATTTGCCTTCGATATTGAAAAGGCTTCATTGATCAAATTGCGTATCTGCATTTGGGTATCAGTCAGTTTCGATGACTCCATGGTTTCCCTCAATCATTTCTTTGATTATGGGAGTAATCACAAATTAGTCAAGATTAATTGATTACGGGCCGCAAAAATACCTGAAACAACTGCCGTTTCCAGCACTATTCGGTCGTGCAACCTTTCCATAAATGAAACAGTGTTTTTCGTACAAATAACTGACAAATGACCTGTTTATATCTTTACACAACTGATGACCAGGATTGTTGTAAGGAATGTCGATCTGAGGCAGATAGATTTAATGATCAGGCTGGGCAGAATGTTATCTTCGAGGCTGGGAATTTCTTCGGTTAACTTGAGCGTGGCAATACTGTCATTTTTAAGGAACACAATGTTGAAAATCCCTCTGATATTCTTGGATTAGGCCATATCAGTACCATCAGCCAGTGGAAGGATGAGCTAGACAAAGAAATATCGGCCATTTACGGAGATCAGAAAAAGACATCCGGAAATGAGATCATCATCCGCCGGCATATTCGCCCGTTCCCTCGCGACGCCGTGTAACACCACGTCTTCGAAGTGGATGAACACGGCTGCTCGCGATCGAACGAATCTGCTCGCGGAGGGTGCGGGATTTGCGCAATAAAAACCCAGCACTGATGTACCGGGCTAAAAAACATACGCTACTGCGGGACTGGGATCAACTTTCAAGCAGCTTCAACAATTCACGAACCGCTTGCGTAACGGGCAGATCGCCCATGACAATCTTTTGCTCAATGTCGGGCATGATAGCCTTGATGTTGGGATCGTTGTAAAACTTGTTTAGCAGTGCTTCCTTGATCATGGCGTGCATCCAGTCTTTGGATTGCTGCCGTCTGCGTGCTTCGAAGATTCCTGATTGCCGGGTAGTGTCTCGGAATCGGGTGATGAGTTCCCATATTTCAGAGATTCCGGAGCCATCGAGCGCGGAGCAGGTCACGGAAGGGGTTTGCCAGCCTTTGGTGGCGGGATTGATGTAGTGGAGGACCTGTTCGATCTCTGCACGTGCGCGATTAGCTCTTTGCAGGTTGTCGCCATCAGCCTTGTTGATGACAATGGCGTCCGCGAGTTCCATCACGCCTTTCTTGATGCCCTGGAGTTCGTCGCCAGCGCCAGCGATCTTCATCAGCAGGAAGAAATCGACCATGGAGCGCACGGTGATCTCGTTTTGCCCGACTCCCACCGTTTCGATGAGGATGACGTCGAAGCCTGCTGCTTCGCAAACAAGGGCTGTCTCACGGGTTTTACGGGTAACGCCGCCCAACTCGCCGCCGGATGGAGAAGGCCGGATAAAACTGTTTTGCTCGCGCGAGAGGAGCTCCATGCGGGTTTTATCCCCCAGAACACTACCACGCGAGATGCTGCTGGAGGGATCTACGGCCAGCACGGCGACTTTATGACCTTGCTGGATCAGGTTAAGACCAAACGCCTCGATAAAGGTGCTCTTACCAGCACCTGGGACGCCCGTAATGCCGATGCGGATGGAGTCTCCAGACGGGAGTCGGCGGAGGAGTTCTTGAGCCTGGTCGATGTGGCGATTGCTCTCGATGAGGGTAATTGCACGCGCCAGGGTGGTACGGTCATCGGCGAGGACGCCTTCGACGTATTCGTCGATGGAGAGGTCACGGCGCTTCCCGGCAGGTTTGATGCGGCGGTTTTTGTGATGCTGATTATCGACGCCTTTCATCACCGATGTGGTGAATTCGCTGCCGGCGTCTTCGGGTACCCATTCGGGTCGTTTCTTGTCATCGGACATGCGTATTCCTTAAAGGGAAAGGGCAGGCACGGTGACCTGCCCCTACAATTAATGAAATCTATCGAGTTATCCCCAAGAGATGCAGAGCTGGAGCTCTGCGTACCCAGAGGTTATCCCAATCTCTTTTCGAGTTCTTCGAGCATCTTCTTCGCGGCGTCCGGCAGGACGGTTCCCGGTCCGAAGATGGCAGCAGCGCCGTGCTCGTAGAGGTAGTCGTAATCCTGTGCAGGGATAACACCGCCGCAGACGATCATGATGTCGCCGCGACCGAGTTTTTCCAGCTCTTCCACGAGCTGCGGAAGCAGGGTTTTATGACCACCGGCAAGCGAGCTCATGCCGATGACGTGAACGTCGTTCTCGACAGCCTGACGCGCGGTTTCCTCGGGAGTCTGGAAGAGCGGTCCGACGTCGACATCGAATCCCATATCGGCATATGCGGTGGATACCACTTTCATGCCGCGGTCGTGTCCATCCTGGCCCATCTTCGCCATGAGGATGCGCGGACGGCGGCCTTCGTTCTCGGCAAATTCGTCGGTCATCTTGCGGACTTCTTCGACGGCCGCTTCTTCGGCGAATTCACTGCTATAGACACCGGATACGATCTTTGTCACAGCTTTGTGTCTCCCATATACTTTTTCCAGTGCGTCGGATATTTCGCCCAGGGAGGCACGCAGTCTGGCAGCTTCGATGGACAGCGCCAGAAGGTTGCCTTCGCCGCTCTCGGCAGCGTTGGTAAGCGCTTGCAGTGCGGCCTCGACCTTCTTGTTGTCGCGGTTCGCCTTGAGCTGTTCGAGGCGCTTGAGCTGAGCCTGACGCACGGAGGTATTGTCAACTTCGAGGATCTCGATCGGTTCTTCCTTATCGAGACGGTATTTATTCACGCCCACGATGGTTTCCCGCTTGGAATCGATGTGCGCCTGGCGACGTGCCGCGGCTTCCTCGATGCGGAGTTTCGGGATACCTTCGTTGATGGCTTTGGTCATGCCACCGAGGGATTCGACCTCTTTGAGGTGTTCCCATCCACGCTTGATCAGCTCGCCCGTGAGTGCTTCCACGTAATAGGAGCCGCCCCAGGGATCGACCACGTCGCAGATACCTGTTTCATGCTGGAGGTAGAGCTGGGTGTTACGCGCGATACGAGCCGAGAAATCGGTAGGCAGCGCGATAGCTTCGTCCAGCGAGTTGGTGTGCAGCGACTGGGTGTGACCGAGTGCTGCGGCCATCGCTTCCACGCAGGTACGGACGACGTTGTTGAACGGATCTTGCTCGGTGAGCGACCAGCCAGATGTCTGGCTGTGGGTTCTGAGCGCCATCGATTTCGGGTCTTTCGGGTTGAACTGCTTGATCAGGTTTGCCCAGATCACGCGAGCTGCGCGCATCTTGGCGATTTCCATGAAGTAGTTCATGCCGATGCCCCAGAAGAACGAGAGGCGCGGTGCGAACGCATCGACGTCAATACCGGCCTTGAGACCGGTGCGTACGTATTCGAGGCCGTCCGCGAGGGTGTATGCCATTTCCAGGTCGGCAGTCGCACCGGCTTCCTGCATGTGGTAGCCGCTGATGCTGATGCTGTTGAACTTGGGCATGTTTTCCGAGGTGAACCGGAAGATGTCCGCGATGATTCGCATGGAGGGTTCCGGCGGATAGATGTAGGTGTTGCGCACCATGTATTCTTTCAGGATGTCGTTCTGGATGGTACCGGTGAGCTTTTCGAGCGGAACGCCCTGTTCTTCGGCGGCGACGATGTAGAATGCCATCACCGGAAGCACGGCACCGTTCATGGTCATGGAGACCGACATCTTGTCGAGCGGAATGCCATCGAAGAGGATCTTCATGTCGAGGATCGAATCGACTGCCACACCGGCCTTACCGACGTCGCCAACCACTCGCGGATGATCGGAATCGTAGCCGCGATGGGTCGCAAGGTCGAACGCGATGGAGAGACCACGCTGTCCCTGTGCCAGGTTCCTTTTGTAGAACGCGTTGGATTCTTCCGCTGTGGAAAATCCGGCGTACTGACGGACCGTCCATGGACGCATAGCGTACATGGTCGCGTATGGTCCCCTGAGGAACGGTGGAATACCGGCTGTGAAGCCGAGGTGATCGTAACCCTTGAGGTCTTCCGCGGTGTAGAGCGGTTTGACCGGGATCTGTTCGTTGGTGTTCCAGATTACTTCGCCTGGGGTCTTGCCCGTGGCTTTCTTGAAGGCTTCTTCCCACTCCTGGAAGCTGCCCGACGGCTTCATTTCGAGGTTGTGTTTGCTGAAATCTGGTTTCATTGTTCCACTCCTATGCGCGTTGCGATTGTGCCGAGGATTTCCATGGCGTTCGCGCGGACGTGTATGAACTCGTCGATGCCGGATGCTTTATGCTGTTCGATCTGATCCTTGGGATAACCCGCCAGGACCGTGACGATATCGGGATTGTTATTCTTGAGACCTTCGAGGATCGGCGGTACGAGCTCGGGATAGGTGTCGTCGGTGGAGCAGATGATCACGACAGGCGCACCATTTTCGCTGGCTGCTTTAACTGCGTCTTCAACCGTGGCGAATCCCTTGTTGTCGATCACGTCGTAACCGGCTACCTGGAAGAATCCACGGGAGAAATCGGCGCGAGCTTTGTGCTGCTTGACGCTGCCCATGTTCAGCAGGAAGACGCGTTTGTCTTTCTCTGACTGCATCACGCTGGTGCGCAGGTCTTCGAATCCCTTCGCGAGGCGATGGCTTTCCAGAGGCTCGACGGTCATCATGTCGTCGGAGGTGAGGTCCAACGCTTCTTCGAGGGTCAGGCCATTTTTAAATGCTTCAGAAATTGCTGCGATGTCCGTTGATTCCGGCTTGATGCCTGATTTTTTCGAACGGCACGATTGGCAGCTCCACTCTTCGCTTTCCCAAGGTACAATCATGGGCTGCTCGTCCGGGTTCGCGTACATGTTAACGCCGACCAGCACATCTTTACGGATGTTCAGGTTTTTGTCGCGACCATTTTTTATCTCCGCGATGCGTTTCTGAAGGGTTCCAGATTCGAGCGTTTTGAGAACACCGCCATCCGCTTCCATGGTGCGGAAGAGATTCCAGGCCTCACCTGCGAGGAAGTTGGTGAGCGTTTCGATCAGGTAAGAGCCGCCGGCTGGATCGATCACTTCGTCCAGATGCGATTCTTCGCTGAGAATGATCTGTGTGTTACGAGCGATGCGCCGTGCGAATTCGTTCGGGAAATCGTAGGTGGCGTTGAAGGGCTCGACAGTCATCGAGTCTGCCATGCCGAGTACGCCCGAAAGCGCTTCGGTCGTGGTGCGGAGCATGTTCACATAAGGATCGTAAACGGTTTTGTTCATGAAGGCGGTGCCAACGTGGATGTGCAGGTTCGGTGCGCATTCAGGCTTGCCGTAAGCGTCGCAGAGGTTTTTCCAAAGGACGCGTGCTGCGCGCAGCTTGGCGATTTCCATGAAGAACTTCGCGCCTACCGAGAAGGAGACTTCCATCTTGTTGAGGACGGTCTCGAGTTCGATTCCCGCTTCGGTGAGTCTATCGATGTATTCCACCGCGGAGGAGAGGAAGAACGCCAGCTCTTCCACCGCGCTTCCGCCTGCTTCGTGGCAGACTTCTGTATGGATGGTGATCGGGTTCATTCCGGGCTGGTTTTCGAATGCCCATTTCGCGGTGTGGACGGCGTCCTGCATCGCGTCTGCGGGGATCTCGCCGCAGGCGGCCAGTTCACCGATCGGGTCCATGCCGAGCGAGCCCATGAGCGGCTTGCCCATCGCGTCCAGCATGGCAGCGAGCGCTTTACCGGAAGCATAGCTGTTGAACCGCAGCGGGACGGTTGTCAGATCGACACCGTCGAACGCCTTCTCGAGGTCTCCGAGTGTCTGCACACAGAGGCACGAGCGGAACAGCTTTTCCTTGATATGATTCGGGGCCACCGGGTTGATGCTGACGGCGGTCATGCCGCGTGCGAGGTCGTTCTTGAGCGCTTTGTTGTAATCTTCGATCACATGCTCTTCGATTTCCTGCGCGATCTGCCAGCGTTTTTTACGGAAGCCCTCGGGTTTCATTCCGCGAACATATGCCGTGAATCCAGGCATTGAGCCGATCTGATCGAGTTTATCCGTATCCTGACGATCGTAGATCGGGTCGAGCGTGATCCCTTCGGGCATCTTCGTTTTCAGCACCTTGTTAAAAGGTGCGCCTTTCAACAGCTTTTCAGCTGCTTCTCTCCATGCTTCCCGGGTTGCTTCGGGAAACAGCTCTTTCCATTCTCCATTTTGCTCCATGGTGTTTCTCCATCGAATGTTTTGATCGTAAACGTATCACGTCTATCGAGTAATCCATTGAAAATAATGCATTTTCATTCTGGAGACGTATCCCTGTTTCGAGCCAGAATGTCAATGAAAATCGGTCAGAATTATAACGGTTGGAACGAGATGGTATCAAGAAAGATTAAGCTGTATGCCAAGAGTGAGGTGTGCTATTCTGAAGTGACTTTCCCGGCCTTCAGGCTGTCCAGGATATGCTGCGCGGTCTTTTCGCCGATGCCGGGTACCTGCATGAGCTGCTCGGGCGAGGCTTTTTTGAGGTTCTCCACCGAGCCGAACATCTTGAGCAGCAAGAATTTCTTTTCGCTGCCGACACCTCTGACACTGTCCAGTTCGCTGACCAGCGTGCGCATGGAGCGTTTCTTGCGATGGAAAGTGATGGCGAAATGATGGGCTTCGTCGCGCACCTTGATCAGGAGTCGCAGCGCGGATGATGATCGCGGTAGGATCACCGATTCGCTGCTTCCCGGGCGGAACACTTCCTCAATCCGCTTTGCCAGCGATATCATCTCGATCCCTTCCACACCAGAATTTTGCAGCACCTTCCAGGCGCGTCCGAGCTGTCCCTTGCCTCCGTCGATAACGATCAGATCGGGCTTCTCTTGCTCGTCGATCTTTGCCAGATAGCGGATGAGCGTCTCCTCCATGCTGGCGAAGTCGTCCTGCCCGGTGACGGTTTTCATGGTGTAGTGTCGGTAATTCCGCTTCTTCATCCTGCCGTTTTCGGAAAAGACCATCGATGATACCGTCTCCGAGCCCTGGATGGTAGAGATATCGAAGCACACGATCTTTCGCGGTAGCTGCGGAAGGCCGAGTTTGTCCTTGAGCTCCTGAATGGGGAAGATGGTGCGGTTTTTCTTGCGAAGGTACTTGAGCTTGAGCTCTTCGACATAGTTGAATGCGTTTTCGCGCGCCATGAGCATGAGCCGGCGATTATCGCCTCGCTGCGGTACCACGAGCCGGTTCTTTAGCCAGCCGTTGATGACCTCGAAGTCCTCCGGTTCGTTCTGGATGTAGATGCGATAGGGGAGCTTGCTGTCGTCGCCACTCCGATCGATCACTTGCGCGTAATACTGCTGCAGGAACGCAGCCATGAGCTGGGCCTCGGATTGATCCGCGGTGTTTTCGAGCTCGTGGATTTCGCGATTGAGCAGCTTTCCCGAGAGTACCTTGAGTACCGACGCCACAGCTCGCTCGCCTTCGATGTAGAGTCCGATCACATCGCGATCTTTCTCGTCGGTGAAATAGACGTTCTGGCTCGCCATGAGCTTCTCGATGTGCTGGAGCCGGTCGCGCATCTTCGCGGCCTTCTCGAACTCGAGGTTATCCGAATATTCCTGCATCCTATGCCGGATGGCCTCCGCGACTTCGTGATCCTTACCCTGGAGGAAACGCACGATCTGGGTGACTGTCTGCCGGTATTCCTGTTTGGTGATGTAGCCTACGCACGGTGCGGGGCATTTACCCATCTGGTAGTTCATGCACGGGCGGTCGTGGATAACGCGATCTTCGGGAATCTCCAATGCACAGGTGCGGATGGGGAAGATCCACTCGATCAGCCGTAGGGTGCGCCGTACAGCCCGGGAATCGGTGTACGGACCGAAGTATTGCGACCCATCTTTCACTTGCTCGCGCGTTACAAAAATGCGCGGAAAAGGCTCGTTCGAGATGCGGATAAAGGGGTATTGTTTATCGTCTTTGAGCCGGATATTGTAGTGGGGCCGATGCTTCTTGATCAGGTTTGCTTCCAGCACCAGCGCTTCGTATTCGCTAACGGTGATGATGTAGTCAAAATCGTCGATGTTCTCCACCAGGCTACGTGTCTTTTCATCCGCAGGGGTTCCGGTGAAGTAGGATTTGAGGCGGTTCTTGAGGTTTAGTGCCTTGCCGACATAGATGATCTCGCCCTCTTTGTCCCGCATACGATAGACACCCGGCTTGTCCGGGGCTAATTGCAGTTTCTTCAGGTACTTTTTTTCCATGTCAGTTTCCGTCTTTTGAAATCTAAGTGAAGGCCCATGAGGCGAAGCCCGGGCAGGATAATCACGATGGAAAGGGCGATATGCAGTGCCAGGCGGATTGCGCCGTGTAGCCAGTCGTTGCCAGTGATCAGCAGCGCGACCGGTACTTTCGCGGCGTAGACCAGCACACCCAGGATCATGATGTAGAATGACTCTTTTACGATCGAGCGGCTGTGGATGTATGGGTATTTTTTCTTGATCAAAATTATCAGAATGGCCGTCTGCACCACAGCTGAAAGTGAAGTAGCCAGCGCGAGGCCGACATGCGCCAGAAACTGCATCAGGATTAGGTTTAGCACGATGTTGGAGGCAGTGGCGATTCCCGAGATGATGACCGGTGTCCTGGTGTTGCCGTGGGCATGAAACACCGGTACCAGAATGCGGTTGACACTGAAAAAGACCAGTCCTGCGCTGTACATGACCAGGGCCGGGGTCGTCATTGCCAGCGCGTGGGCATCGAACGCGCCGCGCATAAATATAACTCGAATGATATCCTGTCCCGAAGCTGCGATGAAGGCGGTAACGGGGATCATCAGGAATACCATCGAAAGAGAGGCAAAGCGTATCTTTGAGGAAAGTTCAGGCCACTCCTTTTTCACGATAAGGCGGGAGAATTCCGGGATTGCCGCGGTTCCGGCCGCGACGCCGAACATCCCCAACGGAAGCTGCATCAGGCGATAGGCGTAGGTTAGCGACGAAATGCTTCCCTCGGGAAGATACGAAGCCAACATGCGATCGACAACCAGGTTGATCTGAAGGATCGCGATACCGACAACACCCGGTAAGAAACGGTTCCAGAGTTGTCCCATGGCCTCTGTGTTGCCTTTGACAGAAAGCTGTATCCGATAGCCATGTCGCTTGAGCTGCGGGAAATTGACTACCGTCTGTAAAACGCCACCCAGTAAGACGCCATAAGACAGTACAACCGCATATACGTTCATGTCGGAGGGCTTCAGAAGAGCATAAAGCCCAAGTGTTGCGATCATACCGATATTGAAGAATGCAGAGGATAGCCCCGGGATAAAAAAGTGTCCGTGGGAATTCAGGATCGCGATGAGGGTTGATGACACACCCACCAGAAAGAGGTACGGGAACATGATGCGCGCCAGCTTCACCGTGAGTTGCGCGGTCTGTTCGTCGAATCCCGGTGCGAAGATACGCACGATGAGCGGTGCGAGGAGGGTTCCGATGAGGCTGAGGATGACCAGGAAGATGCTCAGAACGCTGACGACCTGGATTCCGTAATGGATCTGGTCTTTTTTTCCGCGCTTGATGCCGATTTCGTTGTATAGCGGTATGAATGCTGCCGAAAGCGCTCCCTCACCGAAAAGGCGACGAAGGAGATTGGGCAGAATAAACGCGAGGTTGAAGGCGTCCGCGATGTAGGATGTGCCGAAGAATCCGGCGAAAATAAGGTCGCGAAGTAATCCCAAGATGCGGCTGAAGAATACAGCGATAGTCATGAAGAGCGTGTTTTTAGCAAGCTCTCTATGGCTCATTTATGCTCCATCTCCATTGCGCTCATTTTCTGGAATTGCTTGATCTGGCGGACCACAAAGATCGATGTCAGTATGGTCGTCAGGAAGTCCGAGATCGGGAACGAAGCGAATACACCAGTCAAACCGATGAAATGTGGCAGAATAAGCAGCAACGGTATCAACATCAGTACTTGTCTCGAAAGTGCAAGGATCAGTGCGGTCGATGCCTTACCGGTTGCCTGGAAATTGACGGTTCCTGTGATCTGATAGGCTACAACGGGCAATCCGAGGATAATCACGCGCATATATCGTGATGCTTCACGAAGCAGTTCGGGATCACTGGTGAAGGCGCGGATCAACAATGTTGGGAAAGCCAGCATCAGGATTACGCCAAATACGATGATCACGGTACCGGCAGTGCTTGCGAGCATGTAGGCCCGTTTGATCTGATTATAGCGTCTGGCTCCATAGTTGAAGCCGATAATTGGTTGTAGCGCTTGGGAGATTCCAAAGATGGGCATCATGAACATCATGATAATACTGTTAATGATCCCGTATGCAGCAATATGAATTTCCGAGCCGTAGTGACGTAGTGACTGATTAACCAAGAGTGCGCTACCGCTCATGGCGATCTGCCTTGCAAAAGATGAGCTTCCGATGGCCAGCATCTCACGAATGATGCTCAAATCCGGCTTCAGATTCGCGAGCCTGAATGTGAGATGACTTTTTCCCCAGACAAAATACCGGGTAACCCACATAGCCATCAGGAATTGAGCCAGAACTGTCGCGATTGCCGCACCACGTACACCCATGTCGAACACGAATATGAAAATCGGGTCCATAATGATATTGCTCAGCGCGGAGACAAGCATCGAGATCATGGCAACGCGCGCGTTGCCTTCGGAGCGGATGATGTTGTTGCTCGCCACCGAATAGGCGAAGAACACGTTACCCATCAGGATCGTGCTGAGATAGTCTCTTGCATGGTTGTAGATCAGCGGTGTAGAGCCGAAGGCGTTCAGCAGCCATTCGATATTGGACAGACCGAATGCCGCGATCATTGCGCTGAATACTACCGACAGGAGGATGGCGTTACCAAATGCACGGTCAGCGCGATCGATATTGCCGGAGCCAAGGCCTCGTGATATGATCGATGCCGAGCCAATGCCGACCGTCATGCCGACAGCCATGACAATCATCTGAATGGGGAAGCAAATCGTAATGCCGGCTATCGCTTCTTTGCCGACTCCCTGACCTACGAAAATACGATCGACAACATTGTAAAGCGCTTGCAACATCATGCCGATCACAGCAGGAATCGAGAGCTTTATCATGAGTTTTTTGATGTTGCTGTCGTCGAGTACTTGTTTGCGTGGTGGATTTTGAATGTTTGAATTACCTGTTGAGTTCGACTTCATAGAATTCCTTGATCGTGTAATGCTCTGAACGGGGAAACATATCCTTCAATACATAACGATGTTCCGCGCCTACCAACATAACGCAGCGCTTCCCCTGGACGTGAGAAATAATCTGTTGTATGTGCTCTACCATTTTGGTATTTCGATAATACCAAAACTCGTAATAATTGATCCAGTAACTGCGCAGTTTCTCGAACCGCGCGAATTTTCTCAGAATCTCCGGCAGCAATTCACTCCATATGTTGTGGCGCAATCGAACGATACGGTCGAAACCGTTCGAATTGATCATGAACGGATCAGCGTGTGTGAAGTGGAAATTCTGGATCTCACGAAGCTCCAGCGCCAGTGACAGCATCTGCAGATACATGGCGTTGGATTCGTTACGTTCCAGTTCCGACTGCCACTGATGCAATAATTCACCGGCTTCGTCGCGCCGTGAATTGATGCGCTCGATCCGATCGATGAGATCGGGAATATCGAAGGGAACCACGTCGAGATTTTCTTTGCTTACAATCTCGCGAAGCGCTTCAAGCTCCGGTAGATCGCCTTCGTTAATAATCCGTCGCGGTATTGTACCGCGCCTTCCGCTGAGACTGGTGGGCAGATCGAGGAACAGGACTTCTGGCTGGAGGCGACGGAGTATCTTGTGCAGATCATACACAGAGTAGCTGGCATTCTTGCGATGTCCTTCATGCAGTGTACCGATCATCACGATTTCCGTTCTATCCATACTTCCTCCGATCATCCCGTATATCAATATTTTACGTTAACGGCTCAAAGAATGCAAACAATATAGAAATTGACAACTTTTCTGTTCGATTATTTTTTCAGGAAGGTATAAGGATTCAGGAGGTTACTATGAAATACCTGTTAACCATTTTTGTGTTTCTAATGGTTCTGAGCTTATCAGCTACCTTGAACCATGACTTTGAATCATTTAGAAGGGATTTATCGATACAGACCCAGCAGTGGCAAGGCTCCGCCGAACATCAATCGATTCGTGACAGCAGAGATGTCCGGGATTATCAGGTGGGAGACACCCGCACGTTCTGGCGCTGGAATCTCAGCGTGATGCCGCCGACATGGATTCAATCCGAAGCCACCTGCCGTGCGGCTGGCGAACACTGCTACGTATTTGTGGCGGACGATCAGTGGAATCTGCACATGGATCAAGACGACGTAGATACCGTCATGCCTTATCTGGAGGAGCACACGCTCAATTGTGACCTTTATGGGGCGGTCGAGATGGATACCGAGCTCTTCGGTCCGATTCCGGACGAGCTGGACAACGATCCCAAGCTGATCGTGTTCTATTCGGCGCTGGGGCAGTTCAATGGGAGCCAGTTTGACGGCTATTTCAGTCCGTACAACCAGGTTACCGAGGAAGAGGCTCAGCAGATGAGCCCATCTGGTCACAGCAACGAGTGCGAGATGATTTACATGACATGCTATCCGCTTGACCCGGTCGAGCCGATCCGTATCTCGGTTCTGGCGCATGAGCTTCAACACCTGATCCACTGGGGCGGCGACGCAAACGAAGAGACCTGGGTTGACGAAGGCTGTGCCGAACTGGCGATGGTATGGTTTGGTATGCCCGATCCGATTACCGGCTTCAACACCAACCCGAACAACAGTCTCGTCGATTGGAATCAGCTCTTCGCCGACTACGTTAAGGTGATGCTTTTCTTCACCTACATGGCTGAGCAGTACGACGACGGCACACTGATTCAAGACATCGTCTCTAATCCGGCCAACAGCATTACCGGTATTTCGGAGGAACTCGAGGCCCATGAAACGGGTATTCTGTTCGACGATTTGTTTACGGACTGGACGATCGCCAATTTCCTCCACGACACAATTCCCTACGAGGGATTATACGGGTACGAGTTGCTTGATCTGCCTAACTTCACTGCTACCAATATTCACACGACCCTGCCGGACGATGGTGATGGCGATGTCCTGGATTGGGCAGCAGAATACTGCAAGGTAATAACCGGTGAGTTGCCCCTGACTTTCAGTGTCAGCACTTCGGCCATGACTGCCATTGCAGAAATCAGGATCGGGCTCGATCCAATGGACACGCTTGTCCTGATGCACTACTGCGAAGACGAGCTGAGCTTCACATCCCATGCGACCAGCGACGAATTTAGCAGCGTAGTGTTGGCGTTCATCAACCTCTACGAGAACGAAATCACCTACGACTACACCGTCGATGAAGTTACGTCGATCGACGAAGAGCAGACGGATGCACCATTCACCTTCAGCTTTGCGCCCAATCCATATCGAGGTGGTAATCTGAGCATGTCTGTCTCTGCTGCAAAACCTGTTCCTGTGTCCATCTACAACGTTCGTGGACAAGTGGTGCGCGAGTTGCGAACAGACGATCGCGGTGTTGCACAGTGGGATGGATGCGACAGACTCGGTAAGCCGGTAGCCGAAGGAATATACCTGCTTCGTGTCGAATCGCACCAAGGGCCGGTCGTCCGTAAGGTGACGGTGCTGCGATGAGAAGACTTTTGATCGCGCTGGGACTGCTTCTTGTCCCAGTGCTGGTTTTAGCCCAGGCCGTGTTCGTGGAAACCGCCACTGGCGACACGCTGACAGTGGCTGAAGCAGCTCAGAAGTTGCTCGAATACGATGTTGTGTTCTTCGGAGAGTATCACGACAACGCGATTCTACACCATATGGAGATAAACCTGCTGAAGGCGATGCACGAGAAAGATCCGAATCTGGTGGTTTCGATGGAGATGTTCGAGCGCGATGTGCAAACGGAACTCTCCTTGTATACTCAAGGCATCACGGTAGAGAAATTCTTCCTCGAAAACACACGCCCGTGGAGCAACTACGAGACCGACTATCGTCCGGTCGTCGAATTCGCAAAGGAAAATCAGCTACCCGTTATTGCCGCCAATGTTCCGCGAGATCTCGCGGCGAAAGTCAGTCGGGGTGGAATGGATGCTTTCGACGGCTTCAACCTCAAAGAGAAGCAGAACTCCGCACGTAAGCTGACAGCACCCGACGACGAATACAAGAAGCGTTTTATGGAAACCATGTCCGGTGGGATGCATCCCATGGGCAAGCTGAACATGGATTACCTCTATCTTGCGCAGTGCCTCAAGGATGACACGATGGCAGAGAGTGTCGCGAATTTTCTGGAGCGATTTCCGGACAAAAAAGTGATCCATTTCAACGGCGACTTCCATAGTAACAGTCATCTGGGGACAGTCTCCAGACTCGAAGCGATCAAGCCAGGAATCAAAATCGCTGTCATCACACCAGCAGTAAAACCGCTCGAGTCGCAAGACACCGGGATGGGCGAATTCCTGATACCACTGGATTCGGAATAGTCAAATTACGGGATATTCACGCATTATAAACATATAAAAAACAGACAAATAATGCAAAAAAACGCCCATTCGGGGATTTTCCTTGACGTTAAAGCGGCCCATAGAATTTTGAGGGAAATAATACACGCAAAGGAGTACTTGAATGAGTAAGAAAGTGTTAATCATGGGCGCTGCCGGTCGTGACTTCCACAATTTCAACGTCTATTATCGTGATAACAAGGACTATGAAGTTGTAGCATTCACCGCGACCCAGATTCCTGACATCGATGGAAGAAAATACCCCGCCGAGCTGGCTGGTGAACTTTACCCGGAAGGTATTCCGATTTACGCTGAAGAAGACCTCGTAAAGCTGATCAAAGAAAACAACATTGATCAGGTTGTCTTCTCTTACAGCGATGTCCCGCACGAAGTCGTTATGCACAAGGCTTCCCTGGTGAACGCTGTCGGCGCTGAATTCATTCTTCTTGGCGCACGTCAGACCCAGGTCAAAACCGACAAGCCGCTGGTCACCATCTGCGCGACCCGTACCGGCTGTGGTAAGAGCCAGACCACCCGCGCGGTTGTCAAAGCCCTCAAAGCCAAAGGTAAAAAAGTCGTCTCTATCCGTCACCCCATGCCTTACGGTGACCTCGTGGCTCAGAAAGTTCAGCGCTTCGCAGAACTCGAGGACCTTAAGAAACACAAATGCACCATCGAAGAGATGGAAGAGTACGAACCGCATATCGCAATGGGCAGCGTGATTTACGCTGGTGTCGATTACGAAGCGATTCTCCGCGAAGCTGAGAAAGAAGCCGACGTCATTATATGGGACGGCGGAAACAACGATATTTCTTTCTACTGCTCCGACAAGATGATCAACATCGTCGTCGTCGACCCGCATCGTCCGGGCCACGAAGTCAGCTATCATCCTGGCGAGACCAACCTCAACCTGGCAGACGTAGTCGTCATCAACAAGATCGACTCCGCCGACATGGACGACATCCTCGAAGTGCGCGACAACATCCGCATGATCAACCCGGATGCTATCGTCATCGACGGCGCATCTCCGCTGACAGTTGACAAGCCCGAACTGATCAAGGGCAAGAACGTCCTCGTCGTCGAAGACGGTCCTACCCTCACCCACGGTGAGATGACCTACGGCGCAGGCGTTGTCGCTGCTGAGAAATACGGCTGCGAAGAACTCGTTGATCCGCGCGAATGGGCTGTCGGAACCATCGACGAAACCTTCATTAAATACCCTGAAATCGGTATCCTGCTCCCCGCAATGGGTTACGGCGACCAGCAGATTAAGGATCTCGAAGAGACCATCAACGCCGTCGAATGTGACGCCGTCGTTATCGCTACTCCGATCGACCTCAACCGCGTCTGCAAGATCGACAAGCCGACCGTCCGCGTCAGCTACGACCTTCAGGAAATTGGTGCTCCCACCATCGCGGATGTCCTTAAGGACTTCTAAGCTATTATAGCTGATACATACGACGCCCCTTCATACGGAGGGGCGTTTTTTTATGGTGCGGTATTATGCTTTGCAAAACGCGCAGCTCAGCATGATACTGAGAATATGCTATTTGCTGTAGGGGCAATCCACTGTGATTGCCCTTCTCTTATGGAGCGCGGACGTCCTCGTCCGCATGTTTTCCTGCCTAACCTTTGTTCCTGCGGTATAATCATCTGGATGTGGCCAACGAAGCGAAGCTCTTCCGAATGTTGATGTCATGGGCAGTGGATGATTTTGAGGATACAGGTATGCCAAGCTATGGAAGATTCGATTTATCAAACTGCGTCTGAGAATCACAGGGCTTGGCGCACCGTGGAGAGAAAATTGCAGACGAGACGTCTGCGTACCCAGGACGGCTACAATCCTCGATTCAGCCCCGAGTGCATGTAGAAGCCGTTTCGGAGCGGAAACTCGAAGTTTCGCATCGGTTGAAAGCGATCGAAGAAGGAACGGTTATCGGAGATGGTTTCGATATTCGCGCTATCGGACAGCCCGGAGCGGTGACGCGCGTAGCGAATGGCGTCTTCGAGGCCGCCGATCTCATCCGCGAGACCGCGCATCAGTAGCTCATTACCTATCATCAATTCACCCTGCCCCAGTCGGTTCACCTCGATCATGGGAATATCCCGCGATGAGGAGATGCGCGTCAGCAATTGCCTGTAATAGACGCTGGTCATGTCCTGATAATTGCTGTCTGTTCCTCTATTTACGTTGAGTGTTTCTCCATTGATCTTCAGCTTGTTGAACAATCCGTCTGCGTCGAACCGGTAGGCGGTTGTTCCGAATCCACCGGAGATGGTGAAGTTGTCAGCAAACACCCGTTCTGCCGGAAGCGCCAAGTAGTACGCGCCCGATGTGCATATTCCGCTACACGATACGATTACCGGCTTTCTACGGTTGAGCTCGCGGATGCGATTCCAGAGCGCTGTAACCGCCGCGACGTCGCCACCGCCGCTATCGATACGGATTACAATAGCTTTGTAACGTCCGTTTTCAGCGCGGTCGAGCTCATCCATAATGGAATCAAGTCCAGCGATTTTTCCACCGAAAGCAGGGAGTGGGAGCAGGCAGTCGCGATCGTCGCCAGGGAGGATATTTCCTTCGATGGATATCAGTGCGATGCGCGATTCTTCAGACCAGTTATGCCGGTGCTTTGGCAGGTTCTTCAGGCCGGCAAGTTGCGGTTCAGGGAAGGGCTTGGATGGCTTGAGGAATCTTCGTGCGGAAGCGATGTAGCCCTCTTCGTCGATCAGCCCTGCTTCAAGCGCCTGGCTGGCGGTCATGGGAGCTGGAAGTTCTGAGGGAGATTTCTGCAATCCACGCGCTTCCATGAGTGTTTGGATGACGGTGGACATGGTCTCGGACCGCAGTCGCAAGAGCTGGGCTCTCGCCTCGGCGGAAAGCGAAGCTTCCGTAAGTGGTTCGTCGCCGAAGTTCTGATCACCCATCTGCCAGGTCTGGACGTCAATGTTCAACTCACTAAGGAGTCCGCCGAAAGAGAGAACGGTTTGTCCAGGATCGGAAAGATCGACGCAGGCGGCCGGAGAGACTACGATGTAATCTGCCGCTGAAGCGAGATAGAGGCTCTTGAGGTCGGCGTAATCGAGATAGCAGGCAACCTTGCCGTACTGACGGAATCGGGTAATTTCGGTGCGTATTTCATCGATCTGCGCAAAGGTCGCGTCCGGTTGCTGGATGTGCAGCAGAAGATTGGTGATCTTGGGATCCTTTGCTGCGTTGCGGATTTGACGCAGGATATCGATATCGCTGTTGGTTTTGTGGAAGAAGCTGTTGTCATCTGAATCGGCGAGCTTACCCTTGATTTCAATAGTCTGCATACGGCTTCCGGGCGTGAAGACGCTCTGTTGGTCGAATGCCGACCATGTGACTATTTGTCGTGAGCCATAGCGTATATCTTCTTTTCCGCTGGCAAGATAGCCAACGCTGAGGTGGTCGAGCCCGACGCGCAGCATGATCTGCCAGTGCTCGTCTTTATCGTAGTTGCCGTCGATCTCGATGCCGTTGAAGGGACGCAGGATTGCGCCGAGGAAGTAGTGGTCGCGATCGTATTGCTCGTCGGTGTAGTTCCAGAAGATTTCTTGTTCGGCGTAGAGGGTGAGGTAGTCCCTGTACGGTCGAACCGCCATGCCGAGATGCATGTCCGGCTTTTCGTGGGTGAGGTCGAAGACCGTGCAGCCCAGCGAGACCTGATTGAATGGTCTGTAAAGCATACCGAAGTCCATTTCGCTTTGATCCTTGCGACTGTAAAGCAAGCCGGTGTGCAGGTTTCGCAATGGTGAGAAGCTGCCGCCAATATAGTAGCGTTCGTGTTCGAAATCGTAGGTGTATCCGAAGTACTTCGGAAAGCGCAGGGTGAGGCGCTGCTCGATGTTGTCTTCGTAATCGAACAGGTAGGATACGCCGCAGTCGGGATCGCCGGTGAGGAAGGCCGGGTTCTGGATCCAGGAATTCATGCCTGTGGAGACGGCGTTGGAGTAGTTAAGCGCGAAAAATGCTGTGGAAAGCAGCAGCAGACCGATAATCATCCATGATTTGAGCATACAGACCTCATATGGTTTATGATATGTTCATTTTACCGAAGTGGCACCTTGGGTGTCAAGCGATCCTTCGTACACACAATATCTATTACAGCAATATCAGCGCGGCAACGAAAGTCGCGACCAGCACAATCACGCCAGGCAGCCAGATGCGTTCCAGGAATCTCCGCAAGTTGGTTCCGAAAAACTCAAGGGTCACCAGGATGCAGGGATGGAGCGGTGAGATCACATACCCCATGAAAATCGAAATGTACATCAGTGTGAAGGGGATGTATCCAATTTCGCCGAATTTGGCGTAGTACAATGGCAGGAGGATCGACATCCCGAGTTGGGTTCTTGCGGTGATGAAGCCGACCAGCGCTGCGATAGGTACAACCAGCACAGCCGGCGAAACATCGAATCCAGCGATGATATCGGGCATGCCAGATGCTTTGAACGTGTTCAGAAACATGAAGATCGCCAGCATCAGCAGGTAGAAGTTCCAGGGTTTCATCTTGCGAACGGACTTCCAGAAGTCGGGTCGCGGAAGCCGGCCAACAAGGATCGCCAGCAGCAGACTCAAGCTCACGCCGATCAACAGGAAAAGCTCGCTCATCAAGGACGGAAACAGATGGCTGAACGTGAATTGGACCACCGGAGCAGTAATGATGATACCAATTGGAACCAGCAGCTTCATGATCTGGCGTTGTCCCTGGATCTCGAGCTTACCTTTGACGTTGCGCAGCAGAAAGATATATCCAAGTATCGTGATTAGCAGGAAACCGGGAATCAGGTAGAGCATCGCGGTGAACATATTGATGGGTGTCTCTTGCAGCGAGCTGACCATTTTGGTAGTGGGAAGCAGTGCTGCCAGAGGGTAGATAAAAGTCAGCACATGGCGGAACCAGACGTTGATTACCGCATAATCGCGATCGCTGATATCGTCACCAGCGCGGAAGACCAACGGCGCAGATAGGAGCGCTCCCCCAGGTACGGGAAGCAGTCCGAGAAATGCCGGGGCTGCCATCAGATAGGCGTCGCGCCGCATGTTGAGGTTGCTGACCATTCCCGTCAGCATACCGGATGCTTGCAGAACACCGCCGATAATTGGGATGATGCCCACCGAAACGGCGAGGAACTGCAGCGATGGGTCGCCGACTGTCTTCACCGCGAGATGGTAGAACTCAAGGGGCTTGAGCAGAATGAAGCCGATCACTGCACAGGCTGAAAGGAGCGCGATCCAGAGGCTTCGCTTTGCCAGCGCGAATAGGACGATGAGTGCGATCGCTAGTGTAATCCACTTGATCAGCATTCTGAAGCTCCCAGCACACATTTACGGTTGCGCGGACCGTCGAATTCACAGAACCACACGCCTTGCCATGTACCCAGCACGGGTTCACCAGACTTGATCAGGATCTGTTGCGTACAGCCGAACAAGCTGCTTTTGATGTGCGCGTCGGAATTGCCTTCCATGTGCCGGAATCCGCTTTTTTGCGGGATGAGCTTGCCGAGGAAAGAGAGGATATCCCGCGGGACATCGGGATCGGCGTTCTCGTTGATGGTGACCGCAGCGGTAGTGTGTGGGACGTGGATGGTTAGAATTCCGTCCTCGATTCCGGTATCGTGGATGAACGATCGCACTTCGTTGCTGATATCGATCATCTGGCTTCTCTGGGCGGTCTGCACCGTTATCGTTTTATATTGCATCGTATTCTCCTTAATCTGTGAAAGGCTGTGGTAGGGGTATCTGCTGTCAATACTTTTCAAAGACGTCCGGTGCATTGAAGATAATCCATGAAAAACATTGACATGAATTATATTCAGTTATAGGGTCATTATTGGAGGTGTGCTATGAAGATAACAAGCATGTTCAAAGACAATCCGAGGCCTGTAATCACCATTAACCCCAATGCAACAGCTAAAGATGCATTGAAGCTCTTGAACGAGTATCGTATCGGAGCGCTGATGGTCGTGCGAGGAAGCGATGTCGTCGGGATCATGACAGAACGAGATATATTGAAGAACATCCATAAGATGCAGTGTTTCAAAGAAGATACGCTCGTTGAAGAGATCATGACACCGAAGGGGACGTTTGTTCAGGGAAAGGCATCCAACGATCTACAGGCTGTGATGCAGATCATGACCGACAAGAAGGTGCGTCATCTGCCGATTTTCGATGGTGATGAGATGATCGGGCTGGTGTCGATCGGTGATGTGATCAAAGCACTTCTGGACGCCGCGAAAGACGAGAATCAACTTCTGAAGGAGTATATTTCCGGGGCTTATTGATCAGAAGGCTTCTTTGACGTTGAAGTAAAAGCCGGTTTTCATCTCGGTGTGATCGTTATTGTCGAAACGATCGCTACTATTGTTGATGCTGATATCGAGCCGCAGGTTCAGGTTTTCTTGTTCGTCCCAGGCATAGCGGAATCCGATGCCGCCAGCCGTCTTGAGATCGCCGGTGGTGAATTTGTCCAACTGGTTCGAGACGTCTCCAACACCACCGAAAAGGACGCCGCCGACGCGCCAATAGAGGGGGAAGCGGTATTCCGTCTGAAGCATCATGGCGTTGTGGTCACGGTAACGGCCTTCGTAGAAACCGCGCATCGTGTCGTAATCGCAGAGCTCCGCCAATTCCTGGAAGGGCGCATCGCCATCCGAGAAGAGATAGACGTATTGCAGCGCGAGAATGTGCCGGGGAAAAATGCTGTAATAGGCCCTGGCATCGCACTTCGTGCGGGTGTAGGTGTAGTCGCTACCCCAGGATTCGTTGTAGTGGATCGATTCAAGCTGAATGAAGAAGCCGTTTGTGGGATAGATCACCGCGTCGCGCACATCGTAGATTGCTCGCAGGCCGAATCCATGTGTCAGGAACGATTCGCTGCCTGGCAGATTAGCGCTATTCAGTGCGCCATTCTTCTCGATATCGCTCAGCTCGGATCGAAGCAGCCTGTAGCATGGTCCTAGAGATAATCCACCTACGAGGTTCATTTGCAAGCCGAGTTCGAGTTCCCCGCTGTTACTGGTGTAGTCTTCTTCTTGAGTGATTTTTGTGTCGTTACCAATTCCGCAAAACTGATTCGGGTATTTCAGCAGCGTTATTTCTGTGAGAGTGAGTAAACTTGGACTGATGTAGTGCTCGGACGAGATATTGAACTTGATCTGGTCCTTGAGTGTATAAAGACCTACCGCGCTGTAATAATTCAAAGGATCGGCTAAACCCTCACGGTTCAACTCATAAGCACGCTGGTAATGCACCAGATATGCCCCGAACCCCCAATCCGTTTCCGGTGAAAGCATGATTACAGGCAAGATCGCAGTTCCCGATTTCGGTTCCTTTTCTTCGCAGAAGGCTGAGAATACAGACATCAGTAACAGTGCTGCAATTGCGAATCTTCGAATCATATCAGAAAGCCTCCATCAGTGCGACATAAATGCCGTAATAAGTATCGTCGTCGCTGTCGACCCCGGGGATACGGCGGATGTTGTTGATGGCGAAATCGCAGCGCAGATTGAGGTTGCTGGTTTTCTCCAGCCGATAGCGCAGGCCGATACCGGCAGCGGCTTTCAGCCTTCGAATGTTCAACTCTTGCAGTTCGCTGGAAACATCGCCCACAGCGCCGAACAGCGCTCCGCCGAAAGAACGATAGATTGGGAACCGGTATTCCATTTGGGCCGCGAGGTAGTTTCGGTCGCGGAAGCGGCTCTGATGGAATCCTCGTAGCATCTCGAGTCCGCCCAGCTTGTAGAGCTGCAAGAACGGGACGTCGCCACCGCTATTTTCCATGATAAGCTGCATGGCGATGATGTGTTTGTCTGTGAGCGAAACATATTTGCGCAGGTCGATGCTGGACTGGATAAACTTGAAGTCGCTACCCAGCATGCTGTGATAGCCGGTAACGCTCCAGGATAGTTTGTGCCCTTTTGTGGCGAAATAGATGTTGTCACGGGTATCCCAGTCGGTTGAGAAGCCGAGCCCGGATATCTTGTAGCTTTCGGAGCCGTCGATGATTCCCGACTCAAGAATGCCGCCATCATCACGTTCGCGGATATCTGACGAGAAGAAGTGATAGGCAGGGCCAAACGCCCAGTCGTGGGTGATTTTGCGCATGATCGCGATTCTGCCGCCGTATTGCAGTGACAGGAAGTTTTCTTCGTCTTCGGAACGGGTCGCGTTACCGATACCGTAGAACGATTCCGGGAAATACTTGCCTTGGACGAGTAATTTCAGGCGGGTTTTGGGTTGAATATCGCCATCGAACTGTGCCATGACGATCGCTTGCTTCTCCTGGGTCCCGAACCCGGTGAAGGTGAAATTGTCCATCACCTGGTGGTCGCGCTCCTTGAAATAAACGACCGACGCGCCCAGTCCGGTACCGGATTCCGGGGTGTAGAAAGCAATGGGAACGAATACGAAGCCCTGTTCCTTTTTCTTCACCGGCTTCTTCTCCGGTAGCGGTTCGAGGTTCAGGATTTCTCGGATTTTGCGTACCGATTCGCGTTCCTTTTCCTCATCCGACTCCTGAGCGAGCAGAAACTGGAAGGTGAGAAGCAGTATGATTGCGATACTCAAGTATTTGATTTTCATTCTGGAATCGTGATAGATAGTCGGGTCAGGATGTCAAGAGATTGTTATCCTTCTATCGGAATGTCGGTTTGCGAATGTTACTTCATCTCGAAAACAGCGCTGACCGTCACCTTGATGCTCTTCTTGCGGGTGCCTGTGCTGTACATCCCGTAATCGGAGACTTCCGTTGAGTAGGGCTCTGTAATCTGGAAGATTCCGGAGCGTGCGGAGGACATCTTGGACAGCTTGCGTCCGCTGAGCGAAACAATCTTCTCCGCTCGTTCTCGTGCATCCTGCGTAGCTTCGGCGAGGAGCGATTTTTTGATTTCGCCCAACTCGGTGGAAAAGTATTCGAGGTCGGAAAATTCAACACTCACACCCTGATCCAAGAGGGCTCTGGAATCGATGGAAAGCTTTTCGATTGGGTCAATGGTACGGCTTGTGACAGTTATGCGTTGCTGGAATGTGTATCCGATTATCTCGCCGCCCATGCCGTAATTGTTCTGCGTGTTGACCGGATGAACGATCATATCTTCCACATCGAGATTGAGCTTGTCCCAGGCCTTGCGGAAATTCTCGAGCTTGCGTCCTATTGTGCGATGACCTTCTTCGGGTTTGTCCAGACTGGAGTTTGCCGTCAGTGAAAACGACCATTTGACCAGATCGGCTTCATAGTCGCGTACTGCATATCCTACGACGCGAACGGTGTCCGCCTGCTGTCTCGAAGCCATGAAAAAGATACCGAACGCGATTGCCGCAACAATGATGCAGATTCCTAATATCCATGCCCATTTGCTATTCATCGAGAGACTCCTATAGTACTTTTTCAATTGATTCAATGCGTTGTTCGACTCGTGTCAATCATTTTCTGTAAGATAGCAGATTATTCACTACTTCCTTACGATGACAATGGTCTGAACCGTCTCGGAAAGAGAGCGTTCGGAGAAGCAATGGAAGGTGTAGACGCCATCGGCGATGGGCGAACCATCCTGTGCGATGCCATTCCAGTACTCGGTTGTCTTGCCCGAGTCGTACCACGATTCGTTCTTGACCATGAGGTTCTCTTGCAGGTCGAGAAGGCGCCAGCTCAGGTGATCTGAGGTTTCCAGATCGAAATCGAGCCGTATTTCCCCCTTGTCGGGGTAGATATAGACTTCCACGGGCAGCTTGCCGGAAGATAGTTCTGAGAGTGTGACATCGCTCTGGCGATCGTCGGCTGTCATGATACGGTAATAATACTGATTCCCGATCGCGACGTCCTCATCAACCCAAAAATCGGTGGAATCCACGATGATATGTTCAAGCTCGAAAAGTTCCATGCCCGACCATCCTCCATGCGGGATTTCCTTGCGGTAGATGGAGATGGGACTCCATTCATCCATCAGCCAGTGCAGCACGATTTCTTTGTGATTGCCGTACGCTTTGAGCGGGATAACTTCTTCATCAATCGAGTCATCGAAGGTATCTAAAAACGCAAATCGCACCATTCTGACACGATTGTCGTCGTCCAGCGAAAGATCGGGCTGACTCTGCGTGACGCCGTCTTTCTGCGCGCGAAGTGTATAGGTGCCGTTTTGCAGCCCGGTGAAGAGGAAGAAGCCGTTGGCATCGGTCTGGGTTATCGCGCCGGTTGGACGCAACAGAATCTCCGCCTCGTTTTGCGGATTGCCCTCGGCATCTTTTACATATCCGAAGATAATACCCTGATCCTGTACCGGTTGCGCGGTAGAGACTTTCTTCTGGAAACGGGCATCTCTGATTTCATCCAGGTAGCCGTTTTCTTTCATGCCGGTGTAGTAGAAGAGTCCGACTCCGGCAAAATGCCGGTCACGAACCGATTTGATCTTACTGCAAATTCGTTTCACGGAATACGAACCGCGGTCGATCCATGCACGCAAACCGCAGACAATGCGATCATTCTGATCATAAACTGCTAGGTTGTCGAGCTGCTGCTCAAGATCGCTATCGGAAGGTGTGTAGGCCATCAGATAGACGTAGTCGATGGTTTGATTTTCGATCCATTCCATCCAGTTCTGTCCATGCTCGCTGCGTGCGGAGCGGATATCGGGCTTGACCGAGGCAGTCACAGCAATACGGGGGTCAATAGACTTAACTTCTGCGTAAACGCGCGACACCAGGCGCGATACCTGTCGCTGACGCCAGTAGAGCCAGGCGGTTTCAGTGGTGACTTTGGTCTCCAGTTCGTATTGCTGCATCGCAAGAGGATTGTAGCCGAGCTTGAATTCAGGATAACGGATGTAATCGAGGTGAATGCCGTCGATCTGGTAATTCATGGCTACGTCGAGGATAACGTTGGTGAGGTAATCCTGCACTTCGGGAATGCCGGGATCTAAGAACGCGCCTTCATGCTCGGTCATACGCATCTTGCGACCGTGATTATTGACCGTGATCCATTCCGGGTGCTCGTAGTAAACGTTTCCCGGCCTCATATTGGTCTCTTCGTGTGGCGTGACCACGTACACGGTGAACCAGGCGTGCACTTCAATATTGTGCTTCTGCGCCTGCTCGATCAGGTATTGAAGTGGATCGAATCCGCTCTTCTCGATGAGGTAACATATCGGCTCGGGATTGGGGAAATCGTCGTTTGTGCGGTTGGGAATATACATGGCATCGCCGCGATAGCGAACTTCGGCGATGATCTGATTGAAGTTGCTGCGATAGGAATCTTTCACCAGTTCGTCGATCTTCTCGGGTGTGTCGATATCCCACACGGGTGCCCATACGGCGCGAACTTCAGCGCTGACAGCACTACAGAGAATCAACAACGACAGGAGACTCAGCAAGAAAAACCGATTCACGTGATGTCGGCTCCTTTTTCCGTATTCTTTTCGATTGCGCGCACTTCGCAGTTCAGGTTACCGTCTCGAAGCTCGACCAGAATGGTGTCGCTGATGTTCGCCTGCTGAACGGAGCGCAGGATTTCGCCTGCCTTGCGGGTAATCGCATAGCCGCGCTTGAGCACCTCGTTGGGCGAGAGTTCTTCCAGCAGCCCAGCTTGAATCTCGAGCGCTGTATGCTTTCTCTCCACGAGTCGCTCGGTGCTATTGACCAGACGTGCGGTTAGTTTGTCAAGGCGGTATCTGCAATCGCGACAGAAACCTCCGGTAGCTGCTTTCATCGCGCTGCGGAATCGTTCCTGAATCATCATGAGGTTGTTCTTGCGGGAATCGATCATCCTGCCGGTACGCAGCATGCGGTAGATGAGTTCGTCAAGCTGTTGCTGGTGCGTGTGTAGCTTCGTGAGTGGACTTGAGCGATCCAGCCGATTCTCGTGGTATTGCAGGAGGCGTTGCAGGCGATTGAGCCGGTCGCGAGTGATCAGGTTCATCTGGCGGAGATGTGCATCGATGGTCTGCTGTACTTCGGTTCGATCGGGAACTGCGATTTCTGCCGCAGCCGATGGGGTGGGGGCCCGCAGGTCGCTGACAAAATCACAGATGGTGAAGTCGATTTCGTGCCCGACAGCGGATATCACCGGAATGAGGCAATCGAAAATGGTGCGTGCGAGCATCTCGTCGTTGAAGACGAAGAGATCTTCCTGTGTTCCACCGCCGCGTCCGATGATGATCACATCGACGTCGCTCTGTGAAAAGTAGCGGATACCTTCGATGAGGCTTCTTGGTGCTTCGTCGCCCTGCACCTTCGTGGGGTAGAGGACGACATCGCAGCTCCAGCGACGGGAGATGACGTTGCGGATATCCTGAAACGCCGCGCCGGTCGCGGAAGTGATGACGCCGATCTTCTGCGGATAGCGCGGAATGGGTTTCTTGTGCTCCTGATCAAACAGACCGTCTTCGGAGAGGCGACGCTTGAGTTCCTCGAAGCGTAACTGAAGGTCGCCCATGCCGTTGGGATACATACGCGTGACATTTAGCTGGTAACTGCCGCTCTTTTCATAGACACCGAGTTTGCCGCCGCAGATAACCTTGTCGCCGTCCTTGGGCTTGAAGTCAAGATAGCGATTCCAAGTCTTGAAAAAGACGCAGCGGATTGTGCTGCTTTCGTCCTTGAGCGAGAAGTACATATGCCCGGAAAAGTGGTTGGTGAAATTGGCGATCTCACCTTCCACGAACAGGTTCGGGATGTTTGTCTCGATCACGTTTTTCAGGTGCCGGTTGATTTCCGATACGCTGAAGATATTTTCTTCGCTGCTGAAGTTCATGTTGTTGCTCTTACCGGTGGAGCGTTTCTCCTTTTTACCTCTTCCTGATAATCTTGCCTTCCGCCATCACCATCGATGGGAACGCCGCCAGGTGCAATGGATTCTTGTCCCACACGATCAGACTGGCTATTTTACCGGGTTCAATGGTTCCGAGGATATCGTCGATTCCAAGGATTTTTGCATTCTTCCATGTAATCATGGAGATGGCCTCTTCTTCGGACATTCCGTGGATGAGGAAGTATTTGAGCGTATCACGCAGGCAGATGGTGTGGATCACGCTGTGATCGGTCATTAAACCGTAGAACGCCTTGGATTTCATGAGCAGATGGGCGTTCTCGTAAAACGCGTGCTTGAGCTCGACTTTGTATCCAACGGTTCCCATGGGGCCGTACACGACTGGGATTCCGGCCTTTGCAAGTTCGTCGAATGTGTCTTTATTGAAGACGTCCGCGGTGTGATCAGCAGTAGCTTTCAGGCCGTACTTTTTCACGAGGTGGATCAGGTACATCACATCGTCGTCTTTATGTACGTGAACTTTTGCGATCTTCTCGCCACTCAGCAGCTCCAGGATGGCTTTGTCTTCATTGGTAAATTCGAAATCGTACTCGCGATCGATCACCGATTTCTCGTAGTCGTATTCCTTCTTTGATAGCTTCTTCTCTTTCTTCTTGCTCTCGAGCTCATTCAGCTTCTTTTCTTTGGCCAGATCGGCTTTCGCTTTCTTTTGCAGGACGCCGTCAAATTTCTTTTCCAGCATCATATAGACACCCATACGCGTGTTGGGACGCTCGCCTTTCCAGTCGGTAGTGGAGCGTGGATTGAAGCCCAGCGCCATCTTGTAGCCGTAATGTTTGATCATCGCGTCCTTGCGATTTTTCACGAAGTTGCGAATGATCATCGCTTTGCCGCCCAGTAGGTTACCACTTCCCGGAACGAGGCAGCTGTACAGGATACCAAAATCGACAGCGTCCTTGAAGGCGCGGTCATCGTAGTAGATGCTGTCGATGGGATTGATCAGCGGTAGAAACTGGTTCGAGTGGTCGTTGGCTTCTTCTTCCTGATACGGCTCGCCATCGCGGTTCATTCCGATGTGGGAGTGGGCGTCGATGAATCCAGGTGTAACAAAACCCTCGAAGTCATGCTTCTTCTGCTTGTCAGATACCTCGACGATCGTCGTGCCTTCGACGGTGATCCAGCGGTTCTCCTGCTTTGTCTTTCCGTCAAAAAGCATAGTTGCCTTGATAACCGTTTGCTTTGCCATACGCATCTCCTTTTATTGCATTGTTGTTGCCTGAATACCGTGTAATTTCTCGATTGTCTCCTCGGGCAGATTTTGTCAATGAATCTGTTGGTGCTAACCATCGGAGCACCGTTGAAAAACTCATGGCATCCCGAATCCAGAATGGAAATCAGGATGCCATGAATAACAATTGTGAAATGGATTGAGATGGATAGCCTATTCTTCCTTCTTCTGCTGCTCCTTCATCTTCTTGAACATAACACCAAGTGGTGCCCAGATGAACAGCAAGTGCGTCGTTGCACCCATTGTCAGGATCATGTTGATCATGTGCTTATTAGGTGAGTCTTTCACGAGAATTGTAACTCCGATCATGACCGCACCCCAGATGATGGCACTGGAGATGATAAAGAAACCGACACTCTTTCCTTTCATGGTAACCTCCTATCGCTGGATGGTTTTTATTCCTTTGTCGTTTAGGCGTTTGATGATTCCATCGTCTCCCACGAGGTGGAAGGAACCGACAATCACGAAATAGGTGTGTTTTTCTTTGTTGTTGGCGAACTTGATGATCTTGTCCGTCATTTCGCCGTCACGCTCGGTGAACAGCTTGTCATAATAAGCCATGATGCCGGGCAGGTCTTTGGAAAGCTCCTTCATTTTGCCCTTGGAGAGCTCGTCGAGTTTCTTCGCATCGCCGGTTTTCCATGCCTTGAGCAGCTCGCAGAATACGCTCTCGATCTCATCGTAGTCCTCCAGGGAGTAATTCAGATAATCGACCTGAACACTATCCGGAAGTGAGCTTAGCATCTTGAGCTGTGACATCATGGTTTCAAGCTCGATGATCTGCATGTTTTTCAGGTGTGCCTTGGCGAGGTAAACCATATCGACGCCTACTTCGGCTTTAAGCCCGAGTTTCTGCAGGATTCCCATACTGAGGCTAAGCGTGGCAAACCACGGACGGAACTTGTTCATCGTTGCCTGCGGAATACCCATGGTCTCGAATTTCTCGGTAAGTGAGCGGAATTCCTTGGGCTTAATCATATTGCTGAGCAGCGTACCTTCGGGCAGGAATGCGTTTGCACCGATGAATTGCTGCATTTCTGCCTGATCGATCTGTGACGCGTCGAGCTCGACGACCAGCACATCCGATGCATCGAACGCTTCGTCGATCGCTTTATCGAGTGGGTAAGCCGATTCCGGCATCAGATGGATAGAACCCAGTATATAGACCTTGTTGTGTGTACCTTTTACTTCGTACAGCATACTCTCTGCAGACAGAAGTGTCACCAGTGTCAGCAGCATGATGAGCAATAGCGCTTTTCTCATCTTTTTCATGAATTATTCCTCCTGAATAGATTCTTCTCTGTTTTTACGAAATATTCGAAATTGATCTGAAAACTATCGATCGATTTGCGGATCTCGGAGACGATGTCCTCGGGTGGGCGATTACTGAAGATAATGCCGTAAAGCTCGGATAGGTTCATCTCGTTCAGCATGCCATTATATAGGACGATCGAGATATACGGATCTCTGGTCCAGATGCAGTGCAGTAGATCCCGGCCATTGTGGTCGATCAGCGCGATCATGGCCTCGGAAGCGTCTTTGACAATCAGGAGCCAATGCCCCTTGAGTTCTTTCAGCACGAGTTCGGAATTGACGGCGTAGATCTGGCGGATGTTCTCGAATTGACGACTGCAGTAGTTTTTGAGCGTGATCATGAGTTCATCGTTGCTCTTCTTGCGCAGATGCGGTTCTAAAACCTCCAGCGGAGCTGGAAAGCTGTCGATAAGAAGCTGGTGTTGTGCGCTTTCGATCATCGAGATTGCCTTCTCATAAGCAAGTTCCAGCGATTGCAGTTCGTAGATACCGGTTCTGGTTTCGTTAACCTCAAGCTTGCTTGCTTCGCGGATAATCTGATCGCGCTGGCGCTGGAATTCGCTCTCGAGCTTATTCAAGAATTCATTGGCCGGTACTGCTACGAAGATGGTTTTGCTTGTGGTATTGTCGCTAATCACCGCGCCTTTACTCTCCAAGCTCTTCAGCGCTTTGTAAGTGTTGGCGACCGGCTTGCCGATCTCAACGGCTATCTTGTAGCCGGTGTTTCGCTTGTTTTCAAGCAACCAGATATAGATGGTGGCTTCCAATTCGTTCAGTCCCATCTCTCTGAGCAACCCGGTTAGTGTCTCGTGCGTATTCATTCGCTCCTCTATGATAGTAGCATCATGCTACTAATATTTGGAAATATCCGAAACGTGTCAAGCAGAAAATGAATTGGGTGTTTTATGTGATGCCAGTTCGTTTTTTTTATTTGACGCCTAATTGCAGAATGTTAATATCGGCTGTAACAAATATAGAAAGGGAGGCATTGCGATGCGAAGGCTACATTTGAGCGATAGAGACAAGAAGCTCGCCGGCGTATGCGGTGGTTTGGCCGAATCATTCGGAATCGGTTCAGATTATATGCGAATTATCTTCGTTGTGGCTACGATTCTGGGTGGCTACGGGATTATTGCCTATCTGGCATTGATGCTCATTCTTCCGCGTGAGAGTGATCCGCAGATTATCGATGTGGAGCCTATCCCCGAGGACGATGGTGGCGAGAAGAAGAAAGACCGTCTGTATCGTACGGCGAATGATAAAATCATCGCGGGAGTATGCGGTGGCGTGGCAAAGTATACAGGTTGGGATGTCAGTTTCGTACGGCTGGGTTTCATCATTCTTGGGTTCGCGTCCGGGGTCGGCGTGATTCTCTATCTCATCATGTGGCTCGTGATGCCATTGGCTGATTAGTATGACAGATAACGTTACTGGAAGAAAAGCGATTCTCGCAACGTTATGCTACGTGCGCAATGAGGATCGCACCTTGATGCTGTTTCGCAACCGCAAGAAAGACGACATCCATAAGCAGAAATGGAATGGGCTGGGCGGTAAATTCGAACCCGGTGAATCACCGGAAGAATGTGCTATCCGTGAGGTGTACGAGGAATCGGGTCTGACAGTCAATAACCCTTACATGCGCGGTGTACTTACCTTCCCGCTCTTCGATGGCATAAACGACTGGTATGTATACCTTTTTGAGATGCATGATTTCAACGGTGATCTGATCGAATCTCCTGAGGGTGAGCTGGAATGGATTCCGAACGAGAAATTGCTCGACCTGAATCTATGGGAAGGCGATAAAATATTCCTGAAATGGTTGGGCAAACCGGGATTTTATTCTGGCGTGTTTCGATATGAAGATGGCGTCTTAATGTGCTGGAATGTAGAAGAATACGGCGATATCTCCGCGACTGAATAGCACGAACAATCGAAAAAAAACTTCTCCGCGTGAAATTTTTCCGTCACAAAATATTTGACATTATGAAATAAATAAATATCATGTCTCAAAAATGAGATAAGGAGATATCATGGAACACCTGACATTGGATACATTCAAACAAAAAGTTTTCGATTTCGAGAGCGGCAAAGAATGGAACTATCTCGGTGACAAACCCGCTATCATCGACTTCTACGCAGATTGGTGCGCCCCGTGCCGGATGGTTGCGCCTGTGCTGGAAGAATTATCGGGAGAATACGGTGAGAAGCTTGCGATCTACAAGATCAATACCGAAGAACAGCAGCAGCTGGCTGGTATGTTCGGTATTCAGAGCATCCCTTCACTGCTTTTCATCCCGAAGGACGGGCAGCCTCAGATGGCGATGGGTGCATTACCCAAGAAGACATTCCACGAAATTATCAAGGATGTCTTGAAACTCGATCCTCCCGCCGAGGCGTAAACTTTCGCTGTATACCAGAAACGATGAGCGCTACTCAAGATGGGTAGCGCTCTTCGTTTTGTTTTGATCAAATGCTTTTATATGCGCGGCGTACTTCTGGTCCGAGTCATTTATATGCGCCAATAACCACTCGGTCAGGAAGCTGATCAGCTTGATCGCCAGATCCGGTTTGGCAAGCTCGACGTCATTCCTGAGTTCTTCAACCTTGCTGGTGAATCTCTCATGTTCGACTTCATGTTGTTCCATTTGTGGATACGAGAATTCCTCAAACAACCGATGTTCCGATGAAAAATGCACTTGAGCGTAGTCAGATAGGTGACGAATGGATTGATCGAGCACATCATTCTCAATTCCGCTGCTAACCGAATCGTAAACATCATTGATTATTCGAATCAGAATCTGGTGTTGCTGGTCTATTTCAGGTATTCCCACGATTAGATTGCTGTCCCATTTTACTAGTGGCATGTATTAAACCCCACTGATATCATGTGGTTACCAATCTTGGTGAATCGGATTGATTGTCAGCGCAATCCTTGTTCATTGAAGAAGTCCGAGTATTTCTGATCGACAGTTTTTATATGGTTGACCAGCCAGTCCTTTAGAAGCGTCATGACTTTGATCGAGAGGCCCATGCTGCCACTATCGAAATCAGTTTTGATCTGCTCGATTTTTTTGATGAACGCCTTATGTTGATCGACATGAGCCGGAGCATCTGGGTAGCTGTACTGCTGGAAGAGCTGCTCTTCTGTTGAGAAATGAGTACGTGTGTAATCCAGCAAACCTTTCAGGATTTTTCCCATGATATCGTTTCCCTTTCCCGAACGCATGGCTTCGTGAAGGTCGTTGATCATGTCGAGCCATTTCTTGTGTTGATTGTCGATCATGGCTACTTTCACACTGAGTTTGTCATCCCATGCTACTAATGGCATACGAATCCTCCTTTGGAAAAGTGTATTAGATGAAATTACAATAAGATACTAATCAGGAATTGACAGATGTCAATCTTAAAATAGTGGGATGGATCGCTTCTTGATAAATGCGGTTGCCGATATGCCACAAATCGAATGCGTTCATTATAATAAATGCGAATCAGTCGCTTCGGAAAAGATACATTGACAAATTTCCCTGTCTGATTTTCGTAACCAAAATTTTGAAAAGAGGTTGATTATGGCGATCAAGATTGCCAACCGAGCGAAAGCGATCAAACCATCCCCCACTCTTTCCGTATCCAATAAAGCCACTGAACTGAAAAGTAAGGGCATTAATGTGATCAATTTTGGTGTGGGCGAACCCGATTTCGATACGCCTGACTACATCAAGGAAGCAGGTAAGAAAGCGATTGATGATAACTACACCCGTTATACTTCCGCCGCGGGATTTCCCGATCTGCGGGAGGCGATCTGCCGTAAGCTGAAAAACGAAAACAATCTCGAATACAAACCCTCAGAGATCCTGGTAACTCCAGGCGCGAAGACCGCGATCATGGAAATCCTGATGACAGTCTGCGATCCGAGAGACGAGGTGCTTATCCCGACACCATTCTGGGTAAGCTACATTTCTCAGGTCGATCTTGTGGATGCTTTGCCTGTTTTGTTGCCTACAAGCCGTACGACCGGATTCAAGATAACCCCGGAGCAACTGGAAGAATCTATCCAAACTCATAGTACGCCCAAGGTTGTGATCATCAATTCACCGAACAATCCTACCGGTATTGTATATACTCGCGAAGAGCTGGAAAAGATTGCAGAGGTATGCCTCCGACACAATATCATCATCATCTCGGACGAGATTTATGAGAAGCTGATCTACGACGGTGAAGAACACGTCTCTATAGCATCGCTTTCAAAGGAAGTCCGTGATAACACTATCGTGATCAACGGTGTTTCCAAGGCGTATGCCATGACCGGTTGGCGCGTGGGTTATGCCGCAGCGAACGAAGACATCATCAAGCGTGCTGGACGAATCCAGGGTCATCTGACATCTTGTGTCAATTCCGTGGCTCAGCGTGCGGCACTTGTGGCGATGAGTGAAGATGATGGCTCGACAGAGGCAATGCGGAAGGTGTTCGAGGAGCGCCGGAACTATCTGGTCCATCGCCTGAATGGTATGAAGAATATTACCTGCGCGATGCCAAAGGGTGCGTTCTATGCGATGCCCAATGTCTCGTATTATCTCTTCAACAACAAGAAGAATATTACCAACTCCGTCGAGCTCTGCGAGTACCTGATCGACAACTTCCATGTTGCGTTGGTGCCCGGTTCAGCATTTGGAGCCGACCGCTATATCCGTTTCTCCTACGCCAACAGCATGGAGAACATCGAAGAAGGGCTCAACCGCTTTGAGGCGGGATTGCTGAGTCTTATCTGATCGCGTCATGCGGGAAATAAAAGACCGAATATTTGAACGATATTCGCAAATAAGGAAGAGCCGTACGGAGATCTGGGGTAGCTGGATCAAGAAGGTCATTCTGTTGATTTTCGTGCTGGCACTCTTCAAATACCTCGGTCTCGGCAAGGGGCTGCGGACGTTTTTCTGGGGTGAATCCCCCACAACAACGGAAGAAGTGAGGAAACCATGAATTTGCTAATCATTGGATCGGTAGCGAAGGACTCTATTCGCACACCATTCGGCGAGGTTGAAGATATCCTCGGCGGATCGACTGTCTATGCGTCGATGTCGGCGTCCAATTTTTGCCCGGTTCGAATCGTCGGCGTTGTGGGTGAGGATTTTGAACAAGCCCATCTGGATCTGCTTTCCGGTCGTGGTGTTGACACCTGCGGAATAGATATTGTTGCGGGGGAAACCTTCCGGTGGAAGGGGTATTACGATGATCTCAACGCAGCGCAGACGCTAGATACGCAGCTCAACGTGTTTGCCGGATTCAATCCGGTTCTTCCTGAGAAGTTCAAAGACAGCGAAGTAGTGCTGCTTGGTAACATTCAACCGTCTCTTCAGCTTGCAGTACTGGATCAGATCGAAACCCCGAAGCTGGTCGCCTGCGATACAATGAACTTTTGGATCGAAGGTGCACGAGAAGAGCTCGAAGCCGTGATCCGTCGTGTAGATATTCTTTTCATCAACGAAGACGAACTGAAGATGCTTACCGGTGTTGGCAATATCTATAAGGCATCCCGCAAAGCGCTCGAATACGGCCTCAAATACGTGGTCGTGAAACGCGGCGAATACGGCTCTCTGGTTGTCGGCGAAAACATGCTGTTCTCCGTGCCGGTATATCCGGTGGAGCGCGTCGTCGATCCGACTGGCGCTGGCGATTCATTTGCCGGTGGTTTCCTGGGATATCTTACCGAACGGGGCGAGTTCACTGAAGGTGCTATCAAGCATGCAATGATCTATGGGACTGTCTGTGCATCGTTGAACATCGAAGATTTCAGTATCCGGATTCTTCAGGAATCTACCCGGGACGAAATCGAGGCAAGAAGAGACGCGCTCACAAAAATAATTGCATTATGATTGAAACGAGATATCTTATCTATGAATTAGTGCGTAAACGAAACCTCTATCCTCTCAACTGTCATATAACTGCCATGACTGCGCGTCGTGGAACATCCTCCGCGATTACATATGTCGAGCCTTGTGCGAAAGGTAATTTCGATGCTGTGTAATGGTCTGGAGGTTTTTCTTTATCCGGAAATACCTGTTCAGGAGAAATATAATGGATAAGCTGGATTATCGCAAAGCGGGTGTTGATATCGAAGCCGGTGAAAATGCCGTCAACCGGATCAAACCCCTCGTGCGCGAAACCTTTAATAAGAACGTGCTGACCGATATCGGCAGTTTTGGTGGACTCTACGCGCTCGATATGAGCGAATGGAAAGCACCGGTGCTGGTATCGAGTGCAGACGGTGTCGGGACCAAACTGATGGTTGCTCAGAAGGCAAAGCGCTATAATACGGTAGGGCAGTGCCTGATCAATCATTGCGTGAACGATATCTTTGTGCAGGGCGCAAAGCCGCTCTTCTTCCTCGATTACATCGGTATCGGACGCATGGTTCCCGAAATTGCGGAGCAGATCATCGTCGGACTGACCACCGCCTGTAAACAGAATGGCATGGCGCTGATCGGCGGTGAAATGGCTGAAATGCCCGGCATCTACCAGACAGACGATTTCGATCTTGTCGGTACGATTATCGGTATTGTGGAAAAAGAGAACCTCATCACCGGCGAGAAGATCGAAGTGGGCGACCGCGTGATCGGATTTCCGTCAACCGGGCTGCACACGAACGGTTATTCGCTGGCTCGCAAGATCGTCTTCGAGAAAATGGGCCTCACCATCGACGACACGATGCCCGGAATGGATGTCACCGTCGCGGATGCGTTGCTGGCTGTTCACAGATCCTATTATCGCGATTTGAAAGACTGGGCCGTACCGGAGAAGATTCACGGTATGGCGCATATCACCGGCGGCGGTATCCCGGGCAACCTCAAGCGGGTTATCCCAGATGGTGTCGCAGCTGAGATATATACTGATCGCTGGGAAGCGCCAGCGCTGTTTAAAGCGCTCGAGCGCTATGGTGAAATTGAAAAAGAAGAGATGTTCCGTGCGTTCAATATGGGCGTCGGATACATTGTGGTGTGTGATAGCCTCACGGCGGAGGCAATTATCGACGCTACGGATGGATTCGACATTGGAAGGATCGTGTCGGCATCGGAAACCGGGAAGAAGGTGATACTCAAATGAAAACGAAGTGGAGGATTCTGATAGACGGGAATCATGGTCCCGCGGAAAACATGGCGATCGACGAGGCGATCTTCTCTCTCGTTGCGCGCGGTGAATCCGTACCGACCATCCGATTCTACGGCTGGGAACCTCCAACTCTATCGATCGGCTACCATCAGAAAAGCGCTTCTGAAGCGGACTTCGACGTGCTGAGCGAACTCGGCTATGGTTTCGTGCGTCGTCCCACCGGCGGAAGAGCTGTGTTGCACAAGGATGAGGTAACCTACGCGGTGATCGCGCCCCTGGGCGGATCGCTGGACGGTAATGTAACCGATATCTATGTGCGCATCAGTGAAGCGCTGCGGGATGGACTGCGTCTGATGGGTGTCAATGTGGAACTGGAGAAGGGAAAGCTCTCTACGGAAGACCAGCGCAAAGCTGCGAATCCATGCTTCACCAGCACTTCTCGCTACGAGCTTGCCGTTGAAGGCAGGAAGATCGTGGGTAGTGCGCAGGTAAGAAGAGATGGCGCTTTTCTTCAGCACGGGTCGATTCTGTTGCATCACGATCAATCGGAAATAGCGGATTTACTGCCGGATCTTTCGGACGGAGTCCGTAATCGGGTCAGAAAGTTTCTCGAGAAACAAACAATATCGATTGACAAAGCGATCGGATTACGAATTTCTGACAAGACCGCCATCGCAAACCTTGCCGAGGGTTTTCGGGGCAATTGGGTGGAATGCGATTTTTTCGAAATTTCATCTATTAAGCCGGAAGAAAGGGTGTTAGCACTCGAGCTGGCAAATTCGAAGTACGAAAAAACGGAGTGGAACAGAAGGATATAGCCGGAATCAGTGAAGATAGAGTTAAAAAAATAATTGACATCCTGGTTTCGACGGAATGTTTTTGACAAATGTAAAAAAAGGATTTGTGAGAAGATAAAAGGGAGGATCTTCGATGCGAAAGGCAATTATCTCACTGCTTGTAATGCTTGGTCTCAGTATGTCACTATTTGCTGGTACGACCGGAACCCTGATGGGACGGGTGAAGGATGCCGATGGAAATTCTGTGCCTTATGCCAATGTGTTTCTTAAAGATACGCAGATTGGTGCGAACACGGATGACAAAGGTAAATTCATCATCATCAATATCCCTCCTGGAACGTACGATGTGATCTGTCAGCGCGGTGGTTTCCATCCGCAGACGGTAACAGGCGTGCAGATCCGCGTGGACGAAGTGTCTACCGTGAATTTCTCTATGATCAGTGCTGACATGGAAATCGAAGGTATCGACGTTCGTGAACGCAAGGAATCACTTGTTCGTGCCGATAAGGCAGGTTCTGGCTTGACAATCACCGCTGAATCGATTGAAGGTCTGCCGGTTGACGATATCGACGGTATCGTTGCGATGCAGGCTGGCGCAGTTCAGACCGGTGGTGAACTCCATATCCGCGGTGGTCGTTCAAATGAACAGACCTGGTCGGTTGACGGTATGGCGGTGTCTGACCCGGTGGATGGCGGACGCGCACTTACAGTTGACCTGGACGCGGTCGCCGATATGAAGGTTATGACCGGTGGTCTTACCGCTGAATACGGTAACGCTCAGTCTGGCGCGGTCAACATTGTGACCCGTTCCGGAAGCCCGACCGAGTACGATGGAAAGGTCGAGTACAGTCACAATCCCGATATCAATGAGGACCAATTTAAAATGATGATCGGTGGTCCGATCCTCAAAAACAAATGGACCTTCTTTGCAAACGGTGGATACGATGTTTATGATGGTCGCTACAAAGACTATTATGACGAAAACCCCAACACTGCATTTGTCTATACGAACAGTGAAGGTGTTACTCGTAACATCCTGAAGCACGATGACTATCCCACCTATGATCCGTACGATGAAAGAGATTTCTTCGATCGTAATTACGAATCGTATGACTACAATATCAAAACCATGTACAAGTTCAGCCCAACTGCCAACTTCACGCTCGCTTATCGTGGCGACTATAGCAAGAGCCAACCGTGGGCATATGTATGGCAGTACGCGATGGAACACTATGTTGAAGTCGAACAGACTCAGCAACAGATGCTGGCGACTTTCGACCAGACGCTTGCATGGGCCAGACCCGCGAACTTCAAGATCAAGATGGGTTACTACAAAAAGACCTATGAAAAGGGCCCGAAAGGTATCAGTGATTCCGACTATTTCCGCGAAGGCGGAACATACGATCCGGTTAACGCCTATGACCAGTCTGGTAGCCTTTCCGACTACACCAAGTTCGGTTTCACTCCGCTCGATGCCGATCAGGATTACGTGATCGACGAATATTGGGATGAAGAGAACGAAACCTGGATGCCGATGTATGAAGGAAGCGAATGGACCTATACCGTTATCGGCAGTACCGAAGAAGTTGGTGTTCCGACATTCAGCGCTCCCGGTACAATCTATGACGAAACCTTCGACGATACCACCGAGAACCTTCAGTTCAGAGCTGACTTCGAATGGCAGTTTAATGACATTCACGGTTTCAAAACCGGTCTTGAAGTTCAGCAGCACTGGCTGGAGAAGAATCGTGTGTACGATCCCTGGATGATTCGCCCGGGCCGTTTCACATCCTATCTTGCAAATCTGTATGAAGACAGCCCCGGTTCATTCTCGTATTCCGATACGACCTATGATATCGATGGCGCAATCGTGAGCTGGACCGACATCTATGTTAACGGCGTCGTTGACAGTATCCGCTACACTCCGGACGGCGATTCCACCGGAACGCTGTTCTATGATCCGGACGTATATCTCGAAGCCGCGCTGGCATCTTCGGGTGATCGCGATGGTTACAAGGCAAAGCCGCTCCAGGCTGCATGGTACATTCAGGACCAGATGCGTTGGGAAGGTATGCACGTTAACCTCGGTCTCCGTTACGATATGTGGTACCTTGGTAAGAGCTACGAAGTTCGCAAGATCGACGGCTCATACGAAGAAAGAGAATTCAAGTCTTCCGATCGCATGCAGAACATGCTGTCTCCGCGACTCGGTGTTACATTCCCGATCTCGGAAAAAGACGTGTTCCACTTCGTGTATAACTACCAGTATCAGCTACCGCAGTTCCAGTATATCTTTACAAGCAAGGATCCGAGCGACGCTGCTGAAAGTGATGAAACAATCGTCGTGGGTAACCCGAATCTCGACCCGCAGACAACCATCACCTACGAAGCTGGTGTTCAGCATCAGTTCTCCGAAGACTACGTCATCGAAATCCAGGCTTACTATAAAAACATGTATAACTACGTGAATACCGAGCTGTATTCGGATCCTGACGATCCGGCAGTGAAGTATTACCGCTATATCTCTGTTGACTACGGCTCGGCCCGTGGTATCGACATCAACCTGCAGAAGACCCTTTCCGAATTCGTTTCGGGTTCCGTATCTTACGGTATGGGTTGGTCTACTGGTAACCACTCCAGCGAAGTGACGCAGGACGAGAATAAATCGCTTCGCGAATTCCCGCTCGACTGGGATATCCGCCATAACTTCAGCATCAATACCCAGTTCCGTCTGGCAAAAGATGAAGAATCCTACATCACCCCGCTGAACATCGTTCTGTTCCCGGGCTGGGTGCTTCTTGACAAGTTGATCCCGCTGTCGGCTTATGGTGACTTCAACTATACGCTGGTATTCGGCGCAAGTTCTCCTTCGCCGTATACAAAGTATAACGTAGCCGATGGAGCATCCAATGTCAATACATCCGACCTCGACCCGAACAACGGAAGAACAGAATGGAACTACAGCACCGACATACGTATCGCGAAGAAAATCGACATGAACGACGATGGCCTTGGTTTCAAGGTTTACCTCGATGTCGATAACATCTTCGACCACAAAAACGTTGTGTCTGTTTACAACGTGACCGGACTGCCGAACGATGACGGTGACCTCGCCTCGAACGATTCAGTTTATGAGGAAGAGAGATGGATGGATTCGATTTCGGATGATAACCCGAGCAACTATAGTTCTGGTCGTACGATCCAGTTCGGAATATCGTTTAATTTCTAATATAATATGATTTAGGAGGATAAAACCAATGAAAAGGAACAAGATAGCAGCGATAGCGTTACTGAGCTTGTTGCTTATGTTCAGCGTGACTGCGTTGATCGCTCAGGCTGCGGAGGCCGACGATGCTGCACAAGCCGTCGATACCGAAGCCGTGGTCGAGGATACTCAGGCTGTTGAAACAACCGAAGAGATGCCATTAGAACAGGAAGCTGCGGGTGACACATCCGCTCTTGAAGATATCGCGACTCTGCTTCTTGGCAGCGGCTTTGTGCAACTGTTCAAGGAAGGTGGATTCGTTATGTGGCCTATGCTCGTTCTTCTTATCTGGGCTGTGGCAACCGTTATCTGGAAGCTCGTATCTCTGAGCTATGCCAAGATCAATGTGAATCATCTTCTCGAAAAGGTGATGCCGCTGGTCGAAAACGGTAAGTATGACGAAGCCGCAGAGATCTGCGCCAACACCAAGGGCCCCGTTGCTGCCGTTATGCACATGGGTCTGCTCAAAGCTGATAAGGGTGTCGTGGCTGTTGAGAAAGCTATCGAAAACGCGAGCGTGCTTGAAATGGCGTTCCTTGAAAAAGGATTTATCCCGCTTTCAACCACCATCAACCTGGCACCGATGTTCGGTTTCTTCGGAACCGTTGTCGGTATGATCCAGGCATTCAAGGATATCGCAGCGGCTGGTGAAGTTGAGCCTACGATCGTTGCTTCCGGTATTCAGATCGCTCTTATCACAACTGCTGCCGGTCTCGCTGTTGCGATCCCGATCCAGTTCTTCAATAACATGTTCCTCACCATGGTCGATGGCCTTGTGATGGATATGCAGAAAGGTTCCGAGAAACTCATCGAAACCATCGTTGAAAATACTCGGGGGGAATAAATGATTAAGAGAAAGAAGGAACGGTCACTTGATGGGATCCCTACATCCTCCATGTCTGACATTGCTTTCCTTCTGCTCGTTTTCTTTCTGACGACCACCAAATTCGACATCAAGAAAGGTCTTGGTCTCGTGCTTCCGCCTGCATCCGAAAATGCAGATACGAAAGTGAAACTCAAAGACGAGAACATCACCAAGATCTATGTGAGACAGGATGGAGTCGTCACGATTGATGAAGTTGAAATTCCATTAACTGGTATCCGAGCAAAAGTGGAAGATGTAATCCGGAATAACCCGGATATGGTGATTTCTTTGCGTACGGATCGCATGTCGAGATACAAATTCATGGTTCGCGTACTCGAGGAGGTAAAACTCGCGGGTGCCGAAAAAATTTCGCTCTCAACCAATGCGTTGAATTAGGGAGGTGAGTTATGGCAAAGATCGTAAAAACGAAGAAACCCTCGTCTCAGATTCCTAATTCATCCATGTCGGATATCGCTTTCCTCTTGCTGGTATTCTTCATGGTGTCAACCGTATTTGTCAAAGAAAGAGGGCTGAAGTACATTACGATGCCCAAGGCGAGCAAAGAGATTCTGGAAAAGGGAAAGATCCCCAGAAAGCATGCTGCCACAATCTACGTCGATAAGAATAACCTTATATCCATCGATGATTATCCGATCGAGTATTCGGAGCTTTACAGGGTTGCCGGTATTATGGGCAACAAACGCCTGGAAGATCCGAACTTGATTACCTGTTTCAGGGCCGATGAAAACACACAGTATCGTACGATGCACGATATCATGCTGCAGCTTCGACAAGTTGACGCTCTTCGCGTATCGTTCGAAGCGAAACTCAGAAGGTAGGACGCCATGAAACAATATCAATCTCGAGATTGGAAAGACGTAGCGAGTAGTTATTATGACAAGGCAATGGCTCTTGCCATTCTACTCCTGCTCTTCTCGTTTATGGTTTCGCCTCAAATTGAAGTGAAGCCCTACGAGAGGAAAATTCTGGAAGTAACGAAACTGGAAGAAATCCCGGAAATCAGAGAAGAAATCAAACCGCCTGAACAGCAGGTCAAGCCCGTTATTGATATCGTTATCGAAGATGATTTGAGTGATGATGATGAGGATATCGAGATTGTCGATACCATCGATAAGACCGAACTCAAGCCTTACGAAGATATCATCGAGACGGTTACTCGACAAGAAGGTATGACCCCGGACTTCGTTCCTTACGAAGATCCACCAGTTCCGATCAAGCAGATCAAGCCGGTATATTCAGATTTTGCGAAGCGCATGAATATCACAGGCGAAGTTATGCTGAAAGTGGAAGTTCTGGTAGATGGTTCCGTGGGAGCGGTGATTGTTCAAAAATCGCTTATGCCCGGAGCTGACGGCTTGGACGAAGCGGCTGTAAAAGCGGTGAAACAATGGGAGTTCACACCTGCAAAGAGCGGCGGTAAGCCGGTCGCAGTGTGGGTAGTATTCCCCGTTGGTTTCTCACTCGATTAACGTTCGTTAAATGTGATAAATTAATCAAGGAGTGTTGGAGGAGTTTGCATGAGATCACGAAAAACAGCAGCGATTATCTTGTTATTCGTCTTCAGTTTGGCTGCAGTCTCGTTGATGGGGCGTTCCAATTCGGATGTCGAATACACGAAGAAGCTGGACCTCGAAGACAGAATACACAATGTTGGTAATATCTGGCTGCGCGTGAGTAATTATGGTTTCTTTGGTTCCGGAGATGATATAACTCCACAGTGGCCCTCGCTCGAATATCCGGGCGGTAGTGGTATCGATTACCTCTATCAGGGAGCTCTGTGGTTTGGCGCTAAGAAAATCAGGAGAAATCAGGAAAACAGAATCCTGTATTGGGCACATTGGCCTCCGATCGACGAATCGGACTATATCACGAGCGATGACACGGCTTGGACTTCGGACCTGCCACGCGTTATCGATACCCTCGTGTCAGTTGGTTTCGACGGTGATGCGGACCTGATGGAGTTTCTGCCGGCATACAACCCTGCAGAACAGAGCGCTATGAGTGCACAACACAGTATGTATAACCTGGTCGATACGGTTATGACCGCTTCGATCTGGAATGGCCGTGCCGGCGAAGATGATGACGGCGACGGTTTCATCGATGAAGACCCTGTAGGATTCGGATTCCCGATGCGCGATGGCGCTGAACTTCCGGACATCCTCTATGGACTCGGTGGACAATACCTTACAGACAGCGATGTGATTCCTTTTATCCTTAAAGCTGTCGATGAGGAAATCTGGTTCCCGCTCGGTTTTGTTGATCTGAGCAGAGCAGAAGACCAGGGCGTTCAGGCGACAACTGCCTGGGCTTTCACGAACCCATATGACGATGATATGGACGGTCTTACCGATGAAGACGGTTACCCGATGTCTGAACAGGACTATATCAGCTATTACTATGATTTCAGCCCGTTTGAAACCGGTGTGGAACGTCACTGGGGCAGCAACAAATCATCGAACAATCACTTCCCGCTGGGTGTGATGATTCGTCAGATGAGCTACCAGTGGAGCTATGACTACATCAAGAACCTTGTCTATGTCGAGTTCGATATCACGAACATGAACGATCTTGATACGCTCTTCGACTGTGCAATGGGTGTGTATATGGACTCTGACGTCGGACCTCAATCCTGGGGTGGCGACGAACGTTCTCTGGACGATATCAGTAGCTACGTTTCAGGCGACGGATACGAATTCGCTTATACATACGATGCAGACCAGGATCAGGGTCTTACGACCGGATACGTTGGATCGCGTGTATGTACGCCGATCCCGCATCCCGACTCATTGAACTATTCCTGCTGGTATTGGAACCGAGGCGATGGTCCAGATGATGAGGACCCGCGTGATCTCACACACTCTGGAAGCCCGACAGCGAACCAGAAATACTGGCTGCTGACCGGTCTTAATCCTGACGATGGTAAATATACCTCTCTTAGGGATTTCCCTGAACATCAGATGTCCGATCCGGACGATACCCGCTACCTGTTCGCTTTCTCTGGCGACGGACTGGGTCTCGAAGAACCAACCGACGAATCGTGGAACCTTGCACCCGGCAAGACGATGAAAATCGTTGTGGCCGTGTTCCCTGGCGACACCGTCGAAGAACTCAAACAGACTGCTGAATGGGCGAAAGAAATCTATGGCGAAGCACAGTCACTGACGACTGCAATTCTGCCCGATACATTCGCACACTACAATCCGCCTGAGCCTCCGGACATTCCTAATATCTATGCTGAAATGAACGATGGTCGTTTCACGATCTATTGGGACAACCGCTCCGAATTTACCTACGACGTAAAAGCCGTTAGTAAAGGTAAGATCGGTTACCAGAGCGACGATAGCTCACTTCCGAGCTATAATCCAAGCGTAACCGAAGATGATCCCGATTACAATCCGAATGCGATTGTTGACCCGATCACGGCAGACCGCCTGCGTCACGACTTCCAGGGTTACACCGTCTGGACGAGATCTGGCTCCGGTCTTGAAGATAACTGGGTTATGCACCGCAAGTGGGATAAGATCGATACCGATCAGGACTACATTGACTATAACTGTACAATTGACAAACCAAGCGCTGGCTACTGGAACTTCGGTGGTGAACTTGGTATCGACCGTGGTCTTCCGTATGCTGGCGAAGCTTCCAATCCTGGAAATCCTCCGCTCGTAACGGATGACAACTATGAATACAACCACCAGTACTATCATCTCAATGACCTGTACGAACTGGTCCAATACGAAGTTGGCGATCCGCTTTACGGCTTACCGCTGTATACCCCGGCTGCAAGTTCGATGGCGAAGATTGATTCACTTCTTAATGCACATACTGACAACCCGCTCTACAATGCAAAGCAGAACGAACAGCTGATCTTCAAGAATCCTGAGGTTTCGGATGAACTGTTCCTCGCACTGGTTGACGACAAGCTCATCACACTCGATGGACACGCTGGTCAGTCATATCAGGACGAACCTGACTTCACTGAAAAGCATCTCGAACGTCTTGCCAGAAGGTACTACAGCTACCAGCCGAATTATCCTGGATACAAGGGTGTCGAGCTGTACCTGACGGTTTCTGCATTCGACCGCGGTATGCCATCAAATGATCTGCTTGCACTTGAATCAAGTAAAGCGGCAAACATGCAGGTGTTCTTCCCTGGAACATCCGCAAAGCAAAAGATGGATGACATCTATGTCGTTCCGAATCCGTATATCGGTCTGAGCGATTTCGATGGACGTCGGGAAAACGACCCGAAGGGTGACAAGAGTCGCCGTATTTGGTTTGCGAACCTTCCCGAACGCTGTACCATCCGTATCTTCACGCTCGCTGGCGACCTTGTTGACAAGATCGAACATTACGGCAGCTATGAAGAAGACATTATTACAACCAGCAAGGCAGCGAACAGCGGTGTTACCGATTCCGGTATCCACTCCTGGGATCTCCTTTCACAGAACGATCAGATCGTAGTTAGTGGTGTTTACCTGTTCTCCGTGGAGAATAAGGAAAACGGTGACATAAAAGTCGGCAAATTCGTGATTATACGTTAGGGAGGCAACGATGAAAAAGTTAATAATAGCACTTATCGCAATCGCCTTGCTTCCGGCTGCTTTGAATGCAGAAATATTCGCCAAGGTTGGTACAGCGGGTCTTCAGTTCCTGAAACTCGGTGTCGATGCGCGAGCAATTGGTATGGGTGAAGCCTATACCCCGGTTGCTGATGATATCTCTTCCATATATTGGAATCCTGCTGGGTTAGCAATAAAGGAAGAAGATCAGATCATGTTCTCGCACACAAACTGGCCGGCCGATATTCAGCACGAATACATGGCGTACTCGAAATATTTCGATTTCGCGACGCTCGGTTTCAGCGCTTCGTATCTTCACATGGACGATATGGACATCACTACTGAAGAGACGTTCGGCCCGACCGGCGAGAAGTTCACATGTAGCGATCTCGCAGTTGGTCTGACATATTCAAGCATGTTCACCGACAAGTTCTCGTTCGGCCTTACCGCGAAGTATCTTCGCGAAGAGCTGTACGAGTATGAAGTCGAAGGTTTCGCGTTTGACGTCGGAACCAGATTGAACACCCTCTGGCGCAACGTTACCATCGGTATGGCCATGCGTAACTTCGGTCCCGACCTGAAGTACGAAGTCGATAACGACAACGACGGCAAGACCGACGAAGATCCGTTCGATCTTCTGGACAATGATGGTGACGGCCTGGTGGACGAAGACCGCGACGAAATGGAATTCAAGATTCCTATGCAGTTCTCGTTCGGTATCAGTGGCGACCTCTATCGCAAGGATGAAACCTACCTTATCGCATCGTTCCAGATCGATAACGTGGTTGACCGTGAAGAGACCTTCAACCTCGGTTTCGAAGGTAAGTACTCGGTTCTGTTCCTGCGTACGGGTGTTCAGTTCAACTACGACACCAGCGACGGTGATCCCCGCCCGACCTTCGGTGTTGGTTTTATGATCCCGAATCGTATTGCCGTAGTCCACGTGGATTATGCTTATACGAACATGGGTTATCTGGAAGAAAGCTTCATGGAGAGCGCTCATCGCCTCTCTCTTAAGCTGATGTTCTAGTTTTTGTTGGGAATCCGGGGACATTGAGCCGTCTCCGGATTCCTTTAACATAAAAACGAATTTCTGGTATGCATTAATAGGAAACAAAATCGAGGAGGAATTATGAAGAGATTAGTATTGGCTCTCATGATTGCAGCATTGGCCTGCAGTATGTTTGCCCAAGTGCAACAAGCGATCCCCACGAAGAATATCGTGATGGACCGAATCGACCATAAGGCTATCACCACAGACCGTGACGCTCCGGCGTACTACTTTGTGACTGAGCCCATTGACATTCAGACCAGCTACTACGACTACATGCCGGGTAGCTACATTTCCAGCCCGCTCCGCGTGCAATACGATCCGACCAACGCTGGCAGCAACGGTCTTTATATGGTTTTCCATTCTAGAGAAACCGCTTCTGCAGCACGTCGTGTTTACATTGCCTACATCAATGGCGACGGCACGCTCAACTCGAGCAACTACCTCAACCAGTCCGATATCAACGAAGGTTACTGCGGTATGGATCTCGATCCCGAGACCTTTGATCCGCTGGCAATCTGGCACATCGATATCGATGACGACACAATCTACGAAGATGCTCTTGGATACGACTCCTATCATCTTCTTCAGTCTCCCGGCCTTATCAGCACCCCGTTCGATCTGATCGACAACAACGACTGGTCTGGCTATGACTTCATCCCGCCCTACGCTGATGATGAATTCATCTGGCCGTATGTTTACGTTGTAAAAAGCCCGACCTACGATGAAGACGGATCACGTCGCATCTATGCATGGGCAAGCAACTACACCACCCATGAAGCCGATCCTTCGGAAAACATGCTTCTTGGTTATGCTGATTTCCAAACCTCCGATCTTGAAGCCGGCACACTTAGTTCCCTTGATTGGAACTTCCTTACGTTCCCGCTTCTTGACGCTTACAACGCAGACAATGGAAACTGGGGTCGCTACAACAAGGGTATCGCTTGCAACGACGATGGCCAGATCGCAATGATCGGTTATCTTGCAGCTGACGATATCGAACACGACGGATCTGACATGGTCGTTTTCTACAACGACACATGGGCAGAAGGCGACTGGGATGTCGTTGAAGTCGATGCAACCGCTCCGGTAGATATGCCGCTTAACCAAGATAACACTCCGTACTTCTCAGACCTCGAAGCTGGCGAAGAAATTTTCTTCGACTTCACCAGCAGCAGCCACCCGATGGCTACTTTCGACGGTCAGGGCAAACTGCACTTCTTCGGTAACTACATTCTTGGTCACGTTGACGCTGCTGGCGACCACTACCTGTGGCAATATTTCAGCTACGTGAAAGAAGTGACCTTCGATCCGACTGACATGTCTATGACATTCAGCGACCTCTATCCGCAGAGCACAAGTGAAGACGCAGTCTTCCCGTATCTGCCCTGGGATGAAGATCAGGATGGAAACATCGACGAATATTCCGATGACGGATATGTTCTTTCCAACAACTACTGGCCAGTATGGTTCTATGATTGGGATACCTCATTCCATGAGAACTCATTCAAGTTTGCTGGTAACGAAGACAATAACTGGCTTGTCAGCGTATGGCAAGACGGTACCAAGAGCTTGTTCTACAATCAGGCTGGCGATGAAGATTACGTTGATTGGGCAACTGTTCCCGAGATCGCAATCTCCCTTTCCGCTGACAATGGCGAGCACTGGTCCGAACCGATCATGCTTAACTCGATTGAAACACCTGAACTTGAAGGCATGATTCCTTGCTACGTATATCCTGGCGACGTTGTTGAAGATATGGGTGACAACCACGGTCTGCTTCACCTTATGTTCTTTGATGACAACAGCTTCGGTTCCTTCATTCAGGGCTTCGGCTCCAATGATGGTGGTATGATCCGTTACACCTCGATCGACATCGACTTCACAGGTCTTCCTACCATCGTCGCAAACGACGATCCGACCGCTCCTGAAGTTGTTGGCTTCGATCTGACAAACTACCCGAACCCGTTCAACCCGACAACCAACATCAGCTTCAACCTTCCGGCGAAGTCAGATGTAACTCTGTCCGTGTACAACGTGAAGGGCCAGCTGGTTAAGACCCTTGTCGACAGCAAGCTCGACAGCGGCAACCAGACCTTCACCTGGAACGGTACCGACAACACCAACCAGTCTGTTTCCAGCGGTGTGTACTTCTACAAACTGCAGGTCGGAAGCCAGACTGAAACCCATAAGATGCTCATGCTGAAATAATTCAGCTGCATCTGAGGTCTCATATTGAAGGGCGTCTTTCATAGACGCCCTTTTTCTTTATCGGTCCTCCGGATTTAACAGAAGCTTGCAACGCTCTTGAGAAAATCATTGTACTATCCGCAATGTGAGCGGCTTCCTGCCTCTTCGCGTAAACCCCTTGTATTGTACATATATGAAGCCGATTCCTGTATGCATAATCTACATTATTGAAGCAGTTTCATTTAGCCTTCAAGTGTGTGAGATACTTTTTTCAGAAAAATCTTGTACAAAAAAACTACACTCATAGGTTTGGCACAATTCAAAGCGGAGGAGCTTCAGATGAAGGAAAAACTGGAGAAACATCGCGAAGGAACGATCATCCTGGAGGAAGACTCTCCGGAAAAGATGGAAGTAGAAGTAACAGAAGTAAATACAGCTGGCGACTATCGTAAGTCGCCTGTTTATATTTACTACAACTGGTGCAAGAGATGCGGTATATGCGTTTCCTTCTGTCCTACTGGTGTATTGAGTCGAAAACCGGATGGCGCTCCCTATGTCGAACACCCGGAAAAATGTATTCATTGTGGAACATGTGACCGTCTTTGCCCGGACTTTGCTATCACAGGCGCAAAGCGTACATAGGAGGAAAGCATGCCCAAAACCGTCAAAACTGAACAACCAATTGAGAAGCCGGAAGCAGAAGATAAATACGTTCTGATGCAGGGTAACGAAGCAGTTGCCAATGGCGCGCTTGCTGCCGGTATTAATTTCTTTGCCGGTTACCCGATCACCCCTTCAACCGAAATCGCCGAAATCCTCTCCCGTGAACTGCCTAAGCGTGGTCACAAATTTATCCAGATGGAAGACGAGATTGCCAGTATTGGCGCAATCATCGGCGCTTCCCTGGCTGGCGCAAAAGCAATGACCGCAACCAGCGGCCCCGGCTTTTCGCTGATGCAGGAGAGTATCGGATTCGCGAAAATCACGGAGACGCCTTGCGTGGTTGTCAACGTGCAGCGCGGCGGTCCCAGCACCGGTTTGCCGACCCGTCCCGCTCAGGGCGAAATCATGCAATCCCGCTGGGGTTCGCATGGCGACGCACCAGCGATCGTCCTTTATCCCGATTCGGTGAAGGAAATCTATGAATTGACCATCCGTGCATTCAACCTCTCCGAAAAGTACCGCACCTGTGTTGTGCTGCTTCTGGACGAGGTTATCGCGCATCTTCGTGAAGCCGTGAAATTGCCGGATGTGAACCGTTATCGCATCATCAACCGTATCAAGCCTACCGTGCCGCCAGAGTGGTACAAGCACTACGACGAAAACCAGAAATACCTCTCGCCGCTGGCGAGTTTCGGTGAAGGTTATCGTTTCCATGTGACCGGCCTTGCGCATGACTCACAGGGTTTCCCGACCAACAGGCCGAACGAAGTCGATGATATGATGAACAGGCTCAAAAAGAAGATCACCCGTAACATCCGCGACCTGGTTCAGATCGAAAGCTACATGATGGAAGACGCGAAAGTGGCCATCTTTGCCGCAGGTATCGTGTCTCGTTCAGCAAAAGCTGCGATCAACATGGCAAGAGCCGAAAAGATCAAGGTTGGACTTCTTCGTCCGCTGACAATCTGGCCCTTCCCGGACGACGCCGTCCGCAAAATGCTCAAGAACGTCCACACTGTGATCGTTCCCGAGCTCAATCAGGGACAATTCATTCACGAAATCGAACGCCTCGCGAAAGACAAGGAAGATGGCGACATCATCCCGATGCAGCGTTTCGATGGCGAGATGATCCCACCACGTCGCATTCTCAGTAAGATTAAGGAGGTGATCTGATGGCAGCGATACCACAAAAAACCATCCATAGCTATCTGAGACATAATAAGAAGTTCCCGCACGTATGGTGCGCCGGCTGCAGCAACGGTATCGTTCTTGGCGATATCATTCGTTCGATCTCCGAGCTCGGACTGGACCGTGATGACATCGTGATGGTCTCCGGTATCGGATGCTCGAGCCGTATGCCGGTTTATGTCGACTTCAATACCCTGCACTCAGTGCATGGACGCGCGATTGCCTACGCAACAGGCATCAAGATGTTCCGGCCGGAACTTCATGTGATCGTTGTGACCGGCGACGGCGACGCTACCGCGATTGGTGGTAATCATTTCATCCACGCCGCGCGCAGAAACATCGACCTTACGGTCATTCTTATCAATAACAATATCTACGGTATGACCGGTGGACAGTATTCTCCAACAACCCCGGAAGAAGCAATCTCCACGACCACACCGTTTGGAAATATCGATCCCGACTTCGATATCTGCGATCTGGCTATGGGCGCAGGCGCGACATTCGTTGCCCGTTCTACCGCGTTCCATACCAACGAAACGCAGGACTATATCAAGAAGGCGATCCAGCACAAGGGTTTTTCGTTGATCGAAATCACCAGCACTTGCCCGGTTATCTACGGCCGCCTGAACAAGAAGGGAAGCGCTCCTCAGATGCTTAAGTATTTGCAGGAAAACTCGCTGACCATGAAAGCCGCCGAAAAGATTCCGGCAGAAGAGCGTGAGGGTAAGATCATCCGCGGTATCTTCAGACAGAAGGAATCCATGGAATACACAGAGCGCTATGCTAACCTCATCGCCAAACTTGCTGGCAAGGAGGAGAAGAAATGAAGGCCAAAGAACCCCAATACTTCCGGAGTGAAATTCGTCTGAGCGGAAGCGGTGGTCAGGGTCTGATCCTTGCGGGGATCGTTCTCGCCAAAGCCGCCATGTACGAGAAGTATCGTGTGACGCAGAGCCAGAGCTATGGCCCGGAATCACGCGGTGGCGCCAGCCGTGCGGACGTGATCATCAGCAACGACGAGGTCTTTTATCCCGAAGCGACCAACTTCGATATCCTCATGTCGCTGACACAGGAAGCATGCGATAAATACTTGTACGACCTGAAAGAGGACGGAATTCTGATCGCGGATACCACGTTCGTGAAGAATATCTCGCTTCTCAATTCTCAATCCTACGAAATTCCCTTTACCGAAATCGCTATCGAGAAACTCGGTTCACCCCTTTCGACCAATATTCTGTCACTGGCATTCCTGGTTAAAAAGACCGGAATCGTTACCCCCGAATCGCTGGAACGCAGCATTCGCGAGAGCGTCAAGCCGAACTACGTGGACATGAACGTCAAAGCGATGAAATTAGGTTTCGAGCTGGCTGACAACACCCAATCGAGATAAATATGATCAAAAAAATCAGTCATATCGGCATAGCTGTCAAAGACCTGGAAGAAGCTTCGAAGTTCTACGAGAAGATGGGCCTTAAGGTCGAAAGTACGGAAGTTGTCGAATCGCAGAAGGTAAAAGTAGCCTTCATCTCCGTTGGAGATGTGCGAATCGAGCTCCTTTCCGCAACATCGGAAGACAGCCCCATCGCTAAATACATCGAGAAGCGTGGAGAAGGCATTCAACATCTCGCGCTTTCGGTTGACGATCTGCCTGCAGAACTTGAGAAGGCGGAAGAAAACGGTATCCGACTGATCGATAAGGTGCCCAGACCGGGCGCTCATGGTGCGGACATTGCGTTCCTGCACCCGAAATCGACCAATGGCGTTCTCCTGGAGCTCTGCAAGGACAAGGAACACGGAGAATAGCATGGAGATTAACGACCAAATTATCCAACTTCGTGAAAAGCGCCAGGAAGCAGAACTGGGCGGCGGACAGAAACGTATCGACGCACAGCATGCCAAAGGCAAAATGACCGCGCGGGAGCGCATCAAAGCGCTTGTGGACCCTGAAAGCTTCGAAGAATTCGATATGTTCGTCAAGCACCAGAGTCACAATTTCGGCCTCGAAAAGAGTAGAATTCCCGGTGACGGCGTCATAACAGGCTGCGCTACAATTAATAAGCGCGTAGTATATGTTTTCGCTCAAGACTTCACGGTCTTTGGCGGATCCCTTTCGAAAACCTACGCCGACAAGATATGCAAAATCATGGACATGGCGATGAAAGTGGGAGCCCCGGTTATCGGACTCAACGATTCCGGTGGCGCTCGAATCCAGGAAGGCGTCGATGCCCTTGCTGGTTACGCGGAGATTTTCTGGCGTAACGTGCAGGCATCGGGCGTTGTCCCGCAGATATCGGCAATTCTCGGCCCGTGTGCCGGAGGTGCTGTGTATTCACCTGCGATTACCGACTTCATCATCATGGACAGAGAATCGAGCTATATGTTCGTGACCGGCCCCAAGGTGGTTAAGACCGTCCTCAACGAGGATATTTCGACCGAGGCACTCGGCGGAGCGCAAGTTCATGCCAGCAAGAGCGGTGTGGCACAGTTCATCACCGATAACGAGCAGGAGACAATTCTCCTGATCCAAAAGCTGCTGAGCTATCTGCCATCCAACAACATGGAAGACCCGCCTTATGTCCCGACCACCGATCCGATCGATCGCAAGAACGAAGAGCTCAATGCGATTATCCCGGATAACCCCAACAAGCCCTACAACATCCTCGATGTGATCAACATTCTGGTTGACGACGGTGAGTTCCTCGAAGTGGCGAGAAACTATGCTCAGAACATCGTGGTTGGCTTTGGCCGCATGAATGGCTATTCAGTAGGTTTCATTGCAAATCAGCCAAAGTTCCTTGCAGGTGTGCTTGATATCGATGCATCCATTAAGGCTGCCCGGTTCATCCGCTTCTGCGATTCGTTCAATATCCCGATTCTTGTTCTCGAGGACGTGCCAGGATTCCTTCCCGGTTCGAACCAGGAACATAATGGTATCATCCGTAACGGTGCAAAGCTGCTGTTTGCATTCGCGGAAGCGACGGTTCCCAAAATCACCGTCATCCTGCGTAAAGCTTATGGTGGAGCGTACTGCGTGATGAACAGTCGCCATATGCGTGCGGACATGGTTTATGCGTGGCCATCGGCCGAGATCGCTGTGATGGGTCCGAAAGGCGCAGTGGAGATCATCTTCCGTAAGGAAGCCAAGGAATCGGAGAATCCTGAGAAGGTTCTGACGGAGAAGGAACAGGAATACCGCGATAAATTCGCGAATCCTTATTCCGCTGCTGAGAAAGGTTACGTCGATGACGTGATCGAGCCTTCGGTGACGCGTTTCAGGATCATCAGAGCGCTTGAGATGCTCGCGACCAAGAAGGATACCAATCCACCCAAGAAGCATGGCAACATGCCGTTATAACGGGAAGGAGATGACATGAGAAAGATCCTGTCATTGCTTCTGCTACTGCTGGTTGCGGGTGGCCTGTTTGCTGATGAGACATTCACCGTCACGAACGATATGACGCTGCGTCAGGTAGCTCACGAGATGAAGATGCCGGTGAAAAAGCTCATGCAACATCTGGACGTGCCGAATGGTACCCTCCAGACAGCGACAATCGGTGAGCTAGGTATCCAGAGAGCAAAGCTGGACGATATCTATGCCGATTTCCATGGTAATCTGATGGGCTTTTGCACTTCTCTTACCGTGATCGGTATGCTTGTCGTGTTCCTCAGTCTGATCGTTACAGGTATGATCATCTCTCAGATCAAGCATCTGAATCGTACAAAGAAGAAACCCGAAGCGACCCAGACGGTGGAGACATCGATTGGCAAGATTACCGGTCCGCAGCCCGACATCAGTACCAATGCAATTGTGGCCGTTATTACTGCGCTGCATATGCATATCGCTGAAGCGGAAGAGCGCCAGAAGCTGATCCTGACCTGGAAACGTGCGCCACTTTCACTGTGGCGGGGATCGTCCAGGAATGCAATGCCCAATCAAACCTACTTTCAGGCGAAGGGGAGATCATGAAAACATATCGAATGAAGATAAACGGTCAGGCCTATAACGCACGCGTACGTACGTATGACGGATTGACCGCAAAAGTAACTGTGAACGATGTCGAGTACTTTGTTGAGCTCGAAAACGATGAGATCAGCAGTTCTCCCAAGCTGGTTCGTTCCGATCCATCCGCTGCAAGCGTACCGAGGCTTTCCTCCGGTGCCCGTGCGAATGGTGAGATCCAGGCTCCGCTTCCCGGCGTGATCCTTTCGATTCCTGTGAAGGAAAAGGATGTGGTCAAGGCTGGTGACGTTCTGGTGATTTTGGAAGCGATGAAGATGGAATCGGAGATTGTCGCGCCGTTTGACGGCACGATAACCAAGATCCAGTGCTCGAAGGGAGAGACGGTTCAGGAAGCACAAGCGTTGATCCTGATGGAAGGCTTTGAGAAACCGGCGGAACCTGTTGCTGCCAAGCCGGCGAAACCGGTTGGCGAAGGCATTACCGGCAAAGCCAGACCGCAAAGCAAACCGCAGCCTGTACAACAACCTGCTGGAGCAAAGAATGTCGTATCTCCGATGCCGGGCGTCATTCTGGACGTCAAGGTAAAGGAAGGCGATATGGTTCAGCCAGAGCAGACCGTTGTGATCCTGGAAGCAATGAAGATGGAATCTGAAGTTCCGTGTCCATATGCTGGTAAGGTGAAATCGGTTCGGGTCAAGAAAGGCGACACGGTCCAGGAAAACGACATATTGGTCGAATTAGGAGACTGATATGGCGGAATTATTTCACTTTTTCAGCACGACGGCGTTTACACAATTCACGTGGCAATATGGCGTGATGATGGCCGTTGGTCTGATCTTCATCTATCTGGGGATCGCCAAAGACTACGAGCCGCTGCTTCTGGTACCGATCGGATTCGGTATCATCATGGGGAACATCCCCGGAAGCCTCGGTGTGTACGACCTCGGATCGGTCTTCAACCAGATGTATTTCGGTGTGACTGGCGGTATTTATCCTCCGCTGATCTTCCTCGGAATTGGTGCAATGACCGACTTTTCGACCTTGATTGCCAACCCAAAGCTAATCCTTCTGGGAGCAGCCGCGCAGGTTGGTATCTTTGCGACGTTCTTCGGCGCGATCCTCATGGGATTCACCATTGGTGAAGCTGGCGCGATTGGAATCATCGGCGGTGCCGACGGCCCGACCTCGATCTTCCTCTCGTCCAAGCTGGCTCCGCACCTTGTGGGGCCTATTGCGATTGCTGCCTATTCTTATATGGCTCTCGTACCTGTGATCCAGCCTCCGATTATCCGGTTGCTGACTACCAAGCGCGAACGCCTGATCAAGATGAAGACACCGCGGCTTGTTACAAAGCGTGAGAAAATTTTCTTCCCGCTGATTGCCGGTATCGTTACGATTTGTATCGCTCCGGGCGCTTCCGCGCTGCTGGGTATGCTCTTCTTCGGAAACTTGCTGAAGGAAAGCGGTGTGACTGAGCGTCTCGCCAACACGGCACGAAACGCGTTGATCGATATCGTTACCATCGTACTCGGATTCAGCGTGGGTGCAAGTACGCAGGCCGATGTGTTCTTAAAGGTCGATTCGGTGAAGATCTTCACGCTGGGCGCATTTTCGTTTTGCGCTGCTACAGCAGGCGGACTTCTCTTTGCCAAGCTGATGAACCTGTTCCTGAAAGAAAAGATCAATCCCATGATCGGTGCATCTGGCGTCTCTGCTGTGCCGGATAGCGCGCGCGTGGTTCATAACGTGGGCAGAGCCTACGATAAATCGAACTACCTGCTGATGCACGCCATGGCGCCAAACGTAGCCGGTGTTATCGGCTCGGCCGTTGCCGCAGGTGTGTTGCTCGGAATCCTAGGATAACGTAAATATTACATTTTACCTGCACCCTGGGTGGCTTGCCGCTCAGGGTGTTTTTTCTTCACCTTTAGTCGTACAAATTCCATCCATTTCTCTGGTTTTGCATCACGTGACTCGATCAAGATTGCATCCGCACGCATCTTCGCCCGATCCTGTCATACCCGTGGATATACCGCGCCATCCTGACTACCGGACATGGATATAATGGCGCGAAACACCACGGTTATGACAGGATCGAACAAATCTGATGTGCGGAGAGTTGATTTTTACAGTACGACGGTACCGCCATAGAATGGCTGGATCATGCCGTTATCGAGGCGAAGAAGGAGAGCGCCTTCTTTGTTGATACCGACGACTGTTCCTCCAAATTTCTTGAATGGTGTCTCGATAGCGATGGATTTACCTTTGAGGAAGCAGTTATCGCGATAGAGGCTCAAAAAACGCTCCCAGCCGAATTCGATGAATTCGGGCAGTCTGGAGGCGAAGATATCGAAGAACGTTCGCATGATGGCGTATTTGTCGTTCTCCTGTCCAGTAAGGACAGAGATCGAGGACGCGATACCTTCTAGATCATTGGGAAACTCGCGGTTGTTGACATTGATGCCGATGCCGACCAGATGATAATGCTGGAAAGCCAGATGATCTGTATGGATACCGCAGATCTTGCGATCGTTCAGCATAATATCGTTGGGCCACTTGATCCGCAGGTCGCCATCCGGGATGTACTGTTTCAGCGCTTGGTATACGCATACGCCGGTGAAGAGAGTGAAGTTTGACGGTGCATCAAGATTGTAGAGTCCGAGGGTCATCCATATACCGCCTTCGGGTGAGTGCCAGGATGCGCCGCGCCTGCCTTTGCCGGAGGATTGTTCATCTGCGAAGATGAGGAAGTTGCCCGAGACGTTCCGGTTGCGAACCATGGACTCAGCCTTGGTAGTGGTGCTTCCAACGCGCTTCAGATGGATGATCTCGTCGAATAATGTATGTTCAAAATCGCTCATTTCTTCCTCACACGATCAGCATGGCATCGCCGTAGCTGAAGAATCGGTAGCGCATCTCGACCGCCTGGCGATATGCTTCCATGATGTTGTCGAAGCCAGCGAAGGCGGATACGAGCATCAAGAGCGTAGAGCCTGGCATGTGGAAATTTGTGATGATACCGTCCGGTATTTGGATCTGCTTGCCGGGATAGACGAAAAGATCGGTCCATTTTTCACCGGAAAGCAGTTCGCCACCCTCGGCAAACGATTCCAGTGTGCGCATGCTGGTGGTTCCAACAGCAATGACGCGGCGCCCGTCTCGCTTTGCGAGATTGACCGCGGTAGCGGTCTGCGGCGGGGCGATACAGAACTCCGAGTGCATTTGGTGCTCGCGAATATCCTCGGTGCGCACAGGCCTGAACGTGCCCAGACCGACGTGCAGGATCACCTCCTTGAACTCAACTCCCATCTCACGGAGCTGCTCCATCAGGGCGGGGGTGAAATGAAGTCCCGCCGTGGGCGCCGCCACCGACCCGCGTTGCTCGGAATAGACGGTCTGGTACGTTTGCCTGTCTTTATCCTCGGCCTCGCGTTCGATGTATGGCGGAAGTGGCATCTTTCCGTAGGTCTCGAGCTGCTGCCAGAAATCGCCATCGTGCTCGAAATCCACTACCCGGTTGTGCTCTTCTGTCCGATCGCCAACAACCGCCTCAAAGCCTTCCCCAATGATCACGCGACTGCCGTTTCTCGTGCGTGCCGATGGGCGAACCATGCACTCCCAGCGGCTTCCTTCCAAGTGGTTGAGAAGGAATATCTCAACCTGGCCGCCGGTCGTCTTTTTGCCGAAGATCCGCGCAGGTATGACCTTTGTGCGGTTGATAACGAGCAAGTCGCCTTCGTGAAGCAACTCGGGAAGGTGAGAAAACTGAGTATGGTTAATACTACCGCTTTGACGCCCGAGCTGAAGAAGTCGTGAACCGCTACGATTCTCGAGTGGGTACTGTGCGATCAGCTCCTTGGGAAGGTCGTATTCGTAGCTGGTACGTCGATACTGGTAGGGTATTTCAATATCCGGTGTTTTTTGATTCTTCGAGGATGGCATAAAAGTTCCAGAGTCCAATTTTGCTTTTGACTTGAACGGGAATCTTGAATTCGTCGTTGGTCAGCCAGATTTCGATGCGTCCCGATTGCTTGAAGATCGCGTCTCCCTGCAAGAGCGGTTCGACAAGGATACATTCTTTCTCGCCGAACATGGTGTCCAGCGTTTCGTATTTATGCACCAGCACGGTAGCGCGGTAGTTTCTTCCATCGGCTACAACGTTCACGTAGAGCGTGTCGCCAGGCGCGAAGTCTTGCAAACGAACCCAGTAGAGCGAGCTGAGGATGTCCTGTGTGTTCTCGGGGATATCGAAGCGATCTTCCTTCATCTGCTGCTTCTTGAAGTCGTAGCGATTGTAGATCGTGAAGCCCTGCTCCGGGTAGTAGAAGTGGATACGCAACTGACGATACGAGCCTTCGTGCAGGTTCTTGCTGAACTTGTGGGTAATATGCTTGCTTGCGTCCCACACGGAAGAAATTTCGTCGCGAACCTTGTAGAAATTGTCGAAGAACGAATTCGTCCGCGCTTTCGAGGTTATTTCGAAGACTGGAATTGTGTCACGTAGTGTGCTTTGCTGATAGGTAATGGTTGCCTTACCAGCGCTGACACCGGCGTACTTCACGTTGAACGTGAGGCTTTCGCCCGGATTGACAGCGATGAGTGCCGCGGTGATTACTAGGAACGTTAGTGCGATGAACCATTTATTCATAGATTAAATCTTTCCCCCGGTAAGGAAAAACTCCTCGCCGGTCATGTAACTGTTTTCGTCCGAGACCAGGAACTTGCACATCCCATAGATGTCGTCCGGTTTTGCCAGCCTTCCGAGCGGGATACGCGCTAGTTGACGGCGGTAGTACTCCTCGCGGAACAGACGGTACATTCCCGGAAAATGAGTGTCATCTATTTCAACGGGTCCGGGCGATACGACGTTACACAGGATGTCCTTTTCCTCCAGTGAGATTGTACGACATATATTTGTGATAGCGGCCTTGGATGCGGCGTAAGCGCTTCCGTTCATGAGCCCGATGCGGCTTACATCGGATCCGAATAGTACAATTCGACCCGGCTTTGCTTCACGAAGAATCGGAACGGTCGCTTTCAAGATATGATAACAGCCCAGTACGTTGCTGTCGAGCGTCGCTTTCCAGTGCTCTGGATCGGTCTGGGAGAGGTGCATGAAATCGGTGCTACGGACTGACGCTGTGTGGATGAGCACTGTAGGTCTGAATCGTAAGGATTCGATTGTATTATTCACTTGGGGCCAATCGGAAAGCTCGACGCGATGCGCTTCGACGTCCGCGTGATCAAGAAGGTGCGCGATGCGGTTGTCGTTTTTATAATAGAATAGGATCAGCTTGTGTCCTTCGTTCAAGAATTTCTCTGCGAGATATGCGCCGATATTGCCGTTTGCACCGGTGATCAGGATGGTCATCGTTTTGCTCCCGTAATGATATCGAGCAGCTTGTGTGCAAGATCGAACTTGCTGCCGGTAAGCTCTGTGACATCCTTCTTCGAGATGACGTGCAAGTGCGAGTCCAGTTGCCCGGATACGCGTATCAGATTGCCGCATACGAAGTCCAGGTTCTTGCTTTGCAATTTTTTACGGGCGTTATCCACGACATCATCGCTTTCTGCGGCGAATCCGACCAGTATCTGGTGCGGTTTCTTCGCTTCGCCCAGTGCTTTAAGGATGTCTTGCGTGCGCTTCATTGGGAGGATGAGGTCACCGGATTTCTTCATCTTACCAGATACCGGGTCGGCGAAAGTGTAGTCAGTCACAGCCGCAGCTTTGAAGAGGATGTCGCAGTTTGGGAAATGCTCGAGGCAAGCCTGAAGCATCTCATGGGCTGTCTCGGCATGGATACCCTCCAAATAGTGGGGCAGAGGCTCGTCCAGATGAGCGTGGATGAGCGTAACCTCGGCTCCGCGAAGGTAAGCTGCTCTGGCGAGCGCAAGTCCGGTCTTGCCGGAGGAATGGTTGGTCAGGAAGCGCATCTCGTCCAGGTGTTCACGGCATGCTCCAGCGGTGATCATGATCCGCTTGCTTTCGAGGTCACGACCATACTTCAGGTAGGTCTGGATGGCGAAGACAATCTCTGTTGTTGCGGGGAAGCGTCCCTTGCCAACGTAACCGCAGGCGAGTCTCCCCGATTCCGGTTCAAGTACCATCCATCCGTGCTTCTTGAGCTTGTCGAGATTCTCCTGCACGATGGAATTGGCGAACATATTCACGTTCATCGCCGGGACAATGAGTTTCTTCGTGTGCATCGCCAACGCGGTTGTGGTGAGCAGGTCGTCTGCGATACCGGAGGCGAGCTTGCCGATGATGTTGGCGGTCGCGGGTGCGATAACCATGATATCGGCCCAGTCAGCCAGATCGATGTGCGCGATAGGCTCATCGAGGTTGAAGGCGCAGGTTTCCACCTGGTCACGCGTGATAGCCCGGAAGGCGTCCGGTGTGACGAACTTACGGCTGTTTTCGGTCATGATGGTGCGGACTTTCGCCCCTGCCTTGATCAGGCTGCTTGCCAGATCGAGCGCTTTATAGGCTGCGATGCCGCCGGTTACGCCGAGTAAAATCTTCGCATCTTTCATCGTGTCCTCGCTTCGTCTCTATGGAGCTACAAAATAGACTCCAGCTACGTTGTAAAGGAAAATCAACGAATCGAAAAAGGAGGACAGAAATAACATGCAGGGGATTCAATATTTTTATATGAAACCTAACCTCTTCATTTAGAGGTTGTTTGTCTCATTTTGATTTACGGATTGTATAACCATTTGAAAAACAATAAAATGGATTTTCTTTGGGTTGGAAATTATGGCTTGACAAATAATGCATTCCGTTTTTTTTCGTATCGTGTTTGTTTCGATGTGTTTCAACACATAACAAGCCAGATATTCGGTTGAGAAACTGACTGTCGTAGTCAGTTTTTTTTATGATGAAAAGTGCATTTCATTAAGGATATCGGGCGGCGAGAATAGATCGAGGTTAATAACTATGGATAAGCGATTTCAACAGCTTGAATCGATTGCGAAGGACATCTGTCAAAAGCACGGTGCAGCGCTTTACGATCTGGAAGTCAAGACTACGCGCAAGGGTATGATCGTTGCGGTGTTCCTGACAAAAATCGGCGGTGTATCTGTCGATGACTGTGCCGGTGTGAGCAGAGAGCTCGATCAGGAACTCGACCGTATTGACCTTTTCCCGGGAAGCTACTTTTTGGAAGTCTCTTCCGCAGGGCTGGAACGACCGCTGAAGCTGAAGAAGCACTTTGTCAGCGCGATCAATGAGCTGGTCCGCGTTACATGGAAAGAAGACGAAAAGACTCACACGCATGATGGAATCCTCGAAGAAGTGCGCGAGGACGATATCGTTCTCAAGGTGGGTGAGGAGTCGATCAGTGTTCCCTATAAAGAAATCCGTAAAGCTAAGACGGTTTTCGAAATGAAGAAAAGCAAGAATAGTCAATAAGGGAGTCGCAAAGATGGCAGCAAACCTGATGGCAATCGTAAATGAGCTTGCGTCACTAAAGCAGCTCGATAAAAGTAAAGTGGCAGAGATAATCAAGGAAGGGCTCTACGTAGCCATATCCAAGAAGCTCGAGCCTGAAAATGAACTGGAGATCGTCACCAACTACGAGAAGAGCGCCGTTGTAGCGAGATTCAAGCGCCACGTTGTGGAGCAGGATTATCAGCTCGGTGAGATTTCCGTGGAAGCAGCGCGTGCCGAGTACGACTCTAAAGCAGAAGTCGATGACTGGATCGAGGTAGAAATGCAGATCCACGAATTCGAACCGAAGGTTATCAAGAACGCTCGCAAGGCGATCCAGGAAAAGATTAAAGAGCTCGAAGAAGAGCGCATCATGTTCGACTACGAGAAGCAGCATAAGCAGATCGTCACCGGTAAGATCCGCAAGGTTGACTACAACGGTTATACGGTCGATATCGGCTATGCCGACGCGCTTCTTCCCGTTGAAGAGCAGGTGGAAGACGAATTTTACAAGGTTGGCGATCTTGTACGTGCGTACGTATTGAACATCCGTAAACTGAAAGCGGATGTAAAAGTTATTCTTTCACGCACTCATCCCGAATTTGTTAAAAAGCTTTTTGAAAGCGAGATACCGGAAGTGTTTTCCGGAGAGATCGAATTACGTAAGATCGTGCGTGAGCCCGGCCTGCGCACCAAAGTGTGTGTTTCGTCGAAAGACAAGAATATTGATCCGGCTGGAAGCTGCCTGGGCCCCAAGGGTATCCGCATTGAGCAGATCCGCAAAGAACTCCACAGTGAGCAGATCGACATCGTGGTCTGGGATGAATCGCCGGAGCAGTTTATCGCCAACGCCATTGGAAACGACCTGGTGGAACGCGTATATCTGGCCGATCGCGGCAAGTTCGCTCGCGTGATCGTTCAGGATCGTAACAAGAACCTGGCGATTGGTAAAAAGGGTAAGAATGTCAAGCTGGCAGCTAAGCTGACCGAGTTCAAGCTGGATATCTATACCGAAGAAGAATTCGAAGAGAAGATTTCGGAAGAAAGAAGAATCACCAGTCACGTGATCGAGCTGGACGGAATCACCCCCAAGATCGCGGACATCCTCAAGGATCACGGATACACCTCGGTTCAGGATATTCACGAGGCGTCTGTGGAAGAGCTTTGCAACCTTGAAGGAATCGGAGAAAAGACCGCGATCAAGCTGAAGGAATCCGCGGCCCTCTTCTAATGCCGAACCGGTCTTCGCATGCCGGGCATGTTCCGGAACGAACCTGTGTTATTTGCAGGAAGAAGTTGGACAAGGCGAACTTGCTTCGTCTGGTTGTGCTGGATCGGAATCTCTATATAGACATGACAGGGAAATTGTCGCGGCGCGGCTACTACGTGTGCGACGATAATCAATGCCTGGAGCAGCTGGAAAAATGGCATCGTAAAAAGATGCGCCGGTCTCTGGGTCGCCAGACGAAATCTGGTGATAAAGGAAAGTAAGTGGAACAAAACAAGGTCGATGAAAAGGTAATGACACTGGTGCATTTCGCACGCAAGTCGGGAAAACTGGTGATCGGTTACGACGCAGTACGGCGCTCGGTCGAATCAGGGCATTCGATTCTGGTGCTTATCGCGAACGACCTGGAGAAGGGCAGGCAGCGCAGCATGCGCTTTCTGTGCGAACAGAGCAAGGTTCAGCTGAGGCTCTTCTCCGATAAAAATAACATTGGAATAGCACTGAACACCCGGGATGTGGGGATCGTCAGTATTGAAGATCGCAACCTTGCCCGGGGCGCTATGAAATATTTGGATCAATAGGGTTCAGTCTGGAGGAAACGTGGCTTTAAGAGTACATGAACTGGCGAAAGAACTAAAAATATCGACCGCAGCATTGCGGGTGCATTTGAGAGACCTTGGGGTCAACGTTAAGAGCCACATGAGTTTTATCGAAGATGAGATTGTGGATAAGATCAGGAAGAAATTCCAGGATCAGATCGCAGCAATCAAGCAGCAGGAGTCGGTCAGAAAGCGTTATCACAATGCTCAGAAGCAAGAGCAGCAGATGAAGCAGAGACCGCACACTCAGGATGCTCCGCCTGCCATGAAGCAGCCGGAGAAACCGGTGCAGGAAGCTGTCAATATGGACAAGGTTGAGGTCGCGAAGAAAGAAATACCGACCTTCACCGAACGTCCAATAAAAAAGACGCCGTCCGCCAAGCCATTCCCTCCGAGGAAAGACCGTCCGCACCCAAATCCAAATCATCACCAGAATCAGCACCAGCACCAGCACCAGGCTCCCAAGCCTTCTGCTGAACAACCCTACAAGAAAGACAGAGTGCATCAGGAGAAACCGGCACCAGTGGTAGCTGCTCCTGAGGCTGTTGATCCCAAAACTCAAAAGAAAGTAGTTGTAAAAGAGACTAAAGACTTTGCCGATCTGGGCAAGAAGAGCAAACACCTTGCTGCTAAGCTTAAACATACGCGCAAAGGCAAGAAACGGAAATCATTCGCTCCGACGGAAGTTGAAGAAGCCGAAATCTCGAAAAACATCCGTCAGACACTTGCCCAGAGCAAAAAGCCCAAGAAGTATCGTAAGGACGATAAACGCCAGGACGCGTCTGCTGACCCCACTTTGATCACCATCAGCGAGTTCACTTCTGTGAGCGAGTTGGCAAAGATCATGGATCTGGCCCCGACCGACATCATTGCGCAGTTCTTTAACCTCGGACAGCTTGTGACAATCAACCAGCGTTTGGACAAGGAATCGCTGGAGATGATTTGCGACGAATTCAACTTCGATGTCGAGTTCCGTGAAGAATACGGAACCGAGATTCTCGAGCAGAAAAAGGAAGATATTAGCGATGCCGAAATGGAGACTCGCGCTCCTGTCGTAACCATCATGGGGCATGTCGATCACGGTAAGACCTCGATTCTCGACTATATCCGCGAAGCGAATGTCATCGCGGGTGAATCGGGCGGTATTACCCAGCACATCGGTGCATATCAGGTTATACACGACGGCAATAAAATTACCTTCATCGATACTCCGGGCCATGAGGCCTTCAGTGCGATGCGTTCCCGCGGTGCGAATATCACAGATATCGGAATCATCGTAGTTGCTGCCGACGATAGCGTGATGCCACAGACGGTCGAAGCGATCGACCACGTCAAGGCTGCCGGTGTTACCATGATCATCGCCATCAACAAGATCGATGCCCGTGACGCGAACGTTGATCGCGTAATCGCCGACCTTGCTAAGCAGAATATTTACCTCGAAGGCTATGGTGGTCAAGTCCTCTGGTGCAAGACTTCCGCGATAACCGGAGAAGGAATCGAGGAGCTCCTCGAGTTAATCGTTCTTGCATCCGAGATGAACGAATTCAAGGCGAGTTACGATTTACCTGGCCGTGGTACCGTGATAGAAGCGCAGAAAGATCCGCGCATTGGAACCGTGGTTACAGTCCTCATGCAAGAAGGTACACTTAAAAAGGCTGATAACGTTGTCTGCGGTGCGACCTATGGCCGTATCCGCAAGATCGAAAATGAGCGCGGCAAAGAGATCAAGAAGCTTGAGCCATCCGATGTCGGTGTTATCTACGGTCTGAACGATGTTCCCAAGGCAGGTGATATCCTCAATGTGGTTCAGGATGAGAAGCTGGCGAAGTCCATCAGTCTCGAGCGCCAGCAGATCCGCCATGAGCGTGAGAAGTACCAGGCGCAAACCAACCTGAACAACCTCTTCCAGAAGATTAAAGAACATAATATGACCGAGCTGAACTTGATCGTTAAAGCAGACTTCGACGGTTCCGTGGAAGCACTTTGCGACTCGTTCGAAAAGCTTTCGAATGAAGAAATCATGGTCAATATCATTCATCGCGGTGTGGGCGGTATCGTGGAAGCGGACGTCAACCTCGCGATCAGCTCCGACGCTGTGATTATCGGCTTCCATGTGAGACCGAACAACCAGGCTCGGAAACTTGCTGAAGACAATGGCGTCGAGATCAAACAGTATCAGATCATCTATGATGCGATCAACGACCTCAAGCTTGCAATCCAGGGTATGCTAAAGCCTGAATTCAAGGAAGAACATCTTGGCAACGCACGTGTGAAGGAGATCTTCAAGATCCGCAAGATCGGAACTATAGCTGGTTGCGCTGTTGAGAAAGGCGTCATCCGCAAGAACGCGATCGTACGCATCTACCGGCACGACACCATGATTCACGAAGGTAAGATTTCGTCACTTAAGCACTACAATAAGGACGTTGATGAGATTCGTGCTGGAACCGAATGCGGTATCGGCATCGATAACTTCAACGACCTCAAGGAAGGCGATGTGATCGAAGCCAGCATCATGGTGGAAGTACCGAAAGAGTTATAGCCCAATGCCAAAAATCAGGATTCAACGACTTCAGAGCGAATTATTTCGCTTAATGAATACGACTGTAGTTGGGAACCTGCGCGATCCGCGACTGGATACCGTCACCTTTACCAGTGTGACGCTAACGCCCGACATGCAGTTTCTCAAGGTTTTCTTCACCTGCATGGAAGATGAAGAGACGAACCGGGACGACGTAAAGCGCCTCTTGAACCGCAGTGTCGGATTCGTGAAAAGTCAGATTGCCGACGCACACATCATGCGGACGATTCCCGATATTCATTTCTACCACGACGATACGAGCGATCGGGTTTCCAGCTTGGAAAGTATCTTTGACAAAATCAGGCGGGAACAGGAGCAGAAAGAGTCGGACGATGAATAAAAAGCTGTCCGCGCTGAAGGAACATCTCAGTAAGGAAACGGCTGCGTATTCGACCATCGCTATGGTCACGCACGTAAATCCCGATGGGGATGGATTGGCTGCATGTCTTGCCTATCAGGACATCCTTGCCGAATCCGGTGTTCATGCGGATATCGTTCTCGAAGAGACTGCACCAGAGCTTTACGATTACATTGATGGTGCCGAGAGGACTATCATCTTCGATAATTCGCTACAATACGATCTCTTGATTCTGATCGACTGCCACGAGCAGAAGCGGATCGGGATATGCGCACCGCTGGTTGATCGTGCGAAGTCGATTGTGGCTATCGATCATCATACTCCCGGCTTGCTCATCGAGAATGCCTATACCTGCATCGTAACAGAAATCGTCAGTGCTGGAGCAATGATCTACCGCATGTTCGAGGATGAACTGGCAGGATTTGGGCAACGCGACCGCATCGTGAAGGCGATCTATACCACGATATTGAACGACACCGATAATTTCCAGAATTCCAATACAAATGCCGAGACGTTCGAGTTCTGTGCCAGCCTGGCAAAGCTTGGCCTGCACGCGGGTGAGATCGTACGGCTGTTCATATGGTCCAAGACGCCACATGAGATGAAGCTGGTAGGTGAAGTGCTGTCCACTATCGAAATGCGGCACGACGGAGACATCCTCTTCATGCACTCTACCCTGGAAATGCTTGAGCGTAACGAACTCACAGGCGAAGCGACATCCAAGATGACGCGCTGGGTGAAGGGCACCAAAGGTGCGAAAGTGGTTGTCTATTTCAGGGAAGTTGCCAGCGAAACCTGGCGTCTCAGCCTGCGCACGGAGCACCTCGATGTCGCGGTTATCGCGAGGAATCACAAAGGTGGAGGCCATATACGCGCTGCCGGATGCGAGGTGAGAGGTTCGCTTGCTCACGTAAAGGACCTGCTGCAAGCAGAAATTATCAACCAATTATAGCAGTACTACACTGATGGAAAACCAGAAACAAGACGGCCTTTTACTCATTGATAAACCATCTGGCATCAGCTCATTCGACGTCATCCGCAAGCTACGCAAGATCACTGGCATGCGCAAAATGGGGCACACCGGAACGCTCGATCCGTTCGCGACTGGAATGCTGCCCATTCTGACCGGGAAAGCGACGCGCCTCAGCAGCATGATAACCCACAGCCGGAAATCGTACCAGGCGGTTCTGGAACTTGGTTTGCGTACCGATACCGGCGATCCCGAAGGCGAAGTTATCGAGCGAAAACCGATTCATGAAGATATGCTGGCTCCGATTGAGGCCATTCAGGGGAAAGTGCTTCAGATAACCAGTCAGACACCGCCGGCGTATTCCGCGATCAAGGTTGACGGGAAACGCGCGTATGATCTTGCACGGCAGAAAAAAGAGGTGAAGCTGGAGCCGCGTTCCATCACAATCTACGATTTCGAGATCGAGAAGATCGAATTACCGTTGATCACCTATCGTGCTGAGGTGAGTGCCGGAACCTACATCCGCGTCCTGAGCGAAACGATCGCCGAAATGCTGGGCACCGTGGGAATGAGCCGCGAGCTACGCAGACTAACCATCGGAAGGACGTCGATCGAGCAATCGGTCACGCTGGATGACCTTACCCCGAAAAACTGGCGAGAATACCTCCAGTCACCGCTTGCGATGATTGAAGATATTCCCGTCGTCGAGCCCAATCCCGATGAGCGCGAGCGATTTTCGCATGGGAACGCGATTCTGGGGAAGGGTGATGATTGCGATCTGGTAATCGTGGCGCACCAGGGAGAAATATGGGGCGTCGCAAAAATCATTGACAGCAGGATCTATCCGAAGACCGTACTCTTATGATTGATTTTCGTGGAGATTACAAGCTATTGAAATACCCGGTGGTCACCACCGGAACCTTTGACGGTATCCATCTTGGGCACCGCAAGCTACTTAATGAGTGCATCCGAATCGCGCGCGAACGAGGTGGCGAATCGGTCGTTATCACATACTTCCATCATCCGCTCGAAATCCTGCACGAGAAGACGTTTCCTTATCTGCTCACCGAAAAGAGTCGTAAGGAGAATCTTTTGCGCGAGATCGGCATCGATTGTGTCGGCTACCTGAACTTCAATCGTCGCATGGCCAGTATGTCACCCATGGAATTCCTGGAGAGGGTGCTGGTCGAGAGTGTCGGCATGAAAGAAATCGTGGTGGGCTACGACACCCATTTCGGTCGGGGACGAGAAGGTAATTACCAATTCTTGAAAGAGCACCAGGAGCATTTTGGTTACAAAGCTCATCTGGTGGAACCACTGGAGATCGATGGAGACTTGGTCAGCAGCAGCCGAATCCGGGATTTAATCCGCGATGGCGTGGTCGATAAGGCTGGAGAGCTGATGGGCAGGAACTACACATTATTGGGTATCGTGATCTCCGGGAAGCGTATCGGACGCGAGCTGGGCTTTCCCACCATCAACATCATGCCGCTGGACGAGCACAAGCTGATCCCGGGAACCGGCGTTTATCTGAGCCGTACTACTTTACATGGAAAGACCTGGGATTCGCTGACCAATATTGGGACAAATCCGTCGGTAAAGACAGACGATCATCTGGTGATCGAAACGCATCTTCTCAATTTCGATGGAAACCTCTACGGCAAGAAGGTAGGAATTGAATTCTTGCGTAGAATCCGCAACGAAGTGAAATTTGACACCCGTGAAGAACTGATTCAAGCTATCCGTGGGGATGTCGATACAGCAAGAGGATACTTTCGCCGGGAGCGGTCATGAGGGAATTACTGCTTGCGTTGCATAAATCAATTGTGGATTTCTACCGGTTTGCGCGCTCGCAGAGACTTAAGTCCGCACTTCTTCTAACTCTGAGTGGGATGTTCAACGGCTGGAACGGCTTCCAGTTTCTTTTCTTCGGCAGCTTCATGTTTGTTTTCGTGAACCGACTCAGCTTCTTCCGCTGGTTTTTCCAGCTATCGCTTGATGTCCGGCATCTGATCCCGATAACCGTATTTCATTTTGTGACAATTCTGCTCATCTTCTGGTTCTTGCACTGCGTGGGTGAGGTATATTTGAATGCGCTTCTGATGCGGAGACGGATGACCTATGGACAGGTGCTGCGGGTAACGATGAACTTCGCGATCCCGGGCCTTATGACGATCCTCTTCTTCTTTTTCCTGGCGGGTATCATCTGGAACGGAATCTACATCGGCTACCGCATCGCATTGTCGATCGGCTTCAATCAGGATTTTTCCTTTTGGCGTTGGGGCATTTATCTGGGAACTGTCGCGCTGTTATTCTCGATGTACTTCATGATGATCGTAACCGATATGGTGATTCCACTAATGATGCACGGGTATTCATACAGTAAGTCGCTGGTGCGCACTGTCCGCATGATGCGCTCCAATTCGTACGAATTCCTTGCGATCTATTCGCTCAGAGTATTTTCCGTTGTTATCTCGACATTAGTATATATCATGTTTTTCCGATATGTGCTCTTCCCACTTATGGTGAAGATTTCGCCTGATTACTATTTTAATCCGTTGATTGTGCTGCGGGATATATCAAGCCTGAAGGACGCAATGCTAAACAATATAACGATGACCTTGTTTATGCTATTCAGTCTGGTGGTGGGCATTCCTTTTTTTTTACCGCTCTATACTGTGCATAAGGTTATCCTGGACAAGATGATCGATTTTCCGCTGTTTCGAATGAAGAAAGACCAACCGACCGAGGACGAGACCGATGGAACAGTTCGTATGTAGTGAATGTGGAGCCGAAACACCCAAATGGGAAGGACGCTGCCCAACTTGCGGTGCATGGAACTCGCTGAAAGAGACCGCGCGAATCGTGGGCAAGTCGTCGAAGAAGAGCATCTCGATTCCAGGTGAGAAGCAAAAAGCGATCAAGCTCGAAGATATTGATGATGCGGTGCTAACACGCACGAAGACCGGTATCGGTGAATTCGACGTGGTGCTGGGCGGTGGAATTGTGTCTGGCATGGCTGGTCTGATCGGCGGCGATCCGGGTATCGGCAAGTCAACACTCATGATGCAGGTTGCCGATCGGGTTCCGGGTACGTTGTACGTCTCGGGTGAGGAGAGTTTGCAGCAGATCAAGCTGCGTGCCGGAAGGCTGAGCGTGAAATCGGATTCGCTGCACCTGCTTTGTTCCACCGATGCCAACGCGGTAACGGAGGAAATCCTGCGCTTGAAACCGCCGCTTGTGATCATTGATTCGATTCAGTCGATCGGCGGTGCGCTGGAGGGATCTTCCGCGGGAAGCGTCTCGCAGGTTCGCGAGGTTACCGGGCTCCTGGTGCGGCTTGCAAAAACCACCGGGACAGCGATCATGCTGATCGGACATGTGACCAAAGATGGCTCCGTGGCTGGCCCGAAGATCATCGAGCATATGGTGGATACGGTTCTCTATTTTGAGGGCGATCTGCCGTATCGAATGCTTCGCGCTGTGAAGAATCGCTTTGGCTCGACCAACGAGATCGGGATTTTCGAGATGCGCGCGGATGGCCTGGCCGAGGTTAAGAATCCGTCAGTACTTTTTGTGGAGCATTTTCAGCCCAATCCGGGCATTGCAGTAGGATGCGTTCTGGAAGGGTCCAGACCGTTCCTCGTGGAAGCCCAGACGTTGGTTACAGCGGCGAACTACGGCACATCGCAACGCGTGAGTATCGGATACGACTCGAAAAAGCTCGCGGTTATGCTGGCTGTTCTGGAAAAATTCCTCTCCATCAGCCTTCGGCAAAACGACATCTTCGTCAACCTCATCGGTGGCATACGTTCGGGTGATACCAGCCTCGATCTTGCTGTGATGGCATCCGTGCTCTCCAGCGCACGCGAAGTGGTATTACCTCCCAAGACACTCTTTCTGGGTGAAGTAGGCCTCAGCGGCGAAATCAGGCCTGTCTCGCAGTACGAAAAGCGCATCAACGAGGCAGCCAAGCACGGATACGAGCAGGTATACGTCGCAAAGAACGCACATAGCGGTATCAAGGGCGCCAAGCTTCAGCGCATCGGCCACATCGCCGATCTCTATTCGCTTTTGTTCAGCTGAGCCTTCCACTCCTCCAGAATCGCCTGTTCGCTTTCAATCGGGAACCGCTTCTCGAAGTAATTCTTACCACTTTCGTGATACCACGTCACCGTGTCTCTGATCGTCTCTTCGATGGGGCGTAACCGCAATCCAGCTTTCAGTGCTTTTGTCCCGTTCACTTCATCCAGGCCCTCATAACCGCTGTCGGGTTCAATCATGTTCCAGAGCGGGTATTGGTGCTTCTCGATGATCTTGTTATCGACGTAGTGGATGATCGTGTCGGTGTCGAATACGCCTTTACAGCTTTCCATGATACCGCCAAGGGTGGTCTTTACTTCAGGACCCACCGCGTTGAACGTACCTGTAATGCTTTCTTCCACCAGATGGAAACACCAACGGGCGAGATCACGCACGTCGATAAACTGGAAAGGTGTGTTTGGATTCGCTGGCAGTACCATCTCACCGCCGAGTGAGTACTTGATGGGCAGATAGCCAAAGCGATAGGAGTAATCCCATGGCCCGACGATCAATCCTGGACGGATGATGATGGCACGATCGCCGAAGTGCTTCTGGACCATTCGTTCACATGCACCCTTGAGTGGCCCGTAGTTTGCGCCGTCGATCTGCTCGGGTCGTTCCCCTTCGAATACATCAATCTCGTCTTCTTCGGTAATGCCGATCTTGCTCAAGGTATGGTATGCGGAGACGGACGAGATGAAGATGTAGCATCCAGCGCGGTCTTTCAACAGGCTGGCGGAGAGGTCGGTTTGCTGGGGGAAGTAGCCGCAGGTATCGATGACAGCATCCCATTGTTCATCGGGCAGCAGGTTGAGGTCGCTGTCGCGATCTCCGTGGATCTGCCGGACGTCGGTGAAGAGGTTCGGCCTTGATTTTCCGCGGTTGAAGAGGGTGATGTCGTGGTCGTTTTCGATAGCGAATTCGGTAATGCTTCTACCCAGGAAGTGGGTACCGCCGATAACGAGTAGTTTCATAAGTCGCTCCGTTTAGTTGATTTCCGGGACAGTTCATGGAATCTATCTTTGGAGGCTATCTGTCAAGGATTCCATTAAATTACCTTGACATCCGTCGAAGAAATGCAAGAAGAATAATAACCGGCAAAAGGAGAGCCTATGAAGATCATCGTATTGCATGGCAGTCCGCGCATAGGTGGTGATTCCGATACGCTTGCGCAGGCGTTTCTCGATGAGATGCAGCAGCAGACTGACTACCAGATCGAACATTTTTATCTGAACAACATGAACATCACGCCCTGCCAGGGATGTCAGTCGTGCTTAACAAAGCTCCAATGCCGCCTTACGGATGATATGCAGCGGATCTACGACGCCTTTCCATCCGCGGATTTGGTCGTATGGGCTACGCCGATGTACTGGGGCTACATGACCGCGCAAATGAAGCTCGCTCTGGACCGCATGGAAGCGCTGGTTTGTGCCGATGGCTGGAAGGGCAAGAATTTCGTAGTGTTTCTCACCTACCACAGCCACGTTCAATCAACCGTTAGCTTCTTCGAACGGGTATGTCCATTTTTCGAGACAGAGCTGCACATCGTCACCTGCCACACGATCAAGGACAACGAGCACATTCCTGCCGCCGAGATGCCAGAAAAATTGCAGGAGTGCCGGGACCTGGCGAAAAAGCTTGCTGGAGGTAATTGATGGAAATGGCGAAAAAGCTGCTCAAGGCGTTTCTCTTGCGCATCGTGCCGTCGATATTGGCGATTGGTGTTATCCTCGCGATTGTGAAGTGGGTTGTCATTGCTCTCCTACCCGAGTCGATAATATCTGCTGAGCAGAACCGGATGATACGGTTTTCTATCAGCACGCCGATTCTGATCGTGATATATGTGCTGGAGAGACGATATTGGTTTAAAACGTTCCCGCTTAAGATGAGCTGGAGGCAGCAAATCTCGCTGTTCGGTGGATACTTCGTATCTGCAGCGTTAGTACTTTGTGTAGTGACATTGATACTACTGGTTTCTTGCTTGATCTTGATTGAAAGCCGACCTGTGGGATGCGCAGGAATATCTTATATAATGATCGTGATGATTTTTACGGTTTTGCTGGAAGAGGTGATTTTCCGTGGCATCTTCTATGGAGAACTTCGTAAAGTAGTATCGTGGAAGATACTGGTACCCTTAGTCGGTGTGATCTTTGGTCTGGTGCACATAGCCAACAGCGGTACGAATTTCTTCAGCGTGTTTTCGGCGACTTTGGGTGGGGTAATTCTCAGCCTGATGTACGAGCGATACCGTAGCATTGTAGCGCCGTACGCGTTTCACCTTGGCTGGAATGTTTATCAGGCTGTGATCGGGTCATCGGTTTCGGGAACGGAGTTTGCCAGCTACACACCGATGGTGATGAAATTCAATGGCCCGTATATTCTTACCGGTAGCCCCGGCGGCTTGGAAAGCTCAGTGATTACATTGATCTTCTTGATCCTGCTCACCGGTTGGCTCGTGCGGGGGTGTATACGAGATGCAAAATAAAAAAACCTCCCCGAGTTAGGGGAGGTCCATGAATAGAATAAATATCGATCAATACAGACAAATCTCCGACTCTGCGTCGAAGAAGTGCACCTTTTTCATATCAACGGTCACGCGGAACTTGGCATCTACCTGTGGCATGCGCTTGGGATCGAGCCGTGCAGTGAACTTGTCCTCGCCTGCTTTAAGGTAAACGATGAACTCGTTCCCCATCGGTTCTACCACTTCGCAGATGGTGTCGAGCTGGTGCGGGACTTCTGCCATGGAGTCGAAATCCGAGTCGTAAACATCTTCCGGACGCACACCCATGATCACATCTTTGCCCTTGAGCGGCTTGAGCTTCTCGATCTGCTCCGGTGTAGGTTCGAGGGTGATGGAGTCATTTGAGTAGAGCAGTTTGCCGTCTTTTTCGATCACTTTGCCGCGCGAGAGGTTGATGGCCGGGCTGCCAATGAAGCCGGCAACAAACAGATTCACGGGGTGGTTGTATATTTCCAGCGGAGAAGCGATCTGCTGGATGATTCCCTTGTCCATGACGACGATCTTGTCGCCCATGGTCATAGCTTCGACCTGGTCGTGTGTCACGTAAATGATGGTGGTGGCGAGTTTACGATGCAATTTGGTGATTTCGGTACGCATTTGCACGCGGAGCTTGGCGTCGAGGTTTGAAAGCGGTTCGTCGAAGAGGAATACCTTCGGGTTACGCACGATGGCACGTCCAAGCGCGACACGCTGACGTTGACCGCCAGAGAGCTGTTTCGGTTTACGTTCGAGCAGGTCTTCAATTCCGAGCAGTTCGGCGGCTTCATTTACCTGCTTATCGATATCGTGTTTGGACCATCCCCGGAGTTTCAGCGCGAATGCCATGTTCTGATATACAGTCATGTGCGGATAGAGTGCGTAGTTCTGGAATACCATCGCGATGTCGCGATCCTTGGGCGGAACGTCGTTAACGCGCTTCTCGCCGATGTTGATATCGCCGGAAGAGATGTCTTCCAGTCCAGCAATCATACGGAGCGTAGTTGTTTTACCGCAGCCGGAAGGACCGACCAGAATGACGAATTCCTTATCTTCAGCCACGAAATTGGCTTTCTTCACTGCATGAAAGCCATTATCGTAGATTTTATCAACGTTATTTACCGTAACCTTTGCCATGGGAGCCTCTTCATGTTTTGATTACTTTCAGACTCTTTTCTGCAAGTTGTTTGTCAAGAATATTTTCTGTGAAGGTGTTGTAAACCATTTGAAAATCCACAAACTCGAACCTGAACAATAAAAAACGCCGGACGATTTGTCCGGCGTTCTATCTAATCGAGTATCGATTAATCGTTTTGAGTCATGATATCATCGACCATCTTAAGGAGCATTTCCTTAGCTTGGTCTTGATCCATGTAGATCATCGGGAAGCCGACAAGGTAGCATGTCTGCTGTACACCAACCTGATCTTCGACTGTGCGCTTGAAGCGAAGCACGTTCGGACGGTTGTTGTAAGCTGCGTACTCGGTGTCGTCCGGGCTGTAATTATCAGTACCCGGTTCTTTCACGATGGTGTTGTAGAGGACTTCTACGCCATTCTGGAAGTTTCCGTTGTTGAAGAACGAGATTGCTCCAATACCGGCGCGAGGTGTGATAAGCGGAGAGATTGCTGACCAGTTACCTTCAGGATTGACCATAACTTCGGGCCAGTCGCTGTTGACAGGAGCAGCACCGGTGAAATACGGTTTCTCGATAACGCTGCCGGGGATGATTCTGATACCGTCGGAAGCGTCGGTTTCGTTTGCGGAAAGACCGAAGTAATCTTCAAGAATCGGATAGCCTTCGGATTTAACCTTGTCGTAAACGTTCGCGAGGTTTGCACCACCGATGATGATGATATTACCGCCACTTCTCAGGTAGAGATTCATGACGTCGTATTCTCTGGTGAAGTTGTTCTTGTTGGTTTTAGGCGGATTTTCCACGTGCCAGATAACCAGTTTGTATTTCTGGAGATCGGTTGGTGAAAGGACGTCCTTACTGAAGTGCAATTGGTCATCCCATACGGTGTTTTCGAGAAGTTCGAGATCGAGAACTTCAAGCGGAGAGATGCCAGAGAAGTAGTTTTCATAGTATGGTGTCACGATCGAGTCGGGGCTGAACACGTTGTTGCGTTCGTCATCGATGATCAGGATACCTTCTTTGTCGCTATAGGTAAGTGCTTCGTCCAGCTTGAATGAGAACTCTGTGGGGGTTGGATCAGCAACGCCCTGAAGGTCGATCGCGCGGACTTCGAAGCGATGGAACGATTCCGAGTTGAACGGATCGGTTGCTTCGAGGTTAACGAGCGTAACATTCTGAGCGTAGGTATTGTTCACATAGAAGCGGGTCCACCGGTCGCCGGTATCCGGATCCGTGTAAATATAGTCTGCTGGATTACCGAAGAGCGGGCTCTGGTAAGGAGCGTCGTTCAGGCGGACATCGAAGTACATGATTTCGCTAAGGTAGTTCACACCGGTTTGTTCATCCAGAACCACATCGAGTTTCTTGTCACGCGGGTTGTTATCGGTGAATTCGCCGACGAATCCCCATGACATGTGAATCTGAAGGTCTTCGCTGTGAAGCGCAACCAGGCGTCCGTGCTGATCGATGAACAGCGGCGTGGAGTACTGGTTACCGGTAAGCGTTGTGCGGTAAGGAATCACGATACCGAGGCTGGCGTCCTGGTAGTCCACGAAGTGGTTGTCACCAAGAGCGAAGATATCGTAGTTATATACAAGCGTTCCGGGATAGAAGCCTTCTTTCACGCGGAAGTCTTTGTATGCGATATGAGATTCGAGACCAGCTTCATCGACACCAATAGTCTGGATACGTGTCAGGTAGTCATCGGTTCCGAAGTCAATAAGCGGCGGTGTGTAGGTGCCATCACCGGTAAGAACCTGGCGAGAGATGGTACCATTGTCGTATGCGACAAACCACATGGTTGTATCCGGGTAGTTCTCGTCCGGTACGTAGTTGCCGTCTGTATCGACCTTGTAGAGTTTATATTTGAACTCAGCCGGGCCATTGGCGATGTACGGATCATCATCGACCATCGAGAAAGAGAAGCGAACGCCAGTACCGACGTCTTTATAGACGGTTTCGCCACTATCTTCGTCGAGATAGGAAAGCTCGCCTTTCGTCGTGCTGATGAAGGTCTCGGGCTTAATGGAATAGGTGAAGAAATATTTGCTGACGACTTCGCTCTGAGCGTCGCGATCATCGACACATTTCACTTCGAACTTGTACGGTATGTTCGTAGCTGGATCGTTAATGTAGCTTACATAAACGATCGTATCGACGGTTGTGCTGTCCTGCGTTACAACAGTGTCTTTGATGATCTGCTGTGAGATGCTGGCAGGGAAGCGAATCGTAGCAGAAGGTCTGCTTGTCCAGATGGTGCTGACAGACGGATCGCCCAGCGGGTGAGTCACATCGTTTTCATTTGCGCCATCTTTATAATGGTAGATCCAACCATCGGCATCCATAACGGTGTAACCGTACGTTTCAACTGGATTTCCCTCATCATCCAGTACGCGGAACGCATAGCCGTCGATGACGCCGTCTGTGTCATATCCTTCCCAATAAATGGTTTGCTGATAAAGCAGCGTGTCGGAATACACATTCGAGTCATCAATCGAGCCGTTGTATGACGTCAATTGAATAGTTGGTGCTTGATTGTTCTTAAGTGACCCCTTTGAGTGGTCACATGAGGTTAGTATAATCAGACCTGCAATCGTGATCAGTGCCAGAACAAACAATTTGCTGGTTATACCACGCATATTTCCTCCAATCCCCTTATAATGTTTGTCTAAGTTCGTTTGCCAACGGTAATCCGTCAACAAAAAATCCCAAATTACTCATATTTTTTCTTTACCGAGGCTTGACTCAATTCCTCGAAAATCCTTTATGCCTCATGTTGTATGCTTTATTGCTGCACTTACAACATTCGCGATCAGTATTGCGGTCGTAACAGTTCCAACACCTTTTGGTACGGGTGTGATCATAGATGCAATTGTGCTTACGCCATCGTAATCCACATCACCGGTGTACCTTGTTCCGCCTTCTCCATCCGGTACTTCGTTTACGCCCACATCGATAACCACCGCATCCTTCTTCACCATCTCCGTTTTCACGAATTCGGCGACGCCTATTGCTGCGATGAGGATATCTGCCTGAGATGTGATCTCTGGTAGATTCTCCGTGCGGCTGTGACACACAGTCACTGTCGCGTTGGCGTATTCACGCTTGCGAAGCAACAGCAGCGCCAGCGGTTTACCTACGATATCGCTTCTACCCAGCACAACCACGTGTTTTCCGCTAACAGGAATCTTGTAAAAGCTCAGCATCTCCATCACAGCAGCTGGTGTGCAGGGAAGGAAGCCTTCCCGATCCAGCAGCAGGTTTCCCAGGTTGAGCGGATGGAACGCATCCACATCTTTTTCGGGTGCGATTGCGATGGATAACGCCATGTCATCGATGTGACGCGGCAGTGGCTTCTGAACCATGATACCATGCACCCGAGGATCATTGTTGAGACGGTCTATGATCGATAGCAGTTGTTCCTGTGTAGTAGAATCGTCTTTCCGAAGGACATTTACGGTAACGCCTACTTTAGCGCCCTTTTTCTCGATATTTTCGACGTAAAACAGCGCGGCAGGATCTTCGCCTAGGATAACAACTGTCATCTGCGGCTGAAGGCCATGTTTCTCGATCCTCGCTTTGGCGTCGGTATAGATTTGCTTTGCGACAGGTAATCCCTTGAGAATCTCCATGCTAAACAACACTCCTTCTAACACGCTGGATCGAAACGGCTTTCCCTGTACTGTCATCGATCTCGAAAACAACCGCGTTGATCTGCAGCCCGGATTCGGCTACTTCGTACAGAACCGGCATTCCGGTGCGCATCTTTTCGAGGATGATTTCCTTCTTCACGCCGATAACCGAGTCGTGCGGACCGGTCATACCCACATCGGTGATGTAAGCTGTTCCGTTCGGAAGAATTTCTTCATCCGCTGTCTGAATATGCGTATGGGTTCCCAGCACCGCTTGTATCTGGCCGTCGAAATAGAGTCCGAGCGCTCTTTTTTCGGCGGTCGATTCGGCGTGGAAATCCACGACAATCATATCCGATTCGCGTTGAAAGCCTGGTAATGCTCTGCTGAGCGACTGGAATGGCAGATCCGCGCCCGTCATGAACGCTTGCCCTACCAGCGTCAGGACGCAGATTCGTATTCCCCCCTTATCAATAATATAGTGGGAACTTCCGGCTGCGTCACATGGAAAATTGAGTGGTTTGACGATTCGTGGTTCGCTGTGCAGGTAATCGATCGACTGCTTGCGGTCCCAGAGGTGGTTTCCGCTGGTGAAAGCGTCGATCCCTATATCAAAAAGCGGCGAGGCGGTCTTTTGGGTCACGCCTCTGCCGGATGCGAGATTTTCGCAATTCATAATGCTGACGTCGATACGGAATTCATCCCGAAGCTTGTGAAGGTTGTTCATCACAACCCGTCTGCCCGGCTTACCGAAAACGTCTCCGAAAAACAGAAATCTCATCTTACTTCGCTACCGCCGTCTGACGCGTTTCCCGGATCACAACGACTTTGATCTGACCGGGGTATTGCATCTCTTTCTCGATCTTCTCAGCGATATCGGATGCGATGAAAAGCGTCTTGTTGTCGTCAACCGAAACCGGATCGACGATGATACGTAGTTCTCGTCCTGCCTGGATGGCAAACGATTTATTCACACCTTCGATGGTGCTGGCGATTTCTTCCAGCTTATCAAGGCGCTGCATGTAGGATTCGAGCATTTCGCGACGTGCGCCCGGCCTTGCGCCGGAGATCGCGTCGGCTGCTTGAACCAGTGCGGCATAGATGCTGCCCGGTTCAACTTCTTCGTGATGAGCTTCGATAGCGTTGACGATCAGCTTGCTTTCGCCGTTCTTACGGGCGATAGTAGCGCCGATGGAGGCGTGAGAGCCTTCCACTTCGTGATCGACAGCCTTACCGATATCGTGCAGGAATCCGGCACGACGGGCAAGTTCCTGATCAAGTCCAAGTTCAGCGGCGAGGATGCCGGCGACCCAAGCGGTCTCGATACTGTGCTGAAGCACGTTCTGGCCGTAGCTGGTACGATACTGCATGCGCCCAAGAAGTTTGATGATATTGGGTGAGATGTTGTGTACATTGACTTCAATACAAGCCTGCTCACCGATCTTGACGATGTTTTCGTCCATATCCTTACGAGTTTTTTCGAGGACTTCCTCGATGCGGCCTGGGTGGATTCTTCCGTCGAGTATAAGCTTTTCAAGCGCAATGCGGGATACTTCACGGCGTACCGGATCGAAACAGGAGAGAACCACCGCTTCGGGGGTGTCGTCGATAATCACGTCCACACCCGATGCCTTTTCGAATGCGCGGATATTACGGCCTTCGCGACCGATGATCCGGCCTTTCATCTCATCACCGGGTAGTGAAACAACCGCCACGGTTGATTCGGATACGTAATCGACAGCGATACGCTGGATGGCGTTGGCGATGAATCCGGCGGCTTCTCTACTGGCCTTGAGCTGTGCATCTTCGAGTATCTGCTTGACCTCACGCGCGGCGTTGTTGCGCGCCTGATCGATCAATCCATTTTCCAAACGCTGAACGGCTTCTTCACGCGTAAGCTGCGCGATTTCCATCAGCTTATCTTCCTGTTTCTGTACCAATTTGTCCAGCTCGGAGGAGCGTTCGTTGAGGCCTTCTTCTTTCTCTTTGATTCTCCGATCGAGCTTCTCGAGATTCTGCTCTTTTTTATCCAGTGCGTCCAGACGTTTGTCCAGGCTGGAGAGCCGTTCGTTGTAGCGGCGTTCCATGTCACGGAGCTCTTTCTGGCGCTCTGTGATGACATCCTCTTCTTTTTTCTTGATCTTATACCATTCGTCTTTGGCTTCGAGGATGGTTGTTTTCTTGATGGTTTCAGCTTCTTTTCTTGCGTCGGAAATGATGTGATCTGCTTCAGTTTGTGATTCGACGAGTTCCTGACGGATTTTTTTACGTTTTATGAAGTAGAGTACAAACACTACGAAAAGGGCAGCGATAAGACCGACAGCGAATGCGCCGATGTTTATCAGACTCATTAATTACCTCTCTTTGGTCTATTTACGTACTCGCGAAGAGGATCCGCGAATAACGGATAAGTGGTTACGTTGCGCCATTTTACCTGAGGTAAACGGCACGCTATCTATAAAACCCGCGATACCGTGTGAAATATAGCACGCTGAACCCCACACAAGGTGGGTATCTACCTAATGTACTTTACGGATCCGGATCGTGTCCAGCTTGCGCGCCGTACAGGGCTCGATTCCCTCAACGTTTTTAGGTTCTTTTTGCATACCCCATCACGAATACCGCAGGCAAATTATTCGAGAAAGACTGTATGACTACGGCAGTGGATCTTCGGAAACGAACGCCTTGATCATGTCGTTCAAACGATTCATCTCTTCCGCCAGGGCACTGTTCATTTCGCGTTCCTGGAAGTATTTTTCGGTGATGATCAAAGCTCCGAACAGGATCAGATTCGTGTGATCGGTGAATTCAATTTTTGATTGGATGTCTTCGAGCTGTGCATTCAAGAATTTCGCGTATTCACGGACCTTTTCCGGATTATCGCCCTTGATGCGAAGCTTTCGCCCGAATAATTCAATCTCGATTGGTTGCATGATATTATAAATCTTCGATCTGGCTCAGGATGCTGTCGATGCGGCCAGTGGCATCTTTTGTGGTGTTCTCGTAGGATTCGATCTCCATCTTCATGACTTCGATGTCTTCTTTGAGGCTGTTGTTTTCTTCTTCACGCTGTGTGCAGAGCTGGGTCAGTTCGCGAAGTTGACCTTCGAGCCCCATGATGACTCGATTCCTGTCTGCCAATGTATTTTCCAGCTCGCCTTTCTGGTTTGTGAGCTGGCTGTTTTTTTCTTTCAGTTCCTGGTATTTGGTGATGAGCGCCTGGATTTTATTTTCAAGCTGATTGATCGGCTGATTCATTGTTTACCTCATTTCAATATTGAATTTCTGTTCCAGTATGGAGACAATCCTCGAGAATATTTTGTTTATCGTGTCGTCCGTCAAGGTTTTTGTGGAAGATTGGAAGCTGAGCTTGAACGCAAGGCTTCTGTAGCCTTCCTTAACCTGCTTTCCGGTAAACATATCGAACAATGACACATCTTTGATCATCTGAGGATTTACCTGCTGGATCGCTTTTGTAATTTCTTCTACAGAGTACAAGCTCTGTACCAGGATCGAGAGGTCGCGATAGACCGTCGGGAAACGGGAGATATCTGTGTACTGGATGCGGTGCTCATCCCAGTGTTTCAACAGGGTATCGATCCTGATTTCGAAGAGGAATATCTCTGGATCGAGATCGTAGGTCTTCGCAATCATGGGATCGAGGCGTCCGAACCAACCGGCTTCGTCTTTGCCGATGAGGATATCCGCTGCCTGGCCTTTCATGAGGTATGGCTGTGAGGATTCTCTTACTTGCGGCAATTCCAGTTCGGATGCTAATACGAGCTCTTCCACAACGCCTTTGACGTCAAAGAAGTCGATACTCTCGGCTTTGCTCTTCCAGTATCCGGGTTCACGCTGACCGATCATCAGTCCGCAGACCCAGGTCTCTTCCCGTGCGAGCTTCTCGTCTTTGCGGAAATATAGTTTGTTGAGTTCAAAAAGCTTCAGGTCGTGTTGCCCGTGATTAATGTTGTGCAGCGCGTTGCGCAGCAAGTTGGGCAGCAGGGACGTCTGCATATGGGCGAAGCGAGCGCCGATGGGGTTCAGGATATTGGCGGTTTCGCGGCGAACGTCTTCCTGCGCGATCTTGAGCTTGTCGAGATCTTCCGGATCGGCGAAAGGCCAGTTGATCGCTTCGAAGAATCCACGATCGACCAGGTAGTCCTCGATTCTGCGACGCATGTAGAAGAGGTCGCGGTTTTGAATGTTCTGCAGAACAGCGCGAGTACCGACGTTGTTGTAACCCCAGATGCGGATGATTTCTTCGATTAGATCCGCTTCGCGAGTAATGTCTTTTCTGTAATGCGGGATACGGAAATAGAGGGTGTCATTTTCCTCTTTAATTTTCAAAATACTGAGTGATTCCAGGATTTCGATCATCCTGGCTGTGGGAATTTCCACATCCAGGAATTCTCTTGTCCGTTGCGGACGCAAGGAAACAACAGCCGGTTCCAGCGGGTTTGGATAGGAATCCAAAACGCCGTCGTAGAGTGTACCGCCGGCTGTTTGGAGAATTAACTGAACCGCGCGGTCGCTGGCGAGCATCGCGTTCTCATCGGAGATGTCACGCTCGAAGCGATACGAGGAATCGGTGTTGATCTTGAGGCGGGTACCCGTTTTACGGACGGAGGAGTAAAGGAAGTTCGCGGCTTCGATCACGATGTCGGTCGTGGAATTGTCGATCTGCGAATTCATACCGCCGATCACGCCGGCCAGTGCGATAGGCTTTTCTGCGTCGCAGATGACAAGGTCGTCGCTATTGAGCACGTGCTTTTCTTCGTCCAGCGCCTGGAACGGCTCGCCGTCACGGGCTGTGCGGACGATGATCTTGTGTCCGGCGATCTGTTTGTAGTCGAACGCGTGCAGCGGGTGGCCGAACTCCATCATCACGTAGTTGGTAACATCGACGATGTTGTTGATCGGGCGAAGTCCCACCGATACGAGGTGCTTCTTGAGCCAGTCCGGAGATTCCTTTACAGTGATGCCCTTGATGAATCGGGCAGTGTAGCGCGTGCATTTCTGCGGCGCTTTGTTTTCGAGCGACAGCACTTCCTGGATGCTCTGCCAAACTTCCTGCACAGAGCCGAAAGGTTTGAACTCGAACATCAGTTTTTCGAGGATATGCTTGCCGATCTTATTGACTTTAAGCAGACTTTTAAGAGTATCAAAACCGTGTTTTGTACGGTAATCGAGGATAAAATCAGCTCGTTTTGGCCCAATCTCGGGGATAGTCAGAAGCTCTTCACGGGTGACGGTGCGAAGATCGAACTTCGGCACGTAATCATGATGAAAGACTTTCGAAGCGCTGAGCGGCATCTCGGGCAGACGCACCGGGATGTTAAGGATCGCCGCCAGGTCACGCGCAACGCCGATCATGCCAAGCAAGTCGGAGCGGTTGGGCGTGATTTCCACATCGTAAACGATATCGCGCAGCCCGAAGTATTCGGGCAGGCTGGTTCCGATGGGGGCGTCTTCGGGTAGTTCCATGATGCCGTCGTGGTTGTCGGAGAGACCCATTTCGCGTTCGGAGCAGATCATGCCTTCTGATTCAACGCCGCGGATTTTCGCCTTTTTCAGCTTGATTTCGCCGATCTGGGTTCCTACAGGTGCGAATGCGACAATCTGACCTGTGCGTGTGTTGGGTGCGCCGCAAACAACCTGTCGAACAGTTGTTCCGTCATCGACAGTACAGAGCGAGAGCTTGTCTGCATCAGGGTGCTGTTCACGAGTTACGATTTTTGCGACCACGATGTCTTTGAGCTCGTCGCCGAGATAGACCATTTCTTCCACTTCGATCCCCGCGAAGGTCATCTTTTCCTTCAGTTCCTCGGGGCTCAGTGTCAGATCGATGTATTGCTTCAACCAGTTATAGCTGATTTTCATAAATTATCCGTCTGCTGGAAGTTGTGCTGATTCGCGTGTGCTTGTCAGCAGTGTAGTTAAACGTCAATGCCTTACCGGAACTGCCGCAGGAAACGAAGGTCGTTTTCGAACAGCATTCGCATATCTGGAATTTTGTACTTGAGCATGGCGATCCGCTCGATGCCCAATCCGAACGCATAGCCGGAATAGACTTCAGGATCGATATCGCACATCTTCAATACGTTGGGGTCAACCATACCCGCGCCGCCCATTTCGAGCCAGCCGGTTCCCTTGCATAATGGGCAGCCTTTGCCTTCGCAGGCAACGCAGACAATATCCATCTCCGCGCTGGGCTCGGTGAAGGGGAAGAAATGCGGCCGGAAACGTGAGCTGATTTTATCGCTAAAAATGCGCTTTACGAACATATTCAGCATGTCGCGCAGATCGACGAAGGTGACGTTTTTATCTACCATGAGTGCTTCCACCTGGCTGAATGCTGGTGAATGGGTAGCGTCGTTGTCGTTGCGGTAGCAGCGTCCGGGTGAGATAATGCGGATGGGCGGCTTGTGGCTTTGCATCACGCGAATCTGCACGGTGGATGTCTGGGTACGCAAGAGTACGTCATCTTCAATATAGAAGGTGTCCGAGAGGTTTCTCGCGGGGTGATCCTGCGGTGTGTTGAGCGCATCAAAGTTATGGTATTCATCTTCGATGTCGTAGGCTTCCGCGATTTCGAAACCGAGAGACATTGCGACATCTTCGATCAGCCGGGTCGCCATCTTGATGGGATGCAACGCACCTCTTCCGTGATGGCGTCCAGGCATCGTTATATCGATCTTTGATTCTTCCAGTGATTTGCGATACTGGAGATCCTGAATAGCACTTTCGCGTTCCTTCAGGATTGCTTCCAGTTTTTTCTTCGTCTGGTTAATGATCTGCCCGGCAGCCGGTTTTTCTTCTTTCGGAAGGCTTCCCAGCTGCTTGAGCAGGTCGGAGAGTTCGCTTTTCTTTCCCAGCCATTTTGATTTGAGCATGTTCAAATCGTGCTGAGAGGTAGTTTGACCGATCTCCTCACTCGCCAGACTCAGTATAGCATCGAGTTTCTCTTTCAAGTTTCAATCCTGTTTTGTTCAGGTTTGGTTCGGAATAATTCGATTTATTCTGCTGGCTGGTTCTCTTTCACGACATCGCAAAGTTTTGCAAATGCATCCGGCTCGTGCACAGCAAGGTGCGCCAGGGCTTTACGGTCGATGGTGATTTCCGCTGCGTGCAGACCATTGATGAAGCGGCTGTAGGAAAGGCCGTTCAGGCGAGCTGCTGCGTTGATACGGATGATCCAGAGACGACGGAAATCTCTCTTCCGAGCTTTACGATCTCTATAAGCGTACTGCCAACCTTTCTCCACTGCCTGACGGGCTGTGCGGTAGAGTTTACTGCGACCGCCGAAATAACCCTTCGCGGCTTTCAGGATCTTTTTCTTTCTTCTTTTTCCTGCTACATTGTTTACTGAACGTGGCATTATATCCTCCTATACGCCCATCATCTTCTTTATTCTCGGGGTATCGACCTTGGCGACGATCGTCGAAGATTTCAGCTCCCGTTTCAGTTTGCGGGTCTTTTTGGTCAGGATGTGACCATGATTCGCGTGATTTCTCTTCAGCTTGCCGGTGCCGGTGAGCTTGAAGCGTTTTGTCGCGCCACTTCTTGTTTTCAGTTTAGGCATTCTATCCTCCTATTCCATTATATCTATCGAATCTTTTGCCGACGGTTATTCTTCGAGATTTTCTTTTTCCCAATCTTCGATGATAGCGTCGATATCCTTCTTCGGCGAGACGATCAGAAAGATCGTGCGGCCTTCTGCATTAATATCGCGATCGACGTCGACAATTTCTTTTAAGTCTTCTTTGAGTTGATTCAGCAGTTCGTAGCCAAGCTCTTTGTGAGCCAGCTGTCTACCGCGGAAACGTACGGTCAGCTTGACCTTGTCGTGTCCCTTGAGGAATTTGACCGTGTTCTTCTTCTTGAAGTTATAGTCGTGCTCTTCGGTATTGGGGCCGAATTTGATCTCTTTGATCTGGACGGTATGCTGTTTTTTCTTCGCCTCGCGTGCACGGCGTTCTTTCTGATAGTAATACTTGCCGAACTCTAATATCCGGCAGACAGGTGGCTGAGCCTTCGGTGAAACTTCCACCAGATCCAGCCCTGCTTCCTCGGCTCGGCGCAGCGCATCGCGAGTGCTGACTACGCCAACCTGATTGCCGTCCTGATCGATCAGACGGACTTCTTTGGCGGTTATCTGACGATTGGTCCGCTCTTTTGGGACAATAGCCTTTGTCTTGGCTTTACCTTTTCGTATGCGTATTATTGGGCACCTCCAGGTTGCTTGGTTATCGCACATAAAAAAAGCAGGCGCATACAATACGCCTGCTTCGGATATATTTATGGTATATCACGCTAATTATTGACCTTACAGGTATCTCCCATCTTTCTCAGACGGTGCTAACGAACCGCAAGGTAGAAGCAGACGCTTCTTTTATTCTTTCTTCGGATGCCATAATCAGAATCGCTGTAAACACGTCAAGACTTTTTATTGCAGTTGATAATGACGTGGAAATATGATGGGAATACGGATACCCCATTCACTCGGAAGATCATAAAATGTCGTTCTGTCTTGCTTTTTGAGGTTCTGCATTGTGGTTACGAAGGCAGAAAATATTGGACAAACATGCTCCGATTAAATAAAGTTGGAAAATCTTGCGAAATCATCCGGTATCTGAATTTGAATCGGAAAGGAGCACCATGAAACCTGCACCGAAATTCATCCGCATGTGGCTCGGTGAGCCGCTTCTGAGCCTGATCCTGATTTTATGCCTCGTAATCGGTATGTCTGTGTATGTCTTAATCACGGTTTATTTGTCCTACCAACTCTCCTGGGACAGGAATCTTTCCGATTATCAAAACACCTACCGTATGCAGAACATGGTGAAGCGAGATGTCGAATACCTGCTTTTCAACACTTCCATCGGACTTGCAAGGACTCTGAAAGGGCGGCTTCCGCAGATCAAGGATTGCTATGCAATCTCGCCGATAAAAATCAATTTCCTTTTCACATTTAACGACAATCCCGTCGATATGAGCATGCTTGTGCTGGCATCGAAGAACGCGCCGAAAGGTCTGGGTATGAAGATGATCTACGGCGATATCGATACCTGCCTGGATCAGGATAAAGGATTACTGGTTTCGCATTCGATGGCGATAAAGACCTTTGGCGATCGCGATCCGCTTGGTGAAGTGATTCACCTTGTGCGTGACAATCAAAAGTATGAACGATTCATCGTGAGCGGTGTTTTCGAGGATTTCCCGGAGAATCAGCACATCCAGTCGGATTTCTTCTTCTGGAGTGATTTTCTGGATGTAGTTGGTGAAGAGAGCACCGAACTCGCGAATCCCGAGGACTATCTGGATTTTTCGGGTAATGTCTATTACGTACTTGAAGACGGTGCTGATTCCAAAATCGTGGAGCGTGAAGCGCAGAAGATTTTCGAAGAGGTCAGAGGATCCGTACCGGACATTGATCCTGATGTTTCGTACAATTATGCCCTGACTCCTCTCAAGGACACGCATTACCTTACGGAAGGATACGACAGCTTCGATACTTTCGACCGCATGAAGTTGATGAAGTACGGCATTCTGGCGGTTGCAATCCTGCTGGTGTTGATCACCAATACGATCATCCTTTTAATGGTGCGAATCATGGGACGCCGGCGCGAGATCGATATCCGTCGTAGTTTAGGCGCATCCAGTGGTGATATCGTCCGGCAGTTCATCGGTGAACACACAACTTTGTATAGCGCGGTGCTGGTGCTATCCGGAGTGATTCTATGGCTGATTTTGCCCCATATCCGGCAGTGGATTCACGGGCTTCCGCAGCACATTGTTCCGGGACCGTCTTTCTGGCTGTACACTATCTCTGGTCTGTTCGTGGGTGGATTGATCACGATTCTGTACCCGGCTGTGTTTGCTCGCATGATGCTGCAAGACCGATCGAAATCCAATCAGTGGAAACTGGTGATGGTGATTCAACTCACCTTGTCGCTGGTGCTGCTGACCAGCGCGATTCTGCTTAACCGGCAGATTCGGCACATTGAGAGTCTTTATCCCGGCTTTAACGCGGAAAACGTGCATAGCTTCTTTTACATTGTTTGCCAGGAAGAATACCGGAATGTGCTGATGGAAGAAACCTGGAAGGTTCCGGGAGTCGAAGCTGCCTGTTTCTCGGACAACATGCCGACACATAAGCCGCATGAGAGTTGTTTGCGCATCACAGGTGAAAAATCGAATGGCGAATATCTTCAATGCCCTGTGAATCTCGGTTCTCATGAAATCTTCGACGTATTCAAGATCCAACTTGTGAAGGGACGTCTCTGGGATACTTCAGAGTCGAATGGTGTGATCGTCAACGAGGCGTTCATGCAGCGATATGCGCATCATGGTATCGGGCTCGGTACGGTCGTTGAAGTGGGGAAGGAGGGAGACACGACCTTCTTCTTCAGCGGCGAGATCATTGGCATCGTGAAAAATGTATGGTGGGATGATGTCCGGAGACCTGCGCAGCCTATGGTCTATTGCAACGGATTCACTTATGGCGGTTATTTTCACTATCGTATCCGGCCCGGGATGGAAGAAGAGACGTTGACGGAACTTCGTGCGATCATGCTGAAGCAAGCCAATAAGTACCAGATTCGAGAAGTGGAATACGATACGCAATACGAGATCGAACACAATTACGATGCTGAACGCGCTTTTCTGCAGGTGGTTGGCTTCGCTACGATAATCGGGCTTTTCTTCACGTTCGTGGGTGTTTACGGTCTCACCGCTTTCACGCTTAAACGGCAGTTGAAGAATCTTGCCGTGCGTAAGGTTTACGGTGCGTCGTCATGGGATACGCTCAAGCTTCTTCTGCGCGATTATCTGGTTCTGCTTGGTGTGGCTCTTGGGATTGCGATCCCCGTATCGTTCTATGCGCTGACAAAATGGCTTGGCAATTTCTCCATTCGTATAGAGCTGGGCGTTATAGAATACGCACTGAGCCTTGCAGGGACATTTGTTATCGTTCTGCTGGCGGTTGTGATTCACTGGCGGAAACTCAATCGTGTGAAGTTGATCGATTTTCTGCGGACAGAATAACACAATCCCCATATCGTGATAATGCATTAAACGGAATAAAACGTGCATACAATGTACATGAGTAATTATATCAACGTAAGGAGAACACGTAATGAAAAAGATGATCTTTGTGGTCCTGATCATGATAGCCGCGTTTTCGACGCTTATGTCTATTCCCTTTGCGCCGACAACGACGGACCTTCAAGAACGTATTCAGGCCGCTGCTCCCGATGAGCAGATTCCGATTATTATTGCGCTCAAAGACCGCTATAACTCAGCGGATCTGATTCGAGCGACCAACGACCTCAATCCGCAACAACGCCGGCAGTATGTTGTGGATCAGCTGAAGGCTTTTTCAGCAAGCTCTCAGCAGAATGTGATGCAATATCTTCAGGCTAATCGCAGTGCGGTTACCAACGTAAGATCGCTCTGGATTGCCAATGTGATTTTCTGCGACGCAACCCCGGAAGCGATCGAGCAGCTTGCTCAACGCACGGATATCCGCCGTATCGACTGGGATGACGAACAGAATCTGCTGGATCCCCGCGAGTGGGCGAACTCCCGTGTGGTGGAAGGTGAACGTGAGATCACCTGGAACGTGACCAACGTCAACGCTGATGACGTGTGGGCCCTTGGTTATACAGGCGAAGGCATCACCATTGCCGTTATCGATACGGGAGTAAACTACAATCACGTTGATCTTGCCGATCACGTATGGGAAAGCGACGAATACCCCAATCACGGATACGACTTTATCAATGGCGACAACAACCCCATGGACGATCACGGCCACGGAACCCACTGTGCTGGAACCGTAGCTGGTGACGGTACAGCAGGATCACAGACTGGTATGGCTCCGGAAGCTACAATCATGTGTCTGAAAGTACTTACCTCATCTGGTAACGGACAGGAATCTGCCGTGTGGTCAGCAGTCGAATTCGCTGTGGAACAGGGCGCGAACGCATTCAGCATGTCACTTGGCTGGACAGATAGCGGTAATCCCGATTATGAATCATGGCGCGACACAATGGCTAACGCGCAGGCTGCCGGTGTTGCCGGAGCGATTGCTGCCGGTAATGAAGGTGCATATCAATCTTGGTACCCGATTCCTCATAACGTCCGTGTACCTGGCTGTTGCCCTCCGCCGTGGCTTCATCCTGACCAGGAACTCGAAGGTGGAACTTCCTGTGTTATCTGCGTTGGTGCAACCACCAGCAGCAATACGATCGCCAGTTTCTCCAGCCTCGGACCCTGCACATGGGAAGATGTCAATAACTACGAAGACTATCCTTATAATCCTGAGATGGGCTTGATCAGACCTGATATCGTTGCTCCCGGAGCGAACATAAAATCCTTGGATTATTCCAGCAATTCCGGTTACGCCGATGGTTGGGACGGAACTTCCATGGCAACCCCCTGCGTTGCGGGTGTTATCGCACTGATGCTTGATAAAAACGAATTCATGTTACCTGCCGATATCGACCAGATTATCGAAAATAACCGATATGAAATCACCGATACAAAGAGCAATACCTATGGTTCAGGCCGTATTGACGCACTCCTGGCAGTTGAAGCTACGAACCCGCCGAACATGCCGCCGTATGCTCCGATGAATCCCTATCCCGAGAATGAATCTGCCTGTGCCTTTACCGGTACGCAGATTACATGGGATGACGGAAACGGTACTCCTTCCGAATACTATGTTGTGTATGTCGGAACCGACAACCCACCGGTGGACATTGTCAATGGTGTGCAGACAACCGATACGTCATACGAACTCGAAGGTCTGCTTGAATACAACACCCAGTACTACTGGCGTATCGATGCTGTAAACGAATTTGGTTACACCGAAGGCGACACCTGGACTTTCTCGACCATCGCCGAAGCAAGTGAAAGCTTCGAGAGCGGTGACTTCACTAACTTTGACTGGTATTCGAACTCGACGGTTCCATGGGAAATCGATGAATCTCAGGCGATGGACGGAATCTATTCCGCGCGCAGTGGCGATATCCCATCATATTACTACACCGAGCTGTGCCTTGACGTGTATGTACCCTTCGAAAGCGAAGTGGTCTTTTTCAAGAAAGTAAGTTGTGAAGATGACGAGAACGATCAGGACGACAGGCTGAAGTTTACGATCGACGGTGAACAAATGGGCGCTTGGGATGGCGAGATCGATTGGTCTTACTCCTCATTTCCCGTAACAGCCGGCAACCATACACTCGTCTGGACTTATCTGAAAGTTGGAAATACTACCGCTGGTGACGACTGCGTCTGGATAGACTATATCGTTCTTCCGCCGGCACTCTTCCCGCCTAGCGATCTTGCCTGTGACATTATCGATGGTAATGACGTTGCGCTCGAGTGGACGGCACCGAGTAGCACAAACGGTTTGGAAAGCTACAAGGTCTACCGCGATAGTGTCGAGATCGCAGAGATTACCGATCTTGAAACGCTTACATTCACAGATGAAGAACTCGAGAACGGAAACTATTCCTATTATGTGACCGCTATATACGAAGCTGGTGAATCGCAACAATCGAACGTTGAAGAAGTCACGATTTGGGTTGCTCATCCGCCAATGAATCTGGTTGCCGAGATCGAAAATAACAACGATGTCGTGCTGACCTGGGAATTGCCGGTGGAACGAGTTGAATTGACTCGCGATGAATTGACCGGATTCAAAGTCTATCGCGATGACGAAGTGATCGCCGATATAACCGGAGCAGAGACCCTTACCTATACCGATATGGGTCTTGATGGCGGAACGTACGTTTATTACACAACCGCTGTGTACCGTGGAATCGAGTCTGATCCTTCGAATGAACAGGAAGTGCAAATTCTCGCAAATGATCCGACGGCCCCGCCTGTTGAGACACGATTAGTGGACGCATCTCCCAATCCGTTCAATCCGACAACTACGATCAGCTTCGATCTGGCAAAACAGCAGCATGTAGAGTTGGTTGTTTACAACATGCGTGGACAGAGAATCCGCAGCCTTGTATCGGAAGTTCTGGATCCGGGCAAACATCACGTTGTCTGGGATGGTAGAGACGATTCTGGCAAGCTGGTTGGATCTGGCGTGTTTCTTTACTCAATGAAGAGTGCTGGATACTCATCCGTCAAGAAGATGCTGATGCTGAAATAGCATTTTCGGCTTTAACAAAGTCATAACGAAAATTTCCAAGGCAGGTCGAAAGGCCTGCCTTTTTTTTTAACGTAGGAGTAAGCCACTGCGATTTCCTTTTTGTTACTCCGATCTGAGGGTATCTACCGGATTAATCCTTGCGGCACGGATCACGCGATAAGATAAAGTCGCAACCGCAATGCTGAACACAAGCATAATGGGCAACAAGAAATCGTACCACTGCATTTTTGTGTGATAGCGGAAGATGTTGAGGAATCCCCCAGCGAAATACCACGATACGATAATTGCAGGCGGAATCGAAATGAGCAGCAGGATCAGGAACTCCCGCATCAGCAGCGTAACGATGCTCAAGGATGACGATCCGAGTACCTTGCGGATGCCTATTTCACGCGTCTTCTGCTGCGCGATAAACGAACTCAGGCCGAAGAGTCCAACGCATGATATAAACGCAGCAAACAGTGTGAACCAGCTAATAATGTCGCGTGTCCGTTCGTTGCCGGCATAGTTCTGACGGATGTTGTCATCGAGAAAGCTGTACTGGAATGGGATATCGGGAGAGATTTCACGAAAGACGCTCTCAATGTATTCGAGGGTTCCCTTGATATCGTCCGGAGCGATCTTGATCAGGATATCGGAACAGGTCCAGATAACGGTGTTGATCATCAGCGGTTGAATATCCTCACTCAGGGGACGATTGTGATAATCCTTGATGACACCAATGATGGTTCCCTCTCTTCCGTACATGTCGAAACGTTTACCGATAGGATCATCAATTCCCATGATTGAAATCGCTTTCTCATTGAGAATATATTCGCAATTGGGCGGTTCATAGGCTTCTTCAGAGAAGTTTCGCCCATCGAGGAGCTCTATGTCCATTGTATTGAGATAATGATCATCGGTGAGCAGGAAAAAGAAGATTACAACCTCGTCATTTGGTTTACCTTCCCAGTTGGCTGGATTGATGTTTCCGACGTTGTTGGGCTGCGTCGATACGAACGTGAGGTCGCGGATGTGGCTTGATTCTGTCAAGCGCTGACGAATGGTGTCTTTCTTCTCGGAGAAATCGTTATGATAGGGCACGCAGATGACATTATCCTTATTGAAACCGAGGTCTTTGGTATAGATGTAGTCGAACTGTCGCATGATGACAAACGTACAGATGAGAAGCGTGAGGGTCGCAAAGAACTGGAAAACCAGCAGTGCTTTACGGAAGAGCTGATTAGGGTGACTGCCCGTTCCTCCTTTAAGGGTGACGATCGAATTGACCGATGAGAGATAAACCGCTGGATAGAGACCTGCAACAAGGACTGTGAAGACAATGATCAACGGAATCCCCAAAAGCAACACAGGATTGTTCAGTGAAAGTGAAACGTGCGAACCGGCAAGGTTGTTGAATGTCGGGTAAACCCATTGAGCCAGCAACAGCGCCAGCGTTATTGAGATGATAACAAGAATAGCCGCTTCCACCATGAATTGCTGAATGACCTGGTTACGCCCAGCTCCAACTACCTTGCGTATACCGACCTCCCGGGTACGGGTCAGTGCGCGTGCCATGGCCATGTTCAGGTAATTGATACAGGCGATGATCAGGATGATAATGCCTACAACGCTGAAAAGGATGACGTAAATCAGGCCTGCTGGACGTTCCTGATTATCGTAAAGGTGAATACGAGACATCGCTTGCAGGTGAACGTCACTCACATCGACGTCGCGTGGGCTGAAATCGCGAAGTGAGCTGAGCACTTTTTCGCGCAGCGCTGCGATATCCGTATTTGGAGCAATCTGGATATAACCCTGAAGTTCGTAACTCCAGCTATTGATCCGATCTTCTCCGAGGAGCTTGAGCGGGAAGATGTAGTCGTAGCGGATCGATGATTCAAGCGGAGCATCCTGCACAATGCCGGTGACTTCGTACTGCCGGGTGTTGGATACCATGATCGATTTACCCATGGGATCTTGATCACCGAAAAGCTTATGGGCTGTTGATTCGGAAAGGATAACGGAGCGTGGTTCTTCCAATGCCTGGACAGGATCGCCTGCAAGTAGCGTGAAATCGAAAATGGAGAAGAATCCGGGTTCGGTCAGGATCACACTGTTTTCGGTAAATGTCTTGTCATCGTAGCTGACGATAATATTGTAAAGATTACGTATGCGTGCTCCGTCGATGATCTCCGGGAATTCTTTGATCAATTCGGGTACGAATCGGTAGGATATGGTCTCGCTGACCATCTCTTCGCCGTTATTGACACTTGCGTAAAGCACCTGGTAAAGGTTGGGCAGGTTGCTATGGAATCGGTCGTAGCGCAGCTCGCCCTGCACCCATAATAGAAGAAGCAGGCTGACGGCGATACCAATGGAAAGGCCGAGGATGTTCAAGAATGAAAATCCCTTGAAACGAAGTAAATTACGGAATCCGATGCGAATATAGTTTGACCACAAAACAAACTCCTGGAACGTTCATATTCGTACAATGAATGTGAAGAATAAGGACACATTTTTACTTGAAAATGCGTCCTTTTAATGATTCAGCTATACGAAATGCAATATAGGTGCCACTCCAGATCTTTAGAAGTGAACGAATGTGTAGATATATTCTTTCGGGAACCAGCTTTTCAGAAGCTTTGAGGGGCACGCATCGGTATTGCGGATCATGCCGCGATAGATAATTTCATCCGGATCAAGCGCACCGTAAACCAGGCTGGAAAGGCCGCGGATATCCATCTCGATATCCGGGATCATCTTCGCTGCAGTAGCTTGGAGCTTTTTGCCATCCGATTCCACAACCCAAGTGCCGTTATTCCATGCACAGAGTGGGTCGGTCACACCGATGACAAGCCTTCCAGCGGTTGGTGCAGGCAGATCGTTCAGAGCTCCGGCGACGTCCATGACGCGAACCATCCATGGGTTGGAGCCGAGTTTCGACTGGATGAGCATCTGCGGATCGATCAGGAATTCGAAAGGATTGACCCCATAGGGGAGATGCATCCGGATGCGTCCGACATTCTCGAAATGGCGTGCGAAGAACTGGAGGATAGCGTCACGTGCCGGGCGGTCGCTGTACACAAAGTCAAGAATCCTGAAGTAGGCGAATCCGGTCGTCTCGTCCCGCTTCTTGGCATAGATCGCTGAACCTCGAATTCCTTGCTCGTCTCTGACAACAATCGCAATGCGGTCTTTGCGAAGCTCCTGGCGGAAGCCTTCGGGAAGAATCTTGGGACTGACATAACCGTGATGCTGTCGAATGCCTTGTGTGTGGCAGTAGTCAATGTATTCGGTCCAATCGTCATGGAAGTCCAGTTGGACCATCTCAATATCTTCAGGTAATTCGGTATTGATGTAATGTACGAGGCCTCTTGTGTCAAACTCGATTTCCATGCCTCGCGAGGCTGCGACGTAGCCGAACATCTCGTAATAGGTGCGTTTGAAGGGAGAGAGCATGCTGACGGGCATCTGGAGTTCGTGCATCTCGTCGAAGACATGTTTGAAGAGTTCGCGGACAAAACCCTTTCTTCGATGAATTGGATTGGTTGCTACATTACCGATCGCGCCCATCTTTTTCGGTACACCGCGAACGGATTGTACCATCCGGTGGTTGATTGTGCTAGATTCAATCTTGCCATCCACAAATACTGCCCAGGCGGTTTCCGGGTCAAACCAGGCAATCTCGTCATCTTTCGCGTCGCCATCTTTCCATTCACCGAAAGCATAGCGGCTCAGCAGGATGTATTCTGTTTTCTCAGCTTCAGTAATCTTGCGTAATATCACGGTTTCCTCCATGTGATTATCATGTATTCTATCGTCCGGAAATTAGTAGAAATATAGAATAGAAAACGGGTGCGGCCAGTACGAACAGTACGATCATATTGATAATACCCAGCCGTGGATCGATGAACTGCTGGACGATGCCCGATGCAAAGAAGAGAATCCCACCGGCGACGAAGCACCATCCTGCGAATCGTGATATTCGATGCCAGAGGTTTTGCCATTTCTCCATGTGGCGCGGATCGATCTCGATTGTGGTTACAAATGGTATTCTGGGCAATATTCTTCCGATTGCACAGAAGAGAATAGCCAGAAGCGTGTTCATCACTAGTGTTACATAGGCGAAACCGGGAGATACCGCCAGCATCAGCGTGAAGATATGGATTGCGGCAAAAAATGAGATCAATGTGTTGCACAGCAAAGGAAAGATATACATCGCCTTCCGATAACGTTCATCTTTTTTTGCCAGCACTTTAGGCACAAAGTACAGGGATAAGAAAGTGGCGAGATTCATCCCCACGAAGAGGTAAATACCTTCAGTTTTTCCGGCGTAACGATCAATATCGCCTTGAAGGTTCCAGTGTGCTGGGATTTCGATATTATGAGGCAGGGCAACAGCGAAATAAATCATCATGAGAATCTGGATCGTCAGAGCGATCAGACTTGTGCGGTACTGCATAAGGCGCATACAACCACCTCCAGGTTACATGAGCAGTATGTAATAGTTTCCTGGAAGATGTCAATAGGATTTCGTTTGGGGGATATCAGGCTTCTATGTATTCAGGGATGTATGCTTGCGCCTTTTCCATAGAAACGATCAATCATTGTGAGAAGCTCATGATCAATCTTTTCTGGTAGTCAAGCTTGGAATGATATCTGGCAACGACTGGAAAATACCTGATGTTCACAGTGCTCTATATTGCTGATTCGAGATAAACTATCGATGTTGTAATTTATGTCTTTGTCTCAATTTACACATCAATCGTGAATCTAACCGATTATATATTCACATTTTAGGGATATGCCAAGAGTCTAATTCAGAAAATTTGTTTGACAAAAAAAGTACGCAGGAAAATAGAGTATTCGAAAGTATAATAGTTGAAAATACAATATGCGAAAAGATCATAGATTTTCATTCGCGTTTCACCCGCGAATGAGGAGGTTAAATGTCAAAGGTTCACCTTGTAGTGCTGGGTATGCTCAATGAGAAACCGATGCATGGATATGAATTCAAGTACTATCTTGAAGAGCGTAGCCTGGAGCATTGGTCGAGAGTCAATCTCCCAGCGATTTATAAAGCATTGCAGTCATTGGAAGACAAAGGTCATATCACAGGTAAAAAAGAAGTAGAAGGGAATAACCCGCCCAGAACCGTTTATCGGATCACAGAATCCGGCAGGAAGTTTTTGAGAAAAATGGTCACAAACAATTTAATGAATCCAAAGCACAAACCTGATTTTTGGATCGCGATCGCGTTCATGATCAAGGTTGTCACATATGAGACAGCCCGAAGGGCGATCGAACTACAACTCGAACAAGAAGACAAGGAGCATCGAGACATTAAATTCGCTTCAATGAAACAGCAAACGGATGTCCCATTCAACGGAAGAGTGTTGATACAATTGGGACTCGGTTTTCACGAAACCGAGAAGAAATGCTTAACGGCTCTCTTGGAAGAGATGGCCAAGCCTGAAAATCGAGAAAAATTCATAGAGGGGTAATGAAATGAAGAAATTAGCCATGACCTTATTTATAGTAATGGTCGCAACATACAGCTTTGCGCTGTCGCTTTCAGAAGCGCGCGATCTTGCAATGAAAAACAATCAGGACCTGAAAGCGGAATACCACTCGATGGAATCTTCGAAGTGGGAATATCGCGAATCGTTTATGTCGCTGTTTCCCAGCGCAAGCCTCGGCGGCTCGTACAGAAAAAGCGACGATGAAGCTATGGCGCAGGACAGCAACGGTAATCCGCTGGCATACGATGAAACCAGAAGCTATTCTGTCACCGTCACACAGCCCATTTTCAATGGGGGAAAAATCTGGCTTGGATCCCGTATCAATCGCGACGCGGCCAAGATCAGTGAAAGTGCATATAAAAGCAAACGTCTGAACGTGCTTAGTGAAACCGAATCAAAATATTACACCGTACTGGAAAACCAGGAACTTGTCGCAATTGCGTCCAAGAGCCTGGAATCGGCACAGCAAAACCTCGAACGCGCTCAGATCCGCTACCAGATGGGAAGCCTTTCCAAGGCGGACATCCTTAAAATGCAATCCGAACTTGCGTCGAAAGAGCTCCAGCTCATTCAAATGGAAAATGTGCTGACCCTCAGCCGCATCGATCTGGCAAATTACTTGCAGATCGATTCCGTCGATGAACTCGACCCGGTCGATTTCGATGGCTTTCAAGTAGAAATGGACGATATGCGCGGCATTCTCAGTGGGAACTTTGAGGATATCATTAACCGCGTAATCGAAAAGGGAATCGAGCAGAACCAGACAGTCGAAATGGCCAAGCGTCAGGTCAATATGATGAATAAATCGCTCCTGATGGCGGAGGGGAATTTCCTGCCGTCGGTCAATCTGCAATACCAGCGTAGCTGGAGCGCTCTCGAAGACGAGGATTTCGAAGAAGACGGAACGCTGATGTTGAGCGCGTCCATGCCGATCTTCCCGCTTGTCGATAACGCTTCCGGTGTCATTGCGGCCAAGCACAGTAAACGCAATGCTGAATATAGCTATCGTTCAACCGAAGATGGCATTCGTACCTCGCTTCGCAGCGGTATCTACAATCTGGTTACCGCCGCCAAGTCGGTTCGCGCTTCGCGCCTCGCGCTCGATTACGCGGAAGAGACTTATCAGCAGATGCAGGAACGCTTCCGCAGTGAAATCATTACCTCGTCCGACCTGCTCGACAGCGAGGTTATGCTTACAACCGCTCGTTCTAACTACGCGTCCAGCCTCTACGACTACCTTCGGTATCGCTCGAATATGCTGGAATTGCTGGGGACGGACGACGAAACCGTTCTATTGGAACTAATTAAGTAAATTACTATGGAGGACAATGTGAATACCACAAGATTCATATATATAGCCATCATACTGCTCGCGCTGCTTGCCGGTTGTAGTAAAAAAAGCCAACCTGCCATGCAGCAGCCAGAGACGATCGAAGCAGCGATACCCGTAATGGTCGAGAACGTCCAAAAGCGCGACCTTGATCGTTACGTCCGCGTTGCCGGCAAGCTGGAAGGCATTGTAGATATCACAATGGTCAGCGAAACATCCGGTAAGGTTGTGTCCATTGAGAAGAGCCTTGGCGACTGGGTTACCAAGGGCGATCCAATCGGTAGCGTTGATAACACCACCTACCGCATCGCACTTGATCAGGCAAAGGCATCCCTGCTCGCCGCTGAGGGACAGTACGAAGCAGCAGAAGCGACATTCAACGCAACCGAAAACTTATACAACGACGAGAAGGTCTCGCTTGTGGATTACGCATCGGCCAAGTCGAGCTTCAAGTCGGCCCTCGCACAGCTCGAAGGTGCAAAAGCTAACGTCGAAACAGCACAGAAGGCCTATGATAATTCCCGCTTTCTAGCTCCGGTTTCGGGTTATATTTCGTATCTCCCGATCGAGGTTGGACAGTTTGTTTCAGCAGGCTCGATAGTTTGCACCATTGTCAATTCGAAGCGACTCGTTGTGAAATCGGGCGTGAACGAAAGCGATATCATGTATATCAAGAAAGGACAAGCTGTCCAGATACACCATGTTGGTAGCGAAGATATCTATGATGGTCGCGTGACCGGTGTTGGAATATCCCAACTGGCAGGAACCGCCAGTTATCCGATCGAGATCGAGATGGATAATCCCAATGGAAAGCTCTATCCAGGAATGGTGATTGAGGCAAAGATTAAAAGCCAGACCTTTGAAAATGTAATCTACACTGCACTCAGCAACGTGAAGATGGAATACGATGAACCGTACGTCTTCGTCGCAAGTGGTGACCGGGTAAAACACATACCCATTACACTTGGAATTACGATCGACGAAAACGTGATCATAGCCGGTGGACTCTCCGAAGGAGAACAACTCGTTACAGAAGGTATCGATAATCTCGAAGACGGCTCTCTGATCGACATCCGTAAAGCCATTGGCAAATAAGGGAGATAGAATGTCTATCGTTAAATTCTCCGTCAACAATCCCGTGCTTGTGAACATGGCCATGATCATCGTGTTCATTCTGGGGTTTATTACGCTGAACCAAATACCCAAAGAAGAGATGCCGGCTGTTGATTTCGGGTCCTTCATCGTGATCGTGACATATCCCGGTGTGTCACCTTCCGAGATGGAACAGCTGGTCGTAAATAAAATCGAAGACGAGATTTCGGATGTCGATGACATCGACGAGATTACTTCAACGGCCTCCGAGGGCAGTGCACTCCTGTTCATCAAGTTCCTGCCCAACGCGGATATCGATAAGGCATGGGACGATCTCAACACCGAGCTCGACAAGGTGAACGATCTTCCCGACGATGCTAACGATCCCGTGGTGATCCGTCTCAATATGCGGGAAGTCAATCCGATCTGTACGGTGGTTCTCGGTGGCGATTTTTCCGGTAACGGTATTCGCGAGATAGCTGAAGATCTACAAGATGAGATCCTCGACATGGATAACATTTCCAAGGTCAATATTAACGGTACACGAGAGCGCGAAATCTGGGTCGAGGGCGATCTCGACAAGCTGGATCAATACGGCCTGAGCCTGAGCAGTCTTTCATCCGCGATCAGGCTGCGAAACATGAATGTTCCCGGTGGTGATATCCAGTTTGGCGATGTTGATTTCATCGTCCGCACCACTGGTGAATTCGAATCCACGCAGGATATCGAGGAACTGATTATCCGCATGGACGAGAATGGTCGAGGAATTAGAGTTCGCGATGTAGCGACAGTGATTGATACACTCGAAGAGCAGTCTATCATCTCCAAGCTCGATCAAAAACCCGCTGTTTCCATGTCGATATTCAAAAAGGGAGAAGGCAACATCATCACCATCAATGACGATGTTCGCAAGACTGTCGCGGATTTCCAGAAACGGGTTCCAGGACTCAATGCCAGTATCCGCAACGATGGCTCGATCGATGTGAGGAATTCGCTTAAGACTCTCGGTGGCAACGCTGTCCTTGGTATTACCCTGGTGTTTTTCCTCTTATGGCTCTTTATCGGTGTCCGAAACGCGATCTACGCAAGCCTTGGTATCCCGTTTAGCTTCCTGCTGGCGTTCATCATGATGAACATCTTCGGGCTGACCGTGAACACACTGTCCCTCTTCGCACTGGTTCTGGTACTGGGTATGATTGTGGACGACGCAATTATTGTGCTCGAAAACGTCTATCGGCACATTGAAATGGGATATTCTGCCAAAGAAGCGGCGGTTCTCGGCGCTCAGGAAATTTTATGGCCGGTTGTAGCAGCGGTTACGACTACAGCTGCAGCATTCATGCCTATGTTGATGATGCAGGGTATGATGGGTAAATTCATGAGAGTGTTCCCTATCGTGGTGACACTGGCTCTTGCTGCGTCACTTTTCGAAGCACTGCTCATCCTTCCTTCACATATCGCAGAGTGGGACGGACTTTTCCGTCGAAAAAAGAAGACTAAACAAGAAGATATTCCTGCCCAGCCCAAGCAGAAGAACAAAGTGATGCGGTTCATGCTTCGTCGCTATACAAAACTACTCAAGTCCGCACTGCACCATCGCTGGGTTACAATGGGAATCGTTCTGGCATCGGTTGTCGTGGCTGGGCTGATGTTCGGTACCCTGCAAATGCAGTTCTTCCCGAAATCACGCTCCAAGACGATTGTGTTGCAGCTTCAAACGCCACTTGGAACAAATCTCGATAAGACCAACGAGGTTGTGTCCAAAATCGAAGAATACATCTTGAATATGCCTGAGCATGTCGATGTTGAAGCCATCGTAACTACGGTAGGAAAGATGGAGAATAACCATCGCAGCGATGAGGCAACCTCCAATGCGGAGCTCAAGATCGACCTTGTGGACTTGAATGACATGCAATATACGCACGACCAGATTAAACAGTCGATTCGTACCTATCTTAGTGAACTTGCCGGAATTTACAGCAGCAATTTCACAGAAACTACCGAAGGTCCACCTACTGGTAACGACATTGAACTTCGTATTTCCGGTGATAATCTCGATCGTCTTCAGTATCTTTCTACGCTAGTTCAAAATGAATTGAAGAAGATACCAGGTGTCGAGGACATCAACGACTCCTTCCAGCCCGGTAAGGATGAAATCACGATTCAGCCCCGGCTGGAAAAATTCGCGATGTACGGACTCACAGTATCAGGCGTATCTTCAACGGTTCGCATGGCGATTGACGGCGCAGCAGTGTCGGTGTATCGAGGCTCGGGAATCGACGAGTACGACATATTAGTGAGGGCGAAGGAAGATCAAATCGACAGGTTGAGTGACCTTGAGAACCTTAAGCTCATGACCTCTTCTGGTGCGCTTGTTTCCCTGAAGGAAGTGGCGGACCTGGTATCGGCAACGAGCCTCTCGGAAATACACCACTACAACGAGAAGCGCGTGGTGACCATCACCGGGGCCAACGGAACTTACGAAGTTGACGGTGTGATGAAGAACAGAACCACTTCTGAAGTGATGGAAGCTCTCTTCGGAAACGAAATGAAAGGAACCAAGGGAACGCTCTCTACCTTCGAACAACGCTTCCCTGGTTATCGGATCGAAACCGGTGGTGTAGCCCAGGAGCAGTCAAAATCGTATTCATCTCTGTTCAGGGCATTTCTGGTTGCTATCCTCTTGATCTTCACCATCCTGGCAGCGCAGTTCCGATCCTACGTACAACCGCTGATCGTTATGCTGGCGATCCCGTTCAGCTTGATCGGCGTTGTATTCGGTCTGTTCGTGACCCAGCTACCGTTCTCGCTCAATGCGCTTGTCGCTATTGTGGCACTGGCGGGTGTTGTGGTGAACGATTCGCTAGTGTTGGTGGACTTCGTTAACCGCGAACGCGCCAGAGGAATCAACCGCTGGCAATCGTTGATCAACGCAGGACGTACACGTCTTCGCCCGATTATCCTTACAACCGTAACGACCATCATCGGCGTTCTTCCCATGGTGCTTTCCACCTCCGAAACAGCGAGTGACTGGAAGCCTATGGCAGTGTGTATGGTTTTCGGACTCGGATTCGCTACTCTGCTTACGTTGCTGGTGATTCCGGTGTTCTACTCGTTCGTCGATTCCATCTTCGGAAAACTCGGTGCGACACGCTTCAAATCACACATCAGCTTCGAAGAAGCGATGGAAGAAGCCATGGAAAAGGGCTGGGACGAGGAAGATTGATCAGTCATAGATAGCCGACAATAACAAGAAAAGATAGTCATGAACAAATTTGGGCAGATCATTGCATCTGCCCTTTCTTTTTCTTTCAGAAACACAGTGGATTGCCCCTACAACTCACCCTGGTACGCAGGCACCTGTGAATTTGCTTGCAAATTCGAATCTCGAATAATCTTCCGCATCTCTTTTCTCTTACCCTCGCCCTTTTTTCAGGGAGAGGGTCGGTTCGACGAAGGAGAACCGGGGTGAGGGTTACGAACGAAGTGTCACCCTGATGCTGTGTCACCCTGAGCGGAGTCGAAGGGTCAGACACGGTAAAAGATTAATCAGCATTCGAAAGATGATCTCAACAGGATGCGAAGGAAAGGATGGAACAAAACCATGCGGACGAGGACGTCCGCGCTCCATAAGAGACGGGCAATCACAGTGGATTGCCCCTACAGACGATGTGTCACCCTGATGCTGTGAGTTTTGCAAAGCACAAACTCGAATCTCTCACAGAGTCGAAGGGTCATTTCAACAGCGTCACCTTCTTCGTCTGGATGACATGACCATCCATCTTGAGCTTACAGAAGTAGATCCCACTCGCTTTGTCTTTCGGTTTCCAGGGGATGGTAGAAGATAACCCCCTTTTATTCCCCCTTATCAGGGGGATAGGGACTGAGTCCACCTTTTGCCCTCGTATATTATAGATTTCTATCGTCAAATCGTGATATTCTGTATCCGTCTTGATCTCGAACGACACCTCCGGATTGAACGGGTTGGGGTAGGCGTTGAAGGTGATATCAGCCAGCGGAACCGTCTCGTCATCTATCGGATCAAGGTCTTGTTCAACAAGATCCTCATGGCCGCCATAAACGAACACATGACCAAAATTATTAGGCGAAGAGCTACCCGCATCGCCATAGGCTCCTACAGCGATATCATCGTAGCCGTCGTTATCGAAATCGCCTACGGCATGACCACTACTTGTACCATACCCGGGTTCGAATGTATAGCTATTATAGTCCCAAGTGCCGTTCTGGTCACCTATATAAAAATACAGATATCCTGCATCGCCCGTTGAGATAATATGAGTATCTACCAGATCTCCCTTGCCATCCCCATTGATATCACCGAATGAAGGATTGAAATAGGAATAGAATTCAATATGGCCATACCAGTCCCAGTGAATGGTTTCGCCTCCGCGCCACAGGCGACAACCAGGGGAAACACTGCCATCATCGGTAGCGTCGTAATAAGATAGGACAAAGTCATCGTACCCATCTCCGTTCCAATCTCCGGCAGGATTAAGTTCATACCATAAATTGAGTGTCGAATAATAATCTAGACTATAATCAGGAGAGGTATCTTGGGTTGTGCCACCGTAGAAAAAACGATTAAAAAAACACCACAATAACGAACCGTCAGGTTGTTCGATATAATCTGGTTGAAAGTAATAGCTAAAATCATCATAACCGTCACCATTCACATCGCCAAGACCGCGAAAACCCTTGCCATTTCGTGTATATCTACCTTCCACAAACGTCACCTTCTCGAAGCTGCCGCCATACACGATGGAGTAGGTAAGGTAGTGATTGCCTTCGGTTATTCCCGCATCATCGTATCCGTCGCCATTGATATCGCCTAAAGGGTGAATTTCAGCCAGATAGTTATTAACTTCATATTCGTAATCCGGGATGGTATCGTTAACCGTGTTACCAAGAAGGATTCGGCAAAAATGGTAAGTTTGACGACTACTATCATTGACACTATACTCAACGCGGTACCCTATATCATCACAACCATCACCGTTCATATCGCCTAAGTTTTTGATAAAACCCCATGAATCATGATACACAAATGTTGTGTCAACCGGAGTAGATATCGTCATGTCGGGAGAATCCCCCAAACCATCATCAGAGCCAAAATATATATAAAGCTTGCCTCTTTGGTTTGTATAATTTTCATTCAAGTAGTATTGATATGCTGTTACAGCCAAATCATCGATATTATCACCGTTGAAATCAAGCGATTCAACATAATAACCGAAGCAATCACTTGATTGTTCACCTTGCATCTGCCAGACAACATCGAGCTGGTTTTCGGCGTATTGCAGTACGCTGCTGCTGAGTAAAATCAATATATAAAGGTATCGCATGATGCCCTCCTATAACAAACTGTTGCACTTGCAGGAAATCATGTCAAGAATTGCGATGGGATAATCAATCGCCGGATAAAAATCCCTGTTGACATTTTGTGTCGTGTTGATTGTGTACACGCAAAGGAGTCGAAATGAAACGTATCGGAGCACACGTAAGCGCGGCTGGAGGCGTATTCAACGCGCCGCTGAACGCGGAGAAGATCGGAGCAAAAGCCTTCGCGCTCTTCACCAAAAACCAGAAGCAATGGAAAGCGAAACCGCTGACCGACGAAGATATCCGGATGTTCAAGGCATATTGCGATGAGAGGGGATTCACACCGGAGCATATACTCCCGCACGATTCGTACCTGATCAACCTCGGCAACCCGGACGCCGAGAAGCGTGCCAAGTCGCTGGACGCGTTCATCGACGAACTACAGCGCTGCGAACAGCTTGGCCTCAAGTATCTGAACTTCCATCCGGGCAGTCATCTGGGGAAAGTCACCGAAGACGAATGTCTGAAGATCATCGCGGATGGTGTCTCGGAAGCTCTGAGCAAGACCACATCGGCTGTCGCGGTAATCGAGAATACCAGCGGCATGGGGAACCATGTCGGCTACCGGTTCGAGCATCTCGCGCGCATCATCGAGATGGTTGACCAGAAAGACCGGGTCGGTTTCTGCATCGATACCTGCCACGCATATACCGCCGGGTACGATTTCCGCACACCCGAGGCCTACGAAAAAACCATGCATGAGCTGGATAGCATCGTCGGATTACACTACCTGAAGGGAATGCATCTGAACGACACTCAAAAGGCATTGGGCAGTCGCGTCGATCGTCACGCCTCCATCGGCGAAGGCGAACTAGGCGTGGAAACCTTCCGGTTGATCGTCAATGATCCGCGCCTGGAAGAGATTCCGCTCATCCTCGAAACACCCGACGAAACCATCTGGGACAAGGAGATCGCGCTGCTTTATTCGCTCTCTTCGAACACCTGAAAATCGATTTCCCAATCCTGCAGGAAGCCTTCCACCTGCGCCTCTTCGCCAAGCTGAAGCGTACTTTCGCCGTCTTCACGCCAGAGCTCGAGCGTCGCGGTTGTAGCCAGCAATCCCACGACGGTGATTTTCTCGACTTCGTGTTGCGTGGACATTTGGGGCTCTGTAAGCGCGATCAGGTGATCCTGCGGGACAAACAGCAGCATCTCATCAAGCTCCGCCTCCACGAAATGGTGGCCTTCCTGAAGAATCTCCGCGTCGAAATCATCCCATTTCCGCACAGTAAGCATCAGCCAGTTACCTTCCGGAAGATAGACGTAACGTCCGCGTCCGTTTTGATTGTGGATGGGCGCAACCATCAGCGATTCGCCGATGAAATACTGATCCTCGAATTCCGCCAGGCTCGCGTCGTCGTAATGATACGCCAGCGACCGAAAAAGCGGCTCTCCATATGCCGCGGCTTTGAGAAACTCCGAATGCAGGTACGGAAGAAGAGCGTAGCGGAAGCGGATGGTGTCGCGCAGGATGCCAAGCGTTTCGTCGTCAAACTGCCAGGGCTCTTGGACGCGGGTTCCGGCAGCGCTGTGATTGCGGAAAAACGGCGTCATCACGCCAAGCTGCGTCCATCGGATAAGCAGTTCCGGGCTGACATTGTCGTTGAAGCCACCCACATCGGCACCGCAGAAGAGGAAGCCGCAAAGGTTGAGGTTCTGGATCATGCGTATTTGCAGCAGCAGGTGTTCCCATCGGCTGCTGTTGTCGCCCGTCCAGATACCGCTGATGCGATGCATGCCGCTGTAGCTGGAGCGTGAGAAGAGGAATTTATCTTCACCGATTGCCTGGCTCGTAGCTTTGATCATGCCATAGCCGTATAGATTGTGGATGTCCCAGTGGTTGACTCGGTTGCCGTTGTCGTCACGGTGGAACATCGCCTTGAAATTCTCGGTGTAATTCTGGATATCCTCACAGTTCCAGCGCATGCTGAAAATATCCTGCGGTTTCAGGTCGTCCGGTGTGTGCAACTTGGGTAAGGACTCGCGGATTCTCTGGAGGCTCTTGTCCGTGCAGAACATGGCGGGTTCGTTCATGTCGCACCAGATACCTTCGATGCCGCTTTCAAGCAGCTTCTCAACATGCGCCGCCCACCACTGGCGAGTCTTTTCGTTGTGGAAATCCGGCAGGTGTGTCCAGCCGGGCCATACCATCACGCGAAAAGGCCTTCCATCCTCGTCGGTGCAAAAATATCCGTTTTCAACGCCTTCCCGATAGACTTCGTAATCAGGATCGATCTTCACGCCCGGATCAATGATCGCCACCAAGCGGATGCCTTGCTCCTTTAATTCATCGACCAGCTTGGGCAAGTTCGGGAAGCGCTCGTCGCTGACGGTGAACACACGGTATCCATCCATGTAGTCGATGTCCATGTGGATGACATCGATGGGGATACCATGCTCGCGGTATTTTCCGGCGATCTCGCGGATCGTCTTCTCGTCGGGATAGCTCCACCTGCTCTGGTGGAAACCGAACGCCCACTTCGGCGGGACGTAAGAAGGGCCGGTAAGACGAATGTATTCGGCTGCGCAATCAGGGATAGAATCGGCCTGCCACAGAAAAAGGTCGAACGCCTCGGACGGGATATCGATGGTAAGAAGATCGCGTCTGGTGAAGCCAATATCGAAATCGACCTGTGATGGGTAATCGACGAACAAACCAAGATTATTCTCGCCACAGATATAGATGACTGGGTGCGAGCTATAGAGCGCGTCCTTGTCCGGGTTGTGGTGCGGTTCGTCCACGCACCATGCGCGATAACGGCGTCCGCGTTTGTTCAGCGGCCCGAGTTGCTCGCCCAGCCCTAGCACGATATCATCGTCGTTCAACGAGATTTCCAACCTTACGCTGCTTTCAGTACGATCGATATGTATATTTGAGTCAAAGGGATGCTTCTTGCACGGCTCCCAAGGCTCGAGAATCACGGCGTCGGTCTCGATGGGTTTCCCAAACCGCAGCCGGAAAATCTTTCCATTTTGTTGAATGTTCATGTTGCCTCCATGTTAACAATCCAAATCGATGTGCTTGCTGTCCAGCATTTTCTATCTGCCTGATTTAACAGCAAATTAACACTATGCTAACGCATGATTTATTCGTCTTTTTTGTTTGACAAAGTACCTTATCTGAAAATTCCTACGAGTAAATTAATGACGGAGGAGTCTTGTGGAAAATACGGTCTACATTCTCGACGACGAAGAAGATATCTTATCGCTTGTGTCACTGAATTTGAAGAAGTCAGGTTTTCATCCTGTCGCGTTCGATAACGCGCGGGACTTTCACAAGGCGCTTCAGAGCAATATCCCGGCCTTAATCATACTGGATTTGATGCTGCCGAACACCGATGGTATGGAGATTTGTAAAACCCTTCGAAAGGACGAACGCCTCGCGTCGGTTCCGATTATCATGCTCACCGCGCGTGAAGATGAAATGGATCGCGTGCTGGGCCTGGAACTGGGAGCTGACGACTACGTTACAAAGCCATTCTCGCCAAGAGAGCTGGTTGCCCGGATCAAAGCGGTATTGCGCAGAGCCAAGCCGGCCACAAAATCGACACGCAAGCTTACGGCTGGTATTCTTACCATGGATTTCAATACATACGAGGTCTGGGTAAAGGATGAAAAGGTCGGTCTCACATCGACAGAATTCAGGCTACTTAAGCTTTTGGTCGAGCGTAAAGGATGGGTTTTCAGCCGCGAGCAGATCCTCGATTACCTCTGGGGTAAAGAGAAGATCGTGATAGACCGCACGGTTGATGTTCATATCAAGAACCTGCGGGAGAAACTTCTCGAAGCCGGCGACTACATCAAGAACGTCCGGGGTGTCGGATACAAGATCGAAATCTGATCATGAACCAGGATTATATTTCCAAAACGGTGTCGCGCAGGATAGCGCCAGTAGTGTTCGCTGTGGTTGTATTCATTGTTATTAGCTTGATAACATTGCAGCACCAGCGAAAACGCACTGTTTTCCGCAACCTCAATTCTATTGCAACGATTCTCAAGGAAGAACTCAAGAATGTTCAGCCCGATTCGACAATTGTCGAGCTCAAGCAATTCAAAGCCGGCACCTATCGTATCTCGATCATCGATCGTCACGGTGATGTGATCGCGGATACTTATCCAAATTCCAGCGACATTGCATATCTTTATATGCGTCCGGAGATCGTGCAAGGCTTGAACGGAAATCCCGATATCCGCGTTCGTAAAAACGCCGGTAAACGGGAGTATTTCTACGTCACACCGTTGCAGTTCGAAGACGATGAGATGAGCCATCTGAAAAGCTTGCTTTACCTGCAATTCATCGACTCGGAAGCTATCGTGATGCCTTATCTGCCCACGATCCTGAGTTTTTCTGGCGTTGTTCTTCTCCTTGCGCTCATCGTATTCTATTATCAGGCATATCGCGAGAAGGAATCCCTGGAGAAGGTTGTGGCCTCACTTCATTCGCTGGTGCGCGGTCACTTCTCTTCAGAAATGATTCCACAGGATCTGGACAACCTGCGGGAGATACAGGACGAAATCGAAGTCTTGAGCCAGCGCGTAATGCATGATAATTCAGAGCTAAACAGACTCAAACGAATCCAGGATACCTTCTTCCGCTTTGTCGACGCGCAAATATGCGTGATCGATTCGGAAGGCAGGATACTTTATACCAGTCGCAAATTCAATCGCATGTTTTCCAATAAGGAAATTACCGGAAGGTTGCTTTCGGAAGTGGTACGCGACGATACCTTTTCGGAGTTGATCGATAAAACTTTCCAGGATCGTACAAGCCAAACAATGGAGATCGCCTGGAATCGCGAATACTACGCGGCCAGCGCGTCGTGGATCGCGGAAGAAAACTGCGTGGCGATCTTTCTCTACAATATCACCGAAATCCGTCATACACAGGCAATGCAACGCGAGTTTATTCAGAATGTATCGCACGAACTCAAGACACCGTTGACATCGATCAAGGGCTTTCTTGAAACCTTGAAGGAAGATATCGAGGACGAAGAAAACCTGAATTATCTCGCCATTATCGAACGCAACACAAACAGGCTTATCCGCATTATCCAAGACCTCTTCGTACTCACGCGCAACGAGAGCGACGCAGTCAGCAAGTTCAAGCCGGTCAATCTGGGTAAGATGATCCGCCAGGTAGGCGCAGGGCTGAAAGATGAGATCAACGGTCGCGGCGTAGAGCTTTCCATCGAGATCGAAGAAGACGAGATGATGGTTCAAGGTGATCTTTTCAAGCTGGAGCAGGTGTTCATCAATCTGATTCGAAATTCCTTGCAATACACCGAGGAGGGGATGATCCATCTCGGGTGTTTTAGAGAAGGCAATAAAATCAACGCTATCGTCCAGGACACCGGGATCGGCATTCCGGGCAAACACTTGCCGTTCCTGTTCGATCGCTTTTACGTCGTAGATAAATCGCGCTGCAGGAAATACGGTGGAACCGGCCTGGGGCTCAGCATAGTCAAGCAAATCGTAACGCAACATTCGGGTGAAATCGGAATCGAGAGCTCCGTCGGCAAAGGCACGACAGTCACGATCCAGTTCCCCGCTGTGAATATTGACCATGAACAGCTATCAAATGATCAGGAAGTGTGATTGCATGATTGACCAGAAAGCCATGAGGATGGTGAGAGCCATCGCGGCTCAGTATTCGAAATATGGCGCTTCCTTCGACGACCTGGTTCAGGAGGGCTTGATAGGATATATGGAAGCTCACAAACGGTATGATCCCACCAAGGGAGCCGGGCTATCTACCTATGCACCTTACTGGGTCAAGAAGAAGATCCTCCAATTTCTGGATACCGAGATCAAATTTCGGTCCCGCACGGTAGAGCTCAACGAGGGAGTTGTCAGTGGCGAGATTGCAGAACCAGCAGAAGTGGAGACCAAAATAAACCTGCCGGACGACATGCCCAGCATCGAGCAGAAGATCATCCGACAGGTGTACGAGGAAAATCGGTCTCTAACCGAGATATCAAATCTTTTGGGCATCCGCCGGGAGCGCATTCGTCAGATCAAACAGAAGGCAATGCGAAGGCTCCGGCTGTCCGTCGAAGCGGAAGGTTATTAGAACGCTCCGTGTCGGACGATCTTACCATTTACCATGTAGATGGTGTCTTCGGCGATATTGGTCGCCAGATCTCCGATGCGCTCGAAGTATCTGAAGATATTGATGTAGCGTAGCAGAACACCGATGTAGGTCGGGCTCTTTGTCATCTCGTTCTTCAGATAGCTGATCATGCTGCGTACCATATCGTCCAGTTGATCGTCCATCTTACAGACTTCCGCTGCAAGCTTTTCGTCCTGGTTGAACATCGCGTCCAGGCTCATACGCACCATTTCCAGGGATTTGGATGAAATCTCTTCGAAGGTGAAGTGCGGATTGAGCTCCGGCTTTGGATATTCGCTCATGAAGATCGCGTTTTTCGACAGGTTGACCGCCATATCGCCCATACGCTCGAGGTCATTGTTGATCTTGAGCATGCCGACAATGAGGCGAAGGTCGTTCGCCACCGGCTGATAAAGCGCAAACATCTTGAGGCAATCTTCTTCGATCTCCACTTCGCGTCGATCGATTTCGTTATCTTTGTGAATTATCTCCTGTGCAAGCTCGCTGTCGCGCGTTTCGATAGCCTTTGTGGCTTCTTTCAGCATCGATTCTACTGACATTGCCAGGGACATGATATTTTTCTTTAGGTCCTCGATTTCTCTCCAAAGGTGAATCATCATTACTCCCTTATTTATCCGAAACGACCCGTAATATAGTCTTCCGTCTTCTGTTTTCTCGGTTTTCTGAATAGCAACGACGTATCGGAGAATTCGATCAGGTCGCCCTCGTAAAAGAAGGCTGTATAATCGGAAACCCTGGCAGCCTGCTGCATGTTGTGGGTCACGATGATAATCGTGTAGTTGTGGACCAGCTCGTCAATCAAATCTTCGATCTTGAGCGTTGCTTGCGGATCGAGCGCTGAGGTGGGTTCGTCCATCAGCAGGATTTCGGGATTCGCGGCAAGCGCCCGTGCGATGCAGAGTCGCTGCTGCTGTCCGCCGGAAAGGCCCAGCGCGTTCTTGTCGAGGCGGTCTTTTACTTCGTCCCAAATCGCTGCCTTGCGCAGGCAGGTCTCAACGACTTCATCGAGTTTCTTCTTGTTTCGTACACCCTGAAGGCGCTGACTGAAGATGATGTTCTCGTAGATCGATTTCGGGAAAGGATTCGGTTTCTGGAAAACCATTCCGATACGCTTCCGAAGGGTAACCACGTCGATGCGCGGATCGTGGATGTCCTGATCTTCGAAGACCATCTTGCCTTTATTGTGGCAAATGGGAATGAGATCGTTCATGCGGTTCAGTGCTCGAAGATAGGTACTTTTACCGCAGCCACTGGGGCCGATGATCGCGGTGACCTTCTTCTGCGGGACGTTCATGGAGACCTTCTTCACGGCCTCGTGGTTTCCGTAAAAGATCGAGAAATCTTCCGAATATATATGAGCCTGCTCCCTTGGGATCAGGGTTCCCTCGATCGCGGGGTATGTTTTCCCGTTTTCGGTGGTGATGATGTTCATTTCATTAACCTCGCAGTTTCTTTGAAATACGCGCCCTGAGGATAATAGCGAAAAGATTCAGAGTTAGAACCAGCAATATCAGGGTGAGAACCATTCCATATTGTACGTGGCGAATCTCGTCCACAGCTTCGTGTTCCGTCGCCAGATTGTAGATATTCCAGGAAAGCGCTGGTGTACCGTTGTTGAAGACTTCAAAGAGCTTCAATGGTTTACCGACGCTGACCGCTGCCGTGAAAATAATCGGCGCGGTTTCACCCGCCGCACGGCCCATGCTGATCACGATACCGGTGAGAATTCCGGGAAGCGCTGCTGGCAAAATCACTTTGAGCACAGTTCCCCACTTGGTAGCGCCCAAGCTTAGCGCGGCTTCCTTGTAGGTATGCGGTACGGACCGGATCGCTTCTTCCGCTGCGCGGATAATGGTCGGAAGGATCAGAATCGCCAGGGTCATCGATCCGGCAAGCACGCTTTTATTGCTGGAAACGTGCATTGTGTTGATGAAAAATGCCAGTCCGAACAGGCCGAACACGATGCTGGGTACGCCGGCAAGCGTACTGATACAGGTTCGGAGCAGGCTAACGAACTTACCTTCTTTGGCAAACTCTGCCAGGAAAATTGCTACGATGATTCCCAACGGCACGGCAAAGAGCATTGAACCAAGTGTCAGGTAAAATGTACCGAGCACCTCGGGCCAGATTCCGCCAAAGAAATGGGAATCACGCGATTCGTCGAACAGAAAACGCCAGTAACAAGTCAAACGCGGATTGAGGATGTCCTTGATGATGGTCTCGAACCAGGGAAAAAATTCTTCCATGGACGTACCCTTGAAGTCATCCGTGCGCGAAACCTGTCGCAGACGTCCTTCTTCGTTTCCACTTTCGCCATAATACCACTCTTCGCGGTTCATGACAAGGCCAACCAGCAACTTGGTGCGCCCATCCCATCGGGTCCTGCCGTAATTGTCGCTGGGCAATACGGAATGGGGTTCGGTGCCGGGCTGAGGGCCGAGTAATTTATAGAGATTTTCTTCGATCTCTTCCAGGTCATTATTGAAATCCCGACGCTCCGCGTAGGAGTACTCGGGCAGTTCGTTTTCCCGGAAGTAGGCAATTTTATCATAGATCGGCTTTGCCATCTTCCGGCTACGCTCCACTTCCTCGTGGATTTTTGCAGCGTTACCTCTTCCAAAGGTGTCCAGCTGGAACCTGCGAAACTCTACGGTTCCCTGGAAGAAGAACGCGCTGGAACCCTTGATGAATATCGGAACCAGAAGCACCAGCAGCGCAAGCGCCATAAAGAAAATTGATATGAAGCCGAAGCCTGTGAAGGAGCGATCTAGAATCTTGCGTGTTCTCAGATGTGCCATGTCAGCTCCCCTTCAGTTTCTTGCGGGAGCGTACGACGATCCATTCGCTGACCAGGTTGCTTACAAACGAGAATACGAGCAGGCAAAGACCCATCGCGAAGAGAACGTGGAATCTGGCGGAACCGGTCGATTGATCGGCCTCACCCATGTCTCCTGCGATGGTCGCTGTCAGGGTACGGATGGGCTCAAACAGGTTGTAGAACGGCTCGGGAATCTGTGCCGCGTTTCCGGACGCCATCCAAACCACCATGGTTTCGCCAAGCGCACGCATCGTTCCAAGGATGACAGCCGCGATGATGCCACTGCTTGCCGCAGGGAGCACCACCTTCAGCAGAGTTTCCGCACGGGTCGCTCCGAGTGCATAGCTGCCTTCCCGGAGATCGCGACCAACCGCCTGAAGTGCGTCTTCGGAAACACTGACGATTGTGGGCAATGCCATGATGCCGAGGATCACTGAAACGTTCAGAGCGTTAGTTCCACTGGAAATCTGGATTGCGCTGGCTTTGGAACTCAGATAATAAAGAATCCCGATTACTACAATTTCAAATAACGCAAGCACAGTAAGGTAAATTGATTTCTTAAGGCCGTATTTCGTTTGCACAATATCCGAAACCATGAAAACAACGATGGTCAGGATGGGCAACCCTACTGCCCAGATGGCCACTGCGAGGAAGTTTCCGCCGTGGTTCTGGAGCATCGGCGCGAAAATCACCAGCGCGAAGAATCCGTAAACGACCGACGGGATTGCAGCCAGAATTTCAATCACTGGCTTGACCATCTGCCGGATATTGAACGGCATCACGTCGCTGAGGGAGATTGCTGCCGCCACACCCAGCGGCACGCTGACAATCACTGCTCCAAGCGTCACAATGGCCGATCCGAAAAAGATCGCCAGTGCTCCGAATTTGCCGGGATCATGCGATGGATACCAGGCTGTGCTGGTAAAAAACTCTTTGAAGCCCTCGATTTGGAAGAACGGTATGGCATCCCGTGCGATTACATAGATAATAAAAAAGAGGGTGAGCATCGTCACGGATGCGACCACAAAAAGAAATCCATGAGCGAGGTTAGAGGCCAACCTGCGAAGCAGGCTGGCTCTCTCGCTCATTAAAAGGGAGCTTTTTGTACCGTTCTGGGATGGTACGGTTTTATTCTCCATGATTCTCTTCAGAGTATCTCGGGGTTATTTATAGGATGTGACCGGAATATAGCCGATCGACTCGATCATTTTCTGTCCTTCTTCGGTCAGATAGATATTTATAAACTTGTAGACCCATGAGCCCATCTTGGGGTAGCCGTTGGTGAACATGAAAAGCGGGCGAGCGATTGGGTAGTCGCCGAGAGCAATGGTCTTTGCGGAAACTTCGATTCCGTTGACGGTAAGAGCCTTGACGGTGCGATCGACGAAGCCGAGTCCAACGTATCCGATTGCGCCTTTGGTGCTCTGTACGCGCTGACGAGCCTGACCGTTACTTCCTACGTATTCTGCGCCATCCGCGATCTTTTCTTTCTTCATAACAAGGCCTTCAAATGTTTCGTAGGTACCGCTGTTGGTGTCACGGCTGATCACAACGATATCGACGTTCGGACCACCGAGGTCTTTCCAGTTCTTGATCTTGCCCATGTAGATGTCGCGAATCTGATCGATCGTCAAGTTCTTTACAGGATTACTGGGATGTACAATCATAGCGATGCCGTCGAGTGCGACAACGTGAGCTACCGGAGTAACGCCTTTCTCAACGCAGCTGGCAAATTCTTTGTCTTTCATGAAGCGGGACATATTTGCGATATCGCAGGTGCTGTTCATAAGGCTCTTTGCGCCGTTACCACTACCGGATTCGCTGACTTCGACGTTCACTTCGGGATACATTTTCATGTAATATTCGGCAAAAGCTTTCGCGATCGGGCCGACTGTTGTGGAACCATCAAGCTTAATGCTTTCTTTTGCGGACAGAGAGAAAATCGCGAGCATCACAAGGATCGCAATCATCAAACCTTTCGAATTCATTTTTCCTCCGAATCATCTGTTTTTTTGTGTAGAAATTTTACACACAGATACGCTTGCAGGGTGAATTCAGTATAAGGTTGACGTTAACACAAAACTAACAATAGGCAGTAGCGTAACTTTAGGACTCAAATGAGTTTAAGTAACCATTCCAGCCCTTCCCCGGCAAAGGAGAAGGGCTGGAGATGGTATATTATTTCAGCAGCAACATTTTGCGGATCTGTTCTTTGCCATCTGCCGTCATGCGGCTGAAGTAGATACCGCTTGCAACCGGCTTGCCGGCGTCGTTATAAGAATTCCAAACGATTTGATGCTGGCCTGCATCGAAGCGATCACTCACCAGACGTTTGACACGCTGTCCGCGAATGTTGTAGATATCGATTGTAACGAGCGAAGTATTTTTGATCGAGAAGGGGATGATCGTCTCTGGATTAAACGGATTGGGGAAGTTCTGCCCGAGAGCTGTCACATATACCGGAACATCGTTATTCGGATTTTCGAGAACACCGGAATAGACCTGGGCGGTGTTTCCGAATGCGCTTTCGCTGCTATCGGTTGCTCGCGTCACTACATAGTAATTGTAGTGGTAGGGTACAGGACTGTCGTCAGTAAACGTAGTACCAGTAGCCGATTCAATCAGCTGATAGGGCTGCTCGAGGTCGGAGCGGCGATAGATATTATAGTGAGTGCCTTCCGATTCAGATTCATCCCATGAAAGCTGGATATTCTGATTGCCCATATAAGCAGCCGAGAGGTTTTCCGGTGGAAGAAGCGCGGCATCCATCTCGGTGATGGCGATATTATCGATGTACCAGCCTTCGTATGTGGTACCGACATCGGTACCGAAGACGAAGCGGAATTTGACTGTCTCGCCCAAACCACTAAGGTCGAAGTACGCTGTCTCCCAATTGATATTGCCAGAATAGAATGGTGTTTCATAGTCAAACTGAGAGGACGTACCGCGAGAGAGATATGGGTATCCACCAACAGGGTCGATCTGCGTCCATACACCGTCGATGAGAACCTGGATAAAACCACCGTCGTAAGCGAATCCAGGATAGCTCGACGCAGATTCCGCTTCCATCCAGTGACGGAAAGTCAGGCAGCAGTTATCGGTTATGTTCATCTCAGGAGATTCGAGTGCGCAAAGCGAATCATCGTAGTAATCGTTCGGTCCAGGGCCTCCGCACTTCCAGGAAGTCACCGGTGAGAAACAGCGGCTGGTGTTCAATCCCCACATGTCGTAATTTTCGTTCATGACATAATGTGTCCAGTCACCGGCACCAAGCTCCACATTATCGAAGAAGCCGACGTTGAAGTTATACTGGCTCAGGGAATAGACACCAATCGCATCAGATAGAGTCACGTTTACGCGGAAGTGGTTGATTTCGGGGCAATCCTCACTCACCGTAAACTGGAAGCAAGATTCCAGTTCCGTGCTTTGGTTGGGAGCCAGAAGCTCAATCTCGATCCCACTTTCGTTGATTGTGATGTATTCGTCGCTGCATGCGAGCAAGCCTTCCACTGTGTAGCCTGGAAGTGAGCCGGTGTTGGTTACCATCATGCTGAATGAGCCGCTCTCACCGGGTTCGAGCATACCATCACCGGATGCGTCAATGAGGTTGAAGCTTTCGATGGAGAATTCCGGTGCTCGGCAGGTGAAGCTGAACTCGCGTTCGAACACATCTTCGCCGCAAGTAATTTCAATACCGAACTCGATCTCTTCATCATCCGGGCAATAAGGATCTACCTTAATCACGAATGGCTGAGCATTGTTTTGCACTCCACCGCTTACGATCTCCGGATAATCGGATGTTCCTTGAAGAATCGTCACATGCTGGTTCTCGGATGAGATAACGGTCGCTACATCGCTTGCTGTCTGCGTGCCGGTATTTTCCACACCGACATAGAACTCGATCTGGGTACCGCAATCGATGAGATCGTCCATGTTGGAATCGATGACATCAACGTCACTCACACGCAGGAAAATATCCTGAGCTCCAGCGAAACGTGTTGTGAAAAGGATTGCTGAGTGATCGGTAATCGTCTTCGCTCCAGGATAATAGATATTATTATAGGTATATTCGAGACCGTCGTCAGAGTCATGGTTTTCGAGCCCGACAGTACAATAATTGCCGTGCTCGGGCCAGTAGGAACTCGAACTTCCCTGATTCACATTGTTGAAATCGTTGTACTGGATCTTGATCATACCATCGCCGGTGGATGTGGGATAGTATTCAGGATCGTAGAGGATGATCTCGAATGTTTCGTAGGAGCTATTGTAACGATTCCTGCATTCGGACCATTCGATAACGTAGTAATGCTCGTTGCTGTTGAACCATGTATAGATGCCTTCACCATAGTAGGTCATAAGGTCGTCCCAAAAGGCTGCAACCATCGCGCGCGGACCAAGCGGGCCGGGCACATGCCAGTTACGGAAGGTGGACATCTGAGTCTCGATAAACGAAATCCAGCCGTTGCTGCTGATACTGATTGAGCTGTAGATTTCGCCATAGAACTTGAAATTGAATGGGAGATCGAAGCTATCTACGTCGTCATTGTTTTCGCCGGCATCAGAAAGGCCGGTGTTGGTTCCCGATCCCCCATCGCTTGGATTGATTTCAATCCATTCGTAAGTTGGGAACTCTTCATAATTTACATCGCCTTCATCGAAGCAGAAATATCCGTAATTATCCGGTCCGAGGGGATCGGTTATCGTTTTCGTTCCGATGGTAAAGCTGATAATCTCGCTTTCGGAGTATCCATCCTCGTTCCAGATATCGAGCTGGAATTTCGCTGTCATTCCGGGAACGGAAATAGAGACGGCATTGATTGTGAATTTATCCGTAAGACAGGTTGCAGACTGTCCGATAGCGATATCGCCGAAGGTCGCGGTCGAATCGCTGACTCCAACGAATGCCATCAGTGGGGTAAGACGAGCCTTGACAGCCGTGAGATCTACGTTGCCGTTATTGGCCAGTGTAATGCTAAGATCGGCACTTTCGCCGGGGTCCAGCACATCGTTACCGCTGATGTCGTAATCGATGACATCCAGATCGCTGCCCTGTACGATGAGCTCGTAATGGCATTGCCAGTTGCCGAGTGACGTTGCGACATTCAGTTCAAGGTCGATAACGTGATGATCCGGGCAGTCGAGCCCGATGGCGATTTCAAAATCGTCGAGACAGGTTCCTGCTCCGTTGCTCTCAATGTTGCTAAAAGTTTCCTGATTGTCGATCACGGTAACATACGGATCTTCGCAGATCAATGTCGCGGTAATGTTTTCGGCGGTTTCGCCGAGATAGTTCATCAGGATAGGCAGGAGTTCGAGTGTTTCACCGGAGTTGGGGTCGCCGTTGCCATTACCCTGCGAGTCATTTTGGTTATCATCGTCGATCGTGAGGTCGTATATACCGACCATCTCACTACTTCCGATGTTGAACGATTCAATAACGGGAATGTGCTGCGGTTTGGTTGCCGTGACATCGATGGTGCCATCAGCGGTTGGATCGAAATAGAGCCGCACGTAGCCAGACGCATCGGTGTAGCCTGTTGCGAAAAGTGTTTCGTTATCACTTGCATCGGTTTGGCGGATGGTGACCCAAACATCTTCCACACCGCTTCCGCTACCATCCACAGCCTGGATTTGAATGGAATTGCTACCGGTAGGAAGCTCGGAATCATAGTTGAGACTGAACTGTTTCGGCGTGGCTTTCCAAACATCGAGTGACGGATCGCCCATCTGATTACACCAGTGCGAGAAGCTATTCACGAAGGTCTGGAAGCTTCCGGAATATGACTTGTGCAGGTTGACTTTTCCTCTGACAAGCGCTTCACCCATCGTGTTCATTCCCTGCATGTAAAGACCGTACCAGATACCCCCGTGGAGGCAGTTATTGAACATGGTGTGCGTACCGTTTGTCGCCATGCCGATCGCACTGATAGCACCCTTGGGAGAGGCGGAAGTACCACAGCGCAGCAGGGCTTCGGTACGGCTCTCATAGCTGCCGTTAAAAGTCCCTGTATTACAGGTGATGATGGATGTATTGGCGAGATGCAAGCCGTTATCGAGGTTGTTGATATCGGTAGTATCCCAGCCGTTGAGTTCACCGATACCACGATAACTGAACACCACACAGCCTTCATTGTAAGCGTTACTGAGAAGCGAAGGATTCGGGCTGTTCTGGTGGACGACGGTGAAAGTATGGTCCGGATCGTACCAGAGGATCGATTCGCGAACAAATTCATTTGTGTAATAGGTTGAGATTCCTGAGGATGCCGTATCGCTGATCATGGCTGAATGGTTATACCAGCCCATATCGGTAGTGAATGGCATAATCTCATAGTTGACGATCTTGCTCCAAATTGTGAGCAGGTCGTCCGTAGAGCCCACAGAAATACGTCCAACGAAAGCATCAGGGATTAGATCTCCGCCAACGAGTGTAGCATATGGGTTATCGCCGCAGCCCTGATAACCGGAGTATGTCTCGGTCCAGGTGGGAACATTGAGCGAGCCACTTGTGTCGCCAACAATGATCAGGTACTCGGGGGGATTCTCCCACGTGTCGTAGGCATCTTGTATGTAGTTCTTGATATTCGTATTACTTGCGTAGCTGAGGTCGTCAGTGTTAAGGTAATTTACTTCGAATCCTTTCATCCGCTTCCAGTCGCCAAGATTGTGTGCAAAGTCAATCGCGCTGGTGACATCGGGATGGATGATCAGGATCGAACGGGCCTGATATTCTACTTCGTCGCGCTCGTAATTAATGAACAGGGAGCTATAAAGCGTCTCGAAGCTGCGGGAACGTTTATGGTTTCCGCGTATCTCGTTGATGCCCTCAGTTCCGTCGGTGACAACCTCAACATCGATATTGCTGCGAGTAACAAGCTCCTGGGTGGTGGGGTTGTAAGCATAGGGGTAGATCGTGAGAATCACAAAACGTTCATCGCGAAGCACTTCCGGATCGCTTAGTTCAGCTACGTTCGCCGGATAAAGGCCGCTGATTTTATAGTTCAGGCTGGCGTGACGGGTCTGGTTTCCGCTTATATCGACACCTGTTGCGGCTGGGATGCGAACACCGGCTGTGGTTTGGATGTCATATCCGTTTACACGCAGGGTGACACCTCCGGTAGCCGGAACCGACAGCATCGTCGTATAATACGGCAATGCCGGCATACCATCATCTATAATCATGCTGACATTTTCACCGGTGAGAAGCTGGGCAGCTTCGCCTGAGACCGATATCTCGTTCAGCTCGCACTGCGGCTGTTCGAAGCGCAACGAAACGTGTCCCTCGTTCTGCTGAGTAATATCAAAGAGTTGGAACTCGGCAGGCCTGATTTCCGATTGGATTGAGAACAGTACGCTACTCAGTAACAGCAGCATTAGCGCATAGAATAAATTCTTCATAGTCTCTCCCTGTAAATCCGTAAGAATTTTTCTCAGATAAAATCAACAAGCAAGATGCAATTAATGAACCAAAACTATTCTGAAATGCATCAACCCTTCATGGGCGTTTATGAATGATTCGATTGCAATGGGGAATGCATCCACATGATTGAGGAACAAGGAGCCAGGGATTCCAGCAAGCGCGAAACGAAGTGATGAGCTTTGGCCCATTGGTAGATAAAAAAAACCGGCCCATTGCGAGCCGGTGTAAAGCTATTATTCGATTCGACTATTCGTATTTGAAGTCCATGTGTTTGACGGAGATACCTTCGATAGCGTTGAGTTCGTTTTCGAGACTGTCCCAGATCGACTTTTCGCCGACCAGTTCGAGAATGAGAAGGCCGGTGCGGCTGCAGAAGGTTTCGCTGGTTTCGTGCAGTCCGAGACGTGTTTTAATGTTACATCCGTATTTGGTGAGGATTTCCTGCGCTTTGGTTGCTTCAACGAGGCGATTCGTGACCAGAACGCCCATGATGCGGATTTCTTCCATAACTCACTCCTTCGTGTGTTTGACTGGACAATGCAAACAAATCTTTCTATGTCAACAACTTTCTCGCAAAATTCAAAGCAACGGCGAGAAGAGCCTGGATGCTGACTCGGCCATCTTGTGCAGCACATTGCGCTTCTGGAATACATCTGGGTCAACCTCGGTGGACTGACCGAAATCGACTTCGAACTGCTTCCGCATAGCCTGCGCGAAATCGGGATCGTACACAATGGAATTGACCTCGAAATTGAGTAGCAGGCTACGCATATCGAAATTAGCTGTTCCGACAGACGTGATCTGATCATCGGTGAGGATGACCTTAGCGTGAGTAAAACCGTTGTTGTAGAGGTATATCCTGACTCCCGCGCTCATGAGTTGGTCGAAATAAGAACGGTTACCGGACCACATCATCCAGTGCTCAGGGATAGCTGGAACAATGATGCGAACATCGACGCCGCTGAGCGAGGCTGTGCTGAGCGCGGTCAGCAAGCTTTCGTCGAGGATGAGGTAAGGTGTCGTGATCCAGATGTAATGCTCTGCGCTGGTTATCAGCATGAAATAGACTTGCTGGATATTCTCCCACTGGGTATCGGGACCGGATGTGACGGTCTGGATATCGATCTGATTCTGGATATTGTGCGCAGGGAAATAGGCATCCAAGTCAAAGTGTTCGTTGCTGGCGAAAAACCAGTCGAGCAGGAACACTTTCTGAAGAGCATAGACGATGTCGCCCTCGGCCATCATGACGGTATCCCGCCAGTGACCATAGTGGCGATCGAGATCGTAGTATTTATCGCCGATATTGACCCCACCGATGAATGCCTTTTTACCGTCGATAACCACGATTTTCCGGTGGTTCCGGTAGTTAACCCGGTGCGCGACAAGTCTGAACCGAACCGGGAAATACGGGACGATTTGGATGCCAGCATGCTTGAGCTTTCCCACACGCCACGACCACAGCGTCCAGCTACCCACTGCATCGAAGATAACCCTTACTTCGACGCCTTCTCTGGCCTTCCGGGCAAGGAGTTCCAGTACCCGCATACCTGTCTGGTCCCACATGATACTGAACATCTCCATGTGGATGTGATGTTTGGCCTTCTCGATTTCTTTCATCATGCTATCGATGGCCTCTTTTCCGCTGAATATCGTCTGAACCCGATTGTGAATGGCGATACCGGCTTTTGTGTGGTAATAGAGCAGCCGTGAGAGCTTGTTTTGTTCGAGTAGTATATTCTGTGCTTGTAGTGCTCCATGGGCGTCTGTAATGGGGGTGATGGCCTGGTTGATGCGGTCTTCGTCCTCTTTCATCTTTCGTGCGAAGAGGCGGCGTTTTCGGAAATTTACACCAAACACAAAGAATAGCACCACGCCAACGATAGGCAGAAAAACGAGGACTTGAATCCAGGCCAGGCTGCTTCGCGGATCACGATTTTCGCGGACGAGCGTGTAGATAATCGTAACGATTGTAATGGCGATGATAACATTGTAGATAATCAGCAGGATCTTTGCGGTAATGCTGTAATCAGCATCGGTGTTCCGGTTGATGAAAACCCATGTAATTGCCAGGATTAATAAAATAATGATTATCAAGCCAAGTACTCGCCGCATTGTTCCACCTTGACAAAGCCAGTGTTGTTGATTTCCCTGTTTCAATGTGAAATTTACGTAAGCTTACTGAGTGGAGTAAAACATGGCAACTAAAAAATCTGCAATTGTAGTGCTGGGTGGAGGAGCTGCCCGTGGATATGCTCATATCGGCGTTCTGGAAGTAATCGAGGCCGAGTATAAAATCGAGGGAATCATCGGAACCAGTATGGGTTCGATCATCGGCGGACTCTACGCTTGCGGTTATCGGACAGATGAGATCCTCGAGATCGCGAACGATATCGATGCCCTCGATTATCTTTCCTACCTGAAGATGGATGTCGTGCGGGGCGGTTTGGTGCGACGCGCCAAGCTACACAAGTACCTCTCCGAGTTGACTCACAACATCAAGATCGAAAACATGCGCATCCCATTCCGCACGCTCGCGTTCGACTTGGTCAGCCGTAAGTCGATCCTCTTCGATCAGGGCGATCTTGCCAGCGCGATGATATCCTCCAGTTCGTTGCCGTTTATCTTCAAGCCCTACGAATACGGTGGTTACGAGTTTGTGGACGGCGGTATCCAACACCCGCTTCCAGTCGAGTTTATCGGGTTGTTCGATAAACCCAGACATGTGATCGCGGTAAATGTATTACCTCCCATCGAACTCCAGGCTGCGCGAATCGACATCGAAAAGACGCTGTTCCAAAGCGATCGAGCTCAAACATCCTTCTACCAGGGAATTCGATCCACCGAGTACATGCAGGCTTTCCTCTCCAGGCGCTCGATCGAGCACACCAAGCCGGATATCCTAATCTCTGCTTACAGCGAAGAGCTTGAGGGTTGGGACTTCAATAAGGCCGATGAATTCTATCAACTGGGACTAGACGCAGCCCAAGAGCAGCTCGAAAGCAAGAGAGACACCGTCGCGCAGTTCCTCAAGAATCCCGACCACGTAATCGACTACCTCAAGGAACTCCTGCGCTGAGGAAATGCGTTCGCAATACGGGAGGGTGGGAAGCTGGTCGTGTTTTGGAATCGGATTTGCCAAGCTAGCATAGCAAATCCGATTCGAAAACAAAGCCAGCGGGACCGCTGCTCCCGAACGCATTTCCGTAACCATGAACCAAATGCAGGAAAAAGAATTACTTGACCTCCACGGGGCTGAATAGATGGTTGCCGTCACGAAGGGACTTGGAGCATCAAGCATGGTAATGGTTACCCTTGAAAAGCTGACGAAGCGATATCCCGGCAAGACACTTTTCGAGGATGCCAATCTGGGCATTGAGAAGGGTGACAGGATCGGCCTGATCGGCGAGAACGGTTGCGGTAAAAGCACGTTTCTCAAGATCCTCATGGGCGCAGAGCCAGCCGATTCCGGCTCTATCGTCTTCCGCTCCGGCATCAAGACAGGCTACCTGCCGCAGGTCCCCAGCCTCGATCCCAACAAAACAATCTTCGAGCAGATATATTACAGCGATCATGAGCACTTCCGCGTTTTGCGACAATTTCATGACCTGACAACACGACTGGCAAAAAAACCCAGCGATGCCCTCATGAAGCAGCATCAAGAGCTGATGCATGACATGGAAGCGCGTGATATATGGTCTATCGAGACAAAAGCGAGAAGCCTTCTGACCCGCTTCGGTTTCGACGACCTCGACCGCAATACTGCCAACCTCTCCGGTGGCGAAAAGCGCCGCATTGATATGGCGCGTGTGCTACTCGACGAACCCGATTTCCTCGCGCTCGACGAGCCAACCAACCACCTCGATATCGACACCATCGAGTGGCTGCAAGACTACATGAAAAGCTATCAGGGAACCATGATTTTCGTGACCCACGACCGCTACTTTCTGGACGATGTCTGCAACCGCATTTTCGAGATCGACAATGGTCAGCTCAGGATTTATCCCGATAACTACTCCGGTTACCTGAAACGCAAGGAACTGGAACTCATAGACATTCAACGCAAGGAGACTCGCCGCAAAGCACAGCTTCAGAAGGAAATGAAGTGGCTGCAACGTGGGGCCAAAGCCAGGTCTTCCAAGCCTAAGGATCACATCGATCGCGTAAAAGAACTCCTCGATAAATCATACCTCTCCGAAGATCGCGAACTGGAAATATCGTTCCGCGAGCATCGCTTGGGTAAGACGATTCTCGAGGCAGGAGATATCACAAAATCTTACGACAAAGAACTCTTCAAGGACTTCTCGCATATCTTCCAGAAGCGTGAACGAATCGGCATCATCGGCCCCAACGGCAGTGGCAAGACGACCCTTCTACGCATTCTGCTGGGAACCGAAGAGCCCGACAGCGGCAAGGTCAAACTGGGCGTGAACACCAAGTTCGCCGTACTCGACCAGGAATCGAAGGAATTCGAGAAGGACATCACGGTGCTCGACTACATCCGTGAGGAAGCGGATCGCATTCGCACCGCAGATGGCACGCTTCTTTCGGCCTCCGAAATGCTTGAACGCTTTCGGTTTGACGGCAAGATGCAGCAGTCCAAGCTTTTCTCGCTATCCGGTGGTGAACGGAAGCGACTCGCCCTCATGAAATCGCTGATGTTCGGTGCGAATTTCGTGGTGCTGGACGAACCCACCAACGACCTCGACATCCAGACGCTAGAGGTGCTGGAAGACTACCTGGACGCTTTCCGGGGATGCCTACTGACCGTCTCGCATGACCGCTATTTCCTCGACCGGATCGTAGATTATCTGTTTGTGTTTACCGAAAACGCCGAGGGCGGAACCGAGATTCGGAAATTCCCCGGAAATTACTCGGACTATTATCTGGTGAAAAGATATCAGGATGACGAGAAACAGGAAATCCAGAAGCGCGGGAAACCGGTACAAACCCGGCGGCATGAGGATAACACGGGACGTCTGAGTTATAAGGATGAGCGAAGAGTTTCCGAGATTGAAAAAAGCATTGACGAATTGGAAAGAAAGAAAAAAGAGTTGGATTTCAAACTCACCGAGTGCTCATCTGATCTTAAGCCTCGGGATTTTATAGAGATAAATGATCAATTGGCGGAGATTGGGGTGAGTCTTGAACAGTTGATGGAAGAATGGATGGAAATCGAAAATAAAAGGAACTAAGCAGAGGGAGTTATTTATGGACCAAAAAAGACCGGAAATCGATGCGATCATCGACCGCTATCACGGCAAGAAAGGTGTGCTGATTCCGCTGCTGCAGGATGTCCAGAAGTTGGAAGGTTACCTTTCCAGGGATTCGATGCAGTACGTTTCGAAGCACACGGGTGTTCATCTCGCTGATATTTTCGGTGTCGCCACCTTCTACACCATGTTTCGCCTGAAACCGCAGGGGAAACACGTTGTTCGCGTGTGCAAGGGTACGGCATGTCACGTATCCGGTGCGAATCTGATTACAGAAGCAATCAGAAGCGAACTGGGATTGAAGAAGGATGAAGACACCACGGATGACGGAAACTTCACGTTGATGGAAGTGGCGTGCCTCGGCTGCTGCAGTCTGGCACCCGTAATCATGGTAGATGATACCACCCATGGAAAGCTGACGCCGGACAAAGTCGGCGGCGTCCTGGCGAAGTACAAGTAGATCTTAGGAGGATAGTTTGAGTCAGCTAATGATCAAAGTCGGAATGGCGAGCTGCGGAGTAGCGGCTGGCGCTGGCGATGTCTGGAAAGCGATCGAAGAATACATGGCGAATAACGCTCCTGACGTAACGCTGGAAAAGACCGGTTGTATCGGAATGTGTTCTTACGAACCGCTGGTAGAGATGAAGTCTGCCGGTAAAGATATGATTACGTATGGCAACATCACCGCGGAAGAAGTTATCACCGCGATTGAAGCCCATCTCAATAATGACGCCGAGAAACTCGAATCTGTCGCGAAACGTATTATTCCTCGCGTCGAGACTCTCGATAAGCAATCCCGTATCGTTCTGCGCAACACAGGTATCATCGATCCTACATCGATTGACGAATACCTTGCGAACGACGGCTATAAAGCTCTTGAAAAAGCTTTGAAGAACATGACCCGTGAACAGGTGATCGATGAAATCAAGGCATCGGGCCTGCGCGGTCGTGGTGGAGCTGGTTTCCCAACCGGTCTCAAATGGCAATTCGCATATCAGGCGAAAGACGACAAGAAATACATCGTCTGTAACGCGGACGAAGGCGATCCGGGCGCATTCATGGACCGTAGCGTTCTCGAAGGCGATCCCCACAGCGTGATCGAAGGTATGATCATCGGTGCATACGCAATCGGAGCCGACGAAGGCTACATCTACTGCCGTGCCGAGTACCCCATGGCGATCCGCCACCTGCTCATTGCCCTTGAAGCAGCCGAGAAACTCGGATATCTTGGCAAGAACATCATGGGAACCGGGTACAACTTCGAACTGCACATCAAGGAAGGCGCAGGCGCATTCGTGTGTGGCGAGGAAACAGCCCTGATGGCATCGATCGAAGGCAAGCGCGGTATGCCGCGTATCCGTCCTCCGTTCCCGGCACAGTCCGGTCTCTGGGGACATCCCACCAATATTAACAACGTAGAGACCTTCGCGAATATCGCCTGGATCATCAACAACGGCGCTGCCAAGTATGCCAGCCTCGGAACCGAGAAGAGCAAGGGCACCAAGGTGTTCGCGCTTGCCGGTAAGATCAAGCACGCCGGCCTGGTGGAAGTTCCGATGGGAACTCCGCTTCGCGACGTGATCTACGAAGTTGGCGGCGGCATGCTCACCGAGAAGCCGTTCAAAGCCGTTCAGCTTGGCGGACCTTCGGGCGGTTGCGTTCCGAAGGAACTGCTCGACACCATCGTCGATTACGATTCCATCACCAAAACGGGCGCTATCATGGGTTCCGGCGGTATGGTCGTCATGGACGAAAGCACCTGTATGGTCGATATCGCAAAGTTCTTCCTCAATTTCACCCAGAACGAATCCTGCGGAAAGTGTACTTTCTGCCGCGTGGGAACCAAGCGCATGCTTGAAATCCTCCAACGCATCACCGAAGGTAAAGGCGAGATGGAAGACATCGACAAGCTGTATGAGCTTTCCGAAAACATTCGCAAGACCTCTCTTTGCGGTCTGGGACAGACAGCCCCCAACCCGGTGCTGACCACCCTGCGCTATTTCAAACATGAATACATTGCTCACATTCAGGACAAGAAATGCCCGGCGGGAGCTTGCCAAGCACTCATCAAGTTCGAAATCGATCCTGACAAGTGCGTCGGCTGTACGCTTTGCGCACGCAGATGCCCTGTGAACGCCATTACCGGAACCGTCAAGCAACCGCACGTGATCGATCAGGACGCCTGTATCGGTTGCGGAGCCTGCGAAGCGGCATGTAAATTCGGCGCAGTGATTAAATCATAGGAGAGTGGATCATGATAAAAATCAAACTCAACAACAGAGAAATCATCACCGAAGCCGGTAAGACTATATTGGAAGTCGCGCAGGAAAACGGAATCAAGATCCCAACCCTGTGCCATGATCCCGAACTCCAGCCCTACGGATCCTGCTGGGTCTGCGCTGTCGAAGTAAAAGGCGCTCGCGGATTCGTGACCGCTTGCGGTACCCGCGTCAGCGATGGCATGGAAGTTCAAACAGATACCAAGGAAGTTCACGCTGCGCGCAAGATGGCGCTCGAACTGCTGGTGTCCGACCACTACGCAGACTGCGAAGCCCCGTGCTCGGTCGCATGCCCGGATCACGTGGACATCCAGACCTACGTTGCTCATATCGCAAACGGTGATTACCACGAAGCGGTTCGCGTCATAAAGGAAAAGCTGCCGATGCCGCTTTCCATCGGACGCGTATGCCCGGCTTTCTGCGAATCGGAATGCCGCCGCAAAATCGTTGACGAACCCATCGCTATTCGTCAGCTCAAGCGTCACGCTGCCGACTTCGATCTAGACGACTACTGGACATACGTTCCGGAGAAGATGCCCGAGACCGGTAACAAGGTCGCGATCGTCGGTGCCGGTCCTTCCGGCCTTACCTGCGGTTACTACCTCAGCAACGAAGGTCACGACGTAACCGTTTTCGAAGCCTCTCCCAAAGCGGGTGGCTGGCTTCGGTACGGTATCCCGGAATACCGCCTGCCCAAGGCGATCCTCGATAAAGAAATCGAGCTGATGTGTGCCAACGGCATGGAAATCAAATACAATGTGAAGATCGGCGAAGAGATCACCATGCAGCAACTCTGCACGGAATACGACGCCGTCTATCTGGCGCTGGGCGCACAGAACGCAGTTCCGATGCGTGTGACCGGAGCCGACCTCAATGGCGTCCTGCTGGGTGTCGATTTCCTCAAGGATTTCGTGCTCGGTAAGGAAATCAACGTCGGCAAGAAAGTCGCTATCATCGGTGGTGGTAACACCGCTGTTGACTGTGCCAGAACCAGCCGTCGTCTCGGTGCCGACGTCACCATCGTTTACCGCCGTACCCGCAAGGAAATGCCGGCGGAAGAGTATGAAGTCGATGCAGCGGACGAGGAAGGAATCAAGTTCTACATGCTGACCAATCCCGTGGAATTCCTGGGCGAAGACGGCCAGCTGAAGAAAGTGAAATTCGAGAAGATGGAACTGGGAGAACCGGACAGCAGCGGACGCCGTCGTCCTGTTCCGACCGGTGAATACTTCGAAGAAGAGTTCGATACCGTGATCGCAGCGATTTCGCAGGCTCCGGACGTCGATTTCTTCGCGAAAGAAGAGAACTACGTCGATGGACGTCAGATGCCGCTTACCCGCTGGCAGACTGCTGAAGTCGATGAAAATACCATGTACCTCGGATACGGTAACGTATTCGCCGGTGGCGACTTCCGCAGAGGTCCCGCAACCGCGATTGAAGCGATAGCCGATGGCCGTATCGCGTTCGAGCAGATCGATCGTTATCTGATGGGTCTGGAAATCGAAGCAGATAAGCCGAAATTCGACAGCAAGAAAGAGAAGAAGCTTGCCGACGTATCACCGGAAGAATACGAACAGTACGAAAAGAAGCCTCGTGCCAAGATGCCGGAACTGGAAGCCGAAGTTCGCGCGACCAATTTCGAAGAAGTCGAAACAGGCTTTGTGGATGAAGACGCGCGCGCCGAAGCCGAGCGCTGCCTCGAATGCGGCTGCCAGGTCAATTCGAGCTGTGTGCTGCGCCAGTACTGTACTGATTACGAAGTGGACGTCGATCTGTTTGCCGGTTCCAAGAACAAGCATCCGATCGATCACAGCCACCCGTTCATCCTTCGCGACGCCAACAAGTGCGTCAACTGCGGTCGCTGTATCCGCACCTGCTCCGAGATTCAGGGCGCAGGCGTTCTGGGATACATCTTCCGTGGCTTCTCCAGCCTCGTAGCGCCGGAATTTGGCGAGAGCCTGACCTACACCACCTGCGAATCGTGCGGTAAGTGCGTCGCGGTGTGTCCGGTAGGCGCTCTCACCGAGCGTCAGGTCAACTACAAACTGCATCCGCATCCGGGTGAGAAATTCATCCAGAGCTGCGGTAACTGCGGCGTCGGCTGTACCATCGAAGTCAACACGCAGGTCGATCGCGTAGCCTTCATTCAGACTCCGGAAGAGGAAGGCTTCAATGGCCGCAATCTTTGCTTTAAGGGCAGATTCGGCTGGCAGGTCTTCGAAGATGATGAGAAGCTCACCGAGCCGCTTCTTCGTAAAGATGGCAAGTACGAACCCATCTCTTGGATCGATGCGATGGAAGTCCTTCGCGAGAACCTCGAAAAGGCCGAGAACAGGTCGATCTATATCAGTGCGGACACAACCAACGAAGAGATGCTTCTGATGCAGGAAGTCGCGATGAACATCGAAGCGGAGATTGGCTCTATGTCGCTCATTCCTGACTTCACGGACGACATCGTGATGTACCATCGCTACCGTAAATCGTTCACCGAGATGGATGACGCTGAAGCGATCGTGATCGTTGGCGAGGTCAGCCACACACTGCGCACACTGGCACGTACCCAGCAGCGTAAGGGCAAAAAGCTCATCCTGATCAACAACAGCGATGCCGACTTCAACAACTTCGCGGATGCACACATCAAGGGCGAGGACTTCGACAAGGCTCTGGACGGTCTCTGCCAGAACAACTGCTGCTGCGACGACTGCCACTGTGGCGGTTCCGACAAGATCGAACTCGATCTGCCGAATCGCACGCTGTTCTTCTACGACCGCACCGAACTTGGCGAAGATGTGATCCACAAAATCTGGACCGTTGCCACAGCTACCTGTAGCTTCGGCAAGGGCTCCGGCGTGATCCCGACCTCCAAATGGATGAACCTCAACGGTCTGATCCGCCTCGGATTCCAGCCGATGCCGGCGATCCAGGCCGATTTCGTCATACTCTATGGCGAATCACCGGATGCTGAACAGCAGAAAGCGCTCGAAGGCAGCGGATTCACCGTGTCGGTACACACGCATCACGTCTATGATGCCGACCTCATCCTGCCGCAAGCTTCCTACCTGGAAACCGAAGGCTCCGTGTTCGCGGACGATCATCGTCTGAACTACTTCTACAATCCGAAGGACTCGAGTCTGTTCGACGAGATGGTGGAACTGTTCGCAGATCTCTTGATCATCCCGGAAGCACACGGCGAGAAGAGCTACTGGCTTGGTCGTACCCGCTACGTGCAGGAAACCGAACCTCAGATTCCGATCGAGGCGAAGGAACTGCATGAGTGGCTTGCGAACCTCACCGATCTCTCAACTTGCCCGATGCAGGTCAACACAGGTAAGCTGTCGCGCATCATGAAGCTGAAAAAAGAAACCGAGCAGGAAAGATAGCTATCGGACTGCTTAGATAATCAAAAACGGCTGAGTTCATTCTCAGCCGTTTTTGTTTGAATCATGTCACTGTGTTTGCCCTTCTCTCATGGAACGCAGACGTCCCCGTCCGCATGCTTTTTCATCATTATCTGCTATTCCCATGAAATCATCTTCTGAATGTGTCGAACGGCGTGAGACTCTTCCGAATGTTGATTTCAGGCGCTGAATGGTTGATTGAGAGATAGAGATGCCAAGCTGGGCTTGGCGCTCCGTAGAGAAACAGAGATGCAGACGCTTAAAGTCTCCAGGTTGTATTCAAAAACATACAGGATCTCTGCGTTCCCAAGGGCTGTAGGGGTAATCCACTGTGATTGCCCTTTTCTGATGCAGGTCTGGAGCAATAGCTACCCAGGCTGTAGGGAAATTACAGTGGATTGTCGCTACAGTAAACTACGTAGTCAGCTCATCCCAAAGATCCATCGCTCTTCTGAGGTGCGGGATCACGATTGATCCACCGACAATCAAGGCAATGGTCATGGCTTCGTTGTATTCTTCGGAGGTGATACCGGCTTTGTGGCACTGGATGGTGTGGTATTTGATGCAATCGTCGCAGCGTAAGACAGTTGAAGCGACAAGTCCGAGAAGCTCCTTAGTCTTGGCTGGCAGCGCTCCCTCGCGATACGATTGGCCATCGAGGCTGAAGAAGCGCTTCAGCTCCTTACCGGCATACTTCATTGTGACTTCGTTGAGCCGGTCTCGTTCTGCGAGAAATTCTTCCATTTTACTTTTCATCATGCCTCCTCTGGAAATGGTTCGATGTGTACCACCACGTCGGCGACGTCCGGGCCCTCTTTGAGCAGCTTCAGCTTAACTACCGTAGCAATTTCATGGCCGTCATAAACGCTCATATCGGCATCCACCTCGATGTGCATGTCAACATGCAACGTTTGACCGATCCGTCTGGTTCGAACCGCGTGTGCCGTTCTGACACCCTCCACGCTCAGCGCGATCTGAATGATGTCTGCGTGCTCTTTTTCACCGGCACCGGCATCAGTAAGCTCTTTAAGAGCTGGATAGGTGATATCCCAAGCCACCTTGATGATAAACGCTGCCACCACAATCGCGCCAACGTGGTCGAGAACGGCCAACCGAGGATCGATGACGGCAGCTCCGACCGCGAGAAAGGCCGGGATGGAGCTGAAGGCGTCAGAACGATGGTGCCACGCATTAGCGATGAGCGCGGGAGATTTCTGCTTCTGTCCGATGCGGACGGTCACACGGTAGAGAATCTCCTTGCTGATTATGGATACACCTGCACCGATGAGCGCGATCCAGCGCGGGATATGCTCTTCGGCCGACTGAATGCCTTTTATCGCGTCACGGGCCAATTCCACCGCTACAAGCGCCAGAACAACGCCGATGAATACCGTGATGAGCGTCTCGATACGACGATGGCCGTAGGGATGGTCATCGTCTGGCGGTGCGGTCCAGAACTTTACGCCGAGGATCACCGCCAGATCGGTAGCTGTATCTGATACGCTATGAACCGCATCCGCGACAACAGCCTGGCTGTTTCCGAGGATACCGGTAGCGAATTTCAGGATGGATAGCAAGACGTTCACCACCAGCCCAGTCCAAGTTACCTTGCGTGTGATGGCAATCGCCTCTTGATTCGTGCCTTGCATCGGATTTTCTCCTGCATCGTGTAATGGTCATACATTAATTTCCAGTCGCAGGTTGTCCAAGAAAAAGTGATTCTGTTTATGTTCAATGTTGGTCAGCTTTGTGATAATCGTTGTCCTTGGACTCCACTAAGGATGATACGATTATTACTGGGTAGTCCAAGATAGCACGTTGATGGCTAGGCGAGGATCGATGGGATAATCTGTCCATGTTTTCATGATGACAAGCTGATATTCGGGTTTTTCTTGACATGCACAGCCAATTTTCCAGCATAAAGAAAACTAAAGATTAATTGGAGAATGAATGCTGCTCTACGATTTTCCAGATGCTTACGATCTTTTCTACGATGCCAGTTTCCAGACATCGACACGTGATTTTTATAGTCGCTTCATGCTGAAGAAAAATATCCACGATGTGCTCGACTGTACTTGCGGTTCAGGTCAGATGACCATGCCGTTGGCGAAACTCGGATTCAATGTAACTGCTTCCGATGTCAACCGTAACATGATGCGTAAGGCCAGGCTGAATTTTGTCCAGAATGATCTGATGGCAAACTTCGTCACCAGCGATATCCTTGAGCTTGAGACACGTGTAAAGCGCACCTTCGATTGTGTGATGAGCACCGGAAATTCCTTAGCGCATGTTAAAAACGATCAGCTCGAATCGGCGATTCGTCAGATGGACAGTGTACTCAAGCCGGGGGGAACTCTCTACATCGATTCCCGTAACTGGGATCTGATTCTGGAACGCCAGCAGAGATTCTACCTCTTCAATCCGCTAATACGTGATCGTGGACGAGTCAATTTCGTGCAGGTATGGGACTACAATCCCGATGGCTCGATGGTGTTCAATTTCCTCCTCTTCGAAGAGATCGAGAACAAGATCGTCAGCAAACGGCAATTCTATACGCTATATTACCCCTTCAAGAGCGAGGACCTACGCTTGATTCTCGAGGCGATGGGCTATCACAGTATTAAATTCTTCAAACTGGGCGATCCGGGCAGCAATGATCTGTCACAAATCGACTGGTATGCCGTTACAGCAGAGAAACCTTTCCCAAGTGAAATTACCGACAAAAAGACTGACAATAAAAAAGATAGAAAAGCCAAAGGAGGCAAACAATGAAGGCTTTCAAGATCGTTTTAACACTTATGGCAGTAGCAATAATCCTGGCTGCATGCGGCGGCCCGGCAAAGACCGTCGAACGCAAATCTGTGGATGAGGCAATCGACCTCAGCGGACGCTGGAACGACACTGATCTTCAGCTCACCGCAGAGCAGATCGTTCGCGATGTACTTTCCCGTAACTGGCTTCCTGAATTCAAGACTGAAAACGACCGCAAGCCGGTTGTGATCGTCGGAAGCGTACGCAACAAGACATCCGAGCATCTGGATACCGTTCCGCTGGTGAACCATATCGAGTCCGAGCTGATCAACAGCGGTCAGGTCAAGTTCGTAGCGAACAAGCAGAAACGCGAAGAGATTCGTGACGAGCGCATGGACCAGCAGACCCAGTCATCTGAAGAGAGCTCAAAGCGTCTTGCCGCCGAAACCGGCGCTGACTTCATGCTTCAGGGTGAGATCACCTCAATCACGGACCAGGAAGGCGGTCAGAAGGTTGTTTATTATCAGGTTGCCATGGAGCTGATCAACATCGAAACCAACGAAATCAACTGGAAGGGTACGAAGCAGATCAAGAAGTTCGTTTCTCAGAAACGTTCGAAATTCTAAGCGAGTGTGAGGATGAAACGTGGTTATCTGATCGCGCTTGTTTTTGCGATCGCATTGATGGTGGGTTGTGCCGCACCCAAAAAGGAACTTCGCGAGATCGAGGTAAAGCTGGAGAAGCGGCAGTTCGATGCGGCTTCGAAGCAGGTTGAAGAGATCAAGGACAAGGTCTATTCGAACAAGAATCGGGTCCTGTTCTATCTCGATGCGGGTGTTGTGCACCATTACGATCGCGACTGGGACAAGAGCAACAACCGGCTGGAAGAGGCCGAACAGGCCATCGAAGACCTCTTTACCAAGAGTGTCAGTCGCGCTGCGGCTTCGTACATCCTGAACGATAATGTGATGGAGTATGACGGCGAAGATTACGAGGACATCTACCTCAACGTATTCAAGTCACTCAACTATTTGGGTAAGAATGATTTCGACGGCGCGTTCGTGGAAATCCGGCGAATCAACAACAAGCTGAATCTTCTGGAAGACAAATACAAAAAACTGGCCGACGAATACAACAAATCGAAGGACAGTAAGGCAAAAGTCGAAGTAGGACACAGCCAGTTCCACAACTCTGCATTGGGCCGGTGGCTTAGCATGCTCATCTATCGAACAGAAGGCGATATCGATAATGCACGCGTTGACATGGAAGGAATCAGGGATGCCTGGAAAACCCAGAGTCACATCTACAACTATACCATGCCACCACTGGAAGGTTATCTGGAAAAGACGGACAAGGCGCGAGTCGATATCATTGGATTCATTGGCAAGAGCCCGGAGAAGAAGGCTCACACGCTTTATATCCATACTGAGCAGAACCTTATCGTGTTTGCTTCCACCGCCGAAGACAGTGACGGCAGGAAGATGATGACCAACCTGACGCCGATCCAATGGCCCGGTATCGAGAAAGGCTTGCACTTCAAGTTCGAGCTGCCGTTCTTCGAGCCGCGTGGTACTATTGTGCGAAGCGTTCGTGTGTTGATCGATGATCAACATGTGGGTGAACTGGAATTGCTGGAAGATATGGAAAAGGTAGCGATCGAGACCTATCAGGTCAAGAAGCCGCTGATCCTGATGAAGACCCTGACACGTACGATCGTGAAGGGACTTGTCGCGAACGAAGGTAAAAAGCAGATGGAGAAGGAAATCAAGGATCCGCTGCTTGCTTTCGGAGCACGTTTGGCGACCGATCTGGCCGTTGATGCCACGGAACAGGCGGACCTGCGATTGTCGCACTTCTTCCCGGCAAAGGCGATGGTCAACGAATTCGAAGTCGAGCCCGGTGAGCACAATGTAAAGCTGGAATATCGTGGATCAGGCAGAACGTTGCTCTACACGCACGACCTGGGTATGCGAAACTTCGAGCAGGGCAAGCTGAACCTTCTGGAATCGTATTATTTGAAGTAACAAGGGAGAGCTTATGCGTAAAACGATCCTGTGGCTGCTAATTTTGAGCTGTGTGCTGCTGGTCGCGAAAAAGACGGAAGAGCCCGAATGGCTGACCAACCCGAAGTCGCTGTACCCCGACACGATGTACCTTTCATCGTTGGGCGAAGGCGACACCAGAGCTTCTGCAGAGAATGACGCCGCCGGCAATCTGTCGCGCGTGTTCGAAAGCAAGATCAAGGTTGATCAGACCTACCGGGAGCGATACAAAGAGCTTACGCGTGGCACCGCCACCGAGACCGAGGACATATCCGAACTGAACAAGAACATCGGCGTGCAATCACAGCAGACGCTTTACAACATTCAGTTTGGCGAATCGTACACCGACGGCAAGGGCCGTGTCCATGTAATCGCTTATCTGGACAGGCTGCGTACCGGCGAAATCTACAGCAGTAAGATCGAGCAAAACGCCAACCAGGTCTCGTGGTATCTGGACAAGAAAAAGTCCAGCAACGATCCTCTGACCAAATACGCGCTACAAAATGCCGCGATCATCGTCGCTACCAACAATCAGGTGCTGCTGGAGCAGCTTCGAATCATTTCGCCAAACATGGCAGATTTTATCGACATGCCGTACGACCTTACCGAATTACAGGCTACGCTCAAAGAGATGGGCAAAAGCGTACGGGTTTCTGTAACGATCAAGGGTGATCAAGACATGAAGATCACCAATCTGCTTAAAGAGATGCTAAATGAAGCGGGATTCGGCCTGGCAGACGATGGTTACCTGAAGGTTACCGGCGATATCGGTTACGAGAAAGTCGATCTGGGTAAATCGGACGAGAAGTTCGTGCGTTGGGAGATCACGCTGGACTTGGATACGCAAAAAGGTGATAACCTGATCCATTACTACGAAAAGGGTCGCGAAGGCCATATCTCCTATCCCGAAGCAATGGAACGCTCAGTACGTGAAATCGAGAAGAAGCTCAGCAAGCAGTTCATCGGTAAGTTGAATGACTACATCGATGGCCTTGTGATGCAATAGACTGCATAGCAGCTACATATTACAATGAGAAGCGGATCGAAACGGTCCGCTTTTCATCATCACTCATTCACCCCCCACGAAATCAACATTGGGAAGATAATTTCATGGGTTCGAAGTAAAAGAGAAAGGCAGACACGGAGGAATCCCCTACGGAAATGCCAGGAAATCACATATATACATTCGAACCAATCACAACCAGGAATATTGTGTAGTGAGGTAAATAATCCCCCAAACGGATATCCTTGTGATGGCTGAAAATGCATTCTATAAGCTAATTCCGCTTCATTTTCATCTGAAAAAATACTTTACACAATTCCGGCGCAAAATAACTTCGCGCAAAACGCGTAAAGGAATGTAAGATATATGTTTACGGATATGAAGGCTGACTTGGCCGCAACGCTGGAAGAACTTAAAGGCAAAGGACTTTACAAGAGCGAGCGCATCTTGTCGTCACCGCAATCGTCTGATATAAAATTACGAAATGGCAGTGAAGTGCTTAACTTCTGCGCCAACAACTACCTCGGGCTTTCGAATCATCCCGAAATCATCAAAGCTGCCCATGAGGCTCTTGATCGCTGGGGTTTCGGACTATCTTCTGTGCGCTTTATCTGTGGAACGCAGGAGATTCATAAGGTGCTTGAGCAGAAAATCAGCCAGTTTCTGGGCATGGAAGACACCATCCTGTTCTCGTCGGCATTTGACGCCAACGGCGGTGTTTTCGAGCCGCTTCTTAGCGTCGATTCCGCCATCATTTCAGACGAGCTGAATCATGCTTCAATCATCGACGGTGTGCGGTTATGCAAAGCCCAACGCTTTCGCTATAAACACTCGAACATGGCTGAGCTGGAAGACTGCCTCAAGAAGGCGTCCGACGCGAAGTACAGGCTGATCACCACCGACGGCGTATTCTCCATGGACGGCGACATCGCCAAGTTGGACGAGATCTGCGATCTGGCGGATAAATACAACGCGCTGGTGATGGTGGACGATTCCCACGCTACCGGTTACATCGGCAAGACTGGTCGCGGCACGCACGAGCACTGCAACGTGATGGATCGAGTTGATATCGTTACGACCACATTCGGCAAGGCCCTGGGCGGTGCATCCGGTGGATGTGTGTCCGGACGCAGAGAGATCGTCGATATTCTTCGGCAGCGTTCCAGACCATACCTTTTCTCAAATACGCTCGCTCCTACAATAGCAGGTGCAACAATCCGCGCGATCGATATGCTTATTGAAAGCACCGAGCTTCGGGATAAAGTTGTAGCGAATGCCGAGTACTTCAGAAGCCTCATGAACCAAGCGGGATTCGACCTCGTAAAAGGTAGCACCGCGATCGTTCCCGTAATGATCTACGACGAACCCATGGCGCTCAAGATGGCTGACATGCTGCTCGAACGCGGCATATACGTGATCGGGTTCGCATACCCCGTCGTACCGCTTGGCAAGGCCCGTATCAGGGTTCAGCTTTCCGCGGCACACACGCGCGAACAGATCGACATGGCTGTCAAATGTTTCATCGAAGTGGGGCAAGAACTCGAGTTGATCGATAAAAAAATCAGCGCGTAAACAACGAATAACTTTACAGATTCGTTTCGATCAGTTACTCTTGAAGCAGATTCATTGGCATATGAACATCAGGAGGAACCATGAAGCGATACGTATTACTTTTTCTTGTTTTTCTGCTAATTTCACAGATTCTATGCGTTACTGTGACCCAACAACGAGCGGACACGATCGCAGAGAATTGGCTATCGTACATTAAAGGATCGCGGAGCTCGATCTCAGAGACGATCACGCTCGATTATGAAGGGCACAGTAGTCTCTACATCGTGAACTTCGAAGGTGGCGGGTTCGTTATCGTACCTGCCGATGATGCGGCGATTCCCGTATTGGGCTATTCTGATAAAAATCAGGCGGTTGCCGAGATTACGCACCCAGCTGTACAGGAATGGTTCGAAGACTATCATAAACAAATTCATGCAGCAATTCAGCTAAACGAATCAAATGCAGAGACATTGCCGCTCTGGAACGAAATCGAGAATGGCGATTTCTCGCGTTATCCAATGTCTCGTGGCGTAGGCGCACTTTGCACAACTACTTGGAATCAGGGGCAGTATTACAACGAACAGTGTCCAGTTGATGCAACATCGAGTGCTGGTAACGGACATGTCTGGGCTGGCTGCGTGGCTACCGCGATGGCTCAGATTATGAAGTATTACAACTCACCAACTGCCGGCTATGGATCGCATTCTTTCACCTCTACTTACGGTGTCGAGTCAGCCAGTTTCGGCTCAACTTCCTATGATTGGACAAACATGCCGAACGCGGTTAACTCCGGATCGACGACAACGCAGAAGAACGCAGTTCAATCGCTGATTTATCATTGTGCGGTTGCGGTAGATATGGATTTCGGGCCTTCCGGTTCGGGAGCTCATAGCGGTAGCGCGCTCAAAGCGTGTGTCATGTACTTCAACTACGACAACGGTATTTCGTATGAAGAAATTGGATCGGATATCACTGCCTGGAAGACAATGCTGAAAACGGAACACAATAATAGCAGACCTGTATTATACTGCGGAACAAATGGCGCAAGCAGCGCTCATGCCTTTGTGTGTGATGGATATAACGATAGCGACTACTTCCACTTCAACTGGGGTTGGGGAGGTGTCTATAACGGGTATTACCAGATTGGAAGCCTGACACCGACTGGACACGATTATTCCTATGAAAATAGCGCACTTATCGGTATTACACCCAGCACCTCGTCCAATACCTATCCGCTTTTCTCAAGCTTCGATGGTTATGATGACGCTGGCTGGAATCGCGATGTGGACGGCGATAGTACCATTGACTGGGGTTTCTACACTTATTCTCCTAATAGTGGTGTAGATTGCCTGGGAGCGAAGCATACTCCAAAATGGCTGATCTCCCCACTGATTACATTGCCGGCGAATACCAACAATACGTTCACGATCTACACGAAGCGTTTGAATAGCTTCAATCAGGGACTCGATGTGCGTGTTTCCACGACAGGAACCAATATCAACACTGATTTCACTACATTGCTGGGTAATATCTCAGTCGGTTCGTCATGGGTGCAATCTACCTATGACCTTTCCAGTTATGCGGGAACGACAATCTACCTCGGATTCAAGACAACCGGAACCGACGACGCTACCTACTATTATCTGTTCATCGATGACTTGCAGATCGAATCCACACCGGTAACCAATCCGACGCTTAGCGCGACCGACGTACCAACAGGTATTCTTTATCATCGTGCAACCACAGGCGGTACCATCAGTGATGATGGCGGAGCCAGCCTGATTCAGCGCGGTGTATGCTATGCTCCATGGCCTGCGGTTCCTTCATCTGGAGTATTTGTTACGGCATCTGGCACAGATGTCGGATCATTTACTGTCACACTGACGGGATTAATTGCTGGAATGCGATACAACGTCTGCTCGTTTGCTGTTAACAGCTTCAGCCTTTTCGGCTATGGCCCGGTGCAAGATTTCACAACGGATGTCTATCCTCCGGATGGTACCAGCACGCAGACTGTAGTCGAAGGCGTTGTCACCTTCCCGTCAACCGGTTTGGATATTGATTTCACGGGAGTTGCTGGTTCAACGACTGATGATGTAACGATTGATGTGATCGAAGAAGCACCACAAAGTCCTGGCGCTGCATTCCTTTCAGCTACCAATCCGGGTGCGTTCTCCATTGTGATTACCAACAATACCGGCTTCACCTTTGACACTGGACAGCTCCAGTTCAATATCGTTGAATTGGATGGAATTGCCTCCGGTGGTATTAACACCAGTGCTTTCGCGACAATGGCAAACGGTACCGATACTGGTATATCGCTTTGGCATAGAAGCGATTACGAAAGTGGGGACTTTTCCTTCGTAAGCAATCTCCTCTACCACGACAACAACGGCATCAATGGCGATCCGGACGACTACCTGTATGCCAATGTGGCTTCTTTCAGCGAGTTCACCATGAGCGGCGGATCGGAGCACACACTGCCGGTAGAACTATCATCCTTCACTGCGACGATTACCTCGGAGGAAGCAGTCAAGCTTGACTGGGTTACTCAATCCGAGAACGATATGGCAGGATACAATGTACTTCGTTCCGTGACAGATTCGATGGATGAGTCCGCGCAGCTCAATTTGCAGATCATCCCGTCGCAGAACGCGACCGAATCAACTACCTACAGCTATGTTGACGTGGATGTTGTATCGGATGCGAGCTATAACTACTGGCTGCAGGGCGTTAATCTCGATGGAAGCACGCGCTTCTACGGGCCGGTTTCAGTGACGGTACAGTACACTGATCCGGGTGAGGGCGATACGCCGGAGGTTGTGTTGATCAATAACCTCGAAGCTGCTTACCCGAATCCGTTCAACCCTGCTACAACGATTCGATTCAGCGTAAAGAAAGATGAGACCGGAAGTGTACGTATCTACAACCTCAAGGGCGAATTGATCCGTAGCTACGATGGTTATACATCAGGCGAACACAAGGTTGTTTGGGACGGTGCGGATCGTTCGGGTAAAAAGGTCGGATCCGGTATCTTCCTTTATCGGCTCGAAACCGATTCCTATACACAAACACGCAAGATGATGATGATCAAGTAATCTCAATAGCTTCATACAAGCCCCTCTCTTGACCAAAGAGAGGGGCTTTTTGCTTGCAGCAGAAAAGGGCAGTCACAGTGACCTGCCTCTGCGAGAAAAAACAATTATCATTTGCCATTCAGGGAAAACATAGTACTTTATCGATATACCCCCAGGGGGTATCGCGAAAAGGAGTGATAACATGAGCAAAAGTTGCCCAATGCACAGCAGGATGGCGCATCATCCGGAGGAATTCAAGAAGTTGCTGAAAAACAGGCTGAGCCGGATTGAGGGCCAGATACGCGGGATCAATCGAATGGTGAACGAGGACGTTTATTGTGATGACATTCTGGTGCAGATATCAGCGATCCAGGCGGGATTAACCGCCGTGGCAACAAAACTGCTGGAAGCGCACTTGAAGAGCTGCGTAGTCGAGCAGATACAAGAAGGTAAGCTCGATGTGATTGATGAGCTGATGCTTACGCTCCAAAAGCTGATGAAAACGATGAAATAGCAAAGGATAGCATTATGATAAAGACGACACAATTGAAAGTTGGAGGCATGACATGTGCGTCGTGCTCCCGAGCGGTAGAGCTTGCGCTCAACCGCGTGAAGGGTGTCGAAGGCGCGAGTGTGAATCTGGCGACGGAGAAGGCGATGATTGGCTTTGACGACTCTGTTTCAGATGCTGAGATGTTCAAACGGGCGATTGTCGATGTCGGATACAGCGTTGTTGATGACGAGATCAATCGCGAAGAAGAATGGGAGATGGCCCGAAAACGGATGTTGTTTGCATGGGCGATAACGATCCCCTCCATGGTGTGGATGTTCGCCTCGATGGCGATGGGATTCCACTGGCCGAGTCCGCTTGTGATGCGCATAGGGATGTTGATTCTGGTATTGCCGGTGTTGGCTGTAAGCGGGAAGCAGACATTTATTTCCGCTTGGAAATCCGTGCGCCACGGAAGCGCTAACATGGATATGCTGATCGTCCTGGGCACCGTTTCTGCTTATAGCACCGGGATACTGCAATTCTGGCTTCCGATCGGTAGTTTTACCGGTGTGGCAGCGATGATTATGGCATTTCACCTGACGGGTAGATATATCGAGAAGAAGGCGCGCGGCAAGGCGTCACAGGAGATACGAAAACTGCTGGAACTGGGTGCGAAGACGGCTGTTGTCGATCGAGAAGGTATAGGGAAGGAGATCCCGCTGTCGGAGGTGATTGTAGGTGATGTGATGCTGGTCAAACCTGGAGCGAGGATCCCTACGGATGGTGTAGTTGTGGATGGTGCGTCTGCTATCGATGAATCGATGGTCACCGGTGAATCGATGCCGGTTGCCCGGATCGAGGGGGATCCGGTAATCGGAGCGACCATCAATGGCAGTGGATTTCTGAAGGTGCGTGCTACGAAGGTGGGGAAGGAGACGTTTCTTTCGCAAGTTATTCAGATGGTGGAACAGGCGCAGGGAAGCAAGGTTCCTATACAGCTTCTGGCGGACAGGATCACGGGCTGGTTTGTGCCGGTTGTGATCGTTCTGGCTGTTACCGCGCTTAGCGCTCATCTGATCTTTCCCGAGATCTTCGTGAAGATATCTGCCTGGCTTCCGTGGTCTGGTTCGGAAATGAGCGATCTGACCCGGGCGATTTACGCGATGGTAGCTGTGTTTGTTATCGCGTGTCCTTGCGCGCTCGGACTGGCTACGCCTACTGCTTTAATGGTGGGTAGTGGATTAGGCGCGAAAAACGGTATTCTGATCCGCAATGGCGAAGCGATCCAGGCAATGAAGGATGTGCGTGCGATCGTATTCGACAAAACTGGTACGGTAACTCAAGGCAAGCCGTCAGTGACAAGGATGCAGTCCATGGATATCGGCGATATCGAACTGATGACGATTGCCGGTGCACTGGAAAGCCGATCGGAACATCCTCTGGCTGCTGCGATCATAGATTTTATCAGTGAGTACGTGGAGCATCAATTACCGGAGGTGGAAAGCTTTGCCAGCTCGACGGGCAGCGGCGTACAGGCGACGGTCAGGGGCATAAATTACTATGCGGGAAACGCTGGATATATGGCGGAAAAAGGTGTGGATGTCGAATTGGTGCAAGATGATGTAAGGCAGCTCGAGAAGCATGCTAACACCATGATCTATGTTGCAGATTCCAAGCGATTACTGGGTTATTTCGCAGTCACTGATCATATCAAAGACGATTCTTGGGCAGCGATCAAAGAACTCAAAGAGATGGGTTTTCACACGATGCTGCTGACCGGCGATAATCCCATCAGCGCCAAGGCGATCGCCGATGCCGCCGGTATTGACGAAGTGATTGCGCAGGTTAAACCCAGCGAAAAGGTGGAGGCTGTAAAGGGCCTGCAACTGCGCTATGGTAAGGTCGCGATGGTCGGCGACGGAATCAACGATGCTCCCGCTCTCAAGCAAGCGGATGTAGGTATCGCGATGGGATCCGGTACAGATATCGCCATTGAAAGCGCAGACATTACGCTGATTCGCTCCGATTTATCGTCAGTCGTATCTGCTGTGCTGCTCTCCCGCGCGACATTTCGCAAGATCAAGCAAAACCTGTTCTGGGCGTTTTTCTATAACCTGCTGGCAATTCCGCTGGCTTTCAGTGGCCTCTTGCATCCGGTTGTGGCGGAAATCGCGATGGCGGGTAGCTCAATCACGGTTGTGAGTAACGCGAATCTTTTGAGAAATAAGAATATACGACTCAACCGAAACTTCGGAAGTTAGAGTCTGATAAATGTAATCGTAACTTTGGAGGATAATAATGAGAAAGATAGAATACCTGGTGAAGGATATGCACTGCGCAATGTGCAAGAAGGCGATCGAAAAGGCATTGTCCAGGCTTTCGGGCGTGGTCGGTGTCATGATCGATCTTGATAGGCAAACTGTGACGATCGACACCGGGGAGGGAGCCGATGAAGAGAAGCTCGAGAGGATGATCACGTACCTCGGCTATACGCCGGAGCGAATCGAGTCCTGAGGCCATTATGCACGATCATGCGCATCATCACCATGATGTTCCCCGGAGGAAGCTGCTTTTCGTAATCCTGTTGAATCTGATCATCACGATCGCGGAAGTTGTTGGCGGACTTCTTTCGGGGAGCCTTGCTCTCCTTTCCGACGCAATTCATAATTTGAGTGATACCATGGCAATGGTGATCAGCTATCTGGCGATGCTGATCTCTCGCAAGCCGCGCAACGAACGGAAAACATATGGCTACAATCGTGCACAAACGCTGGCGGCCTTTATTAACGCCTCGTTTCTGCTGTTGATTTCGGCCTATCTAATCTACGAATCGATTATCCGTTTCCTGCATCCTGAGCCGATCAAGAGCGGTCTTATGATTGTGGTGGCAGCGATTGGTTTGGCATCCAATTTTCTATCGGTGGTTCTGCTGCATTCCCACTCGAAGGCAAGCCTGAACTTGCGCTCCAGTTACCTGCATTTACTGGGGGACACGGTTTCATCTGTTGGCGTCATCGCTGGCGGTATTGCGATCCATCTGTGGCATGTTTACTGGCTGGATCCGTTGGTGACAGTTCTGATTGCGCTCTATATCCTGCGCGAGACATGGCAAATTCTCAGGGAGTCTATCGACGTATTTATGCAGAGCGCACCCGATATCGATTTCGACGACCTGCAAACCAGTCTTGAAGCACTTGAAGGTGTTCGTAATATCCATCATGTTCACATCTGGATGTACGACGAGCATAGCACATGCCTGGAAGCGCATGTGGAAGTCGACGATATGATGCTTTCCGAAACGACGGCTATTCGCTTGCGTATCGAGAAGATATTGCACGATCAGTATCACATCGAGCATGCGACGCTACAAATGGAGAATGGCTCGAAGTGTGAGAAAGAACTGATTGTCTCGACTGAGCATGAATAAGCATTCGAATACGTTCAATCAGGCTCAGTTGGGAATTTCTTGATTTTTATGTAAAAAAAAGGTAAGGACTCAATGGGTGTCGCGAAATTATGTAAAGTGCTGATATTGAAGGGAATACGGTGAATGGAATGACGCGTCGTGCAATTTATCTATCTGAATAATGAAAATTTTTTCGAGAAATCCTGAGAATTTCATTGACGCCAATAGGTGTAAAACACGATAAACTAATTGAAATAAAACCGGGGCGGCTATCATCATAACAAGCCTTTATACGGTTTTATGGGTCGTGCAAAACTACGGTTTGCTATCAGAAATTTTGCGTATTCCGGTGAAACGCTTGCGCTGCAATTTCTCACAATGTTAAGGTGCTACAAAGCGCAATATACTTGGTATATGCAGGAGAATGCAAGTCGGGCAACAACGGCGGGAAGTCCAGTGTAGACCCGTCCTCTGGCAGGAACAGGAGGAATAATGACCAAGCGCGTTCTAACAATTCTCATGATGTTTGCAGCTATCTATCTATCCGCCCAGATGTTACCTTTACGCAATTACGATACGCGGGATGGATTGACTCAGAATCAGGTAATATCATCCTTTCAAGATTCCAAGGGCTTTATCTGGCTACGGACGCACGGAGGAGTTTCACGATTCGATGGCTTCAATTTTACGAACTACACAGTCTCGAACGGGCTTGCGTCGAACAACCTCAAGGGGATGATGGAAGACGAGAATGTTGGAGACGGCGTGATTTATTTCTTTGGATTTGCCACTCTCACTGTGCTTGAGAACGAGAAGTTGTACGCGTTCGACAAGAAATGGTTCAGGGATAATCTTGACGACGAGATTATCACCGTTACCTGGGATGGCGATTCGCTGAATACGTGGATCCACGCAGTATCTGAGACATCTGTTTACTTATACAAAAATGAAACAAAGACTTTTGAAAAGACATACGATCTCACGACTCTTCCGATCAAGATCGATAAGCAGCAGATCAGCATTACCTTCGAAGAATACAATTTCTTTGTAATCTGCTCAACTGACGCAGTGCTGCTTATCGACGAAAAGTACAACCGCATCACAAACCTGACGGAGGAACTGAAAATCCCTACCGGACAGGATCTGTATACATCGCTTATTAATTTCGATGGCTTACCTGACGACTATTTCCTATATACATATGATCTATTCCGGGAGCAGAGCTATCTCTATCATTACAGCAGGAGCAAAAACACGGCTTCGCTTATCCTTAAATCAAATTCCATCGACTTTATTTATGCCCGTGATGACGAAGACGATGTTTCCTTTCAGCGGGATGAAGATGGCGCATACTGGATGCTAACGAGTGACGGGACAATATACCGTTATGTTCCGGGCGCAGATAAAGCTGTTAAAACCGAATACCGTATCGATACAAAAATAATCAATCTCAAGGAGCATCAGGACAACGTACTCTTTGAGGATGAGCTATGGATTGCGACCACCAATGGATTGGGACACTACGCGCTAGATACGGGAAAGACTGTACTTTATACGCAAAAGAACGGGCTTTCGTCCAATTCGATCGAATCGATCCTGCTGGACAGGGAAGATAACCTGTGGTTTGGAACCAACGGAACCGGCGTCGATATGCTGATTCCGGGAAAGATAACCAACTATACAGAGCGTAACGGCTTGCCTCACCAATCGACTGCGAACACAGTGGAGACACCTGATGGCTCGATCTGGTTCAGCTGCGATCGTGGAATCGCCCGGCTTTACCCGAATGGAACGATGGAAAACTATACCCATGAGAATGGCCTCGAGAACGACCATACTTGGGCGCTTTCGCTTGATGCAAAAGGGAATGTATGGGTTGGATGCCTTTACGGCGACATCTATCGCTTCGACGGTAAACGTTTTGTCAACATGGTTCCTCCGGGTGTTAAGAAAGACCCGTCTTACATCACAGAAATCTTGCTTGATAGCGATGGTAATCTCTGGGTTCCCCGTTACGAAGAACTTATCCGCTACAGTGGTGACCATGCGAAAGTGATCAAGTTTGACGAGCCGATTGCAATATATGAGATGATCGAAGATCACGAAGGGCATCTTTGGGCCGCAGCGGCTGACAGTGGGCTTCTTAAGCTCGACAAGATGGGGAATATTCTGGCTGAATACAAGCCGGACCCAGCTCTCTTCACCACAAATGTGGTCGATCTTCTGCAATTTGACAACAATACGATCTGGTGTGCTACATATGGCGAGGGAATTGTCGTATTCGATATCTCGAAAGAGAAGTACGTCGAGAAGATCGTCGATGAGTTTAAAGACGCAGAGATTATTAAATCGTTGATCCGCGACAAGCTGGGCAATATCTGGATCGGTACGATCAATGGTATCTTCGAATACAGAGATGGTAAGTACCGGAAATATACGATGGTCGATGGGCTTGTCGCCAATTCAACCCGTGCGAATGGCTCATACGTAGACAGCAAGGGCAATGTGTGGTTCAATTCCGCGTTTGGTGCCACGAAGATTGATCCCTACAAGTCGGATACTGATGAAGTTCCGCCGCTGCTTTACATCAGAAATTTCACGACCAAGGAGCAGCGCTACACCGAGCCTGGCAAGCAGACCTATGTGCTTCCGTATTTCGACAACGATGTGAATTTCTCCTATATCGGTCTTGATTTCCGCTATCCACGACAAGTGGTGTATGAATACTATCTTGAAAATTACGATTCAGATTGGTCGGAACCGACAAGCGAGACGAAAATCCGCTATACCAACCTCGATCCGGGAGTATACACATTCAAGGTGAAGGCCAACGACCGTCACGGTAATATGAGTAAAACCGCGGAAGTCCAGTTCCAGATCAAGAAAGCGTTCTGGGAGACTTTCTGGTTTTACGGGCTCGAGATTATCGTCCTCGGTGGATTGATATGGCTGATTATCCGCTGGCGACTGACAATCCTGAAGATGCGTAATGCAGAGCTCGAACGGCTGGTTCAGGAACGCACGCACGAGTTGAATGAGAAGAACCAGCAGATCATGAGCAGCATTCGCTATTCGAAGAGAATTCAGGGTGCGATCCTGCCAAACCTTGACAGCTTGAATAAGGTATTCGATGACGTCTTTATAATCTACAAGCCCCGCGATATCATCGCCGGTGACTTCTACTGGTTCACCATAGAAGATAAATACCGGTTTATCGCAGCTGCGGATTGTACGGGACACGGCGTCCCGGGCGCGCTGCTTTCGATCATCGGCAACATGCTGTTGAATGAAATTGTCAAGCAGCACAAGACGTTTGATCCTTCAAAGATTCTAGGTGAACTGCACACGCAGATGCAGATCGTGCTGAAGCAGGAGAATCCCGACGCTTCGACACGTGACGGATTGGAAATATGCCTCTGTCGTCTGGAGAGTGGCTCTCCGCGGATGGTGTTTGCGGGTGCGGGGCGTCCGCTTTATATCGCCCGGAAACAGCCGGAACGCGATGCAGCGATTCTGCTTGAGATCAAGGGGGACACCAAGGGAATTGGTGGAAAGCAACGAGAAGACGAGCGGAAGTTTACCAACCACGAGATCGAACTGCTGGATCAGGACATGGTTTACCTTACGACCGATGGGTATATCGATCAGAACGACCCCAAAGACAGGAAGTTTGGGTCGCGTCAGCTGAAAGAGCTTTTCAGCACACTGAGCGTCAAGTCGACCGAGGAGCAGAAAAGGCTTCTGGAAAAAGCGCTGAAGGATCATCAGCAACATGAAGAGCAGCGCGACGATATTACCCTGATGGGATTCAGATTTGTGAGTAAATAAACACATAGAATGGAGTGAATATGTATCATTCGATCCTGGTATCGAGCGATGACCTTTTCGAACTGTACTCGAAGAAGGGGCTCGAAAAATCGATACTGATGTTCAAAGGGGTGTTGACACAGGATATCCTTGTGTTGCTTGCAGAAATGCTGGCCAACAACCTGACGAACTTTTCGCATTTGGGGTCAACGAAGAAGATGTTCTCGATCTTCGTTGAGCTGGCACAGAACATACACCGATATTCGGCCGAGCGTGTGGATGTTGATGGAAAAGAAGTTGGCTGCGGCATCGTTCTGGTGAATGAATATGACAGCTATTACAGTATCATCTCAGGGAATGTTATTTCCACAAATCAGATCGAAGCGCTTTCGAGCCATCTGGAGCTGTTGAACAAAATGGATTCCGACGAGCTCAAGAAATTCCGCAAGGAGCTGCTTCGCAAAGATCGCGAGCAGGGCAAGAAAGGCGCCGGCATCGGTTTGATTGACATCGTTCGAAAAGCGAATGCGCAGATCAAGTACAAGATCAAGCCGATCCGTGACGGTGTATCGTTTATCAGTTTCTTTATTCAACTCGATAAAGGGATATAAGGAGTCAGCATGGATCGTTATATAATAGAACCAACCAAATACACGATCGAAGTGGATCTCGATCCGGCAACCGGCGTGTTTAGCCTGTCGGGCAGCTCATATCCCGAAGACGCGATGAGTTTCTTTGAGCCCATCAACGAATGGATCGAGAATTATATCAATCAGGAAAAGCGCGGCATAACGCTCAATATACGAATGAATTATATCAATAGCAGTTCGTCTAAATGCTTCATAGACATTTTCGAGATCCTCGAAAACTACGCAACCGAAGGTGGGCAAGTGATGGTCAACTGGTACTACATGGAAGATGACGACGATATCTACGATACCGGTGAAGAACTACTTGAGGACATGGACTTTCCCCATCAGCTGATAGCATACTGATAAACTCAGAGGTCTTTTGCATTGGAACATCGGAATATGAACGGATCTGATCAGGAAAACCCGACAGAAAAACAGGCGGTGCGGGACGATCAACTGCGGAAATTTTACCGCAGGGAGTACGAGGTATTTCTCGATAATAAAGAAATCGAGAATCTCGACGAATTGAGCAACGAGCAGCTTAAAGACCGCTTACGGTCTCTGAGCAGAAACTACTACAAATTGCTCGTGAAGATGCTTAAGATCACCAATATCAACGACTCTGTTCAGAAGAAGCTGATCACGACACAAGATATCCTGAAAAAACGCGATTTCGAGATCACACAGGCTATGGAAAAACTTCGTGACGAAGAAGAGAAGCTTCGCGTCGTTTTCGATAACGCGATTGTTGGTATCCTGATGATCGATCGAGACAGCCGTATCGTATTCACAAACAGCAATTTCAATGACATGCTCGGTTACGAACTGGATGAGACGTCGGAGCTTTGCTACGATATGATCATCCATAAAGACGATATAGAGCATAATCGCCTCTGCTTCCAGCAACTGCTGGAAGGAAAGCTGAGCAGGTTCCGTAACCAGAACCGCTTTGTTCGAAAGAACGGTACGACATTCTGGGGTGATTTCTCGGTTTCACCGATTTTCGACGCCGAGCAGCGCTTCACGTCCGCAATCGGTATCATTGCCGATATCGATGAACGTGTGCGAGCAGAAGAACAGCTCAAAGAGTCGTATCGCAAGCTCAAGACCGCTCAGGAAGAGATCATCCAGCTCGAAAAGAAGAACTCTGCCTTCGCGATGGCGGTAACGGCCAACCATGAGATCAACCAGCCGTTGATGATCCTGCGTGGTAATCTCGAGATGCTGGAAATGAGCATTGCTCCGGGTAATATCGATCCCAAACAGAAGCGTTATATCGCACGGGTGCTCAGTTCGATGGAGCGCATCCAGTCGATCCTGGACAAATTCAAGCAATCGACGGCAATTCGGTTCGAAAACTACAGCGAGAATACACCGATGGTGGTGTTCTCAGATCAGGATGAGCAGAAAGAGGATCTGGACTGGCAGGATGTCCTACTGGAAAACAACAACCTCTTCTATTCGCTTGCGCAGAACGCACAGGCAATTTTCTTCCGGATGTCACTGCACGACGGCATGCTGGAATACATTAGCCCATCAGTGGAGGAAATGACTGGCTACTCACAGGAAGAATGCTATGAGAAGCCGTACTTCCTGAACAGCATCATCCACCCCGACTGGAAAGAGCACTTCAGCGTCATCTGGGCGAACATCATCATGGGTAAGATCAATCCCTACGATGAATTCGCCATCCAGACCAAAGACGGTGATACCATATGGATACTCCTCTATCTCGCTGTGATCGACGACATTCTGTCCGATCCGGTGGCTGTCGAGGGTATCATCACGGATATTACGGAGAAGAAACGTGTGCTCCGGACGCTCTCGGAGGAACGGGATATCTTCATGGAAGGCCCGGTAACGACGTTCAAGTGGCGCTCGCTAGAAAGTGGGCTGTTCCTGGAATACGTCTCTCCCAATATCAGTAAATACGGCTATATGCCTGAAGATCTGGTTGGAAAAGACTACGATGAATGGCTCAAGATTGTTCACCCGGACGATGTCGACAAGATCCCTGAGAAAAATTCGAGGGTCTTCGATATGGTGCGAAATATTCACTCTGCCGAGTATCGTATCGTAGGGCCGGCCGGACAGGTCAATTGGGTTTATGATCTCACGGGAGCAGTTCGCAGCAATCTGGATAGGGTCGAAGAGTTTTTTGGTTACATCTTGGATATTACAGACAGGAAGAACGCGGAGCTGGAGCTGCAACGAAACGAGCATCAGCTGCGTGAAGCAAATGCTGCCAAGGATAAATTCTTCTCAATCATCGCCCACGACCTGCGAGGTCCATTCAGTTCACTAATGGGATCCGCAGAGCTTCTATATACCTTCTACGATCGGTTTGATGACGAAAAACGGAGCAATCAGGCACGGAGGATCTTCACATCCGCCAGTCAGGTAAACAACCTGTTGGATAATCTTCTGGAGTGGTCTATCAGCCAGTCCGGCAACATCATTATCAATGCTGAGCTTATCAAGGCACGAGGTGTTGCAGATGAGATTATCTCACTTCTGAACATCAATGCCGAGTCAAAGGGCATCATTCTACGCGCTGAAATACCGGAGTCCCAGACTGTATTCTGCGATCGCAATATGTTCCACACGATTCTGCGAAATCTGGTATCAAATGCGATTAAATTTACCTCTAAAGGTGGAAGCGTGACGGTACGCTGCTGTGAGAATGGCGAGTTGGTCGAATTCTGTGTACAGGATACCGGCACCGGAATGCCACTCGAAAAGGTTGCGCAGCTATTTGATCCGGAACGAACGCTTTCCACGGTGGGAACAGCCAAAGAAACCGGTACTGGATTGGGTTTGCTGCTCTGCAAAGAATTTGTGGAGAAAAACGGTGGTGCGATCCGGGTTGAGTCTGAGGAAGGAAAAGGAAGCGAATTTTGTTTCTCCCTGCCTCGGGAGAATCCACAACTTGCTATTGCTGAGAAAGATAGCGGGATAGCTGGCGAATAAGCTCTTTCAGGGTAAACGGTTTCGCAAGACATCCATCGAATCCCATCTGAGAGAAACTCTCTGACGACATTCCAGGCATTGCGACTGTCATTGCGATGATTTTCGTGTCCGCAAGTTTCGCTCTGATCTGGTCGATAACATTCTGAACATCCATTCCGGGCAGGTCGCTGCTGTACATAATGAGGTCAGGCTTTTTCTCGATCGCCAACCGAAGGGCTTCTTCCGCAACGATTGCTTCATACAGCACAATAGGCTGCTTTTCCAATGTATCATGGATGATGCGGCGGTTTTCGTCTGATTCATCAGCAACCAGGATAGTAGCAGGAACGAATCGGATGGTGTTTATATTATTCTCCTGTGACTCGATGAATCCCGGGATATCGGAGCATATTTCGACTTCTTTGAACAGAATTTCGAATCTTGAGCCCTCTTCCTGTGTGCTTTGCACCTGAATCGTACCGTTCATGAGTTCAACGAATCTCTTGGTGATCGTCAAGCCTAATCCAGTGCCTTTCGATATATTATCAGAATAAACAAGTTCCTGGTAGAATGGGTCGAAAATTTTCTCCCGATTTTCTTCCTTGATTCCGATCCCTGTATCTTCCACTGAAATCGCGAGGTCAAAATGGTTGTCATTACGGCTGTGAACTCTGGCTTCGATGATTACCGATCCCCGTTGTGTGAATTTCACGGCATTGCTGATCAGATTGAGCAATATCTGCCGCATCCTCGTAGCGTCCAGAACGATAAAGTCCGGAATATCCGGGTCAATGTTTGTAAGTATCTGTATATTCTTCTTGTGGGCTCGTATCGCGGAAAGCGTGACAACTTCCTTGATGAGATCGGGAATTGACAGAGGGCCATATTGAAGCGTGAAAAGCCCCGCTTCAATCTTCGAGAGATCCAGAACTTCATTGATGATTGTAAGCAGGCTATTACCTCCAATCTGGATTGCCTGAATATATTCCTGAAGATTTTCGTCATCGACAAGTGTGTTCAGAAGGTCTGCAAAGCCGAGTACGGCATGGAGTGGCGTCCTGATTTCATGGCTCATATTGGCAAGAAACTCGCTCTTGGCTTTGTTCGCCTGATCGGCCTTGTAACGAGCTTCCTGAAGGGCTTTAGCGATGCGCTTTGCTTCGGTGATGTCGCGCACTGTCGCCTGTAAAACCTCACGGTTTTCAAGCTGGAAACGGGTCAACCATATCTCGGCGGGGAATATCTCACCATTCAAGCGCTTATGAACCCATTCGAATTTGGCATAACCGTTCGTGAAGGCTTCTTCTATTCGCTTCATGGACAGGGGATAGGAATCCTCCCCATTCGGTTGCTGAGGTGGAGAGAAATCAGCCGGATGCGTACCGATGAAGTGGTTCTTATCATCTGTGCCGTAAATCGTCACGGTCTGTTGATTACAGTCGAAGAATCCGTTTCGGTCAAGGAGCATGATCGCATCCATGGATGATTCAAACAGCGTGCGATACTTGACTTCGTTTTCGGAGATATCCTGCATGAGCTTGCGGATATCTGAAACGTCTTCCAGCTTCACAAGGATGTCGTCTGAGTTAGAGCCATCGCTGAATCTGAGCAAAGTATATTCAAACCAGCGTTTTTCTCCGGAGTGCAGTGTCTCCAAGACTGGTTGTTTGATGACGGGCTTACGTTCTTCTTTCAGAATTTTGACCAGCGTGACAAAGTGCTCAAATTCCTGGAAAGGCCAGATATTCTCGATCGTTGTTTTTTTATCGATTCTGGACGGTAGAGATGCCAGGCTGCTGAATGCCTGATTACAGCCGAGAAGGTTGCTATTCGAGTCTTGCCAAAAAATGTTGATAGGCAGCATGTTGATGATGCTTTTCATCAACGACTGTGTCTGCTGAAAGCGGTTTTTTATATCTTGCTGATCACTGATATCGCGAATCATAAAGAATGCGTTTCCGCTTTCCTGGTTATAGACCGCGTTGACGGTGAGGAATCGATCGGTGTTCTCCCAATATATTTCCTCTTCTTCCAAATGATGGCTGGTGATGAGTTCCTGGACGAGATTTCTGTCTTTTGGGTGCAGGAAATCCTCGAGATTGAACCATTTATTCATCTCCGTATGCGAGCTATACCCCAGGATCATGAAGAGTTTGGGATTCTGCTTGATAATCGTGAGTGTATCTACCCGGGCAGTAAGGAACCCATAATGTTCGGATGTGAAAAGTAAGTCCTCCTGCATGTCCACTTCAGTTTCATGCAGGAATACTTTACGGTCTTCATCACATGAATTCGTAGTTTTCGTGTCATCCTCTGATTCGCGAATGAGCTCCAGAAATTGCTGATCGTTCTTGCGTTTGTTTAGTGCCTCAAGTTGCTCATATATATCAAGATAAGCCTTCAGGTAGCGGTAGGCCTTCGCGGGATTATCGATCTTCTCGTAGGCTTTGGAGAGGATTTTATGGATCTCCATCATGCGCGGCATAGCAATACTGTCGTCGTTACTCTGAATGAATGCCTGAAGCAAGCTGATACTGCGTAACGGGTGATAGCCGCTATAATGTGGATCGAGAAAAAGCTTTGCCATGGCAATGGTGATGAGCTGCTCACCGCTGTGATTCTGGATTGCTTTGAACATGGAAAGGCTTTTGTTGTACTGCTCCATTGCCTGATCGTATTGCTTCATCTCGTGCAGTAGTCTGCCGATGTTACCATTCATGAGGGCGATACTTTCGGGTTGATTGACCCGGGATGCCTCCTCGACAGCAAGTTCGTAATATCGCATGGCGAGTTTGTACTGCTGTTGTTGATGATAAACGATCCCGAGGTTCCCTGTAGCGCTTGCAATCATTCTGCCATCGGAAACCTCTTGAGCGATAGAGAGCGCTTCCTTGTGGTAGGCGATTGCTTTTTCATATTCGCCCAATTTCTGATACGCGACACCAGTGTTGTTTAATAGCTGGCTGGTGCATTTCCGTTGTTTTTGTTCGCGGCAAAGAGCCAGGCAGCGCAGGAAAATGATCAGCCCAGACTCGATGTCACCTTTATTGGTAGCAAGGATGCCGATCTTCTTCATATGCTCGATCTGCTCAGGTATGAGGTTATTGCGTTGGTACAATTCGAGCGCGGCATAGTAGTCATTGATTGCCTGCGTGAAGTTCGAGCTTATGTAATTGAGCCGAGACGAGAGGGACAGAATATTGGCTCGAAGTTCGTCGTCGAGGCGATCGCTATCGAGCTTGCGAAGCTGCACCATGGCTTGAATTGCTTCCGATTCGAGTCCTTGGAGGATTTTCGCTTCGATGATAAGCATAAGGGCGTTGGCGAGGCATTTGATGCGATTATACTGTAATGATAAATCACGCGCTTCGGAAGCGTATTGCAGCGAAATGCTCGTGTAGCTCCCATATTCTTTGGCCAGTAGCAAAAGAATTGGTATTCGGTCAGCGCCCTGCTTGTTTTCGAGATCGCCCGTCAGATTCTGGATATTGACCTGATCAGGATTGATGTCGCATTGCTCGAATGTTGACATAATCCACCCCTTGTCACAAGGTGATATTAATGGACTGTCATAAAACTGTCAAAGAAAAAAAGCCGAGACGCAATTTGTGACAAATACTATTCCAGCAATTCCTCAATAGCTTTGATCTTGTCGATCACGTTGTGCAGGATTCGATCCAGGTCGTTACTGTGGATTTTGTAACGCATGAGCAGCTTCTGGTGGCCTTTGTAGTGTAATCCGTCTTTCTGGGACGATTTACCGATGATCATCGATAGGTAATCGGCAAGAGCGGTGAGATTAACGTATGGGTTGTCGAGCTTTTCTGGCGCGTGATGATGGCGTGCGGCAAGAACGACATCTTCTGGGAAATTCCAGTCGCGCAGTACCTTGGCGCTGACATCGGAGTGGGTAAATCCAAGGACTTTTCGTTCGGCGGTAAGGAAATCGACGTGTTCTTCCTGTATCATTTTGAGCATTGTTTTATATTCTTCATGAACGTACTGGCTCAGTACAATTTTGCCGATATCGTGAAGGAGATTGGCTGTATATAGAACCGAGGTGTCAATTTGTGGCTCCAGAAATTGCAATTCGATGCCCAGAATTGCCACCGCTAAGCTGTGCTCCCAGAGTTCTCCAGGATAGGATTCGTATCCATCGATCATTTCGTTGAAGTAAGGTTTCGCAGCAGATTTCATGATGATTTCGTTCATCTCTTCCAAGCCGATGATACTCATGGCGAGGCGAAGATCGGTGATGGTGCGTGCGGTTGTGTACTTGGCAGAATTAGCCACGCGCAGGATATTCGCCGTCAGGGAGGCATCAACATGAACGATATCCGCAAGTTCCTGCATTGTAAAGTCTTGCTTCTTCAGTATCTCGGTCGCTTTATTAGCTACCTTGCTGAAAGGCGGTAGCATTTCGATTTTAGACATCATATCTTTGATCGATATCATGGGTTCTCCTTCACCTCGTGGTATCTATAGTGACAATATAAAGGATGTTTCAGGCATGTAAATCACGAATCAATATTTTTTTTTCGTCAAATCTTTTTCTTTTGACAAATCCTGATACATATCTTATCATCTGTACCAAGAACCTTTTCCTTCGGAGGCCGCGTCATGAGACCTTTACTTATAGCTTTTCTGCTGATACTTACGCTTGCTTTTACATCATGTACGATCAAGTTTGAAAACAGTGATGGCGATTCAAAAACAGATTTCTGGAAAGGCAATTACTTTGTACAGGAGAACGTGAAGACTGTTCCGGAAAACCAGGATCACGTAGAAGCTGAGATCGAAGACGAATGGCACTCGTATGATCTTCAGAATTTCACTGAAAGCTTCATGGCCTGGAATCTCAAGAGTCGCAAGGAGACACTGGAAGGATTCATGATGCATCCCCCCAAGCCACCGAGACTCGCCGGACCGCACAATGGAATGGTGGCCACATGGGGCAACCGAAGGGATGACAGCCAGTTCAGCCTCAATAACGCTGTAAAAGGTATGGGATTCTGTCCGAAAGAATCAACCATCGAAGCCATGATCCAAAAAATGAATGACACCATGCAGGCGCCGTTTCAAGAGAAACTCGACGTGCTGATGGATTTCTATAACAACGCAGATTCGCTCTTCTACCTCGATCGACAGATCTCTCTCGAACTCTACTCCACGCCCGAATTCGAAACGCAATCCTTTCTCAACCAGATGACCTATCCTGTCTCAACTGTCGTATTTCTGGACATCCCATCCTACAAACTGAAAACGATTACACGTCTACTGCATCCGCAAGATCCCAACCTGACCAGGCAAGAGAAGCTGCTGGTCGATTACGTCAATATCATTCACAGCTATTTCCATGGCGAATTCGACAAGGAATTCTCCGCTGTGATCTACTATGTCGTCGAAATCTACGATAACTCACCCGGTAAACCCGACGCGCGCGGAACGCGCCTGATGCCTCCTCTGCCATAAATTGATCGATCCGGAGTAACGGAAAAGCGAAAAAAGTTAGATTCTGGTAATTAGCACTGGCAAAAGCGCTTGGCAAGCGCACTGAGGCTTAAATTGAATAGTATTAAATATTGACGCTATAAAATATTTTTGTTGACAAATAGTTTTGCATATATTGTCGTTTGAATGAACGATTACAAATGACAATACAACGGAGGTGAGATGCAGCGATTGAAAGCGTTCATCCTGCTTTTTCTGTTTCTCTATCTTGTGTGGATGCTGCTTACCGATTTCCATTCAGAGCAGGAGTGGATCGCGGGAGGGGTCGTATCGCTTGTATTGGCGGCGATTTTTGCGGCACGTGCACAGGCGATCGGCAGGATCCATTTGAATCCCAAAGCGTTGGTTTATGGGATTCTGTATATTTTTGTGTTTGTATGGGAGCTGGTCCGATCGAATCTTGATGTTGCACACCGCGTGGTGATGCCCTCTCTTCCGATCAATCCCGGTATCGTCAAAGTGAAGACCAAGCTTCAGTCGCCACTTGGACGGACAGTTCTGGCCAATTCGATCACGCTGACACCCGGCACGCTGACGGTAGAGGCTAAAGAGGATACGCTATACATCCACTGGATCGACGTAAGTGCTGGAGACATCAATGCCCACACACAGGCAATCGTGTCGAAATTCGAAAAGTACCTGGAGGTGATCTTTGGCTGAAATAATATACCAGGTTGCGGCGTTGATCGCGCTGAGCGCACTAGCGCTGGCGATGATCCGCATGTTCAAAGGGCCCACGATTGCTGACCGCGTTGTGGCGCTCGATGCCATGACCATTATATCCATCTCGCTTCTGGCCTTTATATCAGCGAGCGCATTGCGCATCGTTTACCTCGATGTGGCGCTGGTCTATGGGCTGATCAGCTTTGTTGGAGTTGTTGCGGTCGCGAGATATCTCGAGAGGGGGCTGTGATGGCGATTATTGGCTCATTGATGACCCTATTCGGATCGATTTTCCTGCTTCTGGGAGCGCTTGGGCTGCTGCGTATGCCCGACGTTTATAATCGGATGCAGGCCGGAACCAAGGCGACGACTTTAGGTAGTATGCTGTTTTTAATCGGACTCAGCCTGGGCCGAGTGGAATGTATCTGCATCGGTCGTATGATCCTCCTGATCGTGTTCTTGATCTTTACTAATCCGCTTTCTTCGCACGCGCTGGCACGGGCCGCCCATTACCTGGGCATTCCGCTGACGAAAAAGAGCGTTCGCGACGAGCTCGCTGAAGACGAGCAGGGAGAGCAGGCATGACGACGATGAATTTGATCCTGTTGGTCGGGCTGGGTGTGTTGATGCTGGCAGCGGCCGTGTTTGCCGTTATATCAAAGAAAGTGCTCTCCGCAATTATCGCAGCGGGGGTTGTCAGCCTTCTGGCGAGTGTGATCTACCTGCTTCTGGCGTCACCGGATGTGGCGATGACAGAAGCGGCCATAGGCAGCGGACTTACGACAGTGGTGTTTCTTTACGCCTACAGTAGAATGAAATCGGACAAGGAGGACAGACGGTGATAACCCGAATACTCGCATTTTTGGCGGTAATCGGCTTTGCGCTGATGCTGCTTCCATTAATCCATCAGATACTGCCCATGCAGGAACTGACGCCTGTGGCTGGAAGCTATGTGGCGAAGGGGCCGGACGAACTGGGCACACAGAATATTGTAACGGCTGTGGTGGTTACCTACCGTGGTCTGGATACGTTGGGAGAGGTTACGGTGCTTTTCATCGCGACTGCCGGCGTGGGATTCCTCTTGGGTAGACGCAAAGAGAAGAAGCCGAAAAGAAAGTCGTCCGAAATCCTTCAGACGGGTGCGTCATTTCTGATCGCGCTCATCTTCATGTATGGCGTGTACGTGTTCATGCACGGGCATCTGACGCCGGGTGGCGGATTTCAGGGCGGCGTGGTAATCGCAACGGGGATCCTCCTGATCATGCTTGCTGATGTGAACATGAAGTTCAACCACGGTCTGCTCCATTTTGTGGAGTCGATCTCGGGCGTGGGGTACGTGGTTTTGGGGCTTCTGGGGCTTTTGATGGCTTCCACAACGACCGGACTTGGCGACGGATTCCTCAACAACCGCTTCCTTCCGCTTGGAACATACGGCAGCCTCTTCAGCGCCGGAGCGATACCGCTTATCTACTCGCTGGTCGGGCTCAAGGTGGGTTCTGAACTCACCGGAATTCTGGACAACATGCAGGAATAGGATGATCTTATGAATATAACCATACTTTTCGGAGCTATGCTGCTGATCATCGGGATCTGGGCGATGCTTACGCACAAGAACCTGATACGCATGATCATCGGATTCTCGCTGATGGACACCGGCATCCATGTAATCATGGTATCGGTAGGCTACATTGGTGGCAGGACAGCGCCCATTATCGACAAAGCGGTCAGCAAGGCCAATGCGCTTCACGAGGTGGTCGATCCCATCCCGTCAGCGCTGGTTCTCACCGCGATCGTTATCGGCCTGGCCGTGACGGCGCTAATGCTATCCTACGCCGTTCGCATGTATCAAAAAGGAAAATCACTCTCCATAGACGATTATCAGGAGACAAGATGGTGAATCCCATATACATATTCGTAATTGCATTGGGTGGCGCATTCCTGATCGGACCGGCTGATCGTCTGGGCAAGCAAGCGTCGGTCTGGCTGACAACCTTGATCCTGGCGCTCATGACCTGGATTGCCGGATCGTGGTTCTTCGCGATTTCCGGTGGTGCCGAATCCCAGCAAATATTTACCGCCGGGCTACGTCCACCCGTATCTATCAACCTATTTATGGGCTACAAAGAGGCTCTGATTCTGTTTCTATCCAACGCTGCCGGTCTCCTGGGCGTTTTTGCGCTGCGTAAGCGGTTCAATGAGCTGCCTGCCTACGCGATGATGCTCTATGTGGCGATGCTCGCCGGTGTGAACGGTATCGTGATGACGCGCGACCTCTTCAACCTGTTCGTGTTCATCGAGATCAACTCGATCGCGACCTATGCTTTGATCGCGCTGGAGCCAAGCCGCAAAGCGCTCTCTGCCGGATTCAAGTATATGATTGCCGGTGGAATCGCTTCCATCCTCTTCCTGCTTGGTACGGTGTACATCTATCGCTTGAGTGGTACGCTGAATATCGACCAGCTCTCCGGGATGAACATCGCGCTTCTTGGAAAGGCTGGTTGGCTGGCGATTTTCATGCTACTGATGTCGATTCTGATCGAACTGAAGCCTTTCCCCGCTAACGGGTGGGCGCTGGATGTCTATCAGAGCGCGCATGGTGGTGTATTAGCGCTGATCTCGTCCGCAAACGCGGGTGCAATGTTCTACGCGCTCTACAAGCTTATGCCCGTGATTGGCGATGGCTTTCTGAATCTGATTGCGGTCGTGGGATTGGTGACGTTCTTTTTCTCGAATTTGTTGGGAACGCGACAATTCAATTTCAAGCGATTGCTAGGCTATAGCTCCGTGGGGCAGATTGGCCTTATGATGGGCGTTTATGCTCTGATGACCAGACTCGGTTACGATGAGGGCTTGATCCTGATCATCACGGGTGCGATCTTCATCAACCACTTCCTGGCAAAGGCCGGACTATTCTGGCTTTCCGAGACAATCGAGGGTGAGAATCTCTCCGATTGGAGTGCCATCCGGGAGCGTCCCGAGAAGTTGTTTGGCTTTGGTGCGCTGCTCATCGCGCTGGCCGGTTTTCCGCCGTTCCCCACATTCTGGGCGAAGTGGAACCTTGTGCTGCGCCTGATGGACAGTGGCTCCTATGTAGCGCTGGTGGCGATTCTGCTCGGGTCGCTGTTCGAGATCTTCATGTTGTTGCGGTGGTTTGGACTTGCACTCAAGATCGATACTGCAAAACAGGCGGAGGATAACCACGGACTTGAAATCCCTGCCCGGCTCTTCATGCTAGCGCTGGTGGTTGTGGGACTTCGTGCGAGTTGCTACTTCATCCACGGTAATTTCGTGATCGACACCATCGCGCTTCCGTCTTGCGTGCCAGTGATGGCTCCACTGGTGGTGGGTGCGTTCCTCTATCTGGTCGATTGGTTGCCAATGAAGATGAAGGCAGGCCTGACGATTGTCCTGACGGGAATATACTTCTATTTTGTGCTCCCCGCGATCCAGCCGCTTCCGATGCTATTCGCGGCGATCTTCGCGCTGGGTGGCATGCTGATAACCTTTGCGAGTATGAATCGCGAGATCAATTCGCGCGGTTTCTACCCACTTCTCATCATGATGATCACCTCGCTGATCAACCTCACGATTTCCGAATCCACGTTGGAGTTCTTCACCGCGTGGGAGTTTATGACGCTGAGCTCGTATCTGCTACTGATTCGCGGCAAGAATGCAGGTGAACACGCGCTTCGCTACGTGATGTTTTCCATGGGAGCCGCGTTCCTCATCATGAGCGGTTTTGCCGTGATGTACTCGACGACGGGCGTTACCGACTTCTACAGTCTGTTGCTTGGTCGCTATGGTTTCAGTTGGGGCTTTGTCCTGGTTGGACTCGGCATGTTGATCAAGATGGGCGGCATAGGATTCCACGTGTGGTTACCGGGTGCTTACGCGGAAGCCGAGGACGATATTTCGACATTCTTTTCCGCGATCCTCAGCAAGGCCGCGGTTTACGGTCTTATGCTGGTGGCGCTTATCTACACGATCAACTACCACGGTGGATTCGACTTCCGCAATGTTCTGGGATGGCTGGGTGTGCTGACGGCTGTTTTCGGCGCGCTGATGGCAGTTTTCCAGGAAGATATCAAGCGACTATTGGCCTACTCGAGCATGAGCCAGTTGGGATACATCGTACTGGCGCTGGCGATGGCGGATCATCTGGGCTGGGTGACGGCACTTTACATAACCGTATTGCACGTGATGTTCAAAGGGATGCTCTTCCTTGCGGTTGCCGGTATCGTGCAGGCAACAGGTACGCACCTTATGTACCGCATGGGCGGACTGATCAAGAAAATGCCGCTGAGCTTCATTTCGGTGCTGATCGCGATTATTGCTGTCTCGGGCGTACCGCCGTTGGCTGGATTCGGGGCCAAGTGGATGCTCTATACGAGTCTGATCCAGAAGGGATGGTATCTGCAAGCGGGTGTTGCGTTCTTCTCGAGCGCGATCGCGTTCCTGTACCTATTCCGGCTGATCCACAGCATGTTCCTGGGGCAGCTCAAGTATGAGAACCGCGAGGTGAAAGAAGCTTCTCCGTGGTTGATCGCACCGCAGTTTGTGCTGCTGATGGCAATCATGGCGGTCTCGACGTTCCCGTCGCTCCTGCTCAAGCCGCTGAGCGCGATGCTTCCTGAGTCGATTCCGGGAACGATCGTCTGGCAGGGCGGCACGATGCTCTCGAGCCTGGGCTACTGGAATGGAACGCTGGTCATGTGGGTGACGATGGGTGTGTTTGGCCTGGTGCTGCTGTGGCTGATCCTCTGGCTACGAAATGTGAAGAAAGTCGGACAATTTAACATCGTGTATTCTGCCGAGAAGCCCATGCTTCCCGAGACGACCCACTATGCATATAACTTCTTCCCCTTCTATCAGAAGGCGTTGGGTGGACTGGTCAAGCCGCGTGCGACATCGTTCTGGAATGGTGTGACGGAGTGGACGGCGTCGACAGCCGGCGTGATTCGTCAGCTTTACACCGGTAACGCACAGACGTACGCGATGCAGATATTCCTCTATATTATCGTACTTTATCTCGTGTTTGGAGTTGGATTATGAGTCATGTTCTGATCCTTATTGGCAATGCCCTTCTAACCCTGTTTGTCGTGATGAACTGGGGCCTGATCATGGGCGGTATGGTGCGCAAGATCGTCGGTCGAGTGCACGGTAGATACGGCCCACCCATCTGGCAGCCGTACATCGATATTATCAAGACGCTCGGAAAACGTACCAGCGTGATCCACGGCGTGATGTTTTTCCTTGGACCGGTCTTCCGTCTGGCCGGCGGTATCGGAACGCTGATGTTTATTCCGGTACTGTTCCATTCATCGGTATTTGCGAACTTTAGCTTTTCTGGCGACCTTCTACTGGTGATGTATTTCATTTTCTTCGGTCAGCTCGGAATGGCGCTGGGAGCTGGCGAAAGTGGGCACCCATACAGCGCGATGGCCGTGGGAAGAGGTCTGGCGCAGATGACCGCATTCGAAGTGCCATTTGCACTTTCAGTGATCTCGCTGGCCATCCAGTACAAGACGCTTTCCGTGACCGGTATCGTGGCAGCGCAGCAGGGTGGATTGCTCCACTGGACGCTGTTTACCAACCCGGTTGCGACCATCACCGCGATCATTGCCATGCTGGGGATGAATATGCATTCCCCGTTCGATATCGTGCTTGCACCGCAAGAGATTCCCATCGGGCCGCCGACGGAGTTCCAGAGCAGTTTCCTGGGCCTTTTGCAGACCAACCGTGCTATTTTCACAGGCGCGAAACTGGTGCTGTTCATGAACCTCTATCTGGGTGGTTCGTCGATCGGAAACGGTGGCTTCGCAGGCTATGCGATGGCGATTATCACCATGATGGCGAAGACGTTCGGGCTGTATATGATCTCGGTGTTTGTCGGCGTGGCATACCCGAGGTTCCGCACCGAGCAATCGATCCGGTTCTTCCTCGGCGTGCCGACCGTATTGGGCATTCTCGCCATACTGATTTTCTGGATCTGGTAGGAGTATAACATGGACGAAGAAATCAAGAAACCTTACGAAGAAATGGACATAGACGAGCTGATCAAATCACAGCCGACAGATCCGGTGCTGTACTGTCAGGATTTACCCAAACCGAGTAAACCGCTGGGCATATATATGGAGAAGTTTCTCAACTGGGCGCGCGCGAATTCGCTGTGGTTCCTGGGATTTGGAACCGGTTGCGGCGCGGTGGAGCTGCGTCCGCTGATGACAGCACGTTTCGATGTGTATCGCTACGGAATCGCCGGAAGACCTACGCCAAGGCAGTCGTCGGTATTCGTCATCGGCGGGTACGCTTCGGTGAAGACGATCAAGCGCATTGTGCGTAGCTACGAGCAGATGCAGGGGCCCAAGTTCGTGATCGGACTAGGAAGCTGCACGATTAACGGCGGTATGTATTGGGACAGCTACAACACCATCAACCGCCTGGATCACTATATCCCGGTGGATGTATATATCGCGGGATGTATGCCACGTCCTGAAGCGCTTATCGCGGGATTCGAGAAGCTCAAGCAACTGATAAAAGAAGGGAAGGCTGAAGGCGCGAACCATTACGCCGAGAACTTCGAGTGGTACAAAGCGAATCAGAAGAAAATCATAAAAGACTGGAATATGCCAGACTACAATTGGTAAAGACTATGCAAAGATTGATTGAAGAGATTTCTCAGCGCTATCCGGTAACCGATTCGAAGGTATCGCGTCCGGATCAGTCGTGGATCACCGTTCCGAAGGAGAAGCTGGTGGATATCCTGACGTGGCTCAAGAGCCAGAAGGAATTTACGCACCTTGCATTTTTCACCGTGGTGGACTACCTCGAGCAGGGCAAATTCCAGCTAACCTACATGCTTCACAACTACAAGACCCACAAAGACCTGGGTGTGCGGGTGCTAATCGACCGCGAGAACGCGACGATGGAATCGATCCATCACCTATGGGAGCACGCCCATACGTTCCAGCGCGAATGGCGGGAGATGTTCGGGATCGATTTCCCGGGCAGTCCGCGTGTGCATGAACCGATGATTTTGGAAGGATGGGACGGACCACCGCCTTATCGCAGAGACTTCGACACGAAGAAGTACTCGGAAGAGACCTACTTTCCGCGTCCTGGCCGGGAAACGCACGATCCGCGCGAGCACATGAAAAAGAAGCTTTATCCGGAGGAATCATGATCAGGCCGAAACAGGATATCGATCTCAGGTCTGGAAAATACCTGAAGATCTGGCAAGGACCGAATCATCCGGGTATCACCGGTAACATGTCGCTTGAACTGACGGTTTGCGGTGACGAGATTGTGGAAGCGACCACGCATGTGGGCTATCTGCATCGCGGATTCGAAAAGCTCATGGAACGCAGAACGTACATCCAGTGCTTTCCGATCGTGTGTCGTATCGCGGTTCCGGAGCCCGATTACAACGAGTATTGCTTCACCGCCGCAACGGAAGAATTGGGCGGTATCGAAATCCCCGAGAGGGCTGTCTGGCTTCGTATGCTGATTCTGGAGATGTCGCGTCTGGCGAGTTTCCTGATGTGGATCGGCGGTCAGGCAGGAGCTTTCGGAATGGGAACGATCGGGCAGTGGGCGGTTGCACATCGCGACTTCATGCTGGATCTCTTCGAAGAGCTGACAGGTGGCCGCGTGTACCATATGTACATTATTCCCGGTGGCGTTCGCGGACCGCTTCCCGAAGGGTTCGAAGGGCGCGCTCGCAAGGTGCTGGACAAGGTGGAAAAGCTTCTCGCCGAGATCGAGATCGTAATGTTCCACAGCGTTGTTTTCAAGATGCGCGCGAAGGATTTAGGCATCATTACGCAGGACATGGTCGATCAATATGGGCTTGTCGGCCCTAACGCCCGTGCTACGGGCCTGGCGCGTGATATTCGCAAGGATCAACCGTACCTGTACTACGACCAGCTTGATTTCGAGGTGGTGACCGATACCAAGTCGGATGCCTACAACCGTGCGTATCTGCGTTGGCGCGAGATGCATCAGGCAGTCGGATTGATTCGCCAGATTCTGGATCGGATACCTGATAAGGGTGACTTCCACGTGAAGGTTCCGAACGTGCTGCACTGGAAGATTCCGGCAGGTGAGGCATACGTCAAGGCTGAGAGCACGCGCGGCGAATATGGATTCTACATTGCCGCCGACGGAACGGAGTACCCCAGACGCGTCTATGTGCGCGGACCAAGCTATTCAACGGCGATACCCTTCATGGAAGACCTTCTGCGGGGTGTCAACATTGCGGATGTGGCGGGACTGAACGTATCGCTGCACACCTATCCGCCCGAAATAGAACGATAACGGGAGTCGAAATGAGTTTACGAGATATACTGTCACCGTTTTACGTCTGGAAACGCGCGTTTTCCAAGCCGTTTGTCGTAGATAAACCGCTGGATGAACGTCCCGGCGCACCGCGCTACCGTGGATTTCACAAGAACGACATGGAGAAGTGCATTGGCTGCGGAACCTGCTCGGATATCTGCCAGAATGCGGCGATCGATATGGTGCCCGTGGAAGGACAGGAAACCACCAAAGGCGACAGCGGACTGCGTCCGATGATCGATTACGGTCGTTGCTGCTGGTGCGCGCTGTGTGTTGATGTCTGCACGACCGGTTCGCTGACGATGTCCAACGAATATACCTGGGTGGATACGGACGCGGACGTTTTCCGGTTTGTCCCTGGTGCTGAAGAAAAGCCGTGGGATAGCGCGGAGCTTGGTTACCAACGGGCTGATAATTATTCATTATTGCATCATGACCGCATTTCGATGCCAATGGAAGATTTCGATGAGGGGATTCATTCATTCGTGGAGATGGTCAAGGGCTATTCCAGAGAACAGGCGCAGAAAGAAGCAGATCGGTGCGTGCAGTGCGGAATTTGCGTAGCTGCCTGCCCTGCCCATATGGATATCCCGGACTATATCAAGGCAGTGCGGGAGGGTGATCTGGAGGAGGGGCTCCGGTTACTCTACCGCACCAATCCGATGAGTGCAACCTGTGGTCGTATATGTACGCATAAGTGCGAAGAAAGCTGCGCGATGGGGCATCTGGGCGATCCGATCTCCATTCGCTGGCTCAAACGCTACATCATCGACCAGATTCCCGATAACGAGTTCGGCAGGATTTTGAACGAGGAATTTGCGCCCAACGGCAAGAAAGTCTCCATTATCGGTGGCGGTCCCGGCGGTTTAGCGGCCGCGTACTACCTCATCCTGATGGGATACGAAGTCACGATCTACGAGTCACGTTCGAAGGCCGGCGGTATGCTGCGTTACGGCGTTCCGGAGTACCGGCTTCCCGAGCTTCAGCTCGACAGAGACATCGACCATGTCGTGAAGCTGGGCGTGAAGATGATGTACAATACACGCGTCGGCAAGGATATTGACTTCAAGAAACTGCATGAGGAATCAGACGCGATTTTCATCGCGATCGGATTGGATCAGCCTTATTACATGGGCATCGAAGGCGAGGACCTGCCGGGTGTGATTCCCGGACTGAAGCTTCTGGACGACGTAACCGAAGGACGTGACCCGGATATCGGAAAACGAGTGGCTGTCATCGGTGGCGGTAATGTGGCGATGGATGCCTGTCGGGTGTCACGGCGTCTGGGCTGCGATGTGACGCTGCTCTACCGCAGACGTGAGGAAGATATGCCGGCGGACGAAGAGGAAATCCACGATTCGAAGATGGAAGGCGTGAACATCGTCACGCAGGCTATCCCCATCAAAATCGAGAAGGGCGACCCGCTGACGTTCGTATGGGGCGAGGCAAAGATGGTCGATCAGGGTCCCGGTAAACGGCCGAATCCCGAGCTGATGGAAGACCGAATCCACAACGATCCGTTCGATACGATTATCAGTGCGATTGGTCAAGGTGGCGATTTCCGATTTATACCCGAGAATCTCGCAGAATCCGTGAAGGTCAAGCGCGGTAAGATATTCACTTATGAATGGAACCAGACCGGCGATGCAAAAGTCTTCGCTGGTGGGGATATCGCCAACAGTACCGCCGACGCGATCAGCGCGATCGCGGATGGTCATCGTGCTGCCAAGGGCATTGACATGCTACTGAAAGGCAAATTATAGATTCGTACAAATCCACTCAAAAAGAAAAACGGCTCCTAGCACTGGGAGCCGTTTTCTATGAAGGTTGAATAATTATGATTGGATGCGGGTTCCGTAGCGAATAATGTCGATCGCCTGCTTTTTCAGATCTTCAAGCGAGACAGTATCGCGGTGGATGGACCACAGAGTCAGGAAAAAATCGACAGTACCGAAGATGATGTAAGTTAACGCCTGAGTCTTCATTGGGCGAATTACTCCGGCTTCAACGGCATCATCGCAGAGCTTTTGCAGGAAATTCAGATAGCCCTGTAACGGCCAGTAGTCGGGATAGCGTTCGTAGAACTCTGGACTTTGCCGGAGTTCGACCGCCATGAACTTGGCGATGTGCGGGTTTTCTGTGAACAGCTCGATATGGAGATCAAAGAACTTATCGAGCCTTGCAGCCGGGCTGTCTTCCTGGTTCACGCGGGTAGTGATACTTTTAAGCTTGTCTTCGAATAGGTGCTCAAACGCCTTCATGAGCAGTTCGTCTTTGTTTTTAAAATACAGATAAACTGTTCCATCTGCGACCCGCGCCTGTTTGGCTATTTCAGAAATTTTCGCGCGGTGGAATCCTTTCTTCGCAAATGTCTCAATCGCCGCTTCAATAATTGCTTTCCGTTTCTTCTCTTGTTTCTTCGTCATTCGTTCCGAATGTTTGGTGATTTTACGCACGACTTACCTCCTCAACCTTACCGGTACAACACTTGAGATAACTATTAATCAGTCAATGCATTTGTTTCCGGTTAAGGAAATATTAACATTTTATTGTCTGCCACTTTCGTGGCCTTGCTTTCCGTAACAGAGTCTCCATACTAAATATATAGCTGAATTACAATTCAGTCAATCTCAAATCCTATATTATTCTGTGATAATATCGCTGCTTTCCCGTAGCTTCTCTTTATTAATATCTTCCCTAAGTTTGCCATTATGGATAATACTGGTTATTTCCGCACCAATGAAAATTATCTGGATCGTATAGTAGAGCCAAAATAACATCAGGAGGATAGAACCTGCTGTTCCGTAAAGAGATCCGATCATGCTCCTGGACAGGTAAAAGCCGATGAGATGCTGGCCGATAAGGAAAAGGATTGTTGTTGTGATCGCCCCTGGAATAACCTCGCGCCATCGTGTGCTGGAGGAGGGAAGATAGTGGAATATCACAACGAATAGCAGGGTAATGATCAGGAATCCACCGGCAACGTTCAGCGTTTCAAGCATACCGGGGAAGCCCGGCAGAAGCCTGTCGAGATAATGAACGATGGTCGTGATGAACGTGCTTACAAAGATTACCAGAACTACCAGAAAGCCGATGCCGACAACGATGAGAATCGAATAGAAACGTTCGATGAGCCCGTGCATGATGGGATTGCGTGATTTGGCTGGAACCTCGAGGATTGTGTTCATGGCGTCACGGAGTTGGAAAAAGACCCGTGATGCACCGAATAGCAAGATAATGAACCCGAAGAAAGCCGCCAGGAGATTTGGGAAACTGGCTGTCTGCTTGCTCAGGAAGTATTTGATAACTTCTTCCGATTGCGGTCCGAGTGTGCCTCTGATTCTCTCGAGTAGTGCGATACGTGCAGATTCCTCGCCGTAGAAAAATCCGGCGATTGAAATGGCGATAAGCGCGAGCGGAGCCAGGGAGAACAGGGTGTAAAACGAGACTGCCGCTGCAATGGCGGAGTTCTTGTGTTTGGCCCAGTTATCCAGGATTCGGTTGAGCATATGCCACGTGTTATTCAGTTTATGCTTTAGATTCAGTCTCATACTAAAATCGTGGTATTGGACTGAAACTCGTCAAGGAAAACGATATAGTCAAGTGAGATAGTCGTTAGAGGTTGCTCCTGATGAATCAGGTAGTGGACGATTTAGGGCCAGATAATCCTGGATGCGTTGATGGATTCGCATGACTTCCTGGTGAATTTTCCCGCGATCAGCTTTCGAGTATTCCTGCAGTACGTTGATTATCTCGCGGTCTTTCATGTTGATGGTGAAGCATAGCATGCGGATGTTGTTCTGCTGGATATCGAGAATTTCGCTAACATCATCGATATCGCACAAGTTCACTATTCGGTCTTCTGACAGGTTGATAGATTCATACATTGATTCGTTCCGTTTCCTTTTATTGCTGTGTAATGCATACATAATGCCAGAAGTTGACAAGGGTTAACGTGTTCGTAAATGCAAAAGATATAGGCGATTAGCTTGATCGCCATTGTGGGGGAACACTATCTGCAATCCTTCAAAATGCACGACCCGATCAAAATGACCGATCAAAATGACGCAAGGGGATCTAGGTTATCTTACTATGAGTGAATTATCAAGACAGGTTACTCGTATCGATTCCCCGAAGCTTACGCTGTATGGTGGAGTACGATATGCCGAGTAGCTTAGCGGCATTGGTCTGGTTGTTGTCAGTACGCCGAAGCGCTTCCAGGATCAGCCGTTTTTCCATCTCTTCCATAGTCCCAAAGAAAGTTCCCTGCACCTCGGCTTCGGCTGCCGGTGCGCATTCGAGGTTGAAAAGTTCCGGTTCAAGCGTATCGCCCTTGAGCATGATCATGGCTTTTTCGACCATATTGCGAAGCTCGCGGACGTTTCCTGGGAAATGGTATGCTTTCAGCTTTTCGAGCAACAACGGTGAGTAGTTGGGAGTGGGCTTTCTGAGGATACGTGCGTAGTCTTCGATGTAGAACTGAAGGAGCGGTTCGATGTCGTCCTTGCGTTCACGGAGTGGAGGAATATGGATTTCGATGGTATTGATGCGGTAGAGGAGATCGGCGCGGAAGATATTGTCCTTGATCAGCCGTGTGATATCTTTATTGGTAGCAGCGATCAGCCTGAAATCAATCTGAATCTCCTGGTTGGAACCGACTTTTTTGACGCGTTTATTCTCAAGTACACGAAGGAATTTGGCTTGGAGGGCAGGCGGAGTATCAGCGATTTCATCGAGGAACAGCGTGCCGCTATTTGCCTCTTCGATGTATCCGGTTTTTTCGGTAATTGCGCCTGTAAACGCGCCTTTCACATGCCCGAAGAATTCGCTTTCGACAAGCCCGTCCGGGATTGCGCTGCAATTTACAGGTACAATGAGGTAATCTTTGCGCTTGCTGGCGTAGTGGATGATGTGCGCAATGATTTCTTTACCCGTTCCGCTTTCACCGGTAATCAGGACGCTGGTTTCCGGATGACTGGCTGCGGTCATGGCAAGATCGAGCACTTGGCGGATAGCCTGGCTGCATCCGATGAAATTCATCTTCATACTGCGCTTGAGCGCGTCGGAGATAAGGGAGTTGTGCTTGCGAGTTTCTTGCAATTCCCGGTTTGTCTGCTCGAATTTCTGCTGAAGGGATGTAAGTTTATCTGTGAGATCTTTGCTGAAAGTCTCTTCCCGGTAACCTACGTATTGTTTGTAGAGGTCGAGAGCCTTGCTGTAGTCTTCTTGCAGCTCGCTTATTTCGCTGAGCAATTTGTACGATTCCTGAATGGTGTCTTTCTCGCCGATTTCAAGTGCGAGCTTCAAGCTCTGATTGAGATGTCTTTCAGCATGCTCGAAATCCTTTATTTTTTTATACACGGTTCCGATGTGTTTGTGAAACACCGGCAAGTAACGGGTGAACTTGAATTTGTGGCAGAGCTTCTGTGCTTGGAGGTATTGTTTCAGCGCTTGTGGGTAGTCTTCGAGGTCTTCATATACACCGCCGATGTTATTCGTCAGGACGGTGATCATCGTGTGATCGTTGATGCGCTCAGCGTAATGGAGTGCTTCCTGGTAATATTCGAGTGTTTTTCGTGGATCTTCCTGACTGTACGAAACCCCGAGATTATTCAACCCCTGTATGATACCGATATCGTGGCCGGCTTCCTTCATGATCTCGATTGCCTTGGTAAGATGCTCGCGCGATTTATCGACTTGATTCAGGATTCCGTAGATAACGCCGAGCGATTCGAATGTGCTGCCGTAATCGATGAAACAGCTGGAACCTTTGACGAGCATTCCCTTTTCGCGCAAGCGTTCGAAATATTCCATAGCCTCCATGAAGCAGTTTAGCGCTTCCGTGTGATTGCCGCGGAAGCGATTGATCGCGCCGCGCGTAATCAGCGCATTTGAGATACCTTCGAGATGATTCATCTGCTTGTAGATAGCATATGCTTCATCGATATCGCTGAAAGCCATCTCGAAATTCCCCATACGGTTATATAGCTTGCCGCGGAGCAGGATCACCTCTGCATATTTCAACATCTTGCCAAGCTGCTTTTGCAGCTCCATGTTTATATCCAGATAACGAATCGCTTCGTCGTTTTTACTTCGGCGATATAGGAAAATGACAATGTCGTCATAGGCTTTGGTCAGGCGCACATTGTCTTTAGCACGCTTGGCGAGAGTAATCTCGTTTTCGAACGATTCGAGCGTTGGTTGCTTATTTATATTCTGCTGATTCATGATTATCACATCCTGGATTGACTTTGATTCACAACGCGAACGATTTACAAGATTTCATAATCTGTCAAGCCGGATATTGTGAATTTTCGCAGAATGAGTGGTTTGGGCGATTAGAACTCGGCTCGTATTTCTAGAGTCATCTCGTGAGTGGTTTCGTCATCAGGATAGGAATCACCGGAATACTGGAAGCTGGCACTGGTGAACTGGTTGACCTTGTAGGAGAGGTTCAGGCTCCACTCGAAGATATCGCCTTCGCGTTTATCCGCGAGATAGACAAGGTAATCGGAACCGGAACGGTCATTGTGTTTGTAGGATATCTTCGAGAATACGCGATATTTACTCAGCAGGTATAGCGTGAGGCTTTCGGAGAGGCCCATGCTTTTTATCGAGTACTGGTTGTCTGAAAGGCGTTTATTACCATCTTCTGTTGTGTAGCTCAGCTCCGTCTGCAGGAGGAGGTTTCGGCTGGTGCGGGTGGTTATTTCCAACGTGTAGATATCACTTTCTGTTCTTGAATCGTAGTAAGAATCCTCTTCTATCAGATTTTCCCAGGAAACCTCGACGTCATTGTTTTTGATCTTCGTATAGCGTGCGGAGTAAAACCACGACTCTTCCATATAGTCCGATGTTTCCTGGTAACGATTGTCCAGACTCATATCTTTTCCATACTGGCCTTTGAACAACAGCGTTTTGGGAATGAGATCGTACCAGAGTGTTTGCCGAAATGAGTTTTGCCCATAGATCGTATATTTGCTGTCCATTACGCGATCGGAGGAGAGGAGATAGACTTTCCATTTGTCTTTGGAACGAGAGTTTTCGGTAATAGCGACATAGCTTTCGGACTGGAGCCGGTTGAGGATCGGCGTATCGGGCAGCAGGGACTTTGGGTTGAGAAAGAGCGAGCCGTCGGTCGTGACTTCGATGGATAGCTCCGATTCGCCGGATGTGATGTAAACCCAGTCGAAATCGCCTTCTTCGACATAGACGCCGGTGCTGTCATATTCGCCGAGGCCTTCGCCGATGTACTCCAGCTCTCTGACCTTCGGGTAGAATTCGAGGTTTTGGAGGGAGTAATTTAGGTTGAGCGAAATGGCGTCTCTAAGGAAATTGCTGACGCTGGTGATCTCCGCGACGTCGTAATTATCCTCGTCCCCCATGTTATCTACGATGCGATGCAAGTACCGTAATTTGAGTCGGTGGCGACTATAGTTCATGAGGTAGTCGAGTTGCCATGTGTCGGTGTCTTGCTCGTAGTCTGAGGTGTCGATGCGATATTCGTCACGAGAATAGGAGACTTGCGCGGCAACTTGCCGGGTATCGTGTGTTCCTGTATATACTTTCCAGGTAAGGTTTTGGTCGCGGTAATCGGCTTCGCTCCGGTACTTCTCATCAAACTGGTTGTGGTAATATTCCCCACCGAATTTATAGTTGCGGATGATGTAGTACGAATTCAGGTTCAGCCTTCGGATGGATGCGAAATCCTGTTCCAGCGAGGGATCGAGGTAATCCTGATCCGAGTTCATATATCGAAGATAGATATAGGGGATCAGGCTGAACTGATCGAGTGTGCCGGTGTAAATGCTTTGCCGGAAAGCTGCGTAGTCCTTGTATTCCTTTTCAGTGTAGGTGACGGACGGTGTGAAAAGATCGAACAGTCGCATTGTGTAGTTTCCGAAAAACTCGGTTCGACTCACAGTGTCGTTTCTTGCGAATTCATAGGTCTGATAGCTCGATTCCGGATTGTCAATCTCCGCGAGTGGCTCCAAGCCTTTACGGAAATAGCGGTAATAACCTATCAAGCGTGGCTGTAGGAGTTCAAATCCCGGATCGATCTCGAATCCGGCGTGGGTTGCCCAGGAATCGTTATCGCTGTCGTCCTTGGATGACCATGTGTTCTTGTCGAGGGTGGTAACCAGGGTTTCTGTCTCGAGCTTGAGGAAATCGCCGCGCCAACCTGCTGCGAAGTCGTAGTTGATCTGACGTTGGGGAGAGGCGAGCTTGCGCACGGGTTCGTAGCGGCCTTGTCCTTCGCCGACGTAGTAATATACGGATGGTGACTGCTGTTCGTAGGAGCCTTCGCCGCTTCCGACATAGGAAAATGAGAGGACGTAGGTTCCTGTGCTGTCGTACCCGACGTACTCGTAGTAGCTTTCATCGCCTTCTGTGATGAGAATGTAGTTTCCGTTGCCTACTTCGGTTTCAGTGATGCCATTACCCCAGGCGATATTATCACCTGCGGCGCGCAGAATGGCTTTGTCCTCGTCGCTGAGGGATTCCTGGAGCGGATTACTCTTATCGTCGTTCTGCACGATTGCGTGGGCGTCGAGGTAGAATCTGCCGACAGGTTTGGTCTCAGTAGAGGCCATGTAGAGATTTTTGCGGTAATCTTCGTCGGAATACTGATAGACGACCATGATGTAGCTCTCGTCGTCGATGAAATGGTTGTTGGTGAAGGTGATGGTTCCTTCTTCGTAGTCGATGGTGTAATCGCTACCTCGCTGCATGGATACGCCGTTTAGATATACGGTCTCAGAGCCGGAGACGACCTGTATGGTGAAGCCGTCGGTGTTGAGATAATAGGGCCCCTGTTTGGCTTGCTCACCGTTGAACTCGACGGTTTGCGTTTGAGCTCGTGAAACCGCGAGTGCACCGCGAAAAGTGTTTTTTCCGTACCATCCGGCACGGAGACCTTCGAATTGCAGATCGACGTTCATAAACTGGGTGTCCTCGATGGGAAAATCAAGATCACCAAACGCCACCTCGTAGTTATTGCCGTAAAGCTTGATGAAAACCTGGTCGAGGTTGCTGATTTCACGGGAATCGCCTTCGGGCGTAATGGGCGAACTGTTGTCCGATAACTGAGCCTGGACTTTCATGCCGGGCGAAAGCTCACCGTCCATCTTCACGAAGAGCGATTGATCGATGCTGACATCGTCCTGGCTTCCGACAGTGAGCGATATCGATTTACTACCTGTGATGTTGAGGTCGGTGCGGGTACCGAGATCCCAAGTCTTGCGTTTGCGCATTGGCGGCACGGCAGTTGAATCTCCACGTTGCAGGGTGTAGTAGTAGAATCGTTCGCGCAGTGCTTCCGGGTAGATTCGGTAGCTTAGGGTCAGGAAGCGCACGCCTTCAGGCAGCTTCAGTATGCTGAGGATACCATTCTGGAAATCGAGGGTGTAGTCGGTATTCCGCCGGAAGGTGACGTTCGTTGAATCTTGCGGGTTCATCACAAAGAGCGAATCGCTGCCGACGATGATGTTGCGATGTTCGAGCCGGATTGCCTCACGTTGCGTGGTCAGGTCGATAGTCGCCTCGCGCTGGATGGGGGAGAAAAAGTTGTAGGCTGCGAGATTGACCGCCGAAAGCAGTAGCAGGATCAGCAAAACGGGCCGAGTGGATGTCATGCGATGGAAACCGATTCGATCCAGGGTTGATTGCCTTCCAGGGTTACTTTGCGATGTTGATCACGGTATTCGAAATTCAGATGGATGGTGTTCCGGGGGAGGATGGACTCCGCAAGACTTGGCCACTCGATCAGGAGTGTTTTACGACCGAATATCTCGTGCAGACCCAGTTCCCAGACTTCCTCTTCACTATCCAGACGGTAGAGGTCGAGATGGACGACATCGTCGCCGTACTCGTGCATTAGAACGTAGCTCGGGCTGCTGACGATCTCTTGAACGCCCAGCGCAGCGCAGAATTCGCGTGTGAAGAAGGTCTTGCCGGCTCCAAGTGGACCGGACAGCGCTATGACATCGCCCCTCTGGATGTACTTGGCTAGCTCCCGTGCAAAGCTGCGCGAGGCTGCTTCATCGATAAGTTCAAACTCTTTTCGCACATTGACTCCACATAGTGTAACACTCGAAACACGAAATGTTTCGCTTGGATCAGATTGTCAATCAATATTGCGAGGAGGCTGTTACGCGAGCTCGATGCCTTTCGTTGCAGATGGTCATCCACCGGCCTATTCGTCCTATTGCTCCCTCTAGCGGGGATATACCGCGACTTTCTGACTATCGGACATGGGTGTTAAGTCGCGGAACACCACGCTTGCGGTCGCAAACGAACGAATATGCTCGTTGGAGCATGCTGGTTGCAATTCATCTTTTTCTTTTGACAGCGATACCCGGGTGGGGTAAATTTCGTCCAATCGAGAAACAGGAGATGTACATGAAACGTATCGCATTAACGATGATCATTTTATGCGTTGCTTTTTTTCTTATCGCTGAAGAAAAAGAACCGCTTCAGGTCTATCAGGAAAATCCCAGCAACGAGACTTTTAACAGCGCGGTTGGAGCTTACCGTATGCAAATTGAAGCCGAACCGGACAACTTCCGTCCGCGGCTTATGCTTTCGTATATGTTGCTGATGGAGCTTGAGCGTAACAACGAATATTTCGCCACCAATATCGATTCGCTTCCACTTCCGGCTAAGTTCCAGTATGCGAACATGTTGCTCGAACTCGGCAAGAACGAAGAAGCAATCGAGATTTACGCGATGCTCAACGAAGCCTCACCCAAGTGGAGCTGCCCGTGGCGTCATCGCGGCGAAGCGAACATGAATCTCAAGAATTACGAAGCTGCAGAAGAAGCGTTGCTCATGGCGATCGAAACCCGCAAAGAGCACTACGACGCCTATGTATGGCTCGCACAGACGCAGCAAGCTCTCGGCAAGAACGCCGAAGCGCTGGCGACACTTGAGACTGGTCTCACCTATAAAGGCGAGGATATCGAGGATCCCGATAAGGAAACTGACTCGCTGGACGTCTCGTTCCTCCATCTTGAACTGCTGAAAGCAAATGGAAAGACGGACGAATTTAAGAAGCTTGCTGAGAAAATCAAAGCGATCGCACCCGATGACGAACGCTGGGAATCACTCCAGTAGCGATAAATTGTTGACAGGTTTGTCCGGGGTGTAAATTCCGGTACACGCGTCCCCGTAGCTCAGCTGGATAGAGCGCTTGCCTCCGGAGCAAGAGGCCGTGCGTTCGAATCGCGCCGGGGACGCCATTTTTTTTAATATCTAAGCGACATCCCGATATATTCACCATCAGAATAGACCTGTACCGGTTCTTGATCAAGAGCGAATGCCGTGTTCACGATTGCCACGATTGTGCAGATGCCCCCCATGATATACTTACGGGTACGTTTTTCCTTCAAGTCGCTGCGAGTTTCGCCTTCCGCGTGGGCGATTGACAAATCAAGGTCGCTAGCATCTATGAAATAATCGACAGCGAGCGCTCCGCTCAATAGGCTGATGGGAATCAGATAGGAACGGCGGAGCTGGGGATGTGATGCTGCTTTCTCGATTGCTTTTCTGGCGTCATTATGCTTATCGCGTTGGAGGGATTCGTAGGTAACTGCCTCCTGGCACTCGGGATCGATAAAATCCTCCTGACGGAATACTCCGAAGGTAATAGGGTGATTCTCGCGAATGACATCGGAGACTTGGCTGCGATGAAACGATATCACTGTGTTTTTGGCTTGTAGAAAGATTACATCACCCTGTTTTCCAATGATCTCACCATAGAACCTGACGTGGTCCTTGGTTCTGACTTCGACGACTTCCGCGAGGGCTGTCACGACTGCGAGAGAGAATAGGAGAATGCTGAGTATCCACTTCATGAAACCAACTCCTTGAAAAGTTAATTCTATTATCTTATTTTCATGCGCGAGAAGTCATGGAGAAATAGTAGCTATCTAAATTACTTCTTCTGTTTCACTTTGTCCCGGTAACCGCAGCTGATCAGCCCATTCGTGATATTTTCTTTCGCTTTCTGGAGATCATCAAGATAGCCATTCACCTTTTCGAATTCGTCAAGGATTTCCCGGTTGGGGTTGCCGTGGCTGAGCCCAAGCTGGCGCAACGCGTCGATACCCCTTTTAAGGCCCGAAATCGCGGTCATCATGTTACGGCATTCCTGGGCAACGAACTGACAACCAACCTCCTTCTCGATTAAGAGTGAGGCCTGGTGCAGATGTTCGTGGGCGATATCCAGTTCCTCTAAACATTTATCCACGTAATATTTGAGGTTCTTCCAGTTGGTGTCGTAGTTCAGGTTGTTCTTGTCGTCGCGAATGTACTCAGAATGGATGAGGGCGAAGTCTTGGTTATCGCTAAAAAGGTTCAGCTGATAAATGGCCTTGTTGAAATAAGCATAAATCGGATCGTATAACTCGACTGCGTTATCGAGGATAGATGGTGCGACGCCGTTTCTCAGCATCTTCCCGTTAACAATCTCGTAAAGCGAGAGGTCCCTTCGTAGGAGTAAATTTCCCCTGAGTAGGGCAGGTCTGAGTTGAGGATACCCTTGAACCAGAAACCATCCGCCCACAGGTAATCCATCACGTTGTGGTCAACTGCGCCTGTCGGGTATATGCCGAATGTGCTGTCGAATTTGAAATCTTCAGGGTGAAGAGGGCTGAATCCGATGCGGGTGATTTTGTCGGCATCGTAATTGAAGGTAGCTCCGATCGACATATGGTGATGCTTATCTGGGTCTTTTTCCGGTCCGCCGATAAAAAAGTAGGATGATTTGGCGCGGATGTAGTTAGGCCCGTAGCGTGCTTCCAGTTCATCGTATGTCATCTGTTCTCCGAAACCGAAGGCTTTCAGGATAGATTCATTCGTTACTTTGATGCCGATAGATTTGATGATGGTGTCGTAGTTGCCTGTCTCGATGACGACCGACTGGTCTTTCGATTTTACGTACTCGTCGTCCTTGGTGAAGCCGTATTTTTCCTGAATCACCTTCCAGTCGTTGCTGCAATAGTCCTTTTTGTTGAATAGGTAAAGCATGCTTTTTGTCTTGCTACCGAAGTACGGTTCCCAGATATCGGGAAGTGGCTCTTCGACGACCGGTTTCGATTGCGGGGGCTTCGTCGCGGCATTCAGGCTGTTGTTTTGCTGGCTGGTCTGAGCGATTCCTCCACGTGCTTTTGCCATGACGTCTTTGATCGACTGACGTTGGTCGGTGACCATATATTGCACGTAATCATCGGCGTCCCCCCACCATGTGTTCAGAGGGAATTTATTGAAGTCGCCGGAAATGGCAATATAGTGGATAACGTATTTACCATCTTCGCGATATTGATATAGTAGCTTCACTTTCGCATCCAGTTCACTTCCCTTTGGGTAGAACACCATTTTTGAAGCTTCTGGATTTTCTTCCGTAGCGTTATCTTTGTATTGCCAGATATCCCGAAGTGAAGCGTTATTATTATAGGCTTCGAGAAAATCCTGAAAATGCGATGGCAGGCCGTAAAATGATGTCAGCTCAGAGAAAAATTGTTCGGATTGACTATCTTTATAATGTGCTATCTCAGCCCTGCGGAAGCCTTCATTGAGCAACAGGCTGATCGATACCATGTAATCGCCTTTGTAGATGGTTTCAGACGAGGAGTTCAAGAACTTATCAAGTGTGAAGCCGGTATTTGCAAGATAATATAGGACAAGCGGATCGTCGGCGGGTTTACCGATCAGGAGGTGCAAATTTGGCGACGCGGGATTGAAATCGGTGGCAGCGATGGATAGCGCAAGGCACAAGAATAGAAGCGATAGCAAGGTTTTCATAGTCGATCCTCGAAGATTTTCCGAAAGCTATGAGGTGCATTCAAGATCGTCAAGACAAAAAGAAAAGGGCGAATGTCTTCGCCCTTTCCAATAGCCGATGCTTTATTACAGCACGCCTTCCTGATAAGCCACTTCTTCATGAAGCGCTGCGTCGAGTCCCTTGAGCTCTTCTTCTTCAGACACGCGAACTTTCGTGATCTTGTTGATAACGAAAAGCATGATGTAGGTGAAGAGGAAGGCATAGACGCTAGCGCCGATAACGGCAACCACCTGCTTCACGAAGAAGCCGGTTCCGCCGAATACCAGCCCAGCCGGTGCATTGGGATTGACTGCTGTGGATGCGAAGACGCCAAGCATGATGGTTCCGACCACACCGCCGACACCGTGAACGCCCCATACGTCGAGTGCGTCATCCCAGCCCTTCTTGTTCTTGAGCTGAACGGCAAGGTAGCAGACCACACTCGCGGCGATACCGATGATTGCGGCAGCCCATACCGGAACGAATCCGGCAGCGGGTGTAATGGTGGCCAGACCGGCGACAGCGCCAGTGAGAAGGCCGACGAGTTTTGGTTTGCGAGCGTGCATCCACTCGATGAAGAGCCATGTCACGGTTGCGAAGGATGCTGCGATATCAGTATTAACGAATGCCTGGACGGTGATTTCGTCCACGGCGAGTTCGCTACCGGCGTTGAAGCCGTACCAGCCGAACCAAAGGAGGCCGGTTCCGATTGCCACGAGCGGAATGCTGTTAGGTGTAGAAGTTTGTTCTTTTCGAGCTCCGACATAGAAGACCGAAGCGAGTGCTGCGAAACCGGCTGTTGCGTGAACGACGATACCGCCTGCGAAGTCAAGAACGCCCCATTGTGCAAGGATTCCACCACCCCAGACCATGTGGACAAACGGGTAATAAACGAAGATTTGCCACATGCAAAGGAAGATAAGATAGGATTTGAACGAGACACGGTTTACGAATGCGCCGGTAATCAGCGCAGGCGTGATGATCGCGAACATCATCTGATACGCGAAGAACAGGTATTCCGGGATATGATCGACCGGAGGTGCAAGGACGGAATGGATCGTGACGCCGTTTAGAAACGCCTTGTCCAGGTTTCCGATGATTGCTCCGTCGCCGCTGAAGCACAGCGAGTAACCGATAGCGAACCAGAGAATCGTAGTGATACCCAAAGAAACAAAACTCTGGATCATGATTCCGAGGATGTTGCGCTTGTGGGCAAGTCCACCATAGAAGAATGCCAGACCTGGAGTCATGAGCATTACGAGACTGGTTGCCAGTAGCATGAATGCAATTGATGCGTAGTCCATATATTCACCCCTGAATGTACTTTTCTCTGGCTGGAACCAGAGGATGGTGCATATTGAGAAAATTGAATAAAGGTGTCAAACTGAATATTCAGTCTTGAATGAGATTTTCCATTGGTCGCGTAATTGCTTCATAGTTTCGTCAGGAAATAATATAAAGGGATAATATGGGACAGCAACAGATACTTCTTATCGTTATCGGGGTAATCCTGATTGCCGTAGCGGTTGGCGTGGGAGCGCAGCTATTCCGCGATCAGACACTCGATGCGAACCGTGACGATCTGCGTGCTGATCTCGTGTGGCTTGCCGAAAAAGCCTACAAATATCGCATGATGACATCTGTAATGGGTGGTGGAAGCGGCTCCTATAACAATCTAGTAGAAGATGACCTTGGGATCGCAGATGCGCTCGATAATGATCACGGTACTTTCGAATTAGTCTCCGTCGATGCTGATGAAGTGGTTCTGCAGGCGACCGGCAAAATTGGGGAGACCCCGTGGATCCTCCAGTGTGTGATGGATGGCAGCGGTAATAAAACGATCACGGTTGTTCAAGACGCAGCGTTCTGATCTTTGACTTCGAATATGTGTAAGATTTAATATACAGATTGTAAGATATCTGTGACAGATTTTCGGTGTAGCAGATGGCAGGGCCAATTCATCAATGCCAATTTTTACGCCGATAATAACGTAACTTGCTGATATGTGGTTGTATATAAATATTCGGCCAATTATTTGGCACAGGCATTGCAAAGTAAAATGACAAATCACAAAACAAGGAGATTACAATGGGACAACAACAAATTCTGCTCATCGTGCTTAGCGTTATCCTCGTCGGTGTCGCTGTAGCAGTCGGTATTACCATGTTCAGAGACCATGCTCTTAACTCGAACAAGGATGCGATCATCGCTGACCTTACCAACCTTTCCGCAAAGGTTTACAAGTTCAGAATCACCCCGACCGGCATGGACGGTGGTGGCGGATCATACGCTGACCTCGAAGATGGCGACCTCGGTACTGCCGAAGCGCTTGACAACGACAACGCGACCTATGAAATTATCTCCGCAGACGCTGATGAAGTTGTTCTTCAGGCGACCGGTACTCAGGGTGCTACTCCCTGGATTATCCAGTGCACAATCGACGCAAGCGGAAACAACACATTCACGACGACACAGCAGGCAGCTTATTAATCGTAATGTGACTTGATATTAGCGGGGACTGATTGCAGTCCCCGCTTTTTTTTACCCAAACAGCCATTTACGAATGAGGTCCAAACGCGCTCGTCCAATGGGTGGGTGGGCTGATTCGCTTTCTATGGAAGGGAATTTGCCCGGAATTTCCATTGCTCTCATGCTTGTTGCTGGGAGGGTTTCGGATGAGGCCCTCGGTATTTTAGCAAATTCCATTACATAGAAAGCGGATCGGGACCGCAATCTCTCGAGCGCGTTTCAACGAATACCTTCAATGTCTCTCATTCAACAAAAACAACCTTAATCCATACTCAAGAGCTTTAACTTGCGGAAAGTAATCTTCATGTATAACATGAGATATAAAGTTTTAACTTTTTGCTTGACAACTAATTGGGTTTTCCGTATAGTGTTCACGAATATCAAGTGAGTGATCCCGGTGCCATACACCGTAAAAAATGAAGCGTTACAACTTACGATCCGATGAGGATCAACACATCCAAACAAAATCAAACAATTCCAAGCTGACAGAACAGCGACACAAAATGGAGGGAACAATGTCATTACAGGAATTATTCGAGAAGTATTCCGTGGATAATCAAGAGCTCATAACCGAAATGCAGGCATTCATCGATCAAGCGCTGACAGACAAAGGTGAGAACCATATCCCGAAATCCCGTCTGGATGAAGTGATCGCGCAGCGCAACGAGCTTCGTGAGGAACTTCAAATGAAAGAGCGGGAGCTCAATGGTTACGTTAACAGGCTGGGGCAGTTCGAACAGATCGATATCCAGTCGCTTCAGGAAGAGAAAGCGAAGCTTCAAGCTGTAGTGGACGAAATCCGCCGTAAAGAATGGGAACAGTACAGCCGATTCCTCGATGTTCCAGAAAACCACCCGCACTATGACAGGATGCTGCGTATTCGCGATGATTTCAAGTTCGGAACCGATACTGAACCGCTCACAGGAGAGGATATCCACCACAATCTGCAGGCAATCAAGCCCTATCTCAAAGCAGGATACTTCACGAATGGACACGACTTCGACAACACCCGTCCAGTCCAGGGGATCAAGCCCCGCAAGCGGACGGATCTAACCGACATGTTCAAGGCATTTGGAGGGTAAATGGCAAGTGCAACACTCATGAAGCTGGCTGCTGCGTATAACGTACCAAACCAGACAGCGATCATCGATTCGCTCATTCGCGAATCCGGAATTCTGGAAACCATGCCGTTCATCAAGGCGACCCACGGCATATACCACAAGTACAAACTCAAGCAGGAGCTCCCGGGCGGAGGATTCCGCAGCGTGAATGGCTCCATAATCCCGCACACTACCGAAGACGTGGTGCTTCAGGAAGATCTCAAGATACTCACCGACATCCAGCAGGAAGACAAAGCGATCTGTGAGAGCTACCCTGGTGGAGTCGAAAAATACTTCGCTGACGAACTTCCTGCATTCGTAGAGGGACTCGGGCAAACTGCCGCACGCCAACTCGTATACGGCACCGACTCGACTTTCGGTGACGAAGAGGGCTTCAAGGGCCTCCGTCAGCATGCGGTTAAGAACGGCAACACCATCGACGCCACCGGTACATCGGGCAACAGAACCACCATCCTGGCAGTTCGCTGGAAAGCTGGAAGCTGCTGCGGTCTGTTCAATGAAAACGCCTTCTCGGATGGCAACCTGATCACCGTACGTCCGCTTAACAACGGCAACCCGGTAATGGTTGTGGTCAATACAGCTACCGGCGCAGTCAAGCCTGTCTATCAGGCACTCTACGAAGCGTATATGGGACTCCTGTGCGCGACCAGCGACAATGTCGCAGCATACGTCTCCATTCAGGACGCTACAGGCAAGAAGCCGACTGCGGGTAACATGGACAAGCTGATAGACATGGTTCGCGGAAGCGTTAGCGATACCTTCATCTACTGCAACCGCACCGGTCGCAGACTGCTTTGGGAACTCAAGGAAAGCAAGATGCAGGTTTCCAGCGCCGACACAGACTACAACCGCCTGATCGAACGCTGGAACGGAATCCCGGTCGTTCTCGAAGAAAACATCTCATCCACCGAAACCATTTAGGAGTAAACCATGAGCAAATACTACGGCTATCAGGTAGATGAAAACATGATCCTTTCGGATGCTCAGGCGGTATTCGACGGGACGGGAATGGATTCAAGCAACATCCGCTACGCAGGCAACAGCGGCGGTTTGGTGGAAATTCGCGTTTATGCGAACACCGCGATCACGATCGCTACAGACGAGATCCTCAAAATCGAACTCGAGTGCTACTCGTCTCAGACCGCTGCCAGCGCGGCGCCACCGTTCAAAAACAGCGCCAGCGGCTGGGTCGATGACGCCCATTTCTATATGCTGTATAAAGATGCCAGCGATGACGGGCTGTCGTTCAGCGCAGGTGACCTCATCACCGCAATGGTGATTCCCGAAGGTCTGCTGCGGGATCGACCTTACGTGCAGCTCAAGTACGCGACCACCACCAGCGACTCATCTCAGAAAGTCGACGCGTTCCTGCACGTTCTCGCGTAGCAAATCCGGGGAGGGGGAAACCTCTCCCCATATCTTGATAAAAGGAGACATATAATGGCTTGGGCAAATGCTGTGCTTTCAACACCAAATTCAATCGCGCGGATCGACGCTGAGGTGAATATTCTCGCCGGTGGGACCGTTCATCAGTGCTATAAAGGCGACGGCGCTAGCAGCATCGATTTCCCGGACGAAGTTGCCCGTATCGAGTGGTACGATCCCGATGGCAACGTGACCAGCGTCGACTTGTCAGTAACCTGGATCGTTCCCGAAGACACATACGTCTTTCGCATCGTGGGCTACGGGATTGACGACACCAGAATTAGCGAATACAATTGCGACGAAGGCGTAGAATTGGTTGCACTGGATGTCAGCGGAAACGGCTATCATGCAGAGCTTGATTCCACCTCGCTTCACGCGACCTACACAGTTCCTGCCAACTGGCTCGATAAGATCGCTATGGCGAAGAAGATCATCGGAAGGAGACTGGAAAATCAGCTCTCATCGCAGGGGTATAACGTCGATGAAAGCTCGGGAAAGGCACTACTCGATATCGTGGCCAACCCCGAATTGTTCGACATCTGCAGCGACTACCTTACCCTTCACCTGATTTACACCGACCTGGCAAATGCGATGGGACGTGAGATGTATTGGACCAAAGCTGAATTCTACCATCGTGTCTTCAAAGACCACTTCGATGTCGCTTCAAAAGCGGTTAATCTGGATACAACGCTCGACGGCGCGGTAGACCGCTATCGCGCCAATGTTTTCTCGACCACCCGGCACAAACGATAGGACAACACTATGCACGTATATCAAAATGAAGTACTCAACTGGATGAAAGATACCCTGAAAAGCGGCGACCAATTCGCATACGTGGGCGATTTCCCGGATGACATCGATCGCTTCGGCAGAAACCTCCCGGCTATCCTGGTTCAAGACGGCGACCAGCCGGAGTTTGTCATGATGTCAGGCGGACAGATTCGCTACACCTACGAAGTCAACGTCTGGCTTTACCACAAACCGGGGCAGAATCGCGTCATCAACATGAATGTTCTGAGCGACCTGGTGATCGAGAAGATCCTCGGTGCGGCTGGCATCGCAGACTATGTTTTCAACCTTGAAACCGTGTCAGTCGAGAAAGGCGAAGCCCATGGAGAATCGACTGACTACCTGGCCCCGGGAATCTATAACAACCTTACCATTCGGAAGATCGGGTTCAGAATGCAAATCCTCGACACCCGAACCGATGACTGACAACTGGAGGACGTATGTGCGCATATCGATATGGATATAAATATCTGGTGACACTGTTCAAGGAGCAGGACTCAGGCACGGGCAGCGGCTACGGCAACTATGCCGGTGACTACAGCTCAGCCGACAGAATTCTGGCCAGCGCAATCGAGATGAAACCGACACGTGAAGCGATCACCGTTCGCGCCAAGACCGACACCCTGGAGCCACGAGGTTCCGAGATGCTGGCTGGTCGCAAAGGCGGTACAGTTACACTGCGTGGGGAATTGACCTATCTTCACGATATCATGTTGCAGGGGCTCTTCTCAAAGAACACCTCGCCTTATCAGGTTCAGAATGTGAAGAATCCCTATTCCTATGAAATCCATCAGTTTTTCACCGACGACAAGAAGGGGAATGTCGCTACCGGCTGTGTGCTGGAGAGTCTCAACATCTCCGGCGAGAGCAGCGGTGCGGTGAACTTCGAGGCTGTCTTCCGCGCTCGTACCATTGAAACGGAAGTTGATCTGGCAACCGGCGATTATGCTGCTTACGGAATTATTGCAACGCCTTCCGCGAAGACATTCCTGGTCGGTGATATTCAGTCGATTAACCTGTTCGACTCCTCATACAGTTCGTTTAACACGTTCAGCCTGGCACTTTCGAATCGTTTTGTGAACGACAACGCATTGTACCAGAATTCCTTCGTTAAGCAACGTGAGTTGCTCGAGGCGTTCAGCGGCGAAGCGACCTTTGATACCAACTACGATTCCACGAATGGCTGGTTTGAAGACGAACTGATCTCTCCGGATGTGGCGGTGGGCAATATCGATTTCACCATGTCCGACGGAACGCATCACTGGGCGGTGGAGACCAACGGTAAGATCACCGGCGTCAATCCAGCAGATCCCGAGCGGCAGATCTTCAACATGTCGGCAACGGTACAATTGATGGCGGATAACACCAATCCGTCAGTCAAGATCACCATCTCGTGAGGACACGATGAGCGATAAAATCAAGAACTGCTTCGAAGATCATGGCGCGGCGTTGACCCGTGAGGTCTTTTTCGACGGTGAGCGAATCGCAACAATTCGCGCGCTGAGGCCACTCGACCGTGACGCGTTGCTTCCGTTCATGGGTAAGCTCAGCTTCAACGGTGAAGAACCTGTCTACGAGGGCATTCAGCCCGAAGCGCTACGCCTGGCAAAGATCGTTCTGGCGTTGGGCGGAGAGCTCGACGGAAGAAGACACCAGGTGGATCGTGAAGGATGGATATTCGAGCGATCCGTTACACTGGAGAGCGTAAATCTGCTTCGGGAAGACATCCGGGATGCGCTCTGGCATGAGATTGTCGCGATGGAAGAAGATTTCAGGCAGAACCGCGAGGCGATCCGAAAAAACTGACACGCGCCCTCCGGTTGATGATCTATTCGGGTGATCGCTGGGAGGGCATGATTCAAGGGTATGCGGGTGAGAGAACATTCTGCGGTTATTGCCGGATGCATCGGACGTGCAGAAGGGAGCGCGCCGGAAATCCGTTTCCGAAGGTTTTACCGGGAGTGCGGATGGTGCTGGATTACCTGATTGAAAACGCCCGTGGCGTGGTGCACTATCCCTGGGATGGCGATCACCGCCGGCAACCACAGTGGTTTATGGAACTCTACGCACTCGCGGAGAGATTGCAGCGAGAAACGATGACAGAGAAGCTTCAACGGGGGCAAAATGAAACGAAACACAACATGGGATAACCAGACGTTCACCGATGCGAATCGTAACGTCAGTACGCTCAATGGCGCGCTGGGCAATACCGATCAGCTTCTGAAAACCCTTCAGAAGACAATCGATTCGGCGCGAAGCTCGATGGATTCCTTCGGTAGCTCGTCGCGAAAAATGCTGCCCGGGAAATCGGCGATGGCGACCTTGCGCGAAAACCACCAGCAAAATCTGGATTGGATGCACGAAGAAGCCAGAACCCGCGAAGAACTCGATTTGAGCGCGATGGAGAGCCAGAAACAGCAACAGCAGGTGATGCTTGATACCTTGCGTAACTCGCTGGATCTGAGCTCCGATATGCAGTATTCGGAGTATCTGAAGTTGCAGGAAATGGCGATCGAGCACCAGAGCGCCAGCACCGCCATCATGGAATATTACACCAAGGAGCGCAACGACATTCGCCAGAAGGAGCTCAAGCGAGAGTTGGCACGTCAGAAAGAGCTACTTTCCGGTACAGCGGATATGTTTGGCGATATGGCCGACATCGCCCGGGCATACGGGCGAGACGGATTCGAGGCGTGGAAACGGCTCTCGATGGTACAAGCGGTTTTGGATGGCTTGCAAGCCGTGCAGTCCGCATACGCCTGGGGAATGAAATACGGTGGCGCGGCAGCTCCGTTCGTGGCAGCAGCTGCGGCTGCTGTGGCGACAGCCAAGACAGCGGCAAACGTCGCGGAGATAGAGGCCCAAACATACGCTTATGGTGGCTATGTGTCAGGCCCCGGTAGCGGGACATCCGATTCGATTCCGGCTTTCTTGAGCAACGGTGAGTACGTGGTTAACGCGCAAGCGGCAAGCGGGAATCTCGATCTGCTGCACGCGATCAACCACGGCAGCACTGGCAGCCTCGGAGAAAAGCTCGACCGGATATCATCACAGCTTCGTGCGCTCAACATCAACCTGATCAAGAAAGAATTCAGCGTCCGTACAGGCAGCGGTCGCGACAGCGAAACCATTGTCGCGCAAATCGATGCGGTCAGGCAACGACTCACCCTTGGAGGCTACGATGGCTCAGGTGAAAATCTGGCATTATAGAGACCACCACAACGGCGCGAAGTTTGATGGCAATGTCTATGTCAATAGCAACGTCGCGCTTGATGCAGCCGATCTCATCACGCCGGTTCGGTGCCGATTTCGCTTTGCCGAGTTCGGGATGGGTGTCAGCGTGAAAAGCGTGTGGGGTGTTGGCAACGGAGACGATGCCTGGTCGCTGAAAGTATATTCGACGGGTGGAAAGTATCATCTGCGTATCCGCTTTCTGGATACGGATTACGATTATACGGATTTGGACCTTAACACCGACGAGATCTACAATGTGAGTATCTATCTGATTGCGACACCGGCAATCGTTCTGGATGTACGCGACCGGTACAATAATCCTGTTTACAGCGAAACGCGTGCATCTACATCGTCAGGTACGCTGACAACATCGAATTTGTTTATTGGCGCGACCAGCGACAGCTCCGGCAATCCGCAGCAGAAGTTCACGGGTACACTGTTCGATTTCTGGTACTACAAGTCTTCAACGCACCGTAAGTTGGTGTTTTACAAGAACTACGGCGGAGTTGGCGACGCCACGATCAAGGATTTCTTTGGAAACAGGAACGCGGCTGTCTGTGGGACAATTCCAATCGATTTCTGGTCTGCAAAGACGGATATCTCCGGGGGTATCACCGATATCTCGCCGCTCAAGCACGAGACGGACAGCTATCGCACGCCGGTTCTCACGGATATGTCGTTTACCTGGTACGGCGAGCAGGACATCCGAATCAACGACACCATCGGAATCGAGGATCCAGTCTCCGGTAAGCAGAACTGGTTTTACCGTGTCTATCGAACCGAGGAGCAGGATCAAGGATTGATGCGGATCTACTGTGAGAGCATCTTCACCGCGCTCGATCAGGTTCGTTCTGATAGTTTTCTGAACAGCACCAATACATTCACCACCACGCGTATCGACTGGTGGAGCAACTACTCTCCGGAATTCTTTACGGGCTCGAATTACGATTCAACAGAATACTATTACGATGCTGGAGTGAGCTCACGAAGATGGATTACTCCGATCTTTATCTTCAAGAGCGTGCTGCATTTTCTGCAATACGACAACCTCCTTGCCGTTGACGTAACACAGATTGCAAACACGCTGTCGGACTTCAGCGATTCCGCATACACGCTCTACTACAAGTGGTTTGCTATTAGCCACTACTCTGTGCGCTTCGCAGGACGGGCAAACAAGGACGACAATGACAGCGCCGATATGTCGACGCTACTGCGGGAACTGCTTCTCGTGCTACGGCTGACGTTCTTCATCAATGATGCTGTGGTGACCTATCGTAAGGTGAGTTATGGAACAACCGCAATCGCAAACGACGAAAGTTTCGATTACCGGCAGAACATCGAGACGCAGAGAAAGTTCTTCCAGATCAATCAGACTCGGCTGGCAACAGGGACGGATTATTGGGATAGCTGGACATCGGACGACTCTGAGGAAATCTCAGTCAGCAATATCAGTAGCTCCTACAAGGTACGGAATTCCGTCATCGATGTGAACCTGACAGATCACTTCATCATCCAACGTCACGGTAGCACCAGTAATGCGATTGCGGAGATTGTACCATCGTTTTTAGAGCAGTTGGCCAATACGATGGATTGTTCGTTTCGACGCGATATCGCTTACCGCAACGTGAAGACAGGCCTCACTGTAGATATGAACGAAACCTACGTCAGAAAAATCGACGACCTTGTGAACCAGACATCAGAAATCAAGCAGGAGGTTTGACGGATGAAACGCTATCCGGGAGAAGGAGGATTCTATGGCATATTGGGGTAACGAAGCTCCCGTCATATACTACGGGACAGCGTATGGTTCCAGCTGGGACCTCGCTGAAGAAGACTGCAACTTCGAATATTCATGGTTGAAAGACCGGGTATTTCACACATCGGTGATCACGGGTAAGGTCTCGGTTTATGAGAAGGCATCCAGTGCTAATTACGGCAGGATGCAGGCCGAGATCGTCATCTACAACCTCGATCGCGACTCAATGAACATCTTTAAAGCATTACGGGATCAGGAGACGCTCAAGCTGTGTATCCACGGGGACGTAACCGGTACCAACGGATGGGATGTAATCTTCGTTGTGGAAAAATACCAATCGTTCGCAACAGGTGAAAGTGGCCTTCCGTATCCACAATACGACAGCGTCTATCTCAAGTTGATCAGTCAGGACTATATAGATCTGAAAAATATCGCGTTAACCACTTGATATCAATCATAAAAAAAGCAGGAGGGAACATGGACCGAATTGAAAAGAGTATGCGAATGGTGCCGGAGGATTTCGACATCATCAGCGATACTTCCACGCATACCGGAGACTGGTATGCAATCCAGAGCTATAACGCATCGTTTCCGTCTTCCGGTAACACCGTGGGCGGAGCGGACAAGGATCTCTCGTCGCTTAATGGCGAGCTTCCTTACGGCGACATCACCTACGGTCACTTCACGCAGATCAGACTCAGCGGCGGGAAGATCAAAGCCTACAAGGGTTGAGCCATGCGTAACGTAGCAATCAACATCCTCACCGATTCTCCGCCCGAGCCGATGGTTGTCATCAAGGCATTCATCACGAATTTCGCCAGCCAGACAGTGACGATAACCATTCGTGGTATCAGCGGGGCATCATCGAGGATCGACTGGGGCGACGGATGCGCAACCGAATGCAGCCACAACGATCTGGATATCGAATATACGCATACCTATGCCGACAACGGTACATTCACGATCAATATCACAGGTAAACTAAATCTTATCAAGCGCTTCTACGCGTACAACCAGAGCTATATCGGCGTCAAGATCGAGACGCTCCGCTTTATGAAATCGGTTGATAATCTGTATTGCCATTACACGGCCAGCTACGGCGACATTTCGGTAGGACTGGCTCCCCTGAAATCGCTCAAGATTCTCTATCTGAAGCAGACGAATCCTGATAATATCTACGGCGATCTCTCGGTGTTCAATGGTAAGACGTCGACCCTTATTATCGATCTCAGCGGTAATATCAGGCTGACCGGATCGCTCTCAAACTTCTCGGGACTGGCCGGCATGACGAAGTTGTCTTGCTCGGGAGTGAAGGTCGATGGCGAAATATCGGATCTTGCCGATAAACCGCTCGAACTTCTGAGGCTGGACAATACGGGCATTACCGGCTACACCTCAACCGCTCTCTCCTGGAATGTGATCCAGGCGAATTTCGACAACCTGTACGGTCTGACAACTCACGAAATCTCGCAGATACTTGTGGATGTGGAAGCTATCGGTAACAGCGGCGGTTCGCTCGATTTCGGTGGGTGCGGAACCGGATATTCCGACCTCGACTTGGATGGACAGACTGCACACGATATCCTTCTTTCCAGAAGCTGGGATATTACTCTGGATTCTGCGGAGGTATTATGACTGAACTGACACTGCGCTACAGGCTGATCTGGGAAGGGTCAACCAATGTGGTCCGCTGTTGCAAAGAGTTCAATAACGGAACCGTCACTCGCACCAATCATCCGTGTTTCGAGACCGATACTGCGTCGGAGATCGCAAGCTGGGTCGAACAGGAGAACCTGATCGTACCTGATACGATACAACTTCCATAGGGTGTTCAACAGGAGGGCAATATGGATTGGAAAGTCATACTAAGACATGTAATGAACGTGCTGCCGGTCAAGGTGATCGTCGATGCGTTTATTGACTGGCTCGATGAAATGGCGGAAAAGACCGAAAACAAACTCGACGACCACTCAGTTGAAGTCCTGCAACTGATTCTCTACAACGCGTTCGGATGGGCTCGCTGATGTCGTCAAACAGACATTCTCCCCTTTCATCTGAAAGGGGAGTCTTTTTATCGGAAGAAGGCTGGTGTGCGATCAACTTCTTCGTGCGGGAGGAGTTTCTATGTCGGTGTTGCGGTGAGGAAAGGATTGCTCGGGAACTTGTCTTGAAGCTCGATGATGCACGGCGTATTGCCGGGATTCCCATGATCGTCAATTCGGGATATCGTTGCCCGAAGCACAACCGGGAAGTCGACGGCTTCGCCACGTCGAGTCATCTCAGGGGCTATGCGGCCGATATATCAACGCCGGATCATCAAACGCGGTTCAAGATCGTCCGTGCGCTAGTTCTTGCTGGTTTCCAGCGCATTATCATCTACCGGGACAAACGGTTTGTACACGTCGATGTCGATCCCGAAAAACCACAGAATATTATGCCGATCGTCTAATTGACAGGCAGAAATCCGGTATCTTTAACGATTGCCTGGCCACGCTCGGAAAGGACGAAGCGGACGAAATCGCCGATATGACCTCGCGGTTTTCCGTTGGTGTACATGTATAGCTTTCTGGAAAGGGCGTATTCTCCTGAAGATATGGTTTGACTTGAAGGCTCAACTTTTTCTATCGAGAGAGCTTTCAGGTGGCTTTGCAGGAAACCGATGCCGATATAACCGATAGCGGATTCGGTCATAGCCACAGCATCCGCGACCGATTGATTGCCCTGAACCAGGATGGCTGTAAGGGTCAGTTCTTCGTCTTTCAGCACGATGTGATTGAACACCTCAAAAGTGCCAGACGAGGGGTCGCGCGAGATAACCAGGATGGGTTTATCTGCTCCACCAACTTCCTTCCACGAGGTGATCTTCCCTGTGTAGATATCCTTGAGCTGCTGGAGAGATAAGGTGTTTACTTTGTTGTTGGGATGCACGACTACTGCGACACCATCCAGCGCGACCACGGTTCCGTGGAGGTCGATCCCTTTGCTTCTGGCTTTATCGATCTCTATTTTCTTTGCTGCTCGGGAGGCGTTCCCAACATCCGTTGTTCCATCGATAATGGATGATATTCCCACGCTCGAGCCGGTGGAAGCAAGTTCGATCTCCACGCCTGGATTCTCATCCTCGAAAATCTGAGCGCACTTTTCGGTAATGGGAAAGACAGTTGTTGAGCCGGTTATATTAATCAGATCGGCTGCAACAAGAGTCGAACCGAGTATAGCGAGTATCGCGAGACAGAATAACTTCTGATACATGATCACCTCCGGGCCACTATTTGTATGACCTTTACGGGCAGGATGTTATTTGAGGATAATGATTTGAATAAAGACGCATGAACCATCAGACGCTTTCGTCTTCTTCCTCGAATGGATCCGCGTTTGCGCAGCCGAGTTTGACCATCGACGTTCCTTCCGTGTAGTCGCCGTATTGCACCCGGTCGAGCTTTTCAATGTGCTCCATGATCCCCATAATTCGTTCAAGCGAGGTTTGAATACGGAAAACGAATCGAAGTTGATCGTCGTCTGCGTCACGTTTTTCGATATTGATACGCAGCATGTCCAGGTTCCCCTGAATGATCATCAATGGCTGATTGATTTCGTGATTCATGGTTACCGCCATTGCGGACATCGATTTGAGCCGCTCGAATTCGATAAGCTCTTGCTGCGCTTTTTCGAGCTGTCCGTAAGCGTCGGTGAGCGCTTCATGCTGTTCGCTGATCTTCATGTGTAGGCTTCGTTCGCGCCGTAACCGCGCGATAATATACCAAAGAAAAACGATCGCGCCGATCACCAGCAGTGCCATGGAGATCATCACGACCCGCTGATTGCGCGATTTCAAGTTTTCTAGCTCCAACTGTGTTTCGTAGTAGAATTTATCGTGTTCAGCCTGTAAACGCTGCGCCGCCAGGTTGTTTTCCAGTTTCTCGATCTCTTTTTCCTTCTGAAAGCTCTCGAAAAGGATTTCCATCTCGGCCAGCTTCTGGTGTGAAAGATCGTCGTAGAGCTTATCCTGGAGGTTCATCGCCTGACGGTAATGGGTGATAGCACTGTGAATGTTGCCCTGCTTCTCTTTCAATTCGGCGATGCTCTTCTCGATCTGAAGCTGATATTCCTTGTTGCCGCCACCTTCACGCAATACCACTGACGCCTCGCTAAGTGCAGAGATGGCTTCTGTGCTGTTTCCGGCCATGGCCTGAACGTCGCTGAGGTCGATCAGAAGTGCGGTGAGGAGTCGTGTGAGGCCTTTATCTTTCGCGATCTCAATCGATTTCTGGCTGTAGCGGATTGCGTCCTGAAATTCTCCTGATTCTGCCAGCGAAAGTCCGATCTTGCTATTAGAAAGCGCCATACCTTCAAAGTTCTCGACCTTTGTGTAGGTCGAAAGCGCTTTTTTGAAGTACGTCAGGGCTGTATTGTCCTGCTTAAGATCGTTATAGAGTAGGCCGAGATTCATGTAGTTGTCGCCCACATTCGCCCAGTTTTGCAGGCTGATATTCAGTATCTGCGCGTTGGTCATGTATTCGATTGCTTTAGGGATCTCGCCCAACTTCCGGTAGATAGTGGCCACGCGATCATAGACCACAGCCAGCATATCCTTTCTGTTAGCTTTGGAAAAACTGTCGATCGCCTCGAAGTACGCTGCCAGCGCTAAATCGAATTCTCCTTTACGCTGATGCGCGTTACCGACATTGATTGCCAGTTCCGCCGAAAGCAGTGGATCGTCGAGTTCCTGCGAGAGGATGTACGCTTTATCGTAGTATTCCAAGCTGTTGATGATCATCCCCTGGCGGTCGAAATATTGTCCCAACTGCCGGTACGCGCGAATCATAAGCGTGCGATCGGAGAGGGCGTTGATCTCCAGCACGGCTTCCATTGCCTCGCGAGAAGCAGCACGCATCAGGTTCTGCTGTTCGAAGAAAGTGGCGATTTCAAGGTGCAGGACAGCGATGAAATGCGAGGGGAGGGTCAATTTGGCATGCTTGATGGCATTTCGATAGAGCTTCTGGGCTTCTTCCTGATCACCGGCTTTGTTTTCCAACCGCGCGAGTTCCCATTCCGCGAAGGCCTCGGCAGAGTGCATATCGTGCCTTCGGCTGAGTTCCAGCGCTTTGCGGATATAGCGCGTAACCGCTTTGCTGTCGATGCCGGCGACATTGCTGCTGAGAAGCAAGTAGCTGACTCTGCGCTGTACTGGCAAAGGGCTGTCCTCGTTGATTGCGTCGAGTAGTTCAGATTTCCAGCTGACCGGATCGCTCCGAACCGAATCGGCAAGTTCAAGATAGTCGTCAAGCCAGGCTCCGAAGAGCAGATTTCCAATCAAAAAGAGAAGACCGATAAGCGACAGCCTCTTTATGATCATCGTTTTCCCCGTACGTGTTTTACTATTCTTACGGTCCCGGTGCAAGACGGTGATAAATTTTCCGTTAAGGCACATTGCAGGAGATTAAGACTGCTCTTTTGCGGTGTTGATGAGGACTCCGGACAAAACGTTAACAATCTTCAAGATAGATCAGCTCACAAATGAATATCGTTCGGCGCATTCTACATGGCCAGGGTAAAATGTTGGTTAGTTTTATACGTGAAGATTGCTTGGGCAATTGTTGAGCTTGACAGCTTCACGAGCGCACGTCATTGATGCATAATGAAGAAAGAAGAACTCATCCGGATATCCAAAGCGGAAGCGCTCCAGAACTACCAGGCCGTGATGCCGTCCAACAGCGGTGAGGCGATTGAAAAATACCTGGCGCCGTTTCGCGAGCTGCTGAATAAAAACGGCAACACCACCATGTTTCAAAACTGCGAGAACGGCTACGCGTGGTGCGCTGTGTTCGTTCACTACTGCATGCTTCAGGCAGGCTACAATATCCCGTTCCAACCAATCCCCGGAAAACCGACGATGGCACTGGTCAGGACATGGTACGACTGGGCGATTCTGCCCGAAAACAACTTCTGGCGCGAACCATCCTCCTACCTGCCTCAGCCCGGCGATCTGGTGGTGTTCCGGCAGTTGCTCGAAGGCCAGAAAGACTACTGCCACATCGGCGTTGTGATCGAAGTCGATGCACAGGCGAAAGCGCTGCTTTCTGCAGAAGGAAACGTCGTATTCACGCTCCCTGACGGCTCTACAGGACGCCGCACCGAGCTCAAACAGCGTGCCATGAATCACACCATACAGGGATATATCGTGTTCTGATCGGTTCGATCGTGAGTGTATTTCAGGAATTCATTGACGAAACGCGTACATGATGCCACCATTGCTTATCGAATCATCTGATAAAAGGAAACGGTATGCGCATCGAACTACGGAATTGCACACGAATCCATCCCGGGAAGACGGGCTTGACGCTCGTTCAAGGTCCAATTTATATCAAAGACGGCAATATCGTCGAGCAACTCGATACCGTCGATCGGATCATCGATTGCGGCGGACGAATCTTGCTGCCAGGGCTGGTCAACGCGCATCATCATATCTATTCCGCACTCGCGAAGGGTATTCCCTCTACCGGGCCGCTCAACGACTTCCAGGGCATCCTGGATAAGCTCTGGTGGCGGTTAGACCGTACCTTGAACGAAGAAGACATCATCCTCTCCACCGCTCAGACGATGGAAGACTGTATCCGATGCGGCGTTACCACCGTATTCGATCACCACATCTCCAGCTCGTTTATCGACGGTTCATTGGAGCGCATGGGCGAGGTTTTCGACGCCTACGGACTCAACGGTGTGCTCTGCTTCGAGATCTCGGGGCGCAACGGTCGTGAGGTATTCCGGCAATCACTTGAAGAGAACATCCGGTTTCGTGCAAACGCCAAGGGCAATCTGCGCGGCATAATCGGGCTGCATGCATCTTTCACCCTGACGGATGAGCAACTCGACGAGATTTCCTCCCGGATCGACGGCGCCCCCATCCACATCCACGTAGCCGAAGCCGCGGACGATATTCGCATTACCCGCGAGATAAGCGATATGGGGATCATCGAACGGCTCGAGAAACATGGACTGCTGACACCCAATTCGCTTCTCGTCCACTGCAATTTACTGGATGAAAGCGAGATGCGCAAGCTGGCAGAGCTGCCATTATTCGTTGTGCACAACATCGAATCCGCCATGAACAACGCGCTCGATATCGGCAATATCCACAAGATGATCGCGCTGGGCATGCATGTGGCGGCAGGAACCGACGGCATGAGCTCGAACATCCTGAAAGCGTTACGCACGAGCTTCCTCTATACCAGACAGCTAAACCGCAATCCCGACATCGGATACGCCGAATTCCAGTCCATGCTTCTCGAGAGCTGGCGCATGAAAGAGGCCTATGGTTTCCAACTCGGCGTAAATCCGGGCGAGAAAGCCGATCTGGCAGTCTTCGATTACATCCCGGTAACGCCGGTGCACGAAGGCAACCTGGTGGGGCATCTGCTCTTTGGCGTGGCGGAATCAGCAGCGCGCTGGGTGATCAAGGATCGTGATATTCTGCTGGATGACGGCAGGCTGGTTTGCGACTTCTGCGAAGACCGCCTGGAGAAGAATCGCACCATCGCGGAACGATTACACGAACGATTTACAACACAATAACATTAGGATAAAGCTATGATAGGAGAACGAGTTATACGAATTGACGGCGAAGCGAAGGTACGGGGACGAGCCCAATTTGGCGACGACCTGAATCTTCCCGGTATGCTATATGCAAGCTGCCGTTTTGCCGATATCACCTGCGGGAAAATCACCCGGATCGATCTTTCCAAAGCAAAGGAAGTCCCCGGTGTGGTGCGAATCGCGATGCACGACGATGTCCCGGGAAAACCAACAATCGGGCTCATCCGGCAGGATCAATACCCGCTCGTAGACGACCGCGTCTATTACCAGGGTGATGTGATCGCGATTGTGGCCGCGACAACCCTCGAAGCCGCGCGTAAGGCGGCGGAGGCGATTGAAGTCGAATACGAGGCAGAAGAAGGTATCTACGATATCGAAGAAGCCTACAAGCCTGGTGCAAAGCTGATCCATCCCGAATACGAGACCAACGTCGTGGTGCACTATCCGCTGCGGAAGGGCGATGTGGAGAAGGGTTTTGCAGAGTCTGATCGCGTAATGGAACGGACCTACCGCACCGGCTATCACGAGCACGCCTACATCGAGCCGGAGACAGTCGCGGCCGAGTCTGATATCAATTCGGGCGGCGTTCGGGTCTATGGCTCGATCCAGAATCCATATAATACGCGCGGAATTCTCGCTGGGTTCCTCGGCGTCCCGCTGAATCGCGTGAACGTTCTCGCTTCGGTTCTGGGCGGAAGCTTTGGCGGCAAAGACGACACAGCCACCGCGATGGCATGTCGTGTAGCGCTACTGGCGCTCCTTACCGAGAGGCCCGTCAAGCTTACTTATCGCCGCGAAGAATCCTTCCGCGAAAGCTACAAGCGTCATCCCTACATTTTACGCTATAAGGTGGGCTACAACACCGACGGCAAGCTCACCGCCATGAAAATCGACATCCTTGCCGATTCAGGCGCGTACTCCTCACAGACTTTCTTTGTCAACTGGCGTTCCGTCGTTCAGGCGACAGGTCCCTATGTGGTCCCCAATGTCCACACAGATATCCGCGGAGTCTACACCAACAATGTATACACTGGTGCGTACCGTGGCTTCGGTTCGCCGCAGATCATTTTTGCGCAGGAGACGCTCATGGACGAGATCGCCGCCGAATGCGGACTGAGCCCGACGGAGATTCGCGAGATCAACGGCTTCAAAAACGGCTCCAAGACAGCTTCCGGTCAAGCGCTGGATGGTCATGAAGTGTCCGTGCTTCAGGTGATGAAGCGCGCTGTGGAGAAATCGGATTTCCAGCGGAAACGCGAACAATACATCCAGAAGGAAGACGACCGCTATCGTTACGGTATCGGGCTGGCTATCAGCCATCGTGGATGCTCGCTAGGCGCTGAAGGCACCGATGCCGCAGCCGCAGTAGTTTCCATGCAGCCCGACGGCTCGGTGTATGTCATCACTGGACTTACCGAGAACGGGCAGGGCCTAAAGACCACGTACTGCATGATCGCGGCGAAGGAACTGGGCGTAGAGCTCTCCGATATCGTTTTTCTGGATCCTGAGACAGCAACCGTCACCGATAGTGGCGCGACGGTCGCGTCGCGCGGAACGCTCATGGGGGGTAAGGCGGTGGAAGTCGCGGCCAAAGAGGTCAAGAAGCGGCTCTTCGGTTCCGTGAAGGAGCACTTCGAAGCGGAGACTCCGGACGATCTCGTCTGGAAGGACGGCATGATTCACCGCGAAGGCTATGAATCGCTGGCAATGAAAGACGTCGCGAAAAAGACAGCCTTCTCTGGTGTGAATCTCTCGGCCTATGGCTGGTACCGTATGCCGGACGCCGAATGGCACCATCATACCGGCCAGGGACGCGCCTATAACACGTTTGTCTATGGCTGCCAGGTAGCGGAAATCCGCGTGGAGAAATCAACCGGCAAGCTCGAAGTATTGAAAATCACCGCCGTGCACGATGCTGGCACGATCGTGAACCGAACCGGTGCCGAAGGCCAGGTCTATGGCGGTGTCGCGCAAGGTATGGGCTATGGTATGCTGGAGGACTACAACGTCCAGAACGGCGTGCTGAAATCCGAGAACCTCGACGAATACCTCATTCCTACAGCAATGGATGTTCCCGATATCGATGCGGAGTTCATCGAAAATCCGGACGACTACGGTCCTTCAGGCGCGAAATCGCTGGGCGAGCCAACCCTCGAACTGACTGCAGCCGCCGTGAACAACGCCTTTGCTCACGCCATGGGAAGGCCGAGTGATTCCATTCCCATCAACCTTGAGAAAGCACTTATCGGCAAGCCCCTCAATAAACCGCATCGCAGCAGCGAGACTGGCGAAGCGAAGAAGCTCAGGCTGGGTAATCTGAGCGTCGAGCAACCCGCGACCATCGCAGAGGCACTCGATATGAACCGTGACCAGGCAGCACGCTATCTTGCAGGTGGAACAGACCTGCTCGTACAACTGCGAAACTCCGCGAAGTCCGCAAGGCTGATCGACCTGAGTCGCATCCCAGAACTAACCACCTTTACACATAAAAGGATCGGGTCGGGCGTTACATTCACGAAGCTGTTGCAAGATACGGAATTGATGGCTAAATATCCCGTGCTGCGGGAAGCGATCAGCCGTATCGGCGCGTTGCAGATCAGAAACCGTGCCACCATCGGCGGAAACATCGTCAACGCTGCGCCTTGTGCCGACTCCGTGCCGCCGTTGATTCTCTACGATGCAAAGCTGCGCATCGTTGGCCACGATGGTGAAAGGGAGGTAAACGCGGCAGATTTCGTGCGAGGAGCATACAGAACCGCGCTCAAGCGAGGTGAAATTCTGGAATCGATTCTGCTACCTGAGCCTGAGGGGAATTTCCTCTGGGCGTACTACCAACTTGGCCGGCGCAACGCCATGAACATCACGCGCATGAGCTGTGCAATCACGGCGAAGCTCGATTCGAGTGGCATCATCGAAGGTTGCCGGATCGTGCAAGGATCGCTTCTGGCGAGGCCGGGAAGGTTGCTCGAGGTAGAGAAGGCGATGACAGGCCAAAGCCCGATTCATGGCCTCACAGATGATGCCGAAGCAGTGCTCAGAAAGATTCTGGAGAACGAGATTGGCGGACGCTGGTCGTCAGAATACAAGATCCCGGCGTTCATAGGGATGGTAAACGATCTCTTCCGCGAACTGGCAGTGAAAGGAGGGCTGAGATGAAACGTATCCAATTGAATGTGAACAGTATAGATCATGTAATCGAAGTAGAGGACAATCGCAGATTACTGGATGTTCTGCGCGAAGACTTGGGTCTCACCGGTACCAAGGAAGGCTGCGGCATCGGCGAATGCGGAGCCTGCACGGTGATTCTGAACGGTGAAGCGGTTAATTCATGCCTGGTCCTGGCGGTTCAAGCCGATGGCGGAACCATACTCACGGTGGAAGGGCTGGAGCAGGAGGGCGAGATGAGCCGCCTGCAGAAAGCGTTTCTGGAGCATGGGGCGGTTCAGTGCGGCTTTTGCACACCTGGCATGTTGATGTCTTCCAAAGCACTTCTTGACCGCAATCCGCATCCCTCCGAAGCGGAGATTCGCGAGGCGATCGCCGGTAACCTTTGTCGCTGTACTGGCTACAAGCAGATTGTGGAAGCTGTCGGGGCTGCCGCGAACGAGCTGGACGCATGAAACTGCTAAAGCGGGTGCGTATCCCGCGAAACAATCGCACGAAAGTCGTGCATATTGCTTATGACCGGATTATTCATGCAATATATAGCGAGCTCCCGGACGAATCCGAATTCGAAGAGGTTATCGATCTCAATGGAAAGATCGTATTACCCGGCTGCATAGACGCGCATGTCCATTTCAACGATCCCGGTTTCACCGAGCGTGAGGATTTCACGACCGGTACCGCTGCCGCAGCGGCAGGTGGTATCACCACGGTCATCGACATGCCGTGCACATCGCTGCCGCCTGTGACCGATATCTCCGCGCTGCGAATCAAGCTTGAGGCAATCTCCGAGAAAGCTGTTGTCGATTACGCGCTCTGGGGCGGAATTCGTGCTAACGATTCATTCTCTGAAATGCGCATTGAGCGACTCTGGGATGAAGGTGTTACCGGATTTAAGATCTACACCGTTTCCGGTATGGATACCTTCGCGGCACTCTCCTATCGCCAGATCGACCGAATCTTCCGTGTTTTCAACAATTCCAGCCTGCTGTTCGCATTCCATGCGGAGGACACGGAAATCATCGGGGACGCAATCTGTGATCCCTCTGACTGGCGTAATTTCATCAAGATCCGTAGTGTCGAGGCAGAATGTGAAGCGATACGAAAGATTCTTCTCACGCAACATGATAACAGAATTCATTTCGTGCATGTCAGCTCGAAGGCCGGTGCGGAAATGATCCTCGAAGCCAGACGCAATGAGCATGATGTAACCTTCGAGACCTGTCCGCACTATCTGGAATTTATATGGAAGGATTACGCGCAACTCAAAGGTAAGCTAAAGACGGTTCCGCCGGTCAAGCGGGATACCGATCGCAGGGCTTTACGGCAGATGGTAGCCAGCGGAGACGTCGATTTCATCACCACCGATCACGCTGGTGTCGATTATGCGCAGGGCAAGGATATGGTGCGGTTTGAGGACATCTATTGCGGTATTCCCGGAACGCAGACGATGGTGCCGTATATCGTCTCGGAATACTACGTCCGGCGAGGTGTGCCGCTTCAAACAGTGGCAAATCTGCTATCCACGAATGCGGCGAAACGTCATGGACTCTATCCGCGCAAGGGAGCTCTGGAAGTGGGATCGGATGCGGATTTCACGGTTATCGAGCTGGATGTGGATGAGGTATTCGACGAATCAAGCCTGCGCAGTAAAGGCAGATACAGTCCTTTCAACGGCAGGAAATTCCCGGCAGTAGTTGACCAGACCATTGTTCGAGGTAGAACAGTCTATTCCCGCGCGAATCCAGAGCGGATCAAACCCGGTTACGGGGAGTGGATCCGTCGAACTACGTAGTCTCTGAGCAACTCTCTATTGGATCGCCAAGCTCCTGCTTGGCATTCCCCTTGAGCAACTCTCTTTTGGATCGCCAAGCTCCAGCTTGGCATTTCCCTTGAGCAACACTCTATTGGATCGCCAAGCCCCAGCCTGGCATTCCCCTTGAGCAACCCTCTATTGAAGCGCCAAGCTCCAGCCTGCATTCCCCTTGAGCAACTCTCTTTTGGATCGCCAAATTCCAGCTTGGCATTTTCTTGAAGTAACCAAGCGTACATATCTCTCATGTACGCCGGCACCTCGCCAATTCTACCCTCTATTATTGATCGATCTTGTAGTCGAGTGCCTTGAGCGTCAGGCTGATATCCTTGATGTAGAACAACAGAGAAATGATCAGCGAGACCAGGCAGAGGAAGAACTCAACCACGATGATGATGGTAATGGGCAGCCTGTAGAGCTGAGAGATGAACAACGTGATGATAATAAGCGCCGCCATCAACACCGAACCAATCATCAATATAATGCCCGACCTCAGATTTTTTGCCCGTTTGTATAAATTTTCAATCTGCATGTGCAGTACGCGCTCCATTTCTGGTTCTACGACCTTTTTCTCGTCGGTCAGTTGCCGAACGCGGTCAATCACACGAGCAATGCGGTTTGTCATGGAAAGCAGTAACAGCCCGATACCGGAAATCAACACCACCGGCGAAATGGACGACTGCATGAGTGACGAAAGTTCCTGAATGCTATCGACGTTCATCGATCCTCCTCTTTATGGCGCGAATCGTTTCGGCGTCCGTTCCGCAACAGCCACCGACCATTCTCGCTCCCAGTTCGATCGCTTTTTCTACCCATTCCGCGAATTGTCCAGCCGAAAATGGGTAAATCCCTCTCTGAGGTATTCCCGCGTTGGGTTTGTACACGATTGGAGTATTGGGAAAAAGTTTGCAGAGCGATTCCACATAGCGTAGCATCTCCTGTGGACCGTTTCCGCAATTAACGCCGATCGCTGTTACACCGGCGTCCAGCGCTGCTTGCGCACACCGAATCAGGTTCTTTTCAACAGGTGAGAAGGTGCAAACGATGGGCAATGTTGACGCGTTACGGCATGCTTTTACGGCGATAGCTGCCTCGTCAGGATCGCGCAAGGTTTCGATAGTGAGTATATCCGCGCCGCTTTCGCTGAGGATCAATGCTTGTTCGTGCCAGGCGTCGAAGCTGATTTCGGGATCAAGACAGGTAGGGCCTATTGTTCCGCTGACCAGCCGGCTGGGTCCTGCAGCATTCCGGGAGATCTCAACCGCCTTCCGGTTGATCTCTTTCAGATTGCCTTCTATTAGCCGATGTCGGTTTGCGCCGAAAGTATTCGTGCCGATAATCATGCTGCCGGCATCGACGTACGATTTCGCGATTGCCAGAACGCGATCCGGTTGCTGTATATTGGCTGTCTCCACGCAGCCGAGATCCAGCAATTGGTATCCCCAGCCACCATCCAGGAGAATAATCCGGTTTTCCTGTAGCAATTGCTCGAGTGTTGGTTTCTTCATAAGTGCAGAGGAAATCATGCGCGGAAGATTGTCGAGAAAAACCAGTAGATATAACATTTTGAAGAAATAGAGAAACCCGTGCGTGACGGGTTTCTCTGGGGATTTTATGAGAGTTGGGGAGGTTTATTCAATTTCGATGAGATTATCGTCCGGCTTGGGATCAATCAAGATGTGATAGGGATCGATACCGGCAAGGTCTGGTTTCTCATCGACGGTCAGAGTAATGCTGCCCTCGAGGTTACTGAGGAGCCTTTTCTGCATAAAGATCGGGCGGCCGGGTTTGATACCGTCGCTGTCCGCGAATAGCGCAACATCGACCATTGTATCCATCGGCGTTATTGTTTTGCTTCCAAGGCTGTCTGAAACAACTCTTTCAGCGCTGTACTGTAATGTAACCTGCCACTTTCCGTCATCGAGCTGTGTCGCTTCCACATTTGTCGCTTTGTTGTCGTAGAGCACAATACGGCGGAAGAGGTCGTCCATTGTCGATTGTAGTGAATCAGGTGTTACGGCATCAAGCAGCGCCAGATATTCCAGCGAATTGGTGTAGGGAGGTTCCTGGTAGCCAACCTGCCGAATGTATTCCTGCATCGTCTGGTTCACGACATCCTCTCCCAGGTAATCCTGTGCGGCGTACATGACCAAAGAACCCTTGTTGTAGTGGATATACGCCTGGTTTTCCACCAGGTAGAGTGGCATCTCTTTTTTGCTTTCCGAGCCGCGTCCGTCCATATAGTCATCCAGCTCGTAGCGCAGGTATTTATCCATCTTGTCCGCGCCCAAGTGCTGCTTCATCACCATCATGGCGGTGTATTGAGCGAAGGCTTCCGCCATCATGACCGATCCCTGTACATTACCGCCTATCACCTCATGAGCCCACCATTGGTGTCCCATCTCATGTGATGTGACGTAGAAGGGATAGTCGAGATCCTCGTCGCGCACATTGGCGATGAAACCGATCGATTCAGAGAAGGGAATCAGCGTCGGGAACGACTGCGCGTAGCTGTGATAGCGCGGGAATTCTGCGATACGCACCACGCGATGTGGGTATGGACTGAAGTTTTTGCTTCCGTACTCGAGCGTGGTCTTTATTCCGTCGATCATACGCTGTACGTTGTAGGGATGATGTTTGTCGTAATAGATCTCGATCGCGACATCGTTCCAGTGATCGCGCTTGACCTCGTAGCGTGCCGACATCACCGGGAAATAGTAGAGGATTGGCATATCCATCTTGTACTCGAAATAGTGCCGGCCTTTCTCCATCCAGTCCATCTGAAGATAGCCCGGTGTAAGCGCTGTCTGGTCTGCTTCTGTGCCGATTACAGCATGGTAATCGATCCAGTCGCCGTCGTCCGAGACGTAGTTTGACATGCGAGCCTGTATGTCGTCAACATCGGCCATGCGTGGCTTGGGAGGAAGATCGAATTTTCGTCTCGATTTATCGGACGACAGCTCGTATCCTTCTTCGTAACCAAAGGACGGCAGCACCCGATCCATCGTGAAGAATGTTCCGTTGTATGTCAGGCTGGTTTCCGGACTGCCCTCTCTAAATCCCTTTTCTTGATAGGAGGCATCAAAGTGGAGTGTCATTTCCTCGCCGGGTTCGAGAGGCGGGTTCAGCTTGAAGATACGATAGCCGTATTTTTTATCGTATATCGCCATCTTATATTCGCGTGAGAGAGAAAGTTCGTTGATGTCCATCTCGGTGTTGATTGTCACGTGCAGTGAATCGATTGTAGCATCAGTTTTGTTTTTCAGGATCATATCGGCAACAAAATCAGCGTGATTCTCCGATGGGTACAAGTCGACATTCCAGTCCAGTGCGATGACTTTCGGCTGCGGAACGCCACGGAACTTGCCGTAATTCTGTTCGTACTCGAACGCGTCTTTCTGATCCTGGCGTGAAGTGGAAAAGTCGTTCAGGATACAGGTGTTGTAGTAAATCCAGCTACCGGAAAGGATGAACATAGCCAGCAGTGTGGCTGTCGCCCAGCGAAGTTTGCCCTGAAAGCGTCCCGCGGCTACTTTCAGCCGGTTTTTAACATTGTCATCGGTTCCGCGTACGAAAAACAAGTAGGATATGATTATCATGATGCTCATTGCGATGAGCCAGTGGATCTTGTAACTGAAGTAACCGGGAAGGAATTCGCCGAAACCGTTCATATCTGAGTAGGTCAGCCTCGGTGTGCGTCCATAAGCCCATAGTTTGTGCTCAAGCCCGAATTGCGGCATATAGCTGAGCAGCATGTAAACAGCCAGCACCACCAGATGCGCGACGAATTTGCGGTTGATCAGTATGTGGATCAGAAAGACCATCGACGCTAGCGTGATAAAAGTAAGAAGCTCCAGCGAGAAAAACTCTGCGTAGAGCGCGAAATTGATCTCGAAGTATCCGCGAAATACCTGCGCGCCGAGTCCGACAAGTGATATCATGATCCACAGCACGACCGGGATTACGATGACCGCGATCATCTTGGAAAATAGATAGACACCGGTTTGTACAGGCTGTGAATCGATGAGCAGGTGCATGTTGTGCTCTCGATCGCGCCAGAGGAGTTCGCCTGTATAGATTGTTAGCAGCACGATCCCCACGAACATGAAAAGCTCGCGAAGTACGCCGATAATCATGTAGGTGACAGGCAACATCGGCGTTCCGTAGATTGACCCAGTATAGATCACACTCTGGATGAAGAGGAACGCTCCCGCGATGCTGATCACGATAAACCCGGAGCTGCGCATAATGGTCTTAGCTTCCATCTTGGCAAAGCTGAAGGTCTGCTGGATTGTGTTCCAGAAGGTGAATGTCCTGCTGGGATGGGGAAGAGGAATATCGGTGGAAATCGCGGCTTCAGTTTGCACTGCCTGATTCTTCTTTGATGAAGCCGTGGTCATGGAAAAACGGAAGTAGGATATTGCCAGGAGCGCTACGGAGAAGGCCAGCCAGACCAGCCTGTTGATCAGGTAAATCCCGCTGAAGGTCAGGTACCGTGTGTTCTGCTCCGCGACAGACCAGTACTCGGTCATGCGGACCATCGTACTGAAGCCAAAGGGATCGAGAATTGCAGCGATATCTTTGGTATCCAATGTCGCTTCCATCAGGTTAATACCGATCAGGTATGCGATGAAAAGTACGATTCCGCCTACATAAACAGGCATCATCTTTTTACGCCAGACCACCAGCGCGAAGAAGATTGCACCGGTTGTCAGAACATTGGGAATCACGCTGATGTAATATGGATTCAGGAACGCGAGCAGATTGAATTGTCCGAACGCTTCCTTGTCCAAACCAGGAAATAGCATCGCGATTCCGAATCCGAATCCGATACCAGTCATGATGAAAGACGATACCAGGAGATTCGCGGTAAAACGGCCCATGAGGAGGCTGAAACGCGAGATGGGCTTGGAGAAAAATAGCGGGAAGCTACGTCGTTCATAATCGCGATAGAGAGCATTGCCCATAAGCGACGCCGTGATAAACAGGCCGAATAGACTCAAGATGCTGGTGATCATCGACATAAAGAAGGGGCTGTTGAGGTGAAGTTTGTCCCCAGTAGCCGATATCTGGACAGTGATCGCACCGAATTTACCTGCTGCCGAGAGCATGACCATCAGGCCGATAGCCAGCATCACAAGGAAGAAAACCCAGGTGTTACGCGCCTTGAAGCGGTAGGCGAGTTCGAATCGGAAGATTTCAGCGAAACCTGCTAAGGAATTTTTCATGGTGACTCCTATACGATCTCGCTGGTGGGGATGGTGTGGAAATATACATCTTCCAGCGTTGGCTCCGTCTCCACGAATCCGTCGCCGGGATGCTCTTCCGAATATGCGTGCAGCAGCAGATGACCGCCGTACAGCCGGTGCGAGATAACCTGATATCGATCCTGGAACGCTGCCAGATCATCCTTGTCGATCTCGACGCGCCAGATTTTACCCTGAAGCTTCTCTACTGAATCGTGTGGTCTTTCCACCAGTACTACCTGGCCTTTGTGAATAATGGCCATTTCCTGGCAGAGGTTGCGCACATCATCCACGATGTGCGTGGAGAGGATCACGATCATGTTTTCGCCCAGCTCGGATAGCAGGTTGTGGAAGTGATTACGCTCTTTAGGGTCGAGTCCCGCGGTGGGTTCGTCTACGATCAGTAGTTCAGGTGAACCGAGTAGAGACTGCGCGATGCCGAATCGCTGTTTCATACCACCGGAATATTCCCCTAGCTTTTTCCTGCGATGCTCCCACAGGTTGGTTTTCTTGAGCAGCGTTTCAACAGTATCCTTGCGCTCACCTCGATTGGATATCCCCTTGAGAACCGCGAAATGATCGAGGAGGTTGAGTGCGGTGACTTTGGGGTAGAAATCAAATTCTTGCGGCAGAAAGCCGAGGATTTTTCGCACTTCATGTTTGTCCTTCAGCACGTCGATTCCGTTGAAGTTAATGGTGCCTTCATCTGCTTCCTGCAGTGTTGCGATGGTGCGCATGAGCGTGGATTTTCCAGCTCCGTTGGGACCGAGTAGCCCGAACATGCCAGGCTTGATGGTGAGGGATACACCCTTGAGCGCATGGACGCCGTTGGCGTAAGTCTTACTTAATTTATCGATTACGAGTTCCTTCATGAGTACCTCCAATGCAGCAGTTTTAGTGTATGGGTCAACCATTACACCACAACTCTTAATGTCAACACAATTCTTGAAATTTATAGATGTTAAGGATCGTGTGCTTTTTTTTAGATCAACATAATGTATTGCGCAGCAATGACAAAGACGAAGTCGAATCGGCTTCATACATTATTCTTGATCTCTCATTAATACAAAATACTTGGCAGGTGGGAATTCGAAGATAGATTTTTTTTATTGGCAAAATAAAATACAATCGGAGGATTTTCATGAAAAGATTGCTTAGTGTGTTTATAATCATGTTTCTTCTTGGCTGCATCCTATACGCAGACTGGAATGAACAGAAGCTGGTTTCCAGCGATTTGGAGTTATACGACGGTTTTGGGTATGATGTCGCGATAGACGGCAACTTCGCAGTCGTTGGGGCATACAATGAGGGCGCGGATTGGTCAGCTTATGGAGCTGCATACGTGTTCCAGAAAGTCGATGGTTCATGGACGCAGATGCAAAAATTAACTGCTTATGATGCTGATCTATACGACATGATGGGATATGCCGTTGCCATTTCTGGTGACTATATCGCTGTCTCATGCTATATGGACGACGACAACGGGACAGATTCCGGTTCCGTGTATATTTTTCATTTCAATGGATCTACTTGGGTATTTCACCAGAAACTGATCGGTACGGAGGTTGACGCCGGAGACCAGTTCGGTAATAGTTTATCGATGAATGGTAGTTATCTTGTCGTTGGCGCATTTGCTGATGCTACCGGTGGGACGAACATGGGTGCGGCTTATATCTTTGCTTTAAACGGTACGATCTGGACCCAGACAAACCGATTGACCGCATACGACGGAGAAGCCGGGGACAACTACGGCGTTGACGTTGGTATCGATGGCGACACGATAATAATTGGTTCTTCTGGCGATGATGATGTCGCAATCACGGCTGGTGCCGCATATGTGTATATCAATTCAGGAAGGGGTTGGAACTTTCAGACAAAGATTCTACCGGTTGGGCTTGGATACAACAGTGCATTTGGCAAAAAACTGAGCTTATCCGGCGATTTTGCAGCCTTCGGTATTGATACAGATGACACATATGCGATAAATGCCGGTTCTGTACATATCTGGCATCGAAACGGTACCGCTTGGAGTCACTATGCAGTTCTGTATGCGGATGTTCCAGGAGAAAGCTACAATTTCGGTTCCGATGTAGCGATCGATGGTAATTATCTCGTCGTGGGTGAATGGGAAGATGAACTAGAAGGTACATTATCCGGTTCTGCGTTTATTTTCAACTACAACAACTCACAATGGACACAGGTAAAGAAATTATACTCTGCGGATGGATCATACAATTCATGCTTCGGGTATGCTGTTGCTATAAGTGACAAAAGCGTCCTCATCGGGGCATTTGGTCAGACGACCGGAACACTAGAATATTCCGGTGCTGCATATGCATACGAAGGGCCAGCTGCCGGTACCGGCAATGACAGTGGAACGCCTGGTGATGACGAATCGCTTCAGGTCAATGTCGAGCCGCTTGATGCCTACGACTACGACGGTGGTGGTGCGGTGGTGGTCGATCCCAATGTCGATATCAATCCGGACGAACCCGGCGCAACAATCACTGTAGATATTGTCGTTACAATCGGAAACAATGACGTGTATGTCCCTGTGAATGCTTGCCTTACATATGATGTGTCCGTCTTTGGCACGAATCAGCAGGTTGAGGTTGTTCTTCATTTTGACGGGCTGCCTTTTGCCCCGGATGAACTGGTTTGGGATAATGAAGGAACCTGGCAGACGGTAAGCGGTGTAACCTGGGATTATCTCGCGGAAACTGCGACCTTCTACTGGACGTTCGTCGGCCCGATTCGAGATGGTGCGGAAACTTTCGTTATGAACGAAGGCGATGGCTCTACTTTGCCAGTGGAATTGAGCAGCTTCATGGCGAGTGTGACCAACAGCAACACCGTTATGATTGAGTGGACAACCCAGTCAGAATCGGATATGATGGGTTATTATATCATGCGTAGCGATCATGATGATATCGAAGAAGCAAGCTTCCTCAATTCCTCGCTCATTCCAGCTCAGAATAGCAGCATGCAGACCGATTATCAGTTCGAAGATATCGAAGTTACAGCCAACCAGACCTATCGCTACTGGTTGCAATCGATCGATTACAGTGGCTCAGTGAGTTTCTTTGGTCCGGTTATCTGCACGGTGACACCGGGAGAGGAAGATCCTGACGCTCCGGATGTCGAGATGATTACAAGCCTTCGTGGCAATTTCCCGAATCCTTTCAATCCCAGCACCACGGTTAGTTTCAGCCTTGCAAAAGACTGTGACGTAACGATCGATGTATTCAACGTTCGTGGTCAGAAGGTTGAAACGCTTGCTTATAACGCTCCAATGGCAGCCGGAGACCATAGTATTCTGTGGGATGCTGTCGATATGGGAAGTGGTGTTTACTATGTGCGACTAACCGTAGCTGGAGAAACGTTCATCCATAAAATGATGCTGATTAAATAGGCCAGCTAAGCTGAGCTTATAGAGCTACATTGGAAAGCCGGAAGTTTTTGCTTCCGGCTTTTATTATTCTCGCCTGAGAATGGTTGAGGAGTCTGCGGCGAATCAGAATTTCTGTTTTGTTCTACGATATTCGATAATATACAGCCGTGGAAGATTGCAACGGCTTACTGCATTTAGTGTGGATTTTTACCTCGAAAGGGCAGTTCTTCTCAATGGCACCACAATCGATGCAGTTGCTGGCATTGCTTTCCAGTTCGAGATAGTGCTGCTTCGCCAAGTTGTCTCCAACTTGAAAGAGGCCCAGGAACTTATGCACAATGGCGATCTCTTTTATGGTCATTTCAATCATCGAGTCTGATAAGTGTGTAATTCTGTGTTCCAAGGCCGAGTTGTTCGCTGTAATCGAGTTGATGATTGCCACTGACGTTATTTACGTCTAAAAAGGCGTCTTGGGTTTTAGCCGCTTCATTGACCATATCCAGGCTTGCTTTGTCGATTGACACAGGGTCGGTGGAGGCCATGATGCCGATATCGTGCACGAAAGGATCATGCGGATGCCCGAAGCAATCGCAGTCTTTCGATATATTGTTGATGAAGTTGATATAGACCATGTTTGCGTTGTCCGCTACGCTTTTTGCGTACTCGGAGAGCTTCTCCATGAATAACTCTTTTTCCTCTTTGCGATCAGCCATTCTGAAGCATCCCTGGGGGCAGGCTGAAATGCACTTACCGCAGCCCACGCATTCAGCCGGATGTACACGTAACGGGTTAAGTGTGATTGCATCCGCAGCACAGCTCTCCAGGCACAGACCACAACTGATACAATTTTCAGGAGTTGTCTGCGGATAGTGTGAGCGATGCATGGCGTTCTTTCCCGAGCGGGAGGCCATTCCCATGGAGATGTTCTTGATAGCTCCTCCGAAGCCCGACATGACATGCCCTTTGAAATGAGTGCATACGATGTATGTGTCATAATCGTTTAAATGGGTTCCAACCCAGGCTTCATTGATATGGCTGAAGCTGACTTCGAGGGGCATCTCGCCTTCGCTGTCGAGGATGTCGATCGGTGCGTAATCGAATCCGTGCTCTTTAGCCAGCGCGATGTGGCTTTCGGTCTTCTGGCGTCTTCCGGGGTAGATAATGTTCGTCTCGACAAACGTCGCGTTGGTCTGTCGCTGTAATTCTTTCAGAAAATCCGGCCGGATATGATAGTGGTTACCATCTTCGCCGAAGTGAAGTTTGATGCCGACTTTGCCGGTAATGCTTTCGTTGATTTTCTCATATAACCGCATAACGGCTTCTGGACTGAACTCGCGAGTAAAGTAAACGATTGCAGCGCGTTGCTCTTTCATACTACCTTCCTGATAGGCTTGTGATGTGCGTTTAAAATCCATATGTGCCGGCATGGCTATTTATTGAGCTCTACCAGCGTGTATTGCTGCGTTCCCAGCCCGATTTTCTCACCGTAAGTAAGTTGGTGGTTTCCACTCACACGATTGACTTTCAAGAATGCGTCATCGGAACCGACTGCTTTATTTACCATGTCGAGGCAAGCCTTATCAAGCGCAACAGGATCGGTCGATGCCAGAATGCCGATGTCGTGAACGAAAGGATCGTGCGGATGTGAGGAGCAGTCGCAATCGGGGGAGACGTTGTTGATAAAATTGATGTAGACCATGTTGGTGTTTTCAGATATCCCTTTGGCGTATTCGGAGAGTTTTTCCATGAAGTACAGGCTGCCTTTCTGATCTGCGACAGCAAAGCATTTTTGCGGGCAAACCGCGATGCATTTACCACAGCCCACACAGGCAGATGGCTTGACTCTTAGAGGATCCAGCGTGATGGCGTTGGTGGCACAGTTTTGCACGCAAAGGCCGCAATTGATACACTTTTCGGGATCTGTGAGCGGGTAGTGCGAGCGATGCATGGCTGTTTTACCGGAGAGCGATCCCATTCCCATGGAAATGTTCTTGATCGCGCCACCGAATCCCGCCATCATGTGTCCCTTGAAGTGGGAGACCATGATATAGGTATCGTAGTTGCTGAAGTGTGTGCCGACCCATACTTCGTTGAAGTGATTCATATCGGTGCGCACAGCCATCTCGCCTTCGCTGTCGAGAATGTCGATCGGTGCGTAACCGAATCCGTGTTCCTTGGCGAGCTCAATATGGCTGTCCGCCGATTGCCGTGGTCCCGGGTAGAGTGTGTTGGTCTCGACGAATGTGGCGTTGGTCTTCTGCTGGAGTGCTTTTAGAAGTTCCGGGCGAACATAGTACTTATTACCGTCTTCACCGAAATGAACCTTGATGCCTACTTTGCCTGTCACGTTTCCATTGATCTTCTCATAGAGTCGCATGACACCCTCGGAGCTGATGTCGCTGGTGAAGTAAACAATTGCCGGCTTTTGCTCTTTTACAGGTTCCTTCTGAAATGCGCTGAGATTGACGATATGGAAAAGCCCGATTGCGAAGCAGACCGATAGTACGATCCAGAATGCGGGTCGGTGATAAAGATTTTGCACAAAACGAAGACGCATAACTCCTCCCGGTATTGTTGTTGATTCTGTGAACTGATCTGAAGCCATTGATCGATAACGTTCTGAGCGTTGATACTGTAGAGAACGATGGCAACAGCGATAACAGCAAGTGCGCTGAGAATGATTTTTTTCATTGATCAGGCCCCTTCTGCTAATTATTGGCTGTCACTCGAGATTTGAAGGATATTGCGGATGTCCCGCATGGGCGGTGCGCCGAAGAGGCGACTGTATTCCCTGCTGAACTGCGAAGCGCTTTCGTATCCAACTTCTATCGATGCGCTGGCGGCGTCCATCCTTTCCATCAGCATCAGGTGACGTGCTTTGTGCAGGCGGAGCCATTTCTGGTATTGAAGCGGTGTCATGGTGGTGACAGTGCGAAAGTGGTGGTGAAAGCTCGATACGCTCATCCCAATATCGCTGGAGAGATCTTCGATGCGGAACGCTTGTGTGTAATTTTCCTTCAGCCATTCGATCGCACGCGCGATCTGATGCCCATGGCTTCCTGCCGTTGCCATCTGACGAAGGCGTGGTCCCTGGTCGCTCATCAGAAGGCGATAGATGATCTCTTTTTGAGCCAGCGGTGCTAATAGAGGGATGCTTTCCGGTTCGTCCAGCAAATCGACAAGTCGCTGGAATGCTTTGATCAGCGGTGCGTTTACCTGGGTGATAGCCATTCCAGGTCCGATCTTGACCTGCTTCGGTTTGGGAAGGTTTTCTTTGATGATCATCTGCGACACTTCGTTCAGGTCGAGCGTGAAAACCAGGCCGAGGCATGGTTTCTTCCAGCTCGCCTCAACAACCTGTGAGATTGTCGGCAGGTTGACCGATGTCAGCAGAAAGTGCTCAGAATTGTAAGTATAAGCTTCATCTCCCAGCACAACACGCTTTGCGCCTTGGGTAATCAGGCAAACACTTGGGGCATACATACCGGTTGACGGTTCCGTCGGTTTTGTGTATCGGAATGCTGCCAGATCAGGAATCCTGGTATTGATGAAATCTTCTGATCGCAGTGTTTTCAAAATGCTTTCAGACAAGTTCTTTCTCTCAATCTCGCACAATGCAAGCTCTGGTATCTCATACGACATATTTTGCATATTCGTTTGAACCCCCTTCCTTGATTCAATACGTATTACGAAGATACATTACAGAACGTGCAAATCGCAAGCAAGCATTATTTTACACCTATTGCAGGATCAGGCAATAATCAAATAGGATCGGTCTAACACCCGTTGTTTTTTTTGAATAAACTATCTACGGGATCAAAATTGAATGGTGTTTGCAATGATCCGAAGAGAAATTTTCATCGCTGTAATGGCTCTGGCATTAGTTGTTCCGTATTATTTCCATACAGATTCTCCGGAAAAGACCGATTCAGGGTCCTTAGTCCTGAGATAAGAAACGCAGAAAGAGATGAAGGCCGGTCCCGAAAACTTCACTGGAGACGTGGTCGTTTCAATGTTGCACACCCTACAGAAAACACGCATGTTCTTGCAGCAAATGTTACATTTCGATCCGGTCTTGAACATAGATACGGCATGCTCAGCTGATTTTATTTCCAGAATCACAAAAAACTACTCAAGCATTGGGTGCAGTTTTTATCTTCTAGGTCACGGACACTCATCAGAAATCGTTGTTTCTTATAATAAAAATAGTGAATAATGCTCAAATAAGTTTTTCTGAAAGAATCAATTAGCGAATTATTGCCCTGGAAATCATCATTGACGAGAACCCCTAAAAGAGAAAAATCAAGAATGTAAATTTTTTATGAACAAACACATCTTTCGTACTCTTTTTCTTGTCGGCTCCGGTTTTTTTTCTTTACTGAATATCACGCAATGCTATGATAAGACTATGGATTCGACTTTTCATGTCGAAATGAATTCAGATAAAACATTACTGAGGGAGAGAATATGAAAGCAAGATTGTTTGTTGTGATCTTAGCGCTTCTGTCACTGCATGTGAGTGCGGTTGTGCTCTTTGAAGAAAACTTTTCTGGCGATGTCTGGTCGGAATGGTCGAGGATTGGTGCCAATAATGGTCAGAACTGGATTATCTTTGGTTCCGACAATGCCGGTGGATCATCCCCGGAAGCCCGTTTCCAATACGATCCAAGAATCGTTGGAGAACAGGAACTGATCAGTCCGAGTATCGATACATCCAAGTATCGGGATTTGAGCCTCACGTTCAAGTATATGGTCGATCATTTTGCAAACGGTGCATATACTGTCGGTGTAAAGGTCTATGGCTCTGATGGATCTGAAACCGTTCTCTGGAGTACTACTCCAGTGGGGAATATAACAGCGTCAGAGATGACGGTAGTCATAGATGACTCCATTGTCGATACAGACGATTTCACTATTTCGTTTTTCTTCTCGGGTGATTCATACTACATTGATTTCTTCTTCGTGGATGATGTCGTATTGGAAGCAGATGAGCAGCTTCTTTATGGTACCTACAATAATGGTGACGAGCTGCACGTTCAGGCTGAAGCATCGGTCCCGGTCGGAGAAACGCTGATCCTCAATCCTGGATCATCTGTGCTCTACGATGGAGAATTCAATATTACGGTTGAAGGCGATATTATTGCAGCCGGTAGCGAAGTGACACCTGTCATGTTCTCGCCTGCTGTCGCTGGTTACCATACCGGCCATTTCGTGTTCTACAACCATAATTCGGGCGGTACATCATTCGATTGGTGTGTATTCGACGGTTTATCCCTCAATACGAACGATCCATTTGATGGTGTTGGACCGGTAGCGGTTCTTTACAACGCGTACGATATAACCTTCTCAAACTGCACGTTCTCGAATAACACAACGTTGGGCGCTGGAGGCGCTGTTGGACTCTTGTTGTCCGAAATCTCATTTATCGACTGTAAATTTATGCACAACTCAGCACCAGGATTTGGTGGCGCTACATATTTAGGCTATTCAACCATCAATTACAACCATTGCCTTTTTGCTGATAACTCAGCACAAGCCGGCAGTGTAATATACTGCGATAGCGATGGAGAACTCAATCTAACGAATTGTACCTTCACCGAGAATACAGATCCGCTGTATGGTACGGATATCTTATCGTATTCGAATTCCTCGGATGTCATCGACATCAACATAGAAAACACAGTTTGGTGGAATAGTAGCCCATACTTCATCAGAAGCGATGATTCGGGCACAACAAATGTCGATGCAGTTTATTGCAACTTGGCGAATCTTTCTGGAATCGTTGGAACGAACCTCAATCTGACTACGGAAAATATAATCTCAGCTGATCCGCTCTGGGACGCATATTATGCTCCGACCTGGAGCTCCTATCCTGCTCGAGACGAGTATCGTTCGCCTCTGATCGATGCCGGTGATCCTGAGAGTGATCCGGATGGAGATAACACGGTGTCCGATATAGGTTATACGTATTACGATCAGGGCCCGCATGTGATGGGAGAAGTTTCAGGAATATGGTCTGCATCGCAAAGCCCGTACAAAATTGGTGGGCCAGTTCTTGTTCCCATCGGATCGACACTTACTATCGAGCCCGGCGTGGAAGTCCTGTATAACGGGCCGTGGGTACTTACTGTGCAAGGTGCAATCGAAGCGAACGGTACCGATAGCGATCGCATCAGCTTCGGTCCTGTTGTTCCGGGTGTCGAGACCGGTAACATTTTTCTCGATTCGAACGTTCCGGGTTCCAGTACTTTCAACGCCTGCGATTTCACCGGATTTAACTTGAGCTCAGATGACTTGTCATACAGTCATGGTGCTGCCATTGAGGCATATCTGTCGTATGATATCACCATCTCGAATTGTAACTTCACCGATAATTTCTCGGATGATGAAGGTGGAGCATTAGCATTGGTCGTTTCCAGTGCAATGATTTCCGACTGTACTTTCACCGGAAATGCATCGACCAATCTGGGCGGCGCGATTTTCACTCAACGTTCTGATGTGGACCTTATTCGTTGTCTGTTCGCTGGTAACAGCTCACAGGCCGGAACATCCATATACTTCGGGCACAGCACGCAAAGTTCGATCACAAACTGTACTTTTGCCGATAATCATACGAATCTGTACGATGGTGATCTATACTTGTATTGCCTTTCAGGATACCCAATGAACCTCACCGTTACAAATAGCGTTTGGTGGGATTGCGACAACACCTTCATTAAAAGCAGCGGTTCAGGGCACAGCACCGTGGATGTGTCTTATTGTGACCTTGAATACCCGTCTGGTTTTAGCGGTGCGAATATGACGTTGACTACCTCGAATATCAACAATGAAGATCCGCTCTGGGATGATGATTATGCTCCAACATGGGCATCATGTCCGAATGAAGATGATAACAAATCTCCGCTGATCGACGCGGGAAACCTGGCATTCACCGACGAAGATGGTACAATTGCTGATATCGGTTATGTATACTTTGATCAGTCACGTCCGTTTATCGCGCATGTGAAGGATATCCCGGGTGATCAGGGGCATCAGGTTCAGGTGCTTTGGGCTGGAAGCTCGCATGACAGTAATTACGATTTTACAGCTTTCTACAGCTTGTGGAGACTCGACGATGTTGTACGCTCCAGCAACGATGTGATTTACGACAACGCGGAAGTCCTCATGGCGGCTGCTCAGTCAAGCTCACAGACGCTTTACCTGCGCCTCGATGACCAGTACTGGGCATTTATCGCGTCTATTCCGGCTACTTCCAGTGAGTTCTATATCTACAACGCACCGACGTTGGCCGACTCCTCCACAACCGGCACTCATGACGCGACCTTCATGGTTCGGCATCACCGCCAGGAAGGTCTGTGGACATCCGATACAGCTTTTGGGCATTCCGTCGATAATATCGCGCCGGATCGTGTGTCGCTTGTAACGATCAGCTGCGTAGCTTCCATGATCGAGCTCGAGTGGTCCGCAGTTACATCCGGCAGTTACGAAGGTAACAGCTATCCGGAACTCAATGGTGTCTGGTATAAGGTATATGCCGGTTCCTCTCCAGATTTCGAGTGCAATCCGGACAGTTACCTCTTAACGACACAGGATCCTACTTCCGTATTCGATCCGGGAGCTGGGGAACGTCTGTTTTTCAAGGTTATCGCCAGCGATCAACCGTAATAGAGATTTCTGCCATACTACCCAAGCAGGCCGCATCCATTTGCGGTCTGCTTTTTATTGGTAATCGTCAATAGCGATGAATGTAGATAACTCTGCTTGACATTTCCATTCGTTCTCGCGTTTCTAGCGGATCAAGAACCGGAGGAATTTTGGATACACAACTTGTACGTCTCTACAACGACGAAACAATGCTGAAACAGTATTACCTGTGGCAATTGAACGAAGAGAACAGAGATCATTTCTGCTATACACCCGTAGGTAACGGAAAAATGCCATACACGGAAGAGGGATGGGAACGATTTCATGATGCAGCGCGCGAAAGATTGCTCAAGAAAGCCTACGTAGAGATGCTGCAAAACAGGGAGACTGGTGATTATCTTGGCTGGATCAGCCTTCAATCTTACAACATGCGCAACCAGTGCGCGGAAATAAGCTATTACATGCCACCTGAGCATCGCGGAAAGGGTCTTGGCTCAATCATGATCGATCATTTTCTACGCAAAGTTTTTTCGGATGACTTCTTCTGGTCATTGCATTCAATCATCGCGGAGACAGGTGACTTCAACACGCCGTCCATACGTATCCTCGAAAAAGCCGGTTTCAAGCTCGACGGTCGTGTACGCGACCACTATTTTCTGAACGACACATTCCACGACCAGCTAATCTTCACGCTTCTCAAGTCCGAGTTCAATAAATAGCTGATACGATCCAGAAGGTTGTTAACGAGATAACCACGAAGAGAATACTGCCCATTACCAGCGAACGTGCGCCGGATTTACGGATCGATGCCAGCTTCACGGATAGTCCCATCGCTGCCATCGCAATGAGGATAAACCAGCTACTTAGCTTCGACAGAATTCCCGTCAGCGCTTCCGGGAGGATGTTCAGGCTGTTCAGGACGCCTGCCAGAACGAAAAAGAGCACATAGAAGGGAAACTTGACCTTCGCCTGCGGGTCATGCGTTTCGTGGTTCTTGACGCTGAAGAACAATGCGACCGGTACCAGCATCAGCACTCTGCCCATCTTGACGATGGTTCCAAGTTCGCCAGCTCTATCTCCCCCCGCGAATGCCGCTGCCAGTGCGTGTGCCACGCCTTGAAGCGAGATGCCAGACCAGATACCGAATTGCTCAATGCTGATAAAATGCTGTGCCGCGATAAAAGAATAGGCCAGCACGCCGATTGCGCCCAGAAAGTTAACGATCGAGACAGCCACCACCGATTCTTCATCCTTTGCCTTCACGACATGTGACATCGCCACGATTGCCGACGCGCCGCAAATCCCGGAGCCGATTCCAACAAGCAGGGGAATCTTGTCTTTGATTCGGAAGGCTTTACCCAACATATACGCCGCAAAGATTGCTGTTGGTGTGAAAATGACGATCAGCAGAATGGTCTTGAAGCCGAGGTGGAACACAGCGCTAAAATTGAGCTTGAATCCCAGAAGGATGATACCGTATTGCAGGATGTGATGTGAACTGAAACGCATTCCAAAGCTGGTCGCCTTGGGTAGCTTGAGCGTGTTGGACAGGATGATGCCCAATACGATGGCGATGGTCACAGCCTCGAGATGCACTGTGTGTTTGATCGATTCATTGATGAAAAAAGCCGCGAGCGATACTGCCAGAACAAGCAGGAGGCCGGGCGCGTATCTTTTGATTGTGCCGGAAAATCCCATGTGTTATTCCTCTCTTCTAGGATAAACGCTGCGTCATGGGAAATGTGTCAACCGGATAATCATGGATAAAAGAAAACACCCGGCACGTTGAGGTACGCACCGGGTGTCAATCGGGTCAACTACACGGGAAGATTAATACTGACTTTTTTTCTTATTGTGTAGCGGTTACCCGGAAAAACTTCTTTGTGCTACTGGGAGATGACATGATCCAAGTTCCGGTAGTGTACCAGTAGATTTCGTATTCACCGTTCGGAGCGTCGGACCAATAGATATTGTAACCGATCGCGCCTGGGACTGCTTCCCAGGAAATGGTGAGCATCTCCCCCGACATGGTTACCGAGATATTGGCCGGGGCAAGAAGTACGAAGCCTTCGCGTTCATCCGCACCGATACAGGATGGATCGCTGCGCAGGTCGCCGTCGATGTCGGTAGTGATTTCCGTGATGGCTACGCCAGCGCCAATGGCCGGTGACGTATCGAGCAGATGCAGCATGTCAGCTACATCATAAAGCGGATCCGCGTTTATTGCTCCGGTCTCACCGGTTGCTGTGGTCCAGTCTGCAAGCGTGTTGTACCATGTGTAGGTGGCATCGTTATCAAAGTGAAGCGCGATGACGTTGTTGTCTGCGTTCGCGGTATAGTACAGGTTGTTCGAAATTTCGCTGAACGGCGGAGTATAGGTACCTGTACTCCGGATATAGACAGCAGTTGCGTAAGTTTCGAGGTCATTACCAGTGCGCTCGCCGAGTCGGTTGTCGAAGATATTATTTTTCATGGTTATTCCCGTAGGGCAGATACCGCTGCTGTTATCGAGCATGATACCGGTACTGTATGTAAAGTCGCTGTCGTAACTCCCCATGCCATAGGTGTCGTCGTAGGGGAGATAGACGGTATTGTAACATACCGAGATGCCACCAACCGAGTCACCATTGAGGCGGATACCGGCAGGTGTATAAGTCGGATGGTCACAGTCGCCGCCGAAATGCCAGATCATGTTGTTGTGGATGTTGATATTCGGGTTTGATCCGGTAAGATTGCTGACGAAGATACCGCTTGAAGCCATACCGAATGAGCCGGAATAGAGTACATCATGGATTTTATTCGAGGTTACATCGACGTTGGTGACGTAGTAGAGGTCAACGCCACGCGGCGCCCATGAATCGGAGAGTGAACCGCCGATATTGTTACCAGTGATTGTCAGGTTGTTCTGGTAGCGTACGTAGATGGGCTCGACCAGGAAGAATTCATCTGTATTGTCGCTTCCGATACGGCTGTTCTGAATCGTGATATTCTCACAGTAGTCCAGGGAACTGCCGCTGATGTAGATACCGTAACCACAGGAATGGATATTGACGTTATCAATGAGCAGCTCATCGATTCCACCGTTGCTGTTATAGATACCGTAAGCACTCGTATTGATAGACTCGTTCTGGATAAAGAAGTTACAGTTTCTGATGACGGTGTTGGATGTTCCGTCCTTGATTTCGAGGCATCTTGCGCGGTAATAAATTGGTGCGAAGGTGAGCTCCATATTGTCTCCACCATCGATCACCACGTTATCGACATCGTCGATTGCGATCAGAGATCCGGAGAAATCACCTGTGATTGTTACAGGGTTACCTGGAACCGGGCAGATTGTGATTGTGTAACCACCCTCGCCATATTCATCGAGTGTGTCGAGCTCCGCATTATCTGGTTCTTCAATGTCACCGGTGATCCAGATGGTTGCGTCACCGCTGATACCACGCGACTCAGCATATGCGAAGAAATCGTAGAGTGATGTGTAAGCCTCGGTAGGCCCTACGTAGTAATCACCCGCAAGTGGTACAACGATTGAGTAGGTCGCGCTGAAGCCTGGTGCGGTTACTGGCGCTTCAACAGTACCTGCCAAGCCTTCCGGCTTCGAAGCCACGTTGGGTGATCCCGGTTTATCATCCTGTGCGACGACGAAATACTGCACTACGTCGCTGTCTGTAAGCCCGTCATAGATGAGGCTGACATCCAGATCGAAATTCCACTCGCTGCCTGTATATGAGCCCTCTGCGTACTTCCATCCATCGAAAGTGGCAACATTGTCGTCCGGGTAGGTGCCGAATGCATCTGCATTCGAGCTTTTCTTGTAGTACATGCGTGGTGTGACGCTCATGCTGACCGCTTCTGTGATGGTTGCGTTCAGCGTGCGGCTGTCCGTGCTATATGGAGATGAAAGATAACTATAGCTGATCGCCGGAGCGGTGGTGTCGTCAGCAAGCCGCGAACCTTCCGGATCTGGCGTTGTGAGCGTGGTTGTATCGCCGGGTATATCAATTGCTGTAGCGATGGCATCGGCTGTCATGTCCAGATAGTTGTAGTCGCCTGGGATATCGTATGCAAGCCAGAAGTAATTGCTGCCATCGGCGAGTTCCTGTGCGAAGGTAAAGGCCATGCTTTGTCCGGTTGTGGTGAATACAACCGCGTCACCAAGTTCGTTGGATGACGAGAAGGAGCTCGATGATCCGGTGAAATATACGTGCGCGGTGCCATGGGTCAGGGTGCCGCTGTTGGTGAAAGTCAAGCCGTTCACGCTGTAGGGGCTACCTGAGTTGGTCGTATTTACATCGATGCGCAGGATTTGCTGGTTAACGCTTCCCAGTTCAACGCCATTCGAACTGGCTTGCGTTACAACGGCGGAGTTGATGACCTGATTCGCCGGGTTGTATGCAAGCCGGTAAACAAGGCCATTATAGAAGTATCCGGCTTCGCTTGCGCCGATTTCGTTATTGTCAACGGTCGTGCTGGCGGTTGCTGGATCGCCGGGTGTGATGCTTACAAACTGTGTTTCGCCGTTCTGGCGCATGTTCATGCCGACCGAAGCGCTGGCGGTTCCGCCCGGCGCCGTACCGAATGTTCCGTAATGGAATTCGATATCGTTGGTCGTCTCGTAGAGCCATATCTGGTAATTCACGACGTTGATCGGATCCATGCTTTTATACCAGTACATATTGTAGAACTGGACTTTGAGGATGCGATTCGGAGCGCTACCTTCAACTGTATAGCTGATGGAGCCGGTGTCGTATCCGACGCGCTGATAGTCCCACAGTGCACAGACAAGCGGGTAATAGAAATTGCTGGAAAGGTCGTTGCTTCGTGTACTCGTCGTGCCGTCACCGATGACCAGAAAACCGTTTGAGCAGGCACCAAACTGTGTGAAGACCTCGCCATTGTAGGTGAAATCGAATCCGATATCGATACCGGATGCCGTTTCGTTTGTTTCACTCTCTGCGACGAGTTCGACGCCGGTGATTTCGGTATAAGTTGAAGAATCTACTGAGAATACGTAGTCTGTGGATGAAGCCCACGCACTGAACGTGAGCGAGAGAAGAAGAACCACGATAATGTTCCGCATTTTTGAGCCTCCTTGTGGAATATTATTCATGGGTCCGATTGAGCACAAGCTGGAAAATATTGTCAATATCTTTTTGACTACTCGATGAGAAACTGTGAAAAATACTTCTTGCATTGGCTGGGAGTAGGCGAAATGCCCTGGGGTCGATCCGAGTCATTCCGTGGTTCTATCGTGCTGTTATAAATAATATAATAAAGGTATGGTGCGCCGTTCGGGGAGCAGGCTTTCCGTGTATCGATTCCGTGCTGAATGAAATTATTGGTCAAAAAGTTCTTGACTGTTAGTTGGGGATATGTGAAATTGAGTCATGCATTAATCGTTGACTTGTGTGCCGACCGATGGTTTTATCGTTCTACCATCAGTCACGAAGGAGCGAACATGATTGAGAACGTTTTCATTATCAATAAACATACGCAGATCAAAGAGCTGGGCTCGGACATCAAGTTCAGGATTCTGAACGAACTGATTCTCAACTCCGCCACCTGTCAGCAACTGGCAGATATCCTCGGTGTCAGCAAGCAGAAGGTTCACTATAATCTGAAAGGACTCTTGGGTGAGGGGCTCATCCGAATCGAAGACGACGCGCCATATAACAATAAAGAGAAGTACTATCGTGCGTGTGCCTTGAATTATGTCATCGACTTCACACTTGGGAAAAACACCGCATCCAGTCCGATGAATAGCCGCGAGCTACTCAACGCCATCCTTAAGGAAAACTACGGAATCAACCTCGATTTCCTGGCGGTGAAGCTGCTCAACGACTGTCTCAAGCTGCGTCCGCGTGACAAGCTCCTGGTGACTACGGGAAAATACAACATGCCTTTGGTTGAAAAGCTCCTGGTGGAAGCAGGTCGTCGGCAGATCGACCTGACGTTGATCTACCAGCATGCCGATTTCATCAAAGCAAAGAACAGCGAATATTCACTTTCAGCGCTGACCCATGATTACGAGCGATTCAATGCGCTTCTTCAAGAGCACGACGTGTTTTTGAACCTCAATGGTGAAGCTCGTTATATCCCGATGGAAGGCGATGAACGTATGGCGATTCGGGCGCGCGGATTCGAGAAGAGCCGTGAGATCATAGCGAAAAATGGTGTTCGCGTTGCGATCATGCCCGGCCTAATGAAAGAGACTTTGCAGGAGAGCGACATACTCTCCGAGATTCGTTTCTGGAAAGCGCTGGATATCGATTACGCCAAACTTTATCAAGCTACTGACGCTGTAGGAAGCAAACTCCAGAGTCACCGCTTTATGGAGATCAAGGAACAAGGGGCGACACTGCGGTTCGAAATCGATAAGGTTGTGTGCGAATACGGCTCCTTCGGTGATAGCCCGAGGCAAAGCCCGATCATCAATCTCCCCGGTGGCAAGGTGCTGATCCTTCCCAAGCCCGGGACATTGACCGGAACATTCTCTTCGAAAGTAGGGCAGGCGTTTGGTGAGCATATTTTCCAGCCGCGCCTGACATTCAAGAACGACCGCGTTGTCGATTACACCGCAGATAATCCCGAGCTGATCACAAAAGCGATCGAAGCTGGTGGAAAGGATGGCGGTATGGCGGCGCTGATCTGCATCAATACCAACTACAACATGAGCGGCGGAGCGATCGACACATCGTTGCAGCATAAAGCACCTGGAATTTTGTCGATCTACTTCGGCGAGAACGTATCATTTGGCGGCACCGTGGAGGGTGAACTCGAGTGGACCGTCAATTTCGATTCTCCAGAAATTACCTTGCATTAGTACTAACAGGAGGCATAAATGAAAAAGATGTGGTTTGCGGTTGTTATGATCGCGTTGTTGAGCACGGTTAGCGCGGAATGGGTGGTACAGGAAAACTTTGAGACAGGCGCGGTTCCCAATGGGTGGACGATCCTCGACGAGGATGGTGACGGAAACCAGTGGTCGGTCATTGAAAACGCGGATTACGCGCATAGCGGCACTCATGCGATGTTCTGCCAGAACTACTTCCCGAACGAAAACGAAGATTGGGTCATCCTTCCTCAATTCACCGTTTCGGAAGGCGATTCGCTTCACTTCTACGCCCGATCCTGGGTGAGTTCAGAAAACTTGCAGGTTTTACTATCCAATGAAGACCCAGAGATAAACGATTTCGATTATACCTTGCTCGATACGGATGATGTGGGCAATACCTATGAACGCTACAACATTTCATTGGAAAGCTACGTTGGGCAGTCAGTCTATCTGGCATTCTATTGGGAAGCAGATACTTATGGTATTCTGATCGACGACGTACTCGTCGGCTCGCTGGATGATGTCAACCCCGAGATCGACCTGCCGGAAAGCTTCAGCTTTGTGCAGGGCGAGGAACTTGTGGTCGATTTCAGTCAGTACATCGATAACGCTCAGCCTGATGACGCCAGCCTGGCAGTTACAGGCAATACCGATATCAATGTAGTGATTGATGATTTCGACGTGACGTTCTCATCTCCTGACTGGTATGGAACTCAGACACTCACATTTACTGTGACCAACGAGAACAGCTCTGCCAGCGACGAGGTTGATGTTATCGTCGAGCAAGCCCCGGAGATTGACCTCATCGCACAGCGTATCCTCGCGCCGCAGGTGATGACCTACCTCGAAGGAGAACTCTATCCTGCTCTATCCATCTTCAATGATGGAACTGGTACGATATCCAGTTCGTTCGACGTCAGTTGCCTCATCATCGATTCTGGTGAGGAAGTGTTCTTCGACGAAACAGCGAGCTGCACGGAATCGATCCCGGGTGGTGACTCTATTGCCTTTACCTTCCCGATCTCGTGTACGCCGGATATGGAAGGCGAATACACCATCACGTTCACAATCGACCTGGAAGATGGCGACCAAACCAACAATGTGATTACTGATGATTTCATAGTAGCCGAGCATTTCGGCGAGGGTGGGCCGGACAGCTTCAGCTACATGTGGACGGATAGCGAAACCGATGGCGGTCCGACATACAACTGGATCGATATTTCCGAGACCGGCACATCCGCGATCATGGCGGGTGTTGATTCTTTTTCCGGTGACGATAACTTTTCCGAACCGCTCGAGTTCGGATTCGACTTCCCATTCTACGGGATCATGTACTCCTCCTTCTACGTTGACACAAATGGAGAAATGCTCCTTGGCGAAAACACCTGGTACCAGCCCTATCCGAATAACGGCTGGGGCAATGACGGAAACGTCTTCAACTGGACGTACCCAATTCCCGGATACTCCCAGATGCCGGGTCTTATCGCCGTGTTTTGGGATGACCTGGAGGCTGACGAAGGTGTTGGTGATATCTATTACCAAACCTTCGGCACAGCCCCGGATCGCTACTGCGTGATTCAGTGGCACGATTTCCGGTTCCACTCCGGAACCGACCTTGCTGAGTACCTCAATTTCGAGGTTGTTCTATACGAAAACGGCGATATCCTCATGCAATATCAGAATGTCACAACCTACCAGACCGGAACACAAGCGCCGCATGATTTTGGCCAAAGTTCCACAATTGCCATCCAGAATGAATCCACCGATGTGGGTCTCTGTTACCTGCGCGAACTGGTAACCGGAAGCGTCTGGCAAGGTTTCGAGCCGGAAGGAAACCTGCCACACGACGAGCTGGCGATCCGTTTCTACCCTTCAGAGGACATGCAAGCTCCGGTTATCACGCATGAAGCGATGGGCAATACCTTCGATTCATACATCGGCTTCGATGTAACCATCGTGGATATGAGCGCGGTCGATTCGGCTATGCTGTATTATCGCTACGGCGGTGAATGGATCTCCACATCCTACGACAGCGTTGATGGAACCACGTACCATTTTACTACTGGAGATATCCCGCAGGGTTCGAGTGTCGAATACTATCTGGAAGCTTCAGATGAAAATGGATATACTTCGACATTACCTAATGGTGCGCCGGATAACATCTATACCTTCAATACGCTGCCTATGCAGGATGTGACGGTGCTGCTCGCCTATTCCGGTACGCAGGACTGGCAGAACATCGAGTATCCAGTTTACATCGATATACTCGATGATCTCAACATCGATTACGACATCTACGATTGGCAGGAATACGCATCATTCAGGTTCCCGGGTCAGTATTCCAGTATCATCGTTTTCGCAAGTTCGGGTGCTCCTGGTGAAGACAGCGACACACTCTCCACAGCGCTTGTGGAATATCTCGATTCCGGAACCGAAACAGAGCCGAAGAACGTTTTCTTCGCGTCGGATGGATTCGCGTATTCTCAAAGCGGAACACCCAACTCCGATCCGCGCAAGCTGCTTCTGACTGCCTACTTCCGTACATCCTACATCGGGACAACGATCGGTGGCGGAACCAACGGCCTGGCCGGCCCCGACTACATCGGCTATGCAGAAGGTACGATCGTCTGTCTGGAAGATTCCCCCGTGGGAACTCAGGGTGATGAGCTCGATGTTTATGCCAATAGCCCGGATTGTATCTTCGAAAAGGACGCATGCCCTTCCTGGTACGAGGATCAGGTACAGAATCCCGGTATTGGCTCTCATAACGCATATATTTTCGAAGATGGTCCGATCAACGGACAAGCATATCTTTATCACGGTGTCTGCGCGACATGGATCGATAACCTCATTTATAAGGCGTTCTATTTCTCCTTCGATCTCTCGCAGGTCAGCTCGGACGAAGCGCGCATGGAAATGCTCGCCGATGCACTGGACTGGTTTGGAGAAGATATGGGAGAATCGGATGAAGATCTCATTCCACCCACGAATCTAACTCTGCTGCAAAACGCCCCCAATCCTTTCAATCCAGACACCGTGATTCATTTCTCGCTGCCGCAGGACGGTAAAGTAGAGCTCAGCGTGTACAATATCAGAGGACGTAAGGTCAAGACGCTGTGTGAGGAAAATCTCACGGCCGGTAACCACAGCGTAACCTGGAACGGTACCGACGATGATGGGAAATCCTGCTCATCTGGCGTTTACCTGTATCGAATCAACACGCCAAACGATAGCCGGACCCGCAAGATGATCCTGCTAAAGTAATTTCGGCTTTGGCGAAGCCAAAACGAAATCATGAGCGATGTGAGTTCGCGTAGCGAATTCATGTTAGTGGATCGTCGGCTTTGGCTTTGCCAAAACGAAATGGCATATAAAAAACTATTTGACTGAACACAATCGAAAGAGTAAGCTTGGCTTACTCTTTCTTTATATTCAGGAGGTTTTATGCGAAAATGTTTATTGCACTATTGGCAATGATGTGCTTGAACCTGATCGCGGGTGACAATCTACCATCTCTTATTAAACGATTCGAGCGCGGAAAATGGGGTTATCATGAGCTGAACGTCGATCTTGACGGGCAATATTCTCTGTCGAACCAGAATTCCAATTTTCCGGCTCTTGAAACGACTGATTCGGAAATCTATGGCTATAAAAACGATTCATCGATCTACGAACGAGAGAGTTACGGATATGGCTTTGGATTTCGGTATGACAGAGAGCTTGAAAGTGAAGGCACTTGCTACGATCTCATGCTCAATCCATCGTTCAGCTGGTCTCGAAATGAGCAAGAATATAGTCAGTACATCAACGATAGCGGTGATACGGAAGTGTACAACAATAGCTATAACAGAGATTATTACCTGAGGGTAAGGCAGAGCCTTGCTAGTCAGCACTATGTCCGTGATGACTATTACGTCGCTATGAATACCTATATTGATGGATATTTGAACGATGACAAAAAGAACGATGATTACTCCAATTCTAAGACCGAGACCAAAGACCTTGAGGCGTCGATTTCTGTTGGTTTTGGTCACGGGAGACTCCATGATGTGACCAACGTCGTTCGGGCGAAATGGATGGCGGATCGGCTGACTGATCTGCACAATATAAAGCTGACTGACGAACAGATTCTTCAATTGGCGCAATACCTCGACAGCAAGACAGCTTACGTCAACGCGCTCGATTTCTACAATAACGCCTACGAGACCACTTTCTGGCGCGATGTGATGGATGGCTTGGGGCTACAGCTCAGCTACGATCAATTCCTGGATATGACACGTGAAGCACGTAGCGGAACGCTTATGAGGAGGTATCAGGGTTTACGTTATGAGCTCGATGGGTTCTACGAGTACGGATATTATCACTATGAGCGAACGTACAATTCAAGCTACGAGAGCAAGAAAAAGCTGATATCGGAGAGCCCTTGCTACGGCCTTAGTGGCTCGGTGAATTACTGGGACAATACCTCGACCCGCAGCCAGATAAACGTGACATTTCCTGTCAAATACTCTATATCGCATGTAAAAAATACCGATGAGGATATTGATTATGATGAGCATGATAAGACTGAAGAGACGACTGACTTCACCGTTCTGTCGATAACGCCGGGCGCTTCGTACCTGTATCAGATTACCGATCGCCTTGCATGCGAGCTTCAGGCCAACATCGGCTACTATCTCTTCGATAAGGATGTTGACTACAGCTACCTCGACTATGAACTGGGAACGGAAGTCACAAACTATCTCAGCGATTCGATGTTGCTCGTTTTTGCCGCAAGATATACCCGTACCGATTACTTTGACGACGATGCTATCGAAGACGGCGGCAGGCAGTCGGATCGGCTTAGCTTTGGCCTGAATCTTGAGTGGCGTCCATACGCTTCGATGTTCTGATCGAGATATTTCTGCCCGCACGTCTCCTTATGTTGATATATGGAATAGCGAGATTTACATGATAGATCAAGAATAAGAGAGATGGAATGACTTGGGCACCGGCGCTCCGGAGCGCAGGCAGGATAAGGCATAAAAAAACTTGACGGGAAAGCTGCCCCGCCAGAAACTTAGAAAAAACAGTGTGGGAGAAAACATGATCCGTGACAGCCGTGGATTCAGCATCTACAAAGTTATCAGCATAATCTCTTTCCTGGCAATGATCTTCGTGCTTGCACTACCGCAATTCTTCGATCTTGAAGCGAAAGAAAAGTCAACGCAGTGCGTGAAGAACATGGAACAGATTTACTTCGCCGTTCAACGCTATATGATCGAGCGCAACCTTGAATTCAACGCCGATGGCAGTGAAGACACCGCCGATCTGAAGCGCATGGGCTACCTCGACGCTATCCTTGAATGCCCCGAGAAAGCCGCCGGCGATAAATATATCATCGAAGGCCTCTGGACAGAACAGGGCAAGAACATGGATCCCGAAACCAGAAAATTCTTACCCGAAGAGGAAAAGAAAAAACTGATCAAGATTATCGTACAATGCCCGTGGGAAAAGGAATATCCTAACCACGTACTTCCGGAGCAGTACCAGTAATCGAGTATAAGAACGTTTTAAACCTTCAGGCTCCGCTTGAAGGTTTTTTTCTTATCCTCTACCACTGAAAAGGATGAAAATGGACTATAAAACCTTCCTCGATACCATATATCAGCGCCATTCAAGCAACGTAAAGCTTGGATTGGAGCGGATGGAAGCCATTCTGGAACGGATGGATTCACCTCATAAAAAATTGTCCGGACTGCACATCGCAGGCACCAACGGCAAAGGCTCCGTGTCTGCCATGTGTGAAGCGATGGCACTCGAACATGGACAGACAACCGGCATGAACACCTCGCCGCACCTGATTGATTACTGCGAACGTTTCCGTATCAATGGGCAGAACATCGACTACCAGAAGTTGCTGGAGATCTATTTCGAATGGCAGAAGGATTTTGACGAAACCGAAGCCTCCTTCTTCGAGATCAGCACCGCGATGGCATTCTATATCTTCCACCGCGAGCAGGTCGATACAGCTATTTTCGAGGTTGGACTTGGCGGAAGACTGGACGGCACTAACCCGTTCAAGAGCACCGTCAGTGTCATTACCGGTATCTCGATCGATCACCCCAAAAGCCTGGGTGATTCCATCGAATTGATCGCACGCGAAAAAGCAGGGATTATCAAGCCACGTACGCCGCTCATCATGGGACGCATGCCTGAGATCGCTACCGATGTGATACTCGAATCAGCCCTGATGAAGCAGGTCCCCGTCCTGCAATATGGCGTGGATTTCACAGCGGAGAACATCCATGTCGATCTCACCGGAACACGGTTCGATTATCAGTCTGGCTGGATGGGTGTTGAGATAAATGATATCCGCGTTAACCTTTTAGGCGAGCACCAGGCGACCAATGCCGCCACCGCGATCACAGCGTTTATCAACTATATGAACCGGCGTGGACTGCCCTACGATCTAGAGAAAATTCGCAGCGCGCTAAACAAGGTCAACTGGATGGGTCGCATGCAGGTTCTTCGCACAGAACCGACTGTTATCATCGACGGTGCACATAACGAAGAGGGTGTCAAAGCGTTGGTCGATAACGTGCGCAAGATGTTCCCGGAAAAGCGCTTGCTGTTTGTCGTCGCCATTCTGCGGGACAAGAAGCTCGACCGGATGATCGAGGACATTTGCACCATCGCGAGCAAGCTATTTATCGCGAAGAATCAATCCGATCGCGCGGCCGATATCGAAGAGCAGGCGGATGTTGCACGTCAGACCAAGACACCGTTCGAAGTCGCTGATGGCGTGATGAAAGCGGTTGGAATGGCGATGAGTGAGGCGAGTAAAGATGACATTGTGATCGTTACCGGATCGCTTTATACCATTGCGGAAGTGCTGGCAAAGCAGGAGGAGCTGTCGTGAGTATCAGGGCATTCCTCTTCGATCTGGACGGCACGCTTCTCAATACTCTTGCCGATATTGCTGAAAGCCTGAACACCGCGCTTGAGGATATCGGGTTGCAACCGCATCCTGTAGAAGCGTACCGGAATTTCGTGGGCGATGGTGCATTCGAGCTGGTTCGGAAAGCCGTTCCGCCAGCATATCAGGATGATGAAACAGTTGAACAGCTACTGGACAGCTTCCGCGAAAATTACGCAGAGAACTGGAGCCACCAGACTTCGATCTATGCAGGTATAAAGGAACTACTTGAGGAACTGCGCGAGCAAGGCATACAGACCTGTGTTCTATCCAATAAACCCGATGATTTCACCCGGGTCATGGTCGAGTATTTCTTCGGAGATCATCCATTCGATTACGTCATGGGGCACAAGGCGGATTTCCCGCCTAAGCCGGATCCCGAAAGCACGCTCTATATGCTCGAAATGATGGGTATCGAGCGTGAAGAAGCCGCGTATGTGGGCGATATGCACATCGATATGAATACAGCGCTAAATGCCGGAATTATGCCCATTGGTGTCAGCTGGGGGTTTCAGGATGTCGATGAACTGCGAGATGCCGGTGCGGAACTGATTATATACGATCCGGAAGAGCTTCTCGATCTGATTTAATTGTCTGCCCGGAACAATACGACGGTAATGTTGTCTTTGCCCCCGGCCTCGTTTGCCGACTGGACAAGCGTCGAAGCAGCCATGTCGAGGTCGGACGAGTGCTTGACGATTGTCTTGATCTCTCGATCGCTCAAAAGGTCAGTAAGGCCATCACTGCAAAGCAGATAGGTAGCCTTGCGGCGCAGCATGGTCGTCTGGCTGAAGATGCTCAACTTGTAGTCGATCCCGACAGCGCTGGTCACCAGGTGATTCAGCGGATGACTACGCATCTCGTCTTTGCTGATGATACCCTTCTCATAGAGCTCCCACACTTCTGAGTGATCTTTGCTAAGCTGGAAGATCTGTTCTTCGCGGCACTCGTAGATTCGGCTGTCGCCCACCGAGAGAATATGCAAATTCTGCCCATCAACCAAAGCGGCGATAAATGTCGTTCCCATGCTGTAATATTCTGGATTCTTGTAGGCGTAATCGCGGATGCGCTGGTTGATGTTGTCGATATTGATTCGCATGACCTCGAGTGGCGTTCTGGGCATCTTGTTCATGGAGTACCATTCCATTGCAAACCACTGCGTAGCGAGTTTACTCGCCACTTCACCTGCGCGATAGCCTCCGAGGCCATCCGCCACAATGAAAAGCTCACCAAGCTTCTTCGTATTGTGCGCAGGTAGTCCGGTAACAGAGGTGTTGTCCGGCAGGAAGAGGAAATCCTCGTTGTGCCCACGCATCATGCCCCGGTCGGTCAGTCCGAAATAATCCACATTATCTTCCTTCGGCTCGTTCGAGCTTCAATCGAATCAGGTTTCCGATCTCTGAGAACAGTACATCTCGAGACGCCAGATTGGCAATGAAAAAATAAAGGACTACAGCGCCAGATGCTATTCCGATACCGATCCATCGGCTCTGGTAATAGCTGAAAACCATCGCTGCGGCAAGCATCGCGATCAGAATGAGAATGAAACCAGTCTTGCGCAGGAGCATTGTCATATCTAGGCGCACCATACGGAAGATGATACCGAGAAACAGGATATGCGTGAATGCTTTGGCGACCACGAATCCAGCAATCGAGTAGTAGAATCCGAAGTGTGAGCCAATGAATAGCCCAGCACTGGTCAGGATCAACGACAGGATCCGCCAGAAAAGCTCAATCTGCGGTTTTCGGAATACCAGCGGGATGGAGCTCAGCGGATTCATCAACAGTGTGGTGAGTGCGCTCAATCCCATGATAATCATCAACCCGGAGGTCTTCGTCCATTCGCCACCCAATGCCATTGGAACCAGCTTCGAAGCCAGCAGGATGTAAAACAGCACCAGCGGCCACAGCGTGGAGAGGGTGAAGAACAGAAAGCGCTGGATGTTGCGCTGCATATCGGCCTGGTTCATACGTGCGAAAGAGGGGAAGAACACTTGCAGTGCCGATTCGGTCATGAGTGTGACTGGCAGCGAGACGACGTTCCAGGCGAGGAAATAGATACCGGTGTATTCGATACCGTGCTCTGGGAAGGCGATCCCCAGCAGGAAGATCGGTCCGATCCCCACGAAAGCGCCCATAAGGTGCATGGCAGTGGTGGTTGTTAGAAACCCAGCATTTTGCTTGAAGCGATCGACTTTCTCGTGAGCGGAGGTTCGTAACAGCGCATTTGCGACTTTCGACGGGAACTTGCTGCCTTTGCTGAACAGTACCAGCAGCATCTCCAGGATATCGCCGCAGAAAAAAGCGATCAGCACAATCCATATACTGTGACGGTAGAAGAGGAACAAGACTGTCGCGAGACAGTACAGAAGCACGTTTGCCGTCTCGAATAAGGAGGTTTCCTTGAATCGAAATTCTTTTTTCAAGCTGACTTTCAGAACCTGTCTGAGGACGTACACCATCAGGATTGGGAAGGTGTACAAAATCAGGCTTTTAAGCTCCGGAGTCTTGTACAGTCCTGCGATAGGGCCTGCCAGAATAGGAAGCAAAATGGTCAGCGCCAGGCCGAGTATCAGTGGTAGCGATATGAAGAGCGGAAACGCTTTAACAGGCTCTTTCTCGACGATATAGAACGCGTCCAGGCTGAATACTGCAAGCGTAGTCAACAGCGTTATCAGACGCGTGTAGGTTCCGAACAAGCCCAACGCCTCGCTGTCTATCATCCGTGCGATATAGAGGAACAGTACGATGACCAGCGCTCGTTTCAGAACGGTGGCCGAGAAAGTCCAGCGGACGTTGCGCAAGGTGCTCATGTCTGGTCGATTCCCAGCATTGCCGGAAGAAATGCGCAGCACATGATGCCATTGGGCGACATCTGCGAAATCTGCTGCTTACGCATCCATTTGAGATGATCGGCAGCCATCTTGCAGTGGGTGTTTCGGAGTACTGACTCGCATTCCTTCAGCTTTGGGAACTGCTTATCGACGCGCGTCTTCATGAACTTGGTGAAGTTTACGGTTGCGAAGTAGCTCGTTGGCTCCCGCCATGCAAATTCCGACGGCAGCAACCACTTGCGCATGCGGTTGTGAGGGTCGGCCTGACGACGCGCGATCATGCGGTTCGATTTGACATGACCGGTTATCGAAGCCCCGCAGTTCTCCAGCATTCTCCCATTGACCGGGATCTGATCGACTTCTCGTGGCGTGTCGTGAATAAATGCCTGGGCCGCAAGGAAGTATCCTTTTTGCTTGTAACGTTCGGTGACGCGCAGCGAAAGGAAAGGCTTTACCACACTCGACTGATAGAAAGGATAAAACACCGGGAATCCTCGGCCGAAGTAGTTTGGGCCGGTATGGAACTTGCGTTTGGGGTTATCCAGCGACCATCGTTCTGCGATGGCGGGGAGTTTGTCACCCGGTAACAGCTCGAGCGATTTGGCGACCTGTTCTTTTAGCAGTGCGGTGAAATCACGCGAAGAATGCGCCGTATTGTAAAAGGCTTTCCATGTGAGATACGCAGCCAGCTCTTCACGGTTGTTCATCTCCATGATTTCGTTGGTCAGCGCGTTCCCTGCTACCCAGTTACCGCCATGCCCAGTTATAACCACTCTATTGCCGTCCTGCATTCGGTTGCTTGCGATCCAGCCCGATTCCTGCGGTACGCTTCGTCCGTGGAAGCCATACTCGACCAGCCGCATGATGCGCGATTCGGTGTAGGCGGGTTTTGCAGAAACGCTGTCGAAGCTGATATTGCGGTGAAGGGTCTTGGCCTTGAGAGCGAGCTGTGCAGCTGTAAGCATGTCCGGTTCGTCCTCGAGTCCATAGGTGAAGGTTTCGAGTCGGATTCCTTTGCGTAGCGCGTCGGATAGCACAAGGCGTGAATCGAGCCCGGCGGTAAGCGCAAGGTCGTAGCATGCATCGGGATCGTCGAGGATCGGAAGCAGGTTGTCGAATGGCGATTGGTCGGGAAGCTCATTTCGGTCGTGCGACACCGCATTATCAGACCATACGTGCTTGGTAAGCTTGCGGTTCAGCCTATCGAAGCAGTACAAAACGCCGGGCATGCACTCCAGCACGCCCTGATAGGCGGTACGGTCACCAACGGTTATCCCTCCTGCGAGAAGCGTGCACCAGGAGGCGTCGTTCAGGCGGAGGTCGTCTCGATGTTTCCATGGGTTGAAGAATATCTCCAGCCTGTCCTCGAAGCGATAGAATAACGGCAACAGCCCGTAGCGATCTGTGCCGAAGTAGATGTTGTCGCCATCGTCTTTCATCACGAAATGGAACATTCCTTCAACTTCCGAAAGCCACTGTATGGGGGGCTCTCGATGGGACAGTTCCTGGAATTTCGATGTTGCTGCGTCACCGTGATAGAGTCGGTTCCGGTGAACCAGAGTACCCTCGAAAACACAGAATGATTCGGTTACATATAGCGGTATAGCCTTTCCGCTTGAATGGATCATATCCTCTCCGTTACATGAAAATAAGGGTGAGCGAACTCACCCCTAACGAAATTATCTGACGTAGCAACAATCAACATCCAGAAGTTGATGGTTCTACAGTTTACTCAGCAGTTCTTTGACCTTGTCGGTTTTTTCCCATGTGAATTGCGGAAGCTCGCGTCCGAAGTGGCCGTATACCGCCGTGAGCTGATAAATCGGCCGGCGAAGCTTGAGCTGCTCGATGATATCTTCCGGGCTGAGCGGGAAGATCTCGCGAACCACTTTGACAAGCTGTTCATCCGATACCTTACCTGTATCAAATGTGTTGATCATGATGGATACAGGTTCTGCGACGCCGATCGCGTAAGCAAGCTGTACTTCGCATTCGTTTGCCAACTCGGCTGCGACGATGTTCTTTGCGATATAGCGTGCCGCGTAGGATGCGCTACGATCAACCTTTGTCGGGTCTTTACCGGAGAACGCACCGCCGCCGTGGCTGCCTTTGCCGCCATAAGTATCGACGATAATTTTACGTCCGGTGAGTCCCGTGTCCGCGTGCGGTCCGCCAAGCACGAATTTTCCGGTTGGGTTGATGTAGAACTTGGTGTTCTTATCGATCATTTCCGCCGGGATAATCGGCTTGATAACGTGCTCGATCATGTCCGCCTGAATCTGATCATGCGTCGCTTCCGGGTTGTGTTGGGTCGAGATTACGACGGCTTCCACGCGATGGGGCTTTCCGTTGAGGTACTCGATACTGACCTGTGATTTTCCGTCGGGACGAAGGTATTTGATCTGCGGTGGGCAGTCTTTGCAGCCTTTGCGAACGGCTGCAAGATGCTTAACCAGCTTGTGTGCCAGCATGATGGGCATCGGCATGAATTCAGGGGTGTCGTGGCAGGCATAGCCAAACATCATGCCCTGGTCTCCAGCGCCGATCATGTTGTGGGTAGAGGTTTTATCCACACCCATTGCGATATCGGGTGACTGTTTGTCGATCGTGGTGATGACAGCACATGTTTTATGGTCGATGCCGTAATCGGCATTGTCATATCCAATCTTCTGGATCGTCTCGCGTACGATCTCCGGGATATGTACGTAGCAATCGGTGGAAATTTCTCCGCCGACCAGCGCCATACCGGTAGTGAGGAATGTTTCGCAGGCGACCCTTGCGTATGGGTCTTTCGCGAAGATCGCGTCAAGAACCGCGTCTGAAATCTGATCCGCCATTTTATCCGGATGCCCTTCGGTTACGGATTCAGACGTGAAAAGATGCTTTTCGTCCTTCATGGGCTTCTCCTTATATGTTGCTTTTCAAGTAGTTGATATAGTTTATTGCCGTTGCGTTCGTGTCGTTCAGGATCGCCAGGTAGTAGCTGATCATGTCGCCCAGATAAATCAGGGAGAACATCTGCTCCATCAATGTTTCTCCTTCGGCATAGAAGACCATCGATGGTACCGAGTCCCGGGTGAACAGATCCTGCATGGCGCGAATTCGTTTTAAATATTTCTCATCTTCCCGCATGTCCTGCAAGAAGATAGGCAAGAGATTCTTGCGAAGTTTTTCTGATTCCCACCCTTCGATTTCATTGTGGTTCATCTCGGGTAGCGTGTGGCTGAAGGCGGGAATTTTCGCGTTTTCATTGAGCTGACATTTCCAGCGATACGCCACTGGATTCAGCTTCGGGTTTGCCGAATAAACCACCGGGATCTTCCCATCGAGGTCCATCGCGGCCTGTTTGGCGAAATTATATTCCTGATCGACACTGGTAGCAATTGCGCCGGCTTTCTTGATCAGCATCGCGATAACACTTTTGACAGCTGCCTCCTGTGGCTCGATCAGCTTGAAAGTCTCCAGGATACGGATCGCTGAAAAGAAGAGGTACGCGATTGCGGCTCGTGGAGGGTAACCGTCCTGTACCTTGACCCACAAGTCGTTGGGAAGAAGCGCTGCCTGGAGCGAACCGCCGGTCGTAATTGCTGCGATATACGCGCCCTTTTTGCGAGCGATATCCACGCAAGAGAGGGTTTCCTCGGTGTTACCCGAATAGCTGATGGCGATCAGCAGAGTCTGATTATCGACGTAGTTGGGTTGATAATCCTTGATCACTTCGACGGGGAAAATGCTACTGAAAAGGGCGGCAATCAGGTCGCCGGTTATAGCGGAGCCGCCCATGCCGCTTACGACGACACGGTTAATATTCTCTGGTGCCTGAAATGCTTCCGGCAACCGGATATCGGCGTTATGATACGCCTTGATCACCTGCTCGGGCAGATGAATGATGTTTTCGTACATTGAATCGTTTGTGTTGAATTTACTCAAAGTATCTTTCCTTTCTCCGCTTTGGATTTCATGAATGCCTCGATGTCAGCTCTGCGTTGCTCGAAGCCCTTCTTGCCCATCATGGCGTAGGTGGCGATCTTGCCTGCTTCCACGCCCGGCTGGTCCAGCGGATCGATATTCAAAAGCTTGCCGGCGAATACGGTCTGCACCTCGTACATGAAGATGAATTCGCCCAGATGGTACTCGTCCAGTGTGGGGAAGAGGATAGTGCAGTTTGGACGCCCAGCGTCGGTGAGTGCGATCTCGGTCGCCTGACGTTCCACGTTGAGCAGGTGGCTCAAGCTCTGGCCTCCGAGGTAGTTGACTTCATCGCGTTCGGGATAGATGCCCGGGATCTCATAGTCCCAGGTGAATTTTTCCAGTCCGAGGAAGGTGGTTACCTTGTCGTTCGGACCTTCCACGTAGAGCTGCACCTGTGAGTGCTGATCGGTTGTCCCCAGCGCTTTGACTGGTGTTTGGCCGGTGAATACCTTGTTTCCGTTCAAATCGTTCATCTTACCGAGGCTTTCCGCCCAAAGCTGGCGATACCAGTCTGCCATGTCATAGAGCGGATTGGAGTAGGGCATCATCACGGAGATGTTCATTCCCTTCTCCATGTAGAGCACATGCAAGAGCGCGTTGAGATAGCCTGGATTCTTCAGCACATCGTCGTTTTCGCACCGCGTGCGCATGGCCTTGGCTCCGGCGAGTAACTTGTCGATATCGATACCGACAAACGCCGACGAGACCAGTCCTACATCGGTAAGGACGGAGAATCTTCCGCCCACGTTGCCCGGAACCTCGAAGTCGCGGTATCCTTCCTTTTTGATAAGCTGTCGCAGGAAACCTTTTTCGGCATCGGTGGTGACAACCACATGTTTTTTATACTTCGGGCCGAATACATCGCGAAGCATGTTGAGCACAATCAGGTACGTGCTCATCGTCTCAGCGGTCGTTCCGCTCTTGGTGATTACGTTGAATAGTGTACGTGGGAGCTCGACCTGATCCAGGATATCTTTCATCATATAGGGATCGACGTTGTCCGCGATAAAGAGTTTGCGATCAAGGCCCTTCTCCGTCTTGAGGGCGGTATAGAGCGCACGGTTACCAAGCGCGGAGCCACCGATTCCCAGCACGACCATCGTGTCGAATTCTTCGCGAACCTCATCGACGAACGCGCGGATTTTGCTGGTGTCGAAATCGGGTAGTTCATAGAAGCCAAGAACGTTGTTCTTGCGGTCTTCCAATATCTTGCGGTGCGCGTCTTCGCAACGGGCACGGCTGTTTTCTAATTCTTCCGGCTTGATTCCGGTCTGGATTTTATTGGAATATAACAGGTGGGTGTAATCAAATTTTAATGCCATATTTCTCCCTCCATTTCACAATAATCTTTTTAACATTTTTCGATGTGATCTGATCGAGAATATCCAGAACCAGCTCCACAAGGACACAGGAATCGATCTTGCTGATAAATTCCTTGATGGTGAGAACCGAGCCCGGATTGACGCTGAGTTCGGTGATGCCGAGACCAAGCAGGATTGGGATGAAGTCGCGATCCGAGGCCATCTCGCCGCAGACCGATACAGGAAGGTTGTATTTCCGTGCATTCTGGACGATCAGCGTGATCAGATGCATCATGGCTGGGTGATAGGGGTTGTAGTAGTCTGTAACATTTTCGCTGGTACGGTCCACAGCCAGCGTGTATTGAATTAAATCGTTGGTTCCGATGCTGAAGAAATCGCAGTGCTGCGCGAGCGTGTCGGATATCATAGCCGCGGATGGTACTTCGATCATCACGCCCAACTTGATATCGTCGTCGAAAGGAATCTCGTTTTTACGCAGTTCGTTCATACACTCGTTGATATGTTGTTTGGCGCGCAGGAGCTCATCCAGACTGGATACCATGGGAAACATGACGCGGATATTGCCGTAATGGCTCGCACGCAAGATTGCCTTAATCTGCGCGTGAAACATCTCCGGGTGGCGAAGCGAAAGCCGTATGCCACGACAGCCCATATTGGGATTGTCTTCATGTCGGAGGTTGATCAGATTATGGAGCTTGTCTCCTCCGATATCGACAGTGCGTACAATTACCGGTTTAGGGTTAAGCTCTTCCGCGATCATTTTATAGATCTCGAACTGCTCATCCTCGGAAGGAAGCTCGTTATCGCTGATATACAGGAACTCGGTGCGGAATAGCCCGATACCATCGGGATTAATGCGCTTGACGTGCGCGAGTTCGTCCGGCAGCTCGATGTTGCAGCGGAGATTGACGCGGACACCATCTTTGGTTCGAGAAGGTAGATCGACCAGCTTCATCAGCTCCAGGGAACGGTGCTTTTCCTGCTCGATCATATGCTTGTATAGCTCGATCTTCTGGTCGGTTGGGGTGATGATCACTTCGCCGGAATAACCGTCGATGATCACTTCATCACCTTGGCCCGTAATTTTACGTATGCCTTCAACGCCCACCACAGCCGGGATTCCCAGCGCTCTGGCGACAATCGAGCTGTGCGAAGTACGGCTGCCGATTTCAGAGATGATACCGGCGATGCCCTGTTTGGCTACTTTTGTCAGCAACGACACGGGTATTTCTTCTAGAATCAAGATCGTGTCCTTGCTCAGGTTGCTCATCATGTCTTCTTCGTATCCCATCATATGTCCAAGAAGACGATTCGCGATCTCGCGGTAGTCGGAAACCCGTTCCGCGTAATACTCGTTATCCATTTTCTCGAAGATACCAATGGCATAGGAGAAATGTTTGTGGACTGCATTTTCGAGCCCTATAAGCTCTTCCTCCAGAATGCGGACAACGTTTTTCCTCAGCTCCGGATCCTGCAGGATGAGCTTATGGGAATGGAGGATTTCCTTTTCGACATCCGAGAATGAGAATTCATTGATCAGTCGATCGATATCAGATACTACTTTCTCAATAGATGCTTCCAGCCGTGCGATCTCTTTTTCAATTCTCTGCTTCTCGATACGTCGTTCGGGTATCGTCATCGGCCGGCTTTCTTTAAGAGCCGCTTTTCCGATAGCAATACCCTGGGAAACGCCCAGTCCTTTCAAAGTCTGCATTATTCCTCGTCGAATCTGGTCTCGAACAGGTGATCGATCTCCTGGATGAGGTATTCTTCATCCGGGCCGTGAGCCCAGAGCTTCAGCTCTGTGCCACGCGTCGCGGCGAGTGTCATGACACCCATGATGCTCTTGCCGTTGACTTCCATGTCATCCTTGATAATCTTGAAATCCGAGCGAAACTTGTTCGCTGTCTTAACAATAAGCGTGCATGGTCTGGCATGCAAGCCCAGTTTATTTTGTACGATCGTTGTTTTTTCTGTCATCCCGATACTGCTTTCGATCCTGATTTCAGGTCAATCTTTATTTCCTCATCGCGAGGGTTTTTTGTCTGATTTCTTCCTGGAGGCGTCTGGTGTACGCTTCCGCCGCGTCATAACCGAAGCTTTTGAGGATATGGTTCATCGCGATTACTTCGATAATCACGGAGACATTCTTTCCGGGTGATACCGGAAGATAGATCACGGGAATATTCACTCCGTGGTATCCGACATAATTGTTTTTCAAGCCGATACGCTCGTAGTCCATGCTGTCGCGCCAGGGCATCAGCTCCACCTGTACCTCGATCTGCTTGCTTTGTCGAACCACCTGAATACCGAACATACGCTCGATATCAATAATGCCAACTCCACGCACTTCCATGAACCAACCCGCGTCACGAGCAGGCGTGCCGATAATGGTGTCGTTGGAAAGCGCGATCTTGACCAGATCGTCCGCGATCAACCGGTGACCGCGTTCTACAAGGTCCAGTGCACACTCACTCTTTCCGATACCACTTGCACCGGTCAGCATCACGCCCACCCCGAAGACATCGACCAGCGTAGCATGGATGGTCTTCTTGGGCGCGAAAAACTCGTTCAGGTAGCGGTTCAGATTGTTGAACAGCTTCTCTGTTGTGAGCCGGCTGGAGAGCAGCGCGATGTTCATCTCGTTTGCCAGGTAATCGATGTGATGCGGTACTGTGAGACCTTTGGTGACGATAATGCATGGGATGCTGTACTCGAAGATGGTTTTGATGCGCTCGTAGAGAGCGTCATCTCCGAGTGTTTGCAGGAAACTGATCTCGGTTTCACCCAACACCTGAATCCGTTTGTAGGCGAATCGGTCCAGATAGCCCGAGAGGGCCAGACCCGGACGGTTTAGCTGGGAATCGGAAATCATGTTGTTCAGCGTTTTCTTGCTGCTGATCAGGGAGAGCGCAAGGTCTTTCTTTTTTCTTTCGAAGAGCTCTTTTACGGATAATTCAACCATAGTTCCTCGCCAGGTGAACAGGTAGCCGTCCCGAAGGACGGCTGCCTATTTATGAAGTTGAGAACGTTGTTACGGCATGAGAAGTTTGAAGTACTGCTCGTCGCGTTTGACCAGAACGTTAATCCGGTCTGTCTCAACGTTTTTGAAGATCAGGTAAGGATCTTTCATCTTTTCAATCTGATCCATCGCTTCTTCCACAGTCATGGTTTCAGCGATGATACGCTTGGTCTTGATACGCTTTCTTGGATTAGAGTCGTCGCCATAGCGTTCGATGAGATCAGCTTGAACGAAATGCAAATCTTCCTTCAATCTTTTTTTCTGGTGATCAGTCACCTTGTCCTTCAGCTTCTTGATCTGAGTTTCCATCTTGTCGATCACGGTGTCTACTGCAAGATACATATCGTGGTCTTCGGCTTCGCTCTGTAAGCTGAAGTGGGATGCGTGAAGTGACATTTCAACGTGGTTCCGGCTTCCTTCGAGGGAGAGCGTCAGATGTACGTTGATGATATGATCGAAGTACTTTTCCAGCTTTTCACAAGCTTCTTCAACGTGGTCACGGATCGCGTTGGTCAGATCAAAGTGGCGTGCAGTGATTGTGATTTGCATAATGTAACCCCTTTCTTTGGTTTATTGGAAAGAATCGGCTAATGATGTACTGCCGTCAGACCTCCTTTCTTCTATTTTCTCAACGTTATTTTCCAATGATGTTTCAACATCCTCGAACGCTTTTTCCGCCAGGTAGCTGCTGCGCACCAGAGGCGCGGAACAGACAAGCTTGAACCCCAGCTTTTCGCCCTCGACCTGGTAGTATCCAAAGGTCTCTGGCGTAACGTATTCATGCACCTGGAAATGTCGTGGCGTAGGCATCATGTATTGCCCGATGGTCACGATATCCACCTTGTGTTCGATTATTGTCCGTAGAAGCTCGATCACTTCTTCTCGCGTCTCGCCAAGCCCCACCATGAAACCACTTTTGGTCAGCATGTCGGGTCTGATATCTTTGACACGTCTCAGGAGGTCCAAACTGCGATGAAAATCGGCCATTGGGCGAACTTGCGGGTAGAGTCGCTCAATTGTTTCAACATTGTGGTTCAAAATATCGGGTTCGGCCTCAACGACCGTCCGCAAAGCTTCTTCATTTCCTTGAAGATCCGAGATGAGCACTTCGATGGTTATGCCACGGTTCGCTTGTAATGAGCGGATAACTTTCGCGATGTGTTCCGCGCCACCGTCCGGTAAATCATCGCGAGTAACCATGGTGATCACCACGTGCTTGAGTTTCAGGACGCGTGCCGTCTCGGCTACGTGTTCCGGCTCTTTCGGATCGGGAGCGGGAAGGTTCGAAGTGGTTTTGTCCACCGCGCAGAACGTGCAGTTGCGGGTGCAGTGATCTCCAAGGATCATGAGGGTAGCGGTTCCGCGCTCGAAGCACTCGCCGCGGTTGGGACATTTCGCGCTTTCGCAGACGGTGTTCAGCTCCAGTCTGCGTAGCATCCGTGTAATCTCGCGGGTTTTGCGCGATCCGAGTGAATCGGCCTTAAGCCATTGTGGTTTTCGAAGTTCGTTCATCTCAAATATCTCAATCCAATCAAATCTTGTGAAGTGCCATGCCCTCCAGGTCTTCAACTGCTTCCGCAACCGCTTCAGACAGTGTCGGATGGGCATAAACGATCTCGGATGCCTGCTCGATGGCGATTCCCGCTTGAATCAGGATTCCGCCCTCGGCGATAAGCTCGGTCGCGTTCGCGCCGATGATGTGCATCCCGACAATCTTGTGGCTCCTGGCGTCGGCGATCGTCTTCACGAAACCGAACGACTGCCCGATGCTGAGCGCTTTTCCGTTTGCGCTAAACGGGAACTTGCCTACAAGAATCTCACCGTACTGCTCTTTTGCCTGTTCCTCGGTGAGTCCGGCGGAGCCGATCTCGGGATGAGTGAATGTGCAGCGTGGGATGTCTGTGTATTGAATTTCTGTATGTGATACTTCTTTATTTTCGATGCGATTGCGTATATCCTGCACCGCACGTAATCCCTGCTTGCTTGCCACGTGTGCGAGCTGCATCTTGCCGGTCACATCGCCAATGGCGTAGAGCTTCGGCTGGTTGGTGCGCATGTTCTCGTCGATTACGACGCTACCTTTGACAGTCTCCGGCTGGCAGTCGATAAATTCGATTCCCAGGTGTGGTTTGCGTCCTACGCTGACAAGCACCTTGTCCGCGGAGAGTTCTTTTCCATCGGAAAGGGTCAGGATTGCCTTGCCGTCTTCGATGCGGCAAGCTTCCACAGCTTTTTTCAGATGCACTTTGATGCCATCTTTTTTAAATGCCATAGCCAGGCGTTTGGAAACCTCTTCGTCTTCCGTATTGACCAGCCGTGGAAGGAATTCCACGATCTCCACTTCTATGCCGAATTGATGCATGACGGACGCGAATTCGCATCCGATCACGCCGCCGCCCACAACGATCATTCGCTTGGGAAGCTCGGTCATACTGAGGATGTGGTTGGAAGAACAAACGATCTCGCCATCGAACTTCATGAAGGGAAGCTCGACAGGTTCGGAACCGGTGGCGAGGATTACGTATTCAGCCAGGTAATCCTGATCGGCGGTTATGGTATATCCATCATCAGTCTTTCGGATTGATGTTACCGCGTGATTGATCACAGATATATTCTTCTTCTTATAAATAAACTCAATACCGCCCACGAGCTGTTCGACGACCTTCTGTTTTCGATCGGCAACACTCGAATAGTCAACAGACGGATTATCGGTACGAAGGCCGTATTCTTCCGCGTTTTTCATCTCGGAAAGAAGTTCGGCGGGTTTGACCAGCGCTTTGGTGGGGATACAGCCCCAGTTAAGGCACACACCGCCCAAACGCTCTTTTTCGAAAACGACTACATCAATTCCATGACGTTCCAGCTTCAGCCCTGCGACGTATCCGCCGGGTCCGCCTCCAATAACTGCTACCGTTGTTTTCTTCATTACTCTTTTCTCCTCAAACGACTATTCAGAATGCCCAACCCCTCGCGGTATTTCGCGATCACGCGTCGTGATACGCTGATGCCTCGCTCCTTGAGGATATTCGCGATATCTTGATCACTGATCGGCTTACGCTTGTCCTCATTCTCGATCATTTCGCGAATATTCCGCTCGACGAGTTGACGCGAGACGGCGTCGTAGTTCTTGTCCTTGCCGGCGGTAGATGTGAAAAAGTCTTTCAAGCACATCACGCCGAATGGCGTATCCGCATATTTGGAGCGTACGACGCGGGATATGGTCGATTCATTCACCTGGAGTTCCGCCGCGATGGTGGAGTAGGTAAGTGGTTCGAGGATTCCGGTTTCGTTGTAGAAGAATTGACGCTGATGCTGGATGATGGAGCGCATCACCCTCTCAAGGGTACGGTTGCGCATATACATCGATTTAATGAGAAACTTTGCCGAATTGATTTTGCTTCTCACGTAGTTCAGCGCGTCGCGATCCTTGCCCATGTTTTTAATGATATCGCGATAACGGCGACTGATGATGATATTCGGCATGAAGGCGTCGTTGATGATCAATTCATATTCGTTGTCGATCTTCTTGATGATCACATCCGGAACCATGTAGTTAGTCTCGCTGGTGACAAGGCGCAATCCCGGCTTGGGGTCGAGTACGGATATTTCTTCTTTAATTTCCAGAACCGCATCGACTGTGATCCGGTACTTGGAAGCTATATTTTGATATCGTCTGTGGATGAGGTCGCAGAAATCTTCCTGAATGATTCCCGACAGAATTGGGTTTTCAAGCTGATCGGGAGTAAGCTGCGCCATCAGGCATTCGGGAATGTTTCGCGCGGTTATGCCGGCCGGATCGAGGTGCAATACTATCTCGTGAATTTCGTCAGCGCGGTCGGGCTCGATGCCGTATTCGGAAGCCAGGCTGTAGATGTTGAAATCTTCTGCCAGATACCCGTGCGCGTTGGCAGTGTCGATCAAGTCGGTAGCGTAATCGTGTTCATCTTCTGTCAGTTCGAAGTTATCGAGCTGATCGAGGTAGTCCTGTTTTTTGTCTTCCTGGATGCGGAGTGTGTTTTCATGATCGACCTCTTCAGGGCCATCACGGAAAGACATGCGCTCGTCCGTATGGTAGTCGTTCCAGGTATCCAGAATCTCACTGAGCTCTTTCGCTTCGTCGATGGTCTCTTTCAGATCCTCGGTGTTGCTCTCCGTAACGGACTCGATATCCGTATCGGGCTCAAAATCCTGGTCGGATTCTTTCGATTCAGCGTTTTCTTTTTTCTCTGCTTCCGTTTCGTGGGACTCATCCTCTTCCTGCATTTCGAGCATCGGATTGGTAATCAATTCGTGCTTCATATGCATTTCGAGCTCGAGGATGGGCAGAGAAAGCAGGTGGAGCGACTGAAGCATTTTCGGCCTTAGCTCAAGCCGTTGCTCCTGCTTCTGTGATAGGATTTGTTGTATTCGTGCCATAATTACTTCATTATTCAAAAATCGGATTTAAAAAACGATCTCCGAGATAAACCTCTCTTGCCCTTTCGCTGTTTACCAGCTCTTTCGATGTTCCGGATAACAAAATTTCTCCATTGAAAATAATATAAGCTCTCTGCGTGATTTTCAAAGTATCAAGTACGTTGTGATCCGTAATCAGAATCCCAATGCCTCGATCCTGCAATTTGATGATGATATCCTGAATATCCGCAACTGCCAGCGGGTCCACGCCTGCAAAGGGTTCGTCCATCAGGATAAACGACGGATTCGTGACCAGCGAACGAGTGATCTCCAGCTTTCTTCGTTCACCGCCGGAGAGTGTGTATGCCTTCTGCTTCGCCAGCTTTGTAAGGTTCAGTTCGGCAAGGTATTCTTCGCATTTGGCACGACGTTCCTTGCGCGGCATCTTCATCGTTTCCAGGATGGCCATGATGTTCTCCTCTACCGTCAGTTTGTGGAAGATCGAGGGAGCCTGTGCCAGGTATCCGATTCCGAGTTGCGCTCGCTTGTACATCGGTTTGCGCGTAATGTCCAGGTCGTTGAAATAGATGTTTCCTGCGTTTGCTTTTGCCAATCCGAGTATGATGTAGAATGTCGTCGATTTTCCAGCGCCGTTCGGCCCAAGAATTCCGACAACCTCTCCCTGCTCGATCTCGAGGCTGATTTCCGTCAACACCCGGCGTTTGCCGTAAAATTTAACCAACTTTTCAGCGCGAATCCTGTTTTTTTCCATTCCGTGTTTCCCATCTACATATGCATTATGAAATAACTACTGTCAACCGATATTTCACGAAAACTCGAAGTAACTGCTCGAGTCCCTTCACTTCGCCAGCTTTTTACTCAAGGGAGGCTACTTCTCCTCAAACCGATACGTGCCGGAGACATGCTTCTTCATCTCGATCAATTCGATCTTGTTATCGTCGCCAAGCGTTATACGCATGATCTCGCCGATCGCCATGTTCTCGAAGTATTCCTTGTCTTGCTGGTGTTCTTGTTTGATGTGTGAGGTGATGTTCCCTTCGGCCTGGAAGCTTCGTATGCGACTTTTGTCGTCGAAGAAAAATCGCATAATATCGCTGGTGATACGGTTGTTCTTTTCCTGATTTTCACCTGCGGCGAAGAAAATGCGGCTCGAATCGATGAATGTCGCGTGATCGAGTTTATTGTCCTCGAAAAAGAGGTGAAACTCTCTCGCGAAGCCATCGGCCGATTCGGTGTGAAACTCCGGTTTCCCTGTGAAAATCGCTTCTCCCTTCTCCGTGTAATAGATCAGGAAGTCGCTCATAGCGCGGTAGTCCTTCGATTCGGTTACCACGTCGAACATCGCCACCAGCTTCTGCTGATCGCGGTAATATTCCATCTTCTGCGAGCTGACTCGCATCGAGTCTTTTCCGGTGCGATAGACCACCGGGTTCATGATCATGTAGCCGTAGCCGGTATTGATGTCGTAATCAATACGTCCGGCCTCTGCATGGAGACTGTCACGGGTATCCCAGGCTTTTACAAAACCGCTGGCCTGTACCTTGCCCATCTCGCGATACCAGTCCACACGATCGGCACGAACGATCTGTCGTGTATTGTCAGAGCGTTCCACCGTAAGTCGAACTCCGCCCTGGAGCTCCAGCTTGTCGTCTTTCCGATAATATACTGCCTGATCCGCCGTGAGGGTGAGGGTGTCTTCCACCACTTTCACCTTCTCGATGAGATAGACGATCTTCTGTTCGTCCAGAATCCTGGCGCTCCGTGCGTAAAATTCAGTAGTACCGTAGAAAAAGTGGACATTTCCCTTTAATTCGCTGACGTATTCGGTATCTTTTTTCACCGCAAGCAGCGAATCGGCGTGATCCAGCCGGTAGGGTCGCAGTTCTTCCTCGGCAAAGAGAGAAAAGGTTATCGCAACCAGCAGCAGGATCAGAAGGAGCCTATTCATCGGGCAGTTCGCCTTTTTCGATCCTGCCTGAGCCGGTGACGTTGATCGAACGCAGTTCGCGGAAACTGGTGTCGGTTTGCATGTTCTGTCCATGGAAGATATTCTCGCCGCGGATGATCGTCACTTCTCCGCTGGCGAAGATAGCGTCGGTGTTACGATCCCATACCAGGTGCTCCGTCTTGAGGCTGTCGTTCTCGTCGTTTACGATGATTACATTGCCCTCTGCGGTGAGTTCGTTTTTAACGTCGTCCATGATAGCCTTTCGGCTGGTGAGTACCGAACGGAGCGCTCCGTTCTCGTCATAAGACTCAACCCGTACAGTGTCCGCATCGAGTAAGCGGCTGTTGTAAAAGCGTTGGATATGCCTGGCGTTGAGGATGTATTCGACAGTATTATTCTTCATGGAAACGATACGAACCGAATCGGATTGTTCGTCCGCAACGCCGGGTTGCGGATCGAAGGTGGCTGGTTCTTCCTGAGCACAGCCGATCAGCACGAAGCCGAAGAGGCTACTGAGCCATAAAGCGATCAAGAAGTGTCTGGACAGCTTCTTCATACCGGCCTTGCTCTTTCAAAATCCATTCTATGAATTCGCGAACTGCGCCTTTTCCGCCGTCGCGAGAAGTTACGATATCTACTTTTGCCTGCACATCCGGAAACGCGTCAGCCGGAGTCGCAGAGATCGCGGCTTTGTCCAGCATAGGCATGTCGTTCCAGTCGTCGCCCATGGCGGCGACGTTGTCCCAGGTGAGTCCGAGTGAACCGATAAGTTCGTCGGCAACGCGCAGTTTGTGTCGTACCTGCTGATAGAGGTGCGTGATGCCGATGTCTGCACAGCGCTGTTCGAGCAAATCACTTCTCCTGCCTGTGATCACAGCCACCTCGATACCGAGGTTGAGGATCATACGCAAGCCGAGGCCGTCCTTCGCGTTGAAGTTCTTGGTCTCGATCCGTTGCTCGTTATAGATGATTCCACCGTCGGTAAGCACGCCGTCGCAATCTAAAATGATCAGTTTTATATTTTTAGGGTCTTTCATTGTAAAATCCTTTGGCACCGATAATGCATTGGGTTCTCAAGGCGTCAATGTTTATTTCTTTTGAAGCTCAACTTCTCTGTGTGCAGGTCTGGGTCTTGCTGATTTGCGGCGATAGTAAGGTGGATATGGGTGAAAGGGTTCGGAGTAAAACGGGAGTACTCGACTTCTGGGCGAGCTTCCTGGAAAAGCTGTCGGGACAGGGTAAAACGAAAACCGGTTGACAGAATTTCCACACGCAACAATCTAAAACTTCAGATTATCCAACAAGGAGAAAACGATGTTCCCAGGTGGAAAAAAAGGTATGAACGACCTGATGAAGCAGGCGAAGAAAATGCAACAGGACCTTATGAAGGCCCAGGAAGAGCTTGCAAACAAGGAAGTGGAAGCAACCTCTGGTGGCGGCATGGTTACTGTCGTCATGAACGGAAAATACGACCTCAAGTCACTCAAGATATCCCCGGAAGCGGTTGATCCTGACGACGTGGAAATGCTCGAAGACCTCATCATCGCGGCGTTCCGCGAATGCGTCGATAAGATTTCCCGCAGCAGCGAAAGCGAGATGTCCAAGCTGACCGGCGGAATGAATATCCCCGGCCTGTTCTAAAACAATGCTCGAAGAGGTTTTACAATCGCTGATCGACAGCTTGAAAAAGCTGCCAGGCATCGGAACTCGTACCGCGCAGCGGATGGCGTTGCAGATGGTCAGTGGTTCCCGAGAGAACGCGCTGGAGCTCTCCGACTGTATCCGAAGCGCTGTTGAATCGATCACCACATGCAGCCAGTGCAACATGCTTACGCCCAGCGATCCGTGCGGTTATTGTACTGATCCGAGGCGCGACGATAAGTTCCTCTGTATCGTGGAGACGGCAGCCGACGTGCTCGCCATCGAGCGTTTGCACGAGTTTCGGGGGCGCTATTTCGTTCTTGGACGCCTGCTCTCGCCGATCGAAGGCATCGGCCCGGACGAGATTCACATCCCGCAACTACTCGCGCAACTGAAGCGACTGGAGCCGGAAGAGGTCGTCCTGGCGCTGAATCCCTCCACGGAAGGAGAAGCAACCATGGAATACATCGCGACCATGCTCCGCAATCGCGGTGTTGGCGCAACCCGGCTTTCGACCGGTATTCCCTTTGGCGGAGACCTCGAATACACCAGTCCCGTAACGCTCAGCACCGCCTTCAAGCGCCGGTTCCGGATGGATTGATGTTCACCGGAATCGTCGAGGAAACCGGGACGATCCAGCGGATCGAGAACAAAGGCGCGAAGCGGTTCTTCACTATCGGCTGCAAGGTCGTTAATACAGGCGTTAAGCTCGGTGACAGCATAAGCTGCGATGGAGCCTGCCTGACGGTTATAAGGTTCGATAGTAGCTCCATTACCGTTGAAGCTATGCAGGAAACGCTGAGCAAGACCACTGCGGGTGACTGGCGTCAGGGGCGCGTCCTCAATCTTGAGCGTGCCATGATGAGCGGCGGAAGGTTTGACGGGCACATTGTTCAGGGGCACGTCGATTGTCATGTCCGGGTGCTTTCGTCCGAGACGCAGCGTGACACGCGATACCTGGAAATCATGTTGCCGTCCGAATACAGTAAGCTGGTCGTTCCGCAAGGATCCATCGCGATCAACGGTGTCAGTCTGACCATCGCGAAGCTCAATGCTTCATCCGTGACTGTCGCCTTGATCGGACATACGCTGGAGATGACCAACCTGCGACTGCTGAAGACAGGCGATTCGGTCAATGTGGAATACGACATCCTCGGCAAATACATCGCGAGATACTTTGACCGGCAGTCCACCGGTATCACAGAGGAGTGGTTGATTGAAAAAGGTTTTTAGCGCTTCGGCATCGATCATCGCGATGTTGCTATTTACGCTCCTACTGAGCAATTGCGGCAGCGATGGCTCTCCTTCCGGCGGACCGAAAGACACCGTTAAGCCAACGATCGTGAATGTCGATCCGGGTGAATACGAATCCATCGCGTCCGGCGATATCGAAATAACCTTCAGCAAGCCCATCGACCGCGCCACTGTATTGACCGGCATTCATATCTACCCGGCAATCCTGAAGAAGAAATTCCGCTGGCCCGACGGCAATACGCTCGGTATTCGAATCTACGAAAAGCTGGAAGAGGATACCAACTACTACATCATGTTCAGTAAAGAGATCAAAGGGATGCATGGCAACCCGCTCGATCAGGATTATCTCTACACTTTCAGCAGCGGAGAATTGCAGCGCTTGCGCTTGTCCGGCAATATCGAATACGAGAGACCGGGCGACATGGGCAGGCCAATTTCTTTTTCGCTCTTTGACGCCGATACGGTCAATGTCTATAAGACGGTCTTAACCGGCTCCAACTATGTATTGGAAAACCTCAATCCTGGTGGCTATGTCCTCGAGTCGTTCATCGATCTGTCCGGGAACAATAAATACGACTATGGTACTGAGCCCTGGTTCCGGCAGGAGATTTCGCTCGATGGCAATATGACACTCGACTGGCAGATGGCATATGAAGACAGCCTGGCCCCGTCATTTGCCGATGTAAAAGCGCTCTCCGCGTCTCAGCTTCTGGTCAAGCTGAGCGAACCGCTTCAGGATTTTACTTCGATCCGAATCGAAGCGCAGGACTCGCTTCGTACCGAGCTTCCCATCATCGAATACAACGTTTTCGAGGACACCCTACACATCCTGACAAGCGCGCAGGATACGCTCAAATACAAGCTCGAAGCCCTTGGAATGCGTGACCTCAAGGACAACTTCAGCGAGATCGATTCCATCTTCTTCCAGGGCAAAGCAAGGCCCGATTCGACCGCTCCGCGCGTCGTTAAGACGATTCCGCGAAATGGTACTTCTATCACGACCCGCATGCCCGAGATTCAGATACGATTCTCGGAAATGATTCTGACAAAAGACATTCATCTCAGCATGCAGTGTGTTGAGACCGGTGACAAAATCGGAGTGGAGGTGGTTGAGGGTAATTCGAGCAGATACGTGGTCAAGCCGTCGCAGGAATTGACCAACTATAATACGTACATTCTCACCATTGAGAAAATCACATCCGATCCAGCCGGAAACAGCATGGCTCAGCCCGTGGATGTTTCCATGATTCCAATTGTGAAAGAAGAGTAGCTTTTCAACTCTCGTAGACTGGCAATTGTGCCAGAATCAACTTTTTTCTACCTTTACGTTCCCCCAACCGCATCTTTACCCTATACGCATAACCGGTTGTAAGAAAACCTGATGGTGCAGAAGATATTGGTTGAATGCCCCTCAATTGTATAGAAGCGATTCTGAGAAAAAAATAAAAAAATTGACAGCATCCATACGAGAAAGCAGAAATTAGTATTTTGTTGTGATTCCTTAATGAACAATGCACGGATGGTGGTTCGAGATGAAAAACTCTGTACTAATAACGTTGCTTATTTTATTTGTTGCATGTCAATCGCTCATTGCGGTTCAAAAAGTACACCTCTGGCACACCATGGAGCCGAACAAACGCCCTCTGCTGGCGGAAGTCGTCGATCAATTCATGCAAGACAACCCCGATATCGAAGTTATTCTGCTATCGAAGAATGTTGAAGAGCTTCGAACCGGTTACCAGGCTGCTGCTGCCTTTACCGGCGGTGGACCGGAACTGGTTTACGGCCCCATGGATCAGATCGGACCTTTCGAGGTCATGAAGCTCAAGAATAGCGATAAAAGCATCATCATGCCGCTGGAAGAGGTGTTCCCCGAAGAGTTTTTCGAGAAATTCACGCCCAACGGGCTGATCCGCTACAAGGGTCACCTTTACATGATTGCAGACCGCATTGGTAACCACCTTGCTTTACCTTATAATAAAAGACTTTTCGACGAAGAAGGTATCCCCGGACCGCCTCAGACCATCGAAGAGCTGATCGAATATGGTCAGAAGCTTACAAAGGATACCGATGGTGATGGTAACATCGATCAGTGGGGCCTCGTCTGGAACTACACAGAACCATTCTGGTACATTCCGTTCTTCGGCGGTTACGGTGGAAAGGTTTTCGATGAAAACGGCAAACCAGAGCTGGGCTCGCAGGCTGCTGCCGACGCCTTCCGTTTGATCAAGGACATGCGCGACGAATATAAGATCATGCCGCCTGAATGCGATTACGATATCGCGGACAATATGTTTAACCAGGGCAACGCCGGTATGATCATCAACGGCGATTGGTCGTGGCAGAAATACATGAACTCACCTGAAGTCGATTTCGGACTGGCGAAGATGCCGTATGTCCAGGCGGCAGGTCACTGGTGTAGTCCGATGGTGTCCGCAACGGGCTATTCCATCAATTCCAACACCAAGCCCGAGGTGATGGAAGCCACCAAGAAGCTCCTGGCCTGGCTTACCGGCGAGGAAGTCCAGAAGCGCTTCGCTTCCGAATTCAAGTCGATCCCGTCCATCAAGACCCTCTACAACGATCCCGAATTTACCAACGATCCCATCGTCAAGACATCCGCCGCGCAGATCGAAGCGGGACAGCTCATGCCGATTGTTCCCGAGATGCGCGCAGCCTGGGATGCGATGCGTCCAGCGCTGCAAAGCGTCGTCGGTGGAAACATGACACCCGAAGAGGCCGCCGCCTACCAGCAGAAACTCTGTGTCCAGAAAATCAACGACATGTATGAGGTCGCCGGTGAGGGTAGCGGAAGCAGTATTACAAAGTATATCATTTATATTGTGGGTATTGCATTGGGTCTTTACCTGACGTACCTGCTCATCTTCAAGTTCATCCTGGCACTGCTCAGGAATCCTTACACCATGGACTCGCGCAACGCCCGGTTCGCAATCCTGATCTCGATTCCCGCCGCCATCGTGATGTTCGGCGTGGTGGTCTATCCGTTCTTCTACAACATCGTCCTCTCGTTTTCCAACATGAACATGACCAACGTCAATTCGTGGGAAGTGATCGGCGTGGAGCAGTACGGTAAGGTGTTGTGGGATTTCGATATGAGCTTCGCAGATTACCGCAGTTCGCTCGGAGATAATTCCGGCGTAGTTATTTTCGACTACCTCAAGTATTTCTTCTCGCACCATAAATTCATCACCGTATTTATCAAGACGCTCATCTGGACGATCGTCAACGTGTTCTTCCATGTGACGCTGGGTGTGATGCTGGCGATGCTGATGAACAGGAAGCTGCCCGGAAAATCGATTTTCCGCGTGCTGCTGATCCTGCCCTGGGCGGTTCCGCAGTACATTGTAGCACTTACCTGGCGCGGGATGTTCATTTCGGACACAGGCGCTATTAACCTCATCCTGGGGCATCTCGGTATAGCCCCTGTAAGCTGGCTATCCGAACCGACGATGGCGTTCATGGCGGCGATCATCACCAATATCTGGCTGGGATTCCCATTCATGATGGTCATCGCGTTGGGAGGCTTACAGTCGATTCCCAAGGAGCTCTACGAAGCGGCGGAGATCGATGGCGCGTCCTCGTGGAAGCAGTTCTGGAACGTTACGGTTCCGCTGCTCAAGCCGGTGATGGTTCCCGCGATCACACTGGGTACGGTGTGGACTTTCAACAACCTCAACGTGCTGTGGTTGGTGACCAACGGCGGACAACCCGCGGATCACTCGCATATCCTGGTGACGTACGTCTATCGGGCTGCGTTCAACCTCTACCGGTACGGCTATGCAGCAGCCTTCAGCGTACTGATCTTCATTTTCCTGGCAATCTTCGGATTGACGTTCATGAATCGCAGCCAGGTCGCGGAAAAGGCATAGGGAGGGTCGCATGAATAAGTTCAAGAAAACCATGACAGCAATAATCGTTTACGCGATCGTCCTCTTATTCGTGGTCATCGCGGTATATCCCGTAATGCGCATCCTGACCATCTCGCTGCGGCCGGGCGACAATCTGCTCAACCGCTCACTGGCGATTATCCCGCAGGATGCTACGTTCGATAACTACGTTCGCTTGTTCACCGAAAAGCCATTCCTGCTCTGGATCCGCAACAGCCTGATGATCTCCATCACGGTGACGGTGATCGGCGTGGCGTTCGCCTCACTTGCTGGATACGCGTTCTCTCGGTATCGGTTCCCGGGTCGTAAGGCTGGTCTTCTAAGCCTGCTGATCACGCAGATGTTCCCGGCGACGATGCTGCTTCTGCCGCTATTTATCATGCTTTCCAAGCTGAATCTGATCAACAGCTTCCTCGGCCTGATCATCATGTACAGCGCGACGGCTCTGCCTTTCAGCATTTGGCTGATGAAGGGCTATTACGACACGATCCCGTTCAGCCTCGAGGAATCGGCCATGGTGGATGGTGCGGGACGGTTTTACTCATTCTGGAAGATTATTATGCCGCTGGCAGCTCCAGCGCTGGTCATCACAGCGCTGTTCAGCTTCATGGCGGCTTGGAACGAATACATTGTGGCAGCACAGGTGCTGTGGTATGAGGAAATGTTCACAATCCCATTGGGGCTCAAGAGTCTTCAGGGCAACATGACCACCGAATGGGGTATGTATGCCGCTGGTTCGCTCCTGATCAGCATCCCGGTGGTAGCGCTTTTCCTGTTCCTCAGCAGGTGGCTTGTGTCGGGTCTCACGCTTGGCAGTGTCAAGGGTTGAGATTTCATAATGTATTCTTGACGAAACAAATATACGTGGTATTTTATTAGAGGAGTCAGGAGCCATGAGAAAGTTTCTCCTGGAATCTGACGAATATCCTTTGATTGATTCGAGGGCATAACCTCGGGGTGATGTTTTTTGCATACTAAAATAACAACAGGAGGTTCATCATGAGACGAATCGGTATCGTACTGATCCTTGTTTCATTTGCAATGATCTTGAATGCGGAAATTGGATGGAGTGGTAATATCTGGCCGAATTCGGCTACGTTCCACGTCCCCACGGAAGACTTAACAATTTACTACCAGATCTGGAAAGACGGAGTGACCCCGGGTGATGGCCAGGGCGAAGACCTTGAAGCCAATTTCTACTACAGGCTTTCCGGCGAATCTGAATTTGCTTCGATGGCAATGTCCTATCTTGGTGAAGTCGGCAACAACGACGAATACAACGTCATTATCGAAGCCGGTACATTTACCACCGGCGACCAGGTCGAATTCTTCTGCGAAGGGCACGACCTTGCTGACGACACTTATTCATATGGAACTGACCAGGCTGGTGCAGGTCCATTCACTTCCGATGCTCCGGGAACCTATATCTTCGGTTCACCGCTGCAGCAGAATGTGACGGTTACCTTCCAGGTCGATCTGACACTGGTTGGCGTACAGGGCGATGTCTCGGTTGCCGGTTCGTTTAACGACTGGTCTGCCGGTACGAATATGCTTACCGATCAGGGCGACAACATCTATGCAGGTGAAGTTCTCTTTTTAGCTGGTACAACCCCGATGATCGAATACAAATTCGTAAACGGCGGTAGCTGGGAAGATGCAATCGGTAATCGCACGCTTGAGATCGACGACACCAACTCCACAATGGTTCTTGATGTTGTCTATTTCAACGACGACGATCCTGCAAACTACACCACCCAGGATGTAACGGTTACCATCAACTGTGATGTTGCCGATTCTGTGAATGCTGGTGTCGATTTCACAACCCTTTCCATTTGCGGTAGCGCATCTCCGCTCGATTGGGATTTCACCGCGAACACCAATCCTCTTACCGACCAGGGTGACAACATCTGGTCGATCGACGTGACCTTCCCGGCTGGTTCCGAGAAGAACGTCGAATTCAAGTTCGCACGCAACAGCATGGACGTGGAAGCTCCCGCTTACACCAACCACACCATGACGATCGACGACGCGGCTGCTACCCAGACAGTCGATGTAGTGTACGGTCAGATGACCAACGACGTTGATGGCGGAACCGTTCCCGAATTCCAGACCGTCAATCTGCGTAACTACCCCAATCCCTTCAATCCTGAGACAACCATTGCTTTCAACCTTGAGAAAGCACAAAACGTCGAGCTCGCGATTTACAATCTGAAGGGCCAGAAAGTTCGTTCACTCTTCCAGGGCAAAGCTCCGCAGGGTGAAACTCGCATCGTATGGCACGGCCTGGACGATAACGGCAAGTCTGTTTCCTCTGGTGTGTACCTGATGCGCATCAAAGGTGGAAGATTCACAGCTTCCGGCAAAGTCATCCTGCTTAAATAGCCTCATTTATTCTCCCTCCGTCAGAAGGCGGAGGGAGAAAATTTATTTATTGGACGCGTCTATGAAGTGGTTTCTTACACTGACAGTTCTCGTATTTTCAATCGCACTCACCGCCGTCACTGCATCCGACCTTTCGGGACGTATCGTCATTGACGGCTATAGCGACGATTTCGCAGCAGATGAATTCATTCTGAGCGATTCCACCGGCGTACCGCTCGAGTACTACAATGACTCTCGCTGGGGCGAAAACAACGACGTACGGCAAATCAAGGTAACATGGGATCAGGATTTCCTCTACGTCGCCGTCGATGCAACCTGCTGGGATAATAACGTCATCCTCTACATCGATATCTACGACGACTATGGTATTGTAGATATGGATGACATGAACACCTGGAATCGTCTCTTCCGTTTTTACAACCTCAATCCGGATTTCTTTCTCGCGACCTGGGACACCAACACCAACCCGCAATTCTGGGTAGTGGATGAAGGTTACACCGACTATGCGATCGAAGGTGGAAGCGCCAGCCTCGGCTATGAGGACTACGCTACTTTCGATACAGGCGGAAGCGGTCGTGCCCTGGAAGCGAAAATCCCTTGGGCCGAGCTCTACTACAGCGAAGAACGCTCCATGCTCAATTACCCTACCATCAAATTCGTATCGGTTATTACCGGTGGCGGTGACCACACAGCCGGTCCCGATGCTGCGCCTGATAACCAGAGCGGTATGCCCTCCGATACGCAGACCGTTGTTCTGGACAACTACGTGGAAGTTCCTGTAGATCAGAACGGCGATGGTGAGCCGGATATGGGGATTATGCCCAATCGTTACACAACGTTTTTCAAGCGTCCACCGTTTGAATCCGAGGCCCTGAAGGTAGAACGTGTCGTTTTTCATAACGGCAAAGTCTTTGCGCCAACGCGTGGAGAAGCGCTCTCATTCAGCCTGGAAAGCAACCGCGGATCGGTTTTCGATGTTGAGATTTATAATCTTGAAGGCAAGAAAATCGGTCTGGCGCCGCTGGTCGATGAACTCGAATGGGAATGGGCCGGACGTGATGAAGACGGAGATGTGGTGCCTTTCGGAATATACATCCTGCGTTTTATCGCAGATTCTGGAGAGGTCAGTCACAAGGAGGCGGTTGTTCTGATCAAGTAATCGGGTTGTGAAACATCCGGTGATTGGACAGATGACCATCAATACAAAGAGATAAGGTTTGTAAGTTTTTATGAGAAAAAAGCTGATTAAATCCAGCCCTGTGCATGGGCTGTTTATGCCGTTACTGATCATCTTGCTGTTGGTTCCGGCAATCTCCCATGCCGACTTCAAGGGCATGAACCACGGTGCCCGTGCCTATGCGCTCGGAAACGCCTATACCGCTCTCAGCGATGATCCCACCGCGCTCTTCTGGAATCCTGCCGGCCTCACAAAGGTCAAGCAATACTCATTCACCATGTCTCACCAGAATCTCTATGGAATCTCCGGACTGAACAGCGAGATGATCGCGTTTGCGCTGCCATTCCCGTATGTTCGCACAGGATTCGCGTGGACGCAGGTCAATCTTGAGGGTGAATATTACGAAGACGTGTTCCATCTTGGAGCTGCATCCATTTTATGGCTGGGCGAAGTCCCGGTTCGCTTCGGCGCGACGCTGAAATATTTCCGCGTAAGTGTTCCTGGCTATGCAGACGCTAAAGAAGTCGGCAATCCCGACCTCGATTTCGGTGTGCAGGTCGAGCCCGTAAAGGAGCTGACCCTCAGCGTGGTTACCCGCAATATCTTCCAGCCGGAATTCAAGCTGGTGGAAGAGGGAGAAAAGCTTGATCGACAGTACGTCGTGGGAGCCTGCTACAGTTGGCGGGAGCTCGTCAATTTCCTCGCGGACTACAAATGGGAAGGTGACGAAAGCCAGATGAATTTTGGCTGCGAGATGTGGTTTTACGATGTCTTTGCGCCGCGTATTGGTCTGAGTGGTGAAAATCTTACCGCCGGCTTCGGCTTGAAATCGAGCTGGTGGACCATTGACGGAGCGGTTTACCAGCACAATGAGCTGGGCAGTACCTATCGATTGACCTTCGGACTGCGGTTCGATATGGACGACTTTGAACTATAAGGATTACTCAATGAAAAAACGAACGATCGCATTGATTCTGATCCTGTTGGTTGCCGCATTGCTGAAGGCCGGTCCTATTAAAATGGAAGGTTACCTGGAGGGGCAGTTCGGCAGAACCTACGACTCAGATGAATACAAATGGAATATGTGGGATCCGAATTACTATATCGAAACCCGCTTCTTTTCCAGTCCTTTGAAAAACGCCGAGATGTTCTTCAAGATCTATGCGGATAACGACAAGGGAACCGACACGTATAAAAACTCCGGACGTGCGGAAGCGTTGCTTGGCGAAGGCCATGTCCAGTACCTCTACGAGAAATACGGTTGGGGTGCAAAGAGTGTCTTGTTCACCCGTGAAAGCGGTCACTACTGGACGGACGGCTCCATGCTCGGTATCGTCAATACCGGATCGGTGAACAACGGCGGTAACGGACAGGGTGTCCGCTTCGATACGTGGTATCCGTACGGTGGAAGCTTCACCTATGTTTTCTCTGATTTCTCATCAGGTGAAGGCGACGATGTGCACCTCATGCGCTATCGTCAGAGCCTATCGGAACGCGTACGCTTTGGCGTATTCTATCAGAGGAAGAATTATTCCACTGCGCAAGAGAACGACTACAACGAAGTCGCCGCAGTTGATTTCCATGCGGGTATGGGACGCTATATCCTTAACACCGAATTTGCATGGAGCGACGTACCTGCTGAGGAAGATGTTCAGGCGCAGAATGACGAATATTCCGGCTTCAACGATTTCTTCAAATCAAATGTCGCCGCGAAAGCCGAACTCATGGGATTCCGCATTGGAACGGCGAAGCTCGGCTACATCCTTATGAAACCGGGTGTCTGGTCATACGGCGATACGTATCGCAATTACATGGGAGAGGATCACCGCAATGAATACGGCTACTGGCTGGATACGAAGTATCTGGTTCCAAACCGCGCTATAACCATTACGTTGAACTACTCTACATGGCGCAATCAGGTGGCGGATACTGTCTATGTTACGACGCTGCAAGATACTATGTATGTCAGCAAACCCAAGGAAGTTTACAATCCAGGAACCAACCTCTACAGCGAGATGTATATCGAGTTTGTGAAAGGCTTCAAGGGTAAGGTTTTCTTCAACAAAAAAGACGAAGAAACCAACAACACATTGGAAAAACACTACGACCTTTTCATGGAGCTCTCTGTGGAAAACCGGCTCGCCAAGCTCCTTACCCAGTTCAAGATCAAGGACATGGGAGAGGATTCGGAGGTGCAGCTTACCGGCGTGGAGGTCAGCGTTAATCTCACCGACAAATGGAAGTTCTTCATGCGCGGCATGATTGCCACGGACGATGTGGGTTCGCGTCACAGTATCTTCGGTGAGATTCAATACCGTCTCAGTGGCAACACCGAGCTCTACCTGCAATACGGACCAAGCTGGTGGGGTCAGTACGGACTGGTCAACGACGACAGTTTTGCAACCGGTGGCGACATGCAGAAGGAAGTGAAGCTGATCCTCAAAGGATGGTTCTGATGAATACGACAAACTATATACATGATAAATATTTGAAAAACGATGGAACAGGAGATAGAATGAAAGCGCCCCAAAAGAGTCGGCTTGGTAAAGCAACACGATCACTAACGCTGGTCTTACTCATTCTTCTGGCAGCGCCATGTTTATGGCTCCATGCCGCTGTGAAAGAGGTTGCCGGCGGTGTACAGTTCCTGTATGACGCGCCGGATGCGCAGTCCGTCTCGGTGGCGGGGTCGTTCAACGAATGGAACACCTCGGCGTCACCGATGAGCATGAACGATGACGGTATCTGGACCGTCACCGTCAAATTGCCTCCCGGAAAGCATCAGTACAAATTTGTGGTCGATGGTAACTGGTATTTCGATCCCGATCATAGCAACCTGATGGACGATGGCTACGGCGGATCGAATTCACTGGTGGAGATAGACGGTAAAGGTAAGATGGTCGCTGCTTCGCAGGTTGAATTCAAGCGTGACGGCATCGCCAGCATGATCAACCCGAAGGTCTTTTTCAATGGCCGTTACTATGCGAAGTACATCTTCGAGAAAGAAAAGGACGAATCGCGCTATATGCTCGACAAACCGTTGCATGTTATCGATCTCGGCCTGAAAATCCGTTTCAACGACCAGTTTGAAGGCTACACGGTGATGAATATAAACAACACCGATGAAGGCACCGATATGTGGAAAACGCATCTTACCTTCAAACGGACCTATCTCAAGCTTAAAACAGAATATTTCAAGCTGACCGCTTTCGATAAATACGGCTTCATCACCCTTGACGATCCACTGCACATGGTAGGTGACATCGGCCGCTATGGATATGCCTTCGGTTACGACCAGCGCGGTGTGTATGCAAAGACGGCAGATGAATTCTTCGACAACCTCATGGGCAGTGTTCCGATCCGCTTCGAAGTGGAAGGACTCTACTCCGACGACGCAGGCGATTCCGAAAACGATACAGGTGCAGGTCGCCTGAAAACAAGCTGGCTGGTTTCGCAGCGTGAGAACAACGAAAAGACCCTCCGTCTTGGTGGTACGATGTACGGAACAAGGATCTCATCATCAACGCTTCTGCAAAAGCATGACAGCTACGGTTTCGATATTGCATACGAACACAGCATGATGGGATCGAACTGGAAAGCTCCCATGAAGTTTATGGTCGATGCTGAATATTACTCCTTCGAAAACCGTGATAACTACAAGAATTACGGTCAGGAAAACTACGAGTACATTACGGAAGAAGAAAACACCTGGATGGAAGGTAATGCCGGTTGGTTTGGCCTTCAGGTCGATTTCCCGGCAGCGCTCAAGCTGAACGCCAACGTCCAGACCAATACTGTCGAATGGACGATCGGTACTGGTGCAAATCCGAACGGACTTGTGCCGAATCCCGAGACGACCAAAGAAGAAGTTACACGAAATCGTATCGGTTTCGGCGCAGATTTCGAAGCAGGTAATTTCACTGCCAACATCGGCATGAAATACTGGACCTACGAATTCCCTGATTCGCTCGTAAGCTGGTACGACTACTACCAGTATATGGAACGCACCGACGGTAATGGCCGCTGGTTCCAGCGCTACTCCGATGTCCCGTTCAATCGCTACACCGTGCTTGGCTACGAGGAAGCGCTCACCTGGAATCTCTCGCTGGGATACAAGTTTGATCTGCTGTTACCGATCGATATCGATTGGGATGCGAACTTCACTCACCAGGGCTTCATGCGAGAAGCGAAGTTCATCGAGAACGTGATTGCGGTGGGTATTCATCTCACCGATCAGTGGATGATTTGGTCAAGCACACGTGTGCCGTACTACAACGATCCCTACATGGGCCTCGAAACTGATTTCGGTAACGACGAAGATGTTTGGGTAAGCAACTACTCAGAACTCGCCTATATCCTTTCGGATCAGGTGCGCATCTCCTTCGGCTGGGGCGTCAATCCGCGCGCACTCAACGCTGTCACGGATGAGTTCTATAACGGCGGACGCGACGAATTCCTGACTGAAGCTTCCGACTACGAAGAATACACCGAAAGTGCATACCTTGGAACCGGTGAGAAGATTCGCCAGGCCGAGCAAGCGCTCGAGAACGAAAAACGCTTCATGCTGGAAGCTACCTTGAGGTTTTAGGGAGGAAGCATGAAAAAAATCCTGATTCCTCTGGTCATCATCCTGCTAGTTGCGGGATGCGATCTTAACTTCATCAAGAAACGTCTTCCGCCGCCCCATAAGTCGAAAGAAGGCGTGATATTCCAGTACGAGGCACCTTCAGCGAGAATGGTAACCCTGGCCGGCGACTTCCCGGATAACCTCTGGGGTGGAACCGCCTCCACCAGCGCACAATACGATCCCAACATCGATAAAATGTACGACGACGGTACGCACGGCGACCTCGAAGCTGGTGATGGCATCTGGACGCTTGTGAAAAAGCTCCCGCCCGGAAGATACACCTACAAATACGTGGTCGATCGTAATTCGTGGTTCACGGATCCCAACGCGCTCGATTACACAGATGATGGCTACGGCGGAAAGAATTCCGTACTGGTTATCGAATAGATTATGAGGAACGAATTATGAAATGGATTGCAAGCATATTCGCCATATTGTTGATCTTCGCCGCATGCGAAGATACGCCCACTGATAGCCCCTATTCTCACAACGCCTCGATAGAGGGTTATGTGCAGTTTGAAGAGGCTACGACTGATACGTTGTCCGCAAACGTTGAGGTATATTTTACCACCGACAGCGATGAAACCATCAAGGTCGCCGAGACAACAACCGATCAGACCGGTTACTGGCGTGTGGATGGACTGACCGCAGATGAATATTTCATCTACTTCTATTCGGACACCTACGGTAGCACCAACGCCACGGCTACGGCTGTAGCGAACGAGATCACCATGGTCGATACGGTCACGTTCGAGTACTCCGAACCGATCGAATTTCGCGAGATCACTGTGGACGGCGATTCTACCGACTGGGATCAGCCCATATACGAGAACAATCATGCTTCCGACTGGGGCCCGAACAACTTCGAAAACCTCTATATGGCTCAGAACGAAACCCACCTCTTCATCTGCCTGACTGGTGAATTCTCGTCATCGGACAACGCGGTCAATATCTACCTCGATACCGACTTCGTTGCAGGAATCGGTGTAAGGGATTTCTCTACCATCGCGGGTGGCGATCCGGGTAATCAGCTAAGAAAGAATGTCGTGGTCAATGCACCTGAGGCATTCGGTGCGGATGTGGCCCTCACCAACTGGGCGCTGCAGAATCCACTTCTGGTAAGCCTCGCCGACCCGACAGCTGTTGATTCGAATGTACTGGAGGCTGAAGTAGCCATGACGGCAAGCTGTATCGAGCTTGCGATTCCGTTTGAGCAGCTTTATGGGAGCAGTAGTGCTCCGAGCGGACAGAAAATTGCGCTGGTTGCGATCATCGGTGGTGGCGGCGACGCTTATTTCGCCGGTGACTCAATTCCGCAGCAAACGAATGTCGCCAGTTTCCAGAGCGTCATCGAAGCCATGTTATCTGAATAATCAAGCATTGGAGGAGAGTCCATGAGGAATATATTCATCTCTGTATTGTTTGCTGTCGTGCTCGTCATAGCCGGCTGCGCCACCCTCGGTTTCGGTGATTTCGAAGGAGAGACCCGTCATGCCGATTCAGGTGCGACCGAGCAGGTGAGCGCTGGCACAACTACACTAACCTATATCAACCCGAGCGCTAATAGCGTTCACATAGCCGGTTCGTTTAACGACTGGAATTCAAGTGCCACGCCGATGAAAAAAGTCGGTGAAAAATGGCAGGCGAATCTCGATCTTGAACCGGGTGAATACATGTACAAATTCGTGATCAACGGTGCTGACTGGATCGCTGATCCTAAAAACGACAACACCGCGGACGACGGATATGGTGGTGTGAATTCTGTGCTGACCGTTACCGGTTCGGCAAAGAAGACCGATCGCGATTTCAAACCGAAGAAGGCCGAAGCATCAGATGGAACCGTGGTTACCTATAAAGATGGTGGCGCGACATCGGTATCGATCGCGGGTGAATTCAATAACTGGGATATGGCCGCTAACCCGATGACCAAAGACGGCGACACCTGGTCGGTAGCGCTCGATCTGGCTCCGGGAGACTATATGTACAAATTCGTGGTCAACGGCTCCGACTGGAAGGTTGATCCGAACAATCCCAATACTGCTGATGACGGTTACGGCGGACAGAATTCAGTCCTGACAGTCGGCGGAACCGCGAAAAAGGCAGCCAAGAAAGAAGCTCCCAAGCCGGTGATGACCGAAGGCGGTACTGTGGTAACCTACAAGGACGCGGGTGCTTCATCGGTATCGATTGCTGGTGAGTTCAACAACTGGGATATGGCCGCAAACCCGATGACCAAAGACGGCGACACCTGGTCGGTAGCGCTTGATCTGGCTCCGGGCGACTACATGTACAAATTCGTAGTCAACGGTTCCGACTGGAAGGTTGATCCGAACAATCCCAATACTGCTGATGACGGTTACGGCGGACAGAACTCAATACTGACTGTCGGTGGAACCGCGAAAAAAGCAGCCAAGAAAGAAGCTCCCAAGCCGGTGAAGATTGAAGGCAGCACCATCATGACATACAAAGACGCAGGCGCAACATCGGTATCGATCGCGGGAGATTTCAATAATTGGGATATGGCTGCAACTCCGATGACCAAAGACGGCGACACCTGGAAGGTTGGGCTGGACCTGGCTCCGGGTGAATACATGTATAAATTCGTAGTTAACGGCTCCGATTGGAAAACCGATCCGAAAAATGACAACAAGGCGGATGATGGCTACGGTGGACAAAACTCGGTGCTGATAATCGGCGACGGGCAAAAAACGGGGGAGAAGAGCGTGTCAACGAAAGTAGAACCAAAGACCGCAGCGGGTGACGTACCGGTTACTTTTACTTACCAACCGCTGATCGGTGGCAAGCACGATATCTATGTAGCCGGAGATTTCAACGAGTGGTCTCCCACGGCGAACAAGATGAAAGAAGACGCCGGTATCTATTCGACGACCATGAACCTTCAGCAGGGTAAATACGCCTACAAATTCGTGGTCGATGGCAACTGGATTACGGACGAAAACGCTGTCGAATTCGCTGGTGACGGTTATGGCGGCCAAAACTCGATCGTCTATGCCGGTGACCCGAAAGAGCTCAACGCGCTGCGTAAGGTCAAATTCCGCTACAAACCCGGTAAGATCGTTAAAGATGTCTATCTCGCCGGTTCTTTCAATGCTTGGAACCAGAAAGAAGACCGCATGCTCGATACCGGTGACGGTACCTACGAAGTGATCCTGCTTCTCAAACCGGACGAATACCACTACAAGTTCGTGGTTGACGGCATGGAATGGCTGCACGATCCAAACGCGCAGCGTTATGCGGACGATGGCTTTGGCGGCAAGAACTCCGTCGTGCTGGTTGATGACAGCTTCCCTATCGTGACCCTCGAGAAAGCCGATGGTCAGATGCTCATATACGGTATCTCCACAGAGCAGACCATCGAGACAGTCAATCCGCTTTCCGAAAAGACGGTTGAGTTCAAGACAAAGGCTCATCTGAACGATGTTGAGAATGTCACCTTCTGGAAAGACGGTAAAGAGATGCCCATGAAGCTCATCTCCGAAGACGGAAGCTTCGAATACTACAAAATTTTGATCGATACACCGAATCCGGACGAACAGTTCGATTACTGCTTTATCTACCATGACGGTGATAAGAAATTCTACCTGCTGAACGGCGAGATCGTCGAGAAGATGGATCGCACGAAGCTGTTCCATTACCCGGTCGAAGGCTTGGAACCCTTCATCACCCCCAACTGGGTCAAAGAAGGCGTGATCTACCAGATCTTCCCGGAACGCTTCTACAACGGAAGCAAGGCCAACGATCCCGATTTCAGCGAATGGTACTACGATGGCATGCGCACTCCGCCGCCCAAGGGCAAGAAGCTTGCCAAAGATCAGGTCTATTACCGTCTGATCAAAGACTGGTACGACATTGCTCCGCTTACCAGCAATCCTTACCACCCGGAAGGAAAGCCGGACTGGTGGGCGTTCTATGGTGGTGACATCGTCGGTGTCCACGAGAAGCTTGATTACCTTCAAGACCTCGGCATTACCATTATCTATTTCAACCCCATCTTCCAGGCACGTTCGAATCATAAGTACGACGCTGCCGATTACATGAAGATGGACCCGCATTTCGGAACCGAGCAACAGCTCAAGGACTTTGTTAAAGACGCGCATTCACGCGGAATTCGCATCATCCTCGACGTGGCGTTCAATCACACTGGTGACGCTTTCTGGGCTTTCCAGGAAGGCAAGAAGAACGGTCCTTCTTCGCCGTACTACACTTGGTACGAATGGAAAAAGTGGCCGATTCCCGAAGGGAACTACAACCCTGCCGATTACTACGAATGCTGGTGGGGATTTGGCGAAATGCCGGATCTAGATTACGACCGCAGCCGCCCCAACCCTTCCGAAAACTCGATTACGGATATCAGCCAGGCAGAACCCAACCAGCCGGTTGTGGACTACATCCTCGGTCTGGTCGATTATTGGATCGGTGATGTGGGATTCGACGGCTTCCGTCTCGACGTTCCCAACGAAGTCCCGTTCTGGTTCTGGAAACTTTTCCGCGAACGCGTGAAAGAGGTGAAGCCTGACGCGTACCTGGTGGGCGAGATCTGGAGCAACGCGGTTGACTGGGTCAACAACGATTACTTCGATGCCGTGATGAACTACGCCTACTTCAAGGATCCGGTGCAGCGCTTCTTCAACCAGCGCAATTGCAGCGCACGCATGTTCGATCGCGATCTCAAGCCCGGCCTGCTTACTTACCCGACGCAGGCGACCCAGGTCATGATGAACCTCATTGACAGCCACGACACCTTCCGCTACCTCGAAACAGCTGGTGGTGACGTGAACAAGCTTAAGATGGCGGCTTTCTTCCAGATGACTTACGTGGGCGCTCCGCACATCTGGTACGGCGACGAAATTGGTATGATGGGTAAGCACGATCCCGACTGCCGTCGTCCGTTTGAATGGAACTACACCGGCGACAAGGATCGCGTTGCGCTTCGTGACTTCTACAAGAAGCTCATCCAGATCAGAAAGGAAAACCCCGCGCTTTCCAAGGGTGACTACAAGACCCTGCTAACACGTGATATGGTCTATAGCTATCTGCGTGAGTACAAGGGCGAAAAGATTGTCTGCGTGATCAACAACGAGCTCGAGCCGCGCGATATCGAAGTGGACGTTCCTGTTACCGGAACTCTGACCGATCTGATGTCCGGCAAGACCTTCACCGTCAAGGGCGGAAAGCTTACGATCCACCTTGATGGACAGACCGGCGCAATATTGAAATAACCTGTAAACCCAGGAGGAAATATGCGAAGCCTTGAATTTGCTATCGAGATGGAAAAAGAAGGTGAGGCGTTTTACCGCGAACTCGCGAATCAATGCGATCAGAAAAGCGGGATAAACTACATCTTCACCATGCTTGCCGATGACGAGAGCAAACACCGCCGCGTGTTCATGTCGATCATGCAGTCAAACCCGGAGATGATGCAGGACACCAAGGTTCTGCAGGAGGCAGACAATCTCTTTATGAAGCTGCGCTCCGAGAACCGGGCTGTCGATTGCGGCTCGGATCAAGTCGATCTCTACAAAGAGGCGCTTGACATGGAGATCAAGTCCATTGATCTATACGAGCAAGCACTCTTGGATATGGATGACGAAAGCGGCAAAAGCCTGCTTAAACGGATTATCACAGAGGAAATGAAGCATAAGAAAATCCTGGAAAATATCATCGAACACGTGAATCGGCCCAATGAATGGATCGAAGATGCCGAGTTCAATCAGAAAGAAGAATATTGATTGAGATAAGTGCATCGATCACGTATTGAAAATTTGAAGGCGAATCAGTTAATACTGGTTCGCTTTCTTTTAGCCTTATGGAATATTTTGTGCACGTTTTTGTGAGTGTAAAAATTTAATATGAAGTACTAGTGTATGCTTCGTCTGGTCTAACTGATTGAAATACCGGACGAATGAAAACAAATCGAGCTTTGGAGGAACGATGAAAAAGGTGGTATGCGCATTTTTATTGATCATGATGTTCACATTGTCGTATGCTGTCGTAGGCAGTATGGTTACAACAAATCCTGAAGAGGGCCTCAAGACTTTTTACGGACAGGTTGAACCGCATCAGTTCGAGCGAATCGAGGAATTATGGGTTGATACGGAAGAAGCGGCGATATGTGGCGATATCGCAATTGGTACAACAAGCGGCGATGTTGCGGCTGGCTGGTATCTGAACGACATCCGGATGTCGATGTATCAGGACAGCTCGAATCCGGAATGGGAATTCGCATTCGACGATCCGGGCTTTGATTACCCGGTTGATATGACTCCCGATGGCTATACGCTTCTCGGAGCAGGCAGTATGCTCTGGACGTTCAATGCCAATAGCGCGACGCCAGACTGGCAAATGGAGATCACAGGTTCGTCTATCAACAATGTCGAGATTTCAAGCGACGGTGCTTATGCATACTGTTCTGCGGGATTTTCTGATCATGTCGATATCATGAAGATTGAAGTTGATGGAAATACCGTATGGACACTGACACTCGATGGTGGCTCCGGTACTTTGGATCTGAGTGATGACAACGGCATACTGGTATTTACCCAGTATGGTGGTTCTAACAGCTTTATGACAGTAATTGATACTGAGAGTGGCGCAGTTCTGTTTACTGACACGGAATACAACCAAAATCCGCCTGCGCTTTCTTATGATGGTTCGATAATCGTTAATGGCGACTATTCCGGCTATGTTCATGTTTATCAGCGTACTGAAGACACGTACGAAGAAATCTGGAATTTTCATGTAAACAGCGGTAACTCAGGTAGTAACTCCTGGATCGGCGGCATGGCGGTTTCTGGTGATGGAAGTACAATCGCCGTGGGAACGCTGATGTTCAACAGCGCTGGATACGATGGTGAAATCTATGTTTTCGACACTGAAATCCCGGAACCGCTATGGATGGTCGAGGGTTGTGGTGACTATGTTTGTAGTGTTGATATCTCGTACGATGGCTCGTTAATAGCCGTCGGTGGATATGGCCCGAGTGATAACTCCGGTCCCGATTTCTATCTCTTCCGCAAGCAGAGCAGCGAACCGCTTTACACGGTCAATACTTCCGGTTCGATCTTCAAGGTGGAGCTCGCCGACGAAGGTGGAATGTGTGCGTTCGGCGGAAAGGCTGTTCATGCTCGTGTAATGGGTAGCGGAGGTTTGCTTTATCGTTACGATGCACAGCCCGATGGTGGCATGCTTACCGGCACGGTCAACCTCAATGGATACGATGATAACTCAAATGTGCTGGTCACGCTTGGTGGAATCGATGACTATCAGGCTTATACTGATGTCGACGGCTACTTCGAGATCCCGTATGTCCCGGCAAATACCTACATGGTATCCGCAACCAAGACTGGTTTCGGATCGGAAACCGATGTCGCGATCATCGAAGAAGACGGTGTTGCGAATATCGATCTTACTCTTGAGCCCAATGGCCCAGCGCCCACTGACCTGGTAGCCAGCCAGTCATTTGCGCAGTATGTGCGTCTGGACTGGACAGCACCGGAGAATCGTGAGATTCAATCTTACAATATTTATCGCAAAAACTACATGACTGCTCCGTTCGATACAGAACCTGTCGGAACGGCAGGGGGCGAGGAGACTATGTTTGAAGACAACAATGTCCTGCCGCTCCGGGAATACTACTATGTAATTACCGCAGTTATCGACGACCTCGAAACACCTTACTCGAACGTCGTTACCGGTTGGGCCTCGACCAGCTATATCGTAGATCAGGTGGATGCGTATGTAGGTACGGTACCGACGATCGATGGTACGATCGAAGCGGAAGAGTGGGAAGACGCGTTTGTGCTTGTATGCGGCGACTTCCTTGGAACCAACGACAACGAACCGGATCCCATGAGAGGTGTAGTGGCCTATTTCAAGGTCGATGAAGACATGACCAATCTCTACATGGCTGTGATCAACGGAAACGATACAGTGTTCGAAGATCATGATGAGGTGGGTATCTATATCGACGACAACAACGATGGTTTGTATCCTGAGAATGGATCGGAAGACCTCTCCGAGGGTAACTTCTGGGCGGTTCATTACGCCTCCGGCGACGTGATTCGCTATCGTCCGTGCTTCAATCCCAGCGGTGTCGGCACAACGGAAGAATACACTGACTGGCAGGTTGCCATCACTGCCGATGATGAAGGCATCTACTATGAATACGCGCTGCCTATCGGCGATCAATACAACTACATTCAACCCGACCAGAACGACATGTCCGGCCTCGGTCTGTTTGTGCTGGACGATCCCAGTTCATTCAACGCCTGGTGGCCACCCGCCATGCAGAATATCTTCAAACCGGTCTATTACGGTACGATCCATTTCGGTGCTGAGAACGAAATTCCTCCTGCGGTGGAAAACCTTTCGATAACCGGTTCGGATGCCAATATCATCCTCAGTTGGGACGATACGGAAATCAACGATCTGCTCAGTTACGATGTGTACATGACACTGGATGGAAACACGAGCCTCCTCGGGAACTCTGAAGGCCTTCAGTACTACGCGCATCTCACAGAGCCCGGTCTGTACGAGTTCTATGTGATCACGGTCGATCAGGCTGGTCAGGAGTCCGATCCTTCCACTACGGTAGAATACCAGTATTCGCAAGGCTCATCAGATCCTACGGTACCGGCATTCACGGGTATCAACGCCGTGTATCCGAATCCGTTCAATCCGACGACCAACATCGCCTTCTCGCTCAAGAGTGCGGAAAAGACCCGCATTGATGTCTTCAACATACGCGGTCAGCGTGTCACAACACTCGTGAACGAAACCTTGACAGCCGGTAACCATATGGTTAGCTGGCAGGGTCTGGATAAGAACGAGAAGCAAGTCGGTTCCGGTGTCTATTTCATCCGGCTCGAGGCTGGCGAAACAACTCAGGTGCGCAAAGCGCTGCTGCTTAAATAACGTGGAGTGTTGATGAAACGAATCAGCTGGTTTGGAGTGATTGCAATCGTGCTTGTGCTGCTGGCATGCAGCGTGAATCGCGTGGAGAAGGTCCAGTGTGTGGAGTCGTTCATGCAGACGATGCAGGCGCATCCGTTCACCGATTCGCTTCTGGTGCGGCATATCTCGCCGGAGTGGCTGGAACGGAATCAACTCGACCCCCAAGACGTCAGTGTCAATACGTACGATCCTGAGGGTTTCACTGTGCAAGCGACCGATCCCGATACGGGAGCGGTTGTCGTGATTATCTGGGGTGAAGGCCACAAATGGCAGCATCGGCTTCTCTTCAAGACAACCGACGATGGCCGGTATATCCTGCCTGAGCGCTTTGAAGACAAGAAGATTACGCCATGGATCAAAGCGACAGACATTTGATAATGCACAATACATGATGAATAATGGAGAGACGTCGCTTGCCGGCGTCTCTCTGCTTATTGAACGCAGGCACCTGGGTGCGCAGACATCCTCGTCTGCATCTCTTTCATGGAACACAGGCATCTGTGAATTTTACCCGCAAATTCGAATCTCACCGATATGACGCAGAAGCGTATCGAAGCACGATACAACAATTCATGACGCATCTATCATAGCCTTGTAGCACTCGACCTCCTGTGTGTTTGCAAACAAACACGAATCCCGAGTGAAACGATAGCGAGCCATAGGAGCGCTGCTCAGAGATCAGCGCCTACAATACCTCTTCTCTCCATTGGAGCGCCAAGCCCCGCTTGGCAGTTTTCCATGAAATCAACATTCGGAAGAGTCTCACTGCGTTCGCCACTTTCGGAAGATGATTTCATGCATATTCCCATCATTCTACCGTGGAATACGATAGAGAAGGGAGCTATCGCGAAAAAACATTGACAGCAACGCGTTGCTGAATAAATCGTACAAAAAATATAAACGAGGTGGAACTTGCTGATTCAACGTTATTTCGACTCCCGCAAGGACATTGTTGAAGAATCGCTGAGAGAATACATCACAAAACCCAAGAAAGGCTCCACAAAGCTTTACGAGGCAATGCAATACTCGGTTTTCAACGGTGGTAAACGGTTGCGCCCCATCCTCATGATCTCGGCATACGAGATGCTGCGCGGTCGCAAGAATATCAGTACCCTCAAAACGCTACAACCATGCGCATGTGCGCTGGAAATGGTGCACACGGCATCGCTGATTCACGACGATCTTCCGAGTGTCGATGATTCTGATGAACGCCGTGGTATGCCCTCTGTTCACAAAAAGTACGGCGAAGCCATGGCGATCCTCGCCGGCGATGCTTTGCTGACCAAGGCATTTGAAGTGCTTACCGAAATCCGTGACAAGAAGAAAGCTCTGCGCTGTGTCAATACGCTCGCCCGTGCGGTCTCCACACGTGGAATGATCGGTGGTCAGGCTGTGGATATTCTCTCAACTAAAAAACGCATCCGGGTCAATGTCCTCAAATATATCCATCTGAAAAAGACCGGAGCGCTCCTCCAGGCAGCGATGGACATGGCGTGTATCATGTACAACGCGGAAGAGAACCTCACCATCACGTTGGGCAACTACGCCTTGAACCTTGGGCAGGCCTACCAGATCATCGACGATATTCTGGACGATGTTGGCGCTTTTGAAATGCTGGGTAAGGAACCCTATGAGGATCATAAGAATCGCAAGACGACCTATCCTTCCCTGATCGGCCTCGAGAAGTCAAAGAAGACGGCGGAAAAACTGCTTGACGACTCCTATCGTCTCATCAAGAGCATGAAGAATAACGACGTGCTGGTTGAATTCATCAACATGATTCGCGAGCGGTTGCCATAAACAACTATCGTGAATGTCACAGATGGTCTTACGTAAAGATCCACCGTGAAAGTAATAGCATATTATAAAATTATCCGCCCGTTCAACTGTCTGTTCATTGCGCTGACAGTCTTGTTCGGGCTTTTCTACAGGAATCCAGCAGTGTTTTCACTACCCTACCTGTTCGGGATCCTCGCCGCTGTGTTCATCGGGGCCGGTGGCTACGTAGTCAACGACTATTTCGACCTACCTATCGATCGAGTCAACCGCCCGGATCGTATGCTTCCATCGGGCAGAATCACGCCCAAGGCAGCATATGTCTTTGCAATTGTACTTTTTGTGCTGGGCTTGCAGAGCAGCTTCCTGACGGGATCGTTCGCGGCTGTCGGCATGGCGTTTTTCAATCTCCTTTTGCTTTTCTATTATGCCCGTCAGCTAAAGACAACATTCCTCATCGGTAATCTCAGCGTCGCCTGGGCCTCTGCATCTACCTTTATCTATGGCGGAATCGTGGCGAATAATTTGCCTAACATATGGCTCATCGCGTCCTATGCATTTCTTTACACACTCATACGCGAGCTCCTGAAAGATCTCCAGGACATCGAAGGCGATAAGGTGATTAAGGCCTCGACTTTCGCGATTAAAGCTGGTCATCGCACCACGATGTCGGTTATTCTGATGCTGGCATTTCTGCTGGTGGCCGTCACGTGGTATGGCTCAACGCATGCAATGCTGACTCGGCTCCAGATCATGCTTCTGCTCATGCTCGTCCATATACCGCTGATCGTTATAAATATCCTTTTCTTCCAGAAGGGTACACCGCGAAGATATCGCATCCTATCCCTCGGAATGAAACTGGACATGATGGTACTGCTTCTGGTAATCTGGTTCGCGTAAAAAACCCTTGACCTGAGGCGGGGTTCAGAAAGCGTTACATTATACGAACATAAAGAGGTGGTCACGTGAATATTCACAATCTCGATAGCATTTTCAAGCCGAATCGTATCGCCCTCCTCGGCATCGGCGCAAATCCGCGCAGCGTGGGAGGAAAGATCCTGAGTAATCTTGTAACCGGTGGATTCCGCGGAGTAGTATATCCCGTAAATCCCGACCTCGAAGCCGTGATGGGCATCCAGTGCTACCCGGATATCGCGTCACTGCCCAATACGCCCGAGCTGGGCATTGTCTGTTCAGCGCCCGAACTTGCTCCCGGTTATATCGATGACTGCGGGAAGGCAGGAATCTTGGGTATCATCATCGTAACTGCCGGGTTCAAGGAAGCTGGCGAGGAAGGGAAAGCGCTGGAGCAGCAAATCCGTGACATACGCGCAAAATATCCCGGTATGCGCATCATGGGACCCAATTGCCTCGGCTACATTGCGCCGGCAAACAAACTCAATGTCAGCTTTGGCGACGGAATGCCCAAGAAGGGCGACATCGCGTTCGTATCGCAATCCGGTGCGCTCTGCACCTCGATTCTGGACTGGGCGATCGAGGAGAAGATCGGATTCTCCTATTTCATCTCCATCGGCAACACCATCGACGTTGATTTCGGTGACCTGATTGACTACCTTGGCGAGGACGAAGACACCAAATTCATCATTTTATACATTGAATCGATCAGCATGGCACGCAAGTTTATGACTGCCAGCCGTGCTTTCGCCCGAACCAAACCCATCATCGCGTACAAAGCAGGTCGCTTCCCCGAATCAGCGGAAGTCGCGGCCTCTCATACCGGCGCGATGGCAGCCGAAGACGCAATCTACAACGCCGCGTTCCGTCGTGCAGGTATCGCCCGGATTTACGACATTGGCAAGATCTTCGGTATTGCGGAGCTGCTTGGCCGGAAAAAGACACCGGAAGGAGCCCGACTTGCGATCGTTACCAACGCCGGTGGTCCCGGCGTGATGGCGACCGACGCGCTCATCGAGGCTAACGGCGAGCTGGCGAAGCTTTCGGAAGCGACCATGGAGCAGCTCAACCTGAACCTACCTCCGATGTGGTCACACGGCAACCCTGTGGATGTGCTCGGAGACGCGCGTCCCAAGCGAATTGCTAAGACGGTCTCGATCGTTCTGGACGATACGGGTGTCGATGCGGTGCTGGTGATTCTCACACCTCAATCAATGACCAACCCATCCGGTACTGCTCGCGAGATCGGTAAACTTGCCGAAAAGGCGAAGAAGCCGATTCTGGCCGCCTGGCTGGGTGGCGCGAGCATGAAAGAGGGCATTCAGATCCTCAGCGAAGCCGGTGTCGCTACCTATACCACGCCCGAACAGGCGATCGGCGCATTCATGACGCTGGTTGCCTATGCTCGTAACTTGAAAGCACTCTACGAGACACCGCGTGATGTGCCAGTGGAGTTCAAGGTCGATCGCAAGCAGTTCCGTCAGCGATTTGATCAGGTTTTAAACGAGAATGGCCGTGTGCTGTCCGAAGAGATATCCAAATCACTCCTGGAAAGCTACGGCATCCCGACATCAAGTCCTGTACCCGCCGCAACGGCTGACGAAGCGGTGCAGATCGCGGAACAGGCAGGATACCCGGTTGTATTGAAGATATTTTCACCCGATATTACGCATAAAACAGACGTTGGTGGCGTGCTTCTGAACATTGACGGTGAAGAAGCTGTTCGCAAGGGATTTCAGACGATCACTGGAAACGCACGAGAGAAGATGCCGGATGCGCGCATCGATGGCGTAACGGTTCAGCCCATGATCAAGCGCGACAACGCGGTCGAGATGATCCTCGGTATCAAGCAGGATCCGGTCTTTGGAACGGTACTGCTGGCCGGCATGGGTGGAATCTACGCCGAACTGTTCAAGGATCGTGCCCTGGCGCTTCCGCCGCTTAATGAAAGCCTGGCTCGCAGAATGCTGGAGAGCCTGAAGATCATGCCGCTGCTGAAAGGTTACCGCGGTAAGCCTCCTGTAAACATGGATCAACTCGTGGAAATCCTGATCCGCATGTCCTATCTTGCGGCGGATTACCCTGAAATCGTCGAGCTGGATATCAATCCGTTACTGGTCTCGCCACAAGATGTGATTGCACTGGATGCACGAATCGTGGTCGATCCCACAAAGCGCGGTGTCGAGTCGTACGCCCATCTGGCGTTGCGTCCGTACCCCGAGGAATATGTCAGTTATGGCGAGTTGAACGACGGCACCCCGGTTACACTTCGTCCCATCAAGCCGGAAGACGAACCGATGTGGCTCGAGATGCTCGGTAGCTGTTCGAAAGAGTCGATCTACCAGCGATTCCGTTACTTCTTCTTCTGGGATTCTCACGATGTGGCTGTGCGCTACTGCTTTATCGATTACGATCGCGAGATCGCGATCGTGGCGGAAGTGGACACAGACGAAGGCAAGAAGCTGATCGGCGTGGGAAGACTGGTCGCGGATCCCGATTTCGAATCGGTCGAATACGCTGTGCTGGTTCCCGATGCATGGCAGAATAAACGGCTCGGCTCATTGCTGACCGATTTCTGCATGGAGATCACTCAGCGCTGGAATCTGAAGAAGATCGTCGCTCAGACAACGGCCGATAACCCAAGAATGATCAATGTTTTCAGAAAACGTGGCTTCACGGTAAATCCCGACCTGCATAGCTCGCTGGTCGATGTAGAAAAAGAACTCTGACAGGAGAAACAATGCGCAGAATCCCCTACTTTCTCGTCTCGATCCTGATTCTGACGATTCTTTTCGGATGCTCCAGCGACTACCTGGACTTCAAGAAGGTCAATAACCGCGAATCAGGAAAAACGCTCATCATCTCCGCGATTGTAGGTAAGGGAACCCCTTACAAGCAAGAGATTGCAAACAAGCTCGTGGAGAAACTGAAAGACCGCTTTACCATTGAGGTCATGAATCTCCGTAGTGCATCTGACCTTGAACGGAAAGAGTATGACGCGATCGTAATCATGGACTCCTGTGAGGCATGGATGTTCTTCAATTCACGAATCAAGCGCATCATGAAAGCTCTGCCGGCTGAAAAGCAAATTATTGTGGTAACGGCTGAAGATCAGGAATTCGAATGGACCTATAATGGGCTGGATGCGATCACCGGAGCATCGACAGATGATGACTCGGACAAGATCGCAGAGCGGATTCTTGCGCAGATCGACAAGAAATTTCCGCCAAAGAGACCTCGTTACTGATTCCAATCACGAATTTTACTTGTAAAATATCGGCGGTCATTTTTTCTGTCGCCGATGGATAAATTTATTGAGGAGATAATTTTGAATCGAATTATCGGAACGGTTATCCTTGCCGCCGGCAAGGGCACACGCATGAATTCTAGTCGCGCCAAGGTACTTTTCGAACTTGGCGAGAAACCGCTGATAAAACATGTTGTAGATACATCTCAGAAAGTCCAGAGCGACCGCATTGTCGTTGTGGTTGGTTATCGCAAAGACGATGTAACCGCTTCTCTAGAAGATTATGAAGGGCTTCGTTTTGTTGAACAAAAAACCCAGAATGGAACCGGCCATGCCGTCATGATGGCAAAAGACGAGTTCAATGACGCCGAGGGCGATGTATTCATCCTCTGCGGTGATGTTCCATTGCTCAAGGCCGAGACGCTTGCGAGCCTGCTCAAGCAGCATCGCGAAACCGAAGCTGCCTGCACCGTTCTGACCGCTGTGCTGGACGACCCCGCACGCTACGGAAGGATTGTTCGCGATGAGAATGGTAATGTCCACAGCATCGTTGAGTATAAGGACGCAACCGACGAACAGCGCAAGATCTGTGAAATCAACACCGGTATCTACTGCTTCGATATCCGGCTGCTGTTCGAAGCGCTCTCCAAGGTCGGTAACACGAATCAGCAGAACGAATATTACTTGACCGACACGCTGGAGATTTTGCGTACGGAAGGGAATAAGGTCTGCTCGATGATCCTGGATGACATGATGGAATGTGCCGGTGTCAATTCGCAGAAGCAGCTCGCCGAACTCGAAGATCACTACTATGAAGAGATTCGCGATCACTGGATGACCCACGGCGTGACCATTAAAAATCCCCAGACCGTCACCATCGGCGACAATGTTCAGATCGAAAACGATGTCGAGATTGGTTCGGGAACCGTGATCAAAGGCAAGACGCTCATCGGAAGCGGATGCCGTATTGGACCAGGATGCATCCTGCACGACGCACGCTTGGGTGCGAACTGTGTTCTGCCGGGTCTCAATGTCGTCATCAACACCTACATGAGCCCCGATACGAAGCTCGATTACAGCGAGGATTTCCGATAGCATGTCCGATATCCTTTATGCTCCCTGGCGCATTGAATACATCTTATCCGAGAAGGAGAAGCGGTGTATCTTCTGCATCGAAAAGCCGGGTACGGACGAGTATGATCGGAAACACCTGATTCTGCATCGGGCTGAGCATTGCTTCGTAATCATGAACATGTATCCGTACAACAACGGTCACCTGATGGTTGTGCCATATCGCCATGTATCAACGATGCAAGGGCTTACGGATGAGGAGATTGCGAATCTTTTCCAGACTGTGAAGCTTGCCGAACGAATCCTGAGCGAAGGATTTCATTCGGATGGTATGAACATCGGCATGAACCTTGGTAAAGCCGCCGGAGCTGGTGTGGATGAGCATATTCATGTGCATATTTTGCCGCGCTGGTTTGGCGATAGTAATTTCATGACTACGATCGGTGGTGCGAGGGTGATTCCTGAGAGCTTTGAAACCGCGTATCATCGCTTGAAAGAACAATTTGACAAGCTGTTGGGGGGTCAATAATTTGTCACCCGCAAAGAGAATTCGCATCTGGGTCGGGCTGTCGCTTCTAGTCGTGATTGCCGTGGCGATTGTTTCACTGATGGTGATACCTCCGCGCGTCAGGGCGAAAGAGGCTGCTGAAGCGGAAAAGAACCTACCGCCGATCCGTATTGAATTACTTAATGGATGCGGAATTCCTGATGTCGCTCGCAAAGTTAGAGATAACTTCATCGAGTACAACATCGATGTTATTCGTTTCGGAAATGCAAAAAAATATATCTACAATAAGTCGATCATCGTTGTTCGCCAAGACGAAAAGGATGATCTGGAGAGGCTGAAGACTAAGACTGGAATCGATCAGGTGGTGTATGCGCTGGACGAACTCGCGGACGCACCGTTTCAGATTATCATCGGCGATGATTACGAACGATTCCTGAAGAAATAACAACAGGGGCTATATGGATTATTCAGCAAAAGAATTGCTTGATTTTCTCACGGAAACCATACAGGAAAAAAAAGCGGACAATATCGAACAGATCGACGTCAGTGAGAAATCGGGTTATACGGATTATCTCTTGATTTGCACCGGCAACAGCGACCTGCATGTTCGCGCGATTGCGGACTGGCTGCTCCACGAAACAAAGGGCAAACCATACCAGCTTCTCGGTAAAGAGGGCTTCGAGAGCCTTAGTTGGGTATTGATCGATTTCGGTATGGTGATCGTCCACATATTCCGTGAAGAGACCAGAAAGTATTACGATCTTGAGGATATCTGGAGAAAGAATTCAGCAGAAATTAAAAAGATTGAGACGAACAATGATTAAAGAAAAAATCAGTCAGGATATACAAGCTGCGGCGGAATCACTAGGGTTGAAGATCAATCCGGAATTCAACATGGAGATTCCGAATAATGTCGATTTCGGTGACTACTCGAGCAACGTCGCGATGGTCAGTGCCAAGCTGAACAAGGCCAAGCCGCGCGAGATGGCAGAAAAGATCGCCGAATCTCTCCAGAAAAAGCGCTATTACCGCTCGGTGGAAGTGGCAGGTCCTGGATTCATCAACTTCAAGTTGGCGAACTCCGTTTTCCAGAGCGAGCTCCAGCAGATCGTCGAAAATCCGGAAGATTTCGGAAAAGTCGATCATGGCAAGGATTCAAAGATTCTGATCGAGTTCATCAGCGCTAATCCGACTGGACCGCTCAACATCGTGAGCGCGCGTGCCGCCGCATACGGCGATACACTTTACCGTGTGATGAAATATACCGGCTACCATCCGGTTCGCGAATATTATAATAACGACGCCGGAAACCAGGTCGATATCCTGGCTGAATCGGTTGAGCTCCGTTACCGTGAGCTTCATGAAGAAAATATTGGGGAATTCCCCGTTGAAGCCTATCATGGCGAATATATCAAGGATATCGCTGCCAAGCTCAACGCAGTGGAAGGATCCAAGTTGCTGCACGTCTCCGAGCGTGATCGCCTTCAGAAGATGAAGGAATTCGCGCTGCAGGAGATTCACGAGATGCAGACTAACAGTCTGGAACGCTTCGGTGTGGAATTCGACAGCTGGGTTTCGGAAAAGAACCTTCGCGCACAGGGTGTTGTGGAAGAGGTTCTCAGCTTCCTCGCGGAAGCAGGTTGTACGTTCGAGATGGATGAAGCCGTATGGTTTGCATCCAGCAAGTTTGGTGACGAAAAAGACCGCGTTTTAATGAAAAGCGACGGCAGTATCACCTACATTGTACCGGATGTCGCGTATCACCTTACCAAATACCAGCGTGGATTTGACGTGATGATCGACGTACTGGGGCCGGACCATCATGGTTACGTGCCAAGGCTGAAGGCTGCGATCAAAGCGCTCGAATATGATGAGAGCCGACTCGAAGTGGTCTTCCTGCAACAGGTCAACCTCTTCTTCGAGGGCGAACGAGTCAAGATGTCCAAGCGCGAGGGTCGCATCATTACCATGGACGACCTCATCGACGAAGTGGGCAAAGACGCGGCACGGTTTTTCTTCATCAACCGTCGCCCGAGCGCGCACTTGAATTTTGACCTTGAACTCGCCAAGAAGCAATCCAGCGAAAACCCGGTGTACTACTGCCAGTATGCTCATGCGCGTATCAGCAGCATTATCAAGAAGGCGAAGAAAGAGAAGATCACGCTTCAAAAATTCGACGTGAAAGAGCTTCGTAAACTGGATAAACCGGATGAAATCCTGATGATCAAGAAGATGCTGGAATTTTCCAATATCCTGATCGCGATTTCGGAAACCCGCGAACCGCATCGTCTAGCGGACTTCGTCACCGAACTGGCGGGTATGTTCCATAAATACTATCAGAAATATACCATTGTGAACGAGAAATCGAAGGAGCTCTCCCAGGCACGCCTTTACCTCATTACCGCGGTGAAGAATGTTCTTCGACTGGCGCTTGATCTGATGGGAATCTCCGCTCCGGAAAAGATGTAATCACAATGTGTTAGTATAAACTTCAAAAAGCTGTCGCAAGGCAGCTTTTTTTTTCACGTGCCCAGAACGCTATTTCCACAATGTTTTTCGTAGCGTATGGCACCGGGCACTCAGGGATATCTGCCAAGACAGTAAAGAGGTAATCAATGAAACGAATCATCGTGATGTCCGATACGCACGGCAACCAAAAGTTGCTTCGCAAACCGTTTATGCTGGAAAGCCAGTACGACATGATTATTCATCTCGGCGATAACTACGAGGATATACAGGAAAATTTCGACCTGTATGAGGACGCGATTCTGTTACGCGTCCCGGGTATTTTCCATCCGCGATACCGAGACCAATCGCTTCCGGCGATCATGCATACGGATGTCGAGGGTTGGATGATCGGCCTTGTGCATAATCTGGAAGATTATTTCAAGCAGAAAAGTCGTGGTGATATCGTGCTGCACGGCCATACACATCACAGCGAGATCCAGGATGATGGTGAAACGATTTACGCAAATCCCGGGCATCTCAAGAGCGAATTCGATCGCAATCGCGAGCCCAGCTACATGGTTATCGATCTCACACCCGAAGCTGCTCAGCTTACTGTGAAGTCGCTGCGCGGAGATGTCTTGCAGGAAGGGAGGAAAAAGCGATGATACCGATGGTCATAGTTGCCGCGAATCCTGAGGGCTGGCGGTCTGTGCTGGTTACGGCGATCTTTGTGATTGCCGGTGCGCTGATCATCTACCTCTTTTTCGCTCGAAGGAGATTCTCGCGTCCGGTGAACACCTACCCGTTCCGCAAACTCGCTCCCGAGCTGGCTTTCTATTCGCATCTGGTCAATATCGAACTGGGGCACGAGCCACCGAAAATCAAGGTGCTGGAAGGCCATTTCCACCAGTTTTTACGGGATAAATACCGAATCGACAAGCGCGAGGATATCTTCCAGGGCGTTGCGGAATCGGAAGAAAACCCGCGCATAATTGAGCTTTACGGCGAGATACACAAGACCATCGAATCGCTTCAGCAAGCTCCGCCAGACGCGGTGATCAACTACACGAAGGAGCTGAAGAAGCTCATAAATCCAGCCGTTCACACCGAAACGGACAAAAACGAACAAGACGATTGCAACACATGCTGACGCTATGCGTTATTTGGTTAAAATACAGAATCAGGAGGATTCATGACGATCGAGGAAATTAATCAGAACGTGATGGAGAATAGCCAGGTGCTCGATCGGGTTTTCTCGGAAGTTCGCAAAGTCATCGTGGGTCAGGACTACATGATCCGCTGCATGATGATCGGACTTCTTGCCAACGGCCACATCCTGCTTGAGGGTGTCCCCGGCCTTGCAAAAACCCTTTCAGTAACCACGCTTGCCGGCGCGCTCGACGCCAGCTTCAAACGTATTCAGTTCACGCCCGATCTGCTTCCAGCCGACCTGGTCGGAACCATGATCTTCAATCTCAAGACCAGCGAATTCAGCCCCAAGATGGGACCCATATTCGCCAACTTCATTCTGGCGGACGAAATCAATCGTGCTCCCGCCAAGGTGCAGTCGGCCCTTCTGGAAGCGATGCAGGAACGTCAGGTGACCATCAGCGATACCACGCACGAGCTTCCCAAGCCCTTTCTGGTGATGGCGACGCAGAATCCCATCGAACAGGAAGGAACCTTCCCGCTTCCCGAAGCACAGGTTGATCGCTTCATGCTCAAGCTGCTGGTGACTTATCCCAGCCGCGACGAAGAACGCCAGATTATGGAACGCATGGTACGTGCGGAAAAAATTCCGGTTGAGAAGGTGCTTGATCCCAAGGAAATTATCGCGCTGCGCGACCTGGTCAAGGACATCTACATGGAAGATAAGGTGAAGGAGTACATTCTGGATCTCGTGTTTGCCACGCGTGAACCGAAGAAATTCAAGAACCTCGCCGAACTGGAAAATCTGGTGGAATGCGGCGCTTCTCCGCGCGCGGGAATCTACCTCGCGCAGGCTGCCAAGGCACACGCCATGCTTGAACATCGCGGCTATGTGACGCCGGACGATGTGAAGGCGATCGGCAAGGATGTTCTGCGTCATCGCATCATCCTCACATACGAAGCGGAAGCAGAGCAAATCACGCAGGAAGAAATTGTTCAAAAACTTTTCGACGAAATCGAAGTTCCTTAGACGTAACGGCTTATGGATACATCGGAAATTTTAAAGAAGATCCGCAAGATCGAAATCTCTACTCGCAGCATGGCCAACGAGCTTTTCTCGGGTGAATACCATTCCCTGTTCAAAGGGCAGGGCCTGGAATTTTCCGAGGTGCGCGAGTATCAGGAAGGTGATAGCTATCGCCAGATAGACTGGAATGTCTCGGCACGAATGCGGAGCCCATACATCAAGAAGTTCGAAGAGACGCGCGAGCTTAACGTGATCTTTCTCGTTGATGGCAGCGCTTCAACCCTATTCGGGACCCGTGGTGCACTCAAGTCGGAGTATATCACTGAAGTAACTGCGGTTCTCTCCTTCTCCGCGCTTTCGAACAACGACAAGGTGGGGCTTCTGCTTTTCACCGACGAGATCGAGAAGTACATTCCGCCACGCAAGGGCAAGAAGACAGCGCTTAGAATCCTGCGCGACATCCTCTACTTCGAGCCCCAGAGCGGCGGAACCGATCTGCGTCAGGCTGCCGAGTATGTTTACAGGCTGGTCAAGAAGCACAGCATCATCTTCGTGATCTCGGATTTCCTGGCCGATGGCTATGACAACGCGCTCAAGATTCTGGCGAAGAAACACGACGTGATCGGTATCCGTGTTCTCGACCCGGCGGAAGAAGAACTTCCCGACGCCGGCCTGATCTCGGTACGCGATCCTGAAACGGGCGAGATATTCACGGTCAACAGCTCATCTACACGTGTTAGAAATCGCTACAAGCAACTTACCGAAAAGCGCGATGTCGAGCTGAAGGAGCGCTTCAAGCGGATGAAGATCGACCTGGTCGATCTGCGGACAGACAAGCCTTATGCCAAGGAGCTAATGCAGTTCTTCAAACTGCGTCAGAAACGGAAATGACTATGCGGTTTAAATCTCTGATACTAATCATGTTAACGGCAATCACTGTGTTGGGTGCCCAGACGCTTACCCAGCAGCAGGAGATACCGGTTGAAGTCTATATCGGTACGCCGGTAAAGCTCCATATCGAAATCGCGTCCTCAGTAGGCGACAGCATTTACGCGCCTATGATCGACACGGTCGGTGTCTTTCAAATCATCGACCGACAGCACTTCGAAGAGACCGAGGGCGAGACACAGCACACGCTGATTGATCTCACCATTGCCGCCAAAGAGCCGGGAGAACATACCTTCCCGCCGCTCGAATACACACTCGACACACGCTCGGGCCAGAAGAAGCTGCATACCGAACCTTTCGAGATCGGCGTCCGCAGTATGCTGGCTGATAGCAGCAACGTCGTCCGCGACATCTCCGATCCTCTTATGATCTATCCCGGGTTCTGGGATATCTTTCTGCCACTTTTCGCACTGGCGCTCCTAATTACCGGATTGGTATTTCTAATCCGCTATTTGAAGAAACGCCCGCAGAAGGAAGCGGCTCCCGAAAAGCCGAAAGATCGGCGACCGGCGTACATCATTGCGCTGGAGATGCTCGAAACGCTCCGTATGCAGAAGATGCCGGATCACGGAAAATTCCTCGAATACTACTTTGAGGTGACGATGATCCTGCGTTACTTCATCGAGCGTTATTACAGCATCAAGGCAATGGAGATGACCACGCGCGAGATCCGCGAAAATCTGGTGCTGAAAGATCATAAGGAGAAGAGCGAGATACTCTACTTCCTCGACGGCGCTGACCGTATCAAGTATGCAAAAGGCGAAAGCTCCTACAAGGCGTGTATGGATTCGGAGAAGTGGCTGGAGGAATATCTGAAGTCGTTTGAGCACCGGACGAAACAGGCCGAGGTCCAGGAGGCGCAAGATGTTTGAGTTTGGAAATCCAGTCTGGTTCTGGCTTCTGCTGATTGTTCCGCTCTACCTGGCGTATGAAATCTTCTATAAAAGCCGCAAGGTGGTTCGCATCATTCATCCGTCGGTGAAGCTCCTCAAGGAAGCTTCCGGTCACAGTAACCTGATGCGCTTTCTGTCCATCGTGCTTCGCACCATCATCATCATTCTACTGGTTACAGCGCTGGCACGGCCACGGTTCAAGAACAAACAGACCGAGATCGTGGGTCGTGGAATCGACATCATGCTTGCGATCGATGTCTCGGGTAGTATGCATGCCATCGACTTCCAACCGGAGAATCGCCTCGAGGCAGCCAAGAAGGTTGCCAGTGAATTCATCCAGAAGCGTCCGAACGACCGCATCGGTATTGTGACGTTCGCTGAGAACGCCTTCACCAAGTGTCCGCTCACGCTCGACTATCGCATCCTGAAAATGACCATGGACAACATCAAGATCGACGACAGCGCGAATGGAACTGCGATCGGTCTGGGGCTTGGCCAGGCCGTGGCAAGGCTGGAAAAGTCAGACGCGAAATCAAAGGTAGTGATCCTGATCACGGACGGCCGTAACAACACCGGCGAGATCGAACCGCTTGACGCAGCCGAACTGGCGAAGATCTACGATATCAAGGTCTATCCGATTGGCGTTGGCAGTCAGGGAGTTGTGGAATTTCCGTACAAGGATTCCTGGGGACGCACCCGTTATCAGAAGGGTCGCAGCGATGTCGATATGGAGACACTGGACCAGATAGCACAGATAACCGGTACCCGCAAGGCTCGCCGGGCACATAACACGAAGGAACTGGAGCAGATCGTCGAACTGATCGATAGCATGGAGAAGAGCACGGTAAAGGTCAACACGTACTACCACCACCGCGAACTCTTCGGCATTGTGCTGATTATGGCGATGGCATTCTTGATTGCGGAAGCGGCATTCCGGTTCCTCTTGAGAAAAGAGATACCATGAGAAATCCAGCATTTGCCACAAAGGGTCTCATCCCGGGCGGTGTCTATGTCACCCTGAGCGGAGTCGAAGGGTCAGACGCGCCTCGAGGGAGGAATCTCACGTCAAGGAGTTCACATGCATTGGGGTAATCCCGGACTTTTATCGCTTCTGCTTCTCATCCCGCTGTACATGGTGTTCATCTGGGTGAGTGCGAGGCTCAGAGTAAAATATTTTCAACGTTTTGCGGACAAACGGTTTTACAACTATTTTCTGCAAGAGTTTTCCAGCTTCCACTGGAATCTGAAAAATGTGATTCTGCTGGTAGCGCTATTCTTCATGATCGTTGCGGCCGCTCGTCCGCAATGGGGTAAGGAAATGACCATCATGAAGAAAGAAGGGCTGGATATCGTGGTCTGCATCGATGTTTCCAAGAGTATGGACGCGCAGGATATTAAGCCCAGTCGCATCGACCGCGCCAAAGACCAGATCGCCCGTTTCGTGGATCAGCTCAAATCGGACCGTGTAGCGCTGGTGGCGTTTGCTGGCCGGGCGTATGTGCAATGTCCCCTGACAGATGACTATGGTGCGCTCCGCATGTATCTGGAGCTTCTCGATACCAATGCTGTGTCTGTTTATGGCACCGATATTGGAAAAGCGCTCACGACAGCGAACGAGCTGTTTGAGCAGTCGCATAAATACAAGGTGATTGTATTGATCAGCGATGGCGAAGATCTCGAAGAGAATGCGATCGACGTCGCGGAAGAGCTGGCGAAACAGGGTGTGGTGATCTACACGCTGGGTGTCGGATCGCAGCAGGGTTCGCCCATTATGCTGACGGATAAAAATGGCAATCGTGAATATGCCAAGGACGATGAAGGCAATATCATCCAAACCAAGATGGACGTGCGCACACTGAGCCAGGTAGCACAGGTAGCGCATGGTAGATTCTACCCGGTAACGCCGCGTCAGTCTGAGATCACGGAAATCCTGAAAGAAATTGAGCAGATGGAAAAACGAAAGTTCGATAGCAAGGAATTCGAGAAATACCAGGATCGCTACCAGTATTTCGTATTTGCGGTAATTGTGCTTCTGATCATCGAAGCGCTCATTATTGCTCGCCGGAAGGTAAAATGGGTACGCAATCCCGAGGAGGTTTCGAGATGAGACGCCTGACACTATTATTCGCGCTGCTTGCGACATCGCTGATGCTTTCGGCGGAAATCCTTACCTACGATAAAGTTCTGACCAACCTCAAGGGCGTTGAGGCCTATAAAGACGGCGATATCGAGAAAGCGCAGAGCCATTTCGAGGAAAATGCGATTGACAATCCTCGCGACGGCGCACTTCATTACAATCTGGGAAACGCCTACTTTCAGAACGGAAACATGGAGCAGGCGGAACAGGAATATTTGATGTCGCTTCGAGACGAGGATTTCAAGGATGCCTCCCGCTCGTATCAGAATCTTGGTAACATCTACTTCCAGAATCAGGAATACGAGAAAGCGTTGAACAGCTTCTGGCAGTCGGTAGTGGATAATCCGCAAAACGAAGACGCCCGTTATAATTACGAGCTGACCAAGCGCTACATGCAACAGCAACAACAACAGCAGCAGCAACAGCAGCAGAATTCGGATCAGAACCAGGATCAGGATAAGCAGCAACAGCAACAACAGCAACAGGGCGACAAAGAGGACGAGAAGAAAGATCAGCAGCAGCAACAACAGCAACAGCAGGATCAGGAGAAAAAAGAGCAACAGCAACAGCAACAAGCCCAAAAATCGAAAGAAGAGATGAAAAAGGAAGACGCTGAAAAATTGCTCAAAGCCTTGCTCGAGAAAGAAAAAGATGAACAAAAAAAGCAGAAGGAACAAGAGCAGGGAACACCTCGCCAGAAGGGTAAGTATTGGTAATAAGGGGAGATAAGCCCATGAGATATATCGCGATAAGCATACTGTTAATCATGCTCGTAGCGCCACTATTTGGCGATGTCGAGCTGCGATCCTACGTTGACAGGACTAAGGTCGGATTGAGCGACACATTCACCTTCTCGGTCGAGGTCTCCACCAGCGGTGGAGAAGATGTGGGAACGCCTGAATTGCCCAAGATCGATTTTGTGGAGAATCTCGGTGTATCGACCTCGGCGTCATCATCCTACACGATGGTGAACGGGAAAATGTCGTCGAACCGAACGAATACTTATAGCTTCACACTTCAGCCGCTCAAAAAGGGCAACTTTGTCATACCGCCCATAACCCTGACCTATAAAGGAAAAGCCTTCTCAACCAAGCCAATTGGTGTTACAATTGTCGAAGGCAGTACAAGGCCAGCACCTCAAGCAAGTTCGCCGTTCCGACAGAACAACCGGCAGGATACCAGCGATGACCAGAAGTTGGAAGACAACCTCTTCATCGAGACACAGGTCTCGCAAACCAAGGCTTACAAGGGCGAGCCGATTCGCGTTACCTACATGCTTTTTACCCGCTACAACGTCACCAACATGAGTTTTTCGGGTGACCCCGATTACAAGGGCTTCTGGAAAGAAGATATTTTCATGGCGAACAAGGTCGGATTTGACCGCGTGACAAAGAATGGCATTTCGTATAATCGCATGAAGCTTTCCGAGATCGAGCTGGTTCCGAACGAATCCGGCACCTTGACGATCCCAGGAATCGAAATGAATATCGAGTTGCTCAAACGCTCCCGTGATTTTTTTGATTTTGACCGCACCAACAGTTATCGGATCAAGGGTCCGGACCGCAATATTCAGGTCAGCGAGCTGCCAATGCAGGGCAGGCCGATGAGCTTCACCGGGGCAATCGGTAACTTCAAGATCCGCAGCCGTATCGACAAGAACGAGCTAAAGGTGGGGGATTCCTTCACTTATACCTTGAAGCTGACCGGTGACGGCAATTTCATGAAGTTCGAGATACCTAAACTTCCCGAGGTCCAGCACCTGCATTTCCTTGCGCCAGAGGTTAAATCTGATGCCAACGGCAAGACAGCCAAGTATCCCTGTATTGCGCAGGAAGAGGGAACATTCACCATCCCGGCGATCGAATTCAGTTACTTTGATCCACGCCAGGAGAAATATATCACCGACAAGACCGAGGCTTATACACTTCACGTCTCACCCGGTGAAGGGACCCCCGGTTACATCTCCCGTACGCCCGGCGTGGCGCAGTCAGCGGTTGAGATGGAAGGTATGGACATCGATTTTATTGTTCGAGAGACGGTTTTGGAGAACTACAGGCCCTACTTCTCTCGTCCGCTTTACTGGCTGGCATGGCTTATCGTATTCTTATTAATCCCGGCAGCCGGTTTCTATGCTCGCGAGCGGCAGAAGGCGATGGGCAACGTTGATTACATCCGTCAGCGAAAGGCGCGCTCGATCCTTCACAAGTACCTCAAACAGGCATCCAGCGAAGTTGGAAAGATCGAGTTTTACGCTTCAGCACAAACGGGCCTGTCCAATTATCTTGCGGACAAGCTCAGGCTTCCGCGAGGCAGCACAGCGGATGCACTGCTATCAACGCTGGAGAAGCGACAACCTGAGGCTGACCTGCTGGCGAGATTGAAGGCGTTCTTCGAGCGCTGCAACCAAGCGCGGTTCATGCCGGGTGGATTTTCCACGGAGAATATACGCGATGATTTCTCAACGCTCAAATCGCTTGTCGGTGAGCTTTCTAAGATGAGGTGGAAATGATGAGAACCAGATACATTTTGATCGCGCTTCTGATGCTAACCTTTGCTGCTGGCATATACGCACAGACGGCCGAGAGCGTATTCGAAGATGGTGTGAAGGCATATGAAAACGGCGATTTCCAATCTGCGCTGGAAAGCTTCTCATCGCTGGTACACAAGAAGATCGTCAACGCCGACCTATATTACAACATCGGTAATTGCTACTACCGCCTGGATGACCTCGGTCATGCCATCCTCAATTATAAACGCGCACTGCGCATCGATCCCGGTCACGCACGAGCGCTGAATAGCCTGGAATTTACACTTACGCAGACACAGGACAAACAGCAGGATCATTCCGGTGACGAAGTATCCAGTTTTCTGACAAAAATCAACCGGATGATCAGCCTGAACACGATCGCATTGATCATAGGAATTCTGCTTCTGGTTGTCGTGCTTTTGATCGTGGTTCTGATACTCTTCTATCGTGGACGAGAGAAGAGTGTCCCGCTGTTTTTTCTCTACATCGCGATTGTCATATTTATCATCGCGAGTATATACGGCTGGGCCCGATGGCGTCACTTCGGGGATAACGAGCAGGCTGTATTGCTTGCAGATACGGCCGTGGGATACAGTGGTCCAGGGCTGGACTACACCCGTGTTTTCACCATCCACGAAGGCCATATCTTCCAGGTCATGAAGCGTGAAGCTGAGTGGAGCCAGGTGAAGCTCGGTAACGGGCTTGGCGGCTGGATCCAGACACAGAGTTACGAGAGAGTCGTCAAGTAGCTGTCGGTATCCGCACGCATCTTTGTCCGATCCCCTCCGTCGCGTAAATATACTGCGCATTCGGACTATCGGACACGAGAATTAATGCGCAGAACACTACGCATCCTGCGGGGATCGAACGAATCTACTGTGCGGAAGTGGTGTTTGGCGTGTTGTAGCTTGCCCATGGAAATTGCAATGTTTTCACCATCTGTTTTACTTGACAGTTCGTCGGTACCATCGATTTTTGCAGTAAACGAAAGAGGTGACGAATGACAAAACTGCAACTTCTTCAAGAACTATGCGATACGCCCGGTATCTCCGGTTTTGAAAAACCAGTTCGGGAGATCATGATTCGTGAATTAACAGGCGATTACAAAAAAGATCGCCTTGGTTCGATCGTGTTCGAGCGAAAAGGATCGTCGGAAGGTCCGAAGCTGCTCTTCGTAGGGCACATGGACGAAGTCGGTTTCATCGTGTTCGACATCACGGAAAGCGGCCTGATCAAGGTTCAGCCGATCGGCGGTTGGGATCCCGGAACGCTGATGTCGCAGTCGGTCGATATCATCAACAACGATGGCGAAAAAGTTTACGGGATTTTCGGATCGGTCCCCAAGCACTACATGAAGGCCGGCGAATCCGCCTCGGTGGACATGGACAGCCTTTTCATCGATATCGGCGCAGCATCGCGGGATGAAGTGCAGGAGAAGTTCAACATCAGTCGCGGCAACGCAATCGTTCCCCACTGCGTACCCAACTATACCGAGCTTACCGATCGTTATTTCAATAAAGCATTCGACAACCGCGTTGGTATTGGCGCTGCAATCGAACTTGGGAAGGTTCTAACAGAAGTCGATCACCCCAATACGGTCTATTGTGCCGGTACGGTGCAGGAAGAGGTTGGCGTACGAGGCGCGCAAGTGATAACCAGCATCGTCAAGCCCGACATCGCGTTTATCCTGGAAGGACCTCCAGCAGACGATACGATCGGGCAGTATCTGAAATCTTCACCGCAGAGCTGTGTTGGCAAGGGCGTCCACGTGCGGCTGTACGATCCCAGCATGCTGGTGCATCAAGGCCTGGCAAACTACGTGATCGAGATTGCGAAAAAGCATAATATCCCGATCCAGCTAGCAGTTCGAAAGGGTGGAGGAACCGACGGGGCGCGGATTCATCTGGCGCATGAAGGTATCCCATCCATCGTTTTAGGTGTCCCGGTTCGTTACGCACATAGCCATATCGGTTCGATATCCATGGAAGATTACGAGAACATGATTCGCCTGATCACGGTGATCAGTCGCGAATTCGACCAAGATACATTGCATACCATACTGGATTCCTGATGGAAACGAGGCCCGGTCCCAAACACCCCATCGGAATCTTCGATTCCGGCGTCGGTGGCCTGACGGTTTTCCGGGAGATTCGTCGTCTGTTCCCGCATGAGGATATCGTCTATTTCGGCGATACCGCACGGGTGCCTTACGGACCAAAGTCACGCGATACAGTTATAAACTATTCGATTCAGAATGCTCGCTTTCTGCTTCAGCTCGGAGCTAAGATCATTGTTGTCGCATGCAATACCGCCGCATCTGTCGCGCTACCAGCGCTTAAAGCACGGTTTGCCGTGCCCATCATCGGTGTGATCGAGCCCGGTGCACGCATGGCTGTGGAAGCTACCCAAAACCATCGTATCGGCGTGATCGGTACAGAGGGTACAGTGCGTAGCAAGGCCTACATGCATGCGATCCAGCAGATCGATCCCAATCAGGAAGTACTCGGCACGGCCTGTCCGCTCTTTGTTCCGCTAGCGGAAGAAGGCTGGGAAGACCACCCGGTAACCCGCTCGGTCGCGCAGGAATATCTTCACGATTTACTGTCCCGGAATATCGATACGCTCGTGCTTGGCTGCACGCACTACCCAATCTTGAAAAAAACCATCCAGGAGGTCGCCGGTAACTCGGTAACGCTGATCGACAGCGCCGAAGCCATCGCGCGGCACCTGAAAGAAATCCTTCCCGAACCGCAGAGCAGCGGTGAGGGCCACGATCAATTTTTTGTGAGTGACAACGAACAGAAATTTGAGCAAATCGCAAGGAAGATACTTCAGAATCATGTCAAACCACTACGAAAAGTCGGACTCGGAGAAACCTGGTTCCTGGAAAATCTGGAACCATCTTGTCAGTAAGGGACAGGTTACAATGGTCAATTACCCGGTCATAGCGTTCAAAATCGCAAACATCATTCTTGGAATCAAGAAGAATGACGTGGTCTCGATCAGTGGCGACATCCACAATTCGCCCAGGGACGAGGCGATCGAGGATGTGCTGGCAGAGCTTCCTCTGGTTGAGGAACTGGCTCTCGCTGTGCGCAAGAAAAAGGCCTTTCCGGTAATCGATCTTTCCACCGATAACCTCAAGCGGCGCTTCCTCTCGGAAATGCCTGAAGATATCTACGAACTTCCGCTCTCCTACTACACACGTTGGGTGGAGGCGATCGATTTCTTCATCGATATTGGTTGGCGCAACATGCCGCAGCTTTATTCCGGTATCGAAGACAAGCTGTTCGGCAAGATCAAGGAATCGACGCAGGAGATCTGGAACGTGATCAACAGCAAAGGCAAGCGCGTGCTGTTCCTCGGATTTCCAACGCATTCGCTGGCCGAGTTTTTCGATCTGGAGTACGACAAGCTTCTGGCGATGTATTTCAAGGGACTGGATTGCGATTATAACCGTATCATCCATATATCGGAAGAGCTGAAGAATGAATTGATCAGGCTGGGTACGTTCAAGTTGGGTACGTTCGAAAACGATCAGGCGGAAGTTGCTTCGCTGGATATAAAGCTGAACAAGAATTTTGCCGAATCAATGCCGTCACATCCATTCATGGAAAAGACGCTGGTTCTTCCGGGCGGCAAGCTCGAATTCGAGCTCGATAAAGAGATGCTGACCGGTGTTCTGGTGGCCGAATGCGGATACTACACAAAACACGTGTTCCACAACGTCCGGATCCACTTTGCCGAGGGCAAGATTTATTACGTGGAATTCGACGCAGGCGTAAAGGGTGGAAACAAGTTCCGAAACGCCATCATGAACCGCAGCGGAAACTATCGGCTCTGTATCGGGCTGAACGAGAAGATCACCGAGACCACCGGCTATTACTTATATGACCTTGTGATGCAAGGAAACGTGTCGATCAAGATGTTCTCGTTCCAGGGTGAGGAGATCATCCTATCTACACGCAAGGCGAAACTGATTACCGAAAACGAAGAACATTTGCTTCGAGATATAATTTACGGATAATATTATAAACTAAGGGGATGGGAAATGGCTAAGTATATTTTTGTGATCGGCGGAGTGGTGTCTTCGCTGGGTAAGGGAATCGCGTCAGCGACGATCGGGCTGCTGCTCAAACGAATGGGCTATAAAATCGGTATGATCAAACTCGATCCGTATCTGAATGTCGATCCGGGTACGATGAGCCCGTTCCAGCACGGCGAGGTTTTCGTAACCGACGACGGTGCAGAAACGGACCTCGACCTCGGTCACTACGAACGCTTCATCGACAAGAACCTCACCAGGGCTTCAAACATGACCGCTGGAAGGATCTACGAAAGCGTGATCGATAAAGAACGCAAGGGCGTTTTTCTGGGTAAAACGGTCCAGGTGATCCCGCACGTAACCAACGAAATTATCCTCAACATTCGCAAGCAGGAAGCTGAAAACGATATCATCATCGTAGAGATCGGCGGAACCGTGGGCGATATCGAGAGCCTTCCGTTCCTGGAAGCAGTTCGTCAGATTCGTCTCGATGTGGGGCCACGTAACAGCCTGTTCGCATTCCTCACCTATGTCCCGTATGTCCGCGCAGCCGGTGAACTCAAGACCAAACCAACGCAGCACAGCGTTTATAAACTGCGAGAAATCGGTATTCAGCCCGATGTGTTGCTTTGCCGCTCCGAAGAGAGCTTCAACGACGAGATCAAGTCTAAGATCGCGCTTTTTACCAACGTGCCCAAGACCCACGTGATCAACGCGATCGACGTGGATCACATCTATCGCGTACCAGTCGTCTATTGTGAAGCCGGCTTGCCCAGTATCATCTGCCAGAGTTTGGATATCAAAGAGAAGTCGATCGATCTGGGCGATTGGGATCAATTCTTGAAGAATCTTACCGAATCGGATCAGGAAGTGACAATCGCGATTTGCGGTAAATACGTCGAGCATCAGGACGCCTACAAGAGCGTCGAGCAATCGCTGATTCACGCGGCGGCATTCCATCGCGTGAAGCCTAAATTCTGCTGGGTCGATACCGAAAAGGCCAACCACAATGACGAGATGCAGAAAATGCTGAGTAATGTGGATGGAATCCTTGTTCCGGGTGGATTCGGCGTGCGTGGAATCGACGGCAAAATCGCGGTGGCGAGGTATGCTCGTGAAAATAACATCCCTTATTTCGGCATCTGCCTCGGTATGCAGGTGGCGGTGATCGAATTTGCCAAGAACGTCTGCGGCCTCAACGGCGCATATAGCGTGGAATTCGACGAGACCTGCGAGCATCCGGTCATCTCCATGATGGAAGACCAGAAATACATGGAGTTGGTTGGCGGAACCATGCGTCTTGGCGCGTACGACTGTCTACTCAAGCCCGATACGTTGGCACATGGTATCTATCGTCAGGACCTCATCTCCGAACGCCATCGCCATCGCTACGAATTCAACAACGACTACCGTGAAACCATCAACGAACACGGTATGAAAATAACCGGAACCACGCGCGAAAACCTGCTGGTCGAGATCGTGGAGATTCCGGAACATCCATTCTATATCGGCGTGCAGTTCCACCCGGAATTCAAGTCCCGTCCGAATCGCCCGCAGCCGATTTTCAGAGACTTTGTCGGCGCGGCGCTGAAGTACAGAATAGAAAAAGAGAACCGGAAGTAATATGGGAGGAGGCATGACGATTGCTGCAATCAGTGACTGGCTGAACATCTCGATGCAAAGTGCGAGACTGGCAGCGGCTGCCGGCGTGCTGATCCTCTGCTGGGTTTTATATCTGATCGCGCGGCACATCCTTCTCAAGATCATCGATAAAGTGGTCGAGAAGACCAAGACTTATTGGGACGACGTACTGCGCAAACACAAGGTTTTCCGGCGTATGGTGCTGGTAGTCCCGGTGCTGACGCTGTGGTTCTTTGTAGGGCTTTTCCCTGGCGCGCAAGCATTCATTCAAAAGCTCTGCATCTCGCTGATTGTCATGATCGGCGTGAGCGCTTTCAACGGAGTGTTGAGTAGCATCGAAGAGATTTACGGTGAATTGCCGGTATCTCGCGAAAGGCCCATCAAAGGTTTCATCCAGATCATCAAGCTGATCCTGATCATCTTTAGCCTGTTTGTGATCGTAGGCGTGCTCATCGATCGTTCGCCTATCTATCTCTTGAGTGGACTCGGCGCTATGACCGCCATCCTTCTGCTCATATTCAAAGACACTATTCTCTCGTTTGTCGCCAGTGTGCGAATCTCTACCAATGGCCTTATCAAGATCGGTGACTGGATCAGCTATCCACAGCACGATGCCGACGGCGAAGTGATCGACCTTGCACTGCATTCCATCCGCATCCGCAACTGGGACAAGACCATCACCACGATTCCCATGCACAAGCTTCTGGAAGAATCGTTCAAGAACTGGCAGGGGATGGTCGAAACCGGCGGAAGGCGCATCAAGCGTTCGCTTTCTATCGATATGAACAGCGTGCGATTTCTTGATGACGAGCTCTTGGAAAAGCTCTCCAAAATTCGTCTGCTGGAAAGCTATGTTAAAGAGAAGCAAGCGGAAATCGAGGCGTTCAACCGGGAGCTGGAGAAAGAAGGAAAGATTGGCAGCAGCCGCAGAATGACCAATTTCGGCACGTTCCGTGCCTATATTGCGGCGTATCTCAGAAGCTTGCCCACCATCCGAAAGGATATGACGTTCCTTATTCGCCATCTCGATCCTACGCCCAAGGGTATTCCGCTCGAGGTATACGTCTTCACCGCAACCACCGAATGGGGTGCGTACGAGGCAATCCAGGCCGATATTTTCGATCACCTTCTGGCGATCATCTCCGAATTCGACCTGCGCGTATTCCAGGAGCCTTCCGGCTGGGATTGGCGAGAGAAATAGTAAGCTCGATTCAGGCTAACAATTGGTTTTATGGGGCAGGTCGTATGGCTTGCCCTTTACTTCAACACCTCAATCTTCGGCTCCACATCCTCGAACTGTGGCAATACCGTGCCGATATTCGCGTAGGCATAGAATGGATCGCACACTACATAGCTACTACCATCGTAATCGACCTTACTTCCAGGGATCACATCGCTCAGCAGAACACCAGCAGCAAAATACCCATCGTAATCAAGAGCCACAACATCGTAGTCGGTAAGAAGCTGGATCATGCCAATAAAAAACCGCGTCCGAGCTCTGGAATCGGCGATGCCGCTTTCGATTAAAGCGTCAGCGGAATTGCCTGATGAGGATGTAGCCTGATCCTGTCGGAATGCGGATTGGGTGAACCGCAGGATGATATTGACTGCCTGCGCGCGATTTTTTCCGGCAAGTATGGGGGAGATAGCGGTAACGAGCGATTGCTCCAGCTCAGATGAAAAAGCGATGGGTGCAAGGTTCGATTCTTCCGGCTGACTGCTGTAGTAGTCCACGAAAGATGGATTAAAAGCAATGCTGGCTGTGTAGGTTGAGTCGTCGTAGCTGAATTCGATGGCGCGATTCTGCTGTATTTTACCGACCAGCGGTTTCTTTCCTGATCGCATGTTGAGAAGGTTGTTGGCTTTGGGATATTTGCCATCATAGGTTTTGATCTTAATCGGCTGTGCCTTGGTGTTCTCGAAATCGAGGATGTAGTATGTACGATCATCGACCATGAGGTAGCGTGTGTCGAGTAGCTCCTGATCGGTGGGCACCATAAGATAGACGGTATCCTGCTCAAACCCGAGTCGTGCGTCGTAGCCTGTTTTGAGCAGCATAAACCAGATAAATACGTTGGTTTCGCTGGGGTCGTTGGCGGTGAGCTTGGAGCCTATCTTGTGCAGGAGGCGGCAATAGCCCCAGTCGTTGAGGTTGAGGTGCTCGCGATGCTTCCCGAGTTGTTCCGAGAGATCTTCCCATGGTGTGTTCGAAAGCTTGAACCACGCGTTGGCGATCGATTTCTCTTCGATGGGCAGGCTCAAATGCATGGTAAGCGAATCGACGTAGCAGAACTCGAGCGGCAAGCCGAAATAGTCGATCTCAAATGATGTGCATGCCGCGGCCGGTGCGTAGGCGAGCTGCTCGTAGTTGGTGGGTTGATCGGCAGTTTTCACCTTGATGGGCAGCTCGTACATCGTCTTGGCCTGGTTGAGCTCCGGAGCTTTCCGGGCTTCCACTACAGGAATTCTTTCCGGTAGATCGGGCATGGGTGTCGTTTTACCGGTCGAGAGTTCGAACTCGGTCCAGTCGCGCTCCAGGAATCCCACAAAGAGCGAGTCCTGGCTGCTGCGATAGGATGTCCAATCGTTTGACTGCCCATCGAGCCAGTCCTGGTAATCATCAGCCGGAAGCAGACTCAATGCCACCAGCATGCATGCGAAAAACAGTATTCTCTTCATCGTTAACCTCGTGCCTGAAGGATGCCCCGCGCACCGATTTTCGTCAATGAAAATGAATTGACATCTCCGCCCTGGCTACGTACCTTTTGCGGTATAAACCAAGCAAACGCGAAAGGAGACACTATGTCAGAATTCAAACCAGTAACAGCCGATCAGTGGATCGAAGACATTTTAAGGGCCTATCCCGATTCTCAGGACTTTCTGAGCAAACACGGCATCGTGTGCGTGATGTGCGGCGAGCCGGTTTGGGGAAGCCTCGAGGAGCAGATGGAAGAAAAGGGTTTTGATGACGAAAAGAAGCAAGAGCTTGTGGCCGAACTGAATAAATTCCTTGAAGCTCGGTACGGCGAGTCTTAAAGCTTATAAAAAACAAGATTGCGGTTGACACGAAACAGAATTCATGTCTATTCTGACCAGTTATTTCTGTTTTAACGAGATAGCGCGATAACCACTAAAAACAACACCTGTGAGAAATACGTGATTCTTGCAGAGAAGGAGGATGTGAATGCCTGCGATGCAGCTCGAAAAGATGCGTCAGGCTCACAAGATTCTTGCTGATATCCCCTTCGAGATCGTGCAGATTGACCGCGGATATGCTAACCGTACCCTGCATGTCGATATCAGTTCGAATACCGTCGAGACCAAACCCGTTTCCCAGGAGATGAAGGATCTCTGGATAGGCGGTAAAGGCTTCGATCTGTGGCTGACTTTCCAGCAAATCACCAAAGACACCAAGTGGAATGACCCGGAAAATCCGCTGTGTTTCAGCTCAGGACCTCTGGGCGGAACTACCTCGTTCCCGGGCTCCGGAAAGACCATCGCAACCGCGATCTCACCACTAACCAATTCCATGATGGACTGTAATGTCGGCGGCTATTTCGGCCCCTACCTCAAATTTGCCGGTTTCGACGCACTCAGCGTGTCCGGTAAGGCAACTGAAGAGACCATCGTGATGATCGACGCCGTGAAAGGTCGAATCACCATTGAACAGGCCCCGATGGAAAGCGTCGATTCGCACATTCTTGCCGAAGAACTCACCGATATGTATGCCGACGACGAGCTCGACAAGCGTAACATCGCCGTGATCTCTGCCGGTAGTGGCGCAGACCACAGTCGCATGGGCGTACTCAACTTCTCTTTCTACGACTGGCGTCGTCGCGTTCCCCGGCTCAAACAGGCCGGCCGTGGTGGCATCGGTACCGTTTTCCGCGACAAGAAGCTCAAGGCCATCGTGATCAAGAATCGCGGTATTACGCCGGCATGGCGCGTTCACGAGAGCAAGCCTGCCAAAATGATGCGCCCGAAAGAGCTTATAAGAGTCACTGATGATCGTATGCAGACCATTAGCGATATCATCGCCAAATGGAGCCGCGATCCCGAGTATGTAATCGAGATGATGCAAGATATCCAGAACGAATTCCGGTGTATTCCGCAGGCAGCCATAGACGAGCTGACCGCACAGACCGGAACACCGCGTTCCTGGCTCTATCACATCGCAACATTCTATAAAGCGTTCAGCCTGGAAGAAAAGGGCGAGACCATCATTCAGGTCTGTATGGGGACCGCTTGTCACGTCAAGGGCTCCGCGAAGCTTCTGGACGCGTTCCAGCGTGAGCTGGGCTGTCCCGTTGGCGGAACCACGACAGATCGCAAGTTCAGCCTGGAAGGCGTTGCCTGCCTGGGCGCATGCTCCATCGCGCCGGTTGTGAAGATCGGCGAGGAGGTTCATGGCGGCGTGCAGGTCAAGGACGTGAAAAAGCTGATCGAACAAGCAAAGAAGGAGAAGGACCATGCCTAAGCTATCACCACACGATATTCCTCGCATCGCCGGTGAAGAAAAGGCACGTCAGGCAGCCTGGAAGGGCATGTTGATGGTCTGTACCGGTACCGGTTGCGTATCCGCGCATGGTTTCGACATTCTCCATGCATTACAGAAAGAAATCAAGGACGCCGGACTGGACAAGGAATGGGTCGCGGTAGGCACAGGCTGTAACGGCTTCTGCGCTGCCGGTCCGATCGTGGTTGTCCAGCCGCAGGGCGTATTTTATCAGAAGGTGCAGGTCGCGGACGCTAAAGCGATCGTTGACGAGCATCTCAAGGGCGGTACGCCGGTCGAGCGCATCCTGTTCAAGGATCCTGTCAGCGGTGTGGTAGCCCATACGATGGACGAGATCGGCTTCTTCCGCAAACAGCAGTTGATCGCGCTCCGCAACAAGGGTCTCATCGATCCCGAGAATATCCAGCACTACATCGCGCGTGGCGGATACGAAGCGTTACGCAAGGTTCTGGAGCGGAAAGAACCGGAAATGGTCATTCAGGAAGTGATCGCATCCGGTATTCGCGGACGTGGTGGCGGTGGTTTCCCGACCGGCATCAAATGGAAATCCGGTCGCAAGGCTGCCGAAGAGCGTAAGGAAGAAATCTATGTGGTCTGTAACGCGGACGAGGGCGATCCCGGTGCATACATGGACCGCAGTATCATCGAGACCGATCCGCACTCGGTGCTGGAAGGTCTGCTGATCGGTGGTTTTGCCGTGGGCGCGAAAGAAGGCTTCGTCTATATCCGTAAAGAATATCCGCTGGCTATGGATCGACTGCACATCGCGATCGACCAGGCTCGCGAGATGGGCCTGCTGGGCAAAGACATCCTTGGTTCGGGCTTCGATTTCGATATCCACGTGCATCGCGGCGCAGGCGCGTTCGTCTGTGGCGAATCGACCGCACTCATGGCCTCCATGTCAGGTCGTGCGGGTGAGCCGCGCGCCAAGTATGTCCACAACGTCGAATATGGCTATCGCGACAAGCCCACTGTGCTTAACAACGTTGAGACCTGGGCAAATATCCCGGTGATCCTCGAAAAGGGCGCGCAGTGGTTTGCAAGCATTGGCTCCGGCGACGTGAGCGAAAACCCGTGGAACGGCTCCAGCGGTGCGAAAGTGTTCTCGCTGGTAGGGGATATCCGCAATACGGGTCTCGTTGAAGCGCCGATGGGCATCTCACTGCGAGAGATCATCGAAGATATCGGCGGTGGCATCCCGAACGGGCGGCAGTTCAAGGCCGTGCAGACGGGTGGCCCCAGTGGTGGCTGCATTCCCGCATCCATGCTGGATATGACCGTCGATTTCGATTCGCTGACCGACGCCGGCTCCATGATGGGCTCAGGCGGCATGATCGTAATGGACGACCATACTTGTATGGTTGACGTGGCGCGCTATTTCATCGACTTCCTCGTCGATGAGAGCTGCGGTAAGTGCACGCCTTGCCGTGAGGGACTTTTCCATATGCGGAACATCCTTCAGCGCATCTGTGACGGGAAAGGCAAGGAAGGCGACATCCAGACACTTGAAGAGCTAGCGTATACGATTCGCGAGACAAGCCTCTGTCAGCTCGGTGCGAGCGCACCCAATCCGGTGCTGTCTACGCTGCGTTATTTCCGTGAAGAATACGAAGAACACATTCGAGATAAAACGTGCCGTGCGGGAGTCTGCAAGGCATTGATACACTACGAGATCAACGACAAGTGCGTAGGCTGTACGGCGTGCGCGAAGGCCTGCCCGGTAGATGCAATTCAGGGCGAGGTCAAGAAATTGCACACCATCGATCTCGAGAAGTGCATCAAGTGCGGCATCTGCTATGAAACCTGTAAGTTCGATGCAGTGGAGGTGAAGTAATGGAAAAGGTCGATATCGTAATCAACGGTAAGAAGACTACCGTCCCGAAAGACACCTACCTGCTGAAAGCGATCCAAAATGCCGGACTCACCGTTCCGACGCTGTGCCACCACAAGGATCTGACGCCTTCGGGCACCTGCCGTCTATGCGTGGTCGAGATCGAACAGAACGGGCGCAAGAAGATCGTGACGAGCTGCAACTATCCCGTTCGCAGCGAGATCAGCGTGGAGACCGACAGCGAGCGCATCAAGCAGCATCGCAAAGTCCTGGCTGAGATGTACCTGGGGCGCTGGCCGAACGTACCGGTTATCCAGGACGTAGCCAAACGCTGTGGTGTGACCGAAAGCCGCTTCACCAGCGAGCTCACCGAAGAGAGCGAGAAAGCTTGCATCCTCTGCGGTCATTGCGTGCGGGGTTGCCATGAATTCATCATGGAAGACATCCTCGATTTTGCGGGACGCGGCATCAAGCGTCACCTGACGATGCCGTTTGGAGAGGTAGATCCGCATTGTATAGGCTGCACGAGCTGTGCCTATGTATGCCCGACCGGGGCGATCGAGGTTATCGACGATCTCCAGAATCCGGTCAATCCCAAGCTGATTCGCGACTACGGTATGCGTATCAACGCCGAGATGGCGACACTCGACCAGAACCAATGCCGCATGCGCGACGTTGGTACCGCCAACATTGTGGACGTGATGGACGCTTATGATCTTTTACCAGTGCACAACTATAAGTTCGGTAAGCATGAAGAGACTTGGAAGATCGACTCTAAAATGCTGAAGAGAGAGTACTTTACACAGCAAATGCCTGATGGCTGCTGGAAAGGTTGCTCGATGGCGTGTGCGAAAGCGGTAGATGATTTTGAACTCAAGACCGGACCCTACAAAGGACAGAAAGTCTGTGTGGACGGACCAGAGTACGAAACCGCGGCTGGTGCGGCAAATATGGGCTGCTTCGATGCTGACTTCCTGGTTGAATTCAACTTCTACTGCGATACGTACGGTGTGGATACCATCTCGGTGGCTACCTGTACGGCATTCGTGATGGAGGCGTTTGAAGCAGGCCAGATAACGACAGAACATACCGGCGGACTCGAGCTTAAATTCGGTGCTACCGACGAAGTGCTGGAGTTGTTGCATCAGATGGCGCGCGGCGAAGGATTTGGGGTGGATGTCGGGCAAGGTATCCGCTGGCTGAAAGAGAAGTGGGCTCGTGAGTACGGTGCCGACGCAGCGTTCCTGCAAGATATCGGTATGGAGGTCAAGGGCCTCGAATACTCCGAGTATGTTTGTAAAGAATCGCTGGCGCAGCAGATCGGATATTCCGCGGCTGTAAAAGGACCGCAGCACGACGAGGCCTGGCTGATTTTTATGGATATGGTCAACAACCAGATTCCGACATTTGAGGACAAAGCAGAAGCGCTCTACTACTTTCCGCTGTGGAGAACCTGGTTTGGTCTTCTGGGCCTGTGCAAGCTGATCTGGAACGACGTTGTTCCGGCAGACAACAGCAAATATGCACCACCAGTAGCTGCGAAGGTTCCGGGGCATGTCGAGGACTTCTTTAAGTTCTTCGAAGGCATGACGGGACAACCGCTGGACGAAGAGAAGATGCTGGCGCAGTCGGCAAGGGTTCACAACCTTCAGCGGTTGATGTCACGCATGCTGGGCTATGGTACGAGAAAGGACGATATTCCTCCTTATCGCGCCGTAGGACCGGTTACCGAAGAGGAATTCCTTTCACGGCAGGATCGTTTCGATAAGCAGTTAAAGGAAACAATCGGCGTCGATCCCGAAAAGATGACGACCGAAGAGAAGATGAAGACGCTACGAGAATATCGCATGCAGCAATACAACAAGGCTCTCGATGCCGTTTATCAGAGACGTGGCTGGACACCTGATGGTGTACCGACAGTCGAACGCCTGAAAGAACTGGGCATCGATATTCCTGAGCTGGTAGCAATCGCGAAGGATGATAAGACAGCCTGATCTGTTTAGTCGCAATGTGCCTGGCTCCACCGAAGTGCTTCAACGTGCTACGGTGGGGCTGGCGGGTTGCGGCGGACTTGGCTCCAATGTTGCCGTTGCGCTGATTCGCGCCGGGATCGGGAAGCTTGTTCTGGCAGATTACGATCGCGTCGAGCCAAGCAACCTGAACCGTCAGCACTACTTCCAATCCGATATCGGTAAACTCAAGACAATTGCCCTTGCTGAACACTTACAAAACATCAATCCCGAAATTGAATTGAAATTAATCTCGAAAAAGCTTGCACCTTCGGATATTGCAGTAAACTTTGGCTCGGCTGACATCCTGATCGAGGCATTCGACAGGGCAGAGGCCAAGCAATGGCTGATCGAAGCCTGGTGCCGGCTGTTTCCCGATCGTCCGATCATAGTAGGGAACGGCATTGCAGGCTTGGGCGAGACCAGCTCCATTAAGGTCCGGCAAATGGGCAACATCTGGTTCTGCGGAGACGGATGCAGCGACATGAGCATTGGACTGAGTGCGCCACGAGTAGGCATCGTAGCAATGATGCAGGCCAATGTGGCAATATCGATTCTTACAAAGGGAGTACATGATACTGGTTAATGACCGAGATGAGGTCGAATTCCGGGATAACATGACCGTCCAGGATGTTCTGGACGAAATGGGGTACGATTGGGCGCTGTTGACAGTTACCGTCAATGACACCTATGTTCCTCAGGAAGAATATCAACATTATCAGGTGCCTGACGGTGCTGATTTTAAAGCCATGCATCTCTTTCATGGCGGATGACCTGACAGTCATTCGTGTGGGGTTAGTTGAATCCTATGAAAACACATTCTTTTTCACTTGTACTTGATCGTAATCCACGAATCAATGCGCATTTCATGAGCGCTTTCGCCAACGAATAGCCCCAACTCTCTCATTCTATCCGACACTACCAATCTACTTATACAACGGAGGAAGACTACACATGCAAGAATTCTTAACACGACTCGGCATCAAGGAAGTGAATCCTGGAGCTTATTGCGGACGCTGGCTGGACACACAGGGCGAAATGATCGAAGTGTACTCACCGGTTGATGATTCTCTGATCGCGAAAGTAAGATCCGCTACCGCGGAAGACTATGACACCGTTGCCAAAGAAGCGCAGGAAGCCTTCAAGGTATGGCGTATGATCCCGGCACCCAAGCGTGGTGAAATCGTGCGTCAGCTCGGTGAAGCACTGCGTGAGCAGAAAGAAGACCTGGGCAAGCTCGTTACGCTTGAAATGGGGAAAATTCTCACAGAAGGACTCGGCGAAGTCCAGGAAATGATAGATATGGCTGATTTCTGCGTGGGACTTTCCCGTCAGCTTTACGGCATGACAACCCATTCCGAACGCCCATACCACCGTATGTACGAACAGTGGCATCCTATGGGTGTAGTCGGCATCATCTCCGCGTTCAATTTCCCAGTCGCGGTGTGGTCATGGAACGCGTTCATCGCGGCTGTTTGCGGTGACACCATGATTTGGAAACCATCCTCATCAACTCCGCTTACCGCCATCGCTGTACAGAACATTGTTCACAAAGTGCTGGAAGCAAACGATATCCCGAAAGGTATCTTTGGAATGGTGATCGGTCGCGGTAGTGTAATCGGTGAGAAGCTTATCAACGATCCGCAGATTCCGCTCGTTAGCGCAACCGGTAGCTGTGCCATGGGTAAGAGAGTTCATCAGGCTGCGGCAAAGCGCTATGCTCAGGTGATCCTCGAGCTGGGCGGCAACAATGCTGTTGTCGTGATGGAAGACGCCAATGTCGAGCTCGCTCTCAAGGCAGTGCTCTTTGGCGCAGTGGGAACAGCCGGACAGCGCTGTACCTCCACTCGTCGCGTGCTGCTTCACGAAGACCTGCACGACAAGTTTGTCGAATCGCTCAAGAAGGCGTACAGCTCCGTGCCGATCGGCAATCCGCTGGACAGCAAGACACTTATGGGTCCGCTCGTCGATGGAGCTGCGGTCAAGGCGTACCAGAATGCAATCGAAAAGGTCAAGGAACAGGGCGGCGAGATCGTCTACGGTGGCGAAGTGATCGAATCCGGTGTGCCGGGTAAGCTCTATGTTAAGCCTACCATCGTGCTGGCGGAGAACGAATGGCAGATCGTTCAGGATGAAACATTCGCTCCGATTCTGTACATCATCAAGATCAAGGACATCGACCACGCGATCGAGCTGCACAACGCGGTTCCGCAGGGTCTATCATCCTCAATCTTCACCAATAATATGCGCTACAGCGAACGCTTCCTCTCGCATGCCGGTAGTGACTGCGGTATTGCCAACGTCAATATCGGAACTTCCGGTGCTGAGATCGGCGGTGCGTTCGGTGGTCAGAAAGAAACCGGTGGTGGACGTGAAGCCGGCAGTGATGCCTGGAAGGCCTACATGCGCCGTCAAACCAACACCATCAACTGGTCGACAGAAATTCCGCTCGCACAGGGTGTCAAATTCGATATCGATTGATAAGATCAATTCATACGATACAAGGGAATCCGAAAGGAATCCCTTTTTTTTGTCAATGCTCCTATTAGTAGAGCCCTCACCCCAGCCCTCTTCCACAATTGGGCGTGGGAGTATGGCATGTTTGTGTGCTGATGGTATCCACGCGCATATTCGCCCGATCCCTCACGCCGTGAATGAACACGCCTTCGTCGTGTAACACCACGGCTGGTGCGATCAAACGAATCTGCTGCGCGGAGGGTGTGTGGGATCTGAGTTTACTTCGAGTAGGGGAGTGATAAGAGGTGCAGAGCTGGAGCTCGGCGTACCCAGGAGAAAAGAAAAAGCGACCCCTTTGAAGAGGTCGCTTTGTTGTATGCGAATGTTGTTTACTCGGAGATGATCTCGACATTGGCGCGGGGAATCATAACCCGTTCGCCGGTTTCGAGTTCGGCCTCGAGGATACGCACGAGGGTCTCTGATTCGACCTTTGTGAGTTCCTCAGGCATTGCGATGACCTTACCGATCTTACCGAAGTTGGGCTGGCGGATCACGCGTATGACCTTGCCGACTTCGATCATGGGCAGCTCGGATTCCTGCATTACAAGCTCGTCTTCCCTGAATTCGATCGGCCTGATAATCTCGGGGCGGATAACGCCGGCACGAATCTGTGTGAAGCCGTGCATTGAGACGTTCTTACCCTGGAATCTCTTGAGCAGGTCGAAAGTCTTGTTTGCCATCTTGATCGGTCCGAAGCCTTCGGTAACCACGATGGTGAGTCCGATTTCTTCATGGCCTGTGATGGCGACACCGATGTCGTATCCGAGGAGCTTCTTGAGATCCTGGTCGTGGATACCGCCGGTGATGATACCACTCACACCCACTTTCTGTGCTTTCATGATGACTTCGTAAGGCAGCATGGAGCCGGTAACAACGATTTTGCCTTTGTGGCTATCGTTGAGCATGTCAGGCTTGAGGACTTCGTCGGCTGTGTTAACGACAACATCGATCTCGGCATTGATTTCGCCGCCGATACCGAAGATACCCTGGATGTAGGATGATTTATTCTCGATAACGACGCCCTGCTCGGGGATAACCTCGACCACAACGCCATCGATGAACGCTTTGACTTCAACCGGGATACGCGGTTCGTTGAGAAGAACCTGGCCAGTGTGCCGGGAGATGCTCTGCACCTCACCCGCCGTGGGTGAGCGGACGGTAGTCTTGAACATACCGAGGAATCCGTTCGTCTGAGCGAGAATCTGGCCCTGGGTGATCTGGTCGCCTTCTTTCACTCTGAGGTATTGATCTACGAGCTGTGCCGTGACACCCAGCTTGTTCGCCAGGTTGATCGGGACAACTTTACCCGGAAGCATGGTGACCGCGACGATCTGGTCGGCTTTGACCTTATCGCCTTTCTTGACCTTAACTTCGCCTTTCAACGGAAGGATTCGTTCTTTACGTACGATGGTGCTGTCAGTTACGGCAAGTCCTTGCGAAAATGATTTTCCCATGCGATCCTCCCTATTTCAGTATTTCTTCGGGGTACACATCAAGCTCACGCATCCACTTCTTCAGAAGTCTACGACGCTCAGCATGATCGGTCGGCAGAACGAACGGATTACGGCCACGTGTATCAATCACGATACCCACGACGCCGCCCCAGAGGGTGGTTTCCAATTCCTGATTCTTACCGGCACCGATGTCGAGTCCCCGACCCGGTTTAAGTTTAGCTTTGGCGGTTTCGCCGACTCCACACGGAATCAGGCGCATCTCGCCGAATGGAATGTCTTCTTTGAATGATTTTCCGCCGGGAAGCTCTATCTCGACGGTCAGTGCGGTTCCCTTGCCCTTGAAGGGGCCAACCGGCGCGACGACGGTTCCGAGGTAGATCATACAGTCTTTGTCGAACACTTCGGTCGCAGCTTTTTCGCTGATCTCGGCCAGCACGCCAAGGTGCGGCATCATGAAGATACTATCGACGCCAAGGCGGGTGATGCCTTCGGGAAGAAACGCGTCGATCAGCATAAGAACGGTCTGATTACGGCGCGGTGCGTGCGATGCCACACCACCGGAACCGACCAGCAGGTCGAGAGACATCATGTCAACGATGGTTCCGCCAGAGACGCTCTGGCTGAATGCTTCGGAGATTTCGCGCTTCTTCTGCGTACCCTTGAGGGTCACGGCAAATTCTTTGTGCTGCACGAATGCGAGCCGCAGCGCTTCCTTGGCGATCGCCTGCTCCAGAACCAGCTCTTCCAGCTTCTGCGGAATGGTGGTCGGGCGGATCATCTTGTTCTTGATCATGTTGCGCAGTTCGGATTCGTCGATATCGAGCGGAACCCAGCGCAGGATGTTTTCCAGACCGGCGGAGGCGAGAACGTTGGAGATCGAGTAACTCATACCCAGGTTCGCGCTCACGGTACGGTTGAAGATGTATTTCGGTGGCTCGCCTTCTTTGACGTCTTTATCCTTGAATACGGAGAAAACGTCGGTGGTTGCGCCGCCAATGTCCACGCCCAGCACCTCGATGCCTTCATTACGGGCGATGGTTTGCATGATGTTACCCACAGCAGCCGGAGTCGGCATGATGGGGATATTCTGCAGCTTGCCGTCGAGCGGACCGCGGGTCCACTGCATCAGCTTGTTGTAGCCGGGGGCTTGCTGCATAACGTGCTCCATGAAAAGATCATGGATTTTGTCGCGCGCTGGTCCGAGGTTTTCCACTTCGAGAGTGGGCCGGATGTTCTCAGTAAGAATCAGGTCGCTCTTCTCTGCGAGCGTTTCCTTGATGATATCCTGCGCGTCTGTGTTACCTGCGTAAATAACCGGAAGCTTGTAGCTCGAACCGAGGCGCGGCTTGGGATCCGCGGCTGCGACGAGCTCTGCAAGCTCGGCAACATGCTTCGTGGTACCGCCATCGACCCCCCCCGCCATCAGGATCATATCTGGGCGCAGATGACGAATACGTTCAATCTTCTCGTAGTTGGCACGCTGATCGTTGCTTGCGATCAGGTCCATCACGATCGCGCCAGCGCCAAGCGCGGCACGTTCGGCACTTTCACCCGTCATTCGGGCGACAACACCTGTTACCATCATCTGAAGACCACCACCAGCGCTACTGGTCGATACGTACGCATCGACACCAACATCGCCGTTACGAGGGATGATGATTTCTTCGTTCTCGATGAACTTGATGTTCTTGTTGCCATACTTGAGCTGCGCAAGCTCTTCAAGCTCCTGCACCGAGTTGATGACACCTTTGGTCACGTCGTTGAGCGGCGCTTCAACAGTCGTAGGCGCCTCACCGCGAACAGTCTGACGAAATTCGCCATCAACGTACTCGATGAGGATGGCTTTGGTCGTCGTACTGCCGCAGTCGGTGGCGACAATTCTCCGTAACTGCTCATTTGCCATAGAGTCCTCCATTTATCTGAGAAATTATTCTATACTCTGGTTTATGATTTCCGGAACAGCCTCTTGAAAAGCTGCTTCATTCTGTTCCTGCGCCGCTTTCGCATAAGTCGAGCCTTTTCGCGCTCTTCCCAATGCATTTCGTGATCGAGCCGCTCGATTTTCTTTAGCAGCATCTCGATATACTCGTCACGTTCGATCAACGCGGCAAATTCCTGATACTCTTTCGCTTGAAAGAGCAGTTCAGCGAACGGCGCAACAAAATACAATGCCTGGCTGCCTAGAAAGTTCAAGGGCTTTAGGGACTCGATACTCATAATCGCTGGAGCTGCCATTTTGCGTTCCACGATGAATTTAGCGTATCGATCCGTAAGTTCGTTCGCTCGTTCCTGAGAAATTTCAACTATCATAGCTATCCTTTGTCGTGTCAAGCAGAATGCTTAACTACTACTGCCGGCTTTGGCGATCGTCAGCACATTCACGATCCTTGCACCGACATCTTTCAAAGCACCTGCCGCAGAACTTGCGGTAGAGCCTGATGTAAAGACATCGTCAACCAGCAGGATCGTCTTGCCGTAAACGTCACTGTGCGTGACGAATGCGTCTTTCAAGTTCGTCTTCCGTTCGTTACGGTTCAGGCTGGTTTGCGTCTGAGTATAGCGGCAGCGTTTGAGAAGGTCCGGATTGTATTTCCAGCCCATAGTCTGTGCGACACCCTTCGCATAGCGATCAGCCTGATTGTAACCGCGATGCCTGCGCCGTACGCTGTGGAGCGGAATCGGCGATACATAATCGATGTGCATATCGAAAGGACGGTAGTGCATCAGGAACGCTACCGATTTCTCAATCAGACAGTCCGCGATCGTCGGAAGATCGTGATATTTCATTTCGTGAATTATCTTTTGGGTCATTTTGTCAAATGGAAAAACCGATGCCGCGAAATCGAACCGATAGTTCATCGACCGGCAATGCGAACATTGGCTTCCCTGCTGTATCGGCGATCCGCACCGAGGGCAAAGCAGTCCTACCGAATAGTCGAGTTGTGAATAACAATCTTCGCATAGCCAACCCTCTTCGATATGCTCGCCGCAGCCTATGCAGATGCGAGGAAAGATCAGCGATATCAAATCACTGAAGCCAGTTCTCAATCGAGTCGAAAATACCTTTCCCGTCATGGCTTGCCACAATGTCCTCCGCCGCACGTTCCGGATGCGGCATCATGCCCAGGATGTTCCCCTTCTCGTTGGAGATCCCCGCGATGTTGTAGATCGCGCCGTTTGGGTTGGCAGCTTCGGTAATCTCGCCTTCGGCCGTGCAATAGCGAAACATGATCTGGTCATTGTCCTGTAGGCGCTTGAGTCCGTCGGCGTCGATGTAGTAGTTGCCTTCCTTGTGTGCGATAGGGATATCCAGCACTTGTCCAGCCTGGAGCTTGTTGGTGAACGGTGTTCCAGTCTTTTCGCAGCGAATATACTGGTGCTTGCATATGAATTGCAATGACTGGTTCATCATAAGTGCGCCAGGGAGCAGTCCAGTCTCTGTGAGAACCTGGAATCCGTTGCAGATACCAATGACGATGCCGCCCTTCTCAGCGAACTTCACCACTTCCTGAATGATGGGTGAGAACTTGGCGATCACGCCGGCACGCAGGTAGTCACCATAAGAAAATCCGCCAGGCAGGATCACCACATCGGGGTTACCAAGGTCGGTCTCTTTATGCCAGACCATATTCGCGCTCTGTCCGCGCAGGGTAGGGATCCAGATGCTGTCGTGGTCGCAGTTCGAACCGGGAAATTGAATAACGGCGTATCGGATCATGAGAGCGTTCCTATCTCGTAACGGTAGGTTTCGGTGTTGGGGTTCGCCAGGATTTTATCGCAGATGGTCTCGATTTCCTGCTCTGCTTCATGCTGCGAACCAGCTTCCAGCTTGATCTCGATATATTTGCTGACACGGACATCGGTCACTTTGTTGTAGCCGAGGTTGTTGATGGTCTGCTTGACGACCTTACCCTGAGGATCCAGAACACTGGGCTTCAATGTAACATAAACTTTTGCCAGATACATGATTAGCTTCCTTTTATCTCTTGTTTTATAGTCGATGCATGAAATATTTTAATAATTGCGTACCGAACAAGGCAATACATTACGTAGAGCCCCATTACAACCATGTACATGAGGTAGGGATAGAAGATGCCGGCGATGATAAGCCCAAGCATTACATAGAATCGGACATCGATATATACTTTCTTCCATTTCAGTGCGCCAATGCTTAGAAATTCAATATGGCTGATCATCAGCAGTGCGATGACGGGGAGGATAATCAGCAAATATCCTTCCGGGAAATGGAATGAATCAAAATGCTGCTCGAAAAGCGTCATGGATGATATGAATCCCGCTGCTGCCGGAATGGGAAGACCATAGAAGTTGTGTTTCTGGCCGTCTCCGGGGTCATTGAGATTGTAACGCACCAAGCGGTATCCTCCGCAGATAACATAGAAGAAAGCCGTCAATGCACCCAAGATTCCCAAGTGCTCCAGGCCGATCCTGTAGAATAGATATCCCGGCACCACGCCGAAGGATACGAAATCGACCAGACTGTCGTACTCAGCGCCGAAATTGCTCGTTGCGTGAAGCGCACGGGCTACTTTACCGTCGAGCCCGTCGCAGATAATCGCGAAAAGGATAAGCCATGCTGCAGTAGTGTAATGCTCGAGCGTAATCAAATGCAGCGCAGTGAGTGAAAACGCCAGACTGCATGTCGTGATGACATTGGGGAGCAAATTTCTTATGCTCAACTGCGTCTCCCGATGATCGTTTCACCCGCGACGACCTTCTCGCCTGTCGCGATATCAATTGTCCAGCCCTGTGGGAAGATCATCGACGCTGTGCATTTCCCCACGGTCGCACCCTTCATCCTGCCCTGCGTTGTAACCTCGTCGGCGAAAACGTGGATGTGATTGCCGGTAAGCTCACATTGGACATCCGATCCCTGGAAACCGTAGATCACCTCGTTAATCTTCGTGAAGCTCATGCCAGTCATAAGGCTGCGGATATCGACATAGTTGAGGGCCTTCTTTTCGATCGTGAGTTTATTGCCTTCAATCGATACGACGGTGCCATGTACCGGAGCAAGGCAAATGCCCGTTTCCTGCGGCGGCATCGGACGATAGACTCGATGCAGGTATATAATACCGAGGAAAAGAAACAGCCCGACCATTGAAGATATCTTAACATAGTCATTCTCGTAATACGAGAAAATCACAAAGCCCAGAACGACCAGCGCGATGGGGAAGATCGCCAGCTTGTATTTTAGACGCTGTACCTGCATCAGCATGGTGGTCGGAGTGAAGTCTTCCAGTCTGGTGTTCACACGCCCACCCTGTCGTAAATTTTCTGGACGTTGCGTGTATAGCGATTGTAGGAGAAGGCTTCGTCGAGGTCTTCCGTTGTGAGGTATTGCATGATTTCCGGATCGCTCTCAACAAGCTCCCGAAGTGGCTTCTTGGTCTTCCAGCATTCCATGGCTGATTTCTGGACCAGTGCGTAGGCTGTCTCGCGCGAACTACACTTTTTTGTTACGGTAAGCAACAGTGGTTGGGAGAAGACGAGTCCGTTGGTCAGATCGAGGTTACGCTGCATGTTCTCCGGGTAGAGGAGGAGGTTATCGACCAAGTTAATGGTCTTGTGCAGCATGTAGTCGACCAGGATGGTGGAATCAGGGAAGATGACCCGTTCTACTGAGGAATGGCTGATATCGCGTTCGTGCCAGAGCGCAACGTTTTCCAGTGCTGCCACTGCGTTGGTGCGGATCAAGCGTGCAAGACCGCAGAGCTGTTCGCTAACGATGGGATTGCGCTTGTGCGGCATCGCCGATGATCCTTTCTGGCCTTTCGTGAAATTTTCTTCTGCTTCCAGCACTTCGGTGCGCTGGAGGTGCCGGATTTCAAGCGCGATCTTCTCGATGGTTGCTGCGATAATGGCGAGCGTGGTCATAAACTCGGCATGGCGATCGCGTTGAATGACCTGCGTGGAGATGTTTACGGGCTTGAGCTCGAGGATCTCGCAGGCGATGGCTTCGATCTCGGGATCGATGTAAGCGTAGTTACCCACTGCACCGGAGATCTGGCCCACGGATACGGTTTCGATAGCCTGTTCCATGCGACGGATGTTGCGATTGGTTTCGTCGAACCAGAGCGCGAACTTGAGCCCGAAGCTTGTCGGCTCAGCGTGGATGCCGTGCGATCTGCCCACGCAAAGGGTGTCTTTATATTTTCTCGCCTTCATCTTGAGCACTTCGGAGAGCTTATAGAGGTCGCTGAGGATCATCTCACCGGCCTGTTTGAGTTGAATCGCGCTGGCGGTATCCAGCATGTCGGATGATGTCATCCCCAGGTGGATCCACTTGCCCGGTTCGCCCACGTATTCGTTAACGTTGGTCAGAAAGGCGATTACGTCGTGTTTGGTTGTTGCTTCGATTTCGAGGACGCGTTCAGCGTCGAAATCAGCCTTCTCTTCGATTGTTTTCCAGTCTTCGTCTGGTACGATCCCAACCCGGTTCATCGCCTGGCAGACAGCCAGTTCCACATCAAGCCAGGTGCGTAGTTTATTTTCGATCGTCCAGATTCGTCCCATCTCAGGACGGGTATAGCGTTCAATCATCGGTTCCCCTGATTAAATGTTAGTTCTTTTACCTGTATCGGTTCCAGAGAGATTTTGTCAATGATAATATCGATAACTACCGCTCCGTTTTCGAGATAGCGAATCGAGGAGAGTCGATCGTTTTTGTTATACTCGAACCTGAGCTGGTGACGTCCATCGAGGCTGGTTATCGATTCAAGAAGATAGTTCCATGCGAATTCATACTTGAGGCCGTATTTCTCGAGCTCCCACTTTTGGAGGATCTCATGGTAATTGCTTTGTATAACGTTTGATAGCGATGAGAGCTGCCCCACCCAGTCGATATAGAGCGAATCGGAAGCCGGATCGGCAATACGGGTACCGTAACTGTCACGGATGAGAATCTCGTCCTCGCGGTAAACGGTAATGAACGGAGTAGGTCTCGCTCCGAAAAGCCCGGTGTCGTATATATCGATGCGAAAGCGTTCGGCTGACTTGCGGATCACGATATTTTTACGGAAGGTGAGCTGCTCGTAGTTCATCTCGATGATGCCGTCGATGCGAAATTGCTCCCACATCTTGGCGTGCTGAACCAGGGCTTTTTCGGCCTCGATGGGTTTCTGCGTCATGGCGCAGCTGGAAAGAATCAGCGCGATCAGGATACCGAGGGTGATTTTCTGAGCCATAAGAGGATAAACGCGATTACCGAAGCGAGGATCATCACGGAGCTTAATATCTGCCCCTGGGTGAAATGCATCCAGATGAATCCGAGATGCTCGTCGGGTTGGCGGAAGAATTCGACCACGAAGCGGAATACACCATAGAGGCCGATAAACGCCCAGAACACGTAGCCTTCACGTCGGGTTGTCCGCAACAATACGTAGAGCGTGACGCTGAGGACGAGTCCTTCCAGAAACGCCTCGTAGAGCTGTGATGGATGCCGCGGAAGGTTGATAGCTTCACCGGCGATGAGCCCTTTGATGCGGTTGCCGTCGGTGTTAGTTACGATAGTCGCTGCCTGGTTGATCTTCCAGCCCAGTTTATGAATGACGGATTGAACGTCGGCACGGTCGAGCGACAACTTTTCCGCATAGGGAAACAGCATTCCCCATGCGTGTGACGTGATGCGCCCGTAGAGCTCGCCGTTGATGAAGTTTCCCAGTCTGCCGAGTCCTAATCCCACAGCCACGAGCGGCATGGAAGGATCGGCGATTTGGTAGAACCGTATCTTGTTTTTGCGACAATAAAACAGAACGAAGAGGATCACACCGAGCGCGCCACCGTGGAAGGACATCCCACGGATTCCCACAAAACGCCAGTTGTCGGTAGGATCGAAAGGCAGGATGATCTCCAGCGGATGCGCTGCGTAGTAGGGCAGATTGTAGAATAGCACATAGCCAAGTCTCCCGCCGACAATCACACCCAGCATGATGTTGAAGATGAACGACTCGTATTGATTGCGATCCATCTCCATGCCGCGATACTTGAAGTTCCTGCGGATGAAGAAATAGCCGAGTCCGATCGCGGCGATATAGGCGATCGCATACCAGTGGATTGCGAGCGGTCCGAGACGCAACGCGACAGGATCGAAATCTGGAAATCGTATCATGTTCAATTCCTTCTATAAAAACAGAAGAGGATGCGCAGGGCGATCCTCTTCATAAAACGTCAATCAGGTTTGCAGCTCTTTCAGCCGCTTGTAGAGGATTTCAGCGGCGTCCTCCGGCGCAACCTCGTGTTTCTCGCCATGCTTCTCGTGCTTGGGTGAGAAGATTCGAACCACCTGTGTGGGAGAGCCATTGAGGCCAACAGCGTTCTCTTCCAGGCCGAGGTCGTCAAGACCCCATACAGTCATTTCTGCATTACGCGCGGCGCGCTTTCCACGAAGGGACGGCAGTCGCGGTTCGTTGATTTCCTTAACAACGGTTATCAGTGCTGGCATTGGCATCTGGACTCTATCATAGCCGTCTTCCATCAGACGCTGGCAGATCATGTTGCCGTTCTCGATCTTCTCGATCTTACGAACAAAGCAGGTCTGCGGAAGTTTGAGGTGCGTTGCCACGCCGGGTCCCACCTGTGCGGTGTCGCCGTCGATAGCTTGCTGGCCCATGATGATAAGGTCGTAATCGCCGAATTTCTTGATTGCTGCGGCGAGCGTCAGGCTGGTTGCCCAAGTATCGGCCCCAGCGAACGGACGGCCTGATACGAGGATAATCTCATCCACACCGATAGAAACGGCTTCACGAAGGGCGTTTTCTACCTGCGGCGGCCCCATGCTGATCGCTGTCACCTTTCCGCCGTACTCCTCTTTCAGGCGTAGTGCTTCTTCGATGGCGTACATATCGAACGGATTGATGATGCTTTCCACACCTTCGCGAACAAGCGTATTGGTTACGGGATCGATACGGATATCGGTCGTGTCCGGAACCTGTTTGATCGATACGATAATATTCATACTGTTAACCCCTTACAAATTATAAAATTCCCGAATGGTGCGAATCACGTAGTCTTGGGATTCGCGCGGTAGCTCGGAATAAATCGGGATTGAAAGAACCTGATTGGCCCGTTCTTCCGAGATCGGGAAGTCACCCTTCTTGTAGCCGAGATACTGGAAGCATTCCTGAAGGTGCAGTGGCAGCGGATAATAGATCGCGCAGCCGATGTTGTTCTCTTGCAGGTGCTTCATGAGGTCGTCGCGGTTTTCGACGATGAGCGTGTATTGGTTATAGATGGTCTCTGCGTCCGGATGGATGACCGGCGTCTTGACCATTGGCAGATTTTGCAGATTTTCATCGTAGTAAGCAGCGTTGTCGCGGCGCATCTTCGACCACTGGTCGAGGTATTGCAGTTTCGCGATGAGCACGGCTGCCTGCATGGTGTCCATGCGGCTGTTAAGGCCTACCCATTTGTGATAATACTTCGGGTTTTCACCATGAACGCGCATCTGACGGAGCTTTGCACCGAGTTCATCGCTCTGCGTGAGGCACATACCCGCGTCACCCATCGCGCCGAGGTTTTTGCTCGGGAAGAAGGAGAGCGTTCCGATATCGCCGATCGTTCCAGCGACCTGCCCCTTGTAACGTGCACCAATGCCCTGTGCGTTGTCTTCGATCACGTAGAGGTTGTGCTTCTTCGCGATTTCCATGATGCGATCCATCTCGCAGGCCTGTCCGAAGAGGTGCACCGGCATGATGGCTTTGGTGTTGGGCGTAATCGCCGCTTCGATAAGCGCTGGATCAAGATTGAAGGTGTCCGGCAGGATATCGACAAACACCGGTTTTGCGCCAACGCGCTGGATAGAGCCGGCGGTTGCGAAGAAAGTAAACGGTGTGGTGATCACTTCATCACCGGGGCCAAGGTCAAGCGCTTTGAGCGCAAGCACGAGTGCGTCCGATCCGGAAGCGCAGCCGATAGCGTTTTTAACTTCGTTGTATTCTTCCATCCTGGTTTCCAGTTCTTTGATCTGGGGTCCCATGATGTAGTAGTGGGTCTTGTATATTTCTTCGAGTCTGGTTTTAATCTCGTCCAGGACGGGTTCGTATTGTGCGTGAAGATCAAGAAGCGGGACTTTCATCGAATATACTCCTTATTTGATATTTGCGTTTATAAGGATCGCTGAAGAAACGATACCTGCGATAATGCTGAGCGTGGTGAGGTAATTCTGCATCCAGCTCAGAGTATTCTGCGGAATATGCACAGTATCGCCTGGGCGTATGGGCTCGACGGCCAGATCCTTTCGGTGTCCGTCGGGAGCGTAAACTTTTGCTTTCCTTAGGCTTCCGGTGTTGAGAAGACCACCGGCTTTGCTAACGTATTGTATGATTGAACCGCCGGAAATATACGGGTAGGGACCCGGTTCCGGAATGTTCCCGGTTACATATACAAATGCCGCTTCGACGGATACGAACACGCTGTCACCGGGAGCGACTAAAAAGTCTGTATTGGTCTTGATCAACTCGCCATTACGGAAAGCCGTGATGCGATCGAATTCAGACCACTTCAGCTTATGTCCGAGGTTCAGGAATATATCCCGAGATGGAGTCTCTTTATCGAGTTCGTAGTATTCCACGACGTAGGTGGTGTCGTTGCTGACATAAACCTTGGCGTAATCTTTCGCGAAGGGAACGAAGACGATGTCATCTTCCATAATCAACGGGTTCTGAGTCAGATCGCCGTCCGAGAGATACTTACGCAAATCGTAAGTTGTCTTTCTGCCATCTCGGATGATTTCGATTTTCCGGCTGGAATAGGGCAGGAGTCCCCCGCTTTGAGCCAGCGCGTGACTCAGCGTGACCATTTTTTCGGAATAATATTCTCCCGGGGTTGTTACCGCGCCGGTTACATGGAATCGAGTTGGCCCGAGTTCGAAGAGCTCCACCGAGACATATCCGCGCTTGATATTCTCGCGGATCGCGCCTTCCAACATGGATTTTGCTTCGTGCAGTGTCAATCCGGCAACTTGCAGCGCATCAGTGAGTGGCGGAAGCTTAATGATACCTTCTGGCTGTACCGGAACAAAAACACGCATACTGTCGGCACCCATAATGTGCACCAGAAACGCGTCTCCGACCTTCATCCGGTACTGGTCGGGATCGAGATTGGACTTTGCACTCAGGCCAAGGCAAAGGATGGCCAGCACGAATAAAAGCAATACCTTACTTTTCATAATGGGCTATGATTCTCTCTAGAATTTTGTCGAGGGATATCTGCGGTTCGTAACCGACGTATTCTTTGATCTTGCTGATGTCCGGTACGCGACGACGCATATCTTCGAAACCTTCTTCGTAAGCGTCTGCGTAATCGATAAACTCAATCTTGGAGCTGCTCCCGGTCATCTTCTTGATCGTTTCTGCCAAGTCTTTAATTTTGATTTCTTCGGTGTTGCCGATGTTGAAGATTTCGCCTTCGGCTTTCTTCTCGGCCATCAGTTTGATGAGTCCGGAAGAAACATCGTCAACATCAGCGAAACAGCGGGATTGTTCACCGTCGCCAAAGATGGTGATGGGGTGGTCCAGAAGTGCGTTTTTAACGAACTTGGGGATAACCATGCCGTATTGGCCGGTCTGACGAGGTCCGACGGTGTTGAAACAACGTACGATCACAACGGGCAGTTTTTTCTCGCGATAGTAGGCGAGAGACAGGAACTCGTCGATCGCCTTGGCGGAGCTGTAGCTCCAGCGAGAGATGTGGGTAGACCCCAGCAGACGGTCGTCTTGTTCTTTGAACGGCACGTTTTCACTTTTGCCGTAGATCTCGGAAGTAGATGTGATCAAAACTTTCTTTTTATATTTGTTTGCCAATTCCAGAACGATTTCGGTACCTGTGATGTTGGTACGGAGTGAAAGCAGCGGATTATCGATGATATATTTCACACCGACAGCCGCAGCCAGATGATAAATTTGATCGCATTCTTTAATGAGCCGTTCCATTGTGGTCTGGTTCAGGATTGTATCGATAGTGAACGTAAAGCGTTCATGTGATATCAGATGTGATATATTGGAGAGTCTGCCTGTGGAAAGGTTGTCGATAATCGCTACTGTGTTTCCGGCTTCGAGAAGCTTTTCGCTGAGGTGAGAGCCGATAAAGCCAGCGCCTCCTGTGATTAATATCTTCATTCGTTTTCCGTCCTGATTCTTATTTTGCCTGCGCTTGGAGGCACTGCGTAGTAACCTTTTCTCGGTTCCGGGCAATTGAAGTACAGTTCCTGTTTGACGCCTCCATTCAGATAGTCGTGATGTTCTTCATTGCTCCAGAAATAAAGTTCTGTCTTGTCCATCTCAGCGATTTCAACTTCACGCAGCAGTGTAACCCGTCGAATAATGGCATCTGTCTCGTGATCGAAATCCCCAATTTTATTGATGGGAATGTCATAGTTGGTTGATGGATTCTTCTCAACCGTGTTCAGATTTTGTTTCATTTATATATCTAACCAAGTCCTTATGCTAATATTACAGCGATCATTCGCTGGTTCGGAAATTACCCTGAGCGCACACCCATGCACCCAGCATAAAGAACGAAGCTGATTTATACCCGGTTTTTGTCAATTATTTTCCACGAAAGAAGATGCCTCGTTGCGGATTCCTATCGTGTGCTTGTTTCGAGACATTTCTGCCCGGAAACCATTGCTTGACAACAACGATCGGTAAAGTACCTTTATGCACGGAGGTACCGATGGCGAAACAGAAATGGTTCGATGAGAATACACTGTCGTTCTTCCGACGGTTGGAAATGAACAACGAACGCGAATGGTTCGAGGCTCATCGTAAAGATTACGAGCATTTCGTTCTCAATCCTGCGAGGATTTTTGTCAGCGACGTTGGTGAACAACTGCTGAAGAAGAGACCAGAATTGCAATTTTCACCCAGCGTCAATCAATCGATCTTCCGAATTTACCGGGATATCCGCTTCTCGAAAGACAAGAGCCCCTACAAGACTTTCCTCGGGATTCTCTGGTGGGAAGGTGGGAGCAAAAAGCTGGAAAACTCCTCCTTCTATTTCCAACTGGACAGCGACCGGATTCTGCTTGGCTGTGGGATATACCAGTTCAGCAAGGAACAGCTCGAGACCTATCGACAAGCGCTTGTGAACGAAAAGACCGGTAAAGCGCTTATGGACGCGATCAGCAAGAGCGATTCGAAGGGCATCTTTGAGGTTGATGGGAAATTTTACAAGAACGTCCCACGGGGTTTCGATAAAGAACATCTCTACTCCGATTACCTGAAGCACAACGGTCTGTATTTTTCCTACACCTCGCCGTTGCCACCTCAGTTTGGTTCGAGAGAGTTAGTTGATTGGTGTGTTGAACATTTTATCGATATGATACCGCTGCATGTGTGGCTCGTCGAAACGATGAAGAGTCTTTGATGCGCCGAAAAGACAGAGAAATAACTGATCCTGCCGTCATCGAAGAGATCCTGAAAATTGGTGAAACCTGCACGCTAGGATTGGTCGATGATGGAGAGCCTTACCTTGTGCCCATGAACTATGGCTACGTGAATGGTGCAATGTGGTTTCATTGCGCGCCAGATGGACTCAAGCTGGACATCTTGAAGAAAAATCCACGAATATGCTTCAGCGTCGTTACCGACTACGAGATGGTTCGAACACCGGATTTCAGCAATTACACGAGTCATTACCGGAGTGTCACCGGGTGGGGTAAGGTTGAGATCATGCAAACGGATGAGGAGATGATCGAAGGCTTGAACGTGCTCAAGGATCATGCCGGTTACCTGGAGAATTACGACTATCCAGCGTCTGTGCTCAAACGGGTGGTGGTCTTCCGTGTAGTGATCGAGAAGATGACCGGCAAACAGAACGTCTAATCGCTCTGGATCAGTTTATAGAGCTTCTCTCTTTCAGTTCCCAGAATACTGACGTGCGTTCCGCCATGCACCTCGTGATATTCCACACCCTCCAGTCTCGCCAGTTCCCGACTCATTTCGACTGATATCGAAGTATCTTTATCACCATGGAAGATGGTGACAGGTACATCAGGATGATTTTCATGCAAATTCTGTAGCCATTCCACATTGTTCATGCCGTCCGGGATAAGCCAGCCTAGAAGTCCGAACCGCTTGACCATTAACGTGCGCATTTTCGTAAAAGGGGCCATCAGGATGATGCGGTTGGGTGTTTTGTGTGAGGTGAATTGCATTGCTGCGCCTGTTCCGAATGAATGACCGATCAGGATAAGGCGATCATTAAAAATATCTTTATCCTCCTGGAACCGTGCAGCCAGTTTGCGTAAGGCTGCATCGACGCTCTGCCATACGCGGCTTGGCCGTAGTGAGCCCTCAGACGAACCACGTCCAGGATAATCGATCATGAGAAAACCTGCGTCTTCGTCCGGATAATTCTGTGCAAAATCGAGCCAATCGAGTGCCCGGGACTTGATACCGGGGAAGATTACGACCAGTTTTTGAGGGATTTGCTCGGATTTGCTGAAATAGAGCGCTTGCTGCATTCCGGAGGAGATGTCGTAGTTGAGCTCGGTAAGGCGAGGCTCTTTCTGCATGCCGATGCGCTCTTCCTGGCTGTAGCGTAATTGGCTGCCACAGGCGGTGATAACGATCGATATGACGGCGGATACGAAGGGGATTCTTGATTTAACCATGGGTTGATTTCGGGGGCTATTGGGTTTTCTGTCAATGAAATCGTGGAGCCCTCATCCCAAATCTCCCTCGATACGTATTTGAGAGCCCCTCACCCCAGCCCTCTCCCACAAGTGGGAAGAGGGAGCAGAGAAACCCCATCCCTGCCTTCCCCTTTGGAAAAAGGGGAAGAGGAAGAGAGTGTTGTTTGCAGATGGTTGTCACATTGCATATTCGCCCGATCGCCTCGCGACGCCGTGTAACACCACGTCTTCGAAGTGGATGAACACGGCTGCTCGGGTTCGACCGAATCTGCTGCGTGAGTTCAAATCTTCTTCTGCAGTTCCATGAGGTATTGAAGTGCCTCAAAAGGTGTCATCTTGTCGAGTTCGAGGTCGCGGACTTCGTCGAGCACCGACTGCTTTTCCTCGGATTTCTCGTAGAGGATTTCGAAGATGTTGCGTTGCGGACTCTGCGAAGCGAGCTGTTTGCGCATTCGCGCGGTGAGTCCTTGGGGCGAGAGCTCGTGGGCCTCGAGGTTTTCGAGGATCTGTTTGGCTCTGCGGATCACTTTGTCGGGCATACCGGCAAGCCGGGCAACCTGGATACCGTAGCTCTGGTCGGAACCTCCGCGCTCGATCTTGCGCACGAAGACCATCTGGTCGTTCCACTCTTTCACGGAGACATTGAAGTTCTTTACGCCGCTAAGCACGTTTTCCAGCTCGGTAAGCTCGTGGTAGTGCGTCGCGAAGAGCGTCATGGCCTGCAAGCGCTTGATATTGTGGATATATTCGACGATGGACCATGCAAGGCTGAGGCCGTCGAAGGTGCTGGTTCCGCGACCGATCTCGTCCAGCAAAATGAGCGAACGGTTGGTGGCGGAATTGAGGATGTTCGATGTCTCGATCATCTCTACAAGGAACGTACTCTGGCCCATAGCGAGGTTGTCGGATGCGCCGACGCGAGTGAAGACTTTGTCGAACACGGGCAGGCAGGCGGATGTTGCCGGCACGAAGCTTCCCATCTGCGCCATGACGGCGATGAGCCCCACCTGACGGAGGTAAGTCGATTTACCGGCCATATTGGGGCCGGTGATGAGCGCGATCAGGCAGTCCTGGTGGTCGAGCGAAACATCATTGGGGATGAACGCCTCTCCATTAAGCAGCCTCTCCACAACGGGGTGCCGACTATCCACGATGTCCACCTTGCCTTCGCTGTTGAATACTGGCCGGCAATAGTTGTTGTGGTACGCGATCCAGGCGAGGTTGGTGATGAAATCGATTTCCGCGATGATGCCGACGTATTTTTGCATGCGCGGTGTTTGCTCAAAGACCTTCTCGCGGATCTTGAGGAATAGCTCGTATTCGATGTTCTGGATGCGTTCTTCCGCGCCGAGAACCTTCGATTCGTAGTCCTTGAGGTCGGGCGATATAAAGCGCTGGCTGTTGACCAGGGTTTGCTTGGCGATGTAGTGCTCGGGGACCTTCTCCGCATGGGTTTTCGTCACTTCGATGTAGTAGCCGAAGACCTTGTTGAAACCCACCTTGAGGCTGGCGATACCAGTCTGCTCGCGTTCTTTCTGTTCCAGTCGGGCGATCCAGCCTTTTCCGTCCCGACTGATCTGACGAAGCTCGTCCAGCTCCTCATGATAGCCGTCACGGAAGAGATTGCCGTCTTTAATCTGGATGGGCGGATTCTCAACCAGCGCGCTTTCGATCTCGTTGATGATCTCCGAATAGTCGCTGATCTGCTCGACACACTCGGTAAAAATGTCGTTCTGGAAGCCTTCGAGCATGTTGATGAGCTGCGGCGCAGTGGAGAGATATGCTGTGAGCGATAGCATCTCGCGCGGATTGATGCGCTGCGTCCCGGCCTTGCTGAGCAGGCGACTGAGGTCGCCGATAGTGTCCAGCAGTGTGCGGATGTCCTCTGTGAGGTGAAAGAGGTCTTTGCATTCGTACACAGCGTCGAGCCTGCGATCGATCTCCTTCTGGTGAATCAGCGGCTGTAATAGTCTATGATGCAGAAGCCGTGCGCCCATTGGGGTCATGGTCTTGTCCAACACTCCGATAAGGCTTGCTTCGCGTGTGTTTGTTCGGAGGTTTTTGACCAGTTCGAGGTTTCGTCGCGAGGTCTCGTCGAGCTGCATGGCGTCCTCGATGGCGTAGCGACGCAGGGTTCTGACGTGCTTGAGGTCTGTTTTTTTAAGGGATGCAAGATAAGATAGGAGCAACCCTGCGGCGATGGTGCCAGGATCGTTATCTTTGGCTCCGAATCCCTCCAGCGTGCTGGTACTGAGCTGACTCATCAGAAGACTGGTAGCTTCGGCTGCATCGAAGAAACCGTTTTCGTAATGGGTCAGTACCGGCTGATGCGCCAATCGCATGTCGTTGAGCGCGTGGATTAGCTCTTCGTCGAGTGAGACGATCTCCACGGGCTCTTTACGCATTATTTCGTCAGCGAGTTGAGTATCTTTGAGGACAGTGAAGTAAAATTCACCGGTGGAAATGTCGATCAGTGAAAAGCCGTAGTTCTTGCGCCGGGTGCCTGTGTAGATCGCAGCAAGGAAGTTGTTCTCCTTGCCGTCGATATACTGGTCGTCCACGATTGCGCCCGGTGTGATGATCTCTACCACTTCGCGCTTGACCAGTCCCTTCGCCTCCTTGGGATCTTCCACCTGTTCGCAGATTACCACTTTGGTGTTACTGCGGATGAGCTTGTCCATATAGCGATCAATGGCATGATGAGGGATTCCCGCGAGTGGAACCGGGTTGTCGGACTTCCGGTCGCGTGCGGTGAGCGTAATGCCCAAAATTTTGGATGCTTTGATGGCGTCGTCGAAAAAGGTCTCGTAAAAATCGCCCATGCGGAAGAGGAGAAGCTTGTCGGGATGCATTTTCTTGATGTCCATGTACTGTTGAAGCATGGGTGTGAGCTTCTTCTCAGCCATTTAGTACCTCTGTATCAGCAGCGAGTTGATTTGCTCGCCAGAAAGTTTTTGTTTGATATCCAACGCTTCGTCTTTGGTTCGATAGGGCCCGGTTGCGACGACATACAGTTGCTTGCTGTTGACGATCTTGGTGAAGGTGATGGATGGATAGCCGGCGGTGATCATCTGCCGTTTATAGCGGTCGGCGTTGTCCTGCGTGCCAAATGCGCCTACTTGAAGGTAGTATTTGAGTGCATTGTCCGGGATCGGTTCTGGCTCGGCAGGCTTTTGGGCATTGCTCGTGTCGAACGTTGTGAAACTGGTGACATCCACATCGGCTTTATTCTGATCATCGAGTTGGTGCAGCCTGTCTTCGGCGGTGTAGCAATACTGTGTGTAGCGATATTCGTTCATGATCTTGCGATAGGCGTTGATCGCCATCGTGAGGTTGCCGAGCTTCTCCTGGCATTCGCCGATCTTTAGCCACAGCAGTGGGATATTGGAGATATCGACTGAATTCCGCATCATATCGAGCGTCTTGAGCGCGGTGGAGTAATCGCCCTTGTTCATCTGCGCTGAGGCGATGGTGAACCAGGTGGATTCGATCTTCACGCTGTCTGTTGCTTGAGAGATAAAGACCTGAGCGGAGCTTACAGCGAGATTGTATTTTCCGAGCCGTTCGTAGTTCTTGGCTTCCCAGTATGATTTCTCAACCAATCCAGAATCTTTCAACCCCTTCAGAGCGGTTTCAGCTTGATTGTACTCGCGCTCAAAAAAGTTGATTTTTGCTACCTCCAGAAGCGCTAGTTTTCCGTAGTGCGTTCCGGGATACGATTCGAAGATCACTTGAAGCTTCGCCTTTTGATCGGATGGTGCAAGTAGCGCTTTGTAGTAAGCTGCGCAGGCTTTTTCAGCGTCGGAAACGACCGGATTGTCTATAAGCGTTTTAAGTTGCGAGAGGTTTCCGATGTTATATGCACTCTCGCAGTCCTGCACGAAATCGGCAAACACGGCGCGTACCGATAACAGTAGGAGCAGCGCGACTAAAATTCGATTGGATGCCATAACCTTTCCGTTGTTTATTCGTGTGTACCGGTGTTCAAGCTTTCTTCCTGATGATCGCTCCGGTGACGGGCATTTTCTCGACAGGTAATAGAATCTTCGTGTTCGGGCGCGCGGAATCGGTTGAACTACCGTCCTCTTCCAGAATCTTCTCGACGTTGATCAAACAATCGTCAGCCATATTGGGTGCAATCATCTCGATTTCATCGTCGACAATGAACTTTGCGCGGCATTCAATTTCCATCAAGCCGTCGTTCCAGCCGGTGACTTCTCCCAGAAATTGGTAGTCCTGGATATAGGCTGCGGAAGGATAGTGTTGCGCACCGGTGGATGAAAACCCATCGATGAATCCATGATAGTAGGGCCTGTGACTGACCTTGTCCAGCTCTTCGCGGAGCCTTGTGTCTGGCATTTCACTCCGTACCGCGGCGTCAATGGCGGCGCGATAGGCGCGCGTTACAGCGGCAGTGTAATAGAGGCTCTTCATGCGACCTTCTATCTTTACGCTGTCCAGACCAGCTTCGATCAGTTCCGGGATGCGGTCGATAAGATTGAGGTCGCGCGAATTGAAGAAATATGTTCCGCGTTCGTCTTCTGTGACGGTAAAGGTCTCGCCCGGTCGTGATTTCTCCTGTAGCTGGTATTCCCATCGACAGGGTTGCGTGCAGAGGCCCTGGTTAGCGCTACGGTCGTTCAGGAACGCGCTGATCAGGCAGCGGCCTGACCACGCGATGCACATCGCGCCGTGAACGAACATCTCCAGTTCGAGCTTCGGGAGCTTTTGCTTGATCTCCCTGATCTCGTTCAGAGTCAACTCACGTGCGAGAATGATTCGGCTTGCCCCCATATCGTGCCAGAACTTCGCCGTTCGCCACGAGGTGACGTTGGCCTGCGTGCTGATGTGGGTGATTAGTCCTGCCTCTTTTGCAAGTGTGAATACGCCCGGATCGGAGACAATGACCGCATCGACTCCGATGCCCTTGAGGAATTCGAGGTAGGGTGGGAGCTCTTCCAGATCGTGGTTACGCGCGTAAATGTTTACGGTGACGAAAACCTTCTTGCCAAGACCATGCGCGAAAAGAACAGCCTCTTCGAGCTCGCGATCGCTGAGATTGACAGCTTTCGCACGCAGCCCGAAACGTCTGCCTGCGGTATAGACAGCATCCGCGCCGTAAAGCAGCGCAAACCGGAGCTTATCGAAGCTGCCGGCGGGAGAAAGAAGTTCCATTTACTGGCTCATGATGTTCAGGAATTCATCGTTGTTCTTCGATTGCAGCATTTTATTGCGCAATGTCTCGATTCCCTGATACGGGCTCATGGTCTTTAAGAATTTACGCATGACGAACATGCGGTTGATTTCGTTTTGAGAAAGAAGCAGTTCTTCGCGACGAGTACCTGATTTGACAAGGTCGATTGCCGGGAACAGACGAAGATCGCTGATGCTGCGGTCGAGAACCAGTTCCATATTACCGGTGCCCTTGAATTCTTCGAAGATCACCTGATCCATGCGGCTTCCGGTATCGATCAGCGCGGTTGCGATGATGGTCAGCGTACCAGATTCGAGCGTGTTACGGGCAGCGCCGAAGAACTTTTTCGGGCGATGCAGCGCGTTGGCATCGACACCACCGGAAAGAACCTTGCCGCTGGAGGGCTGCTGATTGTTGTAGGCGCGTGCCAGGCGGGTGATACTGTCGAGCATAATCACAACGTCTTTGCCCATTTCGACCATGCGCTTCGATTTTGCCAGAACCATCTCTGCTACCTGGATGTGGTTGCGCGGGGTTTCGTCGAAGGTTGAGGCCACGACCTCGGAATTGGCAGGGATCAGCGTGCGACGCATTTCGGTCACTTCTTCCGGGCGTTCGTCAACGAGCAGCACGATCACGTAAACTTCGGGATGATTGGTCAGGATGGCGTTGGCGATATTCGCCAGAAGGACGGTTTTACCGGTTCTTGGAGCAGCCACGATCAAGCCACGCTGGCCTTTGCCGATCGGAGTGAAGAGGTTGATAATACGAGTGGAGATGTTCTTTTTATCGGTTTCCAGATTAAGCTTCTCTTCCGGGAAATACGGGGTAAGCGAATCGAAGTTCCTCACTTCTGTGACCATATCCGGTTTTTCGTAGTTAACCATGTCCACGCGCAAGAGAGCGTAATATTTCTCGCCTTCTTTAGGGGAACGTACTGGGCCGGATACGATATGACCTTTTTTCAGGTTGAAGCGACGGATCTGCGTGAGTGATACATAAACGTCGTCGCGACCGGGGTTGTAATTGTTGTGCTGGAACCGGAGAAAGCCGTAGCCATCGTCCATGATTTCCAGACAGCCGGTTACGAAAGCGAGGCCTTCCTGGCCTGCGAGCGCTTCGAGCACCTTGAAGATCAGCTCGTTCTTGCGAAGGGTTGTCATAGAGGGAATCTCGAGTTCTGTGCCGACCTTGCGCAGTTCCTCGATTGTCATTGAATAAATATCTTCAGGAATGTTCATCTGAATTCTCCTTTAATGCCGCCGGTCCAATCTGTTGAAATCCATACGGCCTGATTCGCTTGTAACATGATATGCTTTCATTTATCTTTCACTATAATTGTACGACACCTGAACCAGTCACACCCTGCGAAGAAAATGTGTCAAGATTTTTTGGGACGATATACCATTCCAACCGCATACGCCACAACGCTCAGCATCAATCCGGGGAAGAACGGCTCGATTCCAAGAGGGTAGGAAGCCCAACCATCCACTGCATTCACCTGACCCATCACAAACCATCCCGTGGAGAGCAGGAAGCTTCCGAGCATGACCAGGATCGTCGTGAGGTTCGGCAGGCGCAGCTTCGGAAAATAGGCTGCCAGCAGCACCGGTAACATGGGTGGAAGCGTGAGCGAACCGAGATTGTACCACATATCGATGATGGATGGGAAGAGGTAGATCAAGCCAATCGAAATCAGCGCGGTGACAATCAGCCCGATTTTAACGGCGCGGTTGATTTTACCCGGTTTCTTTGGTGCGAAGATATCCTTTCCCAGCGTGATAGCCGAGAGAAATGTGAAGCTGTCGATGGTTGACATGATGGTGGCGAGTAATCCACAGAAGAAGACACCCTTGAAGAGCGGCGGCAGGATCTTCACTGCGAGCTCTGGATAGGCGGTCTGAGCATCGGCGAGATTTGGCACCAGCACCAGTGCGTAGAGTCCAGTGGTCATGGTGAGCATGTCGAAGAAAAACCAGAAGCCGATGGATGTCAGTATGCCACGACGGGCCGTACGTGTGTTCGATGCGGCAGTGACCCGTTGATGAAATCCGGGATCGATGAAAGTCCAGGATGCGATGAGGAACCACACCGCGAGTTGCTGCCAGCTTATGCCACCAGTAGGATCTTTATGGCTCGAGGGAAGCTGCTGCCAAAGTCCGGGCAGGCTTAGCTCGCGCATTGCGAAAATGAGGATCAGCATGAATCCCAGGAACATGAAGACGAACTGAAGCTTGTCCGTCCCGACGATCGACCGGAATCCGCCACGCCACACATATGCCACTGAAATGGTGATGCCGATGAGCAGGCAAAGGAAGAACGGAAGGTTGAACAGCGTACGGAGCAAGATAGTCAGCATCAGGATGTACGGAGCGGGGGAGACGAGGATGAATACAAAGAACGCGCCAATTTTACTGACCTTCGAGGAAAAAGCGTCTTGTAGCATTTCAGGAATTGAGAGGCTCTGGCTCTTACGGATGCGCGGTGCCAGGAAGAACGCATATAAGGCTGCGAAGAAATAGTAGGGCAAACCGAACACGAACCAGTTGGATATCCCGTATTCGTAGGTGAACTGCCCCACACCCAGAATTCCACCGTACCATGTCGTAACGAGTGTAGCGACCATCGCCGGAAGGGTGAGTTTGCGACTCCCGAAAAGGTATTCTTCACTGTCGCGACGGTCAGATCGATGCCTGAACCCAATATAGAGCAGCGCGATCAGGTAGATTGCAAACGGTATGTAGAAGGAAATCGATTCCATTATTGTGTATCCTCTGTTTTTTTGCAAGAGTCGAAATTATATCGTAAGAGTCTCGATGTCAAACGATATCGGAGATGTCTATCGAATTGCTTGACCTTTTCATTGCGCCCTACATTTTTGGAATGAAAATTGTTACGAATTCAAAAAAAATGTATGGAGCAATGAATGGATCGAGTTCCTATTTACTATATCAGCCACGGTATCGCGACGGTTGCGTCAGTTCTGATCGTGCCGTGGATCGCATACGGTCTCGCGATAGTGTTTGGTTTCCCAGTGACCGGTATGATGCGCCGGATGACCGGAACTGAAGACAGCAAGACCATCGACGTCAATTTCATCATGCTGGGCGGATGCCTGCTCGATGGCTTGGTGGGTGTTCTGTTGACGATTGGTGTGTTTACAATCTTCCGTTTTCATACCCCGATGCGAATGGTGTTCATCCTCGCATTGGCCAAGACGGTCTATACCGTATGGCGCCATGATATCCTGGGCATGAAGTCAGATGAGATTTTCAAGGAAATCGCGCACTTGTTCCTGTATTATGGTGGATTATTTCTGGGCGCGCAGCTTTTCCTTACGAATATTCCAAAATAACGATCAGGAATCGCCGTTTGGATTGTTGAGAATCAGATGGTGAATTCCCTTTTGTGCAAGGATGGCGATTGCTTCCTTGCTACCGAATAAACCAGCTTTTTTAAGGCATTCGATCTCCTGATCGTTGCCTGTAATCTGATAGCATTTCGCCAGGTTGATATACAGCTTGGCGATTGTTTGTTTAGGGTACTGCTTCTCAATAGCGAGATCAATCGACTTCGAGAGCGCTGCGACAGCATGCTTGGTATCACGGATCATCCAGTATGCTGTACCGAGATTAGCCCAGATGTTTACCTTCTCGTATTCCATCGATGGCAGGATGTCGGTTGCTTTTTGCAGCGCTGCCAACATTTTACGGTATTCAAGGATTGCGCTTCTGAAATCACCTGACTCCAGAAAATGGTTTGCGGACTTAAACAGGTCGTTGTACTGCGTTACATCCATCGACGCCATGTAGAAACCCCTTTATTGATAGTGCTTATGTCCTGTACCATGTACATGTTAATATAAACTATCTCAAAAAGAGGGGAAAAGCAAACAACTTCTTTATCGTTGGAACTTTACGATTCATTTAGTCGGATTTTGCATCTATATGGATCGTTTTCAACGGGCTATCGATGATGAAGCTCGCAGCTTTGAATTTGGGCGGTCCGAATCCTGGCCTGACATTGTTCGAGAAATAGACCGGTTCTTGCGGAATGCCCAATTCGTTTGATTTCAACTTCCCATCTCCGTCGATATCGTGGATAATCGCGATCGCGTATTCTCCGTATGGAATGGGGCCGAAAAAGACCTCCAGTGAGTCAGAATCCACTTTGGTCATGAGAGCTTTTACGCGCGTTTCTCCTGTGCCGGGGAATCCCGCGGGACCGTTGTGCAACGAGAGCATCAGATTACCTTCAATTGGTTCCAGGCCTGAAATGGTGACGGTGAGTGTCCCAGTCTCGGCGAAGATGAATGATACCAGAATCAGCAGAATGCAGGTCGCTATACCTTTCATTTCGGAAACTCCTTTTAGTAGATAAAAAAGGAAGCCCCGTTGAACGAGGCTTCCGATTAGTCATTATCGATCCCCACCTGGATGGGAATTATTCTTCGTCTTTCTTCTTCTGTCGCTTTGCCGCGATGATGAACATGACAATCACGCCGATCACTGCGAGTGCGATTAGCACGTACCAGATCCAAGACATCGACGGTTCTTCCGGTGCCGGTGCCGGCGGTACGACGACCACTGTATCGACAGGCTCGATGACCGGCTCTACGATCACAGGCTCTTCCACAACTTCCTTCACGACCGGTTTCGGTCTTGGCTTGCGTACCGGCTTCGGTTCCGGCTTGGGCTCTTCAACCACTTCAACGACTTCCGGCTCGTAAACCGCGCCCTTGAAGAGTGAGCTCACGCTTTCTATGTTGTTTCCCTTCTCGACGATGCGAAGCTGATATTCGTACTGATTCTCTTCGTCGTCCGGCATCAGTTCCATCACATCCCACGTGTATTCGTAGGTTTGATCCAGGCCATCCTGTGCTACCGACTGTGTAATCGGCTGTGCGTTCAGGCGAGCTTTCTCAGCACCGTTTTCGAAGAGGTAGATATCGAACTCAGGATTTTCGATCGTCGATACCCATTCGAGCACTACCTTGTCTTCGTTCCAGATCGTATCCGGAAGTGCTGCGACCTTGATTTCGCGGATGCGACGTGTGATGTTGATCTGGTCTTTGACCGGTTCGCCCAGCGCGCCTGCCACTTCGATGGTGATCAGGTTGTCGCCGATGTTCAAGTCGAAGTTATCTACGAAGTGTTTACCGTCATATTCGCGCACGTTGTTGCGAATCAGGATGGGATTGCCGTTTACGAAGGCGCGTACATAGTCGTAGCGCTTCTGGCCTTCTACGTGGAAGTCGATCCGTTCTTGTTCGTCCAGGGTCTCGTATCCGCCCAGCGCCCACCGGTTGTCGGTGTAGATGATGCTGGGTGTTTCGGAAGACTGCGGAGCGTAGGTCACGAATACACCGTAGTTGGTGCTGTTGATCTCGTCTTCGTAGTAGTAATCGTAGTTGAACATGACATCCCAGTAGTTGAGGGTATTGATCTCCGGAGCAATGGAGACCTTTTCCGCGGAGCTGGTGACGTTTGTCGTGAAGAAAGGCGTAGGAAGGCTCACGCCGACCGAAACACCATAGTAGTCCTCATCCCCTTCGTGCATGTAGAACGCGCCAAGATTGAGGTATTTCTTCACCTGCCAGTCAACTTTTGCCAGTGCCTTCATCGGCAGCTTGTATTCGTAATCGGTGTTTGCCATGGAGACATCGGGTCGGTTCAAGTGGAACAGACCAACGCCAACGTTCAGGCGGTCGTCGAAGAAGTTACCGTGCAGCGAAGCTCCGAAGGTCGGAACCAGAATGCTCGGGTCGTCCAGATGCTCTTTCTCGCTGAAGATCAGGTTGTCTTCGCTGTAGTCGCGGTAGATGATACCGGCAGAGACGGCAGCTGTGAGGAACGATGTCACCCGATAGCCCGGGCTGACGCTGAATGTGTAGTTCTTATAGACATCATCCTGAAGTCCCGTCACGTCCGCTTCGATAGAGAAACGATTGTAAACGGGAACGTTGACCATCATGCCCAACTCGTGGAAACCGTCGTCGAAGTTCGAGAACGTCTTCTGATAATAGGTGCTGAGCTTGAAATAGTTACCACTCATTTCAGAGGCGGGGATGAAACCGTCAAAGGCAAGCAGTACTGCCAGGATGGCGACGAATGTGAGAGCTATAATCGTGCGTTTCATCTTTCACCTCCTTACCGAATTAAGTAAATTTTGCCACGTTTCTCGATACTGCCGTTTTTACGTAGCACGTAGATGTATGGTCCGCTTATACACTTGGAACCACCATCGTTTTTGCCGTCCCAGCTCAGGCTCATGCCTGTGCCGTCATAGACGCCCTTTACGTCGCGTACGCGTTTACCATGCAGATCGTAAATATTCATTGTAGCATCGATGTTTCCGCTGTTAATCAGCCGCACTGTGTATGTATCGTTCAGACCGTCGCCGTTCGGTGAGAAGGCGTTGGGCTGCGGTTCGATCGAGTTACCGCGAACCGTGATATTGACGTCGGTTTCATCGACACCGTTGTGCACGATTTCGATTTCACCGGTATAGACCTGTCGAGTACTCGGCGTAAACTTCACGTAGAAGTCTTCGCTGCCTTGGTATGGGATGGTCAGACTCAGGGTTTGTACCCAGCCTCCATCTGTTCCATGCCGTATCTGGAATCCGGGTGGAGCTCCGATCTCTGATACGACAAGCTCGTAGTTTCCTGTGTTCTCAATTGTGAACATCTGCGGATCCGATTCCTCACCCGCGAAGACATCTCCGAAGTTCATCGAAGTTACGTCAACAGCAATATTCGGAAGCGGTGTGGCTACGATCGCGCGGATCATCAGGTCACCGGTGGTGATTGCACCCCATCCGGTACCGCCATCCACGTAGCTGTGTCCGCTGATCGGGTCGCCTGTGTCAAAGCCAACCTGATACGGATGGGCGTAATCTACCACGACATGGAATCTGCCACCAACAAATTCCGGTTGAAGGTCAGCCGGTACATCCAGGACGTTCCAACCGAGGTGAAGATCGCCAGCAGCGTAGTCAATCGCGGTGATGTAATTCTCGTTTGTAGGCGTATCGCCGTCACCGTAGAGGTTAATCAGCAGATCCTGCGTATCGAGTGTTTCCAGATAGATCGCGAATTTGATCAGGGTGCTGGTCGGTGTGTAACGCTGGATCGGGCTCAGATCGAACTGAACGCCGAACTCGTTGCCCTGGCCGTAGCCCTGTTCCGATGTTCCGTCGTCGTAGAAGAGCGAGAACTCTGTAACCGGCAGCGGATAGACCGTCGTGATGACCGAGAATGTGGATTCGCCAGTCCAGTCGATGTGATCAACCTGGAGTACGGCAGCGACCTTGTAGAAGTTGTTCGCGCCAGTAACAGGATTCTCATCGATGTACTGTGTTGCATCCGCGCCCAGTTCGGCCAGTAGCTCATATTCGTCATCGTAAAGGTTTGAACGATAGACGTTGTATCCAGCCAGCCATTTCGAGCTTACGGGAGCGCTCCATGTCAGGGTCGAACCATCGTTGAACAGCTCCGGCGTCAGGTTGCGCGGTGCGTCGTTCTGGTTGATGACCGTGAAGGAGAAGCTCTTCTCGTCGAATCCGGCATCATTCTGCAGGTGGACGGTGATTTCATACAGGTTTGTCTGCTCTGCCGTCGGTGTCCAGCTCATTACGCCGGTTTCGCCATCGATGGTCATTCCTGCGGGAGGATCGACCAGCGAGTATTCGGCGACCGGGTAGAACTCGCCGGTAACGGTGAAGGTCCAAGGTGTATTGATATTATAAACGACCTGCGCGTCGATCGGATCGATTACCGGCACGTCGATGATGTTGATCACGGTGATCACAACATCTTGCTGTGCGGTTGCGCCATCGTTGTCTTCTGCATAGAAGGTGATCGTCTCGGTTCCATACCAGTCGGTTTCCGGATCGAGTGAAACGATGCCGTCGTTGATTCCGACTACGATGTGGATGTTGCCGCTGTAGCTGTAGGTCAGCACGTCACCCCAGATGAGGTCGTCATCGGAGAACATGTTGTTCAGATCCAGCGACTGGTCGATCTCGTTTTCGTTGATCTGGAGGCTATCGACCGGGTTTGCCACGTAAGGTGCGTCATTGACGTTGATCACTGTGATGGTGAACGCCTGCATTGCGGTATCGCGCTTCTGCACGGATGCCTTAAGCGATGTGCGGTTGATACCGTCGTCGAGTACCAGCACGACGTCGTTGTCACCCACGTTGGCGTTGGTCGGCGTACCTTCCAACACTGCGCTGGTGTTGTCGGACTGGGTCAGCGTGAGCCACTCAGGACCAGTCGTCATTGTAATCGTCAGCACCGGGTTAGGATCGTCGTCGTTGAAGGCGATTGCATAGGAGTAGTTCTCGTCTTCGTTGATTTGAAGGACCGGTGTCGAAGTGAAGTACGGTGCGTCGTTGGTGTTGATAACCTCAATGTTGAAGGTATCGGTCGCTGATGCGCCTGCTTCATCGGTTGCCATTACGGTGATCATGTAGGTTCCCAGATCGTCGTTGGTCGGCGTACCGCTGAAGGTACGAGTCGCAGCATCGAAGCTCAGCCAGGCCGGCAGTTCAGAGCCATCAGATTCGGCAGCAGTGTAGGTTAGCACATCACCGTGAATCAGGTCATCGTCACCGAATGTGTCTTCCGCGAAGGTGTAGCTGAAGGCTGCGTCTTCGTCGGTTGACTGATCAGGAATCTCGTTCGCCACGTACGGCGCATCGTTCACGTTTGTCACCACGATGGTGAAGGACTGGATATCGAGCGTTATACCGTCGTGTACTTCGAGCCCCACTTCGTTATCACCAACGTTCTCGTTGAGCGGCGTACCTTCGAGCGTTGCAGTTCCGTTACCGTTATCGGTAAGCGTCAGCCAGGTCGGCAGGATTGTCGCGATGATATCGAGGTCGTCGTTCGGGTCGTCGTCGTCCGCGGTGATGTCATAGGTGTAAACGACATCTTCCGTAGCTGTCGTGAGCGGTGTCGATGTGAAATACGGTGCGTCGTTGGTGTTGTTCACCGTTAGCTGGAATACGTCGGTTGCTGTTGCACCGGCGTTATCTTCTGCGGTTACCGCGATCTGGTAGGTTCCGAGATCGTCGTTGGTCGGTGTGCCGCTGAATGTGCGCGTTGCAGCATCGAAGCTCAGCCATGCCGGCAGCGGATCGCCGCCATCCTGCTCTGCGCTGTAGGTGAGCGCATCGCCGTGGATGATGTCGTCATCGCCGAAGGTGTCGTCAGCGAAGGCGAAGCTGAACGCTGCGTCTTCGGTTGCGGTCTGATCCGGGATCACGTTCGCTACGTACGGTGCGTCGTTCACGTTCGCGACTTCGATATCGAAGATCTGAGTCGCTACCACGCGTACGCCGTCGCTTACTGTCAGTGTGACCGGGTTGGTTCCAACGTTTTCGTTGAGCGGAGTACCGGTGATGTCACCGGTTCCGTCGCCGTTGTCGGTGAGGGTCAGCCAGGTCGGCAGAACGTCAGCGCCGAGGACTAGGGTTGCACCCGGATCGACGTCGTTGGTTTCGATGTTATAGGTATAAACTGCGTCTTCGGTCGCGGTAGTTACCGGCTCGGAGACGAAGTACGGATCGTCTTGCGTGTTTTCTACGGTAAGGATGAACACGTCGGTTGCTGTTGCACCCGCGATGTCTTCCGCGATGACAGCGATCGAATAGGTGTCGATGTCATCGTTGGTCGGCGTGCCGCTGAATGTGCGCGTTGCAGCATCGAAGCTCAGCCATGCCGGCAGCGGATCGCCACCATCCTGCTGAGCGCTGTAAGTCAGCGCATCGCCGTGGATGAAGTCGTCATCGCCGAAGGTGTCGTCAGCGAAGGTAAAGCTGAAGAGCTCATCTTCGATGGCATTCTGATCGGCGATCGGGTTCATCACGTACGGTGCGTCGTTGCTGTTCGCTACTTCGATATCGAAGATCTGAGTCGCTACCACGCGTACACCGTCGCTTACTGTCAGTGTGACCGGGTTGGTTCCGACGTTTTCGTTGAGCGGAGTACCGGTGATGTTACCGGTTCCGTCGCCGTTGTCGGTGAGCGTCAGCCAAGTCGGCAGAACGTCAGCGCCGAGGACCAGGGTTGCACCCGGATCGACGTCGTTGGTCTCGATGTTATAGGTATAAACTGCGTCTTCGGTCGCGGTAGTTACCGGCTCGGAGACGAAGTACGGATCGTCTTGCGTGTTTTCTACGGTCAGCACAAACACGTCAGTTGCTGATGCACCCGCGATGTCTTCCGCGATGACAGCGATCGAATAGGTGTCGATGTCATCGTTGGTCGGCGTGCCGCTGAATGTGCGTGTTGCAGCATCGAAGCTCAGCCATGCCGGCAGCGGATCGCCACCATCCTGCTGAGCGCTGTAGGTGAGCGCATCGCCGTGGATGATGTCGTCATCGCCGAAGGTGTCGTCAGCGAAGGCGAAGCTGAACGCTGCGTCTTCGGTGGCGGTCTGATCCGGGATCGGGTTCATCACGTACGGTGCGTCGTTGCTGTTCGCGACTTCGATATCGAAGATCTGAGTCGCTACCACGCGTACACCGTCGCTTACTGTCAGTGTGACCGGGTTGGTTCCGACGTTTTCGTTGAGCGGCGTACCGGTGATATTACCGGTTCCGTCGCCGTTGTCGGTGAGCGTCAGCCAGGTCGGCAGTACGTCAGCGCTGAGGATCAGGGTTGCACCCGGATCGACATCGTTGGTAACAATGTTATAGGTATAGACAACGTCTTCGGTCGCGGTGGTTACCGGTGCGGAGACGAAGTACGGATCGTCTTGCGTGTTCGTGACAACGATTTCGAAGTCGTCGAACGCTGTCAGTCCGCCAATGTCGGTAGCGGTCACACGGATGAGCCATGTACCGATGTCGGCGTTTTCAGGCATACCGCTGTAGGCACGAGTGGCATTGTCGAAAGACAGCCAGGCAGGCAGCGGATCGCCATCTTGCTGGGTTGATGTGTAGCTCAGTACATCTCCGAACCCGAAGTCTTCATCATCGAAGGTATCGGCTGCGAAGGTGAAGCTGAACGGCGTATCTTCGATCGCATTCTGGTCGGCGATCGGGTTCATCACGTACGGTGCGTCGTTGCTGTTTACAACCGTGATCACAAACACGCCTTCCGCGGTCTGATTCTCAATGTCGGTTGCAATAACTTTCACATTGTAAGTTCCGATGTCCGCGAATACCGGCATACCGCTGTAGGTGCGGGTAGCAGGATCAAATCCAAGCCAGGCCGGAAGTGCGGAGTCGTCATCCAGGGTGGATGTGTAGGTTAGCACGTCGCCATTGATCAGATCGTCGTCCAGGAAGGTGTTCTCCGGGAATGTGTATTCGAATGCCATATCCTCATGAGCTTCCTGGTTCGGAATCGCGTTTGCGTAGTACGGAGCGTCGTTCACGTTTGCCACGTTAATGATGAAGCTCTGTGCCATTGGATCGTTGATTCCGTCTGTGACGGTAATCTCCACCGCGTTCTCGCCGACGTTCTCGTTGAGAGGCGTACCGGTGAGGGTTGCGGTGTTATCACCGTTATCGGTGAGAGTCAGCCAGGCGGGAATTGTAACTCCGCTGAAGCTGAGTGCCTCGAGGTTGATATCAGAGGCTGTGATGTTGTAGGTGTAGAGCGCGTCCTCAGTCGCATCGACAACTGGTGTCGATGTGAAGAACGGCGGCTCCTGGCTAAACACCACGTCGAGCATGAACACGTCTTCGACGCTTTGGAGGTCAAGATCGGTTGCGATTACTTTGATCTGCCATGTTGCAATCGCATCGGGCGTACCATTGAAGTTGCGCGTGGCAGGATCGAAGGTAAGCCATGCTGGGAGCGGACTTCCATCTTCCTGCGTTGCGGTGTAGGTCAAGACATCTCCCGGAGTCGGTTCGATGAACGTGTTAACCGGGAAGGTGTAGTTGTAGAGCAGGTTGACGAAGGTCGATTGATCCGGGATCGAGTTGGAGACCACCGGTGGTTCGACAACGTTCTGTACGTGAATGACGAACGATTGATCGACCGGTACTCCGGTTGAATCGGCTACGCTAATAACGACTGGATTGTCACCGATATTGCTCTGGTAAGGCGTTCCAGCGAGGAGCGCTGTTCCGTTGCCGTTATCGGTGAGTGTCAGCCAGCTTGGCAGAGTGATCGCCGTGAAGGTCAGGTTGTCCATCACGTCGATATCTTCCACTACGATGTTGTACGCATAGGCTTCAGCTTCCACCGCAGTTGTGTCGGGTGTCGAGGTGAAGTACGGCATATCGTTCGTGTTGTGAACGGTCAGGATGAATACATCCGTAGCGCTCAGCTGATAGATGTCCGTCGCTGTAACTGCGATCGCGTAGCTTCCAACTTCATTCTGAGTCGGCAGACCGTTGAAGTTGCGTGTGATATCGTTAAATCTCAGCCATACCGGTAGCGGATCTCCGTTCTCCAGTAATGCTGAGTAGGTCAGTGTATTGTTCACGTCGATGTCCGCGAAGGTGTTTTCCGGGAATGTGTAGCTGAAGGCTGCGTCTTCCCAGGCATCCTGATCGGGAATCGGGTTAGCGACATACGGTGCGTCCGGCTCGTCGAGAACGCGCAGGTTGAATTCGTCTGTTGCCTGGAGTCCTTCTTCATCGATCGCGATGACCCTGATGACATAGGTTCCTACATCTTCGTGAGTCGGGATACCGTTGAACGAACGAGTCTCCGATGTGAATTCGAGCCATTCAGGAAGTGCGCTTCCATCTGAGAGCTGTGCCTCATAGGTGAGCACATCACCCCAAAGGATGTCCGGATCGTAGAACGTATCGACGCGGAAGGTGAACGAGTAAGAGGTGAGTTCGTAGATCTCGTGATCCTGGATCGGATGAACGAGATACGGAGCGTCGTTCAGGTTCGCTACTGTCAGCACGAAGGAAGCGGTAGCAGTCTGTCCGGCCGGGTCTGACGCAATCAAGTCGATCGCCAGTTCACCGACATTGTCGTTGGTCGGTGTACCGCTGAAGTTCCGTGTCACAGCGTCGAAGGTCAGCCACAGCGGCAGTTCGCCATCTCCGCTTATGATCGCGTTGTAGGTCAGCGCATCGCCATCCAGGTCACCAAAGGTGTTTTCCGGGAAGGTGTAGCTGAATGCCATATCCTGCGTCGCAGTTTGGTTCGGAATCGCATTCTGTACGAACGGCGGTGAATTCACATCCAGCACCTCGATCGAGAAGCTTTGCTCAGTCGGAGGAACAGTGATGCCGTCGTCTGCGTTCAGGGTAACCGCGTTAGCTCCCACGTACTGCCAGGTTGGTGTACCGGAGAGGAGCGCAGTGCCGTCGCCGTTGTCGGTGAGTGTGAGCCATTCCGGCAAGACCGGCGCGGTGATGAGGATTCCGAGGTTTGTCCCATCGTCTGTCACGGTGATCGCGTAGGAGTAAAGCTCTCCTTCGTTGACTCTCAGGACAGGTTCGGATGCGAACTGCGGCGGGTTGTTCTCGAGAACCACGCGGAGCATGAATACATCTTCAGCAGATACCAGCGCAACGTCGGTTGCAGTTACACGGACATTGTAGATACCAACATCGCTCAGTGTCGGTGTACCGGAGAATTCTCGGTTGGCCGCATCGAATGTAAGCCATGCCGGCAGCGGATTACCATCGGAAAGGTCTGCCGAATAGGTCAGGACATCTCCGTGGATGATATCGTCGTCGCCGAATGTGTTCTCCGCGAAGGTAAACGAGAACAGCGTCTCGATCACAGCTCCGTGGTCGCGAATCGGGTTCGCGATATACGGTGCGTCGTTGACGTTCTGGACTTCCAGCGTGAACGACTGATCGGTCGATTGGCGGATACCATCATCCACGCGAATGGTGATCGGGAACGATCCGACATTGTCGTTGGTCGGTGTTCCTTGAAGGACAGCCGTGCCGTTGCCGTTGTCGGTGAGTGTCAGCCAGTCTGCGATCTGGACGCCGGTGATGTTGATCTCTTCGCTGAATCCGTCATCGGTGGTTGTGATATTATAGATGTAAGCGACATCCTCGGTAGCCGTGGTTACCGGCGTTGAAGTGAATGTCGGCGGCATGTTGTCTGTGTAAACGGTCAGCACGAAGTCGTCATAAACGAATGCGCCATCTTCATCGGTTACTGTTACGCGGGTGTCGTAAAGACCGACATCCATCAAGTCTGGCATACCGGTGAATGTGTGGGTTGCCGGATCGAATATGAGCCAGGCGGGAAGCACCGAGCCGTCCGCAATCTTTGCGCTCCAGGTCAGTACATCGCCCCACATGATGTCATCGTCGCCGAATGTTCCTTCTGGAATCTCATAGTCGAGCATGACACCCTGGCGGATACCAACATCCGCGATCGGGTTGATCAGATACGGTGTGTCGTTTACATTATTTACCGTGATGACGAATTCCTGCTCGGTAACCACCCGGACATTGTCGCTTGCCTGAAGAACCACCTGGTGGTCGCCAACGTTCGCGTTTTCGGGGGTTCCGGTAAGGAGTGCTGTGCCGTCGCCATTATCGGTGAGGGTCAGCCACGCGGGAAGAATCGACGCACTGATCTGTACGCCGAATCCGACGCCGTCATCTTCGGTTGTGATGTTATACGTGTACAGTGCGTCTTCATCGACTTCCGTAACCGGTGTTGAAGTGAATTCCGGTGGAAGGTTGCCGGAGAAGACCTGTAATGTGAATATGTCGGTTGCAGATTCCATCGCGTCGTCTGTGGCCGTTACGGAAATGGAATAGTCACCCGAATCTTGCAGCATCGGCGTTCCGCTGAATGTGCGCGTTGTTCCATCGAATGTCAGCCAATCGGGTAGCGCTTCTCTCGTTGTGAGCATTGCACTGTAGGTCAGATGATCACCATGGATCAGATCCGGATCGTCAAACGTGTTTTCCGGAATTGTGTACTCGAAAGCAGCATCGGCTGCAGTTGTGAGATCCGGAATCTCGTTTGCCACATATGGTGCGTCGTTGACGTTGTAGATCGTCAGTGTGAATTGCTGGCTGGACGCTTCGCGAATAATGCCGTCGCTGACGTAGAGGACGATTTCTTCCTCGCCAACATCGCCATTTGCAGGAGTACCCGAAAGAACGGCTGTTCCATCGCCGTTGTCCACCAGGGTCAACCAAGCCGGGATCACACCATCGACGATGGTCAGACCAGCGTTGATCGCGTCGTCTTCTGCTACTACATTATATGTGTAGAGGCTGTTTTGCCATGCTTCGGTTACCGGAGTACTCACGAATTCCGGAGCACTGTTGTACGGGCGAATCGTCAAGTCGAAGAGATCGCTTGCCGAAGCTCCCGATTGGTCGAAGGCCGTCAGTTTGATAGTATAGAGGTTCGCCATGAATTCGCTTGGCGTTCCGGAGTATGTCAGACCATCAGGATTGAAGATAAGCCATGAAGGCAGAGGACTGCCATCGATCAGGCTTGATCTGTAGATGATCTGATCGCCGTAGATAGCGTCCGGATCTTCGAATGTATCGCTGTTCGCGCTGAACTCGAAGTACTGGTTCGTGTAAGCGAACTGGTTTTCATTCGGGTTCGAGAGATACGGAGCGTCGTTCACGTTATTGACTGTCAGCGTGTAGGCTTGCTCGGTTGGGGTTGCGATACCGTCGCTGGCATAGACGATGATGTTGTAAGCTCCAACATTCTCGTTTGCCGGGACACCGGTGATGATCGCCACGCCGTTACCGAAGTCGTTGAACGAAAGCCATTCAGGCAGTTCGTTCGTCGTGATTTCGATTCCATTCAGGTTGATATTATCGTCTGTTACGAAGATCTCATAGGTATAGCGCGAATCCTGATCGATAGCTTCAACCGGTGAAGATGCAAATACCGGCGCAAGGTTCGATGTGATCACGCGCAGATTGAAATCATCATACGCAGTTTCACCCAGGTTATCGGTAACCTCTACCCGGATGGGTGTGATGCCTTCATCCCCAGGCTGCGGTGTACCGCTGATTGTGCGGGTCGCGTTATCGATGGTAAGCCATGCTGGTGCGGGGCTTCCATCTACAGTCATGATCTCGTATGTGAGCGCGTCTCCCTGGTCTGGATCGACGAAAGCATTTTCATCGACAGTATAGCTGAAGAACGTGTTCACGATTGCGAACTGGTCGCTCAGCGGGATGGCAACGTAAGGCGGATGATTCAGCTCATTAACCAGGATCGAAAACGCCTGCTCGACCGGAGCTGCGATTCCGTCGCTGACTGTCAGCACGACAGCGTTCGGTCCAGTGTGTTCGACTGATGGCGTACCTGTCAGGGTCGCGGTTCCATCCTCGTTATCGTAAAGTGCCAGCCATTCTGGCAGAACCGGTGCTTCGATCACGATACCACCGAAGTTGTTGCCGTCATCGTTGGTTTCCACTTCGTATGTGTAGAGGTGATCGACATCGATCATTTCCAGCGGCATCGAGATGAATGCCGGCGGCTGGTTCTCTGTGAAGACGCGTAGCAGGAAGATATCTGCAGCGCTCAGGTCACCCTGGTCGGTCACTGTTACGCGGATATAATAGAATCCGGCATCGGTGATCGCGGGAGTTCCCTGAAGTTCACGTGTATCCTGGTTGAATGCAAGCCACGCAGGAAGATCGTTTCCATCGGACAGCTCAGCGCTCCAGGTCAGGACATCTGTCGGATCCGGGTCGCTGAACGTGTTTTCCGGAACGATGTAGCTGAAGAGCTCTTCGGTTACAGTTGTCTGATCCGGAATGTTGTTCACGAGAACCGGTGACTGGTTCACATCGTAAACCTCGATGGTGAATTCCTGCCATACTGGCGGCAGGATATTATCTGTAACGTTCAGGACAACATTGTGTAGGCCCTGATCGGTTGCAGCCGGTGTGCCGGAAAGAACCGCCGTGCCGTCTCCGTTGTCGGTGAAGTTCAGCCATGCAGGCAGGGTTGTCGCGTTGATTGTGATGCCCAGGTTGATGCCATCGTCACGGGTTCTGATATCGTAAACATACGGAATATTCTCGTATGCTTCGGTCACAGGCAGTGATGTGAACACGGGCGGTACGTCTTCGGCGTAAACAGAAATTGTGAAGTTATCCGAAGCGGATTCGTTACCGGTATCGGTCACGATCACACGGATGGAATAGGTACCGATGTTCGCAGCCGAAGGAAGACCGGAGAACCGGTGTTCTTCAGCATCAAAGATCAACCATGCCGGAAGCGGATTGCCGCTGGACAGCGTCGCCGTATAGGTAAGGACGTCGCCTTCGTCAGCATCGGTAAAGGTGTCTTCCGGGATCACAAACAGGAAGTTCTGGTGAATCAGCGCCGCCTGATCGGCGATCGGGTTGATAAGCACCGGTGGTGTATTGATGTTCGCCACGTTGATGTTGAACATCTGGGTTACCGGTGCTGCGATTCCATCGGAGACTGTCAGCAGCACGGTGTGGTTGCCGACATCTTCGTTATTGGGTGTACCGCTCAAGGTGGCGGTACCGTCGTTATGATCGGTGAAATCAAGCCACAACGGAAGCTGCGGAGCGCTGATCGAGATACCAAGATTCACGCCGTCGTCCGTGGTGGTGATGTCGTATTGATACGGAACGCCTTCGATAGCCGCTGTAATTGGGGTCGATGTGAAGGATGGCGCGATATTGCTGTCGATCACCTGGAGATCGAAGTCATCCGAAACCGAAGTCAGTTGGGTATCGGTTGCGGTGACGCGGATCGTGTAGGTTCCGATATCACTCAATCCAGGCGTACCTGTGAAGTAGCGGGAAAGAGGTGCGAAACTCAACCAGGCCGGCAGTGCCGAGCCATCGCTGAGAGTCGCGGTATAGGTCAGCACATCTCCGTGGATGAGGTCGTCATCTCCGAAGGTGCTTTCAGGGAATATGTAGTCGTAAGACTGGTCGATCATCGCAGCCTGATTCGGGATCGGATTCGCGACGTACGGAATATCGTTCGTATTCGCGACCGTGATCGTGAAGGACTGCGTTGCCAGTACGCGGGTACCGTCGTTGGCGGTAATAACCACGTTGTTTGCACCAACGTTCTCGTTGAGCGGTGTACCCTGAAGCAAGCCTGTGCCGTCACCGTTGTCGGTCAGCGTAAGCCATTCTGGAAGCTGCGGAGCAGCGAGAACCAGCACGGCATCCGGATCCGAATCTTCGGCAACTACGTTGTACTGGTAGAGTGCATCTTCTGTTGCGTTAACAACCGGTGTCGATGTGAATACCGGGCTATCGCCGCTGTTGATGACCTCCAGCGTGAACAGGGCTGCTACCGTCGCACCGAGGTTATCGGTCGCGATGACCTTGATCTCGAGGGTTGCAACGTCGTTGTCGCCAGGTGTGCCGGAGAACGTACGGGTCAGTTCGCTGAAGCCAAGCCATGCAGGCAACAATGAGCCATCGGACAGCTCGGCACTGTAGCCCAGCATGTCGCCCCAAATGATGTCGTCGTCGCCGAAGGTGTTCTCTGCGAAGGTGAAGACGAATGCTTCACCTTCCGTAGCAGCCTGATTCGGGATCGGGTTTGCCACGTACGGTGCATCGTTGCTGTTCTGGACGGTCAGCGTGTAAACCTGGTGGACCGGATCGGCGATACCGTCGGTGACCACGATGTCGATGTTATGGGTGCCCACGTCTTCATTATCCGGTGTACCGCTGATCGTGGCAGAGCCACCACCGTTGTTTACCAGTGAGAGCCATTCGGGCAGATCGGAAGCGAGGAAAACGAGTCCGAAGTTCGGGCCCGAGTCGGTCGCTGTTGCTATATAAGTGTAGAGTACGTCTTCTGTCGCATCCTCAACAGGAGTCGATGTGAAGACGGGCGGGTCGTTCGAATCGATTATCGTAAGCTCGAAGTCATCATACACACTCTCGAGTTGGCTGTCGCGAGCGGTAACTCTGATGATGTAGGTTGTACCAAGCAGTTCGATAGGCGCAGTTCCGGAGAACATGCGGTTCGCTGCATCGAAGCTTAGCCACTCTGGAAGCGGTTCGCCACTTGTCTGTCGAGCTGAGTACGTGAGCGCATCGCCATAGATCAGATCGTCGTCGCCGAATGTTGTCTCGGAGAAGATGAACTGGTACGGTGTAAGCGCGATAGCAGCCTGGTCGGGCAGCGGGTTCTCGACGTAAGGCGGCGTGTTGACATTGAGTACCTGGAGCTCGAAGACATCGGTCGCGGTGCGTCCAGCGAGATCGGTAGCCGTTACTTCGATGCTATAAGTTCCAACATCTTCGTTAGCAGGAATACCGCTGAACATACGCTGTGACGGGATGAAGCTCATCCAGCCGGGAAGCGGATCGCCACTGGCGAGGGTCGCGCTGTATGCTAATGCGTCACCATAGATGATGTCATCATCTTCGAACGTGTCTTCCGCGAACGAGAAGGAATATGCCGCGTTTTCGTAGGTGACGTGATCCGAGATCGGATTCACGAGCACCGGCGCGTCGTTGGTGTTAATCACATTGATCGAGAAGCTCTGCTCAATCACCGGAGAGATGCCGTCGCTGAGTGTCAGAACGATATTGTACAGGCCGACGAGTGAGTTGTCCGGAGTACCGGAAAGCAACGCGGTTCCGTCGCCATTGTCCTGAAGCGAGAGCCAGGCCGGAGCTGTCGGTGCCGCGATAACGATTCCACCATTGTTTACTCCGTCGTCGGTTGTGACAACATTATATTGGTACAGGGCATCCTCGAAAGCCGTCGTAACCGGTGTGGATATGAATTCGGGCGGATAGTTCGAAGGAACGATGTTAAGCTCGAACACATCCGTAGCCATTGCGCCTTCAAGGTCGGTTGCCGTTACCAGGATGTTGTAGATCGCGATGTCGTTTGCCTGCGGTGTACCGCTGAATGTGAGTGTCTGATCGTCGAAGGTCAGCCATGAGGGAAGCGGATCGCCACCGTAAAGGCTTGCCGAATAGGTCAGCACGTCGCCGGCATCGATATCGATGAATGTGCCGGCAGGGATCATGTAGCTGTAAGCCACGTCAGCCTGCGAGACCTGATCCGGGATCGCGTTTACAAGCTGTGGCGCGTCGTTGACGTTGATAACTTCAATGGTGAAGCTCTGCTCGACCGGATCTGCGATGTGATCCCACACAGTCAGTGTGACATCGTAAAGCCCGATATTGTCGTTGGTCGGCGTACCACTGAGAGAAGCACTACCCCTACCCAGATCGCTGAAGGTCAGCCATTCGGGTACGACGGGTGCAGCGATGGTGATACCAAAGTTCACGCTGTCGTCTTCGGCTTCGATGTTATAGACGTAAGGAATATCCTGCGTCGCTTCCGTGATCGGTGTCGAGACGAAGTACGGTACTTCATTCGATGAGAACACAACGATCTTGAAGATGTCATACGCGGATTCCATCGCGGCATCCATTGCCGTAACGCGGATCTGATATTCCGTGTTCGGTGCGATACCAGCCGGAGTACCATAGAAGCGTCGGTCGCCGTCGTCGAATGTCAACCAGCCGGGTAGCGGAGAACCATTGGTGAGCTGCGCCGAGTAGTTGAGGAAGTCACCCGGGTCCGGATCGTTGAAAGTATCGATCGGGAAGGTATAATCGAACGGCGTATCGACAAAGGCAGCCTGATCGGGGATCGGGTTCACCAGTGACGGTGCGTCGTTGAAGTTATTGATTGTGAGTGTGAAGTCGTCATAGACCGATTCACCCGCGATATCGGTAGCAATCAACCTGATCGTGTAGTTACCGGTATCGTAATCGGAAGGCAAACCGCTGAACCTACGAGTGGCCGATGTGAGGGTCAGCCATTCGGGAAGCGGACTGCCGTCGTCCAGAGTTGCGGAGTAGGTCAGGACGTCACCATAGGGGAGATCTGGATCGCTGAAGGTGTTCGACGGGAATGTGTAGTTGAATGCCACATCTTCCCAGCCGATAACCAACGTGATCTGATTGAGCACGTACGGTGCGTCGTTGACGTTAGCGACTGTCAGCGTGAATACGTCGGTTCCGCTTGCTCCTTCAAGGTCGGTCGCGATAACCGCAACATCGTAGGTTCCCACATCCGAATTGGCGGGGGTTCCGCTGAAGGTGCGTGTCGCTGCGTTGAAGCTGAGCCAGGCCGGAAGCGGCGATGTATTCTGGAGCTGTGCAGAATAGGTCAGTGCATCCGCGGCATCGATGTCGGCAAAGACATCCTCGCCAAAGGTAAACTGGAAGAACTGATCCTGGGTTGCGTCCTGATCCGCGATCGGGTTCACAACCTGCGGAGCGTTGTTCACGTTTGCCACCGTGATGGTGAAGTTCTGAATCACGTCCGGTGCGATGTTATCGGATACAGCGAGTACGACTTCGTTTGCTCCGACATTGTCATTGGTAGGTGTACCTTCCAGAAGTGCGGTGCCGTCGCCGTTATCGGTGAGCGTCAGCCACTCGGGAACGGTATTTCCGTTGATGAATATGCCGTCGTCGATGCCGTCGTCGCTCGTGTTGATATTATAAGTATAAAGGACGCCTTCTGTCGCATCCAGCGGCGGAGTTGTTGTGAACTCCGGAGCCTGGTTGTAAGGGATAACGATCAGATCGAAGTCATCGAACACTTCTTCACCTGCGATATCGCTTGCTGTGACGCGTACTTCGTACGTTGCCACATCGGACAGTGCAGGCATTCCGCCAAAGTGACGGGTTGCTCCGTCGAAGGTCACCCAGGCCGGTAGATCAGATCCGTCAGACAGGGTTGCCGTGTACGTCAGCTCGTCACCATAGGAGAGATCGTCGTCCAAAAACGCGTTCTCAGCGAAGGTGTAGTCTAGGTTCATGTCGGCAGCGACAGTCTTGTTGGCGATCGGGTTCGCGACGTACGGAGCGTCGTTGACGTTTGTCACCGTGATGGTGAATTCCTGCGTAGAGATAACGCGTACGCCATCGTTGACGGTCAGGATCACCTCGTTCGGTCCCACATTCGCGTTCAGCGGTGTGCCTTCGAGTACGCCGGTGTTGTCGCCGTTGTCGTTGAGTGTGAGCCAGGACGGTAGCAGATCGTAACCAATCTGGAGCACATTGCCCGGATCGTCGTCCGCAACTTCTATATTATAGGTATAAAGGGCGTCCTCTGTTGCCTGCAATACAGGTGAAGTGAGGAAGTATGGGTCATCCTGTGTGTTCAGAATTTCAAGGGTGAATACCGTGAATGTCGTTTCGTCGCTTGTGTCGGTAGCCGTAACCTTGATGCTGATGATTCCCGGGACGGTCGGAGTGCCGGAGAATGCGTTGGTTGCAGCATTGAAACTGAGCCATGCCGGTAGTGCCGAATCGTCTTCGAGTGTGGCGGAAAGCGTGAGTACGTCTCCCCACATGAGGTCGTCATCACCAAAGGTGTTTGCCGGAACCGTGAACGTGAATGGAGCGTCTTCCGTCGCCGTCTGAGCCGGGATCGAATTTGCAACGTAGGGTGCATCGTTCACGTTTGCGATGGAGATAACGAACTCGTCCGTCGCGGTCTCATCCGAGCGGTCACGAGCTGTAACAACGATTGTATAGTTACCTACATTTTCGTTGAGCGGCATACCGTTAAAGTTCCGCGCGGTCGGTGTGAAGGTCAGCCATTCGGGCAGCGGATCGCCACCGGTAAGTGTTGCGCTGTAGAAAAGTGTGTCGCCCACACCTACGTTCGTATCGAAGAATGTATCGATCGGGAAGGTGTAGTCGAACAGTGTATCTTCAGAGCCGTTCTGATTCGGGATCGGGTTTGCGACGGTCGGAGCCTGGTTGAAGTAGCGTACTTCAAACAGGAAATCGTCGGTCACGCTCACATTGGAGCTATCGGTAGCTGTTACCCGGAGGTCGAAGATTCCGATATCGGCTGTTTGCGGTGTACCGGAGAAGGTACGAGTCGCCGGATCGAAGCTCAGCCATACGGGCAGTGCCACCAGAGAGCCTTCATCAACTTTGCCTGCCGAGTAGGTAAGGAAATCGCCGTGAATTACGTCGTCATCGGCGAATGTATCGGCGGCAAAAGTGTAGCTGTAAGGTAGTGTTTCGGTGGTTATCTGGTTCGGGATCGGATTAACCAGCACCGGTGCGTCGTTCACGTTTTCAACTTCAAGCTGGAATGTGTCTGTTGCTGTCGCGAACGCTGTATCGGTCGCGGTTACGGCGATTTCGTAAATTCCAACATTGTTATTGAGTGGGATACCGGTGAAGGTTCTGAGTTCCGGTGTGAAGCTGAGCCAGTTAGGTAGCGGATCGCCACTGGCAAGCTCTGCACTGTAGGTCAGGATATCTCGTTGATGTTCGTTATCAGGGTCACCGAACACGTTTGTGCTGAAGGTGAATGTATAGGGGATATCCTCTGTGGCATGATGATCCAGAATCGGATTGAGCACCACAGGGCCGTCATTTGTATTGAGCACTTCGATGCGGAAGGTTGTCGTTGCCGTGAGACCTGCTACGTCTTGTGCCGTAAGCTTGATGTTCCAGTTTCCGCGGTCTTCATTGGCCGGTGTACCGGTGAATGTACGGGTTGGTCCATCAAAACTCAGCCATTCGGGCAGCGGGATGCGAACACCCTGACTGTCTTGCTCGGCAGAGTAAGTAAAGGTGTCGCCATATGGTGCATCCGGGTCGCCGAAGGTAGAATCAGCGAAAGTGAATTCGAAATACTGATCCTCAATAGCGATCTGGTTTGGAACGATGTTCGCCACGAATGGCGGGTCGTTTGTGTTGGCGATCGAAATATCGAAGATATCCTCAGCGGTAAGGCCGGGAACGTCGGTCGCGATTACTTTGACCGAGAGGGTTCCGACGTCCTCGTTACGCGGGATGCCTGTGAATGTTCGGGTGTTTGGATTGAACTGGAGCCATGTGGGCAGCAGTTCGTCGTCAGCTTTAACAGCGCTGTATGTGAGAATATCACCTTCGGGAATATTCTCGTCCGTAAACGTATTGTCCGGGAAGGTAAAGATAAAGCCAGCGTCTTCGGTTGCGTTTCGATCACTGATCGGATTCGCAAGTTGCGGCGCGATGTTTATCCAAGTTACCCAGAGACGGAATACATCCGATGCTGTTGCTCCATCGAGGTCTTCTACCTGTACGCGAATATAAATCTGTCCAATATCTTCATGAACTGGCGTACCAGAGAAGGTCTTGGTTGCTGGATCGAAATCGAGCCATGCCGGCAGCGGTGAGAGATCTTGAAGCGTTGCTGAATAGGTCAGGACATCGTCCGGGTCGTCATCCGCGAAGATAGTATCGGGGAGCGTATAGTTGTATAAGTCCTGCTCCTGGGTCAGCTGATCCGGGATTTCGCTAACAAGATACGGAGCATCGTTGGTGTTTTGTACGGTCAGGCGGAACGTATCGATAACGGTCTCTTCCAGAATGTCCATTGCTGTAACAGCAATTTGATAAACGCCGATGTCTGTATTGACCGGAAGACCGGAGAAGAGCCTGTTTTCGGGATTGAAGCTCAACCATTCAGGTAGGGGATCGTTATCAGCAAGCGCAGCCGAGTAGGTCAAGGCATCGTTCGGATCCGGATCCATGAATGTGTTGGCTGCAAACTGGAAATTGAACTGGAAGTCTTCCAGTGCTACCTGGTTCGGGATCGGGTTCGCCACCTCCGGAGGGTCGTTGACGTTGATAACCTCGATATTGAACACCTGCTGAACCGGATCGTCGATGTCGTCACGAACGGTCAGTGTAACCTGATTATAGCCGATATATTCGTTGGATGGCGTGCCTTGAAGGATGGCAGTGCCATCGCCATTATCGGTAAGAGAAAGCCAAGCCGGCTTGACCGGTGCTGCGAAGTGGATTCCGCAAACACTTACGGTGTCGTCTTCTGCTGTGATGTTGTATTGATAAAGTTCATCTTCAAAGACGCTTAGCGTAGGTGTTGAGGTAAACACTGGCGGATCATTGGTAAGGGCGAAGTAAATCTTCCGTTCGATGTTTACGCCCGTACCCTGTCCGGTAAATCCCTGGTCGTTCATGATGATCGTCAGGGTCTCCATACCGGCTGCGCCAGGATTGGAAATGTAGTTGAAGTTCCGCAGGTAGTTATTCATGTTTGTCTGATTAACGACAATAACCACGTTATTCGTGCCATCACCGGAAATGAAACGTGAATTACCTTCGAAATCGAGAACACCCTTCACGACGTTCATGTTCACGATGAGCTGATTAGAGCCGACGTCCGGGTCCCAAACTCTCAAGGAGTCTTCCTGCGTGAAGTGGTAATTCAGGTCTTCGTCCACTTCGAGCGGGATGTACATACAGCTGTCGATCATCGTGCTCTTATAGAACACTTCGGGGTTGTCATTGATTTCCTGAACCTTGATCTGCGCTGTATCGTAGGCAAGGCTGAATGCCGTTGTGTCGCCGACAGTCACGATATCGAAGACGCTACCGGCGATACCTTCGCTACGATCCCATGCACGGAATGTGAAATTGGCATATCCGTTATAGTTTGATTCTGGAACGAATCGAATTCGGTGAAGCCCCAGCGTACCGTCAAGAAGAACAGCTGAGCTAGAGATATTCACACTTGAATCGATTGTGTCTGTGAAGTTATCCCAGGTAGCGCCATCGGTTGTTGAGTATTGCCATAAACCGTCGCTGTTATCGACACCAATAACTGCAATCGCGATGACTGTGCTGCCGTCAGGATCATAGATCGCGCCGGGGTTGATGATATCTTCGATCAGGTCACCGTCGTTGTCGTAGTCATCTTCAGGGATCGTTGTAAGAGAGGCGGAGTAGTTCGTGTAGAGAATAGGAGCATCATTTACGGGTTCGATCATGAAACCTATATAGCGGTTGACATCGTCACCGCCACCCTGACCGATATTGCCCTGGTCATTAATGCGGAATGTGAGTGTATCAGGTCCAGAATAGTTATCGACCGGATGCAATGAGAAATCCTCAAGGTAGCTGTTGATCTGATTGATCGTAGTGACAATGGTAACGTTGGCGGTTCCATTACCGGAGATAAAGCGGCTCATACTCCGGTCGATGGTGATCGTACAGTGATCTGTGAGCATATTAACGATAATGGGCGTGTCTGGATCGTCTTTATTGATGATATCGACATCGTCAACCCGAATGGAATCCTGCTGCGTGAACGTATAAAAACCATCTTCGAAAATCGCAATATCCAGGTTGACCGGATCTGTAATGAGATCGCCGTCCATGAAAAGAACCGGGTCATCATTTACAGCCGTAACGTTAAATCTAAAAGTATGGGAAGCGCTGAACTCGCCGGCGCTGTCCTGCACACGGAAAGGGAAATTGGCGTAGTTGAGTCCGTTACCATCCAGCTCGGGTGTGAAGATCAAATCCCCCAGAGAAGTTACGGTAATGTAGATCGGGAAATCCGATGGATCCACATCCAATCCCTGGAAGTTGATCGTACCCTCACTTGGTGGGTCGTCGATCATGACAGCGGCAAAAGTGTCGCCATCGGAGGGATCGCTGAACGGGAAGTCCGTCTCGCCGAAGACCCATGGTGTGTCTTCGAGAATTGTTTTGGTTACATCGTCGCTGTTTGGCAACGTTCGATTCCGGGTGTCCAGAGACTGAGCCGCGAGAGGGACGCTCGAAATCATGAAAATTGTCAAGAGTGCGAACAGAAAGATTACCCTTGAGTTTTTCATTGCGTTTGCTCCTTTATGCATGTATTATTCTCATAAACGTATATCAGGCGATGAACGCAGTCCATCCCACACACCATATAGTTATCAGGGATGCCATTGTCAATCACATTATTCCTTATATAAAAAGAAAATTTTTTCGAGTCAGTTCTTTCTTTAGGTGTCATTAATGAGTAATATGCTGTAAATAAACGAGATGTATGTATCTGTTCATTATTGGCACCACATTCGTGCAGATCAAAGCTTTTCCCCATTCTGAACCCCATGCTTTGCCTGCTATGTATTTCTAAAGCTTGAGTCAATCCCTGTTAATTCGTCATTGTACCCGCAGGATGAGGCGTACTGGCTGTTGCTGCATCAAAGACAAATAGGCGGCTAAAAACTGATAGTTTGATTGACATCATCGTTCCTTCCGGCATTTACTGAATCTATGGAAAAAATACGTAAATTCAAAGCAATTGCCACTTTTAAATGTCCTTGGTGGGAGAGCATGTCTCGTAAAAGAGAACAATTGCGTGCGTTGCCTTATTCTGTCTTGACAATAATTTGCAGATGTTAAAGAATGCGGAACACTCACAAATGGAGATGAAATGAATAAAACGTTTGCACTGGAAGCGCTATCCATTCTTGCATTTCTTGTCATCGCCACGACAATCATCGGTTATCTGGGGCTTGATATGCGCCTTGAGAAGATGTTCTATTCGGCTGACAAAGGCTGGTCGATCGGTGAGATGCAACCTTGGAAATTCCTCTATCACTATGGTAATATTCCTGCGCTTTTGCTGTCAGTAGGATCACTTGTCCTCCTGCTCATGTCATTTATCAGCCTGAAATACATGATCTATCGCAAAATCGCAATGTTCTTTGTACTGGTGATGCTGATCGGCCCCGGGCTTGTCGTGAATCTCGGATTCAAGAGCTATTGGGGTAGAAACCGTCCGCGCCATGTGGAAGAACTCGGTGGGCAGGATCGTTACATGGAAATCTGGGAGACTGGAACTGCCGGTCAGGGGAAGTCGTTCCCCTGCGGTCATGCGACGATGGGATTTTACCTGTTTGCTCCGTATTTTCTGGCCCGTGGAAGAAAGCGGTGGATGGCAGCGGGGTTTCTTGCGCTTGGGCTTGTGATGGGGTTCCTCATCGGCCTGGCTCGTATGCTTCAGGGTGGCCATTTTCTCAGCGATGTGCTCTGGGCAGGAGGGATGGTCTATCTGGTCACGTTGTTGTTTTACCGTTTGTTGCGACTCGATAGGAACCTGCTTCTGGAAGAGCGAAATGTCGAATATGGACGGCACCGCAAAACAGCCATCTGGGTGGGGATTCCTCTGGTGCTGGTCGCGGTTGCGACTTTCCTTCTCGCATCGCCATATTACAAGCATCGCTCTGTCGCGTTGGAAAACGAGCGATTGAAAGATAAGCTGCTGATCGAGATTGATAAGGGCGACTTGATTCTTGTATCCGCTGACAGCTTGGAAATCGAATGGAAGGCTGGCGGATTCGGATTCCCCGGCTCCAAGGTGCGAAACAACTGGGATGTGGATCTGCCCGATGGCATGAAGCTCAAGCTTTTCCACAAGGGCTTTTTCACCGAGTACGACAATGAGGTGCAGGCGATGATTCCCTGGGAGAAATTGAGGGTACTCGAAATCGTTATCGACGAAGGCGACCTTTATCTCGAAGATGTGCCGACTGATGTGCAGGTGCTCACGGATCGGCAAACGATTCCGGAAGAGAAAAGTGGCACGATAATATTGGTTGATTTGAGGAATGGAAAGTTAATGAGCGAAAGAGGTGGGAAATGAATGAAATCGTCAAAGCAAACCCTAAATATCGCACAATTCTGATCTTTATCGCGATTGGGGTAATCGTGTTTCTTTTTGCTGTGGTCATGTGGGGTGGACCGTGGTTCAGACACTACATCAACAGTATGGTTGAGCAGAATCGAATGGATGATCTTAAGCGCGCCATGATGTATCTGGAAATTGCCATGGTAGCTATTATAGCTGTGTTTTCCGTGTTTGGCGCAAAGTTTGTAATCATGGGTAAACGAACGATTCGTGAGCGGAGATTTCCGCCCACAGGTGTCAGGGTTATTCGTGATACCGAGATCGTTATTGAAGAAGATGCACTTAGCCGTGGACGACTTGTATCAAGGCTCGGATACGTGCTGATCATTACCTCGGTTGTAACAATTGTCGTAATCGTTATGCTGTTTCAAAATCTTTTCACGATGATGCAATAGGAGTTGTTTCATGAAAAAATCCGTTGTTTTGTTACTTGCCGTTTTCGCCGCGGTTCAGTTGATTGCAATGCCTGTTTCAAACGATACCATGGACCTCATCGCCGATAATTTTCTGAGCACGAATGGGGTCGATGGTCAACTTGCTCCGGTATTCGATCACGCGCTAACAAATGGCGACGTTCTGCTCGCCCGTGTTTACAATCTTTCACCCACCGGGTATCTGGTTATCACTGCCGATACCGATCTTCCGCCGGTCCTGGCATATTCTTTCAAGAATCCTTACGAGACTATTCTTCCCGATGGAAGCAATTTATTGGATGTGCTGATTTCTACCGACCTGGGCGACCGCATTGTGGGCTATTCCCAGCCGAGTCGTGAATATCATCACGCGAGATGGGAGCATCTGATGGAATCCTCAGCGATGGACCGACCGGAACAATGGCCGCCGGCTGGTTCAACCGAAACAGGTGGCTGGATCGAAACACAATGGAACCAGGGCAACCCATGGAATGGGATGTGTCCACTTGATCCGCTCAACGGTAACCGAAGCCTGGCTGGATGCCCAGCAATAGCCATGGGACAAATTGTCAATTACCACAAAACCTTGAATGGAACACGTCTGGACGATACGGACGACTATCACCACACGTACGGTGGCAGAAATTACTGGATTGATGATGATTGGGAAGAAAACGGTTTCCCATCGTTCCCTACGCTGAACACTCATCTGGATACGCTCGAATACAAGATGATGTATTACAAGAACCTGAATAATGATGATATGGCAGCGCTGGTCTTCGCATGCGGAACAGCAGCGTATCAGGTCTATTCTACCAGCGCTTCAGGTACGTTCGGGGTAAATCAAATCGTCGATGCCTTCAATCGTTTTAACTTCGAAGGATTCGAGCTTCTCGATAACGATTCGGAAGATCTCTTTGAAAGGATGTCCAGCAACATGATGGAAGGCAAACCAGTCCATCTCGCGATTGTCACACCGGAGTGGGATGCCGGGCATAACATTGTTGTCGATGGATACAACGACACCGATCACTATCACCTCAATTTTGGATGGGGTGGAAATTCCGACGGCTGGTACACGCTCTTCGAATACATTCCGTACAATCTAACAGTAGTAGAGGGTGCAGTCGTAGATATCCAGCGTATTCAGGCCTATGCTATGTTTCCAGATCAGATTCCCATGACTGCTTATGTGGATAGCGATATCGAGTTCAACATGATGAACATAAACGAGGAAGCAATCACGATTGATGATTTCATCATTCACGTGGATGATTCCGAAGAAATTATCGATGTCGAGGGATTTTCCATTACACCAGCATTGCCAATCGAGATACAGTCGGCTGAGACAATTGTCTGCACGCTGCACATCGACTGGACGGATGCAGCCTGGGATCGCCTGGTTTGCGAGTATACGCTGCATGCAATCTCGGCGGAGTTCGGAAACGATATCCAGCTTCAGGTCAATTACAATTCGAACGATAACGCTGCCGAAACTCCGAACCTTCAGCTTAGTGCTTATCCGAATCCCTTCAATCCGGAGACGACGATCCAATTCAGCCTGGCAGGTGATTCTCCTGTCGAGCTGAGTATCTACGATATTCGCGGAAGGAAGGTGCGAACGGTGGTCAATGAAGTGATGCAGATGGGTGAACATCGTGTTGCCTGGGACGGAACGAGCGACAGCGGAAAGAACGTTGCATCGGGAATCTATCTGATCCGGTTGAATGCTGAAGATCAGACGACTACCTGTAAATCTCTGCTGTTGAAATAGTGCCGTTCAATGCATTACGTCTTGTATGAGAGTTGGATAAAACATAGCTTAATGCGAAAATAATCGGTCTTCGGATCGAAAATTGCCTTACATTTCAGGAAAGCGGACCTCTGTCCGCTTTCCTTTAAAATTCTGGATATGATTAGGATTCATGAGAGTTGGGGGATTTATGCGATATGGCATTACTGTAATCATTCTACTGATGGCATGCTTTCTGGCAGCCGAAACAATTCAATACGATCTTCATTTTAACGCGCCCGATGTGGTTCAACATCGCGGCGAAACATTGATATCATTCGACAACACCATGCAGAGCGGTCTTCCGGGTGAACCGACGTTACCGTATCGGGCTGTTCGTCTGATGCTTCCACCATCCTCGACGGTTGCTGATATCACCGTCTACCGTGAGGATCCGATTCAGCTCGAAGGAAGCTGGTCGTTGTTCCCGACGCAAGCTGTCAGGCCCATCTCAAAAGGCGGTGATGGTAACTACTTGCGCGACAACAAGGTTTACACATCGTCCGTTTCGTACCCATCGCGGTATTACGGCGATGTAAAAGTGGACTACTACCGTGGTTACGGCTTTGCGAGCGTCAGCGTGACGCCGGTGGAGTACATTCCAGCAGAAGGCAGCGTAACCTATTATTCCACTATCCGCATCGAAATCGAGACCAAGCCCGATTACCGTAGCGATATCCTTCCCGTGAGTGCTCGGGAGACGGTACGACTCGACGCCGAAAAGTTTGCAGAGAATCCCAGCATGTCGAGCCGCTACATGGTTCCGGCCATGCGTAGCTCAGGCTACGAGATGCTCATCGTGACAAGCGATGATTACATGGATGATTTCGATCCACTCGTCGAGCTCTATGCACAGAAGGGTATCCGTTGCCAAAAAGTAACCATCGATGAAGCGACCGGTAGTCAGACTGGCCAGGATGATCAGGAAAAATTGCGCAATTACATCATTCAGGAATACACTCAGAACGACATCGAGTATGTGCTTCTCGGCGGCGATGTAGATATCATCCAGTATCGCGGATTCTTTTGTCAGGTGGAATCGGGTGGAATCGTGGAAGACAATAACATTCCTTCGGACCTCTACTACTCTGCCCTCGACGGTACCTGGAATGACGACGATGATAATCTCTGGGGCGAGATTGGCGAAGACGATCTGCTGCCGGATGTTGCCGTGGGCCGTATGCCGTTCGACAACCACGATGAATTCGATGCGATGCTGAACAAGATCATGATGTATCAGACAGAGCCGGTTGAAGATGAACTCGATCAACCGCTGCTGGTTGGCGAGAATCTATGGGACGATCCTCTTACCTGGGGTGGCGATCTGATCGATACCATCGTCGGAGAGTGCGATATCGCCGGATACACAACCAATGGCATCCCTGATTCGGATCCCTTCGAAAGGCTCTACGACCGCGATCATGGCGAGTGGAGCACCGGCGAACTTATTAATGCCATCAACGAAGGGCATCCCTATATCCACCACTCGGGACACTCCAATTCCAGTTACAATATGCGTCTGATGATCTTTCAGATCTCAAACAACAACTTCGCGAACGTTAACGGCACCGATCACAACTTCACCAACGTCTATTCGCATGGCTGTATAGCTGGATCGTTTGAAGAAGAGGATTGTATCGGTGAGAGAATGGTGCTGATCGACAATTTTGCCGCATCGTATATCGGTAACAGCCGATACGGATGGTTCAATGAAGGTCAGCTTGAAGGCCCTTCACAGCACCTACACCGTGAATATACCGACGCGCTATACAATGATGGTGTCCGACAGATTGGTATGGCGCACCTCGTGTCTCGTATCATGACCGCGCCCTACGTGAATGCACCCGGTCAGCATGAGCAAGGTGCTCTGCGCTGGTGTTTCTACGACTGCAATGTTCTGGGCGACCCTGCGATGAGTATCTGGTGCGAACAACCTCACGAAATCACGGCCACCTTCGACGAACCGCTGCCAATCGGCTCAACCTCGATGCAGGTAGATGTGGAAAGCACGGATGGGAACGCAGAAGGAATCGTCTGCACGCTGATTCAGGACGACGAAGTTATTGGAAGCGGCATAACAGACGCCAGCGGTACAGTGGTGATCTTCTTTGACGCCCCCGTGGCGAATACAGGTCAAACTACACTCTATGTCAGTGGAAACGATATCCTCATTCATCAGTACGAGGTCGAGATCGCCGAAGTGGAGGATCCGTGGATCGCTCTGCTGCACGTCGATACACATGACGATAACAATCAGATCCCCGAGTACGAGGAGAATATCTATCTCGATATCACTGTGCAGAATATCGGGCAGGCCGCATGCAGTGATCTGACCGCATACCTCTACACCGACGACGAATATATCAATCTTGCCGGGCTCAATGCAAGCTTTAGTGCGATGGCTTCTGGCGATAGCGTCACCTCCACCAATGCGTTCAATTTCGATACATCCGACGGCATCCCGGATCAACACGAAGCGCTGCTCTATCTCGTGTTTGTGGATCACCCGGAATGGAGTTTACCATTTACGATCACGTTCGCAGCACCAGAACTTGCTTGTGACGACTGGGCGATTGATCATTACACTAGTGGACGAAGTGGCTTTCTATTTCCCGGTGACCCGAATCCGCTCTATATCACAATCGGTAACCAGGGTAGCGCAACTTCACCGGAAATCAGCACCGAATTGACATTGCTCAACGGGCAGGCAACAATATCGCCTTATGTTGACACATCAGCTCCACTCGAGGGAGGAGAAAATGTGGAACTGTGGTTCGATATCACTCCGGATATCTCAACGCAGACCGGCTCGATCCTGACGTTCGAACTCGAAGTGGACGCAGGCGCATACAGCTTTACGCGAATTCTGGAAATCCCGGCTGGCGAACTTTGGGAACTTTTTGATAACTTCACGGATCTTCCGTGGCAGTTCACTGGCGAGGGGGACTGGACGATCGACGACGAAGGCTTCGAATCGAACCAAAGTGCTCGTTCGGGTGATATCGGCGACGATGAATCCAGCGGTCTGACCATCACCATGGAAGACTTACGCCAGGGCACCATTTCGTTCCACTACAAGGTCTCTTCCGAAGCAGATTACGATCATCTGCGTTTCTTCATCGACGATATCCAGATGGGTATGTGGAGCGGTGATACCGGCTGGCAGGAGAAGGTTTGCCCGGTTACAGATGGAACTCACGCCTTCACTTGGCTCTACACGAAAGATGCGGGTGCGTCGGATGGCGATGACTGCGCCTGGGTCGATGCAATCATCTTCCCGCCACACGAAACCTGGAACGCTATCGACACCGAAGAAATGGCGAAGCTCGTGAAGCAGGGTCTGACCAACTACCCGAATCCGTTCAATCCCGAAACGACCTTTGCCTTCGCGTTGGAAGAGCCGTCGCACGTGTCGCTGGAAATATTCAACATCCGTGGCCAGCGAGTTCGCAAACTGCTCGACGAACGCATGCAAAACGGCATTCATCATGCTGTATGGCAAGGACGGGACGATACAGGACGCGCTGTTTCATCGGGTGTGTATTTCGCACGGATAATTACTGCTACCGGCGCTGTTGTGAAGAAGATTGCAATGATCAAGTAGACTATCAGTAGTTTATCATAGCCCCTTGCCGCGATGCGGTGAGGGGTTTTCAATTGTAGGGGCAGGTCTCCGTGCCTGCCCTTCCTGTTTACGGAGAAAACGGGCAATCACAGTGGATGGCCCCTACACCAACCCTGGGTACGCAGAGCTCCTTGAATCTTCAACGCCCTCATCTCACATGCAACATGATTTTTTACTTGCAAATGATTCGCATGTAGAATATCTTGGTTTCATGAATCAATGCAATGCTGAAAATGTGCTCGAAAAGAGCGGGATACGTAAAACGAGACAGCGGATCGATCTGTTGTGGATCATGATCCGCGAGGTATCGTTTTCTGCGAACCAGTTGCAGAAGGATTTGCCGCAGATCGATCTCGCGACCATCTACCGGTTTATTCATCTGCTGCAGGAGCATAACATCATCCGTGAGATCGCTTATCTGGATGGACATCAATTCTTTGAATATGTCTGCGAGCATCACCCACCGCACGGGCACTTTTACTGCGAAAATTGCTGTCGCCTCTTCTGCCTGGCGCCGTTTGATTTCGACCAAAGTTCAATCCTGATCCGGAATGCGGAAAGCCACCGGATCGACCACATATCGCTCATCATGAAAGGAGTGTGCAGAACATGCCGCGAATCTTAATGTTTTTTTTCATCGCTTTACTTCTGCTGGCGTCCTGCTCGACGGATCGTCAGAAAGAAGCCCTGTCCAAACCCATGGTCTATGTCAGCATCGCGCCGCAACAGTACTTCGTCCAGCGTATAGCCGGTGACCTGGCAGATGTGCGCTTGATGCTTCCATCCGGGTCCAGTCCGGTGACCTATGAGCCTACGATTAAGCAGCAAGTTGAGCTCAAAACCGCCGCGATCTATTTCCGTATCGGTGTCCCTTTCGAGGAATCATTCCTGGCCAAAGTTGCGGAAGCCGCGCCGGACCTGAAGATTATCGACACACGGAAGGGCATACACTTGCGTGAAACCGAGTCGTTCGAGGATGTCGCATTGCATCTGGGAACGGAAGACGCTGAACACCACGACCACGATCACGAGCATGAGCATGGCGAGAAGGATCCGCATATCTGGCTCTCACCGATGCTGGTGAAAATCCAGGCGATGACTATCGCGAATGCACTGATCGAACTGATGCCGAATCAGAAGGGTGTTATCGAAAAGAATTTGCTCGCTTTCTACAATGATATGGATCTCCTCTCGATCGAGATTACGAAGACACTCGAGCCGATCCAGAATCGCACCATGCTGGTTTTTCATCCTGCGTGGGGCTACTTTGGCGATCAATTTGGTCTTCAGCAGATACCCATCGAGATTGAAGGCAAAGAGCCGCTGGGCAAGTACACGGTCGAGATCATGAATTACGCCCGTGAAAATGGAATCAAGGTCATCTTTGTGCAGAAGCAGTTTGACGAAGCTATTGCGCAAAGCATAGCGAACGAGATCGGTGGGGGCGTGGTTCCAATCGATCCTATGGCACCGGATTATCTGGAGAACATGCGTAATATCGCTACGACCATCGCGGAGAATATCCGGTGAAAACAGCTGTCAGTGTTGAAAACGTTTCCTTTGCCTACAACACACAACGGGTGCTGGAAGATATCGACCTCGATATTGAAACAGGCGAGTTCATTGCGATCGTTGGCCCGAACGGCGGTGGCAAGACGACCCTCTTGCGGCTGATGCTGGGACTTCTGAAACCGAATCGCGGATCGGTCAGAATAATGGGTAAAGCCCCGGACAAGGCGCATCGGTTCATCGGTTATGTGCCGCAATACGGCGTGAAATACGAGGATTTCCCGGTGCGCGTTCGTGAAGTGGTGATGACGGGCGGCCTGACTGCCGGTTCTTTTTTTCCTTTCTGGTCGGCGATGATCAAATCGAAGGCTGACGAGATGCTGGAGAAAATGCAGATCATGGATCTGGCTAACGAGCGCTACGGCGATCTCTCGGGTGGTCAGAAGCAGCGAACGCTCATCGCACGAGCCTTGATATCCAATCCAGATATCCTATTTCTGGATGAGCCCACGGCCAGCGTTGATATGCGTATGGAGCTTGGTATCTATAAGCTATTGAAGACCATCGACAAAACGATCGTGCTTGTCACGCATGACATCGGTTTCGTCTCGACCTACGCTGACCGCGTGGCTTGCCTGAATCGCCGTATCGCGATTCACAAGACCGAAGAAATCAATGCGGATGTCATATCAGGAACCTACCACGACCAGATGGAGATCATCAGTCACCGTTGCGGTCTGTAATCTCTGGCAAACGATAGACATAGATATGGTAATAGTCTCCCTTGTCCCGTGCGATCGGCGTCAATCCGATCCGGTCCGCATTGCGTATTGGTAGCGCTGAGAAAAGGTAATCAACTCCCATTTCACGAAGCTTCTTCAGGTTCAATTCACAGGTTGTCGAAGGTAGGGTCTTGCGCAGCCAGTTTTGATCCAGCATATGTATAAATACCCTGTCGTCGAAGAGATATAACTGCGATCCCCATTTCTTCATGTAAATCTCGAGCACTTTGTTTTGTCGCATTTCGCCTTGCAGGATTTCCACGAAATCATTTTTCAGATGCAGCGGATAAGACGGGCAATATGCGCCCAACGTCCGGTATCCGTTGAAGTTGGCGACCGATGGTGCGAAGCAGAAACATCCGATGCGCGTCGTGGTTTTGTCGAACTCTGGTTCGTTATCTTCCAGAAATTGCCCGATCCTGTCAAACTGGTCGGTGGACATTACCTCATTAAAGGTCGGTTTTTGCCTCCAGGCTTTCAAGCTCGAGAAGCTGTAGTTGATCCCTATCTGGATGAGAAGTACGGTTGTAACAAGGATCATAACCGGTTTTTTCCACTTAGAGCGCTGGATGGCGTAGCTCAGGACTATACCGACCAGCAAGTACCATACGGGAGGGGTAAGGAAGTAAAACCGCGAATAGTCGAACCCGAATTTCATCCGCATGTAGAGATTGTTTATCGGCTCATACCGGTAGATGGCGAAGATCACGGCACAGAAGAAGATGAAGCTTTCCAGAATTATGACAAGCCTTCGATTGGGTGCATCCTTCTTGCGCAACATCACGTATGAGCCGATGACGATGATCGGAAGAAACAAATACTGGTGAAACGAGTGTGCGTGCTGCTGCGATTGCACGAAAAACGAAAGAAAGAAATCGGTCATGACGGTGCCCAGATTCTTCGATGCCAGCAGGATTTCGGAGCGGTTGGACGGAATCTTCTCGAAAAAGAGGATCACGAAGAACGAGTAGTATACCACGCAGTAAATAGTGAGCATGATCAGCATCGGTGGGATCAGTCGCCAGAAGGGCTTCCTGGCGATTGCTAGCGCAATCATGATGAAACCGAGGATCATCAGGATGAAGATGCCGGTCAGAAAGAATCCCGAATACAGGGTGTATAGCACGACGCATAGGTAAGAGATGATGAGGTGCTCTTTATTCCAGATAGATAAGAATGCCCAGGCGAGAAGGGGAAGTCCCGCGATGGATAATCCACCCTGCGGCCAGAACGGCAGGTAGATATATGCGATCGCAAGCAATGCGGGTAAAATGCGAGGAACGTCACGCATGAAGAACCTTCGGAGCAGCAGGAAGAATCCGATGAACCCGAGGATGCGATAGACCATCTCGTTGATGATGTATCCAGGCAGGAATCCGAATTGCCAGAAAAGTTTCTGAACGGACAGAATCGAGACTCGGAAGATGGGCTCCATGCCAGGGAGATAGTTTTCGGGCATGTCATCCGTAGGAAAGAACTTTCCGTGGAATCCTCCATCGAAGATACCGAGATAGCTGATCTGATCGAGGTTGTCGAACTGGTTAATCCAGACGTCGCCTCCTTTGATCAGATAGGGTAGTACATATATCAGAAACAGAACAAAGACGATTGCGAAAACCCAACGGGGCGAGTCGTACCATTTCAATTTATTGGGCATGTCATTTCCTTTCATAGAAACGATGGATCGCTTCGCAAACGCGATCGACATCGCCGAGAGTAAGATTGTAATGCATGGGCAGCCTCAGGATGTGGTTGGCTGTCTCGATCGTAACCGGTAATTCGTCTCCATCGTACGTGCCGTTCCAGTATGGTGCCAGGTGCAGCGGTTGGTAGTGGAAGGCCGACTGGATGCCTTTCTCGTGCAGGTAATCGATAAGCTCCCTGCGCTCGACTTCCGATTCGCAGAGAATGAAAAAGGCGTGGCCATTGGGCTGTGTGTTCTGCGGGATGGACGGCAGATTTTCCGGTGGCAGCACGGATCGCAGGTTTTTCAGGTAGCGGTTGAACAGCGTAAAGCGGTAATTGGTCACGTCTTTCAGCGCGTCCAACTGGGCGTGCAAAAATGCTGCCTGGAGTTCGCTGGCGAAGTAGTTCGACCCCGGAAGCTGCCATGTGTATGCGGCTACTTTGTTCTCCTCGAACCGGCTTCTATCCGTGCCGCGATCGCGGATCATGCGCACGCGCTCTATCAGCTCCGGGTGCTGTACGATCACCGCACCGCCTTCACCGCAATGGATGTTCTTGGTTTGGTGAAAGCTCAGGGTGGAAATATCGCCGTAGGTTCCCAAGAGCTTGTCGTGATACTGTGCGTCGATTCCGCAAGCGTTGTCTTCCACAAGGTAGATACCATGGCGGTCGCAGATTTCGCGGATGCGGATCATCTCACACGCGATACCGCTGTAATGGACTGCGATGATGGCTTTGGTGCGCTCGGTGATCAGCGCTTCGATCATATTCTCATTAATGTTACGAGTGTCTTCACGGATTTCGCACCACACCGGCTGCACGCCAAGTCTGACAAACGCCGTGGCGGTTCCTACGTGGGTGAACGACGGTAGGATTACCTCGTCACCAGATTTCATCTGCATGGCGAGAGCTGCGATCTCCAGCGCAGCGCTACACGACGAAGTAAGGAGCGCGATTGGGGCACCATACATATCTTTGAGCCGTGCTTCACAGCTCAGGCCGAAGTCGCCGTTTCCGCAGAAGTAGTCCGAGGCGAATACCTGCTGGATGTTCAGTTCTTCCTGTCCGGTTATCAGCGGTCGGTTGAAAACAATCACGATGAACCTCCCCATATGTATCGCGGACTGGCATTACCCACGTTCAACAGCAGATCGAGGATACTCACACGGTGCTCGAAATCGCCGTATGGCTGTGGGTAGATGGGATACTCGGGATACTGGAAGAACTCGACACCAATTCCCTCTTTCTCGAAGAGTGCGACATCCAGATAATTTTTTGCTGCTGGGCCAGAAACATAGATATCTGCCTCCAGCTCTCTGGCGATGGATAACAGACGCAGGTTACGATCCTCAGAGACGGTAAAATCCTCATCACCGTGAAAAGTGGTTTCGATACCGAGTAGTACGCTGATTTTCTTGATAAAGTAGCGGTTGAGCTCGTAAAGGTTGTCCCAGCTTCGATCCAGGTACACGTCTTGCAACAGATCGTTGAAATGATCGAATCGCCTGCATGTATGATAGTTATGGCATATTGTCATGTAATGCTTCTGCTGCCAGTCGGTTCCGTCAATCTTTGCTTGTGCTATCGATGTTGAGCGATCAGCGCGCACCGGCACCGTGAGCCACAACAAGCCTTCACGTGTCTTGATTAGATTGCGGTTACGCCAATCGCGCGTGGTGTATTGTACCGAATCGAGGAAAACGAAATCGTCTACGTCATGGATGATGTGGAAATAGCCCTTCCATGGGATGTAATTGGACTGGAGAATCGCGACCTTCTTCATCGTGCCTTCCTGAGAAATCTGGCCGGGTTTCCGACGCGTATATCCATTGTATCCATGTCTGACAACAGCACCGATCCCATACCAAGTGTGGAGTATTTTTTGAGGTGCAGACCTTCGCGCACGGTGGCATTCAATCCGATGTGAACACCATCATCAATCACAACGCGTGAGCTGATGCAGCTTTGTGCGGCAAAGTGACAGTAATCGCCGACGACGGAGTCATGACCGATGGATGCGTTAACCATTACAAGGCAACATTTACCTAGGACTGCTTCCGACGAAATAGAAGCGTTGGGCATTACGACGGTACCGCTTCCAAGCCTTGCGCTGGGTGCGACATACGCCATGGGATGAACGAAAGTGAGGAGTTGTTCGTCTGGAATGTTCAGCTTATCAAAGAGGGCGATCCGACCTTTTTGTCCATCGATGCGGTAGATGGTGTACACGAAATGGTAGCCCTCGTCGATGAACGCGGCAATCTCTCCTGTTGTTCCCAGCACGGGCCAGGAGCCGATTGTGTCGCCTTCCTGTTGGCGGTCGTTCAAGAATCCGGCAACGATGGGGTCGTCATCGTGACGATGGGCATGGGTGATGGCGTCGGCGATCACGGTTCCATTCCCGATACCGCCGATTATAATCACTCGTTTAGGCATGATTTACTCCGATTCGATTTTGAAATGCGGCTTGAACCGGCACAGGAAGCGCTTATCCTTTATCAGCAATGAGAGGATGAATCCAATAACCGCGAGTGTTCTGAGAAACCGGTTCTTTGTGCAGGAATAAATAGTGACGGTTTTCGCTATTCCCAGCAGACCTAACACCTGATGAGGTATTCTCCCGAAGACAAAGATTCTCGTCATGGCCAATGCAAGGAGCTTTCGTATAGAATAGGTACTGCGATTACCGGGACGCGACTCGCGTTCGAGCTTGATTGTCGCCCAACTGCATCCGCTGGCGTGCAATTGGCTCAGCAGCGTTCCTGGCTGGATGGGCTTACGGAAGATCGGATCCAGGCAATCGCGCCGTAGGATGCGGAAAACCCCGGCACAGCGAGGATTGCGAATGGTTGTAAGCCGGTTTGACAGCAGATAGAAGCCAATGGACGCGAGGTTGCGCCGCAGATTCTGGTTAGACTGCGGTCTGCTGGCGATGACCATGTCGATCTGCGAATCGAGGATTCGCTGGTAGAGAACCTCAATGTCCTCGGGCTTGTCCTGAAGGTCGCTGTCCATGACCACGCAGTATTTTCCTCGGGCGCGGGTCAGTCCGGCTGCGATTGCGTTCGATTGCCCATAATTCCTGATCAGCTTGATTAGCCGGATATGGTTGTATTGTTCCATTTGCTGGCGGATGATCTGAACCGAGTCGTCGCGACTTCCGTCATCGACGAGTAGTATTTCGTATTCGAGTTCCATTCGGGTCATGGCTTCGCTGGTTCTCCTGATGAACTCGGTGATGAACCGCGAGCCGTTATAAACAGGTGATATTACCGATATCTGGATGGATTTCATTGTGCGCCTCCCGCGAGAATGTCCTGTTTTCGTATGTTATCGTGGATGGAGAGTATTCCGCCGATCAGTGCGGGGATACCAGCCATAATCAGGAAATTGAGAATCGATATGGCGATTAGATCGGCAGGAAGGATGTTCAGTCTCTGGTAGAAGAAGATAAAAGCGCTTTCTCGGATACCGAAACCGCTGGTTGTTAGCGGAATCAGCGCGATTGTCTGGATAAGTGGCACAAAACAAAGGTGTTGTATAAAAGGCAGTGGGTGCCCGAATAATAAAAAAAGGAAATGGATGTTCAGGATGCCGAAAAGCTGCACGAGCAGGACAAAACCAATACCCCGAATCAAATACGTGCGGTTTGCCTGTGCCAGCAGATTCGCAAGCCTCCGGAATTTCAGCATGATTCTTTGCGGTAGATTACCACCGTTGCCTTCTTTGACACTGACCTTACGGACAATCATGAAAATAGCTATCAGGCCTGTGATAATAATGACGAGGGAAATCCGTAAAATCCAAATCCATTCGATGTCGTTTAAGAAAAGGCTTGCGAGCAGCGCCAGCGTGAATAGGCAGAAAACCCCCATGAATTTACCCAGGATTACCGACCCGATCGCGGCTTTCGTATCGATTATGCGCATCAGGATGTAGGCGCGAATGAGCGCGAAGCCGTCAGCGGAAGGCAAGAGCACACCCCAGAAGATCGAAACAAAGTTGATACGAATAAGGCGCGATAGTGGGTAGTTAACCCCAAGTGCATTCAACATGTAATGCCAGCGGAATCCGGCGAGAACGGGTATGCATAGAATCGTGATCAGCAGGCAAGGTATCAGCCACACAAAGTTGCCGTCTGTAATCCGAATCTCGCTGAAGGTGACGCGATATCGAATTACAAGAAAAGTGAGTAGTGCTACTGCGATCAGCAACTGAATCCATTTAAAAGCCTTTTTCATTACCGCATGATCTCCGCCATACGCTGTAGCGAACGGGCCATCGGCTCAGCGATCGCTTCGTCTAGCACGACCTCATTCTTCTCGTTTTCAAGTGCGTCGATTGCCAGATCGAGATGATTCAGCTTCATGTCCTCGCACTGCATGCGGGGACTGAGCGGCACCAGCGATTTTTCCGGGAATCTGTGCCGAAGCTGCTCGTATAGGCCGATCTCTGTTCCGATAATGCAGCGATCATTGTGCTGCACATAATCGATCATCTGACTGGTAGAGCAGACCACATCCGCGAACTTGCATACGTCCAAGCCACATTCAGGATGCACCAGAAGAGTATAGTCCGGATATTTCTCTTTCATTGCCTGGGCTTCTTCCAGCTCAATCTGATGATGAACGTAGCAATAGCTATCGAACATGATCAGCTTGCGGCCTGTTTTATATTCTACCCAGCGGCCGATGTTGCGGTCGGGAATGAAGATGATCTCCTTATCCTCGGGAATACGGCTAACCAGTTCCACACAGTTCGCTGACGTACAGGTGATGGTGCTTTCCGCCTTGAGTGTCGCAGGTGAATTCACATAGCAGACGACTTCCGCGTCGGGATGCTCATCGCGTAGCTTTCTGAGGCTAAAAGGGTTCTGCATGTTCGCCAGTCGGCAATCCGCGGTGGGATGCGCCATCAGTACTTTCTTCTCCGGGTTGAGCAGCTTGGCTGTCTCTCCCATGATGCGGATGCTACACACCAACAGCATCTTCTCGTTTCGCGTGGCAGCGACTTTTGCCATTTGCAGTGAATCGCCCACGTAATCCGCTACCTCCTGAATGCTGTAGTCCACGTAGTTATGCGCCATGACGAAGCAATCTTTCTTCTGTTTCAGCTCGATAATCCGGTTCTGTTTCGTGTCCACGAGTACTCCTTATTCATAATGATTGCCGATCTTCGATCGAATAAACGGTGTTTTTCCACCCTTCGTTTTTTCCAATTCATCTACGATTTCAAAATCTATCTTCATGCTGCTGCCGATTCGCTTACGCAAACCCTGTTCCAGCGCGTCCTGAGATACTTCGGAATATTGATCGTCCACTACCAGGCGAAAAGTGATATGATCCAGTGCGTCCTGTACGCATTGTGATACAATCACGCCTTTTGCCTGATCTACCGAGTGCGACATCACCGCGCCCAGGATGCGCCCGTCCGGCGTGATGATGTGGTCGCAAGCTTTTCCCTGTATCTCTTTCACCTTGCGAAATGGTCTTCCGCAAGCACAGTTTCCAACTTCCAGCGAAACCAGATCGCGCGTTTTGTAGCGAATCAATGGCATGGAATAGTTATAATAGCTGGTTCCGATGAGCCTCCCATCCTCGACTTCCATGAAGCTGAAATCTTCGATCAGGTGCAGCGATCCGTGCTCGCACTGGGAGATCATCGCGCTGCATTCGTGCATGGAGTGGAAATCGAACACGGTGGTCTTGTAGAGCGACTCAATCTGCTGCCTGCGGTTTTCGGAGAGCTTCTCACCATATGTGATAACACTTTTTGGAGAGGGGATCGAGAGTCCGGCATCGGATGCGAATTGCGCGATCATCATGATGTCGAACGGGAATCCGATTATGAAGCGTGGCGGTTTTTTATGCAGGTATTGGATCAGTTTCAGCGCTGATTCTTTTTGCAGCCTGTTGGAATCGAACCGAATAACGTTGTAAAGCTTATTATGCTGGAAATCGTTCTCCTTGAAATAGTAACTCTGCACCGATAACGTGCGAATACCGGGACGATAGCCTGCCCAGCCGAAGCTCCGCAGCAGTGCGGCGATCTTGTTTGCCTGAATGGCGTTGCTCAGCACAAAATGAAGCGGCGTTCCGGTGGAACCGCTGGTGGAGTCCCATGTGATGCCATAGCGTTTAGCCTGGTCGGAGAGCAAGTCCTCCTTTCGAGTGCGGACAGTTTCTTTGTCCAGGGTGGGAATCCGGTGCATATCCTCGATTCCCTTAAAGGTTGCGGTATCCAAGTCGATCTCGCTGAATAATTGCTTATAGTACGGGACATGCGCTCCGGCGTATCGAATGAGGCGGATCAATTGCTCGTTCTGCATAGCTCGCAGTTCCTCCGCACTCCGGAATTGGGATTTCCGGTAGTATCGTAGCCGTTTCAGGACCGCGAAGGGGATTTGCAGGATCGATTTTTCCATGTCAGGTCCGGATCATTTTCTGGATATGTTCGTAGCGTTCGATGGTGTTTCTTGCTTTCTTGAGCATGGGGGGGCCGATGAAGCGTCCGTTAATCACAGCAACGCCTTTCTCTTGTGACTTCGCCAGATCTGTCAGGCGCACCATCTCCAGTGCTTCCGTGTATTCATCTGCCGAGGGAGTGAAGTGCCGGTGCGCAGGCTCGATCTCCTTCGGGTTCAAGAGCAGCATGCCCTCGAAACCGAGCTTGCGCGCGATATCGAGGTTGTATTCCAAGTTCTCCATGTTGTGGACATCGACATGAACGGTGTCGATGGGGATGATCCCATGTGAACGTGCGGTGATGGCTATCTTCGCACGGGGATAAAACAAGCTCTGCGCTTCTGGGTCATGCACGCCATGAAGATCGGTGATGAAGTCTTCGCAGCCGAACGCGATCGCGATGATGCGCTCCGATGCGCGGCAGATAGAGTCGAGATTAACGACAGCGCCACAGGTCTCGATGATGGGGACAAGCTTGAGCTTGCCCGATTCGATCTGATTTTCGATCTCGACAACGTGCATGAGGTGGTCGATGAAAAAGATATCCTTGGCGGTGTAGGTTTTTGGGAAGACGAACCCGGTGATAGCCAGCGGGGCGAAGGTCTTGACTTCGTCGTTGAGAAACTTGCTATCGACGTCGTTCAGCCGGATGAAGATATGTTTGCCGGTGAAGATTCCTTCTTCTATAAGCTCTTTGCAGAGTCCCCTCGCCTTGATTTTGTTTGCATCCGGTGTAACCGAATCTTCCATATCGAGGATAACTGCGTCTGTATCGGTAGTAGCGGCTTTACGAAGCAGGCGCTCGTTGTGTCCCGGTACGAATAGCATTGAACGCAATATATAATCACACACGCCTACCTCCTTTTGGGATCAGAACGTTTCGCACAAAGGAGAGTACTTCCGCGCCATTCTGATTGAACGCTCGCGTACGAACCCGGACGATTCCGCGGTCAGATTTACTGTGTGAGGCACGGACATCGAGTATTTCGGAGGAAGCATGAATGGTGTCACCGATAAATACTGGCGCGGTATGGCGAATCTCCTCGTAATCGAGGTTCGCGACAGCCTTTCCGCTGATATCACGCACAGTCATGCCCACGACGACAGAAAAAACGAGCGTTCCAACTACCACGCGCTCTTTGAATTGCGTTGTCGATGCGTATTCGCTATCGAGGTGAAGCGGGTGGTGATTCATGGTCAAAAGACAAAAGAGATTGTTATCGCTTTCGGTGATTGTTTTACCAGGATAATGATCGATCATCTCACCATTTGTAAAATCTTCCAGAAACCTGCCATAATCGTTTGCTTTCATGATTCTTCCCTCTCATAAGATCAGATGCAAATTCAGTTCCAATTTTTCACAATATTTAACGATTAATACGCCTGATTTTTATAGAAGAGAAACGGGCCGGAGTGCAAGAATGATATAACGTAAGATCAAATCAGCATCAGGATTGCTGATTTCTGGTGAGATAATCCCTTCCTCGCTGGGTTATAACGCGATAATCTCCTCTACGAACCGTGACGCCCTCACGATCGAATTTATTGATTAACAGGAGACAGATTTTGCGATTTCCGTCGATCAGATCACGGAAAGTTGCGACGGTTGCGCCTTCTTCGTTCTCGAGAAGATGTTCGAGCAGAATACGTCTGCTGTCGTCAACGATACTGGCGTGGATAAAATTTGCGTCCAGGTTGTACGCTTTGTTTCTGAATACCAGCAGTTGCAGGATCTGCTTGAGCTTAAGCTCGGGGATGCCCTGGTCGAGAGCGGCTGGCACCATTTGTGACCATAATGGCGTCTGCATCTGGCAATCGAGAAGGAATTTTTCGATGAAGTCGATCTGCTGGATATCGCGAGGTGTGAGCTTGACATCGTGCGACTTCAATGCCCAGGTGTGTCCGATGCGCTTGAGCTCGCTCTCTGCTTCAAGCTGCTCCAGCACGAGCTGCATGACCGCTTCGGTGGTGGAATCGCGATGGACACCGAAGATACCCATCAATTCCTCGAACGATCGTCCGCCCTCATCCAGCGGATTCCGTTTGTGATAAGTATTCAGATAGCGGATGATCTTCAGCCGAAGCTTGTCGTATCGCTTACGTTCCATCAGGTACGCGACGCTCGGTGTGGAAAGCAGCATGATATCTTCAGGCATATCGCCGGCAATGGCCTTGTCGATCTCAGTACCTGAGATGTTCAGGAGATTGGATAGCTCTTCGCTGGTCATGGGGGAGAGGCGTTTGCGGACTTCCGCGGCGATGAGCTCGGGAATGCCGCCCTGTACAACTTCTTTGAGCTTATGGATCAGCTCTTCCGGGCGTCTGCGGTGATGCAGTGGATGCGCGTCGATAACTTCACCGCCACCAAGCGTAAGGTCGCTGGAGCTGTTACGGATAACAAATTTATCGCCATGCATCAGCACGGCAGGTGCTTCCAGGTGGATCTGAACGATTGCAGTGTCGCCGCCGTCGAGGCGGTCTTTGTCGATGAGGTGGACGCGTGCCTGCCCTGCGTAGGTTCCCAGCAGGAATATGACCTGCGACCAGAGGTTAAGCGGTTTGGCATGATCGTAAAGCTTAAGCCGGGCGTCGATCATGCGCGTGGAAGGCAGGATGCGGTCGCTGACCAGCATGCCGCGCTTGTATTGGTCGATATCGAGACCGACCAGATTCATGGAAGCACGGTCACCGGTTGATATTCGCTGCACTTCGCCACCGTGGCGTTCAAGCCTTCTGGCACGTAGTTTGTCACCGGTCGGGAGCAGATAGACGTTTGCTGAACGGTTCAGTTCTCCGCTGATCACTGAACCATTGACGATGGTTCCGTGGCCGGGAATGTTGAAAATACGGTCGATATACATACGGAAAATTTCACCTGATTCCCGTTCCGGGATATCCTGTGATATTGCTTCCAGATGCTCGATCAATTCTGGGATGCCCTCGCCGGTTTTCGCGGAGACCTTCACGATAGGTGCGTTTTCGAAGGCGGTATCTTCCACCAACTCACGGATATCGATTTCAGCGAACTCGAGCAATTCCTGATCGACCAGGTCTATCTTGGTAAGAACGATGATACCCTTTTCGATGCCGAGGGTGCGGATGATCTGAAGATGTTCGCGTGTTTGTGGCATCACGCCGCTGTCTGCCGCGATGACCAGCAATACAAAATCGATTCCGCTTGCGCCGGAGACCATCGTATTGACGAAGTCCGCGTGGCCCGGGACATCGACGATGCCGAGGCTGTTTCCGCTGGGGAGATCGAGGTGACTGAATCCCAGATGGATGGTGATTCCGCGCAATTGCTCTTCTTTATGGGTGTCGCAGTTGAAGCCGGTGAGCTGCTCGATGAGTGTGGTTTTTCCGTGGTCGATATGACCGGCTGTCCCCATGATCAGGTGTTTCATGAATGCCTCAATCCTTCAGGTCGGAGATCCAGCGAGCAATGATCGCGAACTGGTCGGGCTGGAGTGTGAAAACATCGAACATGAGCTTGCCTTCGCGCAGGATGCCTACAACCGGTTTATCGGCTTGCATGAGCGCTTTCCAAATTCGTTCAGCCCATAATTTATCCTGCCTGGGCGGCAATGCCTGTACGGCAAGGCTTGGGATGCTTAGATGCGGAAGTGTTCCTCCACCGCAATAGGCTATGCTTTCGATGATCTCGGACGCGATTCCTTCCTTTGCCATCGATTCGATAAACTGCTCGGCCTTGGCGCGAAGTTCGCCCGGCGTCTGGTTAAGCAAGCTGAAAAGCGGTAACCGCGATTTCAGGCTGTCGTCGTCGATGTAGCAGCGAATAACTGCGGAAAGGGCCGCGAGGGTGAGTTTTCCGGTTCTTAGCGCGCGCATCATGGGTGCTTTGGCGATCTTGCGGATGTGTTCCTGCTTGCCGGCGATAATGCCAGCCTGCGGACCGCCCAGAAGTTTATCACCGCTGAAACACACGATGTCGACACCTGCGTCGATGGTGCTGCGAATGTCGGGTTCGTTCTGAAGCGGCAGTCCCTTGGGCTTGCGCAACAGTCCTGAACCGATGTCGTAGATGAAAATAAGGTTGTGCTTGCGTGCGAGATCGACCATCTCCTCGATTTCTGGCTCTTCGGTGAAGCCGCCGATGAAGTAGTTTGAGCGATGCGCTTTGAGGATGACGCGCGTTTTATCGGTGATGGCGTTTTCGTAGTCACCGATGCGTGTACGGTTTGTGGTGCCTACTTCTATCATCTTCGCACCACTGGCAGCCATGATGTCCGGCAGGCGAAAGGAGCCGCCGATCTCGATCAATTCACCGCGCGAGACGATCACTTCGCTTCCTTCTGCAAAGGTCTTGAGGCTAAGCATGACGCCAGCTGCGTTGTTGTTGACTACCACAGCGTCATCTGCACCGGTAACCCACCGGATCAGGTGAGAAATGTGGGTTTCTCGTTTACCACGTTTCCCTTCGTCGAGGTCGTATTCAAGATTGCTGTAGCCACGAATGATGGGGGTTAACTCGCCCAGGACGTAGTCACCCAATGGTGCTCTGCCGAGATTGGTATGGATAACCACACCGGTCGCGTTGATCACCGGTATAAGGGACGGTTTTGCGATCCTGCGACAGCGTGTTTCGATATTGTTAATAATCTCTTGAACCGGGATCGCCTTGCCACCATCGAGGATACTTTTGCGGATGTCTTCGAGTTCTTGCCGGATGGATAGTGTGACCAATTGCGGTCCGTAGCTTTGGATCAATTCCAGGGTCGATTTATCAGTGAGTAGGGTGTCAACGCCGGGGATTTTCTTGAACTCTTCCTGTCTCATATTCACAGCCTGGTTATGTTGTTTTGGGTTGAAAATGGCTGAGAGGGCAGGAATCGAACCTGCCACGGACGGTATTATCCGCCCGATACTGGCTTTGCAGACCAGCCGGACCACCAGATCCATCCTCCCGCACGTGGTTTCCTTTTTGCGCTACGGCTTTTCATCCGTCAACGAAAAACTTGCCGTTGTCAAACTTCTTCCATAGCGTTCATCAAAACTCCTTCAGCCAGCTTTTGTACATGAGCGTCTCTTTGAAACCGCACTTGTCGTAGATCGTGTGTACCGGTCCTTCATTCGAATCGAGGAATGCCCACTGCGCTTCAATCTCTTTCAGCCTGCGCAAGCCCTCGTGGAGCATGGCTCGTGCGATTCCCCTTCGGTGAAATATAGGCTCGACTCCTACCGGCTCAAAGTAGCCCGAACGGGTTACGTCATCGAACCAGATGGTAACGAATCCAGCGAGTGTGCCGTCGTCAGCCACAGCCACGATATCGAGGTCGCGTTTGTAAAGGGGTGCTTTCTGGATGTTGAGGTACCATTCCCATCCCTCGTATTTCTCATCCGGCTCGTTAGGATGAAACGCTCTCCAAGAAACCCAGCTCCGGGCGGGAAGTTCGTCTCTTGTCCCGAGTGAACGAAGGGAGAATCCTTCAGGAACCGTTACAACCGGTTCGAAATCCGGCAGATAAATTCGACCACAGCGGTCTTCGCCGGTGGCAATTCGGTATCCTCGATGGAGCAATACCTCGGTTTTCAGCTTGTCCTGCAATTCGCATGCGATGTACAGCTTTTTTCCACCGTCTTGAGAGCGTTTGAAGTAGGTTTCTTCCGCTCTTTCGACCATAAAGGCCAGAAGCTCTTTTGTGCATCGATGCGGGTGTGTCTGCAAGGCTACTGCTCCGAATGACTCCTGGAATATCGCACCCAGGAAATTTGCGTTATCGTCTCGAACGATGATTGCACATTTCTGTGGGGGCTGCTCGAGGCAGTTCTTCCAGATATGCCAGTAGAAGTAATCGAAACGCTGAACGAACCAGTTCATTTCGATGTGGTTGTTCATGAAAAAGGCATCGCGCAGGAATTGGCGCAGTTGATCGTAATCGCGATCTGGTTGGAATGATGATGTCTGAAACTTCATAATATCTCCATGGGACCATCTACGGGTTGAAAGTGTGTTCCAGACCTGCCGTCTGCCGGAAACGATGGGTAAGACGGCATGAAGTGCTCATAGGGCATGAGCGGATATCGGAAGGTGAATGTTAGCGGATGATCATTTCCTTGTCGCTCCTTGTGTTATCTTGCGTCAGATAGTAATAGAGATATGAAGCCTGGCAATGAAAAAATGTTTCTTACTGTAAGCGATTGCATACGCTTATAAAAGAAATACGGCGGAATCAGAGAAAGGCACACCGAAGAAAATAGAGATTCTCAGAAAAAAAATCTTTACAATAATTTTCACAATTATAATCTAATAGATTTTGTAGTGATTTGAAATCAATAACCTGGAGGTAACGATGATAAAACGAATGATCCCTCTTTTGTGGCTTATGAGCCTCGCAGTTGCGATCAGCGCCTTTACACCTGTAATCGACGGCACCAAAGATGCCGCCTGGGGTGCTACACCTACTGAAGCAACTTTCACTACGATGCAGCCTACGGAATTCAATCTGGAGGATGGCTGCTACGTAACGGACGATGACAACTATATTTATTTCGGTATCCCGACTGACAACGATCCCTGGGGCGATGGAAACGCCATCCATCTGCATCTGTCGATCGACCTTCGCAACACCGCTGCCGGCGGTACGGGCGATGCATGGGGAAGCCAGGTACAATATGGCCAACCCTATCTGCCCGATTACGACATCATTATGCAGTGGAACACGAACGATCAGAACGTTGGCTACACTGGATTCATGACCTGGAACGGCACCGGCTGGGATCAGGTTCAGCTCGATCCGGCGAACATCGCGGGTGGCGGTGGTCAGTTCACCGAAATCGCAGTTCCCAGAAGCATGTTCGATAACGTCGAACTGGACGAAAACCTCAATATTTCTCTCTGGCAGCGTCCGGCTTGGAACAAGAACAATGCCAACGCGTGCTGCCCGGCAGACGCCGAGTTCCCATCCGATTGGGGTGATGGTGCAGGTGGAACCCAGACAACCCAGTTTGCCTATACCGTATCAACTCAGCTTGCCGATACAACTGCTCCGCGCATGTCCTCGGCAGTGCAGGACGGCCCCTCCACAGTCCGCGTAACCTTCAACGAACCGATGGGTAGCGGCGCTCAAGTGGCTGGAAACTACACAATCGATAACAGCGCTTCAATCGATGCAGTATCGATGATTTCTGCGAGTGTGTATGATCTCACCGTCAGTGGCCTTGTTGCCGGTACGGAATACGAACTGACAGCGACATCCGCCATTATGGACGTGTCGAACAATCCGATCGACCCTTCCTACAACAGCGATACGTTCACCGCCAGCGCTTTTGCTGATGTGACTTTTACAATCAACGACAACAGCCATATCTATGAGAATATCAAAGTCAAGGGTAACTTCGACGAATGGGCTCTTCATCAGGCTTACGACGATGGTACCCATGGCGACCCGACTGCCGGCGACTACTCCTGGACCTGCGTGGTAGAGAATGTACCCGAAGGTAGCTGGGAATGGGGCGCAATCGAAGACGATGGCTCACAGTATGGTATCTGGCTCATCGATGGTCCGAACCTTCAATTTACCGTGGATAACACAGGTGCTGTGACCGGCGATGTATCGTACGATATCGCTGGTGGAATCGCACAGGATGTCGATGTGACCTTCCGTGTCAATATCGGCTCGCTCGACGTAACCGGTGTTTCCGTGCAGGGTAGCGTTCTGCCGCTCAACTGGACGCCCGGCAGCAACCTTATGGCCGACCCCGAAAACGATAAAATCTATGAAGCGACGATCACCTTCCCCGCAGGAAGCAACTTCGACGTTGACTACAAATTCACCTACGAATCGTCTGTCCGTGATTGGAACTGGGAAGATGTCGATAACCGCACATTCACCATCGATGATACGCAGATCTCGATGGTCCTTGATGTCAATTACTGGAACAACAACGAAGTAAGCGAGCTGACCGCTGTGTCTTTCATGGACAGCACTACTTCGGATTACACCAACTTCCAGAGCGGCGACGTCCTGGGAGCAGGCAGCAACATCCAGATCGAAGTTGAAGCCGACGCGATCGACGTTAACAACAACTCAGGCTTCAGCCTGATGCTGCATTACCGCGTGAACCTTGGCCTCGAGCAGTCCAAGGCCTTCACCTGGGAAAGCAATGGTGAAACAGCTTCCTACTGGCGTGTCGCGCTCAACTACGGCGCTGAAATCAGTGACGATGACAATGTTCTGTTCCGCATTGAAGGTACAGACTACAATGGCCCAACCGTCGAAGACGATAATGGTGGCAGCAATTACGAAGTAAGCCTCGGCTCATCTGGAACCCAGCAGGATGTAGATGTGACCTTCACATTCAACCTGGGCACTTCCGACGCGATCGAAGTTGGCCTGGTTGGAACTGTCGCTCCACTCAGCCCGTTAGGATCGGACAACCTGATGGTTGACGACAACGGCGATAAAATCTATACAAAGACTGTCACTTTCCCGGCAGGATCGCCCTACGCAGTGTCTTATAACTATGCCCGTAACCTGCCGGAAACACGCTCCTGGCAGATCGAACCAAGTATCAGCAGAAGTTTCAATCTCGACGACGTGACCGGAACCATGGATCTCGGTGTCGAGTATTGGGAAGGTGTGGCGGTTTCCGAACTGACCGATGTATTCTTCCTGGACAACGAGACTTCGGTTTATTCAAACTTCGCCAGTGGTGGATCGGTTGATACCGGTAGCGATATCCAAATCGAAGCGCAGGTCGAAGGTGTTGACGCCAATGCAAATTCCGATTTCCAGGTAACATTGTATTACCATGTGAATTCAGGAGAGCTTCAATCAAAAACATTTGGATGGGCAAGCAACTACGAAGGAAATTCCTGGTGGCATGTGATGCTCGAGAACGGTGTCGAAGTAAATGATGGCGACGATGTGAGTTTCTATATCGAAGCTACTGATTACAACGGTCCGGTCATCACCGATGACAACGACGGTAGCTCTTACACTGTCAGCGTACTCGGTGCCACGACATCGCAAGATGTCACCGTGACATTCTCTATCAACGTTGGTGCGCTCAATGCCGACAGCATTTCGGTTCAGGGCAGCGTTGCTCCGCTTAATTGGATAGCCGGTTCAACACCGATGACCGATGAAGATGGCGACCGCACTTACACTGTTGATGTCCTCTTCCCGGCAGGCTCACCTTTCACGGTTGAATACAAGTTCACCCGCGAAACGCCTGCAACCCGTGAATGGGCCTGGGAATACATAGGTAACCGCAGCTTCCAGATTCAGGATGCCGAGTCTACACAGGTTCTGGATCTCGACTACTGGAATCTCAACGAAGTCCACGAAATGACAAGTGCCGCTTTTGCTGACAGCAGTGCATCCGATTACACCAACTTTGCCAGTGGCGACGTTCTTCCCATGGGCAGCGATGTCCTGATCGAAGCCTATACCGGTGGAATCGATACCAACTACAATTCTGGCTACGAAGTGACACTTCACTACATCATCAATGGCGGAACCGAGCAAACGACAGTGCTGAACTGGCAGGGTAGCGATGCGGAATATTCCTGGTGGCGAATCGGCCTCGTGAATGGCGACACCGTCAGTGATTACGATCAGGTTGAATTCTGGATCACAGCAACCGACTACAACGGCCCCGTCTTCACCGATGATAATGGTGGCGAGAACTACACCGTCAGCGTTGGTCAGGCAGCACCTCCGGCAGCACCGCAGGATGTCATGATCACCGTCGTCGGAACCGATGTCCAGATATCCTGGGCAGCCGTAACCGGCGCGACGAGCTATCGTCTGCAGTCTTGCGATGCACCGGATGGAACCTTCACGAACGTAACGGTTACTACCAATACAAGCGTGACCATCACCAATGGCGCGGGTTCTGCCGATATGAAGTTCTATCGCGTTAAGGCAATGAATTAATCACGATTATCACCATAGAAAAACGCCCCGTCCGATTGGATGGGGCGTTTGTTTTCTGGTATGCAGATATCTGGGACCAATTCTCAAATATCTGCTTCTCTATATCGTGTCATGGATATTTTGAGCCATCTTCTCATAGAGCATGCGACGGGCATCGCGATCATAAACATTATCGCTGTACTTATCGCACAAAGCAACCGACATAAAGATAATATAGTCGTGATTCGTATAATTCATCGAATAAATGAAGTATGCGTACCCCGTATCGATCGATTCGAAGTCATCGACGCATCCCACCGGGAAGGTATAGCTGCGGTCGCTTGGGGAGATATCCTCGAGGAAGACGTCATCATCGTACGTCTCATCTTCTACGTTATAGCACTGACTGATTGCGTACGCTGCCTGCATCATGTTGTTATTATCCAAATCCCATGAAAATGTGACTTCCTCGTTCGAACTGGTGAGTGAATCGGGTTTGGTCCACGTCGGGTAATATGCGACCGTGATATCTCCTGAGACAATATCGTTAACGATGATAATATCATCTTCGACCTGTTGGTAACAATAGCTGATCGCGTAGTTCTGGCCGGAAACAAGTTCATTCGGAAGAACGAACTCTGCGTAGATAAGCTCGCAATATGTGAGGTAGTCGGAATAATCTTCACCATCGATGTGCAAGTAGTGGTAGTAATCGCCATCAAACGAATCGTCGTCGTATTCGTCATAGCCCTCGACCGTGATAGTTGTTCCTCGATCTCTTTCGGATCCGACTCCGATCACATAGTGTGAAACTGCGGTTTTAATGATGATATTGTTGAAACCATAGTCTGCGGATTCTTCTTCACTCTCGCATGATATCAGAGCAGCCAGGAACGTTAATGCGAGTATCGTGATTCCCAGATATCTCATACAGGTCTCCTTGTGTTTGTTATGTTCTGTATAACAATCAAATGCGTCTGATCCTGTAAAGAAAGTTTTAGATGGTGATTTGAATCATTTTTCATTGACGGTTTTACGGGAATAAATTCAATCGGGTTCTATAAAACGAAAGGAGACGAAGAAGATGCATACACACCATGAGACAAGCCAGCATGATATCTTCGCCCCATCGTTACATCTGCTCCCCTGAGGGGGATAAACAACTTCAATTCGCTTCCGAAGACGCTCATCACACAAAGAGATAAATTAAATAACATACGGAGGATTTTCATGGAGTATCCGTTCCACGAAATCGAAAAAAAATGGCAAAAGGTATGGCTGGACAGGAATATCTTTCATGCCGATAACAACACCGAGAAAGAAAAGTACTATGTGCTTTCGATGTTCCCATATCCTTCGGGCATCCTGCACATGGGTCATATATCCAATTACTCCATCGGCGACGCGGTAGCGCGTTTCAAGATGATGGAAGGCTACAACGTCATGCAGCCGATGGGCTATGACTCCTTCGGCATGCCGGCGGAGAACTTCGCGATCAAGCACAATTCGCATCCACGAATCACCACCGAACAGAACATCGACGTTATGCGCGGCCAGTTTAACTCGATGGGATTCGGGTTTGATTGGGAGCGTGAGGTCAGCACCTGCCGTCCAAACTACTACAAGTGGGGTCAATGGCTCTTCAAACGCATGTACGAGAATGGCCTGGTTTATCAGAAGAAGTCGTTTGTGAACTGGTGTGACGATTGCCAGACAGTTCTTGCAAACGAGCAGGTGGAAGACGGTTCCTGCTGGCGCTGCGGAAGCGAAGTCAAGCAGAAAGAGATGATGCAGTGGTTCTTCCGTATCACGAAGTACGCCGAAGAATTGCTCGATTTCTCTCATATGATTGAGTGGCCCGAACGCGTTGTCACCATGCAGAAAAACTGGATCGGCAAGAGCTACGGAACCGAGATTGTCTTCCCGCTGGAAGACGGCAAGGGCGAAATTCCAGTATTTACGACCCGTCCCGACACGATTTACGGTGTGACCTTCATGGCGCTTCCGCCAGAGCATCCGCTGGTTCGCGGGTGGCTGGAGCAGGAAGATGAAGGCTCCGAGATGGCGAAATTCTGCGACAAGGTCCTTATGGAAGATAAAACCGAGCGCGGTGCGGACGACACCGTCAAGGAAGGCGTTTTCACCGGCAGATATTGTATCAATCCGCTCAATGGCGACAAGGTGCAGATATGGGTGACTAATTATGTCCTGATGGAATACGGTACCGGTGCTGTGATGGCTGTTCCCGCGCACGATCAGCGTGACTGGGAATTCTCCGATAAATACGATATTCCGCGCAAGATTGTAATCCAGAATCCGGAAGAAGAACTTGTGCTGGAGAATATGACCTGTGCCTATACAGAGCCCGGTATCATGGTGGATTCGAAGACATTCGATGGCATGAAGAGCACTGACGCCATCACCGAGATCTCGAAATACATCGAGGCTCAGAAGATGGGCAAGCGAACGGTCAGCTATCGTCTGCGCGACTGGGGTATTTCTCGTCAGCGTTACTGGGGTAATCCAATTCCGATTATCCATTGCCCCAAGTGCGGAGAAGTGCTGGTTCCTGACGAAGACCTTCCCGTGTTGCTGCCGGACGATATCCAGGTGGGCAAGACGAAGCAGAATCCGCTGCTGTCTGCCGACGCGTGGCTGAACACAACCTGCCCGAAGTGCGGTGGGCCTGCTAAGCGCGAGACCGACACCATGGACACGTTCGTCGATAGCTCCTGGTATTTCGCGCGTTACGCAGATGCACACAACGACGAGATGCCTTTCTCGCCGGATATGGCAAACTATTGGCTGCCTGTGGATCAGTACATCGGCGGTATCGAACACGCATGTATGCATTTGCTCTACGCAAGGTTCTTCCATAAATTCATGCGCGATATGGGCATGATCAAGTGCGACGAGCCGTTTGCGCGTCTGCTGACGCAAGGAATGGTCATCAAAGACGGTGCCAAGATGTCAAAGTCGAAAGGCAATATGGTTGAACCGGAAGGGTACATCGATCGCTACGGAGCCGATACTGTGAGGCTTTTCATGCTCTTCGCGTCACCACCGGAGAAGGATGTCGAGTGGAACGACGAGGGCGTCGTGGGCGCGTTCAGGTTCTTGAACCGAGTCTGGAGAACCGTGGAGCAGAATCTCGACCTGATAGCGGATTTTTACAAGCCCTATTCGGAAGATGTCGATCTCTCGCGCGAGATCAAGGAACTGCGCTACAGTACGCATTATACCGTGAAGAAAGTGAACGAAGATATCCGCGAGCGTATGCATTTCAACACTGCCATCGCGGCTGTGATGGAGCACTTGAACAATGTCTCGTCTATTGATACCGATAAACTCACGGACGAAGAAAAGATGGTGTTCGCGGAGTCTGTCGCGGTGATCCCGAGGTTGCTCTATCCCTTCACACCGCATATCTGCGAAGAACTGTGGTCGATGATGGGACATGACGAACTGGTGCACGAAGCGGGAGTTCTCACTTGCAACGAGAAGTATCTGGTCAAGGATGAGGTCACCTATCCTATCCAGATCATGGGCAAGGTTCGCGGTAAGCTGGATGTACCGGCCAATACACCGATCGAAGAGGTCAAGAAGCTGGCTCTGGCAGTCGATAACGTACAGAAGCATATCGAAGGCAAGACGGTACAGAAGGTGATCGTGGTGCCGAACAAGTTGGTCAGCATCGTAGCGAAATAAGTATGGATTGCAGGTGCATGCCTGCTTCGATAGTATGGGAAATCCCAATGTCCTTATGGATGTTGGGATTTCTCTTTGGCTCGTCCAGAGGTTGAGTGCTGCAAAGTGACATCGGCAATGGATAAGCTCAGTATGTAATTGATAGAAAAAGCCCGGCCACCATGTGACCGGGCTTTTTCTATGGTAACCTGTTAACTCGTAACGGGTAACTTCCTTTACTCGTGTTCTCTCGACATCTCTTCGTCTGGCTGCGTGATGATGACGAAGCTGTTGTTGAGATACTTATTGGCAACTTGCTGGATCTGCTCGGGTGTGATGGTGCGAAGGATATCGCCCATGCGATAGAGGTAATCGTACCCATAGCCGCGGTATTCGTAGTAGAGGGCATAGGATGGCAGAGCGTTTTCGCTGATCATGCTCTGCATGCGTTTGTCGAATTCAATGATCGCCTGATCGAGTTCTTCCTGACTGACCGGCTCGGTTTTCAGCCTTTCGATTTCACCTTTAAGCACCTCGATCAACTCATCTTTTTTAGGAAGAGATGTTTGGGATACCATCTCGAATGTGCCCCACTCGTCGCTGAACTGGTAGTCTGAATAAGCCCAATAGGCGAGATTGTTGGTGCCGCGTGTGGCTTTGTGAAGCCGAGATTTGGATGAACCGCTCAGGATGATTTCCATCAACCGCATTGTGAGGTTGTCTTCGGAATAGAAGCTGGGTGCCGGGTAGAAGATGTTGACGTTAACCGGCTCGAAATCGTACGTATTGACGGAGACGGTATCTTTCTCGACGATCGTGCGCCATACGCGGGGCTCATCGACGGTACCCTTCGGTATTGCCTTGTAGATCTCTTTTGCCCACTTGCGTGCCTCGTCTTCCGAGAGGTCGCCGAAGAGCGCAGCTACGACCGGCTTCTCGTCGGAAGCCTTGAAGTACTTGTCGTACAGTGCTTGCACCTTATCATGGTCAAGGTCTTTGATTGCTTCCCATTTTTCCTTGTTGGACAGCGAGAACATCGGTTCTTTGTAGATGAGCTTGTTCGCGATTTCGTTGTGGACGGACAGCGGCCAGCTCTGGGAATTTAGCAATCCTCCCTTCTGTTCTTCCAGCATAAGCTGGATTTCTTTCTGGGGAAACGTCGGGTTCTTCAGCGCATCAATGATCATATCGAGTAATTCGTCGAAGTCGTTTCGCAGCAGTTTCATTTCAAGCTTGAAGCCTGTCTCGGTGAGGATGCCGTTCGTCTCGATATAGTGGTCGTCCATGAATTCGGATAGCTCGGTTGCACTGTATTTTTTCGATCCTCTGAGAAGCATATCCACTGTAAACTCGAGGCGTTCCAGGTCGCCTTCCGATCCGTAGTTCTTGTAGATAGGCATCAGGATTTCAGCACGGATAATCGGGCTGGTGTTGTTGTGGCGGTAAATGAGCGTAAGGTCTTCGTTGATTACTATCTTTTTCATCTCTTCGCGGACACCGGCATCTTCTTTTTGCTGTTCCAAAAGCTGACTTGTTCCGGTAGGCATGGCGAAATAGGTGATGCGATTCTTAGGTACAAGGTGGCGCTGGAAGGCCGCATAGATGTCTTCCGGGGTCAGTTTACTGGCCTGATCGATCTTTCTCTGGTAGTATTCAGGAGAACCATATATTTGTGTGTAGATACCAATTCGGCTGGCTTCGCTGCCGGGACTCGGAGTCGAGAGTAGTTGAGCCGCCTGGATGCGGTCGATGTATTTCTGGATATCTTCCTGCGTGATGCCACTTTGGCTGTATTGGAGGATGTATTGGTCGATCACATCGACGATTTCGTTCATCTTCGAGGGATCTTTCGCTTCGAATCCGATTGTGGCGTCTGCGGCAAACTGCATGTTGTAAGCTGCTCCGCCCCAGACGTTGTTACATAGCTGGAGGTCTTCAACCAGAGCTTTGTTGAGCGGCGATGTGCGCTTGGCGAGTAGATAATCCATGCCAACGTTGAGCGCCATGCAGTCCATGTACCATGCATCGGGGATAATGGTGCAGAGCCTGCCGGTTGCCTGCTGGATGTTGAACTCTTTCACATAGACCGTGTTGCCCTCGAAAGGCGGCTGCTTGACGATGTCTACCGGCTCGAGGACTCTTCTCTGGTAATTCTTGAACGTCTCTTCAACTTTTGTCATGAGGGTGTCGGGATCGATATTTCCAACGCCAACGAAGATCATGTTATTGGGCATATAGCGTTTATTGTAGTAGTTGACCAGGTCGTCGCGCGTGAGTTGCTTGTAGAGCTCGATCTTACCGATGACGGGGTAGTGCCCCGTCGATTGTGGCTGAGAAAGATCCATGAAGGTCTCGTAGGCCTTCACTGGAGGTGGACTGGAGCGATACACGAATTCTTTGATGATCACTTCACGTTCTCGTGTGACTTCCACCGAATCGAACGAGCAGAACATGATGTGCTCGGAGAGCATTTCCAAGCCCTTATCCACGTATTCGGCTGGAACTGTCATTTGGAAACAGGTGGTGAACGTGTTGGTATAAGCATTGGCTGTTGCGCCAATCTCCTGTTCCATCTGGCCATATTCCTCTTCGGTGTGCAGGGTTGTGGAGCCACCGGAGACGATGTGCTCGAGGTAGTGCGAAATACCGGTTCCGATGTACTCGTCTTCATAGGCTGAGCCCGTTTTTACGAAACAGTATAATGCAACAGATTCGTTGTTTTCATTGTTTTTCGTGATAACTTCCATACCATTGGGAAGTGTTTTCTGGATATAGTCGCCGGCGAACAGTGTAACGCAGGCAATCAGTACCAGTACGATAGCGTACAATTTCTTCATTCAGGTTCCTCCGATATGCATATCAAATCCATTTCCTGTTCAGCGTATGCATTTTTCATGCCTTTTCTGTCAATGGAATCTTTGCTTCTCACAAAATTTGTTTGACAGCATGAAATAACCTGAAAAAGATACCTCCAGCAAGAAACCGGGGAGTTCCCAATGTGGAAAACGATAAATATAGAAGATAAACAGAAAATAAATAGCTATTTAGCGAAGATCAGCACGGAAATTTCCGAGCTGAATTTCACCAATCTGTTTCTCTGGCAGCCGGGGCAGGATATCCGGTATTGGGAGATGGATGGCTTTCTCATGATACGTGACGGATTGAAGGACTACGAGTACTTCTTTCCGGTCGGCGAAGGTGATCTGACACAGGCTGTAAAGCATCTTCGTGAAGTTCACGAGCAGGGGCCGCTTGTCTTCCGCTGTCTCGACGAATCGATGAAAGATGCCCTGGAAGCCGCGATGCCCGGCCAATTTACCTTTACTCGCACGGATGACCGCGACGACTACGTCTATAGCGTACAAGAGCTTATTGATCTCTCTGGGCGCAAGTTTCGCAACAAGCGCAATTTCATTCTCGGATTTTTACGCGAGAACAATTTCAGCTACCACCGTCTTACAGCGGATACGGTCGATCTGGTCGCCCATTCCCAACTCGAATGGTGCAACCAGCGTAACTGCGAGCTATTCCCGGATCTATATCGCGAAAAGCTTGGTATTATGCGAGTTCTGGAGCATTTCTCGGATCTGGATTATATTGGTGGTTATATTGAGATCAATGGCAAGGTACAGGCGTTTACATTCGCTGAACCTCTCACTGATGACACGGTTGTCATCCATATCGAGAAAGCGAATGATCAGATTCGCGGACTTTACCAGTTTATTAATCAGCACTTCCTTGAGCAGGAATGGAAGGATTTCACGTACGTTAATCGCGAGTGCGATCTTGGAATCGATGGGTTGCGTCAGGCGAAACTATCGTACCGGCCAGTCCGCATGATTACAAAATATAAAGCTGTGGAAGTAGGTAACTTGTAACTCGTAACTGCTAACTTTTCTCTTACTCGACTATCCTGCCGACCAAATCGTATTCCCACGCATCGATAATCTCGACGGTGACAATATCGCCCAGCTTCGCCTTACCTTCGGTAATATAAACAATTCCGTCGATTTCAGGAGCATCCTGGCGTGTCCGGCCCTCGTAGCGATAACCTTCCTCTTCTGATTCCGCGTCGATGATCACCTCAAGCTTCTTTCCGACCTTCTCTTCCATGATCTCGCGGGAAATCTCCTGCTGGATCTGCATGAGACTGTCCTTGCGCTTCTCGGCGGTCTTGGGTGTGACTTTGGGCGTTATCTCATATGCAGCGGTACCTTCCTCTTCAGAATAGGTGAAGACACCCAAACGATCGAACCGGGCGTCACGCACGAATTCTTCCAGGCGTTTGAAATCGGAAACCGTTTCACCCGGGAAACCAGTGATGAAGGTGGTGCGGAGCGCGATATCGGGAATGATGTTGCGGATACGTCGCAGCAACATTTCGAGCTGTTCGGTAGTTGTTCTGCGATTCATTGCCTTCAATACGGGATCGCTGATATGCTGGAAGGGTACATCCAGATAATGGCAGATCTTGGGGATGGACGCGATGGTCGTCAGCATTTTCTCGGTGATGTGAGCGGGGTGAAGATACATGAGGCGGATCCATTCGATGCCTTCGATTTTCTCCAGCTCCCACAGCAGATGCGTAAGGCGCTGTTCGCCGTATATGTCGATGCCGTATTGAGTGATGTCCTGTGCGGTGACGATCAGCTCTTTGACGCCTTTCGCGGCGAGAGATTTCGCTTCCTCGATCAGTACTTCCATCTTTTCGCTCTGGAGTCTTCCGCGAATATCGGGTATTGCACAGTAGGCGCAGTAATTCTCGCAACCGTCACTGATGCGAAGATAGGCGTAGTGCGAAGGTGTGAGAATATGCCGGGCCGAGAAATCACCGGTAGGCTGTTCTGTGAAGATCGATTCGAATTTCGAGAAGTCTTTGAGGTCGATCCAGGCGTTCACCTCCGGAATATCTGATTCGAGCGCGTCCAGATAGCGTTTGACCAGGCAGCCGGTAACTGCCAGGTATGAATTCGGCTTGCGAACCTCATTGTATTCCAGTATGGTGTCGATCGATTCCCGCTTTGCATCCAGGATGAATCCGCAGGTGTTGATCAAAATCATGTCCGCCTCGCGGATATCCATCGTCCGTCTGTAACCGTGTTGCAGCGCGATTTCTGTAAATCGTTCACTGTCCACCAGGTTCTTCGGGCACCCAAGACTTTCGACGTAAAAGGTTTTCATTCTTGCTCCTTCACGAAAACATTATATTTCACGTAACATCGATGGTCAACATAAAATGGATTTTATAAGCATTCATGAACGGAATTGTTTGACGCAATAGGGTTTCATACATTAGATGGGAGATCGGTATCAGAAGAGGATTGTATGGAACAGGAACGAATCGAATCGAAGCATAACCGAGCGCTTCTGAACCAGTTCAGAAGTTATCTGAAGCTGGAGAAGGGACTCTCCGACAACACGCTCGAAAGCTATACCAACGATCTGGTGCAGTTCATGGAGGATCTGGACAGGGATGTTGAAATGATACCGGTCGAGACGATCGTCAATCATCTTGTACACCTTCAAGAGATCGGTATGGCATTCACCAGCATTGCGCGCAAGCGTAGTACCATCGTATCGTTTTTCAGATTCCTTGCCGAGGAAGAATTACCGCTTGCATTCACCATCGAGAGCATTCCGCCGATCAAGCCGCCGCAGCGGTTACCGGAGGTGCTTTCCAAAGATGAGATCATCGAGTTTCTCGACGCGTTACCATTGGAAACACCTCTTCAATATCGCAACAAGGCCATGTTCGAGCTGATGTACGCTACGGGCGTACGCATCTCGGAGGCAATCGACGCTTCCATTCACGATATTCTGTGGGAAAACCACGTACTGCGCGTGACCGGCAAGGGCAATAAGCAGCGCTTTGTGCCTATCGCGGGAGAATCGCTCAAGTATTTGCAGCTTTATGTGGATAAGTATCGCATTCTGCTCAAGCGTGAGAAGCGTACCGATGTTCTGTTTCTGAACCGCTCGGGAAAGGGACTGAGCCGCATGGGTGTGTGGAAAGTATTACGCGAGGAAGCGAAGAAGCTGGGCTTCAAATGGTGGGAGAAGCTCCATCCGCACATTATCCGGCATTCGTTTGCGACTCACCTGCTGGAAGGCGGAGCGAATCTGCGTACCGTGCAACTTCTACTCGGGCACGTAAGCATCAACACCACGCAGATCTATACCAACATCGACATGCAGCACATCATCGAGCAACACCGCCTCTACCACCCCAGAGGGTGAATGAACGCTAATCAGCAGACAGTTCTTGACAATATAAAGCGTGAACTCATACTATGTTGCCGGGTATGGAGAGTCATGAAGAAATCGATCCTGTTATTCATCGTCGTTCTGTTGTTCGCCGGTTGTAGTGGAAAACGCAACGGCCGCGAAGAAGAAGCTATTGCGAAAAAGATGTTCGAAGCGCTTCGAGAAGAAGATTCCGGGAAAATCGGATCGTGCATCGTGACGCAGGATGATGTCGAATATGTCATGACCTACTTTTCCATGAACACTGATGAGTATAAGGCGATGACTCTGGAGGAGAAGCAACAATTTGAACAGCTCTTCCAGATACGCGTCGAAGAACTCCGCCAAGCCTGGCTCAACAGCTACGACAACATGATCGACCAAATCAACGAAATTCAGCAGGCCAATCGTATCGACTGGGGCAAGATCCGTTATGACGGATACCAAGCTTCATTTCCCGACTTCGAGATTGAATATATGCCGCGCTACGGCGAATTCGACCTGCTGTTTCATCACGGAAAGACACACTATCGGCTACACACCAAAGGTATCGTGAAAATCCACGACCAATGGAAGCTACAATTGGGTGAATTCACCCTCGAGGTGATCGACAATGATTCATGACATATACGAAAAAGATACATTAAGCAACTATCTGAAACAGGTACAGTTACAGTTCGATGAACGTCCAGCACAGGTTATTTTCTTCAATTTCGAAGAGAAGCGCGCATCAATCGAAGAAGCCCTCTCACCGATGGGACACTATGTGCGGTTTCGGCAAACGGATAGTATTGCTGAGATGGAAAATGAAGAGCAGCCCGACCTATTGATTCATAACATCCACAATATTGAACAGCTTGACGATGCGTTTCTCGCCTATTTAAAGCGTTGTTACGAAGCGAGAGTTCCTACCGTTGTCATACTACCCGAACCCAATACGGATCTTCAAAAGCAGCTTATTGCCCAGAATGTCGACGCGGTTATCGAACCGCCATACAGTGAGGCCGATCTGCTCTGCCGTATCAGGAACCTTATTCGTATTCGCAGGCTTCAGCAGTGGAGCGATATGCTTCTGCGCCAGCTTACAGATCTCCTTCAACGGCGCACGCACGACCTCATCGACGAAGAACGGCAGACTGTTATCGATAACCTGATCAATGGTATATTCCACAACATTCGCGGTCCGCTAACCGGACTTTTCTTTGCCTGCGACACACTGTCGCTCTCGGTTCAGGATCTTGCAGGTGGCCCTGCTGGCTTGACCAGTCAGGCTGAAATCGCAGACTTGGATGGAAGCGTGAACATGATCCGTAAAGCTGTCGAGCGTATGAACGACATGCTCTGCAAATTGCTCGAACGCAGTGAGGCGGACAGCCGCGCCTATCCGCAGGTGATTGACCTGAATCTGCTTGTGACCCAGGAAATCGAGCTGATGAAAGCGGATATGGAGTTCAAGCATCAGATTCATAAGACGATCGAGCTTCATCCCGAACCAATCGAGATAAAAGCCGTTCGCAGCGAGATCTCACAATCTATTTTCTCCATTCTGCGCAATGCGGTGGAAGCCCTGGCAGGGCATGAATCTCCTCAAATTGAGATCCGCACCGATATTACCGATAACATGGCGAATATTTACATTGCGGATAACGGCCCCGGTATCGCCCCGGAGACTCGGGAACGAATATTCGAACCCTTTTTCAGCACCAAGCCCAAACCACCGGCCGATACGATCGGGGCGGCTGTCAGTAAAGGGCTGGGGTTGCATTTTTGCCGGCAGTCCATCCGGGCGAATCGCGGCGAAATTATCCTTGTTTCGGAGCCAGGCAAACGAACCTGCTTCCGGATCAAGCTGCCTCTTCACAAAGAACCATGATCGACGAAAGACCGGAAGAACCCATCGAGGTGATGTTTTTCTTCGGGAAAGATAAGCGCTATCCTCAACGATTTCGATGGAATGGAGACGTTATCCAGATCGCTTCGAACAACGGCTACTGGATGCGGCACATCGGCAATGTTCCATGCCACTACTACGCTGTTTCGGATGATATCGGCAATTACTACGAACTTGAGATGAACGGCGAGACACTGAAATGGAGATTGATGCGATATGTGCTTCAGACCGCATGAGTTTTCATGAAGTTCCTGCCATTTCGAGCTGTTGTGTTTGCTTTCTTTTAAGGATTCATGTAGATTATACATACGTGCAGTATTGGGTGCTGGTAGATAGCATTTACTTGCACCGACAGTAACAATAACCGGGAGTATTGAATGAGTACAGAGCCATGCACAGGCGAGATCGAACTTGAAGTCATCGGTAACGGCATATCGGCACTATTCAAACGCCTTTGTCCATTTTTACCGGACGGTACGGCTGTAACCAAAGAATACCTTATCGAGCTTCTCAAGGATAACAGCATTGTATCGGGCATCGATGAGAGTGCTATCGAGTATTATCTTGAAGTGGCAAATGATAAAAACGAACCACAAATGAATTGTCTGATTGCTCATTCCACACCTCCGAGAAAGAAAAAGACAGCACGTTTTTATTTCGAAGTCGAGTGTAAGCTGAAACCTGAAGCCAAGCCTGCCTGGCACGCAATGTACAATTGTCTGAACGGTATCGATCCCGAAGGTTTTACGGTTATGTACCCGAGCGATATGATTCTCATGCATGAAAACCAACGTATTGGTTCGTATCGTGAGAATCCCGAAAATGAAGATGGCGTCAATGTTTTCGGTGGGCGAATTCCCGCGTTAAGAGCTCATCCCGATGAATTACGTGCTGGTGTGAATGTCCTCTACGATGAGCGTACCGGATCTTTTACGGCAGGTGCGTGTGGGTACCTGTTGATATACGATAACACGATTCAGATTCTGGATGCTTTTGCCGTGTCCAAAGATAAAATGCACCTCTATTTCCTGAACCTGCCACGGATGAAGAAAGAACTCCCTACTCAGAAGGAAATCGATCGATATCAGCAGAAGAACAACATCATGTTCGATATCAAATTCAGCGAGGACGATCTCGAATTATCTCCGATGAGTCATCCTGTTGTTTGCACCGGCAAGCAACCGGGTGAGTCGTTCGACGCGACCATCGAAGAGCATTTCAGTATCGACAAAACGATCGGAACGATGGACGATCAGGGCAAGATCGACTTCAAAGAGCGCAACCTGTTTACCAGTATCGGTGGGGATGAGCTGCTCGCGGTAAAGAAGCTGCCGATTCGCGGTAAAGAAGGGATGGATATCTTCGGTAATCCCGTGTTTTCGCGAATGCCCAAGGACATTGTTCTCAAGAATGGTCCGGGAACCCGCGTTGAAAAGACGGAAGAGGAATTCCGCATTTTCAGTTTCGAGGATGGTATCGTAGAATACAATCATGGGATCATCTCAGTGTTTCCCAAAATCATCATCATGGGTGATGTCTGCTATGAAACCGGTAACATCGATTCCCGCGCAAATGTCGAGATCAGTGGGAGCGTGCTGGCCGGGTTCAATGTGAAGTCCGAGAAGAACATCTTCATCAAAGGCAATATCGAAGATCATTGTGAGATTGAATGCAAGGGTGATCTCTCGGTGATTGGCGGTATTACCGGTGAATCGACCAAGATTGTCTGTCACGGAAACATGACAGCAAAATACATCGAATCCTGCTCCGTCCTTTCATATGGGCAACTGACTGTGCAGCGCTTCATTCGTGGAGCGAAGATCGAAGGACGACACAACATCATCGTGTTTGGGCATGGAATCAACCTCAATGAGCGTGGCGCGATCGTCGATGCCGAGATCAAGGTCACCAAGAAGCTTCTGGTGCCGGTCATTGGTTCGGATGCTGGCTTGAAGACCATTATTCATATTGCATATGACGAGCAGTTGCAAAAGAAGATCGATCAGCAGACCGAAGCCTGTCAGAAAATCGAAGAAGCGCTCAAAGCCATCACTGAACGGTTCAGTTTCGATATCCTGTCACCAACAATCTACGATGAAATGAAGAACATGACCGTCGATGTGAAGGAAAAAGTTATCAAGGCGTTGCGAGAAAAAAACCAGCTCGAAAAGAAGCAGGAGATGATGCAGCGCATTTTAGACAAGGAACTGAAAAACAAAGTAGATATGATCCGGGAATCCTCGGTCGATATAAGCGTAAAAATAATTCCGGACCTCATTCTGCGTGCGGAAGGCCTGCAACGAACCATTGACAAAATAATGGGCCCATCCAAATTCTACCTCGATCTTGAGACGCATCTGATTGAGAAGAGCGTTGTTGTTGCGAAACCGGAAATCTGATAGTGATGGCAGTGCGATCATCGAGGTATTAAGGAAAAATTATTTCACTTCAGCCAGGTGCAGATTGGCCGATAATAATATGAACGGATTTAAACCTTTCACGCGAGAGGATAATTCGACATCCGAGCTGAGGTGCCCATGCACAAACTAATTGTCTTATCACAAGAAGTCTTTGAGGCAGTGCAACATTCCAGGCCAATTCTGGCGCTGGAATCTACTATAATAGCGCATGGAATGCCTTACCCGCAAAACCTTGAAACAGCACTCAAGCTTGAACAAATCGCACGCGATAACGGCGCAGTTCCCGCTACAATCTGTATACACGACGGGAAAATTCGCATTGGATGCGATCGTGATTTGCTGGAACACCTGGCATCCAGCGATCAGGTATTAAAAGCAGGAACCCGTGAAATCCCTGAAGCGCTTGCCTCTGGGACAACAGCAGCAACGACCGTGTCCGGTACGCTCCATTGCGCGAATATGGCTGGTATCAAGGTCTTTGCGACAGGTGGGATCGGTGGGGTTCATCGTGGTGCAGGATTGAGTTTCGATGTATCGGCTGATCTAACACAACTATCCAGAACACCCATGATTACCGTCACGGCCGGCGCTAAAGCGATCCTTGATGTTCCAGCGACGCTCGAATATCTTGAGACGCTTGCAATCCCGGTTTATGGATTCTGTACTGATACGTTTCCGCTTTTCTACTCGCATTTTTCGCAGTATCCTATCAGGAAACTGGTCTCTATTGATGGGATCACTACGCGTTTTAAAATGATGCAGGAATGCGGAATCACGAGCTCGATGCTTGTCTGCAATCCGGTACCGATCGAATCGGAGATACCGTATGAGGAAATGAGTGGCTGGATCGAAAAAGCACTTGAGGAAAACAGCCATCTCCGAGGACCCGAGATAACCCCCGCGCTACTCAAGACGATTGTTGAAAAGACGCAGGGACGATCCCTGAAAGCGAATATCGCACTGGTGGAATCGAATGTGAAGCTGGGTGCGATGATCGCTGTAAATCTATGTAATGAATAATAAAAGAGCAATAAAGGCCTATGGAATTCGAAATTAACATTGATACCTCGCAGTCGATTGACAACCAGATCGAGCAACTTGAGATCATGCTTCGCGACATGAACTCCAGTGGCTCAATGGACGATAACACACTCGTTAAAAAGAAAGTGGATATTCTGAATCATCTTTCTACGCTCTACCGCAAGCACGCAGTGGTCAAAGATCTCGATATCTGTCGAATCTCGCTGGAACTTTCGGAAGACTACATCGACCAGGCGCTTGATCTGTCCCGCAGAGTCAGCTATAAGATGGGGGAGGGCTCAGCGCTCCTTAATCTCGGACAGAGCTGTTTCCTCTCGAACAATTACGAGCAAGCTCTCAACTACCTTCAGCAAGCCTATTCCATCTTCAGCCAGGAACAATTGAAGTATGCCATGGGCGAAGCGTTGAATAACATCGGTATTATCTATTGGAACACCGGAAAGCATAATAAAGCGCTGGAGTATTACCTCAAGAGCCTGAAGGTCAAAGAGGAAATCAATGACAAAGACGGTATTGCGCGTCTTCTGAATAATATCGGACTCGTATATACCAACCTTTCCAACGAGAGAAAAGCGCTCACATATTACCTCAACGCGCTCCGTCTCAAGGAAGAACTTGGCGACGAGGCAAGCATATCCACCACATGTAACAACATCGGTATCATATACCGCAATATGCAGGAATTCGATAAAGCGCTGGAATATTATCTCCGCTCGCTCGAAATAAAGAAGAAGCTCGGGAACGACCGTGGAGCTGCTTTCTCACACAATAATATCGGCCTCCTCTATTGGCGTAAAGGGGATATGCTTGATGCATTGAACCACTATGAAAGCGCACGTGAGACGTTCGAGCGGATCGGTGACCGCTGGGGTGTGGCCAATACACTTAACAATATTGGTAACCTCAGCATCCATCTGCAAAACTACGATGTCGCTGCCGAGAACCTCAAGAAGTCGCTCCAGATCGCGATTGATATGGAGAAACCCGATCTTGAGAAGTCGATCTACCGTTCGCTGACCGACCTTTACGAACGCAAAGCGAAGCAGCAGACGACAGCCGAAGGTCGCTCAGAAGCGCTTGATGAATCGCTGAACTACTTCAAGCAATTCAATGAAATCAACGAGAAGATTTTCAATGAGCGTACCAGCAGCAAGATCGCGGAAGTTCAGGCTGCATACGAGATGGATAAAAAGGTCCGCGAGGCGGAAATCTATCGTCTGAAAAACATCCAGCTTACCGAGATGTACAAACGCATTTCCTCACAGAATGCGGAGATCTCCGAGCAGAAAGAAAAGCTGGAAGTCCTGAACCACGAGCTTCACGAAGCCAACGCGACCAAGGATAAGTTCTATTCGATCATTGCGCACGATCTGAAAAACCCGCTCAGTATTCTTCGTCTATCCGGTGAGATGCTGGAGGAAAATTTTGCTAACTTCGAGCGTGATAAAATCTTACAGCTCATCAAGAAGATGAATATCGGCGCGAAACGGCTGGCCGACTTGCTCGACGACCTCCTTTCCTGGGCTCGCTTCCAGATGGAAAAAATCGAGTTCCAGCCTGAGGTGATCGACCTGTATGAAATTGCCAACGACGCCTGTTATCTGCTCAAGCCCAGTGCGGACAAGAAGCGGATCAACCTGATTTTCGACATTGAGCGACCCTGCAATGTGTTTGCGGATCGCAACATGATTAAAACTACCGTTCGTAACCTGATCTCCAATGCAATCAAGTTCACCGGATTCGATGGCGAAGTACGATTGGAGACGCAGGACAAGAATAACCTGATAACCTTCAGTGTCATCGATAACGGTGTAGGAATTCCGCCGGAGAATCGCGACAAGCTGTTCCGTATCGATTCAACAATTTCTACGCTCGGAACAGCGCAGGAGAAAGGAACGGGCCTTGGTTTGATCCTCTGCAAGGAATTCATCACCAAGAATGGTGGTTCCATCCGGGTTGAGAGCGATGAAGGCAAGGGAAGCCGGTTCTTCTTCACGTTGCCGCGTTTCGAATCAACAAGCAACGAGAGTTCTGGGTAATAAGCTATGAAAAACGATGCGCTTGAAATCGCCAGAGAAGACTTTCAGAAGCGGATCGACGAAGGATTTAACTTACTGCATAATTATCCTGAGAAGGCCGCTGATTTAACAGCCAGGCTGCTTCAGAAGGCCATAGCCGAAGGCTGGAGGCTCGAGGAAGCACTGGCGACGCAGCTTACCGGCATTATCAAACGCACGAACGGACATCTTAACGAAGCCCTTGAATATTACCGCAAAGCCCTGAAACTCATTCGTATGGAATCGGATGAGAACCGCCAGGCAGTGCTGCTTAACAATATCGGTAACATCTATCTCGATTTCGGGCGATACTCCGATGCCTTAAAGCAGTTCAAAGAGTCGGTCAGGCTCAGCGAAAAGTTGGGTAATCAGGAAAACACCGCCGTAGCCATGAACAACATCGGCATAATCTATTACCGCATGGGCGAGTACGATCAATCGCTGAAGCACCATCAGGAAGCGCTGCGTATCAGCCGGGAAATCAACGATCACTCCATGTTTGCCAGCTCGCGCAATTACATCTCCGTTCTCCTGGCGCGGCAGGGTTATCTGGAAGAGGCGATTCAGGCTGGCCTGGATTCACTGCGGTTGTACACTGAATTGGAGAATCGTAAGGGCATTGCATCGGTAAATGGCAACTTGGGAACCTATTACATCCAGCTCGGGGATTCCCGGAAAGCGCTTGCGCACCTCGAGGAATCCTATCGAATAGCCCTCGAGATGGACGACCGGAAAAGTATCATCAGCACCGAGAGCAACATCGGCAAGATATACAAGGACCTTGGTGACAACGAAAAGGCGTACGAATATCTCGAGAAAGCACTCATGGGAGCCCGGGAGTTTGGAATTGTGTATATCCAGCAGAAGATCTTGTTTCTTATGCACAACATGCTGAAGGCCGATGGGAACTATGAAAGAGCGCTGGATTGCCACGAAGAGTACCACGAACTAAAGGTCAGTAGCCTGCAAATCGAGCGCAGCCAGCAGCTTGCGCAGATCCACACGCAGTACGAATTCGAGAAGAAAGAGCGCGAAGCCGAGATCTATCGTCTGCGCAATATCGAACTCGCGGAAACAAACCGAGTCCTGCAGGAGACCCGTGATGAGCTTGTCGCAGCCGAGCGACAGAACTCCACGCTCGCTATGGCCGTAACCGCCAACCATGAGATCAATCAGCCGTTAATGATCATTCGCGGCAGCCTCGACATGCTCGAGCACCACCTTTCCGAACAACTTTCCGACCCCAAGCTTCGAAAATACGTCACCAGCATCCACGACAGTATAAAGCGTATCCAGGGTATACTCGCCAAGTTTAAAAAGGTGGGACGCCTGCGCTTAGAACCATACAGCGACGGATCGCAGATGATTGTGTTTGAGGACGAATAGAAGAAGTTACAAGTTACGAGTCCAGGAACGAGGCGTCCATATCTACAACGCTCTCAGAATCATCTCCGCGATACGTTGATCATCACAGAAATTCAGGTTTCCAAATCCGATAAACACACCTTCAGAAACGCTTAATAAAAAAAGATTGACGTTCAGCAGCATTGTGTTCTTTCTAAAAAAAACATTGGAGGGATATATGTTTGGACTGTCACCTGCCGTAATCTGGCTGATTATTGGCATCATCTTCATCGCGCTGGAGTTCGTGATTCCCGGGCTGGTCATCAGCTTTTTTGGTCTGGGAGCACTGATCACCGCGCTAACCACAGTCATCGGTCTGACCACGGGCTTCAACTTTCAGGTCATCGTGTTTATCGTGGCGTCGCTGGCGTCGCTGTTCCTCCTCAGGCGCTACATGAAGAAGGTCTTCATGGGCAAATCGGAGGGTGACGGCGTGAACGAGTTCAACCTCGATATCGGAAAAGTCGTGCCGGTCATTCAAACCATCGATCCGAAGAAGAGCACCGGCAGGATAAAGTACCAGGGTACGCTCTGGAACGCATCCGCGGAAGAACTCATCCCCGAGGGTGAATCGGTTCGCATCGTCGGGCGCGAGAATATAACCATCAAGGTCGAGAAGATCGAATCGTAAGGAGGAATCATGCCATACGCATTAGCTATTATCGGACTTCTGGTCATCATCACCTTTTTCAAGACCATCCGTATCGTACCGAACCAGCACGCCTACATCGTCGAGCGCCTGGGTAAGTATTCAAAGACTCTCGAGGCCGGATTCCACATCCTGTTTCCCTTCATCGACAAGGTCTCCTACAAGTTCTCGCTCAAGGAAAACGCCATCGATGTGCCACCGCAAATGTGTATTACACGGGATAATATCTCGATCGAGATCGACGGCGTCCTCTACGTCAAGATCTACGATCCCGTGAAAGCGGCTTACGGTATCAACGACTACCGCTACGCCATCATCCAGCTCGCGCAGACCACAATGCGTTCCGAGATCGGTAAGCTCGACCTCGATGTTACCTTCGAATCGCGCGATGTTATCAACGCGGCCATCGTGCTCGCCATCGACGAAGCCTCCGACCCGTGGGGCATCAAAGTGACACGCTACGAGATCAAGAACATTACTCCGCCGCCCACCATCATCGACGCCATGGAAAAACAGATGCGCGCCGAACGCGAGAAGCGCGAGCAGATATACCTCTCCGAAGGCGACAAGCTCTCCAAGATCAACCGCGCTGAAGGCGACAAGCAGGAAGCCATCAAACGCTCCGAGGGTGAACGCCTGAAACGTGAGAACGAAGCCACCGGCGAGGCATTCGCCATCGAAGCCGTTGCAAAAGCCACCGCGATGAGTATCCGCGAGATCTCCAAGGCCATCAACGAGCCTGGAGGCCAGCAGGCCGTGCAGCTACGTATCGCCCAGGACTGGATCGAATCCTTTGCCAAACTCGCCAAGGAAAACAACACCCTCATCATCCCCACCAATGTCACCGACATCGCCTCCGTGACATCCGTGGTCAAAACCGCCTTCGAAAGCGTGAAGAAGTAAATCAGTTAATCAGGATAGACTTTGTTCCCCCTCTGCGTTTGTGGAGGGGGAGGAGAATATATGGATTTCTTTTTTGACTCAGCCGTAGAACTTTCTGAATTTACTCAGATGCTCAAAGTACCACATCGGGGAAAGGGGCGGAAAACAATTCATTGTGAGAAAGATAGCGCCTTCAATTTGGTCATTTTGATGGTTTCCAAGAATATTTTTGAACTTCCTATCAGAATCGAAATGAGGGATAAGCCGGATTGCTTTATTGATACCGGATCAAGAAAAATCGGAGTCGAGATAACTGAACTGGTTGCGAAAAATGAAGCTAAATTCGATGCCCTTTCTAATTGTGGTGTTATTCAATCAGAAAGCGAATACATTGATCTTGGAGCATTTGATTATCGAGATGAAGAGAAAAATCTTGATGAGCTTAAGGAAATTGCCTCAGAGGACCCTTTTAAATCAAATGCTGTTTTTGGCGAGAAATTCGAAGAGGAACTTGAGTACGCGATCAAGGATAGAATACATGAAAAAAAAGAAAAATTCCATGGTTATACGTTTAGAAAAGAAAACTGGTTACTTCTTTATGATAATCTCTCGAAGCCGGGCACTGATGAGGAGATGGTAATGGAATCATTGAAAAATGATGGAATCGATATATCACCTTTTTCGTCGCTCATTCTTTTATCAGGATCATATTTGATTAAGTATGATTGTGAAACAAGAAGCTATAAGTATTTATGGGAAGACTTATTGCATAAATACCAGAGGACCAGAAGGTAAGAGAATTCTGTATCGCACTTTTTCCTATCCATATATCACCCTGCCGTATTTATTTGCCGGGTAGGCCATTCCACCGATATTTTCCGGAACGTGATTCATTCATCCACCAGCATGCCCCTTCGACTCCGCTCAGGGTGACACGCTGAGGGAGTTAATCGCGTTATCTACCGTGTCATCCTGAGCGGAGTCGAAGGACAACGGTAGAAAACGAGATAATCATTGAGCATTTAACTTGCGGCCGCTTTATCCATAAATCACCCTGCAGTATTTATTTGCCGGGTAGGCCATTCCTCCGATCACATCCTTGCTGGCCTCAAACCAGTCTTTCTGCATTACGACGATATCGAACGGAAAACCGAGGCCGGATAGCGATTCCTCGATCTTGAGGCTCTCCTGCCTTCGATTGACCTCTTCATTCTCGACAATCAAAAGATCGATATCGCTATCGCGGGTCATGGTGCCTGTTGCGGCTGAGCCGAACAGGATTACCTTCTCCGGTTTTACGACATTCAATATCCTGCCTAGTATCTCGGTAATCAAGGCGTCATCGATACCTATAATTCATCCTGTAATCATTGTTTGCTACAACACAAGCGTAGCGAATCTTGCTGGTCAAGAAGAATCTGCATCGAACTTGTAAGAAATCCTTACAGATTGGAACACGTTCGATATTTCAGTAGTCGAGTATTGCTTCACAACTTGATTATCGGATAAAGGATGCTCGCCCGGAGGCCGAGAGCTACGAAGCGACGCAGGGTGGATCATGCATTACGTATCGTGCATCGATACATCCCGGCAAACCGGCCACTCAGCATGACACGCTTATTGATGCGGAACATACTCCTGTGTCATCCTGAGTAGCGAGGAACGAGCGTATCGAGGGAGAATGCAGGCAATGGCATACTCAGGCGGAAAAGAAAAACGCCGGACGAATCCGGCGTTGAAAGCGTGATGCGAGAATCGGTTATTCTTTGACCAGCGCGGCGATACCACCCTTGTAATACGGCTTGGAGAAGAGCACCTTCTCCTGGCGTTCGGGGGAGATGGTGATGCAGGCCGCGATCATATCGACCTTACCCTCTTCCAGCGCGGGGATCATCTCGCCAAACTCCATGTTGACGATTTCCAGCTTCTTATTCAGCTTCTGCGCGATCAGCTTCGCGAGCTCGATGTCGATACCAACAATCTGCTGGTTTCCATCTACAAACGAGAAGGGTTCGGTCACGGCGGCGGTTCCGAGGCGCAGTACGTCATCCGATTCAACTTCCGGCATTTCCGGCATGGGAGCGGGTGCGCCTTCTTCGGGCAGCCAGCGCGCGATCATCTCGGTATAGTAACCGTTGCTGTTGATCTCGTCGAGGACGGCGTTGATCTGGTCCGCAAGCTCAGTGTTTTCCTTCTGCACGGCGATTCCATAGTGGTCCACGGTGATCATGTCGGCAAGGACCTTGAGTCCGGGCGTCTTGGCGGCGATGTTCTTGAGGATGGGTTCGTCGTAAGCGGCAGCGTCGGCTTCACCGTTCATAACGGCTTCACAGCATGCAGCGACGTCGTTGAAGTACTTGAATTGAGCAGTGGCATACTTGGATCTGACCAACTCATCCGCGATGGTTCCCTGCGGTACGGCAAAAACTTTGTCTGCAAGCTGGGCTGTTTTTTCGATTTTCACTTGTATCTGGCAACCTGCGATCAGCGCGATCGCCAGTACGATTAAGATGATTGATTGCAATTTCATGACATTCCCCTCGTATTTTTTGCAGCAAGGAAGAGTGCATGCGTTGGGTTGTCAATGAAAAAGCGCACCGCCGGTTTGCATTACCAAGGAGAAAGAATAATGGCTATAATGTTTAACGATACTAATGTAAGTGTTTACTAGTATGTTAAAGCCTATCCTGTTCGTATTCCTCCAAGCCAATCAATTCTGCGATAATTCTATATTCTCCCAAAAAACCTTGACACACTGGCGAAATCCCCATCGATTAACAGTAATTTCTTAAGGAAACGAAAGGGGGATGTTTTTCTGAAGATGAATCATCCTGAAATAAGCAAGGCATTGCATATCAATTCTTACAACACACGTGAAACACGCATATACTATGTTGGAAAGGACGTTTTATGAACATTCATGAGTATCAGGCGAAAAAGATTTTCGCGAAGTACGGTGTTCCCCTCAGCAAGGGGAAGGTCGCGTTCACAGTCGAAGAAGCGGTTGAAGCCGCGAAGGAAATCGGCGGTGAGAAATGGGTAGTCAAGGCGCAGATTCACGCCGGTGGCCGCGGAAAAGGTGGCGGTGTGAAGCTCGCGAAGACATTGGATGAGGTAAGGCAGCACGCGGACGCGATTTTGGGCATGACACTTGTTACGCATCAGACGGGACCGCAAGGCAAGCTGGTCAAGAAGCTCTATATCGAGGCAGCCGCGGATATCGCGAAGGAATATTATCTCGGTGTAGTGCTCGATCGTGCGCGCGAAATGCCGGTCTTCATCGCGTCCACCGAGGGTGGTATGGAGATCGAGAAGGTTGCAGCAGAAAGCCCCGAGAAGATCATCAAGGTCGGTGTCGATCCGCTGAGCGGATTCCAAGCCTTCCATGCACGTGAACTGGCTTTCGGGCTGAATCTGTCTCCTGCACAGATGAAGGAATTCGGTAAGTTCGTGCAGGCGCTCTATAAGGTCTATATCGAGAACGACGCCAGCCTCATCGAGATCAATCCGCTGGTTCTGACCGGCGACGACCGTTTTATCGCGCTCGACGCCAAGATGAATTTTGACGACAACGCGCTCTATCGCCATCCGGCAATCATGGAGATGCGCGATCTGGACGAAGAAGAACCCACCGAGACAGAGGCTGGTAACTTTGGGCTGAGTTATATCAAGCTCGATGGCAATGTCGGTTGTATGGTCAACGGCGCGGGTCTGGCGATGTCCACGATGGATATCATCAAGCTTTCCGGCGGTGAACCGGCGAACTTTCTGGACGTAGGTGGTGCTGCCAGCGCTGAGACGGTTGCCAAGGGATTCGAGATCATTCTGCGAGATCCCAACGTGAAGGCGATCTTCGTGAACATCTTTGGCGGTATCGTGCGATGCGATCGTATCGCGAACGGCATCCTTGAAGCGACTCAGGTCACCAACGTATCGGTGCCGGTCATTGTGCGTCTGGACGGAACCAACGCGAAAGAAGCCTCGGAGATTCTCCGGCAATCGAACATCGAGAATATCATCACCGCGAGCGACCTCGCAGACGGCGCACAGAAAGCGGTTCAGGCAGCGAAAGGAGCATAACATGTCGATATTGGTCAACAAAGATTCGAAGGTCATCGTTCAGGGATTCACCGGCAAAGAGGGAACCTTTCACGCCGGACAGTGCATCGACTACGGCACCAATATCGTCGGCGGTGTGACTCCCGGAAAAGGTGGTCAGGAGCACCTCGGCAAGTCGGTTTTCGATACCTGTAGAGACGCTGTGGTAGCGACAGGCGCGAATGTCTCGCTCATTTTCGTTCCGCCCAAATTCGCAGCGGATGCAGTCATGGAAGCTGCTGAAGCCGGTGTCGAAGTGATCGTTTGCATCACCGAAGGTATCCCGGTCAAGGACATGATGATCGCCAAGAAGCTCTGCAACGCGCGTGGCGTACGGCTTGTCGGGCCGAACTGTCCTGGCATCATCACCCCGGAAGAAGCCAAGATCGGTATCATGCCCGGATTCGTTTTCAAGAAAGGACGCGTGGGCGTAATCAGTAAATCCGGAACCCTCACCTACGAAGCAGCCAACCAGGTCGTGCAGGCGGGACTGGGTGTTTCCACTGCGGTGGGTATCGGTGGCGATCCCATCATCGGAACCGGGTTCATCGATCTTCTGGAACTGTTTGAGAAGGATCCTGAGACGGATGCCATCGTCATGATCGGCGAGATTGGCGGCGATCTGGAGATTCAGGCAGCAAGCTATATCAATGAGAATGTAACCAAGCCGGTGATTTCGTTCATCGCCGGTCAAACCGCGCCCAAAGGAAAGCGCATGGGCCATGCCGGTGCGATTATCGCCGGTAGCAAAGGCACCGCGAAAGAGAAGATGGACGCGCTTCGAGCCGCGGGAGTGTCCGTGGTCGATTCACCAGCAGAGATAGGAGTGACAGCATTCAATAGATTGAAAACCACATAAAACAAGGAGATGCTTATGCGGAACATCAACGTGAATGAGATCATTCCGGTGGTCCGGCAGCTTTGCATCGACGCCAACTACTACATCGGGGAGGATGTTCTGAATCGCATCAAGCAGATGCGGGAGACCGAGGAATCGGATACCGCGCGCGAGGTGCTGGACATCATGCTCGAAAACTACAAGCTGGCGGCCGAAGAAAAGATGCCATCCTGTCAGGATACCGGAGTGGCGGTCGTATTCATCGAACTGGGACAAGAGGTTCACATCGAAGGCGGCGGTTTCGTCGAGGCCATCAACGAGGGAGTCCGACAGGGCTACAAGGACGGCTATCTGCGTAAATCGCTGGTCAATGACCCTATCATCGATCGGAAAAACACCGGTGACAACACACCGGCATTGATCTATACCGATATTGTCCCGGGAGACAAGCTCAAGATCACCGTAGCGCCCAAAGGCGGCGGCAGCGAGAACATGAGTGAAGTCAAGATGATGAAAGCGGCTGACGGCATCGAAGGCGTAATCGAATTCGTGGTGGACCGCATCAGACGGTCTGGAGGCAATCCCTGTCCGCCGGTGGTTGTAGGCGTCGGTTTAGGCGGCAATTTCGAGCAGAGTGCTCTGCTGGCAAAAAAATCGCTGTTGCGCCCTCTGGATCAGGAGAATCCCGATCCGAAGTGGGCGAAGGTCGAGAAAGAGATTCTGGAGAAGGTCAACAAACTGGGGATTGGTCCGCAGGGCTTTGGTGGCAGAACCACCGCCCTGGGCGTGAGCATCCTCCATAAACCGTGCCACATCGCTTCCATGCCGGTTGCGGTGAACGTACAGTGCCACGCGGCACGGCACAAGAGCGCGGTGATATGAACTTCAGCGCCTTCCGCAAGACCAGACTCTTCCATCGACTCAAGCTGATTGCCCTGCCGGTGTTGCGTCCGTTCTTCAAGACGCGCATCAAGCGTTGGGCGGAATTCACCTACTGGAAAGAGCAGTGGGAGAAGGAAGGCGGTACCTTCGCGAACGCACACTACAAGCCATTGATGCTGGCCGTGGCTGGCGAGAACGATGCGGAATTCCTGCGCGATAAACACGTTGCCGATTTCGGCTGCGGGCCGCGCGGAAGCCTCTGCTGGGCGAAAGACGCCCGTTCGCGCATCGGGATCGATGTGCTCATCGACCAGTATGCGAAACTGGGAATTGCCGAGCATGACATGGTCTATGTATGCAATACCGAGAAGTGGATTCCGCTGCCGGATAACTACATCGATGTCATGTTCATGATCAACTCACTGGACCATTGCTCCGACCTCGGAAGCTCGTGCAAGGAAATCCTGCGCGTGATGAAAAAGGGCGCGCTGCTCGTCGGTTCCTTCGGACTGGAGGAGGAGATGAGCGCTGCCGAACCCACCACGCTCACCATGAAGAAGCTCAACGGCTGCCTTCTGGACAAATTCCGCATCGAGCGCATGATCCTCGGTCCCAAGGGACCCGACGGCGACACTTACTGCCACATGGCAAATCCGCCTGAGATAATCCCCGACGGACCGCGCATCCTGTGGGTCAGAGCAACCAAGCTTTAAGGAGAAACCATGGCAAAGACCGTCTATCTGCAAACTCCTTTGAAATCGGAAGACCTCGTAAAGCTCGAAGTGGGCGACAAGGTCTATCTCTCCGGAATTATCTACACAGGGCGTGACGCCGCGCATAAACGGCTCGTGGCGCTGCTCGACGAGAATAAAGCGCTTCCCTTCGATGCCGAGGGCTCGGTTATATACTACGTAGGGCCTGCTCCGGCACCTCCGGGAAAGCCCATCGGCTCAGCCGGTCCAACCACCAGTTACCGCATGGATCCCTACGCGCCGGCGTTGCTCGACGCGGGAATGAAAGCCATGATCGGCAAAGGGCCGCGCGGCGATAAGGTGGTGGACTCGATGAAAAAGAACCGCGCCGTGTATCTGGCCGCCATCGGTGGCGCTGCGGTGGTGGTAGCGAAATCGATCAAAGACGCGAGAATCATCGCGTACGAAGACCTCGGCCCCGAAGCAATCCGTGAGCTCAAGGTAGAAAATTTCCCTTGCATCGTCGCCAACGACACCCAGGGAAACGACATTTACAAGCTCGGCGTGGAGACGTATAAGAGGGATTGATTTCCGGTTCTCATCTTTTACGGGCGGATTAATTCCGCCCTTTTTCTTATGCGTCGATACATATCCATTTAATTCCCATCGTACGAATTATCCATACACCAACGAGATAGGAAACAGGTGTGAGTGAACTTCATTATGGGCGTTGGTCTAAAAATGAACAGCCATGTGTTTCGTGTACGCTTTACCTTGACAGAATGGTTTTTCTGGGCAGTGTTGCCGTCAAATTCAAGGAGGATTCATGAAACGAATCATTTATTTCGTATTGGCAGCTTTGATTGCGCTTACCTTTTTTGCATGCGACAGCAGCAGTGACAGCGATGGAGGTGGTTCCAATAACCTCGTCGAATCTATTCGTAACGCAGATTTCATGATCGATGTTGCTGGGAATGAATACCGCGGCACGTATATTTCCGTTACCATTTCTTCGGATGTTGTCGATTATGAAACATTCATGGGCACATTCATCCATACTCTTACCGTGGATGGCGAAGACATGACACAATACCAGAGTAGCTACGCCGATGTCGATTGGGTGACCTACTATCTTCCCACATCCCTGGTCGCAGGACAAACGTACGCGATGACCTACAAGCTTCAGCTGTTCGTCGATGGCGTAAACACCCTTACAAAAGAGGTCGGCGGATCGGTCATGATCGCAAATTCGGCTACCTGGGATGTTCCTACAGCTCCGTCAACACCTGCTGAAGAAGTGTCATTCTACTGGCAGATGGACGCAAATAACTCTCATCAGTTCGCTTTCGCTTCCTCTGAAGGCTTCGACTGGGAAACATATGATTACGAATTCGATGAATTCTGGGCAGAACTGGGTGTCGATGACCGCAGCTACACTTTTGCTGCTAATTGCGTCAATGACTACAGCGAGAACTGGGATGAAACTTACCTCTGGTATCAGGTTACATCATTTAACTACTTTATGAACGATGACCTGGCTATCCTGAGCGAGACCTCCGGTTCAACTTCCTACGATCCGTGGGATCGCGCAGAATCACGCGAAGATCTTCAGAAGCGCGTTAGCGCATTTGTACGCTATCTGAGAACAAAGTAATCTATTACCATATAGAAAAAGCCCTGTCAGATCGACAGGGCTTTTCTTATTGAACAGCTTAGAATCAATCACCCAGGCAGATGCCGAGTCCACGAGCTGTGTGCATGATATTCGAATCCATCTTGATATAGTTATACTTGGCGATTGCTTCCTTTATAGGGACGGCCTTGATGTCCTGATTACGATAGGCGACCATATATCCCCATTTCTTCTCCATGACCAATTCCATCGCCTTTACGCCGAACTGTGTTGCCAATACACGATCAAATGCACAGGGCGAACCGCCACGCTGAAGGTGACCGAGGATCGAAACGCGCATGTCCATCTCCAGCCCTACTTCCTTGAGCTCTGCCATCAAGCGCATGCCAGCGCCGCCAAGACGGAAGTTCTCGTAGCCTGGCTCGTCGCTCTTCTGCCCGACAACCGATCCGCCTTTCGGCATTGCGCCTTCGGCGATAACGATATTCACGAAGCCACGTCCGCGTTTGTAGCGGCTACGGATACGATCTGCGATTATATTGATATCATAAGGTATTTCAGGGATAAGGCAGATCTCTGCTCCACCACCAATTGCTGCGTAGAGAGCGATCCAGCCTGCGTCGCGTCCCATCACCTCGAGGATCATGGTGCGGTTGTGGCTTTCGGCAGTCGAGACCAGCTTGTCAACTGCGTCAGTTGCAATTTCCACCGCAGTCTGGAAACCGAAAGTAAAATCGGTGGTCTCAAGATCATTGTCGATAGTCTTTGGCACGCCGACGACATTAAGTCCTTTCTCGAAGAGAGCTTGCGAGATTTTCTGCGAGCCGTCTCCACCGATGCTGATTACGGCGTGAACGTTCTGATACTGGAGCTTGCGGATAAGCTCGTCGGAGCGGTCAGCAGTGGTCCACGTTCCATCCGAATTCTGAATTGGCCATGAGAATGGGCCGCCTTTGTTGGTGGTCCGAATGATAGTTCCACCCTTAACGTGAATGCCGGCTACACGAGCCTTGTCCAGCCTGATAATCTCCATCGGTTCTTTCAAGATGCCGTTGTATGCTTCGATGCTGCCGAGGACTTCCCAATCGGATTCCTGACAGGCACGCTTGACGATTCCGCGAATAACGGCGTTGAGTCCCGGACAATCTCCCCCGCCTGTGACGACCATTACACGTTTTGTCATGGTTCCCCCTGATGATATTATTTTACTATTACAATCATGAAATTTTATGGTGCAAGGTTGGCAAGTAAAATTTAGTGAAGCCGAGTAATCGCTACTCAGACCGGGAAGTCAGTCGATGAGCCGCCTCTGACATTTCTTTAAGCGTATAGGGCTTCTGTATGAAGAGGTCAGCGCCGTCATCCATCACTTCCTGTACCCGACGGTCCATGCGATAACCGGAAGCTATTGCGATACGTGCGTCTGGATTTAAAACTTTGATCTCCTTGAAGGCTTCTCTTCCTGATTTGTGAGGCATGACCATATCGAGGATCACCGCGTCGATCTCATGCTGTCGCTGGCGATAAGTCTCCACGCCGATCTCGCCGTCTTCCGCGATAATTACCTTGTAGCCAAGTGCATGCAGGATATCGCGTGCTGTAGCCCGGATAATATCGTTATCATCGACAACGAGGATTGTTCCGGATCCCTTTTCAAGTGCGTTGCTCGGCCTGGTTTTCTCTGGTTCCTCTTGATGCTCTGTGGTTGCGACCGGCAGGAAGATATTAAACACAGTACCAATATTGATTTCCGAATAGATATCGATGAATCCGCCATGCTGCCGGATGATGTTGTACACCATCGAGAGCCCCAACCCGCTTCCTTTGATCCTCTTTTTCAAGGAGAAGAATGGTTCAAAGATCTTGGAGATGGTCTTCGAATCCATTCCGACACCGGAATCGCTTATTGAAATACACCAGTACTTGATCTGTTGCGCTTCCGGATGGTTCTCGGTAAAGAGTGAATCTGCTTCGACCTGCGTAAGTGCTATGGAAAGCGTACCACCGTGCTTTTCCGATGGATCGCGCATGATGGTCATGGCGTGGGAGGCGTTGATGAAGAGATTGAGCAGAGCCTGCTCAATCTGGCTGGCCTCAGCATTACACAGCGCTTTTTTTTCTGGAAGATCCGTCTCGATTTCAATCGACTTATCAAATGTGTTGCGGCAAATCTGCAGGACATTCTCGATCGAATCTTGCAATACAATCTGTGTGAAATCGACTTCCCGTTTCTGCGAGATGGTCAGTAATTGCTCGACAACCTCTCTTGCCCGGTATGCAGACTGGCTGATGATACTGGCGTAGCGAATCAGGTTGTCGTTACTGATCGTATCCTTTGCCAGTTCGAACTCGATCAGCGAGATCGTACCTGTGATACCACCAAGGACATTATTGAAGTCATGTGCCAGGCCACCGGCGAGATTGCCAATAACCTCCATTTTTTGCGCCTGCATGAGCTGTTGATCCTTAATCTGCGCTTCGGTTATATCGTCGATACGCAGCACAACACCGCGGCTTCCGTTGAAGAGGAGCGGGTTGAAGTTTACTTGCAGGTAGCGCTCTTTATCCCGGTAGAACGATTTTAAAACGATTTTCCGGTGAGAATTGGTTTCGAATGCGTGCTGGTATCGATCCGTATAGTCGTTCAGGAAAGGGAGGCATTCAAGGTAGTTTTTACCAATAGCGTCTTCAGGCAGTATTCCTGTAAAGAGGCTCGCAGCCTGGTTCCATTGGGATATCTCGCCATTGGCCTGAACGGTTATCAGGCTGGAATCGAGGGAATTGACGATATTATCCAGATATTCGCTGGCGGATCTGTATTGCGCTTCGGCGATCCTAAGCTTTTGCCGATCTTCCTCGATCTCGTCGTGGTTTTCCTGCAATGCGTTCATGAATGTGTTGAAGTATCCACCGAGTAGATATATCTCATTGTTGCTCAGCACGGGAATCCGAACAGACAGGTTTCCGGATGATCCCTGCTCGAAGGCTGCGATCAACTCCCTAATTGGTTTGATGATTGTCGATCTTGACCAGATGAAGAACACAGTGAATATAGTCAGTGAACCAAGAATCGACATAAGGAACACATAGCTTAGAATGCGCAATGGATAGTAAAATTCATCCTGATATCCGCTCGACACGATAATCCATTTCAATTCAGGGTATGTATGGAAATATGCGTATTTTTTACGTGGCGCAGGGTCACCGCGATTCTTCCAGTAATATTCCACAAAGCCAATGCGATTATCCAGGAAGGTTCTCGTGAGAGGGAAACCACGTTTATCTGTCGTATCCCTGACATTTCCCGACATCTCGGGGTGGATGACCATATTTCCATTATAGTCAACAATGAATGAGTAGCCTGTCTTACCGAATCGTTGAGAAAGGATAATGCTCTTGATATCATCCATGTTGATGAGTTCGTGAAACTCATCTCGATAGGAGGACGCGGCGATCAGCCAGTGCCAGGGTTCGTAGTAGGACAGATACACGGCTTTGCTTCGAGGCGACTTATCGATTGGATTCTGCCAGTCATATTCGATGTATCCATTCTTGACTTCTGCAGCGCGCCTTGCAAATGCATACGGGCTGAGATCCTGCCCTTCAATCAATGGATGAACAACCAGGGGTAATGAATCGGGTGCGTTTGAAATATCCCATACATAGATATAGCCGGTGTCGCCTATTTTTTGCGATAGAAGGACTTCGCGAAGCTCTTTCATTCCCTGCTTTTCCGAGATATCTCCACTTTTGATCATCCTGTCGAATCGTTCAACAATCTCAAGGTTTTTTTCTGCGATAGCTCGCAGGTAGTTTCTTATCGATACATCGACGGCATGTTGTGTCAAGCGAAGCGTGTTGGCTGTGGCATCCTGCAATTCAGCTCTAACCTCGTTTTCAATTTCCGCTCGGAGGATGATGTAAGCGAACGCGAGAAATACGAGAAACAAAAACAAAATTGTGGAGAAGAGAAGTATGATCTTGATATGCAGGTAGATGCGCTTTTCCCTGAGAAGATGTTCCATTCATCAATCCTTGTTGTGCTTTCTCGCAGGTTGGCTACCTGCGGGATGTTCCAACAATAATATAATGAAATATGTTCAACGCAAACACGATTTCTTCCTGACAACACAAGAAAATGCAGTATACCTATTCGCTCAATTCATCGTTAAAAGAATCTTCACAGGTAATCCATGAAGAACTTGTCAGAAGTTGCAGATAGACAAAGGGGGAGAGATGAATCAACGGAAACGATTTTTTACAATCATCACGATACTGCTACTGGCAACCTTTCTGGGTGCGCTGGACTATCCGATTGTCGATACCGGCCAAACGGATTGCTTCAACAATACAACCACAATCGAATCACCATCCGCTGGAGAAGCTTTCTTCGGACAGGATGCGCAATACGACGGAAATCAACCACAATATACCGATAATGGCGACGGTACGGTTACAGACAATATCACCGGCCTGATGTGGCAGAAGGGTTACTCTGAGGTGAAGCGCACCTTCAGCCAGGCCGTAGAAGAAGCAAATGACTTCGAGCTTGCAGGGTATACCGATTGGCGATTGCCTACAATTAAAGAACTCTACTCACTGATCCTGTTCTCGGGAATCGATCCCAGTGGATACGAAGGCACTGACGTTACCTGGATGGTTCCATTCATCGATACGGACTATTTCGACTTCCGTTACGGCCTCTCCGACGAAGGAGAGCGTGTCATTGATGCACAATATGTGTCTTCGACCGAATATGTCGGAACCGTATTCAATGGCGTTAGTGCTGTGTTTGGCGTGAATTTCGCTGATGGCAGGATCAAGGGCTATCCATCGGGCGTTACCGAGATGGGTGAGAAGCTGTTTGAGGTTAAATATGTGCGGGGCGCAACGAGTTACGGCACGAATGATTTCGTGAATTTCCAGGATGGTATTGTCGTCGACCACGCGACTGGCTTGATGTGGACGCTGAATGACAGCGGTGAAGCCATGAACTGGCAGGAAGCCCTGGCCTGGGTGCAGCAATGCAACGCGGAAGAATATCTGGGTTATAGTGACTGGCGTTTGCCGAATGTCAAGGAGCTCGAGAGCCTCGTTGATTACACCAGAGCACCTGATGTCACCGATTCACCTGCGATTGACCCGATTTTCAATGTAACAGCTATCACCAATGAAGGTGGTGTTACTGATTATCCGTATTTCTGGAGCTCGACCACGCACGAGAATTTCCGGGATACCAATGGAGAAGCAGGGTGCTATGTCTCGTTTGGAAGAGCGTTGGGCTGGATGACTGTCCCTCGATATGCGCGTGATTACGTATTGATGGACGTTCACGGTGCTGGAGCTCAACGCAGCGATTACAAGGCTGGTGATCCTGGTGATTATCCTTATGGTCACGGTCCTCAGGGGGATGTAGTGCGAATGTACAATTTTGTTCGTCTGGTGCGCGATTCTGAGCTGGAAGTTGATCAGGATACGGAAGATACACCGGAAACCGGCATGCTGGAGATGGATATTTTCCCGAATCCGTTCAATCCCGATACGACGATCAAGTTCGATCTTGATGAGCCCGGAAACGTTACGTTGGATATCTTCAATGTTCGAGGGCAGAAAGTGCAAAAATTGGTCAATGGAATCCTGGAAACAGGTAGCCATTACATAGCCTGGAATGGTAAAGATCTTGCAGGGAAATCGGTTTCCTCCGGGATCTATCTCGCGAGATTACAAACTGAAGGAAGCGCGGTGTCGTCCCGGATGACATTGCTGAAATAGATAAACGTTACTTGAATCGGTGCCGGTATTCTTCGGGATACCGGCTATTTCTTTTTTGCTTTCCAGTTACGGCAGATTTTCTCAACTTCGCGGAAATTCACCTTACCGCTGGACATGAGCGGGATGTCCTGTATCACATGGAAATCCTTCGGAATGGCAATAGAAGGAAGTTCCTTGGCCATCATCTTTTTAATGTGTCTAACGTTGATCTCTTCCGTCGTGACCACTGCCACGATCTCGGAGCCTTTTACCGGATTCGGGACGTCCACAGCACAGCAAATGGTGCCTTCTGGCAGTAACTTTTCAAGAACCGTCTCGACCTTGACCAGCGACACCATTTCACCGCCGATCTTCACAAAACGTTTGAGCCTGCCTCGGTGCCATAGATAACCATCGTTGTCAACCATACCCATATCGCCGGTTTCATACCAGCCGTTGTGAATGCGTAGCGAGGTTTCTTCGATGTCATGATAGTAACCCTTCATGACGTTGTCGCCCTTGACCATGATCTTGCCTTCTTTGCCGATCGGCAGTTCTTCGCTTGTCTCGCGATCGACGATCTTCACCTGCACGCTGGGAAGCGGTAATCCAACGCTGCCGGGCTTGTTTCGTCCGGGGAGATTGGTGGAGATAACCGGGCTCGTCTCGGTAGCGCCGTATCCTTCGCAAACCTCGAGGTTGTGCATGTGCAGATATTCATCGCGGATCTGACGGGTGAGTTTGTCAGCGCCTGCCACCGCGATGCGGACCGTATCGAAATCACCTTTCTGGCTCTTCTTGAGGTAACCGTGGTAGAAGGTTGGTGTTCCCACCATGACCGTAACCTTGTTGTCACGGATCGAATCGCAGATCGACCGGTAGTCGAGCGGGTTGGCATGAGCGACGATGGTGTTGCCATGGGTAATGGGCAGCCACATATCGATGGTGAGACCGAAGACGTGGAATAGTGGTAGATTTGCCAGGAAAATATCTTCAGGCATAATCCGGAGGATCTGATGCACGTCACCGAGGTTGGTGTTGATGTTCTTGTGAGAGAGCTCGACGGCCTTGGGATCTTTCTCGCTGCCGCTGGTGAAGAGGATCACGGCAGTGCTTTCCCTGCCGTCTTTTGGCAGCAACTTCTTTAAAACGGAGTAGGGGAGTTTCGCTTTCAAGGCAGCGGAGATTTTGTCCGCGAGGGTTACCTTCTTCAAGATATCCTCGATGAAGATCATGCCCTGCATCGGTGTGACACGAATCGCTTCCAGCAGTTTGCGGCTGGTGATGATCGTATTGAAATTACATTTATTCCGGGCGTATTCACAGTTTTCTTTCGCGCCGGTGGAGTAGTTCAGCATAACGGGAACCTTGTTCTCCATCAGAACGCCAAGGATCGACAGCATACATCCGGCGGATGTGGGCAGCATGATCCCGATGTGCGATTCGCGGAAGGATGAGACCTTTTTCGCCAGGATGAACGACGCGATCAACATTCTTTCGTATGTGAAGGTTTGTCCGGTGCCGATGTCTTTGACTGCGATGCGACTCGCGTGATTCTTCGCGGCCAGAATAAATGCGTGATGTAATAGCATAAGCGATACTCCGGTTGTCAGATAAAAATCAGGTTCGGACTGATGCGCCCGAACCTGTCAAATTTACGATGCAATAATCGTTCCCGTCTTACCTTCAAATGCGTCGAGGATTTTCTCGATCGATGTGATCAAGACCTCTTTTCCTCCGCGTTCGATGAAGCGTATGGCGGCCTTGATTTTTGGCCCCATGCTTCCTTTCGGGAAATGTCCTTCTTCGCTGTATTGCTTTGCTTCCTGCAGGGTCATGCGGGAGAGCTCTTTTTGATCCGGTTTGCCAAAATTGATGCAGACCTTCTCAACACCTGTGAGGATTACAAGCCGTTCCGCGCCGATCTTTTCTGCGAGTAGTGCGGATGCGTAATCTTTATCGATTACGGCGTCAAAACCTTCGTAGGTTCCGTCTTCCTGGACGTAATAGGGAATGCCGCCGCCACCGCATGCGATTACGATCTGGCCTTCATCGACCAGTCGTTTGATCGTCGGTGCCTGAACGATGTCGATCGGCAATGGAGATGGGACCACCTGACGGTAGCCGCGTCCTGCATCTTCCACCATTGTCCAGCTATATTCACGCTGCATGGTCTCAGCCTTCTCCTTGTCGAAGAATGGTCCGACCGGCTTGCTGGGATTCTTGATACTGGGATCGTCTCGATCAACCAGTACCTGCGAGAGGATGGTTATGACGTTACGTTCAATCTTGTTCTTGATGAAAAGGTTCTGTAAGGATTGCTCGATCATGTATCCCATCGTTCCTTCGGTTGCCGCATTGAGCACACCAAGCGGAAGCGGTGCGATGTTTTTGTCCATGCCAGCGAGTTGCTGGATAAGCAGGTTTCCGACCTGCGGCCCATTACCGTGCGTGATTGCCAGTTTGTAACCCTGTCTGGCTAATTCGGCCATGACGGAGAGACTGGTTCTGGTGTTGGCGAACTGCTGCGTGATGGTTCCTTCCTGTCCCGCGGCGATGATTGCGTTTCCGCCAAGTGCCACAACAGCTTTGCGATTCATGTGTACCTCAACTTCCATTGTAAAAGAAATTGACCCGATCCTTCGATTGGGTCATCCGTTTCCAATATTTCCATATTCGTGTTAAAAGAGCGAACGTTAGGAAACATTCACCCACATTACCAGTTACCGTTAGTCTGGATAGGCTCTTAACGTCAAGCTTTTTGTCGGCACTTGTGTACCTGCAATCTCATTCCAACTGGCTCTCAGCGGGGAGAACACGGATGGAACAAAGCAAGAAAGATCAATTCATCAGCGGCCCAATACCGAATCATGTTCATTAACAGCAAGCAGCGTCAAGACGGCTTATCGCCGATGATTTATCGTGACACCATCAGAAACAGGAGGTATCATGAAAGAGATTAAGATTCACCCCATCGGCATCGTACGAAGAAAAGACCGGCTCGTTATCGAGATTGACAAACCCTTTCGCCCGGCGATGAAAGCGCTGGGAAAATTCAGCCACGTAATCGTTCTCTGGTGGGCGCATGGCCTGGACACCGACGAATATCGACAGATGTTGCAGACCGATCCGCCCTATGCTCCAGGGCATCTTTGCGGTGTTTTTGCTACACGCGCGCCCTATCGTCCCAATCCCATCGGCATGAGTATATGCCCGATCGTAAGTGTGGATGAAGAAAACGGTGTGGTGGTCGTAACCGATATCGACACAGTAGATGAGACGCCGGTTCTCGATCTGAAGGCGTATTTTCCGGTTTGCGATCGCGTGAAGAGTGCGCAAATCCCCGACTGGCTTTCCGACTGGCCTGAATGGATGCCAGAAGATGGTATTCCACTGGAGGAATACGGACAGGAATAATCATTTCGATGTTTCAAAATTGTCGTGAGTGTCCATCGGCTTCGTTTGGGTAATACGTTATCTGCTGTGTCATCTGGGCGGAGTCGAAGGGCCACGGCACATTTTTGCAATCAATAGAAAAGTACCGGAAACCTCCTTTCTATAATTGCTTTCTTGACAATTTTTGCGGCTTGATTCAAACAAAACGAAAAAGTAATCGAGGTCGCAATGCTGTGGTTTTATCTGCTGCTCCCGATCATATTAATCGGCTATTTTGCGCTTAGGGTCATCTTTTATCGTTATCCGGTTAAGAAGCGTATTGAAATCCTGCACCGAGAGTATAAAAAATACCAGCTCATGTGGGCGATCGGTTTTGGGATTATCCTTCTGATCGCTGTTTATATCATCTGGGTTATTCTGCGTCTATCCGAGCGGATGTTTTGGGATGACTGGATTCTGCTTCCGGCGTTAACCCTAATTGTGCTCGTATTCTGGAACCGGCTCGATTTCATCTTCAATACCAAAGTCGAGAAAAAGCCACCGTTCTTCCTCAAGAAATAAGGAGAGGCGTGATGTGGAGAGCCCGGAAAATTCATCATGCAAAGCTTGGATCTGTACCTGGAAGCCTGACCTATACCGGTGAAACAACCGGAGACGCAACGCGCATCGAGCTGCTCTCGTACAACAAAGATCAATGCGATACGCAAGCGATCGATGATATTACTCAATGGCAACCGGTCTCGGGGAGGGTAAACTGGATCCGCGTTTTTAACTCGGGCAATGAATCGATTATTCAACAATTCGGTCAACGATTCGGGATTCACACCCTCCATCTGGAGGATATCCTACACACCGCGCAGTTCTGCCGCGTTTATGAAGAGAATAACTACGTCTTTGCGCTTCTGAGTCGCTACTTCATGGAAGGCGATCTGATGAAGAAAGAGCAGATTAGCCTCATCATGACAGGCAGCACGGTTATTTCATTCCAGGAATCAGGTGACGAGCCCTTCCTCGAACCTCTGCGACGCAGGATCGTCGATGGCATGGGACGCATCCGGCAGCGTGGCGTTCACTACCTCTATTATTGCTTGATGGACCTGGTGCTCGATTACTATTTCCCACTACTGGAAGAGATTACGCTCAACCTCGAAAAGACGGAAAATGAGGTGCTGGAGAGTCCTGACTCAAGTAACATCCGTAAGATATACGAATTCCGCTCGGATATTCTCGAGCTACGTAAGGATACACGCCATATTTACGAGATGATGAACCGGCTGGATAAGGAAATCCGGCTCAGTAATGGCACCGATCTCAGCATGTTTTATCATGATCTCTTCGAGCATGCCGTCATGATCCGCGACTCGGTGGATGCACTGCGCGAGAGCATTACCAGCCTTATCGAGCTCTATATGTCCAACATTAGCAACAGGATGAACGAGGTAATGAAGACCCTGACGATCATTTCGACCATCTTCATCCCGCTCAGCTTCATTGTCGGGCTCTACGGCATGAACTTCAAGTACATGCCGGAGCTGGAATTCCATTGGGGCTATCCGGTAGTGCTCGGTATTTTAGTGGCAATCGTTGTGGTGATGATTGCATTTTTCAAACGTAAAAAGTGGCTCTGATAAATCAATGAAAGAAGAAAAAAATGATCGAAATTATACTGGATAAACTCTATCATGGCGAGCGGACACTTCTGCGGAACGTCCGGCTCGAAATCCCCGAAGGCGGCAAGGTCGTGCTCAGTGGTGAGACCGGATCGGGAAAGACCTCGTTGATGCACACGCTTAATCGAATGAATATGGGTTGGGACGGCAAGGTGAGATTCAAGGGTGAGGATATCCGCGACTTGAACCCCATGGAACTCCGCCATCGCGTTATCGAAGTGATGCAGGAGCCATTCCTAGGCAGGGGGAAGGTACGAGAGGCAATCCGTATTCCATTCCAGTTCAAAATCAATCGCAGCCGCGAAATCGATCCCGACCGACTAAAGCTTTTACTGCATTCGTTCTCTCTGCAGGAATCGATATTGGACCAGTCGGTGGATAAGCTCAGCGGTGGCGAGAAGCAGCGTATAGCGATGGTGCGTGCGATGATGCTGAATCCGGAGGTGTTGCTTCTCGACGAACCTTCTTCAGCGCTGGATCGTGAGATATCGAAGAGGGTACTTGATTTCATGCTGAACAAATGCTCAGCATCTGTTCTCTGCATCAGCCACGATCCCGTATGGCAGGACGCGTTCCCGCTACACTACGCCATCGAAGGCGATATACTGGTGAAGGTAAAGGGGTGAGCATGGATATCCAATGGCTTGGACTCGCGCTAAGTGCGCTGCTGTTGATCATACCGATCGTTGTTTCAAGATACAAAAAGCTGGACCTCGTCAAGCCGCTTCTGAAGGCAATCACTCGTATGGTGGTGCAGCTAGCCATGATCGGCCTGGTGCTGGAATACCTCTTCAAGTGGAATACTCCCGTCTCGACATTTGGTTGGATGCTGATCATGATTGGCGCGGCGGTACACACCATCATCTCGAGACTGGATATCAAATGGCGATTCATGCTACCGGTAGTAATCTTTCCGCTGCTGGCCTCGACACTGGTTGTCATGCCGTTCGTGATCTTCGTCATCGTGCGGCCGCAACCCTTCCTGGATGCGCGCTTTATAATCCCCATCTACGGTATGGTGCTGGGTAATAGCATGAACAGCACTGCGCTTGCTCTGGAGCGTTTTCACAGTGATATCAAGAGCAGCTGGAAGGAATACTATACTTATATTGCTATGGGGGCTTCACCAAGGGAGGCGACGTTCAGTTTCTGCCAGAAGGCGATCAAGATGTCGCTCATGCCACGCATCATGAACGTATCTTCCATGGGTATCATTGCGCTACCGGGAATGATGAGCGGACAGATTCTCAGCGGGGCCAGTCCTGCAACGGCAATAAAATACCAGATCATGATCATGATTGCGATCATTGCCGCAGTTACGCTGACTGTTTTTCTTTCGCTTCGGCTCTTCACCGCGAGGATGTTCGACCGTGACTATTTACCTCTCCCAGAAGTGCTGGATCCGGAAGATCGGGATTAGAACGAGCAATTGCAAAAAATCGACCCTATATCAACGTACTCGCGAGTTTATTGAGTTCTAATTCAGTTATAGCGTGGGTCGAGGTTATTTAATTATAAGGTTATAGAGAATCAAACAAATTCATTGACACTATAGACGTACCCCGAATCTTTGCATCGAACTGAGAGGTTCGTGTTTCATTAGAAGGAGGTTATACATGGCGAAAATACGTCCATTCCGAGGTCTTCGACCTGTCCCGGAAAAAGCGAAGGAAGTTGCTTCTCTACCATATGATGTGATCAATTCCGCTGAAGCACGCGAGATGGCGAAGGGAAAACCTCACACATTTCTGCATGTTGTAAAGCCCGAGATTGATCTACCGGAAGATGTAGATCTCTATGACGATATAGTTTACCAGAAAGGCAAAGAAAATCTCCAGAAGCTCATTCAGGACAAGGTTCTGGTTCAGGATGCAAAGCCTTCCATGTACCTGTATCAGCAGGCGATGGGATACCATAAGCAGATTGGTCTGGTGGCTTGTGCCTCCGTTGAAGATTACGAAAACAACATTATCAAGAAACATGAGCACACTCGCGCGGACAAGGAAGCAGACCGTATCCGCCACGTGGACACGCAAAACGCGAACGCCGGCCCGATCTTCCTCACCTATCGTGCACAAGATGAGATGAATAAGATCGTTGCCGATTATAAAGAAAACCATCAGCCTGTTTACGATTTCGTAGCTGAAGACGGCATCTGGCACACTCTGTGGGTGATTGAAGACGACGCGCTTCTGGTGAAAATCGAGAAATTGTTCGGCGAGATGGACGCTCTCTATGTTGCCGACGGGCATCACCGTTCGGCATCCGCCGCGAAAGTAGGTGCGAAACGCCGTGAGGCCAATCCAAACCACACCGGCGATGAAGAATACAACTTTTTCCTGGCTGTGCTTTTCCCGCACGACCAGCTCTATATCATGGATTATAATCGCGTCGTGAAAGACCTCAACGGTAACACACAGGAAGAATTCATCGGTAAAGTCAAAGAGAAATTCCAGATCGAACCGCTGGAAGCGAACGGTGGCTTCAGCCCCGAGCACGCGCATGAATTCGGAATGTATATGAACCGTAAGTGGTACAAACTCACCGCGAAACCCGGAACCTTCGATGCGAAAGATCCCGTCGGTTCGCTGGATGTCTCCATCCTTCAGGAAAACCTTCTTTCTCCGATCCTGGGAATCGAAGATCCGCGCAAAGACAAGCGTATCGATTTTGTCGGCGGTATCCGCGGACTGGAAGAGCTGCGCAGACGCGTGGACGCAGGCGAAGCCGTTGCATTCGCAATGTGCCCGACCTCCATCGAAGAACTCATGTCGATCGCCGATACCGGCAACGTCATGCCACCGAAATCGACCTGGTTTGAGCCCAAGCTGCGCTCGGGAATCGTGGTGCATCTGCTCGACTAATTCGATGATCTATAACGCAAACGCTATTCACGAGGGCTCCTGATTCACATCGGGAGCCTTCTTACAATCAGGCAGATTATGAAACGTACGTTGAGACTACCGGACAATCCCACGTTTGTCGTGTTCCGCAATTCGGCCCTGGGTAACGCCATTATGGACAGCCCTATCTTTCCGTGGCTTCGATCGCAGTGGAATGGCGCGAAGATCGTGGCGATATTCGATCCGGTCAGCGCGGAGCTCTTCAAAGAAGAACCCTCAATCGACCGCATCATCGTTCTGCCCAATAAACCATCCAAGGCGGAGCTTTTCAAGCTACGTCCGATCATCGCAGCGCTCGAGCCGGATGTCTCCATTCATCTCAAGACCGGTGTTCGTTACGAACTGCTGGCGCTTTTTTCCGGGTGTCGTTATCGCGTCGGATTCAAGCTCAAGGGTTCGATCCAGTACCTCACACATCGCGTTAAACGGCCTTCAGACTCGCATGCTCGCTATTTTGCCCAGGCACTTGCCGGTGTACTGAAGCCTGATGTGGAGCTGGATGAACCACGCCTGACCGTCTCCCCTGAAGGTATGCGGGAAGCAGAGAAGATCATGGCCGATTCCAGCCTGGTGTTGCATCCCGGTGGCGGTACGATCGGCGATGGCAACTGGAATCACGCGCTGTTCGTCGAAGCACTCACAAAGCTTGGGCAGCCTGCGCTTGTAATCGGTTCCGAACGCGAGCAGGAAGCTTTCCGCAAGGTGTGCGAACTACCGTTCGTGCAGTACGCGGGTAAGACATCGATTCAAGCCACAGCTGGATTGATCGCGCGGTCCCGATACTTCATTGGAAATGACAGCGGTCCGGCGCATATCGCCGAAGCGCTCGAGAAACCGGCAATCATCGTCTATCGCGATGACGAAGGGAACTATCGCAGATGGAAGCCACTCAACAAGACAACGCTTGCACTCTTTTCGAATCGCCCTTCCGCTGAAAACATCGATAGTATTCTGGCTTTCAACGAGGAATAGTAATCTATGCCATACAAGATTTTGATTTCGAATTCCAATCCGCCCGAGCTCTGGGGTGGTGGCGAGATGTGGCTGATGGACATCGCGCGTGATTTGACTGCCGATGGCCATGCAGTGACGATCAATTCCCATCCTGATTCCCGGCTTTATAAGGAAGCGAAGGATGCGGGGATCGAGGTATGCGACTTCGGTATTCGCAGCAATCTGGATTTCCTACGGGCACCGTACTTCGCGATCAAGTTGAAGAAATACGACGTCTTGATCCTGAACATCATCCGCGACGTGAAGGTCCTTGGATTGGCTGGAAAGCTTGCCGGCGTCCCGGTGATCATAAGCCGGCAGGGAATGATCCTCGTGGGGCCCAAGAAGCGGCATGGTCTCTACATGAAGCTCGTCGATGTGATCCTCACCAACAATTTCACGCAGAAGAAGCTCTACGATAGCTATCCGTGGATTACACCGGACAAGGTGCGGGTCGTGTACAACAGGCTGCGGATCGAAGGCGATGTGCCGCAGTATAATTTGAAGAAGAAGATTGGGATTCCACAGGATTCGATTCTGATGGTCTCGGTGGGCAGACTTTCCGGGATGAAAGGATTCGACCTTTTGCTCAATGCGCTTTCATCAATCAAGGACCGATTTCCCGATCTGCATCTGGCTATGTTTGGCACAGGCCCGTTGAAGGACGATCTCACGGAACTCCGGGACAAGAATGGCCTTACGGACCGTATTCACTTCATGGGCTATCAGGAGAAGCCGTTCCAGATGATCCAGGCGGCTGACGCACTGGTGCTGTCATCACGCAGGGAAGGATTTCCTTCGGTGGTGTTGGAGGCGATGGCGCTCAAAACGCCAGTGATCGCAACACCCGTGGGCGGTGTTTGCGAGTTGGTTGAAGACGGTATGAACGGCTATTTGGTGAAGGAAATCACGCAGGAAGCTATCGCCGAGGCGATCACGCGCTTCGTGGAGCATCCTGAGCAGCATCAGACGATTATCGACAACGCCTACCGCATCGTGTACGAAAAATTCTCCAAGGAAAAGACTCTCGGCGACATGAACAAGCTGATGACGGAGATCTACAACTCGAAGAAATAAGAGCATCCTGATTGGAGCGCCAAGCCCCTGCTTGGCATTAGGATGTGATATGGTAGCCGGAATAAAAAACCGGCACTTTCGCACCGGTTTGCAACGTCTATTGATCAAAGTGTTGTTTACAGGTCTCTGTACTGGTAGTTTGGCGCTTCCTTGGTGATGGTGACATCGTGCGGATGGCTCTCTTTGAGTCCGGCCGAGGACACCTCGACAAACCGTGCCCGTTTCTGCAATTCTGCCATGTTCGCAGCTCCGACGTAGCCCATACCGGCGCGCAATCCACCCACCAACTGATAGAGGAAGTCCCGAAGCGGTCCCTTATAGGGAACCATGCCTTCGATGCCTTCAGCAACCAGCTTCTTGGCGTCGTCGCGGTTCTGGAAATAGCGATCGCTGCTGCCTTTCTGCATTGCGCCGATAGAGCCCATGCCGCGATACGATTTGAAGCGTCTGCCGTTATAAATGACGAATTCTCCCGGGCTCTCGTCTGTTCCGGCAAGAAGCGAGCCCAGCATCACCGTGCTTGCTCCGGCTGCGAGGGCTTTCACCACATCGCCCGAGAACTTGATACCACCGTCCGCGATGATGGGAACACCCAGCTCTTTTACTGCCGATGCAGCGTCCATGATGGCAGTCATCTGCGGTACTCCGATACCGGCAATAACGCGTGTCGTGCAGATCGAACCCGGTCCGATTCCGACTTTTACCGCGTCTGCGCCAGCTTCGATGAGATCTCGCGCGGCTTCCGCTGTGGCGATGTTACCGGCGATCACTTCGATGTCGAAACGGCTCTTGACGTGCCGTATGACCCGCGCGATATCGATATGGTGTCCGTGAGCGGAGTCGATAACGACGACATCGACCTTCTGTTCGATCAAAGCCGCGGCGCGTTCTTCGTAATCCTTACCAGCGCCTAGCGCTCCACCGCAGATTAAGCGGCCTTCGGCGTCCTTGCTGGCGTTGGGATAAGAGATCATCTTCTCGATATCTTTCACCGTGATCATGCCGACAAGCTCGCCGGCGTTGTTGACCATGGGAAGCTTCTCGATACGGTGATCGTGCAGGATTTGCTTGGACTCTTCCAGGCTTGTGCCTTCCGCAACTGTGATAAGCCGCTCTTCCGGGGTCATGAGCTCCGAGATGCGCTTGTTGAGGTTTGATTCGAAGCGCAGGTCACGATTGGTGAGGATGCCCACAAGACGCTTGCCTTTAACGATTGGGAAACCGCTGATGTTGTACTTCTCTTTGAGCTCGATAGCCCGGCGAATCGGGACTTCTGGTTCCAGCGTGATCGGATTCTTGATGATTCCGCTCTCGAACCGTTTCACCTTGCGAACTTCTTCCGCCTGCTCCTCGATGGAAAGGTTTTTATGGATGATTCCGATACCGCCTTTTTGCGCCATGGCGATTGCCATCACGCTCTCGGTTACGGTGTCCATCGCCGCGCTGACCACCGGTACTTTGAGTACGATGTTGCGGGTGAGGTTCGAGCTGGTGTCGACTGTGGATGGGAGCACTTCCGATTTTCCAGGAATCAGAAGCAGATCGTCGAATGTATAACCCTTCTTGAAATGATTTTGCTGCGTCATCGTGAGTCCCCTTTTAATAGCCTTTTATACAAAACATGGGAGGCACGATTTTTGTCAAGATGGAAATAGTCGATAAGTTTCTATCGCCCTGCTTACAAAGAAGATATGATACGGCAAATACGATTATCTGTGTCAGATGCGTCAGGTAATTGTCATCTAGGCAATTTCGTCGTTCTGCATCGGATTGGCGAGGATCGATAGCATAAGGACATCATGAAACTCATTGCCGTAATCGTATTGTCTCAGCAGACCTTCCTGCTGAAACCCCAGTTTCTCCAGTAAGTGAAGGGAGGCTATATTCTGGGGAAGTACGCAAGCTTGTATTCTGTGTAGATTCAAGTCCTGAAATCCGAAATCCAGCACCAATTTCAGAGCTTCTGTCATGATTCCCTGGTTCCACATTGCGCGAGATAAATAGTACGAAATCTCGGCCATCGATTTCCTGATGAATCCTCCGAGGTCGCACCTCCCGATTACTTCACCACTATCCTTCCACTCGATACACCATGTGAATACAAGTTTTGATTTCAAGCACCTTCCGTTGAGGTTGTCGATCCAGCGTTGCGCATCTTCCCGACTTTTAGGTATTAAAATCGAACCGAGATATTGCTGTACTTTTCTGTCTGTGAAAAAGGCCATGTAAGGTTCAATGTCGTCATACCCAAATGGGCGAAGAATCAAACGTTTGGATTCAAGAACCGGGATTTCCTTAAAGTGATCATTGAACTTCATATTTTCAAGCATCTCCATTCTATGATATCCGCATGCAATTTCTTATAAAACGAATATCGAGTTTTTATGATATCGTTGAATTCTTACAGGTTTGTCGGAATTCGCTACTTGTCAAGATGGAAATCGCAGAAAATTATGGGAAGAACACGGGTTAAAATTTCGTAAAATGTACTTCGGGGTTGTTTGCCGCTCTACGAAGAAAATCAGGGCCAAATCGCGAGGATTACCCTTGTTCTGCGCATCGAAAAGGATCGCTTAATTTTATAACTTCAACAAAACGTAATTGTTTGTCATTCGGTCGATTTCGATTAGAATATACTATGTAAAGAAAGAGTACGCTGCCTGGAAAAAATCGAACCGGGGATAACACGACGGGATAGCGCTGTAGCTGACGCCTTTCATGCCGGAACAGGCGTACAATCCTATCATCAACAGCGATTTTGAGTGCACATTGGAGCTACTTGAAAGCGTGAAACACCATATCTTGATTTACGTTTTCTGAGTGAAAACGATTCGTCATGAGGCTAAGTCGAACGCTGTCAGGCAATATCGCATGGATAACAGCGACGACGGTTCTGATCATAATTTCTTAAGCGAATTTTGATTTGACACGATTGACCTGTCGAAATTCATAGGGTACGAATGTAATAAAATAATTATAGATCACAAGGAGGAATTTTCATGAGCGAAAACATGAAACGCATTTACCTGTTTGGTAATGGAAAAGCTGAAGGCAGCACTGGAATGAAGAACCTGCTTGGCGGTAAAGGCGCCAACCTCGCCGAGATGAACCTTATCGGCGTGCCCGTCCCCGCAGGTTTTACTATCACAACCGAAGTTTGTACCGAATACAATACCATCGGCCCGGAAAAAGTGAAAGCACTTCTCGAACCGGAAGTTCAGAAGGCGATCGCGGCAACGGAAGAAATTATGGGAATGAAGTTCGGTGACGCGGTTAATCCGCTTCTGCTGTCTGTTCGCTCTGGTGCTCGCGTCTCTATGCCCGGCATGATGGACACTGTCCTCAACCTCGGTCTCAACGAAGAGGTTGTAGAAGGTCTGGCGAAGAAGAGCGGCAACGACCGTTTCGCATGGGACTCTTATCGTCGTTTCGTTCAGATGTACGGCGACGTCGTGCTCGATATGAAGCCGGTCTCTAAAGAAGATATCGACCCGTTTGAAGAAATCATCGAAGCTGTGAAAGAAGAAAAGGGTGTCGAAGAGGATATCGATCTCACCACCGACGACCTGAAAGAACTTGTTACACGCTTCAAAAAGGCCGTGAAAGACAATACCGGCAAAGACTTCCCGACCAATCCGTGGGATCAGCTTTGGGGCGCGGTTTTTGCAGTTTTCAATAGCTGGATGAACGAGCGCGCGATCCTTTATCGTCAGCTCAATCACATCCCCGAGGAATGGGGAACAGCTGTAAACGTACAGTCGATGGTCTATGGTAACATGGGCGACAACAGCGCGACTGGCGTAGCTTTCACCCGTGACGCCGCTACCGGCGAAGACATCTTCAACGGCGAATTCCTGGTCAACGCACAGGGCGAAGACGTGGTTGCGGGTATCCGTACACCGCAGCAGATCACCGTGGAAGGCTCCCGTCGCTGGGCAGTGCTTCAGAATATTGACGAAGCAGAACGCAAAGCGAAATTCCCGTCACTCGAAGAAGTGATGCCGGAAGTTTACAAGGAACTCGATGCTACTCAGCAGAAGCTGGAAGATCATTATAAAGACATGCAGGACCTGGAATTCACTATCCAGGACGGCAAGCTCTGGCTGCTTCAGACTCGTAACGGCAAGCGCACCGGCGCTGCGATGGTCAAGATCGCCAACGATATGCTCGAACAGGGCTATATTGACGAGAAGACCGCTCTTATGCGCGTCGAACCTAACAAGCTGGACGAGCTGCTTCACCCGGTTTTCGATCTGGATGCGCTTGCAAAAGCCACCCCGATCGCCAAGGGCCTTCCCGCATCTCCAGGCGCTGCAACCGGCCAGATCGTGTTCTTCGCTGACGAAGCCGAAGAATGGGTCGCCGACAAGAAACAGGTTGTTCTGGTCCGTATCGAGACCTCTCCTGAAGATCTTCGCGGTATGAACGTCGCTGCCGGTATCCTTACCGCTCGCGGCGGTATGACCTCGCACGCTGCCGTGGTTGCTCGCGGCATGGGCAAGTGCTGCGTCTCCGGCGCCGGCACCATCAAAATCAACTACAAGACCCGCACCCTCGAAGCCGACGGCAAGACCTTCAAGGAAGGTGACTGGATATCCCTGAACGGCTCTACCGGTGTTGTTTATGAAGGCAAGGTTGAGACCCGTGATCCCGAACTCAGTGGTGACTTCGGCAAGATCATGGACCTCAGCGATAAATATACTCGCATGTATGTCCGCACCAACGCCGACACCCCGCGCGACTCCGTGGTTGCTCGCGGATTTGGCGCGAAGGGTATCGGGCTGTGCCGTACCGAGCACATGTTCTTCGAAGGCGACCGCATCAAGGCCGTCCGCGAGATGATTCTCGCCGAGACCGAAGAAGGTCGCCGCAAAGCCCTCGACAAGCTCCTCCCGATCCAGCGCGAAGACTTCGAAGGAATCTTCGAAGCCATGGACGGACTGCCTGTCACCATCCGCCTTCTGGATCCGCCGCTGCACGAATTCGTACCGCATGAGGAAGAAAACCAGAAAGAGATGGCCGAAGAGCTCGGAATCACCCCCGAAAAGGTGAAATCGATCGTCGATTCACTGGCTGAATTCAACCCTATGCTTGGTCACCGTGGCTGCCGTCTGGGAATCACCTATCCCGAAATCACCGAGATGCAAGCTCGCGCGATCATCGAAGCTGCGCTGAACGTTTCGGCGAAGGGTATCAAGGTCTTCCCGGAAATCATGGTTCCGCTGATCGGTACTCAGGCTGAATTCGTCTTGCAGGAAGAGATCATCGAACGTGTAGCCGAAGAAGAATTCGAGAAAGCTGGACGCCGCCTCGAATACCTTATCGGTACCATGATCGAGATCCCGCGCGCTGCCCTGACAGCAGACAAGATCGCTGAACGCGCTGAATTCTTCAGCTTCGGCACAAACGACCTTACCCAGATGACGTTCGGATACTCCCGCGACGACGCCGGTAAGTTCCTGCCCATCTATACGGCGAAAGGTATTCTTGCTCACGATCCGTTCCAGGTTCTCGACCAGGAAGGTGTGGGCCAGCTCGTAGAGATGGGAACCAATAAAGGTCGCTCGACACGCCCCGACCTCAAAGTCGGTATTTGTGGCGAGCATGGCGGAGAGCCGACATCGGTTAAATTCTGTCATCGCGTCGGCATGAACTACGTAAGCTGTTCACCTTATCGCGTACCCATCGCAAGATTGGCTGCGGCTCAGGCTGCAATTGAAGAAGAACAATCGAAGTAACGAATATGGGCCCGGAAGATATTCTTCCGGGCATTCTAAATTGTCGTAACGGTGCAGCCGGTCCGGCGTTGTATCTATGAATTCGCATCAATCAAAGGAGCATCATGAAAGGCAAAGTAAAGTGGTTTAACAGCAACAAAGGATACGGATTCATCCTGTCCGACGACAATACCGAATACTTCGTACACTGGAAATCGATTGTCACCAAGACTCCGACAGAACTCAAAGTTCTGTATCCTGACGAACTCGTTGAATTTGATCTTATGAATACCGATAAAGGAATTCAGGCCATCAATATTATTCGCCTGAACCCTATTTCATAATAACGGCTGATCCTCCCCATCTCCGTTTAATGCATACGCCGCAGGGATGAATAATCTCTGCGGTTGTTTTTTAGTCGAGGTAGGAGAGATGCGGACGAGACGTCCGCGTTCCATACGGCTTCTATTTTCATTGACGATTCAGGCCATCCGTTTTTTCTAATCCCATGCAAAGGATATCGCAACCACCCATGACAAGGCAGGAGATGGAGTCTCTTGGCTGGAACGAGCTCGACGTGATCATCGTAACCGGTGACGCGTTCATTGATCACCCGGCGTTTGGCAGTGCGCTGCTGGCGCGTCTGCTGATCGCGGACGGCTATCGTACCGGCGTGATCGCGCAGCCGCAGACAGATGAGGACTATACCCGTCTGGGTGTACCAAGACTTTTCTTCGGTGTTACGTCGGGGAATGTCGATTCTATGGTAGCAAACTACACCGCGCTGAAAAAGCCACGCTCCGACGACGCCTATACGCCCGGCGGAGAAGGCGGTAAGCGACCGGATCGTGCCACAACTGTCTATTCGCAGGCGATACGCCGACTGTTCAAGGACGCGACCATTGTGCTGGGCGGTATCGAGGCCTCGCTGCGGCGCGTTCCGCACTACGACTACTGGTCGGAGAAGGTGCGGAACAGCATCCTGCCCGAAGCGCGTGCTGATATCCTCGTTTACGGCATGGGCGAGAGGCAGATTCTCGAGATTGCACGGCGACGACGGGACGACCTTGAGCTGAGCGATATTCCCGGAACCGTGATTTCGCTTCCAAAGGATGCGATTGTTGAAGGCGTGCAGCTTCCCACTTGGGAAGAGGCGAAGTCACCGGAAGGCTATCTGAAGCTGTTCCAGATATTCGATCGGAACTACCGCCAACATATACTATTCCAGGATTTCGCCGGAAGGAAGCTGGTTCATTATCCACCGCAGGAACCGTTGGAAACCAGAGAACTTGATGAGCTCTACAAGCTGCCATTCTCTCGCAAGCCGCATCCGAGCTACAAGGGTGCGCGCATCCCGGCGTTCGAGCAGATTCAACACTCCATCACCGCGCATCGCGGTTGCTTCGGTGGTTGTAGTTTCTGTGCTCTGTCCTATCACCAGGGGCGTGCCATCCGTTCACGTAGCGAACAATCGATTGTCTCCGAAGTGCGCGACATGGCGGCGGATGATGATTTCAGGGGTACCATTACCGATATTGGCGGTCCCACGGCAAATATGTATGGTCTGAGCTGCAAGCGTGGCTTTCCGGTGGATTGCGGACGCGCGTCCTGCCTGGTGCCGGATGTATGCCCGTTTCTCGAGACCGGGCACGATGATTACCTGCGTTTGCTGGATAAATCCACGAAAGTGCCGGGTGTGAACCATCTTTTCATTGCTTCTGGCATTCGTTTCGACCTCGCGTTGAAGGACAGACAGTTCATCAAGGAACTGGCGAAGCGATACACTGGAGGACACCTCAAGCTGGCCCCCGAGCATCGTTCGGAGAATGTCCTGCACTATATGAACAAGCCCGGTAACCGGCCATACGACGAGTTTTGCATAATGTTTGAGGAAGATTCAAACAAGGCCGGAAAGAAGCAATATGTGCTTCCGTACCTCATCGCAGGGCATCCGGGTGAGTCGCTTAGAGACACGATCGAGCTGGCGTTATGGCTGAAGAAGAACAACCTGCGGATTCGGCAGATCCAGCAGTTTACACCCACACCAATGACGCGCAGCACCTGCATGTATTTCACGGGTGTCGATCCAACGACTAGCCAGAAGGTTCACATCCCGAAGGGTCGCGAAGTGAGGCTCATGAAAGCGCTTATGCAATGGTATGTTCCAGAGAATCGCAAACTAGTTATCGAAGCGTTACGGTCGTCAGGACGAGGCGATCTGGTCAGTGTCTTTCAGTCCGATCGTAAATAAATCCTTGCCACACAAGCTGGATTCAATTCAGTAGTTCTCTATGGATGGACATGCAATTTTAGTTTACGGAATGCTTCTACTCGCCGGAGGTCTGGCGGGATTTATCAATACGCTCGCTGGCGGTGGCTCCGTTTTGGTTCTGCCTGTGCTGATAACCCTCATCGGAATGGATGCAAACGTAGCCAATGCCACTAATCGTGTGGCTGTTCTGGTGCAAAACATATCCAGTGTTCACCACTTCAGGAAACGCAATTTGATCGAGATCAAGGGACGCTGGCACATCTTTCTATCGGTGATTATCGGTTCGCTGCTTGGGACCATGTGGGCTGTGAACATCAGCAGTCGTATGTTCGAGATTATCTTAGCGTTTATCCTCATCGGAATTGTGATCATGATGATTCGTCCACCTAAGATGAAAGACAAGCGCAAGAACGTCCCCGCGTGGGTTGAAAGCTTGCTTTTTATCGCAATCGGTTTCTATGGCGGATTTATCCAGGTGGGCGTGGGGCTGATTTTGCTGGCGTCGCTGAACCTCATCGAAAGCCTTGATCTGGTGCGTGCAAATGCGCTTAAAGTGACGATCGTGTTGTTCTATACGGTATGCTCAGTGTGCATCTTCGCAGTATCGGGTACGGTGATTTGGAAATACGGAATTATCCTGTCGGTGGGTAATTATATCGGGGCCTGGATCGGTGTTCGCTCGGCGGTGAAGAAGGGTGAGAAGATCATCCGTCTGATTCTGATTGTGTCGGTAATCCTCGGTAGCCTTGAACTGCTGGGTGTGTTCGACTGGGCGCTGGGATTATTAAAATAACCCCCCTTAGTCCCCCCCCTTGTCAGGGTGGTGGGAGGAAAGACCCTCACCCCAGCCCTCTCCCATAAATGGGCGAGGGGGAAGAGAGAATAATTGAAGTAATCTGGCCATCCACCCGCATCTACGCCCGATCCCGCGGCTAACGTGGATATACCGCGACTTCGTAACTATCGGACACGAGAATTAAACCGCGGAACACCACGCCAGCCGCGCGATCAAACGAATCTGCTGGGTGGAGTGTGGCTTTATTTCAGCAACAATATCTTCCGCGTGTTATCGACTTTCCCCGTCTGCATCCTGACGAAGTAAATTCCGCTCGAGACCTGCTTCCCAACCTGATTCGTGCCTTTCCATGTCACCTGATAAGAGCCTGCTTCAAGGCGATCGTCCAGGATCCTCGTCACCCGTTGTCCGCGAATGTTGTAGATGTCGATGGTCACATTGCGATCCGCACTTAATGAGAAGCGGATGTTGGTCTCAGGATTGAACGGATTCGGGAAATTGCCGATCAGGCGATCCGATGCGATTGGCGCTTCTGCGGTGTTGTCACCACCTATCGCAGTGACGTGATCGCCAGCTCCGAAGGCCGGTACGGCAGTATATGTGAGGTTGTTACCACCGCCATCCATTGCCTGAATGCTCAGGTCGATCAGGCAGGAATCGCTGGTGACGAATTCGCTGATATCAGCTGAAAATGCCTTGCCACTCACAAAGTAATCCACATTATCAATCTCACCGACTACCCCGAACGGCACTTCCTGCCATTCTTCTTCGCCGTTGATTCGAAGCGCGAGTAAGATGTCTTCGTTGTCGATCGGATCGTAGTAATACCCGTTCTCGCTGTATTCACCATCGGTAAGGCAAAATCGGAGGAACGTCGTTTCTCCGGGATTGATCTCACCCAGCGGGACGCCGTCTTCATCGGTGAAGAACAGCCGGTTTAGCATGGGTGGACATTTACGTTGCTGAGCTGTGTTGAAGTGGTAAAGAACCTTTGTATTGCCCTGGATGTCGTCGAAAGAGTAGTCGTCAAAATTCATCTCCAGTTCGTATCCTCCGGCTGCTGGCAAGTAAACCTCGTCAGTGCCCAGCATACCATTGAATACTTCACTACCGTTCTGGTTGCGCAGAACAAAGGGCAGGCGACTCTCGCTGTAGAAATAGTTGCTGCCTACACCGTCGCTGATCGTGTGATTAACTTCGATACCCGATGCCGTGATGTAGCACGGGACATTGACCAGGAAGGGATAGTGGCCGACATACATGGTTTCGCCGATAGGGTATCCGGGTTCGAGTTCCGAGGGAAAACCATTGCGGGAGAAAGCAATCTGGTTGTTCTGAAGGCGTAAAGGCGGAGGGGTGCCCGCGATAAATTCTTCATCGTCAATCCACCTCTGGTAAAAACTCAGAGAGCTGCCGCGAGGACCGGAATAATCTCCCTGCATCAAGATGTGGCTGCCCCAGATGCCTTGTTTATCGAAGTACACATCCGGGAATGTCATCCCCATCATGAATCCACCTCCGATCGATGACCACACCAGGGGCATCGGATTGATCTGGAAGTGGTCCCATCCAAAAAAGGACATCACGAGATTGGCTTCACGGAAGCCATTCGGATCGTTCTGGATTGTCATGTCGCTATCGATACCGTAGAACGTGTCGAACATCATAACGTGGAAGTTCTTCTGCGCATCCCAGTGGGAGAATCCGATGTTGAATTCTGTTTCCGGAGGGAAATAATCCGCCTGGAACTCGTGGATATTGAAGTTCATGAATGAGTACGAACGTCTGGCGCTTGGGAAGTAGATGTTCAGATAATAGAAATGCTCACCATAACTATCGATCAGGTCGCCCGATTCAGTGTAGCCGTTAACGTTGATCGTGTTGAAATCGTGTTCACCGCTGACGTCGAGCAGAAAACTCCCCGCGTCGATATGAAGATCGTCAACGCACACAAACTGAGAGACCTCTCCTGTATTGCGCGAGAAGAAAACGTATTCGTCGCCAGCAATGACGTCGAGCTGATAGAGGTAGGGGCTTAGCTCGACCGCGTCGCTTTTACGATAGGAATTTCGTTCGTTGAAAAGGTAGAAACTCGCGCTTGATGAATAATGCAGGATTTGAACACCGGTTACTTTAGTGATCGTCCAGGGGATTCTCCAGTCTCGATTGGAAGCGCTGATCGTTATCCAATCGGTGAAGACATCCAGATCGTCGATGGTCATCTCCTGATTGTTCACTTCGAGTTGAACGACGATTTCAGTAGATTCTCCCGGTAAAAGTATGGTGCTCTGCGGTGCAAAGTTCATCCCCAGCGCTGGGATCGGTGATTCCGCTGAAAAATTCAAAGCGATGGATTCGCCTGAGACGTTGCTGACATGCAGCGTGTCGATGAAGCTTACATTGACGACGTTATCCCCGACAACAGCGGTTGTGTCTGGAGCGAAATTCAGGATAGCCGGTTCGAACAGAACCTTGGGATCAACGGCGGCCATGGCATCGATTCGTCCACCACCTTGCTGCATGATGTCGCAGTCGATATCCACAGCGTTATTGACCATCGCAGAGCAGATCATTTCCGGTTGCCAGTCAGGGTGAATCTGCTTGATCAGAGCGCTGACACCCGACACATGCGGTGCTGCCATGGATGTACCGCTCATGGTGCGGGTTCCGCCTCCGGGGTAGGTCGATGTGATATTGAATCCCGGTGCACACAGCTCGGGTTTGACGGCATAGTTAATCAGGTTGGGGCCTTCGGAGCTGAAGGTTGTCAGTTCATCCCCGAGCGTTGTTGCTCCGACAGCGATAGCACCGGCGGCGCATGCGGGAGAGCCGATCGACATGAAGTTAGCGTAGTTTCCTGCCGAGACGCAGAATGTGACGCCCAGCGCATTTGCGTTATCCAGTGCGGTACAAACTGCGTCGTTAGGATTTCCGCTGCTTGAGCCGAGACTGAGGTTGGCGATATCCACGTGGTCCGACGGATCGTTGTCGTCGTTGGGATCCACGCAGTACTCGATACCGGAAATTACGGTGATGGAAGAACCCTGACCACTTGCGTTCAGCACACGAACTGCCAGTAGCGACGCATCTGGAGCGACGCCTCTTAAATTTTCGTCCTCAGCCGCGATAATTCCGGCAACGTGGGTGCCATGGCCGTTCTCGTCCATCGGGTCGCTGTCTTCATCGATAAAATCGTAGCCACCCACGACCTTGAAGTCAGGCCCGAACCCATCACCAAGCGATGGGTGGGTATAATCGATACCGCTATCGAGAACTGCGACGAGGACGCCTTCGCCTGTCGCGCCATACTGCTGCCATACCTGATCTGCGCCAATGTGCGGAACGCTCTCTGTGATATTGCCCTGGTAAATTAGGCTCCTGTGAAGTCTTTTTACATATGATAGTTGCTCGATTCTGTCCCGAACAGCCAGCGGAGCAATAATTTCGATACCGAAAAAGAGTTTGTAGCACTGCTTGCCCGTGAATGTGTCAGGCAAGTCACGATAGCGCGCTTTGAGGGGCTCAGTAATTGCAAGAAGGTCGCTCTGAAAGCGGCTGAACATCTCCTGATAGAAGTAAACGGATTGACGATCTTTGCTGACGAGGAGTGGTTGCTGGTCGAATTCGACGATGAATGTGTCGATTTCGGCTATGTCGTAGATGTCATATTCGAATCCGTCAACACTATCGGTTGCTTCGATTCTCTGGGTTCGGGTCAGTGGTTGATTGAGGCTGCTGAGGAAGGAAAACAGGGACAAGATCAGAATAATAGATGCAATTCGATTCACAGGATCCTCCAGGTTGCGAAGGGTTATTCAAGGATTTCCACCAGATATTTTTTAACGCCGGCAGCGATGAGTCCGATCTCTTTTGCGGCTGCATAGGAAAGGTCGAGGTCTCTGCCTTTTACGTGCGGACCTCTATCATTTACGCGCACCGTGACCGTTTTCCCTGTTTCTTCGTCCGTTACGCGGAGTCTGGTTCCGAAGGGAAGTGAAAGGTGCGCACAGGTCATATCGTACATGTCGAATGTTTCTCCACTCGCAGTCATTCTGCCGTGAAATTCCGAGGAATAGTACGAACATACCATATACATCTTCTTTCCGGGAGTAGCCTCGAGTTTCTTTTCGGGGGTGAGTAGCTTCACCTTTTTACGGGTGACGAACTTCGGGTTCGCAGCACAACCGGTCATGACCGCGAGCAGTACGATTGCCAATATAATATAGATTCTATTCGTCGATATCGTCATGGAACACCAGCATCTGTTCGAAATCTGTGTAGTCTTTGAATGTCATGGAAGTCGCGAGTTTGAACCGGTCGAGGATTCCAACCATGCGTTGTGTAGCAGCTTCGATCTTTTTCAGATAATGCTCCGTTTTCTTGTCGTCTTCGCGGCAATTCTGTTCCAGGTGCAGGCGGAACAGCTCCAGGTTACCCTTCACGATCATTAGCGGCTGATTCATCTCATGATTGGCCGTTACCGCCATCGCAAGCGCGGTATTCTTTTTCTCCATCATCATGTTGCGGTCATGTAGCTCTTTGAGCCGGAGGTAGGAGCGAACCCGCATCTTGACGACGTAGTCTTCAACAGGTTTCGACAAAATGTCGTCCGCGCCGGCGTTGAGCATCCGCTCGCGCTCATCGTCGTTGCTGCGGTCGATCGCGGTGATGAAAATCACGGGGACGAAACCCTCGCGTGCCTTGATTTCACGACAGGCAATATAGCCGTTCATGATCGGCATCCGGACATCCATCAGAACAATATCGGGCTGGAAAGTCTCGAACTTCCTGACGCCTTCCTGTCCGTTGGCTGCGGTTTCGATCTCGTATTTCTCTTCTTCTTCCAGGATCGCTTGCATGTATTGCCGATTTATCTTGTCGTTCTCTACGATGAGGATCTTATTCGGGACGACGTGATAATCCTCGTAAAGTTTGATATGCACTTTATCCTCGCATGTTGGCGGTTAGTAATGTTGTTCCAGTCCCGATTCCATGATTCGCTGACACATCAGCGCAGCGCTGATCATGGAAAATCGTTTTGCATGACGATCCACATTTACATAGCATACTATCGGCAATGTCCACTCCAGTACTGCAAGCAAATAGGGTACCATATTTGTTTCAAAAATTGTTACCTGATTCGCATAGGAGCGCATCAACCGGATAGTCTCCCAGGCCTTACGCAACCCCGGATCGTCATCGTCGTTGCGGTAAGGTATTACGTCGCCGAGATTTCTCTGCTTCCAAAGCTCTTCTTCGAACTTAACCAATCGAACCAGATCATTGTCTGATTCAAACCTTGTAAACTCGGTTTTCACGATCGGTTCGAGCCTCGCGAAATCGGCAACGGCGTTACGGATACGTGTCTCTGAAAAATCGATGATGTAAATATTCTGCTTTTCATCAAGCAAGATGTTCTGCATGTTCAAGTCGCCGTGAATTGGGCAGGTGTACCACTGCATCTTTGCATGATGATCGTAATGGTTCGCGAGGAACCAGTAAGGATTGACGAGTGTGCGATCCAGCTCGGGGATGAATATCTCCTGTTGCGTCGAATCAATGCCGAGCACTTCTTCGGCAGTCGGGATCAGATTTTTGAAGAGGTTCCTCGGGTCGTGATCACGGTAGAGGTGAACCTCTTCCCAGCGTGGCTGGCCATACCAGGGTTTCAGGATCTTGGTGAATACGCGGTTGAGGATCGGGAGGCTGTTCTCCGGGTTCTCGCGCCGATAAATATCTGTGAACATGGTCAGCTGGCTTTCGGGGCCGTTGATCCCGAGGAAGTTGTAGCGCAGCCCGGCCCAATGTTCCTCGTAGTGATCACCCATGATGGTTGTGCTGTTGTTGTGGATGAATGGTTTCACGAATCGCGTGCAACCCTGGACTTCGGAACGGGTCACCTCGGGTGATCCCAGCTTAAGTACGGATGGCAATAGCTTGCGTTTTTGCTTATCGTAGCCCGTTACTCGATAGGTCTTTGAAGTGAAACCGCCGGTAAGGCGTTTGAGGACGACCCGGCTACAATCCCGATAGATTCGGCGGATGATCACATCGTTGCGCGGATCGGCGTCGTCTTGAGAATCATATTCTATCGAAAGCCTCTTTTCGCAGGCATCTCGAGTTTTCTCTGGCAGGAAGACCCATACGTGAACGTTCCTGACCTTGGTGGATAGAGGCAACTCGGTCATCTCAAGAACATTGTCCAGCGTCATGTTCCGCTTGACGGATATCTTGATATCCTCAGCGGATTCGAGCCTTGTTTCGCGAAGTTGTACGCCGTATTTCGGGGGAAGCTGCTTCATCTCGTGGAGTTTATTGAAAAGCTCGTCACCTTCAGGAGAAAGAAATCCCAAGATAAACGTATTGTCGAGGAATCCAGCATATGCAAGTGTATCTGCATGATCGGTGATTACGCGGATATCTTTGAGCAGCTTCAATAAAGTCGTAGTGTCATTGGATGTAAGAAGCAGGTCGGGATTGCCGCTGATTTCAGTCGCACCGGAAAGCCAAACCTCGCTTTTTTGCGGATCGTTTGTCACCAGGAAATCGGATGGAAGATCCTGAGGCTTCACGCTGAACATGCCTGGGGCAACGATAAAAGGTCCCGCGTTGAGCTGTGCCTGCTGGAAGCTGTTACCCATCGCTCCGTTACCAAGTGCGAACACGATCTCATCCAGCGTGATCTTTTCCAGTCCACCTGATTCTGGGCCATTCCATATGTCAATGAACGATCGTGCTCCGTTGAAGCGTTGAACCGTGTAGCTATGTTCATCAATCGAGATGGTTTCTTCTTTGCCGCAGGACTTACACAGCGCATCCAGTGCCTCGTCTGCACTGACGAAGATCGAGAAGCGATTTGCGAGTCCTGAAATCTCCAGCACCTTCATGCAGGATTCATCGACACCGCATAGCGATATACTACCTTCGTTAGTCTGGAGTGCTCGTTGAACAGTAAGAAGCGACCGGATACCGGCACTTGAGAGGAATTTCACCTGGGTGAAATCGAGAAGTAAACTGTTGTTCACCGTAGTTAACGGCATGATTTCGTCATCGAAAATTCCTGCGCCCAAGCCATCGAATCTACCGATAAGATTTACCACCAGTGTCTCACCGATGCGTTGAATCGAAATATTCAGCATATTTGCGTACCTCTTTATCCTATTAAGAATATATTCCTGCTTCTATGTATTGACAACGTTGGAACGGTTTCAGCATTGTTGCCCCGAAAAATTATTATAGAGGTAGCACGATGAATCTGTACGTCAAGCGATTTTTACTGTTGGTGTTAGGGCTGATTACGATATGGGATGCGTTCACGTCATTTTGGGCGATCCATATAATGCTCGACGGTAACGGAGGATATGCGCTCGGAGCTCTTGTAGCACTTGTTGCAACCATTCTCATGCTACGAACGAGCATTACGGTTTTCGCCGGAATGGAAGACGTTCAGGGCTGCATGATGCTCCTTCTTTGGGCGGCTGCATTCCTCTTCGATATGTATTCTGCCTATGTCGTGAACGAGGCATTTCTAATTAGACCAGCAGGGGATATTTCGCTCATTATCGCGCTTGCGGTGCTTACGATTCTTACGACTGGAGCACCGGCAGCCTATTCGTTCATTAAGAACGCGATCTGATATTCTTTGTAAGAAACGCTACTTTGTCCAGTAACTGGTCGAAGCTGTCGATCACTGCGTCAGCGCCTTCCATTTCATCGGGTAAACCGAATCCGTACGCGCATCCTACTGTGAAGCATCCGCACTCTTTACCCGCGTCGATATCAACATATCTGTCACCAACCATCACCGTGTTCGCGGGATGATAACGCTCCTGCATTTCACGGATCATGTGGGCTTTGGTCTGGCCTGGGCGTTCCCCAAGGCACAGCACCGACTGGAAGAATCTGCTGAGCTGGAATTTTTCCACGACTGGATAGAAGTAATCGTATGGGCTGCTGCTGGCGAGCACCAGCATAGCGCCCAAGTTGATCAATTTGTACAGGGTTGTTTCCACGGTAGGGAAGAATTCGCCCTCGCCATCTATAAGTCGCTGCCGTATATTCTGCCGGACCATGGTTCGCAGCTCATCACAGCGATGGTGGGATGATTCCGGAAGAAATTGCTGATAGATCGAGCCCTTTCCCAAGCCGAGTTGAGGAATCAGGTCTTCGTAGGTTGGGATGGTTCGGTCGATGCCTTCCTCACGGTAGATGATCTCGAAACCGCGCTTCATCGCAGCATACGTAAATCCATCTGAGCGCACGATCGTGCCATCCATATCGAATACGATCAGCAAATCGACATGATCTTCGTGGTTGCCACGCGTAAGGTACGACTCGGCAATCGCAATCTCCTGTCTCGGTTGATCGACGCTCAGCTTGCGAATCATTTTCGATCGGATATAGTCTTCGATACCGCTTTCGTCGATGTGATCGATGATCTCGGGAACATCGGCGTTACTGGAGACTACGGCAATTGCTACCAACGGCAGCCTCAGCCTGGCCAGCAGGAAGAAGAGCTTGTGCTCGTAAAATCTTCCCGGACTGAGCAGGATGATGCTGCCGGTCGTCAGGTAATCCTCTATCGTCTTGCGCGATTCGCAACGGACTACGCTCCAAGGCTGTTCGGGTGGCGTATAATCGACATCCCAGGTCAGAATCTGTGCCATATCAATATTTGAAAACGCTTCCGAAGGTGAATTCCCGCAAAATAGAATTCGTGGGAACCTGATTGTCAGGAATATCCGCGAAGTGTTCCAGGATTCTCAGGAGGCGTCGCGATTCCAGATACATGGGTGAGTATTGGCTAACCCGTTTCAACTGCGGAATGGCGTGTTTCTTCAAGACGCCGAGTTCATAGGTCAATGAGCTATTGAACATCACATCGGCATTTTCCTGGAATGGGAAGATGTTCTGTTCTTCTCCTTCACGGATGCTCTGCCACCGTTTGAGTGTGTCCTCGGCGGTATAGCCGCGATACTTACTGTCGCGCGTGATGCGCCGGATTTTACGGCAATCGGTGGTAGGTATACGGTTATGTTTATCTATGTTGAGCTGATTGAGCGCGCTGATATAGATCTTGAATTTGTGGCGTGCCTCAATGTGTGGCGTGAGTTGATCGTTGAGGCCGTGAATTCCTTCGAGCAGGAGCAGGTCATTTGTACCCAACTTGATCTTGTGGTGACTGGAAACACGGTCGCCGGTCTGGAAGTCGTACTTGGGCAGTTCGACTTCCTGGCCGTCCAGCAGTTTCTTCAAATGTTCGTTCAATAGCTCGATGTCAATAGCGTGTACGGTTTCGAAATCGTATTCACCATTCTCTTTACGAGGTGTCTGGTTTCTCGGCAGGAAATAATCGTCCATACCGATAACGATCGGGTTGAGTCCAACAACGCGAAGCTGGACGGAAAGCCTTTTGGCAAAGGTTGTTTTGCCTGATGACGATGGCCCTGCGATGAGCACGATGCGCGCTTCCGGCTTGCTCTTGATCATGTCCGTAAGGCGCACGATTTTGCGTTCGTGCAAAGCTTCTTCGATCTGAATTACATCGGTGATGGTATATTTGTGTACATATTTATTCAAATCGTAAACGTTGTGCATGCGTAGAATGTTGAGCCACTTGTCGTGCTCCTGATGTGCGGCGTAGAGCTGTTCGGGTATGTGCAGATCGGTCGTTATTTCTGTTTGGCCGGCCTTGGGAAGGCGCAGGACGAGCCCCGGTTTGTAGTAAACGACGTCGAACGTGTGGATGAGCCCAGTGCTGTACGCGAGCTGCCTTATATAGTAGTCGTGATACGCTCCGCATCGAAAAATGGTGATGTCGTTTTTGGTCCACGTTTTGAGATTCTCCACAACATCCTTGCGGCCCATTTTTGTAAAGAGTTCCAAAGCTTTCACGAGATCGAAGGTGGTTTTCTCGATCTTCAAATCACCCTTCACGATGCGCTGCATCTCTTTTTTGAGCGCTTTGGCGTCGTCTTCGGTGAGGGTATAATCACCGAATACCTCGCAGTAGATACCGTCGGAGATGGAGTGTTCGACAACCAACTCGGCTTTGCCCCCGTGCAGGTTGTTGAAAGCTTTCATCATGATGAAGATGGCGGTATCCTGGTATAGGCGCATACCTTCCAGCGAATCGTAGGTGATACAGTCGATCTCGACATTCTGATCGATCACATAGTCGAGGTTGACATGTGAATTATTTACCCGATACGTGAGAACGTACTTATCTTTCAGGGCACAGTTCTCAACAACATCTTTGATGGCCACGGGATGGTCGGTCTCGATGTTGGTGCAAAACTCGCCGTTTACTTTTATACGGATTTTTGGCAAGATTCCTCCAGGTTTACAGGTGATAGTTTTCTTTTAGATGCTCGTGATTCCAGTTTTTGAAAGCCTCGAGCTCATCCTGAACAACTTCGAGCGCCAGGACGATGATAGCGAAATCATCCAGGAAACCGATTCCGGGTGTGCTATCTGGAATCGCGTCGCTTTGTTCGGTGAGGTAGAGAAGCGAATAGGCGATGGCCTGAATCTTCTCCCACGCGATATCCTTGAAGTTTCCGTCCATGTATTCTTGAGTCAAAGAAAGTGCAATTTTTACGTCCGGTTTTAATTCCTGAAGTTCTTTGACCTCGCTCAATTCTTCTGTGACGCCTTCGATATTATCCAGTAACCGCAGTACGTCGTCTTTGCTAATTGATTGTGCCTGAGTGAGTAACCAGGTCTTATCGATTTGTTCCATTTTTCCTCCATATCACGTTGATTACACCCTGAATTTAGCAATGCTGCACAAGTTTGTCAAATTATTTTGCGAGATTGGGCCGGTTTATGCTTCAACCTGGCACATGGATAAACTGAGGTCGTGAACCCTGATGATGAATCTCGAACTGGAGTTGGAATGACCAAACTGAAAAAGGAAAAGAAACTGAGAATTGGCAATGAAACCTGCAATGCTTGTTTCAGGGCTGCTATCCCGAATCTGGACGCACCCGCAGAATCTGTTGTTGAAAATTGTACCGCCACCTATGCGAACCGCCTTGAATTCAAGCAGAACCTCAGTTTATCCCCTTTCTTCGACGCTGTAAAGCATGATGTGTATCCGGAATATCGGATTGTGGAAAAAGTTTACAATGTCGTAACTCACTCGTGTAGAACCTTGATAAGCGAATTTAACCATGTGATTGCAGCCATTGGTTGCAGTGTGTCTTCAAGATTGACAGTTGTCGATTCGCCGTTACAGTTTGGCGAATATCAGCTGGCGGCTGTCGGATCCAATAGATGTTTAACGCCCCGGGAGCATCACTCCGGTTTCCTCTTCTTCCCGTGTATTTCTTCTTCTTCTTCATCTTCTTCCCGCGAGAAACTGAAACTGAATCTGTATCTGAGCAATGAATTTATGCAAACCGGTCTATCCCGCCGCATAGGAAGGTTGTTATAGAGATGGATAACGTGTTTGCTTCCGGGTGTTTAATTGAGGACAATATCGAAATGAATGCATCGAACAACGTGCGCCGAATCCGTTCCAAGCTTTCTGAAAGCTGTCGGTTTCTTTGCAGTGCGGTGCATCATGCCTTTCTCGAAACGTATCAATCTGATTGTAAAACGTTTAATCATACAAATTTCACAAGCGCAGTGTCCCGGAGACAGCAATCTGAATGTTCATGCTACTACGATCAACACACTCAAGTTGAATCTGAAAATCTTTGCGGAATTACAAACTCCTTACGTATGCCAAACGAAACGCAATAAGATAACTGAAAGCATTGAACTAACAGATAGACGCTTCTCCGGGATATTTTATCCCCCTACAAAGGAAATCATGTATAGGGTAACTCTATCCATTTTACTCATGTCACTTACTTTGGCCCTTCTGCTGATATCATGCGATGACATTAGAGATGAATCTGAAATTGATTCGCAGGATGTTCTGGTCCCGCTTGCGATTGGCAATGAGTGGTCCTACATCGATTCATCGGGAAGCACGGGTGAAGTCAAGTTACTGCATATCGGCATTACCGGCTCCATGATGGCCGATACCGGCGAGGACGAACAAAGCGAGGTCTTTTTCTGGAACTGGCGGGATCTCGAAACGGGCGAATACAGTGACAATGTATGGCTTCATTACAATGGGGAGGAAGGCTTTTATACACTTGGCGGGATCAGCTCTACCGATACGTTACTGATTAATTGCCTAAAAATCAAATATCCTGTGGCGGTAAGTGAAAGCTGGATCTATCCCGACATCGAGTATGACTACATTAATAAGGAATGGCTGGTAACCGATACCTTGGAAGTATTCTGCACCGCAGTTGACACGCTCATCTCAACTCCTGCCGGTGACTTCATGTGTAACGAGGTTGCACTCTGTATCATCGGAACAACGCCCAGCGATGTTTACGGTCAACGTTTTTACTTCGCCCCGAATATTGGTTACATAGGGTTCAGGCTATTCCAGCAAGGTGTAATCATGCACGAACGGCTGCTTGTTGACTACATTTTGAACACCGGTAAATAAAGTTTACAGCCGATTACAGGCCCCCAGTTGAAATCGCAACCCCCATCGGAAACTTCTTCGAAGAAAAAGCACCGCACAAAGAAACCAAAAAAATATCTTGCTCTGGAATTAGCGATTACTATTTGTTGTCCATTGCATCGTAAAACCGGCATAAAATGAGTATGATTCAGCTTATCTCGGTGATATAAAAATACGACGATACAGGAGATCATGAGCAATGGCGGCGAAAACACTGTCTGATGAGCAATTGCAAGGCTACAAGGAAGTACTCGAACAGGAAAAGGAAGACACCCTGCAGGTGATCCGCGACATCGAGAATTTCCAGAGACGTGGCGCGAAAGAGAATTCAGGGAATCTCTCTTCTTACTCACTTCACCAGGCGGACCTGGGCTCTGATACCGAGAGTTCGGAAAAGGAAGTGTATCTCCTGGAAGAAGAATATCGAAAGCTTCGCAAGCTGAACGAATCGCTTAAGCGCGTTTATGAAAAATCGTATGGCATCTGCGAAATGTGCGGTGAATATATTGGTGAAAAACGTCTTAAGATCGTTCCTTACGCACGTCTCTGCATCGAGTGCCGATCAAAAGAAGAAAAATCACAAAAAAGACGTTGACGGAATCACGATTTTCTGCCTATCAATACCTCCAGAGGATTCGACGAAATAAAACCATCTTGCCCAGATTGAGATTAGCATTATTTTCTTAATAAAGTGATTTCAACAGAAGGAGCCTGGAGGATGAAACCACACAAGCTTTATCACAAAACCAAACCGGTGTGTAACGTAACGTTCCACCTACCCTGGCAGGCTGCAAAAGATGCAAAAAAGGTGCACATTGTCGGTGAATTTAACAACTGGGATGAAAACTCAATGCCCATGAAAAGGGACACGAACGGGGATTGGAGTATCACGCTCGATCTCGAAACCGGTAAAGAATACCAGTATCGATTCCTGATTGACGAAGCGAATTGGGAAAATGACTGGGATGCAGATGGTTATGTCCCATCACCGATAGGAGGATGCTACAACTCGGTGGTTGTGATCTGATTTACTGACACACTACTTTTTATACCCACAGGCAATAGCCTGAAGATACTTCTCACATTTCTAATTCCGCTGAATAATCTTCATGAAATTTCATTTTCGCATTATTTTAATTGATTCTGTTCGACAAAAACAAATACAGGGCAACCTATAACGGTTGCCCTGTATTTATCAGTCTCTGAAATGCTATATCATTTAGTTGTCGGTATTCCGTTTTGATACTAGAGTTCTGGTTCCTGCCAGCGGAATCGCGATAAAGACCGTAGTTCCCTCACCTTCCTTGCTCTTGATCCAAATCTTGCCATGATGCAGTTCGGCAATACGGCGGGATGTTGCGAGTCCCAATCCCAGGCCGCTGGATCGGTATTCGACAAATCCGGACTTGTGTGACCACAGGTCGTTAACCTCATAGAACTTCTTGAAGATATTCTCCTGTTCATGAGCCGGAATACCGATTCCATTATCCTGAACGTAGAAGACAATGGATGGCCGCTCATCAATCTTCTCACGCGGGAATGCCGAATGACGAACGCCGATGACAATTTTACCGAAGTCCTTGGTGAAACGGATCGAATTCAGAACCAGATTGTATATCATCAAGTCGCATGCTTCCCAGTTGAGATCGACCCTTGGAAGATCTTCGGGAATTTCCAACTGGATGTGCATATGCCTGTCCATGGAGACGAGTTCGGATTTCTTGGAGATTTCTTCCAGAAGCGGTCTCAGCTCGGTTTCTTCCTTCGCGATTGTCGAGATCATGCTGTACTTGTTCAGTGTCACGATATCCTTGGTTGTGGTCAGGAGCTTGTGGACACTTTCTTCCACCTTTGTGATGTTCTTGACCTGATCTTCATCCTGCCAGTCGATTTCTTTTCGCAAACGGTTCACATATCCCTGAAGTGTAACCAGCGGTGTATTCAGCTCGTGTGAAACGATGGCAATAAAGTTATCTTTTACTGTATCCAGCGTATGCAGTTCGAGGTTCTTTTTCATGAGTGCATCGTACTGACGGGCGTTCTTGAGGGCAATTGATACCTGGATCAACATGATGCGCATGAAATCCTTATTGAGTGGTACTTCCTTGCGGGACGAATTGTAGTTGTCCAGATAAAGGAAGCCGTGGAGCTCATTGTCGACATAGATAGGCGCGCAATAGATCGAATGGAGCTGATAATCCTGCACGCTTATGGAATTCTTAAACGTGTTGTCCGCCATGGCGTTGATGGTGTAGATGGGTTCGCGCGTCATCTGCACTTCGCTAAGCAGCGTCTTACTGATGTTAACCCACTCGGACAGTATCTGGTTTTTATCGTCCATCGCAACCTGATATACGTAGTTGCCGTATTCGTCTTTCTTAATCAGGAATCCGCGGCTGTAGCGGGTGAAATTGATAGCGAAAGCAACAATTTCGGTTTCGAGTTTGCCGATATCGTAGATGGAGAATAGCTCTTGCTCCACTTGCATGAGTTTTTGCAGCATCTTCATCTTCTCGCTGAGCTCACCGTATTCTTTAATGCGCATCAGAATGGATGTGAGGTGCAGCTTGAGCGCTTTGATCATGCGCATTTCTACACCTTTGAAATCGAGTTCGCCGGCGTCGGCGATAATCAGGCAACCGACCATCGTAGCCCGGATGCGTAGCGGTGTGATGACCGTATGTGCGCCATCGATGAAACGGCTGATAATACGGTTTTCCTTGAGAGCTTTATCGATCAGGTCGTCTAATGATTCACTGAAAAGAGTCGCTTCATCCATATTGTATGTCATGAAAGGATCGCGTTTGTTCTGCCGCTCTTCGGTGAGAATGATAGCATAGCTTTCGGGGGCAAGCAGGTTGGTGATGGTCTTTTCAATGAAGAACTTCATCCGGTCGATCTCGTTCAGCTTGAAGAGATCATATAGCATCTCCTGCCAACCCTCTTTATAGAATTTGTTGCGGTTATCGATATGGGGCATCTTGATCTCACGGTAGTCGTCGCGATCAAGCGCCATGGTCAACTTGAATAACTTGGCATCGCCTTCGGGAATGCCTTTTACAACCTCTGCAACCGTTTCTTTCAACTCGGTAAAATATGCCTTTGCTTTCACCGGAGCGTTGAGCTCCGCATAGATTCGCACCAGGCGTTTCAGGATAGCAATCTCTAAAATGAAGTGCTCGTGACCACGGACTTTTTCCAACTGGATCAGGAGATGACGCAGAACTTTACGAAGTGGAATGTGTTTAATCTGGAGATCAATATCGCAACGCAGGATATCGATTGAGCTCTTCCAGTAACTGAACGAGTATCGATCCACCATGACTTGAGCACGGTCTAGAGCGTTTGACGCATCCTCGGGAAGTTTCATACCGATGTAACATTCAGCCTCTCGGATGTTGAGGATCGCCTGGGCATACGCACTTTTGTTACGTTCTGAATAGGACTTTGCCTTCTGCAGATTGCTCAGTGCTTCTTTCCAGTCGCCAACCGCCATGAATCTCAGGCCTATGAGTTGGTACTGAAATTCTTCTTCGTGCAGTTTGGTGAATTCGAGGTTGGTGTTGTTCTGGATGAGTTGGTTGATCTGGCTGATGTTTCCAGTTTGATAAAGGTAGTAGAAATAGGTCTTTACCAGCGGATTGAAAGAGTCGATCTGGCCTTCGATGAGCTCGGGATTCGTCTTCTGAATGAAGTTGTAATAGTGGCCGAATCCCTTGATCTTGCTCTTTGCGAGTGCGAGGTTGTTTTCGATCGAGTAGGTGTACTCGAGGCTTTCGATTTCTTTGTTGATCTTCGCGGCTCGATTGAGAGAAGCTTCGGCTTTCTGGAATTCGCCCAGCTTGATATAGGCTTCGCCGAAGTTGACATAGGCTAGAACTTGTCCGCGTTTCTGATCGACTTTTTCGCAAATGTCAAGCGCTTTTGTGAAGAAATCGAAGGCGGTCTGGGTATCGCCCTGTCGCAGTGCGAGGTCACCGATATTATTGTAAACAAGTCCGAGCGAACGGACGTAATTCACCTTTTCCCAGATTTCACGAGCACGATGGAAGTTGGCATTCGCTTCGTCGATCGATTTCTGGCTGATGTAAAGGAACGCGAGGTTGTTGTATAACGAACCGAGTCGCACGAGGAAATTGGTATCGTCATTCATCTCGAGCCTGGAGATGAAGTCCTCGACCATGGAGATCGCTTCGCTTGGTTGCCCGGTTGAACCCATCACCAGCGCTTTGCGGTCCATGAACCACACCCTCAGATCTGGAAGCATAAAGACGGAGTCGTACATCTGAATGAGCTGGGTCGCAGTATCGAGATCGTTTATACGGAATGAGCTCCAGATAATACCGATAACGGCCATAATCCGTTGCTTTCCCGTGATAGATTTATTGAGCGCGATCTCGAATTGCTCGCGTGCGGTTTGATATTTATCCAGCCCTAACTGGAATGTACCACGAATATAGTATTTTTCGAAGATGTCAGGCAACTCTTTGATTGTTTCGATTCGCTCGAGTGCTTTCTGGATGAGGCCTGAGAGTTCAGCTTTCTCTGAAAAAACGGATAGGTCGTGCATGATTTCAGTGCTACTAAGCTCCACTTTTTCCGAGAAATCAATGGAGATCACTTCGCTGATCATGTAGAAAGCATCGTCCTGCATGTAGTGCTGATCGTATATCTGAACAAGGCGAAGTTTGTAGCGGCGCACTTCACGGAAATCGCCAGCGAGCCTGGCATTATCGATGATGCCTCTACAAACGGCGATTTCATCAACCTCTTTATCGCTGTAGAAATCGACAACTTTCAGCGAAACCTCTTTGATCTCCTCATCCGAGCATTCGCTCAATAGACGTTGCTGTGCTTCCAGAAAGGCGAACTGGTAGAATTCATCACGAGCGACTAACACCTCGTTATTGAGTGCATCGTGAATCATGAAGAAGAAGGTCTTTTCGTCGATCCCGAGGATAGCCTGTACAAGCGATTTGGAGATGGGTGTTTTTACCGCAGACAATTTTTGAAGATAGAAATAGACCTCTTCGGATAGATGCCCGAGGCGGTTGTAAACCGAGTGGAGCAGATGCTTTGGCAGAATATACTGGCTTGTATCGAGGTCCAAACTGAATTTTGCTCGTTTCCATATCTTTTTCTTATCCGTAAGGTCAATGAGTATATCGCGTACAAATACCGGAATACCGCTCGATCGTTTCCAGATAAAGCTGGCGAATGATTCCGGGACTTCGGTTTGTACAAGCTTTTCGACGTATTCTGTCGTCTGCTGACGCGAGAATGGCTCGATACGGAACTGGATGGAGTGAATCAGGCCTTTGACCTTGCTCGGGTCATCGACACTGATAATAACCAGAATCTTACGCTCGATCATGTCTTTGGAGATCGAGTTCACGAAGTCGATGGTCTCACGAGTGAGGTATTGCCCCGCGCGAATAATGTAGATCAGCGGTTTATCTTCCGAGAGGTGGAAGAGGAAGTTGCGTGTCGAGGCAAAGTCCAGCCTCAGTTCTTCTTTGTTTTCGGTGAGTTCGCCGGCTGACTCCTCCGACTCGTAGAGGTATTTCCTCATCTTCTCTGAAATGTTCTTGAGGTCGGCAGATAGCTTCTCGTTGGTCTTCATCGAGGAATAAAATTCTTTGATGAGAGCGAAGAATGGATCGGTATTGGTAGCGCTACACTCATAGTCGAATATGAAGTAGTCGTCGTTGAGCAGGTGGTAGCGGAAGAGGGAAAGCATGTTGTTCTTTCCGATACCATCACCACCTATGACGACTACCAGCTTGCCGTTTCCACCTTCCACAAGCGGGATGTAGTCCAGGAGCTGATGTGCGTGGGTTTCGCGCACGAAGTACGAGCGGAATTTGAGCATTGTAACCGCGGAGCGCCGTTGCGAGAAGGGGTAATTCTTCAGCTGGATGCGGTTGATATAGCTGATGATACTCTCAATATCTGGATAGCGGTCACCAGGATTTTTCTCGAGCAGCGTGAGGATGAATTTCTCCAACTGCGGTGGGATGTCGCGGTTCAGTTCGCGCGGGAATTTCGGGATGAACGTCTGCTGATTTCCCTGGATGAGGTTGGTGATCTGCTCCACAGAGAAGGGATGCATACCGGTGGTAATCTTGTAGAGCGTGACCCCGAGCGAATAGTAATCACTGGCGAATTGTGCACCCTTACCAAGGTAAATTTCCGGCGCGACATAGGGCAGGGAACCGCTAATTGTCTGCTGGCTCTTCTGGAAATCGATTTTAGCGAATCCGAAGTCGAGCACTTTCACAACAGGTTTGTTGCGTACGATGTTATACATGATGTTTTCGGGCTTAAGGTCTTTGTGGACGATGTTCTGAAGATGCAGTGCGTTGAGTGCATAGCAAATCTGGACGATAATATCGTAAAGAAGCTCGATATTATATTTCTTGAACTTGAATGAGCTGAGGGAGCGTCCTTCACAGAATTCACTGAGATAATAGATATGCTTACCCATGTTACCGAAATTGACTACCTGCAAGAGATTGGGGTGTTCGATCTTGGTAATATGGTGCATATCTTCGGCTGAGAAGCGCTCGTAAAACGCCTCGGAATCAAGTTTTTGGAACAATTTCAGTGCGTAGATGTTGCCCGTGCGGATGTCCTGGACCTTGTAAACCGTTGCCCATAGGCCAGTTCCCATGCGCTCGATTACCTCATACCGGGAATCGATTATCATAAGTCCTCCCGAAAACATTTAATCAATTTACAATTGGCGGGATTCAATTGCTGTTGTCAAGGAATTCAGCCCAATAATGGCATCCGCGCGCATCTTCGTCCGATCGCTCCCACTCGCGTGGATATAATACACCATCAGACTACCGGATACGAGGATATGGTGTATAACACCACGCGAGCAGTCGCGAAACGAACGAATCTGCTGCGCGGTGATTCGGGTATTGTGCTGAGAGCTGGAACGTAACCCTATGCTAACCGAAAAATTCATTGACGCCGCTGGAGCCCATTCTACTTTACGCCCAAACGTTAAATTGGGAGAAATCTCATGCAGAAGATGCGAAAAAGCAGCCGTTGGTTGCAATGGATTCTACCGTTTTTGATGATGGTTCTGGCAGTGAATATCTCCGCCGAACAAGGCAAGAAGACCGAGGTGGTTTTCTGGCACGCGATGGGTGGTCCGCTTGGCGATGCGTTGATATCGCTGGTGGAAGACTTCAATAGCACTCATCCCGATATCTATATCAAAGCGATCAACATGGGAAACTACTCCGCGCTTTCCACAAAGCTGATGGCGAGTATCCAGGCTGACGAGCAGCCGGATATCGCGCAAGCATTCGAATCGTGGATCGCGAACTTCATGGAGGCTGACAAGCTTGTGCCCATGGATGATTTTATCGCACAGGATGCCGAATTCCGCGCATCGCTGGATGATATTTTCCCCGTATTTATACAGAGCAATACGTTTGACGGGCGTCTTTGGGCGTTCCCGTTCAACAAGAGCGTCCGCGTGATGTACTACAATCGTGACGCCTTTTTCCGGCACGGACTCGATCCGTACTCCTGTCCCGAGACATGGGACGAATTTCGGGAGTATTGCCGGAAACTGACGGTCGATGAAGACAACGATGGCGTTCCGGAGGTCTTTGGGACTACGTTCCCCGTGAGTGCATGGCAGTTCGAGAATCTGCTATTGCAGGCAGGCGGGGAAGTCATGAGTCCCGACAACAGAACCCCTCTGTTCAATCAAGAACCGGGTGTGGAAGCGCTTAACTTCCTTTCCGCACTGCTGAACGAAGACAAGACGGCCTACCTCTCCACTGGCTACGAGGGTCAGAACGACTTTCTCGCCGGCAAGGTGGCGATGGTGGAAGGCTCGAGCGTTTCGATGGCGTACCTGCAACTGACCGGCATTAACTTCTACATGGGAATCGGTCCCATCCCGGTCAGAGAAACCAAGCGCAATATCATCAGCGGAACGAACGTGGTGATCTTCCGTGGGCAGGATCCTAAGGTCGAGAAAGCAGCATGGGAATTCGTAAAGTGGTTTACCGAAGCACCGCAGACGGCGAAGTGGTCGTATGACACCTACTACATGCCGGTGCGAAAGAGTGCGTTTGACGAACCGGTCTTGAAAGAACGACTGGAGACATATCCCGAGATCGCGGCGGTCTATGACCAATTGAACTATTCGACGTTCGAGCCGCCGATCGCGGAGTGGTATTCTGCCCGTAAACAGCTTGAAGAGAATGTGATCGAGAAGGTTCTGCGCGGTAAGCTCAGTCCGCAGGACGCGCTGGACAAAGCCGCAGACAAGATCGAGCAGGAATTGAAGAGCACCGGTGAGAAAGGCGGTTCCAGCCACCGCAAGGTGAAAGAACACAGCTATTTTCTCGAACTGATGGTGATTCTGGGGATGATTCTGGTGATCATCGCGATTGTCTGGCTGATCTCCTGGATCAAGAAACGGGCCGAGGGTTATTGATCGTAAATAATAATGATAATGAGATAAAAAGAGGATACTATGGCTAAAGAAAAGCTTGAAATCAGGTTTCCCGATGGAAACGTGAAAGAATATCATAACGGCGTAACGCCGCTGGAGATCGCTGAGGGAATCAGCGAGAATTTCGCGCTACGTGCAATCGCCGCTGAAGTCAACAAGAAGCTCGTCGATATGATGGAGCCGATTACGGAAGATGCAGAGATTCTCTTCCATACATTCGAAAGCGAAACCGGTAAGGATATCTATTGGCACAGCGCATCTCACCTGATGGCGCAGGCCGTGAAACAATTGTTCCCTGATGTCAAAGTGGGTATCGGGCCGTCAATCGAGAACGGTTTCTACTACGATTTCGATCGCGAACAGGCCTTCACCGACGAAGAGCTTGAACAGATCGAAGAGCGTATGAAAGAGCTGTCAAAGGAGAAATTCCCTTACCAGCGTAAGGTGGTGAGTCGCGAGGAAGCGCTCGAGATCTTCACAAAGATGGACGAACCCTATAAAGTCGAATTAATCCAGGCCCTCCCCGAGGGTGAGACGATCTCGACCTACACACAGGGTGACTTCATTGACCTTTGCCGCGGACCGCACGTGTTGCACACCGGTAAGATCAAAGCTGTCAAGCTGCTCAAGACCTCCGGTGCATACTGGCATGGCGATGAACGCAACAAGATGCTCAAGCGCATCTACGGTATCGCATTCCCGACCAAGAAGGAACTCAAGCAGTACCTTGCAGATTTGGAAGAAGCTAAGAAGCGCGACCATCGTAAGCTTGGCAAGGAACTCGACCTCTTCTCAATCTCCGACGAGATCGGAGCGGGACTCGTGCTGTGGCACCCGAACGGCGCTATGATGCGCGCGATTATCGAGCAGTACTGGAAAGACAGGCATTTCGATGCCGATTATCAGCTCGTCAATACACCGCACATCGGACGCAGCGACCTCTGGAAGACCAGCGGTCACCTCGGATTTTACTCCGAATCGATGTACGCGCCCATTGAGGTGGAAGGTCAGGACTACTATCTTAAGCCCATGAACTGCCCCTTCCATATCATGATCTACAAATCGTCCCTGCGCAGCTATCGCGAGCTGCCGGTACGTTATGCCGAGATGGGAACCGTGTACCGCTACGAACGGTCTGGAACCCTCCACGGTCTGATGCGCGTTCGCGGATTTACTCAGGACGACGCGCACCTCATCTGCACGGAAGATCAACTGAATGAAGAAGTGGTCAAGCTGCTCGACTTCTCGCTGAGCATGCTGCGTGCGTTCGGTTTCCAGGAATTCAAGGTTTACCTCTCCACAAAGCCCGAGAAATCAGTGGGTGAGGTGGAAGACTGGGTCAAGGCACAGGACGCGCTCGAACTTGCGCTCAAGCAAGCCGAGATCGAATACGACATCGACGAAGGCGGTGGAGCGTTCTACGGTCCCAAGATCGACATAAAGGTCAAGGACTCGCTGAACAGACTTTGGCAGCTCAGCACGATCCAATTCGACTTCAATCTTCCCGAGCGGTTCGACATGGAATACATCGGCGCGGATAACCAGCCGCATCGTCCGTTCATGATCCACCGCGCGCTGCTCGGTTCGCTCGAACGGTTCTTCGGAACCCTGATCGAGTACCACGCGGGTAACTTCCCGACCTGGCTCTGCCCGATTCAGGTGATGGTGCTGCCGATCTCCGAAAACTTCGAGCACTACGGCGACATCGTGTTGCGCAAGCTGAAAAAAGCCGGTATTCGTGCGCAGATCGACCTGCGTAACGAAAAGATCGGCTACAAGATCCGCGAAGCCGAGATGAAGAAGATCCCGTACATGTTCATCCTCGGTCAGCGCGAAGAAGATACCAGCACTGCCTCAATCAGACGCCACGGTGAAGGTGATGTGGGCTCGTTCGAGATCGATCAGGCAATCCAGAAGATCATCGACGATATCGAGAGCGTAAAGAAGCAATAAGTCGTAAACTTTGCACTCCCATTATCACGCGATGATGGGAGTGCTTTTTTCATATTGTTCAGGATTCACTGTTGGGTTGAGTGTTTTCTTTTTGCTGTCCTTCGACTCCGCTCAGGATGACACAAAAAGAAAACGTGAAAGCTGTTCAGAGCCGTATGACAGATAAAGGAAATGGTGAAAGCTGAGCTGAACTGAACCGGATAACGCATAAGGATAAGTGAAGACATTATTTGCTTACATTGTGTCATCCTGAGCGGAGTCGAAGGACAACAATGTAAGCGAGGAAACGTGAGGTACCAGCACTCATGAAAACGTACTGGGTTTACATCCTTGAATGCTCTGATGGGTCCTACTATACAGGCTCAACATCAGATATCGAGGCAAGGATGTCACAGCACAATCAAGGGATTATCGAGGGCTACACTTCCAGCCGAAGGCCTGTGAAACTTGTTTTCTCGCAAGATTTCGGCTATGTTTGGGATGCGGTTGCTGCTGAGAGACAGATAAAAGGTTGGACAAGAAAGAAAAAACAAGCGTTAATCAACGGTAAGTATGAACTATTGATTGAGCTTGCAAAGTGCAAAAATGATTCAAGCTCTGAGAATTATCATAGCAGTGAATGAAGAATGAACGTTTTTTTGCTGTCCTTCGACTCCGCTCAGGATGACACAAAAAGAAAACGTGAAAGCTGTTCAGAGCCGTATGACACATAAAGGAAATGGTGAAAGCTGAGCTGAACTGAACCGGATAACGCATAAGGATAAGTGAAGACATTGTTTGCTTACATTGTGTCATCCTGAGCGGAGTCGAAGGACAACAATGTAAGCGAGGAAACGTGAGCAGAAAGGACATAAAAGAAGATTCGGGAGACCAACATGAACATCATCGAGCAGATAAAAAAAGAGCTGAATCTGGAGGCCGAATCGATCAGAATGGCTTCCGAACGTTTGGATGAAAACGTGGAAAAAGCGATCGAGCTGCTGCAAAACTGCGCAGGCAAGATCGTGGTCACAGGAATGGGGAAGACCGGCATCATCGCGCGGAAAGTGGCGGCAACGCTTGCCAGTACGGGATCGACAGCCATCTTCCTGCACGCCGCCGAAGGGCTTCACGGTGATCTTGGGATGCTCGCAAAGGGCGATGTAGTCATTGCGATTTCCAACACAGGCAATACACAGGAACTGATCTCCATCCTTCCCTACATGAAATTCCTGAAGGTGCCGATTATCGCCTTCACCGGTAATCTCGAATCAAAGCTCGCGGATGCGTCTGACGTCGTCATCGACTGCGGTGTGCCCAAGGAATACGAGCCGCTAGGACTCGTTCCTACATCCAGCACCACCGTTGCGCTTGCCATGGGAGATGCTATCGCGATTGCACTGCTCAAGAGCCGCGATTTCAGCGAGAAGGATTATGCAAGGTTTCATCCCGGTGGGACGATCGGCAAAAAACTTCTGCTGCGGGTGGGTGATTTGATGCATGCCGGGGAGCGTAACCCCATTGTGCGCGAAAATGTTACTATGCAGGAAGTGATCATGGAAATGACCGCTAAAGGTCTTGGGTGTACTGGTATTTGCGATGCCGATGGCAGGCTTTTGGGGATCATCACAGATGGCGATCTCCGCAGGATCCTGCAAAAAGATGGTAACGTGCTGGAGCTCAGCGCGCTCGAATGCATGACAGTCAATCCGAAGCGTCTGACGGCTCAGACTTTCGCTGTCGATGCGCTCAATATCATGGAAGACAATAAGATTACCATGCTTCCGGTTGTAGATGAAGACCAACACCAGATAGGCATGCTGCATATGCACGATTTGATTCAAGCCGGCGTGGTTGGATGACGTGAAAAGCTTGCTGATACATTCACTTGTCGAGGTTGGATGGAACGTGATTCGTAACTTACTGAAAAGAAATGGAATATATGATAGATAGCCAATTATTGAAATCCCTGAAAACCACTCGTAACTTACTAAAATCATTGACGACAATCCGGTTCTGGGAAAATTCCTTTGACAAAAGAGAAAATAGGTACTGAACATGTACTCGTGTAAGAATGTGAGGTGATATGGATATTAAATTTAGAGACGTAAGTGCGGGATCAGTTGAAGCACGTGCTGTTGTGGAAGTTGCTCCCGGAGTATTCATGAACGAAATTACAATACTCCGCAAACATGATCAAGTCGTTGTGGAACTCCCGCAAAAGAGTTTTAAAGGTAAAAATGGCAAGTTTCATTATCTCGATATTATAACTTTCGAGAACGAAAACAAACAAACACTCTGGCTGCTTGAAATCAGACAGGCATATATCGACTGGCGCAGGAAAAACAAAAAAGTCCTCGTTTACCAAGCGGAGGAAGAATAAAAACCGAAATCGGAACCGATAAAAAGAAGGAACGCGTATTCCTGATCGGCTTGCAGACTCCAGCCAGTTCGCGCGCGGAGTACGAGAAATCGATGGAAGAACTAGGCAGGCTTGCCGACACAGCCGAGGCGGAAGTTATCGGCGTGTTCATCCAGTCACGCCAGAAACCGATACCGGCGACTTTCATCGGCAAGGGTAAGATCCTCGAGATCAAGGCCGAAGCAGATAAGGAGAGTGTCGGAACGCTCATCTTCAACGATAATCTCACACCGGCGCAAGCTCGCAATATAGCGAAGCTTACGCACTGCAACGTAGTTGATCGAACCGAATTGATTCTTGATATTTTCGCGCTCCATGCTCGCACCAAGCAGGCCAAGTGCCAGGTTGAGCTGGCGCAGCTTGAATATAATTACTCAAAGTTGAGAAATCTATGGCAGCACCTTTCGAGGATCGAAGGTGGCATCGGAACACGTGGTCCCGGCGAAAAGCAGATTGAGATAGATCGTCGAGAGATCAAACGCAAGATCACCCTTTTAAAAGATCAGCTTAAGGTCATTGAAAAGGAAACGCAGGTCAAACGGCAGAAGCGCAAAGACTACCTTTCCATTGCGCTGGTGGGTTATACCAACGCAGGAAAATCAACGCTTTTCAACCGCATGACACGCGAAGAGATCTACGTGGCAGATCAGCTTTTCGCGACGCTGGATTCTACATCGAGAGCACTTTATCTTGATGGTAAGGAAAACATTGTCGTCACCGACACCATTGGATTTATCGATAAACTACCGCATACGCTTGTCTCGGCGTTTCATTCGACACTGATCGAAGTGGAAGAGGCTGATCTACTGATGCACGTGGTCGATGCGTCCAATCCAATGCTTTTTCAGTATATCGAATCTGTGGAAAAGGTGTTGAAGGAGCTGAAAGCGCACCAGAAGAATATCCTGATGGTGTTCAATAAATGCGATACGGTAAAGCCGGTGCAACTGGCGTTTTTACGAAAGAAGCTGCTTGGAGAGTACCCGCACGCGGTGTTCATCTCGGCAGCGTTCGACGAGAATCTGGATGATCTGACAGAAAAGGTTCGTTACTTCATTGACAGGCAGAAGCGAAGAATTACACTGCAAGTCCCGGTTGAGTTACAGAGCCTGATATCATTTTTATACGATCACGCTCAGGTTCACGAGAAAGTTTACAATGATGAAGACCGGGTTTTCGAAATGGATATTACTGTCGATGTGCGCTTGATCAAGAACATCAATCGGCAGATTGAGAAGGTTCATTTCGATAGACTTGGTACCGAATAATAAGATTCGTATTAATGGATAGATTTGACCAAAGAAGGAGGAATCATGGTCAGGAACTTTGAAGCTATAATATCGGATAACGCACGTGGCATGAAACGCTCGGCGATACGCGAACTCTTGAAACTGGCAACGGACCCGGAGATTATCTCTTTTGCCGGAGGACTTCCCGCCCCCGAGTCGTTCCCGGTTGACGAACTGAAAGAAGTTATGGTCGAAGTGATGGAAAACGAGCCGCAGGTTGCGCTGCAATACGGTGCGACGGAAGGCGACAAGCTTCTCCGCGAGATGATCGTGCAGAACTACCGCAGGGAAGGTTTTGACATTGATATCGATAACGTGTTGGTCACAACAGCATCCCAGCAGGGTCTAGACCTCCTTGCAAAGATATTTATCAATCGTGGCGACAAGGTGATCGTCGGCAAGCCGTCTTACCTTGGCGGACTCAGTGCATTTAACAGTTATGGCGCGCAGTTTGTCGGCGTTGAGCACGATGAATTCGGTATGCGTTACGACAAGCTGAAAGAAGCGCTTGAAGACCTCCGTGCGAAGGGTGAAAAGGCTAAGTTCATATACACGATTCCAGATTTCCAGAATCCAGCAGGCGTCACCATGCCGGAAGACCGTCGTATCAAGATTCTCGAGCTGGCATACGAGCACGATATCCTCATTATTGAAGATAGCCCGTATCATGAGCTCCGCTTTGAAGGCGAGCACCTGAAGACCTTCTACGCGCTGGACAACAAGGGGCAGGTTATCAACCTCGGTACCTTCTCCAAGATCTTCTGTCCCGGCTTCCGTATTGGCTGGGTAATTGCCGACAAGACCATTCTGGACAAGTTTGTCGTTGCCAAGCAGGCAGTTGACCTGTGTACCCCGCCATTCACGCAGCGAATCGCAGCGAGATTCATAGAAAAGGGATACCTCGGACCGCGAATCGAAAAAATAATTAACTTATACCGCGAAAAGCGCGATATCATGTTGGCGGAATTCGATAAGCACATGCCGGAAGGTGTGACCTGGACACGTCCCGAAGGCGGACTGTTCCTGTTCATGACACTCCCCGAAGGTATGGACGCAACCAAGCTCTTCATGAGAGCGCTTGAACAGAAAGTGGCGTTTGTGGTCGGATCGCATTTCTTCTGCGATGGATCCGGAGCCAATACGCTCAGAATCAACTTCTCGTATATGTCGAATGAAAAGAACATCGAAGGTGTGAAGCGCCTTGCGACCGCAATCCGCGAAGAGATGAAGAGTCTCGGATAATACCGGAGATTTCATGAATACAACAAAAACCGATGTCTGCATCCAGATGGAAGACTTGCGGAAATGGGCCAAATACGGCAAACTGCTTTCCGGAGTGATCCACAACCTTAATACCCCCCTGATGGGGATTACAGGAAGAGTTGAGCTTATCTCATTCAAGATGCCCGACCTCAAGGGGCTCGAGCAAATAACCCGGCAACTGGACGCGATCAACGATATTTTGTCCGCGCTGGCGTTCATGGTCGATAAAGACACCAATGTCGAATCGATGGTGATGGACTTGAATGAGCTGATCGGCAAAGTGAATGGTTTCATGCGAGCCGATATGAAGTACAAGCATCGGTTGGATGTTGAACTTGATTTACAGGACACGATAATCGTCGATACGATTCCGTGCTACTTGCAGAATGCAATCATTGAAATCATCGGGCATAGCCTCTCGCTATGCGATGACGACAATACAATCACGATTCAATCGAGGCTGGATGGTAACGATGCGCTCGTTATCATCCAGCACGATGGTAAAAGGATTCCGGAAGTGGCGATCAGCTCGATTGGTACGGCTCTGGAAGATCATAATCAGGACGACCCGGCATTCAATCTGTGCCTGGCCGATTACTATTTACGTAAGATCGATGCGCGTCTCGAGGTTAAGAATACCGATGTGGGCGCAGTCTATGAATTGAGAATTCCTGCTAAAAAAGGGAAGGGAAAATGAAGGGACATGCCTGCCTGCTGATTTTTGGCCTCATCATCCTTGCGATGATGTCCGGCTGCGAAACCGTAGATAAAAATGACCTGGACTCACCTTACGATCTGACCATCGAAAGGGTTTCCGACGGACAGATACGTCTGGAATGGAATTATAATTCGACCTACGATGACCTGCTGTTTATCATTGGCCGCAAGGAAGGTGAATCCGAGTGGAACGAAGTCTATGACATCACTCAGGATAACAGTGAAGAGTACATCGACGAGATCGATACCGGCTCCAACGTTGTTTACAGCTACAAAGTCAGAGCATATTACACGGAGGACAGTAGTTACTCCGAGTTCTCACAGCAGGTCGGCTGGTTTTCTTCCGCCACAAACCCTACTAATCTGAGTATCACACAGGAAACGGAAGCATCATTGCTGCTGACTTGGGAAGATAACGCCATCGGCGAGATCGGCTATAAGATCGACAAACGCATCGAAGGGAGCTGGAATAACGCTTACGCGATGCTTGCACCCAACACAACTACTTTTACCGATTCGGTTGAGCTCGCCTCGGAAGTCGCATATCGCATTTATGCCTATTCCGGTTCTTCGAGAACAGCCTATCTGGAAGACAGCGTACTGCCTTCCTTCCCCGCGCCGACCAACCTCGAAGCGACACAGTACTCGCAGGAACAGATCGGACTTATCTGGAATGTCAACAGCGAACAACAAAGCGGATTTCTGGTGGAACGAAAGCTTGGAACCGGCGACTACGAACAGATCGGCACTACCGTCGATTCAACGTGGGTTGATTTTGTGGGCGTGCCGGCGGCAAGCCTCGAATATCGTGTCAGAGCGTACGCCGATTCCACGGATAGCGAAGGACAGCTTTACTCTGCCTATTCCGATGCAGTGACAATCCTTTTCAATATCAGCCAGGAAGGTTCGCTCCTCACGGCTACCGGCGGAAGAGACATCTGTGTTTATAATGGATACGCGTTCATCGCCTGTGAATACAATGGAATCCAGGTCGTGAACGTTCAAAACGAATCGCACCCGGTTCTGGAAGGAACCATCTCACTCTCCGGACGCTGCATGAGCGTCTATGCCCGTGACGATATGCTGTATACCACCAACTACAACGGCGGTCTGCATGTCTATGACATCAGCGATATCACCAGCCCGATCCACGTCTCTTACTGCGAGACGATTGATATCCCCTACGATGTCGAGGTCACCGAGATCGATGACGAGCCTTACGCGTTTATAGCAGATGGTCAGGCCAACCTGGTGGTTATCGCACTTTCGGATGATAACCCAGCGAATCCGATGATCATCCAGCAACTCAACACACAGGGCATCAGCTATGGTATAAAGATCGATCAGGAAAATCTCTACCTCGCGGACGGCGCGGAAGGCGTGAAGAAGATCGATATCAGCGATCCCGCCAATCCGCAAATTACCGACATCATAACGGGTATTGGTGAAGCACGATCGATCGTCTTCTTTGCTGACAGACTTCTGGTTGCTTCCGGGCAGAACGGTCTGACGGAACTCAGCCGCGCTAGCCTTTCGCTGGTTGATCGAATCGATACGATCGGCTTTGCGATGTCATGCGCCTATAGTGCCGGTTACGCATATGTCGCTGACGGTACTAACGGCATGGTTATCCTCGATGTTACCGAACCATCCGGCACCTACGTGGTGGCGACCATCGACACCGATACCATCGCCAAATCAGTTTTTATCGCGAACAACTTCGCATATCTTACATGTAACGAAAGCCTCGAGATTATTCAGGTTCGACCATGATAAACGGGAGTAATGCCATGAAGCGAATCCTACTTGTTCTCATCCTCACTATTGCGGGAATGACAGTTTTGCATGCGCAGAACGTAGCGCCTGTCGTCGCCAATCCGGTTGATGACTTCAGCTTTCCTGAGGACAATACCGATTACAGCATCAACCTCAACGAGGTGTTTTACGACGCCAACAACGATCCGCTGGATTTCTCCTATGAAGGGGGCGACCAGATCACCGTGGTGATTACAAACGGACTCGTTGGGCTTACACCAGAGCAGAATTGGAATGGCTCAGAGACCATCACTTTCACTGCGACCGACGTATATGGCGAGAACGCGAGTGAGGCGGTGACGGTAACAGTTACTCCCGTAAACGACGCACCCTACGTAGAAAACCCGGTGGATTTCCACTCGGTTGCCTATAACTCGGTCGATTCCAGCCTGAATCTGAACTTTGTATTTGACGACTACGATATCGTTTACGGCGACTTCCTGGTCTATGATTATTATGGTGACAACCAGATAGATGTCAGCATCAACAATGGCGTCGTGACATTGATCCCAGCTCCATACTGGTCTGGAACCGAAACCATTACCTTCACGGCGGAGGATACCGGCGGTTTGATCGTCGAGCACGAAATCCTCATGACGGTTCCGTCTCCGGCGATTGCAAACGTTTCGGTCACGCCGAACCCCTTCTCGCCGGACTTCGACGGTCAGAAAGACGAAACGACCATTAACTACTACGTTAGCGGTAACGGCATCACCACGATTTACATTTTCGACGAATTTAATGTGGTGGTCTATGAGGTCGATGTCCAGGCAGCTGCCGGTTGGAATGAACACGACTGGGATGGTAGCTCGAACACGGGCGCTTATCCGGGTATCGTTCCGGATGGAAGCTATGGCCTGGGAATCATCCTCGGTACAGCCGAATACATATGCGATTTTAACATTAAAGTCGATACAGCCCCGCCGATCATCGATATTCTTGCCAGCTATCCGAATCCGTTCTCTCCGAACGACGACGGTTTTAACGACTTCCATCAGGTGCGCTTCCAGGTGGACGATGTGATCGTCAGCTATATCGGCTTGATCCGCGTCAACCTCTGGCGCGAAGAAAACGACCCCGCCATGAACTACGTTTCAACTAACTTCGTGGAAGAGGCCGACGGGCTCACGATTACCGAACCGGACTTGAGTGTATTCGACGAACTCACCGATGGCGGTTACTGCTTCGTGGTGCGCGTTGGAGGAAACGAGCCGAATCACACGGTAACACTCTCACCCGGTGCGCAATACGACTTGATTATCGGCGGAAACGGCAGCAGCGAGCACAACCGGGTCGAGATCGAGACCGGTACCAGCATGTTCAAGATCGGGAACGTTAACTACCCGTATCTTACGGTTAGCGGCGTTGGGTCGGACGACCATGAATCGCAGAACGAAGATAACTACACCGGTTACGACTACTTGCGTCTGTTCATCGTGGAAGGTAACTGCACGTTCAACATCTTCAACGATGGCGGCAGCCCTTACAGTTTGAATGACTTATACGATATTTACTACGGCGATTTCCAGAATGTCGAGCATCCGCTCTATCCCGGTACGCTGCTTTCTCCCAACTTCAAATATAATGTCACGGTCCCGGGTAACATCGAGATCGACGACGAGATAATGCCAGATGGACGTTATATTTATCGTATTATCGTGACTGATCAGGCGATGCACGCTCAGGAGGAATCCGGTGAATTGCTGGTGAATAACTATCCAATCGAGGTGACATCGTCAGTCAATCCCGGGACAATCTCACCGCAGAATCTGGACGGCTATTTCGACCAGGCGGTGATCCAGTATCAAGTCTCCGAGCGCGGTTACGTGACGGTGAAAGTCTGGGATGTTTTTGCCGATACAGTTGTGGCGACACTCGTGGATGCGGTTGATACACCGACATCTAATTATACACTTTGGAACGGCCTCAACTATATGGGCGATCCGGTAGCGGTTGGCGACCAGCTCGAATACGAGGTGGAAGTCACTGCTCAGGACGTTTCCATCAGCGAGGATGTGGTCAGCTTGCACCTGCCGATTGTGGTTGATAATGTCGGCCCCGAGCCAGCGGATATTTTCCTGCTGGGTGGCGAAACGTATGTCAATACGCCCGATATCACCATGGCAGGAATCAGCAACGATGTCACATCCGAAGTGCTGCTCTACCTGAACGACGTCTATCAGGGCGTTGTGCAGACCACACCGGATTACCCCGGTTACTTCGAATTCCCGGTTACGCTCGAAGAGGGTGCAAATGAGATTTACGTGCGCTTGCGAGATGTGGCCTACAACCTCGGCAGTGCATCCAACGCGGTGACAGTCTATCTAGATTCGTCAGCGCCTTTCATTGATCCACTCTTCCCACCGCCGGACACGCTTTTCCGTCAGGATTCCATCCGCGTGAAAGCATATGTGAACGATAATACCGGTATCGGCGTTGATCAGAACACGGTCAAATTCGGATTCTCACTCTATGGCAATGCGGTAAGCTGGCATTTGGCTACACGTCAGAATCCGACATCCAGCACCTATTACTACGATTACCTTGTCGATGATGATATCGAACAGCTCGAGATCGAAATGTGGGTAAAGGCTGCCGACTTACTCGGTAACACGGCCGTAACCGGTGACTCGGTTTATTTTGAATACCGTGCCATCATTCCACCTGAGATTATGAGCTATAATCCATCGGATGGCGCTGTTGTGAACGCATTGACCGATAACCATATAGCATGCGTTGTGCACGACTACGAAGGTGCAGGCATGAATTTCAATGGCAGCCAGATTCTGGTGATAGACGATAATGGTGCTTATGTAGCCGGAACGAGGGTTTTCGTTGCTCTTGGCGACGACGATTACCAGTTCAACTTCACTCCGAACAGCGCGCTTGCCAATGGGCCATACGAGGTTCGATGGGCGGTGCAGGACAACTATCAGGGCGAAAGCGGTGGCTCGGTAACACGGGATACTACGAATTTTATATTCGACAGCAGCATCCCGATCGCATCCGGCGCGAAGGTGTGCAACGATGAGTTCGAGACCCCGGTCTTCGATAACATGATTATCAACCACACCATCCAGTGGGTGCAGATCGACATGACCGACGCGATATCTTCGATTGATACTTCAACTTCCTATGTACACCTGCACGACGGAGCCGGTAACCAGATTGATGGGACCTTGCACTTCGAAGAAGAAACTGTAATCTGGACGCTTACCCACGAGATCGAGGTTAACGAAGAGAACTCTGGCGGCTACTCGGTGCGCTACCGTGCACGGGATATAGCCGGAAATGCGCTGAATGGTCGTATCGATTTCATGTTAACCGCTTCCAACGCACCGCAGGTCAGTCAGCGAATTCCCACGCCAGATTCGATCGTGAATGAGCTTACGGATGACACGATTTCCATCCTGTTCACCGAAGCGATCGGTGTAAACGACGACCCGAACGATACTTACATCATCCTTCATCCGCCAACTGGTAGTGCAATCGAGGATGGTAATGGTGCGACTTTGAGTCTGGACGATACGCAAGCTCCGCTTTACACGCTGAACCTGACGTTGGATGATTCGATCTCGCAGATTGGTGATTATGAAGTAGAATATAGACTGGAGAACACCGACGGCGTTGCTTTCGGCGAGACCTACACATTCTCGTTCGACAATATCCTGCCGACCGTAGACAACATTGGCCTCTATATGGAAGACAATACCTACGAATATATTGAAGGTGACGAGGAGATCAATCAGCCAATCGTGTTCTGCGAGGCAAATGTCTCGGATAACTACGCGGTCGCGATCGATTCCTGTTTCATCCGCGTCTATGATGACGAAGGCGACCTGGTGCCGGGTGTTGGTACGCAACCAACGAGCAACACCATACGCTATACTTTCAACACGCTGCTCAAGGCGATCAACAAAGATTTTACCGTGGTTACCACCGTGAAAGACATGGCTGGAAACACCTATACCAGCAACATCACGTTCTTGCTCAATACTGTGCAAGCGGATTTCTATCCGAAGGATCTCTCCTATCAGAACGGTTCGATCGATCATGTGTCCGTCGAAGTATATGAGCTGATGGAAGAGGATATCGATACCAACCACAGCTTCATCGAAGTGCTGCACCCGGACGGAAACATCATCGGTGATCCGACCACTCCGAGCGAAGGCTCGGGTGCGACACTCGGTTTTGCTTACACCGATACAACGACGGTTATCAACCTGCAATTCCAGGAAGAGCTTTCTGCAACCGGCGTTGATGATGGACAATTCGAAGTGAGAGTGTATCTTGTGCTGGAAGCGGGTGAGGAAATACCCATGGGCTACACCTTCACCTACGACCGTACCAAGCCAGTCTACAGCAATCTTCAGGTCAATTCCTACCCAGTCACGCTTACCGACCGGACAAAGGAATCGAATCAGCCATCATTTGGCGTGAGCATCAACCGCGAGATGATTGATACTAATCGTAAAGACCAGCTACGTGGATTCTTGCGTAGCGATTATTACTCGGGCCGTATCGATTCACTGACGGTCAATTTCTTTGACGCCACATCCGGTCTGAATCCGGCTCCGAACCTTACCTACCTGGTTCTTCAAGATTCGAATGGCGATCTCGTTTCTGGTGTGAAGCGCGTATCTGGAAGCCAGTATCGCTGGATATTGAACGATCCCATCTTGCCGGGTGAGGATGATTCTGCTTATTACACCATCGCATTGAAAGCGACCGATATGGCTGGTAACTCCAAGATCTATTCCTACTCATTCCTTTTTGTCTCCGATCCAACTCCAGAGCTGATCGAATGGGAACCATGGGGTATGGATTACACTTACGTCAACACCCATGAGTTCGATCCTCCGCAGTTTGAAGGCGAGTTCAAGGACTACTTCGGTATCGTCGAGGATTGGGATCTGACTTACATTCGCATGGTATTCCCCAGTGGCGATTCTGTCTATTCACCGCATGGCGGAGACCTCTATTACGAACCGACCGATTCGAGCATGGTCGTCCGGCTGGAGCTGGATGGCGATCTGCATACCGATGGGGAAGACGATGGTCTCTATACGATCAGCATCCGTGCCGAAAACGAGCTTGGCGCAGTATATCATGAGTATCAGTATATGATGTACGATACCGTAGCACCGGAACCGATCGAGGTTCTCTATCGCGACATCAATGGTATCTACCATGAAGTATCGGGTGACAGTACCGAATCGAGTAACGGCGTAGCCGCGATTCAGGTGAAGTACTCCGATCTCACATCTGGCATGTACTATACTCCGAACCTGACCAAGGTAACGCTGTTCGATCCGAGCGGCGAGATTGTGGCCGGTTCGCACTCCTACGGGCCATTTGTGGACAGCGATTCACTGGTCATATGGACCTTGCGAGAACCACTCGCCAACAACGGATCTGATGACGGTGAGTACAGTATCCATCTCGAAGCGACCGACAAGGCCGGAAACTTGATGCGGCAACAAGTTCCGCTGACAGTCTATTCCCCGGTTCAGCCTACTGAATTCAGCTGGGCACTGGATGCAGTTTATCGCGTGCATCTGAACTGGGAGCACTATGTTCCGGGGGCGACCAACCTGCGTTCGAACAAGGGACGGAAGGATCAACCGCTACAACAGACGCGCTCTCTCTCCTACTACTCGGTCAAGCGGCAGCGAGACAATGGAGACTGGCGTGAAATCGCGCAGACAACCAACGATTATTACACTGACGATCTGCTTGAGCAGCCGGACGGTACCTATATTTACAGCCTGACCGCGGTTTACACCTCCGGTAGCAGCGATGAGCTTCTGACCGACGATATCGTGATCAAGCGGTTCGCGAATGTCACGTTCACCGTTCTGGAATCAGATGAAACTACTCCGATCGAGGATGTGCGCATCGAGATGATCGGTGACGACGGCCTCTACAACATGGAATTCAACGAGCTTACGGACGACACGGGCGTGGTTTCACTCTCGGGTGTCTATATGGAACTCTATGCAGTGACCCTCGAGAAAACTGGATACGAACCGGTCAGTCTGTCCATCGATATCGACAGCGATCCAGCCGAATACAGCCTCACGATGGGACCTGCCTCGTCAATCGCCGACGTGGAGCCCAAGAAGACCGCGATGTATCAGAACTACCCGAATCCGTTCAATCCCGAGACGAAGGTTAAGTTCGGGCTCAAATACGACGCGAAAGTGGAAATCCAGATATACAACACGCGTGGACAGCTCGTGAAGCAGCTCTGCGATGAGGATATGAAAGCCGGCTTCCACTCGATTAAATGGGATGGTAGAGACGAATCGGCCAAGCCGGTCTCGTCCGGTATATACTTCTGCAAGTTCAAAGCGGTGTCCGAGCAGGAAACGATCAACGACATCCGCAAGATGATCATGTTGAAGTAAAAGCCAGAAGCCAGGAGTCATGAATTTGGATGGGCAATCCTTTGTGATTGCCCATTCTCTATGAAACAAGAGTATAAAACGAGTAAAATGAGCGCTATGAAAGCAGTATTTCTCGATCGTGATGGAACGATAAATAAAGACGAAGTGGGCTACATCAGCCACCCGGACGATTTCAACCTGTTTCCTGATGCAGCCAAGGCTATTGCCATGCTGAACAAGGCTGGCTACATGGTGTTCGTAGTTACCAATCAATCCGGCATCGCACGCGGATACTACACATTCGACGACCTCGATATTATCCACAACAGAATGCATGAGCTGTTATCGAAAGAGGATGCCCACGTGGACGAAGTATTCATCTCACCCTATCACCATGAAGGAACTATTGAACCCTGGAATATCCGTCACGAAGACCGTAAGCCGGGCCTGGGGATGTTTCGTAAGGCTCAGGATAAGTACGATGTATCAGTGCGAGAATCGTTCATGATTGGCGATAAATATTCCGATGTGGCGTTCGGGAAGAAGGCCGGAATGAAGATGATACTCGTTGAGACTGGGTATGGACGGGAGGTGTTTCTGCGTGATCGCGAGAAGTGGGAGTTCAAGCCAGATTATATGGCGAAAGATCTATTGGCTGCTGCTAAGCTGATCTTGTGGATGGAGGACAATCAGTAAAACGATGGATCCTTTGCAATCAGGATTCCGGTCAACTGCCCTGCGGCTGCGATAGCAGCTGTTTCCGCACGAACAATGTGATTCCCCAGCGTGAACGTCTCGATATTTCTATCCGAAATCCAATTTCGCTCGTCATCCGAAAATCCACCTTCAGTACCGATTACCAGACAAACATCGTGCTCACCATCAACCAGCGTGCAACGATTTGACATCGGACGCCACTCGGAGGCAACAAGCGGTATATAGCCTGAATTCTGTAAGTATTGAACAGTCTCTTTGAATTCCATAATCGGATGAATTGTGGGCAGATATGCGCCATCACACTGCTTCAACGCTGCGACTGAAACAGCCTCGAATTTTGCCACCGCGTTTCCGCTATCCTTGCGCACAGTGAAGTCACTCATGAACGGGAAAAATTCCTTGAATCCGAGCTCCGTGAGTTTCTCGACGATCATGTGATCGTGCTTGTTTCGAAGCAATGAGAAGGCGATGGCGATTCGCGGAACGCCAGCCTTCTTCTCTTCGATGGACAGGATATCCAATTCTGCATGCTTCTTGCCGATCTTGACGATCACCGCTTGCGCGAGTAGCCCCGTTCCGTTGGTGAGCAGAATATTTTGGCCTGACTGTTTGCGCATGACGTGCGTCAGGTGATGAAACTCTTCGCCGGCGAGAACCGTGCGAGGGCTGTTCTGCGTGAAATCGGGACAGTAGAACGCTGGCATCAGACAAAGAACTCCTTGAGCTTGTTGAGGAACGACTTACCCGGTTGCAGGCGTTTTTCGGAGTCGTACTTGGCGAGCTCTTCGAGCAAGCGCTTTTCCTCGGCGTTTACCTTGGTAGGCGTGATAACGCGTACGTGTACGTAAAGATCGCCCTTGTAGCCGCTGTTGACTTCGGGCAGCCCCTGACCTCTAATGCGGAATACCTTGCCCGACTGCGTTCCTGCCGGCACCTTCATCTTGACTTTGCCGGTAAGTGTCGGGATCTGCAATTCGGTTCCTAATGCAGCTTGCGAAAAGCTGATGGGGAAATCGCACACGAGGTTGTTTCCGTCGCGCTGGAAAATATCGTCCTCTTTTTCCTGGATGATCACGATGATATCGCCGCGTGACCCTCCACGTCTTCCTATATTACCTTGACCGCGAAGCCTGATGTACTGACCTTCTGCCACGCCAGCAGGAATGTGGACGTTGATAGTCTTGGTGACCGAGGTACGTCCTTCGGCGTTACACTTCGGGCATGGGTTGTCGATGATTTTGCCTTCGCCGCGACAGCTTGGGCAGGATACGACTGTTGCCATCTGGCCGAAGAATGAACGACGAAGCTGCCGAACCTGGCCGGTGCCGTGGCACTGCGAGCAGGTCGTGCTCTTTCCGTCGCTGGAGCCGGTACCGTGGCAAGTCTCGCAGGTCTCCATCACGCTGATCTTGATCTTCTTATCGACACCGTTGGCAATTTCTTTGAGCTTGAGCGAAAGGGTCAATTGCAGGTCTTCGCCGCGGTTGGGCTGCTGACGTTGTCCGCCGCCACCGAATCCGCCGCCACCTCCGAAGAAACTCTCAAAGATGCTGCTGAAGCCACTGAAGATGTCGCTGAATTCGCCCTGATGGGTGAAATCCTGCCATGAGAATCCGCCGCCGCCAAAGGCTCCTTCGAGTCCGGCGTGTCCATACTGGTCGTACTTCTGGCGTTTATCTGCATCGCTCAGCACTTCGTAAGCTTCCGCCGCTTCCTTGAATTTCTCTTCCGACTCAGGGTTGTCCTTGTTCTTGTCCGGATGGTATTTCATCGCCAGTTTGCGGTATGCCTTCTTGATCTCGGCTGGATCTGCGTTTTTCTCTACTCCAAGCACTTCATAATAATCACGTTTTGCCATCGATGTACCTCATTGTCCCCATCCTGCCCCTCTCCCGCGAGCGGGAGAGGGTGGGTGAGGTTATATTCTTTTTGTTACAGCCAACATCCTGGGCTGTTCTCCTCTCAACTGATTTCAGGAGAGGGTCGGTTTGACGAAGGAGAACCGGGGTGAGGCTCTTTACTCGTCGTCAACCACTTCGAAATCGGCGTCGACCGGTCCGTCATTCTTGGGCTGTTCCTGTTGCGTGCGCTGCTCGTGCGCCTGCTGGAAATCCTCGGGACCCGGCTGTGCTCCGCCTGGCTGCGCCTGTTCCTGCTGCATCTTTTGATACATGATCTCACCGATCTTCTGCGCTTTCTTGGCAAGCTCTTCCTTGGCCGCTTCGTAGTCTTCTTTCGTCTGTCCCTTTTCGAGCTTTTCTTTCGCTTCCTTGATCGCTTCTTCGATGTTCTTTACTTCATCATCGGAGAGCTGATCCTTGTAATCGCCAAGGCTCTTTTCAGTGCTGAAGATGAGCGTGTCGAGCTCGTTGCGGGAGGCAATGCTCTCTTTGCGCTTTTTATCTTCTTCAGCGTGAGCCTCGGCATCCTTGACCATGCGATCGATCTCATCTTCGTTCAATGAGCCGGTACGTTCGATCTTGACCGACTGCTCTTTACCGGTGCTCTTGTCCTTGGCCGAGACGTGCAGAATACCGTTGGCATCGATGTCGAAGGTGACCTCGATCTGTGGCATGCCGCGCGGTGCCGGCGGGATACCGACGAGGTCGAAACGACCCAGTGTACGATTGTCCTGTGCCATGGAACGTTCGCCCTGAAGCACATGGATGGACACCGCGGTCTGGTTGTCCGCCGCTGTCGAGAAAATCTGGCTCTTCTTGGTGGGGATGGTTGTGTTGCGCGGGATAAGCGCTGTCATCACGCCACCGAGGGTCTCGATACCCAGTGAAAGCGGAGTAACATCGAGAAGAAGGATGTTGTCGAGGTTTTCGTCGCCAGCAAGGATACCACCCTGAATCGCGGCGCCGACGGCCACTACTTCATCCGGATTCACACTGCGATTCGGCTTTTTGCCGAAGAATTTTTCCACCGCTTCCTGAACGGCGGGGATACGCGTGCTACCGCCAACCAAAAGCACTTCGTCAACTTCACCGACGTTGAGGCCAGCGTCTTTGAGTGCGCTCTGGCACGGACGGATCGAGCGTTCGATGAGGTCCGCGGTCATGCGGTTGAACTGCGAACGGCTCAAGTTCAGGTTGAGGTGCTTGGGACCGGATGCGTCCGCCGTGATGAACGGTAGGTTGATGTCGGTGCTCTCGGTTCCGGAAAGCTCAATCTTGGCCTTTTCGGCTGCTTCTTTGAGGCGCTGCAGTGCCATGGGGTCACCTGCAAGGTCCACACCTTCGGCTTTCTTGAATTCCTGTACGATCCAGTCGATGATCTTCTTGTCGAAGTCGTCGCCGCCCAGGTGGGTGTCGCCGTTGGTGGAAAGCACTTCCACAACGCCTTCAGCGATGTCGAGGATCGAAATATCGAAGGTTCCGCCGCCGAGGTCGTAAACCGCGACTTTCTCTTCCTTTTTATTCTCGAGACCATACGCAAGCGCTGCCGCTGTGGGCTCGTTGATGATACGCTTGACTTCGAGGCCGGCCACGCGGCCTGCGTCTTTGGTAGCCTGACGCTGAGCGTCGTTAAAGTATGCGGGAACCGTGATGACGGCTTCCTTGATTTCCTGACCGAGATAGGACTCGGCGGTCTCTTTCATTTTCTGCAGGACGAATGCCGAGATTTCCTGTGGAGTATATTCTTTCTGAGTATTCTCGATGTAAACGGTTGCTTCGCCATTCTTGCCGCTGCGAACCGGGTAGCCCACGATCTCGAGTTCCGAGCCTACTTCGTTGATCTTGCGACCGACAAAGCGCTTGATCGAGGCGACTGTGTTCTTGGAGTTGGTGATTGCCTGACGCTTAGCGAGCTGGCCCACCAATTTCTGTCCGTCTTTGGAGAAGCCCACCACGGACGGGGTGGTGCGATTACCTTCCGCGTTGGTTATAACGACAGGCTTTCCGCCTTCCATCACCGCTACGCAAGAGTTGGTTGTTCCGAGGTCAATTCCTATGATCTTTCCCATGATCATTCCTCCTTATCTATTTTTTTTTGTTTTATGCATTGTTTTGAGTCGGCTTCTCGCCGTTCGAGACGATTACCTTGGCAGGGCGAATCACGCGATTGTTCATGATATATCCGTTCTGGATAACCTGGCAAACGATGTCCGCGTCTTCGTCTGAAGGCATGTGTGCGATCGCGTCATGGAACATGGGATCGAATTCCTTGCCCATGGCTTCAATCTTTTCTACGCCTTCTTTCTTCAGCGTCGAGAGCATCTGCTGATGGATCAGCTCGACACCCTTGAGGAAGCTTTCGAACTGGTGTTCCTGCTTTCCGGCGTCCAGTGCGCGCTCGAAGTTGTCGACTACTTCGCAGATCTCCAGGACCAACTGCTGGGTCGCGTTCTTGATCCACTGCGCGCGCTCTTCCATGTTTCTGCGACGAAAGTTCTCGAATTCCGCCATCGTGCGCACATACTTATCTTTAAGCTGTTGATTCTCGCGCCGGAGTACGGTCAGTTCGTCTTCCTGAATCTCTTTCTCTTCCGATTCGTTCACGACCGGAATTTCAGTTTCTTCGATCTTATCATCTACAGGTTTGGCTTCCGCTTCCTGTGCCTTTTTCGTCTTGTCTTTTTTCATAACGTGGAACCATCATACCTTTTTTCGTCGTTTTCGTTATAACTTGCGCAATGTCCCGGATGATGGGGATGTTGCGCTCATAGTCCATTCGGATCGGCGCCAGCACACCAATGTAGCCCGGAACATCGAAAATCTCGTAACGGGCGAAAACCAGCGCTACATCGTTGAAGTTAGGATGCCCCAGATCCTCGCCGATGAGTACGTGGAACGGCTTATCAGGGTGATGCTTTTCCATCAGCGAAATCAGGAAGTCCTGCTGCTGGATAAGGTTCAAGAAGCGCAGAATGTTGTGCTTCTCGTTGAACTCTGGCTGCTCCAGGAAGGTGATGTTGCTGTCGAAATGGATGAAATAGCTGCTGATCTCGATCATCACCTTGTGCAGCTCGCGCAGGAAAATCGATAGGAGCTGATTCTCCGAACCTTCTTCGTGATTCAGTTCGTCAAGATAATGGTGCATGATGTCGTAGATCCGAAGGCCCATCAATTCATCGTTCGCGTAGCGTACCAGCACTCGGAGCTGTTGCTCGGTCAGGTCGTAGTCGGTATTCAGAATCACGGTCTTGTCCAGACCGGAATTCAAGCTGACCACAAAGAGCAGCTTTCGACTGCCGATGCGAAAGACTTCCAGCCGCTTCAGGAATCCGTAGGATATCTCCGGTTCTGCCACGAAACTGAGCTGGTCTGTTTCCTTTGCCAGGATACGCATGATGTAATGCAACGTCTGCGGCGTATCGCGGAAGTTCTTTACGATAAAGTCGCGCACTAGATGCGTTTTATCGTAGCTCTTTCTTCCGAGACCCGGTGTTATCATCTTCAGGTATTTACGGAAACCGAGTGTTGTTGGTACCCTTCCTGCCGATGTATGCGGCTGGTAGATCAGATTTTTCTGCTCCAGCTTGTGCAGATCAATGCGAACCGTTGCCGGGCTGACATCAGGAACGTACTTACTGCATAGCAATCCGGATGCGACCGTATCGTTGGTTCTAATGAATTCCGAAACCAGTGATCGCAATACGACACCTTCGCGGATTTCATTCTTTTTCATAACGTTAGCTCCTGTAAGCCGATAATTTCCTTAGCAGTCTCACTGATCGACCGCTAATTCGACAACAAGATAATATCGGGCGGTAAAATTGTCAAACGAATTCTTTGACTGCTAATTTTATTTTCGGGAGGGTTCTGGAAAGGGATGAAAAGCAGCATGACCAGCTCCTGAACCTTGTACGCGGACGTCCTGTAAGCTTTGGCACAAAACCTGGAATCTTCAAAGGTCTGCAACTCTCCCCTGGGTACGCAGAGCTCCAAATATGCATCTCTAATTCCCTTTGGATCGCCAAGCTCTGTGATTTTCAGACGAAGTCTGATAAATCGAATCTTCCAAAGCTTGGCATTCTCCTTCATGAAGACGTCTCGTCTTCATCTCTTTTTCTCGGATCGCCAAGCCCTGTGATTTTCAGACGAAGTCTGATAAATCGAATCTTCCAAAGCTTGGCATCCCCCTTCATTAGTCATCCACCGCACATGAAATCAACATTCTGAAGATGATTTCACAAAGAAAAGGGCAGACACAGTGGTCTGCCCCTACAGCCACCCATGGTACTAAGGCACACTTGCCTGCATCTCTCTCCCTCGTTACGACGCAGGAGCATATCGAAGCGCGACACAACCATTCATAAAATCGACATTCGGAAGATTATACCGCAGGAACACAGGTTAGGCAGGAAAACATGCGGACGAGGACGTCCGCGCTCCATGAAGAGAAAGGGCAGACACAGTGGTCTGCCCCTACAGAAGAAACGTTTAGCAGATATAGCCCTACATCTTGATAATAACGGCTGTGAGAGGGTCGAGGACGAGCTTGCTGTCGGACTCGAACCGGAAGCCGGTTGGCTTCTTGATGGGAGAGATGCCTGCTTCGTCCTGATCGACGATGACGGTGCCGCTCTTCAGGTTGATGTTGCTGATGAATTCGCGTGCACGGCTGTCACAGTTAACAATCACATGGTAATCTGTGCCGTCTGTGGCCGTGCAGGTGTATGCGATGAGAAGATCGTTGGGTTTGACACTACCGCTGGGGATGCGCTTGACATTGGATCTGACGAGACCTGCGTCGCCGAGACGGAATGCGTCTGTGGAGCGTCTGAGCGCGATCAGACCGCGCGTGTACTCCATGGTCGTCTTATGCATGCCGGGCTTTTCTACTTTATCCCAGTCAAACTTGTTGATGATATCCGAGGAATCGTAGGAGTTATCGACGAACCATGGGTTATGGAATCCCGGTACGTTGGTAGCGCAAGACGATGGTGTGCTTTGTGCAAGCCACTGCTTGGTTCGGCCGTATTCTTGCCCGGCGTGCAGGAAGGCGATTCCCTGGCTGGTGAGGATGAGTGCGTTTCCGAGCCGGATGCGCAACTGGATGTTGAATTCATTCTGCAGGATAGCCGGATCTTTGCGAATGGACTGCGCGATGACATCGTGCAATGTGAGGTTGTCATGTGCGGCGATGTATTGGACAACGTCACCGGGTTCGTCGGCAGTGCTGTTTCCGGGGCGTCCGCAGAGGTTGTTGAAAATAACGTCGATGTTACGCGCACCGCCCGTGATAAAGCGTGGCTGTCCTTCACTGCCGAAACCCGATTTGAGTTCGTTTCGAATTTCGTCTGAGAAGCATGCCGCTGCGTTTGTCTGGTTCATCCAGTCCTGGTCGGCAGGTGTTCTGGGATCGCCGTCGTCACCGGTGTAGGTTCTCCAGCCTTCGCCTACAAAGATCATAACGGGATTAATCTCTTGTGCCTGGTCGAAAGCCATTTGCACGGTTTCGGCGTCGAGATCGCCCATGAGATCGAAACGGAAGCCATCGACCTTGTATTCCTTTACCCAGTGCAGAATCGAATCGATGACCAGCTTACGGGTCATGGCGTGGGTCGTGCCAGGACGTCCGCCGCCGTAGCTCGATTTCGGGTTGCCCTGTGCGTCCATGAAGTGGTAGTAGCCGGGTACGATGTCTTCGAGGATGGACATGCGCGCGGTGTGGTTGTAAACACAGTCGAGGATCACGCCCATGCCGCGCTGGTGAATGGCGTCGATCAGCATCTTGAGCTCTTCGATGCGTTTTTCGGGGTCGGCCGGATCGGTGCTGTACATGCCTTCGGGCGAAAAGTAGCTGAATGGGTCGTAACCCCAGTTGTAGTTGTTTCCCTGCGTGGAATATTCCATTTCACGAGTGCCGTTGATGAGCTCGTTTCCGAAGTAGTAGTTCATCACGGGGAGAAGCTGTACGTGAGTGACGCCGAGGTCTTTCACGTAGTCGAGTTTCTCGATGAACGCCGTGTAGGTTCCGAACTGCGCTTCGGTCTGGATATCGGGATCGGAAGTGAAGTCGCGCACGTGAATCTCCCAGATGATGGCATCTTCGCGTTTACTGTACCCCGGAATTTTCGCGTATGACAGTTTCGGTCCGATCGAGGTGGTGTTTACTACCGCGCCTTTGCCTATCGGGTCGCTGCCGTCAGTGGCTGCCATCGATTTCGCGTATGGATCCAGGACGATCTTTTCTTCGCCACCGTTGACAACGCTGTAGTTGTAAAAGACTTTGCGGATATCCTTTGTGACCTCAGTCGTCCATACACCCTTCTCCATCCGCTTCATAGCGACAGTTTCGTATGGTGTGGTGTCGCTACCGTGGTGGTAGAGGTTCAGGGTGACACTCGAGGCGAGTGGAGCCCACAGCTTGAAAGTAGTCTTCTGCGGTGAGTAGAAACAGCCGAGTTCGCCATCGTAGGTGTAGAGTCCGTCGATGCTCTGCCAGCTAACGGATGTTCCTGCCTTCATATCGCCACTTTGGATGGTATAAGATGTAGCTATATCCAGCTTTTCGGCGGTATCAATCCTGTAAACGGTATCCGTAATCTTTTCAATCTTCTTTACTTTCAGCGCTTTACCGTCAGAGGTAACGCTAACGGGCTGGTCGTTCGACATCCTGAATTCAACCTCAATCTGATTGTCACCGGTGAGGATGGCGCGTGTGATTTTATTTCCCATGTTTTTCTTCGCTTCTGCAAGTGTTGTATAGGTAGTTGGGTCTTCGGTGATGCTCCAGGTTTCCTTGTTTCGTGAAGGACTAGGGTAGAAACGATCACCGTCCGGGTCTTTCTGATCGCCTTTATGGATGATATATTTGATGCTGCCGGCACCCTTGTAGGGGATTTCCCAGTAAACTCCGGTTTCTGACGTTCCCGCAGGCTTGAGTGGGTTCGTCCATTGCGTTTCGCCGCCCTCGAAGCCGGTTCCCCATACGTGCAGACCCCATCCGGCGTAATTACCGTCAAAACGGAAATAATGCAGCTTGAGGGTCTCCGGTTCGAGGTCGCTTCCTACAACAGCACCGACGAAATTCTCTTCGGCTTCTTTACGTGTGGTATAGGTCATGGGATCATCTGTGACAGCCCACGCCTGTCGATTCCCGGCGGGATCGGGAAAGACACGATCGCCATCCGGATCTTTCTGGTCACCCTTGTGGATGATGAAGTTGATGGTCCCGATTCCATCCCATGGGATCTTCCAGAATACACCGTAGTCGGTTGTGCCGGCCTGAAGCATGGGTTTTGACCAGTCAACCGGCTGACCGAAATAACCATCGCCCCAAACGTGAAGCCCCCAGCCATCGTAGTTTCCGTCGTAGCGATGGTAGTTGAGGATCAGTGTCTCTTCAGCCGCAAGCATGGAACTGCATGCGATTGCAAGGCATAAAATCGCAATTGCGTGTTTATTCATAATTACCTCTTGTGTTTTATTCTTTCTCTCTCGCACACGATGGCATGGACAGGAAAAAGGATCAAGGAAAAAAGCTTGTTCTTTTCATATTTACATTTATTCTGACACAATAAGGAGAATCGATGAAAATCACGATCTGCTACGACAACACTTCGCAATACGATCATCTTGTGTGCGACTGGGGTTTCTCCTGTATCGTGGAGACAGCTGGAAGAACTATCCTCTTCGACACCGGTGGCAACGGAAAGATTCTGCTTGAGAATCTCCGGCGTATGAACATCGACCCAGCTTCGTTTGACGATATTTTTATCTCACACCCCGACTTCGATCATATCGGTGGCCTTTCGCATATCCTCAACGAAAACGACAGGGCGATTATACATAATCCGCAATCATTCCGTGGCGTTCGATATAAAAACGAAGTGAAATACTACGGTGCGCCTGCGGTGATCTACGACAATATCTTCACGACCGGAGAACAGGGGAACCGTGAGCAATCGATGGTGATCGTTGAAAACGATACTGCGGTAGTGATCATCGGTTGTGGACATCCCGGCTTGCGCAGGATCCTGTATATTACGCGCGGGATAACGGGAATCGATCAGGTGATTATCGTGGGTGGACTGCACGATTTTGATGAACTTGAGGTTCTTGAGCCTATCAAGAAGGTTTGCCCTACGCATTGTACTCGCAGAGCTTCTGAAATCAAGAAGCTCTATCCAGAGAAATTTCTCGAAGGTGGTGTCGGAACCGTGCTCGTTTTCTGATTATTCGCTCAGGATTTCTCGGATTTTAGTAGCGATATCCTTTATTGTGAACGGTTTTGAGATGAAATTGATCCCGGAATCGAGAACACCATGATGGGATATAACATTCGAAGTATAGCCGGACATGAAGAGGCAACTGATATCCGGCTTGCGTTCCCGCAAACTGTCCCAAAGATCTCTTCCACTCATGACAGGCATGATGACATCTGTTACCAGCAAATCAAGCTTATCAATGGTTTCGAATGCATTCAGCGCTTTCTCTGGATCGTTAAAAGCAATGACCTTGTAGCCGAGTTTTTCAAGCTGTAGCTTGGTCAGAGCGAGGAGCTGCTCAGAATCTTCCACCAGCAGGATCGTCTCGACTCCCTTCGGTGGTTTGATCCTCTTCGGCGTTTCTACGAAAGTGCCGGGTTCGGTGTAAGCTGGTAAATAGATCCGGAAGGTTGTGCCTTTCCCGACTTCGCTATAGACGTTGATATTGCCTTGATTCTGCTTCACAATACCATACACGGTTGCCAACCCTAATCCAGTTCCTTTGCCAACATCTTTGGTGGTGAAGAACGGCTCGTAGATCTTGTCGAGATTCTTTTTTCTAATTCCTTTCCCAGTGTCGCTGACCGAGATCACGATGTAGTTACCCTGTTTCAGCTCAAACTGGGCCAGCTTCTCCTCGTCATCCAGATAGAGCATGGACGTTTCAATTCCGATTGTTCCGTTTCCGGGAATTGCGTCACGGGCATTGACGCAGAGATTCATCAATAGCTGGTTAATCTGCGAAGGATCCATCTTCACTGGAAGCATCTTCTCGCCGGGTTGCCAGAGGAGTTCGATGTCTTCGCCGATCAGGCGTTTAAGCATTCTGTAGGTTTCGTCGATCAGCGTATTGATTCGGATTACTTTTGGTTCGATAGTCTGTTTCCGCGAGAAAGCCAGCAACTGGTACGTCAGCTCTGCTGAACGTTTGGCGGCGGACTTGATTTCTTCCAGGAAATCTCTCATTTCGCTTTCGAGCTCGTACTCGTCCAGCAGGATATCGGAGTAGCCGAGAATTGTCTGCAGCATGTTGTTGAAATCGTGCGCCACACCACCGGCAAGCCGTCCGATCGCTTCCAGTTTCCTTGCTTCCTGTAATTGCTTCTCGAGGGCATTCTTTTGCCGTACATTTTGCATCATGTTAAGCGCGTAGGCTACATCGTCTGCAAGTTCAACGATCAGCAATTCTTCTTCTTTATCTGCGATAATATCGCTCTCCATAATCACATGCAGGATGCCGAACAGGTTTTCGTTGTGCTCAAGCTTGATAACAAACGACTGCGATCCCTCAAACTCCGGGATCAATGGGCAGGATGGGCAACTCTCAGCTTCGCCGGTCATGCAGTAGAATCGTCCTTTGTTCAAGGCGGTACGGTAGCATACAGGTATGGTTCTCTGTTCGAAAACGGAGGTCATGATCTCCAAAGGCCTCTCCTGGCCAGCTGTAAACCACTTGTCGGGCTTCTGTTGCTCGTCGATGAGGACAATCATAGCATTGCGATAGCTCTGATTCTGAACAAGAATACCACAAGCGCTTTTAATCAGCATATCCGCATTTGTCTCATGAACGATCAATTGATTTACATCGCGAATGGAGCGGAGGACACGATTCAGGTGATCGATGCGAAACTCGGCCTTTTTTCGGACGGTTACATTTGTTGTGAGGATCACCAATCCTTCTTCTGAAGGCTGAACGCTGAACAGAAACCACTCACTGGTATTGTCCGGATATCTGAAATCGTATTCGAAGTGATCAGGTTTACCTTTCTCGACGCATGCCCGGAACCTTTTGTATAGTTCTGTTTCATCAAATCCCGGATACATTTCGAGGACTGATTTACCCAAGAATTCATCTATAGGATATCTGCCGTATTCGGCAGCTTTCTGATTGATATAGACATATCGCCAGTCTTTATCGAGGATCTGGAAGCCTTCGATCAACGAATCGATCGTGCGTTTGTATTTATCTTTCTCCCGAAGCAATGCGCCCTGCATTTCAACCTGCTCTGCCAGAGCCGTGTTTCGCTGCCTGCGCCAGACAAGCTCGATTATGAATGCTGCAGCAAGTAACAGGATAACTTGTGATGAAATAAGGAGCCAGAGCCGTTGCTTGAGAGGTCGATAGGCTTCATTCGTTTCGATCTGCGCCAGAATGTACCAGTTATCCTCAGGTACCTTTGCCAGCATTGCATTGACATGTTTCCCATCGTTACTCAGGCCTTCCATGAGGCCCAACTTACCATCAATAATATCGCAGGTAATGAAGGCTGGATCATCATAACCGACATCCATGCAGGAGAAGAAGGATGAGTCTGAATCAACGGCGGTATCGACGATAATCTTGAATTGCTCTCTGCGTAGACGTAACAGGCTCAGTCTGCTTGTCTTGTATGGACTCGGCCAGTTCAGAAGGTTGGGAAGCAAGGTCGCGCTTGGGTTGATTGTCATGCAGAGAGTACCAAGCGGTTTTCTGGATTCATTGGAGTATATAGGGCTGAGCACGGCTAATTCAAGCATATCGTTTTCGTTTTTGTAGAAATCTACAAATACGACTTGATCTTCCTGGATCGCTCTCTGCGCATTTTCGATGATCGCAAAAGGCACGTTATGCTGGTGTTCGGGGGCATCCTGAATGAGCTTTCCTTTTGTATCGAGCATGAATACATGATCGTAGATGTGAGCATTGCGCTCGATCCACATACGTTCTCTAAGATCATTCTTTTTCCGGGGATTGTTCATGTCTTGTAGGGCGGATTCAACAAGTTTGGCAAAGTTGTCGTTGTGGTAATACACAGCAGCATCACCTGTGCGTTCGTTCATCCAGTTGACGAGTTCATTAACTTTGAGGTTGGTGATTGAGATAAGCTGTTCCGTGATGTTATGCCTGAGGAGATTCCGGTAAGTACGCAATGCGAAATACCCGGTAGCGCTAAAAAGAACAGTTATAGTAAGAAAGACTGTCAGCAGCGTGAAAATATGTTTTTTTCTGAGCAGTGCTTTGAAACCACCGAAAACGCTGATCTGATGCATGCTGTATAGTAACAGGCTGGTACCCAGAAGAATCAATTCAATGGCAGTTGCCTGTGAAGGTGGTATCATTCCGCTATCAGTCATGATAGACGCTCCCAGAATGAAAGCGATGACAAGGATTATCCCCGTCAGGACCAGTGTGAAAGAGGAAATCAATGCCAGGTAGAGCGAGCGTCGATTGTTGAAGAGGTTTCCGAGGAGTGAGAGGCTGAGAAGCATGAAGAACAGGGAAGTCATTGGTGAGCTGAATAAAAATGAAATATTCGTCATTCTGATGGATATCTCCAGATCCGACGTAATCCCGGTGAGTGACAGCACCAGAAGGATCGTAGCGGTAATGAATACGATTATGGTTACGCCTATGAGGAAGATATAGAATCGTCTCGATTTCTTTCGCAATACCATCGCAATTGATATTAAGCTTGTGATGATAAACAGGATCGAAGCACTCAAGGCCATCGGCAACTTGCTTGATGGAACCGTGGCGAGTGAAGGCTTTCCGGAAATCCAGCCAATCGTGGCGGTAGCTGCAGCCAGCAGGCTCAGTAGAGACAATATGAAATGGGCGAGTTTCAGAATAACCGACCGGTGAGATCTTCTTTTGGGTAATGCATTTTTCGGCAACATGGCACCCCGCAGATAAATCGAAAAGTTAAATTGGTCAACGGTCATTCATGTATCGTTGATATCTCTTATTTCATTTCAAAGTGTAGGGGTTCAGTTGCTTTTGTCAATCTTAATTTTTGAAAGGTGTATCGGATTTACTATCAAAAATAATGGTGGGCCCAAGAGGAGTCGAACCTCTGACCGCCCGGTTATGAGCCGGGAGCTCTACCAACTGAGCTATAGGCCCTTATTGATTCGAAGCGTATCCTTCTCAATGGCTTGTTCTGTGTCAAGCAGAAATTGAGAAACAAAGAACCGCCGACGCAGCATTGTACGCGATGACATCGGCGGTTCTGACAGATTACTTTATGTTGAAATTCTCGTACAGCTCCATGAGTGCTGTGCTTCGCGTGGGATGGCGCAGTTTCTTGAGTGCTTTATCTTCGATCTGACGAATACGTTCACGAGTAACGTTGAAAATGTTTCCAACTTCTTCGAGCGTACGGTGATAACCATCGTCGATACCGAAGCGAAGGCGGATCACCCGTTCTTCACGGGTAGTCAGCGTACTGAGAACGTCATCTACCTGTTTCTTGAGCAACGTACGTTCGGCCATGCGTTCGGGCGAGATGGTCGATTTATCTTCGATGAAATCGCCCAGCAGGCTGTCTTCGCTGTCGTTGCCGATGGGTTTATCGAGCGAGACGGGCTCTTTACTGATGGAGAGCACGCTCTTTACTTTATCGACGGGGATATCCAGCGCGTCTGCCAGCTCTTCAGGATACGGGTCGCGTCCGAGTTTCTGAACCAATCTGCGGCTCATCCGGTTTACTTTGTTGATCGATTCGATCATGTGAACCGGAACGCGGATGGTTCTTGCCTGATCGGCGATGGCACGGGTAATCGCTTGCCTGATCCACCAGGTGGCGTAGGTGCTGAATTTATATCCCTTTTTGTAGTCGTATTTATCGACCGCTTTCATCAGGCCTGTGTTACCTTCCTGGATCAGATCCAGAAAGTCCAGACCACGGTTGTTGTAGCGTTTGGCGATACTGATAACCAGGCGAACGTTCGCTTCGATCATCTCGTTCTTGGCGCCGTCTTTCATCTTCTCGCCGCGTTCGATTTCCTTCATGAGGAAGATCATTTCTTCGCCGCCCATACGGGTTTCGATCTCTACGCGGCGGATCTTTCTCCGTGCGTTCTTGATCTTGCGAAGAGTTTCCACGAACACAGTCGGGTCAATATTCGTCTCTTTCTGGACTTCTTCGAAATCCTCGTCAGACTTCTTGGCTCGGCGGCCATAGGCGCAGATTTCTTCCAGCGAGTACCGCTTGATGCGCGAGAGCTTACCAATGGAGCGCTTGCTCTCTTTGATACGGTCCACCAGGCTCTTGATACGATAGACAAGCCGCTTGATGAATTTATCGTTGAACGGGATGGGCGCAAAGATTTCAATCAAAACCTTGCGCTTCTCGTCGATAATCTCCTGGAGCTGCTGGTCGGCAATGTTGCCCAGATCGTCGAATTCGGCGGTATCGAGCATGTTCCCGATCTCGTCATAAATCGGCTCCGACTTCTTGATCGCTTCAGAGAACATCTTGATAAGCTGTTCGTCCTGCGATTTATCGATGTAGCTTCCGAAATCGATGCGGAATAGCTGGTCGATGCGGATTCGTCTTTCCTTGAACCGGTGCAGGAAGTTGTACATTTCACGTAGTGAACTTCCCGACATGAAGACATAGCGGTTGATCCACTTCTGTCCGCTTTCGATCTTCTTCGCGATGCGAATTTCACCTTCACGGTCCAGAAGCGGGACACGCCCCATCTCCTTGAGGTACATACGGACGGGATCGTCGTAGTACCGTCGGTTCTTGAACTTCTTTGTCTGCTGTTTTTTTACTGCCAGCGTTTTCTTGGAAACCTTACGCTGGGTTTCATCGATAATTTCGATCCCCTCACTGGAAAGATCCGTGATAAGGTCGTCGATCTTATCGAGAAACAAAGGGCTGTTCGGCAGAATGTCATTTATCTGCTTGAACGTAAGATAGCTGTTTTTCTTGCCCAGGTCAATCAGCTTTTGCAAGCAATCATTATAACTTCGCATGAACACTCCGTAGAATCCATGTTCTAATCAAAAGGTGTTCTGAAAACGACACTTTTTCCAAGCTGTCGAATTCGATTTTTAATCTTTTCTTTTTTTTGTATAAGCTCTATGTTGTCAATATCTTTCGAAATTTTTTCCTCAAGGGATTTTAATTCACGTATGTGTTTACGCGTTAGAAGCTGCGCGGTGACCTCTTCTACCGGAACCTCCGGTGTGTCCTCCATCATCATCGCAGATAGCATATTGCGAATATTATCTTTCTCGATCATTTCGAATACCGATTCAGTTTTTTTCATTTCTGCAACACAGTTACATAACAATTCAAAAATATATCGATACTCATAAGTGAAAAAATAATCAGGTTCAATCTCTTCGCAAACTTTTTCGCATAGGTCGCGTTCTGCGAGCATCATCTTGAGCAGATCCCGCTCTTCCGAATACCGGCTCAGATCGGGTCCTTCGACGGTTGTCTCGTTCCCATGCGTCCGGGTTGAGCGAATCCTGGACAGAAGCGCGCCTGTCGTTATCCCGAATACTTCTCCGAAATCTCGAGCCTGAAGCTCTCTGGCAACAGGATCTTCGATATTTCCCAGCACCTCGATCAGAAGGTCGATCTTCTCGCGTTCTTCCATCCCAAGCGATTTGTTTTCCTTCAGGAAAACCGGCAGTGAGACTGCGTCTTCGATGATCTGCGCGAGTTCATCAACAGTGTGGTGCATGAGGTACGTGTCGGGATCTTCATCGTCAGGCAAGTATGCGATTCTGGCAGAAAACCCTCGTTTGTGAATTTCGACAGCAGCACGTAGTGCTGCTTTTCGTCCGGCTTTATCGCCGTCGTAGAGCATAACGAAGTTATTGGTGTATCTTCCCGCAAGTGATATCTGTTTCTCGGTCAGTGCGGTACCGAGCGAAGCCGCCGCATTTCCAACGCCGCTGGACGCCATTCTCAGAAAGTCTGTATAGCCTTCGCAGAGTATGATCTGCTTTTTCTTGGATGCGTCGTAGCGAGTCTGGTAGAGGCCGAAGAGCTCGTCACCTTTGGTGTATATCTCGGTTTCGGGGGAGTTGATGTACTTGGCGTTACTAGGATCGCCGGGCATCACTCTGCCACCGAACGCGACCACCTTACCGAGGATATTGTGGATGGGGAAGATGATTCGGTTACGAAAGTAATCAAAATGATCCCCGCGCTGGGAAGCTGCGAAGAGTCCGCTTGCGCGCAGGAGTTTGGTGTCGAATTTGCGGCGTAATAGATGCTCCTTGAGAGCATTGAAGCTGTTGGGCGCCAGTCCGATTTCGTATTTCTCGATTATCTCATCGGTGAGACCGCGCTCTTTCAGGTAGTTGCGCGCGATTTCACCATGCTCTTTCATATGGTTTACATAGTAATCCAGCGTCTGACGATAGATCTGTAGAATCAAATCGCGCTTGCTGGGTTCTCCGGTAGGTTCGGAGGTCTCTTCGATCTGCACGCCGACGCGCTGCGCCAGGCGTTTGACCGCTTCGATAAAGCTGATCTTCTCGTATTCCTGGATGAAGGTAAAGACATTGCCGCCCCGTCCGCAACCGAAGCATTTATAGATCTGCTTCTTCTCGTTAACGTTGAACGAGGGTGTCTTTTCCTCATGGAACGGACATCGTGCCTTGAAGTTGCTACCCGCCTTCTTGAGCGGTATGTAGCCACCGATCACGTCAACGATGTTGTTGCGTTCCCGTATTTCGTCGATCAATGCAGGATCGATCAATCTTCCTCCAGCTTTACAAAGTTCATCTATCGAATCATTGAGGTCATTAATTGAAACTCACGACTGTCACGCCGTCACCGCCTGCTTCGGGCGGAGGTGAGAAGAAGTCGGTTACCTTTTTATGACGGCGCAAATACTGCCGTACTTTCGCACGAAGTGCGCCGGTGCCTTTTCCGTGGACGATGCGGACTTTGTTCAGTCCGTTCATCATAGCGTTATCAAGGAACTCTTCGATCATGGGCAGCGCTTCGTCGAAGGTCATGCCCAAAAGCATCAGTTCGAGTGTCGCACGCTTTGCGCCGGGTGCGTCCACCGAAACGCCGCTGCTGACTTTCGGCTTCGCTTTCTTCTTCACTTGGAAGAGGTTCGTTGCCTTGGTGGTGTAGAAGAACCCGTTCACATTTACCTTGATATCGCGATTCGATATCTCGGTGATGGTGCCGATCGCGTCGAAATCCCGGACCCAGACTTCCATCCCAATCACAGGTTTTTCGAGTGGAGAGCCCTTGGTTTCCACCAGGCCCGACTCTTCTTTGGAAAGATCCGCCTGCATCCTGTCGGCTTGCTTGAGTATCTCTTGGACATGCTTCTTGCGCTTGCCGGCATCTGTTTTCTTTATCCCGTCCATCTCGTTCTGCAGTTCTTTCTGGAATTGGATCAGGTAGTCCCTTGCTTCACGAATAGAACGTTTCTTGATCTCTTTCGTTTCCTGCTCGATCTCGGCCAGCTTTTTCTCGTATTCGTCGATCTTCCTCTGTAGCAGACTGTTGTGTAGCTTCGACTGGTAATTCTGGCGCGCTAATTCTTTTTTCTCGTGGTTCATCTTCACCAGGAGTTCGGTCAGCTCCACGTTCTGCTTTCCGGTGAGTTCCCTTGCGCGCTCGACAAGGCCATTATCCATGCCCAGAGACGAAGCGACTTCGATCGCGAAGCTGTTTCCGGGAAGGCCCAGCTTGAAGCGGTAGGTTGGAACATGCTTATCCGGGTCGAAATGCATGGCCGCGTTGCGGCAGGATTCCGATTGCTCGGCATGAACCTTGATCGAGGTGTAGTGTGTGGTGATGACGCAGAGCGAACCGCGTCGTTCCAGCTCTTCCAGGATCGCCTGTGCCAGCGCGGACCCCTGTTCGGGATCGGTAGCCGCACCGATTTCATCCACAAGGATCAGGGTGCGGTTTGTGGCGTTGTCCATCATCTCGGTGATACGCCGGATGTGTGAGGAGAACGTGCTAAGCGCGTTTTCCAGCGATTGGTCGTCGCCGATATCGGCAAAGACATGATCGAACAGCCCGATGACCGATTCGGAATCGGCGGGAACAGGCAGGCCCGAAAGCGCCATCAGGGAAAGAAGCCCTGCGCTTTTGAGCGTGACAGTCTTACCGCCGGTATTGGGGCCGGAGATGACAAGAACACGGTAATCTTCGCCCAGATCGAGATCGAAGGGGATTACCTTGCGTATGTCGCCCAGGTTGCAGATCAGGAGAGGATGTCGCGCCTTGACCAGGTGCAGGACGGGTTCTTCCACGATACGCGGCACATGGCCGTCGATGCGTCGCGAGAATTGTGCGATAGCATAGAACATATCAAGCTTGATAAGCGTCTGCATGTCCTTAAGCAGTGTGTCCTTGTACATTCTGATATCTTCTGAGAAGCTCAGAAGAATGCGGAAAATTTCTTCTTTCTCGTCGTCGTCGAGTGAGGAAAGTTCGTTGTTGAACTGCACCACGGGAGCTGGCTCCATGAATACCGTGGAGCGGCTCGATGAACGGCCATGAAGCAGGCCTTCGATCATTCCGGCAGAAGACTCACGCACAGGGATCACATAACGGTTGTCGCGCTGAGTAACGAAGGAATCGCTCAGGTGGCTTGCCTTCGAGGCGATGAATTTCTGCAATTTCTCCTGAATAGTGCCGCGAACCTGGCGCTTGCGTTTTCGGATGCGCCTGAGCTCAGGAGAAGCGCTGTCAAGAATCTCACCCTCAGCATCGTATATCTGCCGAAATTTCATGAGGATATCGGGCAGCGGCATGAGCGATTGCAGTTCGTTATAGAACGTGGGGTAGTCGTCAGGATTCATCTCCTGGCTGTTATCGATCAAGGCCTGTGTGGTCTCGATATTGTCACAGAGTTGCTTGAATTCCTCAAAGTTGTAGCTCTGGTGCGGGTAATCGACAAGCAGGTCGGTGATATCGGTCAGTCTGGAGAAATCGATCACACCGAACGTGGTTAACGCTTGCTGTACCTGAAAGGTGTAATCGAGCCGGTTTCTGATCGCTTCGATATCCTGCATTGGCGCGATCTCCCGGGCAAGCTCTTTACCTGCTTCAGAGCCGCAATGCCGGATAATCAGGTCGATGATTTTATGGTATTCAAGTTGATGTAGCATGTTCATAAGGATGTCCAGTTTACAGTAACAGTATCAGGTATCGAGGGTAGCTGGCTGCCGATGATCTGCCGTACTTCGCGTGAGAAAACGCTGACAGCCTGCAGTATGCGCGAGTGCGATTCGATTTCGATGATGAAGTCTTGGAGCGGCGTTGCCCATAGCACGATGTAGATCATACAGAGAATGAAGAAACCGATGGCCAGCCCGAGTATGAATCCCAGCGTTCGGTTGAGGAACTGCAGGGTCAGGAAGTCGAGCACCTTGTCAAGCAGGATGATCGCAAGTTTCGTGATGATCATGATGACGATAAAAACCGTGACGTAGCTGATGATGGCAGCGGCTAGGGGATTGATATCGAAATGCTGAAGCAGCAGCGACTGCAACACGGGTGCGTAACGCATCATCAGGATCAGCGCTGCAAAGAACCCCACAAAATGAATCACGGACGCCATGAAGCCCTTGCGCAGACCGTGAATGCCGATTGCGACGAGAATGATTGCAAAAATGATATCAGCCATGATTCACCGTGTTCGTTGTGTTAGATTCACTGTATGTTACAAAGAAAAAAAGAAGGGAGTATAAAGACTCCCTTCAGCGTCAAAAGGTAACGAGCGTTTTCAGGAATTCAGCTTTTCACGTACGATGGCACTAACCAGCTTGCCATCCGCGCGAGTTCCGGTTTGCTCCAGAACGGCCTTCATCATCCTGCCCATGTCTTTCATTCCCTCGGGTTTTTCGGCTGCGAACACCGCATCAACGATATTCTCGACCTCTTCCCGTGTCAGATTCCGAGGCAGGTATTCCATGATTATGGAAATCTCTTGTCGCCCGTGTTCGACCAGGTCCTGACGACCACCGCTTTCGAACATCTCGATAGCCTGCTCACGTGCTTTGACGGCCTTGTGAAGAACCAGAAGCGATTCTTCGTCGGTGAGCTTATCAACGATGAGCTCAATCTTGCGGTTCATCAAGTCTGTCTTGATCGACCGCAATACCAGCAAGCGCGCCTTGTCTTTGGCAAGCATGGCTTTCTTGATATCTTCTGCGATTCTGTCTAACATCAGGAGTAACGAGCCTTTTTCCGCAGAGCTTTCAGAAGTTTCCTGCGGGCTGCGTTGAGTTTGCGTTTCCTTTTATCACTCGGTTTCTCAAAAACCTGGTGCTTTTTAATATCAGAGAGTATCGAAGCCTTTTCACATTTTTTCTTGAACTTCTTAAGCATCACTTCAAAGGGTTCACCTTCGCGATGATATACTGTAGGCACTGACATCACCTCCTTTCTGGTCAAAAATATAGAGCATTTCAACATCGAAATCCAAGGCTTTTATGTCAAGCGAAATCTCTGGTTTTATTGGCGCTACCGTTTTTCTCGTAATACGCGCGGAAACGCGAGCTTCATGAACTGCTTCATGTCGCCCGAACGGTATTTCGGAGAGAGACTGGTCGCAAGCGTGAAACAGCTATTCCAACAACCTCTGCACTCTTTGAATTCACGTAATTTATTCCACCAAGCGGCTGAAGTGAATATCTCTTCCGGTGAACTTTCCAGCAGATTTCCGATGCTGTTGCCGATGCAGACTTCCACTTCGCCGTCAGGATCGATGAAAAACTTACTGCCCAGTGTCGGCATGTCGAGGTAAGGGCAGCGTTTGGTGAAATCGTTCTGCAGGTAGTCGATAAAGCCGTCCAGCAGCCATGCGGGGGTGAAAACGTTGGGATGGCTTTTCGCCAGCTCGATCGCCTGTCGGAATTCATCGTTGACAACAGGCTTGAGATCATCGACCTCCTCATGTCGGGTCGTTCTATTGGATCGCCAAGCCCCAGCTTGGCATCTCCTGAAACGAGTGTCCCTCTTGGATCGCCAAGCACCAGCTTGGCATCTCCTGAAACGAGTGTCTCTTTTGGATCGCCAAGCACCAGCTTGGCGATCCATTCAGGTTCAATGATTATGGGCAGCAAATTAGAATTGAATATGATGCAAAGCTGACAAAAAAAGGACCACCGCGTGGGGTGGTCCTTCATGTATGCGAAATCTATTATGATTAGCCTTTGTATTCCTTGGCTTCTTCGAGGCCCTTGAGGACCAGGACGCCGCCTTCGGAGAGGGCTTCCATTTCTTTCTCGCCCGGGTAGGTGTGAACCGGTGCGATGAACTGCACGTATTTGCTGATTTCTTTGACGATGTACGGATCGTAGACCAGTCCACCGGTCATGAAGATCGCATCGACTTTGCCTTCAAGCGCGGCAGCGTAGCCACCGATCTCTTTCGCAATCTGATAGCACATTGCGTCCAGGATCTTCTTCGCTTGCTGGTCACCGGCTTTGATGCGGTTTTCGATTTCCATTCCACTATCGGTGCCGAGATAGGCGAGGAGGCCAGATGTCTTAGAAAGCTTATTTGCGAGTTCTTTCTGTGTATATTCGCCGCTGTATGCCATTTCGATGAGGTCACCGATGGGCAGAGCGCCTGCACGCTGCGGCGAGAAGGGGCCCATGCCGAGGAGCGCGTTGTTCACATCGACGACACGACCTTTCTTGATTGCACCGACGGTGATTCCGCCACCCATATGGATCGCGATCATGTTCAGCTCGTTGAAGTCACGGTTGATGTCTTTCGCCAGGTGACGCGCGGTGTAACGGATGTTGAGCGCGTGGAACAGAGATTTGCGTTCTATCTCCGGGACACCGGAGATGCGGGCGATATCTTCGAATTCATCGACAGTCACTGGATCGACGATAAATGCGGGGATATCAAGATCTTTGCTGATGGCGTTCGCGATGAAAGCGCCCAGGTTGGAGGCGTGGATACGGCCCCAGATGGACGGATCTTTCAGATCGGCAAGCATCTTCTCGCCCACGCGGTAGGTTCCACCGGGAACGGAGCGAACGAGTCCGCCGCGTCCTACGACAGCTTCGAGGGTCTTGGGATCGACATCATTTTCTCCCAGAGCTTCCATAACCAGATTTTTACGAAATTCATACTGATCCAGGATTCCACCGATCTTGTCGAGTTCAGCCGGATCGTGACGAAGCACTTTAACAAACACTTTCTTATCGTCGTCAAAGACGGCGATTTTGGTCGATGTTGAGCCGGGGTTGATAGCCAGTACTCGGTAATTCATTCATCCTCCATACATGTGTGTAATCTATACTATATCTTCATGAAATCTCGAGTTGAGGGTCATTTCCCGTGAATGGTCATAATGGTCAATTCATTTTTTCAATGCGAGTTGCATCATCATGGCAACACCTGTCTGGATGCAACGTTCATCGGGCAGAAATCGATCCGAATGTAAATCACCCGCATACTCACCAGCCCCCAGCCAGAAGAGCAGTCCATCGTAGCGAGTGGTGAAGAATCCGAAGTCTTCGCCGGTCATCACGGTGCTGGCCTCGATATGCCGGATTTCCTGCGGGAGTTGCTCCAGGAATTTGTTATAGAGCTTCTCTGAGTTGACGACCGGATCATAGGTACTGTGAAGCGTGACCTTGTACTCTACGTCGTGCATTCCTGCAGTTAGTTTCGCGGTTTCAGTCATCAGATCATTCATTTTCTGCCAGTTTGCGCGACTAAGGCTGCGGGTCGTTCCTTTCATGATGCAATGCTTCGGAACCGCGTTGCGTACGGTTCCAGCGTTCAGCGTTCCGACGTAAAACACTACCGCGTCCGTGGCCGGGAATCGCTCGTGCATGAGGCGCGACATTGCCTGATAAAACGTCAAACCGGCAGACAACGCGTCACGGCCCGTTTGAGGAAAGGCCACATGAGCCGATTCGCCGGTGAACTCGATATCGAACTCCTGCGGGATGCCGAAAAATATACCGGGCTTGGTCGAAACCGTACCGACGGGCAGGCCGCCGTTGACGTGAAGCGCGTAAGCTTCTTCGATCTCAAATTGGTCCAGGATCTCGGTTTTCAATATCCGCTCCGCTCCGCCGAGACCTTCCTCGGCGGGTTGGAACAGGAAAAGGTAGTTTTGTTTGGGTTGCATTGCGACGATCTGGTCGATCAGACCGATCAAAATCGTCATATGGATATCATGACCGCAGGCATGCATCAGGCCTTCATGGGCTGAGGTGAAATCACAACCGGTTCTCTCGGTGATGGGAAGCGCGTCCATATCGGCACGGAAGAGCCGATAGGTAGCTTCGCATCGGGTGTATTCGACCACAATGCCGGGAAAGTCGAATGTGTGAATCGTTAGCCCTTCGTACTTCGCGAGAATGTCGAGCACGTGTTGCTGCGTCTTGTGTTCCCTGAAACCGAGTTCAGGAATCATGTGCAGGTCTTTGCGAACCTGAATCAGATCGATCATGCCATATCCTTTTAAGCTTCGTTGATGGTTGTCGTGAGTGAGCGTGTGGCCTGCCTGCGGAGCCTCCTGTGCGTACGCAGAACCTTCCAGATCACTTTTGGATAGAGCTCGTGCTCGATTTTCAGAACCTTCTTCGCCACATCTTCCGCAGACTTGCAGCTTCGAATACTGACAGACTTCTGCGCGATGATCGCACCTTCGTCGTAGTGCTCGTTCAAGTAATGCACCGTCGCCCCAGACATTCTGTCGCCAGACTGGTACACCGCCTCGTGAACCGCCATACCATACATTCCTTTGCCGCCGTATTTGGGCAGCAGGGCCGGATGAATGTTCACGATCGGGCATTCGATCTTCTGGATGAACTCGCCGGAGAGCCTGCGCATAAAGCCTGCCAGGACGATCAGATCGATCTCCTGCGCGATGGCGATAGCTTCCAGTTTGCTCTCGAAGGCTGCAAGGTCTTTCGTAGAAAGATACCGGCAATGAATACCCAGTCGTTGGCAGCGTTCTTTGATCGGCGCATCTTCATTATTGATGGTCACCATGGCGATTTCGACAGGCAACCGCTGTTTCGTGATATATTGGTAGATCGCTTCGAAATTCGAGCCGCGGCTCATCCCTGATGTCAGGATCGCGATGCGAGCTTTCATTACTGCTATTCTCCCTTGACGATCTTCAGGAAGAGCTCGTCGAGCTGCTTGTCGGCTACTTCTGCCGGTGCCTGGCTCATGAGGTCAACTGCGCGAAGCGTCTTGGGGAACGCAATGACGTCGCGGATGGAATCGGACTGGCTCATCAGCATGACGAGGCGGTCGATTCCCGGTGCGATACCGCCATGAGGTGGCGTGCCGTAATCGAGCGCTTTGAGGAAGAAGCCGAACTTATCCTGAAGTTCTTCTTCGCTGAAACCCAGTACGTCGAAGATCTTGCGCTGTATGTCGGGACGGTGACAACGAATACTGCCGGAAGACAGCTCCATGCCGTTGCAAACAAGGTCGTAGAGTTCACCCTGTATCTTGTCCCAGTCCTCTTCCTTCTCGAAGTAGGGAAGGTGTTCGGCCTTGGGCAGTGTGAACATATGATGCGCGGTTTCCCAACGCTGGTTGTCTTCGTCGTATTCGAACAGCGGGAAATCGGTGATCCACAGGAAGTTGTAGGTATCCTTGGGGATGAGGTCGAGCTGGCGTGCAAGCTTGTTGCGAACCGCGTCGAGCACCTTGAAGACGATGGTGTTGCGGTCTGCGCCGAAGAGGATCAGATCGCCTTCACCGGCTTCGGATTTCTGTAGGATACCGGCTTTCTCTTCGTCGCTGAGGAACTTGCTGATGCCGGCTGTGAGTTCACCGTCCTGGACTTTACAGAATGCCAGACCCTTGCCGCCAACGTGCTTGGCCACATCGGTCAGTTCGTCAATCTGCTTGCGGGAGTAAGAGGCACAGCCCGGAGCTACGATGCAGCGAACGCTTCCGCCGGATTGCAATGCGCCGCTGAACACCTGGAACTCGCTCTTGGCCAAAACGTCACTCAGGTCGCATAGTTCCATGCCGAAACGAGTATCCGGTTTGTCGCTACCGTAGCGGTTCATGGCTTCTTTGTACTGCATTCTGGGGAACGGTATTACCAGTTTCTTGCCCAGGATCTTGTCGAAAAGGTCTTTCATCAGGCCTTCGAGAATCTCGAAGATTTCATCCTGAGTGACGAAGCTCATTTCGATGTCGAGTTGGGTGAACTCGGGCTGGCGATCAGCACGAAGATCCTCGTCACGGAAGCAACGGGCGATCTGGAAATAACGATCGAAACCACCGATCATCAGAAGTTGCTTGTATATCTGCGGTGATTGCGGCAGGGCAAAGAATTTTCCCGGGTGAACGCGGCTGGGAACGAGGTAGTCGCGAGCGCCTTCGGGTGTGGATTTCATCAGCACGGGTGTCTCGATCTCAAAGAAACGCTGTTTGACCAGATATTCGCGGATGGCGAACACGATCTGGTGACGCATAATGATCTTCTGCTGCAGGCGCGGACGACGCAGGTCGAGGTAACGATATTCGAGTCGGAGGTCTTCGTCGGCGAGAAGCTTTTCGTTCACCTGCACGGGCAGTGGCTTGCTCTCGTTGAGCAAGAGCAGGCTTTCCGCCACGATTTCAACTGCGCCGGTCGCCATGTCTTTGTTGATGTTCTGCGCTTCACGGGCACGGACAGTACCGGTGACGGCCATGACGTATTCGTTGCGGAGCTTGTGCGCCTTTTCGATCACCGCTTCGTTTTCTGGCTCGAAGACGATCTGTACGATGCCTGTTACATCGCGCATGTCGATGAAAATGAGGTTTCCGAGGTCGCGACGGGTGTGAACGTGACCCATCAATGTAATGGATTGTCCGATATTGGTTTCGGTGATTTCACCGCAGTAATGCGTTCGCTTTGTGTTGCCAATGAGATCGAGCATTGTTACTCCTGTATATTGCGTATTTTATTTGTTTATCAGCACTTGGACCAACCGCAAGAGGGGCATTTCATGCAACCTTCAGCGTATTCGATATTGCTGCCGCAGTCCGGGCAAGTGCGGTTGATCTTCGGTTCTTCAGTGTTCTGCTTCACGGGATCGGGTGCTTCGGTAGTGACCGGAAGCGGCTCCACCGGCTGTTCGAGCGATGTCTCCAGTGCTGTGGCGACGCCATCGGCGCAGGAGGAAATTACCTTGCCCTTGTACCACATCGGGGAAGGACAGCGGATGCCCTTGAGTTGCCGTGCAACCGATTCAACCTTGATGTTGGAGCGCAGACACAGTGAGACCAGACGTGCGATGGCTTCAAGCTGCGCCGAGGCACAACCGCCAACTTTTCCCATCTGCGTGAAGAGCTCGCAAACGCCCTTTTCGTCGCTGTTGATGGTGACGTACATATGGCCGCAGCCGGTTTCAATGCGCTGGGTAAATCCGCGGGTTACCTCCGGGCGGTTTCGCGGTGCGATGCGCGACCCCTGAGCAGCCTGCTTCGATTCCTTTTTACCTACGTTCAGTACCTGGTTTTCGCGGCTGCCGTCACGATAGACCGTGACGCCCTTGCAACCCAGTTCCCAAGCGAGTTCGTATGCCATCTGAACATCCTCGCGGGTGGCTTCGTTCTTGAAGTTGATCGTCTTGGAAACGGCGTTATCTGTATATAGCTGGAAGGCCGCCTGCATCTTGATATGCCATTCCGGCGTTATATCATGCGAGGTGACGAATATGCTGCGGATATCTTCGGGGATCTCCTCGATATGTGCAACCGATCCTTCTTCGGCGATTCTCTCCATCAGCTCTTTGGTCGCGATTCCCGCGTCTTCCAGAGCGGCTTTCAGGTAAGGGTTCACGTACAGAAGCTTTTCGCCGTCCATCACGTTTTTCACATAGACCAGCGAGAACTGAGGCTCGATGCCGCTGGATGTATCGCAGATCATGCTGATGGTTCCTGTTGGAGCGATGGTGGTGACGGTTGCGTTGCGGATACCGTCTTTTGCCAAACGTTCGATCAATGCATCCCATTCTAGGGTGCCTTCGCGTTTGAGCTGCTTCTTCTGGAAGATGCTGCCTTCGAAGTTCGGGAACGAACCACGCTCGACAGCCAGCTCGATGGAGCGGACCTTGCCGTGGTAATCGATGTATTCCATGATCTCTTTCGCCAGCTCGATCGCCTCGTCGCTGTTGTAAGGGATCTTCAGCATGTAAAGGAGGTCGGCCCAACCCATGATGCCAAGGCCGATCTTGCGGTTGCCTTCCACTATCTTCTGGATCTCGGGTAGCGGGAAATTGGAACGATCGATAACGTGGTCGAGGAATTCGACGCTGTCACGCACGACGGCCTTGCAGGCTTCGAAATCGAAGGCGTTGTCTTTGACGAATCTCGCCAGATTGATCGAGCCGAGGTTGCAGGCTTCGTTGGGAAGCAGCGGCTGCTCACCGCAGGGGTTCGTGCTTTCGATCGCGCCAAGCTGCGGTGTGGGGTTGTGCTGATTGATGCGATCCAGGAAGATGATGCCCGGCTCGCCGTTCTTGTGCGCCATTTCGACGATGAGCGAAAACACATCGCGTGCGGATAGCTTTTTAACCACTTCACCGGTGTGCGGTGAGACCAACTCGTATTCCGAATCCTGATGCACGGCCTGCATAAAGGCGTCGTTGATCGCGACGCTGATGTTGAAATTGGTAAGCTCGGAGGTGTTCTCCTTGCAGGTGATAAAGTCGATGATCTGCGGATGGGTGACGTCAAGGATCGCCATGTTGGCACCGCGACGCGTCCCGCCTTGCTTGACCGCGTCAGTGGCGGCGTTGAAGACTTTGAGGAAGGAAAGCGGACCGGATGAGACGCCATTGGTGGAACGAACCGGTGCGTCGGCTTCTCTCAGGCGTGAGAAGCTGAAGCCGGTACCTCCGCCACTTTTGTGGATAAGCGCAGCGTTTTTGATGGATTCGAAGATACTATCCATACTGTCTTCGATAGGCAGCACGAAGCAAGCGGAGAGCTGCTGGAGGTCGTTTCCGGCGTTCATGAGGGTTGGTGAATTGGGCAGGAAGCAGCCCGAATCGAGCAGCTTAAGAAAGCGCTCTTTCTTCTCGGCGTTATCGCCGGCGATATTGCCAGCCACGCGATCGATGAGACCTTGCCAGTCTTCGGTCGGGTTCCCATCGTTATCTTTCCTGAAATATCGTTTCTTCAATACGGTAAGTGCATTTTCGCTCAGTTTCATTCAAACTCCAATCTATATCATTATTTTCTGTCGTTCCAGTAGCGGTAAAGGTCGTTGATCGAGCAAACCCAGCCGCCGTGTTTCTTTGCATATCGGATGGTATCTCTATAGAGCTGACCCCATCCAGGGTAATCGATATTGTCATAGGTACGGTAATGCCACAGTAGCGAGATATGACTGCCCTGCCGGCGTGTGATCTGGATTCGCTTCTGGAGCCATTTCCGGCCCGAGGCGATGTTCATGCGCATGGCGATGGGGGAGAAGAGGCTCACGTCCATCACATGCAATGGAATCTCGAGGATGTTGAACGGGCGGTTTTCTTCCAGGTTGAAAGGCTTGAACGGGTACGATATACCGGCGCGATATCCGGCGTGTTCCCAATATCCAAGTGTGCTGTCGTATTCGATTCCCGCTCTCTCCAGGATTGCGAACGTCTTTTGGAACGAAAACGCCAGCCTGTGGCTACGATAGCCGACAGGATGAAATCCCATTTCACGCAGTAATACCAGCTCTTTCTCCAGCTTATCCAGCGAGAAGGCCGCATCGGGACTTCCGTGCAGCTCTGCGCCGGTGTGGTTGAGCAGCGTGTAGAAATTCTGGATCTCGGTACGGTAATTCGGATCGACGATGTAGTTCTTACGCGGATCTTCGTTGTCCGTCATGGCGAGCAGGAAGGAAGTCGATTGCACATTCTGTTTGTGCTCAAAGATGATCACCTGCGAGTGCCTTCGGGTGGGATTATAGAAAGCCCGTTTATCGAGATTGTGCAGCAGCATCTTATAGAGCGCGTGCAGCGGCTGCTTCTTCATGCGCGAGAGATTGTACCGGTTCATGCGCTTGATTTCGTCTTCCGACCAGAAGTTCCAGTAATCCACATCGTGCGACAGGGTCATGCAGAAGTCTTTGTTCTCGTGCCAGCGCGGTTTGCCGGAGAATTCAGGCAGTTTCATAGCGAAAGCGCGGTCGAGGATATCGACATAATAATCGACGACGGGGATATCCGTGAAGTCCCAATATTTCTGGTGGGATTTGGTGAAATCGTAACGGTTTTCCGGTGAAATATCCTGTCCAGAGGCATATTCCTGCCAGCAGGTGAGAAAATAGAAGGCCGACGAGATGATATCCTTACGGATGCAGATGCACTTGTCACTCAGTTGGAACAATTCACCCTGAGGCGAAAACAAAAACGGCAGCATTACTTCATTGTAGCGCAGGAAGCGGAACGATTCGTTCGGATAGACTTCCTTTTTCTCAAAGAAATCGTTTGCTCGAGGACTATGGTAGATCTGCAGCGGATAGCGTTCATCTGCCTTCGTACCGTAATAGACGTGAATCTGCGCGGACGAATAGCGATAGAAAAACTTCGGCTGCAAGCCCAGAATCCTGCAAAACTGCCGGAAAACGTATTCGCTCTTGGGGATATAGGGCTTTTCTACATCCACCAGGATATTCAGAGTGCCTTTAAAATATTCCATCTGTGTTAGTTTAGAACAGCACGGTATCGAGAACTTGATCTACGTGATTCACATAGGTCGCTTTTATCCCTTTGCGGCTGAGTTCGTCGATCTCCTCAAACTGGTCCCGGTTTTCCTCCGGCAGGATCACATGTTTGATTCCTGCACGCTTAGCTGCGAGTACCTTTTCGCGCACGCCACCGATCGGGAGCACCTTGCCCAGCAGGGTGATCTCACCGGTCATGGCGATGTTGTGCCGTACCTTGCGCTGACTCAGGAGTGATACCAGCGAGGTGGTCAGGGTCACTCCGGCGGAAGGACCATCTTTGGGAACGGCTCCGGATGGGAGGTGGATGTGAATGTCGATCTCGTCGAAATTCTCGATCTTGAACTTATATTCTTCCTTTTTACTCTTCAAATAGGTCATGGCGATCTTCGCAGATTCCTGCATCACTTCGCCAAGGAGCCCGGTCAGAACCAATCTGCCCTTACCAGGCGACATGCTCGATTCGCAGAAGAGAATCTCACCGCCGTAAGCAGTGAAGGCCATGCCTGTCACGACACTGATCTCCGGCTTGCGGTTCGCCATTTCGAGCGAGTATTTACGCACACCGAGGAAGTCGCGGACGTTTTTCGCGGAAACGGTGACGAGCTTTTCCTCGCCTTCTGCGACCTTTCGAGCGATTTTGCGCATGACTTCCGCGATGCGCCGCTGAAGGTTTCTCACCCCGGCTTCACGAACGTAGTAACGATTGATCTCTTCCAATGCAGATTTGAGAAAGCGCACGTTTTTGCCGTTAAGGCCGTTGTTCTCCATCTCTTTCGGGATGAGATAGTTGCGCGCAATGTTGATTTTCTCTTCCTCTATATAGCTGGAAAACTCGATGATTTCCATACGGTCACGAAGCGGTGGCGGGATGGTGCCCAGCGAATTCGCCGTTGTAATGAACAGCACCTCGGAAAGGTCGAACGGCAGGTTCAGGTAGTTATCCACGAACTTGTTATTCTGCTCCGGATCAAGCACTTCCAGCAGTGCAGAAGATGGATCGCCACGAAAATCGCGACCGACCTTGTCGATCTCGTCCAGCATGAAAAGCGGATTTCCTGTACCGCAGCGCTTGATTTCACTGATTATTCTACCCGGCATCGCCCCGACATAAGTTCTTCTGTGGCCACGGATTTCGGCTTCATCATGGATACCGCCCAGTGAGATGCGGATAAACTCGCGGTTCATCGAACGCGCAATAGAACGCCCTAAGGATGTTTTTCCCACACCGGGAGGTCCCACAAAGCATAGAATCGGGCCTTTAAGCGAGTTCTTGAGCTTTTTAACCGCGATGAATTCGAGGATACGTTCTTTGGGCTTGTCCAGCCCGAAGTGATCTTTGGTCAGGATATAATCAATCTTGTCCAGATCGAGCCTGTCCTCGGAGTATTTTTTCCACGGAACCTGGATAAGCCAGTCGAGATAGGTGCGTATAACCGAATATTCACTGGACGCGGGTGACATGACAGATAGCCGTTCCAGCTCGTCCAACGCGACCTCTTCGACGTAGTCGGGGAGCTTCGCATCAGCGATTGCAGCTTCCCATTTTTGTCGTTCCTGGTCAATCTCATCCACTTCACCCAGCTCTTTACGGATTGCGTCAAGCTGTTCGCGCAAGTAATATTTCCGCTGATCTTCGTCCATTTCGAGCTGGATATTGTTTCGGATTCGATTTTCCAGCTTCATCTGCCGTATCAGCTCGGAGAGGTGGTGGTTCAGCTTCTCGTAACGCGCCTTGACGTTCCAGGTGGAGAGTATGTCCTGCTTTTGCTCGATCTCCAGGTTGACGTTGCCGGCGATGATGTCGGCGACGCGTCCGTCCGGCTTCACCAGCTTCAATCCCTGGATGAGCTCGCGATTGACTTCGCTGCTCTCCTCCACGATCTTCTCCAGAAGTTCGATGGATATCTTCTTCAGGGCAGTGATGCGCGGAGAGGTTTTTTTATTCTCGGGGATCGCTTCGACTTCCACCTGAAGGAAAGGCTGATCCTGGACTACTTTCTCGACCCTGATGCGCGAAACACCCTGCATCAAGAGGCTGATCGATCCGTCGTTGTTTCGGATCATCCTGAGGATGGATACAGCGGTGCCGTATTCGTAGATATCAAGCTCAGTCTCGGATTCTGTATCGTCTCGTGATAAAAAGAAGCCAAGCAGCTTGTCCTTGCTGAGAGCGTAATCGATAACCTTCTTCAGGTTTTCGTTGGAAACCACCAGCGGGATCATGAGATACGGAAACATGACGATGTTATTTACATGAATCACCGGCAGTGTCCGTGGGATTTTCTTATTAAGATCGCTCATTCTTGCTCTCCAAAATCCATGATTTCAGACTATTATACAATCTACTCCATTTCACTGAAATGCTCAAAAAAAGCAAGTGAAAAAAAAGTGCCGGTTTGGAATGAACGAAGTATAAAGAAACGGACCAGGAAAATGTGGGATTATCTCAAATGGGCTCTCGGCAATGCGATGCCTTGCTTTTGACCGGCAGTACGATAGCGTCTAAGCTTTACCGGGAAGCGCTGTTTTGAAACGCGGACTGCTCGTCCGCATTCTCTTCCAACGGGCAGTCATCGTGGTTTGCCCCACAAAGAAAAACCCCTCTGCACGGTTGTGAAGAGGGGCTGAATAAGTATGATATTCTGAATTATTTCAGAAGGATCATTTTCTTGGTAGCTGTGTAGCGGCCACTGCTGATTTTGTAGAAGTAGATACCGCTGGTGACGTTCTTGCCGGATGCATCGGTACCGTTCCAGACAACAGTGTGCTGGTCGGCATCGAGGTGTTCGTTGACCAGGGTGTTGATCTTCTGGCCACGGACGTTGTAGATATCCAGTGTGGTGTTTCCGGCTTCCGGAAGGTTGAACTGGATCGAGGTTTCCGGGTTGAACGGATTCGGGAAGTTGCTGGTGGTGAACTGAGGCATGTCGATATCTTCGTTGTTGGTTCCAACGTATTCGCTGATATCGTCAACGGTGATCGGGTTGATTGCATACAGGTCATATGAGTAATCAACCATACCACGGATGGTTCCCCAAACGTCACCGAGGGTGATCACGATAGCTGGATCTACACTGTCAAGGTAGAAGAAGCCGTCGTCAACCTGGCATTCGCCGGTACCGTCGTTGATGTACCACTCGCCGTATTCGTTCTGCTCGGCAGTAACTTCAAGTTCGCCGGTTACATAAACGTAAACGCTTTCGAGTGCTTCGGACGTTGCAACTTCGCCAGTGGTTGTGTGGTAAGCTGCGGGAACTTCGTTGCCGGAGCTAATGATTTCACAGTCGGTGATGTTCTTCAGCTCGGTGAGGTCATAATATTCATCGATAAGGCCGCTGATGGAGATCATGTCGCCAACTTCAACCTGGTCGCCCCATTCTTCGTCTCCATCATAGATGAAGAGACCGTGCCACGGACCGCCTTCGGGGTCAGCGATAAAGAAATCGACATAGCCTTTCCATTCGGTTGCTACAACGATACCTTCAACGGTAACTTCTTCGCCATAGTACGGAGAAGTTCCGCTTTCATCTGCAGTGTACTGAACATCATAGCAGGTCAATGCGAACATAAGACCAGCCATCGCCAATAAAACAAATAACAATGTCATCTTTCTCATTTTGTTCCTCCTTGGATTTTTCACAGATATTCACTGAATAATATGCTGAAATCCATATGTTAATTGTCAAGATATTATTGCGGCATCACGATGATTTCTTATTATCTTAACAATGGCGCGAAAAGAGTGTTTGACAGATATCACAGCCTGAAAAACATCATCTTGCAACGGCTGTGCAACAGCTGAAATTATTTCATTAACTTATGGAGGATCAATGGACAAGAATGGTGAAACGAGTAAAGTCCTGACGATCAACTGCGGAAGCTCATCCCTGAAGTACGAAATCTTTGAGATGCCTTCCCAGATCAGCTTGGGCAAGGGTGTAATCGAACGTATAGGCGAACCGATCGGAAGGCTCGAACAGCGTACTAAGGGTGGATTGATCGAGCAGGAAACCGAGGTTCCAGATCATAAGGCGGCGATCGAACTGATGTCCCGCGCGATGGTTGACCCGAAAAAGGGTATGATTTGCGATATCAAGGATATCCAGGTTGTTGGTCACCGCGTGGTACACGGTGGAGAGAAATATTCATCTTCCGTGATTATCGATGAAGACGTGATGAACGTCATCGAAGAAAATATCGAACTCGCACCGCTTCACAATCCCGCCAATCTGACCGGTATCCGCGAGATAACGGAGTTGCTTCCCGCTATCCCGCAGGTAGCGGTTTTCGATACGGCATTCCATCAAACGCTGGAACCGCCGGCATATCTCTACGGTCTCCCCAGAGAAATGTATGATAAATACAAAATCCGTAAATACGGATTCCATGGAACAAGTCACCGTTACGTGGCAGCCAGAGCGCTCAAGCTCATGAAACGCTCGCCTGAGAACACCAACGTGATCTCCTGTCATCTCGGTAACGGCGCGTCCATCACTGCGATCGAGAATGGCCGCTCCGTGGATACATCCATGGGCTTCACACCGCTGGAAGGCGTCATGATGGGTACTCGCTCCGGCGATATCGATCCATCCATCATCTTCTACCTGCTCGAGCGTGGCTATACACCGCATGAGCTCAACAAGATCCTCAACAAAAAAAGCGGTCTTCTGGGGCTTTCCGAAGTTTCCAACGACATGCGCGACCTCGAACACGCCGCGTCGTTGGGAAATAAGAACGCTCAGGAAGCGATGGAAGCTTACGCCTATCGTATCCGTAAATACATCGGCGCATACGTCGCAAATCTTGTCCGTGTGGATATCCTCGTGTTTACCGGTGGTATCGGTCAGCACGGTATCAACATGCGAAAGATGATCTGTAACCGTTTGGAAAACCTCGGTATCGTTATAGACTATCAAAAGAACGTAGCTAACGGCAACCGTGAAGGCATTATCTCCAAGGACTTTTCCAGAATCTCGATTCTGGTTATTCCGACAAATGAAGAACTTCAGATTGCGATCGACTCCTACGACCTTGTCGTTGGAATCGAACAGCCTGAACCAACAATGGAACAACCGATTATCCTGTGATTGAAAGAATACTCATTATAGCATTATTGTTGGCAGCCATCGGATTTCTGACCGCGGATGAACCCGCGGATTCGACGGCTGCCGACACCGATTTCCTCGTAGTACCATTGGGGAGCTATTCGGGAGAAACCAGCGCTGTTTTGGGCGGTGTAGCCGTCTATACGCACAGACCGCATGATCTTCCCATGAATGTATCGCCAAACGCGCTCATGCTCAATTTGATGGTCAGCTTCAAAGGGCAATTCCAAGGAATTCTTGTTCCCGAATACCAGATATCCGGAGGCGCATACGCTATTACCGGATACATAAAATATCGCTACTGGCCGACGTCGTTTTACGGCCTCGGCAATAACTCGGACAAGGATGATCAGGAAGATTATGTCATTCGAGAAACCCATACCTATTTGCAACTTCGCAAGCGCTTTCGTGATGTCGTTTTGCTGGGTGGAGGCTGGGAATATATCTCCAATCGACTGAGCGACATGGAAGAAGGTGGATTGCTGGAAACGGGCTCTGTTCCCGGAAGCGAAGACCATGATCTTTCAGCTGCGAGGATGTCGATCGAATTCGACACGCGCGATAACACCTATTATCCTACCACCGGATTGTTCTATGACATCAACATTCGCCTGTTCGACAAGAAGATTGGTAGCGATTACACTTTTGTGAAATACAAGGCAGATTTGGCCAATTACTTCCCGATTACGAAGGGACAAACGCTTGCCTGGCATGGGATGGCGATCTACACTCAGCATGATGCACCGTATGAAGAAATGTCTCGGCTCGGTGGTGAGATGCGCGGTTTCGACAGCCAGCGTTACATCGATAATCATATGCTGATGTCACGTCTTGAGTATCGCGTATTCCCATTTACGAAACCGATTTGGGATCGCTTCGGCGCTGTGGGGTTTGCAGAGTATGGACAGGTTGCCAACGAGGTTTCCGATTTCAGATGGGATGAGACGCACTATACATACGGCATGGGCCTGCGATATCGCTTCAATGAGAAGGAACGATTCAATTTCCGGCTCGATGTTGGTTTTGCCGGTGATGAGTACGATATTGTCTTTACCGCACGTGAGGCCTTCTGATTGATGCTGACAGTTGCTATTTCCACCTTGGGTTGCAAGGTTAATCAATACGAATCAGCGTGCATTCTCGAACCGTTTCTGGCCGCTGGCTGGAAGCAAGTGCCATTCAACGGATATGCTGATGTCTATATCGTCAATTCCTGTACCGTGACCAACCGTGCCGATTTCAAGAGCCGTAACGCTGTGCGCAGAGCGCTGAAGAATCCCGATGCGAAGGTTGTCCTCACGGGTTGCTATGTCATGCGTCATCCCGAGGTTTTTCGCGACGAGAACGTGCTCGTGGTCGATAACGCTACCAAGCACCGAATCTTTGAACTCCTGGGCCAACTTGACGTTCCAATGCACCTGTTGGATGGAAGCGAAGAATATGTGGAGACCTTTACTACGCAGATGTCCGAGCGAACCCGTGCGTTCGTGAAGATACAGGATGGTTGTAGCTTTCGGTGCGCCTATTGCGCGGTGCCGGACGCAAGAGGCAAGCCTCGCAGTCGCGATCCAGAGAATGTGAAGAAGCAAATTATAGCACTCACAGAGAATGGCTTCAGGGAATTCGTGCTGGGTGGTATCAACATGGGGCTTTACGGTATCGACAACGGCTATTCATTTGTGCGTCTACTGAGGGAACTCGATGAGATTCCGCAGGTGGAGCGAATTCGACTTAGCTCAATCGAACCACAGCTTTTCACCAATGAACTTCTGGATGCCTTCGGTAGCATGAAGATGCTCGCACCACATTTTCACATCCCACTGCAATCAGGCTCGGATGATGTTCTCAAGCGGATGGGACGGCACTATGACACAGCTGAATTCCGCATGCTGATCGAGCGTCTGCAACAGATATTCGAACAGCCGGCTCTTGGATTCGACGTGATTGCTGGATTCCCGGGCGAAACTGACGGACATCATCAGGAGACAATCGCTTTCCTGGAATCGCTTCCGTTAACCTATCTGCACGTGTTCGGCTACTCCAAACGAAGCGGAACGCCTGCCTCGACGATGAAGAATCAGGTCCACGGCGACACGATCAAGCAGCGTTGCAGTGAATTGGAAGCACTCTCGGCGCGGAAAAAAGAAGAATATATAGAGCAGCTGATTACGAATCAACGACAGCTCTCCGCCATCGCCGAGAAGAGTGACTCGGGATGGGCGGAAGGAATGTCGGACCGATTTGTACGTGTTTATCAGAAACAGGATGTATCAGAGTTCGTTAATGAAGGCAAGATATTTTCTGGAGTATCAAAGAAGAAACATTTTGACGGAATTGAATTGCATAGAGTTAATAGATTTGGAGGATTCGAATGAAATCGATCGTGATCGCCGAAAAACCCAGCGTGGGTCGTGAGCTTGCCCGAGTGCTGAAGTGCAATGCCAAACATCAGGGCTATTTTGAGGGCGCTGACATGATTGTAACCTGGGCCCTGGGGCATCTGGTTACGCTTGCCGAACCGGGCGATTACGATAAGAAATTCAAGCACTGGAGCTTGGCCGATCTCCCGATCATGCCCGATAAGATGAAACTCAAAGTGATTCCAAACTCGCGTAAGCAATTCAACACGGTTCGCAGCCTTCTCAAACGAAACGATATCTCGGAAGTGATCATCGCGACCGACGCAGGACGCGAGGGTGAGCTTGTGGCGCGCTGGATTCTTGTGCTGTCTGGCTGGAAGAAGTCGATCAAACGGCTCTGGATTTCGTCGCAGACGGATACTGCGATTCGCGAAGGTTTTGCGAAATTGAAGCCTGGCAGGGAATACGACAATCTCTATCATGCGGCGCAGTGCCGTGCGGAAGCCGACTGGCTGGTGGGACTCAACGTGACACGCGCACTGACCTGCAAGTTCGATGCCCAACTCTCCGCGGGACGCGTGCAGTCGCCTACGCTGGCGATGATGATCGACCGCGAGAAGGAGATACAGAACTTCACGCCGGAGCCATTCTGGACGGTTTTAGCTGATTTCTCCGGTTTCACGGGTTCGTGGCGCAACAATAAGAACAACGAACGGATCTTCGATCACGAATTTGCCCAGAAACTGGTGACCAAGGTCAGCGGAAAACCGGGAAAGATCGTCGATGTCGAATCGAAAAAGAAGAGTACGCAGCCACCGCTGCTGTTCGACCTCACCGAGCTCCAACGCGCGGCCAACAACCGCTTCGGTTTCACCGCGAAGCATACGCTTTCCATCGTGCAGAGCCTCTACGAACGGCACAAGGTGGTAACTTATCCTCGCACCGATTCGCGCTACCTGACTTCGGACATGGTTTCAACGCTGAAAGATCGCCTCAAAGCCGTACAAACCGGTAGCTGGGCTACTTTCGCGGCGAATTTGCTGCAAAATGAACTTCATGTCACCAAACGGATCGTTAATGACGCCAAGGTCAGCGATCACCACGCGCTTATCCCCACCGAACAGCGCGCCAGCCAGAGTCAGCTTTCCACGGATGAAAAACGCATATACGATCTGATTGCGCGTAGATTCCTTGCAGCACTCTATGGCGACTATAAATACCAGGTGACCAGTATCGAGCTGGAGATTGAAGGCGAGCGCTTCATTGCACGCGGGAAATCGACGCTGGATAATGGCTGGAAAGTGGTGGAAGGCAAGGGCGACGAGGAATCGGAAGACGACGCGTTACCGGCATTTTCAGGTTGCGACCTGAAGAAAGGCGACCCTGTGAAGGCAGATCAGGTGCGCCTGGTTCGCCACAGCACCAAACCACCGTCTCGCTATACGGAAGCGACACTCCTTTCCGCGATGGAAAACGCGGGAAGGTTTATAGAAGATAAGGAATTGAAAGAATCCATCGCGCAGGGAGGGCTGGGGACACCGGCAACTCGCGCGGAAATTATTGAGAAATTAGTCTCTACCTTTTATATTGAACGTCAGGGAAAATCACTGGTTCCAACGCCGAAAGGATTTCAGCTAATCGAGCTGGTTCCGGACGAGCTCAAGTCTCCCGAGTTGACGGCGCAATGGGAAATGCGCCTGAATCGCATTGCAAAAGGCGAGGAGAAGGCCGCTGCATTTATTGGAGATATCAGGGAGAACGCGATCAGATTAACAAGGGACGTTAAATCAAGTTCTGCTGAGTACAAACCCGATAACCTCACAAATCATAAATGTCCACTTTGTGGAAAACCGCTAATGAAGGTTCAAGGAAAAAAAGGTGGACAACTTGCCTGCTCTGATGGAAGATGCGGCTATCGATCCGACAGTGGCGATCCCAAAGCACTTCGATCGGGAAGACGCTCCAAAAAAGAAATGATCATGAACCAGAAAATGATACGTATGTACAGCGACAACAAACAATCAAGTGATTTTGGAGAAACCCTGGGAGATATTTTAGAAAAAGCGATTAAGAAGAAGAATTAACCCCTATCCGAATCAACGGGTTGGGTCAACAATACCGGGCAGACTTGGCATGAGTTAGAGTGGTGTCTTCTCGATGCTTGTTTGTTCAGGAGGTTCTATGAAGCCGGGAATCTTAATTACGCGCAGGTTGCCAGAACCTGTGATGGAAAAACTTTCTGAAAAATTCGATGTGTCGGTAAATCCTTACGATCGAACAATGACGCACCAGGAACTACTGGAAGGTATTCGATCATGCGAAGTGTTGCTCAGCATGCTATCGGATAAGATCGATCGCGAAGTGATCGATGCTGGAGCGAAACTCAAGGGCATCGTGAATTACGCGGTCGGTTACAACAACATCGACATTCCATATGCAACGCAGAAGGGAATACCTGTAACCAATACACCGGATGTCCTCACCGCTGCGACAGCTGATCTTGCCTGGGCGTTGCTTTTCTCGACAGCGAGAAGAGTGGTTGAAGCGGATCGAGATACGCGCGAAGGAAAGTTCAAGGGATGGGAACCAACGTCCTATCTTGGTGCTGACATCACCGGCAAGACGCTTGGTGTAGTCGGTACCGGAAGGATTGGGACAGCGATGGCGAGACGGAGCAAGGGATTTGAGATGAAGCTCCTCTATTGCAGCAATTCCCCAAACATGGAGCTTGAAATGAACCTGAATGCCAAGTTCTGTTCACTCGATCTGCTCCTGAAATATTCCGACTTTGTCAGCATCCATGTTCCGCTTATACCGCAGACACATCACATGATTGGCGAGGAAGAACTGAACCTGATGAAACCGAACGCGATTCTCATCAATACGTCCCGCGGACCGGTCGTTGATGAAAAAGCGCTTTACAATGCTTTGAAGAGTGGGAAAATTGCCAGCGCGGGTCTGGATGTTTACGAACAGGAACCAGAACTCTATTCCGGACTCGAAAAACTGGATAATGTGGTCGTTCTTCCGCACATCGGAAGCGCGACGGTTGATACGAGAACAAATATGGGCTTGATGTGCGCCGAAAATGCCCGTGTGATAATCGAGGGCAGCGTTCCGCCTCAGGTCGTTAATCCGGAGTACACAGAAAACGTTTCATGAAAGCACTATTTTCATTGCCCCCGAAGGCTTTGATCGGTATGGTTCATGTACCGGCATTGCCCGGTACGCCATCTTATATTCTCCAGCCGAATGAGATCATCGAAATAGCCGTCAACGAAGCGATGATGATCGAAGACGCCGGCTTCGATGCCATCATGCTGGAGAACATGCACGATATCCCCTATATGAATCGCGAGATCGGCCCCGAAATATCCGCGATGATGACTGCAATAGCCTGTGAGATCAAGCGAAAGACCTCTTTGCCCGTCGGTATCCAGATTCTGGCCGGTGCCGGGAAGGAATCGCTGGCCGTGGCCCAGGCTGCCGGACTCGACTTCATTCGCGTGGAGGGATTCGTCTTTTCGCATGTAGCGGATGAGGGATTGATGAATAGCTGCGCGGGTGAACTCCTACGCTATCGTAAGATGATCGGGGCGGATGATATCAAAGTTTACGCAGACATCAAGAAAAAGCACTCTTCGCATGCAATTACGGCGGATATCGATATCGCGGAGACAGCGAAAGCTGTGCAGTTTTTCCTGGCAGACGGGGTCATTGTCACCGGAAGTTCAACCGGGACAACGGCCAGCAGAGATGAGCTCAAGGCGGTGAAAGGTGCCGTTGACATCCCGATTCTGATCGGTTCGGGTATCACTGCAGACAACCTGAAAGATTATTGGGAGCTTGCCGATGCTTTTATTATCGGATCCTGGCTTAAGCAGGACGGTTTCTGGAAAAATTCAATCAGTGAAGAACGGCTGCGCCGGATGCGCGACGCGGCAAATAGTATGATAGAGGGGTAATCCATGAGATTTCTGACTATAATCGTGATCCTGACAATAGTACTCGGGGCTTGTTCGAGCACACCGAAGCCAGCAGTTGAAGAACCGGATACGTTGAATGTTGTGGAGACGTATTATGAATCGGTTGACGGCCTTACGGGTGATGCACTCAAGGCTGAGCTGCATCATCTGATCCGAAACCACAAGATGTATCCGTATTTCAGCGATGATATCGGTGTTGGGGAGATGATGATGGATGTAGATCAGGATCCCGCTGACCCGCGGAATATAATTCTTTTCTACACGGGTAGATCGCAGAATAAAGATTACGCCGATCACGGTAATGATTTTGATTATATGGCAGAATATGGTATATCGCAGGACGATTCCTGGAATCGCGAGCATATATGGGCAAAGAGCCACGGTTTCCCTGCAATGAGCGATACCGCTTACACAGATATCCATCACCTGCGACCTGTCGATCGCTCCACCAACGGTGCGAAAGGCGCGAAGGACTTTGATTGGGGCGGTTATCCGCACGAAGGAGCGAAGGGATCATACACAGATTTTGACTCGTGGGAACCGCGCGATGCGATCAAGGGCGATGTCGCGAGAATGATATTTTACATGGCTGTGCGCTACGAAGGCGGCAAGAATAGCCCCGACCTGGAAATCTTGGAAGAGACAGGAACTTCGGGGCCTCACTATGGCCGGCTTTCTTCGCTTCTGGAATGGAACGAGCTCGATCCGGTGGATGATCGGGAACGCGCGCGCAACAATGCGATTTACGAGCGCTATCAGGGCAATCGCAATCCGTTTATCGACCACCCGGAATATGCGGAGATGATCTGGGGTGAGCCGTCCTCCGAACCGCGTATTATGCCAGCTGAACCTTGGCTGAGATTTGGCGATGTAGCGATTGACAGTTCTTACACAGAGGTTCTGTACGTAATAAGCGGCAGAAACCTGGCAAAACCAATCGTCGTCACGGTACCGGACGGATTTCTGCTTTCTCCGATGACCGATCAACCGTACGCTTCCAAGATTACCATGTACCCGGTCGAGGGTGGACTGAACCGCGCGCTATATTTGCGTTTCATGCCGAGAGAAGAGAGAGTGTACGACGATTCCTTAAAGATCATGTATGGTGAGGAGACGCTTTCGACGCTACCGATCTTCGGTCGCGGTATCGATCCCCAAACGGATGTGATTCTGGAAGAAGGATTCGAGGATCGCAATCACGGGTGGACCCGTGAGAGCCGAGCCAGTCGCAATAACTGGAATCACTCCAGTTACGATGAACGCAATTTTATCAAGATCAGCGGCTACAAGGCCGATGAGCCAAGCGATGACTGGCTCATCTCACCGCCGCTTCAGCTTGACCAGTATAAAAACGTAATTCTGCAATTCGAGACAGCGAAGAACCATTCCGATATAATCGATGGCCTGGAAGTGATGGTCAGCGACCAGTATCTGCCTGGTGAGGATCCCGAGTCGGTGGAATGGTATCACATCCCGGCAAAGCTCTCTGAAGGTAGTTACAAGTGGGTGCATTCAGGATACCTCAATCTCGATAAATACCGTGGTAAAAACATCTATATCGCATTCCGTTATCGTTGTTCTTCAACAACCAAGGCCACATCGTGGGAACTTGATGACATTCGTGTGACGGGAGTACCGCTCAAATGATCGAAGTGCGGGACCTTACCATTGGTTTCGGAGATACACCGGTTCTGGACGGGATATCTCTCGCTATCAAAGAGAGTGAAACAACAGTGATCGTCGGTGCCAGCGGAAGCGGCAAGACGGTCCTGATGAAAACGATCGAAGGGCTCTTCCATCCATGGAAGGGTGAAATCCTTATTGACGACGAGAATTTCTTCAACCTAGATCGAAGAGGCAAGAAACGGGTGCGACAAAAGCTCTCCATGCTGTTTCAGGGTGCCGCGCTGCTCGATTCTATGAACGTGTTCCAGAATATCGCGTTGCCGCTTGTGGAGCACAGTAAGCTCTCCCACGAAGAGATCGAACAGAAAGTTCACGAAAAACTGACGCTGGTTGGGCTTGCGGATATCGATTCGAGAATGCCGGCTGAGCTCAGCGGCGGAATGAAAAAACGTGTCGGATTGGCCCGTGCGATCATTCGCGAACCGAAATACATCATATACGACGAGCCTACAACGGGACTCGATCCCATTATTGCCACTGAAATTGTCGCGCTTATCAAGAAGTTGCGGCAGACTCTCAACATTACCTCCATTGTAATCACGCACGATCTCTATTGCATCGATCAGGTAGCTGAACGGGTGGTTATGCTGCACGAAGGGCATATCGTGTTCGATGGGACGTACGAACAGTTCAAGAGCTCAAAGGTGCCGGAAGTGGTGCGGTTTCTCACTATCCAGTTGGAGAATTAATGCACATTGGCAAGGCGGATCGTGTAGTGGTACTCACCGGATCCGGCATCAGCGCTGAATCAGGCATCATGACATTTCGCGATCGCGGTGGACTCTGGGAACAACATCGCTTTGAAGATGTCGCGACACCAGAGGCATTCCGGCGCGATCCGGAGATGGTCTGGCGATTCTACAAGTACCGTTTCGAGAATGCTACTCGAAGTAATCCCAATCCTGCGCACTACGCGTTGCAGCGACTGGAAGAACATCTTGGTGAGAATTTTCATCTCATTACACAGAACGTCGATGGACTGCATCAGAAAGCAGGGAATGAAAACGTGCTGGAGATGCATGGTTCGCTGCATAGAGCGTTTTGTAGTCGGTGCCGAAAACCGAGACCAACCTCTGAACTCGATTTTACCGATCCGGTTCCCAAATGCATGCATTGTGGTGGTGCGATGCGACCTGATATCGTGTGGTTTGGCGAGATGCCCTATCGGATGGCAGAGATTGACGAGATTCTGTCGTCGAGTAAGTGCTTGATTGTAGTCGGTACAAGCGGTGTGGTCTATCCTGCAGCGCAGTTTCTTATGCTTGCGAAGCGATATGGAATGTGTACGATCGGGATAAATCTTGAGCGTCCGCAGAATGTCGAATTCATCGACGAGTTTCATCAGGGTAAGGCAGGTGAGGTGTTGCCGAAGCTTGTTGAGGAGTGGATAGGAGGTTAAGTCGTGGCGTGCTTCGATATGCTCCTACTTCGCGCTAAGTTTGACAGAACATTCCCGGTGACGCGGAGTGATTGTTCAGTGCCGATGATCGTTTACCGCACGCATCTTCGCTCGATCCCGCCCTCCGCCGTGAATGAACACGATTTCATCGTGTAACACCACGGCTGCGGTTGGATCAAACGAATCTGCTGTGCGTGGCTGAGTCTTGCAAAGAGAAACCAATATTCGGAAGTCGGTATCAATAGACTTTAGAACGATATCAGTTCATTCTTCAGGTATTTATCGAGGGCTTCCTGGACGGTGATATCGTCCTTGTTGAGGAAGACGTTGATGCCGGCGGTCTGGAGTCCGCGAGCCGCGTTGCCGCCAGGACCATTGCCGGTGATTACTATTTTCACGCCTGCGTCGGCGAGTGTTTGCACTGCGAGAGGACCTGCGCCATGTGCTGCCTCAGCAGCTTCGTTCGAGATTGATGACCATTCTTTGGTGTCCTGATCGTAGATTACAAAAAACTTCGCTCTACCGAATCTGGCGTCCATTTTTGCGTTCGAATTCCCCTCAAGGGCTGTGATTGCGATTTTCATGTTGTCTCCTTCAAAATATTCTATGTTTTATTTTATCAATGATTTCAGCGTAAGGCTTCGGTGCGAATTCGTTGATTGCCTGCCCAGACTTCACAGCTTTGAGGACCGTCTCATCGTAGGGAATTTTCGCCAGTAGCGGGACGTCCATTTCGTGGAGAAAATCCTCAATATTTGTTGTCAAGGCCGGGTTCAGGTCGTGCTTGTTTATCACACAGCCGGCTGGGATTCGGAATTTCTGGATGAGCTCGTACACGCGCTTGAGGTCGTGGAAAGCCGATTGAGTTGCCTCGGTGACAAGCAGCACGTAGTTAGCGCCACTGAGTGAAGAAATGACAGGGCAACCGATGCCGGGTGAGCCGTCTACCAGGATGTAAGGGACGTTCTTCTCTTCTGCGAGCTTATGCGCGACTTTTTTTGTATGGGCGACCAACTTACCGGAGTTTTCGCCTCCGGGGAGCAATCTGGCATGGACCATCGTGGTACCGGTGCGTATCTCCGACTGAAAGCTCTTGCCTGTGTAGCGCGGCTTCATGGTGATAGCCCCCTGTGGGCATATATAACTGCAAAATCCGCATCCTTCACAGGCGAAGGGATCGAATTCGATAGCTGATTCGGCCATCTTGATCGCATTGAATCGACACTTCTGCACGCATAGGCTACACTGAATGCATTTTTCAGCATCGATTTCCGGCTCTTCGCCGCTGTAAAAGTCTTCCGCGATCTGTGTCTGCGGCTTGAATATCAGATGCATATCCGCCGCATCAACGTCGCAATCGGCGAGTACGCAATCCTGCCCCAGCGCATACGCCAGCGCGCTGGTGATGACAGTCTTTCCGGTCCCGCCTTTTCCTGATATAACTACAACTTCTTTCATAGCAGCGCCTTTTGCTTGAACTTGCTTTCCAGTGCAACCATTTGCTCCAGAAAAGCCGGATTCTTGTCGAAGAGAGTCAGACCTTGTGAATAAAGCTCTGCAATAGCTCTCTGATGTGGTATACGAGCAAGGATCTCGATCGATTCCGACTCGCAGTAGGCCACAACGTCGTTGTACAGGCCGTCATCCTTGTTGATGACCACTCCAAACGGACGGTCCATCAGTCGAACTGTCTCCACCGCGAGTGTGAGATCGTGCAGGCCGAACGGCGTGGGCTCGGTGACCAGCACCACGAAGTCGCTGAAGCGGATGGTTTCCACTACTGGGCAGGATGTTCCTGGCGGTGCGTCGATGATGATGAATCGGTCGCTGTACTGCTCCTGGATGTGGTCGGCTGTCTGCCGGATGAGCGGAACAGCCATCTCTTTGCCGATCTTGAGCCGTGCTTCAAGGAACTTCAGCCCATCCGCGTCAAACTCGGAAAGCATCCCGAGCTCTTCCGGGATCATCTTCAGCGCACCCTGCGGACAGAGCTCTACACAGGCATAACAACTGTGGCATAGCTGCGGGAAGACCATCGTGTGATTCCCGAGCTGCGTAATTGCGTGGAAATTGCACACCTCGCGGCACTTTCCGCAGCCATTGCACAACGCCTCGTCAACCTCCGGGATCTCGGTGTAGCACTGAATCTTGTTAGTCAGATCGCCCTGGATAAACAGGTGCGAATCCGGCTCCTCGACGTCGAAGTCGGTCAGTAGCACGTCGCGTGTAGCGCTGATATAGAGCGCGAAATTGACGGAGAGCGTCGTCTTTCCGGTTCCGCCCTTCCCGCTGGCAAAAGCGATCTTCACGAGCTTCTATTCTCCCAGATTTTCGCGCCGTTTGCGCAGGATTTCAAGCTGATTGCTCAATCCGCTGATCAACGAGTCAAGGTAGCTCTTCTCGTCAGTTGCGTTGAATCGATATCCACCGAAACCGCCATTCCTTCGTCCCATACCGAGCTTGCGGAAACCACGTCCCGCGAACGGACTTCCGCCATCGGCGCAACGACCGTTTCTTTGTCCTGTCATCGGGCCCTCGCCAAGGGGGCCTCTTCCATCTCTTCCTGGCATATCTTACCTCCTGTGTCTGCCGCGACCACGCCCACGACAGCACATGCCGTGGCCCAGTTCGCTGGCAAAATCGTTACGGGTGATGGCTCCGCATTGTGGACATCGCCCAAAATCGTTCTCGATGGTCACGCTGAAGACGTTACCGCAATTACCGCACTCGAACAGGTTGTCTCGGAAATGGATTTCTCCGCCTTCGACTGTTAGCGCTTTCCCGTCGAGAAGGAATTGCGCTACTTTTTGGTGAGCGCTATCCAGCAGGCGAGTAAAGGTAGAGCGCGAGATTTCCATCTGCTCCGAGGCTTGGGTGTGATCCAGCTTCTCGAAGTCCGCAAGCCTGATTGCTTCCAGTTCGTCGAGTGTCATCTCGATCTGCTCCAGCTCGCTGAGACGGATCCCTGCGGGTTTGAACCGCAGATATTGAGGTGGTTCCTTCACAATTCGGCATTTTTTCGGTCTTGGCATAACACATCCTTTGCTATTATGGAGACAACATAATGCACTATGGTGCAAAATGTCAAGTGGTTTTTTTACCGGCCTTGTATCTGACAGGAAAAAGAAAACCCCGCGTTGGGCGGGGACATTATGAGAGTGTTGGGGAGGAAAATCTATTCTTTGTCTTGTAGCTTGTGTTTCAGCTCCTGGATTTCCATCTTCATTTTGCGTATCTCGTCACGCAGGTCTTGCTGGTCGAAATCGATGGAATCAGGGATCGCCTCGTCGAGCCACTCCTGTAGTGGGGTGAGGTCGATGAGCTTGACGTTCTCAGAATCGGGACCGTACATGAGCACGTTGTTAGCCGAGTCGTAGCCGAAATAGTATCCGAAATCGATGGTCTGCGGTACGACACCGACCACCACGTCGAGCTGTTTGCCTTTACGGCTGAGTTTAAGCCGTACTGCATCGCCTCTGCTTTTCTTTCGAAGGATATTGCGGAGATCTTTACCGGACGCGATCTTCTCACCGTCGGCAGAGAGGATGACATCACCGGCATGTACACCGGCGCGATCTGCCGAGCCGCCGGACGATACTTCAGTGACCAATAGTCCGTATTTGACGTCGAAGTAGCCCAGAAGTTGCGGTGTAAGTTCCTGAACGCTGAGTTCGAGCCATTTGCTCCAGTTCAGGAAGAATTCTGGATTATAGGAGATTACTTCGCTACGGTTTCCAAGCTCCAGCTTGAGCTGCTTCTTTTTAGCATTTTCCAGGACGGTGATCTTGATTTTATCGCCTGGTTTGTGCTGGTCAATAATGCTTTTCATGAGCTCTTCTGTACGGATCGATTTCTTGTCGATTTCCAGGACAATCATACCGTCACGAAGTCCTGCTCTCTCAGCCGGTGAATCAGGCACAACACCAGTAACCCGTACGCCATGATCGATGCCATATTCTTTCAACTGCTCGGCAGAGAGGTTCTCGAGATAGACTCCGATATAAGCCTTCTCCACAGCATCGACCATGACGATGGTCATCAGTAAAATGAATAGCAAGGTTACCTGTCTCATTCACTCCTCAGTTAGTACATCTTTGGAAGCTTTTTCACTTCGTTGATGTAGTACACGTTGCCTTGTTTCTCGTCCGTATCACGGCGGATAATGTACGATTTTCCTTCAACCAGGTGCGGGAATCCAGCCACGTCACCCTGTATGCTGTCCGTAACGACAGCTTCGTTGCCAACGCGTTGATTCGCCAGGTAGATATCCTCTTCGGTAAGGAAGGGTTCCGGCGTTTCGATGGGCTCGTTCATGGATTCTTCCAATGCGAGTTCCACCGGTGTTTCCTGCTCACCTACAAACACATAGTGCAGGTTGTGTGCAAGGTCGGGTCGGGCGACAAAGCCCATGACCAGCGCAAACATTATGGTAGCGGCAGCGGTTGCGAATGCGGGGTACCAGGAATGTTTCCGCTCAAAGAATTCCTTCTTCAGTTCGTATTTAAGCCGTACTGAATAGGGTCCGGGCGGTGTGTCCGGAACATGCACGTTTTCAAGATACTTTTTGATAGACATCGTCCAATACCTCCTCCGGTATCAGTTTTTCCAGTTTTTTCAGCGCTCGGTGAAGATTCACCCGGAGCGTATTTTCTTTTTTACCTACAATTTCGGCGATTTCCGAGAAGCTTTTCTTTGCGAAGAAGCGGAAATAGATCAGATCCTGATCCTTCTGCGGCAGGTCTTTGATGTACTGATGGACAAAATCGTAGGAGAAATACTCTTCATCTTCCTTGAAGATATCCACTTCGTCGAATACCTGCTGCTCGATTTTCCGCTGCCGTTTCTCTTTCCGGAAGTAGTTGCTGATCTCGCTGATCGCGATCCGGTAGAGCCAGGCGGAGAACGGAATCGAGCGCCACCTGAACATGTGCAGCTTGCTCATCGCCTTGTAAAACACGTTCGATACGATTTCCTCGGCAATATCGCGGTTGTTGACCCGAACGATCACAAACCGGAATATCGCCGGAAAATGCTCTTCATATAGCTTGTCAAAGTACCTGATATCCTTCTTGGCCTTCAGGATTTGGTCTTTATCCATACTAATCACCTCTCGCTAATCATAACGCGAACCCCATTCACGGGTTTCATAAAAAAAACGTCTATCAAAACGAAAATTGCTTGCGCGCCTTTCACTACGCGAAAATTTACTGGACGCCCCATTCGGTCAAAACATTTTATGTACTGTGGAGGATACATGAAGAGGATCGTTGTTGTAGGGACAAGCTGCTCTGGTAAAACGACTTTCGCAGACAAACTGGCAAATCGCCTCGGCATCCGTCATGTAGAGCTGGATGAGATATTCTGGATGAAAGATTGGCAGTGCAGGCCGGACGACGAGTTCCGGGAACTGGTACGGAAAGAAGCCGAAGAGGAGACGTGGGTGATCGAAGGAAATTACCGCAAGGTGCGCGATATCCTCTGGGATCGCGCCGACACACTTGTGTGGCTGAATTACCCATTCTGGCTGGTTTTCTATCGCGCTATCAAAAGGACGCTCCGACGGGTGCTGTATAAAGAAAAGATCTGCGGTGGTAACACGGAGACATTCTTTCTCTCTTTTCTAAGCTCCGATTCTATCCTCGCCTGGGTGCTGAAGACTTACTGGAAGCGTAAAAAGGAATATACCGCCCTGATGAAGTCGGATACTTACCCAAACATGAACAAGATCGAAATCAAGTCGCCGGATGCGGTGAAGTCGTTTCTCAACCGGATTTAAAGTGGAGGAGTATTATGCCTGAAGCCATCATCATCGATCTCACACCCGAAACCATCGAAAACTACGGCGTCTGCGGCTATAAGGACGTACGAAAACACAAAGAATTGCGCAATAAAATCGCATGGTTCGGCAAGTACTATCCACTTGGTCTGCGTATCAAGGCGCTGATCGCGCCAGACGGCAGCTATCAGGGGATGATCGAGTATATTCCCGGTGAATATGCGCACCGTCCAGTGGACGCCTCTGGATTTCTGTTTATCCACTGCGTGTTCGTAGGATTCAAGAAGGAACACAAGGACCGTGGTTACGCGACGCGCATGATCCAGTTGGTGCTCGAAGAAGCAAGGGAAGCGGGAAAGCGTGGCGTTGCTGTAGTATCACGTAAGGGTTCGTTCATGGCTAATGCTGCGATCTTTCTGAAGTTGGGATTTAACATTGTTGATCAGGCAAAGCCGGATTTCCAGTTGCTGGCGAAAGTTTTCGAGGGTGATTCTTCAGCCCCGCGTTTTAAGGACAATAAAGAACAGGCGCTGAAGGATGGCTTGATCATCCAACGCTCTCCGCAATGCCCTTATACCGAGAAAAACGTGATGGATATCATGCAGGCAGCCAAGGCGCAATTCGATCTGGAACCAACGCTGATCGATCTGCAGGATCACGTAGCTGCGCAGAACTCGCCGTGCCCGTTCGGAACCTTTTGCATTATCCATGACGGGGAGGTGATTTCGCATCACCCCATCAGCCGCAAACGCTTTGAGAACATAATGAGCAAAAGGTTGCGATGATTCGAGTCAGCTTGCGCGATACGAAACGCGAGGATCTCGACGATTATCGCCGATGGTTTTCTACGGAGCTTGAGTGGACCAACTGGGATGCACCCTGGGAGAAGCTGGACGAGGAGTTTGCCGAGAACTTCATTTCGCGAATTGAGCGTTCGATTGACCGAGAACCACCGGCAGTTCGCAAGCGATTCGAGATCGAGTGTGATGGAATCCATATCGGATGGGTGTCTGCCTACAAAATGGATGGTGAAAGGCTTGCCATTGGGATCGACATCCCAGAGAAAGAATTCTGGGGACGTGGCTTTGGCAAAGAAGCAATGCAATTGTTTCTCGACTACCTGGATCGAAATGGTTTTGATACAATCTACTGCCAGACGTGGTCTGGCAATAGCCGTATGGTGCGTCTGGCTCTATCGCTTGGGTTTAAGATTATTGACAATTCACAAACGGTATGCATCAATGGTATTATATACGAACGTCTGAACTTCAGACGAAAGGAAACGAACATGGATATTACGATTAGAGAAGAGACACGTGCAGATTTTGATGCAATTACAAGCGTTACGATAGCTGCTTTCACCGATCATCCAGTCAGCAGGCAGACGGAGCATTTCATTATTCGCGAACTTCGCAAGGCGGACGCGATGCTGCTTTCGCTGGTGGCGGAAGTAGAGGATAAAATTGTCGGGCATATTGCTTTTTCACCGGTAGAGATATCCGATGGCACAAACGGCTGGGTTGGCTTGGGACCGGTCTCCGTGTTGCCCGATTTCCAGAACCAGGGTATTGGCAGGGCATTGATTAAAATCGGAATCGCATTATTGAGTAAATCAGGAATTAAAGGGATTGCTCTTGTTGGTGATCCGAACTATTATTCCCAGTATGGATTCAAAAATTATCCCCAACTCATTCATGAAGGCATTCCGCAGGAATATTTTCTCGTGCTGCCCGTAACGGAGGATATCCCGCAGGGAAATGTTACGTTTCACAAGGCATACTTCGCGGAGGAATAGTTATTTACAGACAATGTCTCGAGTTTGCCTCAAACAAGCTGATCTGGTTCTAAAACTCGGCCCATTTCCCATGTTACGAAGAGCCGCAGAAATTCAATCGGGTGATAGCTGGGGAACATGCAGGTAATGAATGAGATGTGGATACGTGTCGATAGCTACTCAGAGTCCCCGAACTTCCTCGCGACGAGCTGTGACATCCTGGTTTCCTGGAATCCGTGGCTCTCGTACAGCCGGACAGCGGGAGTATCCTTGCTGTAGGCTTCCAACTTGATTTCACGTCCGGGATAGCGATTGATCAACCTTCTGAGCTGCGCCTTTCCAAGCCCATTCCCACGATATTCCGGTAGCACGCCCACACTGTAGATGTAAACGTAATCCTTCTTATCCACAGCAAGCAGGCAGGCAACGAGCCGGGTACCGTCGTAGCAGTTAACGCATGAGATATCCGTCCATGACAGAAACATGCTGATCAGGGATTCCCAGGATTGGCCCATGTAATCCAGGTCGTCAGTGTAAACGCTGAGCTGGAAGCTGAGGAGCGATCCTTCATCGGGCATGATCTCGTTCCATGTAAAGCTGTCATCTGTAATCTCCAACGGATTAACAGGTGCTGTTAACAGATAACTCGAGCACGTGGTCTCCACATCGAGGAACTTGGAAAACAGCGGAAGCTGCCCGTTGACTGGGGATCCATTTCGATATACAAACACCAGCCAGGAGTAATCGTTATCCTTGAGTAGTGCGCTTAGGAACAGCGTGATTTGCTCGATCTCATCGCGCGTGAGTTCTCCCAGAAAATACATCGGAACGTAGATCGTCGTACCTTTTTGAGGTAGTGTGAAAAAACCTTCGATAACGCCGTCGCGTTCGGCCAGAAAGAGTTCGATATCCCGGTTGCGCGGAGCAAAAAGCTTGTGAATGTAATCGTAGAGAGATTCAGAAAAATCAAGATTACTGGCTTGAAGTTTTGAGTAGAAAAGGTGATGAATCTTCATGAGGTTATCCTGAGGAAAAAGATGGGGTGGCTGATGGGATTTGAACCCACGACACCAGGAGCCACAATCCTGTGCTCTGCCAGCTGAACTACAGCCACCATACCTAATGCGTGAAACCAGTTATCCGAACGCAGTTTTGGTGTCAATGAAATTTCTCACAAATTCTTTACAGGCTTATCGCTGAAAGAGCTCGTCGATGAATACGAGCGAACAACCAAGCTTTTTCTGCATCTCGTCGATCGTCATACCGTCGAGTGTGATGTCGTCAGTGTTGAGGATACTGGACGGTAGCAGGATGGCATCGTATTTCGATCCGTCGATTTGCTTTGTGATGTCCGCACCAGTCAGCAAACCAGCAACCGTAACGCAATCGCCCAGATAGTCGTTTCTTATGGCAATCGCATCCGCCTGGATCTCTGCTTCGGTAACATCATTCGCGATTCTATTTATAAGAGGATACGATAGCATACCGGTCACCATCGCGATGCGTTTCCAGCCTTCTTTGACAAATTCCTCGATGAACTCCTCGCCGTAAGCTGCCCAGTTTTCCATCACGGTGCGGATCATGCCGATACCGTTTTCGATCTGAGCGAAATCGAGGTAATATTCCTCATCGGGGATGTCGCGTTCGGCTAGGAGATACAGTTCGTCCGAGCAGAACACACGGTTTTCGGTCTGTTCGCTGTTGAAGGCATCCGCCATATCAATGATGCTTTGTGCACCTTTGCGATCGACTCTTTCGATGGGTGGAAGGTTTTCACGATACTTTGTTATACCCACAGGCACGACGCCAATGGTTGAAACCATATTCAGAGATAGCAGATCGGAGAGCGACTTTCTCAGTGCTTCGCCGTCGTTCCAGCCTGGCACGACCACGATTTGAGTGTGCATCTCGATCTCGTTTTCGTTCAGGTAGCGAAGCCGCTCCATGATATCGAAATCGAATTTATAGCGCAGCATCTTCCTGTGAAGAACAGCGTCAGTGGTGTGAACGGATATATACATGGGGGAGAGGCGTAAACGGACGTTACGCTCAAGCTGCTCCCTTGAGAGATTGGTCAGGGTTATGAAGTTGCCGAAAACGAAGGAGAACGCGTAGTCATCGTCTTTGACGTTGAGCGACTGGCGTGAATCGGGGGGCATCTGGTCGACAAAACAGAAGATGCAGTTGTTTACACATTCCCGGCAATCGTGTGGTTCCAGCTCGATTCCCATGTCGCCGTCCACCATGTAATCGTAGTGGACGCGAAGGATCTCCTGCCGTTGATTAAGGTATTCAACCGACAGAATATCATCGTCATCGGAATGGAACTGGAAGTCCAGGAAATCCCGGATCGGGTTGCCGTTTATCTTGAGGATGAAGTCGCCGGGACGGATTCCTGCCGATTCCGCCCAGTCGGACGTTGTAAGAACTTTTACAGCCATAGATTAGTCGTCGCTTAGTATTGCTGTGATGACTCGAAGGGAGTCGAACTCACGAATAATAATGTGGATTGTCAGAACGAGTGGAACCGCGAGAACCATTCCCACGCCACCCCAGACCCAACCCCAGAAAATAAGGGCAAAGAGGATCACGACGGGTGAGAGGTTGTACTGGTCACCGAGGATCTTCGGCTCGATAATGTTACCGAATACGGTCTGGATGCCTGTCAGAGCACCGAAAATGGCGAAAGTCTGCCAGCCGAACCCGTACTGGAATATGCTGACGACGATGGGGAATAGCGAGGCAACGATAGAACCAATATTGGGTATGAAATTCAGGATAAAGAGCAGCAGACCGGTGATGATCACGAAGTCAATCCCGAAAATGTAAACGAAGAACATTCCTGCCAGCGCTGTGCCGAGACTGATGACAGTTTTAACCACCAGATAGCGGATGATGTTTTTCTCGACTTCCCGGAAGACGCTGCTGGAGTGCTTCTGCTCTTCCTGGGTAAGGGCGCGTTCCAGCCTTCTGGCGAAACGTTCCCTGCCTGCGACAATGAAGATCATGAAAATAATGGTCATCATTAGCTTGAAAAGGAAATCTCCGAACGACCCCATTGTATTGGTGATCAGGTTTTGAAATGATATCTGGCTCAGGATCATCGAGATGTCCATTTCGGAGAAGTAGTGTTTGAACTGCTTTTTGAAAAGATCGGGATCTTCAGTCTCAAGCGGTTTTCCGTCTTTACCGTATTCGTTTGGATGCTGTTCGATTTCTGCAATATCCAGTGCATAATCGGGTATGTTGAGCGCTTTCGCCGATTCGTTGAGAAACTTGCTGATTCGCTCTTTATACCATGGCCAGTCGTCAGCAAAAGTTGCGATTCCAGTGTAAACAAGAGTACCAGCTAATGTAAATGTAAAGAATATAATGACCACAATGAGTGTTACCGTGATCATTTTCGGAACGCGTTTTGCCGTGAGATAGCGGTTGATTGGCGAGAAAATAAAAGAAAGATACATCGCAAAGGTCAAGGGGATAAAAACAGTTTTCAACTGTTTCAAAATGGTGACAATGATTGTCATCACAATGATCGCCAGACTGATGTTGATCCAACGGTTACTGTTCATTTGATCCCTCTGTGCAACGCAAATCCACGGTCGTGCTCAATTTGTTTGTAATAAAAACATGAATGACGGAAAATGTCAAATGTTTCTTTACAAAATCTGATACGAATACCGATATTGGAAAATTGGGATCGAAACTGGCAAGGTAATTGCATACCTTTTTGAAACGTAAAGTGTAGCGAGAATTTACACAGTGAAATAAAATAGACAATGTTACGGAGGAAAGATGAAATTATTCTGGATCGTACTGTTGGTCGCCATGACCACGCTAATGTTTGCTGAAATAACAGAATGGGATACAAATGGTATCCCGATTCGCCAAGGCGAAAGTATCGAGTGGTTCCGCTCAGCTGCATCGCTGGAAGACGGATCGGTCGTTTATGTATGGTCGGACACCAAGCGTGGTGATCGTGACCTCTGGGCACAGCGCGTTGACGCCGATGGCAACAACGTTTGGGGCGACGATCCCGTGCTGGTTGACGGTAAATCTGATCGTCAGGAAGACCCTGTCATCATTGCCACTTCCGATGGTGGTATGATTATCGCGTGGGTCGAATTCAATCTTCAACCGCTTTATGGCGATATCTTTGCACAAAAGCTCAATGCCGATGGCGAACTCCTTTGGCAGGAAGGCGGTGTTCCTCTTTGTACCGCGGATGACGTTCAGATCAGCCTCAATATCGTGAAAGATCTCAACGGTGGTGCTTACATCATCTGGATTGATTCACGCAACGCCGGTGCGAATGATATTTACGGTTCGCACGTGAACGCAGACGGTGAAGATCTTTGGGGCGAAAACGGTATGCCCGTTGCCAACGAAGATGGCGAACAGCTTTCACATACATTCTGGGAAGACGGCCAGGGCGGCGCGGTACTGGCATATGTCAGTGATTTGAACGAAGCCAACCTTAAGGCTCGCCACATCCTTTCAGACGGAACCATGGACTGGATCATCGACCTTTGCGATGAAGTCAATGACCAGACTTCGGTCAAGATGTGCCAGACTGGCGACGATACTTATGGTTTCGCATGGTGCGATCTCCGTAACGAAGAATCCGTTGATATTTACGCTCAAAGTGTCGATATCGATGGCAATATCCTCTGGGATAATGATGTCGCGGTATACTCCGGTGCAGGCGCACAGGAAAACCCGCGCGTAACATCTGCCGGCACCGACGGCAGCTTCTTCATTACCTGGGAAGACAAGCGTACCGACGGCTACTACGCAGACCTCTATGTTCAAAAAGTTGACGCCAACGGGAATGTCCTTTGGGATTCCGATGGCGTGCTCCTTTGCGATGCCGAATATCATCAGCTCAATCCCCGTCTTCGCGCCGATCAGGATGGCGGTTGCTATGTCGTATGGGATGATGGTCGTAACGGTGGCCATAACTTTGAAGACATCTACATGCAACACGTTAACAGCTCCGGTGAGATTACACTGGCTGCAAACGGCCAGGTCGTTTGCGATGCAGCACTCGAGCAGTTCAGTCCGCTGATCAACTCAGCCGGCGACAACACCTTCATTTGCTGGGGTGACCGCCGTGATGGTTCGATCGGTATGTACTATCAGGTGATGGACAGTGACGGTGACTTCATTCTCGCAGACAACGGTGTGGAATTCTACTGGGGTCTCGAGGGTGACGCACAGGAACTGATCCTTCTCGAACAGAACAACAACGCGCTCGCAGTATGGCAGGATAGCCGCTACGGCGTTATCGGTACCCGTGCCTTCATGCAGATCATCACGCCGAGTGGCGACCTGCTTCTTCCCGAAAATGGCAAGAGCTTCACAGCCGACCTCAACACCGACGCTGTTAACCAGATTAACATCGACGCTGTCCCTTATGGTGATGGCGGTGCGGTTGCTGTTTGGGAACAGGCCGGCGGCTCCTATCCGCGTGTTTACTTCCAGGGAATGGATGACGAAGGAAACCGCCTTTGGGGTACCGAAGGTATCGCTGTCAGTACTGCCACTCTTTCGCAGACCGAACCCAAGATCAGCCGCATTGACGATGCATATTACATATGCTGGGCTAACCTCGTGAACTACGGTGGCTGGACCAATACCTATGGCCTCTACATGCAGAAAGTCGTAGATGGCGCACTGCAATGGGGAGAAGCCGGCATTACTCTCATCGCAAACTCAACCAACGACTATTTCGTAAAAGACATGGTCGAAGATTATATTATCTATCAGAACGGTTACGACGTGTTCGTAAACCGTATTAACGCTGACGGAACCATCGCAGATGGTTGGCCCGCAGAAGGCCTTACCCTCTGTAGTGTCCCGCACGTGCAGAAAGACCCCAAAGCTATTCTGACGGACGACGGCCTTCTGGTTATCTGGGAAGACCACCGCGACGAAAACTCAACCGCTGCAGTTTACGGTCAGCTTGTTGATGCCAATGGTAACATCCAATGGGCAGAAAACGGTATTCCGATCGCGAACTACGAAAACGATCAGTATCAGTCTGCCATGTCTGTCTATGGTAGTGATTTCTACTTCATCTGGTCAGACTTCCGTCTCGGTAACGACGAAGATGTCTGCATGCAGAAACTCAATGCCGAAGGCGTCTATCAGTGGGATGACGACGGTCTTTGGATAGCTCAGCAGGACTCCTCGCAGAGCAATCCTTCCGTTCTGGCTTACGACGAATATGTCTTGGCGGCATGGGAAGACAGTAACACGCTCGATTCCGATATTCGTATGCAGCGCATTAATTCAGACGACTCATTCGCATGGGGCGAATACGCAACCATTTGTGAAGCTATCAAGGAACAACAAAAACCGCTTATGGTTCCAGCCGATGATGGCTATACAACGGTCGTCTGGACCGACCTCCGCTCCAGCGGAAAGGCGTATGTCTATGGACTCTACGCACAGCGTATCGATAATAATGGCACAGGTATCCACGACGGATCCGCTCCGAGCGTGTCCATTGGCCTTGCTCAGAACTACCCCAACCCCTTCAACCCTGAAACAAACATCGAATTCTCGCTGTTGAACAAGGGTAATGTGGAACTCAGCGTCTATAACATTCGTGGCCAGAAGGTTAAGACTCTCGTCAACGAAGCCTACAGCGCAGGAACACATAAGGTCGTCTGGAATGGCAAGGACGATCAGGACAAGAGCGTTTCGAGCGGTATTTACTTCTATCGCCTTGAAAGCGACGGTAAGAAGCTCACTCGCAAGATGCTTCTTCTGAAATAGTGATATCGAGTCACATTAATCATCTGTGTATGTGATTTTGGGATGATTAATCTGATCGCATAGATAATTGACGTCCGGCGGAATATCTCGTTCCGCCGGAACGTCACAAATACGAGGAGGAATTTTGAAGAAATTTCTGACGCTAATCGTCATAATAGTAGCGGTTCAGCTTGCGGCGCAGACCTCCATGCCGTCGTTCTGGCACACCAATGAAGAAATTGGCCAGGAACTTCAGGCCTGGGCCGATACATACCCTGATATTGCACATTTTGAAATCATCGGATACTCTACCGAAGCTCCCTACCAGGAACCGATGCCGATCTACGCACTCAAGATCTCCGATAACGCGGATATCGATGAAGACGAACCGGCTGTGTTTTTCGTAGGACAGTGTCATGCTGAAGAAGTGACCGGTGTAGAAACCGTATTGTTTTACGCACAAAGATTGCTGCAGGGACAATCGCAGTATCCCTATAACCTCTTTATTGAGGAGCTCGAAACATGGTTTATTCCGACGATCAATCCGGCTGGGCTGAACGTCGTGATGAATATGAACGACGTTTCCTACCGCAAGACGGTACGTGACAACAACGGTAACGGAATATTCGATTATATCGATATGCCGGGATTCGACCTGGACGGCGTAGATCTTAACCGCAATTACGATTTCTGCTGGATCCATGGTAAGACCCTCGCTGCGATCGACGATACCGAACGCTATGATTACTACCGCGGTCCCGCTCCTTTCTCCGAAAGCGAAACGCAGGCAATCAGAAGTCTTGCCGATCAACAGCATTTTATATATGGTATCAACTTCCACGACTCCCGTACAGGCAATTTCTCCCAGAAAGTCTTTTATCCTTGGGAATTCAAGGGTCAGGCTTCGCGCCGTAACCCCGATTACCTGATCTGCAAGCAGATTGGCGATAACGTGGCGGGTGAGATTGTTACCGAGACAGGTAGCGGAACCTACGAGCCTTCAGCATCGCAGGGACGTATCGGAAAATCGACTCAGTGGTTCTACGCCGAATACGGCACCATTCAGCTTACGATTGAAGTGGCCGGGAATCAGCCAGATTCCACCCACATGATCGATACAGTGGGTAAGAATCACGAAGGCATCAAGTGGATGCTTATGCGCACGTTGAATGGCCATGCAGACATCAGCTCGATGCTTACCGGGCATGTTTATGATGCTGTAACGAATGAACCGCTGGTAGCGGAGATCGTCGTTGAGGAACGTCAGTCTGGTTATTTCACACCTCGTAAGAGCGATGAACTCTACGGTCGCTTCTGGAGACCTCTCGTGCAGGGTACCTACACACTGACGGTCAAGAAAAACGGCTATGAGACCAGCACCCAGTCGGTGGTTGTTAATCCCACCAGTTGGACAACTCGCAATGTCTATCTCCAGCCCCTGGCTCCGTCAGTCTATAATGGAACGATGGTATCAGGTAGCGAGCCGGTCGATGGACTGGTCATCGTTTATGATACCCAGAACGACACCATTGACGTGGTTGATGGCAACTTCACCATCAATTCCTGGACTGGTACCCGCAAGGTGATTTTCCGTGCCGACGGATACGCAACCTGCGTCGATGACGCATTCGAATTCGAAGCCGGTACTCACGGACTTAACATCGAACTATCACCGGCGGATGTCCTTTATCAGGAGGATTTCGAAGACGCCGAAAACCTTTCGCTCGATCTCGAAGGCCCGTGGCAGGTGATCGACGATATCGCCTGGATCGGAAATGCCCTCACGGATAGTTGGAATACAGAGACGGATCAGGATAGTTACTACGCGCCGAATTGCGACGTTTATGTAACAACGCAGAACGCGATCTCGCTCAGTGGGCACGACCACTATAACCTTGAGTTTATGCAATACCTCTATACCGAAACGGATTGGGATTTCGTTCATGTCGAAGTCTCGACCGACGGTGAAGAGTGGACTGAGCTTTGGAACGACAACGGAAAGCGCAACTGGTGGAACCGCGTTATTATCCCTCTGGATGAATATGCCGGCGAATCGGTTTACCTGCGCTTCCATCTTACTGCTGATTCTCCTGACGCCGATTTAGTCGATCCGGGCTGGACAATCGATAACATCGTCGTTCACGGTGGCGATTACAACGTTGTTGGCGTCACAGGCGAAGATATCCCTGAAGTCGTCCGCATGCAGCTCAACCCGAACTACCCCAACCCGTTCAATCCGCAGACGGTGTTCTCTTACACGATCCCGTCATCCGCGAAGACTGCGGAGATCAATGTATTCAACATCCGCGGTCAGCGCGTTGAGAAACTCGTGCTGGATAAAGAAGAGATGAGCCGCGGAACGGTTACCTGGGACGCTTCCTCGCAATCGAGCGGTATCTATTTCTATCGCCTCAGCGTGGACGGCAAGACGACCATGACACGAAAAGCATGTTTAATCAAATAGAACAACTGGAGGAATTATGAAGAAATTATCGATCCTGCTGTTACTACTTACGCTGTCGGCTATCGCGTTTGCCGCACCCACAATGGACATTGTGGAGAGTAGCGGAACCATTCAGGTTAGCTGCAGCTACCAGCAGGAATCTGCTGTAAATCATTACACCCAGCAAACCTTCGCAATCCCCGCTCAGAGCGTGGATGTCGATATCCAGTCGATGCAGATTGGAATCTACGACGAGCAGGGAAACCGGGTGGATGAATATCAGCAGATCCAATCCGAACGTGTCCAGATCGTGAACCAATTCACGATTCGCGAGATGCGTGGCTTTACCGTTCGTATCGAATCATCCAGAGACGAGAATGGTCTGGAAAGCCGTATTGACAACCTGAGCTACACATTGCATCCCAATGGAAGCATTGAACCTGCTCAGACAATCTCGGAAGCATACGAGCCCGTTTATAAGGAAATTGCTCTCAACTACGAGACATCTTACCTTCGTAGCCTGCCTTATCAGAAACCTTCGATGCTCATCCTCACACACTCCGATTTGCTTACAACAATGGAGCCGTATTTTACCTGGAAGAAATCACTCGGTTTCGACGTCAATGTCGAGACAATCTCCAATATATCTACTGACGCGAATCAGATCAAATCCTGGATCGCCAACTACTACCACAGCTCGGAAAATCCTCCGGAGTATCTGATCCTCGTTGGCGATGTAGTTGGACTCTATACAATCCCTTCATTCTATATCAGCTCCGAAAACGACGTGACCGACCTTCCGTTCACACTCGTTGACGGTGACGACTATTTCCCGGAGATGATCGTGGGACGTATGTCGATCGAAGATACAGAAGACCTCGCAGTCATTCTAAAAAAGACCTATATGTACGAAAGCGCTCCATACATGGAAGATACCAGCTGGATGAAACGTGCGCTGGTCGTTGCCGGTAACTACGGTGAAGGCACCGTTCCGGTAACTCCGGTTCTTATGTCCAGATGGCTTGCCGATCAGTTCCGTGGCCACGGCTATACGACGGTCGATACTGTTTATTATCCGCCGACTGCCAATGGTGCTCCTTATATCACCAACAGCATCAACGCCGGTGTTCAATTTGCCAGCTATCGTGGATGGGGTGCATCGAATGGATGGCACTATCCTCGTTTCCACACCGATGACCTCGGTGGACTGACCAATGGCTACATGATGCCTGTCGTAACCTCGGTTGTTTGTGACACAGGCGATTTCGCTCACACTTCCAATGGTAATTCATGCTTTGGTGAAGCCTGGATGCGTCTCGGAACAAGTCTTCAACCGCAAGGTTGTGTCGCGTTCATGGGTCCGTCCGATCTTCATACAAGCACCGAGAACAACAATGCGGTTGCTTCAGGATTCTATCATGGTATCCTTGATGAAAACATCCGCTCGTTCGGTTCTGCTGTGCTTCGCGGAAAATGGGAGCTTTACGATAACTATCCGAACGATCTCGAGACCGGCGGCGTTGTCGAATTCTATTTCCACGTGTACAACATCCTTTCCGATCCGTCTCTCAGAATGTGGGTCAAGGTTCCGGTCACTCCGACTGCAGACCTACCGAGTCAGATCGAGCAGGGTACGAACTACCTCTCGCTTTATCTACCGGACTGGAATGGCGCGATTATCACAGCGACATCCGATGGCGAAAACTACACTTTCTCACGCGTTTATGACGACTACACGTTCCTCTATATCGACAGCGAAAATGTGGGCAACCTGACCATCACGCTTTCCCGCAAGAACGCTGTGCCGTACGTCGCAACGATCCCGATCGTCGATTCCGACGATATCGGCGTAACCGATTTCTCGCTGACCAACGTTTATGCTGGCGAGAACGCCAATCTGACACTTACCGCAAAGAACTTCAGCGACGCTGAGATTGCAAACGTGACTGCGAGCGTCAGTTCCGATTCACCGTACTTCATCGATAACAGCGATACCTGGGACTTCGGCAGCATCGGCTCCGGCTCTGCCGTTACCGCGACTGCTACCTTTGGGATCGCTACCGATTGCCCGTACGGCGAAGTTATCGAACTTGTTGTCGATTTCTCTACCGGAGATCAATCGAAGCTGGTTACAAGCGTTGGCGGACTGCTCTTCGACGTTACATCTGTGACACCGGCTGACGATGGCTTCCTCAGCCCGGGCGAGACGACCAACATCACCATCGAGCTTACCAATGTCAGCACGATGGACGCTTCTGGCGTTACAGCCATGGTTACACCTTCGACCGATGCGGTAACAGTTAATACAGGCACCGTGACATTCGGCGACATCGCTTCCGGCTCGACCGGTTCCGCGACAATCGAAGTGACTGCCGGCGAAAACGCATATCCCGGACGCGAAGTTCGCTTCCTGCTTCAATTTGAAGATACTACTGGACGCGAGAACTTCTCCTATGCTTACACAACGATCGGACCAGTCGATCAGACAGCTCCGACCGGACCTGATGCTTACGGATATTACGCATACGATAACAACGATACTGGTTACGAAGTAGCCGCACCTACCTACCAGTGGCATACAATCGATCCGAACGATGGCGGAAACGGTACTGTATTCCTTTGGACCGACGACGCCTCTCATTCTGTCGATCTGCCTTTCGACTTCCGTTTCTACGGACAGGATTTCGATGAGATCACCATCTGTTCGAACGGCTGGATTTCGATGGGACACACTTGGATGGCTAACTTCCGTAACTGGAATATTCCGGCTGCGCTTGGTCCCAAGAACCTTATCGCCGCCTATTGGGATGACCTCAAAGGTTGGGTCAACGACGATACCGGTGATATCTCCAATATGCGTGTTGTGTACTACTACGACTCGGCGAACGATCAGTTCATCGTGCAGTGGAATGATGCCTACAACCAGCATAACAACACCTCTATCGAGAAGTTCGAAGTTGTGTTGATTCCTCGTGACAATCATGATGGCGACATCATTATCAACTATCAGCTGGCAGATAATCCCGATCAGGACGGCAACTACTGTACTGTCGGTATCGAAAGCAACGACCACGAAGCGGGTCTGTGCTACAGCTATGCGAATGTATATCCCGCGACAGCGACACCGCTTTCGAACGAACTCTCCATTCTCTTCACAACCGATGCACCGGACGAGTATGTCGCTGTTGGCGATCCTACCGTCCCGTACAACGAGGTTGTGCTGCACCAGAATCATCCGAATCCGTTCAACCCGGAAACGACCATCGAGTTCTCGCTTCCCGAGAAATCACAAGTGAAGCTCGAAGTTTACAACATCCGTGGTCAGAAGGTGAAAACGCTGGTCAGCAATCATCTCGAAGCCGGTAACCACAAGGTGACCTGGCAGGGTAAAGATGACAGCAATCGTGAAGTTGGTTCCGGCCTGTACCTTTACAAGCTGGCAGTGGCTGAGCACGTAAGCGTCAAGAAGATGCTGCTACTGAAATAACACTTGGAGTCAGGTGCCTGGAGACAGGAGCCTGAATACAATATCGAAAGCCGCTCATCATCTGATGGGCGGTTTTTTATTTTGGGAATGCAGGAGTGAGAAGAGCAGGCAAGGGTGCATGCGTTCCATAAGAGAAGGGTAATCACCGTGGATTGCCCCTACAGCCCCTGGGTACGCAAAGCTCCAGCTCCGCATCTCTTTTCCCTTGGAGCGCCAAGCCCTGTGATTTTCAGACGTAGTCTGATAAATCGAATCTTCAATAGCTTGGCATTCCCCCCCCTCTTTCTCTTTATTAACCGACTACAACCCATTTAGAACAGCCTCACCGTGTTCGCCACATTTAGAAGGTGATTTCATTGAATTGTAGGCATGGAGAAGGGAAGACACCATGTCTGCTGCAACAAGTGAATTGCCAATGGTAGGTATTGCATAAAAAAAAGGATTCACCGGCCATGAACTGGTTAAGCCGGCGAATCCGGATCAGGTTAGGAGGACCTGAAATTAGATCGAAACTTCCTGCGGTGAAGAGTTGATGATTACCGTTCCAATCCCAGTCGAGAGGTCGATATCAATCTTCTTCACACCTTCTTCTTTGAACAGGTCGTTCACATAAACACCATCTTCGGTTTCGTAGAGTCCGTCGATATCAATATCGCCCAGTCCGCGATCTACTTCGACACGTATCCCCATATCACCGGGGAGCTTGATCTTGACTTCACCGATTCCAGTGTTGATTTCTGCATAGATGTCGTTCTTGTAAGAGCCGGACAGATCAATATACGTCTCACCAACGCCAAGGTTTAAATTCAGAGCATAGACGTTTGCCTCGGATAGATCGATATTTGATTCACCAACACCGCATTCAATCGAAAGATCGAGCGCGACCTCTTTGTTGAGTGAAAGTTCCCATTCGCTATAGGCCTTCTTCATGTGCGTTTCTCCGCCAACGTGCTGGAGATCGAGGAAGTAGCCTTCATCGGATTTCTCCAGGCTGTACTCGGGTTTCAACGCTTCATTATTCCAGGCAAAACTTGCCTCTGCGAGTTTCTCCGTTTCGGAATCGATATCCAGTTTACCGATGCCGAATTCAATCGAAACATCGAGCGGTTTGACTCCATCCATATCGAAGGAGACGTCCTTACGTTCGGCTTCCGACATATCGGTGTCGTAACATCCGAACAACGTGATCAGAATCGTTAAAAGAATCAGAACATAGCCTGTCTTTCTCATTTGGTCCTCCCTTGTTATTTAACTTCCTTCATTTTGTACAGATAGCTGCCGATTACATATGTGGCGCTAGCGAAGACGATTTTCCAAAGATGTTCAAGCCTGAAAAGCATGCTCCAGTTCATTGCAGTCACAAGGCTTATATCCATCTTGTTGATTTTGAAGAGAAATTTGCCCAGATGCAGTACGGGCTGCGGGATATGCCACCCGAAAAGAACATTGATAATCGCGATAAGCGCAGTGGCGATCAGGATAATCCCCAGACCTTTGGCGAAGGCCTTGTCCTTGAAGATCGCGGAACAGAGGTAGCTGAAGCTTCCGGCAACCAGAATGATCAGCGACATCTCGACATACCCCATTATCATGCCCTTGAAGGCAATCCACAGGTTGTACGAGCCGATGACCATGTAGCCCATGATGATGCTGAGAATGAACAAACCGAATGTTGCCACAAACAGCACGGCCAGATTTCCGCCGATCGTAACCAGATAGCGCGACGCGGTTACTTTCCAGAGCGATACCGGCTGAATACGGTAGAACACGTCGCAATGCTTCTGCGAATCGTTGTTCAATGCACCGCTGGCGAGCGCAATAGCGAAGATAAGCGCCAGCAAGCCGGGGAAGTTGGCCAGCATGATATTGTACAGGAAGATGCCTGTGTCGAGCGGTTCGCCCACGTCATCCAGAACTCCGTGCAACTCGAAGATATTAAATTCGAAGCCATGATAGAAGTAAGCGGTAATGGACAGGGCAACGGTGAGGATCAGCATTCCGGCCGTGATCCAGATAGTCAGCATAGCTGTCCTGCGCGAGAGGATCCAGTCTTTTTTAACGAGCCCTATGAAGTTATTCATTGTTACCTCCCGTTTCCGACATAAAGAGGTCTGACAGCCCGGGCCGTTCATATTCTGCACCTTCGATCTCCACATCGTTACCTACGATCGCCGAGATCCTGCCCAGTGTATAATTGACCTGTTTCGGGTTTGCTGCTAGTAGTTCCGACCGTTGGTCAACCGGTACGCTGACCATTTTAAACCGATCTTTCAATGCATCCACGTCTTCATGCAAAAGCACCTTACCATTATCGATAAAGATGATTTCCTGTAATATCTGCTCCACTTCTTCCACCTGGTGTGTGGAGATGAGGATGGTCTTGTTTTCATCGAAGTACTCACCCAAAATGGTGTTGAAGAATTCCTTGCGGAATACGATATCCAAGCCAAGTGTCGGTTCGTCCAAAATCAGGAGATCTACGTCCAGTGAGAGGGTAACCAGCAGGTAGAGCTTGGTCTTCATACCCTTAGAGAGCTTCGAAACCTTCTGCTTGGGCGAGAGTCCGCTCTTGGCAAGCAGGTTGAGTGCCGTTGATTCTTTCCATCGCGGGTTTTGCGAGGCGACGAATTGCAGCGTCTGCTCCACAGTCAGCCGGTCGTCCAATCCGTTCACGTCGGGAATGAAGGCGATACGCTCGAACAGCTTGTGCTTCATCGCTTGCACGGGCTCGCCATCGAAGAATATCTCACCCTCGTAGTGCAGAAGCCCCAGCATCGATCGCATAAGCGTTGTCTTACCCGCGCCGTTCTTGCCCAGTAGCCCGATGATCTTGCCGCGTGGGATCTGCAGGTTGACGTCTTTCAGCGCTTCGAATTTGCCGTAGCGCTTACTCACGTTACGTATTTCCATCAAACTCATGTCATTCCCCCTTTTGCGTATAAACGGATTCGACCGCGTCGATGAACTCATCCCGCGTGACACCCAGTTGTTTGCCCTTACGAATCGTCTGTTCCATTTCGTTTGTACGGAAATCGGCGATCTTCTTCTTCTGAAGCAGCTCTTGCGCTTCCTTCTCGACGAAGAAACCGATTCCTCTCTTTTTGTAGATCACGCCCTCATTAACCAGTTCACTGAGAGCATTCGATACTGTCTGCGGATTCAGCCTGTATTGCTGTGCCAGCGTCCTGATCGATGGAATCATCTCATCCTCCTTAACCGATCCCAGGATAATCGCCTTCTCTATCTCCTCCCTGAGCTGAAGATAGATGGGTACGTTATCGTCGAACTTTTTCATTGGCACCCCCTTTGGTGTTACGGTGACATAGAACACCAATAATGTAACACTGTCAAGATCAATATGCAAATTTTGTTTTTTATTTTTTTGGGAGAGCTTCATGGATGTGCTGTCTCACCCTTTTTGGCAAAAAGTATCACTTTTCGTGGCAAATTGTATCACGATGCTGGCAAGTCTTGCCACGAGCGTGATACCAGATATCAGCGTGTTTCGCGGTTATCTTTATGCAACGACGAGAGGTTAGCGGGAGAGTATCAAGATAATGGCAAATTCTCGCCATTATCCTGAGAACGAATCGGACAGAAAATGGTCTCACATCCTTTCTAAGCCTGCATTTCGGTCATGTTCTCACTTTCTTGGCAAGCTCTTGCCAAATTCGTGGCATCGTTTTTGGGCTGATTTGAAGCCTAATGATTGCGGTCACTGCTGTTAAATGTGAGTATCAAGATGATGGCATAAAGAATGGCCTGAATCAGTCGACTCAGGCCTGCAATATTCGAATATTCTACTTATCACCGCTCCAGACATACAGCTTCCCGCCGTATGCGACGACCTCCCCGATGACGCCCTCTTCAGGTAGCTCCGTGACCTCCGCGATGATGTCGGTGGTCTCGAGCTTGATATCTCCCTCCAGCGCGTGACCGTTGATCTTGGTGCGGGTCTCAACCTTGGCAGCGAGAGCCGTGGTGAGTCCGGATATCTTGCTCTGCGCCAGCGTCGGGATGCGGTCAGCGGCGAGGGTGCCGGTAGCGATTTTGGCGGCATCGAGGTCTGGTACTCGATCCACGACGAAGACGCCGGTGGTGATCTTGGAGGCGTCGAGGTCGGGGATCTGGCTCGCTTCGAGTACGCCCGTGATGTTGCCCGGCTCGATCTGCGGGATTTGCGTTGTGGTCAGCTTGCCTGATTCGTCGAGTTGCGCGATACCATTGGCGACGCCGAGTTGCCCGGAGTCGAGGATTTCCTGCCATGTGCCAGCCATTACGCCTCCTTCGCTTCACGCTCGAGTCGACCGAGCAGCAGCAATGCGCCTTCGGTCTTGAGCAGCTTTTCGCGGGATTCCTGGATGAGTCTCTGGAGCCGCTCATACTCGTGCGTCAGCTCCAGTTTCGTGGTTTGGTAGAGTTCAGTTTGCGTCATTCGTTCTCCTTATATATGTAGGGTTTTCCGTTCTTGATGAACACCTGCCCCGGCTTGGCGTCCGGAGGGAAATCCGTGCCGCTCAGCACGAGATTCTCGTCGTGAATCCCGAGGTCTTCCTTCTCATCGACCGTCGAGTAAATCGGCTTCACGAAGGCGATATCGCGGTCGGTGGAGACCGTCGGTTTGGTCTTGCGGTTCAACAGATCCCAAACGCTGTTCTGGCGAATCGTGTTCACGTCTGCATCAACTCCGAGACCTTCTGCGCGAGGGTGTTGGATGAGTGCAGCACGTTGGCGAGTGCCTGCAGCGCGTCCTCATCCTGCGCGAAGGCGTCGATGATGTTGCCGAGGGTGAGTTGTGTCTCGATGGTCTCGATGCGCTCCTCGAGCGGCGAAGTCGTGGTCGCGTAGGTATGGTCGATCTTCTTGATCATCGAGCTGAGACCGCTGTACAGCGTCACCGAGATGTTCAGAACATCGCCGTTCTCGACACCGCTCAGTTCGCTTCCATCGATGAACACGTATGTGCTCAGAACCGTCTCGTGATGTACCTCCGAGCCGTCCTTCTCGATGAGGATTTCAGCCTGCGTGAAGTGCACCGTCGGCGAGGTGTTGAACAGGATGCGGATGCCGCCGCTTCGGTTGACGACATCGACGCTCAGCGTCACGGAACCGAGGTCGGGCAGCAGCAGGTCGAGGGTGTTCTCGACCGTATCCAGAGCGGTCTGCAGGGCGTATTCTGAGTGCTCATGCTCAGTGTCCGCCTTGCCGTTCTGCAGGACGACGAGCGCATCGTTGATATCGTCGATATGGTGACCGATATCGTTATTGTCGGGCAGGATGATGTCCTCGGCCTGATGCGAGTGGTGCAGGCTGGATTTTCCTGCCAGCGCGGACTGCACATCCGAGCCGTCCGAGGTGCGTATTTGCTCGGCGTTGTGCTTGTTCGATCCGGTTCCCGTATGGCCGTCGATGCTTGTCTGATGCGAGTAGAGCAGGGCGTCGATGGTGTCGAAGTTGCCGTTGAGCGCGGCGGCCCAACCGGATTCGCCTGCGACCGGCTTATAGAGGTTGAAGTTTGTAGTTTCGGGCATGCGTCCTCCTAAAATCCCCAGCAATCGCCCCAGCCGGCGCCATAGCCGAACACGCTGTCGAAGTCGATGGGCGAAAGCTGCTTGTAGATGCTTATGAGGGTGAATTTGATGCGGCTTCTATGCGAACGCGCGTCGTCCTCGAGCTTGGGCAGTTTGTCGATGACGACCGGGAACTGCATCGTCCCCGACCCGGCGTCAAACTCGATGTAGAGCTGGTCTTCGCCGCTCAAGATGGCGTACAGCTCGTCGTACTGCGTCGCCGGCAAATAGGCTTCACACTCGATGCTGTCCTCGTTGTATGGCTCGCGGCGGATGAGGATGGTCGGATCGAAGGCGCACTGCTTCTCGACGCGATACTTGCGCTGCGGCTGGTAGTCGATCACGCCGCTCTCGACGACGAAACCGGAGTACACGCCGCCTGCGATGGAAATGATGCGAAAGCCGTCGTAGAGCAGCATCAGACCTCCCACGCCTTGAGCACGTACTCGTCCGCCTTGGGGTCGCGCTGCAGCTCGGTGATGCGGTACTGCACGCCCTCGATGAGCAGCTTGTCGAACAGCGACAGGTCGTACTTGGCGAGATTGTCGATGGTCGCCTCGAGACACCACGTCTGGCAGAAGAGGGTTTCATAGTAGTCCGCGACGAGGGTCTTGAGGTTGGTCGTGTCGCCGACGAGACAGTCCAGTACCGAAGTGTCGGGCCTTGAACGATTGAGCCGCTTGCGCTTGAACTCGATGATGTCTGCCGATTCGATTGTGGTGACACTGTTGCTGGCGTCGTCCTTGTTGACCAATCGCAGCGTGCCGCCGGGCTGCGAGATGATGGTCAGATTGTGCAGGAGCAGCGCGGCTTTCAGGGCCTTGAGCTTCTCCAACGGCTCGTTCTCGCCCTCGTAGAAGCCCTTCGGATACAGGTTTGCAGGGACCGCGTTGCCGGTGTAGGTGACGTACTTGTACTCCGGCGCGGTGGCGTCGTCGAGGTCGGCGTCCTCTATACCTATAGTATAGGTGTTGCCGTTGTGGTGGAATGTCCGCGCGGAAGCCCACGGCTCGAACGGGACATACTCAGCGCACAGTTCATCGCGCCACGCGAGCATTTCGGAGTACTGCGTCGTGCTGAAGATTTCCGACTTCTCGTCGATCTCGGCGTCGTCGTCCTCGATCCAGCAGATCGCGTTGTAGAAGCGGAACTTGCGCGCGTAGACCTTGCACTGGATGTTGCCCTCGTGGACGTGCTCGCAGTAGAACAGCAGGCGGAACTCGGGGACGTAATCGCCGCTGAACATCGGCGCGTAGCGGAAGCCGCAGTAGCACGTCAGCGTGCCATTCCACGCGCGGAACTTGCGCACCATGCGGAGCCAGTCAAGCTGCAGGACTTGCAGGTCGGTCACAGCGAGCTGGAGCGGCGTGTAGCCGTACCACGAGCACGGAATGGTGACCTCGTTGCCCAGTGCAGACTCGATCCCTTGCGCCAGATAGCGGAAGCAGTAGTCGGCCGGGTAGCCGCTGTGGAGGGCATAGAGCATGGTCTGGTCATCGAACTTGGCGAACAGCCGCAGATAGTCGTAGCAGGTGAACGCGACCACGTCGGTCTTGGCGTTGTGACTCACGAACGAGGTGTCGATGACGCCGTGAAAGACCAGCGTGGAGCCTTCGTAGAGCCGCAGGAGGTAGTGCGAGATATAGCGGTCGTACTCGTGCTCGCCGGAGAGAATATTTGCCTCGATCCAGTCGTCTCGAAAGCACTCGAACTCGACCCGGCGCGGCTCCTTGGCGAAGTAGCTTGTACCGGCGATCTTGTCGGCGTTGAGCCTGATATTGTCCAAGCCGTCAGCGAGGCTCAGCGAGTGTTGCACCGAGTAAGAGAATCGGTCGATAAAATCTATTCTCCACATAACTTACGCCTCTCTCGACCGATTCAGTTTACAGTTAATAGTTAACAGTTGAGGGGGAAAGGGAGCGGCAACTGTAAACTGTTGACTGCCAACTATTAACTGACTCATAGGTCGCTCCTAATCAACGTACCTTCTTCAGCCTTCTCGCTTACGATGACGGGGTCGGCCAGCGAGAGCACACCGTTGGCGGAGATGTGGTTGTGTATGCTCAGTTCCTTATCGCGCAGCTCGCGGCGCAGCAGACGGTTCTCCGATATCAGGTCGTCCACCCGCTCTATCAGTGTGGAGAGTACGTTACTCGAAGGAACGCTACCGCCTCCAGAGAACGCGAACGACGGCGTCGCGGGAACCGGGATGTCAGGTATCAACACGCTGCCGAGGGTCTTGCGGACGGCCTCCAGCGGTGCGTAGTTGAGGTAGTGGAAGAACTTCGCTCCCAGCTCTCGCACACGCTGTTTGCGCGTGATGTACTCGTCGCCCTCGGCCTCGATGAGGATGCCGCCGCCGGAGTGACTCGGCCCCGTGAGAAGCCCGCCCTGCGCCGCTTCCTGATACTTCTGCTTCGAAATCGTGTGGACGTTGGCTAGGCCGGCCGCAATCGCCGCTGCGGCGGCTGCAGCCCCCAGCGCGGGGCCAATAACGGGCAGTCCCGCCATCGACTTGAACGCCGCTACAGCCGACGAGTAGGTGTCGACCATCGCCTGCGCCATGGCCATTGCCTTCCACGCCGCGAAGCCCTTTTTGCCAAAGGCTTGAGCGGCTTTCGCGATATTGCCGAACATGCCGGAAAAGCCCTGCGCCGCCTTGAATTGGTACTTCTCGCGGATGCGCTGCTTGGCCGCTTCGGCCTGCTCGGTGATCTGCTCCTCGGAAATCCCGGCCTGCAGAAGCTTTGTTCGTTTGCGGTCGTAGTAAGCGTCGACAGCGGCCAGCTCGCTTTCATAGGACTGCAATGCCAGGTCGTCGCCGCGCGAAAGGAACTCTTCGCGGATGGCTTCAATCTCCTGCTCGTGTTGCTGCCTGCGAGCGCGTTTCTCTTCGTCCTCGGTCTCCTGTTGGCGTGCCTGCTCTTCGCGTAACCGCTTCTCCTCATTGGCGTAGTAGGCGCGGATGTTCTGAAGCGTCTCCTCGCCAGCCTGCAGGGACTCGGCGCGCTTCAACTCGGTGTCACGTTCTGCGGCGAGTTGGGCGATCTTGCGTTCGAGCACGTCCTCGATGGCCAGCAGGGCGTACTGCCGTTGCACCTCCAGTCGCTGGTTTGTCTCCTCCTCGATGGCGTCCGAGAGCTGCTTTTCGAGCCGCTGCCAGCGTTGATAAGCAGCGAGCTTGTCGTCTACGTTCGCGGCGTCGACCTCACGGATTTCCTCATAGGCGGCCTTGGCCTGCTTGATGCGGTAGCGCAGGAGCCGCACGCCCTCGTAGGTCTGTTCGCGCTCAATCCTGAGTTTTCCCGCATGGTACTCCTCGATCGCGCGCATATCGTCGTCGAAGAGCCGTTTGCGCAGCGCGGTGCGTCGCGCCATTAACTCCCGCTCTTCCTCGAACGCCTGCCACGCTTCGTCCTGCGTCGCGTTGCTCTTGATGGCTTCATCATACTTCGCTCTGGCGGCGAGAATGGCGTCGGTGATGGTCTCGAACTCGCTCTTCGCTTGATCGTAGCTGAGTTCATCCACTTCCTTGCGACTCTCGGACACCAGCTCGCTGAAACTGGTCATCTCCGCAATCAGCTCGTCGAGCTTCTGCCGCGCCTCTTCCGCCTGTCGCTTGTAGCGTTCCAGCGATTCCTCGGCGTTGCGGGTCTCGGACGCGCTGGAGGCGAACGCGAAACCCGCCGCAGTCGCTCCTGCAGCCAGCAGACTCATAACGCCCACGACGGGATTGATGGCGGCTTTGAGGGCAATAACGACGGTGGTGAGAACGGTGATGGCAGTGGTGACCGCCCCGATGACGGGTATGGCGACGACCAGTCCGGTCACGAAGCCCTTGACCGCCGGTGTAAGCTGGTTGTACCACTCGAACAGGCTGCGGATGCCCCTGAGAAGCGGCTCGATGAGCACATTGAGCATGTCGCCGATCTGCTCCTTGATGTCGCCCCACGCATTCGCGTTCTGCAAGCGCAGGTCAGCCAGTGCCTCCGAGACGCCGCCGTAGTCGCCTGCGAGCTTCTCGACGAGGTAACTCACGCCTTCCTGCTGGATGCGGCTTTTGTCGAGCTCCACGCCGTACTCGCGCAGGGAGTCCGTGTAACCGTTCACCGCGCGTCCCATGAGCGAAAACGCCGACGAGACGGTCATGCCGGTGGATGCGTTGGCGTCGGCGAAGTCGAGGATATACGGGGTGATGGCCTGCACCTCGTCGGTGGTCATCTTGAAGGTCTGGCGCATCTTGGCCATGAGGGGCAATAGCTCCTCGTCGCCGTGGTTTGTCACCGCCTGCATGCGCGACGCAAACTCCTGCATCGATTCCGATTGCTCGCCGAACGCGATGTTGGTCAGCGTGACCGCCTGCCGCTGTTTCAGCGAAGCGTTGAGCAGGTCGTTCGCCTGATTGACCACGCCATCGATGACCGACTTCAGCGAGGACAGGTTCAGCATCACGTCGCGGATGACGCCCAGCGCGGCCTGCGCATCGAGCTTCAGCGACTTCGGCTCCTCCGCCTTCTGCTTCAGGTCGTCGACCTGCGCCTCGACGTCGGTGACAGCCGCCTTCGCGTCGCCCTTCTCGATGATGATGCGGAACCGAAGCGAGGCCATTACATGACCTCGCAAATGATGAAGGAGAAATGAGGATTGATGAATGGCAAGAGACTGTGCGGTCTCGCGTTACCGTTCATTCCTAATTCATAATTCATAATTCATCATTCATAATTCCGTATGAGGATTTCAGAGCTTTCGCGGTTCGTCCCAGACACCGAGTATCGCGTGTTCACCACGTCGATCGTGAAGCCTTTGTACAGCTCGCGGATGACAGGGTGGTCGTTGTAGCTCAGGAGCCACTTGCCTTGCACCTCGCGCAGCAGCTTGGCCAGCTCCTCATGCTGGTCGAACGCCGCCACCTTGTCGCGCTCGTAGAGCATCTCACGCTCGTAGTACGGCGCGTTCGAGGTCGGTGCGCGACTCGCTGTCGAGAAACTCGTGGAACAGCTCTCGCGATGCCAGAAGCCTGTCCAACTCCGCCTTCAGCGCGGCCGGATGGTGCTTCACGTGCCGCCAGAAGTTCACCAATTCGCCGTTGATGTCGTTGAGGATTTCGCGGTACTTCTGGCCCTTCGACGCCTGCCATTCCTTGTGGTCGCGCGACTTGGCGAAGAGTATCCACGCCGCGCCGGCAAAGGGCTCGCAGTAGGTGTCGTGCTTGGGGATGAGCGGCAGGATCGCCTTGCGCAGCAGCCGCTTGCCGCCCACCCATCCGATAACGCTATTCATCTGATACCTCGTAGTTTGCGATGATGACTTCGGCGAACATGCTCTCGCCCTGCATCCGATTGATGCCCTTGACCCGGCTGACCGGAATGATGCTGTATCCGGCGTACAACTCGCGCACCTCGGGGCAGTCGTCGTAACTCAGCAGCCAGCGGCCTTTCACACTCTTGAGCACGTCCCGAAGCCGCTCGTGGTCGAAGTGTCTGGCGTTCGCATACGTCGTTCCGTGGACGTAGGGCGGGTCGCAGTAGAAAAACACGCCGGGCCGGTCGTAGAATGCGATCAGCTCCTCGTACGGCAGGCGTTCGATGGTCACCTTGTCGAGTCGCTTGCTGAGGGCGTGGACGCGCTCCAGCTTGCGTTGCATGCTGCTGGGACCGGACGTGGACGCCCTGCCGAAGTGCTCGCCCTTGCCGCCGAACGAACGGGTGATGATGTAGAGGAATCGCGCGGCGCGTTGCAGCTCGGTCAGTCCGGGTTGATCGACCAGTTCGTCGAAGAGACTCCTGCTCGCTGGCATCAGCTCCAACTCCTTCACGAGCGCGTCGGGATGGAACTTCACCTGCAGGAACAGGTTCGTGAGCCGCGCGTCGAGGTCGTTGTACACCTCGAGACGGGCCCAGCGGTCGCGGTGGAAGAGCACCCAACCCGCGCCGCCGAACGGCTCCACGTAGCCGGTGATGTCGTCCGGCACCAGCGCGCCAATCTTCTTGCGCAGCAGCTTCTTGCCGCCGATCCATGTGATCAGACTATCCATGTTGTTTCCTTGTTGTTTCGATGGCGAGGCAGTAGCGGAGGTAGAGTTCGGGCAGGCTCAACTCGCGGAAGTCGGCCTGCGTGAACCCCGCTCCGCGCAGGGCCATCTCGAGCCGTTCTATGCTGTCCCCGCTTCGACTTGCGCCGTGTAGCCCAAACCTGCGAGCAAGGGCTGAAACGCGCGCCAACTGCCTCTGACAGCCGAGAAAAAAGCCGTGAACGCCTCCGCCGCCTGCTCGGGGCCGATGTCCTCGGGCTCGCGCTCTGTAAGGATGCGCAGGATGTCGATATCGACCTGCGACTCCTCGAGCAAGTCCAGGAAGCCGACCTCGCTCAGTTCCAGCACGTTTCCGGCGAGCAGATCGGTCAGCCTGTCGCGCAGGTTTTCATTGCAAAGCAGCGTCGAGAGCACCTTGCGGAAGGTCGCGTAGGATATGTCCATTACGCCCCCAGAAAGGTTTTCACGGCGACGCCGATCAGCAGGAAAAACTGGCTGACGGTGAGGCTCGTGAGCAGCTTCAGGTTGGTTTCCAGACGCGCGATGCGGGTGACCATAGAGCGGCTCGAATCGCCGTTGCCATAGACCTCCTTGTGCACGTCCGAGATCTTCTTGCGAACTTCAGGATCGCATTTGCATTCCATTGTTTCTCCTATTCAGCGGGCACAGGTATCTTGTTTAAGAAGCTGACCTTACCGCTGGTCTTGCCGGTGAACTCGGTCGTCACCTCTTGCGTGTACAGACCGTCCGCCTCGCCGCTCCAGTCGACCGTCCAGCGGCAGCCGTTGATGAGGACGGCCTGTGTTTTGTCCTTCGAGACCGCGACCAGCGTGATCTGCGCCATCCCCGCGCTCTGCTCCTCGAGCCAGTTCTTCTTGTCTTCGTTGATGCCCACGATCGTGACGGTCACGACGTTGGTTCGCTTGCCCTCGATCTGGTAGTGCCGGGTCTTGAGCTTCTCCGTCTTCGACTCGACCTTGAACGGTTTCTCGGCCAGTTCACCGAGCTCCTCGAAGTTCGTGCTCAGCTCGGTCTCCATCGACGCCTGACTCGCGAACATCGCGGTGATTTCGCTCTCCGTCAGCTCGCCGACCCCGACGTGGACGTTGTACACGTCCACGCCGCCGATCTGGTTGAGCAGGTTCGCGAGGTCGCCGGTGCTCATGCCGGTGGGTAGGGTGGGTTTTTCTACGGGCATGACCGCTCCCTACGCGCGTTTGACGATGTTGTCGCAGTGCGCGAGGATGAAGCCGACGATGGCTTCCTTGAACTCGCGGAACTTGGCCACGAAGGCGTCGTCGATGGTGTTTTCGCTACGCTTCGCGAGCGCTTCGAGCGCGCTGATGACGGCGTCCACGATCGGCTCTGCGAGGGCCTTGATCGCCTGTTTGAGTATCCATTTCCACATAGTGTCCTCCTTAGGGTTAGTCGGTGAGTTGGTAGAATTTGACGAAGCCGGGGACGTAGGTGATGCCGGGCCGGATGCGGATGTACCAGTGGTATTTCCAGTCCGAGCCGTGGTGCTCGACCTTGAGTTCGGCGTCGGTGCGGTAGCCGATGATGATGAACTTGGTCAGGCCGCAGACGATGTAGTTGTCGGGGAGCAGGCGCGCCTTTACGGGGATGCCGCTGAAGCTGACCTTGCCGCCCTCGAGCAGCAGCTTGTCGCCCTTGTTGGTCTCGCGCTGGCCCAGCTCGGTGCGGATGCGAATCAGATCCTTGTGGCTCACGTAGATGCGGAAGGATTCCTGCTCTTCCAGCATCTCGTCCGTGAAGCCAAGCAGCACCTGCTCGAAGCGTTCGGTCCACTCGTCGTAGGTTGTCGGACTGATGGCGGTGATGTCGGTGCCGTCGGTGGCAAGCTTCACGAGACCGTTGAGGGCCTTCAGCTTGGCGGTGGCGGATGCGCGGTCACCCTTGAACATCAGCAGGCGCATGGCCTTCTCGGTCTTGCGCGCGATGTGCTGCTCGACGTAGGCTCCGAAGGCGTCCTCGCCGTATTTGTCCTTGTAGAACTCGACGACGTCGCGTCCGAGGGTGAACTCGGCCATCAGGATGCCGGTCGGGCAGGACAGGTCAGCGGTCGCCACGTCCTGCGCGGAGAGCGTGCCGTCCAGCGAGTTATGGAAGATCAGGTCTTCGATGAGACCCACGTCGATTTTTTCGTCCTTGAGCAGCGGGATGACGGAGATGTCGGTGAGGGTGTCGCCGGGCTTGCTGCCGATGACCTCGTCGATGAACAGGCTCGTGTTGTTGGGCGTCAGGATGCTCATCGCTTTGCCGGAATCGACGTCCGCGATGCCCTTGTAGATCTCGCGGTGCGCGGCCTTCACCAGCACTTTCTCGCCGTTGACGATCACCTCGCGGTCGCCGCCGTCGGCGTCAGGTTCGCCCTGAATGCTCTTGCTGATGGCGCGGCTCATCGTGCTCGAAAGGCTGTCGAGGCTCTTCTCGATGGACTTCACGGCCTCGCGCAGACCGCCGTCGTCGATGCCGCTCTCCAGCCTCGAAACCTTGCTCTCCAGCTCGTCGATGGCGGACTCAAGCTCCGCTTCGCGGTCGGCGTCCTTGAGCGACTTCTGCAGGTCGCGTAGTCCCGCAATCTCGTCGCGGATAGCCTTGAGCGTCTCGTTTGTGCTGTTGTAGTCGTCGGCGCGGCCATAGATCGAGACGCCGTTGAAGTCACCCTTTTCGACCTTTTTCCACAGCGCGGAGTCGAGGTCGTTGCACTTCAAAACCTGCACCCATGCACCGACGCCGGTGTCGGGAAAGTGCACCTTGTCCTCGGTCTTGAGGATGTAGTTCTCGGCCACGGAGAAGTCGTCGATCGGGTGGTTGTTGTGGTTGATGTCGTTGCGACCGACCATGCCGTGCTTGCTGAAGTGGTCGCAGGCTTTCTGGATTTCTTCGGCGGTGTAGAAATCGCCCTGCGCGTCCTTCACGTCCGGCTCCATCAGGGTCACGAACAGCCGCCCCTGACGCCCCTTCGTCTCGCTCTTGAACTTCACGGACGAGCCGCGAACCTTGTAGCTCTTGCCGGTGGCGGACTTCACCACGAAGCCCTTCTGGTTGGCGGGATTCATGTCGTCGAAGAGCAGTGAAACGAGCTCCACCTCGACGTTGCGCAACTCGCCTTTGCGCACGGTTTTACGTTCTGTCATTCAGCCTCCTAATCTATTGGAATTGAAAAGTTTCTCGTCCTCGCTCTCGAAGATCGATGTCAGGTCGCCGAAGTCGAAGTCGGCGGGGGTGAGTTTCCAGCCGAACTCGGCGTTGAACGCGCTGCTCAAGACCTGTCCGAGCCGGTGCTGGAGCGGCTTGATCACGAAATGGTGGAACATGAGCATGTCGGAGCGGTTGTCGCCACCGAGCTGCCCCGGAATGAGCTGTGAGACGATGCGTGCGGGGACTCTGTGGTACGCGAAAATGCCCTCGCGCAGGTCTTTCTTCAGCGTGATGAAGCCGCCGTCGCGATCCTGTTGTCGCAAGGGTTCCAGTCGAATACGAGCGTCCTTGTTCTCGGTCTCGATGAGGACGGTCGTGTGCGACTTGTTGTTGCCCTTGGCGGCCTGTAGCGTCTCCTCGATAACGGTGAAGGCGTCCTTCAAGACCTCGTTTCCGTCGGCGTCCTCGACCACGTCGTCCCGCAGGCTGCCGCCCTCGACGATCATGAAGTAGTCGACGAGCAGACCGTTCTTGAAGTTGTTGTAGTCGAACACCTTGACCTCGGAGAGGATCTCGATGTTGACCGCGACCGGCAGGCACGCCACGCCCCACGCATTGGACTTGTGGCTGGTCTGCTTGAAGTGGATGACGTCCGCGCCGGGGAAGTAGGTCTTCTTGCCGTTCTTGACCTGAATGAAATCGGGTCGGAAAAAGCCGAACTCGTCGTAGTTCTCGACGATCTGGGTTTCGGTGGGCAGCAGGCGTTCGAGACCTACCCACTGGCCTTTCGTGTTGCGCATCTTGAGCAGGAAGCCGTTGCCGCACGACAGGTAGTATTTGAGGAACTCGGCCAACACGGACGACACGTCCTCGCTGCCCGGATACTGCGCTTCGAGCAGCCATTTCTTCAAATTGGGGTTGGCGACTTCCACTTGCATCACGGTGGCGTTCATCTTGGCGGCGACGCATCCGGCGTGGTACTCGTCCTTCTCCAGCAGTCGCAGCAGGTTACTCATCGAGAACGGCGACGAGACGATCTTCCGCTGCTCCTGCGCCTTCGTGAGTCTGCGACTGCCAGTCCACTTACAGTTGTTTAAGTCCAGTTCAACACCGCCGTACCGCTTCTGGAGCAGCTCGTCGGTGTCGCTATAGCCGACGTTGAAACCGCCGATCTTGCGCACCCTCATGGCGTCACCGTAAGTACTTTCGCGATGCGGACTCTGCGGCCCGAATCGGCTCTGGCGGCGTAGTACTCGATCTGTGGGATGTCCAGTCCGAGGTGCCTGCGATACTGCTCGCGGAACCGCTCCGAGAGCGCGAGCGCCGCACTGTCCGGATCGTCGGAGTCGTTCACATCGACGATGAGAAACACGCCGATGTCGTGCTCGATGGAGGTGTATCGCTTGCTGGTGCCGTTGACGCCCTTCTCGCCCTGCAAGACCACCATTGCGGCAGGGAATGCGGACGGTACGTCGTCCTTGTGGAAGCGAATGTTCGCCGCATCGATTCCGCAGACTTCAAGAGCTTTGCAGATCAGCTCGCGGGTCTCGGCGTAGCTCATAACGCGACCTCGATGCTGTCGAGCTGCTGGAAGATCCACGACTCGCGGTTCTTGATCACTTCGGCGAACACGTTGCGCGCCGGAATACCTTCACGCTTGATCTTCCCCCGAATCATGTACGCCATCTGCTCGATGCTGAGCTGCTTGCCGCTCTTCTTGTCCACCCACGCAAGGTTCTTGCGTTCCACCCACGCCTTCAGCGGCTCGAGCGGTGTCCAGGAGGGAACCTTGCCGCCGAGCACGAACGGCTCGTGCGGCACGTTGGAGCCGACGATCAGGTCGATGGACGCGCTCCCGACTTCCACCTCGTAGCCGGTGTTGGCGAGGAAGTCGCCCTCCGCCTTGATGTCCCGCTCCAGAATCAGCCTGCGCGCTTCGCCATCGATCACGCTTCCAATGAGGTGCAGACGGCTCTCGATGGCCGCGAAGATGGCCCGGTAGATGGAGTTGTCGGAGGGGGTCATATCACGCTTGCCTTGGTGCGGGTGACTCGATGTCGGGAGGTACCGAGAGCCAGCTCGCGGAGCCGCGAGGAGCCGTCTGCGTTGAGAAATTCTTCTATGGTTTCCAATGCCTTGAGTGTCAGGTGTTTGCGGAACGACTGCACCTCGGAGCCGGTCAGCAGTTCGGTCTGCTGCGTGTCGATCCCGGTCGTTTTGATGATGCCCTCGCCGAGGGTTTTCAGGTTGAGAAGCTCGACCGTCTCGGCTAACAACAGGTAGCAGTAGGCGAAGGTGTAGCTGTCGGCGGTGTCGTCGTCGACCTCGCCTGCGAGCAGGTCGGCCCACACAGCATCGTCCGAGACGCGCTTCAGCAGCAGCATCACGGCGGGAGCATGCTCTTCGAACGTCGCGGTGATGCGCCGATCGTTGGTCAGGTTCAGGATGGCGACAGCCTTGTCGGTAGAAACGGGCAGCGCGGCCATCACCGATCCCCGTACAGCCAGACGTTGTTCGGCTTCGTTGTATCGACGTCGCAATGGATGAAGTTCTTGTCGATGCCGATACGCCGGAATCCCGCCACAATCAATCCGCGCAGTATCTTGAGTCGCGTCACGCTGTCCGGACACGCGATGTCGGCGGCCAGTCCGGCCATGTGCGCGGACTGCTTCACACCGCCTACTTCGGCGTTGTGCGCGAGGCAGCGGTAACCGCTCGTGATGACGAACGGTACGGCTGCGAGTTCGCGCGCCAAGTCCAGCTTCAGTACGAAGGTGGCGTCGAGTTCCACCTCCCCGCAGCACGGGCAGACGAACTCGCTCTTGCGGAAGAACCTGATGCGGTCCCAGTCGATCAAATCAATCTGTTTCATGAGGCGAGAGTACGAAAAGGACACGAGGATGGCAAAGCGGGTTGCACAGGGATGCCACGGAAACGATATTCCAAGTTGCACACACGAAATGATCAAACTGATCGAATAATTGCGAATTTCGATCCATTCATAGATTGATGCATAAAGTGCCAAGGAGAACCGTGTGGCAGTCAAGAGACCTATTGAAATCAATATTATCTTGACATAATTATTTCCTATTCTTAAAATTTGCACATTCATGATGGATAGGGAACATTCGACATAATCTGAAGACGAAGCTAGTTTAACACACTTTTCTGTAGGGAGGGTTCATTGTCGATCAAGATGGAGAAATGTCACAACTGTGTAGTGACCGGAATGTGGATAATCAAGTAATGAAATCGACCTGAAAACCAATTGACATGAAACTGAAAATGCTCTATTGGAGGAATTATGAATAAGTATCTCTTGATAATTGCCGCGATAATGATTGCAAGCTACCTTGCAGCAGATATCTACCAGAGCCCAAATGGGTATACATTTGAACATATATATGATTATTATGAGGATTTTGAGATTGCCAACGATGATGGGGAACTTGCTGTAGACTTGAGTGTTACGTCAGCAATCAACGGTCCATATTATGATACCTGGCTTGATTACGACCATTATGTAACATCGGAAACTCCATGGTTTGAAGTATATGTTCCAGAACATTTTGCTTACGGTATCTATATGTTTAAGCTGTATTTGGATGGCAATCATATTTGCACAATGGATGCTTCTGCATCTCATGGTAGCTATGTGATGGTGGACGAGTTTCCCTCGCTGACCTTGGGAAGCCATTCTGTGCAATGCAAAATCTACAATGCTGGTGGGCAGAATTGTCTTTCCGTTACTCCGATACTAAGCTTCAGTTGCTGTCCATTAAATTCGGTATACAAAAACAGCTTTGGAGATGAGCTGTACACATTGAATACTGGACAGAGCTCGATAAAAAAACCCCTACTAATAATCGAGGGATTTGATCCTACAAACTCACATTGTTTACCTTTTTACATGGAGCTTCTCGGGGCGTCGATGAATGAACTATCCGACTATGATGTTTACTTCCTGAATTTACGATGTGGCGGTCGGGACCTGCGCGATAATGCCATGTCCGCTTTGGGCGCAATTCGTTATATAGGGAATAGTTACGAACAAAACGGGCAACTCCATGAGGGAACGAAAGTTGTTGGACTATCAATGGGCGGAGTGCTTGCCCGATATGCTCTTGCTTTTGCTGAGGATAATAACATAGAGCATTATTGTACTCAATTTATATCCTGTGACAGTCCCCAGCGTGGAGCTGTAATAAATACTCAGCTCCAACCGATATTCCAAAATCTCCATGACGACTTATGCAATAGCTGGACGAGTTTGTTTATGGACTACTCTCAAGAGATTTATGACACAGCGATTGGTTATGAGAAGTTACGATCAATTGCAGCAACGCAAATGCTACGTCAGAACGTTTATTCATCTCAGATAAATACATACGCAACGGGCTCGTCAGAATATCTGAACTTCTACTCCGAAATCAATCCGGAAGCTCGCGCATTATATAATCCATCATATCCAATCCTTAATCAAAGCCAATCCAACCCAGATTCTAAACCTGGTTATCCCTATAAACAGCACAACATCAAATCCCTTGCAATATCTAATGGTATGCTTATAATCAGTGGAAATACAGAATCCGGGTCACATTTACTCGACTGGGAATTCGAGGGTCACAATTATGATGCAGATGATCAGCCTTGGGATACTCAGTCAGGATCAACTCTTGGTCTGAAAGAAGCATTAGCCGGGATTCCCGAAGTGGACTTCTGGTGCTTCCATTTCGATGCTCCAGAATATGATCCATGCTTTATTCCACTTCGCTCATCACTTTATCTTAAAACTCAAGGTACTGAAGATACAAACCTTAATGACTCACAATTTGCGATTGATGTTTTCGACATAATAAATATTCCAAATGGAGTTGATACTCAAGAGTATCTGTCAGCGTTCAGCTACTTTGATGATGTAATCATCCAACCGAACGATCGTTATCAACACGAGTATCTTTCTGATGAAAGCATCAATCAGCTTGTTGATTGGGTAGGTGACCCAAGTCTCAATGCAACAGGATATATTTCAGGAAACATTGACAATGGCAATGCGATCGTGAGAGAGTACATTGGTGATCAGCGTATATTCTCTTCACATGTGAATCCTGATGGAAGCTTCATAGTTCCATATCCTCTAATCTGTTCATCCGACGTTAGATTGACGTTCGAGGATGATGGCTACTACAATGTCGATAGAACCATCAATATTGTGTACAGTGAGGGAAGTATCTCTCATGAAGAATTGTCAGTGCAAATGAATCAGGTAAACAATCAGAATATAATTGTTTCACCAGGAAATCCTGATATTGGCTTTGAAACGTTGAATGAAGCAATAGACTATATAAGCTCGTCAAATGAAACGGATTTTGTCGTGTATCTCGATGATGCTATCCATGCTCCAGCTATCATCAATTTGCTGAATGGGAAAAACATCAGCATCAGAGGTATCTCTCAAGCTGGTTCGATCATTGAAGGCTCACCGTGCTTGATTATGAACATGAATACAAACTGCTCAATATCGGTAGAGAATTTCACGGTTAGGAACTCTGAGTATGGGGCAATTTTGATTGATAATGAAGTCACTGATTTCGATAAATCTCAGGACTGCAGCTATACATTGGAACATTTGATTATTGATTCAAATGTCAGCGGACATTCTCATGTTGTCGATCATCGGGCAGGGGGTATAACGATAAACAGTAACTCCTCGTGTACGATAAATATTCGAAGCTGCGAAGTGTCCAATAATGTTAGCGAGTTAACGTTTGGGTATGATTTCGGATATGGCGGAGGCATACTCATCTCTGGAGGGGCTGAGATCAGTGTTGTTGATTGTACATTTACATCTAATTCAGCAGAGGGAGATGCTGGAGCCATGTATGTGCAGGGTACAGATAACGTAGTAATCGACGGAAACTATTTTGAAGCGAATCAATTATCCATGGGATATAGTTATCCTGAAGATTGCTCAGGTCTTGCACTCGCCTCTTGTAACAATGCTCTTGTAACAAACAACGTTTTCTATGCTAATCTTCCTGGAATGGATGGAGCAGTTGAGCTTGGGAAATATGCTCTCCAAGTTTCAGGTTGCAGTTTAGTCGAACTTGCCAATAACACGTTTGTTGACAACAGTGATCTTACTGCAATCCAACTAAGTGGTGTGACATCATCAAAGATTGTAAACTCAATTTTCAAGGGCAATGAGAAAGGTGTTTCTCAGTCCTATAGTGAGAATCCAGATATCTCCTACTGCTTTTTTTATAGTAACGACACAAACCTCTATCCAGCTAACTTGCCATGCTCAGATTGCACAATGGGAGTTGATCCTCAACTCGATGAAAACTTCACTCCCATCTGGACAGCCACCAGCCGCTCCCCCGTCATAGACGCAGGCGACCCATACACGAACGGCACCTACTGGTTTGACGAAGGAGGACAGAAGGACGCGGACGGCACACGCCCGGATATAGGCGCGGTTCCTGCTGAAACGCACGAAGGAGAGATCAAAACCCTCGAATATATCCAAGACGACGATGAATATGAATGGGTATGCTTCCCAATCATTGACACAAGAACCGCTGGAAACGATATCGCGGCAAATTACTTCGGTGATATGCTTGATATAGACTACATCAACAATATTGCATGGTCAGATAATGAGCAAATCTACCTTCATGAGAGTGAATGGCAAAACACGGATCATCAACTCACCTATACTCAGGGTTACATTGCTAAGATGAATGCAAGCTACATTCTTGAAGCAAGTGGTTTTCTAGCGCCATCGAATACTACGATATCCTTGGAAACGAATGATAATGAACCGAAATGGAACTGGATCGGGTATTTCATCCCGGAAGACATGGGCGTGCTCGATGCTTTCGATTCCGTGCTGGACAACATCTCTCGTATCAACACCGAAAGGTGGGCGATTGTGAAGGACAAGTATGGCAACTGGGTTCCATTCGGCACCTCAACAACACCAACGGTCAAACGAGTCCTCAGATATGGTGAAGCCGTGAAGGTCTATTGTGAAACTGCTTGCGAATTCTGTTGGGGAGATGATAACATCGTTCCTTCCGATGATGGCTTCAAGAGTACCGAGTACTACACATTTTCAACAGATGAAGATTATGCGACAGTAATTGTCGAGGTTGAGGCAGCAGAGCGTTCAATGCCCCAGGAGATAGCCGTGTTTCTTAACGGTGAATGTCGGGGAGCTTCTGTTGTGCAGGATACGCTGGTTCAAATCAACGCTTATGTCGTGAACGACACGACCGGTAACGATATAGAAATTGAGCTGTATTACGGAGATCGTTCACCTGCGAAAACTTACAAGGATTATGCTGTGCTTGATTTCAACACAAGAAAGTTAACGGGCAGCCGCCTAAATATCAAGGATAATGGTGTGTACTATATCGATCTGGGTATGGATGCGGAAGAGATCATTCCTGTTGAAACAGTGATGGAACAGAATTATCCGAATCCGTTCAATCCCACGACGACCATCAAGTACTCGTTGAATCAGGATGGACCGATCGAAATCGCGATTTATAACCTGAAGGGACAAAAAGTCCGACAACTGATCAACGCAAGCATGACCGCCGGCTTCCATGAAGTCGTGTGGGATGGTAAAGATTCTTACGGAAAACAAGCTTCCAGCGGAATCTACTTCTATCGTATGAAAACACAACAGAAAACGTTCGTGAAGAAAATGATGATGATCAAATAACTCTCCCTAAATCCCTCTCTTCGCTTGAAGAGAGGGACTTCCTTAAGCCCCCTCTTTGTGCAAAGAGGGGGTTTGGGGGAGTTGGAGTTGGAGCCAATATGAAAAACCTGATAATCCTGATCCTTCTCACTGCCGCAATCTTCCTCTCCTCAACCACCCTCACCGTCAAACAGGACGGAACCGGTGACTGGACAACCATCCAATCCGCCGTGAACGCAACCGCGGACGGCGACACGGTGCTGGTCTGGCCCGGTACCTACTACGAGAACGTCAACTTCAATGGACATGGTATTACCATCGCCAGCCTGGAACTGACGACAGGAGACGATAGCTACATTGGCACAACGATCGTGAATGGCAATCAAACAGGGAGTTGTTTTGTATTGTGCAATAATGAGCAAAATGCGGTCATTCGTGGGCTTACGATAACTAATGGCGTTGGAACTTTGTTGAACAACTATACTCGAGGAGGGGGAGTAAACATATCTAGCACGGTTGCAGAAAATCCAGTTGAAGGATCAATAATTAACTGTCACATAACCAAGAATATCGCTCAGTATGGAGGTGGAATCAGAATTAGGAAATCGAATGTGTTCTTATCAGGCACATCAATTATGGAAAATAGGGCTAATATCGGTGGCGGAATAGAAATTGAGCGATATTCATCACTTGTGTTTGATGATATCGATCGTTGCAGTGTATACAACAATAACGCGGGAGCACAGTGCGATATTCGTATTGCTGATGCAGGTAATGATATTCAAGTCATCGTTGATACATTTACCGTGAATCCACCGACAGAATATTTTTCCTACTTCTCTCATCAGATTGTCGATGAGGGGGAATTAACTCATGATGTTTTGCACGGCTGGATGGAGGAGGTGAATCATGATCTGTATGTAGCACCCGATGGGAACGATAGCAACAGCGGTATCACGTTTGATGATCCTATACAAAATATCTCATGGGCAATGCGTAAGATCGCTTCCGATAGCCTGAATCCCAAAACCGTATATGTTGCTGCAGGTGAATACAGCAAGGAGCTGACTAATCTGATTCTTCCGATTTCTGTGAAAGATTACTGTAGTTTACAAGGTGCTGGCAGTGAGGCAGTTACTCTTTATAATGATCACGATATGGATTTTTTGGGTTATGGGGTTAATTCAAGCAATATTCAAGCATCCGGTTTTAAAATAGTTAATACGCAGAATCCCGAATCTTTGATAACAACTATGTATTGCTCAAATGTAGTATATAATGATTTTGAAATGATTGGCGCTAATGGTGACTACATTGGAACTTATGGTGCCTTGAATGTTGGAAAACATTTATTATCGAATTCAACCATACATGGAAATTACGCTTCATGGTGTGCCGGGGTAAGTATTTCGTCAGATACTACAATCATCCGCAATTGCCGCTTCGATAATAATCACTCCACCGGCAACGACCAATACGATATTGGTACCTCTCACCTCAAAATAACCATGCAAGGCGATGCCGTGGTGGAAAACTGCACGTTCGGCAATGGCACCAGCCAGGCAACATATGGCAGTACAGCCGTATCGATCAGCAGCATGAACGACCTTGAACCGCATCTCACCTTCCGCAACAATCTGATCTACAACAACTCCGTGCCAACGGCTGCGACAGTCCGGCTGGAAAGCCGTGGTGGTGCGGATATCTACAACTGCACATTCGTAAACAACGATGCGGGGGTTGCAGCCCTACAAGTGGAAGGCTACGAGGTGAACATCGCTAACTGTATCTTCGATAATTATTCGCCCTACGAGATCACCTTCCACGATTGGACAAGCGACCCCGTTGAAACGACAGTTAACATCGATCACTGCAATATCAAGGGTGGCGAATCTGGTGTTTATATCCCCAACCTCGATATATACACGCTCAACTGGCTCGAGGGTAATATCGACGCTCCACCGGACTGGGCAAAATACGATCCGGAAGACTTGTTCCCCTACCGCCTGCCTGAAGGCGATCTCAGCATCGACGCAGGTAGAGCGGACACGACTGGGATGTATCTACCGATATACGACCTGATCTACCATGACCGCGTCATCGACGGTGATCAGGACGGCATCTCCCGTATTGATATGGGTTGCTACGAGTACGATCCGTATCCCGTCACCGAAGAAGATATCCCACCCTACGAATCGGGTCTGACCAACTACCCGAATCCGTTCAATCCGAGTACCACCATCCGCTTCACGATACCAGCCACCTCTACAGTAAAAATCGCTATCTACAATATGCGCGGTCAGAAGATTCGTGACCTTGGCGGCATCACCTATCAAGCAGGCGAACATGAAATCGTGTGGGATGGACGCAACAATCGCAAATCAACAGTCGGTAGTGGCGTCTATATCTGCCGGATGAGTTACTCCGGCAAGACGTTGTACCGAAAGATGATGATGATGAAATGAGGTTTCACGATGGCGTCTTGAATTTCAATCACCGTATTCTTTTCGAATATCTACCAATTCACCAAGATACACTATATTGGCCTCTTTTTTCCTCATTTTGTAGCCCAATTTATCACAGATGTCCTTGATTTTCGTATGAAAAATATCCGCTTCCAATTGATGCATCCACAATCCTTTTGTATCAGAATCTTTTCGAGTACTGTGCCACTGCCTTTCATCATCCAGAGGATGCTCAGGTCTAAAGGGATGAAGATTGAATATCTTGTTGTCGATTTGTGTTATCCACGCTGCTCCGATTTCTGTTATTGCACCCCATGACTGTTTCGTGTTATCACTGGTGATGAATATGACGTATATCTTCTCAGTGGAATAGCTTTCTACGAAGAACTCTCTGAGATATTCGTACACCTTCCTATCTTCTGGAACCCGACACTCGACGTCATCACAATTCGTGTATAGAATGGCTTCCCGAGGGACATTATTGAAAAGCAACATCCCGTAGAGGACATCTGCAAACGGCTTATCCCTTAGCGTTTGACTTATCAGTATCTTCTTCTTCAATGCATCGACCGTCTGTTTCAGGCCTATATCGAGTTAATCATGCCGCCCAATATAATGAAACAATCACTCTCTACACTTCCACCAAACCCATCGACACCAAATAATTATAAGTCTCATTATAGAATTGGGGAAGCCTAGTGGGATCATCCATATCGCCCTCAGGAACAAACAGAATCATCCCTTGGCGAGCACGGGTGAGTAGCACTCTGTAGGCGTTGATCTGATATATTCTTCGTTCATGTTTGTTGACATTTTCCCATCGTGAGCCTTTGAATGAAAAGTGTGCCCACCGATTATCGCAGAAACGCAGATCCCCATCCCAAGCAATGCATGTCCAATCAAGCTCCAATCCTTGAACCTGAAACTCAGTTGCAATATCTTCAAGATAGTATGAGGATCGTACATGCTCTTTGCCTTCAAGAAACCATGTTACAGGATCTACCTGATAGCGTACATCCATGGCATAGGGTTTCAGGCGGTAAGCTTGCGAAGACACGATGATTCCATATCGCTCAGAGCCATTAGCTTTATCACGCAACCATCGTTTAGCTTTATTGATATCTCTTGTGACAGCAATTGGGTAATTCATCTGTATCATCTGGAGTTCTTCTCTTGCTTTCTCTTGCTGGCAGTCAAGCAGGTGCTTTACGAAACCTGACACCTTCTCTGCTCTAAATGAACGCATTGAGACATTTAAATGTAGATCCTCACAGAAATGTACACGTGATCGCTGTTCAAGCATCGTGAGTGGTTTTCCTGCCCCATATTCTTTATCTATAAGTTCTGGTGATACATAAACCTCCCATGCATGATACTGGTCTTTCATCAACGCTGTGATCCACTCACTGATGCCAGCTTCACCTGTATTAATCTCTTGACCACCGCCAACCAAACAAACAATGACCGCCCAATCCTGACGACGATCCATGCACGAGATGAGATATTCTGGCTCAGACTGCTCGAACTCATGCACTCCTTTCTTGTTTTTCATGAACTTGGAGGTTTGATGTAGATTCCATGCGCGTTGCGCTTCGTCAAATAATACAACATGATCAACAGGAGGTCGAGTTCGATCTTTCAAGCATTCATCCCGAAAATGGTGAACATTCTGAATAAAGGCTTGTACGCGAGATAGGGCAGCCTTTTTCGTAATCTTTCGTTCCATTTGCTTCTCGCGAACAACATGATCTCTTGCCAGTGCCTCTCTCAAGATAGCCACCAGCGGCCCATTACCGGAGAGAAAAATGCTGTGTAAGTTGCTTTTCGAGTCGTTATATTTTGTGGCAATATTCAATCCTACGAGCGTTTTCCCTGCTCCTGGGACACCCGTAACGAAGCAAATCGCCTTCTTGCGCTCAGCACATGCCAGATCTATTACATCGATGATACAATCGGTAGTAGCTGAAAGATTTTTCGCCCCTGCATCGTTCCTGGATATCTCTGCCACATTGTGCCCTTGATAAAGAGATCGTGCTGCCTCAATAATTGTCGGTGTAGGACAATAGCGGGAATGCTCCCAATCGTCAGCCTCTATACTCGCAGGCTTTGCAAGAGCCAAAATGCTACGCACAATATGGAGTAGATTCCAAGAATTCGCCATCACAGGACGATATAATCCTTGAATGCGATCATGAGGTGTTAACCCAAGAGGTTGCTCTTTGGCGTGTGTCGCCACTAGGATCGGGATAGTGCTTAGGCTATGGCTACCTTCATGAAAATACTTCATGTCAACAGCATAGTCAACAACTTGATCAATATCCCGCGAAGAATAAACTTCACTCTCGACTTTGAACTCAATCACCATTAATATTCCATTGATGAGAACGATCGCATCAACCCGCTTACCCATACGGGGAATCGTGAACTCAAGATATATTCTACCATCCAAATCCCAAAGCGCAGTTTTCAACATATACAGCTCTTGTTCCCATGCATGTTTCTGGGAATCCAATGGCGGAAAGCTTGAACGATAACACAACTGCCCCATTATTGATTCGTTTGGAGATTTAGCAAATTCTTCGATAGTGTTATGATACCAAGATCGGTCTATGATTTGCATTCCATCCATCGTTTATCCCTACAATTTGTACATTGATCTTACTGTGTTCACCGAAACATTGCTTTATATGTGCGATCTGGGCGATATTGCTTCTGCGCGTCGTTCAGGTCCAAGAGCATGCCCACTTGATTTACAGCTCTTGTCGCGGCACACACAGCGATTATAAATAGAAAATGTCTGGCATGGAGCGCAACCAGCCAATAACTTGATACTTGAGTCATCATACATACTACCGATTTGCTCGGAATGGACATCTACCACAGACTCGTGAAGAAAACGAGCACGAATGTTTTCTTCAAAGGGGTAACGGCAATTTGAATCGTTATCGACTCCGAGTAATACTTCAATCCCCGCCTGTTTGAGTCCGTAAGACAATCCTCCGACTCCACAAAAGATATCCACAGCTTGAACACATGTTTTTATCATTTCATCCTTCCAATATTTTCATACAAGTTTGTAGTTGTTATCGAGTCAATGTTTTTTATCGATATCGATAATTTAATTGTACATTCGCATTTCCTTTTTCTTTATCGCCTGCTCTTTCCTGACCTGAAATATTCCAATACTCTCTATTTCCCAACAATATACATGGTCTATTCGAGTCCCCGTAAAAGAACTCATACTGTCTCCGAAGGATTTGACTTCCTGTGTGCGATCTTTATCGTAGAGACATACTTAGGAACACAAAGGAGACTACGATGGAGACGAAAAAGACCACAGAGACCACCCCGAAAACGATGATCATCAACGCGAAGATTTCAGGTAGCATGAGAGCTGCTTTCAAGGATGAGGACGGCGAAGTAATGAAGAACTACGACGGCCCAGTACCGGAGCTCATGCCAGGAAAGCACTGGGGAGATTACATCAACCTCGAAATAGACATCGAGACGGGCCGCATCCTCAACTGGGAAGCCACCCGGCAGGATGTAGCCGATTTCTTGAACGCACCTGAAAACGCTACAGACTTTACCGCCCCGGACACAGAATAATCCTCTATTAACACCGAAAACTGGCTACTCCGCCAGTATTCCTCGTTGGTCCAACTCAACTCCATTCCGTCCCCTAAACCACCACCTCCGTCCCTGTCCTGCACTTCCAGTGGAACGGCGGGAAGGGCGTATGACTTCCTGATACGCCGGTTGGTTTGCCGCTGGCGTTTCGTTCTATCTGGTCGTCGCTGACCCACGGAGCGAGCTCCTTCGTGCGTTCTCGCGCGGTTTCGAGGCTGTGCTGCTTCGGATCGATGGCCAGCAGGTCTTCCATCACCTCGATCGCGTCGGAGAGCGGATAGACCTTGTTCTGCGCCTCAAGAGCGCGACAGATATCCGACGTGCGATCATCCAACACGACCACCAGCCGATAGTACCTCGCGCCAGCCTTGCGATACCCCTCCAACCTGCCAAACTCGCGTATCCGGAGCGCAGTATGCTCCGCCAAGCCCTGCCAGTAATGCTGCGATTTTTGGCCCAAGTCCTTGAATTGCTCCGCCAACTTCTCTTGCAGCATCTTCTTCGTGTAGCCGGAGGCGACGGCCTCGGTCAGCGTGGAGCGGAACTTCTGCGAGATATCCGTGCCGAAGCGTTCGCCGATCCAGAACAGGTTCTGGCGGGTAATGACGGTCTCGAGCCGCTTCTCCCGCGCACCGTACAGCCCGATTCGCGTGTTGTGCGGAACCTGCTTTTGCGCGTCGTTCAGGCCCAGCAACATGCACCGCTGGATGTACGCCTTCGTTTCGGCTCGCACAGCGGACGAAAAATCCTCGCCGAGGTTGGAGTCGATGACAGCGAGAACGTCGTCGATATGGGTGCGATTGAGCCGTTCGTGACGTGGGATGTCGGACAAGGTTCTGATCGCTTGAGTCGCTGACTCGCGCACCTCGCGCTGCCAGGCATTGTTCAGGACACGATAGTACTCGAGCATGATGCGGTCGAAGTAGGTCAAAACCGGAAGCTCCTGACGCGCGTTCTGTTGCGTCCTGTGTCGTACTCGGGAAAGCGTTCGAGGCAGCCTGCGAGGGCGTCTGGGCCGTCCACGTAGCCTTGCGGATAGGTGAGGAACTGGCTGATGAGGGTTGGCGTGTCCTGCCCGTCGGGGAAGACGACCTTGCCGGTCTCGATGACGGTGTCGACGCGCTCGATGCGCAGGGCCTTGTTGCGGTCGTTGTTGACGCGCCGGATGCGGTGCGAGATGGGATTGCGCCCGTTCTCGCGGCACCAGCGGTCGAAGTCCGCGAGGATGCGGTGCTGCCCGTAGTTGGTTTCCATCGCGGCGCGGAAGCGGACTCCGTAGCGACGAGATAGCTCGTTGCAGGCGTCGTAGTAGAAGGCGAAGAAGCGGGAGTTCTCGGTCTGGCGCACCCAGCAGTGAATCACGTAGAACTTCAGGCCGTCGTAGCCGATGGAGATGATCGCCTTGTAGCAACCCTTCTCGCCCCACGCGGGGTCGGCGTACATCCACACTCGCTTCATGCGCTTGGGCAGGCGCGCGTAGCGTTTGAACCAATGATGCTTGAACATGTTGCCCTCGATCACCGGTACGCCGAGAAACTCGCGCTGATAGCCCGTGTGACCGAACTTGCGGCGCAGCATCGGCAGCTCGTTTGTTGGGTATTGTTTCTCCCACACGGAGCGACCATCATCGGTTTCCAGAGAGAAGCGCAGCAATCGCCTTCCCTCTGCGAACAGATGCCGCACCTCGTCCGGATTGAAGCTGTCGTTGTCGGACTTGATCTCCTCGACGATGCTCTCCATGAACTGGCAGATGGCATAGTTGGGATGCACGAGGTTACCGAGCCAGATCACCTTACCGGTGCCGGAGGGGTCGAGCGCGCCACCGATTTCCTGCACGATCTTGTCCATGCGCCTGCGGCCGATGGTCTGGTTGCCGACGTTCTCCTCCTTGTCGATGTCGTCGCAAACGATGAGACCGGGACGGGTAGAGGTGCGGGGATTGATGGAGCCGCGGAACGACTGCTTCACGCCTCGCGCACGGATGCGACAGCGATTGCGCAGGTAGAAGTCGTCCTCGGTCGCGTCGATTGGACGCAGGTCGTCGAAGTCGCCAAGCAGCCGCCTGTTGTTGGTCAGCTCGTTGAAGGTGAAGGCTGTGCGCTCCTCAGCCAGATCGACGTCTGCAGCGGTGTGGATGACGTAGCGTTCGCCCTTGATCACACACCAGATCGGATAAACCACGCCCATAAGCACGGTCTTGCCGAGACCACGAAATCCCGTGATAGCAGTGACGCCAGACTCGGCTTCAACCACATCGAACATCTCGGGGTGGCAGTCACAGAACGGATGCTCGAAGATGTGTGGGAAATAGCTGCGGCAGAAGAAGGAGAACGACGACCACCCGGTGCCTGTAGCGAGGTCGATGCGCGCTTTGCGAGCTTGCGGGGAGTCGTCGGGGAAGGGTTTGACCGACGGTGTCTTCGCCGCGACGGACGTGAAGAACCGCAGGTCTTTCTGGGTCGGCTTAGGCATGACCGGCGCGACTCATGAAGTAGGCCACGAGCCCGTTGTCGCCGAGGATTTCCCGCTGGATGGCTTTCGCAGTCGCCTCGTCGCCTCTTGCATGGTAGAAGTCGATCTGCCAGTCCAGGAATCGCTTCATGTGGTCGATCAGGTCCTTGCTTGGCTCGAGCTCCTTCTGGTACTGCTTCAGGAGCGACACGAGAGACTGCAGAGCCGTGTCCTGCGGGTTGTCGGCATACTGCTTCAGGGCCATCAGGAGGGCGCGGCGGATGTTGAGTCGAATCTTCGCGTCGAGGGTTTCGAGCTCGTCTAACTCATCGCGCCAGCCGCCCTCCCTGATCCACTTGCGCACCGTCTTGGGCGTCACGCTGAGCACGTCGGCCAGATCGCGCACGACAGTTCGCCCCGCGAGGAACATCTCGCGGCAGCTCTCGCGCTTGGCTTCGTAGTTCTCGGCCATCACTCGTTCAGCGGATCGACCTGATGCGTCGCCAGATAACCATTCAGGGCTTGCCCATGAACGCGCAACTGGCCGTTGCTCTTCAGCCTGAAAGCGGGTAGCGGTTCTTCTATGCTGCGGATCATCCGGTACACCGTCGAGATGTTGACGTTGAGGCAGCCCGCGATTTCATCCGGTCGATAGCAGCGTTTCTCATCAAATACTTGCATCTTCATACCTCTATGTCGAACGTACGAAAAACTCGCGCCGATGACAACGCGAGTTGAACGCTCCTGCCACTGAATCAGATTGCGCTGAAGTTGAGCGGGATAAGCTTGAAGGATTCTTCGATGCTATCCCGCTGGTAGAAGGCGAGATACTGCCGGGTCGAGGTGACTTGAATCGCTTTGTCGATCAGCTCCATCGCGTCCTTCCAGTTGGCGTCCTTGATGTTGTAGCGACGCAGGCCGAGAATGCGGTGCTTCGCAATCTGCCCCTTCTTATCGACCTGGAACGCCTCGTTGATGATGGCGCGGAGGTTGATGTTGCTGTCCTGCGACCAGCGTTTGAGGCACTCGTCGATCTTCTGCTTAGCGAGTTGCAGCTCGACGCCGAAGGTGATGCGTTCGCGGTTGCGGACTTCCACTTTGAACCGGCCGTCGAAGCTGACGAGTTCGGCGTTGCCCTTCCATGTCTCGTCGTACTGCGCTGCGAGATCGTCGAGGTACTTCTCGATCTCGGTGGACATGCGTTCCTTTTCGGTCGTGATGCTGGTGTGAAGCCGTTGCGCGCGCTTCATCACCTTCTGGACGATGCGGTCACGCTTCACGATGGCTGGGTCGAGAATGCTGGCGGGATATTCGCGCCCCTCGGCGTCGGTGAGAGTTCTGGTCTTGGCCATAATCTATCTCCTTATGCGGATTTCTGTTTCTTCTTCAGCATGGCGATGACGCCGCGCCGTTCGTGCTCGTTGAGAGCATTGAAATGTGTCTTGCTGAAGCGTTTGAGCAGGTACTTCTGCATGTCATTCTGCGACCAGCCGAGTTCCTTCATCAGAGCATGCATGAGCCGTCCTTGCGGTTCGTACACGGCTCGAGGATGGACGCTTCCCGTGAGGTGGCTCTTGAGCTTCTTCAACCGGTCGATGCTCAGCTTGCGCAACGACGGACCGAAGCCCCAATGAACCATCACCACGTGCAACTCGTCCATGCTCCAGCCGTGCCGCTTGATCGCGGTCGCGGCGATTTCACGGCGCAGAAGGCGGGTGTATTCATCCTTGGTCATAGCCGCCCAACCCATAGCTCAAGTAGAAGCAACGGTCGCGCAAGTACTTGAGTTTCTCAATCGGTGTGTTCTCATCGAATTCGGGGAGTTCGAGGTCTTTTCGCTCGCAGTCATGCTCGATTTCTTTGATAATCCTTTCTCGCTCGTTCATGCGGTACTTACTCAATTGCTGGCAAGTGCCTTTATACGCACTCCAGGGACGGAATGTCGGCTTAAACTCTTTCTGTGTGTAAATTCCACAATACTTTGAAATACAGCCGTCGATGACCAGAATGCGCAGATAGCGATAGACGGTCTCCTGACTGTACGGCGTGTGTTTTCTAATATCATCGATGTGCGGGTGCTTTGCGACCAAATCATAGAAGTGCTGGAGCTTATCCATGCGAGGCGTCCAGTCGCTACGCTTCCCCGTCGGCGTGTTCTGCGCCACGGGAACCTTCCCGAAGATGTTTCCGCCCGGCTCGCGGAGCATCACCCGGATGCGCCCCTCGCGCACGAACTGCGGCAGCAGGTTGCGGACGGTCTTCGGGTGAATGCCGGTGTCGTTCGCTACGTCCTTCACGGTGAAGGGCCGCTTGTGATACTCGACAAAGCGGTCGATGACGCGCTTCGCGGGGATGTTAGGACGCATTCTTCAACTCCTGCGTTTCGAGCAAATCGCTGAGCGCGACCTCGGACAGGTTCTTGGATGCGGCCACCTTCTCGACAGCTTCGATGATCTTGATCATTTGGCGGAAGTTGCCGTGGGTTGTCTTGTAGATGTACGTCACCAAGTCGGGACGCATCTTCACCTCGGAGACGGCTTTGCAGACCAGATCGACATCCTCTCGTGACAACTTCTTGAACTCGTAGAAGTAGTTGCACCGATCGAAGTAGTGCGCGTTGGCCTTGAGCAGTTTCTCACGGGCATCCTTCATACCGACCAGCACCACAATGGCCAGCGTCTCGTCCACGATGTCTCGAATCGATCCGAGTAGCATCGGCTGGTTGAAGGCGTAGTCGATTTCGTCGATGACAATGACCGCCTCCGGATACGAGTGCAACACGCTGATGCACCTGCGCAGAAGCGTACTCGTCGAGCCGTGCAGGTTATCGTCCGTGTGACCGAAGCGGTAATTGATCAGTCGCAGCAGCTCCCGCGCGAACACCTTGGCCGTCATCGACGCTTCGAGTCGCAGGTAGATGTAGTCGTTGGCGTAGGCAAGCCGCTTGGCGAAGCGGGTCTTGCCCAGTCCCGGCGCGCCATACAGAAGTCCCAGTCCGACCATCTCGGTCTTGGGTCTGCTCTGCAAGTAGGCGATACATTTCTTCGCCCCGCGAACGTTTGATGTCTCTGCTAATACCCTTTCCTTCATGTTCTCCTCCGTCTATCCTATTCCAATTGCTTTCATCAGTTCTGCGAAGCTGGGTTCGTCATCCTCGCCAGACTTTCGCTCTTCTTGAATGGTCTCGGTCTCCGCCGACGCTCTGACGATGTCATCGATGGTCAGCGTCGGTTCCGGTTGCTCGATCAGCGGCTGGTCGGCGAAGATTTCACCGATCTGGTCGGTCGCCGGTTGCTGTATCTGGCCGACGGCTTCGTTGACCTTCAGAAGTATCTTCTCGGACGATTCCTGCACGTTCTTCTCGAGCTTGCGAATGCCCTGTAGCTCTTTCTGAAGGGCCTTCTGTGCCTGCGGCTTGTCCTTGGCGAGATGGATGAATGGATGCTGGTGTCGTCGCGCTTCGGCCTGACAAATGAAGCGGTTTTTCGCGTCGTAAACGAGCACCGAGCGCATGTCCATCAGGTCGTAACGTATCGTGACCTTGTCGCCGATGTGCTGTATGAGCTCGTCGTGCCAGAAGTGGATGTTGCTGAATCTGACTCCCGATGCCTGCACCACACGGTCGGTGGCCGCGAGCATTAGGAAGTTGAGCCTTGCTGGATCAATTTTCTGGTCGTCAGGCACGATGGCGTTGTGAAAAACCTCGGCCGGTTTCGCGCCGTTGAGTCCACCATGGGGTGTCAGGCCGTACATCTTCTCGATGTAGAGTCCGATCATCGCCTTCGCCTGCGGGATGGTCAGCGGTTTGCCAGCGAAGATGTTTCTGACCCATTTCTCATTGCGCTTCAGCGTCGCAGGTTTGTCATTGATGGAGCCGCCCCGGAAGGTCGTCATGTACCGCTCAAAATCGTCCTGAAACGTTCTGAAGAACCTCTCGACTACCTTGGCGCGCGCGTTGTAGGCCTTGGCGAACGCCACTCCGATGCCGAGTCGCGGGAAGATACCCTCCAGCTCCTTGCTCAAGTCGTGCTTCTCCCACTGCTTGTTGAACAACTTCGAGCGGAAGGCCTTGCCATTGTCCAAATAGACGTATTTCGGCCTGCCACCCCAGTGCATGATCGAATTGCGAAGTGCGAGAAGAACATGCTGTGAGTCTTCCGAGACCGCCAGCGACGCTCCCACCGGATAACGGGAAGCCCAGTCGAAGAACATGATCATCGTCATGCGTCTGGGTTTTCCGGTAGCCGGATCGATGATGTCGAAGGCGAGCTTGTGGCCGTCAGCAACCCATACGTCGCCGACCTCGAGTTCGTCACTGCGAAGGACACTGAGAATGCCTGTTTCTTTGAGGCTCTTCTTGCCATTGCGGAGCAAGTTCCACTCAGGCTTGTGGCTGTCGCGCCACTCCTCGCACCAGCGGCGGAGGGTTATCTTGCTGGCGGGTGACTCGAACCTATCGAGTGCCTCCATCTGTTTGAGCTTCCTGATGGCTGATCCGATGGTGACGCGATTCGGATTGAGTAACAGGTGGAGCAGGAAATTCTTCTCCGTCTCAGTGAGGTTTCGTTCCGGCTGCCCAAGCTTACGGCTTCGAATCAACACCTCGCTGCTCCTACTCGCGGCTTCATACTGCTTCACCCAGCGTCGAAGCGTACGCTCTCCATGCTTACCTTCAAGCTTGAACAACTCAGGAAGCAAATCACCAGCATTGTAGCTCGCAGTCATTGACTTCCACGTCTCCGTCCGCGATTCCGACTCATCGAGCTCTTCGATAATCAACTCGCATAGCCTTGCACGCAGATCAGCTTGTTTCTGCAGATCAAGCGGAACAACGATCTTGGGGCGTAAATCAGGGATTGAGTCGTCAATCGCAGCAGGCAATGACTCCGTGAGAGTGGGAAACGGCGTTACCTGACCTGTCTTTTCTACGAGATAATCGTCTGGCACCTCATAGAGCTTCCTATGACCTCCGTGCTCCATCTTGACTTGTTTTGTCGACCATGCCTGCTTCTTTGCGATTTTATACAGACCAGGTCGAGTAACATCCAACATATCGCACAATTCATTACTCGATAGCCAAGTCATCCTATCCTCCTTCTCGCGTCTCTCGCATTTATGCTATATGCTTCTCCAGTAATCTGACTCAATTCCGGTTCGAGAAGTTCGAGGAATGCATCTGCTTTTCGCATATTCTTCTCGCCCTTCATATAATATTCCAACATCCGCATCGAAATTCCTATGGTTTCCGAAATCTCGGAAATGCTGATTCCCTTAAGCTTTATGGCTGCTTTGAACTGGTTTTGCGTGTGCTTTTTCAATCCGTTCTCCCTTCCGTTGAAAATTTTCCATTGACATCGGTTCGTGTTTGTGCAATTTCGAGTTCATGCATCATTAAAGAAGAATTGCGTGAGAAATGTCAACAGATTTCTCGCATAAACTGTAAGTCATTGCAGGAGAAAGCATGGAAGTAAAAGACAGATTGGCGGCTGTAATTAAGTCGTTAGAAATGAAAAAGATGGATTTTGCGTCGTCTATCGGCGTGTCGACCGGAAACCTTTCGGACTGGCTCTCTGACAAGAAAAAAAGCAAGCCATCCATTGATGCGCTGGTTCGTATTTGCGAAATGCATGCCGTGAACATGAACTGGTTGCTCACTGGTCAAGGCTCGATGTTCATCGATCCGTATCCTGAAGCGTTACTCGAGACCGAGGATGGTAGGAAAAAGCGACTCGAAATGCTCAAGCACACGGTCAAGACAATCGACGGCAGGCCGTATAATCCGTCGGACAACTACTTCAGCCGGACGGTGAGTCTGCCGGTGGAAGCGGAGATTGCGGCGGGGCCTCCCGTGAAGGCGAAGAAAGACAGCCTCGCGTATATCGAAATCCCGCGCGTGTTCCTTTCGAGTGATACGGTGAACTACTGCGTGTTCCGAGTGAACGGACACAGTATGGAGCCGAACATCCATCATGGCGACATCGTTGTCATCCATTACAACTACGACTGGACGAGTCTCGATGGTAAGGTCTGCGCTATTCGAACCGATGATGGCATCACGCTGAAGAAGGTGCAGCTCGTTCCGAAGCACAAACAGGTACTCCTCCTCCCATTCAACAAAGACTACAATGTCATCGTGCTCGACGAGGATTCACCAATGGATGTTCACCTCGTGGGCGTGGTCGTCATCCAGTTCAGACTCTACTAATCAGCCGACAGGGTTCCTAACGGTTTTTGCTTGACCCGACTTTAACCAGTCGGGTTTCTTGTTGGGTGTGGTTACTATCGTGCGAATTATCGCCGGTTACTACCGATTGGTTACTATCGGCTGTTGGTTCGGGTTACTACCGAGTTACTATCGGTTGGTTACTATCGCTGATTTTCGGTTACTATCGCAAGCTCAAAGGCTTTCGCACTATCTCGCGAAATATGAAGGAACTAAACAGCCTCGAAAGTGAACCCGATGTGCCATCTTCGGGATACTGAAAGGGACGATAGTAACCGGCCTTGCCAACAAGTTACTATCGCCCAATATGGCCTAACAGATTATAGCGTCGCAGGATGTCCCGTCCCCCCGATCGATAGTAACTTCTGCCATGGGGGGTGAGACTTTATAATGGATATAGTTGAACTATCGCTTCAAAATTGGGTGGTCTATAGTGGCTGGCCTATCGCGGTCTATCGTCCAAAGTTTACCGGTGTCGTCTCTTACCCCTAATCAGGCAGCGATAGGTCAGCTTGTCAAGGGGGGAGACTTTATACTTGAAGCATGTAATCTGAGCGATACAAATCAACTGATGAGTCGATTGAAAAGGCTGAATATAAAGCAGAAGAGAGTATAATGAAGCTTAACAATATCGCATTTCTCATCAATCCCCTTTTCAACGGGAAGGACCATCAAGAAAGTTTTGTCGGATTCTAATGATAGTCCATCACTTCACAAGCAGCGCCTTCCGCATCAGGTTGACATCGTCGGTCGTGAGCTTGAGCAAATAGACGCCCGACGCGACATCCTGCCCACGATCGTTGGTGCCGTTCCAGGAAACGTGGTGCTGCCCGGCGTCGTAGAATGCATCGGCGAGAGTTCGCACCTTCCTGCCACGGACGTCGTAGATATCGATCCGGACAGGCGATTCGTGCTTCAGCGTGAACGACACGATCGTGGAAGGGTTGAACGGATTGGGGTAATTGGCAAGACTCCAGTCGTACTGCGGCACTGTGGGATCGTCGTCCGAAAGCGGCTCGACGTGGATAAGCCAGTTGAGCCAGGAAGAGGTAAAGCCATCGTTGATTTCGCAATCGACTGTGTGATCACCGATTTCATCGAAGCATATTGATATCGTATGGAACGTATGCGTGAATTCTTCCGAATCCAGGTACCATTTATGCGTAATGATTTCATCATCCATGTCCTCGTGATCCATGGTAAACATGACATACTCATTTTCGACTACGGTCATCTCCATTTCTTGTGGAGAATAGCTGATGAATTCGGGTGCTCTGTTTACCATGTTGATGTAGTTTTCACGGACAAGAGAATCACGCACACCATCACAAATCGTAATAAGTTTAACGGTATATACGCCAGGCGAATCGTACAAGTGTTGTGGGCACCTCGAGTACGAATCGATTTCTCCATCGTTATCGAAATCCCATCTCCAGCTTTCTACTCCGTGCAGTGACATGTCAGCAAAGGTAATGGTTGCCGGCGGATGGAGCTTGGTATGGTCCGCTACAAAATAGGTGGCAGTCAATGAGTCCACGGTTACATCCATAAGGAAATCATAGGCTTCTGTCGCCATGGCTTGCTGTGTTTCAAGAATTGTCTCATCGTCTGGCATCTCGTTTGTCCAGCTATCGAAGTATTCGTCAAACTCATCAAAAAGCTGGTCTTCCATGGGAAAAATCTGGTCCCAAAGGCCGGTACCATCTTCGTTACGAAGCTTGTATGTATCTACGTATTTGCTATTGTTCGATAAATCGAATACATGGGCTCGTATCTCGGCAGCCCTTGTGTAGAGCGCTGAAGAATCTTGGGTGTTTGCCTCCATTGGCGGCTCGCCGACAGGGAAAATCGGGAATGCAATCGCACAGGTGGGATGTCCAAGCATCGTCCACATGGTGCTCAAACAAGGAGACTCGCCCGTCAAAACACCACGAAAGACCGCAACGGCTCTCGTATCGTCCGAGCAAATGCTGTAATTGGATGGAATATAACCCCATGATATATCATTATTTGTATAGCCTTGGTACGGGATATCGTACGGATCAATATAATAATCGCAGAAATCGCGACTATGAATCTGCAAAATCGACCGGTAGTTGATGCTGTCTGATAAAAGCAACTCCTGGAGTACATTATTGCTGCGGATATACCCAATAAAATCATCATCTCGACCACCAGGAGAATAATTCGTACGAACGATGAAGCCATTCTCTGCGTCCATCGTATCAAATTTGCTATAGGACCACGAACCAATTTCATACATGGCGGCAGCGCCGGTACTGTCGATCACGGCGAAGTTTCCATTCGTCTCTCTTCCCGTAAGATTTGTGCTGTCGAGAATAGCTTCGAATTCCTCCAAGGTATCGCACCTGGGAAGGCAATACATCATCAGGCCACCATTGCCCATAGTTCGATCCAAGTCGTTTGCCAATGAATTGCTAATCGCGAATCCCTTATCGTTGATGCCCATCCAAATGTAGCTAGCCCCGGTACTACCTACACCTATGAATCGGTTACTCCCATTATCAAAATAACGGACAACCTGTTCCGTTTCGATATCGCGACTTTTCCACATCAGGGGTCTGCCATCAGTTGTGGCGGAACCATTCGCGACACCGATAACCGTAGCGAAAATATTAAGGAAGTTCAGAGAAATCACAGACAACAGAATCAATCTTAGTTTCATATAACCTCCTATTTTCAACAAGAATAGGAAGCGACTTCAAGCCTGGCAAGAAAAATTTTACAGAATGCCGAAAATCTTGATCACTTCACAAGCAGCGCGTTCCGCATCAGATTGACATCGTCGGTCGTGAGCTTGAGCAAATAGACGCCCGATGCGACTCCCTGCCCACGGTCGTTGGTGTCGTCACTCAACCCTAATCAAGCAGCGATAGGTCAGCTTGCCAAGGGGGGGACTTTATAATAGGTGAAAAGGCGCGCTGTGCCTGGGTACGCAGGCGTCTCGTCAGTGTTACCATGTTCAGCTTCTGTAGCCACCGTGAAAACATGCCGCGTATGTTTTTTAGAAAATCAGTAACAGGAAACATTAATATTGACAATAATCATGACACCTTTCCAATATTTATTTAGCGCAATATATGGAGGAACCCATGAAAGTCAATTTCATTATAGTCCACGAGTTAAAGAAACTTCAACATGTGCAAGGCGCAGAATTGATTTCTTCAAACACTGTTATGCCGCTAAATCAGTCCTCAATCGCATTAATAACTGAATTGAACAAGCGATTTCAAGGACAGAATTCATTCAATGCCCAGTTTGGTGATGCAGGAAAAGTGTTCCCATCGAAATTTTTACTATATCGTAACTACCGAAATGAGGATACCTTTATTGACTTTACTACCAGTGTATGTGACGATTTACGAAGTAGAATTGAATTAAGCGCTCCTGCTAAAGGAGGGTATCTTGTTTTCGCAGATTATGAAGAGTATGGAAGCTTTGTGGCCGTCTTTCTTATCAGAAACAAAGATGGCATGCTCTTCGTAAGGAGCGATAATGGATATGTTTTAGCTAACAATATTCAGCATATTGATTTTGAAAGTATGGCAATGGCATGTAGAATAAACTGCGGTGTTCTTAGCAAACTGGATAGCGATGAGAGATATCTACGGTTCACCAAAAGAGATAGTGAAGATATTTCTGCCTATTTCAGAGAATGGATAACTGTCAAAGACACTGAAAGTATGAAAGAAAATACTAGGAATTTATATCAAGCGCTGAAAGAGATTCCCAAACGATTAGACTCAGAAGGCAATGAGCTTAGCGAGGATGAATTAATGGTGAAGGCGGTTACTTATATTAAAGATAATCGAAAACGAGTCAATCTTAGATTGCTGAGTTTGTATTTATATGCAGATGATAATGTAATTCGCGATTATGCTCATGAAAATAATTTAGCACTTGATAGCGAATTTGTTGCTGATTCAAGAATGCTAAATCGCTACACTCTTGTCAAGGCAAAGGCGGGAGATTTGGAATTGAAATTTCCAAGAAGATACTATAACAATAAAGTGTCAATTCATCCGAATAAAGATATTATAACAATCAACTCTCATGATCTAGCTGAAGAAATACGAAAAATTGTGGGGACTAATGAAATCTGATGCTTTGGATAAGATTCATGAGCTCGCAAATCTTATTTCAAGGTGTAGCAAGCTTACTGACTACAAGACAGTTCGGGGCATTAGAAATGAGCTTGAGATTGTTGTATCTGCAGAGGATGTTTCACATCTGAAGCGTTATGGCAAAGAGTCAGGTTTTAGTTTTGATGATGGATTAGATTCCATCATCATTGATATGGATAGTATCCTATCGCAGATGTATGTATTCTTTAGCGTTGAAGAGTTTGAGGGGAAATGCCGTGAAAAGTATAATGACAGAGATGATTTGACGCTTTCGAGCTTTGCTGTTGTCGGGATAGATGGAGATTACGCAGTAGTTGAGAATGACCGCTTCATTGCTGAATCTGGACAAATCGTAAATAAGGTACTAGGTATTGAGCTCTTTTACATCTTTGCACATAAACTCAGGAGTATCTCAAACTATGTGGATGAAACAACTCACGAGTATGTTATTTTCACTTCCAACAAAGGAGTTATGAAAATGGCTCTTGGTGAGAGACGTTTTGATAAGAACAACGATTGTCATAAATTACAGTCCAGCATAGAACGCTTCAATATTGTCGCAAGCGATAAGATAAAACTCGATTTCATTCGAAGTTCAATAATAGACAACATTGAAAGCGCGGAACGAAGAGACGTAGCCGCTATTTTATCTCGGCTTGATAATATTCTAGACGATGCTGAGCGAAATCACCAATTATACTTGGAGCAGTTTTCTTTCGAGAAGTTTAAAACATCTTGGGACAAGGAAAAAGAGAAATATTTCAATGATTTCAGGGGGCTAATCACAAAAATAACAGCGCAAATGGCAAATCTACCAATTGCCTTGATAGCGTTTGTGCTTACTTCAAATGGAAAGTTGACTAATATTGCGATAGAAAAGATGTTTTTTTTAATATTCTCGGTTTATGTTTTTTCGACATTATGGATTCAGGTAACCAACATCAGTGAAGTCGTTGATTTGCATAGAAAGATAAGGTCAGAATTGGGGCGAATATCATGCAAATATCCCTCAACATATGGGAATATTGAACAAGAGGGGAGAGAATTGAAGTGCAAATCAATAAATCTGCTTCTCCTATCTTTAATTGTCATACTGGCATATGGCTATGTGTCGCTTAGTGTAATATATCATTGCATTATGAACAAGTATTATATTTGGTGAGTTTGCTGCGCATAATTGTACAATAAAAGTTCTATGCTGATTCTACCTGATCGTATTCCAGGTGGCTTTGGTTTCGCCCTTGAGGTAGCGGATAAACGCGAGCATGGATGCCCAGAACATGGTGAAGAAGTAGGCCGAAGGCTTCAGGATGCCAATACCGCCGCCCTTGCTTTCGATGTAAAACTCGATGATACCGGTTACGAGGATGATATCCAGTCCAACTGCCATGATAGCATAAGCCCAGTGCCAGAATGTATTGAAACCATTCATGCAGGCCACTACCAACAAGTAGCTTAGCGAGACCAGCATGCCAATCACGAACAGCGAGAACGACCACCGCAGCACCTTGTGCGATAGCAGAATCCACGACATTATCGGGTGCTTGAGAGGATTCAAGAGCTGCTTGTGGCGGAAAAGAGTTTCCCATTCGCGGGAGATGATGCGGATCTTGCGCTTGAATTCTTCTCGCGGCTTGATTGATGGCTCCTCCGTAACGATGGCGAGGTCGTTGAACTTGGCGACGAGTCCGTTTTCCAATGCTACGAGCACACGCTCAAAGTCATCGATAGACGTCACGGGCAATTCTGTGAAAAGGTCGCGCCTGAGCATGAAAATCGAGCCATTAGCGCAATTGATCGAATAGATCAAGCTGTTAAGCTTCTTGAGCCAGGACTCGTATTTCCAGTAAAGACCTTCTCCAGAACCGGTTCCTTCTTTGGTTTGCAATACCAGCTTACCGCATACCATACCGATGTTTTTTTCAGCCAGCATCATGGAAAGGAGCTCTTTGATCGCCTGCGGCTGGAAGATCGAATTGGCGTCGGTGGAGACCACGTAGTCGCAGGTCAAGGTCTTGCTGATCATATTATGGCCCGAAACCTTACCCTTGCGCGGTTTTTGCACCACGAGCCTGACGTTGGTTCCCTTATATTCCTCTACGATCTCATTGGTGCCGTCAGTGGAATCGTCCGAGATAACGATCATATCGATACGGTCTTTAGGGTAGTCGAGCTTTAGGAACGATTCGATCTTATCTTTGATGACAGCGGCTTCGTTGAACGCGGGACAGAGCACCGTAATGGATGGATATTGATCGATTACCACACGCTTATCCTGCTTGCCTTTTGCCATAATCACCAGCAGAATGGGGTAGAGGATAAGGTGATATACCAGCGCAAAAGCACTGATCCAGAAAATCCATGTCATTCGGAACGCTCCATTTTCTTGATGTCGGACGAAACAATCTCGAGTACCGCTTCCGGTTTCAGGTGCAGGAGACACTCACGATTGCAGAGTCGCTCCTTGAGCTGGAGGCAAGGCTTGCAAGACGGCGCAGGATTAGCTGTCAGGATGATTTTGTTATCCGTGAAAGGTGATGTCACCCTTTCGTCAGCAGGACCGAAGATCGTATAGATCCGTGTAGTAAAGCAGCTTGCGATATGCCCCAAGCCGGAATCGGAATTCAACAGATGGTCGCTGCGAGATAGCAGAGCTGCCACCTGCCCGAGTTTCAAGCCGGAAACGAGTGGAATCTCCGCTTCCCGGCTGATACGCTGACTGACGTCCATTTCGTCCGGGCCACTGATGACATAAACGATTCGGTCGGGCAATCTTTTTTTCAGCATTTTTGCGACTTCCACAAAGTACTCCGCGTGCCAGCGTCGGAAATCGTTTTCCTTGTTGCTACCGGCATGGATTGCAAAAAGCTTTTTGCCCTTCCAGCCGTTCTGCTCGATGAGCTTGTCCACGAAGTTCTGGTCGCTTTTCTGCAGAGTGTAGAAAGGCTTCTCTTTAGTCAACTCACCCAGCGCTGTTTCGGCCAGCTTGAGGTTGCTGATACTACGATGTTGAATCGGATCGAACTCGATCTGGTGTGTGTAAGCGCTCATTGTGTGATCGCGATATTCGCCGGTGCGATACTTTGCTCCAGCCAGCTTCGAAAATAGCGCGCCTTTAGAAGGAGTAACACCAGAGGTTACGATCGAGAGATCATATTTCCTGCATCGCAATTGCATGGCTTTTATAAAGAGGTCGAGCGTACGATTCTTCGCCAGATAGATACGGTTGCATTCGGGGGCATTACGCAGTGGAAAACTCGCTGCGTTTTGCGTAATGAGGAAATCGATCTTCGCATGCGGAAACTTCTGCTTGATGGCTCGCAGCGTGGGCGTGAACATGATCATATCTCCCATGCCCCAAGTATGGATTACGAGGATTTTCCGGATATCTATCACATTATTTCCCGTATCAGCTTCGCCATTTCACCGCTGAGGTGGACGACGTTGTATTGTTGAACTCGATCGAGTCGGATGTTCTTGCGGAATTCATCTCGATCGAGTGTGGCTGCTTTCTCCAGAAGATTCACCATCTCCGGGATATCGTCGTTATGGCAGACGTATCCGATGTTCAGCTCACGGATTAACTGTGCCGTGGCTCCCGTAAGTGAACTGAAGCTCAACACCGGAATGCCCATGAAAGCGTACTCGTAGAGCTTTCCGCTTCGTGCCGTCTCCGCATTGACCGGATAGTAGAAATGCAGCAAGATATCGGCTTGCTGGATTCGTTTGTGAAGAACATCCCGCGGGACAAAGCCTGGGGTGACGATGTCGCCGATGGAATACTCATCAATCAGGCGTTGCGTTTCCTCATTCATGCTCCAGAATACTTCCAGCACCGGCTTTCTGTCTCCATCCCAGCTTTCCCGGAACTGCTTCCAGGCTTTGAGAAGCATCAGCGGATTGTATTTGTTCTCGTGTACGTCCATTTTACCGGCATATGCGACCAACAGTATCGATTCGTCGCGATCGACATCGTGTTCGACATTGAAATCAGCCGGATCGAATCCATTCGGGATGAGTCGCACTGGGATGTTGGTGTCGGAAACTTCGTTCTTCAATTCTTTCATATGTCCATCCGTGAGGCCGACAAGTGCATCGCCGTGACGGAGGCAGAAACGTGAGACGAATTTGTTATAGTATTTGCGTACGAAAGAAAAACTTCCTTCAATGCTGTAGGATCCCCAGGGATCGCGGAATTCTTCAACTACCTTGATGCCTGTAAGGAATTTCAGCAGGACGGCGACCACGATCAAGGAGAACGGCCCACCAGTAACGAGCATGACCTTGATCCGATGTTTGCGAATAATCTTGATCATGGATGGCACAGAGCCGAGTGCCCAAAGGATGTGGATGTCGGGTGACGCGATAATGTCTTTCATGATAACGAGTAACTTCAGGAGCAGCTTCTTCATGGGTGATTTCGGCTTTGTGTAGATATCGACCGATTTGCGATACTTGTGATCGGGGAAACGTGTGTCCCGGCGATAGACGATTGCATCGTCGGGGATGCTCTCCAGCATCTTATCGCTTATAACGTAATTAGGATTGGAAGCTGTGAATATAATGGGTTGGAATCCGTAATTCCCTATATAACGCATCATACGGGTTATACGGTAAGCTGCCGTGATATTGAGAGGAGCGTAGCAGAACGTGAAAACAAGTAGTGGCGTTTTCTTCATGACAAACTCAATGGATAACCGAAAAAACCGCTCCCGGGAGTCCGGGAGCGGTCAAAGGTTGTATCATGTAGCTTACACAATACCCATATCGATCATGGAATCGGCAACCTTGATGAAACCAGCAATGTTAGCGCCCTTGACGTAGTCGATGTAGTCACCGTCTTTGCCATACTGGACACACTGCTCGTGGATCGCGATCATGATGTTGTGCAGTCTTTCGTCAACTTCTTCGCGGGTCCAGCTAAGACGCAGGCTGTTCTGGGACATTTCCAGACCGGATGTGGCAACGCCACCAGCGTTTGCGGCTTTACCAGGACCGTAGAGGATCTTGGCTTTCTGGAAGACTTCGATAGCTTCCGGGGTCGAAGGCATGTTTGCACCTTCGGAAACGCAGAAGCAGCCGTTCTTGACGAGGGCTTCAGCTTCTTCTTTGTTGACTTCGTTCTGGGTAGCGCTCGGAAGAGCGATGTCACACTTGACACCCCAAGGACGCTTGCCAGCTACGAATTCGCAACCGTACTTGTCGGCGTATTCTTTAATACGACCGCGCTTGACGTTCTTCAGTTCCATGACGTAAGCGAGCTTGTCAGCATCGATTCCAGCCGGATCGTAGATGTAACCGGAGGAGTCGGAAAGGGTCACGACTTTGCCACCAAGCTGGGTAGCTTTTTCGGTTGCATACTGAGCAACGTTACCGGAGCCAGAAACGCAAACGGTCTTGCCTTCAAAGCTTTCGCCGCGGGTCTTCAGCATTTCTGCTGCAAAGTAAACCTGGCCATAACCGGTAGCTTCCGGACGGATCAGGCTGCCGCCCCACTTGAGTCCTTTACCGGTGAGAACACCAACGAACTCGTTGCGAAGCTTTTTGTACATACCGAACATGTAACCGATTTCGCGGCCACCAACGCCGATATCACCAGCGGGAACGTCTGTGTTCGCACCGATGTGACGGAAAAGTTCACCCATGAAGGCCTGGCAGAAACGCATAACTTCAGCGTCGCTCTTGCCTTTAGGATCGAAGTCAGAACCGCCCTTACCGCCGCCCATAGGCAGAGTTGTAAGGCTGTTTTTGAAAATCTGTTCGAAACCGAGGAACTTCAGGATGCCGAGGTTCACGCTCGGATGGAAGCGAAGTCCGCCCTTGTAAGGACCGATTGCGCTGTTGAATTCTACACGGTAGCCCTTGTTAACCTGGACTTCACCATTGTCACGTACCCAAGGCACGCGGAACATAATTACTCTTTCTGGTTCGATGATACGTTCGAGAACTTTCTCGGCAACGTAGCGAGGATTGCTTTGGTATACATCCCAGATAGATTCGACAACTTCTGTTACAGCCTGCATGAATTCGGGCTGTCCCGGATTCTTGGCTTCAACCATTTTCAAAAATTCCTGAAGAGTCATAGAAACACCTCCGTTTGATTTTGACGCTAACCTGTTTATTTAGTGTTTTTTGTCAATACAAAAAAGATTGATTTAGGGCGCTATTTCGGATGACGCTCTTATGTATGGATTTAGCTGCTTATTTACCTTTTCTGGAAATCCGGTTCATCTTTTCGGGAATTGAAGGATTATCTATTCTCACTTCCGTTAACCATCTGGCGTAACGTTAACAATACGACAGCAGATGTTCACGAAACGGACTTTCGGGCCATAAATAATTCTGCTTACAACTGTATGACAAGGGGCTATAAAAGTACCCTTTTTCTATCCCAAATCGCCAAGAATTTCTCCGAAATCATGTAGAAAATCGGAGCGAGCAGAACCCCCAGCATGGAGTCGATAACATAGTGCTGCTTGATGTACACCGTCGAGAGGATGAGCCCGATATTGAAGACGATGTACCATTTGCCGAGTTTCGGGAAATAGCGGATCGCCATAATGGTGCTCAGGACGCTGATCAGGCAGTGCGAACTGGGGAACGCCGCGCCGTTAGAATCTCCCATGAAGACCACATTCTGCAGGAATGGCGCGATCACGTAGCCATCGAAGAGGTTGTTGTGCAACGTGCCGTAGGCGTAGCTGGGTCCGAGTGCGGGGATGATGGTGTAGATCAGGTAGCAGAGGTAAAAGCTGAAGATGAGGTTGGTGATAACGTTTCGGTAGTGCTTCCTCTTGAGGAACGACAGGATGATCAGTCCGAACACCTGAAAGTAGTAGGACATATAAAGCAGCGACATCAACTCCGAGAACCAGCGGAAGGGAATCACTTCGGCAAAACGATCCGAAGGCAGCACGCCTCCGAACATCCATTTGTCGACGCTTTCCAGCCACGGATCGATGTAGGCCGGGAAGATGATGTACATATTTTGCTCGATTTGCTTGAAGGTCACGACGATCAAAAACATGGGATAGGCGGTGCGTAGCAGATAGAAGAGCCGGTTGCCATTTGGATTATTTTCCCAGTACGGCAGCGTGAAAATCAGGATCAGCGAGGTGGCGAAGTAGAGCCCTGCGTTGATGTACCAGCCCGGTACGTTGCCGTGGAAGATGGTCAGAAGGATGCTCACGAGAAGCAGGTAGCCGATGAAATAGATATCCGTGATCAGATAACGCTGCAAGAAACGACACATAACGACTCCAGAGATTATTTTCCGATAAATATCGGAAGCCGCGCTTTCGCTGTCAACGAAAAAGACGTTCCTCGTGCCGATAGTATCATCCCCCATTGCCGAGGATATTGAAAAAACGTTGCTTCAGCATTCTTTCCCGTGGAACGCGGACGTCCTCGTCCGCATTTCTATCTCTCAACTAAAATGCTTGACCACGTTCTTTATACGCTGCTGTCTTAGCGCATGATAAAACAAAAAGGTTGGCATTCAAGAGGTTATTTGCCTCACTTCGATGGCGAAGGTATACACCAGTTTATCTCGATTCGTCTGTTCGATTCAGTTCCAGATGAAGTCATTAAGAAATGGAAGTTGGAACATAGCTGGCATGATGATGGAAATAATGGAGAACGGGCAACAGCATTAGCTCAATTTCTAAATCAATACGCCGACCAAGGCTATGGCTCTTGTTTTTTGCGCATTCCACAAATAGCTGTTCTGACACGTGATACCCTGCTTTTCTATGATCACAAACGTTACGAGCTTATCGAATGGTGTATCATGCCAAATCATTTACAGCTCATCAGGCGAACAGATTCTTGAAACGTACAGGTAGATTCTGGATGCCAGACTATTTCGACAGGTTTATTCGTACAGATGTGCAATTCAATGGAACGGTACAATATATCAAGCAAAACCCCGTCATGGCGGGGCTATCTGAATCGCCTGAAGAATGGAGATGGTCGTCAACGTATAGAGAGAAATGAAGGGATGCGGACGGGGACGTCCGCGTTCCAAAGAGAGAGACGAGGATTCGAAATTGCATGCAAATTCACAGACGTCCGCTCTGCATGGGAGATGAAGCGTATTCGCCTAAAGGTAGCCCGGCCATCGAGTATTGCCATTCATAAAATTCGTCGTGCTTGACAAAATCTAAGCATTAATAAGGTTGACATCCTGATTCGCACAATCTATGTGTACATCAACAACAAGCGGAGGTTTATATGGGAATTCCAACCATTTGGTATGTCGCTCCATTCGGTGCGGTTGTTGCCATCATTTTTGCATTTGTTCTATTTTTCAATGTAAAAAAGGAACATCCCGGCAACGACAGAATGCAGCAGATAGCCAAGTACGTGCGTGATGGTGCGTTTGCGTACCTGAAGCAGCAATACAAGGGCGTCGGGCTGTTTTTTCTGATCGTATTCGTTCTCTTTAACATTATGGCATGGGTGCTTCATGTGCTTCATCCGCTTATTCCGTGGGCCTTCCTCACGGGTGGATTCTTCAGCGGTCTCGCTGGCTGGATCGGCATGAACACTGCAACCATGGCATCGAATCGCACCGCTCAAGGTGCAACCGAAAGCCTGAACAAGGGTCTGAAGATCGCGTTCAGAGCTGGTGGCGTGATGGGACTGGTTGTAGTCGGTCTTGCCCTTATTGATATTTCCATCTGGTTCTACGTGCTCAACTCGTTAGAAATGGATCTACACACCATCACGGTTATCATGCTCAGCTTCGGTATGGGCGCATCGACTCAAGCGCTGTTCGCACGTCTGGGTGGGGGTATCTACACCAAGGCAGCCGATGTTGGCGCTGACCTGGTGGGAAAAGTAGAAGCGGGAATCCCGGAAGACGATCCGCGTAACCCCGCAACCATCGCCGACAATGTGGGTGACAATGTCGGTGACGTCGCCGGAATGGGCGCTGACCTCTACGAATCTTACGCTGGCTCGATCCTCGCGACTGCCGCACTCGGTATGGCTGCTGTTACGCAGCTTTTCGGTGGCGCAGCGAATTTCCATGAACTCGCGATAAAATTCGTTACTGCACCGATGGTTCTCGCCGGTGTGGGCGCATTCCTCTCCGTTATCGGAATCTACATGGCATCGACGAAAGAAAATGCCACGATGAAAGACCTTATGTTTGCCCTCAATAAGGGCGTTTACGGAAGCTCGATCCTTATCGCGATCGCAGCTTTCTTCGTATGTAAATACATGCTTCCCGAAGAATACTGGTTTGGCGTGTTTATGGCTTCGGTCATTGGCCTCGCAGCCGGTATCCTCATCGGTTACTTTACCGAACGCGCGACATCCGACGCTTATAAGCCTACGCAGGGAATCGCAGAGCAGTCGAGCTACGGCCCGGCAACCGTGATCATCGAAGGTCTGGCTGTCGGCATGCACTCGACCATGGCACCAGTCATCGTGATCGGTATCGCGATCCTGGCAGCTTTCAGCTTCGCCCATGGCTTCTCCAATCCCGAGCTGGGTCTCTACGGCATTGGCTTCGGTGCTGTTGGTATGCTTGCAACCCTCGGCGTGACCCTCGCAATGGATGCATTCGGTCCTATCGCGGATAACGCCGGCGGTAACGCTGAAATGTGCCACCTTCCCAAGGAAGTCCGTACACGTACCGATGCACTCGACTCTGTAGGTAACACCACCGCGGCGACCGGTAAAGGTTTCGCGATTGGTTCCGCAGCACTTACAGCGATGGCGCTTCTGGCTGCTTACCTTGAAGAAGTCCGTACCGGATTCCTGATGATGGGTGAAAAGCTCGGCATCGACCGCGCAGCGCATCAGATATACATCGCGGTTTCCGACAAGTGGGTTCACACCGAACACGCGACCGCGATCGACTTCATGTACTACTTCGATGTCAACCTCATGAACCCCAAGTTCCTCGTCGGAATTTTCGTGGGTGCGATGGTCTCCTTCGTGTTCGCCGCGATGACCATGAAAGCCGTTGGCCGAGCAGCCGGCGCGATGGTGGCGGAAGTTCGCCGTCAGTTCAAGGAAATCCCCGGGATCATGGAAGGCAAAGCCGAACCCGAATACGCAAAGTGCGTTATGATCTCCACCAAGGGTGCTCAGAAAGAGATGGTCGCTCCAGCGCTACTCGGTATCCTGACTCCGATTGTAATCGGACTGATACTCGGTGTCGCAGGTGTTCTCGGTCTGCTCGCGGGTGGACTTACAACCGGTTTTGTACTGGCTGTGATGATGAACAATGCCGGTGGAGCATGGGACAATGCAAAGAAGTATATCGAGAAGGGTAACTTCAACGGCAAGGGTTCCGATAACCATCACGCATGTGTTGTTGGCGACACGGTCGGCGATCCGTTCAAGGATACAGCCGGTCCGTCCATCAACATTCTGATCAAGCTCATGAACATGATCAGTATCGTGTTTGCGGGATTAATCGTGGCCTACTCACCGAAAATCGAAGCTCTCTATTCGAATCAACAGGTCGAAAAACGCGAAATGACTTCTCCGAAAGAGCATGTCCTGATTCAGGAAGCTCCGTCAAACGAAGATATCGTTTCAACCCAATAAACTAACGCTGGAGCGGAGTCTATTTGGGCTTCGCTCCTTTTTTTAAAATTATGAAGCGCTCGTTGATTCTCAGTGGCATTCTGATGGTCGTTCTTTTGTTTTTCTTTCTCTTCAGCAAGGTGAAAAACAGGGCGCAGGGTTACGTCGTGACCTCTCCTGAGGCTGCCGAGATACTCGCGGCGATCGGTGTTGAAGATAAGATCGTAGCCGTTACCAGCGAGTGCGATTATCCTCCATCTCTGCAAGACAAGCCCACGGTGGGCTCGTTTTCCCAAATCAGCATCGAGAAGGTGATTGCCTGGAATCCCAAAATCGTTTTCGCGACCGTACCCACACAGCAGGCGATGATCAGCGATCTCGAGAAGCTGGGTATCACTACCGAAACTGTGTATATTCGCACCTTCGATGACCTCATCAAGACTATCCGGCGATTCGGCGTCCTCACCAAGCGAAATGATGTCGCCAACCAGCTTGCCGACGACCTCCAGCAGTTTATCGAAACCGTCGATATCGGACCCGGCCCACGTCCGTGGGTCTATATTGAGATTGGAGACCAATTCTGGACCGCGTCCGATCGTACATTTGTCGGTGAAATGGTGAAGCTTGTTGGCGGAAGAGTACTCTTCCACGACTTGCCCAATGACTATGGCAAGGTGTCACAGGAAGATGTTGTAATGCGGAATCCAGACGTGATTCTTATCACCTATCCGGGCGTGACCAGAGAAGATGTGATGAACCGTCGCGGCTGGCAGGACGTTACGGCCTGCAAGACGGGTCGTATCTATACTGCCGAGGATATCGATCCCGATCTGATCGTTCGCGCAACGCCTCGTTCGCGCGAGGCCGTAGTGATTCTCGGCGAACTGCTGCACCGGCTTCCAGACAATGAAAACCAGTAAGCTTGCTCCTATCGTTTTTCTCATCTCAAGTATCGCGATGATCGCTTTATACCTTGGATATGATGTCGCCGACAGTTCAGCGATTCTAAATTTTCGTCTACCGCGTTTGCTTCTGGCTTTTCTGACGGGATTTGTGCTGTCGGGCGTTGGCAGTACCTACCAAGCGATGCTGAACAACCCACTTGCAGAACCCTATACGCTTGGTACATCCGCTGGAGCTGCATTAGGCAGCACGATTGGCGTGATACTCAACCTATGGTGGTTTGTCCCTTTGTTTGGATTTCTCGGTGCGCTTGTCAGCATGCTGGCGGTCTGGATACTGGCACGTAGTGGCGGATTTCTAGACAAGACGAGGCTGCTGCTTTCGGGGATCGTCTCCGGAATGTTTTTCACCGCGGTCATTTCGCTGCTGATGTACCTGAATCAACAGAAATTGGGCAGTATCATTAACATCCTGCTGGGAAATCTTGAGCCTGTTTTCACTCAGTCCGAATGGCAGTTCTTCATCGGCGTCGCCGGTGTTTCGTTTATTCTGATGTTCTATCTATTTGCGCATGCCAACCACCTGGCCGCAATGACCTCAGGCGATCTGGTCGCATCCAGTCTGGGTGTGGATGTAAAAAAAGTCCGTATCCGGCTGTTTGTGGTATCATCGATTCTGATTGGAATCGTGGTCTCCTATGCGGGGATAATCGGCTTCATCGGTTTGATAGTTCCGCATATCACGCGGATGCTTTTCGGGGTTAATCAGCGCCGGAACATGATCACTTCGGCATTTCTCGGAGCAGTCCTGCTCATTTTTTGTGATTTCATCGCCAAACATGTTGGGAAGTTGATATACAGCGGTGTAGCCATAGAGATTCCGGTGGGCGTAATAACCGCGTTTTTCGGCGCTCCTTTCTTCCTCTGGATCATGATGCGGAAGAGATAACCTTCCCCCTTAGTTCCACTTTGTCAAATGGGTGAGGAGAGTCCTCATTCTATCCATAACTTGATTTAGACTTGTGAGCCCCCCCAGCCTCTTCCTTTGGAAAAAGAGAAAGGAGCAGAGAATGCTGTTTGTAGATGGTTGGCACATTGCATATTCGCCCGATCCCTCGCGACGCCGTGTAACACCACGTCTTCGAAGTGGATGAACACGGCTGCTCGTGATCGAACGAATCTGCTGCGTGCATTCCATGAAAAAAGGGCAATCACAGTGGATTGCCCCTACCACGAGAAATCATTCGATTCTATTCTCGACCCACAACTTGTGAGCGTATCGGTTCATTGGAGGCTGTTACCAAGTAGTAGCCTTTCGTTTGCGTGACTGGTGGTTCCCAGTGGGTTGCAGCAATCATTGCGACCGGAACTCCCCAGTTTTCGGTATATGGATCCTGAGAGTGGTACACTTTGTATGAGACCGCTCCAGGTACAGCATCCCAGGTCAGCGTTATCTCATCAGACTCAACGATGATCATCAAGTTCTGCGGTGCTGTAAGCGCTCCGCTTTGCCATGGATTGAACAAGACTGCGCCATAGGATACGTTTTCGTCGTTATCGTAAAGGTGTGAATCGATGGTTAGTGAATCGCTATATGCCCAGATATTGTAATAGGCGTTGATATCGTAGCTGCTGTTGTTCATGATCTGCCATTCACCACCGTCGTTGTCGTGGATATAGTTGTTGCCCATATCTTCTGCAATTAAGTTTCCGAAGTTCGGATGGCAGTACCCCTGTATTAAAACACCGTAGTCGAGATTGTCGGCGATGATCGAATTACGCACGGTCAGATTGGTGGTACCAATCCAAATCCCATATTGCTGGCTGTCATTGCATGAGCCGTGATTGAATGAGCAGGCTGAATCGGCATTGAGGAACCTCAGGTTTGCGTCAATGCTGCTGGTGTTACCTCCGTAACGAATGTCGCAGTAGTCAAACTGCGCAAGCCCTACGTTGCCAGCATCCCCAACTACATAGATACCGGCCCAGTCACCTGGAGCTGGTTCTGTAGCATCAGCGTCGTTATTTGTGTCACCGCAGATGGTGTCATCTTTGAGTGAGGTGAAAGTAACTTCATTGCCGTCTGTACCACTTACTTGCATCGTGCCATAAACGTAGAGAAGTGAATTGGGTGCGCCCTTCACTACAACTGCCGGGCTAAGATTGAAGGTGGCGTCGTCCTCAACATACACATTTCCCGCGAGGATGTATGGGAAGGTCACTCCACCTGGTTCCCAGGTAACATTACCAGTAACTGTTCCTGCGACACCGAAGCCATTGTAGCTGTTTCCAGAACCGGAATTACCTCCGCACGAATTGATTAGAGCGTTCTCAAGATAAACGGCGTAGCTGCCATTGTCCGTGAATTCGTTGTCATTGATAGCCGGTTTGCTTGTATTGTGCTGACAATAGATGCCGTGCAGCAGATTGTTACGGATATACGAGCCGGAGATTTCAGGGCTGGCGTATTCGATCCTGATTCCATGCTGCGCACTGTATTCGCAGAGGCTGTCATTGAACCACGAATCTTCTGAATCGTAGAAGCGAAGGATTCCGTCCAAGCCGCTGGAATTACCACCATAAGCGATGATACAGTGATCGAACTGCCCGATGCCGTCATTCTCTCCATTACCATACACATAGATACCATCCCAGTTACCAGCGGTTGCATCACCGTTATCGCCGTCAGTGTCACCAGCTCGGGAATCGTCCTTGATCGACGTGAACACAACAGGGGAGATGGATGTTCCGTTAGCATCAATGGTGCCGTAAACCGTCATGCGACTTACCCAGCCAGCTTTCACGGTAGTACCAGCCGGTAGTGTAAGCACCGAACCGTTGTTGATAGTGATCGCGCCGGTCATTATAAATGGGAAATTGGGATCGCTGTCGTGTGACCACTCTGCGTTCATCTCGAGCGTTCCTCGCAGACCGAAACCATTGTAGCCGTTGCCAGAGCCGCTATTGCCACTATATGACCGGAATTTTCCATCAACGATTTCCACGCCGAAGTTGCCGTTATTGAAGAAGCTATTATTGTTGATAATGGGATTGGATGTGCCGCCTTGAACGGCGATACCGTCACGGAGGTTCTCTAAGAAGCTGCTTCCTGTGATCTCGATTGAACTCTGATTGAGCCTGATTCCTTCCTGACCACTATGATTCGATTCCCCGTTACGGAACCAGCCTGTTGCAGTGTTGAAATAAATATTGGCGTCCACCGAGGCAGTGTTTCCTGCATACTGTAGAATTGCACCATCGTACTGGCCGTGGCTACCGGAATTATGCTGGATGCCATACCAGTCGCCAGGAAGGGGTTCCGTTGCATCAGCATCGCTGTTTGTGTCACCACCGACAGTGTCGTCTTTCAGCGAGGTGAAAATGATGGGTTCACGTCCTTCGGTTTCAGCGATTAAGCAGCCATTCACTGCGAACCACGTAGAAGCTGTTCCCTTGGTGACTGCGCCTGGAGCGAAGGTCAGGGTATCACCAACACTTACCGTAACTGTACCTGCAAGAATGTACGGGAAGGATGTCTCTTCTGTGCTCCACACGATGTTTCCCGAACAGATACCGCTAACTCCAAAGCCGTTGATAGCGTTGCCGGAGCCGGTATTGCCCGAATAGGAATTGAACAGTGCATCCTGAAGGTATGCGCCGTAGTTACCGTTAGCATCGAACGTGTTATTGTTGATGCTGGACATTATGGTGTTGCCCGATAAGTACAACCCATGATCGATATTGTTTCTCAGCATGCAGTTTTCCACTGTCGCGTTCGAGTTGAGGAGTCTGAGGCCCCATTTCCCACTGTACTCGAAGGTGCAATTCGTGACGGTCGATCCTTGATCATCCGCGTATAGGTAGAGGTTTGCGTCGCTGGTTCCGGAAGTGTTTCCACCATAGCGGAAAATGCAGTTGTCCAGCGTTACGATACCCTGGGCATCGCCATAACCAGAAACCCAATATCCTCTCCATTCGCCCGGATACGGCTCATCTTCTGTTCCGTTCGTGTCACCACCGTAGGTGTCGTCACGTAAGGAGGTGAAGACGATAGGTTCTTCGGGTGATCCCTGGGCAAGCAGTGTTCCGTTAATCGTGTGCTCGATGCCGGATGATTTGATGACAGTTCCCGGAGCAATCTCGAGGGTCATGTTCGTAGGAACGGTAATCGAGCCGGGGTGAATGAATGGATAATTGACACTCGCAGAATTCCATGAGCTCGATTCGCAAAGGATTCCGGTAAGCGCGAAGCCATTCCATACATTGCCGGCTCCACCATTCCCGCTATAGGAGATCAAGCTACCGTTGTTGATATAAATACCATATTGGCCATTGTCGTTGCATTGGTTATCGGTAAGGTGAGTAATGGCATCAGCTCCACTGGAGTATATTCCACTATACGTGTTATTCGAGCAATTGTTGTTCTCGAACCAGCCTTCGCAGGAGATGCAATGCAGTCCGTTATGACCGCTGTAATCTAATGTGGAATTGCGGACATAGCAGGAATCGCTCATGTTGAAGCGGATATTCGCGTCGGCGGTACCGCTGGCGTTTCCTCCATAAAGTATTGAAACCCAATCGAATCTCCCGATTCCAAGGTAATCGCCTGCCCCATTGAACGTGATGCCGAACCAGCTTCCATGTGTGGGCGTAACCTCAAGATTGTCGGTATCGCCGGAGATCGTGTCATCGCTGATGGAGGTAAACGCGATCGGTTCCGCTTCGGTACCTATGGCGTTGAGGGTACCATAAGAGAAGATTTCGCAGTTGCTATTGACTTTCACAGTAGTTCCGGGCAAAAGATTGAGAGTGCTTGAGACCGGAATCGTCAGGTTTCCGTTAAGGATGAACGGAAAATTGGCGTAGTCCTGTGTCCAGGTTACTTCGCCGGTTGTCGTGCCATTCATTGCGAAGCCGTTGAAGCCGTTGTTATTGCCGTTCATTCCACTGTAGGAATATAAGTTTGTTCCGTTCAGGGAGGCAGCGTAGTCACCATTGTATTGAAAGAGACAATCGTTGATGTGTGGGTGCGTGTTGGTTCCGTTTGCGTAGAAACCGTTGCTCTGATTGAAGTTAAATTCACTGCGCTCGATATTGATATCGCAGGCGAGTCCCTTGACGCCGTTGAGAGCACTGTATTCAGACCAGCTATCGACAAAATAATTGTCGTCACAATAGTAAAAATAGATATTTGCGTGGGGGTTTCCGTAACCGTTTCCACCGTAACGGATACGACAGAAATCGAAGGTGCCGATGCCGAGATTTCCGTTCACGCCGTTGAACATGATACCATTCCAGTCACCAGGTGCGGGTTCGGTGGTAGCGCTGTCGGTATCGCCACCATACGTATCGTCGTGCATAGATGTAATCACCACCGGCTCTTCAGCGGTACCGTTAACATCCATAGTACCATAGCAGTAAATCTCTGCGTTCGAGTCGCCTTTGACCAGTGTGCCGGCCGGCAGCGTGAGGCTCGCGCCATTGTTGATAGTCGTGGTGGAATTGAGGATGAACGGAAACGAATCGCTGGGATTTGTCCAGACAGCGTCACTATTTATCGTACCATGCACCGCAAAGCCATTGTACTGGTTTCCAGAACCGGTGTTCCCACTGTAGCTGATGAGCTGACAGCCGTTGATCCAGCATGCGTAATGCTGATTCCCGGTGAAGGTGTTGTTGTTTATAACAGGCGCGGTATCCGCTCCGTTGACGTAGATCCCGTTATAGAGATTGCCGATAAAATGATTTTCGGTGATCACGGGAGCGCAGAGATAGACGCGCATCCCGTATTTACCGCTATATTCGATATAGCTGTTGTGGAAGATAGCATTTTGAGACTGCGTAAAAAACAGCCCTGCATCGAAGCTGGAATAGGTGTTACCCGCATAGCGAATACGGCAATATTCGAAGTCGCCGTTACCGGGTGCATCTTCGGAGACGTAATCGCAATTGATGCCGAACCAGTCGCCGGGCGCAGGTGAAGTGGCATCTTCATCGTTGTTCGTGTCTCCGCCGTAGCTGTCATCTATTATGGATGTGAAGATTACCGGTTCAGCGGCGGTTCCGTTTACGTCGATATTCGAGTAAACATTGAGCGCGACACTTCCAACTACTTTAATGACGGTACCGCTGGAGATGGTCAGCGGTTGATCTTGCTCAATATTGACATTCGATGCGAGGATGAACGGGAAATCCGGATTTCCTTGCAAGTGGCTGCTGATGAGGTTTCCGGACAGGCCGATGCCGTTGAAGTTATTGCCGGTTCCTGTATTGCCTGTTATTGCGCCATAGAGGATCTGGCAATTGGAGCTCAGGTAAACAGCGTAGCCGTTGTTGCCTGAGATTGTGTTGTTCTGGAGGACTGGAATGGCATTCTGATTGATGAAGATGCCTCGATTGTTGTTATTGGAGATAACAGAATTCTGAATTTCGGGCGAGCAGTTATTTGCATAAACACCATAGTAGCCGCTGTATTGGATATCGCAGTTCGTGATTGTGCAAGTCCCATTGTCGATTCGGATATTCGCATCCTGCATGCCGTATGTGCTTCCTCCGTATCGAAGAGTGCAGTAGTTGAATCCTCCATTGCCTTCGAGATATATCCCATACCAGTTTCCCGGTTGAGGATCACCCGTTGAACCGTATATATCATCACCGACAGTATTATCGTGCATGGAGGTGAAGTAGATACGGTTGGAACTCATGCCCGGAGCTACAACATCTCCGTAGATATAGAAATTAACGTTTTGCCCGAATTTGAGGATTGCACCAGGCTCGATAGTAACGGTAGTACCGGCGTCAACCGTAAGGTTTGCGTCTATGTACCATGTCTGTCCACCCGGAATGGTCATGCCCGATATATTGCCGTTTAGCGTTCCGTAGGCGGATAGGAGATAGGGAAGAAAGAATAGAAAAACCAGGGGAAATAGTCGCCTCATGAGTTACCTCCAGAGATGCTATGGTGTTTACAGGTTGGATAAACTATTCTGATATCAGAAACTAATTCGTTACGAAGTGATTGTCAAGAAAAACATCCCGATTAGATTATCGGGTGACGACACCGAAAGGTTTGCATTGATTGCGAATAGGTAGGAGGTAAGATTCTCCTTGCCAAAAAAACACGGTGATCGTTAATGGGTTGATTGAAAAAAACATGATTGATGGAGGTATCCAATGGATAGAGAAGCTGTAGAACAAGTCCTCAACAAAGTGCGTCCCGCGATTCAAGCGGACGGTGGCGATGTTGAACTGATCAATATTCGTGCTGATAACGTTATCGAAGTCCGGCTGAAAGGTGCTTGCGGAAGCTGTCCGATGGCAACCCTGACTCTCAAAGCTGGCATCGAGCGCGTTCTGAAGGAAGAAATTCCTGAAGTGAAAGAAGTCATTTCGGTATAAGACTGCACCAATTCTTAAAAAGAGAGGCTCAGCCTCTCTTTTTTTCTATAGAGAGAATGCTATGAAAGATTTGCTCCGCCTTTATAAGATTGCGTCCCGTTACTGGGGCTATTTCGTTGGTGGTCTGGTCACCATGATCTTCTACGCCATGTTCAGTGGTGTAAGCGTAACCATGGCGATTCCGCTATTCGACTACGTGTTCGTGGTCGATAAAACGCATGTGCAGTACACGGATATGTCGTCAGTACTGCATGCAATGTCGGAGCAGATACAAACATTTTTCGCAGCGCATTCCGGCTTTAGCATACTCACCGATATGTCAGCGCTGAGTCCGCTGTTCACCGATCTCAAGGCTATTATGGCGGTATCCGATTCATTCGTGCTGCTGAAAATTATCGCGATTGTTACGCTCGTGCTTTACTTCATGCGAAGTGCTTTTTTCTTCTTGGACAAAGTGATGATGGCCAATCTTCGCGGAAAGACGATCCGCGATTTGCGCAACATGATGATGGCTTCCTACTTGCGCCAGAGTATCGCGTTCTTCGGTACAAACCGCTCGGGCGACTCGCTGGTGAGGATGGTCAACGACGGAGAAATTGTGAGCCGGCAGTACCTACAGCAGGTCTTCACCATGATGCGTAATATCATTACGGTGCTGATCTTTCTGCGGATTGCACTGTTTCTCAATTCGAAGTTATTTTTTATCAGCTTGATTATCCTTCCGCTGTTTTCGGGATCCCTCAACTATCTCGGCAACAAGATTCGAAAGTATGCGCGACGTGTACAGAAGCAGTTCTCCAATATGTTCTCGGCGATCGAAGAGACGATGCGTAATATGAAGATCGTTAAGGCGTATGCACGTGAGGATTACGAATACGGTCGGGTAAAAGAAATTAACAAGCGCCATTTCAAGTTCTGGCGTAAGTCGGAGATTTATAACTCGATGGGGACGCCGTTTTCAGAGATCAACAGCGCTATTACAGGTATGATCGTATTGCTTATCGGCGGCAAGATGGTGCTCAGTGGGCATGGTGAATTCACGTTCGGTGATTTCTCGGCATTCCTGTTTGCGATCTTCTCGATGCTTCATCCGATCAAAGAGATCGCCAAAGCCTATATAGAAATACGCCGCGCGGCTGTGTCGCTGGAGCGTGTCTCGTATGTGCTGAATCTGGAGTCGGAGATCGTAGACGATCCCAATCCAATTCGTAAAAAGACATTCGATGAGGGCATCAAGGTTGAGCACGTTGGCTTCAGTTATAGTGGTGAGAAGAAAGTGCTCGATGATATCGATCTGAACATCCGCAAAGGCGAGAAGGTTGCGTTGGTCGGTTCCAGCGGGTCTGGTAAGACGACGCTGGTGAATCTGCTCTGCCGGCTTTATGACACCACTTCCGGTCAGATACTTATCGATGGTACGCCGATCAGGAAAATACGCCTTAAGGATCTCAAACGCCTCTTCGGATATGTTACGCAAGACTCGATTCTATTCTCAAACACAATTGACTACAATATTCGCTATGGTACCCTTGAAGATGTGACGGATGAGCAAGTTATCAAAGCTTGTAAAATCGCGCACGCGGAAGAATTCATTCGCGAGCTCGACGATGGCTATAACACCATGCTGAACGCCGGAGGCTCGAATCTTTCCGGTGGTCAACAGCAGCGACTTTGCATTGCGCGCTCCATAGTTGGTGACCCGCCGATCCTTATCTTCGACGAGGCGACCAGCGCGCTGGATACAGAGTCTGAACGCAAGGTGCAGCAGGCTATCGACGATGCTACGCGTAACCGTACCGTGATCATGATCGCACACCGTTTATCCACGATTCTTGCTTCTGACAGAATCTACGTGATGGATAAGGGTAAGGTGGTCGGTGCCGGCAGCCATGCGGAGCTGCTGGAAAGCTGCCCGAGATACCAGACACTTTATAATATGCAATTCTCCGATAATGTGAGGTAGTGACCCTCACCCCAGCAGAAGTTACGAGTTACGAGTTACCAGTTACCAGTTACGAGAGAGACCCTCACCCCAGCCCTCTCCCATTTCATGGGCGAGGGAGCAGAGATCTCAATTTGCTTATGTCTGTTATATCGCATATTCGCCCGATTGCCTCGCGACGCCGTATAATACGGTTTTTCGATTGAGATGCCCTGAATTTATTTGATATCTCAATCGGAAAATCCTCTCTAAAAACAATTTCCGCCTCCACATATTTCCCGATTTATGATCTATCAAAGCGGAAATTGTATAACACCACGTCTTCGAAGTGGATGAATACGGCTGCTCGGTCTCGAACGAATCTGCTGCGTGACGGTGCAGGCTTGTACAAAGAAACCCAGCGCTTACGCACTGGGCTATTGATATTGGCAAATCAATTATTGATGACTCAAGGGTAATTCCAATCCTCTTTATTCCTAAAACAGCACCTCTTTGAGTATCTTCGGATCGAGCCGGAACTTGGATCCCATTCCCTGGAAGAAATGATGTTCGCGTATGAGGTGGATGTTGAGCGGTGTCCACTGAACTTGCAGGTTCAGCTTGAGGTTGGTGAAATAGATAATACCCTTGCGGTAGCCACCTCCGTGCATGAATGGGCACACGAGCTTTCCGCGGAAGGTCTGGTATTCGACCTGGTAAACCTCGTCAATGACGACAGGCCCATCGTAGGAGTCCATGGCTGCATCGGTGAAATACTGCATGCGATCAGCAAGTTCGTCAGCGGTGATTTCCTGTGCCTTGAGCTCGAGTTCGTCGGTTTCGATGATCTCGTGCAAGTGTCGCTCATCGTAGCCGAGGAAACCATCGCGAGTGAGGACGCCAGGCTGCATGCGTTCGACAATCTGTATCTCTTTCGGTGTCTGTTTCATGTTGAACTCCCTGTTATGCGAAGCTGTCGTAGAAGGTACGATCTTCGGTAATGCCCAGATTCTTGAGCTCTTTGGTAACGGCGCTGATCATACCCGGGCTACCGCAGAGGTAGGCCTCGGTGTTCTTGGGATCGCGCAGAAATTCTTTGAAGTAGGGGAGAACGTAACCTGTTCTACCATCCCAGTTAGAACCTTCTTCCGGCTGTGAGAGGACGGGAACGTAGGTAAAATCGGGCAGTTTTTTCTCGAACTCACGGAAATACTCGGTGAGGTAGAGATCCTTGGTGGTGCGAGCACCGAAGAAATAGACCATGCGGCGTTTGCTGCCGTGATTATGCAGGTATTCGACCATCGATTTGATGGGCGCTTTGCCCGACCCACCGGCGATGAAGAACATATCGGCTTCAGTGTCCTGGATGAGGAAATCTCCAAACGGGCCGGTAAAGCTAATATCATCGCCTTCCTTCAGGTAATCGTGCACGTAGGTGGTGCAGATTCCATCCGGGACACGCCTGATGATGAGCTGAAGCATGCCGGGATCATCCGGGTTGCTGGAGATGGAATACGCGCGCGAAACGGCTTTCTTACTCTTCTCGTAGGGCGGCGCTTCGAGCTGCACGTATTGTCCGGCCTTGAACTCGATCTGATTTGGCTCGATCAGCTTCATAGTCAGACCCTTGATGTCGTAAGTATAATCCTCGATTTTATCGACCTTCGCCTTGAAACGCTTGATTGCGAAGAGCTCGGGTGGAACCCATATCTTTATATCTTGCTTGACCTTGATCTGGCAGGAGAGGCGTACGTTGTCCCTCAATTCTTGCGGACTGAGGTAAGGTTTTTCTGTGGGCAGCAGCGGTCCGCCGCCGTCGAGAACCTTTACCTTGCAGTATCCGCAGCTTCCGCGGCCACCGCAGGCAGACGGGATGAAGAGGTTGTTGTCGCCAAGCAGCGAGAGGAGCGAACTTCCACCCTCGACTTTGAGCTTCTTCTTGCCGTCGTTGATGTCGATCTCGCACTCGCCGTAGTTGGCGATAAACCAATCGGCCAGCACCAGCAGCAGTGCCAGCAGGCCACTGATACCCGAGACGATCACGATGTTCCATAGTATGAATACCATAGCGTTGATTCCTTCTATTGGATGACGACCACGCCGGAGAACCCGATGAACGCCAGCGCCATGATTCCGGTTATGATCAACGTGATTCCCGCACCCTGCAACCCCGCGGGGATGTATTTATCCTTCAGCTTCGCGCGGATTCCCGCCAACGCGAGGATCGCCAGCATCCAGCCAATACCACTTCCGGCAGCGTACCCAACAGTTTGCAGGAAGGTGTATTTGCGGATGACCATGAAGAGTGTGACACCGAAGATTGCACAGTTCACGGTGATGAGTGGCAAGAAAATCCCCAATGTGTAGTAGAGCACCGGCGAGACGCGTTCAATCACCATTTCGGTGAATTGCACGAAGGCTGCGATCACGATGATGTAGATGATGTATTGCAGATAGACGATGTCCAGCGGGATCAGGATATAGTGGTAAACAAAGTAGTTGAGCACGGTGGTGATCGTGGTGACGAACACAACCGCCATACCCAGCCCGAAGGACGATTCGATTTCTTTCGAGACGGAGAGGTAGGAGCACATCCCGAGGAAGTTGGTCAGCAGGATGTTGCTGGTGAAGATTGCCGCGACGAAGATGATGAATGGGCTCAGTTCCATGTTATTTACCTCCCGCTTTGGCCTTGCTTCCGTTGATAATCCATATCAGGATCGCCAGCATGAAGAACGCGCTGGGTGCCATGACCATGATCGACCAGTTTGTCCACCAGTCGCCCATGACTTGACCTCCGAAGATGGTTCCGAATCCGGTCAGCTCGCGAACAAAGGAAATCAGGAGCAGGACAAAGGTGTAGCCGACGCCTGCGCCGATACCGTCAACGAACGAATCGACCGGCGTGTTCTTGGCTGCGAACGCTTCCGCGCGCCCCATGATAATACAATTGGTGATAATCAGGCCGACGTAGGGCCCGAGCGCTTTGCTCATATCGGGCATGAAAGCCTTCAGGAAAATATCAACGATGATCACGAACGATGCGATGATTAGCGTTTGGGCCATCATGCGAACGTTCTTGGGAGTGTATTGCCGGATCATCGAGATGGTGAAGTTGGAAAACGCGAGCACAAAGGTCACACCGAGTCCCATCACCAGGCTATTCTTCATCAGATTGGTCACCGCCAGGGTCGAGCAGATGCCCAGGATCTGCCGCCAAACGGAATTCTCTGTAAAGGCTGCTGTTACGAAAATATCTTTCTTACTCATAGGTATGCCCCAATGCCTGTGTTTTTTTCAAGTATTGGTCATGCAGAATTTTGACGATTGCTCCGCTGGAAGCGGTTGCACCGGTAATCTGGTTAATCTGTTCGGGTGCGGGTGTCTCTTCTTCGGGTATTAGTTGGAAGCGTACGACGGAGTTATCTCTCACGATTTGCTTGCCGATGAATTGGTCCTTGAACCACTTCTCGTCGATGCGTCCACCCAATCCCGGGGTCTCGTTCTGCGTAATGATCTCAAAGTGTCGGATCGTTTTGAAATCAGGTGATACGGAGATTATCGCTTCGATGGTTCCCCATAGTCCGCTGCCCACCAACGGGAAAGCATATCCGAGGATTTTTTCACCATCGACCAGCTTGTAATATTTCTCGTATTGCACATACGTTGGATCTTTTTCAGTCGAGACGTTGAGAGAATCGACCACAATGTGTTTCGTGAAAAGCTCTTCGACCTCGTCTTGGGATAAAACAAAAGAATCGCCGTTTTTCGGTAGATCAAACAACTTCAGGATTGTCGCGTGTAGCTTGAACTTACGATAACTCTGCACGCGCTCGGATGTTCGGTGGTAAAACGTCGCCAGTATGCCGACGAAAATGACGGTTAGAATGATCATGAACAGCACGGGATAGAAGCGGCTGTCGGTAAATGTTTTGCGTTCTTTCTGCACGTTCCGCTCCTTATTTACCCTTGGTTTTCAGCTTGCCCAGTCCGTGCTCGATGATCGGCATCATGGTGTTGGCAAGAAGCAGTGCGAACATAAAGCCCTCCGGGAAGAGCGAATAGTTACGAATAAACACGGTAAGGAATCCGACCAGGATACCATATAGCCAGATCGCGTCGTTACGCTTGGGCATGGAAACGGGATCGGTTACCATGAACACAGCACCGAACATCAGTCCGCCGGAAAGCATCATGGGAAGCGGATTTCCGCCGTCGAAAAGGAAACTGAACAGTGCGAAGCTCGCCAGCGTTGCGACGATTGGCTGCCACTTGGCGGTCTTGGATGTAATCAGATAGAGCGCGGCGAAGATAATCAGAAGTGCGGATGTCTCGCCCATGCTACCCGGGATGAATCCGAGGAAAAGTTTGGTCAGGCAGGGGGCTGTTGCCGGGTCGGCGAGTTGGGGAATCGGCGTAGCGGATGTGATCTGTCCGGTGTTCATCCAGGTGGCAAAGCCTCCAGGGAACTTGATGAGCGGTTCGAGCCAGATCGTTTGCATGGCCTTCGGGAATGATATGTAAATAAACGTCCTGCCCACGATCGCCGGGTTGAATAAATTCATGCCGAAGCCGCCGAATACCATTTTACCGAAGGTTACAGCGACAACAGAGCCTACGATCGCAATCCAGAAGGGGATCGTCGGTGGCAAAGTCAGCGCCAGGAGCGTGCCGGTGACGAATACCGCCATGGATACCTTGCCGCCTTTGCGCTTGCGAATGAAGAGATATTCGGTGACAAACGCGGCGATGTTGCTGATAGCTACAATCGCCAGAACGCGCCATCCGAAAAGGAATATCGACAGGATCATGATCGGCGCTAGAGCGATCAGCACGCGATTCATCATCACCTGTTTCATCAGTAGCTTGTTCATTCATACCTCGTTGAAGAGATTGTTGTCTATAAGATCAAGATTGCGCGACATTTCGTCAACCATTTTCCCGAAATGAGTTAGAAAGAAGATCGATACTTGATGACAATGTGGGAAGCTATGTAATTTTGATGGCGTGAAATAGTGGGACGAAATAGCTTTTGAGTGCTCATCTCATTTTGATTGTTGCTACCATATTAATCGCTGCAAGAGCTGGAGAATCCACACCACACGCAGCAGATTCGTTCGCATCCGAGCAGCCGTGTAATACGGTTTTTCGATTGAGATATCAAATAAATTCAGGGCATCTCAATCGAAAAACCGTATTACACGGCATTGCGAGGGGATCGGGCGAATATGCGACGTGATTGTCATCTGCAAGCGGTATTCTCTTCTCTCTCGCCCATTTTCAGGTGAGGGTCTCTTCAAACAACTTACAGCTTCGTATCGATTCCGAAGTGAATGAAACCGTTCTGAGGCTCTGTCCAGGTGCCTTGCGAATAGCTGAGCGCGTAATCGAGCTGCAATTGCCCAATGGCGGTTTCCACACGAAGCCCTACGCCATACCCGAAGAGGTCATTCAGTCGCTGGGTCTCTTCACCTTCCATGTACTCCACATAACCATAATCGACAAATACGAACAGCCGTGACAGCCGTGACATGAGTTGCCTCACTTCCAGATTGATCCATCCCAGGCGATGCCCGTGGAATTGGTTCTCCCGGAAACCGCGAAGGTTCGAACTTCCGCCCATCTCGAAGCTCTCGTAATCTTCGAGGTCGGTTTTCTCTTTCTCCTTGCCGTTGATAGAGGTCGCGAGAACGAGTCGCTTGTATAGCTTCTGATAATGATTCCAACCTATTTCGGTAGTATAGTAATTATCGTATTTGCCTTCGATCTGCTGGAAAGTGTGGTAGTAGCGAACGCTGAACTCGTCGCCATTGCTTGGATTGCGCAGGTAATCGACATCGTTGTAGTTCCAGAACACACCCGCCTTGCGGTAGGAGGTCTTATCGATCCGATATATCTTGCGTGAACCGGGATACACATCCTCGATGCCGGTATAGATACCGAATTCGTTGAAGAGAGTGTAGTAATAGACTTCAAGTTGCGCGGCCGATTGAATATAGGTGGAATCCACTTCCTCTCTGAAAAGCTCCAGGTCTGCCGCGACGGGAACGTCACCGAATCCCGATTCGTGATACCCAAGTTCAACGTAACTGCGATCGGCACTATATCGCTGCCACTTGAGCGAAAGCGCACGATCGGTACCAAAGAGGTTGAGGAAATCGAGGTTGAGATAGCCGGTAAATTGATCATCGCTGGTCTCATTCTTACTGTAACCCATGATACCGGTGAGATTGATCATCTTGTCTTCGGTAATGCGGAAAAGTACCGTACCTGCATCCACCGGGATCACTTCGCACTCTTTAATGTAATCCTTCTTGCCGATGTTCTCACTGATGCGGTTGAGCAGAGGCAGGGTGAGTACATCGATCGTACGGATGCGTGATAGCCTTAGCAGTGTCTCTTCGGTCGTGACCTTGTTACCCTCGAATCGGTATTTCTGCGGCAGGCAGCGCGGTCCCTCGAAGATGGTGAGATACGCGGTATAGCTTCCTTTGCGGTTCACCAGTGAATCGAGACGCGCGTCGGCAAAAAGGAATCCCTGTCCGGCGTAGATGTCCGGAATCTGGTAGATTGCGGAAGATATATCCTGCAGTGAAGCGGGTTCGTCGTTACCGATTCCCGACATCTCGCGCAGCTTGTAATCCGAGAGCAGCCTGTTGCCGCTGAACACAAGCGAATCCGCCACGATGCGTTCATTCTCATGGATGGTGAAGATAACATCAACCCGATTGGAAGCGACGATCTCGATGTGTGGGTATTCGACGACGATATTGAAACGGCCGTAGCGCTGGTAATACTCCATGATCTTGCGACTGTCCGAATTGGCCTTGTCCTGATCGAACCGTTCATCCGGTTTAAGGGAGATCACGGATTGAAGCTGTCGGTTGGTGAACATTTGGTTGCCGTTGAAATGAATCTCATTGACTTCCATTGCCTGCTCTTGCGATTGCAGCAAGCTTATGGAAAGGATGCAAAACAAAGCGATTACGATGATGCGTGCGTTCATCGAGCCTACATGTCCTCCCGGATCGTCTGGATCAGTGTGTCGATGAGCCTCTCTTCAGGAACCTTGGCGATAATCTCACCCTTGCGGAAGATCAGCCCTTCTCCGATACCCCCCGCGAGTCCGTAATCGGCTTCACGAGCCTCACCGGGACCGTTTACTACACAGCCCATGACCGCGACGGTCAAGTCCAACTCATTCATGTCTGCCAGCCGACGCTCAACCTCTTCCGCCAGACTCACAAGGTCGATGCGCGTTCTACCGCAGGTCGGGCAGGAGACGATGCGAAGACCTTTGCGGAGATCAAGCGACTTCAGGATCTCGAAGCCAACGTAAACTTCCTTCACCGGATCGGTGGTCAGCGAGACACGAATCGTGTCGCCAATGCCTTCGGAAAGCAACGTGCCGATACCAACCGAAGAGCGGATGGTGCCGGTAAACTGTGTTCCGGCCTCGGTCACGCCCAAATGCAACGGGTAGTCCACTCGATTGGAAAGGATACGATAAGCTTCGACCATCATCGGAACCGAGGACGCCTTCACGGATATTTTCATCTCGTAATAGCCGCAACGCTCCAGGATCGCGACATGCTGAAGTGCACTTTCCACCAATGCGATAGGCGTTACGCCGTACTTTGTAAGGATATCCTTGTCGATGGAACCGCTGTTGACACCGATGCGGATGGGGATACTCTTCTCACGAGCTGCATCGACAACCTTGCGAACATTCTCCTCCGAGCCGATGTTGCCGGGATTGAGTCGAAGTCCGTCGATGCCGTGCTTCAACGCTTCCAGTGCGAGCTTGTAGTTGAAATGGATATCCGCCACGAGTGGGGTAGAGGTCGCTTTACGAATCTCTTTCAGCGCGTTCGCGGCATCCATGTCCGGTACGGCCAGTCTGATAACCTGGCATCCGGCTGATTCGAGTTCTCGTATCTGCCTGATGGTTTTCTCGACGTCATGCGTCGGCGTATTGAGCATTGATTGCACGGAGACGGGATGATCGCCACCTATGTAAAGGTCGCGGAGCTTTATGATACGTGTTTTTTTGCGATTGAATGTTGTTTCCATGATTATACCCCTTGTTTGTCGGGATCCCAGATGAAGCGGTGAAGTTGCAACTGCATGCGAACTGGGGGTCTGTCCTGCATTATCCATCCGGCAAGCTCTTCCGGGTCGAGTTCCCCGAGTACCGGCGACAGGATGTTGATGTGATGCTCGAGCCGATGACGATTGATGAAATCGAGCGCGAAAAGATAGTCGTTTCGATCGGACAGGACAAACTTGATTTCGTCGTGACCAGGCTGGAGACGCGGAAGGTTGTCGAGTAGGATGGAGCCTTGCTCATGGCTTCCAGGGCATTTTACGTCCATGATGACATGCACGCTATATGGGATTTCCTCCAGAGAAACAGAACCGTTGGTTTCCAGCAGAACGGTGTATTTTTCTTCCAACAAGCGCTGGATCAGGGTTGTGGATTCATATTGAAGGAGCGGCTCGCCACCGGTGATTTCCACCAGCTTGATGGGTTTGTATTGCTCAATGGAACGGACAATCTCGTCGATGTTCATCGCGAATTTGGGTTCGAAAGCATATTGTGTATCGCAGTAGCGGCAGCGAAGGTTACAGCCTGAAGTACGTATGAAAATGCAGGGAACTCCAGCAAAGGTTGATTCACCCTGGATGCTGGCAAAAATCTCGTAGAGTTGGATCATTCTATGGGCAGATAGGGGAATGTCTTTCGCGTGCCGAGATATCCCTGGATCGTGTCCAGAATTCCGGCCGGATTGCCCAGCACGAATTTTTCCCGGTTGCCTGCCTTGAAGACGGTGTAATCGTTTTCGTTCAGGTTGAAGACTTCCATAAATTCGATGTCGCCGTAAAGGATGCGGTTGTTGAGTGCGAAAATCCGAATGTTTTCGGTATTGCTGAGCAGTATGTTTTCGAAAGGATCCTCATGCTTGCGATCGAGCACCAGAAGATTGCCAGAAAGGTCATTTAGGCGGCCATATGTCAACGGCTTGAGCAACGCATAAGCGGCATTGACCGTCACCATGCGGTACAATTCTTTCGAAGGAATCGACGGCAACATCTCGTGCGCTTTACGGATCTCGCTGAAAAGATTTGTCGTGCCGGACATGGTGGAATCGGTTCCGATTACCACATTGACACCCCGTTCAAGGCACTCTTCTATATCGGCGGTTTTACCGAGCAGGAATTCGTTTGAGCCCGGACACCAGCAGATGGTCGCGCCGGCTTCACCGGTTTGCACGATCTCTTCTTTGGTGAAAGATACGCAGTGGATCATCATGGTGTTACGTTTAAGAAGGCCGCGATCACGGACAAGTGTGAATTCACCGCGCGTCCGATCGTCGAGTCCTTCGCCAACATGGATGATGAACGGCATCGTTCCACCGGTAGCTGCCATCTCTTCTTCGGCTTTCATTCCACCCCACCAGTTACCCAGCGTGATCGAGTGGCACTGATAGTAATCTTTCAGTATCTCGATCGGGCGATTCTGGTAGTATTGGTCGATCTGCCGTGGTGCATGATCCTGTACGAGTCCCACACCGGAGAAGAGATTCTTATAGATGCCAAGATTGACCAGAATGGTGGCGTTGCCTTCGATCAGGTTGAAAGAGCCATCGTTGAGCCAGACTTTGTCCCGCTCGCGGTATGACGCGGCGTCCTTCATGTCCTCGACCCATATATGCGAATTGATATACGGGCGATTATGCCCGGCGCGCGGGTACCAGTTACCCACCAGGTGATCGTGTGAGTTGATCAGCGGTGGGTAAGCGATACTATCGCGAATTTCTTTAATTCGGGTATTGGCAAAATCCCCCAGACGTACCTCTGTATTGGTTAAAATCCTGTCTGGACTTTCTACAGCGAACGGGAGATAGAAGATCATGCCTTAGTCCTTGAATTTCTTGTTTAAAAGTGGGATAATCTCGTGCAGATCGCCAACGATTCCGAGATCGGCAACGTTGAAGATCGGCGCATCGGCGTCTTTGTTGATCGCGATGATGTAGTCGGATGACGACATACCGGCCAGATGCTGGATTGCTCCAGATATACCGCATGCGATGTAGATCTTCGGTTTGATGGTCTTTCCGGTCTGTCCTACCTGGTGCGGGTAGGGGATCCATTCAGCGTCAACTGCCGCTCTGGATGCTCCGACTGCGCCGCCAAGGTTCTTCGCAAGTTCGTGTAGCATCTCGAAGTTCTTCGGATCCTTCACACCGCGTCCGCCTGATACGACGAAGTTCGCTTCGGTGATATTGACAGCCTGACCTTCGTCTTTGACTCGTTCCAGAAGGCATGTTTCCATGTCGTCGAAATCGATCTGTTCGCTGACAACGGTTCCCGAACGCTCTGCATCCTTTTCCATCGGAGTCATGACTTTGTGACGAACGGTCGCCATTTGCGGTCTGTGATCCGGTGTCAGGATTGTTGCCATAATGTTACCGCCGAATGCCGGACGGGTCTGCAACAGGTTACCGCTGTCGGGATCAATATCCAGCCCGGTACAGTCGGCAGTGAGCCCAGTATGAAGCTCAACCGCGACGCGCGGGATAAAGGAACGGCCTATGTTGGTCGCACCAGCGAGGATGATCTCGGGCTTATATTGTTTAGCGAGCTGTGTCATAGCGTGCGAAAATGGGATATCGTCGAATTGTTCCAGAAGCGGATGATCGACGATGATGACCTTGTCGGCTCCGTGTGCGATCAGTTCTTCCGAGAGCGGTTCGACTTCGTTGCCGAAGAGGATCGCGGTAAGTTCGCTTTCACGCTGGTCGGCGAGTTCACGGCCTTTTCCGAGCAGCTCGAGTGATACGGGCGCAACTTCCTTGCCGTCGTGAAGTTCGGCAAAGACCCAGACGCCTTTGTATTCGGATTTATCGATTTCAACTTTTCCGTGTTTGCGGATGATGATCGCGTCAAATTTACATTCACTGACGCATGCTCCGCAGAGAACGCACTTATCCGCGTTGATTTCCGCGAGTTTATCTTTGATTTCGATTGCGTCGTAAGCGCAAGCCTTCAAACATAAACCGCAACCAACACATTTTTCAACGATTACTTCAATCATTCAGACTCCCATAGCGATTTTTGGTAAACAAAGAATTACTTCTGGAATTGGATGCTCTGTCAAGACTTTTTGTAAGAATCAGCAATATTCGGTCAGAGACTTACGATGGTATGCAGATGATAACTGCATGAAATCTATGACATTGCGCCTTTATATGTTGTTGTGAGATGAAAAAAAGGCGACACAAGTGCCGCCTATGATGCAAATCGTTTATCGTACTACCTATTTGAGTATGATGAACTTCTTGACCGAGGTAAACTTAGCCTGGTTTGAAACCTCGCAAGTGTACCGACCGGTTGGAAGGTCGTTACCGGCGTCATCTTTTCCACACCAGCTGAACTGGTGGTAGCCATCGGAAAGCAGACCACCATAAATGTGCTTTACTATCTGGTTATTTGAATCATAGATAACCAGATTAGTGTAGGTTGTATGCTGTACGGCTACTGTTATCGTTGTCTCAAACTCAAACGGGTTAGGTGAGATACTCAAACCAAAAAGAGCTTCAATTCCTCTCGATGTACCAATCGCATGGAGCATCGAACCAACGAGCAGCACGAACATCAACATCATTATTGTACGTCTCATCTTAACCTCCTGATATCACTTATAGGTTTTTTTCTATTATAATGCAAATATCGTTCCATATTTACTGGGGTGAGATAATCAGCTGGATTGCCGATTCCTGTCACATAAAAATAAACTGCCCCGCAAGGCTGCTTGATTGCCATACCTTGCCTTGGCAATTAATACATGTTCCTGGATTTCTGGCAAGAGAAATTTTAAAATCTCTTGCCGGAGCGCGTCAAACGGATATGCTTCAATATCCGCTACCCCTCCGCCGATCAACACAATGTCACAGTCCAGAAGCGTAATCGCATTGGCAACGGCCTGTCCGAGGTAGCTTACAGATTTTTTTACGATGTAGTGTATCGATTCGTTTACGGTTGCCATCTCAAGTGCCTGTTTCACTGTCATTGTGTAACCATGGTTTACAGTATCGTCGTGTACATCCGATAATGCTTCGATACTTTGCTCGATCAATCCGGTTGCAGAACTGTATGCCTCTACGCAGCCTTTTTTACCGCACTTGCATAAGCGCCCATCCGGCATGACGACGGTGTGTCCGAGTTCCATCGACATGAAATTCTCGCCGCGATAGATCTGATCGTTGATTACCAATCCGCTTCCGATGCCGGTGCCGATGGTAATGCCGAGAACTGTTTTATCGAAATTGTAGTGCGAGGCTTCGCCGAAGGCCATGAGGTTGGCGTCGTTCTCGATATACGCCGGGATGCCGAACGTATCGCTGAGCATGGCTGTTGGCTGTGCGCCGCGCCATTCTGGCAGGTTGGGTGAATAGCCGAGGACAATCCCGCGATTGGAGTCGATTGTGCCGGGTGATCCCAAGGCGACAGCAGAGACAGGTTGCCCTGCGTGATCGTTGATCTTCTGTACCGCAGTGCGAAGCAGACGATACAATCCATCCAGCGAACGGTCGTCAACGGGGAGCTTATCGTGCATCAGGATACCGTCAACCGGATTTCCATATCCATATTTTAAGAAGGACCCGCCAATGTCGAGTCCGGCGTAGAGTGGTCTGTTCAATGTAACCTCCGGTAAAATTGAGAAACCCGATATCGAATCGTCAATGGAAATTCTTCACAAACCTTAGCCGGGCCTCGTGTGTTTGACGAAAAACCTTGACAGAAAGGGTTTGGGGCATGGTATAGAGGTATGGAGAAAATCGTAATTTTAGCCGGTGGTTTCTCGGAAGAGCGCGAGGTTTCGCTGGTTACTTCCGCTGAAATCGAGAAAGCGCTTCGATCAGAAGGCTTTCAGACGCTCTTGATCGATCCTTCCGATTATTCCGATTACTGTGAGGTGATCGCTGAAATCCGGGCATTCACCGCTGATGTGGTCTTTATCGGACTGCATGGCGGCGATGGGGAAGACGGACGTGTGCAGGGCATGCTGTCTCTTGCCGGAATACCCTACACAGGATCGGACTGGAAGGCGTCCGCTATCGCTATGGACAAGAATATCTCGATGCAGCTCGCCCAGTCGATCGACATCGAGATCCCGGAGTATATCTGCCTCAACAAGGGTGACGACTTCGACAGCCACGATGTGGAGATCTTCGGTTATCCGTTCGTAATCAAGCCGAATCAATCCGGTTCATCGGTCGGAATCACGATCGTCGAACAGGCTGAGCAGATCGAGGAGGCGATCCGGCTGGCATTTGAATACGGAAACCAGATTATCGTCCAACGCTATATCAAAGGTGATGAAATTACCGCGACCATCCTCGGCGAAGAATCGCTTCCTGTTGTGAGAATACTCCCCAACAAAGGTTTTTACGATTACACGAACAAGTACACTAAAGGTAATACAATTTACGAAGTCCCCGCGAAACTTCCAGAGGAAGCGCGTGCACGCATGAGAGCGGATGCGCTGCGTATCTTCAAGCTTATGGGCTGTAAGGGATATGCGCGGGTAGATTTTCGGTTCGACGGTGAGCAGAGCTACTTCCTGGAGGTGAATACACTTCCCGGAATGACACCGCTCAGCCTAACACCAATGGCGGCACGAGAAGCCGGATATGGCTTCAATGCGCTGCTCAAGAAAATCGTTGACATCGCTTTAACACATTCATAACATTCGGAATAGAGTGCTCAACGTCATAAACGAATACAAAAAGTCCAACCATATATTTCTTTATGAGGAGAAACCATGAAGTACTTATCCTTATTGCTTCTTTTACTTATCGTATCGGTAGTGTTTGCGGATGATGTTCTGCAGATAACACTGCGAGATGATACGTACAATCTTTTTTACGCATCGTATATCGATCCCGATAATCCTGCTTCCCAGCCAATCCTGTTTTCGGGTAGTGTGACCAATCCTTCCAGCGTCACGGTTCTGAACTATTACCTGAAAGTCGGGATGACCTGGAATGGTAACATGCTAATCGATATTGAAGATGCAGACAGCAGAATTATTGCCGTGGATCCGCTCAATCCGGGTGGCATCAAGCAATTCGATTCTCGTGACATCCTGTCCAATATTCCGACCAATGGCTTCACCGGAAGCCTGACGATGGACGGAGTTTTAGACAACAACCCTGATTTCGAGGATGCAATTCTCAATACCGGTCGTTTTCCGGACGGAATCTACATTGTTACCGTTCAAGCGTTTGACGACGCAACGGATAACGCGATTTCCGAACCAATTACACTGAGCATTCAGATCATTAACCCGGTTAATATCCGGCTTCTTTTCCCCGGAATGGCGGCTGGCTCGACCATCATTTCCTATCCGACACAGCAACCGACGTTCATGTGGATCTCGAACCTGACTGATTACACCCTGAAGATCTTCGAAATCGATGACATCACCAGCGTCTCAGCAGAAGATATCGAGAACAATACGCCATACGCCGAGATCACAAACATCCCTTCGACAGCGTATGCATATCCCGCAAGCGCACCGATGCTTGAAATTGGCAAGATCTACGGCTGGCAGGTTACCGCACCGCTCGTCTCGCCGGCTGGAAGTTCTAACATCAGCAAGAGCCCGGTGTTTATTTTCCGCGTTGAGAATCCAAATGCCGATCCGATCCAGATGGAAATCCTCTACTCGTTCATCCGCAATTTGCAGGGTGTCGATGGAATGGAGGGCTTCGTTGATCTACTGAATCAGGGTTATGCACCGACCGGAAATGTCATCTATCAGGGACAGACGATTGATTTTACGCAGCTCAACGAATTTTTATCGGACATCATCTCCGGTGAAATCGAAGTCAAAAGCATCATCATCGAATAGGAGCGTAACATGAAAAGAACAACCTATCAACTGATAGCACTACTTGCGATGGTACTGCTTCTCTCTTCCGCTGTAGAGCTACTTGCCGATGACCCGGTCGCGCTGACGATCAAAGTCAAAGGCAATGTCAAGCTCAGCCGCGGCGAGCAGATCAACGACCTTGGCAAGGGCGAAATGCTGATGAACAACGATGAATTGAACAGCTACGAGGATTCATACGCAGCTGCTAAGTTCGTTGACGGCAGCTCGCTTATCAAGCTTTTCCCGAACAGCACACTCAAGATTCAGGCTGAAGTCAATAGCGACAATCAGCTCGATAAAAAATCGTATCTGGAACGCGGTAATATCTATTCGAAGGTCATGAAGAAAGCCGGTGTGTATGAAGTTGAAACTCCAACCACCGTGGCAAGCGTAAAAGGTACCGAATTCCTCATCTCCGTGTCCGATACCGGCGAGACGACCATCACAACGTTTCGAGGAATCGTTCGTATGGAAAACAAGACTGATGGCGAGGCGGCAGATGTGGGTCCCGGCATGACGGCTACATCGAGCGGAGCTGGACCTATCGTCGTTGAAACCGTCAAAGATGGTGATATCGACGAACAAGTCATTGAAGAGATCGAAGAACTTGAAGAAACCACCGACCTCGAGATTGAATTGAAGGGTCCGGATGGTGACACACGTAAAGTGATTATCGAGATGGAGTAGGCTTATGAAGAAATTGATCTACATAATCGCCATAATCAGTCTGAGCTCACTGCTTTCAGCAGCGGTGACACTTAAGCACAATCCGCCGATTTCTCTTTCACCGGATTCAGAGCAGATCATTTCTCTTGATGTGCTCGAAGGTGTCGATGATATCGACCAAATGAACCTGTACTACCGTCAATTCGGTTCTCAGGCTTATATAAGCGTTACAATGACCCGCGATACCGGTATCCAGCCGATGTTTACCGCGCAGATTCCGGACATTATCGAACAGGGCATCGAATACTACTTCCAAGCCGAGCTGCTCAATGGCTCGACCCAGACACTTCCAGCATCGCAACCGGAACTGAATCCCTACCGGCTTCAGACCACCGCTGCGGAAGCACCGTCGGACGACTTCATTCTGCTGTCGCCCGATTCATCTACCATTCCTGAAAACACCGATATGATTATCGCGGTTTCCTACTTCGGTATGAAGAACGACATCGACGTCTCGACAATCCAGATATTCGTCGATGGCAACGACATGACCGATCAGGCGACCATTACCGGCAACATGCTGTCTCTGCGCCTCGAAAAGATGCCTGCGGGTAAGCATAGTTATCAGATCAAAGCCGAGACAACCAGCGGCAAGCCGATCGTATCACGCAACTGGCAGACATCCATCAAAGGCGCTGAACCGATCAAGCTTCCGATGAACATGACCGGTCACATTCGCTTCACCGGAACCTACGATGAGACCGAATACGACAGCGATTCCGAAGATGCACGTCGCGGTGACTGGGATATCAAGGTCAAGACACAGCAGAAGAACTTCAATATGTTTACAAAGCTGTATCTCACCTCCGAGGAAAACAAGAACCGGCAGTCACTGAACCGCTACACCTTCGGTATTCAGGTACCGCACTTCGAACTGCTCCTTGGTGACGACTCACCGTATTTCGATTCATTCACCATGAACAACAAGAACGTTCGCGGTGTCCACGGTGACTTGAACGTTGCCGGGCTGCGGTTGAAGGTCCTCTACGGTGAATCCAAACGCAAGATCGACGGCGACTATGTCATCAATGCAGATTCGTCGCACACGATTACCGAATACGGTACGTTTAAGCGCAACACCTTCGGTTTCCGTACCGAAGCCGGTTCGCGTTCGTCATTCCTCTGGGGTCTTAGTGTTGTGAAAAACAAAGACGAACGCTTCTCTCTTGATGAGATGGAAGTCATCGACTCCGATGGCGTTCATGTGAACACACCCAAGGACAACCTGGTTATCGGTACCGACTTCCAGCTCGCCACCGCGCGCCGGGCGTTCGTACTTGGTGGTGAAGTCGCGATGAGTCTTTATAACCATGATACCTACGATGGCGCAATGAGCAAAGACTCGCTCAATACCTATCTGTATGGCGACGACTCCAGCTCCGAGATCCCACTCGATCCCGAAGCAGTGGATGATATGATCATCATCAATAAAAACATGGAACCGATCATCCCGGGACAGTCGAGCCTGGCATTGCGACTTTACATGCAGTTGAATGTCTATCGCAACTTCCTCTCAGTATCCTATTCCGAGATCGGATCGAGCTATAACTCGCTTTCGGCAAACTATCTGCAGAACGATACATCGATATTGTCCGTCACAGATAATGTCAGTTTCTGGAGAAACCAGATCCAAATGGCGTTGGGTGTTAACTGGCAGGAAGACAACCTCTCCGACCAGAAAGCGAATACCAACGAGACGCTCAACTGGTTTTCGCAGCTGACAATCGGTCCGAGCCGCCTTCCCGCGTTGCGCCTTGGCTATAGTGTTGCCAATACTGCAAACGATGCTGAAGAAGAGGATGCGGAACTCGATCAGACGGTATCTACCTTGAATGTTGGGCTTTCGTATGACGCGATACAGTTACTGGCAGTGCCTACCATGTTCGCAGTCAATTTCAATACCAGTGATGGTGATAGCGACATGAACAATAACTTCGAAAGCAAGATGAACACCATCTCAATCTCAGCCGTATCGCGCTTCCGCGATCTTCCGGTCAAGACCGTCCTGCAGTTCAGCACGACCGGCAAGGACTTCGATCAGGTCGTGAGGGATTATGACGAAAATACCGACACGTACACCATTCTCTCCCAATATGAAGAGAATACGACGTACAACACCTTCTACGGCAAGATGGACTGGCAGTTCTTCCAGGAACGTCTGAAACCGTTCATGAGCATGAGCTGGACCACCGTAACCGGCGACCAGGATAATGACGGACTCAAAACCGACACCGAGCAAAATATCTTCAGCACCAGTATCGGTACTTCGTACATGGTCATCGAAGATCTTGATACGATGCTCAGCTTCGGTATTCGTGAGTTCACTGACAACGAAGTCAGCCAAAACGACTACTCTCGCTTCGACATGAAGTTCAAAGCAAGTTATCGATTCTAAACAACCTAAAACTGGCGGTGAGAAATCACCGCCAGTTTTTTACCATTCGGACCGTTCATGAAATTCGAGACATTTTCCAAAAATCTTAGATTCTTTGCGCTTCTGTTTCTGATCTTCATCCTGCTGCAAGTGTTCTTCCTTACCGATTTCTGGGTTCACTTCGATTACAAGGTTTATGACACATTCGTGCAGTATAGAGGTGCGACAGAACTCTCCAACGACATCCTCATCGTCAACATCGATCAGGATACATTCGATTCAATCGAAACCTACAGCTGGCCCTATCCACGGACGGTTTATGCCAAACTGATCGAGAATATCTTCGAAGCAGGTGCGAAGCTGGTTGTCGTCGATATCGAATTCACCGAGTCGCGCGACGCGGTGGAAGACAGCATCCTCGCTGCGACCTGCGCGAAATACCGAGACAAGCTGGTAATGGCTGGGTCTGTGATAAGAGAGCATCACGCGGGATATATACACGAGCGCATTGTGCCGCCCATCAAACCGTTGCTGGAAGCAGGAATTCCTTGGGGTGTAGTAAATATTCACACCGACGCAGACGGTTTTGTGCGCCACTATTCGCTTTATCAGAAGTACCGCGAGCGCGATTATTACGCTTTGGGTGTTCTCGGCCTGGCGCTATACAACGACGGGCACAAGCAGATGCTGACGAATATCCACGACGGGAATCCGTTTGTGATCGATGGAGAGCATCCGATCTCTATCCCCAAGTTTGGAGCTAATACAGCCATGATCCGGTTCTATGGATCGGCCGGGAAATTCCAGTGGGTGCCGCTCTATCAGATCGTCGATGACATGATGTTCGATATCTCCGATTTCGACCTGGATTCATATGAAAATCACATCCTTGCAGACAGTGTCTTGAAGGACAAGATCGTCCTCATTGGATCCACGCTCAAAGAGCATCATGACTACTTCAGCACGCCATTTTACTCGGGCCTGACACCCGGTGTGGAAATCCACGCCAATTTCATGGAGATGTGTCTGCACGACGACGCCATCGATCGCTTTCCATTCATCTGGTGGCTGATCATCCAGTTCGCGATGTTCGTGGTGCTGAGCTACGTATTCGTCAGGATATCACCTGGTGTATCACTGTTCATTACCCTTGCGTTGATCGCGGCAAGCCTATGCGGAACCTATCAACTGCTTACGCGGCTGGATACCTTCGCGCCAAACCTGGAAATACCGCTTCTGATCGCGATCCTTTATTTCATAAGCCTGCTGCGTCATTACATTCGAACTTCCCGTGAAAAGCGGCAAATTCGTAACGCCTTCCGCCAGTATATGGCGCCGGATCTGGTAAATGAACTGCTTCGTCATCCCGACCAGCTTAAATACGGTGGTGAGGAGAAGGTGATCACGGTTCTGTTTTCCGATATCCGATCGTTCACCACATACACTGAGAGCCATCCACCGCAGGAAACGGTCGCGATGCTGCGCGAATACCTTACCGCGATGGTCGATTGCATCATTCGGCACAAGGGAACGCTGGACAAATTTGTGGGGGATGAAATCATGGCATTGTTCGGTGTACCGGTAGAGCTCGAAAGCCACGCTTTGGTTGCGTGCCGGGTAGCTCTGGAGATGCGCGTCGAGCTTGAGAAGTTGCACGAGAAATGGCGATCCGAAGGCAAACAGATCTTCGAGATTGGTATCGGCTTGAACAGTGGTCCTGCTACGGTGGGAAATCTTGGTTCAGAGCAGATTTTCGACTACACAGCGATTGGAGACAATATCAACCTCGGGGCTCGCCTGGAAGCGCTGAACAAGGAATACGACGCCGAGCACAAGATCATCATCAGCGATAGAACCTTGAAATTTGTGGAAGGGCAGGTCGATGTTCGCTACCTGGGTGAAGTAAAAGTCAAGGGTAAAGAGGAAGCTGTGAAGATCTATTCTCTGATAGGTATTAAAGAATAACGAATATGGAGTTGATAGCATGCACGAGAAGATCAAACGAGTTTCGGAACTGAAGGCGTTGCTGGATCTTGATAAGAATAAGAAGGTCGTCTTCACGAACGGTTGCTTCGATATCATCCATGTGGGCCATGTTGTGTATTTAAGCGAGGCGAAATCTCTGGGTGATATTCTGGTGGTTGGTCTTAACAGCGATTCGTCGGTGAAGCGTCTTAAGGGCGAGAGCAGACCAGTGAATAATCAGCGCGACCGCGCAACGGTGCTCTCAGCGCTGGAGTCGGTAGACTATGTGGTGATCTTCGATGAGGATACTCCTTATAACCTGATCAATGCGCTCATACCGGATGTCCTGGTTAAGGGTGGCGATTGGTTACCGGATCAGATTGTCGGAGCTGACATCGTGATCAAAAACGGAGGTACGGTAAGAAGCCTTCGGTTTGTGCAGGGAAAATCGACCACGAATCTGATCGAACAAATTCAAAAAAAGGACGAGAACTGATATGGAGATGAACGACGGCATCGAGAAAGGTGTGGTGAAATCGATTGAAAACGGTGTGGCGACGGTAGTTGTCGGAAGAACCGGTGCATGCGACAGTTGCATGATCAGCGGCATGTGTATGGGGAAGAATAAAACGATTGAACACCAGATTCGCACCAATATTCCACTGAAACCTGGCGATTGCGTTCGTATCGAAATTGCTCCTGCATCGCGGATTGCGTCATCATTCATCGTGTTTATCGTACCGATCATCATGATGGTGGTTTTTTACTCTGTAGGACGTTTTCTGATTCACCTTGAGGAAGTTTTCAGCATCCTCGTCTCGATCGGCGGACTGCTACTCAGCGGTATCATCATATATATGTTCGATAAGCTGATGAGTGGTAAGATTAACGTGGAGATCATGGAAAAGCTGGAGGAAGCATGAAAGTCCATCTGAACAATATGATATTCTACGGCTACCATGGTGTGTTCCCGGAGGAACGCAAGCTTGGTCAGCGATTCATTGTCACCCTGATGTTCGAGACGAATCCCGACCTCGATCTGGAAATTCATGCGCTCGAAGATACGGTAGATTACACCCGTGTTTTCGACGAGGTCAAGCACATCATGGAGACGCACCAGTTTTACATTTTAGAGAAATGCGCCAACGAGATTCTCGACAAGCTTTTCTCCGATTTCCCGAAGATCATGCGTGCGAATATCCGCATCAAGAAGCCATTTGTCGCCATCAACGCCTCTCTGGACGGCGTGGAAGTTGAAATGGAGCGTACGCGGGAATGATCGTCTATCTCTCGTTGGGTTCCAATCTGGGGGAGCGCGACGCGAATCTCAAACACGCCCTTCGCATGCTGGACGAATTACCGGATACTCTTCTGCAAAATGTCAGCAGCATCCTGGAAACCGAGCCCTGGGGATACACACGCCAACCGCAGTTTCTAAACTGCGCAGCACGCATCGAAACAACGCTTTCCTGCAACGATCTCCTCGCAGCCTGCCAAAGCATCGAAAAGGAGCTTGGACGCGAGCGGGATATTCATTGGGGTCCGCGCGTGATCGATATCGACATTGTCTTCTATGGGGATCGGGTGATCCAAGAGGAGCACTTGAAGGTTCCGCATATTCATGCGCACGAGCGGAGATTCGTTCTGGAACCACTGGTGGAAATCGATCCCGACCTGCTGCACCCGATTCTCAAGATGACGGTTGCAGAGTTATTACGACGACTCGACTAACAGAACATTTCCGGGGGATTAAATGCTCAAACTTCTTGTGTTTCTGCGTTATACGATTGTCTTTTGCGCTGTATTCTTAGGCTTCTTCTTTGCTTCTCAGCCAGACCTGGCGTTGAAAATCGTCTCGTTGGGAATGGTGGGTGCGGTTGGTATTCTCAGCTTCATCACGCATGTTCCACTCCACAAGGCTGATGCTGCACGGCTTGGATGGAAAACAGAACGCCCGGACTGGCAGTTCGAAGTCGGTTTTGCAAATCTCTCGTTTGGCCTTGCCTCGATATTGGCAGCTTTTTGGTGCGGGGGTATGCGCGTTGTTTTAATCTGCTATGCAATTTACTTGTTACAGGCTGCGATACTTCACGGATACAGAGCCCTGAGCGTGAAGCCGGTGGAACTTGCCCGGCTCTTCCGTAGCAGCTTTCTAACGCTTATTTACAGCGTCTTCATGATATACTTCGCGGTGTATCTGAAATAGTCAGAATTTTATCTAGCCATCAATAGACGGAGAGTGTTTGTCGATATTTTCTTTCTGATCAAAAACCACCATCTGTGTGCCTTCGCTATATTCTTCGAATCGAATCGCATCAGCCGAGTGGAATTTCTTCAGAATATCTTGAATGCGCTCGAGAGAACTGCTGATATTGTTCAATCGCTTAATCTGTCCTGCATCCAATGAATCGAGATCAATCGTCATCATGTACATTTCAAGGTTCCCTTTCAGGATCATCAGGGGCTGGTTAATCTCATGGCTTGCCGTAACTGCCATCGCCAGCGCGGATGTCTTGCGTTCCAGTTCAGCCTTCTCACGCTCAGCTCGAACACGCTGCTGGAATTCCTGATGCATGACTTGATTTGCTTTTGTCAGCTCTCCATGCTGCTTTTCTGCTTCTTCCTGATATTGTGAGTATGCGCGCTGGATTCTTCTGGAAATTCCGTAAAACAATGCGATACCGGTCAATGTATAAGCGAGAATCAAAAGCAGCAGCTTGAGGTAATCGCTCCGGAGAATACTATAGATCGTGTTTTTATCGTAAAGCAGTGGCTGGTCGTTCGTTCCGAATACAATCTTCCGGAAGTACTCTTTATTCTCCTCGGCTGATTCGTTAAACTGGTTGAATGATATACTTCTGGCAATAATCCAGTTCGTTTCGGGAATTATTTTGTAGTAGGTGAGAAGTTCTTCGGGTTTTTGCCCCATTTTACGCTGTTCAACTGAACGAATGTAAGCTTCGCCGGTCATACGGATTTCCTTCAACATCTCACTGTAAAAAGGATACTCGTGGATGTCGATCTCATTGGATGAAATCAGTTTGCCGTTGTTGCGAGGTATTTGCTGGTCAACCAGGATTCGAGCGAACCCATCTCCACCCTCGGCGTTGATAAGTTCCATAATACGTGTGTTGGACTCCGTTTCTATATTGCGAGAGAGGGTACCCAGGTGATTCATCAAGTTTCGAGTAAGCTCAGTGTAAAACGATTGCTCATAAGCACCGAAGCACAGGATCCAGCCCGTATGTTTGATGTGAATTGCTTGAGCCAGCGCTGGTTGTTTACTTTTATCTTCGGTGTTCCCAGATGTAGGATAATGGAACCAGGATTCCGAATTGGTCTTCATCGTATTGACGATTCGAGTGACATCGTATTTCTGATAAAGGGTATCTCGATTTAATTGCTCTTTATTACCTTCACCACCGCAATAATGCCTTATTTCTCCCTTCTCATCCAGAACGAAGTAGAAACGATCCTTGGGGCAGCTAAGTTTCAGATTTTCTTCTTCATCGGATGCATTTTCCCCCTCGTCAGAGACATCACGCGTGATTGAACCAGAGAGCATTTGCAGGGTATTTTGTATATCTGTACGAATCAAACGTTCGATTTGAGCCTGAACTTGGAAAATGTTCTCGATTTCAAGATTCGTGGTTTCTTTCAGCATCTGACGGTTACGCTGGATCATCTCGCCCTGGATCATACGAGACATAGTATTAAATCGTTTTTCGAAAGTTTCCCTCTGGAAGGAGACATTCCGTTCGAAAAACTTGCTCTGTTCCAGGAAGATGCGGTTCAAATTATGATATAGTATATACCCGACGCCTGCTGAAAGAAGCAGAACGACGACCAGCGAACTGATCATGTGTATTTTATACACTCCAGGCTGTTCGAGTGACTTTTTCATTCGTAGTATCGTGCTTTTCCTGACTATTTCTTTTTTTTGCTTTACACCTATATAATAATATGTTCACTAACCTTTGAATGTCGAATGAAAAAAGCTCGATTCACTATTTAACTGGTTATACGAGGGTTGCGGGACTCGTAGAAATCCTGCGGGAGGTAATATGATCACCTTTGAAAAAATGGTTGAACTTCTGGGAGATGACGCGAAGGTTCTCCTTGATCACCGTTGCGTAGGCGTACCGAAAGACGTGCTTCATCTGCCTTCACCATCCTGGATCGATCAGTGCATGATCCCAACGGACAGGCCAGCTCCTGTTCTGCGCAACATGCAGGCAATGCTTGGGCATGGAAGGCTCGCCAATTCGGGCTATCTCTCGATATTACCTGTTGACCAGGGTATCGAGCACAGCGCGGGGGCATCATTCGCTCCGAATCCGATCTATTTCGATCCGGAAAACATCGTAAAACTGGCTATTGAAGGCGGCTGTAACGCAGTCGCATCGACATTGGGTGTTTTGGGCTCTGTGTGCAGAAAGTACGCTCACAAGATCCCCTTCATTCTCAAGCTTAATCATAACGAACTCCTGACCTACCCGAACACTTTCGATCAGATCATGTTCGCTGACATAGACCAGGCGTTCGAGATGGGCGCGGTTGCCGTTGGCGCGACAATCTACTTCGGCTCGGACGAGAGCACGCGGCAAATCATGGAAGTTGCCGAGGCTTTTCGCTATGCACACAGCCTCGGGCTGGTTACCATCCTATGGGCTTATCTGCGGAATCCTGCCTTCAAAAAAGATAAGGATTACCATCTTTCCGCCGACCTTACCGGGCAGGCAAATCACCTGAGCGTCACCATCGAGGCCGACATCGTCAAACAGAAGCAGCCCGAGAATAATGGCGGTTACAATGCGCTCAAGTTCGGGAAAACCCACGAGAAAGTCTATACAGAGTTGACCAGTGATAATCCTATTGATCTTACGCGCTACCAGCTATTGAACTGCTACAACGGCAGGTCGGGTCTGATCAATTCAGGCGGAGCATCCGGCGAGAATGACCTGGCGCAGGCGGTTCGTACAGCTGTGATCAACAAACGTGCCGGCGGTATGGGTCTAATTTCTGGAAGAAAGGCGTTCCAGAAACCGATGAAGGATGGTGTCGCGATTCTCAACGCTATCCAGGATGTTTATCTCGAAAAGAGGATAACAATCGCATAGATGACCGAGAAAGCAAGAACATCGAAACCCGATCTGCGTACGATGCTGATCATCGTGTGTCTGATCACTTCCATGAGCATGATCTATCAGCGCATCGCGGTACAGGTTGGCGCTCTCGTTATGACCATCGTTCTTCTGGCCATCCACAGCGGAGGTGGCAGTAATCTGATGCGACTGAGGAAGCGTCTATCCCGAATCGGCAGGATTATCGCGATTTTATTCGTTGTGCAGTTGCTGCTTCGTCGTACCGGTGATCCGATCTGGCAGTGGAGCTTCGTCGTGATAACCGATACAGGGCTGGAGTATGCGCTGGTCGTCTCGCTGAGGTTGATCCTGATTATCCTGGTGGCCGGCTTGCTTTTCGATTATCCGTTTACAGATTATCTCCGTGCCTTCAGAGCATGGCGGATTCCGTATGAAATCTCGTTCCTGATCGCGAACACGATCCATTTCATTCCAGTGTTTCGCAGGCAGGCGATCCAGATGAAAGAAGCGTTGCAGATACGAGGTATTCAGCTTGGAACGATTCCCTTACGCCGTCGCGGCAAAGCTCTTGCAAGTCTGGCGCTTCCGATCGTAGCCGGGATTCTCAATGACGTTAAATATCGCGCGATATCGCTTGAAATGCGCGGATTCCGATACCGCGATACCCGAACCGATTTTCTTAAGAGCAAGCTGACTCCCGCAGACCTCTCAATTCAGGTCATCGGATTCATGATATTCGGCGCGCTCCTTTTTTTGCTGAAAACCTGACACAATAGTTTGACAGAATTACTTGATTGATATAACAATACTTCCAAGTACCATTAGCGCTCAACCATGAGCGAATAGAGGGGTGTTTCTCGATGATAAATCAAGCGTTGAGAGATGTGCGGGACGAAGCCCGGAGAATCCTGAAGGATACTCCGGAAAAAGCACTTCGGTTAATCGAGGAGTTTCTGGCTGAACATCCGAATTTGCCAGAGACCGACGAAATGATCGATCTCCGAGCTTATATTGGTGTGGCGAAGCTGAATATCGGTCAGGCGATCGAGGGCAAGAAGATTCTCGACGCGATCATGCCGCAACTCGAACAGCGCCAGTTGCTGCAAACCTTGATGATCTGTCATAACATGCTCGCATTCTATATGTGGCGAAACAATGATCTCAAGGGCATGCTTAAGCACAGCTTGAAAGTCGATGAGATTGTCGCCCGGATCGGTGATGAAACCCTCAGCCCGAGTCGTTACCAAAACCTCGGTTACGCCTACATGGAGTTGGGTGATTTTGCCCGGGCACAGGCTTATTACGAACGCTCGATTATCCTTTGCCGCAAACTGGGTAACTACAATTCACTAATCCAGACCTATAACAAGATGGCATCCAACTTCGTGAAGCAGGAACAGTACAAGAAGGGCTTGGAATACTACTTTATCGCCTGGCATCTCTGCAATGAGCATAAAGTTGATGTTCTGAAAGGTCGTCTGCTGCTGAATATAGGTACTTGCTACCGCTCATTACTGGACTTTGATAAGGCATTCGAATATTATTCCCGTAGCCAGGAAGACCTGGAGAAGGCGAATGACAAAGAGATGCTGGCCGTTCTCTATCTCAATCTCGGGATCCTTTATCATAAAACCAATGATCTCGCCAATTCGCTCAAGTCATACTTCCAGGCGCTGAAGCTGCATACAGAGCTGAATATGCTTTGGCAGCGGGGTACGCTCTACAACAACATCGCCAATATTTACTTCGCGCTGAACAACAATAAGAAAGCGATGAAGTACTATACAAAAGCACTCGAAGCAACCCATAAAGACGAAAACCCGGAGCTATACGCACTGCTCTCAGTCAATGTCGGTAGTTGTGAGCGAATCAACGGTAATTACTCCAGCGCTGAAGAGTGTATCAAGCGGGGAATTGAGATTCTGAAAGAACACAAGCTCAAATCCCATCTGGGCGAAGCATATCGTAATCTCGCTTACAATTCTTCTGAACGGGGTGATTTTGAAGAAGCGTATGGGTATCTGCTTGAATGTGTTCGCTACTATGAGCGGATTTATGATTTTTCTTCATCGGACGAAATTGAGACCATCAAGAAAAAATACGACATTCTGACTACGCAATACGAAAATTTGCAGGAAAAATACGAGATGCTGAATCAGGATCTCGAGAAACAGGTCGGGCATCAGCTTATCGGCAAGAGCAAGCAGATGCGCGATGTGCATAATCTGGCGATGAAAGCCGCCATGCATCCGAATGTGAACGTACTCATCTACGGAGAAAGCGGTGTGGGTAAAGAGATCATCGCTCGAATTATCCATCATGCCAGCATCCGCAAGAATGCTTACTTCAGTGCCATCAACAGTAGCGCTATCAGCGATTCGCTATTCGAAAGCGAGTTTTTCGGGCATGTTAAGGGCGCTTTCACGAATGCCGATTACACTCGTAAGGGGTATATCCAGCAGGCTCATGAAGGAACCCTTTTCCTCGATGAAATTACCGAGATGCCACTCGATTTCCAGGCAAAACTACTACGCGCGATCGAAGAGAAGAAGATCATTCCCGTTGGCGACAGCAAACCGATCGAGGTCGATTTCCGCGTGATTGCCTCGACCAATCGCGATGTCCATAATATGGTGCGCGAAGACCATTTTCGCTATGACCTTCTTCATCGCCTTAACACGATAGAAATCTATATCCCACCGCTAAGGGAGCGAAATGAAGACATCATCGTCCTCATGTGGTACTTCATTGAGCTTATCGGCAAGCGACTCAATCGCGAACCCGTGAACATCACCGAGGGTTTCATCGATCGTTTCCGTTCCTACTCGTTTCCGGGCAATGTTCGTGAACTGAGGAACCTCATCGAACGGGCTATCATTCTGGCTGACGATCGGGTCCTTAACGAATCCATCGCCGGGATGATTCTCTCATCAAGAGATGAACCGGTGAGGGTACCGCAGGTCAATACGGTTCAGACTCTGAACCTCGATGAGAACGAGAAACAGCTTGTAATGATGGCTTTGAAACGATCCAACTGGAATCAGAAAAACGCTGCCGATCTGCTGGGCATCTCTCAGAATGCGATCTACCGCAAGATGAAGAAGTATAATCTGAAATAGCAGCTGAACATGATAAGAAGAAACAAATCAAACCCATTAAATCACGTTTTCGCCATATCCATGATCACATAATCGTGATTATCACGTTAACGGGATTCAGTATTTTTCTCGCCTCTTTTTTATAACTTATGGAATAACAACGCATTGCATCAATATACATCCTGAAAACACATTTGGCACATTCATGCTTATTAAGAACAACGGAGGCTGTGTTATGGTAGATGCAGTAGAAATCGGACATATTCAGATCACGCAGTATAAGCCAGATCAGAAAAAAGGTTCAATTGGATTCACGGTTACGACCTCGAATTCCAAAATCAAGAATATCATCTACTACTACGACCAGTCCAATTTCCAGACTACGCTCGATAAAGTCAAGGCACTGCGAGAAGACTATATCGAACGGGTCCCCAAATAAGCCCGGCAACTGCACCACATAAAATGCGTCCCTTCTAATCCCAGGAGGGGCGTATTTCTTTTTGAGTTACAATTTACGAATTACGAGATGCAAGCACACATGCGATGGCAAATGCTCTCTGCGGGTACGCAGACGACTTGTCTTTAGTTCCTTTGGCGCGCTAAGCAACAGTTTGTTTTCTTATCTTCCAGTGTCATGCAACGTGCGACGCAGGAGCTTTCAACCTGCTATAGACTTGCTACTTGATCATCGACTGCCAGTACGTGCGATGATTCTGGATACCTCTACGGGCAGCGGAAAGCTCGCCCATCAAGTCTTCAAAATGCTCATCGTTTGGGAGTGGATCCTTTATATAGCGTGTCTGACGCAGGATCTCGCGCGAGTAGTATTCCACCACCTGACACACACGGCTGAAATTCGTATAGGTGTCGTTTGGTGTAAGGTTGATCAGGTTGATGCCGTCGTTGACCTTCTGGATGTAGTCGTCGATATCCTGTTTCTTCAGCTCCAGCGATGCTTCGTTTGCCAGCAAACTGAATGCTGGATAATAGCCGAAATCCTCGGTGAACCAATGGATTACTTTGTAGTAGCCGGAATAGCCCACGATGTCTGGAGTACTTCGCGTAAATGCGTCGATCTCACCATCGTTGAAAGCGTTGAAGAGCTTCTTCTTCGATTCGTATAGTATAAGATTCCAGCCGTAGTTGCCCTTTTCATTGAGCGCTTGAGTAATATCAGCGAGTTGGCTCGAGATGAGAACGCCGATCTTTGCTCCGTGAAGCTGTTCGAGCGAATCGATTTTGCTGGATGTCACGATTCCGCCACCACCACGTTGAAGCGGCTGGATGATGCCTATTGTTTTTGTGTCGTCGAGCATCGCCCAGGATGCCGGCAATGCCGCCAGATCGACAGATCCTTTTTTCAGCGCTTCAAAGAGCTTTTCTTCGCTGGAATATTTGCGGAACTGAATCTTATCCCTGGGATAGAAATCAGCTTCCACGGCAAAGTGGAGTGGGAATGCGGCGATCTGGTCACGGACTTCACCAACGTAGATGATATCCGGCTTGTTCATGCATCCTGCCAGGATCAGCAGGGATAAGAAGGTCAGAGCGATCAATTTCTTCATGTGATATCCGATCTCAATTTTTTGATATAAAACCATTTGCTGGTTAGTATCTATCATTGGTACACGATCATCTTGCCGGTCTTTTCTTTCGATTTTCCGGAGACGGGTTCGGTAACCTTGATTTTATAGATATAGGTGTTATTGGCGATCTTGTCGCCATCGGCATCGCGTACGTTCCAGCGGATTTGGTTGTACCCTCTTCTGCATCCCATCCGTTCAATGGTCTGGATTTTCCTTCCTGTGATGGTATAGACGCTGATCTTCACATTGTAGTTGGTGGAGGAATCGGCGTTTTGAGAGATAACGAACGTGAAGTAGAAGTCTTCTTTGCCCTCGTAAGGATTGGGGTAGGGCAGGATGTCGGTCAGGCCGATATCGGTACCGGTATCGGAGTCGGTAGAGACCTTGAAATCGATATGCTGCACGGAAGGTTCGTTGGCATTATCGAACGCGATCAGCTCCAGTGTGTGGTCACCCTTGGGGATTCCCGATAGCTGCCAGCTGAGTTCGCCAGTGGTATGGGAATCGAGATTGTAGGAGAATCCTTCAGTGACATCGGTAAAGGTGGTTTCCTCATCGATGCGCGTCAGGATCTTGTGTCCAGGCTTGCCGAGGATATTGACGCCGGTGCTGTCCGAGATGTCAGCGATTAGAATGGGATCTGAGGTCACGGTGTCCTCTTCCTCGAAATCTTTGGAGTCGAGCCACATCTCGATGCTCGGAGCGTCGTCGTTTTCGATATATACCGCCTGTGTACTCAGGCTGATGGGGTAGAGGAACGAGATGCGTGAGTCGTCGCCGTTTTCCGTCATGGCGATCATGCGTCCGGTAGTACCGCCTGCGATATCGTAGGGGACAATGAAGGTTGCATCGTAATTGCCGTTTTCGACAGACGCTTCTCCACGGAAAAGCGGACTGGAGAGCTCAGTCCAGGTAGCAACGGCAGTATCGGTCGCGTAGTACTTGTATTCGGTTTCGGCATCGTACACGCGCAGCATGGTGGTGCTGCCATCATAGATATCGCTTCCCACGAAGTTGTAATCACCTTCAACGTTGATTGTCTGAAGCGCAAAGAGGCTGTCCGGTCTGTCTTCGATGACCATGTTCTCCTCGCGCGCTGGAGGAACCAGCATCATGACCGGATCGCCCATGAGTACGTAGCGCTCGCTATTACCGGTGCTGCCACTGGATTGGTTGTGATAGATATTCTTTGCATTCATGAGCGCAAGCCCTAGAGGTTCTCGATTGTTGCACATTTGTTCGAGAAGGATACCCATCAGGCCGGTGTTGTTTCCACCGGTCGTTTCGCAGGTCGCAGCCAGCGATGCGATAGCGCCTCCGTTTTCAGCGAAAAGCACCTCTTCTGCCAGGCAGTTTGTTTCGTAGGTGTCGAATTTACCGACCGAGCACGAGGCCGCGATGAACAACGGAAGTTTATCCGCGTTGTCGAGGAGTGGTAGATCGCTGATAGAGAAATATTTCTCGTCTCCCAGAACATGGGTTGCGCCATGGCCGGTATAGTAAAAGACCAGAACGCCTTCGTTGAGCTTTTCAACGACATAATCGCGAACATCAGGTTTGGCGTTGAAGGCGTCGAGTTCGTACTCAATCGCCATGACTTTCTCAACGTAGATGGCCGGAGAGACCTGCTCGGAGTTGGTCTGGGCGTTGTTGGTGTGTTCCACCTGATTGATGCTGCCCGAATTGTACTGGTCGTCCGCCACGATCATCACGGTGTTTTTCCAGAAACCGGCAGTTGGGTTTTCGAGATAGGCGCGTACACGCCCGATCATCAGTTCGAGATCGTCCACAGTCTGTGCAGGATATCGTCCGATAGCCATTTCCGGGTAATCGTCATCGGTGAAATAGACGAAAAAGTCGTCGCTGGTGGTTGAACTGATCTGATAGGCAATCAGCCTGTTCTTGGGGATGCTGGAATCAGAGAAGTTACGCCAGTCGTAAACGCCAGCCCCAAGCAGGACAACATAGGTCAGGGCATCGGGATCGTTCTGGCAGGCGTTCTCGAGGAACATCTTGATACCTGCCGGATCCGGCATACCGCCGGAGAACTGATTGAATACGTCTTGCAGCTTGGCGATCTGTGTATTGTAGCCGTAAAATTCCTGATAGATATTCTTGAGCTCTACCGCACCATCCAGGAAAACGTCTGGTGTGATGATCACCACTTGGCGACTTGGTGTGTTCGTAAGATCGACGGGATTGTAGAGCTCAACGGTATCGGCGGAATAGTAGTCATCGGAAGATGTAACGTAAATTCGCGTACTGGAATTACCGTTTCCGATGAAGGAAAATCCACCTGAAACACTGCTGATGGGCCGAAGCTTGACGTCGTCGAAGTCATCCACTTCGAATGCTTTCAGGTTGCTGTTATAGTCGCTGCTGAAAGTATATTCGATATTGTCGCCGATGTCGGTGTCCGCGATATCGATGCGGAACTGCCCGGAGCGCTTGATGAGTTTCTTGAAGTATTCGAGTTCGTAATAATCGAGCAGGATATTTGTCGATGAAGTGCGTGTCAGCCGCACTGTAAGCGCGTTGGAACCATTCTGAGCGAAACTGCCTGACCCGTAAAATGTGCGATAATAGGGGCCGTTCCAGCTGTTGTTCAGCACCGTAGTGCCATTGAGGAGAATCGTAATCTGATGTCGGTTATCATTAACACCGGCAACAGAGAGTTCGCGTACAGCGATACGGAAGGTTTGATCTTCGGTGGGGTCGATATCGCTGATGTCGAAGGAGTAGTTATAATCCGTAACTGCCGAGCCCTGATAGCCGAGCTGCTTCGAATACCAGTCGAAGCCGTCGTCTTCGCGCCGGATTGATTCTTCTTCATAGTGCATTGTGGTGAAGGCGTTACTTCGGGAATCGGTAGAGCCATCCAGCGATGTACTGGTGATGCGCGCCGGATTGGTGTCGCCTTCGCCAAATGTAAGCCAGTAAACACCGGCTTGAGAATAGGGGTTGTAATAGTGGTTGGGCTCGATCTTCACATTGATTTCGTAGTCGTCGCGATCGCTTCCATAGAAGAGAATGTAGTCGCTCGAATCGAATGAATGGTCCGATTCGCCCTCGACAAAGATCGGGATTTCTGCGAACTTGAGGCCGTCGAAATTGTATCCGGGATCCATCACCTCGCCGCCTGTTCCGAACAACCGCAGTTCAGTGGGATCGATCATGCCGATGTCATACAGGTTATTGATTGTGCTGGCCGGGATCTTGAAGATACCGTCTTTCTTCACTTCGATCCTGAGCCAAATGGGATACGCTGCGAAATCCGCGTATTCGATTTCATCGCGATCACTTGTCTTCCAGCCCGCAGCCTGGGATGGATTGAGGACGACCGATTGCAGCGCTGGAGAAGGTTTACTTAGTCGGGAAGATTTCGACCGGTTGCCTTCGTAGGTGAAACGTACTCGAATAGATTGCTGAATGGAGAGTGTTTTGTTATCGTGATTGTAGGAGAATGGGTTTACGCGTACGGTAACTGTCTGGATGCCTCGGAAATGCCCATTATGGACGATCTCGACCATCGGATGAGCTTCTTCTTCATAAGCTTCGGTATCGATCTCGTACGATTGCCTGCTGACCTCGTTCGCGTCTTCCTGATAGATCTTGGGGATCGGGATCAGGGGTGCGTCGAGATGCTGCACAATTGCTTTTCGTGCGTCGGTGGAGAATCGAATAGAGCCTCCCGGCGGAACCGCGATTCGACGCGTGAAATAGGGAAGATCCGGCTGACCGGCGTCTCCCGGATGCACCATCGATTGCGTCTGGATGCGCGTGAAATCGCCTTCGCGACTAACATCGTAGTTGTCGAGTGTGAAATCGACAACGAGTTCATTATCGGTCTCGGAAACAACCGTGACCCCGGCGAAAAGCCCGGTAGTAAGCAATAATAGTATCCATACGAGGAACATCTGTTGGCTGCGTTTCATCTTTTACATCTCCCATTCATCAAGAAGGCCGGTTTTTCTTACGTAACGTCGAACCTGCCCTTGTGTTACGAAATACAACGTTATCCAGATGATGTCAATTGTGTCAAGTGCGGATGAGCAGAAAAGGGATTTTGAGGTGTGTCTTCTATTACCCGACCTTTATTTCAACAGAATCATTTTGCGCACGGATTCATGCCGGTCCGTCCAGAGGCGCGAGAAATAGACGCCGCTTGCTGCGTGTTGCGGTTTCCACACGATGCTGTGGCTTCCGGCGTCCAGCACTTCATCCAGCAGCGTTGCAACCTTCTGCCCCCGGACGTTGTAGATCTCCAGCCTCGCGTGGCCGCGCTTCGACAGGTCGAACGAGATCGTCGTCTCCGGGTTGAACGGATTGGGGTGGTTGGGGTGAAGCAGCGCGGAGGGGGATGCCATCGGGATGGTTTCGTCGTTGCTGTCCAGTCCATTGACCTGAGCAAGCACGAGGGACGAACCACTACAGATGACAATGTTGTTGTCATTGAGGAATTTTACCTGGCTATCCTGCCATTGAAAAACGGTGTTGAATTGGTCATCCGTTATGAAGGTTTTGAAGTAGTTATCGGAGAAAAGGTAGTGCGAATCGCCATTACTTGAAGGGGCGTAATTATACGAGAATTGGTAACCCGGCACTTCGAGGGGTGCAAGTTCAATGGGATTATCCATGTCACTGATATCGTATGGGCATAGACCTTCTTGAAATGGTAGCAGAACAGAATTTGACTTGAAGATTCTGGTTGTGTTTGGCATAAATGAGATTTCTGATAGGGAATAATCGGATTCGATACGATAGTAGTGAATGCCAAGATGATAGGTATAGTTCTCAATAATAAAAATGTGACTGTCATCTAAAAACATGCTTGAGTTGGCATAGAAGTCAGGGTTGTATTCGCTCAAGAAGGATAGCTGATCACCCTCAATGCGATAGAGCCTGAAGATTACTTCATCATTGACATAGAATGCAAGGCACGCAAGATCATCATATATTGAAAACGTGAGGTAGTCTCCAGGCACGTCCAGATTGGTTATCGATTCAATTCCATAGTCTCCCATTTTCACGATCTGAACGTAGTTATCGAACCAGAATTCCCAGCTATCTTTATCACTACGGTATTTATTGATTGAGAACCATCCGTTGGTTTCGAAGGGAAGAAAATCCCTTGTGTGAAGATCATAGATGCAGTATTCATTCGAAGAGTAGTTCTGATCACTGTCCACGAGTAGTAGTAGATACCTGTCCATGATGATTTCTTGAAAATAGTAATAGGGCGATGTCGAGAGCAGGTTCTGGTTATCAAAATCATGATCGATACGATATATGTCTGAGTTAGTGAATCCGAAATAACCATCTCCATCAGGATACAAATTAAGCGTCCAGCCAGAAATGCCTATCTGGAAGTCTTCCCGCTCGGATAGTTCGTTATTTATCCAATGAAATCTCACGATTGCGAAGTCGTCAAAATCTCGATTTCCTACAAAGACGATCTCATCATCCTGAACCATGCAGCATTCGTGAATACCTGAGTAAAGCTGCCGCTCATCCTCAAGATGGAGAATCCCGCTATCGGTAAAAGAAAATACATCAAGGAAATGCGTGTCATTTTGTAGTGTTACGACGAATAGATGATCATCATATAGAATGGCATCTGAAATGTAATTCGTATCAGGCCAGTCTTCGGTTGCGGGTTGCAGTTCCATTGTTGTCAGGTCATCGCATACCTTGATAACGCTTGTATATTCGACGAAGTAATAATGATTATCATGCTGAAATGCCTTGAAAGCTACACGGTTTGCCGATAAAACAATAGATGATACAAGCTCCGGCTCATGCAAATCTTCAATATTGTAGATCTCCCAACGTGAATCAACCGTTTCTTCATTTGGGAAAGTTAAATGACATTGAAACAGGTTTGTTCCCAATACATTCAATCCCTGCAATAAATATTCTGTTCCTGGCTCTTCATATTCAATGATTGTGTCGGTACAAAGGAGTTCATTGTTATCAATCTGATAGACATCAATTCCTTGATGTAAGTGGGCAATCAAAAAAGTGCTGTTGGTCAGTTGTCTTATCGGGTAATTGTGATTATCGCCGATATCGGTGTCGAGAAGCTCGATGTTATCTCCATCGATCCTGAAGATTTGACGGGTTCTGCCCGTGTTTGACAGGAATAATCCATCTCCAATCTTTATTGATTGGTAAGGATGGATACCACCGAGGTCGATTTTGTCACCAAGCTGGATATCAATGGCATTTAAACATGCTGCAATTGTCAGTAAAACGAAAATAATGTATTTCATACTATCCTCAAGAACGGATAGGACCGTTGCCAGCCCTATCCAATATTGTTAGTGGTTAGGTTCCCGAAGGATCGGTTGGAGGTGTGCTTGGCACCCAATCTCGAAGGTCGCAAGTACCAACATTGAAAGGTGGAGAACTCCAGTTAGTGAAGTGGTTTGAACACGAGTCTGTTTTCATCGGATTATCATTTCTCCTGCACGTGCAAACTACGGTAATGGGCGTTGTCGCACTAGCGCTCGGTAGTCCTTCGGCAACATACCTACCTCCAATATCGTCACCAATGTTAGCAACCCATTGAATGTAGGCTTGTGCAATCGGGAATGAATTCCCTTCCACATAGACTTTCATTATCCCTGATGCATTATCATTGGGGGCGTAGTATATGTTGACATAGTAAACTGCTCCCATGAGGGTGCAGGCGACTACGATCATGATCAGTGTGATGAGTGCGTGTTTCATAAATCCTCCTTTTCGTTTTGTTGTTGGTGACACGCAAACGAAATGAGGTTATGTGAATTTGTTTTGCCCCAGAGAGAAAATGTCAAGCAGAAAGTGGATGTAACAAGTGTAGCATCGACGATTATGATATCCTTCTATTTCTAACTGGGGGGGCATATGACATCCTATATGTTACAATATTTGAATGATTATAATTCGTTTGTCAAGAAATATATTTAATATTTATTATTCGAGTTGGTCGGATTTGGTGCTTCAGATGTGGCGGGGTTTATAAACTAAAAAACGGGACAAGCCGTGGCTTATCCCGTTTAGAATGCATATTATAGTATATTCGCTAATATGAATTCGCTATGCGGAATCTGACGATCCACTTTCGCTATTTCGCTTCGCGAAAGGCTTTCGTTCGACCATTTCGTTTTGGCTACGCCAAATACGAAATTATTATACTCTCCCCATCCATCAGATGATCTTGTGACTTGATGTCACTATTTTAGCATCATCAGCTTGCCGATGGATTCGGATGAGCCTTTGCTGTTTTGCTGCTTTACGCGGCAGAGATAAACACCGGTTGAAAGGCCTTCAGCGTTCCACTCGAGTTTCTGGGTGCCTTGTTCAAGACGTCCCATGTCGCGCTTCAAGACGCGCTGTCCCTTCACGTTGTAGATTTCCACCGTAACATCCGATTGTTCCGCGAGGAAGAAGCGAATTTCGGTGCTGGGATTGAAGGGGTTGGGGTATGCTTGCGGCTTGATCTGGTTGACCGCGACGGTCTCGTCTTCGATGCCGGTTGTGTCGAAGAGATCGTCGATGAGGAACGTGGATTGCGTCTCGCCGTACGCGGGTGATCCCGACTGCGCAGAAGCGAAAGTGAGAACGCGCGTAACGCTGTTGTAGCGCATGGCGTGAACGTTGGTCGAGATACCCGCCGCGCCGGAAAGTAGATCCCAACTGCGGTAGTCGGTCATCTCGGTAGAGACTTCCAGCGAATCCACGATATGGGCATAACGATAGCAATATATTGGTTCGTACAGCGTGCGGAAATGGTTGGTTGCGGCGAGGTTATCGCCTGCAATTTCTGTGTTGTCGTTCACGTCGCGAACGGATACGCCGGCAGCGTTATTGTTCTCGATCACGATTGGCAGATGGTCGCCATCCAGCGATACATGCACAATGGTTCCAATAGCGCGTCTGCGATCTTCTACCGCCTGCACGATATCCTGCGGGGTCTGTTCGCCGTCGCCGTCGTAGTCGATCTTCTCGATACCGTTACGCAGTGTCAGCATAATGGGATAGAAGCCGCCTGTATCGTTATTGTTGTGGTAGTTACCCATATTCAGGAAGGTGGTCAGGCCGTTCTCGTTGATTGCGGAGAGTCCGCCGAACACACCCGGGAATGTGATGGAAATCCAGTCTTGCTCATCTTCTTCAGAGGGAAGAGAGACCAGAACCAACGGGTTACGGAACAATGAGGCGTTGGTCGCCCAGTCCATCATGCGGGTGATGACCAGTCCGCCTAGCAATTCGGGATCGTTTTCAGTGCTAGTACCCCAGGATGAGATACTCGAGCAGGCAAACATATCCGCCGGGAAGCGGACCGAATTGCTGAGATCGATCAGCGCGTTCGCCATCAGGATGTCGGTAGCGTCGAGTTCCCTTCCGAGTGGTTCGAAATACATATCAACGCCGGAATCGTTCGCACCTTCAATCATTCCTTCGGCTTCGGTTTGATATTCGCTATCGACAACGAAAGCCGCTTGATAGATGGCACGCGCCTGATTGTAATAAGCTGGGTTGCCATAGCAGGCATAGTTGAACATGTAGTTTTCGAAAACGTCGAGGAAGGCGTCTGCGAGGAAATATCCCTGAGCATAGCCACGATCGTGATGAGTACCCCATACGCGCAGCACAGTGCGTCCATCAACTTCCCACATCTGACCGTTTTGGGCAAGAAGGGAGGTGATGCATAAAATAAAAATCCAGAATGCGAGCTTTTTCATATAAACTCCTTTTGTAATGGAATCAGGTAATCAGCGTGAAGAACACGGTAGTGAGGGTGGTATAGTTTGCGGTAGGTTCGGCTGTGGTGAAACAATGGATTTTCGAGCTCGAATGCTTCCTCAATCTCCCGTGCCTGCTCTTCAAAGAACTGCAATTCCCTGTGTTCACTATATAAAATAGTTGAAATTTCTGTCCACATTTTTCGCCAGTGAATTAGTTCGACCGGTGGCGGTACGTTCGCGCTCTCCACGAATGCGTGTAGAAAGGCGTCCAGCTCTATATTGCCGTTTGTGATTGCATGCAGATTCACTCTGGAATATTTACCACGCCACCCGATATCCTCGATCATGGGAAGATCCTCCTGAGACGGCTCACCTTGCATGCTCAGCAGCTCATGCATTAAGAACTGCTTCGCGGATTCGAGATCGTTTACCATATGACCGGGGCCGAAAGCGCCTTGATAGAAGAGCTTGTAGTAATCGAACAGTTCGGCCTTGGGGCGTAGGCTATGTTCATGCCGTATTAGCTTGATCACTTTTTCTCGTGTCGTCATACTTTATGCCTTGTACACAGTTTCATTGCGCTTGATGACACGTTGAATGGATGCATCCGGGGTTCCGATCTCTCCGCTGAGGCAGGTCATATCCGCCTGATAGCCGGGCTTGAGAAGCCCGAGGCGGTCTCCTGCACCGATCATCTTCGGCGGGTTCACCGTGAAAAGCTGTGTTGCCTGATCGAGGGTAAGTCGTTCATCAGGGTTGTTGTGGTTGATCGCGCTATGGATTCCGAGAAGCATGTTTAACTCGGTGATGTACCAGTCGGTGGAGCCTGCGATGAGTATTCCACGGTCATGCATCGATTTCAGACGGTTGGTTCTTCGTGTTCGTTCAATGCCGAGTACACGCTCGTACAAATCTTCTGGTCCGCCCCAGAGCTTATCAAAGACCGGCTGCATTGCGGCGTACATGCCGAATTCGGCCATGTCGTCCAGGATTCTGTCATTGGTGAGTTCACAATGGATGACGGTGTGATGGAGTTCTCTGGCTCGCGTCTTCCCAAGCATTTTAACCGCGTCAACGTACTGACGGATGGCTGCGTCGCCGATCGCATGAACGAAGACTTGGAGGTTGTTGTCACTGGCTTCTTGAACGAACTTCTGCCAGAAGTTGTCAGAGCGATATAGATTACCTCTTGTTTCGGGTTTGTCGGTATATGGTTTGATCAGTCCTGCGGTGTGAGAGCCGAACGAGCCGTCAACCAGGATACAACCGCCGATCCGCGATGCGCCAAGTTCCACGGCTTTTTTTACATCGAACATTTGCGGATAAAGGAAATACTCCACCGGGAAATCATCCAGATGCGATTCAAGCAGTTTATAATGAAGCGGATCGTCGAAGCTGTCGCCAACCATGGTGTGGATGGAGGTGCAGCCGGCTTTCAGTGCAAGCTCCGATGCTTGCTTGTATGCGCTCAGAACGCCTTCATCATCCAGGTTCCGATGAAACCAGTGTGCTGCGAGGTCATTATATTTACCGCGAACCGGGTTGGCGCTGTCAGACGGCGAGTTACCGTGCCAGTCGATCTTGCGGAACGCGATAGAATTCAATGCGCAGGAATGGCCGTCCACACGACGAAGCAACAGCGGTGTATCGGGGACGACTCGATCAAGCTCATCGACAGTCGGGAAGCGCTTTTCAATTATATGGTTCTCGTCGTAACCGGATGCGAAGATCATGCCTCCGATGGGATTAGCCGATTCAAGAAGTTGAAAAAGCTCGTCCAGCGATTTCACGGATCGCAGATCGACGCCAAGGCTGTAGAGCCCACCCTCGAAGGAGTGGGTGTGAGCGTCGGTGAAACCTGGATAGACATGCGCTCCGCCGAGGTCGATCCATTCCGCGTCAACGCGATGGGATGGATCTGGGGTTTCGGGAAAGAGGCTCATTACTTTTCCGTACTGGGCTACAAGGACTTTCGCGATGGGAAGATCGCTGTCCATTGTGTGGAAAGTAGCGTTGTAATAAATCTTACGCATTATTCGGTTCCGAGGAGTTGATGCAGCATTTTCTGGAACAGGTGTACCGGAAAGCCCATCACGTTGAAATAACATCCGTTGAGTTTGCTGATGAACTGGCTTCCGTATCCCTGGATTCCATAAGCTCCGGCCTTGTCGAACGGCTCCTGTGTCTCCAGGTACTGCTGGATTTCGGTGTCGGAGAGCTCTTTGAAGGTTACGCTGGTGCGTTCGCAGTCGTAAACTTCCCGTATGCCGCGAGTGACGCATACACCTGTATAGACTGAATGGGTATTGCCGGAAAGCCGTTTCAAGTATTCGACAGCCTGGTCGGTTGAAATGGGCTTGTTCAGGATTTCGCCGTCTAGATAGACGATGGTGTCAGCGGCTACGACGATGCAATCTGGATCCATGATACGCGCGACAGCCTCTGCTTTCTCTCGGGCGTGTCCGATCGCGGATCTGCGAGGCTGTTTATAGACGATGGTTTCGTCGATATGGGATGGGTGGATCAGTGTTTTGACGCCGATCATTTCGAAGATGGTCTTTCTGCGAGGCGATGCCGATGCCAGCACGACCTTTCGACCTTCGAGTAGTGTGTGTATCATATTATAATCTCATTAGTTTGGCTAATTTATCCTTGAGAAAATTGAGGTTGATGAACTTCTGCTCCCGTACGGACATGATAATCAAAATGATTCCTACGATTCCGAGCAGGATGTTGGCCATCCACATGGATAGCAGGGGAGAGAGGAAACCGCGATCCGCCAGCTCTTCACCGCCGATAAGCGCGATATAATAGACCAGGAACACGAATGAACTGACTGAGAACGACATCCCGACACCGCTTGTGCGAGTCATCATTCCGACAGGTGCACCGACCAATACGAAGATCAGGCAGGCGAAGGCGATCGCTGTTTTCTTGTATATCTCCACCTCGAAAACGCGGATATCCTTCTTCATATCCTCGATCTTGTTGAGCTTGATGTTGAGCAGGTTGCGGCTCTTCTTCAACTCCTTGATGTTCTCATCTGTTTTTGGTGCATCTTCCTGCGCCGTGATATCTTTGCGTATGCTTTCGATATCGGCGTGAGTCTGTTCGATCTCTGTCTGGCGGCTGACGATCTGCTCTTTCATCTCTTTGGTGCTCAGCTCGCGATCGCCGCGATATTCTGTACTGACCTCCTGCTGCGAGAAGCCGAGGTCGGGGATATTGAGCACGAAGCGTTTGAATGTACGGACTTCATAGCGATCGTTGTCTGTGGCGTCGATGACGTGCATCTCGCCGTTGAAGAGGGTAGCCTGAAGGCTGTTTCCGCCGTTGGAGAGCTGGATGATTCCGCGCTCGGCCGTGATGGTCTGCGGGAATTTTCGATCTTCCTGATTGTAGATAATGATGCCCAGCATCTCGTCGCCGGCGTGTTCTTTCACGTAAATAGTGTAATTTTTCAGCTCGGTGAAAACGCCCGGCTTCAGCACGGAAATAGGACGTCGCGCGTTGGCTTTAATATACATGTTTTTGAGCTCGTGATTTGCCTCGGGCAGCACGCGATCGTTGAAATAGATCATGAAGATGGATAGGAAAATCGCGGCGATGACAGTGGGCCTCAGTAACGTATAGATATTGATCCCGCAGGACTTGAACGCCACCAATTCGTTATCAGTGGATAGCCTGCCAAACGACATGATTGCAGCTGTGAGTACCGACATTGGCACCGAAAGCGCTAAGATAAATGGCAGGCTCAACGTGAAAATCCAGCCAACAGTCAGGATGTCGAGATGCTTGTCGATGATCAGATTCAGCAGGTCGATCAGGTGATCGAGAAGCAGCAGAAACGTGATCACAAGCAGTGAAACCAGGAATGGCTTCAGGTTTTCCTTCAGGATATATTTTTCCAGAATCTTCATGTTATCTATTCATACCTCATCTTAAACCGTTTACCGAAACGGGTTGGTCGCGTCAATAAAAAATGCAAATAGCCCAGAGCATTCGTTCCTCATTGTCAGACTCGTTTCTATCTCAACAGTATGAATTATCTCAGTGCCTGGATTTTTTGAATAGCGTACTGATGATGTATAAATAAAAGAGAATTGGGAACGTTTCGTGCATCGCCTCGTTCTGTGGTAGTATACAGATATGAATAACCGAAATGGAAAGCAGAATATGAGGAAAACGAAACAGCGGTCGAACGTCCACATCTGGATGCACTACAATCCTGAGATCACCCGGGAAGAATGGGCTGCGAGGTTTCACAGACTGGATCATTTACGGATCCATCGTGTGTTCATCTCCGGTGATTTCACGACTGAATTGCTCGAAGTTGCTAAAAAGCATCACATAGAAATACACGCCTGTCATTCAATTCTCCAAAACAACGATCCCGAGCTGATAAATGATCGCCCGGACTGGTATATGGTCAACCGTTTAGGTGCGACAACAGCCGGTCTGCAAAACTGGCTTTGTATGAACAACCCCTTGGCGGTTAACCACGTGTACAGTCAGGTTGAGCAGCTTTGCCATATGCCTTTACTGAGCGGGATTCAGATGGATACAATTCGTTACCCGCAGCTCACGATCCAGAGCTACGATGGATCGGAAGAGCACGATGATCCGGCAGTGTCTGATTTTTGCTATTGCCCTTACTGCCGCGGTAAGTTCAAGAACAAGACCGGTATCGATCCGCTCGATATTGCGGATCCGACCAGGCATCAGCAGTGGAACCAGTTCCGCATTGATACGATCAATTATACCGTTCGGGAGATTACGCGCATCGCCAGAACATACGGAAAGGCGATAACTGCCGTGGTGCTTCCCACGCCCGAGGTTGCGCGTCACCTTGCATTCCAAGCATGGGATGAATGGGATATCGACGCCATCTACCCGGCGATGTTCAACGACTTCTTCCTGGAAGGAACCCAGTGGCTGGCTCGATGCATACACGAGAGCAAAGAGGTGGTCAGCGTCCCGATTTATGCCGGGCTGCATCTGCCGTCTTTCTCTGCCGAGATGCTCGATATCGCACTTGACGCCTCATGGGAAGCTGCCGGAAGCGCGCTTTATGCCTTTGAGAATCTTCGCCACGAGCATGACGCGGTGCTGAGACGTAGAGGGCATTTTTAGGGACGTTACGAGTTACAAGAAAAATCCCATCCCAACCTTCCCCTTTGAAAAAAGAGGAAGGAGCAGAAAGCGCTTTTTTCTTATACAAGTCACGTTGCATATTCGCCCGATCCCCTCGCGACGCCGTATAACACCACGTCTTCGAAGTGGATGAACACGGCTGCTCGGTCTCGAACGAATCTGCTGCGTGTGGTGTGGGGGGGCAAAGGGAACCCAGCGCTTACGCACTGGGCTAATCATGTTGGCGAACCGCTTATGCCAGCTTTAAAATGCTTGACATCAATTCATTTTGTTGCGGATAATTCATCATGGAAACAAAGCTAAAGATTATCAAGGTCAACGAGGACGAAAAGACACCGGAGGAGGTGTATAAGTATCGGGATTTCGGGAACGAGTTTCACCGGAATATGATCCTGAAGAATGAGTTCTTTTTTGCTTCGCCAGTGCTGTTTAATGATCCGTTTGATCATGATTTTCAACCTATTTTCTCTGATGAATATGCTCGAAAGCATACAATAGGCTGTCTCACATCAGGCCTAACGGATACCGACAGAGAGAGATACATCAAACACATAAATGATCCTGAAAATATCGCTAATATACGTGTTGAAGTAGATAAGAAACATCGTAAGGTAATAAGGGACATGTACAGAGTTTTTTGTTCTTCGACCATCAAAGATAGTATTTCGCAGTGGTCGTATTATGCTAATGCTCATAAAGGTTATTGTGTTGAAATAGATATTGGAGCCTTGGTGGCACAATGCATTTCTTCATGGGGTGGATATGATGGTTTCTTAGCGTATGGTCCGGTTATGTGTGAAGATGTTTTTCCGTCTATTCACTTTGATAAAGTAAATGATAGAAGAAATGAATTTTTTGCGCCTTTCTTTCGCAAGGCAAAAACATGGGAAAACGAAGAAGAGTATAGATTTGTCTACCGCAGGGTAAGTGAGAAACCGACTCCCTCATATTTTATGGTGAATGATCAATTTGATGAGAACAGCATCATCACTGCTGTCTACTTCGGTTGCCGTTACAAAGAAAATGACGATTATGAGAACACAGTACAGCCAATCATCGACGCATGCAGACGGCGCAATATACCGATTTACGTCGCGTATCCAAATGACAGGGCGTACAAGCTGGATTTCCGGCCGCTGGAAGACTGATCCAGTTTAGCTCGCCGGAGGTCGAGCGCTGCGAAGCGCATAGAGACCCCAGCGCTTACGCACTGGGCTAATCATGTTGGCGAACCGCTTATGCCAGCTCGGCTGGAAATTGGGATGAGAGATATTCGCGGAGATGGTTGGGGTATGCGTGCTCAAAAACTTTCTATTGACAATCCCAGGCTGAAAAGTCAAATGAATAACCTACACCAATTGTAATCACAGGAGTAAGATATGTCGAAACAGGTACGGGTACGATTCGCGCCCAGTCCAACCGGAATGCTGCACTTGGGCGGCTTGAGAACAGCGCTTTACGACTACGTTTTCGCGGCCCACAACAACGGTAAATTCATACTGCGCATCGAAGATACGGATCGCTCGCGGTTCGTGGAAGGCGCATTTGAGAACCTCGTCGATACGCTGGCGGATATGGGATTGTCGTACGACGAAGGTCCGCTCAAGGGCGGTCCGTACGCGCCTTATGTGCAGTCGGAACGACTGGACATCTACCGGAAAGTAGCCGATCAGCTCGTCGAGCAGGGCGACGCCTATCCGTGCTTCTGCAGCAAGGAACGCCTGGAAGAGGTTCGCGCCGGACAGCAGGAACGCAAAGAGCACATCAAGTACGACGGCCACTGCCGCAACCTCACCAAAGAGGAGGCGCAGCGCCGCATCGATAACGGCGAAGAGCATGTCATCCGGCTGAAGATGCCGGAGGAAGGCTCGTATAAATTCAGCGATCTGATCCGCGGCGAAGTTAGCATCGAGGCTGCACAGATCGACGATCAGGTCATCATCAAGTCCGATGGATTCCCGACCTACCACCTTGCGGCGATGGTCGATGACCACCTGATGGAAATCTCGCACGTTCTGCGTGGGGAAGAATGGCTCCCAAGTACGCCCAAGCACATCCAGATTTACCGCGCTATGGGCTGGGAAGAACCGATTTGGGTGCATCTTCCGCTCATCCTCAGCACCGAGAAAGGCAAGCTGAGCAAGCGTCACGGCGATTTCTCCGTGGGCGCGTTCGTGAAGAAGGGCTTCCTCAAAGAAGCGCTGATCAACTTCGTTGCGCTCCTGGGCTGGCATCCGTCGGAAGACAGAGAGATCTTCAGCCTGGAAGAGATGGTGCAAGACTTCTCGTTCGAGAAGGTGAACAAAGCCGGCGCGGTGTTCGATATGACCAAGCTGGAATGGATGAACGGCATGTACATGCGCAGCATTCCACTGGAATCACTCACCGAACGCGCACGGGAATGGTTTGTGGATGCCGGTATCGACCCGGGAACGGACGAGAAGCTCGCCAGTGTACTGGACACCGCGCGCGACTATGCCACACTGATGCCGGAGCTGGTTGAACACGGTCGTATTTACTACGAGAAACCCGAATTCGACGATGAAAAGCTGGAAGTTCTTCGCAGCGAAGACTCGAAGAAGGTTTGCAGGTATATGATCGAGCAACTGTCACAAAAAGACGACTGGACGAAAGACGAAGTTGCGGAGATGGTCAAAGGTGGCATGAAAGCGCTCGAGCTCAAAGGCAAGGCCTATTATCCGCCGATCCGACTTTCGCTTATTGGTAAGCAACATGGGCCGGATATTCCGCGCATCGTTCATAGCCTCGGGTTGGATGAGACCATCCGACGTTTCGAATACGCGTTGAATGTATAGCGTTTGATGTAAGATTGAAGGTAATGATTACTCAATAAAGGAGATACCATGCATTTTAGAAGACTCATCGGTAAAAAAGTGTACCTTTCTCCATTGGATCCGAGTGACGCCGAAAAGTACACCGAATGGATCAATGATGCCGAGGTGCTGCAATTCCTCGCGATCAACCACAAGATTTACAACCTCGGTGTCGAACAAGACATCCTTGAGGAAAAAGCTCTGAATCAGGAACCGGCTTTCTCTATCGTCGATGCCACAACCGAGAAGCTGATCGGAAGCTGCGATCTGCACCACGTCGATTACATCAACGGTACTGCCGAGATGGGCATCATGATTGGCGACAAGAACTATTGGAATCGCGGTTTCGGCGTAGATGCAACCAATCTTCTGCTTGATTACGCCTTTAACGTGCTCAACCTGACCAACGTGATGGTAATGGTCGATGGCTTCAACGAACGCGCACTGCGCTGCTTCGAGAAGGTGGGATTTAACCAGATCGGCAGCCGTCGTTCCGCCAAGAACCTCGCCGGGAAGTCCTACGACGTGATCTATCTCGACATCCTCTCGGAAGGATTCGAGAGTCCGTTTGTCGTGAAAACCATCGAGAAGACGCTGAGCAAGCATAGCGGCGAGACGCTTCAGATTCTGGCCTGATAACCAATGTCCCTTTTCGATCGCATACACGGGCAGGATCGAGCACTCTCGATCCTGCGGCATGCCGTGAAGGAGAACCGTTTTGCCCAAAGCTATCTCTTTCACGGTCCCCGCGGTGTGGGGAAAGTAACCAGCGCACTCTATTTCGGAATGGCGCTGAACTGCCTCTCTACGCGCGATAAGCGGCCATGTGGCACCTGCTCGTCGTGTAAAAAGTTTCTCTCCTTCTCGCACCCCGATTTCATCTACATCTTCCCGACGCCCAACCTGAACATCACGCCCGAAGGAGAGATCAAGAACACGAAACTGCTGGCTGAATACCAGGCGTATATCGATAACCGTCGAGACACTCCGTGGAAGGAGTTTTTCTTTTCCAGCAACGTGGAGATCCGGCGCGATATGATCCTGATGCTTCAGCACTGGATCAGCATGTCGCCAAACGAAAGCCGCTACAAAATCTACATCATCGAGAACGCCGAGTTGCTCAACATCTCCGCCTCGAACACATTCCTGAAAACGCTTGAAGAGCCACCACCGGATACGGTGATCATTCTCACCACGACCAAGCCCGATTCGCTCCTGCCCACGATTCGTTCCCGCTGCCAGAAGATCGCCTTCCAGTCGGTTCCCAGAACCAATGTGGAGAAGATCCTGCAAAGCGAACGAGCGTTGGACAGCGTCGAGGCCAAGACTTATGCACGCATTGCCAACGGTGATGTGGAGAAAGCGCTTCAGTTGATCGAGGACGGCGGTATCGAGCTGCGGAAGATATCCCTTGATTTCATGGAGATCCTCGCAGCGAACGACGACCTCGCCATGATCGATTTCCTGCGGCACCAACGCACAAAGCTCACGCAGGGCGCGCTGATCGACTTCATTTCCTACGTCAATCTATGGCTCGGTGATATCGCCTACTACAAGAACAATCCATCCGATATCGCCAACATCGATAAATCGGAGCTCTTCGATTTCTTCTATCGCAAGCAGCACGATGTCGATGAAAAGATCAGCGTGATGGTAAAGGATCTCGATGAGCTCAAACGACGCGTCGAGGGTCATGTCAATCCGACGCTGATACTGACAGAGCTCTACCAATACCTGAGCCGGCAGTTCGGCTTTCATCGGGAGGCAGGTCAATGACAGAAGTACGGTTAGTCGATATCAAAGAAGGGATGATCCTGGCGAAGGATATCTACACGCCGAAAGGCAAGATTCTGCTGCGGCACGGCTCGCGTCTGATGGATTACAGGGAGATGCTTTCGGCGCTTAACATTAAGCGCGTACTTGTCTTCGAAGAAGGCGACGAGGATATACCCGATACGATTCCCGAAGAAGATCGGAATGTGTTGTCACGCATGGTGATTCGGGATGTGGAGCAGGTCTTCAAATATTGCAAATACGATCCGTACATGGAAAAACTGATGGATGTCGTGATCGATCACCTCATTCAAGAACGTTGGGAGCATGGAGAGACAAGAATTTTTGAACCGGTTGAACCTGATCCATCAGGAGCAACAGGACTATTTGGCTAAAACAGCCGCACTGATCGAATTCAAACACCTGATTCGCAAGCCTACTGTCAACGCAGTCGAGATCGTGGAGTGTCTGGAGAAGGACACCTCGCTGGTCGCGGAACTGCTGCGGAAATCCAATGCGCCGGTCTATGGCCTGGTCAAGAAGGTCAAGACTATCCAGCAGGCGATCGCGGTAATCGGCCTGGATCAAGTGACGCAGATTTTCACCATGGATATTATGCAGAAGGTGCTTTTCCCCGAGCGACCCACGCAGCAGTGCCAGGACCTCTGGAAGCATTCGGTCGCTGTGGCGGTGGCTTCGCGCTATCTGGCATCATTGACCATCAAGAAGCGCTATTGGGAAGAGTATTTCCTGGCCGGGTTGCTGCATGATGTAGGCAAGTTTATTCTCATCAAACACTTGCCCGATATCAATTCGGCAATAGAGCGCGAAATGGACCGTAATCCCGAGATGCGGCTGCTCGTCGCGGAAAACAACGTGATGTCCATGACTCACCAGGAGGTGGGCGCGTTTTTCGCGGAACAGTGGAATTTCCCGGACTACCTTGTCTCCGCGATCCGACACCATCATTTCTTTGAGCTGGCGCGGTCGGATAAGCAGGTAGTAGCCGCTATTACAGCCGGAAACAACATCGCCAAGGCCATGATGATCGGCGAATCCGGCAATCGTTACGTCGAGCCGTTACCCCGTTGGGTATGGCAGATGCTTGGTATTTCGCCAAAAGATTTCGATATGGTCGTTCGGATGGTGTATCGCCAGTTCAACGGCGTCATGAACATGTTCGAGTATTGATCCCTCTGGTTACGCAGGCGACTCGTCCATATCACTAATCCTAACCTTCGCCCTTTTCTCAGGGAGAGGGTCGGTTCGACGAAGGAGAACCCTATTTCATCAGCGTCACCTTTTTCGTCTGGATGACATGACCATCCATCTTGAGCTTACAGAAGTAGATTCCGCTCGCTTTGTCTTTCGGTTTCCAGGTTACGGTTTCACCGGCATGATCGACCGCAATCGTTTCCACCTTTTGCCCTCGTATATTATAGATTTCTATCGTCAAATTGTGGTATTCGGTATCCGTCTTGATCTCGAACGATATCTCCGGGTTGAACGGATTCGGGTAGGCATTAAAAGTAATATCTGAAGATGGAACTGACTCGTCGCTCGTATCATCGGTATCCACCTCTTCAAGATCCTCATGTCCGCCGTAAACGTACACATGCCCCCAGTTCCAATAAGCGTTCCCGCCATCTCCATATGCTCCCACGGCGATATCATCGAACCCGTCGTTATCGAAATCGCCAACGGCATGAGAACGGGAGGTTCCAAAACCGTCCTGTCCGTTTCCTCGATTAAAATCCCATGTCCCATTTTGATCGCCCAGGTAGAAATATAGATATCCGCCTGCTCCTGACGCTGGATAATGGTATGGTTTAATGATGTCTCCCTTGCCGTCTCCATTCAGATCACCGAATGATGGCATCAGGTCAGAATAATACTCGATATAACCGTACCAATCCCAGTGGATGGTTTCGCCACCTCTCCATAAGGGGCAACCGATCGCAGTCATCGATTCCTCGTCCACATCATACCCCGAGATCACGAAATCATCATAGCCATCGCCATCCCAGTCTCCGGCAGGCCACAACTCATACCACAGATTCGGCAATACGAGAAACTCCAGCTCATAATCCGGCGTCGTAGTTTGCGTCGGACCTCCATAGAAGAAGCGATTGTAATGGCGATAACGGGTTCCATCCCAGTCGAGTTCGTAATAGTAGTTGAAGTCGTCGTAGCCGTCACCGTTTACATCTCCTAAGCCGCGGAATCCCTTTCCATTCCGCGTGTAGAGGGAATCCACGAACGGTACCCTTTCGAAGCTCCCGCCATAGACGATGGAATAGGATAGTGTATCGGCACGATCTTCCGTAATTCCCGCATCGTCGTAGCCATCACCGTTGATGTCGCCGAGGGGATTGATTGCTCGATCGGATGTACTATGTAAATACCAGTAGTCAGGAATCGTATCATTTATCGTGTTACCTAGTAAAATCCCCGTATAAAAGCAATATTGGTAATCCCCATTGTTAATTGCATAGCTATAACTAAATCCTAAATCGTCACAGTTATCACCATTCATATCACCAAGATTCTGAATATCTCTCCACAATTCAATGTACACTTTACTTGTATCAATGGGGGTAGAAATTGTAAGATCTGGTACGCTAGATAATCCATCGTCTGAGCCAAAATAAACATATAGCTTACCACGGTAGTAATGTATTTCTTCGTCAAGATAATATCTTCGAGCACTCACCGCCAAATCATCGATGCCGTCACCATTGAAATCTAGCGCAATAACATAGTAGCCGTAATCGTCACAGGCTTGTTCGCCTTGCTGTTCCCACACTACGTTCATAAAATTGGTGCTGTATAACAATGCGCTCATGGCGAGTAAAATCAATAAATGTAGATATCGCATGGTTGCCCTCCCATATGAGAAAGAGTCATGAGATTGTCGAGGATGCGTCAAGGAAAATAGTGACAAGAAGTGGAAAGTACCGGGCATAAAAAAAGCTGCCGGAATGGCAGCTTTGAATAATCAAAAGGTTTCTATACTTCTTTGAACATGATTTTCATGGGTTGATTTCGATAGAAGATCATCTCCGATTCGAAATCGGGAGCATCCTGTTTCATCTCTTCGAATGGTACCGTCTTTGGGAAGGGCAGGAGCTTCGCGTGATGGGGATAGAGCTTGCCGATGAAGTTTCCGCCGATCATGTTAACGATTTCCTGAAGGCAGTCGGCGATGTCGTCCGTGGTGGGTTCATCGGGCAGGCCAAGGAAATTGACGGTCAGCTCGGTAGCGAGGTCTTTCCCGAGCAGGAGTCTGAACTGGAAAGCGTCGTCGTCGAACCGTGTGCAGAAACGGTAGGATTCGATAATTTCATCGGGTGGGGTTTCTTCAACCAGGAAGAACATCTCTTCGAGGATGTTAGAAATCGTATCCCTCAAAACTTTCATCTTCTTCATCGAGTGCATCTCCTATATCTAATAGCCTTGTGAGGTATTCGCGAACCTCTTCGGGTCTGAACGGTTTGTGCAGCAGTCCAGCTACCTTGTCTCCCAATACATCGAGAATTTCGTCGCTTCTGGTTTCCGATGTGATCACCACGATTGGAGTGTACTTGAACATATCGTTCTTTCGCACTTCGTTGACAAAGGTGAACCCGTCCATTTCGGGCATATTGATGTCGGTGAAGATCATATCGACCCAATTTCCGGCGAGAACATCCAGTCCTTCGATACCGTTGCCGGCTTCCAGAAAGTCAACGTCTCCGATATGACACATACGGATGACTTTTATCATTACTTTTCGAAGCGAACGCGAGTCATCTACTATCAGCAGCTTCAATGACATACGAATAATCTCCTAAAGAGTTAAATTTTCAACCAGGTCTTTTATTTTATCGACCGAACCTGAGATGATCTGGTCCAGTTCGCGGCTTTTGATGTTATACTTGAGCAGGAGTTGCTCATAGCCCGAATACGCCAGAGAATCGCGCGTCGAGAGCTTGCCGATCAAAAACGCGATGTAGTCTGCGAGCGCAACGATATAGACGTAAGGGCTATTGCTCCGGTCCGGATTGTGATGGAATTTCGCGACGTCCGTGATGACTTTGCTGAAGTTCCATTTCTTCAGGATCGCGGAACCGACGACCGGGTGCGTGAATCCGATGATTTTACGCTCGGCCGTGGTGAAGTCGATACTTGTCTCCTGAACAAGTGTTATTATTTTCTCGAACTCATCCGATACGTACTGGCTCATAATAATCTTTCCGATATCGTGGAGCAGTGCGGCAGTAAAAAGTATCGCGGGATCGAGGTTTGGTTCGTATTTACGCAGTTCTTCGGCGATGGTCGCCACTGAGAGCGAGTGCTCCCATATCTCACCTTGCAGCGATTCGTAGCCGGGAAGGTATTTCTCGAAATACTTCCTGGCGGCGGAAATCATGATGATGGATGTCATCTGGTTTACGCCCAGATAGCTGATAGCCGTCTGCAGATCGTTAATCTCGCTGCTCTTGGTGTAAGCGGCAGAATTAACGACCTTGAGGATGTTCGCCGTGAGCGATGGATCGTATTTGATCAGATCAGTAAGCTCGCGAACGCTGAAATCCTCGTTGCGGATGATGGTCATAGCTTTCTGCGCGACTTTGCTGAAAGGAGGAAGATATTCAATATCCGCAACAATGTCAGACATCTTTATCATATCTCATACTCCTCGGACGAATTGGAAATCACGCATCGGCCTGTCTCGACATAAAGTCTAACGGTACGGCTCTTGGAGCCGCCAACATCCTCGGCTGTAATCATGATGTTATTTCGCCACAGTATTTTACGGACAGCTGCGTAATTCCGCTCCCCGATATTGAAAAACTTGTTCTTATCCATAACGTTGCTACCGCCGATCACCTTGACAATCACGCGATTGCGCTTTGCACCAAGGCCGAATAATGATTTGAACAACAGCGGAACTCCGGTATCGACATATTTGAAAGGAACAAGGTTTTCACGATCGCGCTCGATGGACGAATCCGGCAACATCACATGAATCATTCCACCGACCTTCTGCACGGGATCGTACAGAACGACAGCCACACAAGAACCGAGTGAATAGGTGACGATTGTATCTTCTGGCTTGTCTGAAACCTTCATGTCGGCGATATTGACTACAACATATTTAGCCATACTTTGTCCTGACAATTATTTCCGGCAACTGGAATCCCGTATCATACCTCTCAGCCAGTCACCGCCTCATTTACGTTTTGTCAACGGGAAAGAGGTTTGTAAAGCTTTTTTTTTACATTATACTGCTGTTCCCGGGAAAAACCATTTTTTTTGAATTAAATCCATTCGTGAAAACTTACAAAAAAGGAAAAACTTGATTGGTTTGGATTGATGTAGTACTATGGATTATCAACAAGATTGGAGGTTGAGATGCACCGAAGATGCTGGTTTGTGTTTATACTTTTTTTTCTGACGAATACTTTTCTTATCGGAGTGAGCATATCGTCAAATAACTGTTCACTGACCCCTGTGATGCAGCCGAACATGGCGCGCGGCGACTCCATGATCACACTGATTATCCAGGGTAATATATCCGCGGAATTACTGCAATCATACGGTTTGAAAACAGGCGGAAGAGTTGGCGATGTCCAGACGGTTACCTTGCCGATGGATCAGGTTCCGAGTTTAAACCGGATTCCTGGGATCGAGAGAATATTTTTTTCCAAACGCCATGAATTGCTTCTGGACGACTCCACTTCCGATCTTGTCAATGGTTCCGATTACGCAGGCTGCAACGCCGACGCGATTCAAGCACTCGGTGTCGATGGATCGGGTGTGATCGTTGCAGTAATCGATTCGACGCCATTCAACTGGAAGCACGAAGATTTCACGGATGGTGGTCTTGCCGGCGTTCGTACGTTGTATATCTGGGATCAGACGGGAACAGGTGGTACAGCGCCCTCCGAATCAGGCTGCGGATATGGAAGAGAATATTCGCAATCGGATCTTCAGGCCGATAATGGCCCGGCAACGACTGGCACCAACCACGGAACGCCCTGCATGGGCATCGCGGCAGGCGATGGCTCGGCAAGTGGAGGAACCCGCATAGGTATGGCTCCCGGAGCGGATATCATTTATGTGAAGGTCGATCAGTACGATTACAACATTGTCGATGCGCTTTCCTATATCGAGCAAAAATCGGATGCACTGGTCGAGCCGGTCTCTGTCAGCATGAGTCTGGGTACCAAATACGCTATTGCGGACGGTACTGACGCGATCTCGCAAGCGATCGACAATTTTTCCAACGAAGGCCGTTCCGTGTCTGTTGCCGCCGGTAACTATTATACAACCTCCGATCACGCATACGGGACAGCTACATATGGTGCACCTACTTCTAACCTCACAATGCGTGTTGACAGCTACAGCGACACCGGAACTAGCCACTATGCCGATTATCTCGGCGCATTCATCAGCTACAAGCAGGGTGACGACTTCGATGTGACGGTCACCTCTCCTTCCGGAAGCGATTACACCACGACAGTCACCGACCAGGACGAATACTTCGAGACGCCCGACGGCAGGTTGGAAATCTGGCATGACTCCGGTCCGATGATACTTGTGGTTGTTTGTGATACTACAGGCACGATTACGGTTGGCGATGAATGGCAGATTGATTTGACTGTCCCGGACGCAAGCTATGACGACGAAGGCGGAATGTGGTCTGCGTATGTTGTCCAGAATCATATAACGGGGCATTTTACCACCTACCAGACCGGGCAATATACATTGAATGCCTGGGCCTCGGGATTGGAATGCATCAGCGTGGGTGCGCACAGCAAGACAACCGGTGTGATGTATTCGCAATCCAGCTCCGGGCCGACAAGCGATGGACGCGACAAACCGGATCTGACGGCGCCTACAGATGCATATGCGGCAAACACGACGAGCACGACAGGCTATTCATCCCTCTGCTGTACCAGTGGCGCAGCACCTCATGTAGCTGGCGCGATTGCCCTCATGTATCAGAAATATCCAGATGCGAAACCAGACGGACTTCGACAGATGCTGATAGACACGGCCTACAATGATTCACGGACCGGCGCAATCCCGGATGGAAACCCAGATACACGCTGGGGCTATGGCAAACTTAACGCCTACGGGGCGTATGACGAAACGCCGTACCAAATCAGAGAAGCGATTGCCGGAACCGGCACGTATTCGTTCAGTATGGCCGATGAAATCGGTGCGCCTACGGTAGCGGAGATCGATTTCAGCAGCGAGGACATTGACTACGTTACGCTGACCAAACACCTGAATGAGTTCCCGCCTCTCTTGCCGGAGAACGATCGCGTTGTACGCTGCTGGTTTGAAATCGACACCAAGGGTGGAAGCGGAACCTTCGATTGCGATCTGACATTTTTTTACACTACTGACGAGCTCAACAACGGTGGTTTTGCTGATCCTGCGGCATCCGAGACAAGGCTTGTTCTCTATCGTTACAACGGAAGTAGTTGGGTCGAAATGGGCGGTACGGTAGATACGGCAACCAACACCGTAACGCTGCCTGGCGTCAGCGAATTTTCCAACTGGTGCATTACCGATCCGGATGACACAACGCTGCCCAGCGAACTGATCACCATGCTCTGGTCGCAGATTCATGGTGGAGGCGTTTTGCTGGAATGGACTGTGGAAGCGGAGACCGACAGGCTTGGTTACCATGTGCTGCGAGCGGATACCGATAATCTCGATGAAGCAATGATGATGACAACGTCGCTTATTCCGGCGGAAAATTCGACCTGCTCGACACTTTACCAGTATCTGGATGACTCGGTTGAGGTAGATTCCGATTACTTCTACTGGCTTCAAGTGCTGGAAGCGGATGGAGGTGTGTCGTATCTTGGTTCGTATCATGTGGCGATCGAGGAAGATGGGGAAGAGGTCGATCCTGCTGAGCCGTTGATATCGCGTCTGTTGGGAAACTACCCGAATCCGTTCAATCCTGATACACGTATCTACTTTGATCTTGCGTCAGAAAACGATCTTGAACACGTCCGGCTGGAAGTATATAATGTCAAGGGACAACGTGTGAAAACACTGTTTGACGGCTTCATCGAACCGGGTTCGAATCGCTCGATCTTATGGGATGGAACCGATGAAGTTGGCAAAACGGTCTCGACCGGTGTATATTACTACAGACTGGAGACGACCGATCGCGTTTTAACCGGAAAGGCTATGCTGATTAAATAAGTCGTTTCCGACAGGATGTCGAAGGAGATTGAATGCCGAAAGAAATAATCGATTTGATAGAAAAGCCGGAAGCCTGCCCGAAGTGCGGACAGGCTCTGGCCGAAATACAATATGGTACGCCTGTGATGAACGCGCAGTTGATCCAGGGATTGGCAGCAGGAACTGTCAAACTGGGTGGATGCTGCACAACCGGTAACGACCCGCAGTACTATTGCAAGGATTGCGGGAAATACTATCGAGTGAGCTCTAAACGCTCTTCTGACGCGCCTTGAACAGCACTGAGGTGACCAGTTCGATCAGGAATCCGTAGATCATTCCCATCACAACGGTGGCGATCAGCAGCGTTGGGCCGGTCATGGGCGGATTACCGCCAAGCATGGATCCGAATCCGCCGGGAATGCTGACGATCAGGCCCATGAGCGGACCGTGAATCGCCCAGTGCATCTTCATTGCGCTGATTCCTATGACGAAGCCGATCAACATTCGTCCGGTAAAAATGGATGCCAGTAACGCGAATGGCATTTCACCGCCGCTGGAAGCGAACAGGCAGCATATGATGCCGGAAACCGCACCCATCAGGGTAGCGATAATGATTCGTTTAGCTGAAGTCATGACGTTCCTCCTTGATGAAGGAGATTAACGAGCATGATTCATTTTATTGCAAGTTTTTTATTGTGTGGAATTGGCGGGATATACGCAGACGGTTAATATCGCTTGGATTTCTTCTCGTAGTCTTGTCTGATTTTATCAATTTTCTTCTGCTCAAAGGGGAAAAGATCGGCTGGTACACTCTTAATTCCGAACTGCGTCGCGACTCGATAACGGGCACACTTGTCGTAGTCCGCGAGGCAATACACTTCCTTCAGCGAAACAGCTGTCTGGGTCGGCTGTGGCATCTGCCCATTGAAAAAGGGACAGAACTCGATTTTCGGGCAATCACTCATGCATACCTCTCTTTACCTGAAATTATAGCTGACAACGGCGTGCGTGCCAAATCCTATTCAGATAAATCTGTTATGCAGCTGAAGAACATGTGGTGGATTGCCTGCTTTTCGTTTGTCTGATAGCGGTATTTGTCGATGATACCATCGATGAGATCGTTCAGCTCGGTGAATTCTTCTCGTGTCAGGTAGATATCGCTGTTGGAGAGCCGTTTACCGCCGCTCTGGCCTCGCTGGCTGATCTCGATGAATTTCTGCTTCTCTTTCTCGAAGGATATCTCGGCGGCGGATGCGAAGTTCATGTTGACCTGCATTTGAGTGCCCGGATCAAGCTCCTTGCAGGTGAGTTTGAAGATCATCGCGGTCGGTTCATAATATTTGGCGATGATGCCGTGGACTTCCTCGGTTCGGACCATATGCAGGATATCGATCTCTTCCAGCTTCTTCACGTGGAAATGGACGTTGGCGGGTTTGACCCCGAGCTCATCCGCGATCTGCTTCACCGTCATGGGTTCGTCCTGATTACGAAGCACGCGCAGCACTTCCTGGCGCTTCTCGTCCACCATCAATTTGATATGGTTCGGGTCCGAAATTTCTTTTACAGTCAACATATTTCTCTCTCCTCGAGTGCCAGAATAAACGAGCGAGAAAAATCGCACAATAAAAAACACTCTTTCCTGCGAAATTTGCCGAATGGGCGTGGTGGATTTGATTCCCGTTTACCGCAGCACCTTGCGCATGAACGTAACCGTGAACACCGACATCAGGAACAGGCCAAGAAAGCCTTCGAGGCCGCTTGCAAGCCTGAGCCATCCCGTTGTAGGGAAAACATCCCCGTATCCGATGGTGAGGAACGTTATCGCGCTGTAATACAAAGAGTATCCGAACTTAATCAGCCAATCTACTCTGAATTCAAGCTGGTTCTCACTGATCAATGATGATATCTTGCATACGTAATTTGTTGGTATATCTTTAAGTAGGTCATTAGCCCGGGAACAGTAGATTATCGCGGATAAAAACCACACTAAAATCATCGACATAATTGCATTGATAGGTTTTGTACCGTATCCAGAAATCTTGCCAAACCAGAAACGTATGAAATCATATTTGAATCGCGCTTTGATCCAATTCCAGATGCCGGGCTTCCGACCATAATAATCGCTTCTAACCTGATGGTCTCTATAACATACATAGGCTTCGTCTTCATCATCGTATCGCCCCATTTTGCGGAAGTTTTCCTTGAGAAGAAGGGCCGTTTCGGCGGCACGGCGATGCTTGGCTGAATTTGTGTATTGCCATTGATCGTCTTGATCTGTTTGTCTCTGGTCCATGATGGCTTCGATTGCTTTTTCTAGGTTGTTTTCTTTCCATTTTATTCTGATTAACTCATGATTGGTACAATCCTCGAATTCAATGACTTCAATCTCAGTTTCAGTAAAATCAACATCATCATAAAAATAACACTTATGGAATCTTACAGAATTTACTTTCTCTACTGTGAAGTCAAGTAGCCTCTTCCACGTCATTGACTCGAACAATGCTCGGTTGATTTGCGCATTTGAGAAGCTCATGTTACTCCTTCTGAGCTGCATTTTAACAAAATAGACTATACTTGCGTCAAATTGAGTATCGTTAAACTGGATATTAGAGCTTAACAAGATAGTGCCTCTGAAGGTGATTTCACTGCTATAGAATTGTGCATCTTGAAAATCTAAATCTGATTGGATAAACAGGGCTTGGTCGAAGTTTACAGTTCCATTCCTGAAGCAGGAGAAGTAGAAATTCACGCATGAATTCTGAAAGCTAGTATTTTCAAAGCTCACATCACCGTTGCCAAAATTTGCGAGAGCAAATCGCACTTCTCCATTCGCAAATTGAGCTTCAGTGAAATCTATTCCTCCATCACTCATATACGCTTTCATAAAATCGATACCACCATCGAAAAAAGCGCTTCTAGCATCGGATAAGTCTACATGACAGAAGCCTTCAACTCCTTCCCAACATAAAGACAGGTTCTTGATATAACATCGATTTAAACTGACATGCTTCTCTTGGAGAATATCATCTAGAACAGTTTCATTGGTTGTATAGTGATATTTTTTACTGCCCAATATCCTGTTTTGGTCATCGAAGAAACGTAAAGTAATCCACCATTTGAATCGTTTGCCATCCTCTTTCCTGATATGTGGCTTGCGAACTCGCTTACCGACTTCATATCGTACCCATCTTGCCATAATCTTCTCTCCGGGATGTTTTCGCTTTTCTTAATGCAGGGTTTTCTTATGTCAATGTTTTTCAAACTCACCCCCAGCCCCTCTCTTGGAATCAAGAGAGGGGAGTAGAGAGGATGGTGCAGGTGACAGATGAAGCGATATCGTAAATTTTCATTCCCATCGTATTTATATCGATTGCAGAATCTTACATGGACGTACCCCTCTCTTTTTTTCAAAGAGAGGGGACAGGGGAGAGTTTCCCCCAAAAAATAATTTGACATCCGGAACCCATTGAAATATCTTGTTTGTGAGTGTTAACTAACCATTTTCGGCTTTGACGCAGTCAAAACGAAAACATGAGCGTTGTGAGTTCGCGTAGCGAATTCATGTTAGTGGATCGTCGGCTTTCACACAGTGAAAACGAAATAGCGAAAGTGGAGTATACATGGAACTGACCGAACGACAGACAGAGATCATCGAAAAGGCCGTCGAGCTTATCGCGGAAAGCAGCGTGATGAACCTGACCATCAAGAACCTGGCAAAGGCGATCGGATTCTCCGAGCCGGCGCTGTACCGTCACTTCGAGAGCAAGAAGGAGATCCTCGCGACCATTATCCGGCGCTTTGAGGACACGATGGATGGTTTCCACGAGGAGATCGAGCATCGCAACCTCACCGGCATCGACAAGCTCGATTCCTTCTTCGCCATGCGGTTCCGCTATTTCATGGACAACCCGAACTGGGCCAACGTGCTCATGTGCGAGGCCAATTTCAAAATGGACGCCGAGCTCACCCACATGATGCTCGACATGATGAAACAACATCGCATGTTCGTCCGAAGCTGCCTGCAGCAAGCAATCAAGGAACATCAAATCCGAACCGATCTGGCGTTCGACCACGTCTTCATGCTGACCGTTGGCGCACTTCGTCTGTTGGTCACGCGCTGGACGCTGGAAAATCAGCAATTCAATCTTGTGGATGAGGGCAAGGCCCTGATCCAGTCACTACGGATTCTTTTGAAAAGCTAAAAAAACAAGGGGTGAACGCCGCTTTTTACTTGGCGGAGTCATGTTAGTGAGCGTTCACTCGCATAAAGAGGATGCTATGAAACGAAAAATCATATCGATCGATGAAAAGCTCTGCAACGGCTGCGGCCTCTGCATACCAGGGTGCCCGGAAGGCGCGTTGCAGCTCATCGACGGCAAAGCACGCCTGGTTGGCGACTATCTTTGCGACGGCCTCGGGGCTTGCATCGGGGAGTGTCCGCAGGGTGCGATCACCATCGAAGAACGCGAAGCGCAGCCTTATGACGAGCGCACGGTGATCCAGTCCATTATCGAGGCTGGCCCGGCGACCATCAAGGCGCATCTGCAACACCTCAAGGATCATGGCGAACTGGTCTATCTCTCGCAAGCGCTGGAAGCGCTCCGGGAGAAGGGGATCGAGATCCCGCAGTTGGAGAACAAGTCATGCAGCGTCGAGGGTGGTTGCCCGGGCAGCGCGACGAAGAAGATCGAGCCTGTGACGTCGCCCGAACCGGCGTCGAATCAGCCCATGCCGTCCATGCTACGCACCTGGCCCGTGCAGTTGCACCTGATCAACCCTTCCGCGCCGTATCTTCACAACGCGGATCTGCTCATCAGTGCCGACTGCGTGCCGTTCGCGTACGCCGATTTTCATCGCAAGTTTGTGAAAGACAAGGTCGTGATCACGCTCTGTCCCAAGCTGGACACGGGCATCGACCGTTACATCGAAAAGCTGGCGGAGATCTTCCGCACGCAGGACATCAAATCGCTGACCATCGTTCGCATGGAGGTTCCATGCTGCGGCGGGATCGAAGTGATTGTCCGCAAAGCGCTGGAACTCGCCGGCAAGACGATTTTCGTCAGATTACACATTGTAACCATAAACGGAAACCTATCCTAAGGAGGAACCTATGTTCTGTTATCAGTGTCAAGAAACAGCCGGAAATAAGGGCTGTCGATTCGCCAAGGGCGTCTGCGGTAAACCCGCGGAAGCTTCAGACATGATGGATTTATTGATCTACACGCTCAAGGGCATTGCCGTTATCCAGGAGAAATCGGGTCAGCCGATCGAATCCGAGACAGGCAAGTTCTTCATGGTCTCGCTTTTCAAGACCATCACCAACGCCAATTTCGATCGCGACGATCTGCTGGCACAAATTCGCTACGCTGTCGTTCTGCGCGACGGCTTGAAGAAAAAGTACGGCATCTCGGACAATCTACCGGACTGCGCCATGTGGTATGAGGAAGACGAAGCGGCGATCATCGCGAAGTCACAGACCGTGGGAGTCCTGGACACCGAGAACGAGGATATACGCTCTCTGCGCGAATTGATCATCTATGGCGTCAAAGGTATCAGTGCATATGGCGAACATGCCGCGGTGCTGGGCCATGAAAATCCCGATATCTACAGCTTCATCGTGGAAGCGCTTGCTGCCACGACGAAAGATCTTTCGGTAGACGCACTGGTCGCGCTCACGATGAGGACAGGTGAGGTGGCCGTGAGCACTATGGCCCTGCTGGATCAGGCCAACACCGAGACCTACGGCAACCCCGAGCTCACGAAGGTCAATATCGGTGTTCGCGGAAATCCCGGTATCCTCATCTCCGGGCATGACTTGAAGGACATGCAGGAGCTGCTTGAGCAAACCGAAGGCACCGGCGTGGATGTTTACACCCACAGCGAGATGCTACCGGCGAATTACTACCCGGCATTCAAGAAGTACGAGCATTTCGTAGGTAACTACGGTAATGCATGGTGGAAGCAGAACGAGGAATTCGAGTCGTTCAACGGCCCCATCCTGATGACCACTAACTGCATCGTGCCGGTGAAGGATTCCTACAAGGATCGCATCTTCACCACCGGGATCGTGGGCTACCCCGGCGTGAAACACATTCCAAATCGCGCAGAAGGCGGAAAGAAGGATTTCTCTGAAATCATCGCACTGGCCAAGACATGCGCTGCTCCGACGGAGATCGAGACCGGTGAGATTGTCGGTGGATTCGCGCATCATCAGGTAATGCAACTGGCGGACAAGGTCGTGGACGCGGTGAAATCCGGAGCGATCAAGCGTTTTGTGGTTATGGCGGGTTGCGACGGCAGGTTCCCGTCACGCAATTACTTTACCGATGTTGCCGAAGCGCTTCCGAAAGACGCTGTCATCCTAACGGCTGGTTGCGCCAAGTATCGCTACAACAAGCTCGATCTGGGCGATATTGGCGGTATTCCGCGCGTGCTTGATGCCGGACAGTGCAACGACTCCTATTCGCTGGCGGTTATCGCGCTCAAACTCAAGGAAGTCTTTGGGCTGGAGGATATCAACGATCTACCCATCTCATTCGACATCGCCTGGTACGAACAGAAGGCTGTCGCGGTGCTGCTGGCGCTGCTCTTCCTCGGCGTGAAGGGTATCCGCCTCGGGCCGACCCTTCCGGCTTTCCTCTCGCCTAATGTGGCTAAGGTGCTGGTCGAAAACTTTGATATAAAGCCCATCGGTGATGTCCAGTCGGATGTCGAAGCGATGATGGCTGGGAAATAATGAAGAAACATCCTCAAGCGCGTTCTCCCTTCTACGGGAGAACGTGGGAGGATGAGGGATAAAGGATAAATAAATGAAAATCAACACATACAAAATGGCGAAGTTGCTGGATACGCCACATAAGGTGAAGGTAAGCAAGCTGCACGATTCTGAACATGCGCAAGTGGTGCACATCACGCTGGAACCGGGTGAATCGCTGATCCGGCACATTACACCGGTGGACGTCGTATTCTACGTGCTGGAAGGAACCGGGGTTGTAGATATTGGCGAGGAGAGCCTTCAAGTAGTTCAGGACACGTTGATCGAAAGCCCGAAGATGGTACCGCATTGCTGGCACAATATGTCGGATAGAACGCTTCGTATTCTGGTTTTGAAAACACCCAGGCCAACCGAGTCGTCAAAGCTGTTATAGCAATGATATGTTGGAAAGCACATACAGGCACGTCGAATCGATGTGCCTGTATTTTTTTAACGGGTTTCTGATTATAAACTGCTTGACACGAGTGATGTTAGACAGTTAAATCAGTTAAATTGAACAGGAGGTATCATGGCTTTCAAGATCAGAAAAGACGAATGCATCAACTGTGGCGCATGCGAAGTAGTCTGTCCGGTTGAAGCAATCTCCGAGGTTGATGGGAAGCGTTGGATCGATCCGTCGAAATGCGTCGATTGTGGTGCATGTGCAGCGGAATGCCCGGTCAATTGTATCGATTCTCCCTAATTGATTTTTAGTTGCTATGAGAAGCCCCAGAAACTCTTACTGGGGCTTTTTCTATAACGATAATTCTCACCGTCATTTAGAAATTGATTCTTAAAAAGTAAAATTCTTGACAGGCATTCATTATTCTGACTCTCAATGACTGCAATGAAGGAGGTTACTATGATGCGTTGCCCTTTAATTGCCGTTTTCCTCATCTTTTCTGTTTATCTTATCGCTGATGGTGTTCAGCCTACCGGTTCGGGCACATTGGCGAGTCCATATCAGATATCCACAATTAGTAATCTACAGTGGGTAAGTACGAATAATACATCCTGGTCAAAACACTTTGAGCAAACATCGGATATCGATGCCTCCACGACATCTACCTGGAACAGTGGTGCCGGATTTTCTCCAATTGGAGACGGTACAACTTCGTTCACCGGGGTTTACGACGGTGGCAATCACATTATCAGTAACTTGTTCATCGATCGTGATGCGAACGATCAGGGTTTCTTTGGTCGCACTGATGGAGCGACAATTACAGACCTGGGAATCGTCGGTTGCTCGATTACGGGTAGTACCCGAACGGGTGCTCTGGCCTCACTTTGTATTGGGTCAACCAGTATTCAGAGGTGTTACAGCACTGGAAGCGTGACCGGTTCGTCCACAACGGGCGGGTTAGTTGGATTTCTTCGCTACAGCAGTGAGATCCATGAATCGTATAGCACATGTTCGATAACCTCGGGCCAATCCACAGGCGGTCTTGTCGGTAAAACGAATAATAGCGCATTAATTGAATGTAGTTATTCGCGTGGAACCGTAACCGGTTCGAGTTATGTCGGAGGTCTTGTAGGTGAAAATCAGGCGTCAAATGTTTATTTCTGTTACAGTACGGGGTTGGTTAACGGATCGGTTATAGTCGGTGGACTCATAGGATATACGGATAACCTTACCATCATTAACTGTGTGTGGGATATTGATTCATCTGGCCAGTCAACAAGCCAGGGAGGAATTGGACTCAATACTGACGCTATGAAAGAAATGGACGTCTATACATCTCTTTCATGGGATTTCATGGTGGAAACCAGTGATGGAACCAATGACAACTGGGGTATGAATGGCCTGTATAATGACGGATACCCGTTCCTGGCATGGCAAGGGTACGAACATTTTCCTCCTGCGGGAACGGAACCGATCGGTGAAGGTATAAGCTCGAATCCATATATAGTCTCGAATCTCGATAATCTTCTTTGGGCAAGCTCTCATGTCGAATCTTGGGATAAATTCTTCCGCATGGCCTCGAACGTAGATGCAACCGACACTTACTTATGGCTGGACGGCGATGGCTTCAGGCCGATTGGAAACATCAGCATGCCGTTTACTGGCACCTTCGACGGGAACGAGTACCGGATATCGAATCTGCATATCGATCGGCCCGATGATAGCTACCAGGGATTGTTCGGTGTTGCTCAGAGTGCAGCAATCTATGACCTGCGGGTGACGAATGTTTATATCAACGGCTATAATCGTGTTGGTGCACTGATTGGATCGGTTACCGGGTCGTATGTGCTCCGGTGTAGATCGACTGGTGATGTTATTGGTTATAATACCAGAATTGGCGGTCTAATCGGTCAGGTAGGATCATCTTCTGAAATCGAGGAATGCTCCTCGAGCTGTTCGGTTGACGGGCTCAACGAAACTGGCGGATTGATTGGCAGGTTTATGAATTCTACTCTCGTTTCTTCCTATGCCACTGGTTCTGTAGAAGGTACTTTCGATGGTGGTGGCCTCATCGGTGTAGCGAGTAACGGAGCGCATGTCGATAACTGCTACGCGACCGGACCGGTAGAAGCAGCAAATGGTGCTGCCGGACTTATCTCTGTAATAAACGATACGAACGTGTCGTCCTGCTATTGCATGAACACGGTAGAGAGCGATAACGTGAGGGCCGGCGGATTTGCTGGCATCGTGGAAGGCACTTCGCAAGTCTCGAACTGCTTCAACCAGGGAACCATCAACCTGACCAACATCGTGATTGGCGGTTTCGCTGCACAGATTTCCGAAACGGCCGTTATCGAAGATTGCTACTCAGTATGCGCGATGAATGGTAGCAGTTCAGAAGTCGGTGGCTTTGTTGGCGAGATATTCGATACACCGGATATCTTCAATTGTTTTTGGGACGAGGATGTTTCAGGAATAACCTCCAGCGCTGGCGGAACTGGGATGACCACTACCGATATGCAGCTAATGGACACATATTATCTGGCCGGATGGGATTTCATCGATGAATTTTACAACGGCAGTGACAATTATTGGGGCTTGAATGCGTCTGAGAATGGTGGCTATCCGTTCCTTTCCTGGCAGGGTTACGAGCATACAACCGGAAGCCCCGAAATGCCGGAAGGCTCGGGTACGGAAGCTGATCCATATCTGATCGGATCAGCAAAGCACATCATCTGGCTTGCAAATTCTCCCAGCTATTGGAGTGCTTACTTCCAGCAAATTGCAACGATCGATCTCAGCGATTGTTCGACCTGTGCTCCCATCGGAAATGCAGAAACGCATTTCACCGGAAGCTATGAAGGGCAGAGCTACCTGATTACTGGTTTCAGTATCAATTCAACCGATACTGAGCAGGGTTTCTTTGGTGTGCTGGAGAACGCGCAGATCGACAACGTCATGCTAGTCGAAGTCGAAGTTATAGGTGGAGAGAGCTCCGCAGGGCTTGTCGGTCATGCGATTACATCTGTAATAGATAATTGCTATGTCAGTGGTGCGGTATCATCGTCAGATCTACAACTGGGATTGCTGGCAGGTTTGGTAGAGGGTGGATCGATTATAGACTGTATCACAACCGGATCTGTTGACGGTGATGAAAACACCGGCGGTTTGATTGGCTTCATTGATGACGGTACGGTCACAGGTTGTTCCAGCGATGTCGATGTTACCGGAACAGACAACACTGGTGGTATGATCGGCAGAGCATTGGGCTACAATCTTAGTCGTGAATTCAGCCTTGTAATATCCGATTGTTTCTGCACGGGTTCGGTTTCCGCCAATACACCAGGTGGATTCATCGGACTTGGGCGCAGGTTAGATATTGAGCGTTGCTCTTCCTCGATGGATATCACTTCAGTCAGCACTGCTGGCGGATTTGCCGGCTCGACCAGTGGGGCTGTCAATTTTACAGATTGCTATAGCCTTGGAAGCATCACTTCCCCTGCAAATTTATCGGGTGGATTCATGTATTGTCCCGATTCGAATAATGTATTCAGACGCTGCTATAGCGCTTGTACACTAACAAACAGCGGAAGTGGATTCGTTCATGCATTCATGACGCCCTGCACATTCAACCAGTGTTACTGGGACAAGGAATTCATGAACACGGAGAGCAGTGCGAATGGAACGGGCTTAAATACTGCCGAGATGAAGACTTATATGACTTTCTATCTCAAAGGCTGGGATATGATGGACGAATCGGATAATGGTTCAGAGGAAATCTGGGGTGTCAATTCAGCAGACAATGATGGCTACCCATTCCTGAGTTGCCAGGGTTATACCAATTCCAATAGCGGTCTTCCGCTTGGAACCGGTACTTCTTCGGATCCATATCAGATCGCTGATTATACGCATCTCTACTGGCTCAGCGAAAAAACCGATGTCTGGAACGATTACTTCGTTCAGACTGCGGATATCGATGCTTCACAACTGGCATCATTCAATGATTCGGAAGGCATGAATTCAATCGGTAACTCTGCCGGGTATTTCACGGGCACCTATGATGGTCAAGACTTTGTAATCGATGGTCTTACGAAAAATCGTCCTTCGGATTATTACGAAGGTTTGTTTGGCTATATCGTTTTTGGTACAGTTCGTAATATCATCCTGACAAATTGCTCGATTACAGTAGATTCCAATAGCGGTGGAATCGTTGGTAGGATCGAAGAAGGGTCTATCGAAGACTGCTATGTATCGGGTACTGTTCATGGCAATGCCTTATATACGGCGGGTATTGCAGGGTTCAGTTATGGTTCCACCATCAGCGGCTGTCACAATGCAGCGAATGTGACGTGCGATATCGATTCCGGCGGTATATGCGGCTGGAGTTCCGAGACAACGGTCATCGATTGTATCAATACAGGTACGATTCAAGGGCTTATGGGCAAGGGTGGTATTTGCGGACACCAGTATGGTGCTGAGATCACTGATTGCTATAATATGGGACAAATTTCGGTAAACCTCGAAAATGGCGGTGGAGTTGTGGGCTTAGCTATCGACACTGATATCAAGCGTTGCCACAATGCCGGAAGTATCTCCGGTATGACATACATCGGTGGTCTGGTCGGCCTGGGCGTGACGCATACGACAATCACCAATTGTTACAGCACAGGTTCTGCATCGGGAACCGAGAAAACAGGTGGTTTAATTGGCAGTGGTGAGGACTATACTACGATCGTCAATTCCTTCAGCACGGGACTCGTCTCCGGAGATACAAACATCGGTGGATTTATCGGGTTCAGAGATAATTGCGGCGTGCAACACTGCTTCTACGATACGCAGACATCCGGTATGTCGTCAAGTGTGGGTGGAACAGGCAAGACAACTGAAGAAATGAAAGACATCGATACGTTCCTCAGCGATGGATGGGACTTCATGGGAGAAACTGCAAACGGTACTGATAATCCATGGAAGCTCGACGGTGTGAACAATAGCGGATATCCGCTCCTGGCATCCGAGGACGTACCTGCTGTTGCACCTGTTGCTCCGGAAAACATCATCTTCACATTCGATGGAAATCAGGTAAGCTTTACCTGGGATATTGTTCCTTATGTGGATGGATACAGAATATATTCCGGCAGTGCACCCTACGGTATCTTCGGTGAAGAGACCGGTGGAACCTTCGATGACAATAGTTGGACTGCTCCTGCAACTGAAACGCGCAGGTTTTACAAGCTATGTTCCTACATTGGTGAAGAGACTCGAACCGAGCCGGTGAATCCAGCAAGAAAAGAATCACGGTAGATCACGTAAAAGATACTGCGATAGCCCCGGATTGAAATTCGGGGCTATTTATATTTAAATATGACTCTTCTCAATATTAAAGCTCAAGTGAGGACTGCCGCGTAAATATTCATTGACATCCAACATTATCATTGTTTTGTTATGTGTATCTATCACGTAAAGGAATGATGATGCATAAACTGCATATTACGATTTGGATGTTACTTCTCTCAACGCTATTGAGCGCAACCCATAATTTCACAATCAACGGCGAGAACGAAACGACTGTCAGCATTGGGGACACGCTCGAAGTCTATTTTGAATTCGAGGCTTCAGGTAATTCTGCAAGCTACAGCGTGTCCATCGATCTTCTTGGCGTACAGCTTCCCGGTATGCAATCGGAAGACGAACCGCTCATCGATGGCGGGATTATGGATGAGACAGGAATCGATGGTGTCTTTTTGAAGCATATGAGCAACTTCATCTCGATACCGGAAGCTGCCAGTATTATTATCACGATAACGGATCAGGATGTCTCGGACTCGGTAATCCTACACTATGAACAACTCCAAACGGATTTCTCCATCTCCGGCAATGTGAATTACGAGGGGCAATGGATCGATCCTCCTGTGATTGGAGGATTTGTTTACTGCTTCTACAATGTCTCGCCGTTGGAAATGGTGGAGATCTTCCAGGATTTCGACTTGGCGGTCTTCCTTGATTACATGAGTCAGGGTCACTATCTTCTGTCCGACACGACAGGTTTATTTGGTGATTACCAGATATTCGTTCCGGAGGATATTCCTGATGTTTCTTGCATGGTGGGAGTTAATAGCCTGCTCGATGCAGAGGGAAGCTATATCTCGCCCGGGACACAGATGGTGACTGTGAATGGCCACATCACGGATGTCGATATGATCTATTTGATACCCGATGGATATTTCGCAGGCTCGATCTCCGATTCGCTGGGGAATCCCTTGAGCAATGCGGCTGTATTTGTGTCTGATCTTGCCGATTCAACCTTCTTCATGTCCTTTTATGCCGATTCTCTTGGAGCTTTTTCAAAAGCTATGCAGAATGGAAGTTACTGGTTCCGGGTGAATCGTTTTCCATATACATCCTATGAGAACACCTTTATCATCTCTGACAGCAATTATTATGAAGATATCGTTCTTGAAGGCGACTCGTTGATTGTTCCGACCGATCCCACAACTCCTGAAGGTATTGAGATTGTACTTCTGGAGCATCAGGTGCTGATAACCTGGAACAGTGTCGGACTAGTGGATGGGTACACGGTCTATTCATGTAGCACAGCGGATGGGGAGTATGAAGAAGACCTGACCGGAGTCTATATGGGAACAGCATGGAGAGCCCCGTATGATGGAGAGCGAAGATTCTACCGGATTGTTTCGTTTGTTGCCGATGATACGAGGCGAATTGAAATACTTCGCAGAAATTCTGTTCCAGGCACACTTTACCATTGACATCTTGATCATTACAAATATTGTGCATGGCGAAAGCATATAACAAAGGAGTCTCAATGAAAAAGATAGTGTTTTTTGTTTTGATGCTGACACTGGCAATGATGCTGAGCGCGGTACACAACTTTACGATAAACGGTGCGGAAGAGACAACCATTTCCGTTGGCGATTCTCTGGAATTCTATTTCGAGTTCGAGACAATCGGCAATGCGGCAAGCTACTCGATCTCAATCGACTTGATGGGTTATGAAGTCCCGGCGATCGAATCGAACGAGCAATCGTTTGCCGATGGTGGAGCGCTGGACGAAACCGATGAGGACGGTGTTTTCCTGATGCACCTGAGTAACTTTGTCTCCATTCCCGAAGCTGCTTCGGTGATCATCACACTCACCGACGAAGAGATTTCCGATTCGGTTACACTCCATTTCGAGCAGCTTGATTCAGATTACTCGATATCCGGAAATGTAACGTCAGAAGGTTCGTGGTTTGATATGCCGGTTCCCGGTGCGCTGGTTTACTGTTTCTACAACGTTGGCGTGGAAGATATCATGGATCTGATCGAGAATTTCACGGTGGAAGCCTTACTTGCATACATGCAGCAAGGCCACTATATCCTTTCGGAGATGACCGGCATTCTCGGAACCTATCAGATTTACGTGCCGGACGATGTGGTAGATGCCACCTGTCTTCTCGGAGTGATGAGCCTCCTCGATATCGAAGGAAGCTATGTAGCGCCAGATGCACAGGTTGTTCAGGTAAACGGTCATATTAATGGTGTCGATTTCTTCTATGCCCAACCCGATGGATACTTCGAGGGTATCGTAATGGACGCACAGGAGAATCCCGTTGGGAACGCTGCAATCTTCATCGTGAACCAGGAAGATGTGAGTGATTACACTGTCGCAAGCACCGATTCAACTGGCGTTTTTTCTATCCCGCTGCTGAACGGAACTTACGATTTTACAGTAACCCATTTTATGTACGCGCAGTACGAAGGTACTTTCGATATCTCGGATGGTGATTACTACCTGGAGGTTGTTCTGCAGGGTTACGCGAACGACGATGAGACCACACCGGATGCAATCTCAGGATTGTCGATAAGCTGCTATCCGAATCCGTTCAATCCAAACGTAACAGTCTCCTACAGTATCACGTCTCCAGGCGAGACGACTATGAGGATCTTTGATGTCCGTGGACGGCTTGTCTACTGCGTTACGCGGTACGATAGTATGCAGGAAGCCGGTTCGTTCAGATGGGATGGCGTAAATCAGGATGGGAAACCGGTTGCGTCGGGAATCTACCTGATCCGCGTACAGCACGACAGTGATATGATGACTCGTAAGGCGATGCTACTGAAGTAAGAGATTGAGAATCCCTCTACTTTCCTTTTCCCAAGCATGGGCGAAGGCAATGAACACAAAGGAAACGATATGAAACGACTTTTTCTGGTTATACTTACCGTATTGATTCTGTACTTTTTAAAGAGCATGTTATTCTACTTCTTCAAGTTTGACTGGCAGCTATTCCAGACACCCTTCAGTGCTGGATATCTTCTGATCGATTTTTGCGTGTGGCTGGCTCAATTCATCATCGGCTATCTTTTGATACGGCATTTCTGGACAAAATATCGCAACTAAATCAGTCATCGGGGAGTTTCGCTAATTCTTTCAACGGAATAGTTTGACAAGAATATACGCCTCTCAAAAATTGAGAACTTGCACCGTTTCCATTTCTGATCGCATTAATTGATCGCGAAATGGAACTGGAACTGACTGAGACTCTTTAGGTTCCGCGAAAACACAATCTGTCGCCCTATGGCGATCGATTGGTTTCATGCGGTTATTTCGAGCTGTCCGTTCAAGATTTAAAACAAAATAAAATAGAAAGGAAACCAACGGGGGACTTATGAAAAACTATGATATGAAAAACATTCGCAACATCCTGTTCGTGGGTGGCAGTGGTTCTGGTAAAACCACGCTGATCGAGCACATGCTCTACAACGCGAAATCAACCAGCAGAATCGGAAAAATTGATGACGGAAACACAATGATGGACTTCGATGCGGAGGAAATCGAGAAGAAGATGTCAATCACTCTTTCGATGGGACACCTGGATTGGAAGAACTACCGCGTCAACATGATTGATGCCCCCTCTTACCCTGATTTCTACGGCGAGCAGATTGCCGGATTCGCAGCAGTTGAAACCGCAATGCTGGTTGTTAACGGCGCTGGCTCATTCGATGTCAGTATTGAGCTTCCGCTTGAACTGATGGCAAAGAACGAAGGTATTGCTAAGGCGATTATCGTTAACCGTCTCGACAACGAACACGCCGACTATCAAAAAGCTATCGATATGATCCAGGAAAACTCCGAGATCATTCCTGCTCCGCTGATCATCCCAATCGGAAAAGAAAACACCTTCACCGGTGTTGTCGATATCATCAAAGGCAAGGCTTTCATCGATGGTAAAGCAACCGATATCCCTGCCGACATGGCAGACGTTGTAGAAGAAGCACGCATGAAGCTTATGGAAGCCGTTGCTGAAGCTGACGATGCACTTCTTGAAAAATACTTTGAAGAAGGCGAGCTGACTGATGAAGAACTCGTCACCGGCGTAAAGAAAGGTATCAAGAAAGGTTTGGTTATTCCGGTCTTTGCATGCTCCGCAGTAAAGAACGTCGGTGTTGACATCCTTCTCGATGCTATTATCGATTACCTTCCGTCTCCGGCAGATCATCCTGAAGTACCGGCTGAGATCGACGGCAAGGTCCAGACAATAAAGATCTCCGAAGATGGCGACCTCTACGCATACATCTTCAAATCATTTGCAGACCCGAACATTGGCGACATCGCGTACGTTCGCGTCTTCTCCGGTACGCTTCGTAGCGGTATGGACGTACTCGTCCCCGAGAAAGACGGTAAGGACAAGATCGGTGGTATCTCCTACGTTCAGGGTAAAAACCGTACCGACACAACCGAGCTTCGCGCCGGTGAAATCGGTGGTCTGGTCAAGCTTAAACTCGCTCGCGGTATGAACTCTCTCGTTCCTACCAATGCGAAGTATCGCTACCCCACGCCGAAGCTTCCTTCCCCGATTTACTGGCAAACGATCCGCGCAGCCAACCAGAGCGACGAAGACAAGATCGGCGCAGCGCTTACCCGTCTTCTCGACGAAGATCCTACCGTGGTTCTCACCCTCAACACCGAGACTCACGAGCAGATCATCTCCGGTGCTGGCGAACAGCAGATCGGCCTTGTTGTGAAAAACCTCATGAAGCGCTTCAAAGTTGAAGCGGTTCTCGATACACCTCGCATTCCTTACCGCGAGACCATCACCGGCAACGCTGACGAACGCTATCGTCACAAAAAACAATCCGGTGGACGTGGACAGTACGGTGAAGTCTATTTCCGTCTGAAACCATCCGAGCGCGGCAAGAATTTTGAGTTCATCGATTCGATCGTTGGCGGCCGTATCCCCAGCAAGTTCGTCCCGGCTATTGAGAAGGGCGTTGTCGAAACGATGGATAGAGGCGTTATCGCCGGCTACAAGGTCGTTGACATCAGCGTGGAAGTCTATGACGGTTCCTACCACGATGTTGACTCTTCGGAAATGGCGTTCAAGATCGCGTCCTCGCAGTGTCTTAAGGCCTGTTTCGCGAAGGCGAACCCAATTCTGCTCGAACCGATTCATAACGTGAAGATCGTGATCCCGACCGAATACATGGGTGACGTCATGGGCGATATCTCGACCCGTCGCGGTAAGATCCTCGGTATGGAGCAATCCGGTAAGAAGCAGATTCTCAACGCGCAGCTTCCGCTTGCAGAGCTGTTCAGCTACTACCCGGCACTCAAGTCGCTGACCCAGGGCCGTGGTCGTTTCGAACAGGAATTCTCGCACTACGAACGCGTACCGTACGAAGTTGCTGAGAAGGTCATCGCTGAATACAAAGAACAGGAATAACTGTAAAGCTTACACGGAGGCACCATGTCTGGACACAATAAATGGAGCTCAATCAAGCATAAAAAGGGAGCGGCCGACGCAAAGCGCGGTAAGCTGTTCACCCGTCTGGCGAAAGAAATCATCGTTGCTGCCCGTAATGGTGGCGGTGATATCGAAACCAATCCGCGTCTGCGCACAGCAGTAGCGAACGCCCGTAACGCGAACATGCCGAAAGATAACATCGAAAAGGCTATCAAGCGCGGAACCGGCGAGATCGAAGGCGTAAGCTACGACGAATACATGTACGAAGGATACGGCCCGAATGGCGTCGCAATCATCGTAGAAACCATGACCGACAACAAGAACCGCACCGTCGCGGAAGTTCGCCACATCTTTACCAAGTACGGCGGAAACCTCGCGGAAAGTGGCGCAGTATCCTGGAATTTCGAACAAAAAGGTTCGATCATGATTCCGAAAGAAGGACTCGACGAAGACGAATTCATGATGACTGCTCTTGATGCCGGCGCGGAAGACGTTCTGCTCGATGACGAAGATTTCTTCGAAGTACTCACGTCAGTGAACGATTTCAACACCGTCCTGACTACACTCGAAGGCGATTTCACCGTCGAGAAGGCAGAGCTTACCCGCATCCCGAAGAACACGATCGACGCGGACGATTTCGCGGAACGTGTATTCAAGATTATCGAAAAGCTGGAAGACCTCGACGACGTTCAGAAGGTCTATGGCAATTACGAAGTATCAGATGAAGTAATGGAGAGGATCGCACAACAGTGATCGTCTTAGGTATTGATCCCGGCAGCCGTATCTTCGGATACGGCTTGCTGGAGATCGAAGGCAGAAAAATACTGGCTGCCGGAAGCGGATCCGTCCGCGTTGACACCACTCTTTCCCTGCCAGAACGACTTCTCTTCATCCACAAATCTCTCAAGGAAATCCTCACCGAATACAATCCTGATCACGCTGCTGTTGAAACCATTTTTCACGGCAAGAATCCCAAGAGCGCTTTCACACTCGGACACGCTCGCGGTACGATTCTTATGACCCTTGCACAGCACGATGTATCGGTATTCGAATATTCACCGCGCGAAGTGAAGCGCTCGGTGGTGGGAAACGGCAATGCGACCAAGCAGCAGGTGCGCTTCATGATCACCCAGATTCTGCCGCAAATGACACCGCCATCCACCGAAGACGCCGCCGATGGACTGGCCATCGCGCTCTGTCATTACAATCGACTGAAATCTGGTCTATTACAACGCTAATGCACTTGACGAGGTAGGCTATGTTTGCATATCTGAACGGCTTGCTGTCTGTAAAGGAATTCTCCCATGTCATAATCGAATGTGCTGGTGTCGGTTATGAAGTCAATATACCACTCAGCACGTATGGGAAGCTTCCTCACACCGGCGAGAAAGCGCTGTTGCTGATCCATTTTGCCATGTCCGAAGACGGTATCCGTCTCTACGGATTCGCCACTGAAGCAGAGCGGGACATGTTTCGTCTCCTGATGAGCGTCTCGAAAGTGGGCCCCAAGATTGCCCTTGCAGCGCTCTCGGGACTTTCTGTGAGTAACTGGGTCGATGCGATTGAATCGGGCGATGCACGTTTGATCGCGACCGTACCTGGCTTGGGTAAAAAGACAGCCGAAAGGGTTATCGTCGATCTCAAGGATAAAATCCTTCAGATCAAGCTGCCAGACCACGAGAAGGGCGTACAGCGAGACGAGATTACCCAGGAAGCGGAGTCTGCCCTTATGGCGCTGGGTTATAAAAAACCGGAGATCGACAAGGCCCTCAAGAAGGTCTATGTGCCGTCGAAGTACAGCGATGTCGAGATTCTTATAAAAGATGTCATACGTTTTCTTTACAAGAAGTAGGTAGCGGTGTATATTATCTATGGGAACAGTATATGGTAAACGAACGAGCTGAAGCTTATAAGGTCTTGACGAAAGTCCTGCAGGATAATGCCTTCTCGGATAACCTTCTGCGAAACGTCGGCAAGAAGATCAAGCGGGACAACGGAAACCACGACCTTTTCTACACCATTGTCAAGGGAACCGTCAAACTGCGAGAACACCTGCACCACATTGCAACTTTTTACACAGATAAAGAAAGATTCGAAAATACCCCACTTAAGGTGCGCATCATCATATACATGGGACTGTACCAGCTACGTTACTGCGAGTATATTCCTGATCATGCCGCCATTAACGAGACTGTCGATCTCGCCAAATCCAAGTTCGACAAGAAGGTTGCCGACTTTATCAACGCCGTGCTACGCGCATATCAGCGTGAGCCGGAGAAGGTCACCTATCCGGAAGATCCGATCCAGCGCATGGCTGTTGAATACTCATATCCGGAAGAACTGATCAGGACTTGGGTCGATACCTGGGGCGAAGATGAAACCGAGATGCTCTGCATGTACTTCAACGATGTCCCGCGGCTGAACCTGCGGGTCAACCAGTTGGAGACAAGCACCGAGAAGCTGGTATCGTATTTTGCACGAAAGGATATTGTCCTCAAGCCGTGCCAGGCATCCAATATGATGATGACAACCGACCAGCCTACAGAAGTGCTGAACGACGTGGCGTTCGATGAAGGTTATTTCTCCATACAGGATACAGCCGCCGCGATGGTTGTCGAGCTGCTCGACCCTGTTCCGGAAGAATCGGTTCTGGATCTTTTTGCCGGACCCGGGGGAAAAACCTCTTACATTGGCGAGAAAATGCAGAATCAGGGCGAGATTATCGCGATCGACCGGATTCCGAACAAGGTCAAGAAGATCAAACAAGCGCTGGAACGCTTGCAGATAAACAACGTCCGTACCATCGTGGAAGATTCATTCCGTTACGGGCCGGTTGCGCCTGCCTACGACAGAGTGCTTCTGGATGTTCCGTGTACCGGGTGGGGAGTTTTACAGAAGAAATCCGAGCTGCGCTGGCAACGCGCACAGGATATCAACGAGCTTCTAAAGATCCAGGAAAATGCCCTTTCCTACGGATCGAAATTCGTTCGACCGGATGGATACCTCGTTTATAGCACTTGTACGATGAATATACAGGAGAACGAAGATCAGATTCGTCAATTCCTGAAGCAACACCCTGAGTTTGTCCTTGTCGATGCGACATCGAAGATTCCTGCGGAGTACACCAGCGAAGGTTTCCTGAAAACCATTCCGCATCGGCACATGATGGACGGCGCTTTTGCCGCGCTCATGCAACGAAAAGCTTGACATCGGGATCAGGTTAACAGGAATTAGAGCGATATGAAGAACAAAATCATCCGAATCTTGCTAGTTGTCGGCGGTGCGCTTGGCCTGCTGTTGTGCGTGTTCATCATTGGGTTCTTTGGAACCAATTTGGCGATGAACGTGATCACAAGGCACGGCAAAGAAGTGAAAGTGCCGGTTGTGACCGGGCTTCAGTTCGATGTCGCTCGTAAACGCTGTAGAGAACTCAACCTCTACATCCAGGAAATCGATCGTCAATACAACGACGAATTCAAGAAAAACACTATCATCACCCAGAAGCCGGAAGGGAACGCCAGTTCCAAGATCGGCAGGGTTATCGAGGTGGTGGTCAGTGAAGGACCGGAGCTGGTTTCCGTGCCGTCGCTGGTCAATATGACTCGCAAAGAAGCTCGCTTGACGCTCAACAACATGGGCCTGGCGATCAATAAAAAAATCCAGACACGCTATTCCGAGGATGTCGATAACGGTCACATCATTTTTACGCTACCGTCATCCGAATCGATGGTACCAAAAGGTACCGAAGTTACGCTCTTCATAAGCCTCGGTAAGCTTCCGGACAGCTCGCCGCGCAAACGCATCCACGAAGAACTGCTGGATAACGTCGGAGATTAATAGCAACCATTTCTCACAAATTGAAAGGCTGACACACGTCAGCCTTTTTTCGTAGCCCGTGTCATGCGGAGTGCAACATAGGAGCGTATCGAAGCACTACGCACAGAACATGAAATCAACATTCGGAAGAGCCTCAATCTTTTCGTCACATTCAGAAGATGATTTCATGAAGCGGCAGGCTTCAAACCAATACAAAAAGGCTGGCAGTTGCCAGCCTGTTCAGGTATGCATTTGTACAGAGGATTATTCGGTTCTGGCAGAAGGATCGGTGCGGCCATTATCGTATAAACCGATCATCGCTGTAATGTCACCGTCTTCGTTCCGCTCGAACCGGATACGAAAATAATCAAGTCCTTCGAGGAAGAAATGGTCGTCTTTATAGGGGATCATCTTGAATTCCGGGCCTGTTCGCTGGTAGTATAGATTCCCATCTCGGTAGGATATCTTGCGAGGTCCGTAGGTTCCGGTGTATGCCTTCATCTGACGCTTGGAAAGCTCCATCTTCAAGTCTTTGTACTGCAATCCGTCCAACACCCATTCGTACACGAATTGCGCTTCGGGATCATCTGTCTGGTCGCGTAGCTTTTCGAGCGCTTTCTCATATGCCACGTCCATTGCTTCGTCCGAGGTTGTTTCGATATCAGGCGCGATTCCCGTTCCTTCCCAGTTGGTGTTGGTGATCGGGTTGAGGGCGCGGCCACTGGGGATCTTGGCGATAAACCAGTCGTCCACCGCGAGGAACGACACAGGATGCGCACCTCCGCCAGTGTTTTCTCCAACGATTGTGGCCCGTTCGAGGTTCTTCAGATTGTAGGTAAATTCCTCGGCGGCCGAAAAGGTGTAATCGCTGGTCAGAAGGTAAACGGGGGCGTCTTTATCGAGTCGTTTGCCAGGAACATAGGGGAGAGTCCAGGTCTGGTCGGCGGTATCGGACGCGCGATGCAGGAATGTGTTAAGGTGCACAGGATCGGCATGCTCGTCGAAAAGGAAGCTTGATAAAAGCTGGATCATATAGGCCGAGCCACCACCGTTGTGGCGCAGATCGATGATGAGAGCATCACAGTTGGTCACGAAATTCATCGCGGAAACTGCAACCGGGTACGCCTCTGGCAAGCCGGAAAATCCATCGAAACGGAGGTAGCCGACGTTTCCACTCATCACCTTGACTTCCTTAAAACCGAAGTTCTCGCGCTGCTCTGTCTTCAGCTCTTGCTCGTATGCCTCGCGTTGTGCTTCAGGCGATTGGCTCTTCTGCATCTTCATTAACCTGATACGCTCAGGCGCGTAGAAAACAGAAAGGTGCTTGTCCGGACATGCTTCACGTACATCCTGCTCGAGCCTGCCGGCAAACTCGACCGGGTCGTCGAATTCAGCGTATGTACCGGATTCGAGATTGGAGCGAAGCGCTCCAGCGATTACATGACCCTTGTCTGGGAAAATGTAAACGCGATCGAATGCTGATGCGAGCGTGTCGATCAACGACGCCTTGTAATCATTCGTCATCGATGGCGCTTGTATCTCTTGTGCGCACAGTGCGATCGCGGCCGCAATAAGAATGATGATCATGGAAAATTTCATCGAGCCTCCTTCGTTAAAATAATATCTAACGTTAGTTTTGTATTTAATGGATGCGTGTCAACTTTTTTCTTCTTCAGGGTTCCTATATGTGTGAGATTCCTCGAGTTTGTTGTTATGAGTGGATGGGCAATTTGCTTGACCTGCATTTACTTCTTGACAAGAACAGCGTTCGTGAAACTTTCTTGAGGGAGTTAAATAGTTCGTTTATAAAACGATTCTGTTTGGTGCAGAGGTATATATGGATACGATCGGAAAGTATTTGAAAGAGGCGCGGGAAGCGAAGAATCTCTCGATAGAGGATGTCTCGGAAATGACTCGCATCAAGGTCGCATTTCTCGAGTGCATCGAGAAGGACGACTTCTCTCCGATCGGTGGTTTTGGCTATGCCAAGGTCATGCTGGCTACATACGCGAAAACAATCGACGCGAATGTGCAGAAAGTGATGTCTCTGTTCGAGCATTATTACGATTCGGACGATTTTGAAATGAAACCTCTGCATCGTAAACCACGTCAGCAGAAAAAGCTGCTACTCCCCGGCAATATCTTCTCCATCCTTGCGCTTGTAATTCTTGTGACAGTACTGACAATCGTTGTTGTCCGGCTTTACAACAAAGGCATGCTGGATTTTTCCATGGATCATCAGATTGAGGAAGTTACTTCCGACGATTCAGAAAAGCCATCAGAACCCGAAGCCAAGCCCGAACCTGAACCTGAAGTTGTTCAGGAGAAGGTACAAGAAGCATCTGAGACTATTGCTGATGTCAAGCCGGAACCTGCCGCAGAACACCAGATTAACGTAAATCAGAACGCCCTGCGCGATACGACCGATTACGTCGATAGAATCCTCTTCGACGGAAAGCAGAGCGCGTTCAACCATAAAGAATAAACAATCCTTACCCATTGGAATATCACATGAACCTCCCGACTGTAGATTTCTCGTATTTACTCCCATCCGTGGAAAAACCAGCGCGTTACATTGATCATGAAGTCAACGCGCGAAAGAAGATGCCAACCAGCGAGACCATCAATTTCTGCCTCGCTTTCCCCGATGTGTATGAGGTTGGATTTTCGCATTTGGGCATAAAAATCCTCTATTCGATCCTCAATGAGCTTCCCGGTGTTACAGCCGACCGCAGTTATGCTCCATGGCAGGATTTCGCAAAGCTGCTAAGCTCTGAGAACATCCCGCTATTTGGCGTTGAAAGCCGCGTTCCCATGAAGAGCTTCGATGTGGTCGGATTTACATTGCAAAGCGAACTGACCTTCACCAACGTGCTTTACATGCTGGATCTGGCGCAGATTCCGCTGCATGCATCCGAGCGCACGGAGGAGCATCCGATTATCCTCGGCGGTGGGCCTTCGCTAAGTAATCCTGAACCGATGTCGCGCTTCTTCGACGCCATCATGATCGGCGAAGCTGAAGAAGTAATCAGCACGATTGCGGAGGTTCTAAAAGAAAATACAAGCCGGATGGATCGCCTCATAGCGTTGGCGAAGATTCCGTCAGTCTATATCCCGAATATGCGCGAGGAATCGCTTCCCGTTCAGGCCGCGAAGTTTACCGGATTCAGCGAATCGAATCTACTGCATACGAACCAACTCATTCCGTGGCTTCAGCCCACGCACGACCGCTATGTGGAAGAAATTATGCGTGGTTGTACACGAGGATGCCGGTTCTGCCATGCAGGGTTCTATTATCGTCCGGTGCGCGAGAAATCCCCCGAAGCGATTCTGGAGCGACTGGTGCACGAGGTGGAGACGTACGGTTGGGAAGAGGCGGGTCTCTCGTCGCTTTCGTCGTCCGACTACACCTGTATCCGCGAGCTGATGCCGGCACTTTATGAGCGACTCGGCGCGAAAACAACCTCGCTTTCATTGCCATCGTTGCGAGTGGATACGCTGGATGAAAAACTGATCCAGCTCATGAATTTTATCGGTGCTGCCGGACTAACCATCGCTCCCGAAGCGGGAAGCCAAAGGCTGCGTGACATCATCAACAAGAACGTCACCGAAGAAGATATTCTGCGCGGTTGTCAGATCGCGCTCGATAACGGCTGGAAGCTTATCAAGCTCTACTTCATGATCGGCCTGCCGTTCGAAACGGACGAAGACGTAATGGGTATCGTGGACCTTGTCGAAAAGATCAACGGCCTCTCACGGCGCAAGCTCAAGATCAATATTTCGCTTTCGCCTTTCGTTCCCAAGCCATTTACGCCGTTCCAGTGGGCGCAGATGCAGCCACCGGAAGAAATGCTCCGTCGCATAATGCTGGTGAAGCACGCACTTAGGCCATTCAAAAACGTCCGAGCCAAATATCCGGAAGTCGAATCCTCGATCCTGGAAGGCGTTCTCTCTCGCGGTGACGCGACCTTGGGTGAGGTTATCCTTGAGGCGTATCGCGATGGCGCGATGTTCGACGGCTGGAGCGAGATGGAGAACACTGATCGCTGGCTACGTATCATCGACAATCACGGCAGCCGGAAGTTTCTGGACGCGATTCCGCTCGAGCGTGAATTGCCTTGGGACATTGTGGACTTGCTGGTTGATAAATCGTTCCTGAAAGAAGAATGGCACCGGGCCTCGGAGGCTGTGACGCTGGGCGATTGCCGTGAGATAGGCTGCTATCATTGCGGTGTGTGCGATATGGAGATCAAGCCGGTTTACACGAAAGGTATCGAGCTGCCATCCATACCGAAAATAGCATCGCCGGATGAGATCCATCCGGAATATTATCGACTTTGGTACGAGCGGCTTGGTGACGTTCGCTTTGCCGGGCATCTGGATCTTCTACGCATGCTTCAGCGCGTACTGAGAAGCAGTGGTCTACCCATTGTTCATTCGGAAGGCTTCAATCCGCATCCGAAAGCCGCATTGGGTCCACCTTTACCTGTCGGCGTGGAGAGCAAGTGCGAGTACGTAGATTTCGCGATTGCCGACATCATGAGCGTGAAGGAGATCGAAAGCGCCATGCAAAAGGCGATGCCGGACGCGCTGGGATTCGTTGGAATCGAAGCGGTTCCGACAAAGCAGCAGCGTGCTATGGATTTCTATCGTCAGGAACGCGTGGAAGTTACGCCACCTGAAATACTGCACCCGGTTTTCCCGGACAAACTTGTAACGTTCGACCAGATGAGCGAGTTCCTCTATGATCGCACCCGCAAGGGCAAGACGAAGACAGTCGATATCAAGTCGATGATCGAATCGATCGTATGGCAGGACGGTATGCTGACCATTGTGAAGCTGTTATCCGGTATCAGTGTGTTCGAGATTCTTGATCTGGTGTTCGGCATCCCGCGCGAAGAAACCGGACGATTCCGTATCGTGCGACAGGAGCTGATCAAGTAACACTAGGTACGTAGAGCTCCTGTAGGTTTTAGCATAAAACCAGGAATCTTCAGTACTCCGCATTCCATGAGAGAAGGGCAATCACAGTGGATTGCCCCTACAGCCCCCCTGGGTACGCAGACGTCTCGTCTGCATTTCTTTTCCTCGGATCGCCAAGCCCCTGTGATTTTCAGACGTGGTCTGATAAATCGAATCCCCAAAGCTTGGCATCTCTTCTCTTTCCCTTATTGAGCACGGACGTCCGCGCTCCATAAGAGAATTGCTGACACAGGTACCTGCTAACGTTTACGCTTCTTGAATCAGAACTTGACAGTTTCAACCCACAAAACGAGCTTGAGGAAAATTCATACATACGTTATTATGGGACGATTATGAGCCGTTTCCTGAAGAGATTTTCCTCGAAAGACCTGTTGACCATCGCCATTTTTGCAGCGTTGGGTATCGCGATCAAGCCGATCGTGACACCACTTGTGCATCTGATCTCCACACCGCTGATGATCCCGGGAGGATCGCTTGCAGGTGGTCTCTACATGATGTGGTTAGCGCTTACCATAAACATTGTATGGAAACCCGGTACAGGAATGCTGTTTGGGCTTGTGCAGGGCGTAACGGTCCTGGCATTGGGCCTTTTCGGCAGTCATGGGGTGGTGTCGCTGATCAGCTACACGCTTCCGGGCGTTATTGGCGACCTTGTCATGCTTCTTCTTCCGCGAAAGCAAACTGCGTTTCATCACGCGATGCTTTGTAGCGTTCCCAACATTGTCGGCTCATTGGTCGTAACCATTTTAATTATGCGCATGCCCGGACTTATGATCGCCATCGCGCTCACCAGCGCAGCAGTTTCGGGCATTATCGGAGGTACATTGTCATGGATAATCTATCAGCGTTTAGTACATTTTCGCGTTATTGTAAACGAATCCTCGTCCTGTTAACGCTCCTGATGGCGACAGCGCTTTCTGCGTTGTCGATCCAGCACGAACAGAAGACGATCGAGCTTGATCGCGCACAACTTCTCTCGCAGCCGATAACGAAGATCGAGACTGTGCGAGAAAAGAAGGGCATGACGATCAAAGAAGTCTGGACAGGTGTCAGGATCGAAGACCTCGTGAAGCTGGTAACGGAAACTTCCTCATGGCAGACAGTTGTACTGCGTTCCGAGGATAACTACCAGGTGCGGCTTTCGCGGCAGGAAGTGCTGGAAAGCGGTGCCATCATCAGTTGGGATCGTGACGGCAAACCGCAGAAAAACAATGGCACTCGCGTGATTGTTCCCGGAATGCGCCAGATGTACTGGATCAACGATCCAGTTCTGCTGCTGGTCGAAGCTGAGCAGGAAACGATTCCACCGACGGCAATCGTCAACGGCGATCTGATCCTCGCGACGCTGACCAAAGGTGAAATCCCTCCTTTCGAGAAGGATGAAGGCTACTTTTTCCGCGATCTTGCCTCAGCGCTTTTTCCTGATGTCCGTGGTAGTTACAGATTGATCGCGCGCGATGGTATCACCCACAATCTTACGCTGGAACCTTACTTGCAAAACGCGGTGGTTGCCGCGAAAGGCGACACGCTGTTCCTGAAGAGTCCCGACATGCCGGGCGGAATGTGGATCAAAGAGTTGGTGTATATCCAGAAGGACGATCTTGGCGTGGTGTTCACGAAGCAATTGAAAGATTTTGCCGGGCTTGCCGCACTCATCGACATTGATCTCAGCAAGACGAGCCTGTGCGCTGACGATAAAAAGAAAACGAAGCTGGATGCCGAGACGCCGTTCACCGATGCGGTATGGCAGAAGTGCAGAAAGGTGCTGTTATGGAAATGAGAATAGTGCTTCTTCTATCGGTCGTGGTGCTATTGGTGTCCTGCGACTACAACTCGCCTCGATTGACGGGCGACATCGACAGCGATTGCTTGCGGATACATCCTGGCAGTCTCGACGAAATTCTGGAGCAATACGATGCCGATTATGCGCTTCTTATCGCAGAGGATGGCATCGCGGCGCTGGTTTCGGAGATCTCGTTTCCGCAGATCGAGCTGACGCGCAAGGATGGCGTCTGGTATAGCCAGGCCGATTCTCTGCCGCCTTTCTGTAGCATCGATTCACTGCGGGAAATATGCGTCTTCCGCATGCAGCACGAGCGTTCCGACACCTTGTCGTTTCAGCATCGAATCCTGTCTTTCGAGCGAATCGGAAGCTCCACGAAGAATGACTATCCCGCATGGAAATACCGGAGGAAATAATGAAGAAAGTAATTACCCTGCTCGTTCCAGTCGTCTTGATTCTTGCCGCACTACTTCTGTTTCGCGCTACGCGTGAACAGGAGAAAGTCATGGCCTCAGAGACGATCAACCTGACCGCGAGCCTGATGGATAACCTCCAGATGGAGACCGTGATGATCGGCAACGATAAGACCGTCGATGCGATGCGTGTACGCGGTGTCCTGGATATCTACCATGTTGACGTCAGCACTCTCAAGGGTCTTGATTTCATCTCGAACGATGGTATGAACATGGAGATCGGGATCGAAGAGCTTCCGGATCTTTTCCTGGCACCCTATGAGGACGACACATTCCGGCTCATCATTCCAACGGACGAGTTTCATCAGCGCTGGCTGAAGAACATCGTCAAGATCGAGTTGCAATAACGTGAACGCTGTCACGATCAGAAATCTCAGCTTCCGCTACCATTCCGGGAGTGAGGTTTTCAGTAACCTCAATCTCGTTGTCCCTAAGAATACAATCTCTGTGCTTAGCGGAGACAATGGATCCGGCAAGACGACGCTCCTCTATCTCATCTGCGGGATTATTCCCAGAGCGATTCATGGTACCATGAAAGGCCAGATTCTTCTGAATGACACAGATTACGCGAACGAACCGCTTTCACAGCTCGCACCTGTTATAAGTATCCTGATGCAGGAAATCGAATGGCAGCTCCATTTTCCCACCGTTGAACAGGAGATCATCTTTGGTCCGGAAAACCTCTGTCTGCCGGTGGAAGAAATCAGAAAACGCCTTGATGATTCATTAGCGTTCTTCAGAATCGAGAATCTTCGGCAAGAAGACACTCATACGCTTTCTGTAGGGCAGAAACGGCTGGTCGCACTGGCATCACTTTATGCTTTACGACCGTCCATTCTCGCACTGGACGAACCGCTGAATGGGCTGTCTGAGGAATCGATGGGGATTGTCATGGACTTCATCAGGACGTATCGCGAAAAGTACGGGACCGTGATCCTCACCGCTCATCAAAAGGAAGCGCTGGATATCGCCGATCAAGTCACCGACTTGAACGCGATTAGGGGGACACAGTGATCATCCGCAACCTTTCCTTCGCCTATCGAAATGGGTCGCCGATCTTTATCGATGTCAATCTCGAGTTGCCCATGGACAGAAATACCCTGCTGTGCGGCGCGAATGGATCGGGCAAGACGACCTTATGCCGTATTCTGGCAGGGCTGGAACCGGGTTATGGGGGGGGCATCGATTTGGATGGCGCTGACCTTCGAAATCTGGCTCCGGCAGCACGATCGAAGCTAATTTTGTATCTTAAGCAGGAAACGGAATTCAACTTGCTGGCTACGACCGCTGACGAAGATCTGGAGATATGGCAGAACCGCTTTCAACGCGACGATACGCGGGAAGAGTGGCAGCGAAGGCAGGGCGCGCTGAATGATCTTGATATGACGAGGCTGGACAATATCCCTCTTTGGGAGCTCAGCGGTGGTCAGAAGAAGCGCGTAGGGCTCTCGGCGGTTGCGCTCATGCAGAATCGTTTCTGGATTCTGGACGAACCGGACGCAGGCTTGGATGAATCCCGGATGTCGTTATTGATCAAGCTGCTGGATATGCGCAGAAATGCTGGATATGGTGCATTGATCGTGTCTCATCGCAAGAAGCATTTTCAGGGGATACTTGATTCGGAACTAATGATTCATGAACAGAATGTTGTTTGGATAAAATAAAAAATGGTACCAGAGGCCGGATTTGAACCGGCACGCAGTAAAACTGCGAGGGATTTTAAGTCCCTTGTGTCTACCAATTCCACCACTCCGGCATTGGTCTTGATTAATGGAGGCGACACCCGGATTCGAACCGGGGATGAGGATTTTGCAGACCCTTGCCTTACCACTTGGCGATGTCGCCGGATAAAAAAAATGGAGCGGGAAACGGGACTCGAACCCGCGACAACTACCTTGGCAAGGTAGCGCTCTACCACCTGAGCTATTCCCGCCCGAGCAAGCATCGCTAAACTATTTGGGCGTGTTTCCTTGTCAATACTTTTTCTTTGTTTTTTTTCTTCCTTAACACTACTGAATTGATTTATCGATAGATAGCCGCTGAAAGATATCCCACCACCTGTGTGTGATCACCGCTTGTATGGCCGGAATGGGTATAATTGAGCGCTGCGGCATGCTTGAATTCGAATGCTTTCGCCAGCTCCAGAAGTGTCAGGATTCCGCCAAAACCGCACGCTTCGGTGTGATTTCGGCTGATGTGCTCCCATAATTGCAAGGCATCCATCTTCGATACGGAATCGATCAGAACCTTATCCAGTTGTTCTGCCGCTTCACTTTGGTGATAGTGTGAGAGGTCGCTGCTGACAATGAACGCTGTGCGATCCAGCTGATCCTTGAAGGTATCCACCAGCACTTCAGCGATAGACTGCGAGTTGGCGTAGTTCTGCGTTCCAAGCACGATGGGGACTATCTTTGCTTCTGGCTTGGCGACCTGTAGGAATGGGATCTGGACTTCCAGAGAGTGCTCCATTTCATGCGCGAGCGGGAAGAACGATAGATGCTCTGAATCAAGCAACTTTTCGATGAGTATCCTGTCTGTCTTGATTTCCCCCAGCGGAGTCAGGTAGGCATCGTAATCACCCACGGAGCAGGTGAAGCCGCCAACCCGGTGGCTGGGAGCAATAATCACGGCGGTATCGAAATCCTTATCCATTAATGCCTTGAAGGCATATCCCGCGCATGACCCTGAATAAACGTAACCGGCATGCGGTGTAATCACCCCCAATAAATCACCATCGTAACGCTCGACATTCGCGCGATTGATGTAGTCGTTCACTTCTCGCTCAAGGCGAGCTTTGTTCGATGTATAGAACATCCCGGCTACAACCGGTTTTCGTACAGAGCTCATATCGACCTCCTTCTTATTAGAATTCTACGTTCGTCCAATTCGGTGTCAAGCAAGTAATATAAATTGCACGAATGACAATATGTAAGCGTGAAGTACCTGTTTTCAATTGACATCCATGAGGAAAAAAAACGAAATGAAGCAAATGGAGGTATTATGCGTAAATCAATCCTTTTGGTTTTCATCGTTGCGCTCTGCTTCGGTTACCTTGTAGCTGGTAATTCTGAAGAAAAAGCCCAGTCCGATATAATTGCGATATTCAACGTAAATATCGACAGCCTTACAACCGCGGCGCAGACAGCATATTTAAGCAAAGATTTTGAAAGTTCGGTAGCGCTCTATCTGCAAGCGCTTCGATACGATATCAATAATAGTAGTTCGCTCTATAATCTCGCATGCTGCTATGGATTACTTGGTAACGATGCGATGGCCTCTTTCTTCCTGAAAAAGGCGTATCGCGCTGGCTTCACTGATCTGGAACATATCAACAGTGACATTGACTTTGACAAGGTGCGTGAAGGAGAACTGTTCAAGGCTGCGATGGATTCACTCACCGCTTGGGGTAAACCGAAAGAAGACTTTCCCGGCGAAGAGCACTTCATCGAAAGCAAGGTCTATCTTAAATACAAAGTCTATCTGCCGGAAGGTTATTCGGCAGATAAAAAATACCCTATGATCATCGGCCTTCATGGGTACGGTGGAGATTTGGAACGATTCGCACGCATCAATCAGCTATTGAAGGGCCGTGAGGTAATCTATGTCATACCAGAAGCTCCCTACGCCTTCACGCCGGGTGGAATGCTTGGTTACAGCTGGTCGCTCTGGGGTATGACCGATGATGAAGCACTCGCGAATCAGTCTTTCGTGAACGTGATTGACTGGGTCATGTCTGTTCGCAAAGAGGTCATGAGCAAGTATCCGGTAGATAAAGTCTATCTGATGGGCTTTTCACAGGGCGCAATGCTGACCTACCTCACCGGGATTTTCCATCCGAAGGAATTCGATGGTTTGATCTCAATGGGCGGTGACCTTTTTGAGGAAGTGATAGAAGGAAAAATCGACCAGGCGAAGGAACTTCCTATCTTCATTATCCACGGCAAGGAAGACAACGTTGTTGGATATGATTCTGCATTGAAGGCTGCGAAAATCTTCGAAGATCACGGAATTACCTATCAACTTGCATCGTTTGATGGGGGACACCGGCTGGATCGTGCTTCATTCTTCAAAGCATTGGAGTATTTCGGAATCAAATAAAATCATGGTAAATCCCAATTTCCAAGAGGTCAGTAAGTTGCTGCGGCGCAATCGCATGATGGATACATACTTCCTGATCAAATACACCTGTGCGCCGTACCGTGGCTGTCAACACGCCTGTATGTACTGTGATGGCAGGGCGGAGAAGTACTACGTCGAGGGTGATTTCGAGAGGGACATCGTTGTACGTACCAACTTCGCTGATCGTATCCGCATTGAGCTGCCGGGTCAAAAAGAGCGTGGTATCGTTTTCCTCAGCAGTGGTGTGACCGATCCCTATCAACCGATCGAGATGGAGCAAGGCCTTATGGCAAAGGCATCGGCAGTTCTTGCCGAGATGGATTTTCCTGTCGCGGTAATGACCAAGTCCAGCCTGGCAACGCGTGACTTGGAGAACTGGAAGCGCGTCAACGATCGCGGTGGCTTCATGCTGATGGTCTCTCTTACGACGCTGGACGACCGGGTGCGTCAGATCTTTGAACCGGGAGCATCCAGTGTGGGTGAACGGTTGGAGATGATCGCGCGTTTTAAGGAGGCTGGCTGCACGGTGGGGATTAGCGCAATGCCGTTCTTGCCCATGATCAGCGATACCGAAGAGAGCTTGAGCGCATTCTATAGCAAAATGGGGGAGATGGGTGTCGATTATGTGATGTACGGGGGGCTGACTTTGCGTCCTGGCGTGCAGAAAGATTGCTTCATGCGAGTGATCAGGGAGCATTATCCTCACCTGGAACGCGAATATGAGCGTTTGTACCGCGCGAACAGGGCTTCAGGCAGCATGGAGTCGTCTTCTTCAGAAAAAGCGTATGAACGCTTCCTACGGCTCTCGAATTTACATGGAATCGTCACAATGATCCCGCACAGGCTCTATCGGAACTGGATGGCCCGTTACGATGAGGTTTACGTGCTGATTTCTCATATGATCGAGCTGTATAGAAACAAAAACACCGATGTGCAACGCTTGAAAAAAGCATTTAAAAATTACATGCAGTGGCTTGACGAGGAAAAACGATATCTCTACCGCAAGCGTAAGGCGACATCTATGGAGTTGGAACGTAAGCTGATCTATTTGGTTGAAAGCGATGAGATGAGCCGCCTGCTGGGAAACAGGAAGCTTGCTGAATTTATCAGGCAGGTTGTGTTGGAGAGACGGATCTTCGACTATCGCGAGTTGAAGCTTATATGAAGACTGGGGTATTACCTGAATTCGATATTGAGTAAAAAAGAAAAACGCGGAGCCTATCGGTTCCGCGTTTTATATTAGCTTTATGCCTTACTTCATACCGTGGCTGATAGCCAGACCGAGGTTGAAGATCGGCAGGTAGATGACCACGATGATCGATCCCACGACCGCAGCCATGATGATGATCAGGATGGGTTCGATAAGTGAGGTCAGACGGTCGATAACCGCATCTACAAGTTTTTCGTAGAATTCAGCGGCTTTCATGAGCAGTCTGTCCATATCACCGGTTTCTTCACCAGTAGCTGTCAGCTGAACAAGCGTAGGCGGGAATACTCTGGTTTTACGGAAGGCGTTCGCTACGCTATAACCTTCTTTAACCATGACACGTGCCTTACGTACCGCATTTTCGACAACTGCATTCTGGACCACGTTTTCCACCAGTTCCATCGTATCCATGATCGGCACACCGGCCGCCATTAGAATACTGAAGGTACGAGCGAATTTACTCATGATCGATTGCTGAATCAGCTTGCCGAGAACGGGTATTTTCAGCTTGATCGCATCGATGATGAATCGACCGCGATCTGTAAGATATACCAGGAAGAACGCAAGACAGAACAGGAACAGCATGATCAGAGTAAGCGCGATATTAGATCGTATGAAATCGCTTATTGAGATAGCAACGAGTGTCGGAGCCGGAAGATCGGCTTTGAAACGTGCATACACATCAGCGAATTTCGGGATAATGTAATAGAACAAACCCCATACCACGAAAGCGAGGAATATAATGATGAATACGGGGTAGGTCATAGCGCTATACACTTTTCTGCGTGTATCTTCTATCTTTTCGAGGTATTCCGCCAGCTCATCGAGAACTGTGTGCAGCGTACCGGAAACCTCACCAGCCTTCACCAGCGAGACATACAACGGATTGAACACACCGGGGTGCTGCTCCATTGCTTCCGACATACTGAAACCTTTCTTGATGTCGTCTGTAAGTTTGCGAAGAACTCTGCGGAACTTCTTGTTCTTCTCTTCTTTTTCAAGATCACCCAAGGCTTTTTCGATGGTCAAACCGGCTGAAAACATGGTTGAGAGCTGCCGAGTGAAGAAAACCAGAACCTTCAGCGAGACGCCGGTTTTCCACTTGTAGAACGTCAGCATCAGTTTGTCGAACAGGGAAAGCTTGCCTGAGAAAGCGCCTTCAGAAGCGCTCTTCACAGCGATAATCGTACCGCCTTCCTTATTCAACTTATCGATTGCTTCGTCCAGAGATGCAGCTTTGACCCTGCCTTCCAGTCGGGCACCTTTCGCATCCTTGATGATGTACGAAAATGTTGCCATAAATCAATCCTTTTGACCGCGATGTTTATGCATCTGAGAAGGTCAGTTTGATAACCTCGCGGATCGAGGTTATACCACGCGCCATTTTTGAGATTGCGCTGTCATGCAGTGATTGCATACCGTTTTCCAGAGCCATGTTTCTGATCATATCCTGGTTGGAACCATCGAAGATCAGCTGGCGGATGTTGGGCTTGACTTCGAGGAGCTCGAAGATACCTGTACGGCCGGCATAACCTGTATTGTCACAGTGAACGCAACCTGCTCCGTGCTTGAACTTCATATTCACGGCATCTTTCTTATCGATACCAGCTTCAACGAGCTCTTCATCCGTAGGAGTATAATCTGTCTTGCAATGAGGGCAGATTTTACGAAGAAGACGCTGCGCCATAACCAGGTTGAGCGAGGAGCCCACCAGATAGCTGGGGACACCGATGTCGATCAAACGTGTAACGGTTGATGGTGCGTCATTCGCGTGAAGCGTCGAGAACACGAGGTGACCGGTTAGCGAGAATTTGATCGCGATATCAGCGGTTTCCTCGTCACGAATCTCACCAATGAGCACGATATCCGGGTCCTGACGAAGAACCGAACGAAGAGCGGATGCGAATGTAAGTCCGATCTTTTCGTAGGCTTCGATCTGGGTAATACCGTCCAAGCGATATTCGACGGGGTCTTCCACGGTAACGATGTTGTTCTCGATATTCTGGATCTCTTTCAGCGCGGCGTGCAGCGTGGTTGATTTACCGCTACCGGTAGGACCGGAAACGATGATGATACCATACGGTCTGTGGATCCATTTACGGAACACGGTAAAGTGCTCTTCGTCGAAACCGAGGGTGGTCAGCTTGAAGCCGAAATCACCCTTGTCGAGAAGACGCATAACGACTTTCTCGCCGGTAACAGTTGGTGTAATGGATACACGAACGTCCACGCTTTTCACCGAGGTCTTGAGCGAGATATGACCGTCCTGAGGCAGACGGCGCTCAGCGATGTTGAGCTTGGACATAACCTTTGTAAGCGAGATGAGACCAGCGTGCATTCCGATAGGTGGATTCATCACTTCGCGAAGAGCGCCGTCGATACGGAACCGGACGCGAGTGTGTTTAGTCAGTGGTTCGATGTGAATGTCGGTCGTGTTAGACTTGATAGCCTCGGTGATAATGAGGTTCATAAGCTTCACAACCGGGGCATCTGCATCGTCTGATTTCTCGATGTTGATTTCGTTTTCTTCGTCATCAACAGCGACAAAGTCGAAGTTACCGACAGCATCTTCCACCTGAGAGGTTGTACGAATACTCTTATAATAACGTTCCAGCGTGTCCGAAAGGAGTGTCTCGGTAATCAGGATAGGTTTGACCGCTTTGTGCAGCAGCTTTTGCAGACCGTCCTGGATAACGATGTTGTCAGGGTCGGTCATTGCGACAACGACACCGTCCACGTCATCCCGAATGGCAAGCACGCGGTTTTCGATCGCGAAAGGCTCAGGGATCATTCTAACGACGGACTGTTCAAGCTCGAGCAGTTCTTGTTCGTCAATGATCGGGATTTCCAGCTGCTTGTGAAGTGCGACCAGAAGATCCTTTTCGCCGAGGTGACCAAGTTTGATCAGCGTTTCGCCAAGCTTCAGATTGAAGTTGTTCTGCTTGATGAGCGCTTCTTTAACGTGGTCTTCCGTTACGAATCCTTCCTTGACCAGAATTTCTCCGATTCGGGCGAATTGAGGATTATACGACATTTATTCTCCTTGTAGAAATTATGAATACGGAAGGGAGAACAATGTCTCCCCTCCGGAATATTACTGAACTACTCAGCGGGGCGGTAATTCAGAATAATGATCGTTGTCTGGTCCGTAACTTCGGTTCCGACAATCGTACCAGTGATGTCAACGGGAACCTCGTTTGGCGGAGGAGTCACGCGCGGACATTCATATTCGTGGAACAGGATTCTGGCGATTGCGACACCAGCTTCGTTTGTCTGAACGACGTCGTAGTCTTCACCAGGAACCTGGTATTCATCATCAGGTGCAATGAAGTCACCACGAATCGAATACAGTGTGATTTTTGCACCGTGAATCGGGCTACCCTGACCATCAGTAACAGAGATGTTAACTTCACCAGTAACCGTAGTGTAGGTGGTATCTTCGATGAAGTCGATATGCCCCGGAATCGGGATCATTTCAAGCTGCGGTGAGTTGAGCGGCAGCTTGAAGTTAACGACATCAGAGAGGTCGCCACATTCGATTCTGATCGGCAGTTCTTCGAAGGTATGGCTACCGTCGTAGATAACTGTGGAGAATGCAACACCTTGGAGGGAGTCACCTTCTTCGTTCAAGTTACCAACGTAAGCTTCCGCGATAACGGTAGCCCATTCGATGGTATCGTCGTCGATGGAGAACCAGACGGCTGTACCGTAGTCAACCGGGTTACCCCATTCGTCGGTGATGATAGCGCTGATACCTACTGACCAAAGACCGCTACCAACGTTTGTACCGGTATCGTATTCACCGATACCACCGTCGATGTGGTAAGGAGGACCAGCGTGGATAACGATATTCGAACGTGTCGCGCTGACTTCCTGGTTGTTATCGTTGATTGTATAAGCCTTGATCCAAACAACACCAGCTTCTGTACCGCTGTTGACAGAGACGATTGCCGATCCATTGACAGAGGTCACGATCAGTTCGTCGTTCGGTGAATAGACCTGGTTGTTGAAGTTACAGCCCTCAGGTGGAGCAGCCATAAACTTGAAGTGTACGTCCTTGTTCTCGAGAATGGGGTTTCCACTCATGTCCCAGAGCTTTACGGTAAGTTCGTATGTGGACATACCACCCGTACCGATAATACTCATGTCGACCTGTCCCGGGAAGGCATAGGTCATCTGGCTGACGTCGTCAGAAATGACGTTCACGACAGTTGAACCGGTAGCGGAGTCGGCGACGGCAGTGATTTCTGCGAGGCCAGCTTCAAGACCGGAAGAGAAGGACGCGGTTGCGATACCTTCGGTATTGGTGAAGTTCGGGGATGTTATCGAGCCAATTGATGATTCGAAGGTTACCGCTTTGCCGGAAAGGACAGCGTTACCGTAACGATCTGTTACTGCAGCCTTTACCCATATTTCTTCACTGCTGTTGACTTGGATTGTATCTTCCTCGGTAGTCATGGTGAGGTATGTCGGGCTACCGGGTTTTACGCTGAATGTCTGAGAATCAGCTACTTCGCCGATGAATGCTGTGACTGTGTTCTCGCCACTGATTTCGCCAGCGTTGAAGTAAACGGTACCTGTACCGTTGGAAGTTCCTACGGTATAGCGCTTGCCATTCGATGCACCGGAATCTGTTCCGTCCTGGAAGTAACCATTGACGGTGGTGAAGGTCATGAGGGTTCCGTCTTCGACGAACTCGTCATACTCGTTCAGAGCGGTAGCGCTGACGGTACGAACCTGGTCGATACCAATGTTCGATACGAAAGAGCTGTCCATCACAACGGAAGATACGAGCGGTTCGGGAAGAACTTCAACCTGGACCTGCATGGAAGCGGTACCAACGATCGCTTCGATGGTTGCAGTACCGACATCACCCTGATCCCAGAATGTGGTCTCAGCAACACCGGAGCTATCTGTAGTTACGGTTGAGATAAGGTTACCGACAGAATTGCCCTGATTGTCGGGGACTATGCGGAAACGAACGGTTTCACCTGCGACTGCGAAGTTATCTTCGTCGCGAACGACAGCAGTAAGTGTCGAATAGGTAAGATTATTGTCCGCATAGATAGTAGGAGGATTCGCGTTGAGGCTGACAATCGAGTAGCTCGGAGGCGTTTCGATTGCAACAACCAGAGTAGCGCGAGAAGTGCCGATGCTAGCAACGATGGTTGCATCACCGGTTTCGCCGGTATCATGAAGCTCGACTACAGCAACGCCATTGGTGCCACTGATAGCTGAAGCAGTAATGTCTCCGAGATTGGTGTTGAATGTTACAGTTTCTTCGGGAAGAAGATTACCTTCACTGTCGCGAACGGTGGCGCGGATTTCAGCATAGGTGGTTGCGTCGCTGTCTGCGTAGATCGAAGTCGGATTAGAGGTTATCTTGGAGATATATTTCTCCGGAGCTTCTTTAATCGTCATGCTGATCGTTTTTGCAGAGTTTGCGATCTTGGCAGCGATGACAACGGGGCCAGTCATGCCGAGATCGTGGAATTCAGATGTTGCGATACCAGATGCATCGGTTACAACAGCTTTAGTAATCTGACCGATGTTGCTGGTAAACGTGACAGTCTGGTCGGTAACCGGAACATTGTCGTTATCTTTGACAACAGCTGTAATGGTTGCGAACGTTTCCGTATTTCCATCAGCGTATATAGTATCAATATCCGTTCCAAGGTACGAGATGTAGTAGTCCGGAACTTCTACGCTTCGGTTATCACAACCTGAGAAGACCAGGGTCAGTCCTATTACAGCAATCAGTAGGATATACGGTAAGGATTTTCTCATAAATTCCCCCTACTCTTCTTCAGAAGCGGTTTTGGTCTTAATCAGCTTCTGATTGAGTCTTTCATCAACTTCAAACTCAACTTGCTCACTCTGAAGGTCAACAATACGAGGTGTGATTTCGATGATGAGGTCGGTTGTCTTGAGCTCTTGAACAGTGTGCTGGAAAAGCTTGCCGATGAAGGGCAGGTCGCCCAGGAACGGAAGCTTGTCAACAGTGTTGGAGAGTGTTGAAGAGAGCAGACCGCCAACGATGATTTTGCTACCATCAGGAACGGTAACGGTTGAATTAACCTGTCTGGTTTTCTTACGAGGAAGACGTCCGTCAACCAGCTCGATGATAGAGCTGACTTCGGGAGAAATAGAAGTTGTAATCAGGCCGTCGCGGTTCACTTTAGGCTGAACCGACAGCTTGATACCGATTTCTTCTTCTTCAGTCTGATATTCGCCTTCGCGATCGACTGCTACGTATTTCACGATCTCACCGATAAGGATGTCAGCTTCTTCGCCGTTGAGGGCGGTGACGCGAGTATCGGTGAGCAGCTTGGCTGCGTTGTTTTCCAGAAGGAAGTCAAGGGTAATGTCGAAAGCTGTAAGCTGGCGACTAAAGTGGAATTGATCATCCCAGTTATCCATTTTGATAAAGTACTGCTGATCAGGCAGAACTTCGAAGTCGGTGGGGTCACCGTAAATCGTAGCGCCGGTATCGTCGCTGTAGTTGTAGGGAAGACCTACACCGTCAGCTGAGACCGGGTTTTCGGCCATGATCAGTGTGAAGTGGTTCAGGTTTGACCAATCGATACCGTATTGCTTGGTATCGGTAAGGGAGATTTCAATGATTCTTGCGCGGATTTCGATCTGCTTCTGTGGAACGTCCAGTTCAGCGATTCTGGAAGCGATTTCGGAATAGGTTTCCGGGTTTGCGCGAATCAGAAGGGCGTTCTGGCCTTCGATACCGGAAACTTCGCCGGGCATCATTTCGAGGGCGCGGATCAGCTTTTCCACATCAACATAGTTAACGGGAATTACATAACTTCTTTCACCAACTTCCTCCTCAATCTTGGCCTTTTCGCCAACGAGGAAGGTGTTTTCTCCGATCAAACGGTAGGAGAGTCCAACTGTTTTTACAACTAGCGCCAGTGCCTGCTCGATCGGCACGTCGTTCAGGTGGATCGTAATCCGTTGATCTTCCTGATCATCTTTGCCGCCGAGAGCATCGAGCGAAAGGACGATGTTGCAGTCACTCAAACGTGCCATGGTTGATAACGTGTGTCCGATAGAACCATCTTCCACGTTGAGAGAAATTTTCCTGTTCAGCAGGTCATCTTGCGTGATCGCAAAAGAGCTGACTATGCCGAACATCAGGATTGCGACAAGCAAAACCCATTTTGCAGAATACTTTGACCTTTGCATAGATACTCCTTTAATTCTATATTTCTTCATTTTTTCTACCATTCCTGTTCCGTTACAATCTCATCTTTGATCAAGGCTTTCGGTTTTTCCGGTATCGGTGAGAGCTCGAGCGTGTGCTGTTGTCCACCGCGTTCATAAAGAATCTTACCCTTCTGGATATCGACAATCTTGCGTCCTTCAAACAGGTCACCTACACGGTAGTCGTTGCGGACGCCCTGATACTCGATGGTCGCGATCTTTTCGTTATCGACCAGATAGGTTCCGGTCAGACGAATCGTTGCTTCCACTTCTTTCTTCCACTGTTTTTCGATGTCGATGATTGTTTTCACAATCAGGTTCTGTTCCAGCGGATCCTTTACGACGGTAAATGCGAAATCCTTACGATCCTGGATGGATTGCTCGATGTCTTCTATTTCCTTTTTCAGATCGGAGCTGATACCTTTGTTGCGATCTGGCTCATCCGGAAACTCGAGAGACTGGTTATACAGGAAGTAACCCCGTATGCCGAAAGCAATCATCATCAAAAAGATCAGGGCGATGGTGAAATCTTTAATGTATCTGCCTTCCATCACGCCTCCTTCCTGATTTTGAACGTACTCAAATCGAGTGTTACGATATAGCGGGTCACGTCATTTTCTTCATCCGACGGTCCTTCGAGCTCGGCTTTGAGGCGCTTTGCCTTTTCGTCGATGCGTTTGGGCTTTACGTCGATCATGTTGATCTTGATGATGCGATCCGATTTTTCGAGATTGGTAATGTATTTTCCAAGCTGAACGTAGGTGCAGTCCAGGGTGATTGTGTACTGGTGCTGCATGATCTCGTTCGGAGAATACACTTCTTTCGGCGTCAGGGATTGAATCGGAATCTCCAATGAATCTGCATAGGCTGCAAGTTTCTTGGCAAATGTGTTGATCTCGTCGGAATTGAATTCCATCACATCGTTTTCTACCATCACATTTCTGATAACCCGTGATACGCCACTGAGTTCTTTATTAAGCACTTCTGCACTGTTAAGCTGTTCTTGCGCTTTGACAATCTTCTTGTCGAGCTTTGTTATTTCCTTGGCTTTGCCATTGTACATCAAGCTCGCATAGTAGAAGAAAAACACGGTCGAAGCAGCAATCAAGAATAACAGTAACAGATATCTTTCTTTCATCTTCATTGCTTACTCCTCTTCAGTGATTTCTTACCCGATTCCTTGGAGAAGCAGTCTACCTGGAAACGGATAATATCCGTATCTTTCTCTTTGTCACGGCGATACTGTTCGTAATAGATTTCAGGGAAGTCAGAGCTGATCTGTTCATTCTGTTTCAGATCTTCGATGAACTTATCGATCAGGCTGTATTCCTTTACGTCTTTATCGACCTGTGTGATGCCGTAAAGCGTCAGGATGCCACGCTTGAACTGGAAATGGGTAATCGCGATCTTGTCACTGGTCTTTTCAGCCAGCGCTACCAGTTTCTTTGCCCAGAAGATACGGTTCTTACTGACATCCGCGATCTTGCTCAGGTCTTCAGAAGAAAGGTAGTCACCACTCGATTGTGTCGCTTCGATACGGTCGTCGATTTCCTTGAGGAAGTCTTTTCTCGCCTTGATTTTGTCGTCCATACGCATTTGAACGTAGTAAACGAACCCATACATGATGGCGGAGATGACCACAAAGCTGATGATCGAGTTGATGAACGTCTTCTTTTCTTGCTCCATTTTGAGCTTCAGTTCCCCGAAGCGGTTCAAGTTGATTTTGAAATACATTTGCGTCATATTCCACTCCTATTCCGGCCGCATGGCCAATCCAAGCGCCAGGGCCAGTTGGGGGTCTTTTTTGTCCTTGAACTTCTCCGGCATCTCCAGATTTGTGTACGGGCTGTACACTTCCGTTTCGATATTCAGGGTTTCCTGAATATATTCGGGAAGTCCCTTCAACTTCGCGGAACCGCCAATCAGGAGGACCTTACGGAAGTCGCTATTTCCTGCTTCCTTGACGTAGAAGCGAAGTGATCTGCGAACTTCGAGTGTGATCTGTTCCTGGGTGGATTTCTCGGAAATGTCGAGCATCTGAAGGGTTGTGTCCACTTTCTTTGCTTCTTCAACGATTCCGTGCTCGATTTTGTAGTCCTCCGCTTCACTAAAGCTGATATCTTTCTTTGCCATGATATCGCGAGTGAAGTTGTAACCACCCCATGGGATGTCACGAGCGAAGAACTTCGACTTGGGACCGTAAACCACCATATTGGTCTTGTGTCCACCAATGTTGAGAATAATGTAAGTACCATCCTCCACGAAGGTATTGAGGGCAAACGCATTTGCCACACCAAGTGCCTCGATATCGACGATTCCCGGTGATAACTGGGCATCCGTCAGGATATCCGTATGCTCTTTGAGCAGGGACTTGGTTGCTGCTGCGAGAAGGATGTTCATGTTGTTGGTCTGTTCTTCCACGCTGAGTACCTGGAAATCGAGCAGCATTTCACTACCGCTGATAGGAAGGTGCTTCTTTGCTTCAAAGAACAGGGCCGATTCAAGTTCTTCCTCCGGAAGGAAGATGGTCTTGATTTGTTTGATACTCGTGTTGTCGCCGCCGATTGAAGACACAAGACGTTTCACGCGTTTAGGACTGATCTTCAGCGATTTCAGCATTTCGATCAATACTGGGGCGAAACGTTCCCTGCGTAGATCGGACGGGACATACTCGACTCCGGAAGGAACCGTAGGCCGGATCTCGTAGTTCAGCAGCTTAAAGCCTTCGTGCAGTTTTTTAAGATGCACGAGCTTGATGCTGTGACTGCCGATATCCACACCGATGGATTCCCTGAACCTTGTTTTCTTCTGCTTAGCCATAGTACCTCTTTTCTATGTTAATCTTCGAAATTTATTAATATGATCAGAAGCTCCGGGGCGGAATAATGTAACGATATGCCACTTCTTCGAGCGGAGCCTGACCCCCTTCTAAATGTACCTCAGGATAATCCGGAGGAGGATTTTCTATAAAACGATTGTCATATCGATAATCCTTGTCGTAACCTATTCCGCTGCCGTCTGCGCCAGGTGCATTCACGCCAACGACAGGCAGCTCGCCAAAGCGATACTGATCAATATCCCAGTATCCGTTATCCTGGTCAGCGTTACCACTTCGGTGGACAAACCCTCTGCATCTCTGAGCGACGGATCCCCAGATAAAGATGTTTCCTCTTTCAAGGTAGGGGACTTCCTCGGGCCATATGGGATTGTACCAAGGGTAATCGAGTCGATTGCTTGCAAACCCAATACCTTCGGCAGTATTGGAAGGCCAGGGCCACCTGTGGCTCGGAAGATCGGGCGGATATTTTCCAAGATGAAGGTCGATGAATGAGTAACCGCCCTGATCAACAGTGGAACGATGCGGGAACTGGTATTCAAATGTGAAGATACCGTCAAGATGATGATCTCCGTCACCATCGCCCATTGCGCACATGGCTGCATAGATCATGATGCCGGGGTAGATGCTGTCCACATCCAGCGTTCCGCAATTAGGTTGCAACCGCTCCAAAGTATATGGATGTTTGTATCCATAGCCAACATATATGCTTTTTTCTGAGACGATACCGACAAAGTCCCGGGTGTTTTCCGCGCTTTCGTCGGAACCATCTGGTGGTGTTCCGGGGGTCGTGCCCGTCAAGGTGATATCGTCAACAAGATAGATATCATCTGAGCATCCCCAAGTCTGTGCTCCCGTAAATTTACCTTTGAGCCAGAGCTCCGTGTAGATCATGACCGAGCCTTCGCCCATCGTCCAGTTGTGCGGGCCTGTCCATACCGTATCCACGAATGTGACCATGTTGGTATTGATCTGGTTGCCTACAGGTCCGTAGGGCGGGTAGTTGTCATAAACAGGTATTTCAGTCGGCTCAGCATTTGAAATGACTTGTCCGACATAATAAGTAACATTCATACCGTTTACTTCGCAGTAAAGGATATCGGTTGTTGCCCAGTTAGCCGGGAAATTCTGGCCATTTGCACGAATAAGATCGGCTGTTGGTGAAAAGATGACAGAAAGCGCTTCTTCTTTCCATCCGTTGAGGAACAGCTCTTCATAATCGGGCTCATAGGGTTCGAAAACAAAGTTGCCGTGTGACGTAACCCGTTCGTGAAACAATGGCCAGCTACCGCCAGTGCGCTTGAAGTGAATGTCTGTATTGCTGTGGACTTTTCCCCAGAGAACGTCTTGACCATAGAACCATACTTCTGTTCCGAAAATGGACATATCCGTATCGGTAAAGTACATATAACCGGCGAGTGTCTGCGTTGCATAGGTCCTCTGTGCTGCCGTTTGCACAGGAGACAAATCTTTGTCACTGTAATAGGTGACTGTGTTCGCAGGTCTGCGGAACGTTTTTGCATTCGCAATAATCGATTTGCGGTTTCTCGTCGTTGCTGCCGTACCGATCGAGTTGCGAGACAGCTTCGTTTTGATTGCATGAGTCGACTTGGTCAACCCCGAATTGATCTGTATTTCCCTGATAGGAAGCGTTGTGTTGTTGTAGCCGCTACCCATAAAGGTCGTTGCGACAAGACCACGCGTCATCTCTGCACGAATCAGGTGGAGCTGCTGGATCTCATCCAGGTGATAGGTCGTAAAGACAGTGTCTCGGCTTGCAATCGAGCTAAAGACTAATCCAGAAACAGCGGCGAAGACCATAAGCACAACCGATATTACAATATTTCCATTTTCCTTTTTCAGCATAGCTTCTACCTTGTTTTCGGGTTAAAAATTTCCAGGTGATTCGACAAAATTGTACGACACCTCATGATACGCGTTGCTAAAGTTTCCACGCTTCACCGGCGGAAAGTCCGGCGGTGGGCATGTTTGAAATCTATAGTCATAGTGATAATCTTTGTTATACCCGCTAGCACCGACGCTTGTCGTTCCATTGATGGATTCGCGTCCCCAGGCATGGTTTCCATACACAAAGTTATCCATATCCCAGTATTCACTCGAATCCATCGGGTCGCTACCGCTTCTATGCGTGAATCCACGGCGAACCTGGGCGACTGATCCGTACAGATGGATCGTTCCGCGCATTCTGATCGGTTCTTCTTCCGGCCAGAGCGGGTTATAGAAGGGATAATCCGGAGCATAGTCATCGCCCGTCACGCCACTATAGATGGCGCGATTCACCGGCATGGGCCAGAGCTGATCACCTTGCGGCGGGTACCAGCAAACATGAAGGTCAGGATACTCGTAGGTTACACTAAACTCCGTATAGGTTGGCGTGCTGTGATGCGTGTATTGATACTGATATGTGAATACACCGTTGCGTTGCGATGTTTCATCGCCATCTCCCAGCGCGCAGAGCGCTGCGTAGATGTTGATGTCGTCGCAGTTGTAATGTCGACGATGGCCGCCTTCATATTCATCGCTCAGTCCGTACTGGATATAAATCGATTTCTCCGACACGATTCCCATATAGTCGATCGTATTCATCGGTGCATCGTCAGAACCATCCGGATTTTCGCCCACTGGTGTATTCTGATAGATGATATCATCGACAAGGTAGATATCTTTCGAGCTACACCATGTCTGAGCGCCAGAAACGGTGCCCTTGATCCAGAGTTCATGCGGGACAAACACCGAGCTTCCGGTCGGGACAAGACCGGAAGGCCCTTTCGACCACAACGTATCGTAGAACGTGACCTTGTTAATTCCGATCGAGTCGCCGATTTCGCCCATCGGGGGATAGCTATCGTAAACGATATAAGGTACTGCTTCGGTTTCATAGACATCTCCGAACAAGACGTCGTACGATAATCCCATCAATCTAACATATACGATCCTCTTCGGGCTGTTTGCCTGTTCGAGGAAAGGTCTTAGTCCATTACGTCGGATTTCTTCGGCGCGGTTATTGAAAATAATCTCGCGAGCATTCTCTGTGTAACCACTAAGGAACACTTCGTCTTCGTCAGGAGGCCCACCAAAATACCGGATCTGGCCTGCCGTGCTTACATGGTCGTGGAATACAGGCCAGCCAAAATAGCTTTTCAGCCAGATATCCGTATTACTGTGCACTCTTCCCCATATCTCATCGCTTCCGTAAAAATAGATATAGTCGTTATTAACGGATGCGTTGGTTTTTGTTAGGTCCGAGAATGATGCGTATGTTTCAGCTGTGTAGGTTCTGATCGCGCTACACTCCACGGGGCATTTCTTGTGCGATTTATTGTAATCCGCAAGGGATGCCGGGCATTGGAACGTCTTTGCTGTTGAAATCACCTGATGAAGCGTTCCATGGTAGTCCGATCCGTTGTCCCTGACGCACCGAATTTCGGTTTTGAGAGCATAGGTCGTTTTCGATGCACCGTTGTCCATCTCGATTTTACGGATGGGCAACGCACCGTTATCATTATTGGTAGACATTTTCAGCATACCCTGGAATCCCCGGAGAATCTCGGAGCGAACCATGTGGGTTTGTTGTACTGCATTAAGCTGGTAGTTTGTGAATACACAATCACGGTTTGCTATCGACGTGAAAACAATACCTGAAACCGCAGCCATCACGACGATGACCATGGATATCAAAACGTTTCCATTATCCTTTTTCAGCATAACCAGCTCCTTGTTGCTGTGTGTGAAACTGTCTATTCTTGCTTCTATTAGAATCCTGAGGGCGGCCTCTTGATCTTCATCGCTACGTGCTGGAACTGACCAGCCTTACCGCGAATATTAACGGCAGGAAAGTCTGGCGGCGGATTTTCCATGAAGCGATAGTCGTAGTGATATGCCTTGTCATAACCTGTAGCACCAGTACCAAGAGCTCCGTTGATGGTCTCGCGTCCCCATGCATATCGCCCATAAACATAGTTATCCATGTTCCAGTAATCTGCGGTATCGAGCACATCGCTACCGCTACGACGGACGTGACCGCGACGCACCTGTGACAAGCCACCGAATAGATGGATCGTACCTCTGAGGCGGATCGGTTGAGTTTCCGGCCATAATGGGTTATACCATGGATAGTCGGGCGGTCTCTGGTCTCCGGTAAAGGCCGCGTAAAGGCCACGATTCACGGGAGTAGGCCAGAAGGGTGAGACAGTGGGCGGATACCAGCACAAGTGAAGGTCCGGGTAAGTGAATACCTCATTGCCAGCCAGTACGTTTGGCGTGCTGAAATGTGTGTACTGATATTCGAAGGTAAACTGACCGTCTTCGTGTGGCTCACCTTCTCCATCGCCCAGCGCGCAAAGAGCGCCGTAAATGTATATGTCTTCGCAATTGTAGTGATGACGCAGTGAGTCGGCCATCATATCGCGAATACCGTATTGAATAAAAATTCGTTTCTCGGAAACAATACCGAGATAATCGACCGTATTGAGCGGGTCGCCGTTATCGCCATCGGGCGCTTCACCGGGGTCGGTATTGGCATAAATGATGTCATCGACAAGGTAGATGTCCTTAGCGCAGCCCCAAGTCTGTGCGCCGTAAACAGAACCTTTCAGCCAAAGAGTATCATAGCAGAAAACCGATGTTCCTGACGGGATATTGCCCGAGTTTCCATAGACCCAGGTAGTATCGACAAAGGTGATGACATTGTAGCCAAGGGAGTCGCCGACAGCGCCGAAAGGCGGGTAGTTATTGTAAACATAAAGTGTTTCTGGCTGTGGCGGGTAAGATTTTTCATGAATATCGCCAAACATGACGTTATAAATCGTTCCATCGATTTCGACATAGACGATTTCGTGTGTATCCGATTCTGCATCGCCGAAGGGTTTCATCGCGTTCTGGCGAAGGAGGTCGGCTGTTGGGTTGAACTCGATCCAGCCTGCTTCTTCAGTGTAACCGTCAAGGTACACTTCGTCTTCATCAGGGGTACCCCCAAAGTACTGCATATGTCCAGCCGTACTCACATGGTCGTGGAATACCGGCCAACCCGAGAGGTTCTTGAGCCAGATATCGGTGTTACTGTGTACGCGCCCCCAAAGTTCGTCGTTACCGTAGAAATAGACCGGGTCCTCGTTCACCGATTCGTCGGTGTTGGTCAGATACATGTAGCCAGCGAAGGTTTCCTGCTGGAGAACGCGTTCACCGTATTTCTCGATGGGGGATTTATTTTCCGTTCCGTAGTAACTGGTATAGGACGGAGTAGAGCGGAAACCTTTTATTTTGGATCTGATGATGCGTTTGTTTGCTAAATTGAGTCCGGAAGAGGTTGTGTATCTGCCTAATTGTGTTTTCATAGCATAGGTTGTCGTGGCAAAGCCGTGATTAACCTGCACTTTTTTAATAGGCAAAATGTATTGATCCGCGGATCCGGTGTACTCCTGGTTTGTGCGTATTCCTCTGGAAACTTCGGAACGAAGCCAGTGCAATTCTTGTGTTGAATCCAGCGACATTAATGTCGAGGTCGCATCACGAGAAGCGACAAGTGACAACGTCAGGCCGGATATTACAGCAAGGATCGCGATAAGGATCGAGATCGCAAGGTCTCCTCGCTGATTTCTGAGTAATTTCATCCACATAGTTTCTCCAGGGAATTTACCTCAAACACAGTCCACGAGCTCTGTGTTCGGTTTTGTTTTTTTTCATTATGTTCTTATCTAACTTTGATTTTGGTTTCGAAATGAACGCTTTGCACTTTGTCATCGCCGACATCCATCTCCGCGTCTAGCTCGACTCCCCACAGTCTTTCTCTTGTGCCGTCGAGGTTGACAAACCGCAGATCGGTAACGGTAATATCATCCGCATGTTCAACGGGGAAGAGTATTGTCGGGGTTGATGGTGAGTAGTTTCCATATTTGTAGCGTGCCTGAACGTTGCGATCGACCGGATCATAGGAGAATTCGACGTAATCACCAGTATGGATCGTCTCTGTACCTTTGAAGATACAGCGTAACGTCCGATATTCACCTGGTGCAATCTGATCGGAATACTTTGTTGTATCTGCGACCATGATTCCCATGAATTCACCGTCGTCCGACCCTTCGATAATCATACCGTGTTTGAATGTGTGCATCAGGTCGAAGGCGTCGTTCTGCAGATCGGCATACATATTCAGCTGGCTGAATTTCACAAAAAAGACCATCATTCCGACGCCGGCCATGAAGATCATTATGCCTGTTATGGTCATCGCGATGATCAATTCGATCAGCGTAAAACCTTGGTTATTAGAACATTTCAAATCAAACATCCTTAGATTTCACGGAAGTAGTCTTCACGCAACGTTATTTTTCGGGTTTCATTATCGGATGGATTCTTCCAGGTAACGGTTACTTCGACTGCATAATACATCATGGAGGCGAATCCGGTCGAACTGTCCGTATCACTCCAGTCGTTCATGGTCATCGTACCGTTCAGTCTGTGGTTTCCATCTCTATCCAATGTTACTGTGCGAGTTAGGAATCGGTCGGGTTCACTGTAAATCTCTATCTGGAGCATCTGATAATCCAGCTCGCCGGAAGCGTGCAGGATAGCGACCCTGTTGTGGTAATTATCCACCAGGGTCGCCTCCGCATACACTATTCCAATATAGAGTCCGATGAAAGCGACCAAAATGATCACACCTTCCATCAGAACAGAGATCAGGGTAAAACCGCCATCCGATTTAAGAATGGGTTTACGCATCAAAAGCCAACTCCAGTTACGAACATTTTGTCGTTATCTGCTACGCGTTCCGCAACGGAACGATCGAGCAGGCCGTTCATCACCAAGTTGTACAGGGATTGATCGCGAGACTGCATACCTTCTTTGGTTCCAGACTGGATCACGGAAGGAATCTGATAAGTCTTCTCTTCACGGATCAGGTTTCGAACCGCAGCGTTAGCAATCATGATTTCAATCGCAGGAACGCGTCCTTTACCATCCTTTTTCTGAAGCAGTGTTTGAGCGACGACCGCCTCCAGAGATTCGGAAAGCATCGAACGAACCTGAGCCTGTTGCTCTTTGGGATACATATCGATTACACGGTCAATGGACTTGGTGGCGCTGCTGGTGTGCAGTGTCGCCAGAACCAGGTGACCGGTTTCAGCCGCAGTGAGAGCAAGTGAGACCGTTTCCAGGTCGCGCATTTCACCAACCAGGATGACATCCGGGTCTTCACGAAGCGCAGAACGAAGCGCCGCCACGAACGACCATGTGTCCCTTCCCAGCTCACGCTGGTTGATCAGAGAGTTCTTACTCTTGTGTACGAACTCGATCGGGTCCTCAATGGTAATAATGTGGCAGTACCGGTTCTCGTTGATCGTGTCGATCATGGATGCGAGCGTGGTCGATTTACCGCTACCGGTAGGTCCTGTAACCAGGATCAGCCCTTTTTCCTTCATTGCAAGTTTGCGAAGGATGTCGGGAAGGAACAATTCCTCAAAGGATTTCACTTCATTGGGAATAACGCGGAAAGCCGCGGCAAGCCCGTTGATCTGATGAAAAGCGTTTACACGAAAACGCACTTCGTTGTCGAGCTTTGTCGAGAAGTCCAGCTCCAGTTTCTCTTTGAAGATCGCCCGTTGGGATTCGTTCATGACTCCGAAGATCAGGTCTTCAACTTCTTTCTGCGACAGTTTCGGCAGGTTGAGAGGCTTCATGAGCCCGTGAACCCGCACCATCGGTATCGAATCCGTACTGATATGAAGGTCAGATGCCCCCGCGTCAGATGTGAATTCGAGCAGTTTTTGTATTGTCAAGAAAGCCCCCTGTGGTTATTCTTCCTCGTCATCCGAGTACTGGTCAACACCCCAGCCATAGAAGTAAGCTTCTTCTACGTCGTAGGAGACCTGATGGCCTTCGCCTGCCGGATGGTCAGCGGTAGAGGTGGCAACATACTTTTTCGGCGGGTTGCCAACAACTTCGAATTCCCAGTTCATTGTGGTAGATTCACCAAGTTTACAGTCTTTCAGCGCTTCTTCAACGGTGTAATCGTCGGTATTTCCAAATTTCTGCTTTTGGATGTTATAGGCATTACGGATTGCGCGAATTGCTGATTGAGGCTCAGTTGCACGAGCTTGTTCCACATAACGCATATAAATAGGTACCGCGATGGCCGCAAGGATCGCCACGATAATAACGACAACAAGGATCTCAATAAGAGTAAATCCTTTTTGGGTTTTCAGGAACTTTGACATTTTTCCTCCTTAGATTTGGTTTTCTATGTCGTGATTCTGTTTTGCAAATAGTATTCCAACACCAATCACTAATTGTGTCATTTCGTGTAAGGAGTCCTGATTTTGTAAAGATAATTTGCTGAACCCAAACACCCGAGCCCTCCAATTTATTCCTTGACGGGAAAATGACAGAATTTTGTAACTTCCACTTCCGAGTGTCGTTTCTAATTCAAAAAGCTATACAGGATAGAAAACAGGAAGAGGAGAGTAACCTATGAAGTGTTCGTACATTATTATATGCTTTTTTTTCGCTGTAAGCCTTGCTTTCACTAATGTCTCGGTTCTAAACGCGGAAGAAAACGCAAAGAACGAAGTTTTGGCTGAATTTGACGGCGGAAAAATCACAACGCAGGACTTAGAAAACAAACTTGAAAAAATCCCGCCGATGCAGAGGGAACGCTACGAGACAATCGATGGGAAAAAACAGGTGCTGGATATCATGTGCACCGAACAAATGTTTTATCGTGAAGGCCTTGCCCTCGGTAAAGATAAAGATCCGGCGATTCTCGAGCAGATCGATATAAGAACACGCCCGGTCGTCATTCGCGCCTACCGCTCGAATGAGTTTAAAAAAGACCTCAAGATCACCGACAAAGAAAAACGCGAATTTTACGAAGAGAATCGCGATAAAATGTTCAAAGTAAAGCCCGATTACAGCATTATGTACATCCAGGTCGAAAACATGGATGATGCGCAGGCTGCAAAAAAGATGTTCGACGAAGGCAAAGACTTCATCGACGTCATGAACCAGTATTCCACCAACAAGTACTCGCGTGAACGCGGCGGCAAGATCGATCACATCAACAACAGCGGTTACATCAAGGGTGTTGGACGCGATGAAGCACTCGACAGCCTGATCGTAAACGCTCCGCTGAACCAGTTGATCGGGCCTGATTCCACCGAGACCGGTATCCATTTCTTCAAGGTTGTAGAATACGAACCTGCACACTATAAAGAATATAAGGATTCCGAGAAGCTTATCGAGCAACGGCTTCAGCCGATAAAAGAATCCGAACTGTACATGAAAGAGACAGAAAAGCTCTTTGCTGAGTTCGATATTGTGATTGACAACGATTTGATAAAGAGTGTAAACATCAAAGACGATTCTCTCTCGGCAGAAGAGATGCAGAAGGTAGCTGTCAACAGCAGTAACCCCGAGTTTAAAATCACGGTTGCTGACCTGTTTGATATGTATAAAGAAATTGGCGCTGAACAACGCGGCCAGTTCGAAAGCCCGGATGCTCGTATCAACATCGTTACCAAGAATTTAGAAGACCGTGTGTTCTTCCTGGACGCAAAACGTAAAGGTTATCTTGAATCGGATGAAGTCAAAGATGAACTCGATCAGATTCGTTATGCCGGCATCCTTCGCGCTGCATACGACGAAGACGTTCTGAAAAAGGTTGAGCTTAGCGACGAAGAGATTCGTAAAGCGTACGATGATGATAAAGAGAGCTATGCCGTCAATCCGACCCGTAAGATTCGTACATTCCACTTCGCTACCGAGAAAGAAGCGAAAAAAGCTCGTAAAAAAGCAATGAAGTACACGAAGAAAGATCAGATGGACAATTTGAACGAATTGATTCAGGAGTCCTCTTTGTTTACACGCAATGATGGCGTCATTGACAACATCAGGGACAACAAGCTCATCCCGAACGTCGGTAAGGATGATAGATACTCCGAAACCGTCTGGGCAACCCCGGTCGGCGAATTCTGTGAGATATTCGAATCGGCAGCTGGCGAATTCGTGTTCTTCCAGGTGCTTGAAGAAACTCCGCTCACCTACAAAGATTTCGAGACTGTCAAGACGACTATTTCCTCGAATCTGTATCGTAAAAAAGTTCGCGAGAAATTCGAAGCTGTCACCAAGGAACTCGAAGAGAAATTCCACCTGGTGAAGTATCCTGAAAAGATCGACATGAGTCTGACTGCCGAGCAGCTGTTCAACATGGCGGAAGATGCGCAGAAGCGTAAACGCTACAACGATGCTGTCACCTACTACGACCAGATCATCAAGGTTTACAAGAACGGTAGCGACGACTACAAGGCGACCTTCATGAAAGCGTTCCTCTACTCGGAAGAGCTGAAGGACAACGAGAAGGCGAAAGAGCTGTTCCAGTCCGTTATCAACGACTTCCCGCAGGGTGATCTGCACGAATCGGCTGAGTTCATGCTCCAGTCGCTTAACGGCGATGTTGATTTCCTGGAAAACATCAAAGAATAGGCTAAAACGTTAACGATAACTTGACGGGGTTGTGAATGAAACAACCCCGTTTTCATTTTGCTTGACAAGCCAGTCGGATCCGATTGGATTGAATAAAAGAAATAGAGGAGGTAGAAGATGTTTCTATCGGGTACCGAACTCAAGAAGGTTTTTTTTAAAGCCAAGAAAGATCGCTTCGGAATTATCGCCTCGAACGTGGTGTTCGATGGTGTAATCCGCGGCGTAGTACAGGGATACGAAGCGCAGAAATCGGATGGTCTTCTGCAGATGAGCAGTGGTGCATGTAAATACGCTGCAGGTATGACCGGCGACATGAAAGTCGGCGCTGAGATGATCTCCACCATGATCAAGGTAATCGCAAATCAATATAAACAATCGGGCGTTGGACTGCACATTGACCACGCCACCCCGAATTATTTCGATTTCATCGTCTACTGCGTGGAGAATGGTCTGGTCACTTCCGTGATGATCGATGCGTCCAAGGAAGAGCTTGCGGAAAACATCCGCATCACGAAGGAAGTGGTTAAGGTCGCTCACGCACACGATGTGCTTGTCGAAGGCGAGATTGGCTATATCAAGGGCGAGGAAGATGAGATTGTGTCTGATACCGAGCTCTACACGAATCCGACCGAAGCGCTGGAATTCGTCACGAAGACCGGGGTCGACCTCTTTGCAGCATCTGTCGGCACAAACCACGGGGTTACAAAAGGATCAAAAGTCGTGCTCAACCTGGATCTGATCAAGAAAATCGATGATCTTCTGATCAGCAAGGGCGTTGAGACAGGTATCGTGCTGCACGGTGCGTCGGGTCTCACTGACGAACAACAGCAGATCGCAATCCGCAACGGTGTGGTCAAGATCAACAAGGACACACAATACCAGATGGATTATGCGGCAGCGGTTCAGGCATACTGGGCAAAGAACCAAGATGCGATCGTGAAACCGGCAGGCATTTCCGAAGACGACTACATGCCCGACAAAAAGCGTTTCGATCCGCGCAAGTGGATCTCCGCTGGCGAGAATCTCGTGCAGGCAACGGTAGAATCGCTGGTCAAAGTAACCGGTAGCGCCGGAAATAGTATTTTTCTCGATAAATAAAGGAGGAATTCATGAAAAACGTAGCCATTAACGGATTTGGCAGAATAGGCCGCCTCGTATTCCGCGGAATGATCGAGGATAAAGATCTCAACATCGTCGCAATAAACGATATCACCGATATCCCGACGCTGGTTCACCTCCTCAAATATGATTCGGTTCATCGCAAATTCAAATATCCCGTGGAAATCGTCGAAGGCGGTATCAAGGTCAACGGTAACGTGATCAAGATTCTTGCGGAACGCGATCCGTCCAAACTTCCCTGGAAAGAAATGGATGTCGAATACGTCGTCGAATCGACCGGAATATTCCGCTCGAGAGAGAAAGCCGGGCTGCACCTTCAAGCTGGCGCGAAGAAAGTTATCATCTCCGCTCCCGCCAAGGGTGAAGTAGATGCGACCATCGTGATGGGCGTGAACGAAAAATCACTCAAGCCCGAAGATGCGATCATCTCCAATGCATCCTGCACAACTAACTGTCTGGCACCGGTCGCCAAGGTTCTTCATGACAACTTCGGTATCAAGGAAGCCTTCATGACAACCGTGCACTCCTACACAAACGACCAGAAAGTTCTCGACTTACCGCATTCCGACCTTCGTCGCGCTCGTGCAGCAGCCGCGAACATTATTCCGACTACCACCGGCGCAGCATCCGCTACCGGTAAGGTTATCCCCGCGCTGAAGGGTAAGATCGACGGTATGGCGATCCGCGTTCCCACGCCGGACGGCTCGCTGGTTGACCTGAACTTCATCACCGAGAAAAAGGCTACCAAAGAAGAGATCAATGCCGCGATCAAGAAAGCAGCAGACAACGAGCTTAAAGGTATCCTCGAATACACCGAAGACCCGATCGTCAGCTCCGATATCATCGGTAACCCGCATTCCTCGATTTTCGATGCCGGTGCAACGATGGTTGTGGACAACATGGTCAAGGTGCTTAGCTGGTATGACAACGAATGGGGCTATTCAATGCGCGTCGTTGACCTCATCCGCTACATGATGAAGATGTAATATGCGGTAAATTACCAATCAATATGGGACGGCTCTTGGCTGTCCCTTTTGTTTTGCAAGTTGGTGCAATGTTAATAAATCGGCGTTCTATAATGAGCCGTATTTTGCTTAAAATCAAGCCTCTATTGCAATGTATGGAACGGCCGTTGCTCTTTTTCATTGAAAATCCTTTGACAAAAAGGTTTTGATGTGCCTTTACTGGCAGTATACGAAGATGTGTTTAATAGGTATGCAGATGTATGCTTACAATCAAAGAGGAGGAATTATGAAAAGAACGTTCGTTCTTGTGTTCGCACTGCTTTTCGCAAGTTTCCTTTTAGCAGGTCCGACACCGGTCAAAGGTTCTGTCACAACACAGGCTGTTGAACAGACTCGCGATGACGTGATCTACTGGACGGAAGACTTTGAAACCGGCCTCAACGGCTGGACGGGTGTTGACGAAACTGCACCCGCAGAAGAATGGCATCTTTCCACGGAAGGCGCTTATGATGGCAACTCCTGGTGGATGGGTGACGAATCGATCGGTGGCTACACCAACCACCGCTATATCGTACTCGATACACCGATGCTTACCATGCCTGCTGCTAACCCGCAAATGACTTTCATGATGCACTACAACATGGAAGGTGTTGGCGGAACCGGCGACTATGACGCATGGGACGGCTTCAACGTACGCGTTTCTACCGATGGCACAACCTGGACCCCGATCGCTGGTTCACCGGCTTATGACGCTGACAGCTTCTACAGCTTCGGTAACGAATTCAACGAAGGTCCTAATGTTCCCGGTTACGGTGGAACCAATGACGGTTGGGAAGAATACACATTCGACCTTTCCACTTATGCTGGACAATCAATCGCGATTCGTTTCGCGTTTGCTTCAGATCCCGCTGCATGTACCGATGACGGTGATGGCGACGAATCCTGGTTTGGCGTACGTCTTGACGACATCAATATCGCTGACGTCCTCGTTTCCGATGGCGACGGCGCTGCTGGCGACGACCAGCTGATCCCCGGCACACTCAACGATGTTGCTGGCGACTACTGGGCAATCAGCACCGAGAACTACTACAGTGGCGAACAGTCAGCTCACTGCGCCGTTGAACACGGTCAGCTTGACGCGCTGATTTCTCCGCTGATCTCCGTCCCCGATCTTCCTGAAGTTTACTTCAGCTACTACGCTTTCTGCGAAATGATCGACTCCGACGGTAACGAAGACAACTCACTCGAAGACTACTATCTCGTGTATGTGAAGGCCGAAGGCGAAACCGCCTGGACCCGTCTGCACTACCTGTTTACCGGCCCGGATAGCGGTGGTCTTTCCGCTGACTGGACCAATGTCAATCAGGCATGGGCTCTTGAAAACCTCACCTGGCAAACTGACGCAACTTGCGACATCACCGAATTCGCTGGCATGGACGTTCAGTTTAAATTCCAGGTAAAGACAGACGACAACGACGACGGCGGTATCGGCGACGGTCTGTTCATCGACGATGTCAACATTTACGCCCCCGTCTTCCTTCCCTCGCCAACCGAGCTTACCGCTGAAGACAACGGCGAAAACCAGATCGAACTGAACTGGCTTAACCCGATGGCTTCCGGCGAACCTGGCTGGCTCCACTGGGATGATGGCGAGAACGATGATGGTATCGGCCTCAACTCCGCTGCTATCCTGGACGCAGCTGCTCGCTTCACCGCTAGCGATCTGCTTCCTTACACCGAATTCCTTATCACCAACATCAAGTTCTTCCCGAGAGAAGCTGATTGTACTTATACACTCAAGATCTGGGACACCGGTGCAACCGAACTCTACTCTCAGGAACTTACAAGCGTCACCAACGAAGCCTGGAACGATATCGAGCTCGATACACCGTATGAAATCCAGCTTGGCGACGAACTCTGGATCGGTTACCGCGCTGACACCAACGCTGGTTTCCCGATCGGTTGCGATGCCGGCCCGGCTGTTCGCAACACCTCTTACATCCGTATGAACAACGGCGCATGGACCGAGCTGTATGAAGCAGGTGAGAATCCGCTTGATTACAACTGGAACATCCAGGCGTATGTCGATACTCAGGGTGGAACCCGCAACCCGATGCCGCTTCTTAGCCGCAACATCACCGGTTACAAGGTCTTCCGTGCAACCGAAGCTGGTGGCTTTGACTTCAGCAATCCGATCGTGGAAATCACTGATCCTGAAATCACAACTTACATCGACGAAAGTCCTGAATTCTTCGCAGTGAACTACTACACCGTAGTAGCTACCTATGATGATGGCGATTCTCAGCCTTCCAACGAAGCCAGCGTCTACGTTATGGACCCGATGGGTGCAGAACTTATGTACGACGACGGCGAAGCCGACGACGACTACACACCGTCACCTGGCCAGCAGATGGCTGTTAAATTCACCCCTTACATCAACCCGAATGTTGATCACATCCTTATCAAGCAGATGAAAGTCTGGGTCGAAGACCTCGGTTCATCAAACGCTGTTGTGAAGATTTGGGCGGATGACGGTGAAAACGGAATGCCCGGTACCGAACTGGATGCATTCGTTCTCGCAACCAGCCAGCTTACTGCAGGTTGGAACATCATCAACCTTTCCGAAGATATCGAATTCAATGGCAATTCGTTCTACATGGGCTTCATGGGATCACCAAGCTGCCCGACCTACGGCGCTGACGACAGCACCTCTGGCTATAGCTACACCGGTGACACTTCCGGTACCTGGACTGGCTGGAACAACGGTAGCTTCATGGTCCGCGCGATCGTCAACCGCATGACCGGAACCGACGAAGAACTGATCCCGACATACGAACTCAGTGCTTCGAACTATCCGAACCCGTTCAACCCGACAACGACCATTCGTTACAACGTTCCCACTGAAGGCAAAGTGACTGTCAAGGTGTTCAACACCCGCGGTCAGCTTGTCAACACGCTGGTTAACGATGTTGTTGACGCTGGCCAGCACGATGTTGTATGGCACGGCGAAAACAGCCAGGGTAAGAACGTCTCCAGCGGTATCTACATGTACAAAGTAGAGGCTGGTGGAAAGAGTGTCATGCAGAAGATGCTGCTTCTGAAATAGTACACTGTACTACATAATACAAACCCCTCTTCTTCGTGGAGAGGGGTTTTTCTTTTTCTGTTTGACCGTGCACATTTCCCCCTGGGTACGCAGAGCTCCAGCTCTGCATCTCTTCTCTCCAACAATCATTATAAACTGTGAAATCAATATTCGGAAGAGCATCACTGCGTTCGACACCTTCGGAAGATGATTTCATGGTAGCGTCAGACTTTCTGGGCAATAAAAAAAGCTGGAGCATGAACCCCAGCCTTGGCATGAAAAATTTGTGTAGCGGGTTATTCGCTAAACTCTTCCTCTTCCGCGCCGAACATCCGTTTGACCGAGCTACCGACGTTTTTGACGGCGTCCCATGTCTTCTTGCCGCTCATCACGATCAGATCCTTATAGATACGCTGTGTGACATCGGAGAGGATGTTGTGGGTGGTGCTGGCAATGGTCTGAACCGCAGGAAGCAGGTCGCTTTCCTTCTGAATGAAAAGCATGGTGCAGTAGCGCTCGGTGATCAGCGAGATGCGCGTAAGGAGAGCCGCATTGACCATCCCGTCTGCAAGCGAGCTGAGCATAATGTTCGCTCCGGGGAGTTTCCGCATGCCGTCGGTGGCGTAGCGCGAAAAGAGCTCTGTGATGAAGTATTCAACGCCTTCAGAGCCGGCAATCATCGTAGAAAGCATGACAAGTCTTCCGATAGACCACAAATCGCGATTGGATACCCGTCCATGATAGAGTTTGAAGAACTCGCGCACCATATTGATGCTGGCTGTTAGCATCAGGAATGCGTCGATGAAGCCATTTTGAGAAAGGGTTGTGCTGTAGAACAATGACGTTACGTACCGCTTACGGATTCGCGCGCCTTCCTTCTTAAGCTCCTTCAACACAAGATTGTAGCCGTCTTCGTCGTTTGTAATAACCGAAAAATCGAAGCGCTGCTCGATAAGATACTTGTTTTCGCGGAACCGGGTCAATCGCTTTTCGACCAGAATGGGAACGCGTGAGCGATCTTTCGCCGGCGGTTCATTGGGGCGCAGCAACAGCACCTTAATCAGCGGTATGGCTACGAAATAGACAAACGCCGCGGCCAGCAGGATGAGAAATCCATATCCCGCCCACGGATGCATCAGATAGAGCGATGTATAAAGCTGCAGGAATTCCTTGATCACGAAGTAGATCAGGAACATGGAGAAAAAGAATAGGATGCGCTGGATGGTTTTCATAGCTCCTCCCGTGTCATTCGGGTAGTATCGGCGTTTTCGAAACGAGTCCGGCAGCGTCGAACGAAATATAAACCTTCTGCGAGAAGTCCCACTGGTAAATCCAGAGGTTTTTCTCGGGGATTTCGAAGCGAGAATTGAGCGGATACCCCAGGGTGCGGATCACGGCCTCTTTGCTCATGCCCTGCAAGACTTTGCCCTGTCCTATGTTCGTGCGCTCTGCGTCGGTGAGGCCACCGGTTAACTCGTTGTAAGTATGCGATGTGAACATACGATGCAGCAGGTCCTCGGTCTGGAGGTCTCTGTCTTCGTCGCGATCGATGATGACGGTGAAAAACTTACCTCGTACCTGGAAGGTAACAGTTGGGTTGCTGGTCGAGCTGAGTTCGTCAATCACATCGAGCTTGTCGATGCGTGTTCCGGCCGGTATGAAGCGGCCTTCGATACGATTGAGAGAGGAAATATGCTCGGGATCGGTGTACCATAGGTTATGCGCCAGATACCATGTTTTTGTTCTATCCAGCTCGAAATCCTTACAAAACATTGTTGCGCTGATGATGGCGAGTATGGCGATAAAAAAAAGTTTCTTCATCGGAACATCCTTATCACTTGGTTTGCACAAAACCGCGAATCGCGGGAGCGAAGACGCTCTGATCGTGCCCGGTCAGGAACATAATGGCGATATCTTTGCGTTTCTGGGCATCTTGGGTGAGTTCCAACCGCCGCAATTCGGCATAACCGGCTGCGATTTCGTCGGTGTAATCCCTCTCAAGCAATGTCATGGCAGCACCCGTCTTGCCGCTTAGGATCGCCCATTCGGCTGCCTGGATGAGGAATGTCTCATTTTGTGTGTGCTCGTAAAGCGTCTGAAGCTTCTCGAGCGCGGTATCGAAGCGATAGAGGTTGAAGGCGCGATAGGCGTCGAAGAACAGGTTGCGGTCTTCGCCTTCCAGTTTCTGCGTAAGTTGCGATAGCATGAGCGCATCGTTGACGTTCTCCTGCCCGGCGTCTCGAATGATCATTATATTGAGCAGGGTGTCAGCATTGGCATCGCCTTGTAGTAGATACGAGAGATAGCGATAATAGAAGCTCATGGTTTCAGCATCGGAGCCTTCCTTCTGACCACGAAGCGTTTCCTGAATCTTCCGGTCGGCCTGGTCGTACTGCTCGTTCATAAGGTACAGGTGTGCGATCTCGAACTGCAAGCGATTCTTCTCACGTTGATTCGAGGTGAATTGCTCCGCTTCATTGAGGTAATCAATGATTGTTTCCGCCGGTTGCTGCCGGATCAATGCGATATCGGCCAGCAATTCGCGACTAAGCTGATTCGCGCCGATGCGATATCGTCCTGCGCCGCGTTGCAGCACCTGATTAGCTCGAATCTCCTGCAGGATGTTCTCCGCAACACTGAGACTATCGCGTGCGATTGCGATTTTTGCAAGCATGATGCTCGCGTCAGCTTTCATGAAGATGTCATCAGTTTTATCGATAAATGTGTTATAGGCACGCTGTGCAAGTTCGAGGTCACCTGCTGCCAAACGCTCGTTAGCAAATTGCTGGAGCTTGTCCGGCGCAAGGTCGCTGTAGATGGCAAACGCCTGATCCAGCTCGCCGATCTCCACCAGCGATTGGGCGTAGAGCTCGATCAGGAGAGGGTTTCCGCTGTCGATAGTATTCCTGCGGATGATGGAGACAACATCCGGCTTCTCCATGATCATGTCCTTGAGCTTGCGATTGACGTAGTGGAAATAGCCCGGATTTTCTTCGAGCTGCGTAACGAGCTCCGGTATTGCTTCTTCATACTGTCCATTGGCCTGATAGACTCTCGCCAGTTCCAGGTGCATCGCGGATTCGGTTCCTGCTGCATCACGCGCCAGAAGCAGGTAACGAATCGCGTTGTCGTAGTCGCGATATGCTTCAAAAACTGTTGCCAACTCACTGAGAAGCAACATATCTTCGGGTGACTCTTTCGCTTGGGTCTCAGCATACTTGCTCGCACGCTTGAAGTCGTTGTCACGCAATATGATGGAAAGCTTGTTACGCACATACTTCGGCTTCTCGAGAGCGCTGCCATACTGCTCCAGAACGGCTTCCGCTTCTTCGGTTTTCGATTGCAGAAGCAGGTTACGAATCAGATTCTCAACTGCCGGTGCGTGATCGGGGTTTTCCTTCAGGAGCTCCCGGTACATCTGGTTAGCGTCGTCGTATTGTCTTCTGAGCTCGAAGCTGCGAGCCCGTTGCATGTAGATTTTGGTTACGTCGTACTGCGCCAGCAACGTCGAGGCGATCAGCAGGGTGAGCGTAATCAGTATCAATCGTTTCACTCTTCACCTCCACTGCTTTCATTCAGCCGCCTGAGATATTCCAGGATGACATCCTGATACTCACGCGGATATTCTTTGTAGTCCTCTTGCAAGAGTGCGCGACGCCGGATTTCTTCGAACCGCAAACGGAGGTCTTCAGGCAGTTCCCAATCCTTCTCCTTGCCGGTTTCGGCTTTGCGCTTCTTGGAAAACTCGCGATCGTGAATCGATTTCTGCGCTTCCAGCATGCGGGAGAGAATTCGCTGCTGACGATCAATCAACTCCTGATCCAGCTTGTTATAGCGCATATCTTTGGCGATCTCTTCCAGTTGCTGTGCGGCGTCCTCAAGACCGGATCCACCCTTGAGCGCATCGGGATTGTTCTGGAGCATGCGGCGCATGTTTTCAGCCAGCCGGGCTTCGTCTTCGCCCATACGGCTGAGCTGGGAGCGTCCTTCGCCGGAGAGCTGGCCTTGCGAGAGCATCTGCTGCATGAGCTGCTGCGTGAGAGAATTGAGCATCATCTGTTCACCGCTCATCTGTTGAAGTTGTTGCATCATGCTCTGCATACCACCTCCCTGGCCCTGAGACATCGACGAGGAAGATTGCATCAGATCGTAAATCATCAGGTTGATGCCTTCCTGGATTCCAGTTAGGTTTTCGCGGATGGTGCGGCCAGGAGAATCATTGACAGAGGTGAACATCGCCTGGTAGCGCTTCATCGTCATGGAGGCGTCGGAGAAAAACTTGGGGTGCAGATAGAGCACGACCATCGGTACGGAGTAGAGCTTTTGCAGGGTGATCTGGATGCCTTCGAAATTGGCGAGCTGACGGTCGATAATCTCGAACGGGTCCCGGATGTAGCGCTGTGCGGAGCGTTCCTGCATCTGCGAGAAGAGGAGCAATCGCGTGATGCTTTCCTGGATTATATTACCGATGTCTGCCTGCATGCCACCCGACATCATCGATTGCATCTGCTTGAGCTTATCGAGCATCGACTGCATTTTACCTTGAGCGCTTTGCTGATTTTGTTGTGCCTGCTGCATCTTGTTCTGCTGGAGATTCTCGGAGCTTTCCTGAATATCCTGAGAGAGGCTATCCTGCTTCATTTGCTCCTTGAGCTGCTCCATCATCTTTTTGAGCTCGCTGTCAGACTTCTCATCCAGCATGCTGTTTGTATTTTCAAGCTGCTCCTGGAGGTTTTCCAGCTTCTCACCGATCTGCTGCTGCTCTTTGCTCAGCTCTTGTGGCGATTCGCCACCTTCTTTGGTGCGCTCGTTTAAATCCTTCTGCATCTCGAGCATCTCTTCGGCGATCTCGGATGATTTCTGCAAGGCTTGTTCCTTCTTGATGTCCTCAAGCAGGTCGATGGTCTGATCCAGCTTTTGCATGAATTCTTCCATGGAGAATTTCATTTCTTCCATCGCCTTCTGGACGTCTTCCATCTTCATGTCTTTCATGGCGTCCTGCATCTTCTGCATGGCTTCTTGAAGCTGCTCGTTGTTGATCTGCTCCATTAGCTGCTGGATGCGATCCATCTTTTCGAGCGTTTCCTGAGAAAGGGCTTCGTTGCGGTTGAACTTCTCCGCAAGCTCCTTGTATTCTTTCGCGACATCCTCGACCTGCTTGTTGAGATCTTCCTGTCGCTTCATCATCTCTTCCAGCGACTTCTGGTCTTCCCAGTCCGCTTCCTCTTTCTTCATCAGCTCGCGGCGTTTCTCCTCGAACTCCTTGGAGAGATCCTTCGCCTTTTCCAGGGTATTCTCCAGCTCTTCGCGCTTGGCCTCTTCCTGCGCTTCGATCTCCTCGTATATCTCTTCGATAGACGGGAATCGCACAGTGTAGCGCTCGCTTACGCCCACATTTTTCTGCGGCGAGAAGTCGGTAAGTTCGACCCAATACACCACCCGGTCACCGGGCAGCAGCTTCAGCGGCGAGAGATCGAAGGTCGTTTCGTAGTCCAGAAGCTTGGTGCCGATGGCGGAGCGGAGGTCGATGGTCGCTTCGCCGGAGCTGTTGAGGTCGTAGTGCAGGCTGAGGTGGTTCAGCCCAAAGTCGTCCGCTCCGAGGATGTGTAGCGGCAGGAGGTGGTTCTGGGTCAGGATCGTGTCTCGTCCCGGGTAGGCGATGCGTACTTCAGGGATCTTGTCGTCGAGCGCGGTGATGCCCTTTACCAGCCGGTTCGATTCGTTGTCGAGAAGGTCGATCATCTTGAAGTAGTAGCTGCCGTTATCATCGATGGGGATGTTCACGGAGAATGCGGTGCGTCCCTGACGAGTCATTTCTCCAGTGGTGCCGTCGTTCATCACGATACGGGCGGCTTTTATAGGATTGTTGGTTTCCACACTAAGGCCGGCGACGGTACCGCGAATAGCCTTCAGGTTGCCGTCCGTGTTGAGGTAGGTCTCCGGCTTCATGCCGGTGTATTCGGGAAAATCATAACGGACGTCGATGCGCGTAACGGCTGGGAGCTCGAAAACCTCCACGTTGAAGGTGTCGGACACGGCCCAGGGATTTTTAACAAAGTAGCGGAAGCTCTGCTCGGTGTTGGTGAACTTCTTGCGGCTCTCGATCATGGGCGTTTCGCGCCAGATATCGCCGAGGGTGTAGGCCAGCGTGTATTCCACCTGCGGTTCGGGATCCACCACTTCTATTTCGATGGCGTCGTTGCGCAGGATGGTCTTGTCGCCGGGCAGGACATCGATGTGCGTCTTGTGCTGAACATGCGGATATTCCTTCATCTGAAAGGCTCGCCAGCTCGTCTTGAAGGCTTTTGGACTGATGAAGATGGCGGTGAGTGTAACGGCCAAGATCATCAGGGAAGGCAGTAGGATGCGTTTGAGATTAGCGGTTTCGGGTTCGATTACCTGATTGCGTGCCTTCTCGTCCGCGAGGTCGTAAACCCTTTCCAGGAGAGGGTTATCCTGCTTCTGTTGCTTCAGCTCACAGGCGTTCTGATAGGTGTCGGATTCATCCTGGTTGTAACGGTCGAGCTGCCGGGCCGCCTGAAAGTTGTCCAGCAGGCTTTTCCAGGCCTGCATGGCGATGTAGATGAGGAGCAGCGCCAGCAGGATGCGGATGCCCAGCGCCATCAGGAACATTGCGCGCAACTCGTGAATGAGGCCGCCGCGCATGAGAATGACTTGATAGCTGCCGTGGAAGAGGCTGAACAGAACGAGCACGACCAATGCCGCCAGGATCACGTAGTAGGTGATGCCGATCAGGTTCTGTTTGCGCTTCAGCGCGTCGATCTTCCGTTGGAATTCGCGTTCCATGTCGCTCCTTGCCGTATGTTCCCGCTTTTCAAGCGTTGTCCGAGTTCATTCATCGCTTCCAGCTTCGAGCCAGTGTCCGGCGCGATTGCCACACCGGTTCTGCGCACATTCGAGGTGAACATCCGGCTCACCACGATGCGCTCGTCCAGCTCGGGAAGCAGTCTTGTCAAAATGGTGAGGTAGTCGCTGGTTGTCAACGGGATAAAGCGATCGTGTTGCATGATTTTTTCAAGCTCCGTATCCCGATAGATCACCAACTGATGGAATTTCACTTCGTCGATCAATCCACTGCCGGATATCCAGCGCACGGTTTCCAGCATGTCGTCGATGGTTTCGCCCGGTATGCCGATGATGAGATGCACGCCCGTTCGGATTCCATACCGCTTCAGCAATTCCAATGCTTGCTCGGTCTGCGCGTGTGTATGGCCGCGTCGCAGGAAATCGAGGCTTCTGTCGTGGATGGTCTGCATACCGATCTCGACCGTCACCGGCTTTTCCAGTCCTTTCAGTAGGGTGCAGACTTCTTCGCTGACGCAGTCCGGTCTGGTGGAGATTGCCAGCTCGACAACATTCTGTTGTTGTAACGCGGTTTGGAAGATTCGTTTCAGTTGCGTCAGATCGCCGTAGGTCCCGGTTTCGGCATTGAAATAAGGGATCCATGCAGGATGTTTAAACATTTTGCCCATCCTGTCTGTCAGCGTGTGGAACTGGGTGATGACATCCTGATTGGAGACGGGGTCGGTGAAGGTATCCGGTCTGCAAAATATGCATTTACCGTGCGGACAGGGAATGCCGGTAGAGAGCGGTACGCGCTGCACGCGGCGCTCGTATTTACGCTGCATGAAGGATGCGTAGGTGTTGATCAGCTCGCTAAGATTCATCGGTCAAAAGGCGCATCTGTCCTTCTGCGATCTCGATGAACTGCTTTGCGCCGATCTGTGTGAAGAGATCAATGGCTTTTTGCAGCTTCTCGATCGCGTCGTTTTTTTCATCTTGCTCGATGTGGATCATGGCCCAGTTGAACCACGCACGTCCCTCACCGTCTTTATCGCCAATCTCTTGCAGCATGGTCTGCTGCTTACGATAATATTCGATGGCCAGCGGGAAATCCTTTTTCATCTTGGCGACATTGCCCAGATTGCCGTAGGTATGGGCTACTCCCGCGAGGTCGTTGAGTTTCTCTTGCAGCTTGAGGTTACTTTCGTAGGTTCTCTGTGCTTTTTCAATATCACCAGCCATAAATGAAATATCACCAATGGCGTCGTAGCAATAGGAGAGCATAACACGATCGCCGATATCCTGGGCGATCGCGAGCGCTTGGGAGAAATAGCCGGCGGCATCGTCGTTCTGCTCCTGGTAATAATAGGCTTCGCCGATGTTGTAGAGAACGATGCACTCCTGCTGTCTGTTACCGGAAAGTCTGGCCAGTTGTAGAGAATTGCGATAGGCCTCAATAGCCCTGGTATTTTCTCCACGGTAACGCATCAGGCCTGCAATATCCATCTGCACTTTGCCGTAGCCGTCTTTATCACCCAGTTTCTCGGCTACTTCGAGTGCCTGACGATAGTAGTTCTCCGCGTTTTCGGTGTCGCCTCTCTTGAAAGCGAGAATACCCATACTGCTGAGTGCAAGCCTAACATAAACCTGATCCTTGAGCTTCTTAGCGATGTGAAACCGTTCGTTCAGGTAGGTCTCGGCTTCGTCGTAGCGCGCTTGATCCATGTAGTACTGTTCCAGGATCGAGCAGAGTTGCAGAACAATTCGTTCATCATTGGATTTGCGTACCTTATCGAGGTATTCGATCGCCTTTTCCTCGAAGTCACGGCCAGTCTCACGCAATGCATTCAGGTAGAGAATTTCAACCTGATTGAAGCGTCTCTTGTCGGTGAATTGATCCAGTACAGCTTCTGCAAACTGGATTTGCTCGGTGAAACGGGCGGTTTTATCGTTTAGCCGGGCGGTAAGCAAGCGATGGTAATCCAGATCGGCACCTTCGAGTATACCTGTATCGAGCTTGATGAGTCGGGTCTCGGCTTCTTTTGTGTCTCCCTGTAGCAGAAGGATATCGATAATATGAAGTTCCATCTCGATTCGCTGCAAATCGTTACTGCAATGTTCCTGTGCGATTCGGAAGAAGTACGCGCTTTCAGTGAGAGAATAGAGCGCGAAGTTTTTATGTGCTGCTTCAAGCGCATAGCGGAATGTTTTTTGGTGGTTTTCGGCCAGGATGTAGTGATTGGCAATCAATTCCAACCACGGATAATGGTCATTTTCGTGTTTCCGCTCGTAGTAACCTGCGATGCGATTGTGCAGGTCCCTTTTCTCGCTTCTGAGGATCGTTCTGTAGATTGCCTCGCGCATGAGGTTGTTGCTAAAGATGTATTCGATCTCGGGATTGATGTTTTTCTCGTTGATGATGGAGATCACGTTGAGCATGTGGAGGATTTCAACCACGCGCCGCGAGAATTCCGCTTTACCGATCACTGCCAGTGAATCTACACTAAAGGCACGGCCTACGATCGATGCGATCTTGAGAAGCTGGCGCGACGATTCATCAAGGTGCTCGTATTGCCGAATGAAAAGGTTCTCCAGGGTCTGCGGGATGATTCCCCTGCGCAGCATGATTCCAATATGCGCTTCGGTAAGTATGTTCTTTCTACAGTCGAAGTTGGTTTGGATTAGGCTGCACATTTCGCTGATGAACATTGGGTTACCGTCGGTGATGGTTGCCAGGTTTTCAACAGCGTCCCCGGCGATGTTCGGGATGTCGTCCCGGATCAGCTGCGCAGCGTGCTCTCGCTGTAGATTTCCGAGCTGGATGTGGATCGGTTTTGAGCTAGAAAGTTCATCTGCGGTGGTTTCCTCACGCGTTGTGATCAGAACGCCAATGCCTTCGTAGAGGAGACCGGGCAGTGCGCGAAGGAAGATCGCCAGCGATTTTGTGTCCATCCATTGCATGTTATCCAGTGTAACCATCCCGGCATCTTTCCAGAGCTCCCGCAGGATTTCGGCGAAGGTTTGCTCAACGATGCTGATCATATCGAGGTAGCCGAAATCGAGCTTGCCTTGAAGGTATTGCCGCATGAGGTTTTCGTCGATGGCAAGATTGTGTTCGTGGCACCAAGTAACGAGCTTGTCGAGGTCATTCGGTAAGTCACCAGCGTCGATCATGCGGCCCAGGACCTTACGAATGAATTCGAGCGGAGAATTGCGACTGTATTCGTCTAAAACGTAAAGTTCAAAGCGATTTCCGTTGTTGATCTGGTGCTGCAGAATGTTGTATGTCAGAAAAGATTTACCAACACCCGCATTTCCCGATATTATAACGAGTCTATTTGCGTTCTCATAGATACTTTGAAGTTCGCAGTCGCATCCGACCAGCGTCTGATGCTCGTATAGCTGGCGGAAGGCTGTCCAGTTCTCAGGGAGTTCACGTACCGGCGAGTAGATGTCGATTTCGTCGCGGATTCCCTTTACCTGCACACGTTTCACGAAGCGGGATTCGAAGTGTGACTGGATTTTGGGCAGTACTTCTTGCGAAAAGGCGATTTCGCCGTATCCCGCCACAGACATAAGCCGGGCGGAGATATTCACTGCGTTGCCGATGATGCCGTATTCCCAGCGATTCTCGGTTCCGAGCGTGCCGGCGTAGATATTGCTATAGGTGATTCCGATGCGGATTCGGATGGTCTCGGTGGGAATTTGCAGGAGTTTCCACGAGCATATGAATGCGCGCTCGGCGTCATCGAAATGGACATTGGGTACGCCAAAGGTGATGATGAGAATGTAACCCTTATCGGTGTAGTCGATTTTGTTTATGTTACCGCCCATGGCGTAGACTTTCTGCTGTACGCGGACGTAGAATTCTTGGTAGTCCGCACCGTTTATAGCTGGAGTGCCTTCTGCTGGACTGATCTCGATGAAAACGATGGCGGCATTACGTAGTTCAGCGCTGAATTCCATGCCGCTGATTTTTTCTTTTACTGAGTTGCTGACAAAATTTGCAGCGAAACCACTGTCGATATTCTCGATTTCAAAAGGTTCTGAAGCTTGCGACGGTTCAATGAGTGTTTCATATACGAGGATCTCACCGGCTTTTGCGTATTCACCTATCTCATATGCCTGTTGAAGTGCGTCTCCTACGAAATAATAATCGAGGTGGTATTTCGGGTCGCCCACAATGTGCAGTTCTGTTTTACCCCAGGATATTCCCCCGTGTATCTCGATCTGTACACCGTATTGCTCCTGATAGTAAGTGTTCAGCTCTATAAGCTGTTCGAACATCGCGCTACGGCAACGGACGATGCGGGAAAGGGACTCTTTCTTTGATCCGGGAAAAACTGAAAGGAGCGAATCACCGCCGTATTTGACGAGATAGCCTCCATGGGTGCGAATGCAGGTGTCCATTGCGTTGAAATAGCGATTGAGAACACCAGTAATCGTCTCGACACCGTAATGACCTGATCCGCTTACTTGCTCAGTGAGATGTGTGAATGATTTGATGTCGGTAAATAGGATCCCCATCTCACTTGAATGCAGAATTGGAAGCGGTATTTGCTCGATACTAACATACTGTCGAATCAGTTCGTGAATGTTGCCGGGGATGATACCTCGCAAGTCTTTCATCTATTCCTCGTCGGTTTGTTATCATGATAAGCTTGCGGAACGGCTCCGATTTGTAAAGGTTTATTATGGATGGTTCCCGCACGCATCTTTGCCCGATCACTTCCCTCGCGTGGATATACCGCGGCTATCTTACTACCAGACATGAATATAAAGCCGCGGAACACCACTGCTCGGAGCGTGATCGAACGAATCTGCTGTGCGGAGATGATATAAAGAAACCCGGGGCTTTCACCCCGGGTTATGACTGAAGTTCGTTATTGATTGACTGCGTATTCTTCCCACGGCTTGCGCAGGTAATATTTCATGATATGGCGATGCTGTTCACCGTCATTTTCCGGGATCATGCCGGCATACTTCTCGAGCGCGAGGTATTCTTTGAAGAGTACACTTTTCTGCTTGGCCGCTTCGCGAATAATTTCCACTCCTTCTGCGACCACCTCACGTGTGGTGAACTCCATCAGGTTGGTGTTACAGACGAATTCGCCGATTTCGAGACCGGATGTGTACTCAAGCATGCTCGCCATGACGAGGATTTCATCCACTGTAGATGTAAAAGGTCTCCGGGTGTTGACGACAAGCTTGAGGTGATAGCCGCGCTCTTTGATCTCCTGCTTGAAACGGGCAAGTGTACGGCTGCCATTGGGATCGCCACCCACGTCGAGTATGACCAGCTTGTCCTGCTGCTGAATCGCACCGCGGATACGGGGCGAGATCATGGGCACGTCCGCGTGGGAATAGCTACCTTCAGGCGCAACCACTTCGATACCGTGCTGTTGGAACTCCTCGCGCACCTCACGGCTGCGGAAATATGGGTTCACAACGTCAAGATCGACAAGCGCTACGTCCTCCGCGCGCTTCTCGAATGCCAGATTGACAGAATATTCGCTCTTGCCGCTTCCATAAGCGCCAATAATGATTATCAGATCTTTTTTCATTTTCAACTCCTTCGCGACAAACTAAGCGAGCTTCTTCTTCAGGCAAGCGAATTATCTGACTGGTATATAAAGCTCGTTAACCCACAACGCTTTACGATCGAAATTCTTCCTGAACTGGTTGCGAATGTAGTCTCGGTCGTATGTCACGAGATCATTGAAAACCTCCACGCCGTTGACGATTACTTTCACTGGATCCTGCATGTTGACCATCTCCGGGTGGATGCGGATTTTCAGCGCGCTGATTCTGGAAGTGCGGATATCGAAAATGTTACCGTAGAAATCGGCATCGACTCGCGCTGATTTTCGCGGATAATAAAAGGCGTTGAAGAAACCGGCATCGGGAATGGTTCCTTCCAGCAGGACTTCCTCGCCATCGCGAATGACCTTCAGCGCGATAGGATTGCCGAATGTGGTTTTATTCTTCATGGTGGCGATATCCGGGATGGTTTTCACTGGCTCGCCATCGAATTCGATGATCACATCGCCGGGTGCAAGACCTATTGAGCTGGCAATTGTCTCTCCGCCGGAAAGCTTAAGAACTCGGACACCACTATCGTTGAATTCCGGATCGATGTGAAAACCGATAGTCAGGCGGGTGTTCTGAATGCTGTCCTGATAGGTGATCTGCCAGGGTTGTGCGTCCATAGTAGTGTCGATACGTGCGATAGAAAGCCAGTCGCAATCGCCGAACATAGCTTTATCCGTTTCCCAGGTGATGTGTGGTGAAAATGGATCGCGCGGGTGCCGCTTCATGAAGTCGAAGGTGAAGTCGAGATGGCTTTCGATGTAGGAATCGTCATGCTTGAAGCCGTTGAATTCCTTGTAGATAATGTTAGCACCGGCATCGAGGGCAAGCTTGATATACTTGCGCATTTCCTGCGTAGGGTAGAGGCCATCCTGGTCAGTGTTGCTGGCGAATATTGGCCTGTTGGAGAGGTTCACCACATACGCGCCCTGGTTGTTCGAGAAGCTGCCGACCGACATCATACCGATCAATGGAATGAACGCGCTGAACTCGGATGGACGTGTGAATGCCAGATGATAAGAACCAGAACCACCATCGGAGGTGCCGCTGACGAATACGCGGTCATCGTCGATATTGAGCTGGGTTTTAAGGTAGAACAGGATGCCGTGGACCATCTCATAGCCCGACTCGTCCCACCATTCACAGTCTTCCTTGCTCTGTGGACATACTACAATGTAGTCCTTTGCGTAATCGTTGAAGAGATACTTGAAGTCCATCAGGTTTTGCGGGTAGTCTTCATAGAAATAGGTTACGCCGATACCTCCATGCAGGTAGAGAAGTACGGGCGTAGGCGTTGCCGGGTTGTAGCTTTCTGGTACGAATACGTGAAACGGTGCGTTCGTTGTGTCGTTTACCGGATGACTCAGGCTGACGAGCTCACCGGGCTTCTCCCAGGCGGGATAGTCGTTGAGTGTGGTGAGTTGCTCGTATAATCCGTTGGCGTCGAGCGTGTTGTCTTGCAGCAGGTTTTTCATCGATGATGGAAGCGTGTTCGGCTGAATCGCTACAAGAGCTATTCCAGCAAAGAGACATATAATTATTAAGGCAGCTCTCTTCATGTCATTCTCCAGAAGATTGATTTTGTGCCATCGTTGTGCAAAGATGAAGGATTGGCAATCATTTTGTAATGAGGCCTGATATCTAACTGTTATCCTTCGACTCCACTCAGGATGTCACGGAGGGAAAATGAAGGATGACACGAAGGAGTATAAACAAGATTACATAAAGGTTTTTCACGATTCATCCTGAAATTGAGCGTAGAAATATCTTGACTCTGGTTGTTACACTGCAAGTACTGCAAAAGGAATAAATATGGATTTAATTCGCATACGCAAGATCACACAGATTGTGTTTCTCGTCGCTTCGGTGGCGATGTTCGTGCTTCTGGCATTCGGTATCATAGATGCCGTTGCACATGAGTTCTGCCCATTTTCTGAGGTCTGTTTTGGTCTGTTCGGGCTGAACCCGAGGGTGCAGATTTTCTTTTTCCCGGTTGCGACTATTATCGGGTTTGCACTCACGCTGATACCCCTCTTTCTGGGCAGGGTTTTCTGCAGCTACGCGTGTCCGTTCGGCACGATCCAGGAATTGCTGTTCAAGCTACGGCGCACGAAGAAGAAATTCAAGCACCCGATCCCTTACAATATCAATCGCTACATGACGCTTATCAAATACGGCGTTCTTCTGCTCACGATCGTTGCCGCTTTTTTCGGCTGGCAGCGGATTTACATGGGTTTTTGCCCAGCGCTGGTGTTCTCGCAACCTTTGCGGATTGCGATTCCTGGAATCCTGACGCTAATCTCGCTACTGATCGGTGGATTCTGGATCGAGCGCTTTTTCTGCCGCTATCTGTGCCCATTTGCTGCGCTGATGAATCTGATGGAATATCTCGGAGGGTTCTTCGGAATCAAGCGGATCAAAATCTATCGGAATATCCAAACAAGTCTCAATTGCTTCACCTGCGCGAATTACTGCCCGATGCAGATCGATATAGGATATCTGGAGACCATCGAGAGCCCGAATTGTATCCAGTGCCGACTGTGCGTTCGGAAATGTTCAAAGAAAGACGCGTCCTGCTGTTGCTATCGGGATTAGCGTTTAAACCCTTATCGGATTGACCGCTGTAACCGACGTCACCGTCGTAGTGACGATTTCGTTGAGGTCGTTGACCGCTTTATTGACCGCCTGACCGATCAGATCCATCTTTGATAGCTGAACGATTCTCTTGTAGGCCTGTTTGCGCTCACTCGGCTCGAAGAGCTCATCCACCAGATCACACGCCTGAATCAAGCTGATGATGACCACATCGCGTGGATCGGGAAGCTCGTCGGTGAGAATGATGTGGCGGATTCGGGTGCGGACTTCCGTCTCCTGGGTGTTGTCGATCATGGGATAACGACGCGTCGAGAATACCCAGAGAATCTTGTGCTCATCCACCTTCAGGATACCTCGATCAACCAATCTCTGTAACAGAACATCCTTTATATTCTGGTAGTTACAGGCAATTTCCTGAACCCAACACTTTGCGCTTTTCTCGTGCGATACGAGCTGCGATAGGACTGTGTCGAGCGTTTTATCGCCTGTAGGTGTATTGTCGGTTACGTCCAGCAACTTGAGGTCTGTATCGATTCGATTGAGAAATGCGAGCTCCATCAGGATAGCGCCAGCGAGCGCATATTCGAGTGACATGGACGGCATTTCTACGAAAGAGCCCTTGTCGTCATTGATTGCCAGCAGGAGCAGTTCTTCAGCAAAAGTCAATTCTCTGGTCATAATTCCTCTATAGTCAGTATGATCTTGTCTTTATCTGTGGGAATGAAGCAGGCGTATCGCGCATCCGGCATCATTCGGTCACGGAATGCGTCTGTTTCTGATACAAAAATGACCGCTCGTTTGAGATATTGTAAAGGGATTTCTTGGTTTTGTTCGGCCAGGCGTTCAATGACGCGCCGTTTATCGATTTCCTGTGCACGCAGATATTCCGGGAACCAGTGGCTGTTCGCAATTTCACACCAGTCCCAGCGCAGGCAGTCGATTGCCTCATAGTCGTCACCTATGTAATGAACCAGATGTTCTGCCTGTACCTGCCAGGTTGCGCTCTGCAGCGGGATATCGTTGGCTTCCCACCAGTCGAGTAAGTTCTGATAGAAGTCGTATGGAGTCGTAGCGCGCTGGACGAGGTGGTCGATGGTCTGGGAGAATTTCTCACTGTTGTAGAAGATGTCCACCAGCCTTGCGATGCGGATGAGACGAGATATTTTCTGGAACGACACCCAATTAGTGCGCAGGATATGGTACGGTGGATTCGCCATGCAGTCGAACTCGCTGTCATCCAGGAAGATGTTTGTTCCTGGCAGCACCTTGAGGAAACCCATTTGGAAGTGATCCGGCTTGAGCGCGTAGATGCGGTTAAAGCTTTCTCGTATATGCTCTTCTGTCTGGTATGGTAATCCGCATATCATGTCGAGGTGGATATGGATATTTCCCGGTTCGATGAGCTGTTTGAGGATGGGCTCCACATTCGTCCATGATTCATTGCGGTTGATGGCGCGCAGGATTTCATCGTGGGTCGATTGGATGCCGGCTTCGAACTGGAACAGGTGTGGCGGTGCAGACGTCAACAGGTCGAGATCCTTTTGGCGCAGCAGATTGGGATATACTTCGAAGTGGAATCGTGTTGTCGGGTTCAGCTTGATCAGGTGTTCCCAGATGGCATAAGCATATTCGGGATCGGCGTTGAAGGAGCGATCGACGAGTTTGACAATGTTCGGTTTGTGAGACGATAGCCACTCCAGTTCCGGTAGAACTTTATCCAGGCCGCGCTTTTCAAGCTTGTGCCGTGAAGAAACGCAGTAAGAACAATTGAACGGGCATCCACGACTCGCCTCGTAGTAGATGTACTTGCCTTTCAGCGACTGCATATCCTCGTCGGTGTATAGGAAGGGGAGAGAAGAGAATCCCCTTTTGTTCCCTTTTATCAAGGGGGTGAGAGAGGAATCCGTTGCTTCACTTTCAGCCTCTATCATTTCCCGGAATGGAATCTCACCGAAGCCTTCGATGATGTGATTCTGCTCTCCGGCCAGCTTCGACCAGAACTCTGGATTACCGCTGACTTCCGGGCCGCCGAGTACGAGCTTTGCGTCGGGGAGTATGGCTTTCAATGCCGGCACGATCTCTTGAAATAGCACAGAGTTCCATATGTAGATGGAGAGCGCGATCAGGTCGGGCTTGTGACGCCCGATCTCGGAGAGAATCTCGAGCGATGGTTGATGGATGGTGAATTCCTGGATACGCACGTGATGCGATAGGTCTGCGATTGCACTGCGTAGATAATACAATGCCGGGCACGAGTGTGTAAAACGGCTATTGATAGCAACAAGCGAGATGTTCATTTATGAGCCGATGCGAGGTAAAATATCTTCTACCGCGCGTTGGTAATCCTCCGGGAAATCGATTTCGATACAGGCGTAATCCTGTGTGGGAACAGCGATGAGCTTGTGTTTTTTTGCAAGCAGATCGACAGCCCACTCGAAATAATTTTGATTCAGCTTCTGATCAACGCCTTGCTGAAGGCATTCCGCGAAGTCGGGTAGCACGTTACGAGTGAATTTACCAATGCCGATGAATTCGCCGGCACAGTCCTTCGGATCCAGTTTTTTACCGATCTCGAGGATGCGGTAGTCGTTGTCGATGACCATCTTGACCTCTTCCTCGGCGCAACGCTTGGTCTCGAGCAACAGCTCGGGATATCCGTGGTCTTCCTTGATCAGATCGAGGAGCTTGGGATCGAATAAGATATCTGCGTTGAAATAGAGAAAGTCGTCGTCAAAATTCTCTCTGGCCAGCCACAGCGAGTAGATGGTGTTGGTTGTACGGTAATCGGGATTGTACACTACGGTGAAGCTCTCGAGAACTTCACCGATGTGCGTTTTCATTTTATCGATCTCATAGCCAAGTACGAAAACGAAATCCTCGATACCAATGCGCAGGCATGCACCGATCATATGGTGCAGCAGCGATTTGTCACCGATTTGCAGCATGCTTTTAGGTAAACCGTTCGTGACGGGATGTATTCGTTTCCCATATCCAGCTGCGAGAATTATGGCTTTCATATTTTCTATCTGTACTGCAACATTTCACGCAGTTGAGCACGATTGTGTGCGCTTTCCAGTGCATTTTCAGGACTGATCAGACCCTTGCGAGAAAGTGCGTACAGATCCTGCTCCATCGTTTGCATGCCAACTTTCTGGCCTTGCATGATAAGCGTGTAAAGCTCGTTGATGTTGTTGTTCTGGATGGCTTGTTTGGTTTGGGCTGTGTTTATGAAAATCTCTTTTGCATGAACCATCGATTGTCGCGTTCCAGGAACAAGCTGTGTCGAGATTATCGAATTGATCGCCTGAGAAACCGCGACTCTTATCTGATCCTGCTCACCAGCAGGGAAGAGATTGAGTATCTTCTGGATCGCTTCGGTGGTGGATTTGCTGCGCATCGTGGCATAAACCATCGTGCCGGAATCGACCAGCTTAAAGATCGTTTCGGCGACATCCGGATAGCGAATATCCTCTACAACGACCAGGTTCGGATTGTAGTCCAGGCAACTTTTCAGGCCATCAACGAGGCTGTTGACATCGCTGTGGATTTCCTGCTGGCGAACCAGACATTTGCGTGATTCGTGATAGTATTCGATGGAATCTGAGAGCAGGAAGATGCTCCCGTTTCCGTTCTGATTGTTGTAATCGACCAGTGAATCGATCATCGTACTCTTGCCTGATCCTGCCGGCCCGGTAAAGATGACCAGTCCGCCGTTGTCATTACGGAGTGTGATTCGGTTGAGAAGTGCCGATGGAAGCGTGAACATGTCGATTGGTGTAACTTCACGCCGAGTAGGTTTGATGCAGACGACCATTTCATTTAGCTCAAAGTACGCTTTAACGCGATAACGATAGAGCACGTCTTCTGCCTGGAATTCGTGATTGAATTTCAGATATTTCTGCTTCAGCATCAGGTCCAGCTCTTCTTTGCTGAGGATACTAAGAATCATGATATTAATCTCGTCCTGATTGAAAGTTCTTTCGACCTCAAAGGGAATGAAGCGATTTTTGATCTTCGCCCAGATGCGTCCTTTGGAGCCGTGACCACCCATCTCGACATAGGACGCGCCCTGATTTTCGATAAACAGCAGGAATTCTTCGAGCTTGTTGAACACCTTTTCTTGAAGGTCGGGATTGGTGTTCAGCTTATCTTTGAGGCGTTTCAGTTTGTCGTTAGTCGTGGTGCGGAAGAGTTGACGCCGTTCGATCAGTCCAAGCTCAACAACCTGCAGGAATTCCTTCATATTGATCGGCTTGGTGAGGAACCGGAACGCTCCGTAGTTGAGTGCTTCGCGGGTGTATTCCATGTCGTCGTAGCCGGTGACGATGATCACGATGGCATCGGGATCGATCATCTTGAGCACTTTCATGAAATCGACACCGTTCATCTCGGGCATCATGATGTCAGTGATGTACAGGTCGAAGCTCTTTTCACCTGCAAGGCGGAAGGCTTCCTGACCGTTTTGTGCTTCATGGATCTCGTAGTCTTCGGTTTCCAGAAAGTTCCGGTAAAGTTCGCGAATTTCAGGTTCGTCGTCAATGATCAGGATTCTTGGTCTCATATGTCTAAATACTCCTTAGTCGGATTCGGTCCAGCGAGTCACTCTTCGCTCTCCGGTATCTGGAATTCCCGGAGGTGATTTCGTTCTGAATCTGTTATCGTACACGATTCGTTCTTTAAAGCCCTTTGGCTGCGCGAGGTTACCGTTCCAGGTAACGATGGGCTTGCTCTGGAGTCGGCTTCCAAAGGTAGTCCAGAACCCATAGTATTTTCCACCCCAGTTCTGGATTGTGATATCGTTTGGTGTGACGATATTCGCCATGATCATGCATCCGGGCCATTCTCCGCCGAGGTCGTAATGTTTATCGGCAGGAATGAATATCTCATCAGCAATGAGCCCCAGCATATCTTCGGAATCTTCCGGGACGCTGGGGATGCCTTCTGCGTTCTGGGTTGCGTCGCTATAGATGATATCTCCATCGATGAACATATCCTTCGATGTCTCGATGCTCAGGTTGCCCTTGATGGTTCCCTGAATGTGCAGATCTCTTTTAGCAACGATAACATGGCTGGTTATATCTGCAATATCCATCGTAACGACGTGAGTTCCGGTTTTATTCTGAAGGGTTATTGAACCGTCTGCAAAGAAGTAAACGAAGATATCGCCTACGGATGACGGGAACAGGGTTTCGATATCGAGCGGTGTTCCTGTCACTTTGGAGTAGTCAATAGAGAGTGCTGATGTGTTAAACGGAATTACGCGGTGAGTGAAGTCGTTATTATCGCCTGTAAGGCCTGTGTAGTCGGCTCCGGGGATATCGTCTTCGTCATAGTAGTGTCCGCTACCGCGAATGTAGAGGCCACCGGATGTTGTCAGGTTTCCGTTGAAGATGGGTCCGGGATAAAATACGCCCGAATGCCAACGGTCTCTATCGATACGGAATGCATCGTTGCAGTGAACAGGTCCCCAGAAATCTTCGCCGGTTCCATACCAGCCTCCTGTGAACTTGTTTACGAAGTAGGCATAGTAGGAGTATGGAAGCTCCCAGTCGGCGACTGTCACTGTTACACTTTCACCATCAATGTCGGCGGTGGATGTTATAACAACTTCTCCCGTTGAAGCATCACGTTCCACAACGACTTTTATATCGCCGCGAAGAGGAGTTGATATCTTGTGATCTTCACTGATGCTTGCCATGTATTCCGGTGTATCACGGAATGAAGCTGACCGAATCAAGTCGAGCTTCTGATAGGCATAGCTATTCGCCACGTTGAGCGCGACGCGTTTATTATACAGCTCGATCGTCTCGCGAAGCGCCGCTTCTTCAGGGCCTTTCGCGCTTATCATCATGTAGGAGATGGACACAAACAGTGCCATCACAACGTATATTGCATATCTTCCCATGGTATCCTCCCGGGTTGATTACCAGTCCCAAATGCACTTCAAAAAGATAATACCTTCTCCGATTGCCATAGCCCGATCTCCATCGGTATGTCCGGCATCGGCTCCATAAGTGTCTTCGCTTTCCATTGTGAATTTGTATCCAACAAATTGAATATCATTTGTGTTGGTCGTTTCATTGTAATTATTATCGTAATATGTGAATTTGAAACTTGTTACGCCCATGAAACCATCGTTGATCGTTTTACCGTTCACAGTGAATTCGACGTTTCGGTCGTTAAGAGTCGGTGTGGGATCTTCAACCCAAGGTTTGTATGCGATGGAAACGGTATCCATAACGCTATCGTCATCGATATCCGCGACGAAAACCAGTTTCTTGGCGTCAGCTATAGTGATCGCCTTCTCGATATTGGAAACGGATCGTCCTACGTTTTTAATCTGGTTGCGTAGGACTTCCTTGAGCAGCTCGGAATATGACTGCTCGCGGTAGGTCAACGTTGCCTCGATATTGGACTCATAGGTGCTGATCTGCATCTTGAAGACAAGCGATATCAACATCATCGTAAGGATGAAAGCGCCAATGATTTCAAGTGCTGTTTGCATCGCTCACCTCCTCTTCTATAGCTCTGTAAAAACGTGCTGAAGCTCGATCGTGAATGTCTGGCTTTGATCCTGGACAAGGACTTTCAGCAGCTTATAATTTGTCGTGAGCGTTGTTTTTGCAAAGCCATTCGAGTTGAACGCCGCGAAGTCGATGCTCGAGGTAACTCTGAATGTGTCAGCTCCAAAATCAACTTTGTCCCACTTCCCATTCTTGTCGAATTCATCTTCCAGATCATCGAAATCCACCGACCATCCGCGTTCGATGATCGACTGAGCAAGTGAGACCGCATCGTTCTGAAGCTGGCTGTTGATGGTGGATTCGGCTGTATTCTTTTTGTGCGTGTTCATGGTGACCACAAGGTTCATGAACAGGAAGATCGCGATCAGAACATAGAGGTATTGGCTTCCCATAAGTTCTCCTAATCGGTTGTTGTCGAGAGGACGTCGTTAAGGTCGGCGACACCCTTGCGGACAAGCTCGATACCGGCCTGACGCAGTGACAACATTCCCTGTTTCTCGGCGATGCGCCTGATTTTGTTTTCGTCGATATCGGATTTCGAATCCAGAATAGCCTGCTGTATTTCGTGGGAGAAGAACAGCGTTTCGTGAATACCGGCGCGGCCTTTGAAGCCTGTCCCGCGACAAAGATCACAGCCCACCGGTTCGAAAACTTTGCCTTCGAGGATTTCTTCGGTAGTGATACCGTATTGCTCATATATTTTTGCGTTTTCTTTCGACACGGGTCGCTTGCAGGCTTTGCAGAGTTTACGCACAAGGCGCTGCGCAACGATAATATTAATCGCGTTGGCCATCAAGAATGTCTCAATCTGCATTTTATACATACGAGAGATAGCGCTGGGTGCGTCGTTAGTATGCAGCGTCGCGAAAGTAAGGTGACCGGTGTTCGCGAGCTTGATACCGATTTCAGCTGTCTTCTTATCGCGAATCTCACCAACCATGACGATATCGGGGTCGTGACGAAGGATCGCGCGGAGTGCGAGGTCGAAGGTACATTTCGGGCTGATCTTGATCTGACGAGCGCCTTTGACGACATACTCGACCGGTTCCTCGACAGTCAGTGCGTTACGTTCCGGTGTCATTACGTGATAGAGTGTTGCAAGAAGCGTGGTACTTTTACCGGAACCGGTAGGTCCCGTGATGATCACCATACCTTGTGGCTTCGCGACGGCTCTTTCAAAGTCGCGTCTCGATTGTGACAGGAAGCCAAGATCGTCGATGTTGTCGATGACGTTACGGTCATCCAAAATACGAATAACGATACTCTCGAAATGCCGTTCCATTTCGCGGGAAACAATCGGCAGGATCGAGACACGGAAACGGATTGTATAACCGTCGATGTCACGCTGGATGAATCCGTCTTGAGCCTCGTCGATCTTGAAACGATCCACACCCAGCGACCGGTCTTTCACCACAGCCTGGAACGCCTGCGGGTTGATGTTTTCCTTCCGTTTCCAGAGGGTTAGCTTACCGTCGATACGGAACATAATGTCGGTAGTTTTCACATCAAATGGTATGATGTGAATATCACTAACCTTGTTCTTGACAGCTTCCACCAGAGCCGCTTCGAAGAGATAGACAAGTGCGCCTTTGTTGATTTCCTGATTGATCAGATCATCGTCGTCCGTCTTCTTGGAATCCTCGATGGCATTGATATCGATGGTTCCTTCTTCGGTACCGAGCAGGTCGAGGAATTCGTTTTCATCTTTCTGCACGATGTCGATAAGGCGCTTGATTTCGTCGAAAGGTGTATAGACGATCTCGTAGCGTTTGACTTTGGAGTAGGAGGCGATTTCTTTTGCGAAGCTATCGGTAGGATTAGAAGCCAGGATAATCAGAGTCTCGATGCGCTTCTTCTGAATCTTATAGGGGATAATCTTTTTCTGCAGGGCTTCGTTTTTTACGTCCTTCGGAAGCGAATCAAGCAGCTGCGTGATTTCTTCGATGTCGTCTTCGCTCAATTTCTCCGGCGAGATATTCATCTTGGAAATAGCGTAAAGCTTGGCTACCTCGGTGTACAGACGGTCCCTGTCAACCTGATATTGGTCGATGAGAATCTCTTCAAGCGTCTGGGTGTTGTCTGGTTTGTCCAGCTTGACCCTGGCCGCGTTGAGAATCTCTTCGGTAATGATATTCTTGAGAACGAGCAATTTTCCTAAAAACTGATTTTCTTTCATCTTATGCACCTGGCGTGGGTGGACGCATGAATGCGCTTTCCGAGGAGACAACAATCAGAGCCGTCATCACCACGAGGATGAACAATGCCGTTAAGACATCTATCGTTTGGAGAATCGATTGGAATTTATACTTTGTTTCTTTCTCATAATAAGCAGCGATCTGGAAGGCCGCGTTCTTCACAGAACCCGTTGCGGAACCTGCGTTCAAACGTGTGATCGCGGTATCCGTAAATACTTCCGATGCCTCAATCGCATCAATCAGGCCGGCACCTTCCTTCAGCATGCGAGGGATTGTAATTTCTTTGATCTGGCGCTCCATATGTGCGTTGCCACAGGCTTCTGCAGCAATCTGGAGGACTTCGATGTTGTTTCCCGAACCGCTATAAACGATTGAGAATACGCGGAAGAAAATCTCGATATTCATTTTGTGGATCAGGCCGCCAATGACTGGAATCTTGATGATATTCTTGTCGCGCCACAGCCTTCCCTTAGGTGTTGTGAACCACCACAGTACAAATGCGATGGGTATGATAAAAGCAAGTGCCAGCCACCACCAGTTATCCTGGAGGAAATAGCTGAGCTGCATGGTCGCAGCCGTCATGGGAGGGAGGTCCATCTTGAACCGGATGAACATCTCCGTGATTTCCGGGAAGAGTTTGCCGACATAGTAACCGATCGCGCCCAGGATCGCAAGGAATGTAACAATGGGCATCACCAGAGCCTGACGCAGGTTCTTCTGAAAGTCCGCCTGGCGAGTCAGGTATTCGGCTGTACTCTTGTAGATTTCCGCCATGTTACCGGACTTCGATGCCAAACCGAGCATGTAGGACGTGAACTTGCCGAACACATCCGAATACTTCTGGAAGACACTCATACCGTCCTGGCCCTGACGCAAATCGCGCGAGATACCTTTAACTGCGGTACGCAGCGTTTTATTCTGCACGTCGGTAGCGTGGATCTTGAGGATTTCGTCGAACTTCATGTTCTCATTGAGCATGTCAGCCGTGATGGAGATAAACATCACGATATCGCCAAACGGTGGCTTGAGCCGCAGGTTCATAAGGTTCGGTTCGACAGCGATATTTTTGTATCCGAGGCTGGCAAGCGCGTTCTGAAGCTCATCCTTCGTAAACGCGTCCTGCTCACCCTTTACTTTCTTGCCTTGCGATGTGACAGCCTTGTAGAGGAAGGATTTTTTCTGCTCGACTTTTTGCACGCCAAAATTATGCTCAAGCGCAAGCTGATTGATCTTCTTGCGTGCCATAGCCAGGCTCGCTTCGTAGATCGTACCACGCACGATTTTCTTGGTGTCTCGCTTTACGCCTTGATAGCGGAATTCCTTCAGCATTAGCCCAATCCTTATAATTACAGTTTTTCTCTAATGAGAATATAACCTCAACCGTGATATTGCGCAGATTTTTTCATTCTGTCAACAAAAAACCTTTCGTCGCGGTGGGTTTTCCGCTTTGGAAAACGATTTCAACCTAAAAATGCCACATGGTTTTGACCGATTGAGGCGATAATGCTAATAAAGTATTTTAAGATTCTTTGTCAAGAACGTACTCACTTATTAATGAGTAATATTCATATTTAATGGACGGCCGTAAGTTCATTATTGTGTAATAAATTGCATGTCAATAAAATACGAAAACATGCTACTTAAAAGAATGTAAGGATTTTTTTATTGTATACCGATCGTGATAATCGTGACAATGCCAAGTAGATGATGTACATTCAAAAATTGATCAACCAAATTTGTCTATTTTCTGAAGATCGCTTGGATTGGGGGTTTCAGGCATGTGGTTCAGATTCATTATAGAACTGGTTGACAAAGAAGTGCATTCGTACGTTTTTCGTTCGATAGCGTAATATACTTACATTGGAGGAATTATGACAATGCAGAATCCACATCAGCCTTCAAATGAAAAACTTGAAGCGACCCTGAAAAGGATAAAACATAAAATAGTTATTCTCAGCGGAAAAGGCGGCGTCGGTAAAAGCACCGTCGCGGTCAATCTCGCGTATGGCCTCGCGCTTGCAGGCCGAAGAGTCGGTCTGATCGACACCGATCTTCATGGACCATCTTTGGCTAAGATGCTGGGAATCGAGGGACGTCGCTTCGAACTGGGCGAAGATGGTCTTCCCGGCCCCATCCGTGTTCACGACAATCTTTTCGCGGTTTCCATCGCGACCATGCTTCCGAGCGAAGATGAACCAGTCATCTGGCGCGGTCCGCTTAAAATGGGAGCGATTCGTCAGTTCCTGGAAGAAATCTCCTGGCCCGAACTTGATTACCTCATCGCAGACTGCCCTCCCGGAACGGGCGACGAGCCGCTTTCCATCGTGCAGCTTCTCGGTAAGGTCGATGGTACCGTGATCGTCTCGACACCGCAGGATGTCGCATTTCTTGACGCTCGTAAGACTATTAACTTCTCGCACAAACTCACGATACCTGTGCTTGGTATCATCGAGAACATGGCATCGTTTTTCTGCCCACATTGCGGCAAGCCGATCAGCATCTTCGAAGGTGAAGGAACCAAGAAAGCAGCGGACGATTTCGGTATCGATATTCTGGGCAGCATCCCGATCGATCCGGATATTGCCAAATCAAGCGATGCAGGACGCCCGTACATCTACGATTTCGGAAAGATGGATGGTGCGAAGGCTATGCAGGGAATTACAACAAAAATCATAGAAAAAGTGGAGGGCTAAAATGTTAGTCGCAATACCAACCGATAAAGGTAAAATGAGCGGTCACTTTGGACACGCACCGGAATTCACGATCTATCAGATCCATGATAAAGATTTGCAGGACAAGAAAGTCGTTGCTGCTCCGCCGCATCAGCCCGGTCTGCTTCCCAAATGGCTCAAAGAGATCAACGTTGATGTCGTTATCGCGGGAAACATGGGATCTAAGGCTCGCGACCTTTTCGATCAGAATGGCATCGAAGTGGTTTATGGTGTTGGCGAGACCGACCCAGACACGATCATTGTGAACTTTATCAAAGGTGATCTAAAGCGGGATGCAGAGCTGACCTGCTGCCATTGATCCATAAGTTTTTTAAAGCGGCGGCTGTCTATCGATGGTCGCCGTTTTTCATTATCAAAATTGCCCTTACAGTGAAAAATTTCTCTATGAAAACACCTGGTCCATTGCCTCCACGATATTCCCATCGATATATCCGTTTTTTACCATTTTCTTCATGAGGATCATTACCTCTTTATGAGGCGACGGATTGCGGTAGGGGCGTTGTTCAGTAAGGGCCTGGTAGATATCCAGACATCCCATGAGGCGATCCTCGAAGCTTAACCGTTCAGCGTCGAAACCATATGGATAGCCAGCCCCGTTTAGCTTCTCGTGGTGATTGGCGGCCCATTCGGTGATGTCATCGAAACCGGAGATTTGCTCCAGTGCTTTGCGTGTGAAATAGGTGTGCGCTTTTACGATCTCGAAATCATCCATGGAGAGCGTGTGGCGGTTATCGAGGATACGGTTTGGGATCGCCAATTTTCCGAGGTCGTGCAGACTGGCTGCAATAGCAAACCGAATTTTCTTCTGCGGTGTGAAGCCATAATAATCCGCCATGGTTTTCGCTTTCTGGATAAGACCGGTCGAGTGCCGTGAGGTGAATTTGGATTTGGAGTCAATGATACGAGAGAACACGCTTGTAATGCGCAAGACTTCTTCGCAATCGAATTCGCGATCGATCGGCGGTACAAGAAGCGGTAGTTCCTTCTGTAGAAATGGTTGACGTAAATCGAACCAGAAACGGGTACGCGAGCTAACTTTCATGAAGGCATCCACGATTTCTTCCGAGAAGCGCTTACCCTTCTGGAACCACACGAAGTCGATGATTTTCTTGCGGTGCTCCAGCGGAGGAATCTCGAAATGGAATCGGTTGTCGACGTAGTCTGCCAGGGCTACTATCTGTGCCAGAAGCGGAATTTCGTTACCGTGAAGACCAAAGAAGCCGGTTCCGTCGAAGTTCTCGTGATGATAACGTACGATATCGCGGTTGTCGGTAAGGAACGGGTAGTCCTGAACGTTGCGTTCACCGATATTGCAATGCTCCTTGAAGCCTTCCATTCTACCCAGACGGTCGAGCTTGTCGATCTCAAGAGTTGAGTGGAGCACTTCTTCGCTGAGGCCGTTATCGTGCAGGATAGCAAAAGAGCAAAGGTCGAATTTCTCTTCGGGTGTGAGGTTGAATTCTTCGGCGATACGCAAGGAAATATAGGCTACTCTTCGTGTGTGATCGGCTGTAGCGCCCAGAATGTCCATCTCGACGAAGTCGAGCGCCATTGAGACGGCGATTAGAAAATCATTCATATTGAATTTCATGGCAACTCGCAAGTTTTTTAAGAATATCTACTTGAAACTTAGCTCAATGTCAATGTTTAATTTCCATTCAGGTTCTTCGAAGTCGCGGGATATCGGGTGAACGCTGATGGAAGCCTGTGACAGTTCGGATAAAAACACACTCAACTCCAGTCGCTGCTGAATCTCGGTGTAGGTTGTCCAGGTCACGATGGAGAGTGATCGGATATAAAATCGCTCCCATGATTTGATCATCTCGAGCATTACTTCATGGTTTTCGCGCTCGAGCGTGATATTGTAGTGGTCGTCTTCTTTTTCGCCGGAAGCCGAGTTGTCATACTTGTAGCTGAGAATTGCGGCGAAGGGATGCTCGACATCGCCGTTGAGGTGGAGGTGCTTCCACATGCCCTCGGAAGTAAGCTGCATATCCAGCGATTCGTCGTAAATGAAGCTTGCGCCAGCCTCTAACCTGCGGTAGAATCGATCGGTGTGCAATTGATTCCACTCGTAGTCCTCGTAATCGGCACGGATAGCGTATGTCTGCTTCACCTGAAAGCGCTCCCCGTACGCGATCGCGATTTCTGGTTGCAGGTTGTAGCTGGTGGTGACGCGATTATTGCCCGACATCTCGCTGAAGAGGTACGCTTGCTCAGTACGCAGCACATAAAAGAGAGTAGAGGTATGAAGCCGGTCGTAGAGATAGTAGTACATGCCGATGTTCATGCGTTCCTGAAGACGGTCGTTGTCTGTTCGGATGGTCGCCTCAGGCATATCGGTTTGGCGAAGATCAATCGAACGATAGAATGTGATCGAGTCGCGTTCCGAGATGGCGTAATTTATGGTTGAAATGAACTCGCGGTAGTCGGTTTCCAGAGTGTTGATACCGGATTGGTATTCTTTCTCGTTGAGCTGGCGTTTAGCGCTCAGAGAGAAGGTAAACCGGCTGACGGGGAAGCTGAAATCAAGCCCGAGGGTTCGGCCATTCTCATCGAAATTCTTGGTTGTGATGATATCAAACCGGTTTTTCACCTGCTTGTAGTCGGTGAAAAAATGAATCTTTTCCAACGACAGGATCGAGAAAGTGTAATCCACAGCACCAAAGAGCTGATCGCGATTCTGCGTGTCGGATTGCGAGGTGGGTTTATTGATCTCGTCGGTGAGGCCATCCCAGACGATTCGCGTCGCAATTCTCTGGTCAGGCAATGTCACGTCCCATGCTGATTGGAGCGAATAGTTCCGGTCGTTGTCGTTCTTGACCTGGTTGACCCGATAGCGGGTGTCCAGTTGCAAGTGATGCCAGTTAAAATCTTGAGTGAAAGATAGCTGCGAATCGCTTTCATAGCCCTTATTGGTCTGCTTCATTTCATCGTCGAACTGGTTGTAATCTTCTTTCTGCTGGATGTATCGTAACGAGCTGGAAAGGTTTATGTTGTCCGATGGGGTAATGCCTAACATGAAGCCGGCTGCGTGTTGTCTTTCTTGCAGGTTATAGTCGCCGGAAGAGAGCTCGCCTTGCTCGGTAGATGATCGACTGTCGAAAAGGATGGCCGGACGCAGGATTCCCTGCTGACGGGCGATGCCCCAGGAAAAATCGGCGATGTAGTTTTCACGATCGAAGGCGTTGTCTCGCTCGTTAAGGTATTCGCCGGAGTAGAAGAGTTGCCACTGAGAGAGGAAGTTGTGGCGGTAGCTAGCAGCGTTCTCCATCTGCATCGCGTTCCGGTAGCTTTCGAAGCTGGTTCCAACTTCGATCTCGGAAGCCGTGAGGCTACCGATCAGCAGCGATAATACGATACATATGCAGAAAATCATCTTCTGCAAGGGTTTCTCCTCTTCGGGTAAGGTCAAATGCCTCTTCCAGCTTTGCCATCGTATCGGACGTGACCAGCTGCTTGAGGTTGTTGCGCAGGGTCTTGCGGCGGTTATGGAAAGCCGCTTCGATGATGCGATACATGAGCTTCATGTCTTCGATCTCAGGTGGGTCGATACGAGGAATCAGCCGGATGACGGTGGAACGAACCTTTGGCTGGGGGTAGAACAGATGCGGTTCCACGTTGAAGAGCCGCTCGGTGTTGAACGCGAGGTTCAGCTTTACCGTGAGGATACCGTAATCCTTGGTGCTTGGTTTTGCGACGATACGGTCGGCGACTTCCTTCTGGATCATGAGCACCGCACACAGGATTTTGTCACGGTAGTCCGCCAAACGAAACAGGAATGGCGACGTGATCTGATAGGGGAGGTTCGCGATTACTTTCGTGCCGGGTTGCAGATGCTCTTCCCAGTCGATTCGCAGGATATCACCCGGTACGATGCGGAAGTTCGGGTAATCCGCGAACTTGCTTTCGAGGTCGTCGAGCAGATCGGGATCGATCTCGAACGAGGTTAGATTTTCGCAGGATTGCAGGATGGCTTCTGTAAGGATTCCCTTTCCGGGCCCGATCTCCCAGACGCAGTCGTCCGGATGCAGATCCGCCTGTCTTGCAATCTTGCGTGTTATGTTGGAATCGATCAGAAAATTCTGGCCCCATTTTTTCTTCGGTATCATGCACATTTCTCCGAAGAAAATAGGCGTTAACACCGTTTTGATGTCAATTGGTTTCTTGAGATTGTCGATATCCAATTCTCTGCATGAACTCAATGTTTCTGCGATCAATCGTAATACGGCTCTTCCTTCAGCAGGTGGCTGACCATTATCTTGAGGAACAGCATCGGCGCAAACCACTCTACTCCCGGAGCGGCACCAAGCGCATAGAGCGAGATTACGAATCCAACCGCTACCAGGAATAGCGCAACAGGCCGCTGCAGGTAGTGCTTCGTCTGAAGAATAATCAGCGATCCGCCCACCAGATAGCCGTATGTAATCAGGATATAGGCGATGTCGAAATCCATGAAGGCCCAGGAGATGATCACGATTTGAAGCAGGTGAATCAGTACGAACCCGAAGTGAGTCTTGAACCCGACACCTTCTCGGTGATACCAGCGCTTGGCGCTCGAAGTGGCATTGGTCAGGATGCCACCGGACATGTCCATCGCGATCAGGAAGCCAATCAAGTATTGCCACCAGGTCCAGCCAAACTTTGCGCAGAATGAGTAAGCGACGATGCCGATCCCGAAGAGACCGGCCAGAGTGAATTGCAAAATAATTTCGGCTTTTGTTGCGCCTGGTCCGATGAATTTATCGAGTCCTTTGCGTGGTTCCGGGTAATTCCAGTCAATCATGGTGTAACCTCCCGTGAAATATTATCGATGCGTAACGATAGAATAATATCGATTTTAATTTTGTCAAACACGTTCGCGTTTAACTTTCATTCGAAGTAGTCATTACGCGTTTTATGAATGAACGAGAAAGAATATTCATGAGTGAAAAGTGCTTGACAATGATCACTTCTGATTGTTCATCTGAAAGATATTTAAATTGGGAGAGGATCTATGAGAATTCGTTATCTATTGGTTATTGTTGCTGTGGTTGTGTTGTTGTCTGGTTGTGCCTCGGGCTATAAGCGAATATACTTTGAAGCGCTTCAATATGAGAACAGAAGTGAAGCTCACGATTTTCCGATTGAAATGGTATCCAACATTTTGGGCTCTCGTGAGAATGCGAAGTATAAAAAGCGTGCAGGTGAGCTCGGATACGAGTTTTTCGCGCTGAAAATTCATAATAATACGCTCAATGATATTATCCTGACTGAAGATAACTTTTTTGCTTATGCCGATAGTACAAGAGTGAAAATATTGGATATGAGTACGAATATCCGCTATATGAAACAGATCAGTGGAGCATACTGGGCCTGGGGGCTTTTTATGCCGATTCTGACCATTACAGAAGAAGGTAGCGATGGTGACGTGGATTAGACGATAATTCCATTACCAATCGGTCTGATCATTGGTGCCATCAACAACTCCAAAGCGAGTAAGGCGAATAAGGAGCTCACGGCGGATATCGTTGGTTATCAGCTTCTTGGGATGGAAATCTACTCCGGCCAAACAGTGTACGGTGTGGTTTGTGTAGAGTCCTATACCGAGGATGTCCAATTTGAAATCAAGCCGTGATCGATATTCTATCGCCAATTCTCACAACAAACACCAATGGTTTCAGCGGGACGCGGTCGGATAGCAGGATATGCTGGATGCAGATTGTGGCGAGCTCGATGTCGCCTGCTGAGGTCGCAAAGGTAAACCATTCGCTACGCGGGAGTTCCAGCGATACCAAGCCGTCAATCTTGATCGGTTGGGCAAACCCTGTGAACGAATACCATCTTTCAGGCGCGTCTGGCGGATACCAACGAACGTAAGAAACCGGCTCGTCGCTTCCGGTGAGAGATCTCAGGAAAGGCTCCTGGTTGCCACCGGAATCCTTGTATGTCATGATACCATGCAGTTTTTCGGGAAGCAGCTCTGTTGCAACAATGGATATACCGTTGTGCAGCAGGTCGAGTAATCGGAGGTCAAACCGCGGCATGACGAGAGACGCGGGATGCGATTTTTCGTTTCTCCATTGACTGGGAAGCACGCCATAATAACGCTTGAAGGCTCGAGAATATACTTCCGGTGAATTGAAACAGCAATCAAGTCCAACGCGGCTGATATTGAAGTCGGTTTCCTGTAAGGCAATGGCAGATTGTGCCAGGCGTCTGCGTAGCATGTACTGATAGGGTGTAAGCCTTGTCACGGCAGCAAACACCCGGCAGAAATGGAAGAGTGAGTAGCAGGCGGCCTCGGCCATTTGCTGGACGGTAAAATCCTCGTGCAGGTTTACCTCGAACGCGTCGATTGCGCGGCAAACAGCTTCGATCTGGAAGGAATCAGGCTTCATCGCGCAACACGGGTATCAAGATATCCAGCTCGCTCTCTTCGATACGATCCATGCCTTTGAAGCGGTCGTCGTAGCGCTGGATGAGCATGGGGAAACGTTTCTTCAGTCCGGCTTCCGGTAACCACCGGCTCATCATGGGCTGCCACCAGTCACCGAAAATTTCCTTACCCTTCAGAGTGAACAGAGCGCACTCACCGTCAGGTAGCACTTTGTAAAGCGGACCAGTGATGAGGCCGTCTATGGTGTTTGATTCTGCGCCTACGAAAACATCGAAGTACCCTTTCTCGGTTGTCTCAGGTGTCTCGGTGTGTACTTCATACCAGTATTTTTCGCTCAGAACGGGACTGCCTTTACCCTCGATCTCCCAGAACTTCATGAAACGTTGCCATAGCCTTCCGATCTCGTTTTCTTCGGTCCAGCCGGCGCTCTGCGTGAATGGATCGCCATAAAAACTGTAGCCCAATAGAATAATGCGTTCGAGCTTCAGGATTGTCGGTTGCATGGTTCCTCCTTTGGATGCAAGTGGATAGATCATAAGAAATGCGTGCTTGTTGTCAACAAAAAGGGGACAGCATAAGCCGTCCCCTGAAAAGACGCAATTTGCGATTATTTTAGCAACAATGCTTTGCGGATGGATTTATCGGTATCAGTTTCGATTCGGATGAAATAGACACCGCTGGAAACTGCTTCACCTCGTTGGTTGCGACCATTCCACTGCTCGGTATAGCGTCCGGCTTTTCGAGGACCATCAACCAGCGTTGCGACCCGCTCACCACGCACGTTGTAAATCGCCAGCAGACACTTCGATGACGCCTGCGGCAGGTCGAATCGGATGCTGGTGGTCGGATTGAATGGGTTGGGATGATTCTGGTGTAGCGCGAAGCATTCCGGTGCGTCCGGGACATCATTGTCATTCGCTACATAATCAAGCTCGATGTGGTTCGATTCCTCGCTCCAATAACCGCCCAGATGACGAGCCTTGACGTAGATCTCGAAGTGCCCTGGTGCCAGCAGATCGAGCGGATATGAAAGCTCGTCTGTTTCATGATGCAGTACGAAGTTGTTATTGTACACCATGATAACATCGAAATAATCCAGCGTGCGGCTGTCGCCGCTCTTGCGACCTTTGGATTCAGATCGAGTTCGGGTTCCATTGTAGTCCCATGTGAGGTTGATGACATCGCCATCCTGCTCACCCTCGAGATTGGTCGGTGCCGTAAGATGTTGCAGTTCGATGTTTACTTGGGTAGTTTGACTATGGGTCACAACAACGTTTGATGTATAGAACGGAATATAGCCATTGAGCGTAGCGCTGATGGTGTAGGTACCTTCGGGTAAGTAATGGCAGAAAGTTCCATCTTCGTTGACGGAGTATTCATTGCTGCCGACAAGCATGGTAACCTCATCGGGCGTTGCATTGCCGCCATCAAGCGTGACCATTCCCTGCAGAACGCCCGGGTTATGCTTGATCGTACGGATCTCAACGTCGTCGAAATAGAATTGCTGCGTATGTCCCCCGGGTGTATTGAAGATGTAGAATATAAGAATCACATCGTCGTCGAAAGCAATATCGGGTGTATATTCGATATAGAGCTCACCTGGTTCATTCATAATTGCGTGATCGGTCCAGATGAATGCACTAGAAAACGGTGCGCTGTTCTGCTCGATGAGGATTCCGTATTCGACATTATAGCCGAGGTTGATGTATTTCGCCTTGATAATCAGCTTTTGTAGATCCATGGGTGAGAATTCCCGAGTAATCGCTGTTCGTGCGTCATAACTTATCGAGGTCAGGACATATTCACCAGTCTCGCCGCCGGCAAAGTTTGTTTCGGAATATGCTCCCTGCATTTGCATCCATACAAATGGGTCGTAATCGCCATCGAATGAATCGGAAAACAATAGCTCCGGATGGCCGAACACATAGCTGACCGGCTGGTCGATGTCGAAAGCGTCATTGTATTCAAGGTGCAGATTGAAGTCCACCCTCTCACCGTTGTAGGTCGTGTCGGCAAAGGATACATTGAAGGCTACTTCGACTTCTTCATCAGTAATTTCGCTAAAGCTGTAACTGGAAGGACTGATCGTGAAGGCTGCATTTTCCGTTTCGAACGAGACGGTGACATCTTCAGCGTTCAAATATGAATTTCGGGCCATAGTGAAGGTAAAGGTTCCAACTTCACCAGCTTCAATCTGGTTGTCATTGTTGTCCGTGATACTGAAATCAACGATCTCCAGCTCGGGACTGTAAACTACGAACGGAATGAGCAGTTGCTTCGTCATACCTGAGTAATACAACATCAGCGTGAGATTCACGGTATGGTCGTTCGGGCAGTTATCTGCGATATCCAGAATAAACGACTGGTTACTGCTGGCCGATTCGCCGTTCTCGATGTCGGGGAATGTAATCGTACCCTGTTGGATATCCGCATTAGGATCGGTTGTTGTTATGATAGCATAGACATCGGTTGCCGTTGCAAGCCCGAGATTTGACATCGCCAGTGCTATCTGAACGGTCTCTCCGAAATCGATCAATCCGTTCGTGTTGCCGCCCAGATCGGTCATATCGATGTCTGAAACATACGGATGCGCATAGGGCACCGGAACATTCGGACCGGTGAACAGGATCGCCATTTCATCTTCGAGTTCTTTGGCTGTGATTGAGTAGCTATTCGAATATGTATATTCGATTCCGTTGTGGGTTGTGTGGTCTGCGATACCGACCGTTGCGTATTCTCCGTGATCGATTTCCGCGTTGTAGTAGTTTCCCATATCAACGTTGTTGATTTCCATGTACTGGAACTTGATCTTGCTGTCGCCAAGCAGAGTGCTATTATAGGCGGGATCGTAAAGGATTGCCTGGAAGGTCTCGGGTGAACCATCGTAGCGATTCTCGAGCCGTGACCACTGGACGATGAACGCGTGGTTCTGCTGATCATACCAGTAATAGACATTTCCGTCCGTTGTGAGGAGGTCGTCCCAGAACGGTGCTATGAGCGGACACGGTACAAACGGTCCGGGAATTGGCCAGTTCATCCATTCGAAGGTGTAGTATGGGCCCAAAACAATATAGCCGTTCGACGAAATACTGAGCTGATTATAGTTGATCTCGTAGAAGCGGAAATTGAAGGGCAGATCGATGGTAATCATGTTGCCGGAACCGTTTTCGCTGTGGTCGTTCATTTCAAGCGAAGTACCGTTGCCGCCGTAGTTTGGGTCGATCTCGATCCAGTCGTAAACCGGGCAATCGTCATATTGCGTGTCGCCATCGTCATAGCAATAGTATCCGTAGTTATCCGGTCCGGTTGGATCGGTTACGGACGGATTGCCAATATGAAGGTCGAATTCAAGTGCTTGTGTGATACCGTCGGAATTGGTTGCGATCGCTGTGAAGGGGATGATTGTGCCTGTGATGGCATCCTCTCCGATCGTGACGGAGTAGGGTGACGATGCGTTGTCGGTTGCTTCATTTGGTTCAATATCACCGAATGTGCCATTATCGTCGCTGATCGTAACCAGCTGAGATACAGATGCGATCTGGCAGGTAACGGCTTCAAAGGCCTGGCTTCCCGTATTGGTGAGTGTCAAATACATCTCGACCGTTGCTCCCGGAAGCGCTGTTACTGGGTCGGTCATTACGTTGGATACCTCGAGCATCGGACCGGAGATTGTCAGCGGGATATAGGTAATCCAGTCGCCGGAATCAGATGAAATCGCAAGTTCGAGGTCGAAAATGTTACCGTCAAGGCATTCTGGTGAAACCGAAACGGTGAAATCGCTGTCGCCATCGGCATCCTGACCGGCGGCAATCGTGCCATAATTGACGGTTGCAGAGGTGATATCGATCTGGTTATCGTCGCACGTGACAGTCGCCGTAACGCCGGTGATGGAAGTGCTCGAGTAGTTATGGAGCATCACGTTAAACTGAGCCGTTTCGCCTGTGACGGCATCGGCGGTAAAATCGATTGTCGTGTAATCGACGACCGCGCCCTCGGCCACTTCCGGATTGGTGATGCTGGGCAGGAAGTTGTATTTTGTGACAACAAGCTGAGCGGTACCAGCAACAGCCGGATCGAAATAAAGCACGGCAACGCCGTCATTACCCGTCATGGCGCGGGAATCAATCTCGCCGTCTGTCTGAATAAGGGTTACAACAGCACCCTCGACTGGGTTTCCCTGTGCGTCGGAAACAGTAACTACGTGGGTTGTGGAACCGACTTCTATGGTCATCTGCTGGTCTACAGTGAAAGCTTGCGGAGCGGCAGTCCGCAGTGTCATCCCAGGATCGCCGAGGAGGTTCTTGCCGATTGTGTACCAGTCGACGTAATCATTCGGATTATCTGGATAGGAATTGTAGAGCGCTAGCTTACCGAGGTTCAGCGCTGCGCTCAGGTTGGTCATTCCCTCATGGTAGATACCATAAGCAATGGTGCCGGTGATCAAGTTATTAAAGCAGGTATGAGTGGGGCTGGATGAGCCGATCACAGCTGTAACACCGGTTGGATTGGCAGGAGTACCAGCCCGGAGGAACGATTCGATGACGCATTCCGTGCCGGACCCGAATGTTCCCGTGTAGCACGTAATAGCAGTCATGAATGGGTTCATGTTGTAATTGAAAAGATTATAGGAATCGGAATTAACCCAGTTACTGAAGTTGCCGAATCCGCGATAGAAATACGCTCCAACACCGTTGTTGAGCGCGTTAGATATCTGCATGACGAACGGATCTGAGTTGATGAATGTAACATCGTATGCTGGGTTGTAGCCCATCATCATCTCTTCAACATAGAGCATTGTGGTGTTGGTGGAAATGCCTGAGGAATAGTAATCGCCAACTAAAAGAATGCGCTCGATCCAGTTGTCGTCGGTGATGGGCTCGATCTCGTATTTCATTATTTTGGAGATAATCGTTTGTAACTGTGTTATCGAATTGAACGAGAGGCGTCCGATCAGAACTTCCGGGAAAAGATCGTCACCGTCGAGCAGCGTATAAGGGTGATCCCCGTGAACAGAATGCGTCCCGTACTCTTCCCAGAATGTCGGGATCGTGAAGCTGCTGTTTGCGTCACCAAGGATACAGATGAACTCGGGCGGGTTATCCCATGTATCGTATGCATTTTGGATGTAGTCTCCGATAGCGATTGTATTATTACCAATGGTGGATGTGTCCAAAAGGTTGACTTCATGGCCTTTAGCGTGTTTCCACTGAATGAATCCCTGTATGGTTGAAAGGACTTCGGCTGATCCATCATAGATGAATAAATACGATCCGGGCATTTGCTCGCTACGGTCAGTTGCTTGAGCCGGGTTCGCCGTCATTTCTCTTGCCATGCTCTGGAAGATCGGCGAAGATGCTGTAGTGCGTCTGGGCGAGAGACCACGGCTATCGGACACATAGCTGAGTTCGATCTCGATCTCACGGGCGACAAATAGCTTCTCTTCATGCGCATCGTAACGGAATGGGTGCACGATCACGCGCTGAAGCACGGTATTGCGCATGATTCCTGCATCGCCAAGCTCGGCAGATTCGATCAGATCGCGTTCCGACTGATAATATGTGTCAGGATCTATTGTGTAGGTCAGAATCTGGTCCCTTACATCATCCAGATCACGGTTTGGAAGGAGGTACGTGTTCTCGATAACCTCTTCGTCTCGGACCGTGTAGCTTATATTGACCCGAACACCGGCAGGGATATTGACTAGCGTTGAAAAGACCGGAAGTTCCGGAGTACCGGGAATTCCAGCCCAATCCTCCGGGTAGGAATCGGATAGCTTGATTTTCTGCATGCCTTCCACGTCTGTAAGGTCATAAGACGGCGTGCGGAAGACCAAACGGGTTTCAAAGTCATTGTTGTTAATACAGTTAAAGTCAGTCGGAAGGGCGCTAAGAGTTGAAATCAGCGTCAGAAGCGCCACCAGTGTCATCAATACTCTCCAATAATGCATATCTCTCTCTCCTCAGAACATGATGTGTTTATCTATGCAAAACCCAGACCAATGGCACAATTAGACACGAAGTTGTTGACAATACCCCCGATACAATAATTAGATGACGGTGAGAAAGTTGTCAATGAACAATTTCGTACGTTTCTTGTGCACTGGTGGACAATAAATTTTTATTGAAGGATCGCTATGGTAAGGCACTGCATCGAAGTTGCTGGCTCTAAGTCGATTATGGCAAGGGTACTGATGATTGCCGGATTCGAGACAAAATCGATCCGGATCAAGAATCCTGCCGTATGCGATGATACCCAGGAACTGCTGGATGCCTTCGAAACACTGGGAGTGCGATATCAGAAATACGATAACTATCTCGAAATCCAGCCATTCAAGTATCCACTTGAAAGCCCGGATTCACTGTGTTTCAATGGTTCGGCCACAGCGCTGCGATTTATGATTGCGCGACTCGCGGTAATAAATGGTCTCGAAGTGGAGATTACATTGAGCGAGAAACTTGCTGGGCGTCCTCACCGTGAACTAATAGATGCGCTTCCCGGTACGACTGTTTCTGAGGACGGTGCGAGCATCAAGATAAAAGGCCAACACATAAATCGGCTTGAACTGAACAGCTCAGGCAGTATCAGCAGCCAGTACGTCAGTGCGATGATGCTTGCCGCACCTTTCACGGAGCATGGATTCAAGATGACAATCCCGGAAAGTCAGGTTTCGATGCCGTATATCGAAATGACTGCACGGGTAATGCGCGATTTCGGTGCAAATGTAACATACGCAGATGACCTCATTCACGTACCTGGGAGGCAGAAATATCGTTTGCCGGATATATACGAGATAGAACCGGATGCTTCCACGGCAGCGTTCTGGCTGGTTGGGGGATTGATTGTCGAACGAGCGGTTCCGATCCGGTATCCCAGTGTGGATTCTCTTCAAGGAGATGCAAGGTTTCTGGATGTACTTTCACGGATGGGTGCACGAATCGAACGTTGTGACCGGTGCGTGAAGGCTATTCCCGAGCGGATGCATGGCATCGACGTGGATATGCGAGACATGCCGGATTGTGTGCCGCCGCTAGTGATGCTGGCGCTTCGGATGAAGAATCGTACTCGCATCAGTGGAATCGGGCACCTCAGATGGAAGGAAAGCAACCGTATCGAGCGGCTTGTATCGCAGGTGCGGCGTATCGGTGGTAAGATTGCATTTGAGAATGATACGCTGATCATCGATCCACTCGAAAAGCTTCTGGATACTGTAATCATCGAGACAGGATCGGATCACCGGATTGCGATGGCATTCGCGATTTTGGGGCTGCGTTGTAAGAATATCGAGATCGATGATCTGGGATGTGTAAGCAAGTCGTGCGATAATTTCTGGAAGGTACTCAGGCAGATATAGAAAAAGGCAGGCTCGAAGGCCTGCCCATATCAATTCTAATGAAGCTTCTCTTTTGCTTTCTGTGAGCCGTACTGCGCCGCGAGCTGATAGTTTTCTTTCGCGACATCGTGCTGCCCGAGTTTATCGTAGCATTCGGCAAGGAAATAGTACGCGTCGGGATTCTCATAATTCGCTTCCAGCGCTCGATTGAAGTAGATAATAGCGTTATCCCAGTCCTGAAGCTGGAAATAGCTGCTGGCGAGCGGGAAGAAAACTACTTGCATATTCTGATCGAGTTCAAGCGCTTTTTTAAATGCCACAATAGCGTCTTCGTGACACTTGCGGATTTTCATGTCGATCAACGCAATCTTGTCCAGATCGACATTCACGTTGATATCCTTTCCGTTCCTGACATTCTGACCATCGGCATTGACCGACCGTTCTTTGGATATCTCGAGAAGAAGCGGAACAGCCATCTTGGCACGGACGCGTCCTTTGCGGAAATAAAGATCGGGGTTATTGGGCTCGATTGCGATGGCTCGGTTGTATTTGTCCAGTGCGATATCGAATTGCATCGTGCTCTCGTAGTATTCGCCGTGTTCGACCTTGGTCTTTGCATTACCTGCGCAGGCAAACAATGAGAATGAAATCACAATCGCGAAAATCCATTGTATATACTTCATCTAGATCCTCCTGAGAAGTTACGTTCTTCAAATATTGTGCTCAATGAAATGCATGGCGTCAAGATAATAATCATTATTTAGGGTTTATCAAAGAAGGAAATCTATGTTCGTTGATTTTTTTTGCTGCTTGATGCATTTTTTGCTTTTCGAGGGCTGCAAACCGATAGGGGGCATCATGAAGCGAGGTTTCAATCGGCAGGATTTCGTATTGAATTCCGGAAGTGTCGTAAAATGCGTGCATCCATAGCGGTACACATTTAGCGGTAGCCACCTCGATGTCATCGTTGCACTCGAGTTCGATAAGAAGTACAACGCCGGTTTGGGTCTCGATAGTATTGGTGTACTTTTCCAGTTGCGAGGAGACGCAGTTTCCCAGCGAATAGAATACCGGTACACCGTCGATGATCTCATTTTCCTGTATAACATGCGGATGAGTTCCGACGATAAGATCAGCGCCACATTCGACGATTTTCTTCGCCATGGTTCGCTGTAGTTCATTGGAGTGAGTAGCATATTCGATGCCCCAGTGAGGTAGCACGATGAGGAAATCGCTTGATTTCGCTGCCTGACGGATATATGTTTCAAGCTTTGGATCGTCAATATAGTTGATGTGACGTAATGCCGAATTGGCCGTTACATTTTTGCGGTTTCCATTGCTTCCATAAGTAAAGGCGAGAAAGCCGATTTTCACGCCGTGAGTTTCTTTTATCAGGAAGCGCAGAGAATCCTGCTCAAGAACGGTTCCGCAGTTTTTAAGGCCGGTCTCGCGAATTTTCGTGATGGTCCGCTTCAATCCGGCGAGACTGTAGTCCAGGCAGTGATTGTTCGCGGTCTGGAGAATATCAAAACCGCATGAATCGAGCGCTGTAAGGATATGATCTGGAGAATTGAATCGCGGGTATCCCGAATAGGGAATTTCTGTTCCGGCGAGCACGGTTTCAAGATTGCAGACGGCGATATCGGCTGAATCGACAATACCTTTCAGCCCTCGAACGATGGGGAAGAAGTCGTAAGCGTGATTGACGTCATCCCACGCAGAACGATAAACAGACCGGTGGAGCATCATGTCGCCGGTGAAGGCAAGCGTGATTCTGACAGGCTTCGGCTGTTCTTGCTCTGGCTGCTTTTCTGCAATAGTGCAGCCTGCGAGGAAAATCAAGATAACGATCAGTATTCTCATGCTGCAGCGTGGTAATAAATATCTGATTTGTAAAGCTATTTCGGTGATGTTGTGCTTTCGGGTACCTGAAAGGATATCAAGAACGGTCGGGAGTAATTGCTTGACAGATCGGATTGCAGATTGCGAGCTTGCGGAGAATACTCAATAAGGGATGAGCCATGAAAAGACTTCTTTCGATCATGCTGCTTCTGGGCATCGTCGCGACAGGCTTTGCGATCAGCAATACCTATCCGATGGTGACAATTGGTTACAGCTTCAACAGCGATGCTAAGTTCAACGATCCGTATGACAATGACACCGGGTTGGGTGGTGTTACAATTGGTATGAAAACTATGGATGTGGATTTCGCATATCCGATGTTCTTCCACAACAACCGTACGATTTTCATTCCTTCTGGAGAGTACAGCTACGTGGAATCCTTTTACAAGCATGAACCGGAGCATACAAATAATCAGAAAATGACCGACTTTCAGATCGGTTTGCGACTATATCGTGATTTTGGAAGCTCTTTTCGGATAAAAGCTCATGTCGCCCCTGGGTTGTCATCCGATTATCGAAACGATATCTCCTCCGACGACTTTGTTCTGCGTGGTGGTCTTACGATAGACTTGAGGCTGAGCGAGTATCTCAGCATGGAGGCCGGCGCTGTATACGACACTCCCTTCGGCAGGCAGGAAATCGTTCCTGTGTTGGGTGCGACGTGGGAGAAAGGTGATTTCTATGCATCCGCGCTACTGCCGCTTTCTGTCGATGTGCGCTGGAAATGGAATCGCGAAATGACGTTTGGTGTGCTGGGAAATGTTTCTGGCTATCATTTCAATATCAAAGATGGCGAGCCGGAAGAGGATGAGATTTACGATGACGATTTCCAGGTCGTCGATTATCTTGAGTATTCACGCGTCGATGTAGGTCCAATCGTTTACTGGAATATTTTCGATAACTTCTGGTTTGATATCCAGTCCGGCGTTACATTCCGCAAGAATTTCCGATTCTACGATAAAGACGAAGAGGAAATGAGGTTTATGGACTACTCCAGCGAACCTTCCTGGTTCCTGAGTATCACGACACGCTACCGCATCCCAATGCCTGAATAATACTATATTGATAAAAGAAAACCGGCGAGAAGACTGTTCCCGCCGGTTCATTTTATGATGCAAATAACTCTAATTTTCCAGTAATTCTCTCACCTTCCGAAGCAACGCTACGCGGCTGAAAGGCTTGGATAGTAGCTGTAACTCCTCTTCCTGAAGGAATCGATTGCTGAGCGCGTTGTAGCTGTATCCACTCACGAAGAGGAATTTTGCGTTCGGATCGATTTCGCGGACTTTGTCACGTACCACTCGTCCGCTGAATTTGGGCAAGATAACATCGAGTACCGCTATATCGATTTCGTTCTTATGCTCTTTGAATACCTCGATCGCTTCTTCACCGTTGGATGCCTTTAAGACTGTGTAGCCGGCTTTTTCCAGGATGATGGAAGAAAGTTCTATTAACATCTGATCGTCTTCGACCAGCAAGATAGTCTCATTTCCGCCTGGAACCTCGGTTTCGCTTTCGAACATGTCTTTGATTTCGCCCTTTTCGGCCTGTGGGAAGTAGATTTTAAAGGTTGTTCCCTGGCCCGGTTCGCTATAGACGTAGATCATACCGTTGTGTTGTTTCACGATTCCATAGACTGTTGCCAACCCAAGCCCGGTTCCCTTGCCCACTTCTTTGGTTGTGAAGAAGGGTTCGAAGATTTGTTCACGGGTTGTTTTGTCCATGCCGATGCCATTGTCGGAGATATTGAGAACCACATAGTTACCGATTTTTGCCCAAGGGTAAATACGTTGGTAGTCTTCAGTCACCACAAAGTTTTTGGTTTCGATAATCAATCGTCCACCTTCTGGCATGGCGTCCCGGGCATTGATACAGAGATTGATGATCACCTGGTCGATCTGAGCTGGATCGGCGTAAATGGTGCCGGAATTCTCGTCGAGAAACATCTTCACCTCGATGTCAGCGCCGATGAGCCGTTTAAGTATCTTGAACAGTTCTTTGACCATCGTGTTGAGATTGATGTAGGCAGGTTGAATCACCTGTTTGCGGCTGAATGTCAGCAGTTGTCTTGTCATGCTGGCTGCCTTACGAGCCGCTTCGTTGATCTGCTCGAGGCTGCTGTGGAGATCCTGAATATTTTCGGGGGCATCGCATTCGTTGAGCAGGCTGATCTCCGTATAGCCCAGAATAATTTGCAGAAGATTGTTAAAGTCGTGTGCGATACCGCCGGCAAGCTGCCCGATCGCTTCCATTTTCAACGCTTGGTTGAGCTGCTGCTCGAGCTGTTTCTTTTCGGTCTGGTCGATACAAGCTCCAACCCAACGAATTGGCTTCCCATCGGGCCCGACTTGAGGGATACCGTAGTCAACCCATTCGCGCCATAATCCGGCTCGGGTTCGGATTCTGTAACTATCCTGGATCGGATCCACGCATTCACGATGCTTGTTGACCGAGTCTTTAAACTTATCCTGGTCATCCGGGTGGATATGCTCAACCCAAGTCTTCAGGTCGTGCTTGAAGCCCCCAGGTTCGTACCCGAGAACTTTATCAATATCGCCGTACCAGTTGAGAATGTCGGAATTGACGTCCCATTCGTAGATAAGATCGGTAACTGTGCTGGCTGCGAGCCTGAAACGTTGCTCACTCTGGTGCAGGTTTTGATATGCGGTTTCGATATCGGTGATATCGCGTGTGATCCCCTGGATTTCGGTAAGGTGACCGTCCTGTCCGTAGAGAGGCACGATACGCGTCTCCAGCCAGTAGGTTTTACCGTTTGCGTCGGCTTTTTCAAATTGATAACGCTCACCACTGCTTGTTGTGGTCAGGATATTGGCTAGTTCAGCGATTTTCTTCAGCATCGGCTCATGATCGAAGAGCTTACTGATATGCTGTCCGAGAAACTCGCTATAGCCGAACTTCAGCATCTTGCCGAGTGCCGGGCTGATATAGCTGAATTTCCCATTGGGGGTGACTCTCCAGACGATGTCCTGAAGGTGCTCGATCAGTTCCCGGAAACGAGCCTCGCTTTTTCTGAGCTCATTCTCTGTGAGTTTGCGGTTGTGAACTTCGACTTCAAGCTCTTTGACCTTTTTCTCCAGCTTGTCGGAGAGCACTTGTGTATATTTTTTATCGAGTGTATCGTCGGCTTCGGTGATTTCCTTTGGTGCTATGATACGGCCTTCATTGATGTCGCGCGTATAGCTGTTGATAATCTCGATGAGATGCTCAGGTTCCTGCGGTTTGATAACGAACCGGTCGGCACCGAGGCTTAACGCGAATTCTTCGTCTTTAGGCTCAGTATACGTTGCGGTGTAGAAGATAAAGGGTATCTGATTGAGCGTGATATCGCGTTTCCAACGGCGGCAGAGCTCGAATCCATCCATTTCCGGCATAAGGATATCGGATATAATAAGATCGGGTTTATTTCGGAGGGCCACTTCGAGCGCTTCCTTGCCATTTTCGGCGGCAACGACATCATGTCCGTATCCCTGGAGCAGCATTTGCAGAAGATAGCGATTTTCCTGAATATCATCGACAATTAGCAACTTGCTCATATTATACCTCTTGTGAATTTTGTGGTGACGGAATGTACCTCTTCACATCATCAATAAATGTCTCCGGGTTGATCGGCTTTTCGATATAGCCTGTGCAACCTGCAGCCAGTGCTTTTTCTTTATCCCCGGGCATGGCATAGGAGGTTACTGCGATAATCGGTGTGTTTGCCTTTCCTTCGAGCTTACGAAGCCGTTGCGCGACCTCGTAACCGTTCATCTCGGGGAGCTGTATATCCAGAAGAACCATATCGGGATTCTCGTGTTCGACCAATTCGATTCCGTCGAGACCGTTCATCGCGTAAATGACCTGAAATCCACTCATTTCGAGCAGGTATTTTATCAGATACAGGTTCTTTTCATTGTCTTCGATAATGCAAATCTTCCACGTAGCCATTTATTCCTCTCACTTGGTTTTATACGGTAATGAAAATGAAAACGTCGTTCCTTTCTGCCATTCGCTCTTCACGGTGATTTTACCGCCAAGCAGCCCCACCAGTCGTTCGCAGATCGAAAGCCCCAGGCCGGTTCCTTCGTATCGTCTGGTCAGGCCGGTATCAACCTGCTGGAAGGGCTTGAAAAGCTTGTCGATGTCCTCATCTTTGATTCCGATCCCGGAATCCGTAACCACAAACCGGATGCTCTTCTGGATTGGTGGTTTTAGAGATGAGATAAGCTTTATCTCGATTGAGATTCCACCTTCATCAGTAAATTTAACAGCGTTGCTCAGCAGATTGAGCAATACCTGTTCGATTCTTCGAGCATCGCTGACAATGCTACCAATTTTATTGTCAATTTCGCAAGAAATTTTTAACGATTTTTTCTCTGCTAGCGGCGTGATCGTGTTCACAACTTTCTGTACGCTGTCTGAGAGGAAAAATTCCCCCTCGACAATCTGAAGCTGGCCTGCCTCGATTTTGGAGATGTCCAGTACGTCGTTGATGAGCGACAGCAAGTGCCGCGAACTCGCCTGGACCATCCCAAGCTGTTTCTTCTGCTCGTTGTTCAGCGGTCCCGGAAGCTCCTGAAGCATTATGCCTGTAAAGCCGATGATGGAGTTTAGCGGTGTTCTTAGTTCATGGGACATCGATGCGAGAAATGCCGATTTCAGCCTGTCTGCTGATTCCGCCTGCTCCTTGGCTTCTACAAGGTTGATCTCCACCTCTTTACGGCGATTGATCTCGTACTTCAGTGTCCGGTTCCAGAGGAAGGCAATCACTGTCATCGTGATAAGCAGGATAAACGCGATGCTGCTCCAGAAGAGAATCTGCCGTGCTTCCTTGCCGTGCTCGAAACGGACGGTAATCCACTTGGACCGCAGCTCGGCGGCCTGATCTTCCGTGATGGTTGTCAGCGCTTTGGATATGATGTTGTGTAGAATAGGCCAGTCATTCCGAACAGCGAAACAGATACCATCAACAATACCGTCCATGGGTGCTGCGACCACAACATTGGTGAAATTGTATTCCGAGATAATGTAGGAACCGTGGGCGAGAGTATTGATATACGCGTCGGCATCACCATTAGACACCGCAAAGAGCGCTTCATAGGTGGTATCGTAAAGCTTGAGTTGCAGGAATGGGTAGTGACTCTGTAAACGTTCCTGCATGTAACTCTTGCTTTTCAGGGCAATGGTTTTACCTCTGAGGTCGCTGATGCTGCCTATAAACGGCGCGTTTTTGCGCGTGAAAATCATCTCCGGTGATGTAATGTAGGGCTGAGTAAAATTGAGATATTCCTTGCGTTCATCTGTAGGCATGACAGCGCATAGGACATCAATCTCTCGTTTTTTCGTATGCTCGATCACCTCGCTCCAGGTGGGGTAGGGGACGACCTGCATGTTGATGCCCATGCGTTGATTGATCAAGCTTATGTAATCGGAGGCGAGTCCGGAGTGAATACCTTCATCGTTGATGAACTCGAACGGTTGAAACCCGGGGTCTGCTCCGACCCGGATAACGGGATGTTCCTCGATCCATTTCTTTTCTACTTCGGTCAGTAGCGTTGTGTAATCTGGTTCCGAGCTGTCGACTCCGTCTTTGTTCCAGTAACCTGCCCCGGATTCTGCAATCCATCGCTGTTCGATCTCGGCAAGCTTGTTCAGGGGTATGTTGTGGATACCTTCGTTGATTTCTTTTATCAGCTTTCTATTCTCGGGTAGCGTTGCAGCGTGGACACTGGAAGAGAATATCGGCTTTCCGATCGTCACCTGCCCCGCAAAGCGCTCCTTAAGAAGGAGTAGTTTCCCAAGCTGAGTTTGCAGGAACATCACATCGATATCTCGTGCGATGAGGGCATACATAAGTTCATCAATCGTTCCGTATCTCTTGATAAAGCTGCTTTGCGGTAAACGCTCGGAGCTGTATCCGTCGAGGCTCGAGTCTCCGATAACGCCCAAAATAATGTTTTCCAGCTTGGAGATATCGTTTGGGTGAGATTGGCCTGAGAGATAAAAGAGGGATGCGTCAACCTGATAGAAGGGCTCGGAAAAGATTAGCTTAGACTCCGCCAGTTCGCTTGTACTCTGGCCTATGGTGATATCTGCGACACCGTCCAAAACTGCTTGCATCTCATGAACACCCGAACTCGGCAGAAAGCTTATTTCCTTGCCGGTTGTCTGGGCCCAGAGATTCCAGAAATCCACGTACAAACCAGCCGGCTTCCCATAGGGATCAAGAAAAGCGTAGGGTTGCTTGTGGGAATTCATGGAAATTACAATAATGTCCTTGGAAGTTCTTTGTCGCGAGATACCGAGCCACTTCTTCTCGAGAAGCGCTATGTCGTAGGATGATACTTTTTTCAGGCCCTGATTCAGCGTTTTCAGCAGCTCCGGACGTCCGTTTGCAATCGCACCCCGGTATGATTGTGAAAAGATCGCCTTACTGCGTTTATACTGGTAATCGTGTGATGCGTCCAGACTACTTATGTACTGATTGAGATTCTCGATCGGTGCGATGAAAACCCTTATTTCATCCTTCTCGGCAGCTTCAAAAAGCGCTGGATAGTCCGCATAGCGTTTATAATTCAGATTCGGGTAATTCTTCTGCATGTATCGATCAGTGAATCCACCTTCCGGAATACCGACCAGGAATCCATCCAGATCGGCAATGTCATTTATTCCCAGCACATTCTTGTGATGCATGATATAGTAGGTGACTTCGAAGAATGGTTCTGTGAAATCAAAGAATTTCTCACGCTCGTCTGTGTAAAAAAGCCCGGCGTGGAGATCAGCACGACCGTCACGGACCATCTCAACTGTTTCCACGAATGGCGCAGATATGAATTCGATCGGAATGCCTGTCGCATCTGACCACATACGCCAGTAGTCGATCAATATTCCATCGGGTTCGCCCAGAACGTTCACGTATTTATAGGGAGGATTACTCTGATTGTAAGCGATACGGATTGGCTCGTCCAATGCATAGCAATAATTGGAGATAAGCACAAGGAAGAGCAATAAAACAAGCATAATGTGTTTATTATTCCACGGCATTCGAATCCCCACAGATAAAAAGTACTTTCCAGCATGGAAAGGCGAGATTGTGAATTTAAACTAAGCTACTTCTATATTTTATTGGGTAAATTGCATTTGTCAAGCTTTTCCGTTGATAATAATTATTCGAGCATTTTGGGGATAATAATTGCATAAGTGATGAATCAGGAAAATACTTTTTTTATTTGACATGGATTATAAGTCAAATATCTTATCTCCGTAAAATTAATATTCATATATGGAGGAATAATTCAATGAAGAAGCTGTTACTGCTTTCTGTTGCGGCTTTTGTAATGCTTTTTGTTGCCTGTGCTGATAACACAACGGGTGACGAGATTGCAGATGAAGTCAATCAGGCCTTCAGAGAAGGAACGAATGTTGTTGTAAATAACGACGAAGAAGATCTTAATACTCGTGTTACAATTAGAAATGAAGAGCTCCTGGCTGGCGGGGACCGTACTGTCCCGCCACTGATGTGGATCGCTTCGGTTGACGCTCCGTTTGTAGGCGGTCAGCAGGTTCAGGCCTGTTTCGCTTATCTCGATCCGTGTGTATGCAAGGCCTATATTGGTTATAACACCGAAGGTGAAGAATGGCGCGGCGGTGTCGAGATCGTCAGCTTAACCAATGTTTACAATCCTGTCGTTGTATCGCAGGCGTTGTTCAACGATACCGACGTTCAGGCTGTTTCCGCCGATTTCCAGAACACAGGACGTTTCTGGATGGCTTCGGCGATCGATCCGGATCCGTACGGACTCGGTAGTCCTGCCGTAATCGAAGAGGTTATCCTTACTCCGAGCGGCAAATTCCCCTATCCTTATACTTCGACTTTGTTCGATCTACCTTCCTCGGTCTGCAAGGGTGTCCGTCGTTCAGCAAACTGGCTTTACTCGACAACCTCCCGTACAGATGGCGGTGCGTTCTGCCACAGCCTGAACAGCAGTAACTATATGGAAATCGTTGAAGACGATCGTTACGACAACGCCAAAGGCATTGCCATCACCGGTAATTCAATCCATTCCGATCACCTTGTGATGGAAGCCGGCGCAGCAGCGAATCTGCACATCTATGATGTTGGCACCTCCGATTCCGATCATGAACCTGTAATCTACAACATCGGTGCTGCAGAACCGTATTATGCCAAAATGTGGTGCGATCTCAAGGACAATGTAGCGTACGTTGCGATGGGTGAAGGCGGTTTCAAGGCTTTCGATATAGCACAAGGCGCAGACACCACCGAGCCGGACCCGCTGTTCTACTTTAACCGTCCGGGCAATGGCCTGACCAACGCTGTTACGGTTGACGACGACTATATCTATGTTGCCAACGGCGAAGACGGCCTGTTTATCTTCGAAAGACCGGTAAACGTTCCTGTCAATACCGAGCTGACTCCAATCGCGAATTTTGATTTCGATGGTTCTGTAAACTATGTGAAAGTTTACAACGAATGGATCTTCGTCGCTGCCGGAACCGGTGGTTTGCACATCCTGTATCGCAATTTCTAATCGAAACGATAAAATTCTAAGCCCGGTGGTAATGCCATCGGGCTTTTTCTGTGGCCGGGGACGCAGAGCTCCAGCTCTGCATCTCTTTTCTCCCTTGGAGCGTCAAGCCCCAGCTTGGCATTTCCCTCCTCTCTCTTCATCAATCATCAATCCATAAAATCAACATTCGGAAGAGCCTCACGCTGTTCGGCACATTCAGAAGATGATTTCAGGGGATCTGAAAACCAATGCGGACGAGGACGTCCGCGTTCCCAGGAAAGAGAGAAGGGCAGTCACAGGGACCTGCCCCTACAGGAGAACCCTGCTCGGAGACAAGCGCCTACAGCCTCCGGGTACGCCGTTGTTTTGTGCGGATAATATCGATAGCTGATTTCATCACAACAAGATCGATATTTAAACTGCTGTCTTGCGACTATTAGGATCACAGAAATTTCGCAAAAATCGAACATTTTTCTTGACGTCCGAAGCGCCCCAAATAGTTTGATGCTCATTCAAGAGAGTGAAAGCGCAGAAGTGGTGAAATTGGCAAACACGCTAGGTTCAGGGTCTAGTGGGCGCAACGCCCTTGGGGGTTCGAGTCCCCCCTTCTGCACCATATATTATTAAGGAAAGCCGATCGCAAACAGCGTGTCGGCTTTTTTTGTATCCGGGAGATGCTCATGCTTTTGCGAGAGATGCCACGAGAACGTTATCTGGTAACGCTGGCATTGCTGACCGCGATCTCCGTGACCGCGTACGCGCTGGAAAGCTGGATGCCGAAGCCGCTGCCATTTCTGAGGCTTGGCCTGGCAAACATCCCCGTTGTACTACTGCTCTACACCCGTAATTATCGGGAATCGATCCTGGTGGGGCTCATGAAGGTTGTTCTGGGCAGCGCATTGTCTGGCATGATCCTAAGCCCTACAACGCTCATTTCCTTCGGTGCGACCTGCTGCTCGATGCTCATGATGCTACTATTGATCGCATTACCCCTGAAATTCAGTCTTATCGGAATTAGTGTTGGGGGTGCTGTAGCTTCGAACGTTGCTCAGCTACTCGTGGTTCGGGTAGTTATTTTTAATGAAAATGGGATATTTCGATTGACGCCTCTATTAATTTTACTGGGAATAGGAACAGGAATCGTAACAGGTTACCTGGTGGCGTTGATCTACCGAACACTTTATCGGAAACATTATGAAGATTATCAAGAAAAAGAAGCGTGAAAAAAATCGGCTGCTGAAGCCAATTCTGATCACTTTCTACATATTTTTTGCACTGACACTATTTGGCGTATCTTGCGTTGCTGGGCTGTTTTATTACTACAGTAGCGAACTTCCGCCACTCAGTGAACTAAAGCACTATGACCTCAAGATTGGCTCAAAGGTCTATGATCGGAATGACAACCTGATACACACCTTCGCTGTTGAGCGTCGTACCTATTCGCCGCTAAGCGAGATCCCACCATATATGGTCAATGCACTGCTAGCCACTGAGGATAAGAATTTCTACAAACACTGGGGTGTTGATCTTTCTGGTCTGACCAGGGCATTTCTTATTGATATCGTCCATTTCGATTTTTCTCAGGGAGCGAGTACCATTACACAGCAGCTTTCGCGAAACCTCTTTCTTACGCTCGATAAAACAATTCCGCGCAAGGTCAAGGAAGCGCTACTGGCAGTCAGGATCGAGCGGATGTATTCCAAGGACGAGATTCTCGAGCTTTATTTCAACAAAGTAGCGTTCGGCGCTGGTATCTATGGCGTATCGTCGGCTGCGATGATTTATTTCAACAAGAAACCGCCTGAGTTAACACTTTCCGAGGCAGCGCTGATCGTCGGCATCACGCAGCTTCCGGGTCGCTACGATCCGACGCGTAATCCCGAGAAATCGGTGTGGCGCCGCAACGTCGTCCTCTATCGCATGCTGGACGAGAAGTTCATTACTCAGGAAGAATACGACGTGGCTGTAAACGAGCCTTTGAACCTCTATAAGGACACAGCCAACCGCAGCGCTGACGACTATTTCATCGAGTACATCCGCAAGCAGCTTGAAGACCGTTACGGAACGACACAGCTCTTCGCTGGTGGGCTTAGCATCTACACAACGCTTGATATCGACCTGACTCGCTATGCTGATACCGTGTTAAACAAGCATCTCATCGAATTTGAAGAGAAGAACGAATACGAAGTCAAATACAACGATTTCCCTCGTGACACCACCGATATTGTGACACCCTATGTTCAGGGTGGTGCAGTGGTGATGGACGCCGAGACTGGAGCTGTTCGCGTGATGATCGGCGGCAGGAATTTCAATCATAGTAAATTCAACCGCATCGTTCAAGCACGACGTCCCCCGGGATCATCATTCAAGCCGCTCATCTACACAACCGCGCTCGAAAAGGGATACACACCCGCGACTGTGATCGACGATAAACCTGTCTATTTCATTCAGGGCGACTCCGTCTTCTGGGCGCCACGCAACTACAGTCTGGATAACTTCGGCTATACCCGGCTTCGTGATGGTCTCCGGAAGTCCCGAAATATATTTTCGACCAAGACACTAGCCGATATCGGGCCTCGTGCCGTGATCCGCAAAGCACGGCAATTCGGTATCACGACACCGCTTAGTCCGGTTTATTCCCTCGCGGTAGGATCAATGGAAGTTCAACCGCTGGAGATCATCTCCGCCTATACCACCTTCCCGAATCTGGGCGAACGGGTAACGCCGTTCTTTGTGCGCAGGGTGGAAGACTCAGATGGAAATGTACTGGAAGAGGCTGAAGTCGAACGTATCCGCGTTACCGACGAGAAGATCGCCTATTTGATGGTCAACCTGATGCAATCGGTGACCGAACCCGGCGGAACTGCTGCCGGTATTCGCTGGCGAGGCTATCGATGGGCTGCTGCGGGTAAGACCGGTACAACCGATGATTTCCGCGATGCCTGGTTCATCGGTTACAACAAGGAACTCGTGGCCGGTATATGGGTAGGATTCGACGACAACTCACCGCTGGGCTCAAAGCAGTCCGGTGCAGTCGCCGCACTACCGCCATGGCCCTATATCATGAAGCGTGCGCTGGAAAACGAGGCTCCCCTCAACGCGCAGGGCAAGCCGGTTATCGATGGCACAGTGCTCGATTTCGAACGTCCGGATGGTTTGATCAATGTGGAAATTTCGGCGCGGACAGGCTTGTTACCAAAGAACCAGTATGAAGAGCGTATCAACGAAATTTTCATCATGGGGACGCAACCTACGCCGCTTTCGGATAGCCTGAACTACAACTTCTACCCGACGCGCTACCGCGAGAGCGATAAGGCCTGTACCTATTTCATACTCGATCGCGATCCAACTTTCCTGGATTCACTTGAGTTGAATAACGGGATCGTCGATTCGCTCGATCTCTCGGACGGCGATATTTACTTCCCAGCAAAATGACGATGCCTACACTTTTCTCACTGGTCGGACTGATCGCGACTTCGATCTATGTCTATTACGCTGCCCGTTTTCGCAAGGGACTTCGTGCGCTTATAGCCGGGAAAAGCTTCGAGAAGCCGACCGTCACGGTGGTCGTGGCGGCAAGGAACGAAAGCCACAACATCCAGATGCTGCTTACATCTCTGGTCAATCAGAGCTATCCGCAAGAATTATACAACATCATCGTCGCAAATGATCAGTCTACCGATGACACCGCCGAAAAGATCGCTGCATTCAGCCTGAAGTGGCCGAATGTGACCTGTCTGGAAGTTATGGATCGCGATAAAGCGAAATCGCCGAAGAAAAATGCCCTTACGCAGGCAATTGCAGCCAGCGATGGCGAGATCATTTTAACGACCGACGCTGATTGCGTTGTGAGCCGGTTCTGGATCGAGAGCATGGTGGCTTGTTTCGATCAAGGCATCGACATGGTTGCCGGCTATTCGCGACCCAAGATCATGAACTGGAAGGCTGCGTCGTTCATCCAGAAGTATGAGTTTTTCGATGTACTCGCCATCTTCGCAGCAGCTGCTGGAGCACTTGGTGTGGGGAAGGCATTCTCCTGTTCCGGTCAGAATCTGGCCTACCGGCGCAAGGCGTACGACGCGGTGGGTGGATTCAGCAAGATATCGCATCTGGTATCGGGTGACGATGTAAATCTGATGCAATTGATGAGAATCAATGGCAGTAAAATCCGCTATGCAATCAATGCGCACTCATTCGTCTATACCCGTTCGATCGAATCGATGGCAAAGTTCTTTAATCAGCGTGCGCGCTGGGCGTCCAACCTTAAGGTGCAGATGACGCTCAATCCGGAGTTTTTCTTCTACCTGCTGGCGGTTTCCGCAATGCACGCGATGTCAGTCGTCATGTTTTTCTACGAGTGGCGCATGGCCGTGATTATTCTGGCTGCGCGAATGGTTTCAGAAATCAATTTTCTCGTGGTTGCGAAAGAACGATTCAACCTGGAGCCGGATCGATTCAGTTTCTATCCGGTGTGGTCGCTTTTACAGCCCGTATATATCGTTATAACAGCTTTGCGAGGCGCTTTAAACGTCTATCGCTGGCATGGAAGATAGATCCCGATTTTTCTTGAAATCAACTTCCGAATGTGCTGCTTACAGCTCTTCTGAATATTGATTTCGCAATACAAGGAGCAAACGATGCAATACATACTGTTTGACGACAATAAATGGCAAAACTTCTTCCCAATTACACTGACAAGGAGCACCGGCGATCTTCGAACCGGTATCCTCAAGCAGCGGCAGAAGATCAACGCGATGCTGGGTGATGAAGTCATCCGCGTGATCATTGATCCATCGCTGGTTCCGCTTTATAGGGAGCGTCACGCAGACTGGCAGATCAATCACTTTGATGAAGGCGAATATGTGCTGGTCAATTCCCGGTTTCGGTTGAATGATGACATCCTCGATTTAATCGAGAACTTGCCCGAAAACACCACGATAACCTGCCCTGAAGGCGTCGTCGTGGCACGCTGTACGATCAAAGAAGGTGAGCTCACACCGGATACGCTTGATTTCAGCGCGTTGAAAAAGCAAAAACTCGAAGAATCCTGCCTTTGGAGCTACCTCTGGCAGATTATCCTCGCTAACGGTGATAACATCACCGACGACTACGAGCGCTTCTTGCAAGAGGATGGAACCTTCTGCGAGGTAGAACCAGGAGTTACTACGATGAATCCTTACAATATCTGGATCGGTGAGGATGTGCAGCTCTATCCGGGGGTGGTGATCGACGCGACAGAAGGTCCGGTGGTCATCGACGAAGGCGCGGTGATTTATCCCAACGCGATTCTTACGGGTCCGCTCTACGTGGGCAAGAAAACGAAGATCAAAGCGATTGCTCGCGTGGGCGAAGGTACGTCACTCGGGCCGGTCTGCAAGATTGGCGGCGAAGTGGAAGGCGTGATCGTGCAGGGTTATTCGAACAAGCAGCATGAGGGCTTTCTGGGGCACAGTTACCTGGGCGAGTGGGTCAACCTCGGCGCGGATACCAACAACAGCGACCTGAAGAATAACTACGGCAGCGTCAAGATGCATGTTTATGGCGAAACAGAGAAGGTCGATTCGAAAGAAACCTTTCTCGGTGCAGTTATCGGTGACCATGCCAAGACCGGTATTAATTGCTCAATCAACACCGGCACGGTTATCGGCGTGGGATGCAATCTCTACGGTTCTGAGCTGATCAAGGATTTCGTGCCCGATTTCAGTTGGGGAACCGGCGACCAGATAAATGATTACCGAATCGACAAATTCCTGGAAACGGCGCAAGTCGTCAAAGGGCGTCGCAAATTGGATTTAAGCGAATGCGAAAAAGAGCTTTACAAGAATCTCAAATCGTTCGTTTTTGACAAAACGCGATCTTAGCGGGATATCACCCGAATGAAGGGTCGCAACGGAGATTGAATGGACAATATAGAAAATACAGAGAATATTGAGAATACAGAGAATACTGAAATTACGGAATTGGAGACCATCGACGATCTCGGGATGATCGATATTCCTGAACTCGAGCTGGTTGAAGTGGAGTTCCGTTCGGGTCGAACCGCTTACTACGCAAACCCGAAGACTTTCTTTATACACCCCGAGCTGTGGGTGATCGTTCAAGTTGACCGTGGATTCGACATCGCCAAGGTGATGCACTCTTCGGTTCACGACGAGAAGCTAATTGCCGATTTCAAACGCAATCAGTCGAACGACAAGAAGCAGCAGGGCATCATCCGCAAGGCTTCCAAATCGGACCTCCAAAAGCTCAAGAACGTCATCGACAACGAGCGAGACGCTACGGAACGCTTCAACGAAATGGTGGTGAAATACCCTTTCGAGATGAAGTTGATAAAAACTGTTTACCAGTTTGACGGCAATAAGCTGACATTCTTCTTCACTGCGGACGGACGTGTCGATTTCCGCGAATTTGTTCGCGAATTGGCCGCCTTTTTCCGTACCCGCATCGAGCTGCATCAGACCACCGGTCGCGATGTTGCGAAAGAGCTGGGCGGAATCGGCATGTGCGGCAAATACTATTGCTGCTCCACATTCCTTAAGCACTTCAACCAGATCACCATCAAGATGGCGAAAGACCAGAATCTTTCCGGTAATCTATCCAAGATCTCAGGCCCGTGCGGACGTCTTCTGTGCTGTTTGAACTTCGAGGAGAATTACTATCAAGAAGCGGGTAGGGACTTCCCGGAAGTGGGCGATGAAGTTGTGTTCCGTGGCCAGAAGTACCTGGTATTCAAGAACGACATTTACAACAAGAAGATCTATCTTTCGCTCGAAGATCAGATCGCAGAAATCATTACGCTGGATCATTACCAGCAATTGCGTGCGAAACGAAAATGAGGCATATACTCGATCTTACTCCGGGTGAACTGGAGAGCTTTCTTGCGGATAATGGCGTAAAACCTTTCCGCATCAAGCAGCTCAAGCACTGGATCTTTGAAAAATACGTGGACGATTTCCACAAGATGAACAACCTCCCTGCCACACTCATCAAGACGTTGTCGGAGAACTTTGAATGCAGTTATCCGAAGATAGAGAAAGAGCGTATCTCGGAGGACAAGACGCGTAAATACCTTCTTCGCCTGCACGATGATCAGTTCATAGAGATGGTGCTGATCCCTACGGAGAAGAAGAACACACTTTGCATCTCATCGCAGGTGGGGTGCTCACGGAATTGCGCCTTCTGCGCGACGGCAAAGCTTGGCATGGAACGAAACTTGAAGCCTTCGGAAATCGTGGGGCAGGTTCTCCTTGCTATGCGTCTTCTTAAAGAGGAAAAGCTGACCAACCTTGTCTTCATGGGCATGGGCGAGCCGCTGGACAACTACGATAACGTGGTTCATTCGGTGCGCATGCTGCAGGAAGATGTGGGATTCAGTCCGCGCAGGATGACGATCTCGACTTGCGGTGTTGTTCCCGGAATTCGTAAGCTCGGTCAGTCGGGTTTGAAGGTGAAGCTGGCTGTGTCGCTCAATTCGGCGATACCCGGCAAACGCGACAGGCTGATGCCTGTAAATCGCGTCTATTCGCTCAACGAGTTGAAACAGACGTTATTGGATTTCCGCAGAAAATCTGCCTACCGGATTACATTCGAGTACATCATGTTTGGCGGACTCAATACAGGCAGCGATGATGCAAAGGCATTGGTCGCGTTTACCGGCGATATCTCCTGCAAAATCAACCTGATTCCTTGCCATCGGGTACCTGGGCTGAACTTCATCCCGCCTACGGAAGATGAAATCAAAGCATTCCAGGAATCGCTGCACAACCTTAGCGCAGCAATAACAGTCAGGACAAGCCGTGGACAGGATATCGAAGCAGCATGCGGGCAACTGGCTGGATCTGAAGGAAAGCAGTCTTAGCTGATTAACGATAATTTTTTAGATATTAGTGAGAAACCAGAACGAGGAAAGTATGGAACAAATTAGAAATCTCTTCATCGAAATCTTCGAAATGAAGAAAGTGGAACCATGCCGGTGTGGCGGTGCGCACGAGATATGTCTGCAATGCCCCCGCTGTCGCGTGGACGATCCGGATCAGCTGGCAACCGATATCAGCAATCTGGCACAGTATATCGATCACACCAACCTCAAGGCGGACGCAACACCTCACCAGATCAAGGATCTTTGCCGCGAAGCGAACATGTATGAATTTGTCGCGGTGTGCGTAAATCCGAAGCATGTCGAGTTGGCAAGCTATCAGCTGAGTGATACAAAGGTTTGCAGCGTGATCGGCTTCCCGCTGGGAGCGAATCTCACCGACACCAAGATATTCGAAGCGAAAAAAGCGATCGAGCAGGGTGCGAAAGAGATCGATATGGTGATCGACCTCAGCAGCCTCAAAGCAAAACACTACCGTGAAACGCTCAACGATATCGCCCAGGTCGCCAAGGCATGTCACAAGGGTGGCGCAACGCTCAAGGTGATCCTGGAAAACTGCTATCTGAACCAGACCGAGAAAATCATCAGCTGCATGATCGCGAAGAAAGCGGGTGCAGACTACGTCAAGACCTCGACCGGATTCGGCCCCAGTGGTGCGACGGTTGACGATGTGGCTCTGATGCGCGAAATCGTAGGGCCCAAAATGGGTGTCAAGGCAGCCGGTGGAATCCGTGACAAGCATACCACCGAGATGATGCTCAAGGCTGGAGCCAACCGCATCGGCGCAAGCCGCAGCGTTGATATCGTTCGTTAAGCAAGACTTTCTCATGAAAATCGACGTTGCCGGATTCAACATCGATCGCTCGGTCAGCGACAGGATCGAGGATCGAAGCATCGTAACGCCGGAGACACTCTCCGCAGCCTACGCACGCATCAGTCGCAGCCCGAAATCGATTACCGAATTGCGTACCGACGCCATGGACGAGGTGGATCGCGCGCGTAGCTCCAACCAGAGTATTATATTCGAGATGGGGCATAGCTCAGTCGCCGAACACGCGGTATTCAATTTCGACATCATAGGTGTCTCGCGTTACCTAGCGGAGTTCATTCAACGCACCCGCCTGGCATCTTTCACCGAGAAATCCCAGCGCTACGTTACCCTCGAGGGTGACTACATCACGCCGAACGAGATCATCGGTACCGATCTGGAGCGGGAATTTCACGAACTGATCGAGAAACAGAATCTACTATATTTCCACCTGTACGAATCGCAGTGTAAGAAGCTGATTGAAGAGGGATTTCCAGGAAAGAAACGTGAACTGGAGGGCGCAGCCAAAGAAGACGCCCGTTACGCGCTTTCACTGGCGACGAAAAGCCAGATGGGGATGACCATCAACTGCCGTAGCCTTCAACGGCTCCTCAGAAGGCTCAGCCGCACAGATCTTCTCGAAGCAAATGAGCTCCGGGAGCAACTGGAAGCGGCTGCAAAGTCGATTGCCCCGTCGTTGATTCGCTACACCGAAGCAGACGAATTTGAATCCAATCTTCAGCAACGCTTACCGGAAGTGATCACAGAAGTACCAAACGAATCGATAAAATTGATTCACGCGGAAGAGAATCCGGACGAAAAGGTGCTGGCCGCGATGATATTCGAGCAGTTCGGTGGTGACTTCCAATCGATCTTCGAGGGCATTCTCTCGTGGGATAAAAAAATGAAGCATCAGGCGTTCGACAGGCTATTCGATGGGCTTCAATCATTCAATACAATGCCGCGCGGATTCGAGATGGCGGAGTTCACCATGCAGGTTCGAGCGTCTTCTTCGTGTTATGCTCAATGGAAACGTCATCGCACTTCTACCGTTCTAATGGGTGGAAGGACTCAGAATTTCGTGATTCCGCCGGTCTATACTGATAAAAAGGTAATCGATCGGTTCCGTGAATTAATGGACGCATCTGCTGAAGTAGCGCGGAAGCTTGGCGAGATCAATCCTCTTCTGGCGGACTACGCGCTGACCAACGCGCATGAGGTCGTATTCCTTTTCAAGGCGAATCTTCGGGAGCTTTATCACTTTTCGCGGCTTCGCTCCGACCAGCATGCGCAGTGGGAGATTAGGGAACTTTCCAGCCGAATCGATGAGATCATTCGAGAAAAAGCTCCTTTAAGTGCTGCGAAGATGATGGGGAAGAGCGAATTCCGCTCGTAACGGTCGATCAGGATTCTATCAAATACAGATGCAATTGGAACGTTTTGGGCATTCCAAGAGAATTATTGACATGAACCGTTACGGAATGAAAATGTGAATGGGAATAAATCAATATAGGTATGATTCCATGACTGAGGAAATAACATGATATATAAAAAACCAAGACTGGAGGAATGAACATGACTAAGAGATTTATTACGGTATTGCTGCTTTTAACGGCGGTCATGATGCTGTTTGCAGAGGGGAAACCATTACAACGCCAGGCGCTTGAAGCGGTTGCGGCCGGAGACGATGCTTATACGGCGAAGAACTATACACAAGCCTATACGAAGTATGCCGAAGCGATCGAGAAATATCGCCAGGCAGAAAAAGAAGAGAGTATCGATCTCGGCAATATGATTACCGATGTTCAGGACAAGCTATTCAAAGCATATTACTTTGGTGAGAAATACAACGAAGCCATCGCGGTTTATGCAGATATGCTGAAGAAAGACGCGTCCGATATAAAGAAAGTGCGCGTTATCGCTCAGATTTATGAGAAAAACCTGAAGCAGCCAGCGAAGGCTATCGAGCACCTCAAAGCTTGGGATGCCAAGGGCGCGAACTTCACGCTCCGTAAAGAAATCGCATCTCTGTACGACGATATGGGGAACAAGCAGGAAGCACTGAATTGGTACGTTAAGGCCAAGGAAGTGAAACAGGACGCGAAAGTAATCCAGAAGATCGCGGTTCTCTATCGTGAATTGGGTGACGTTCCCATGGCTATCAAGGAATACGAAGACTACCTCAAGACCAATCCTTCGGCCAGCTCAAAGCTCCAGACCTACAAAAACATGGGCGCTCTCTATGAAATGATCAAGCAGCCGGACAATGCTGTGAAAGCATTCGAAAACGCACTCAAGGTCAAGTACGATTCCCAGATAGCAACCAAGCTGATGGTTATGTATTTTGATATGAATAACTTCGCACAGGCCACTGCGAAAGTCAAACGCATCCTTCAAGATGATCCTGCCGATCCGGACGCTACTTACTATCAGGCACAGATCAAGTACAAAGAAGGCAACAAGCAGGGCGCGCTGGAAGATTTCAAGAAAATCCAGAACGACCGCAAGTATGGTGAAAGTGCAAAAGGGTTTATCAAGAGTATAGAATCTGAACTGTAAACAAAACCAACACCCACAGACCTTGTAAAGGAGACACGATGAAGTACCTGATGTTATTGCTGGTGGTTTTATTGGCGCTGCTTACCGCGTGCGACAACCGTGACACGGACGCACCCGAGATGACGATTACTGTATCGACAACGGAACTATACAACGAAGGCAATGGCCAGAATTACGCCGATATCCTCATCGATCTGGACGGCGATAATGCTTCTACGGACAGCGTACGTATCAATATCGAATACGATAGCGCTCAAGGAACCTTTAATCCCGATTCCGATTATCCCGGAAGTGCCTCCTTTATCCGGACAAATTCGCAGGGTATTGCCGCTGCGACCTTTACTGTGAAAGACTCTGCATTTGGCGATGTCCCGGTGACTTTCACGCTGGACACCTATCAGAGTGTGAATGAAACCATTCACTTCAACGTAATCGACATCCCTGAAATCGAGATTACCTCGGCTGAAGATTCACTCGTTGCCGACGGTGCTACGATGATGGATGTCTATGTTCAGCTCACAAGTAATTCGGAAAACATCGAAGGACTGTGGATCGATTTTACATCCGATCTTATCACTTCGGCCGACTCCATCCAGACGGATACGGAAGGTCGCGCCACCATACAGGTTCAAGCACCGGAAGATGCCGCTGTGTACTATGTAACCGGAAGGATTCGTGACTTCGATAAACTGGCTACAGTTTATATAAGGTGCTATTGACACACGGAACCCATGGTAGAACCCGAAACAGGAGGAGATAATGCGCAAATACGTCATAGCCGGTAACTGGAAAATGAATAAAACGTTCGAACAGACCGACGACTATCTCGAGGGGCTTGCTGAGTACGTCTTTGAGAACGATGATGACATGCAGCTGATCATTCCGATCGTCTGTCCGCCAGCCGTTTATCTGGAAATGGCGACTGACTTCGCGGAAGATCGTTCGTTCTTCGTCGGAGCTCAGGATGTCAGCGAACATGAGTTTGGCGCTTACACAGGGGAAATCAGCGCACCGATGCTCCATGCAATGGCTGTCAGCTTCTGCATCGTGGGCCACTCGGAACGCAGAAAATACCACAACGAAACCGATCAAATGGTCAATGGCAAGATCAAAGCCCTGCACAAACAGGACATTATTCCCATCGTCTGCATCGGCGAAACGGAAGAAGAACGCCGCGATCGTCTCACCGAAGAGGTGCTCGAAAGGCAGCTCAAGGGCGCTTTCGAGGACATCGATCCCGAAAACGGCGATTTCGTCGTTGCTTATGAACCCGTCTGGGCGATCGGAACCGGCAAGACCGCGACTCCCGATATCGCACAGGATGCGCATTCTTTCATCCGTAACTGGCTGAAGGGTCGGTTTGGCGAGAAACTTGCCAGCGAAATTCAGATACTCTACGGCGGAAGCGTCAATCCGGGCAACATTGTTACACTTCTTTCACAGGAAGATATCGATGGTGCTCTTATCGGGGGAGCTTCGCTCGATCTGGATCAATATACCGATATGCTGGCCAAGGCGGTCGAACTCTCAAAATAAGTATAGCGAATTGGAGAACCAATGCTTGATCTGAAATTCATAAGAGAAAATGCGGAAATGATCAAACAGGCCGTGAAGGCCAAAAACGAAAGCGCCAATATCGATAAAATTCTGGAGCTGGACGAGCTGAAGCGTACGAAGCAGTTCGAGTTCGATCAAATTCGCGCTGAGCAGAAAATAAAGTCGAAAGAGATCGGAAACCGTAAGAAACAGGGGCTTGAAGTCGAATCGATCATGGAGGAAGTCTCCGCGATGGCCGAGAAGATCAAAGAACTTGGTAGCGAACTGAGTGATATCACCAACGATCTCAACGCGCTGCTGCTGACCGTACCGAACCTTCCGCAGGAAGATGTGCCGATCGGAGGCGAGGAAAACAACGCTTTCGTGCGTGAATGGTGTGAGAAACGCTCGTTCGATTTCGAACCACGTGAGCATCAGGAGATCTGCGGCGATGCACTTGATTTCAGGCGTGGCGCTAAGATCACCGGCAGCGGCTTTCCTTTATATAAAGGAGAGGCAGCTCTGCTGGAACGTGCGCTGATCAATTACTTCCTCGATAAGCATGTGCTCAAACACCATTATATCGAGATGAAGCCACCGTTCATCGTTAATCGCAAGACCATGACCGGTACCGGGCAACTTCCCAAGCTGGAAGAGGACATGTATCGTGTCGATACCGAAGACTTCTTCCTTATACCTACCGCGGAAGTCCCCGTGACCAACTACCACGCTGAAGAGATTCTGGCAGAGACCGATCTCCCCGTTAAGTACTGCGCCTATACTCCATGCTTCCGTCGAGAAGCCGGATCGTATGGCAAGGAAACCAAGGGACTCCATCGGGTACACCAGTTCAACAAGGTCGAGCTTGTACAGCTTACGAAGCCTGAAGATTCCGATGCAGCGCTGGACAGTATCGTCGCGGCCGCCGAGTCGATACTCCAGGACCTTCGTTTGCACTACCGTGTGATGAAGCTCGCGACTGGCGATCTCAGCTTTGCTTCGGCGATCACGTACGATCTCGAAGTCTGGGCTCCGGGTGCTGGACGCTATCTGGAGGTTTCATCGGTGAGCAACTTCAAGGATTTCCAGGCTCGACGTGCTTCCATTCGCTATCGTCGTAACGAAGATGGTAAGGTTGACTTCGTTCATACGCTCAATGGATCAGGCCTGGCAACGCCTCGTGTGTTCGTTGCGCTGGTAGAAACCTGGCAGAATGCAGACGGTAGTATTACCGTGCCTCCATGCCTCAAACCCTATCTTCAGAATCGGGAAAAACTGGTCTTTTAAGTAAACCCACTTTCAGGTGGGTGGAATGGTGTGAAAAAGTTGCTAACATAGGTGTGTTTTCTATATGATTATCGTGTCGATATTTCAGTGATAAAGTTGTCACTGTGAAATCGATCGGAATGTGAAAAAGCAAAGAAATTTGTGTGAAATGTCTTGACATGAAAAACTATATAATCGATGTTAGCGCTCCACTTGGGCATGGCCTGGGTGGGTAGGTCCTTACAGGTTAGATTTGGTGTTGGAGAGTTGAGCGGGATTTTCTTCGGGGAAAAAAAACTTCGAAAAAAGTCTTGACACGAAAACATCGAATATGGAAAGTGACCGAACCTACTGACGCAGAGAGCGACGGTGGGGACAGAGAGTGATCTTTGAAACGAAATAAGAATAGAAGTGAAGTGTAAAGAACTTGCGAGACAGTGATATTGAGCATGACAAGCTTTTCATAACGGAGAGTTTGATCCTGGCTCAGGACGAACGCTGGCGGCGTGGATTAGGCATGCAAGTCGAACGCGAACGGGATGCTTCGGTGTCCTTAGTAGAGTGGCGAACGGGTGAGTAACGCGTAGGTAATCTGCCCCTAAGAGGGGGATAGCCCCGGGAAACCGGGATTAATACCGCATGTACAGGAAACTGTAAAGGAGGCCTCTGTTTCAAGCTTCCGCTTGGGGATGAGCCTGCGTCCTATTAGCTAGATGGTGGGGTAATGGCCTACCATGGCGATGATAGGTAGGCGGCCTTAACGGGTGGTCGCCCACACTGGGATTGAGATACGGCCCAGACTCCTACGGGAGGCAGCAGTCGAGAATAGTCTACAATGGGGGAAACCCTGATAGTGCGACGCCGCGTGCACGAAGAACCCTTTCGGGGTGTAAAGTGCTTTTCTATGTGAGCAATGCTGTACAGGAGAATATTTTGTACAGAGAGATATTAGTATAGGAATAAGCCACGGCTAACTCCGTGCCAGCAGCCGCGGTAATACGGGGGTGGCAAGCGTTGTCCGGAATCACTAGGCGTAAAGGGCAAGTAGGCGGAAATATAAGTCAGGTGTTAAAGGCGTCGGCTCAACCGGCGTACGGCATTTGATACTGTATTTCTAGAGTAAGGTAGAGGAAGACGGAATTCCTGGTGTAGCGGTGGAATGCGCAGATATCAGGAAGAACACCGATGGCGAAGGCAGTCTTCTGGGCCATTACTGACGCTGAATTGCGAAGGTGTGGGTATCGAACAGGATTAGATACCCTGGTAGTCCACACAGTAAACGATGTGCACTAGGTGTCGGGGGGGCAGAACCCTTCGGTACCGCAGCTAACGCGTTAAGTGCATCGCCTGGGGAGTACGATCGCAAGGTTAAAACTCAAAGGAATTGACGGGGGCCCGCACAAGCGGTGGAGCATGTGGTTTAATTCGATGCAACGCGAAGAACCTTACCTGGGCTTGACATCCCTCGAATTTAGCAGAGATGCTTTAGTGCCTCTTTGAGGAACGAGGAGACAGGTGCTGCATGGCTGTCGTCAGCTCGTGTCGTGAGATGTTGGGTTAAGTCCCGCAACGAGCGCAACCCCTATCTTTAGTTACCAACGGTTCGGCCGGGGACTCTAGAGAGACTGCCAGTGTAATAAACTGGAGGAAGGTGGGGACGACGTCAAGTCATCATGGTCCTTATGTCCAGGGCTACACACGTGCTACAATGGTCGGTACAGAGGGTCGCGAAGCCGCGAGGTGGAGCCAATCCCAGAAAGCCGATCTCAGTTCGGATTGGAGTCTGCAACTCGACTCCATGAAGTTGGAATCGCTAGTAATCGCGCATCAGCATGGCGCGGTGAATACGTTCCCGGGCCTTGTACACACCGCCCGTCAAGTCAGCCGAGTTGAGTGCACCCGAAGTAGGTGAGCGAACCGCAAGGAAGCAGCTTACGAAGGTGTGCTTGGCGAGGGGGACTAAGTCGTAACAAGGTAGCCGTACCGGAAGGTGCGGCTGGATCACCTCCTTTCAAGGGAGAAACAATGTACGGTTATGTTTGATAGAGTTGTTTCGCTGTTCTTTACACACTTCACTTTAATAAACTTTGTTGAGTGAGGGCCTGTAGCTCAGTTGGTTAGAGCGCACGCCTGATAAGCGTGAGGTCGGCTGTTCAAATCAGCCCAGGCCCACCACTTTATCGGGGGATTAGCTTAGTTGGGAGAGCGCCGCCCTTGCAAGGCGGAGGTCAGCGGTTCGAATCCGCTATCCTCCACCAGGAATTTTAGTTCATTAAAAGTTTTATAGATGTGGAATGGAGTGTTTAAAAGAGTACTGAAAGAAGAAGTAAAGAAGAAAGGATACTTTTCCGCATGCGTATGTGTATGTAGTATATATACGTATGATGAATTTGGATAAGAAGTAATGGCATACGGTGGATGCCTTGGCACCTTGATGGCGAAGAAGGACGCGGCTAACCGCGAAAGGCCCCGGGAAGTTGTAAGCGAGCGCAGATCCGGGGGTTTCCGAATGGGGCAACCCGGCAGGGGTCATACCCTGTCATCCCTTAGGGGAGGCATACGCGGGGAACTGAAACATCTAAGTACCCGCAGGAAGAGAAAGTAATAACGATTCCCTAAGTAGTGGCGAGCGAACGGGGAAGAGCCTAAACCAGTCATTTATGGCTGGGGTTGTGGGACCACGACGTAGTACGCACAAACGATAGACGAAGCCGGTTGGAAAGCCGTGCCGTAGCAGGTGAAAGCCCTTTAGTCGAAATTGGTTGTGTGGCTTAGTGGTATCCCGAGTAGCCCGGGACACGTGTAACCCTGGGTGAATCCGCGAGGACCATCTCGTAAGGCTAAATACGCAAGGTGACCGATAGCGAATAGTACCGTGAGGGAAAGGTGAAAAGCACCCCGGGAGGGGAGTGAAATAGAACCTGAAACCGTATGCTTATCATCAGTCGGAGCACATTTATTGTGTGACGGCGTGCCTTTTGCATAATGAGCCGGTGAGTTAATTTATACAGCAAGGTTAAGTGGTACAGCCACGGAGTCGAAGCGAAAGCGAGTCTTAATAGGGCGCTTAGTTGTATGGATTAGACCCGAAGCCTGGTGATCTACCCATGTCCAGGTTGAAGTCACGGTAACACGTGATGGAGGACCGCACCAACCGATGTTGAAAAATCGGTGGATGAGGTGTGGGTAGGGGTGAAAGGCCAACCAAACCAGGAGATAGCTGGTTCTCTCCGAAAGCTGTTTAGGCAGTGCCTTGTAGGAGAGTTATGGAGGTAGAGCACTGAATGGGGTAGGGGGCCCACCAGCTTACCGAACCCAATCAAACTCCGAATGCCATAACTTGCTCTACAGGAGACAGGGTGCGTGGGATAAGCTTCGTACCCGAGAGGGAAAGAACCCAGACCGTCGGCTAAGGTCCCAAAGTACATGCTGAGTGAGAAAGGATGTGTTATTGCATAGACAGCCAGGATGTTGGCTTAGAAGCAGCCACCATTGAAAGAGTGCGTAACAGCTCACTGGTCGAGTGGTGATGCACCGAAGATGATCGGGACTGAAGCATGTCACCGAAGCCGCGGCTCGATACTTAGGTATCGGGGGTAGGAGAGCATTCCAGTTGCGTTGAAGGTAAGTCGTAAGGCGAACTGGAGCGTCTGGAAGAGACCATGCCGGCATGAGTAACGATAAGCTGAGTGAGAAACTCAGCCACCGCAAGCCTGAGGATTCCTGAGTAAAGATAATCTTCTCAGGGTTAGTCGGCCCCTAAGGCGAGGCCGTGAGGCGTAGTTGATGGGAATCAGGTTAATATTCCTGAACCTGTATGTTGAGTGATGGGGTGACGCAGTGGTGCACCGGAGACGGGTGTTGGACGTCCCGTTGAACACGTGTAGGAAGTCGGGCAGGCAAATCCACCCGGCGTGTTTCCGAGGCGTGGGACGAGAGCTTTTAAGCTCGAAAGTCCGGTTACAAACGCTGCCAAGAAATAGCCTCTAAACTTATCATCATACAGACCGTACCGCAAACCGACTCAGGTAGGCGAGGAGAGTATCCTAAGGTGTTCGAGAGACCTCTGGTTAAGGAACTCGGCAAAATGGCCCCGTAACTTCGGGAGAAGGGGCGCCCCGGAAGGTGACCATCCTGCGATGCGAGCTTTCGGGGGCCGCAGTGAAGAGGCCCAAGCGACTGTTTATCAAAAACACAGGTCTATGCAAAGTCGTAAGACACGGTATATAGACTGACACCTGCCCGGTGCCGGAAGGTTAAATGGAGAGGTTAGCCCTTGGGCGAAGCTTTGAAATGAAGCCCCGGTAAACGGCGGCCGTAACTATAACGGTCCTAAGGTAGCGAAATTCCTTGTCGGGTAAGTTCCGACCTGCACGAATGGTGTAACGATTTGGGCACTGTCTCAACCAGGGACTCGGTGAAATTGAAGTGGCGGTGAAGATGCCGCCTACCCGCGAACGGACGGAAAGACCCCGTGAACCTTTACTGCAGCTTGGTATTGTAGTCTGGTATAGTATGTGTAGGATAGGTGGGAGGCTAGGAAACTGGGACGCTAGTCTCGGTGGAGCCGACGTTGAAATACCACCCTTATTGTATTGGGCTACTAACGGGCATAGTTACCCTGTGTCCGGACATTGCCAGGCGGGCAGTTTGACTGGGGCGGTCGCCTCCAAAAATGTAACGGAGGCTCACCAAGGTTCCCTCAGGCTGGTTGGTAATCAGCCAAAGAGCGTAAAGGTATAAGGGAGCTTAACTGCGAGACCGACGGGTCGAGCAGATGGGAAACCAGGTCTTAGTGATCCGGCGGCTCTGTATGGAAGGGCCGTTGCTCAAAGGATAAAAGGTACTCCGGGGATAACAGGCTGATACCGCCCAAGAGTTCACATCGACGGCGGTGTTTGGCACCTCGATGTCGGCTCAACTCATCCTGGGGCTGAAGGCGGTCCCAAGGGTTCGGCTGTTCGCCGATTAAAGAGTTACGCGAGCTGGGTTCAGAACGTCGTGAGACAGTTCGGTCCCTATCCTTCGTGGGCGTTGGAAATTTGAGGAGATCTGCATTTAGTACGAGAGGACCGGTGTGGACGAACCTCTGGTGTATCGGTTGTGGCGCCAGCTGCATTGCCGAGTAGCTAAGTTCGGAATGGATAACCGCTGAAAGCATCTAAGCGGGAAGCCAACTCCAAGATTATTTCCCAATCAGACACGTTGAAGACTACAACGTTGATAGGTCACAGATGTAAGCGCAGCAATGTGTTCAGTCGAGTGATACTAATCTGTCGATCGTCTTATCCTTTTCTTTCTCTTTACCTTCCGATATACTCGGACAAACACTTCATTCCTTCACATCTAATTCTTGTACCCCCAGGGTATGAGTGTGGTGGCTCTGGCGGTGAGGTTACACCTGTTCCCATCCCGAACACAGCCGTTAAGCTCACCAGCGCCGATGGTACTGCTTTGGCAACGAAGTGGGAGAGTAGGTCGCCGCCACTCTCATACCCTGGGGTTTTTATATATACAAAAGAAACAATTCAATAACTTCCATATTTCTGATTTCCCTTGCATTATTCGATTCAATATTATAAAAGAGCCTTTCAGACGCAAAGGAGTTCATATGAAATATCGAATCATCGCAATTATAGGTTTACTCGTTACTTACGGGTTTTGCTTCGCACAGACAGCAGAGAAATATAAAAAAGAACAAACCGAATTGTATGGCGCGAAGATCGAAATTCTAAGCCCGGAAAAATGGAATAGAAAGCTTCTGGTTATTGCGCACGGATATCGTGATCCTGGTTCACCAATTCGCGTATCGATCTATGAAGATAATTTCTCAAAGAGTCTTCTCGAAGATGGCTGGATGATAGCCGCGACAAGCTACCGCAGAAACGGTATGATAGTTCGGGACGCGATCGAGGATCTCAAATTCCTTACAGCGCACATTGATGATAAATACGGTATTCCAGAAGAACGCTTTCTGTATGGTCGCTCGATGGGCGCAAAGATTGGCGTAATTATCGCTGAGCAGGTAGATAGTGGCTACAAAGGCGTGTTTGCTCAGTGTGCCGGGATGGGCAGCGAAGACCCTGAGAATCCGATGAAAGTCAATAACAGCCCTCTGATTCCGATCATGTTTTTTCAGAACAACACAGAGATGGAAAGACCGCTTGATTACATCTCGAATGTGAACGACAAAGCGATCAAACCGATAATCTGGATGGTCGATCGCCCTGGGCATTGCAATACCAATGTGATGGAGAATCTGGAAGGTTTCAGGGCTTTTCTTTCATTCTGCGAAGGTGAGAAGATTGAGGACAAGACAATTCTGATCGATATGGATTCTACCGTTGTTTCTGAGGCTATAATTGAAGGCGATAAAATGATTCTTCCGCTGGTCAAACACTCATCCTCCTATCAATTAAATATTCGCAAAAGCGATTTTGAAAAAGTAGGGATTAAGCATAAAAGCTGGTACAAACTTGCCTACAAGGACAAGTATTACTATGTCTACTGGGGTGATCAGTACAGCGATGTACCGTATCTCTATTGGGTCAGTTTTTTCAATGCAGATGGGACTTTCAAGCTGGCGCGTAACTTCGCGAACGCTGTTTCAATGCTCCAATATCAAGATGGAGATTTCGTGGAGATAGGCCCCATCGAAGATGAGTTTGACATCAATAATATGTACAATCAGGAAGCGGCTGATCTGGGTGTGCAGACTTGGAACGCTGTCCTTGCCGGAGAGCCGGAAAAGGGTATCGAACTGGGTAAGAAAGCCGTGAACATTGAGCCGGATGCCGTGTGGTTGTATGTCAACCTGATGCACGCATATCTTTTCGCCGGTCAGTACAAGATGGCAGAGAAGATTTGCATCGAGAAGAAAGGCGTACAGACGAAATGCAGGCAGGGATACTTCGAGCAGCAGGTTCTGGAAGACTTCGAGACGTTCAAGCAAAAAGATATAACCCATCCTGATATTGAGAAGATCGCACAATTGCTACAGAAGTAGTTGACGTATTTTATGCATTGACCAGGATTCACCAAAGAAAGTTTTGCATGGAGTTAATATGCATGAGATCTGGACGATTGTACTATATGCATTATTGTCTGGCATAACCGTCATTATTGGTGGCCTGGTCGCGTATTTCTTCAGGTTACGTGATAAACACATTAAACTGGAGATTCTACATTGGACGATCGCGTTTGGTGGAGGCGTTCTTCTGGGTGCGATATCCTTTGCGCTGGTTCCCAAAGCGCTCTCTCTGCTGAGTGTGTCGTGGTTGATTGTCTTGATGGTCGGTGGTACGTTTTCTTTCATGGCGTTTGACTGGTTTCTCAGCAAACTCAAAGGATCCATGGCTCAGCTGATGGGCATGATGATGGACTACCTTCCAGAATCGCTAGCGTTAGGCGCGTCGTTTGCGCACGATCATTCGTTTGGCCTGTTGCTGGCTGTGTTTATCGGACTCCAGAATCTCCCCGAAGGATTCAATACTTATGGAGAGCTACGTAAGATATGGAGCGTGCGCAAGACTCTTTCCGTCATGTTAGCGCTGAGCTTCACCGGAATTATTGCAGCGCTTCTGGGATACGGATTTCTCTCTGATATGCCGAACACGATCGCCGGAATCATGCTTTTCGCCGCTGGTGGGATTCTCTACCTTATTTTTCAAGATATTGCGCCACTAGCGAAATTCAGGGGGGCCTGGCTTCCTGCATCGGGTGCGAGCATCGGATATCTCGTGGGTATGTTGGGCGAAAAGCTGCTGTAAGTCAGACGGCGTGGTCGGATTAACGAAGAAAAAACTTTACAAATAGCACTCAGAAAATATTGTATCTGAAAAGAGGGAGAGGATTATGGATATTGTCGGCCTGTTTGTACCGCTGATGAAGGTGAGCGTTTTGCTCTTTTCGATCAGTATGCTGTTTCTGATCCTCAACAGTATCAATGAGATCGGCAATGTTCACGGTAAAGTTGTCAAGAAGAAGAAATAGAGGAGATACACGATGAAGAAATTTCTGAAATTCCTGGTTGTTTTTTCTGCAATATTCGCTGCATTGTACGTCATTAAAAAGCACTTTTTCGACCTCTGCGAGGAAGAAGACTGGGATATTCCTGAAGAGCCGGAAGACTTCGAGGAAGAAGAAACCGAGTAAATCCCCTCTAACTGCAATGACTTCTCTAGCGGTTAATAAACGAACCGCATAACCTTTATGTGTCAAGGCTTCAGGGCTATATACACTTCCACGTGAATAAGGGCATATTTATTCTTGACAATTTCATTCGACACTTGCTTTTGATTATTGAATGGTTTGAAAAAGGGGTTCGTAATGGTAAATCCTACGATCGTAAATCGATTTTTCACTGTAGTTGCATATATTTTTCTGATCGCCGGCGTTGTCGGGTTCTTTTATTTCTTTATTACGTATCTGATAGATACGGATCTGGATTACAATTTCTTCCTGAGCCTTATCTCGGTAATCCTCGGGTTTGCACTTTTTGTGATTTACAAGCGAGTGGCCGACTTGGGCTTCAATCGCTTTATCAGCCAGTTGAGTACGCTCAACACTGAGCCAACAACCTATATTCGTGGTAACGGCGAGAAGAAAAACGAATCTGAAGAAGAAACGAATAAATAATCAATTGCAATTCTCAATAATAAAAAAACCACATCTGGAGGTGTGATGAAAAAGTTTGCAATAGGATGCGGTGTCGTCCTTGTTATCCTGATCATTATCGGTATATCGATTTTTGTCTGGGGCAAAAACACATATAACAGTCTGGTGGGGCTTGACGAAGATGTCAAAGCCAAGTGGAGCCAGGTGGAGAATGTATATCAGCGTCGTCTCGATCTGATCCCGAATCTGGTTGCGACCGTTCAGGGTTACGCCATTCACGAGCAGGAAACACTCACAGCGGTTACCGAAGCCAGATCTAAGGCCGGCGGAACCATCCAAGCAGGTGCAGACGTCCTGAACAACCCCGAAGCGTTCCAGAAGTTTCAGGCGGCACAAAGCTCATTGTCCGGCGCACTTTCCCGCTTGATGGTCGTGGTGGAAAAGTACCCCGATCTGAAGGCAAACGAGAATTTCCTCGCGTTGCAGAGTCAGCTCGAAGGAACCGAGAATCGCATCACGGTCGAAAGACAGCGTTTCAACGAGACTGCTCGTCTTTACAACACTACCATCAAACGTTTCCCGGGTGTCTTCATTGCTAATATGTTTGGCTTCAACGAAAGGCCGTATTTCGAAGCACAGCAGGGTGCCGACCAGACTCCGAATGTGCAGGAATTGATGGATAAGGCGAAAGGAAAATGATAAGACTGAAACAGGAAGAACTCGATCGGATCAGCCACGCGGTAGAAAAAGCAGAGAAAAAGACCTCCGGTGAGATTGCCCTTGCGATGATCCCGCAAAGTGACAGCTACGCCGTGTTCGAATTGATGGCGGCGGTCCTCTGTGGCTTTGTGTGGTTTGTTGCGCTTCTCTTCTGGATTAACCCGATCAGCGAGTGGTTGAGTGGTCTTTTCTGGGGAACAGGCTCTGATACAAGCGTTTATCCGATCGTCATGCTGTATGGATTCAGCAGCTTCCTGATTATTTCCATTATCTACGCAATCGCGAATATCCCAGTTCTAGACAGGATTGTCGTGCCGCGTAAATTCCGTGAAATCAAAGTCCGTGAACGTGCCCAGCGCGAATTCCTTGATTCGGGTGTTTATGATACCCGTGACCGCACCGGTATTCTGATCTTCATTTCCCTGCTCGAGCACAGGGTGGAGCTCATCGCCGATAAAGGTATCGCGGAGAAGATCGAGCAGAAAGAATGGGACTCGATCGTACAGGTGATCGTTGATGGAATTAGACGCAAACGCCTTGCAGAATCGCTATGTGAGGCGGTTTCAATGTGTGGTAATCTCCTGGTGAAGCATTTCCCCATCAAGGACGACGACACCAACGAACTGACCAACCATATCAATATCCTGGAGCGCTAAGATGAAACGGACACTGAGTATATTCCTCTTGCTGGCGCTTCTGATTCCACTTTTCGGATTGCAAGTACCTAAACAGAGCGGCAACGCAGTCAATGATTACGCGAACCTCTTCACGTCAACGCAACGCAACCAGCTTGAATCGAAACTACGTGAGATCGAACGGAAGACATCATCGCAAGTCGCGATCCTGACCGTGAAAACCCTTAATGGTGAACCAATCGAGAGCTATTCGATCAAGGTCGCAGATCAGTGGAAGCTGGGTACGAAAGGCAAGGACAACGGCGTTCTGGTCGTTGTATCGAAGAACGAACGCAAGGTGCGTATCGAGGTGGGATATGGGCTGGAGCCTGTTATCACCGATCTCGAAGCACATTACATCATCAATAAAACCATTATCCCCGAATTTCGCAAAGGTAACTATTTTCAGGGACTCTATACGGCTTCCGAGCAACTCGGTGGCCTCATCTCCAAAGAATTCCAGATCAGTCCCGACGAATTGAAAAAAGCGCAGAAATCGACTGAACGCACGAAGCGAACGCATATACCTGTGGGGTTGATCGTGTTCGTTATCTTTATCCTCTTTGGCGGACTTCGTCGTGGACGGCGCGGAAGCGGTCTGCTCTGGCTGCTGCTTCTGAGCGGCGGTCATTCAGGTGGATCATCTCGCGGTTCTGGCGGTAGCGGCTTTGGCGGAGGAGGCGGTGGCTTCTTCGGCGGTGGCGGCGGCTTTGGGGGCGGAGGCGCAAGCGGAAGCTGGTAACAACTGGAGGCAGGTATGTTTCTATCCCTTCTCCTGATGACCTTCTTCATCTCGATCGTCGTATGCAACATCTGCGTTTTGATTTTTTCCAAGCCACTCAAGATGATTCTTCAGCGGTTGATCAACGAGGATATCTACACAGCATGGCTGCGCTACATCAAGTTCGCCATCTACATCGTTGGTATCTCGGCGGGTGTCCGTATCAATAGCATCGAGCAGTACATCAATCCATCCCATTATCTTGAGCACAGCAAAGTGATACCGCTGACTTATTCGCGTCTTTTCCTGGAAGTCTATCGGACGGTGATCGGCGCATTGGCTGGAATTGCGTGGTTACTGCTGGTGTTCTTTATCTTTGCGCTGGTTGCTTATGTGATTACGAAAGCGTTCGAGTTGCGAGGTGTAAAAATCGCTTCGAAGCAGATCAGTCCAGTATCCACTCAAAAATAACCGGTGCAGGCAGAAAGAGAACGCGATCGATTAGCTGCATAGCGTCCTGATCGACGGAGCCATTTCCAGAATATTTCAGCTTCATCTGATAGTCTTTGTGTTTTTCGAGAAGAGGATGGCGGTAATCGATGGATGCCAGATTTCCGTGCGCACTATAGTGATAGATCAGATATCCTGCGGGATCGTCGTAATTATCCACTTTGAAAATCGCAGCCGCTGTACGTCTTTCTGTTGCGATATATTCGTATTCGATATCGAGTGTTGGTAATGGAGTTGAGCCCATATTGTCGTTGTTACTGGTTGTTACCACAACCGTTCTCCGAGGTGGCTTGCCGTTTGTGTCCAAAAATCGCACAATCGAGAAGTCCGAATCACCATTGAATGTAACTTTCGCAGGATCAATTCCCTCATACTCATATATCGCGTTGAAGCTGCGTGAGAGAAGCGTCCAGTTCACCTTTGTCAATTGCTCGTTGAAATCCGGCATCATGATCAGAATCAGTTTGTCACCGGTATCGAAAAATCTGATATCACTCAGAGTGGTTCCGGTGTAGTTCAGCGTAGCGTAACCTATCTTCATGCCGTCAGCAAATGCTTCAAAGCTCACAGGATGGACTTTGCTTGTCGATTTCGGCTCGGGTTGCTGACCATTGCCGTTTTTTTTACAGGAAAATACCGACAGTACGGCCAGGATCATGAATATCGGGATTGCTCTTCTCATTTGTGACTCCATTTCATTCTCAAGCGACAATGTGACGTATGATAAAACTGGATGCAAGGTAATTCTTGAACTAAAGGTTATTCACAAAAGAAAGAGCCCCCTCCACAAATCGCAAAGGGGGCTTCGAAGGTTTATTTCAACAGCAGCGCTTTCCGATTTTCGGTAAGGTTGCCGGCTTTGAAGCGATAGAGGTAAATGCCGGATGCAACAGGCTGTTCCCGGTCGTCCGTTCCGTTCCAGGTAACCTGATGATTACCTGCGCTGAACGATTCAGCAACCAGCTTTTTGACCCGTTGTCCCCTGATATTATAGATCGTGATTTCAACATCGGTTTTCTTGGATAGTGAGAACCGGATGCTCGTGGTTGGGTTGAATGGGTTAGGGTAGTTTCCAAAGAGCTGATCGGTGAACATTGGCGGTTCGTCAGCACTGGATGGATCCATATCGACGATGTATTCAACAGAGTTGGAGTTAACGTCCAGCATGAAGGTGAAGCTCTCCGCCTGACCCTGTGTTGTATATGGGATGCGTAGGAAGGTTCCGTCAAAGCCATCGGTTGACATGATCGACAGCGTCGAGATCACATCGCCAATATATTCTGCGGATTCAACGTTTTCGGCCAGTATCTCGGGCTGTCCGGGGAATACGTTTTCGGTTGCCCAGCAGGTGAGGTCGAACCCGATGATATCGGAATCGTTTTCCGTGCTGAAGACGAAGAAGTCGTCGGTTACCGTGATCGTGACCTCAGCCGGTGTGACAGTCATATCAGGATCGTTGACCGGGAATTCATCGATAGTGCCGTCAATGTACTGTTGAAGAAGTGCCGCATCGCAAGATTTGACCAATCCATTACCATCCACATCAGCTGTGACAGCGCGGAAATCTTCCCACGGGCGCGGATCGATCGATTCGAGCGGATCGAGTCCGGCAGCGTATTGCATGATGTAGAGCGCATCGTCTTCGGTCAGTGTGCCCGATTCATCGACATCTCCGTATGTGATATTCAGATCCTGATCCCGGAAGATCTTGAAATCGTCGAAGTAGAATCCGTCATCGGTTACATACGTATCTGAAGAGAAGTAGAACTGCATCGACACATTGCTCTGACCGATATAGTCGGAGAGATTGTATTCGTAATAATCCCAATCGACATTGCCGGTGAATGAATCGAATGTCACGTACGAACCATCTTCGCCGTAGACGCGGAGGTAAACGAAGTCATAGTCGGGTTCGGTAGCTACTTTCGCATAGAAAGAGAAGCTTGCAGACGTTGCATCGGATAGGTCCACCGTCTCAGAGAAGTTGCAATAGCTATTCGTATAATTGTTGTATTGCCCATTTGGGGAATCTGTGATAGACTGTGTTGGGCTGTAAAATGATGATGATGTGTAACCCCAGCTTCCGGTGAAGTCCCAGTAGTTCGTGGTGCTTTCCATATCGTCATACAGGTATGCCTGATACAGGAACAATTGCTGGTTGTTGACGTAATTCAGGTCGATTTCCCGTGTCGTCAGACCAAATCCATCCGCTGCGGCAGTGACTGTGAAGGTGCCTTTTGCAACGCCATCAAAGCTGAACTCACCGTTGGCATCCGTAATGACCGGTTCGAATGGAGTTCCGTGCAGTGTAACTTCTGCCCCTGCTACAGGAGCGAAAGTCTGGCCGCTACGCACGATCCCGTGAAAGTCGGTAGTGGTGGAAGGAACCAGAGAGACATCGTTCGTGACCACCTCGTTATCGTTTACCACGATAACTTGCGTAACAGGCTGATAGCCATAGACGGAATATGTCACGTTGTATGCGCCGGGCATGACCATACGATAGTATCTACCAAACTCTTCGTCGCTCTTGTAGGGATCGCGATATTCGCCGGTGTTGTCGATACCATCGATGAAGATTTCGCCAACCATGGGTTGGCCTGTATTTGCATCGGTGATGATTCCGGTAATGGTATTGTAGTCGATACGATGGAGGAGCTCCAGCGCGCCGGGAAGGTTGTCGTTGCATATCCCTGGGATTTCGCTGGCTGAAGGGATGAACTCGGTAGCCATCTCGACGGTGTAGCCGAAGATACCATGTACACCATAAGCCCAGTCATCAAGACCACCCATTGTGGGGTAGAGGACATAGGAATACTGCGGTGTATAGTGGCCGTAACCAACTGCGTCGATGTTCTCTGCTACGTTTTCGCAGAGGTCCATAATCGCGTCTGCGTCAGGAGGATAGATGTCATTTCCATAGCCGTATGGTGCAAGGACAAGCTCGCCATGGGTATGGTAGCTGATTCCTGCGACGAAATGCCGGGAGTTGATAAGATCTCGTACTGCCTGGGTTTCCGGTTCGGAGAATTCTTCCGGTCCGTGGTACGTGGAGCCGTTCGGGTTATCGGTCGAGCCGACGTTACCCCATGCAAAGCCGTAGTTACGGTTGAGATCGACTCCGTCGTCGCCGGTTCCAGTTTCATAATCACTGTTGAAATTGTGATTGTTGTTGTTATCCCGAATGTTTTTTCTCCACCAGATATCGGTCTGATCGAGAACAATCTTAGCACCATTGGGGTTCACGCGGGGGACAAACCAGATTTCTTTGGTGTCAACATCGTTGGTAATCTGATCGTCAATTCCGTAGTTGGTAAGGATGTAATCTAAAACAGTCATGCATACTTCAGTGCTGATCGGCTCGCGCGAATGATGCGCACCAAGGTAATAGATCGCCGGCTCGTCTTCGCTTTCGTTGACGTTATCGGAAACTTTCATTGCCCAAATCTCATGCTGGAAATCGTCGTAATAGCTGTAGCCATCCTGCGCATATTCGATACCCCAACTATCACCAATGTCATAAAGCTGGCAGATTTCAGGATAGTCGTTGGCGTATTGCTCGAGGTCGGCAACCAATTCATCGTATTCACGATAACCCGCAATGGGACGGCCTTCAGCAGCGTTAAGATCTTCGATGACCTCTGCCTCGGTCTTCTCGATGCGGATGTTGAAGCCACGACTTTGCAGCTCATTGTATTGCTCTCTGGTAGCTACGATATCGATGTAATCCGTGGTGTTTCCACCAGCTATGTCGTAGTCATTCTTCTGCAGGTATTCAATCTTGCCAGCATCAGGTTGAACGATGCGAGCGACAAATTTCTCGATTGCGGTTAATGATGTAAAGATGCCTGCAATGAGCAGGATCAATAACAGGTTGCGGAATAAATGGATCATGAATCACTCCTCCCGGATACAATTTCTCATCCATACAATATACAAGTTCCGTTCCAAAAGTTGCGTTTCCTTGCTAAGAAATACGTGGTTAAGAATTGGTTTATTTTTCTTGACATTGAATTAACGAATGCCATGATTTAGCTGTCGAGGGGAGGGACTCGAACGGGTTTTAATTTTCATTCAGTTCTTGTTTCTGTAACGAATTCATCATGAGAGTTGGAAAGGTAGGGTATTTTTATGCGGTGTGTACTATTTCCCATTCTTTTGCTGTCCATTGTAGTCAGCTTGTTCTCACAGAGCCTTGTTATCAATGAAGTCATGTCATCGAATTCATCAACGATTGAAGATTTAGATGGTGAACATCCGGATTGGATCGAGCTGTATAATAACTCCGATGATGCAATCAATCTCGATGGCTATGGCATCACGGATGATCCTGACGAACCGATCAAATGGGTTTTCCCGGATATCACGATTGCAGCACACGGCCATATGCTGCTTTTTGCTTCCGACAAAGATATTGCTGAGGTTGAATGGTATTGGGAAACCGTGGTCGATTGGGGTGATGTTTGGCACTACAGGGTATTCGAATGTGAGCCATCACCACTATGGACTTCTATAAATTACTCTGAATCCGGATGGGTGGAAGGTGAGAGCGGATTCGGCTATGGTGATGATGACGATGCCACTATTCTTCCACAGGTATTGTCAGTACACTTGCGCAAGGTCTTTATTTTGGAAAACGTTGATCAGATTCAGAGTGCTATTCTGCATGTCGATTTCGACGACGGATTCGCTGCTTATCTGAACGGTACGCAAATCGCTCAGATTTATCTCGAATCGACAGCGTTCAATCAGACAGCAATGTACAGCACGGAAGCGCAGCTCTACCAAGGTGGATTGCCAACTGCGATCGAGGTTGATCCCGCCTTGCTTCAAGAAGGCGAGAATGTGCTGGCAATTCAGGTGCACAATTCATCGACAATATCTGCCGATCTGACCATGATACCTTTTCTATCACTGAAACTGGCGGAACTACCGCAGAACCCGCATGGTGCGAACCCAGTCTTACCGCTCGACTTTTTCCATCTTCACACTAATTTCAAGATCAGCGCTGAAGGTGAGGCAATCGCACTAACGGCTCCTGACGGAACATTGCTCGACGAAGTCGAACTCGGTTGCCTGGCAACCGATATCTCTTTTGGACGACAACCGGATGGTGACGATGCATGGTATTATTTCTCCGAGGCGACACCCAGAACTGTAAATGATACACAGGGCTTTCTTGGGGTAACCAATGATGTGGCATTTTCACAGCCTGGTGGTCTTTATAACGGATCGCAGCAAATCACGCTCTCAGCGGAATCAAACGCTACAATTCACTACACGCTGGATGGAAGTTGTCCGGCCGATACATGCGAAGTTTATTCCGGGCCGATCGATATATCAGAAACAACCGTCGTTCGTGCGAGGGCATACCAGGATGGATGCATTCCGGGCTCGGCAGTGACTCAAACCTTTCTGATCGACGCGCAGCATGTTCTTCCCATCGTTTCTATTTCAACGCATCCGGATAACTTCTTTGACTGGGAAACAGGCATTTACGTGATGGGGCCGGACGCTGAACCGGTAGAACCTTATTATGGAGCAAATTTCTGGCATGACTGGGAGAAGCCGATCAACATCGAGTTTTATGAACCTGATGGTGTGCAGGCTTTCAACATAACTGCTGGCGTTAAAATTTTTGGAAATTGGACGCGTGTATTGCCACAGAAATCTCTGGCAGTTTTTGCAAGGTCCTGTTACGGTTGCAGTGAATTGGACTATCAGCTATTCGATTCAAAACCTATCGATACATTCGAGTCATTCTTGCTTCGGAACTCCGGCAATGACTGGGCAAACACTCTGATCCGCGATGCACTGATGACTGGACTCGTGGCCGATCTCGACATAGAGGTGCAGGCCTACCGTCCATCCGTGATGTATCTAAACGGAGAATACTGGGGTATACATAACCTTCGCGAGAAGGTCAACGAACATTTTCTCGAGTCGAATTGTGGTGTGGATTGTGATCACGTGGATATTCTGGAGCAAAACGGATTGATCAATGAAGGCTCGAATGAACATTATCTGGCTATGATGGATTACATTTCAACGCACGACTTAAGTGATCATGCTGCTTATGAATACGTAGGTACTCAGATGGAGATCTCCAACTTCATCACGTATGAGGTTGCTGAAATCTTTTACGTTAATACTGACTGGCCTGCAGGTAACATTCGCTATTGGCGTCCTCAGGTAGATGATGGACGATGGCGCTGGATTCTATATGACACTGATTTCGGTTTTGGACGATACAGCGACTCAGCTTATATGAACAACACGCTCGAGTATGCGACCGATCCGAACAGCTCCGAAACATCAAATCCACCATGGTCAACATTTCTGCTCAGAAGCCTGCTCGAAAACGAATCGTTTCAAAACGACTTCATCAATCGATTCTGTGACCTGATGAACTCAAATTTTGCTGTTGACCGCATGATTGAACACATCGAGTCGAAAACTAATACTATCGAGTCGGAGATCCCCAACCAACGAAATCGCTGGGGCGATTATTATCTTAATTGGGATGAGAACATTGATCGTTTGATTGTCTTTGCAGAAAATCGAAGTATATATATGAAGCAACACCTGAAGGATTATTTCGATCTGGAAGACATGCAGCAGCTTTCTCTTGGCGTTACTCCTTGTAATGCGGGAAGCGTGACGATCAATACGATCGAGATCGAATCGTTTCCGTGGCAGGGCGAGTATTTTCCGGATGTTCCGATTACACTTACTGCTAATCCGTCTTCGGGATATGTTTTCTCGGGTTGGGGTGGCTTGGATGCTACAGAGCAGACGATCACCATTTCGTTGACCGAAGCGCTAACACTGACTGCGTTGTTTGAGCTCGCTGAGCCGCAGCCGGAATTGGTTTGCCTCAACGAGATCAACTACAATTCCAGCGATGATTTCAATCCCGAAGATTGGGTTGAGATCCACAATGCAGGACTATCAGCGATCAATATATCGGGCTGGAAGTTCAAGGACGAAGAGGACGATCATGTCTTCACATTCGTGGATGATACCTTGCTTGGACCGGGTGAATATCTGGTGCTCTGTGCAGATTCCGACCAATTTCTGGAGTGCTTTCCAAATGTTGCCAATCTGGTTGGCAATATGGATTTCGGCCTTAGTGGGGGAGGAGAACTTCTTCGCCTGTACGATGCAGGTGGCAACCTGATTGATTGCGTCGAATACGATGATGGCGGTGATTGGCCTTCTGAGCCCGATGGCGACGGTGCTACGCTCGAATTGATCGATCCCGACTACGAAAACAGCCTGGCTGCGAGTTGGGCCGCATCGAAAGATCATGGATCGCCAGGAGAGCAAAATAGTTGTGATGTAGCAGTAGGTGATGATGTTCCTCCAAGCCAATACATGATCAGCAATTACCCAAATCCTTTCAATCCATCCACTACTTTCGTTTTTTCGCTTCCTGAATCCGGCATAGTGGAAATCACGCTCTTTAATCCTAAAGGACAAAAGGTAAAAACGCTTTTCAGGGAGAAGCTGAGCGCAGGAAATCATGAGATTGAATGGGATGGTTTGGATTCTTCTGGCAAGAATGTTGCTTCAGGTGTTTACCTGTACCGAATGCGGGTGAATGGAAGTCAGGTTGCGCTCCGTAAGTGCCTGTTGATGAAATGAGCTATACCGATATGGGCGCAAATAAATCCTAGCTAAAGGATAGCGTTAAAGTAAAATAAGTTTCTGGGTGTTGACAGATTTGTACAGTATATTTCTTTAGAATCTATTGAAGAAATTGTTAAAGGATGTGATGTGGCGCTGACACCCGGTCAACTTGAAGGATTACTTGAGAACGTACAGGAAGCGGTTTGGGTTTTAAATCGTGACGGCTCGTTCGCGTACGTGAATAAGCCTGCGGCAGTGCTCTTTGGATTGCAGGAAAGCCAGTTCAACAATTATCGCATCTTCGATTTCTTTGGTCCCGAAAATATCCATTTTGTGCAGCAGATATATAAGCGTGTACTCGAAGGTTATGAGCAGCAGTTCGAGATTCCGCTCGTGGATGGAAGCGGAAACCGTAAATTGCTGCGTGTGCGAATTATACCGCACTACGCCAATCGTGTAATCGTGGGAAGCCTGCACTATGCGCTTGATATCACCCGTCAGAAAGAGACTGAAAGCGCACTGATTCTTACACGTGAACGTTATCAGCATCTGATCAACGACAAGAACGAGATTCACATCCGGCTTACTTCGGAGGGAAAGATCGCCTTCATTAATCACGAAATGGTGAAGGAGCTCAACCTGCAACGTAAGGATCTCATCAACCGCGATTATCACGAGCTGATACCCAGGGAGAACCACGCCGATATCGAGCAGCATCTCGATTCTCTTACCCCGGATGACCCTAGCACCAGCTTCCAGATTCACATCCAGTTTCCTTTTGGAACAGGCGATTACATCTGGACGGTTCAGGCGATTTATTCCCATCAGAACGGAGAAGCGCAATTAATCGAATATCAGGTTACCGGCCGTAACGTCACCAATCGGCTCAACAATGTCAGCTCGGACGAAGCTCGACTCAAGAGCATCTCCGTGCAGACGATTCGCTCGCTGGCGAAGACCATCGAGGTGAAGGATCCCTATACTTTTGGGCACCAAATGCGTGTCGCACACCTTTCTGCTGTGATGGCGAGACTGATGGGCCTTGACAGCGACCAGATCGAGACCGTTTATTACGGCAGTATCGTTCATGACATCGGCAAGATATTCATTCCGTCTGATATTCTCAATCGCCCGGGGAAACTTTCGGACGTAGAGTTTACACTGATCAAGACGCACCCGCAAATAGGCTTCGATATCCTGAAAGAGATCGAACTGCCGTGGAATATTGCCGGCATGATCCTCGAACATCACGAGCATCTGGATGGCAGCGGCTATCCGCGCGGACTCAAGGCGGATAACATTATGCTGGAAAGCCGCATCCTGACGGTGGCGGACGTGGTCGAGAGCATCGCGTCACATCGTCCGTACCGCCCTGAGAAGGGAATCGAACGGTCGCTTACCGAAATCGAAGAATTCCGTGGGAGCCACTACGATCCGGACGTGGTCGATGTCTGTTTGAAGCTCTTCCGCGAAGACAGCTTTGAGTTCAGAAATCTGGATGAGGATCGCGTGCTCGATCCCGCCCTTACATCGCTGCTGGATTAGCTCTACAAAAGAACTTTGCATCCATTTCATCCATCACATCACGAACAATAAATTGTAATGGACAATTTCCGCGCGCACTTGAATAATGCCATCGATCGTTTATTGAAGGGAGTCGCGTCCGTGTTCGGAAAAATAAAAACACTGTTTCAACCTCAGCCTCGATTTCAGCCAGTTCCATTCAGCCGGATTTTCAGCGAGCTGAAGAGCCTTTGCGTGCTTTTTCCCGAGGATATCAATCAATGTCTGCGCAACGTTGGACACATCTCCCTACTTGCTGAGAAGATCGAGCATCTTACTTGTTTCCTGCCCGATTTCTCCTATCCCTTCTTCGCGACGATCCCGTATGGATCGAACGTAGTTATTGCGCCGCTCAGCGCGTTCAAAGCTTCCGAGGCAAACTCGATCCTGATCGACCTGACCGAAGGGGCAATTGGGGGTAATCCCGGCGAACAGACGGTACACATCAGCCTCCGAGGTGTGTCGAACATTGAATTTGTGCCTGAACCACGGGAGGCTTCCGAGGTCTTCTCGCAGTTTTCGCAATTGATAGGCGTTCAGGGCGAAGCGAAGATGCCGCAGCCCAATATCAGGCCCGATTGCTTTGACAAAGCCCGTCAGATGCTGCTGCAAAACAGGTTTCCGAATATTATCATCCACGCTGGTGGACGAAAATCCAAGCGTGAGATCGATGAAATCGTCGGTTTTATGAAGCGTTTTTACTCCGCAAACGTTTATTTATTGGATAATGCATCCAAAACCGGGCTGGACTTCACCAATCTGGAATGTCCTGTGTTGGAGGATTTATTGGTCATGTACTGCTTTGTTTCCGCGGCTGATATGCTGATAACGGACTCCACGCCGATCTGGGAATTTCACCGAAATTGGTTCGACAACTGCCTTCATTGGCGTGACTGGAAAGAGCGCAAAGGGAGACCGCAGGACATGGAATCGTTCCTCAAAAGCCATTTTAAGATCAATCCGAGAGGTTAATATGCAAATGAAACGCGTGCTATCGATTTTGATACTCATGCTGCTGATGACGACAATGCTTTTCGCCATCGAATCCGAGGACTTGCAATATATCGTCAAACTATATGCGAACGGAGAATACCGCATTGCGCGGCTCGAGATCGATAAGTTTTTGAAAAACTACCCCGACAGCCGCTTCATCCCTGATGTCACCTATCTAAAAGCGGATATTTTGCTCCGCAACGAGGAATACGCCGCCGCCCAGCAGCTCTTCCAAACGCTCTACGAAGCGAACAGCAAGCCGGCATTCCGTGCCGAAGTGATTCTTGGACTGGCGCAAAGCTGCTTCTTTCAAAAAGAATACAAGACAGCGAAAGACCTCTTCCAGCGCTTCAACAGCCAGTTCCCGAATCATGAGCTCAACTGGCGCGCGTACTATTTCCAGGGACGAATTGCCTATATCCAGGATGCCTATCGGGATTCATCGGAACTCTTCGAAAATGCACTTCGCTATAAGGACGATGCGCAAATCTATCCTGCGTTGATCCGGAGTCTACTCAAGACCGGCAAGGTGAAAGAAGCGGAAGAAAAGCTGATGATCATCCACAACATGCGTGGTGCGGATAGCTGGTGGGAGCAATCGGCGGTCTTCTATATGCAATACCTCGTGGATGCCGGAAACTACTCGCGAGCAATCGAATATGGTAACAATCTCATCGCACCACAATCGCAGTACTATGCCGACTATGCGCAACTGATGGCGACAGCCTGCTTCGAGACGGGCGACTACGCCAGAGCGCTGGAATATCTGCAATCCATAAAAGATCCCGACGAGACTGCACAATATTATCTTGCGATGGCGATGTTCAACCTCGGAAACATTGCGGACGCCAAGCCTGTCTTCGTGTGGCTTTCAACCGATGCCAAGCAGAAAGACATCCGTGCGAACAGCCTTTTCTATCTGGCGAAGATCGAAGGTGAAACCTCACTAGTCGCCTCGATTCGCATGCTGGAGTCGTTCATCAACGATTACCCCGACAACCGCTTTATCAGCGCAGCACGATATCAACTTGGCCTCAACTACTTCAAGCGAGATGAATACGAGCAGGCAAACCGCTTTCTGAAGCAATCCGTGACAAACGAGCTGGACAAGCTCTCCCGTGAAAAGGCGCGATTCATGGTTGCTGAAACCGATTTCCTGCTGAACCGTGCCGACGACGCTTTGACCGGTTTTTCGGATTATCTGAAATCCTATCCACAGGGAAAATTCCGCGATGAAGCGCTCTTCAAGTCGGGGCTGATCCGGTTCCAAAAACGCGAATTCCGTACAGCCAAAGCCGATTTCGAACGCCTCCTGGCCGATTACCCTGAATCAGGTAAGGCTGGTATGGCAAATTTCTACCTTGGCGAAATCGCGCTCAATCTCGCGCAGGGCGATCAAGCGTTGTCATACTACAATGCTGCGTCTCAGAGTGACGCGGATCAAGCTCTTGTTTATGAACGCATTGCACGTATCTATTTCAAAGATAAACGCTACGATGAAGCGCTGGCTTCCCTGAACAAAATGCCGGATGAAGCGGGATTTGCGTTCAGCAAATCACTGCTGGCCGGCGATATCCATTTCGCGAAGAAATCATACACCAACGCGCTGGAGCAATACAAGATTGCCAACCAGGTTGCTGAAGGAGAGGCTGAGAAGGAACAGGCTCGCAGTCGTATGGCATGGACCTATTACCAGCTACGCGATTACGACAATGCAACCAGTCTTTACAATGACCTCTCCGCATCAAGCGCAGACAGAAGCAAATTCCTGCTGCTGGCTGCAAAGGCGGCGTTCAGCGCTGACGATTTCCTTTCCGCTGCCGACTACTACAAACAATATCTCCAGGGCGGAGCCACCGGAGATGAGAAATTTAAAGCCACGCTTGGGATCGCCGATTCCTACTACAACCTTGGCGATTACAAGCAGGCGATACAATATTACAAGCAGTTGATCTATGCCAATGTGCCGCAGGCATGGTTCAAGAGCGCACTGGATGGCCTCAAATGGTGTGCTCGGCAATCGGATGAGATCGATTTCGTCCGTGAGATCGATTCCATGCTTCAGCGCGAGGGCGGCGATTCCTTCAAAGGCAAGCTTCTGGAAGCGAAGGCAAACGCACTTACTGAGGAAGGGCGCTACGCTGAAGCGATTCAGACTTGTGAGACTATCATCAACCAATACTTCGGTTATATCGGTATCCCTGATGTCAGGTTGTTGCTGGCACGTTGCTACTCCGAGACAGGCCGTTATGCGGATGCGGAGAAGGTCTTCTCGACAATCAGCTCTTCAGGCGGGAAGTCGGAGAAACTGCTCTATGATTGGGCGCAGCTCAAGGAAAAGCAGAACGACAATATCGCCGCGATCATTAAATTGACTGAAGCGTCCCAGATATCGCACGATCCCAAAATCTGGCTTGATCTGCTTCGATTGCAAAAAACCGAAAATCACCCTGCGTTCATCCGCAGCTACGATGAATTCATGGGATTCAGCAAGGGACTTAACCGCGAGAAGGCCGAACTTATATGGGTTCAGTATCAGATTGGTAACGAAAGCACCGGCATGATCGAACCAGTAATCGAAAACCTGATCAAGAGCGAACACAAGGAGATCCGAGCCGCAGCGCAGTACTGGAAGGGCTATGTGCTCTACAATAAGGGTCAGTATGAAGAAGCAATCAGCGAACTTCTGCGGGTGCGTTTCCTGTACCCCGAAATCGAGGATGTGAAGATCGAGGCTGAATATCTAGCCTGCTTTGCTTACATTGAGCTCCGAGAAGAAAACAAGGCTAAGGAGCGCTATGAGATGATCAAAGAGTACCTGACACCTGCTCAACGAGCTAAACTCGCACAAAAGCTGGGGGTGGCGGAATGATGCGCAGAATGATCCTTCTTGCTACGCTCGTTCTTCTCTTTGCCGGACTTCTGGCGCAACAAGATATCCAGTTGCCGCAGGTCGTCATTACCGGCGAGACAGAGATCTTCTCGGACAGCACCTCAAAAAACACTGATCTTTCCAAATACTGGAGCCTCGAAAATCCATCATTAATGCGCTACGACTGGTATCCCGAATCGAGCGCTAATGATCCTGAACATGCTGACGAATCATCCAATGGCGTGATCCAAGGTAAGCTCGGCAATATGGATTACGGTAGCTTGCGCGTCGATTTTAGCCATCCCACCAACCATGTGCTGAACTTCAGCGGCGCGTTTCGAACTGTTAACTACGATGCCGGATGGGAACAGGCGACGAGTAATTTCCACTGGCAGCCGTCGTTCATGAACCACCACGCGGATGCCTATGTCGATTGGAGTAGTTACGACAGCCGCTTGCAGAATTACACTACCCAGAATACCGGCTTCGGCTTCTCGCCCTCTTCCAGCGAAATCAAGCAGGTTGGTCCGGTGCGGCTATCCAATCCTGATTTTTACATAGAATACTACCTTCACAAGCAGGATTCCGAAGATAGTACTCTTCCCGAACGCGAGGTGAGTGACGTCAATGTGCGTTATCAGCGAGATATCGCCTACATGGGTATAGACAGTCATCTCGATGTAGCCTACCTGAAAAATATGTTCACCGGAAGCATACGATTTCTGAAAAAGGATTTCCTGAGCTTTGATCAACTGGGCCTTTGGGTTGGTGGCGACGGTATGCACGTTTATCCATCGGTGTGGTTTCTCTGGCAACGGCAGTTGCTGTATCAGACCAATCTGAAAATCATGAACACACCCTACACGGGCAACCTCACGCGAATACATCAGCTTGAGCAGAATCCCTATCAGAACATCGATATGCATCGTGAGCAGCCCAAAGCGCCGTTGAATCTGACCACCGCCTTCGAGTTCGACACCATCTTTCCGATCACGATCTACGACCGTTTCACCTGGATCAAGGATTATCCCGTTTATGCCCACGCCGATAGCACGCTCTACGAACAGTTCCTCGATGATGTCATCTGGAACCGGATCGGCTTCGATGCCAGCTACACCTACCAGCGTTTCGACTTCGTGAACGAATTCAGCTATCACATCGTGCAGAACGAAGACGGCGATCGCATCCCCTTCATGCCGGCAATTGACAACCTCTTCTCACTCACCTATCGTCAGGATGACTGGGATCTTACCTTACAAGCTCGTTACCTGAATGATCGCGAGAATGACGACGAAACCGCGATGGAGAATGTCCTGCTGACCAATATCCTGGGCAGTTGGCGTTTCCATAAGGATTTCGAGTTGAACGGCGGGATGTATAATCTTTTAGATGAAGACTATCGGCAATATCGAGAGTTACCAGCGCAGGGAACACGTTTCGAGGCAGGTGTGTGCTGGTATTTCTAGGCGCGTGAATTTTCTTGACACAAACTTAAGCGTTTTGAAGCTGATGTGGTTGATCGACCAATCAACCATCGGGCGGATGTAACTCAGTTGGTAGAGTACTAGCTTCCCAAGCTGGCTGTCGCGGGTTCGAGCCCCGTCATCCGCTCCATTTTTTTATTCATCCACGATTTGTAGCTAAGGACATTATTGTGAAGAAAATTATAAAATTTTCTAAAATCCTTTTTGGCTTTCTGTTATCAATTCTGTGCGGTTCATTACTAGACCGTGTTTTTGTGAACAAAATCGAGATATCAATTGGTCTTTATCTATTTTTTATAGCTTTATTTTTTATGGGGATTTTCATCGTTGTTTTGTGGATTTATAATGATATCCAGAAATACTATCCCAAAACAAGCTATCGTCAATATACAGATATGGAAGATGGTTACCGCGCCGTAATGGAAAAAGTACGCAACGCAAGAGATAGTATTTATGTATACATTCCATATGTTGAACAAGATTCTCCTCCACCACATGATCTTCATGAGACACGTGGTAAGCTCATCCAAGAAATCGAGGATCGATTAGAAGTCGCCGTTAAGAAACAGAATGCTTTCGTCTATTCTAGGTATTTTGGTGTTGAGAATGAGAAGATAAACGAAACATTGGATTATAATCAGTTGAACGATTGCGATAATCGACAGATGGTTATGCATCTAGTTAGGTGTTATAAGATTTGTAGAGATAGTGCATTCGTCCGGTGTTCTTTTTTCAAGGTAAAGAATTTGGGATCTATTTCTACGATTACCATTGATGATAAGTTCATGGGGCGTTATCATGTAAGGCCCAATGAGCACATCGAGAGATATGAAGCGATGGCGATAGAACTATCGGATAACGAAGATGATTTATTACTTGTAGCGACGAGCATGCTGATGAAAACTCTTGGGGACTATCAGCATTCAAGAAAAATGACTCCTGAAGAGATTGAAAGATTTTGCTCCCAGATCTATTCAGATAAAGATAACAATACCTAATCTCTTCTAGTGAGTTGCTTACTTTATGCGCTAAACAAAATTCTTCTTTGCCTGTATTGATATGGTAATTCTTGCGGGTTCGAGCCCCGTCATCCGCTCCATTATCCTATTTTCCAGCAATGCCTTGACATATCGTGAATCAATACGATAATGTCCATATGACTTGTTATAACGATTTATTCGCAACCTCTTTCATTGAATTGAGCCACAGTGCGTTATCAAACAACATCTCCTGGATCAAGCATCTGATCGGGCCGAACGTAGAGCTCTGCTGCGTGGTCAAAGGTAACGCCTACGGACATGGTATTGAACAATTTGTGCCGCTCGCAGAGCAATGTGGCATTCACACATTTTCCGTATTCAGCGCGCACGAAGCGTGGCGCGTTTTGAATACCAGCTTCAATGATCCTCGCATTATTATCATGGGTAATTGCGAGAACGAGCAGATCGATTGGGCGATCGAGAATGGTGTAGAATTCTATGTGTTCGACCATGAGCGCCTTGGATATGCGATCGAAGCTGGCAAGAAACTCAAGAAGCAGCCGCGTGTCCACGTTCAGGTTGAAACAGGCATGAACCGCACCGGTTTTACCCGGCGGGATCTCTCGAAGGTTGCGCAGGCTATCCGCAGTGGTCAGGTACGCTTCGCGGGTTTATGTACGCATCTTGCAGGCGCGGAGTCAATCGCGAATTACGTTCGCATCAAAGATCAGTTCCGTCGTTACCGTCGTATCGAAAAGTGGTTTGAAACCCAGGGCCTTGTTCCCAACATACGGCATGTTGCGAGCAGCGCTGCGACAGTTATCCATCCCGATATGCGTTTGGATATGGTTCGGGTGGGAATCCTGCTTTATGGCCTCTGGCCCAGCCGGGAGACGTATATCTATCACGTTCGCAATCGCAAATCGAAGGAAGATCCCTTACGGCGTGTCATAAGCTGGAAGAGTCGCATCATGAACACCAAGAAAGTCAAGACAGGCGAATTCATAGGCTACGGGACGAGTTTCCTTGCGCAGGACGATCTGGAGATTGCCTCGGTGCCGGTTGGCTATGGACATGGCTTCTCGCGTTCTTTGTCAAACTCCGGGCGCGTGCTGGTCCACGGCCATCGGGTAAGCGTTGTTGGAGTGGTGAACATGAACATGATGATGATCAACGTTTCCGATATCGATCATGTTCGTAAGGGGGAGGAAGTGGTGCTCATCGGGCGTCAGGAGGATCTCGAAATCAGTATCGCGAGCTTTGGTGAATTCAGCGATCAAATGAACTACGAGCTCTTGACAAGGCTTCCGATGAACATCCCACGCATCGTGACGGATTAGTTCTCGCTCCAGTTTTTTATTGAATCATACCGAAAACATGTCACAACATGGTCGTTCACCATCCCGACCGCCTGCATGAATGCGTAGCAAATTGTGCTGCCCACAAACTTGAATCCGCGTTTCTTCAGCGCTTTGCTCATAGCGTCGGATTCGGTAGTAGATGCGGGGATTTGTGATAGGCTGTCCCACGCGTTGTTGATGGGCTTTCCATTAACAAATGACCAGATGTAGGCGTCGAAGCTTCCGAATTCCTTCTGGATTTCCAGAAAAGCCTTTGCGTTGACGATCGCCGCGTTCACCTTGAGCTTGTTCCGTACGATTCCGGGATTCTGTAACAGCTCGTCGATTTTCTTCTGGTCGTACTGCGCGATTTTCGTGGCATCGAAGTTATCAAATGCGCTCCTGTAGCTCTCGCGTTTCTTCAGGATCGTAGTCCAGCTCAGTCCGGCCTGTGCTCCTTCCAGAATGAGCATCTCGAACAGCAGCCGATCGTCATGCACCGGGACACCCCATTCTTTGTCATGGTAGTCGATATTGAGCTGATCGTGATTGGCCCATGAACATCTTTCCATTGTTACCTCCATCTATCTTCTATTCTTGAACGGCCTTCGATCCTGCTTGCAGATAAGCTGAACAACATTGCGGCCCGATTTGAGCGCAGTGGGAAGACCACCTCCCGGCTCAACCCACTGACCGGTCATGAAGAAGTCCTTCAACCCCGGCAGTGTCTTGCGCATCATCATGCCCAGCGTCTTGGGCGTGACCCGCCATCCCATGTACGCACCGTGGTGATTTCCAGTGAATCGCTCGAAGGTGAGTGGCGTGGCCACGTCGGTCATTTCCACTTTCTTCGATAATCCCGGAAATTTGCGTTCGAGTTGCTCCAGCACGTCCTTTGCAGCCTGCTTTTTTACTGCGTTGTATGTATGCGGATCGTCGTGCAGATCGTTCCAATAATCCCAGTCGGATTCGATGATTACTTTCACGAAGGTCTTGCCGATGGGGGCAAGAGTAGGGTCGAAGGTGTATGCCAGAACTGTGAGCCAGTTAATGTCGCGTCCACCGATGGCGAGTGACCGGTTTGTTTCGAAGGTGTATCCCGCAACCGATTGAGGGAAGTCGTGCATGGGATCGTTGATTCCCAGAGATATTTGCATGATCGGCATGATGGTCGGCAGGTCATCGTAGTATGATTGGAGATTCTCGTCTACGAACTTTCCATCCAGCATTTCGAAAAGCGTTGCATAGCCGTCCGCGGCTGAAATCACGATGTCTGCTCGATGCTCGGTACCGTCACGTAATCGCACGCCGTATGCTCGCCCCTTCTCATGCAGTATCTTTTCTACCGGCTTCTCGTAGTGGATTGTTCCACCTGCATCCAGGAAGGTCTTTTCGATCGCTTCGGTGAAGGGCATAGAGCCGCCGACAGGATAACCGGCCATCTTCTCATGTAGCATCCCGAAGGTCATCAGGATGGGCAGCATGGGCAGTTCTGGATTGCTGCCGAACACATTCAGCATGGCCTCGCTGAACATCCGTCGCAAGAAGGGATTTTTTATTCGGCGCGAGAATTCGGTAATCGTGACGTCTTTCCATGCCCCGAAGGCCGGCATAAAGGGGATCATCCCGATCATCATCTTAGCGATATCGCCGAGATTCATGACTTCAGGTGCCTTGTCGACGGGCATCGGCATCTTCCCGAGTTTGTGCATGGCTTTGCCGATCTTTCGTATAAGTTCCTCGTCTTCCGGTGCGAGCTCGATGAAGTGTGTTGTCAGCCGTTCGATATCAGAGTACAACATCAACTTCTTTCCGTTCAGATCCTCAAAACTGGCATAGATATCGTGGTTTACGATCGTGCGATCCTGGATCGCCCCGACTTCATCCCATAGTTTGTAGAAGTCATTTCCGGGTTTGGTGCTAACCAGCCAGTGGATGCAACTGTCCACCGTGTAGCCTTGCCGTTCCCAGGCTGTGCAGCAACCGCCGGGTTTGGTGTGTTGCTCGAAGATCGTTGCCTTATATCCTGAAAATTGGGCGTAGATCCCAGCGCTGAGCCCGGCAATCCCACCTCCGATGATTATCATGCTATTTCGCATTGGCTGTCCTTTTCGTATTTGAACTGCTATTTTGTGAGAAACGATCACCAGCATGACGATCAGAAACATTGCTGTCAATCGAGAAAGTTGTGAAGGTAGGATGCATGCTGAGTAAGAAGTGGATAAGCATATAACAAAAAACCCCATCCGATTGGATGGGGTCGATTTTATTCACTGCACCTAGTGCAGATTATTGTCTGGCTCCTGAGGAGGGATTTGAACCCCCGACCTGGTGGTTAACAGCCACTCGCTCTACCACTGAGCTACTCAGGAACGCGCTAGCAACTCGGCTAAGAAATAAAATGCGTGATTCTCTGTCAAACAATTTTTCGTGTTTTTTTTGAGAATCATGGTTATCTTATTGCCCCGACGCAGCATCCGATTTGAAATGCTCCGACGATTTGGTGAATCGATCGACGAAATCGCCACTCATACGATACAGGGTGGATGTGTCGTCGTTCAATTTCAGGGCCAGTTCGGTCTCGTCATCCTGCTTCGCATTGGCCACCTGGAAGTGAGTGACATGGCCGTCTTTCCCGGTAATGGTCACGTCCAGCGCTGGCGAATCGAAGAACGGTCCGAAGACATCCCATTCGTTGTCGATGAAACGCCCCGAGCGCCCCTGTTCCAGCACGTTGAATATCTTCAGGAGCTGCTTGTTGGTTCTCGGGACGGAGAAGGTGTCCTTGTCGTCCTGATAAACCCACAGCGTATCGGTCGAGGTGAGTGAGTACGAATTTTTGGAATAGGTCACATCGATGCGCTCGATCGTTTCGGGCACGAACTCGAGGATTTCCTTTTTACGCCATGTGATCAGCTTCGGCGACAAACGATAGGCTATGTTCTCATTGAACTGGTAGACTACCGGGTCGTTCAGGTGACGCACATTGCTGTAGCTCGCATTATCGCTCTTGCCGACGACGATAGCGTCGAGAAGGTTGCCGTCTTCACCGTAAAGCTCTAAAACACTACCCAGTTCTGGGGTGACATTGTATGCTTGGTGTGACGATTCGTTTTCCGCCAACGGAATGCTGGACACTCTGCCGTTGACAACACGCTCGAACAACTCGTGAATCTTGCTGTTTCCGGCGGGGAAATCCATAGGTTGTGTGATGAACCATTTTCCCTGACGGCGCTCAAGCGTGAGTGTATCGGCTTTATCGTACATACGGATTTTCGCGATCTGGGTCGAATCGGCATCGATAATTCGGATGAAGGTCTCGCGTTCCTTGCCGGTTGTCTTCACAACCACAAACACGACCACGAGCGCAACCAGAATCGCCAGATAGATCAGATTTTTCTTATCCATAGAGCTCTCCTAACTTTTTGCGTCTCTTCTTCTGTGCCAGGAACTGGAAAAGGCCCAGCAACAGCAGAAGAACCGGCGGCAGAACGTAGTTGATCCACTTGACCACCAGCTTGAAGTCGTTTTCGCGCTGGCGGAGTTTCTTGGACTCTTCCAGCAGTCTGGATGCGCCTTCAGGTGACTTGGAGTCAACGCCGCGAAGATCGGAGTTCTTGATAAACCGGGTGATATCGAGCGGACTGAATTCCACCTCGCGAGAGCGAAGCTGAATCAGGTCAGCATTCTCACTCATGGCATCCAGGGCGTTCAGTACGAATATCTGATTAGGTGTTACACCACGCTGTCCTCCACCATTGAGGAACTCGGCGTCGGAAACCATCAAGATGGTTCCCTGGTCGGTGTGGTTGAGCGAATCGGCGAAATCGGGTGCTTCGTCATCGGAGAAATAGCTGTCGAACGCACCGGTGTAGAGTGCAGCGATCACCTGGCTTCCGATATAGCCCTTATCACCATTGTTGAACTTCTCGATATCCTGCTGGAAAGAGTAATAGGACGTCGTCGCAGTTTGATCGGAAGACCACAGCAGCGGCTGGATTGTCTGCCCCGGTTTTACCGCAGAGGTATCGATGGGTGAGGTGAAGTACATGACCAGATTGCTCAAGCTCGAGACAATCGGGCTGTTTTCATTCACCTTGTTGATGATCGGTACATAGGGCATGTTGATCGCTGCCCCATAGAGGTTCCTGCGCTGTCCGCAACTACGGTCGAGAACAAGCTCGTCTTTCATTACGATTCCCCAGCGTTCCATGGCATCCAGCAGGTTCGATTTGATCGGAGTAACCGATTGCTCGACCTTAAGCTTGTCCTGGAACATCAGGATATTGCCACCGGACATAAGGTACTGATCGATGTTAAAGAGCTGGTTGATCTCGAGTGAATCACTGACACCTGTGAGGATTAGTGCTTGCACGTCTTTATCGAGCGGCATGTTGAGATCAGTGGAACGAATCTCATAGTTTTCGCTGATGAGCGATTTCACATCGTGAAGCGGATCGGCTTGCGCCATAATCTGCTCTTTCAAGTTGGTATCATACTGCATACGTTGCATGATCTGCGGGATTTGCTCCTCGCGGATGAAGGGGTAGGCCTTCTTGATCTGCGCAACAATGTCGATGTTCTCGTAGATTGCTACGATGGGAAGGTTGGTTGCGGTAAGCTTTTTGATCTTGGAGGTGATCTCGTATTCCAGGCCGCGTGTGTTTTGCACGATCGGGATCACGTCACTCTTACCGTGATAGAGCATGACAAGCCCGAGATAGGCGTCGCGCGCCACGCGCTTGTCATTTTCCCAGTAATTGACCTGCGCCGGAGAGATACCCTGTTTCTTGGCTTCTTCGGCAAAATCGACTTCGTTCGAGGGATCGATAAACTCGAAGTAGAGCTGGCCACCGGATGCAGAGCGATACTCGGCGAGAAGGTCTTTGGTATATTGACGGACGTCGCTGAGCTCGGGTGGAAGGTCTTTGGTGAAATAGGCCTTGACCACCAGGCGGTCGGACAGCTTGTCCATCAGGTCGTTGCTGACTTTGGACAGGGTATAAACTTGTCCGCGGGTCAGGTCGATTCGTGTATAAAGGTTCAGCGACAGCAGGTTCACAAAGATGATGATGCCGATGAACAGCAGAAGGTTGATCCACATTGATTTGGTGTTTTTTATCTTCATCATGGTGCCGCTCCTATTTCCATTTCCTTGTTTCCATCACCACAACGGCAAGTCGCAGGAATAGAAGGGTCAGCGTGATAAAGTATATCAGATCTCGCGTATCCAGGACGCCGCGTGACATCTTATTGTAGTGATACAGAACACTGATGTACTGGAAGAATCCTGTCAGGTAGCTGGGCATGAAGCTCAGCATGTACTGGAGCAGGAAAAAGAAGAACGCGATTGCGAAGCTGATGATGAAGGCGATGATCTGGTTATCGGTCAGGCTGGAAGAGAAAATACCGATCGAGCTATAGACCGCGCCAAGTAGGAACAGCCCGACATAACCGCAGATGATGGGGCCGAAGTCGATGTTCTTGCCCAGGATCAGGATAGTGATCAGGTGGACGAACGTGAAAATCAGTCCCAGTCCGATTAGCTTTGCCGCCGCGATGAACTTACCGACGACGATATCGCTGTCGTTGAGCGGCATCGTAGTGAGGATTTCCAGCGTACCGGCGTTCTTTTCCCGTGCGATGGTACCCATGGTAATCGCCGGGATGATGAACATGAAGATGGTCGGGATGATGTTGAAAAGCACCATCAGAGATGCCTGATTGTATTTGAACAGCTCGTTCGAAAAGGTCACTCCTGCGAAAAGCAGGAAGACGATCAGCACGATGTATGCCGCCGGTGACTTGATGTAGCTGTTGTATTCTTTCTTTTGGATGATCGATGCGTAACTCATCACTCAGCCTCCTCTTGCTTCATCTGACGGGCTTCCGCCACACCTTCTTCTTCGACGGTGAGGTTGCGGAAGACCTTCTCCAGGCTGATCAGTTCGCGATACATTTCCAGAAGCACCCATTCGCGCGTTTTGATGAACTTGTAAACCGCTTCACGACGATCATCACCACTGGGATATTCCAGCGTGATGTGATGAATGCCATCATCGTCCGTGGTGTATTTGAAGGTCTGAATGCCAGGCACCGCTTCGGTGATCGATTGCAATTCGTTCTCGTTTGCTTTTACGGTCAGCATAAGCTTGGTCAGTCCATGGAAGCTCGCTTTGAGTTCTTCGGTACTTCCGTTGGCGACGATCTTGCCTTTGTTGATGATCACGATGCGATCGCAGACTGCCTGCACTTCCTGCAGGATGTGGCTGGAAATGATGAGGGTCTTGTTCTTGCCGAGTTCCTTGATCAGTTCGCGGATTTCGAGGATCTGATTGGGGTCCAGACCGGTGGTGGGCTCGTCAAGGATCAGGATCTTTGGATCGTGGATTATCGCCTGAGCAAGTCCAACACGCTGGCGGTAACCTTTCGAAAGCGTCTGGATGGTGCGATTGACAACACCGTCAAGCCCACAGCGTGATACGACGCCTTTGAGGGTTCTCGCGAAGTCTTCGTCTTTGATACCGCGAGCATCGGCGATAAATTTCAAGTAGTCATAAACCAGCATATCTGGGTAAAGCGGATTGTTTTCGGGTAGATATCCGCAAAGCTGCCGGATTTCACGTGAATTGTCGAGGATATTGAGATGATCGACCTGGATATTCCCCTGCGTCGGGGTAAGGTAGCCGGTGAGGATTCTCAATGTAGTTGATTTGCCGGCGCCATTTGGCCCCAGGAAACCGAGAATCTCGCCATCCCGTACTTCGAAATCGATGTGATCGACAGCCCGAACATCCCCGTAATTCTTTACCAGATTTTGGATTTGAATCATCGGGTCTCTCCTTTCTTCGGGGCTAAGTAGATTTGATGCTTGCCCTGTTATTTACTTACAACGGTTCAACGTCCTCAGAGCGCGAACGTTTCACATTTTAGACCGATGCAAAGAAAAACTTTTTATGTGGATAAAAGGGTCTATTCGAAATGGACTTCCTCATCCTCGTCCATGCTTGGTGGAGCAGAAAGCGAGATACGGTCGCCCTCTTCGAGACCGGAGATGATCTCGACTTTCTGGAAGTCGTTAATACCCGTTTTCACAACGACTTCACCCGCGATCGTGTCGTTGACCACTTTATAAACGATGTCGTTACCTTCGTCGTTGTTGAAGATCGCGCGGATGGGAATGGTGACGATATCGGACTTGGTCTCGCCGATGATGGTCACGTTAGCAGTCATACCCGGCTTGAGGTGATCATCCGAATCGAGGATGGTGATTTCGATATCGAAGACCTTAACGTTGTTGCTCTCCTGGGCGGTAGCGGAAATCTTGGTGATCTTACCTTCGTAGTTCTTATATGGGAAGGCATCGACCTGGATCGAAACGTCTTGATCTTTGTGGATCTTTGCGATATCGACCTCGTTGATGGATGAGCTGACAATCATGTTGGTAAGGTCGGCAAGCTTCACGATCACAGTACCTTCGGAATAGGATCCGATATCCGAGCGCACCATTTCGCCTTCTTCGACAAGCTTGTCGATCACGGTGCCCGATGCAGTGGCGACCACTTTCGCGATGGTGCCTTCGGTCTCGATATCTTCGATCAGCTGGTTCTGCTCGACCCATTTATCGTGCTCGAGATTCGCCTGAATGTATTCGTCTTCGGCATCGTCGAGTTCACGTTGTGAGATGAAATTCTTCTTGAAAAGCGAGCGGCTGTTCTGCACATCTTCCTCGGCGCGTTTCAGCCTGATTTCCGCGGAGCGAAGGTTATTCTTTATATTGGTTATCTGGGCTGACTGCTCGTAGGTCGGTTCAATGTACGCGATGATATCGCCGGTCTTCACATAGTCGTTCTCATCCACGAAGAATTTGGTGACCTTTCCGCCGATCTTTGTCTTGATATCGATCTCACGAATTGGCTGGATCTCGCCGGTTTCTTCAAGCTTGATAACGATTTCGCCTTTTTCTACTTCCACCGATTTTACAGCGTTGAATTGGCCCATTATCATCTGAGCCTTCTTCTTCATGTGAACAACGCCAGCGACGATTACAGCGATCACGACGATAACGATTATCCAGATAATCCACTTCTTCATAAACACCTCAGTCATTTCTTAAAACAGTGATAGTTACAATCTATGTATGCCTGTGAGGCGTCAAGACATAATTTCAGGAGTCTGGAGTATAAGTGCATGGAGCTGTTAACCAAAACTGTGGCTAATACGGTCAGACTGGAAAACGTAATCCAACAATACGATGTAACTACTCGTAAAACTTCTTCTTCTCTATCATGATGCCAACACGCTTCTGAAGATCTTCGAAATCGCCCCAGAATTCAAGCGAATCATTGATGAATACAAATCCGTAAGGCTTTGTATCGGTGATCTCATCATACCCACGGGTTTCGTAGTTATATACCTTTTTATCCCGCATTCCATGTTGTAAACCAGTATATCGATCTTCACGGGGTCGGTTACATCAGGGATGTTCTCAGTGAAGGTTGAAACGAATTTTACCTTGAATTTCTTGCTTGCGGAGACGTATTCATCAAGCATATCCTTTCCTGTGAAGACGACTGCCAGTTCGCGAAATGGACCAGATTTTACATATTTGATAACCTGCTCCTTAGTCTGTCCCTGTTCGATGCTGCGTAAATGATGCTCAGCGATCTGACCAAGTGAGCATGAACTGAAGATCAAAGCAAGTAATAGCGCTGAAATGATGGCAATGCTTCTCATAAACTCCCCTTCATTCTTAATGAACTGAATTGTTTAACGGGATTCCGAAAGTGTCAAGAATTTAATCCGAGTGCCCCTCTGGGCACGCAGACGTCTTGTCCGCGTTCCATTAGAGAAGGGCAATCGCAGTGGATTGCCCCTACGGCTCAGAAAGCCGATTCTATTTCATCATTACCATCTTGCGGATGAATGTCTGATCCTGAATCTTGAGGCGGTAGAAGTACACTCCGCTCGATTGCCCGGTCGCATCCCAGGTAATCGAATAGGAATTGGGTGGGAGGTAACTGTCCACAAGTGTCGCGACCTTCTGTCCCTTGATGTTGTAAATATCCAGCGTAACCGGGCTGCTCTGCGCTATATCGAAGCGGATTACGGTCGTCGGATTGAACGGGTTGGGGTAGTTGCCCTGTAAGCGCGTAACCGGGATTACGTCCGCCTCATTGCCGACGAAGTAGATTTCCGCCGATACGGGATCGGATTCGACACCACCTGGATAGAGCGCGGTAATCTCGACCTGATAGGTGTGGAAGAGCTCTGGATTCTCGATGATCCAGCTCAGTTCGGTGGTGCTTCCGGCAACCTCCGAATCGATATACACCATGTATTGCTCGGGGTCGTATGTACTTTCCTGCGGTGCAGCCCATGTGAGGGAGATCGCGTCGCTGGAAAGCTCGTAACTGAGGTCTGTCGGAGGATTGTAGAGTGCGTACGTGAAGCTGACCGTTGCGGGAGCGGATTCACCGGCTTCATATTCCGCGGTTACCATGGCTGTATAGGTCTCCGTTTCGGTGAGGTCAAAAAGTGCCCAGCTATAGTTCGGCGTCTGGCCCAGAAACTCGCCGTCAAGGTAAATTCGATAGCCAACGAACGGCGATGTACTCCCTTCTGCAGGTTCTTCCCAGAACAGGACGGGATCGGGCCCTACAACCACGTAGAGGTTGGTTGGCGGCAAAAGCACGTCACCAGAATAGAGCATATTTCGATGGAAGGTAAAGGTCCCGTCATAGCATCCAACGACGATATCCAGATCGCCGTCGGCATCCAGATCGACAAGCGCCGGTGTGGCGTTCTGGTCAACCGTCATATCGCTGAACAGGCTGGTGTTTTCAGTCCAGCCCATACCGTTTTCAAAATAGGTTACATCGCCAAAAAGATTCCCGGCTGCGAAATCGTAATCGCCGTCACCATCGTAATCAGCAAAAGACGGTACACAGTTAGAGCCTACGTCGATTCCATTGAAGAAGCTGCTGTTCTCTACCCAGTTCGGTGTGCTTGCATCACCCTGATTCACAAGATAGGAAAGCGTGCCATCATCGCTGCCCACAGCGATGTCGAGGTCACCGTCGCCATCCATGTCGAGGAGCCGTGGCGCTGACCAGCCAGAGACGGAGAAACCAGGGAAATGGCCGGTTTCTTCCATAAGTCCCATGCCGGTGTTGCGGTGGAAATAGAGGCTACCATTGAGGTCTCCCACGATCACGTCCGCGTCGCCGTCATTGTCAACATCACCAACGGTAACTGCCGCGTAGATTGAGTGATCGATGCTCGCGAAATAGCTGTTATTTTCCTGCCATGCGGGACAATGAACATTGCCGATGTTCTCGTAGTACTTAATATCGCCGAGGTTACTGCCGCTGATCATGTCCAGGTCGCCGTCGCCATCGAAATCGTAGAAAACGGGATTACTGGCTCCGCCGACGTCGAGTGTTCCGCCAAAGAGGGTTGTGTTTTCAGCCCAACTTGGGTTTGAGCCGGTTCCGTTATTCACCTGATAAACCAGCGGACCGGATGCGGTTCCGTAAATGAGGTCTAGGACGTTATCTCCATCCAGATCGACCAGATCGGGTGAATTCCAGTAGGTTTCGGTGCCGAGACCCGCAAATGGCGTGTCGTTCTGTGTCCAGCTTCCATTGTTATTCTCGAAGTAGTTAAACAGGTGTCCATCGCGACCGCAGAAGATGTCCTGATCGCCGTCCGCGTCAAAGTCCGCGAAGATGGGATATGCATAGAGCCCGATGTCTTCGATTGTCTGCATGTTCGATTCGCTGAATTGCGCATTGGAGGCGGTACCTGTGTTCTCGTAAAGCAATACTGAGCCGTCTTCGCTGAGACCGACAACCATATCGGAATCTCCATCTCCATCAGCGTCGGCGAGGTCCGGAACTGGATTGCTGCCAACGAGCAGTCCGCTGAAGAAACCAGCTTCGTGAGAAAATTCCGCTTGCGTGGCAGAGCCGATGTTGCGATAAAGATGCAGTCCGGTATAGCCACCGGTAACCAGATCAAGGTCGCCGTCGTTGTCAATATCCACGCAAACACCCATTTCGGCGTCGAGCGATGAAACATCTTCGAAGAGGTCGTCGCCTGGCGCGAATGCCGGATTGGTAGCGCTTCCGGTGTTCTCGAAATAGAGCGGAGCCTGCGATGTGCTGCCGAGAATCATATCGAAATCTTCGTCGTTATCAAGATCGGCAAAGCGGGGTTGGGAGAATGTCAGGCTCGGAACGCCGCTGGGATTGAAGATGCTGTTATCCTGCTCCCAAGGCTGCGAAAAGAGCATATTTATTGTAAGTGCGAGAATTACGAAAATGATTGCTTTTTGCATAGTGACCTCCACATGTAATGTCATGAAAGAAACCAGCTACTATGCAATTGTCAATCAATTTTCGATAAATTGTTTTGATACCTCATATAGCTTATATGAAAACTTTGGGGTAGTTAAATTGCGAAAAAACGGGCAGGTTGCCCTGCCCGATCAAATCTGATAAAAATTTCTATACACCATCTTCCGGAAGAAGGCGCGGTCTGCTTTCTTCATCCCGGTTCATCCATTTTGCATAATAGAACTCGCGTTTACTCTGGATGTCTTCCATGTGCCTGTTTGCCCATTCGTAAGAATCGCCATTCATTTCAACATATTGGCATGCATTCGGGGATTTCATGAATTTTTCGGATTCTACTTCTTCTTTGTGAATTGGCGCTAAAGAGAATCTGGCTTTAAAAGCGCCCATGCGAGGAACGACTTCCACATAGTAGGTCTTGCCTTCTTCAAGATTTGCCGACATGAAATCAGCAGATTCGCCGACGGTCATGAAGAGATGCTCTCCCGGCTCGGCCATAAAGGCCACTTTTTTCTTTGCAGCAACAAGTCCTACGATCTTGCACTCGTCACCTACGATATCGAAAACGCTTGATTGAATTGCCCCTCCAACAACGCTGGTGCGGAAGAATATTACAAGCGCTTTCCCCTGATCGGGTTGAGTGATTTCCATGCCTGGCTGTACCACCTGCATGTTTTTAACTGGGCCAGCGCAACCGCTGAGGATAAGAACGATGAAACCAATGATCAAAGTGCTTCTGATTGCTTTCATTCTCGTTTGGTGCTCCTTCAAAATGATTTCCTATATTTAAGGATTGAAGAAACAATGTCAACACAATTTTAAATCGGAAAAGGAATGATAGAAGTTCTTTTTTTGTGTGAAATTGGAATTGGTTCAATGGCTTTCACACTTGACAAGCCGAATTGATATGAACAATATATGAAAAAGCTATGGAGGAAGTACATGGAAAGAGCATCGAAGGACTATTTGTGTTATTGCGGTCTCTATTGCAGGCAATGCTCCTTGCTAACTGTGACCCCTCAGACGGCCAGAAAGCTTTATGAGATCATGAAACGTGACGGTTGGGAGTTTTTCGGCGAATACGAATTCAAAGGTTTCAAGGAATTCTGGGATGTATTACAGGCGGTCAGTAAACTGAACGAAACCTCGCCGCTTTGTCGGGGTGGTTGTGGAGACCCGGAGTGCAAGATCAGGATTTGCGCGAAAGAAAAGGGCGTGGATGTCTGTGCATTATGTGACGAGTACCCTTGTGATCTCATCCGGGGGTTTGATAAAAAGTATCACGTTCTCATCAAGAATAACGATCGAATCAGGGAAATCGGGCTCAATGCATGGCTTGATGAAATGGATGCATTCGCAGATAATGGCAAGACATTCCCCTAAATGTTTTCAATCGATTCGATAATTAATTGACAGATTAAAAACTGTATGGTAATAATACTTCTATGAATGACAGTCAAAAGCACATCGATGAGCTCATCGAGAAACTGAGCCATGATAAGTTTGCATGCGCAGACGAGAAAGCATCGGAAGTAATGGCATTCGTCCATTGGGTTTTAGATGAGAAAAATGATATCAGCAATCAAACAGGTTTGATTGAACAGCTCAAACTGAATGCGGAGGAGATTATCCGTCTTCTGGATGAATCCGAGAACTTATCCGACGGTTTCTTGCTGAGCTTTCTGATCGGGCGGATCTGCTTTGAGCGTCAGGATTATTCAGATAGTTACAAATACAATCAACTTGGTCTCGATTTCTACAATAGATTACCAGATGAAAAGCGGCAGGCAAATAAGAAGAAAGCAGCGTCGGTCTGTTATCGTTGCGGCACGGTAGATTTCTATCACTCAAGGTACGATCAGGCATCGGATTATTACTATGCGGGTCTTAAGCTGATGGGAAATCAGCCAATTACACCCAACCTCGGTTTTTTATATCAGGGTTTGGGATTTGTCTATCGTAACCTCGGGGACTACCCGAAAGCGCTGGAGAATTTTCAGAATGCGTATGAAGTAGCTGAGACGATCAATAAGCACGAGATAAAGGCAGTTGTCCTGAATGAAATCGCGAATATCTATATGATAAAACGGCAATTCGAGAAATCGCTGGAATACCACCAGAAAGCGCTTGAAGTTACGCAAGAGGAAAACTCGAACGTCTCCAGTTCGTTTATCTATCACGATATCGCTCTGATGTATTCTGAGATGAATCGCTACGAAGATGCACTCGTCTATTTCCAGAAGCACTACGATCTGGCGAAAGATTCGCTTACAACCCGTGAGAAGTCGATCTACCTGATGAATCTCAGTGGGATAACCGCAAGCTTGGAAGACTACGAGAAAGCGGTAAAGTATGGAGAAGAAGCGCTTGCCTTTGCACAACAAGCTGAAGGTGTATACGAACAGTGCAGCGCTTACGAGCAGCTTTCGAATATCTATATCCGTAAGGGTGAGTTCGAAAGGGCATGTGACAATCTTAACAATGCGCATGAGCTTAGCAAGCAGGTATTCAGTAAAGACAAGATGAACCAGATCCATGAGTTGCAGGTAAAATACGAATCGGAAGCTCGTGAGCGCGAAGCTGAGATTTACAGGCTGAAAAACGTCGAGTTGGTGGAAGCGAACGAAAAGCTCCAGGAATCGTATGACAAGCTGGAAAAAGCCCAACAGGAGATCATCCAGCTCGAACGGCAGAAGTCGGTGTGGGCTATGGCTGTGACGGCAAATCACGAGATCAATCAACCGTTGATGGTGATCCGGGGTAACATGGACCTGCTGCGTCTGAAAATGGATGCAGATGTCATGCCGCAGAATATCGAGCAATATCTTGGGAATATCGAGAAGTCGATTGATCGAATCGGCAATATCCTGACCAAGTTTAAAGAAAAATGCCCGATACGCTTCACTGAATACAGCTCGACAACTGAAATGGTTGTGTTTGACGATGTAATAAACGAGGATGACGAGTCTGATGATTCATGATGAGATTGAAGGATTTCTACATGAAATTCCGGAAGATAAACACCAGTCCTGGATCCTGAAAGCAACGAGTGAACTGGCGCAAACTGATCCAACAAAAGCTCTTCACTACATCGAGTATATCCGGGAGCACTTCACCAATCAATATTTACTTTTCGAAGCAGGGATGGTTCAAGCGGAGTGCTATTTCGAGCAGGGTCGATACGAAGAAGCCTTGTTACATTACCGGACAAGCCTTGAAATAGATGCACGACAGTATGGAATTAATCCATACGGGCTCATACACAACAGGATCGGGCTTACACTGTGGAAAATGGGTGAACAGGAGCAGGCGTTAGAGGCATTTTTCACAGCGCTCAGGCATTTCACTGAAATAGAAGATGCGAAGAATATCGCCGATGTCGAGAACAATATTGGTCTTGTGTACTGGGATCTGGGGATGGTGGATAACGCCCTCCGTTATTATCGGCAATCGCTCGAAATGAAGATAAAACTAGGCGATGAAGCCAGTATTGCCAATCTAAACAACAACATTGCCGGTATTTACTACTCCCGCAAAGACTATAAAACCGCGATTGAATACCTTGACCCTGTGCTGGACTTTTTTACCAGACACAACAGGTTTCGTGAACTCACACATGCCCTAAACAACAAGTGCTTGCTACTCATGGAGATGCGGAATTACGATGCGGCAAAGAAAGTGATCGAGGAAGCGCTCAGAATTGTTCGTGAGAAGAAGTTCTATCATGAGGAGTCGGTCTGCCTGATCACGCGTGGCGATTTGGAAACACGCCTTGGTATCAGCGATGAGGCGATCGTCTACTACGATCAAGCGCTCGAACTGGCGAAGATGATCCAGTCGAAAGAATCGATCCGTATTGTGCTCGGACATCTGGCGGCTTTTTATGAGGAGATCGGCGATTACGAGAAAGCGCTCGAAAAGAACCGCGAGTTTAATAAATTGAAAGACGAGCTCTTTCACGAGCAGCTAAGCAGCAAGATTGCGGAACTGGAATCGCGCTTCGACACCGAAAAGAAGGAGCGGGAAATGGAAATCCACCGTCTTCGTAACATCGAACTGGTGAAGAAGAACGAAGAAATTCACATACAGAAAACCGAGCTTGAAAATACGCTGCATAAGCTTCAGAAAGCCCAAAAAGACATCATTGCACTGGAACGGAAAGCTTCGGCAATGGCAATGGCTGTAACGGCAAATCACGAGATCAATCAACCACTTATGGTGATCCAGGGCAACATGGATATGCTTCGGTTGCACCTTGATTTCGCAAAACTTTCCTCGAAGCAACAGCAATACGTGCAGAAGATCGATAACTCCATCGCGCGCATTTGCTCGATTCTTGAAAAATTCAGAAGTACGATACCAACACGTTTCACCGCATATAGCAGCGATACGGATATGGTGATATTTGAGCAGGATAATGAACATGAATGAGAATGAGAAACATCAGGAATTTATCGATAACCTTGTGGGAAAGTCTGAGAAAGAACAACTTAACAGCATTCTTGCTGAGGCTCGAAAGATATTGAATCAAGATCCTGGGGGGACAAAGTTTTACGCCCAGTATTTAATAGAGCACTTTAACAGCGATATTCATACATGTCACGGAAAGATGCTGATGGCCGAAGCGCTTTTCGAGCTGGGCCATTACAACGAATCATATGATTATTGCCGTCAATGCGCGGTTCTGAATGAGAAGCTGAACTATCCACTGGCGAAGGGAGTTATCGAAAACAGACTCGGACTATCGCAATGGCGCAAGGGTGATCTGGAAAAGGCTCTTGAATCACTTTTTTCAGCGCTACGGTATTGGACGGAGCAAAGAAGTATCGAGCAGATTGCCGATGTCGAGAACAATATCGGGCTCATATATTGGGATTTATCGATGACTGAAGAAGCATTGCGGCATTATAGAAAATCATTGGAGATGAAAACTGAACTGGAAGATGAAAAGGGTATCGCCACACTAAACAACAATATTGCCGGTATCTATTATAAAAAAGGTGACCTTGCTACTGCCCTCGAATTCATCGATCCTGTCATCGAATTTTTCCATAAAGCCGGCCGGTATCGAGAGCTTGCGCAGGTGGTCAACAACAAGGCGATTCTGCTTATTGAGCTGGGGGAACTCGAAAAAGCTGAAGAAATTCTCAATAAAACATATTCGAAGGCGGTTGAGCGCAATTACCGCATTGAACAGATCGTGCTGCTGACGACATTAGGCAGCCTGGAAGCCAAGCGAAACCGTACTCAGATTGCCGATGATTATTTCGAGAAAGCAATTGCGATTGGCCGCGATATCGATTCCAAGGAATTGGTGCGAACAACGTTGACACATCAAGCGAGATTTTATGAAAAGATAGGAGATCACAAAAACGCTCTCCAGAAATTCAAGGAGATGAGTCAGATTAAGGATGAAATCTTCCATGAACAGCTCGGGAACAAGATTGCGGAATTGGAGACGAAGTTCGATACTGAGAAGAAAGAAAAAGAAAAGGAAATCTATCGCCTGAAGAACATCGAGCTTGCCCAGAAGAACGATGAGATCCATCAACAGAAAGTGGAAATTGAGAATACGCTTCATAAGCTTCAGATTGCACAACAAGAAATCATTGATCTCGAACGGAAGGCATCAGCAATGGCGATGGCTGTCACGGCAAATCATGAGATCAACCAACCGCTTATGGTAATCCAGGGAAATATGGATATGTTACAGATGAGCCTTGATACGGAATCGATGGACTCCCACAATCGTCAATATTTCAAGAAAATCGATGAATCGATCAATCGGATTCGGGACATTCTCGATAAGTTCAAAAACAGGATACCAGCACGCTTTACAGCCTATAGCAGCGACACTGAGATGGTGGAATTCGATGAAGATAGCAAGATTGAAAATGAAAAAGACTCAATCGACTAGGATGATATCAAAATTCGATTATATTATAATTCGTTATAGACAGACACACACACTGAATCAGTAGTTCCAGATTTTGAATCAGCGCTGCCTGATACTTCACAAGTCAAAATATAGATTATCAAGGTCACTTCAAAATCATTTGCGTGAATAACACGCCTGACCGTTAATCTGTTTATCGGAGGAACTATGCGAAAACCGAGGATTCAAACCATTCTCATCATGGTACTTCTGCTTGTAATGTCGATGTCCTTGCTCGAAGCAAAATCATGGAAAATCGGCGTTCTGGCAAAACGGGGAGCAAAGAAAGCTCTGGAGCAATGGGTACCGCTTTCAGTATATCTCACAGAAACGATTCCGGGTGAAGATTTCATGATTCAACCTCTTATTTTTGAGGATGTTCGCACCGCAACGCAAAATGGCAGCATCGATTTCATTCTCACCAACTCTTCGTATTACGTGGAGCTAAACAACAAATTCGACACCAAGGCAATTGTTACAATGGTCAACTCCATTCAAGGAACTGGGCAGCAGGAATTCGGCGGGGTGCTTCTCGTGCCGGCCGATAGTCCGATTAACACGATTGCCGATGCCAAAGGCAAGAAGTTTGCCGCAGTGAACGAATCGTCATTCGGGGGATTCCAAATGGCAGCAGCACTGCTGATGGAAAATGGGATCAATTACAAGAAAGATTTCTCCGAAGTCATGTATATGAAGACGCACGATGCAGTTGTGATGAGTGTGTATAGCAAAATGGCAGACATCGGAACCGTCCGCACGGATACACTCGAACGAATGGAAAAGGAAGGAAGGGTCAAGCTTTCCGATTTCAAGATTATCCATCCTATGAAGGATGCCTTCCCGTTTGTCAGAAGTACTATCCTTTATCCTGAATGGCCGCTGGCCAAGACCAAAGCTACGCCGGACGATATCGCCGATAAAGTCAAGAAAGCACTGCTAAACCTGCCATCGGATTCTCCTGCTACGAAATCCGCGAAAATCGTAGGGTGGATCGACGCACTCGATTACACGCCTGTACTCAAATGCCTCCAGATTCTGGGAATCGATCCGGGAAAATAGCCAACAAATAGAGATCAGGAAAGCACGTGATTCATCTGGATCGCGTGCTTTTTTATATACCATGAAAAGGTGAATAAAAATATCTTGTAATTTTTTGTGGGATGTGTATTCTTACCTTCGAAGGTGAGTATGGAATTATCAGCAGAGTTATCCCAGGCCGTGGAAAAAATGCCGGCTTTTCCAAGTTCGATACAACAGATTATCCGGATTACATCCGATGTCAATGCGGATGCAAAAGAGGTTGTGCGTATAATCCGGCATGACCCCGTGCTGACCATTAAGCTGCTTTCGCTGGTCAATTCGGCCTATTTTGGGCTACCGAATCGCGTCACGTCCATCCATCAGGCTTATATGCTGTTGGGATTGAACACCACGCGTAACCTGCTGCTCAGCATCTCCGCAATTCGCGCTATACCAAACATCGATCATGTGCCTTTTCTGCAACGACAGGAATTCCTGCTGCATTCGCTATCGACAGCGCTTCTCTCTCGGATGATTGCCAAGCATAACAACTTCCCAAACAGTATTTTGGAGGACTATTTCATTGCCGGTTTGCTGCATGATTTCGGTAGGATCGTCATGACCATCGCCAATCCGGAGAAGTATGGTCAGGTTATCCAGCATACAGCGGAAACAGGGAGCTACATTCTACACAGCGAGCAGGCATTTTTCGGATTTTTCCACACTGAAGTTGGTTTCGCGCTGGCACGGCACTGGAACCTTTCGGAGCTGATTCAGCAAGCGCTTTTACGCCATCATGATCCGACAAGACTTGATAAACATGCTGTAGATATTCCATATAAAGCGATCGAGACAGTGTATTGCGCGAATATCCTCGCAGCGAAATCCGGAGATGGCTTCAGCGGTGACGTAGGACCGGCATTTATCGAAGAATCAAGTTTCAAGGACCTGCATCTCGATAATGAAACAGAATCAGATTTATTGCGGGATTTAAAAGAAGAACTGGACAAGGCGAAAATTATTCTTCAAATATGACATGAGGTCAAGATGAGAGTAAAATTTTGGGGTGTTCGCGGTACGATCCCGACACCGGGTCCTACAACAGTAAAATATGGCGGGAAGACGCTGTGCATCGAAGTAGAGACGGACGACGGACAGCTGATTATTCTTGATGCTGGAACAGGGATTCGGGATCTGGGTATGCAGCTTGCTCAACGAACGCCGCTCCATTGCTCTCTTTTCATTTCTCACACTCATTGGGATCATATTCAAGGCATTCCGTTTTTTATCCCGCTGTTTCTAAAGGGAAACAAGATCGATATCTATGGCAGCTACGATCCCATCCACGGGAAATCGTTCCGTCAGATTCTCGACGTGCTCATGCAGTTCGAATACTTCCCTGTGCGGTTCGATGAGCTGAAGTCCGAACGTCGTTTTCTCGATCTCTCCATCAATCAGACACTTCGCATCGGAGATACCAGCATCACCACCTACCACATGAACCATCCCATCCTTGGGCTGGGCTACAAGATTGAATCGGGCGGGAAGACACTCTTCTACTCGGGTGACTACGAGCCGCCGACCAATATCTATTCGCCGGACGAATCGGAGTACATTGAGTACGAAGAGATGATTCGCGAACAACACCGCAATCTGGTGGAGTTTCTCAGTGGTGTCGATGCCATGATCATGGATTCGACTTATACCGAGCAGGAGTATCAGACGCATGTGGGATGGGGACACGGCACGTTCTCATCAAGCTATCAACTCGCCTGCGAGACGAATGCCAAGAGACTCGCCTTTTTCCACCACGACCCGGGCCGCACTGATGACCAGCTCGATGAGATTCTCAAGCATATCGAAGAGCGTAAGCACCACGAAGGAAGGCACGACCTGATCCTTCAGATGGCGACCGAAAACGAGGAATTCTACATCTAACCCCTTACAAGCGCGTCCTTTGGACAGATCGTTGTGCAATAACCGCAGTGGATACAATTCTCCGTGTACTGCGGGAAACCGTCAGGACCACCCACGATTCCGCCGTGAATACAACCCTTCACACACTTCCAGCAACGGATACAACGCGATGGTTCCAGCTTGAACGGCAGCGGCTCAAGATTCTCCTCGTGCTTCTGTTCGCGGTAGAGACCAACGATCTGGTTCACATCATCATAACCGTTCTCATCAAGCCATTTGGACATCTCGTCAGCAATCTTCTTGTAAATCGAATTGCCGTGCTCGATTGCCGCGCTGCAAACCTGCACCGCGCATGCTCCAGCCATCATCATCTTAATCGCGTCGCTTCCGCTGTATATGCCGCCCACGCCTAATACCAGCTTTTCCGTAAGAGCGGCGAGTTCGTACACGATGCGTAGCGCCAGCGGGAAGATAGCCTTGCCGGAAATCCAGCCGTAGCCGTCTTTGCTGCCGAGATAGGGTATGCGGGTCTTGGGATCGAAGTCGAGTCCCGGGCCGAGGCTGTTGACTGCCACATATCCATCGACGATGGGATCGAGGGCTTTGACCAGGCCGGGAATATCGGGGAACCCGGGGGAAATTTTCGCCATGATGGGTTTGTCGACAGCGTTCTTGAGCGCCTTAGCCGAATCGATAACCGGCGTGTAGTCTTTGCCCAGATAGTGGATGGAGAACTCGAACGCGTCCACGCAACCGGTGGCGTTGACGCGAGGTCCGAGCTCCGCAAGCTCTTCAGCGGTGTAGCCAAGACCGGCGATCTGCATCAGACCGGTTTCTTTGGCGATAGCGTATTCCTTCTCGATGTACTGCTCCACCGGGAGTTCCGACCACAGTTCCGCGTTCATCAGCGAATCCTTGCACACCGAAGCGATGTTTGGGTAGGGTACAGGAGCCGGTACGACGGAGACGGTCTTCATGACCAGCGCGCCCACGCCTTTCTCAGCGGCGTCCTTGAGCAGCGCTCCGGTACGGCAGTTTGGCCCTGCGGCGGGCATTACGGGATTGCGGATGGTGTGTCCGAAAAGCTTAACTTCCATTTTAGCCATTGGTTACGTCCTCGATGTGTCTGATGAGCAGGTTGAAAAAGACTTCGAACCGGTAGTCGCTATCCGAGCGAAGGTCCGAGATCGGTGTGATTTCGTTGGAAAGGGTTTCGCGCAGGATTGCATCTGATATCTCGTCACGGCGTTTTCCTGTGAGCAATGATTCGGTCTGTGGCAATCTGCGAGCGTATTCGTTGAGGCTTCCGGCTGCGATACTGATCGACTCGATGCGGTCGCTGTTCCATTTGCTGAGGATTGCGATGGAAGCCTTGGATATGGTGAGAGACTTGCGTGAGGCCACCTTTTTGTAGAAGAATTTTCTGCCTTGCTGTGCGTCCTGATCAATTAGAACCCGGTAGATGATCTCGCCTCGCTCCAGCAGATTCTTTTTATAGCCGTAGTAGAAGTCATTACCCGCCACGGTGCGAACGCCATCCGCCGAAAGGAGTTCCAGCTTCGCGTCGCATACGAGCAGCAACGGGATCACATCTGCGGTAGGTGAGCCATTGGCGATGTTACCACCGATTGTCGCGGTGCTCTGTAAGAGGGGAGAGGCGAAGTTTTGCAGCGCTGTTTGCAGCATGGGAAGATGCTTACCGATGATCGGTGATTCGAGCATCTCCATGAAGGTCGCGGTCGCGCCAATGGAGATAAAGCCATCTTGCAGGGCGATTTCACGCATTTCCGGGATGCGATTGATGAAGACGATCTCCGATGGTTGAAGGATCCCCTTGCGAATCTGCACGTTGAGGTCTGTGCCGCCTGCGAGGAAGAAGGTTTCCGGCTCGATGTGGGCAAGGTGCGATTTCAACTCGGCGAGGTTTTGCGGAACGATCATGACTGACCTCCCACCAATTCGCAGGCCATCATGACGGCCTCAAAGATCTTCGTATAGCCGGTGCAACGGCAGATGTTACCGGAAAGCGCGCGCTTGATTTTCTCCAGATCCGGCTCGCCGTCGTGAATCAGGTAATAGTAGGATGAGACGACGAATCCCGGGAAGCAGAAGCCGCATTGGACGGCGTTGGTTTTATCGTAGCAGGCGATCAGCTTCTGACCGATCTCGGTCTCGGAAACACCTTCGACAGTCACGACCTCTGCGCTTTCGAGTTGTACAGCGTTCACCAGGCAACTGGTGACGGGTTTGCCATTCAGCAGCACCGTGCAGGCACCGCATTCGCCTTCACCGCAGCCTTCCTTCGTACCGGTGAGGTTGAAATCTTCACGGATGATGTCGAGTAATCGACGCATAGGATCGACGTCGATCATGACCGGTTTTTCGTTTAATTTGAATGCTATTTTCACTATTCCTCCCGAAAGATCCGTTCTGGAATCAGCGGAATTTCGTTAATTGATTTGCCCGACGCATTCAGAAAAGCATTGCGTAGCGCCGCAGCAGGGAAGTCCATGGGAATTTCGCCCAGTCCCTTTGCGACGGTGGAATTGGTGTGGATGAATTCCACCACAAATTCGGGTGCGTCCAGCGAGGTGGGCAGAACGTAATCGGTAAATCCGTTCATGCGTCCCATACCCTCCTTCTCGAAGTACTCGGAGAGCCCCCAGAAGATGCCTTGCGTGATGCCGCCGATCGCTTGTCCGATGGCGACATCGTGGTTAATCACCTTGCCGATGTCCAGGACGGCCCAGACCTTCACAGGCTCGACGGTCCAGGTGTCGGGATCGTACGCGATTTCGATGGCGCACGCAGCCCAGCTATAGTCTTTGTAGCCGGTGCCTTTGTAGGTTTCTTCGTCAAACACGACCGATTCGTCCGGCGTGAAGTGAGCGCGTCTTTCCATGGGGAATTCGGCTGGATGCTGTCTGATGTACTCTTCGAGCGATGTGTCGCCGATTTCGGCGCGAATCTCTCTCGCAAGCTTGCGCAGCAGATTGCCGATGATGTAGATGGTTCGCGAGGCGACGGTTGGCCCGCTATTGGGCGCTTTCGAGGTGTCGGGGAACATATAGATCGTCTTTTCGAGCGGGTGTCCGAGTTCTTCCGCGACGCATTGCGCCAGCGTTGTCTGCACGCCTTGTCCCATTTCGGTATTGATTACGTAAATTTTTACGGTGGCGTCTTTTTCGATCACAACTTTAATTTCCGACTTTAACACCTTCTCACCGTTACCCGTGTAGCCACCGCCATGCAATGCCAGCGAAAGCCCGATGCCCTTTTTCAGGCGATGGGTGCTGTTATACGCGGCGAAATCTTTTGCTTTTGCTTCGTAGTCGGAGAGATCGAGTAATCTTTCCAGCGTGTCATGGATATGGTTTTCAGGCACAGGCTGGGTTGTCGGCATTTTATCGCCGGATTTGAAGAGGTTTCTGCGGCGGAACTCGAGCGGATTGAGCCCCACTTTCTTCGCCAGGTCATCCATGTGCGATTCGATAGCGAAGAGCGACTGCGGCGCTCCGAATCCACGGAATGCGCCGTTGGGCGGTGTGTTGCTGCGGATCAGCCTACCGTGGACATAGATATCGTCGCACTTATAGCAACCACCCGCATGCAGGACACCGCGAGCCAGAACCACCGGTGAAAGCGTCTGGTAAAATCCCGCGTCCAGCCGGTAATCTACCGAGAGCTTGCGCAGGGTGAAGTCGTTGGGATCAAGCCACGATTCGATCTCGGTACGCGAGGGATGCCGCTTGGTCGTCACCTGAATATCGACAGCACGGTCGAGGATGGTTTTGACCGGTTTGCCCGAGCGATAGCTGAGCAGGGCTGTAACTCCCGCGATAATATTCGGGAAGTCTTCTTTGCCTCCAAATGCGCCCCCGATTCCTTCGGCAACCTGTACGATTGTCCCTTCTATCTTGCTGCCCATGATCTGATCAACAGCCGATTTGACGAAGTAGGGACATTGCATGGTGCCACGGATATTCATGATGCGGGTCTCAGCATCGAAACGGGCGATCATGCCCTGGGGCTCGAGGTAGGCCTGCTCCTGGTGTGGGGTGTAATAGACGGAGCGTGTGTGAATCCACATCGGATCAATGTCGTGATGCGTGCCGTGGTCGATTACGATTTCGCGACCAAAAGCGTTATGGGCGTCGTCCAGCGCAGCTTTTGTCGCGGTCAGCGCTGGGAATTCGTCTACCTCGATTTTAATGCCTTCGACGAAGCTTCGTACCGTCTCGCGATCGGGATGCGCCACGCCGAGGATGGGCTGGCCTTTGTAGCCGATATGCTGCTCGACGAGAAAAAGTTGATCTGAAACCGGCTCGGGGACGATGTTTTCACCTGGTATGTCGCCAGAAAAGACGAGGGTGAATTCGGTAAGATCGAACGCGGTGGGGAAGATGATCTTGTTAATTTTACCCGCATGCACCGGCGAAAAGAAGATCGCGCCTTCAAGCATGCCATCTTCGCGATAATCGTCAATGTATTTCGTTATGCCGGTGAGCTTTGCGTGAGAATCTACTCGTATTGGACTTTTCATATTTACCTCAACCATCTTGAGGGATGGCAATTTATTAAACTCAACCAACAATCTTGGTAAATGCGATCAAATAAGGCAAGAACTTTCGATATCTGGCCGCACCGCCGGGGGGATTTCGTAGCTTGCAGCGAAGGCTGAAGGATCTTTCAAGCCGCAGCCGGTATTGAGCACAACTGGGGTCTCGCCCGTGTCTTTTTGCTTCAAGAATCCCGCAAAAGCCGCTGCTGCCGCAGGTTCGCTGAATATGCCGTAGTCCCGCGCGAGAATTCTCATCGCATCGCGGATCTCGTCATCGGTGACGGCGATGGTGTTGCCATTGTACTTGCGGAGTAAGTCGCGTGTCATGTAAAAATTCCGTGGATAATCGACGCTGATGGAGTCGGCGAAGGTGGTAGCGCGTTGCATCTGGAAACCCTTGGTAAAGAGGTTGCGGATTAGGTTGTCGCTCTGCAAAGATTGCACGGCGTGGATGCGCGGCATGGCCGGGATAAGACCTGCCAGCATGAGGTCTTCGAAACCGCGGTAGATTCCCGCGATAATAACGCCGTCGCCTACCGGAACGAATACATCACTGGGTGCCTGGCCCGAGAAATCAGCGTAAAGCTCGAATGCGCAGGTCTTTTTACCCTCGATGGTCAGCGGATTCCAGGCGGTGTTGCGATTGAACCATCCTTGCTCCTCGCAGGCTCTGGCACAGAGATCGAAGGCATCGTCGTAGGTACCGTCCACAGGGATGAGTTTCGCACCATAGGCGAGGATTTGCAGGAGCTTGTTTTTGGGCGCTTTCGCTGGTGCGAAGACAATGGCTTTCTGCCCGTTGGAGGCTGCGATACCGGCCAGAGAGCTCCCCGCGTTGCCTGTGGAGGCTGCTGCGATCACTTCGTAACCTTTTTCGGCCGCGAAGGCACAAACGATATCCGACGCGCGATCCTTGTAAGAGAAGGTGGGATTGCGTGAGTCGTCCTTAAGGTAGAATGCCTTGCCGCGCGAAAGCTTATAGAGCGGTGTGTTGCCGACATTAAGCGGTGATAGATGCCGGTATGACTCGATGGGCAGAAAAGGCAGGAACCTATCGGCGATCAGGGTGTCCGGATCGTATGCCTGACTGGTGTAGTCGTACACGACTTTCAAGATTCCTTTGGGTGGATTTTCGTCAGTGGCGCACTTCGGGCAACGATAGAGAAATTCATTGTATTCAGCGCCACATGTTGTGCATTGGTATTTCATAAGAGCTCCATGTTGCCCCATGACATAGGGATAAGGGGAGATTAGACTGTTAGAAATCGATTGTATGCTTCGAATGTAATCTGATCGAAGCATACCAGGATCACCTTCTCGATATCGGGATGGTCTTTGAGCGCGTCCCTGATGGCATTGATGGCGATTTCGGTGGCACGTTCGAGCGGAAAACCGTACGCTCCTGTGCTGATCGCCGGGAAAGCAATCGACTTCAGGTTGTGGCCGGATGCGACGCGAATGCTCTCCGTGTAACAGCTTCGTAGCAGTTCGTCCTCGTTGTGTTCGCCGCCGCGCCAGATGGGTCCGACCGTGTGAATAATGTATTTCGCCGGCAGCTTGAATCCGGGTGTGAGCTTGGCCATGCCTGTCTTGCAGCCTCCGAGTTTTCGTGTGCATTCCAGGAGTTCTTTACCGGCGCAACGGTGAATCGCGCCATCCACGCCGCCACCGCCCAAGAGGGATGTGTTGGCCGCGTTGACTATCGCGTCCGTGGCATAGCGGGTGATATCACCCTGTTGTACCTCGATCTTGCTAATCATGCTTTTTCCTAAACCAGCCGGAGACCATGTCAATCATCTCGACCGGATTGGTTGCGTTACGGATTCGCGTTGGTGTGATCTGTGTGAAAAACTTGCCGTAGTACTTGGTTTCCAGGCGTTTATCGAGGATCATGACCACGCCGCGATCGGTCTTGTGACGGATCAGCCTGCCGAAGCCCTGCCGGTATTTCAGCAGTGCATTTGGTAGCATGTAGTGCATGAACGAATCCTTGCCCTGATCCTTGAGTCTCTCCAGATAGGCTTCCACGATCGGATCGGTGGGTACCTGGAATGGCAGCTTGTATAAGATCAATAAAGATAACGATTTACCTTGTACGTCGATCCCTTCCCAGAATGACGATGTACCCAGGAGAACCGCGTTTCCGTGGTCGCGGAACTGGTCCAGCATCGCACTGCGGCTGAGTCCCTTGCCCTGTGCAAGAAGCGGAACATTGCTCTGATACATGGTTTCGCTGAGGTTCTCGTACATGCTGTTGAGGTCTTTGTAGGAGGTGAATAGCACCATGGAGCCGACTTTCGAAGCAAGGATTGTCTCCCGCAGAAGGGTGATTGCCTGATTGCTGAAGAATCGATCGGTGTGCTCCGGCAGGAAACCCGCGATGCAGACTTCTGTCTGTTGCTCGTAATCGAATGGTGAGGGAACCACCAGTTCACGTACCTCGCGCTCTTCGATCATCGAAACGCCCACGCGCGTGGAAAAATACTTGAAAGCCCCGCGTAACGCAAGTGTGGCAGATGTGAAGACGATGGTCGGGATCCTGGTGTAAAGCAGGTCGTTGAGCTTCTCATCGACATTCAACGGTGCGAAATTTATAATGCCGTTGGGAACCTCAGGGTCTTTGGAGTAAAATGACGACATCCAGAAAACAGTGTTGGCGAAATCGGGCCTCAGAAGTTGCTCGAAGATCGTGAGGAACTCCTTGCATCGATCGATTGCACCGTCGAGGTGCGTCATGTGCGTATCGTAATCGACGAAACTTTCGTGCGGGATATCGACCATCGCGTTGCGCAGCGTGGTCAGTTCGCCCTTCATCTCGTCGAAATACTTCATCAGCTTGACGGTTTCGCTCTCCAGGAATGGATATTCGCTGTTGTCATGCACGCGCAGCTTGCCATACGCGCCCTTGCTATCGACAATTTTACCTGCTTCCAGGAAGAGTGCAGGCATATCATCGTTTTCGACAGCCTTTTGGATTTCCTCGATCTTGTTGTGGATGAATTCCTTTGTCGTTTTATCGATATTGCTTTTCGTGACGGCTGCTTTTAGCTGGGGTAGAATCCCGCTTTGGAACTTACCGCGTTGCGAGAATATTTGCCGAATGAAATAGACCATATCCATATGCCCGATAGATACGCCCAGATGACTGGAGGCGATATCGGGGAGGTTGTGGGCTTCATCGATGACCAGCTTGTCGTATTCGCCGAGCGTGGCGTTGTTTGAGAGCAGATCCGAAAGCATCAGCGAGTGATTGACGATCACGATATTGGCGTTTTCTTGTGCTTTGCGAACGCGCATCAGGTAGCAGCTCTTGTAAGAACCGCATTTCCGTCCGATACAGAAGTGTCGTTCGGTGCAGGTCTTTCTCCAGAGCGATTTGAATCTCGTTCTCGAAAAAGAGCTGTTTTCTGACACATCTCCGGTTTTGGTGTAGTACATCCACATTTCCAATAACAGGAGGCCGTCGGCTTCGTAAGGAGAGAGGTTGCCCTGGATATCGAAATGGAGGTCGTCCCATTTACGCTGGCACACATAGTTGTCGCGTCCCTTGAGAATCACTGCTGTGAAGGGGATATCGACGCTCTTCATCACCTGCGGAAGATCCTTACTGAAGAGCTGCTCCTGCAAGTTTTTGGTGTTGGTGGTTACGACGACTTTACTTCGCTCTCGATGTGTATGGCGAATCGATGGGATCAGGTAGGCAAGCGATTTTCCGACGCCGGTTCCAGCCTCAACCAAGAGGTAGTTTTTCTTGCGGTAGGCATGCTCCACAGCGTGGGCCATCTCGATCTGACCTTCGCGTAGCTCGTAGCCGGAGAATGTTTTCGAGAAGCGTCCGCCATTGTCGAAGATCTCTTCGATGGTATCGATGGAGGTCTCGTCTGGCTTGTGCTCGAGGATGTTATCCGGCAATGTGAAGAGTCGTGGTTTGGGTTTGTTTTTACTGAGAAGAGCGTATTTGCGTTGGTGATCGACCACCTTCTCCAGAAATCCGGCGGATTCACGTCCCGCTACGTCCATCAGTTGCGAGATGGTATGGTTAAGCTTGAGCGGCACCTCGTCGATGATGAAATTGACCAGCTTCGAGAAAAGAAGCGCTGTTGACCGTGCGTCGTGAATGGCGCGGTGCGCCGATTCGTTTTCGATCCCGAAGTATTCCAGAACGGTTCCAAGCTTGTGGTCGCGGATAAACGGCAGGTAGATACGCGCCAGCTCCAGCGTGTCCCACTGCGGATTGTGCAGTTTGAATTGCCCGATCTTTTCCAGATGCGTGTTGATGAATCCGATATCGAAGGGTGTATTGTGGCAAACGATTGGAGCATCACCAAGAAAAGCCTGAAGTCGCTTGAGCGCAACATTTGACGAGAGCCCGGAAGCAAGCTGAGCATCCGTGATGTTGGTTAGCATTTTGATGAACGTCGGTACCGGTTTTGTTGGCTTGACGAACTCGGAAAACTCCTCGGTCACCTCGCCGTTGACGGTGCGGATCGCCGCAATCTCGATGATCTCCTCGTTATACGGATCGAGCCCCGTGGTTTCGATATCGAGCGTTATAAAGTGTGATGCAGGCTCAAAGTTTATCGAGACCATACCGCTTCATTTTCTTGATGAGACCCTGCCGACTGAGGCCGAGGTCCTTGGATGCTTGCGTCTGGTTGTTCGCACGTGTCTCCAGCGCGTTGACGATCATCTTTCGTTCGAGGTCTTCCACGGCATCCTTGAGCGTTGTCTTGCCCAGAAGATCGACCGTTTCAGCGTTCTCCGCGTACTTGAATACTTCTTCGGAGAGATCGGACGGCTTGATGAATGCTTCGTTTTCTGCCAGAGTCACTGCACGCTCGATTTCGTTTTCGAGCTGACGGATATTGCCTGGCCAGTCACAATTTTGCAGATATTTCATGGCTTCGTCGGTGATACCGAGTACATTCTTGCTCATTTTCTTGTTGTATTTATCGAGGAAGTGAATTCCCAGCAGCGGGATATCCGATTTACGTTCCTTGAGTGACGGCACCTTGATCTTGATCACGTTCAGGCGATAGTAAAGGTCGAGACGGAATTCACCCGACTTGACTTTGTCGCTCAGCGAGACGTTCGTAGCACAGATAACGCGTACATCAACTTTCTGCGTTTTGGTAGAACCAACCCGTTTGATCTCGCCTTCTTGCAGGAAGCGGAGCAGTTTGGCCTGTGTGGAAAGGCTGATATCGGCGATTTCATCCAGGAAGAAAGTACCGCCGTCAGCGATCTCGAAGAGACCTTTTTTATCGTATGCTGCGCCGGTGAAAGCGCCTTTAACGTGACCGAACAGTTCCGACTCGAGCAGTGTTTCCGGTAACGCACCGCAGTACTGGGCCACGAATTTCTTGTTACGCCTGTTGCTGGTGTAATGAATCGCGCGTGCAATCAATTCCTTACCGGTTCCACTGGGGCCTTCCAGCAGTACCGTCGTAGGTGTGTTCTTGATTTTATCGATGACCTGGAATATCTCCTGCATCTTCTCGCTTTTACCGATGATGTTGGTAAACCAGTTCGCAGCATTAAGCTCTTCGCGGATGATTGCATGAGACTTGGCCAGATTGCTGTGTCGTATATTTTCGATGATAACCACGATCTGGTTGCAGAGTGCGCTCATCAGATTATAAATCTTTTCTGTGAAATAGTGGCTGCCGTGCTTGCTGAAGAGCAGCACCACGCCGAGGATATTGTTGCGGATGACCAATGGGAACGAGATGATGTTATTGAACTGAGGAGCCTCGTGTGGCTGCTTCATGTTCTTGCCCTGAGATGACGTGAAAGTCTCCTGGATGTAATGCATCAGGATGTCGTATTCTTCGTTCTCGTTCGAGAAATTCTTGAAGATCGTGTATTCCCAAGAATCCGGGACGGAGCTGCTGTTGTATAGGCATAGGATACCGCCGTCGGCTTCGGAAAGACTGACCAGATTATCCAGTGCGGAATCGATCAATACTTCGAAATCGGATACTTCGTTCAGCTTCTGAGTGATCTCATAGAAACGATTGAGCAGTGATTCCTGGCTGCGGCTCTCTTTGAGCTCGATCGCGTGCTCCTTCGTGATTTTCTGGATAAGGATGTCGTTCTTCTCCAGGAACTTGATCGCATCGAAATCCTTGATGATCTTCTTGTTGTTTTGAAGGATCTGGAGTGCTTGTTCCCACTCCTGCTTTTCGAAGAGAATACAGGCGTATTCATAGTTAGCTTGCGCGAGTTCGAAGTTATTCTTTGTCTCGACGAAAATCTCGATCGCCTGTTTGAGGTAATCCTGCGCGACGTCGATGTTTTTACGTTCAAGCAGTGCCATAAGGTAGTAAGAGTTACCTATATCGACCCGGCTGTTGATTGCTTCGGCCATCTTAATCGAATGCTCGAGATAGTACACGGCGCTTTCGTAGTTGCGTGTCTGAATGAAATAGTATGCCTGTTTCTGGCAGGCTTCGATCATCAGCTTATCTTTGCTGTTGATGCTTTTGAAGAAGTCGTAACTCTCCACCAGATAAGCATATGCCTTGCCATATTTGTGAAGGTGAGTGAGGATACTGCCTAAGTTTCCATAAAGCTCGGCTTTAAGGATTTCGTCTTGCAATTCCGGTACGATTTCCAGGCCCTTGAAGTAGAGGTCGTAGGCCATTGTATATTCACCGCGTTTCTCGTACACGGTACCGATATTGTTGTAGGACCGGCAGAGGCCGTCCAGGAAGCTGTTCTCCTTGGACCGTTCGATCGCGTTTTCAAAGTACTCGATCGCGTGTGCCCAGTTGCCAGACTTGAAATAGAGCGCGCCAAGATTGTTCAGTGCACTGATGATGTTGCGCGTGAGATTGAATGTCAGCGCGGTTTCCAGGGATTTGTTGAAGGCTTCGTCTGCCAGGTCGTACTCCGCGTTGTCCATATAGGTGACACCGATATTATTGTAGATATTCGTGATATTGTAACGGTCGCTGAGCATTTTCTGGATATGCAGCGCTTTATACAGGTAATCGAGCGATTGCCTGTCGTCGCCTTTTTCTTCGAGTAGAGCTCCGAGGTTATTGTAGCATACGGAGATGCCATTCAAGTTGAAGCGTTGCTGTTCCTGATGCAAGCTCTTCTCGTAAAATTCGAGGGTTTTGTCCCATTCGCCCTGAAGCATGGCGATTACGCCAATATTGTTGCTGATCGCAGCCAGGCCTTCGAGATTCCCCGTCTTGGCGTAAAGCCGTTCCGCTTCACGAAAGACCATCTCGGCTTTTTCCCACTGATTGGTGCTGTAATACACTTTCGCACGAAATTTTCTCACATCACCGAGGATATTGGTTCTCGTCGTGTCGTCCTTGATATTGGCGGCGATTTCTTGTGCGTCATCAAGCTGTTGGATCGATTCATCCGTCTTTTCCATATCGATCAGGATGTCTGCGTGCAGGAGAATCATCTTGCTCTTCCAGTAAGGATCAATTGCATTTCCCTGGTACTTGCGGATGACTTCCAGCGCGAACGCGGATGAATTGATGGAGAAAAGGCTGTCTGCCAGGCGGAAGACAATCTCTTCTGCCGGAAGCTGATGTGTAGTACAGAGTTTGAGTGCTTGACGGAAATTCTCAGCCGATGCTTCGATGCGGTTCAGGCTGCGATTAACAATACCAAGGTTCTTGTATGTCTCGACGAGCTTGGCCGGCTGAGTCTGGTTGGGTAACATAGCGTTGTAAATTTCTCGCAGGCTTTCCAGGTCGAGAATCTTACGCAATGCAATGATAATCGGTTCCCATAGTTTGGAGTTATACTCGCCCACCATATATTGATAAAATGCTTTACTGTGCGCAGAGAGTTCGAGCGCGTCAGCGTTTTTCAGAATATTCCGTATCGCCTTCTTCTGAGTGTCCTGGGTCAGGCTCTTGAAGAAGGTTTTGAAGAAAACGGCCTTCCGAATTGTGAAGCGATTTTCAATAACGCGCACAATATCGTTTGTGACCAGTTTGTCCAGATCTGCTTGAGTATATTTGCAGAGCAATTGAAGCTTCTCATCGGTTGCGTCCTGATCAAGCAGGAAAATACTTACGGCGAGGTCGAGTTGCTTGGCATTGAGCGACTCGGTGAGTACACTGTGGATGGTCTGCGCGGTAAGCTTCTCGTCAAGGTATTGGGAAAGGTCGAAGTGTTGCGGCTTTCCATCGACGAAGAACCGGTTCAGAAAGTGCTCAAGCACGAAGATATTGCCTTCTGTGAGGTTATGAAGAATCTCGGCGTCTGAATCCAGCTTTTTCTCCTCATCGGGGAATAGAGTATCGAGGACTTGCAAAATCTGGTCGTCAGAGAGGAATTCAAGGTGTATCTTGTGTGAGAAGGGGAACGTATCATGGTTCGTGAACGTGATAAAGTTAATTCTCTTATCGTGTGCGTATTGAACAAGATACTGGATAAAATCGAGGGTGTACTGGTCCAATAAATTACAGTCGTCCACCAAAACGAGCTGAGAATTGAGTTTCTTTTCCTGATTCAGCGTTTCTGTGAGATAATAGTAGAAGTCGTATTTGCTGTTCAGGTTGAATTGCTGAGCGTGGTCCACGAGTTTGAAATACTCATCCTGTGTAATGCTGCTAAGCAAGTGGATTAGTTTACCAAACTGGTTGAAACGGAACATCTCGGCAGAAAAGCTCTTGAATTGGGTTTGCTGTTCTTCGAGAATTTGCTTCAAGCGTTCATAAAAGTAAGTTTTCCCGGAACCGGAGGGTCCTACGATCTCAATTAGCTGGCTGTCGTTGTGTTTTAAAATTCCAGTAATTTCTTTAATCGTTTCCGGTTTTGTGACGTATTGTAGCAACGCACGGTTCACTTTTTTATCCATTGTTTCCCCTCAGAATACAGACATTTTGTTAACCCTTAGGCAGATAACGCACCGCTCGTCAACACCGATTACATGTGCCAACAATGTTTTCATATAATGTAATGCCGCTCAGAATTTGTCAACAATGTTTTTTTCGTAAAGAATGATTACAGGTGAAACAATCCCTTTAGAAGCGAGTTGGCAGAAGAAATAAAAAATGCGTCATCACTCACTTTAGGCGGGGCTATGCTATAGCTTCCACACTTTATCTTCAAGCACTTCCTTGAATGTTGAATGCAGGGTTGAAGGGGGAATTGTGTTCATGCATTTAAAATGCAATTTTGGGCACTCTTTTGAGCCGTGTAGTGAACATGGGCGACAGGCAAGTTCTTTTTCGATTACGATTGCGTTTGGATTCAAAGGTTTGAAGCCAAGGTTTGTGTGCGTAGCGCCAAAGATGGAAATTTGCGGTTTTTCAAGTGCTGCTGCTATGTGCATCGGGCCGGAATCTCCGGAAATGAGGCATCCAAAACGATTGATCAGATTCACGAGTTGATCTGGCATCGTTCTGCCACAGAGATCAAAGGTGTTGTGTGGGCATTTCTGATGGATTTCCGCGCATATTTCCCGATCACTATTGGCTCCGATGAGGATGAACTGGCAGTTCCAGGTATCGGGGATCGAATCGATAAACCGAATCCAATAGGGTCGGGGATAACGCTTGGTGAAATGCTGTGCTCCAGGGGCGATTCCGATGAGGGTTTTAGCCGGTGTTACATTATGCTCGATGAAAAGCTCGTCGATGAACGGCTCGTGCTCCGGCTTTGGCGTGAGAACTGGATTGCGAAGCGGGACATGGATATCGAGTTTGTCGAGCGCGCTGTAGTATAGCTCGAGGGTGGTACCGATGGTTTTGCGGGTAAGGTGTTTGACGATGAGCCAGCGAGTAAAACGCTGTTTGTTGTAGAATACCTTGCGCGCGGCGTTGAGTCGCATCAGTTTGTAGATGCTTCCGGGTTTGGCCTGGAGGTCGATCGCGATATCGTATCGAAGGCTACGGTCGAGCTCATCGGCTGGAATAATCTTATCCACTTCGCTGAAGCATTCCACGAGTGGTATGAACGCTTTCTTGCAGCAGAAGTGTATCTCCGCGTCGGGGTATTTCTCGCGCAGTACAGCGACGATTGGCTGGGTCAGAATGATGTCCCCCAGCGAACTCCAGCGGATTACAAGGATTCTCATTTGAAGGCGACCACGAAAACGCGAGGCTGGTTTTCCGGTTCCTGAAGGGGTAGCTCAAGTTTATCAACCTGCGCGAACCAGTGCTTGGTATAGCCGGTTTCTTTGAGTAGCTTTGCTACTTCAGTGAGTTTGAAAGCGGTGTTAAAGATTGTCTCGTCAAATCTGTCCCAAGTTCCCTGATCGTTCTTCAGGAAGCCCGACATGCGTGTGTACGAACGATTACGCTCGTCATCGTAAAGACCTCGCATGATAATGGTTGCATCGTCCATTTCGCGTACACTGATATGCCCCCAGCTATTGCGCAAGCCCGATTCGGTATTGAGATCAAAGATGAAGCATCCTCCCGGTTCGAGCGCGTTCCACACACACTGTAGTGTGCTTCGCAAGCCAGCCAGATCCGGGATATGGTTGATCGCATCATAGGTGGAGACCGCGAACTGGACTTTATGCTTCAGCTTGAAATCACGGGCGTCTGATCGTTGGAAGGAAGCTTTCTTACTACGGATGAATTCGCTGTTGTTTTCCCGGGCGTAGCGCAGCATCTCTTCCGAGAGATCGACACCAGTAACCTGATAGCCTTTCTCCGCGAAGTAGCGGACCATTCGCCCTGTACCGCAACACAGATCAAGCATTCTTGCTGGTTGCGGATAACGCGGAGCGAAGAATGCCTCCAGCCTGGGTGCTACCGTGTCGGTAAACAGATTCCAACGCTGGTTGTAGATCCGGGCGAAATTCTTACCATAGGCTTGCATGACTACTTGACCATCTCCTCGATGATTGCGGGGACTTTCTCGATTGCAGCCGGGATGCCTTCTACATCTTTTCCGCCGGCCATTGCCATATCTGGACGTCCACCGCCCTTACCTCCAACCAATTCGGCCACTTTACCTGCGATTTTTCCAGCGTGAGCGCGTTTGATAAGATCTTGGGTAACGATTACGATCAGAGAGACCTTACCGTCAATATCCGCAAAAAGCACACCGATGCCTGACCCGATCTTGCCGCGAAGCTGATCGCCGATGTCGCGCATCAAGCCGCTATTTTCGGCTGGTACTGCTCCGCAGGCAACTTTTACGCCGTTGATCTCGATCGCTTTACCGACCAGATTGCTGACCACATCTCCCGATGCTTTCATCTGCAAGCTCTGTATTTCCTGCTGCATAGCCTTATGTTCTTCAAGCAGCGATTGAAGTTTCTGGATGGATTTACCCGCCGGGACATTCAATAGCGCCTGAATATCTTCCTTCTCAGCTTCGAGACGCTTAACGTAGTCCTCGGATTGTGTTCCGGTTATCGCTTCGATACGGCGTACTCCAGCAGCGCTGGATGTCTCTGTGGTGATCTTGAAAAGACCGATTTCACCAGTGTAGTCGAGATGCGTTCCGCCGCAGAGTTCTTTTGAGAATTGGTCGATGGAAACAACGCGGACATCTTCCTCGTACTTCTCGCCAAAAAGCGCCATTGCACCTTCCTTGCGAGCGGCTTCGAGCTGCATTTTCCGCGTGGTAACAGGGAAGCAGGCACGAACCTTATCGTTTACCAGGCGTTCTACCAGGCTTATCTCACGGGGAGACATCGCCTTGAAATGGGTGAAGTCGAAGCGCAGGTAATACGGGTGAACCAACGAGCCTTTCTGCTGAACGTGATCACCGAGTACATCGCGGAGCGCCGCGTGCAGAAGGTGCGTTGCAGTGTGGTTACGGGCAACGTTCTTTCGGTATTCCTTCTCGATCGCGGCAGTATATTCGTGGTCGCGAATGATACCCTTCATGAGCTTTCCGATGTGGATAAACTGGTTGCCCTGCTTTTTCACATCGGAGATCTGAATCTCAACTTCTTCGTTATAGATACGGCCCATGTCGGCGACTTGTCCGCCCGATTCGGCGTAGAATGGGGTGCGATCTAAAATCAATCGTACATCGTTGTTATCATCGATCGTATATTTGATTATGTGACAATTTGTTGTGTCTCTGAAATATCCGATGAATTCGGTGGGCTCGTCCTCGCGATAGGTTACCCACTCGATATTCTCGAGGTTCATCACGAATTTCCCCGCTTCACGTGCTCGTGTGCGCTGCTTGTCGAGTTCGACGCTGAATCCTTCTTCATCAACGGTCATACCGCGTTCTTCGGCGAGGATGCGGGTGAGGTCGAACGGAAATCCGAACGTGTCGTAAAGCATGAAAGCGTCTGTACCGGGGATCATGTTTCCGTCGATGCCGGACGTGATCTCCTCGAATTTTGCCAGACCCTTATCAAGGGTTGCATTGAAGCGTTCTTCCTCTGCCTGGATGATCATCTCGACATGTGTCTTTTTCTCGATGAGTTCGTGGAAATGATGCCCCATCAAGTTACTCACAACGCTTACGAGTTTGTAAAGGAAAGGTTCATGCTGATTGAGCAGCCTTCCGTGACGCGCGGCACGTCGCAGGATTCTGCGCAGGACATATCCGCGGCCTTCGTTCGAGGGTAGTCCACCATCGGCGATCGCGAAGCTCAACGCTCGGATGTGATCGGCGATTACACGATGCGAAACGCCAGCGTCCCCCGGATTATATTCCACGCCGGTCATCTTTGCGATGGCGTCGATGATCGGGGTGAAAAGGTCTGTATCGTAGTTTGATTTCTTATTTTGAAGCACCATGCAGACGCGCTCGAAACCAGCGCCGGTGTCAACATACTGGCTTTCGAGGGTGTGGAGTTCGCCTTCTTCGTCGCGGTTGAACTGGATGAATACCAGGTTCCAGAGTTCGATGATACGGTGGCAGTCTCCGTTTACCTTACAGACGTGTCCCGGGACATCCTTCATGTTACAGAACTCTTCACCGCGATCGATGTGGATTTCGCTGCAAGGTCCGCAGGGACCGGTCAGGCCCATCTCCCAGAAATTATCTTTATCGCCATGATACTCGATATGTGAAGGATCGATGTCGGTTTCGTTTTTCCAGAAGTCGAACGCTTCCTGATCGCTGTGATGCACGGTGGCGTAAAGGATGTCTTTTGGGAGTCCCCACACCTTGGTAAAGAGCTCCCATGCCCAGCCGATCGCCTCTTTTTTATAGTAATCGGCGAATGACCAGTTGCCGAGCATCTCGAAGAAGGTATGGTGGTAGGAGTCTTTGCCGACCTCTTCCAGGTCGTTGTGCTTCCCGCCTGCGCGGATGCACTTCTGAGTATCTACCACGCGCGGAAATTCCGGCTTGGTAACGCCCAGGAAGATGTTCTTGAACTGGTTCATGCCTGCGTTTGTGAAAAGCAGGGTGGGGTCGTCGAACGGGATCACCGGTGCTGACGGCACCTGATGGTGGTCTTTCGACAGAAAGAAATCGATAAATTGCTGACGTATCTCACTCGATGTTCTCATGGTTTCCTCATATATCCAGACCACGTTGGGTCGGAATTTTTGCATTTGGTTCAAAGTATTATGAGATGCTTTTTCACGTCAAGAAAGGTGTTTGCTGCATTGGAGAAAATCTCGAAGATTCCTATTGATACGCAATCAGCGATATGTTTCTTGGAAAACAGGATTATTTCTTGTTATCATTAATGATTAAATAATCTCTGTCCATAATTTTATGCTTGACATAGTTTTAAGATCGTATTGTGTCTTGGTAGATCAACAACAATCCAGGGGGAACTATGCGCCTATCCAACTTGCTTTTCATTTTCCTTCTTATAACTATATCCAATATCTTCGCTTTTGCCGGTGGTGACGGCTCTGTCTCGAGTCCATATCAGGTGAATACTATCAATTCATTGCAGTCTGTGGCAAATTACCCGACGTCTTACTTCATTCTTACCAGTGACATTGATGCTTCGCCAACACAGGAATGGAATGGCGGAGATGGATTCGAACCTATCGGCAGCACAATAACTCCTTTTTCTGGGACGTTCGATGGGCAAGGTTACACGATCAGTAATCTGCTTATCAACAAACCGGGAGGTAACAACCGGGCGTTGTTCAGTTACGTCGATGGTGCTACGATATCGAATGTAATGCTCGAAGATTTCGACATCACTGGCGATAGCAGAGTGGCGGCTTTGGTAGCGTACCTAAATAACGGCATCGTCTATAATTGCGGATGTTCTGGGCAGATCAGCGCGAATTCCGGTGGCGGCGGACTCATCGGCAGAATGAGCACCTCCATATTGATGTCATGCTATTCTGAAGCGGATGTAACTGGAAGAAGCAACGGAGAAAATTACGGTGGGCTTGTGGGAATAACTGAGAATAATTGTACGATCAGCAATTGCTTTGCACGTGGCGCTGTGAGTGGGTACAACAAGGTCGGTGGCCTTGTAGGGAAGCTTGAAGATGCTGGGCTTAGCAATTGTTATAGCACGGGCGAAGTAAATGCGGACGATACGGAATATGGCGGTCTGGTAGGCTTTATCGATGGGACGCAGTATGCTGACAATTGTTTTTGGGACATTGATACGTCTGGTCAGAATGCAAGCATTATCGGATCGGGCAAGACAACCGACCAGATGACTAATTTCTACATGTATCATGGATGTGGCTGGGATTTTGTCTATGAACGCCAGAATGGAACGGACGATTTTTGGGATTTCGAATTAGATGGAAGCTATAACGATGGTTATCCATACCTTGTCTGGCAAGATGGAGATGCTCATTCGCTCGGTCGTCCAACGGGTAATGGTACGTCGGAAGATCCCTATCGGATCGAAGAACTTTACGATCTGTTCTGGGTGTCGGCAAATGACAATTTATGGAACTACCATTTCGAGCAAACAGCCGACATCAATGCAGGCGATACCCGGAATTGGAATAATGGTGCCGGTTTCAGTCCGATTGGAAATGCCGTATATTTCACCGGAACTTACGATGGCGGGGATTACACAATCGACTCTCTATACATCAATATGGGTTACTCTATTGTTGGGCTTTTTGGCGTTGTTTCGTCAGCTGTGATACGTAACGTGAATGTAGAGGATATCGATATCAGTAGCACTTATTGCGCTGGAGGTGTAGCTGGTCATATAATGGTAGATACGGTGGTTGAACATTGTTCTGCCACAGGAGATGTTTCCGGTGGATCATGGGTTGGTGGTATCGTTGGATATGCCCATCATTCTTCTCAGATTAAAACCTCACACAGTGCAGTGAATGCTTCGGCAACATTCAATGTAGGGGGAATAGTTGGGTACGTTTTGGAGCTTGCAACGGTAGAAAACTGTTATTGCACCGGATCAGTAACCGGAAATGGCTATGTTGGTGGTTGTATCGGCTCAACGGAGCCAAGTGTGTCCATTTCAAATTGCTATAGTACTGCTGTTGTGGTTGGTAATTACAATGATGGAGGATTCCTGGGCGCAGGAGGGAATGCTGTAACGAATTGCTTCTGGGATATCGAGACTTCAGGCTACGAAACAAGCCATGGCGGAACCGGGAAAACGACAGCAGAGATGAAAATGATGTCAACCTACACTGACGCCGGTTGGGATTTCGTCGGAGAGGTATCGAATGGTACGAATGACATCTGGGTTTACTTCGAAGGAGAATATCCAATCCTCAGTATCGAATACAGTATTCCCGAGATCGTTCATGTAGATGACATCTCAGGCGATCAGGGTCATCAGATCGAACTTCTCTGGAACCGTTGCAACCTGGATGTAACGTACTCGCCGAATAACTTCTATACGGTATGGAGACGGGTCGATAACACAAGGGCTATCGATACCAGTGCCATCATAGTAACGAATCCGTTATCGGTGAGTCTGGATATGTTGGATGAGAACAGCCAGATCCTACTGAATGATCGCTCCGAATACTGGACATACCTGATGAACATTCCCGCTACCATGTACGAAGAGTATGCTGTTGTCCTGCCTACGCTGGTCGATTCATCGGCTTCGCTTCCAGAGAGTGATTATACTTCCACCTATCGAGTGCTGTACCATTTTGATACAGGCTATTTCACATCCAACTCCGCCTCCGGCTATTCGGTCGATAACATCGCGCCTTATGCGACAAGCGATGTCACGCTGGCGTTTGGCGGTACTCGCACGGATTCGGCGACGCTCTCGTGGAATGAGGTTACGGAGGGCGGCTTTGGCGGCAACAGCTATCCGGAAGAAAACGGCGTCTGGTATCGGGTTTATACTGGTGACTTACCTGATTTCGCCTGCGATGAGACGAATCTGCTCGTGACGACACAAGGCACAAGCATCAATGTTGATCCTGCGTATGCGCAAAGGCGGTTCTACAAGATCGTAGTGAGTGATCAGCCGTAGAAAGAAACATTTTACCATAAAACGAAACTCGCCGATTTGATACCGGCGAGTTTTATTTAAATTGCATACGAAAATGATTACTTGAATTTCTCCTCGCCCTCGAAGCTGCGATAGGGATCGAAACTCTTGAGAATTTTTCTATCGTCCTCAGAGACTTCTCCGGCTACGATGCGTGCTACAAGCTCACCCATACCTGGCCCCAGCATGAAGCCCTGACCGCACATACCAACGTTGTGCACGTAATTGTCGTAGTCATCCACAATACCTACGATGGGGAATCCGTCCGGTGTCATGGGGTACTGGCCACGCCAGGTGCGGCGGATCTTGAGGTTGCCCAATCTCGGATAGAGGTCGAGCATTCGTGGAGCGACTTGAGGCAGGAATACAGAGGTTGAGTCCTGGTCGATATCGTAGATGGGTGGATCGGGCGTGATACAGAAGATGACCTGTCCTTCTTTGCTCTGGTAAAAATAGTAGTTCAGCGAATCACCGGCGGGACGCATATCGACAACCATCGGGCCGAAGAAGCGTTTGACCGGTTCGGTGATGGCGGCTTCGTGGGTGTCCGGCTTGACCGGGATATCGATATCGAGCAATTCACCGATCTGACGTGCGCCGTTGCCGCTGGCATTGACCACCCAACCGCAGGCGTAGCTGCCCTTATCGGTGGTAACGCCGGTGATATGTCCGTCGGTGCGATCGAATCCGGTGACGGTTTCATTGAAACGAAACTCGACGCCGAGATCCTTTGCGCGGAAATAGTAGGCGCTCATCGCCAGGAGTGGAGATGCGCTACCGTCTTCGGGCGAATAGGTGGAGCCGCGAAGTCCGTCCATGTTGATGCCAGGTACCAGTTCGTTGTATTCTTCCGGTGAAAGCCAGTCGATGTTAAGGCCGAACGACTTCTGGATCTTCAGGAGATCTTTGAGCTTCTTTTCATCGGCTTCGCTGTATGCGGGATAGCTGTATCCATTGGACAGCCAATCGATATCGTGGCCGTATTTCTCTTTCCAGGAGGAGAAAATCTCGATGCTTCGGAGACTAATCTGAATTTTTCCGTAGTCGGAATGGGTAGCGCGGATACCACCGATTGCCTTCTTGTTGTTCTGTTGCCCAGGTGAGGGTTTTCGCTCGATAACCAGGGTTTTCAAGCCTTTTTCTGCCAGCGAGATCGCGGTGGGAACGCCAACGCTTCCAGCGCCGATTACAACAACATCAAAAATCTCAGCCATGTTATTCTCCCTTCCCTTGCACGAAAACCTTCATCGGAACTTCCACGAAAACCGGTCGCACGGTGTGCGGAACGACATTCTCCGATGGAATACCCTCTTCGCGGAAAATCTGCTTGAGCAGAACATCGCAGGTTTTGCTGCCGCAGGGCCCCATACCGAGGTGCGTAACCGACTTGATGTGATTGATGTCGGTGATGCCCTGACGGATCAACGCTCTGACCTCGCCTGCCGTAACGCGCTCGCAGAGGCAGACCATGGCGTCGTCCGGTGTCAGTACCGGCATGATGGTCTCTTCCATGGGTGCGGATACCGCCTCCGGCTGGATGCGGATACCGACGATCTTTTTCGCGATAGCCTTCGGAGCCGCGACCTTGACAAGTTGCGTCTTGCGATTCTTCACCGTGGTGACGCCGGTGACTTCAAGATCGGCCAGCTTGTTGCCGTCGATGTCGGTCACCTGTATGGTGTCGCCAGCTTCGATGGGGTTGTTGCCGACTTCGTAGGGCAGCGTGACGGTTGGGTTTTCGGCGTCCTTTCGGTAATCGACCAGTGTGATAGCCAGGCCGGGGCAGATCGCCACGCACTGACCGCAGCCGATGCATTTGCCTTCGTAATATGGGTTGCCCATGATGGGATCGCCATCCAGATGGATCGCGTTCGTCGGGCAGATGGATGTACATGGGTTGCAAGGGATCTCTTGAATGCAGTGGGTGATGGGGAAGACGCCCGATTCTTCGGGATGGACTCGTTGTGGCTTGACCGGGCCGGGGTGCTTCTTGAGCACTTCGGCTTTTTCGTACCAGCTCTGCGGGATATTGCCCGATTGCCCCTGCATGTCGTCGGCGATCTGGAGTCCGGCGATCTTGCCGTTGAACATCGCCGAGGATGCCTCTGCGATCTCCGCCGCGTCACCGGCAGCATAAACCGGGATACCGGCTGTCTGCGCTTCCTGCGTGAATTCATCGACGCTGCTGAGTCCGACCGCTATCAGGATGGTATCGCAGGAGAAGGTCTTCTCGGTACCAGCGATGGGCTTGAAATTCTTGTCGATCTGCGCGATCGTGACCGAACTGACCGTCTCTTCGCCGTTTGCGCACAGGATGGTGTGCGAAGTATAGATGGGAACGCCGAGTCGCTTGAGCTTATCGGCGTGAACTTTGTAGCCGCCGCACATGGGCATGGCTTCCACCAGTCCGACCACCTCGATATCCGCTTGCAGCGCATGATAGCCGGCAATCAGGCCGACGTTGCCGCCGCCGATGATGAACAGCCGCTTGGTGGGACGCACCAGGTCGCGGTTGACCAGCGTCTGGAACGCGCCAGCTCCGTAGATGCCGGCGAGGGTGTTGCCTGCGAAGCGCAGGAATTTCTCTCGCGCTCCGGCGGTGTTCAGCACCATTTTGGGCGTGGCCAGCTTGTAAACGCCATCTTTGAGGATGCCGACTTTCTTGTCCTTGAACGCGAACAGCACAGTGCTGTTTGCCCAGCAGGTGATGTTAGGTGTGTTCGCAGCTTTTTCGGCGAGCATCTTGCCGATGTCGTTGCCGCGGGTACCGGCGTAGGAATCCTCTACCGATCCGAAGAATTTATGGGTTTGCAAGACCAGCTTGCCGCCGAGTTCGCTCTTGTCGTCCACGATCAGAGTCGGGATGCCGCGTCCGCCGAGTTCCAGCGCAGCGGAGAGTCCCGCCGGGCCGCCGCCGATGATCAGCACGTCCGTTTCGATCTCCTCGATGGGGTCCATCTTGATCCGGTCGGTGGTTTCCGGGAGCTCGGGAAGGCCTTCCACGCTCTCCACGATCATGTTCTCTTCCACCGGTGTCATGCACGACTTCACCGGGACGCCATTGGCGATCACCGCGCACTTGGCGCACTGGCCGTTGGCGCAGAAGATCCCCTGCGCGCTTCCGTCCTTCTCGTGGTGACCGAATATTTTAATACCGTTTGCCATCAGCGCGGAGGATATGACCTCGCCGCGGCAGGCGGTCAGAGGGGATTTATTCCAATAAAAGGTTATCTTGTCGCATGCCTTCTGCGGCAGGATCGGGTGTTCGTGGATGCGATTCGTGTCCATACACAACTCCTGAGGTACGAATTGGAAACAAAAAAAAGGATGCCGGAGCCTTGTCAAGGAAAAGCGGATGTTTTCGGTGTGTTCCCTGTTACTTGCTTATAATGTTGCAACTACCATGTTGCGGATTGTAAAAAACGATCGCCGACGTGATACCCGTCATACGACGATTTTGTAGGATATTTATGACAGGTGTCAAGCAGGATTTATACGCACACCAGTACGGGCAGTTCAGAAAATATTTCCGTTGATGGCAGGGCGATTCTTCCGATTGCATGTGGGCTATGTGGTTACGCGGTGCATCGAGGCGCGCGGTGAATGGATTTCAGCGCGGTTGGCGTGACGGGAACGAAACTTGCACTGTTTTTACCCAACGCTTTCACCACGCGAGGTGGAACGGGGTGAGGATGTTATGAAAAGATTCATGCATGTTCAGATCAGAAAGATCGAAATAGATAAATGGTGCGAAGGTTGCCGGATTCAGAGTGATCCCGGCAGACCGTATGTCATAGATTGGATTCGCAAGAACGCGCACTGGTTCCGTAGCGCATGGGAGACTTCTCAGTGCAGGAGCTGCCGCCATTGGATCAACTGCGGACATCAGGCGTTGCAGAATTGCGTTAATTTCTCGCCGGACAAGTAATTCGCTATTTGCTTCTAAGCCAGAACCATAGCATCAGACCAGCCAGTATCAGAATGCCAGCACCGGTGATGCTCAGGAAGATGACATTCTTCTTGTGCGATTCCCGGTCCATCCGCGCTTGTTCCTCTATCAGAGCCTTCTCGACATTGCACTCCTTCAATTCCTCTTCCAGATTCTCGACCTGTATCTTCAGCTGATGAACCTTCTTTTCGCGGTCGTCCCACTGCTCGACAAGCTGCTCTTTCTGTTGGCGCTGGTGCTCGATCTCCTGCCGGTAGTCGATTAACTCCGTCTCGTAGCGCACCTTAAGCTCTTCGATCTGCTTGCGGTTTTCGCTACGGTTTACGTGATCGAGGTAGTCGATGTATTGCTGCTGCGTCTCAAATGCCTTGCGTAGGTCGTTCTTGTCGTAGTGGAGCTGCGTAATCACTTTCAACATCTCGAGTGTAACCGCCGGATACAATCTGGTGTCAAACTCTTTGAAAAACCGGTCGATGATCTTCCCGGCGTTAGTCGCGTCGCCTTTAGAACGGTAAACGAGCACCATTCCCAGCATAGCGTCAGCCTGAAGGCGATCCAGGGAGCGCTGTTGCGCGATGGTGAGAAGATCGCTGTAGAGTGCGATTGCCTGGCTGAAGTGGAGGAGTTCACGGTGGGTTTCGGCGAGATTCTGCATAACGGACAGCATGTGTAGCGTGTCGGCCTGCGTTCGATATGATTCCTGGGATTTATTGAGGTATTCCAACGCTTGGTCGTAGTCCTTGCGATCCATCAGCACCTTGCCGATTCGGTTGAGAATATCGGCTTTCTGGGGAACGTCGTCCTGCTGGAGAATCAGCCGGTATGCGGAATAGGCGCGGTTCAGCTCGCCCGATTCATGATAGACGGCTGCGATGCGGATACGGCTGTTAACCGCCTCCAATGGCATTCCCAGCTCTTCTGAGAGGTAGTAAGCTTCTTCGAATGAGCGCACGGCTTCGTCGAAGAATTTCTGTTTGAGGTAGAGGTTGCCGAGGTTGGTGTAGATCCGGATGCGGATTCGTTTATCCTCTCCGGCAGCTTCCAGAGAACGGCGGAAGTAGTCCTCCGATTTTGGAAAATTCTCCAACTCGCGGAATATCACCCCCAGGAAATTGAGACTCAGGCATTGCCCGTAACGGTCATCCTGACGAGTGTAGATTCCAAGTGCTTCGTGGAAGTGCTCGGCGGCGTTGCGGTAGTCCTCCAGCTTAAGGTAACCGGAGCCAATGTTGAGGTGAGCCTGTGCGGCGAGCATGGTGTCGCCGGCAGCGATCGCCGATTCGAGCGCGATGTTTCCGTAGGAAACCGTAAGCGGAGCATGTGTGTCCAGTTGCATGAACGAGAGTTGGTTTGCCAGCGCTCCGCGTTGCTGCATGAGGATGGGTATCGCCAGCGAATCACTTGCTTCACGTGCGGAGATAATCGTAACCTGCAACGAATCGAGCGCGATCTGAAGTGAATCGGCTATGGTTACCGCGTGGAGCGAGGTCACCAGAAGCATAAGGATGATCAGAACATGTGATAATCTTTGCATCGTGCAATCCTGTATCGTTAATTCCACAAGTTTACACGTTGATGCGCACCTGTCAAGATTGTTGGAATCGGATGTCTTGGTCACGCAGGCTCCAGCTATGCATTCTCCCTCGATACGCGCGTCGCGCTACTCGGGATGACAAAGAGAGAGGGGCGTACGATTAACCGTGTCATGCTTGAGTTGTGAGTTTTGCGAAACACAAACTCGAATCCCACGAATACGACGCAGGAGCGTATCGAAGCACGACACGATAGAGAAAGGGCAATCGCGGTGGATTGCCCCTACAGCTATTCTGAATATTCACTTTGTAAACGTAAGCATCCCGATTATCGTGGATGTTTAGCGGAATTTACTTCATCAGCAGCATCTTTTTCACGAGCTGGTTGTCGCCGGCTTCGAGGCGATAGAAGTAAATGCCGCTGGAGACGGGCTTGCCGTGGTGATCAACGCCCTGCCATGTGACCGAGTGCGGTCCGGCATCTTGCGTTTCGTGAACCAGCGTGGCAACTTTCTGGCCACGAATGTTGTAGATTGCGAGCTTGACGTCTGTCTTACCCGGAATGCTGTAGCTGATCGTTGTTGAGGGATTGAAGGGGTTGGGGACGTTCTGGTGCAACTCGGTAAGAGCCGGTGTTGCATCGGAGCCGGTGCTTTGCACGCCGGTGGTGAAATCAAAGGAGTTCTGTGCTCTAACGCGATGGTTGTCCTCCACAAGCACGGTAATTGGCCAGCTCTGCTCCGGCTCCGTGGGTGTTCCCATCAGGATACCTTCAGGTGTCAGCTCCATGTTCTCGGGAAGGTTCGGATGTGTGTAGAAACAGGCGTAGCCGGGTTCGATCTGCATTTGACCAGAGATATCGAGCAGATCGTAGTTGACGCCGTCACCAGCGGAAATCCCGGCAACCCAACTGATCGAAGGATCTATGTCGCCGTAGTAAAACTCGATTTTTCCATCATTGTAAAGATAGGCCGTAACGTCGAGGTCGAACGTGACATTACCATAGCGTGAGGCGTGCCAGTGGATTTTCATTCGATGAGAGTCGTGATCGACCCAGATACCATCGCCGAGTTCTTCAACAAGCAGCAAATCAGCGCCATAGGGGGTAATCACGCGGGTGTTGATGAGCGTATTTGAATTGCGAACACTGGTGGAGCCGTATTCGAAGCCGATGCTGCCGTCTGTGCCGATGTAGATGAATTCGTAATTCTCGCCAAAGAAGGGGAAGTTGAACGGTAGAATCTGCATGGTGCTCCCGTCGTCGTTGTCGTTTGGGAAGACCTGTGTTCCCTCAAAATCCGGGTATTCCGCTTCGAATGGTGTTTCATCGCATCCCATCAGCATACTCCACGTGTAGGGTGCTTCGCCGTTTTGTGCGACAAACTGGTATTCGTACGGATAGCCTGGACTTGCCTCGGGCAATTCCTGATCCGGAACTTCCACACGGTCGAAATCGATCACCGCATTGATATAGCATTGCGTCAGGTCGTTGTTCACGATGGGCAAGGTTGTTTCATTCCATGCGTATTCAATCGGTTCGTCACCCGTTTCGTCATAGATGGAGAAGTAATCGATCGAGCCGGTAGCAGTGCCATCGGGATCACTCTCGTTAACCATCAGGAAGATACGGAACTCCTGCCCGAGTTCGATATGGCTTAGCAGCGGTGTGAAATCGAGCCCAATCTCGATGGTCTTGTCAGCTTCATTCTCACCGCCCTGCATGTATAATTCACCGCCCTGGTAGTTGAACATGGGAAATTCGATAACGAAATCGGGTTCGGCAGCATTCAGGTCGGTAGAAATTCCCGCGCTGATCTTGATCTTATTGCGGCAATCGTGCGTCATTATAACCTTTGACGTCAGCAACGGTATAAAGCTTTCACGAGCGCGCATGACGTGAACCGTGTTTTGCCAGACACCGCCGTTGGACACTTCTTCCGCCAGGAGTTTGTACATCATGTATATCTTACCGTCGTCACCGAACGACTCTCCCCAGCTGTTGGCCACGATAAGAGCGCCGATTTCCCAGTCGCGCATATCGACAACCTCGTCGCCGTTGATATCGTAATCATTCGTGTAGAGTCCGTCACCGTTGTAGTCATAGCGGATGGAGTCGTTGTATCCGACGAAAGTCGTGGCGTGGTTCATCACGTCGCCCCACTGGATCACGCAGCGCATACCGGTCTCGGGGCTGTCGCTGTTGAGGTAAATCCACTGATAGTCGGTCATGCCGCAAGCGAAGTTTGCCAGGCCGCCGATCTCGGAGCCGTCGAGGTGGTCGTTCATCCATGCCTTTAGCGTGGCAAGGCCGAGCGAATCACCGACGAAGATGGAGGAGACTTCGAGCGTACGGTTTTCCATGCCTGTCCGGAAGCTTTCGTAGCCGCTCATCCAGCGCTGAGGTCCGCCGGTCGCATAATCGCCACCATATGTAATGACATCCGGGCATCCGCCGGCATCGATGATGCTCCAGCCATCCCAGTACCATGATCCACCGCCGCTTCCACCGTTGAGGAAATTCCATGTGTAATGAGTGGGATATTGGTTTTCGCCGGAATCCGCGCTTACCTCGCGTTCCCAGTCTATCTCGTAGGTAAAATTGTAGCCAATACCGCTTGCCTGTCCGCAGCTTCCGCCCTGCTGATTGAAGATGGGCCGGAAATAGGGGTATTGGGAGTTGTCGATTGCGGCTGGCCGGTTACGGTTTGCCTGATCTTGTGTGAGGCGTAGCTTGGGTAATGAGTCCAGATAAAGCGAGTCGCTGTGGGTGAGAGGCCGAAGTCCTCCAACGATCCACGGTTCGCCGTTGGGATCAGGATTGATATTTGTAATCTGCGAAAATGCTAACTGAACGCATGTTAGAGCGAGAATGATGAACCATAACCTTTTCATATATATACCTCTATGATTAATCGATGCAAGAAATGTTCCTCGAGTCTCCTTATCATTTTCTGTAATCGCAATTTATAGGTGAAAATAATTGACACGCAGAACCACCACAAATACATTTTATACAGGTTGGTAATTCATGAAAAGAAAAATATACATACCTGTCATTCTCGTACTTGTTGCCGGCGCGATTTTCTCCTATTTGTTCTATAGGCATCAGACGCGCTGTGCGCTTTATCCTGTACGATTCGGTTGCTCTGAGAATCTTAATTTTCTCCCCGCACTTGCCAGTCATTCCGGCGCATTTGAAGAAAACTGCCTTCAGGTGAAGCTATCGCCATATGATACCGGGAAGCAAGCGCTTCGAGGATTGATCGATGACGATGTGGATATTTGCGTTGTAGGGCTCGGACCTTTTGCATACGAGGCGATCAAGAATGATAGTCTTCGAATAGTTGCATCTATAGCAACATTCTACGACCTCTATACCCTGATTGCCCGGAAAGATCATGGCTTGCTGGAACCGACTGACTTGAAAAGGCATAAAATTGGCACCACATCCGGTTCGTCCATTCATTATTTTCTCGATCACTACCTTTTGGAATATCGCATTCCTGAAGATAGTGTGGAAATCATTTTCCAGCCTGCCAGCGAGTTAGTTGAGTCGTTTGTCGACGGTGATTTGGATGCTATATGCCTTCGGGATCCGTATATTGGACAGGCAGAAAAGGAACTGAATGGAAAGGTAATTCGGTTTGAGAGCGTTGATTTACCCGCCAATACGCTCAATGTTGTGACGACGGAAAGATATATAAAGCTTCACCCGGAGGTAGTGGAGAATTTTGTTCAAGCATTGGTAGATGCAGAAGATGATTACCTTACAAAATCTTCGGATTTTGGAGAATTCATTCAATCGCTAAATATGGAGAAGGCAAACGCCTGGACCGATCCGAACACACGGCTGCATGTCAGCCTGGAGCAAAACCTTATTCTCGAGCTTGAAAATGTGACCCGCTGGCTAATCAGGCACGATATGTTGAAAACACAGGTCGTACCCGATTACCGCGAATTTATCGATACAACTTTTCTAAGCCATAGCAATCCGGCTGCAGTTACAATTATTCGATAGGATATTCAATGAAGCTGAAACATAAGCTACGATTAAACATCTATCTTACGGTACTTGTCGTGCTGATTGCTGGTACGGTGATATTCATTGGCGATCGCGAAGCGAACAGGCTCAGCAAGCTCGCTATCGAAAGCTCGAATATTGCACGGTCGGTAACAGACCTCGAGATTCTTACTCACCAATACCTCATTTATATCGAAAATGCCTCGGATGATATCTCCGAAACACGGCAGCAGGATCAGTGGCAGCAGAAATACAATTCGCTGATCCAGCAGCTCAAATCGACCACCTTCATCGATAAAGACGAAATCCGGTTATATCAGCAGATACAGATGAACATCGGCAAGCTGTATAACCATTATCGTAAGCTTCAGGCTGAGATTCTGAAACGAAACAGGCCCGACTATCAGAAAGAAATTACTCGAGATCGCATCACCAGCATGTCGGGTCAGATTCTTGTCGTATCACAGGAACTTGTATCAAATTCGTTCATTTTGCAGAATCTTGTGGAGAAAAAGACCTTTTCTTCGCAGCATCGAATCAACCTGATTATACTCTTTCTCAGCTTGTTTTTGGTTATATCGCTGGCAGTCATCAATCAGTTCACGGCATCCGGTGTCATTCGATCGACGGACAGCCTGATGAACGATATCGACTATATCTCCGACGGTAACCTCGATTATCAGGTCAAGGTATGGTCGGACGACGAAATCGGTGTTCTTGCCTCGACGATCAACCGCATGACCAACAGGCTGAACAACTTGACTACCACGCGGGATAATCTCGTGCAGGAGATAGACGAACGTGTACGGATCGAAGAAGCTTTGAAGGAATCAAACCAGACACTGGAGACTATTCTGTCCTCTTCACCCATCGGTATTGCCATGATCGACGACGGAAAAGTGCGCTGGGCCAATAGCGGAATGCTCATGATTTTCTTCTTCGAAGATGAAGGTATGCAAAATGTTCTGTTCCCGACCTTGTTCGCTACAGGCCAGGAATACGAGAAGTTATCGCGCTTGCAAAATGAGATGCTGCTGAAGAACCTACCTGTCGAAACGGATGTCCTATGCCAGCGTAAAGACGGTAGTAAATTCCCAGCGCATATCAAGATCAGCCGCATCGATAAAGACGAGACACGCGGTCGCCTGATTGTTACCATATCGGATGAATCATGGCGCAAGATGGCGGAAGCGGAACGGCTTGCGAAAGAGCGGCTTGAAGTGACGCTCGAACTGGCAGGCGCTGTGTGCCACGAAATGAATCAACCGTTACAGTACCTTTCCAGCGTTATCGAACTGCGAACGATGAATGAAAAATCTCCGGAAGGAATCAAGACCCTCGAAAAACTCAAGAGTCAGGTTGACCGGCTTGCTGAGATTACAGACAAGCTTCAGCATATCACACATGTTGAAACACAGGACTACATCGATGGGAACAAGATCCTCGATCTGGAAAGCTCATCCGATTTTGACAATCTACATGAATAAAATCATTATCATCATCCTTATCATGGCGATTGCATGCAGCGTTTTCGCCAATGATACGCAACATCGACTCAATGCCGATTCGAAGGCTGTCAGCAATGCGCTTCTCGCCACAGCTGCCGGATCGATCGTACTCGTCCTCTTTCCCGGCTGGATGTTGGGCGACGAACTCTCCGACCGGTATGGCTATCAGGATTATCCCTTTGCAAAAGACGACGGCTTCAAGATTCCTCAAGGGCAATCATGGGATTTTTACCTGTCTGCGAACGATCGTCTTGGTGATGAGGCAGGTGAGAATTTTCGTTTCAAGTTTGAATCGAGTTGGAAACGTGTTGTGCTTGAGACGGAATATCAGCAGTTCACCTTTGTAGACGTCGAGGCGATTGGTAGTGAATTGCAGATCATGCCGTCGTTTATCTTTGCACACAACGAGTATGTTGATTTCCGCCTATGCGCGGGATATTCGCTGTATGGGATGGATACTGAAGGCTCTTCCTTGGATGTCGCATACAAGATAAGGGCGTACAGAAAGCCGATGTTCTACAAGCTGAGTGCGGAGAATTGCTTCTACTTCGACGAGGAAGACAACGATAACAACGACCAGTTCCAACGGGTGCAGGTTGCGGCGGGATATATTTACAATCGATTCGAGATCAACCTCGAATACGAATACAGGTTCATGTTTGAGGAAGTAAGTCACACCGCCCGGCTCGGTTTCGGTGTCTGGCTGTAATAATTCTCCTTCGGATCACCAATCTCATGCATTAAGAATAGCTTGCTGTAGCTGTTTCCTTTGGATCGCCAAGCTCAAGCAATAGGCATTTTTTACTGAAGCATTTCTTTTTGGATCGACAAGCTCAAGCAATAGGCATTTTTTCTGAAGCAATTCTCTTTGGATCGCCAAGCTCCAGCTTGGCATCTCTATTTCAACAGCAATGCCTTGCTTCTGTAATTCCTGACATCAATCTTCAGATTCAACAAGTAGACACCGCTTGATACCGCTTTTTGTCTGCGATCCCTGCCATCCCATTCGATACGGTGATCGCCTGCATTCATCTGTTCATCGCATAGTGTTGTGATCAACTGGCCTCTGATGTTGTAAACGCTCAACACGACGTGTGAATTAGTGGGCAGCGAGAATCGCACGGATGTCTCCGGATTGAACGGGTTGGGCGATACGCTCAGACCTGGATCCCAAATAGGCGTCAGGTCGCTTTCATCGCAGCCTGTTGCGTGGTAGTCAAGATATTGGATATATTGTTGAGCATTGTTATTATCGCCACGGTAGTCCTTCCAGGTAAGGAAATAGCGCCTGTTAGTGGAGCGGATGATGTTAAGTTCCGATTGCTCACCGGGTAGATTGCATACAGTGAGTTCGTTTTCCCATAAATTGCCATTGTAATTCACGTGCTGTAACATCAAATCCCCTTCTTCGCCGTATGAGCATCCCACGAGATATCCATCAGGTGTGGGAACGACATCCTCCAACCTGATATCCGATTTCACGATGGTGAGTGGCGAATCCCAAATCGGTTCGCCGTGCATAGTGAAGGATTGAATATACACTTCGTCGAAAGTACGCCAGAAGACATAGAGGTTCTTGCCGTTGATCTCCAGCATTGGTGTGAATATGTTACTTGTGGTCACGAGTGGATCACCGTCGAACCATCGCATGGAACCGTCGCGGCCTACAACCTGTAATCGAATGCTTTTATCGCCATTTTCATACATGAGCCAGACAAGAACCAAGCCATCTTCTGTGTTGATTACGTTCCAGAAGGTGTTCAATCCGATAACCCGCGTCACCAAATGGCCTTTTATATCCCAACCTTCACAGGGTGAGCCGTCCTGCGCTAATCGCAACGCGCGGAAGCCGTTTTCTGCCCATAGGATATAATCGTCCTCGATCGCAACGAGAAGGGGGTGTTCGGTGATAGCTCCGCCGATCGTTATCGGCTCTTGCCAGAACAACTCACCATCTATGATCTTCTGAAACTTGATCCGCGATTGCTCGCCATCATCGAAATCCCAGCCTACTTCGATTACTCCCTGGTAAAGCTGCGTCGATAAATTTCTGATGGGCGTGATTTCGCTTGAAGTCCCCTGATCCAGTACAATATCGTTGCTCCATATCCGGGAGCAATTGGCGTTAAACCGGTTCGCGAGCAGTTGGTATTGCCCATCGATTTCATTTATCCAGAAAATGATGAAATCATCCTGAATGGGGAAGATGTCCAGCACAGGATCGATTAAATTCAGTTCTTTCAATAACGGTTTCTCGTATGGTTGAGCGGAGATTTCGCCGTTGCTGTCGATCGATTGCATATAGAATACATCTTTCTCGCTGGAATACCATGTGAAAAAGAGGTTGTCTGTTGCCGTGTCCTCTCGCTCAGCAAAGGTCATAGAAGACATGACATCGTCGATCCCACTGTAGTAGGTTATGCTCTCGTCGTCGAACAGAGCGATACCGTTGGATAAGAACATCTGCCGGTTGAATGCGTAGTTGACATCGCTGGTATCCGACCAGAGCAGAAGATTATTGTTATTGCTGATCACGTGGCATGGCCAGGACATGTTTCCGCATCCTTCTGCGACGACAACACCATGGTCACCCCAAAGCGCATTTCCGTTCATGTTATATTTCTGGAGACGCAGGCTATAGTTATCCAATGCATAAGTGTATTCAGCCCAGCTTTGATACAAGCTACCATCAATACCTAACTGCAGGGTCATACGGGCAATCGAGCAACGAATACCGCATGAATGGAGTTGGTTATCCCAGCATAGTTGGTTTGCAGAATCAATCTTCTGAGCATTCACATTGTCATAATCTTTGAAGGAACTTGACCAGCCGATATAGACATTTCCTGAAGCATCACTGATAAAATCATTAGCTCCGAAGTAGCTATAGCTTTGTCCGATATGCGCAGGCTCGATTGGAAGAAGATTACCGTCGATGTCCATGCGATACAGGTCGAATCCATAGCCGTAGAGCTTTGATTTCAGTAAAGCAAACTGATCGGTTCCGGCGGGGATAATCTCGATTCCTGCGTTTTCGCCCAGTTCCATGATTTCCACGATACCGTTTTCACCCCAGGGCATGGATCCATCCGGCAGGATGCGTTGCCCGATGAGGTTGTGATCGTCACCGAGGTAGCCACAGGCGATGACGCCTCCCTGGCAATCTGAGCAGGCTGATATCCCATAGGCAAGATCTGGATCTGAGTTGAAAAGCTCGATTGATTCAGAATCCCAGAGGAGTTCACCATTTGATCCGATACGAAAGAGATTGTATGATGCGTCTGGGTAATCCAGCGAGCCAATAATCAGATATATACCGCCCTCTTGATCTGGAACAATCGTGTAATTCATGATTGTATTTACTAAAGCACATTGCAGAGCAAGTGGTTCCGTCCATAACGGGATGCCATTAAGATCGATCTTATTCAACATGATGGTATCGGAATTGTAATCTCCGTAATAGGCAGAAACGATCATATTACCATCACAGGTACAGTCAAGCCTTGGCCCCCTGAGCGGGAGATCGGTATCGAATATCATTTGTGGCTCAGGCCACATCTCATCACCGTATTCATCGAAACGCATTGCCCAGACATCCATGCTCGAATTGGTTATTTCTGTCCAGCAGGTGATCGTCGATCCATCGTCACTTTGTGCGGAATATCCAGAATATTGAAAGTCCTTTTCGTTAGCGAGCGGAATCCCGTTTTCCTGCCAGAGGTATGGCTGTGCAGAAAGCACGCTGAAGAACAGAAGCAATAGAAACAATTGCATTTTTCGCATCGGACTTCCTTATTTCAATAGAAGCGTCTTGTGGTGGTAGTCTTTACCTTCGATATTCAGATTTATCAGATAGACACCGCTTGATACCGCTTTCTGTCTGCGATCCCTGCCATCCCATTCGATACGGTGATCGCCTGCATTCATCTGTTCATCGCATAGTGTATTGACCAACTGGCCTCTGATGTTGTAAACGTTCAGCTTTACACTCGATTTTACAGGTAGCGAGAACCTGATTGACGTCTCGGGATTGAACGGGTTGGGCGATACACTCAGTCCTGGATTCCAAACAGGCGTAAGGTCGCTTTCGTCGCAGTCGGTGGCGTAGTAGTCCAAATATTGCACATAGAGATCGTCATACGAGAAATAATTACGCTGATCGCTCCAGACAATGAAGTAGCCGCCGTTTGTCGAGCGGATGATGTTCAAGTCTGCTTTCTCCTGTGGCACATTGCATGGGTATAGATTCGCAGACCACAGGTTACCGTTGTAATCGATGTGCTGCAAGAAGATATCGGCGCAATCGCTTTCATTCATATAACTGCATCCGATCAAATACCCGTCAGGGGTAGCGGTGACATCTTCGAGTTTAATTTGCGATTCGCTAATATCTACGGGTTCATTCCAAAGCGGTTCGCCGTGCAGCGTGAATGCCTGCACTTGCAGTTTTCCCTGGGTGCGCCAAAATACGTAGGCGTCTTTGCTGTTGATCTTCAGTATTGGAGTGTAGAGTTGGTTCTGGTCAATGATGGGGTCACCATCGAACCAGCGAAGCCTGCCGTCGGGACTCACAACCTGAAGCCGGATGGTTCTGTCACCATTATAGCGCATGAGCCATAAGATTGCCAACCCATCCTCGGTGTTGACCGCGTTCCACTCGGAATTTGTCTCTTCGACGGTAGTCACCAGCAATCCTTCAGTGTCCCATCCGGGATAGGGGGTGCCGTTATCCTGGATTCTCAGGACGCGTGGTCCGTTTTCTTCCCATAGGATGTATTCGTCCTCGATGCAGAGCAGTTCGCTGTTGCTGGAGAGTGTGCCGCCAATATCGATCGGGTCGTCCCATGCGGGTTCGTCGTTGACGAGCATGAGCATCTTGATCTGATCGACGTTGTTGGAATGAGCAGTCCAGGCGATAATAAGTTTACTCCCATCCTGCTTCGCCAGTACGTTGTTAAACGAACCTTCACTCTGGCCAACACCATCCAGGAAAAGATCGTTAGGCCACTGGCGTTGCCCGTTCTGGTCAAAACGATTCGCACGCAGTTGCGTCTGAGCGCTTGTCATATAGGTCCAGACAATAATCGTATCGTCCTGCAAGGGGAGCATCGTTTTTACTTGATTCGAATTCGAGAAATCTTCGTGGATCACCTGCCCATACGGCAGGACTGAGAAATTACCATCGCTATCGATTGACTGCATGTTGAGCGTGAAGTCATTGTAAGCCCACCAGGTATAGTATAGTCTCTCTACTGCGTAATCCTCGCGTTCGGCCACCGTGTACTCATGCGTGTAGCCATCGAAACAGCTAAAAAGCACCATGCCCTCGTCATCGTATTGAAGCGCACCGCTGCAAGTGACCCGTTGCCGCTGGATGGATGATATAACCCCTCGCTGATCCTGCCACACAAGCACAAGATTGTCGTCGATGTATTGTAAGCACGTGTAGCTGATATCGTCCATGCCATCGCTGATCTCGAGACCTTCCGTTCCCCATAACGGTTCTCCTTCCGAATTGAATTTCAACAGGCTCATTTTTACGTCGTAATTGTCGAAGTAAAACCACGACTGATAGATATTTCCTTCGTCGTCGAAGACAACACTGGGCCGAGCATAGTATCCTGAATCATCGGTAACAGTATGGCTGTAGTACCAGCATGACAGGCAATCCTGATCGAACTTTTCCATGTGGATAGCAGGATGTCCATCGTCACGGCTCGACCAGACAAAGTAAGTATTTCCTTCCTCATCGGAGACGAGCTTATTCCAGCCATAAGTGTTGAAATCCCCTCCAGAGGCGACAGGATCACCGCACAGATTGCCGTCGATATCCAATCGCTGAATAAATAGGTTGAAATTGTCTGTATCGCAGCTGATCGTCGTGAAATGCCCATCCCCGGTAGGTACGATGTCCATCACGTCCGTGTTGTCTCTGTTTCCAATATAGATTACACCGTCATCGTCCCAGGGTGATGATCCGTCCGGCATGATGCGCTGGGCAACAAAGTAATAAGGGCCTATAATCGTGCAGGCGATGATACCGCCTTCGCCATCCGCGCAAGTCTGGCATGGTGTCAATGTAAACTCGCCATCGAAGAGGTCAATTCCCCCCGGTTGCCAGAGGATCTCACCACCTCCGCTTATTCGCTGAATGGACTGCTGATTGTATTCATATCCCACAGATTTGAACACGAGATAAACGCCATCATTATCGTCTGATATCATCTGGAAAAATAACTCGCCGTATTCAAAAGGATTTTCGAGGTCAATTGGTTCGGGCCACAGCGAATCGCCGTTCCAATCGATCTTGCTCATGGTCATCGTTCGTTCAACAGCGTCGTATTCTAATGCGGCAATTACCAGATTTCCATCATTAATCTGCACGATCTGTGGACCTGATAGAGAATAGACCGAGTCGAGAATCTTACGCGGACTGTCCCAAATAGGTTCGCCAAGTTCGTCCATATACATAGCCCAGATGTCATGGCTTGCGTCGATGGTTTCACACCAATAAATGAGGAATGTGCCGTCACCTCGTTGGACGGAGTCTCCAATATAATACAGATTATGATTGAAGCTGAGGCTGATGCCATTATCCTGCCACAAGAAAGGTTCTGCGAAAAGCGTGCTGATTGACAGTGCCAGAAGCGAGATTAGTGTTCTCATAATATCCCTCCATAAGCATTGCCGGAAACAAATAGAAGAATTACCCTACCAAACAATGGTCATAATACAACGATACTCTCCTGCTGTCAATAAAACTTACAGGAGAGTATCGTTAATATTTCTGGCTATTTCAGAAGCAGCGCTTTGCTGCGGTAGTTTTTGCCGTCGATTTTCAGGTTCATCAAGTAAACGCCGCTGGCGACGTTCTTCCGGGTCTTGTCAGTACCGTCCCACTTGATGTGGTGGTCACCGGCAGAAAGAACTTCGTTGCAGAAGGTCTTAACCAGCTGACCTTTGGTGTTGTATATCTTGAGCTCGACTTTCTGGTCTTGTGCAAGGTTGAATTGCACTGTCGTCTCAGGATTGAACGGATTCGGATAGGTGATCAGATTCGGATTCCACGAGCTGATCTCTTCGCCACCATCATTGTCGAGGGTATTATACTGGTAAAGTTGGCCGTAAACGTTGTTGTAGCTATAAACATCCCGGTAATCGTTCCATGTGATGAGATATTTGTTATCAGCAGCCGGTATCATGCTTATATGTTGGCGGTAGCCATCGCAATCGCATACAGTTTCAGCTTCATCCCAGGTATTGCCGTTCCAATCGACATGGTTGATCAGTATTTCATTGCCATTATTTGCTTCAGGCCAGTCCGTATAGGTTATCATGATACCATCGGGTGTACGGGCTATATCCCATGGTGAATCGACAGATGAGCTGATGAGGACCGAGTCATCCCACTGTGGTTCCGCATCGAGATTGAACTTACCTGCATAAAGGCCGTTGCAGTCCCAGACGAGATATAGCATGCCATCGACCACATCGCCATAGAAATAGTCAACTTGAGTAGTAGGAACGAGCGTCTGAGCCTGGTTCCACTTCAAAGTAGCTTCATTGGTAACGATGTTCATCTTGATCGCGAACGGGCTTACTGCATCTCCAAGCCATGCGATGAGAAGGCCTTCTTCGGTTTCTTCGGCAACGACGCCGTAGAGATAATACGGATCTGCGACAAGAACGCCATCCTGATCCCAACCGTAAGCAGGGTCTCCATCTTCACCGATTTTCAGAACACGGATATTGTTCGCATCTTCCACGATCAGATAATCATGGTAAAGCCTGACGTATGATATATCAGCGCTCGGATAGAATGTTGCGGGAATATCCCACGCGAGCTGACCGTTTACGACTTTCTGTCCCTTGACGTAGTAATTGCCATTACCGACAGCTTCTTCCCAGCAAAGGATAAGTTCGTCGTTATACATTTCGGTGGTCAGATAATACGGCAAGCTATAGGAGCTATCGAACTGCCGAACAAACAGGTCATTAGCCCAGATTCTATTGCCCTGGCTGTCGAATTGATTCACGTAAAGGTTCTTGAATTCGTCGTAAGCCGTAATCCACACTATGAGATAATCATCACCGTATTTTTCCACTGTGACAATTCTGTTTTGATGTACTTCACTTTCGGCGAATTTCAAGCCAGGCGTATCTATCAACAAATTTCCGTCAAGCTGCAGATTTTGCAAGTAGCACCCAAGATCGTAGTAGTTATCCCATGCGAAGAAAAATTCATCCACGGGTTCCTGCTCCGAATCAGCGAAGTGGAGATTGGATAACGAAAGATCGTATCCTTCTTCAACGAAACGATCATCTCCAGTGAAGGTCGGTGTTCCATTACCATCATAGATTTGCTTGTAGATTGATACACTTCCGGTGGAAGCATCCGCCCAGTAAAGTGTAGCACCGTCATCACCAACATCCATTACCAGATCGACATAGGTGAGATAATAATCGTCCTGTCCCGATTCTACAGCGCTCCAAACAAGCTGGCCGTCCGTCGTGAGCTTAAGGATATGAAGCTGGCCTGTGTAATCGAGAGATGACTGATAGAGATTACCGGCCTGATCCACACCCGATTTGATTTGTTGCGGATATACATCCAGATCATCGTCCTGGTAGTTGTTTGTCCAGACAACCTCGTTATTCGGTGAAACTTTGATGTTGTGGACGACGATGTCGTCAGATGATCCACTCCAGCTGACAAATACGTTATTGTCAGCGTCGTGGGTTATGTTGATTGTGAAACTATAGGGAACGCCGTTTGCCAGTATGGTCGGATTTTCGGTCAGCAGTTCACCGTCCATATTGAGGTGGTAAAAATAGAGCGATTGTCCTCCGCTATTGTTGTCATCGGCGGCCACTATAACGATCTCGTCATTGTTGCAAAGATGGATGCAGGGTTCTTCATCTGCGTCCAGCATAACGTATCCGTCATCGCCCCAAGGGGTCGAGCCGTCTGGCAGGATGCGTGAAACGATGGTGTTGCGAGATGAATCCACGTAGATGTTTCCCACTGCAATGAAGCCACCGTGTCCGTCTTCGGACAGCGTCTGGTCGCTAATGAGAGATGCATATCCATCGTATACTTCCTGAATTGCGGGATCCCAGGCTGGAGTACCGTCACCGTTGTACCGTGTGGCATACCATGATCCACTGGTGTCCCAGTTCACATAAACGCCGCCTTCATTGTCGGGAATCAGCTTGATGTTATCATACTCGTAGGACACGTCCGTGAGTTCGATGGGGGCATCCCAAAGATGAGTGCCATCCCAGTTGAATTTCGAGAAGCGAATATAGATCGGATAATCTGACAGCCCTTCGACCCAGGATATATAAAGCAATCCGTCAGACGAAGTCGAAATTCTGGGATCGATCATTGTGTAATCGCGGTTGAGAAGCAGGCATGGAGCATCCCAGGAGTTTTCTCCATCTGCATTTAACAGCATACCGTAGAGGTCATGATTGTCGCCTTTGTTCTCTGTCCAGACAATCATGGTATTACCATTGGAGTCTTGAGCGCTTCCGCCGTTCCATCTGATGTAATTGCTTTCAATCAGGGGTACTCCATTTGTTTGCCAGAGCGAGGTCGTTTCAGCAGTTAGATAAATGACAATAATCAACATTAAACTCATGAGTACGAAGCGTCTCATTACTACCTCCTGTTTCTTGATGTAATCGTTGATAGGATAATTCCATAATTTCATCAATAATGCAATTTCTATTCCTTAACCTTACGAGATAAGCGCATTTTTAAAATTGTCTGGAAATTGCGGTATAACAGGACAAAACGGCAAAGATCGAATGCGATGGACGATATAAAAAATTTGTTGAATATTATTCAGGCGAGAAAAATGCACACGTTGTTAACAAGAAATGATGGCTGTTTACAGGTTTAAGCTTTCGGTGGAACGTATACTACCACCTGATTCATGCCCTGTGTTTTCCCCTGAACGAGTGCTTTTTCTGCTTCCGCGATACTGATGTCGGTTCCTTTTTCCGGGTCAAATCCCGAGATACCGAAGGTGAGGGTAACCGATAGATTTCCTTCCCGGTAATCATAGGAGTTCGATTCGATACGGCTGCGGATTTTCTCGGCGACAACGGTTGCGCCCCGTGGATTAGTCTGTGGGAGCAGCATCAGGAAACGTTCGCCACCCCAGCGGCTTACGATATCCTGCTTGCGAATGGAATCGCGGATCATCTCGGCGATTGCCTTGAGGACATATTCTGCTGTGGGCATCCCGTGTTCGGTTCGAATATCGTCGAAGTCGTCGATTTCGCAAACGATAAAGGTGAAATCGATTCGATTTCGCTCGTAACGGATTTCTTCATACTTGATCCGTTCGATCATGGAATTCTTGGTGGGCAAGCCGGTTATTGCATCATGAGGTGCGATTGCCTCAAGCTTGGCAATCGTTTCATTCAGTTTACGGTTAGCCTTTTCAATCTCCTTCTGGTGACCTTGATGCTGTTTGTTTCTCCGCATTAGAATCACGACCAGGGTGACAATCAAGAGAATGAAGAATGAAATACCAGCAACGATTGCAATCCGGACTTTCATGTATTTCATCTGATTTTCTTCGTTCAGCCGTTCATTTTTTATCCGGTAAAGCTTGAATGTGTCATCAATAGCTTCGATAGCTTTCTGGCGTGCACCAAGCTGGTTATAACGATCAAAGAGCGCTCGAAGGACCATGATCTCAGCTTCGATATCTTTGTCTTTCTGTGCTATCTCACGCGCAATTATAAGCTGCTCTACAGCGGTTGAATCGGGCATGGATTTTGTTTGATCGATAAGCTCGGCAATCGAAGTTGCCTGAAGGAAGCCCACTACCAAGAGCAGCGCTATAATCAGTTTAATTTTCATTCTGACTCCGTAAACATTGAGTGATTTCAATAAATGTGAACAGGTCGGATTATGGCAAATGATTTCTTGATCCTCACCACCAAGAGGTTCTTCAGCACCAGGCGACAGAACAAATATTGCCTCACATACACGGATCAGAATCTCGGGATCAGATGCGCTGAGAGTAACAATATTCATGGTATTACGGTACCGGGTTTCTCGGGAAAAATCGTCAGTTTGGCTGAAGTTCATTGACAGCATGAAAAAACATGGATTTTTGGGATTTAAGTATGAAACCAGAATTTAGCAATGATATCGAAGAGAAATTGATGCAGTTCCTGCTGAAGACAGGTGAAGAACCACTTCGGCTGAACGAGGTGTTTGGCAACGATCATCCAATTCATGTGGAGATCGGGAGCGGACGCGGTGAATTCATCGCCGAGATGGCGCGAATGCTGCCCAATGTGAACTTCCTTGGCTTCGAACTGAAGTGGAAGCGCTTCCCTCCGATCTTGAAGCGGCTGGACGAGACGATTCACACGAATGTGCGTCTGGCGGCGGAGTACGTCGATAAAACCATTGGCGAGAAGATCGAACCCGGATCGGTGGATAAGGTGTATATAATTCATCCAGACCCATGGCCCAAACGCCGGCATCATAAACATCGTATAATCCAGCAGGCGTTCCTGGACGCTCTCTATACCCTCCTGAAACCAGGAGGGGAGGTCTATATCAGCACGGATCACCGTGATTACGCCCAGTGGATCAAGAATGAATTCGCTAAACGTGAAGATTTTACTGTCGTCGAGGATTTCGATAAACCGCCTGTAGTGACGCATTTTGAAGACATGAAGCGTCGCGAGGGCTTCGAGCCGATCCCGATGACCTACCGGAAGAGGGAGGTACCCCATGATTGACCGGAAACAACTGAGCGAAATATACAAAGATATTGCTGATCATATCGATAAAGATTTGGTTCCCTGGGCCACAAAGAATGCCGATGCGTGGCGTCTTAAGGATGAAAATAAACAGCACCTCCGTTCCGCGTTTGCAATGGATCGTGACCGTATCCTGTATAGTGGTGCGTATCGAAGATATCAGGGAAAGACGCAGGTTTTCTCCTTCACCAATCTTATTGACGAGGAGATGACCAATCGCTCCATCCACACGACGTACGTGTCGCAGATATCTCGTACTATTGGCAAGGTTTTACGTCTCAATCTGGAGCTCATCGAAGCGATCGCTTTGGGACACGACCTCGGACATACGCCGTTCGGTCACGATGGCGAAGTCGCACTGAGCAAGTGCTGCCGTAAGTATGGTATTGGCATGTTTCATCACAATATCGAGAGTCTGCACATCGTCGATAACATCTCCCGTAAGGGCGCTGGCCTGAACCTGACATTCCAGGTTCGCGACGGCATTATATCCCATGATGGCGAGGTGCATAATACAAAACTGGTGCCGCAAAAGGACAAAACCGAAGCGGATATTCAGGATTATATCCAGAAGAAGAAAAATGGCCAGGGCGTCCAGTGGATGCCTGCGACAATGGAAGGCTGCGTGGTTCGGGTTGTCGATACTATCGCGTATATCGGGCAGGATATCGAAGACGCGATCCGGTACAACATCCTCTCTCGCGACCAGCTTCCACAGGAATGCGTTGCAGTGTTGGGCAGTCGCAACAGCCATATCATCGACAGGCTGGTGAAAAGCGTCGTTGCCGAGAGCCATGGAAAGGACTTCATCGCCTTTGACGAGGAGACATCCCACTACCTCAAGGTGCTCAAGGAATTCAACTACAAATACATCTATACAGCCGAGAATGTGAAAACAGCAAACAAAGCAATCCATCGCAGCATGGAGCTGCTCTTCGATATCTACATGGAAGATATCGAGACGAATCGAAAGGATTCGCGCATTTTCACGCACTTCCTAGACCACAAGCTTCCCCAGTATCTGGATACATTCCAACCGGCGGAATGGGTGCGTGACTTCCTCGCCACCATGACCGACCGCTACTTCAACGAGCAGGTTAAAGAACGCCTGCTGCCAGGAAGATACTTATAATCAGGAGATAGAATGGAACTCAACGAACTTCAAAGACTCGCCGATCAGGCATTGGATAAAATCGACGAAATCAGGGGGTATCTTTGACCTGGATTCCATCCGGTCACAGCTCGAAACCTTAGAGAAAAAATCGCAGGAACCCGGCTTCTGGAACGACCAGAACGAAGCGCAGAAGATTACACGTAAAATGAGTGGTCTGCGCACGCATATCGATAACGACGACAAGCTCCAGGAGATGTCCGACGAGATTCGTACATATATTGAACTGCTTGCAGATGAGGATAATGAACCCCTGTTCAAGGAAGCGATGGCCGAGATTGAAGACTATATGCAACAACTTGACGGAATCGAGGTGAAATTCCTGCTCAACGGCAAGCACGATAACGACGATGCCATCCTCACTATCCACCCCGGTGCCGGCGGTACCGAGTCACAGGACTGGGCAGAAATGCTGTTGCGTATGTACAAGCGCTGGGCGGATCGTGAAGGCTTCAGCACGACAGAGTTCGATCTTCAGCCCGGTGACGAAGCCGGAATTAAAAGCGCTACGCTTGAGATAAGCGGCGAATTTGTCTTCGGCCTTCTGAAAGCAGAGATCGGTATCCACCGTCTGGTGCGTATCTCACCGTTTAACGCACAGGGGAAACGCCAGACCTCGTTTGCGTCGGTGTTTGTTTATCCGCTTATCGAAGCGGATGACAGCATCGAGATCAATCCCAAGGATTTGAAAATCGATACTTATCGAGCCAGCGGAGCGGGTGGACAGCATGTCAATACCACAGATTCAGCCGTGCGTATTACACATATTCCAACCGGCATCATCGTACAGTGTCAGAACGAGCGGTCTCAGATCAAGAACCGCGCTACGGCTATGAAGATGCTCAATTCACGTCTGATCCAGCAACAGGAAGAGGAAAAGGAAAAAGAGAAACAGAAGCTGGAAAACGAGAAGACTGAAATTGGCTGGGGAAACCAGATCCGATCCTACGTTTTCCATCCCTACCAGATGGTAAAGGACCACCGCACGAGTCACGAGAGCGGGAACACAAGCAACGTAATGGATGGTGATCTGAATGGTTTTATCTATGCGTGGCTGAAAGACAGTGCACGTAAGAAAGCGAAAAGGGCTAACTAATTATGACCGAATTCGAAACTCTGAAACAGCAGCTCGACCCAGAGAAGATGCCTTTGCATGTTGGCATCATCATGGACGGCAACGGACGATGGGCAAAGAAGCACCTGGTACAGCGTCTTTCAGGGCATCTCAAAGGCCGGGAAGTGGTGCGCGATATTGTCATTGCCTCCGATGAAATCGGCCTCAAGTGTCTCACCATTTATGCCTTTTCTACCGAGAACTGGCGTCGATCAGCACTTGAAGTGAAAGGCCTCCTGAAGCTCAACATGGAGTCGATCAAGTCAAACATTGATGAACTTCACGATAACAACATCCAGGTTCGCTATCTCGGTAGCAAGACCCGGCTCGATCCCGAGTATCAGCAGAAGATGAATGATGTCTGCAAAAAAACCTGGAACAATACCGGCCTCATGTTCAACATCGCGTTTAACTACGGAGGAAGGCAGGAAATTGTTGAAGCGGTTAACGAGATTGTTGAAAACAACCGCGGCGAAATACCTACCATTACAGAAGAGATGATCAGCGATCACCTCTATTCGCGAGGATTGCCCGATCCCGACTTGATCATTCGCACAAGCGGTGAACTTCGTCTATCGAACTTCCTTCTCTGGCAAAGCGCATATTCGGAACTGTTTTTTACAAACACACTGTGGCCCGATTTCAACCGGGTAGAATTCGCAAAAGCCCTTCTCGATTTCCAAAAACGCAACCGAAAATTTGGAGCCGTGAAATAATGGAACTCTTCTGGCGCCTTCTTCTCGCCTTTATCTTCATGCCGATGATTCTCTTGATTTATTACTACGGTGGCATCCCGATGATCGTCGCACTTTCGCTTCTGAATCTGACTGCGACCTACGAGCTTCGGAAGATTTTTATCGCAAAAGGTGTGCAAATCTCGCCCGTTATCATTCCCTTCAATTTCCTGGTGTTTCTATCAGGGGCTTGGGGTGGAACGCCCACCATTGTAGCTTCCATGATGATTGTCTATTTCATCTTCACCGGAAACGACCTCCTCAAGAACAGGCTGGATGGCGCTTTACAACGTATCTCAGCGCGCTTCTTCATCATGGTCTACGCCGGGCTTTTCGTGTCCGCGTTCTACAGTCTTCGCTTGATGCCGCATGGGAAGTTTATCGTTGTGTTACTACTTGTAGCAACCTGGGTTACCGATTCATCCGCATATTTTGCCGGAAGATGGTTCGGGAAGCACCGCGAGATTTTCCTTGCGAGTCCGAAGAAATCGCTCGAAGGATTCTTGACAGCGATCGTGTTTGCTTTTGCCGCACCGATCGGAGCGAAGCTGCTTTTCCCAACATGGGTATCCTGGATCGAAGCAATCCTGATTGGATTCGCGACCGGTGTTTTCGGTCAGTTCGGCGATCTTGTCGAATCGCTCATCAAGCGAGATGCCGGCGTCAAAGACAGCTCTCATCTAATTCCGGGTCACGGCGGTATCCTGGATCGCTTCGACAGCTTACTCGCCTCAGCGCCGGTACTGTATGTAATAATTCGATTGTTGTACCTTTTCAAAATACAATAACCGTGTAAACGTTATCGAAATTAATCTCTCTTTCGCAAATTAATCATCCTATCGCAGCGTCGCAGGAACAAATATTGCACGTCTATTAATACTTGATGTATTAAACCTTTCCAACATCCACATGGAGGTAACGATGCGACCTGGAATTATTGTGCTTGTACTTGTTTTGATGGTAACTGCTCTTGTGGCTGAAGGCGATTTCCTCTGGCAGGAAGGCGGACTTCCGATTGTAATCAGCCAGGATGTGCGCTGGAACGGGAGTTCTGTAGAAACTCCTGACTGTGGTACAATCATAATATGGACCGAATTGCTGTCTGATAATTATAATTTGTATGGAATGCGATTAGACGCTGAGAGCCAGATGATCTGGGATGAACCGCGTCTCTTAGTTGATGATGCCTTACCTGTTTTCGATGAGAAAATCACTCTGGCTCCGGATGGGAGCATCTACATATCCTGGTTCGAACTTAGTGCGGGAACGATGAAAGTGAATCGATTCGATCTGGAGGGTAATCCGCAATGGACTTCACCATTCAGTCAGGATTGCTATACGGGCTACTACTATGATGATAAATACAACTGTGGCATGATTCCAGTCATTGAAGGTGGCGTTTATGTCTTCTGGAAATCCGACAGTTCGAGCTATGCCATGCGCCTATCTGCAACTGGAGCACAGATTTGGGATGAGCCATTAGCCCTTTTCGACGAAATCTCCGAGTATACCTGGATCAAATGTGTTGTTTCTGATGGTCAGGATGGTTTTCTTGTAGCCAGCGACATATCCCAGGAAGATGAAGATGTAGTGGTAATCCAACATGTGCTTGATTATGGAGTGATTGACTGGAGCCTCAGTTTACCGGAGACTGAGATTCTCAAGCTGATTCAATCCGGCGATAATGAGTTTGCGGCGTTTAGTGTAGAAAATGGCGATCAGGATCAGTTCTGTCTGTATCGATTTAATCTGGGTGGCGAATTGATAGATGACGAACCTCTGACGATGGGTTGCTGTGATTACGCTCATTCAATCGATATCTCGATAGACACTGAGGGAAACCTGTATCCTGGTTGGTCTTACTATGTCGACCAGACTGGGAGTATGTCTGTAGCGAAAGTTACCCCAGACAACCAGATACTATGGCAGAACGATATGGATAACGATTCCAATTACAATTATGACAATATGCACGTAGATGTTGATGCTGCCGGGAATGTCTATCAGGCATGGCAGGATAACACGATTAATGGCATCAGAGTATTGAAACTTAATCCCGATGGTGGATTGCACTGGAATAAACTGTTAGCTAGCGATGTGAATACCTATAGTGGATACGTCAATATGGTTATGGACGCCCGGGAAGAAGGTGTTTGTTTTCTATGGTGCGATGCCAGTAATGAACATGAATCTATATTCAGGCAGATATATAGTGAAGGAGCTCTTCCCCAATTCGATGAGGAAAGCAGCGTGATTCATCAGGGATGGACAAACGATATCTACAACCTGTCCTATGCAGTGAGAGATGAACCCCAGGATGAATTGTTCTTCTCTTGGTGGAATTATACCAACAAATCAATGTATGTTCAGTCGCTAAACATGGATGGTGAGCTTGGCCTGGAGCCACCAGGCATACAAATGGCAATCGGAATGCTATATGGAAACGAATGCCTGGCAATATTACCCTATGGTGATCTGTATTACATCGTGTGGGAATCAAGAGTAAATCATTCGCATGGTCTCTATTGCAATCTTATTGATGCACAGGGAAACCGTCAATGGGCAGAAGATCTCCTGATATTAAGTCCATTTGTTTTCGATCTTACTGTCTCCTTGTATCAGGACCAATTACTGATTTATTGGCAACAGTTTGGATATGCCTGGCGGATGGAAATGGTAGCTCAACGCGTTATCAATGGGGAGCTTGCATGGGAAGAGCCTGTTGTGATCGACGAGAATGTCAGCTACATTTGCTGCGCAAAGGATGACTATGTAGTCTGGACGGACAGCAGAAACCGTCTTAATGCTCTGCGTCTCGATGAGAGTGGTGAACCGTGCGAAGGTTGGGGCGATGAAGGTGTTAATCCTGGAGAGGATCATTCGGCATTTACATGCTTTCTGGAAAAAATGGACGATGGCATTGCGATAGTGTGGCGCGAATCAAGTAACGGCACACTATTGGTGAGAATGCAAATCCTTCACGAAGACGGCACACTCGAATTCGATGAATGCCCTGTACTCGCGCAGAGCTCGTATTTGTCAATTGAAGATGTCGCGATCAATAACAGCACTGTGTTTGCTACCATCGTCTCTAATGGAGCAATGTCGATGGTTGCCTGCGATTTAGCAGGAAACACCCTTTGGGACGAGCCAGTCGTGATCGATCCCGCTATGTACAATTCAGGAAACATGGCTTCGACGCCGGACGGTATCCTTGTGACATATTCAAAGTATGTAGAGGAAGATTATCACTACGATCTCTATTTACAGCATGTCGATTTCGATGGAAACATGTGGAGCGAACCAAAGATGGTTTGCGGACATCGTGGCTATCGGTATGAAGGGAAGATCGTTGCTGCACCCGATAACAAGTACTTCATCACTTGGCTGGATACACGGGATATGCTCGAGAAGTATTTCCTTTATTCTCAGCTCTACCAATACGAGCCGGTAGCCATCGACGATCGGACCGCTATCCCCGCGTGGGATCCGAACCTGACAACCTACCCTAACCCGTTTAACCCTGAAACGACGGTGCAATTCTCGTTGCAGAAGGACACGAAAGTAGCGCTGAAGGTTTATAACGTGAAGGGGCAGTTGGTCAGAACGCTTTGCGATGAAGTGCTGCCATTAGGTGAGCATCAAATCGAGTGGGATGGACGGGATAACATTGACAAGAATGTATCCAGCGGAGTCTATCTGATCAATCTGAACGTCAACGGCAGGGTTTATCGTAGCAAGGCTTTACTACTGAAATAATTTCGGCTTTTACGAAGTAAAAACGAAATGATCGAACGAAAGCCTTTTTCGGCTTTCACAAAGTGAAAACGAAAACATGAGCGTTGTTATTTTCGGCTTTGACGAAGTCAAAACGAAAACCATTTGCGCACCGAATTCATGTTAGCGGAATAATCTTCGACAATCTCCTTTCGCGAAGCGAAATAGCGAAAGTGGATAACTCGGGCTAATGTCGCTTAATTGACTGCGGTCCTAGCTTAGAATCTTTTATTTAACACAGCCTCCAATACTACACGTCGAAAGGAGTTTCTTGAATGCGAACATGTTTGATAACCGTGTTACTTCTCTTTATAAGTCTGTTACTGGCCACAGAAGAGCTGATCTGGCAGGAAGACGGTTTACCGGTCTATATCAATCACAATATCAAGTATGACGGTGCTTGCGTTCAGGGAGAGGATGGTGGATTTCTTGTACTTTGGACGGAATATCTAGCTGATGGCAATGGTATCCGCTGTATGCGGTTTGATGCTTCCGGCAACGAGATATGGGATTTATATCGGACCATCGCAAGCGATGAAGCCCCGTTCTATGCACTCCGCATGATACGATCGTGCGACGGAAACCTTTTCGTGTTCTGGTATTGCTGTGAGGAGGATGGAGATTTCCGCGGTATGGTGACGAAGCTTGACTGGGATGCAACACCACTGTGGGAGCAACCGGTGAACGCCACCGGCTCGGTCGAATCCAAGATGCCCGTTTTTAAACTCGTCACCGATAATAATGGTGGTGTTTATGTCCTCTGGATGTCGAATTACAATACATACTACTATACACTGTCCGTGAATCATGTCGATAGCAACGGCATGCTCGATTGGGAAACTGGCGCTATCAGCCTGTTCGAGGATTACCATTATCTGGAGGATGAAATAAATGTCTGTCCCGATGGCGAGGGCGGGATCGTCGTATCGGGGATCATTGATAACGGATTCGATTACTATGGTGCACTCTCGATTCAGCGCGTAACACCGGAAGGCGATACGCCAATGGGGGAGAACGGCTTCACCGAGCTTGGAGAAGATACCTACCGATGGAATTATTTCTCGGAAATCCTTTTAACGAGAGAAGACGAATTCGCGCTTTTCAGCACCTGGAGTGATTCATCCGGGGTCGGGTATCGACTCGACAGGCTGGATATCGACGGTGAAATCCTTTCCGAAACAAATTGTGAGTGGACTCGCACAATCACAACCAGTTGTCTGTTCACTACAGCAATGGACAGTGAAGACAACCTAATCGTCGGTTGGGTAGATAATATCAGCAATAGACCGCGGTTTTACCTCGACAAGATATCGCCGGAGAACGAGCATCTCTGGATTCAGGATGGCGAGATCGAGAATATCGGCGATTACGGTAATGTCGAGACAATGCAGCTCGCGGTCGATGCGGACGATAACCTTTATCAGGTATGGACTCTGGCCAATGATGATCAATCGCTTCGGCTTCAGCGATACAATAGCGGCGGCAATCCATGCTGGGACATCGACGGGCTGATTGTTGTCGATGAAGTCTCCAGTATCGGCGAAATATCCATTCTCGTCGGCGGACAATCCGGATTTCTGGTTTGGCTGGATGACCGGACCAACTTCCCGAGTATATATCGACAGTCGTTTGACGAATACGGCAACCTTGTATGGGACGGCGATGCAGTTGTAAGCAGAGGATGGGACAGTACGGGATCGACATCGGTCTTTTCCGATCGAAAGAAGCATGGCCAGGAGTGCATATATTTCGCCTGGTACAACAGTTACGATAACTCAGTCTATCTGCAAAACGTTGATATCACTGGTGTGTACGGTGAAATGGAACCGGGCAGGAAGATTCTCGGTGATGAAACTTGCGGTTATACCATTCACGCGGTCGAGTACATCGACGGAGATGCGTTTGTGGTCTGGACGCAGTACGACGATCAGATTACATCGACATGCGTGAACCGGTTTGATCGTCAGGGAAATCGACGATGGCACCAGGACCTGGTTGTTCTGGAATATGAAACGAACGACGAGACGGATTACTCCAACCTGAAAGTGGGAAGATATCTGGACGATCTGATGATCGGCTGGGAGGAACAAGCTTCCTATTTTGAGAGAGTGAAGCTTCAACGGGTCTCGGACGGACAGCTTGCCTGGGACGAGCCGGTCGCAATCGGTGAAGATACCGTACATAGTCTTTCGTTGATGGCTATAATCGATAACTACGTTGTCTGGAAGGATAACCTCTATCGCGTGTTACGTATTACCGACGACGGATTACCATACGAGGGATGGGAGCAGGAAGGACTCCGCATCATGAATATCGACGCGAACCACAATAACTGGCACTATTTCAACACGGAGGAAGGACTTCTCATCGTCTGGGAGATGGAAAACGAAATTACGAACACCATTCGTGTTCAACTGTTTCATCAGGACGGTTCGATTGAGTGGAACAACAGCCATGCGATTGTCGTCGATAATTACCTCTATAACATGCATGCAGCAATCAATGGTAAGGATCTCTTTGTCTCGTGGCAGAGCGGCGAAATCAATTTCGAGGCATTCAATCTAGAAGGTAACGCGCTTTGGGATTCTACCAAAGTCCTTGATCAGGACGGAAGCATCAACGATATGGAAATTGTTGCTGGTGGTGTCCTATTCACGTATTATTACTCCGAGGGAAATTATTACAATTACGATGTCGGGATGCAATACCTATCGCCGGATGGAACCTTTTGGAGCGAACCACTGATCGTGTGCGACGCGCCTTCTCGGCAGATATATCCCGAGCTTGTCAAAGCGGTGGGGGATACTTACTTCGTGACGTGGATGGATAACCGCGATGGCACAAGCGCCTACAAACCCTACCTGCAACTCTACCAGTTTGAACCTGTATCGATCGACGCTCCCACCGACATCCCCGCGTGGAGTCCGAATCTGTCAACCTACCCCAATCCTTTCAACCCGGAAACGACGGTGCAATTCTCACTGCAGAAGGACACGAAAGTAGCGCTGAAGGTTTATAACGTGAAGGGGCAGTTGGTGAGAACACTTTGCGATGAAGTGCTGCCATTAGGCGAGCATCAAATCGAGTGGGATGGACGGGATAATGTTGATAAGAACGTCTCCAGCGGCGTCTATCTGATCAATCTGAACGTCAATGGCAGGGATTATCGGAGCAAGGCGTTGCTGCTGAAGTAATTTCGGCTTTCACAAAGTGAAAACGAATACATGAGCGTTGTGAGTTCGCGTAGCGAATTCATGTTAGCGGAATAATCTTCGACAATCTCCTTTCGCGAAGCGAAATAGCGAAAGTGGATAACTCGTACGGTTGTTGGTTGTTATCTGATCAATCTGAACGTCAACGACAGGGAGTAAGTTATGGTGCGATTAATTTTGATTCTATACCTTTTTGCAGGATTAACCGGTTTGTGTGCGAATGCTCAAATCCTTTGGGGTGAGACGGGTGTACCTGTCGTGGTGAGCGATAATCTACAGTACTCTGGAGGTACTGCTCAACTCGAAGATGGCAGCACGATTGTTGTGTGGAGCAAAAACGCCAATGGAGAACGCGTCATCTACGCTATGCGATATGACAGCTCAGGGCAGGAGATGTGGGCGTTTCCTCATAATGTTTACGAGAGTGATGCCTACCCGTTTTATGTGAAAGTAAAATTGCTCTCCGACGGTAACTTGATGCTGTATTGGGTTGAAGAGGAGTATTATGAAGATTCTTCGACCCGAATGCTGAGAATCACCGATGAAGGTGATCCGCTATGGGAGCAGCCGTTAACATTTGAGGGATCGTGGGAATATTACGCCTACAATTGCATCCCTGACAATGCTGGTGGCGTATATCTTGAATCTCAATTTGAGTACACGCCTGTAACGTGCAGTCATATAAGCGACGATGGAATCCTCGATTGGGAGATCGAGATGTTTGAAGGAAACAACGTGTTCCTCTATCGATTTCCAAGCTGTCCCGATGGAGATGGCGGGATTATATCCGCCAAGAAGGTATGTGTCTATGATCCGATGTCTTATTATGTCGCGGTTCAACGTATAACGCTGGACGGTGACACTCCATGGGGTGATAACGGCTATGTTGGTTTTACATACAACAGTGTAATAACTTATCCGGACATCGTTCAAACGGGAGAGAATGAATTCACAGTGGTATGGCTAAATACGTACGACACTCCCTCGATCGATGTAAGAAGAATCGACTGCGATGGACTGACCCTATCAGAGGCTACACTTCCGCTTGATGTTGGCATCAATGCGAATGAGATTAGGGCGCGCGCAATCAGCGATGACAGTGGGAATATTTTCTTTGCCTGGTCCGAAGAATACAACACTGAGAATAACGCTTACATTGCTAAAATTGATCCCGACAATCAACTCGAGTGGCTTTTCTCGGCAGGTTCATCATTCGACTCTGTGGTGGATATGGAGATAGCGCTGGATGATGAGTTCAATCTGAATTTATTATGGTTGAACTCGTATCATGATTTGATGATGCAGAAAATCGACACCGACGGTGTCGTACAATGGAACTCGTCAGGAATTCTCATCGCTGAAGATGTCGGATACTATTACGATCAAAGCCTGGTCTCGATTGAGAATGCCATGCTTGTATTCTGGATGGAGAATATCGACTTGGAAGAACGGGTATGTAAACAGAAGGTCGGCTGTGAAGGTGTGCCAGAGTGGGAAGGAGATGACCTCGAAATTGTTAGAGGTAACAAATACTTTGCCAGCTCCTTATGCTTTTCAGAATGCAATGACAGCTCTGACAGGCTGGCATATAGTTGGCGTAATTCGGATTGCCTTTTCCAAACGATTGATTTTAACGGTGAATACTCCGCACCCGACCCGTGTCCTATTATCACGAGTGAGTATAGCGGACAGAACAGCATCATGTCAATAGAGCGTATCGATGAGGATTATGTGATTGTCTGGGATCACCATCTAAGTTCAATCTACGAGCTTTGTGTTAATCGGTTCGATGTTGAGGGTAATCGTGTTTGGGATGAGGATATTGTTCTTTGCCAGACGAATATCTATACCGAGAACCCTCCTCAACGTGTACGTGTGGAAACTGGCTCAGGGGATCCTCTTATATATTGGAGCCAGAGCTATGTGACAGACAACAAGATCAAGATGCAGAAGATTATCGACGGACAGATCGCATGGCCGGAGCCGAAACTTGTGTATCACAGCCTGACATCGGGCATACTACTGGTTGATGTGGTTGACGATTACGTAATCTGGTGGGATCTATCAAGCCAGGTTTTGTGCGTCATGCGTGTTACCCTGAATGGTGAGCCATACGAGGGCTGGGCCGATAATGGGCTGCAGGTCCTGTCCTATGAGAATCTATGGACTGATCCGCTGTATCAAAAGAATGAACAGGGGCTTGTGGTTGTATGGCCGGAAGAAATCAATGGTGAGGTCACGCTATACCTTCAGATTGTGAATTCCGATGGTACATTGTATTGGGAGACCGCGATCGAACTGATGGAACAGGAATCCCCAAGTAATCTACAGTATGTGGTTTCGGGAAACGTCGTCTATGCACTTTGGCAGGAATGGGACGAGTATCACTCATTGCCAGAAGTTTTCGCCGAGGCTGTCAACCTGAATGGTGAGGCTTTGTGGGATTCCGAATCGAGTCTTATCGATAATTTCGGAACGCTTTGTGATGCAGTCCAGACACCAGATGGATGTATGTTTGTCGGTTACCATCGTTACGATGATGGACGACGGTGTGATATTTTAATGCAGCATGTCAACAGTGAAAGGATTGTCTGGGACGAAACCATGACAGTCTGCGGCTTGGCAGGTAATCAAGTTGATCCTGAGATTCATCGTGCGGCGGATAATAAGTACTTCGTGACGTGGGAGGATACCCGGAATCTGGCGTTTACTGCCGGTGAAGACATCTTTGCCCAGCTTATTCAATACGAGCCGGTAGCCATTGACGATCCGACTGCAATCCCCACGTGGGATCCGAATCTGTCAACCTACCCCAATCCTTTCAACCCGGAAACGACGGTGCAGTTCTCGCTGCAGAAGGAAACGAAAGTAGCGCTGAAGGTTTATAACGTGAAGGGCCAGTTGGTCAGAACACTTTGCGATGAAGTGCTGCCATTAGGCGAACATCACATAGAATGGGATGGACGGGATAATGTTGATAGGAAAGTCTCCAGCGGAGTTTACCTGATCAATCTGAACGTCAACGGCAGGGATTATCGGAGCAAGGCGCTGCTGCTGAAGTAATCACCGTCACGCCCTGCGGGATCGGTATCCTCTCGAAAATCTCGTTGATAGGCAGATTGCGCATATTCTCGCAGGAAATCCACTTGATTTGCGATGTTAGGCAATAGACCGGTTTCTTTTGCTTATATGCAACATGGCATAACTTCTCAGTACCGATTTTATTGATGAGCATGTAGTCACAGTAACAATCGCAGCCGATCAGCACGGTATCCACGAGTTCCATATCCTTTTCAAACGCGGAATCGTCCACTACGCTCGCGTCGATCCCTTTGTTCTGGAGACGCTGGCAGAGTACGGATCCTTCACCACCCGGTTTCGATTCCAGACAAAGCACCTTTTCGAGTTTGGCATTGTATTTTTTCAGGGTCAGCTCGATGATCCCGCTGTTGCTGAAAGTCATGAAGCTTGTAAATTGTTTTGCTTCGAATGTTTCCACTGCCTGTTTGATCGTAGCCGATGCGTCCAGTTTGCATTCGAATTGCCTTATCGAATAGAGATCGATTGGATGTTGCAGGCTTTGGTGAAGGTTGATGATCGCTGCCATTGCGGGGAATGTCTCGCGTAACCGATCAAGAAACTTACGTGCCTCTTCCATTCGGTCGTAAAGGATCAATTGCTCCAGAAAAGACAGGGACTTCCTTACGATTTCGATCGATCCGGAAGTCCTGTCAGAAAAGATATCGCTCATGGCATTTATTTCAGCAATAGAATCTTACGTGTCTTGACCGGTTTCCCATCAATGCTCAATCTGCTGAAGTAGACGCCGCTGGAAACTTGCTTACCGTTCGAATCGCGACCCTTCCACACAGTTTCATGCACACCTGCCGGTTTCACTTCGGAGACCAGTCTGTCTACCCGCTGTCCCCGGATATTGTAAATGCAGAGTTCCACTTTGGCACGTTTCGGGAGCGAGTAACGGAAGGTCGTTTCGGGGTTGAACGGATTCGGATAGCTTGTGAATACCTGACGATACTCGACAGCGCCGTTGTCAGCGTTCATATACTGGTTATAGATGCGCACGGTACCGTTCATCTGGAGCTGGTTCGGGAAGAACGAAACCGAATCGACGTCGGTCATGTTGAAGAAGTAATCGCCGATGTTGATCAGCACGGAATGATCGTCCAGGAAGTTCCTGGTATTCAGCCGCAACGTTACCTGCGAAAGCACATCGAGCTGCATCTGGAAGTTCCAGGTCTGGACATCCACATCTTCATACGTAAACGGTCTCTTGAATTCCTGATAGAAGTTCTGATCCTGATAGATGCTGAATCCCGGATCCTTTACTATCTGCAGGTTGAGCGCGATTGCTTCGGGTTTTTCAGGCGGTTCGGGCGTATCGAAAAACGGATCGAAATCAACGGTTGTGAATTCGTTTGCACCCATGACAATCAGATCCTTGTTGTCGTCATCTTGCGATGCGATGAGTTCGAGTGTCCATTCGTCGCGGAAGGAATCGAACAGCGGATGATGCGGGAACGGCGAGATCTCGATGTCCAGGTTCGGGATGAAACAGAAGATAAAGAACGATTCTTCCGGCTCGATCTGCTGAACCAGCCTGTAACCGTTTCGGTAAACGTAGATCGATTTCGACACGTATCCGTTGCGAACTGCTTCGGTGAACGTGTAATCGAAGTCGTTTACCTGTATGGTGATGTCGGTGTAGTTCAGTGGTCCGTAGTGGGGATTCGGTACGAAGTTCCAACCCTGCTGAAGCGGTGCTTCCCATGTGTCCGGACGGAAATTAATGCCGCCAAGGTAGCTGCCCCAGTATTCGATGCCGTGAGTCCAGAAGGGAACGCCGTACTCGTAATGACTGAATAATTCGAAACCATCCTGCGAATCCCAACTATAGAGTTCGGTATTGTCTCCGGGCGAAAGCGCTGCGTTGGTAACCGGATTAGCCGAGAGCTTCCAACCTTCAGGAATGCCGAGTTCGAGGCTGTTCGGTACGATACCGAAACGGTATTTCGATTCATAATCGGTATAGCTTCCATCTGCGAAGAACGCGCGTGCGTAAAGTGTGCAGTCGGTCATCCAAACGTCGTTCGGAACTTCCCATGAATAGGTCTCAGCCGTGCTACCTAGGCTGTTGGCGATCAACAGGCTATCCGCGCCGGAGCGACAGAAAAGCCGGATGTGGTCGACAACGATCGGGTAATCGGTATCCCAGGTAAGATTCACTTCGTCGCCAGCCTGGAAGTACTGATTCGTTATGTTGTTGAAATCGATACCGGGTTGAAGATCGCCCCAGTAGAGTGTAAAATACAGCCAGTCAGAACTCGTCGCGGTGAAGTGCGCAGTTGCATCCGCCAGATTGGTATAAAGGCCTGATGAACTGTTTCTCAAGTATAGCTTCTCGCCATTGCGGCGGAGTGAATCGGCCAACTCGATGGTAATATCTTGATTCAACTGATTGGTTCGGATACGCAGTGGCCAGGTATTGAGCCATGTGTTTTCGTCGTAATCAGCTTGAATCTCCTGATAGAGTTTACGGTAATTCGCACTGTAGTATTGCTCGTAAAATTCGCATTCGATGTAGTTTCCAGAGGGTGTATCGCTGTTGAGGATATCGAAGTGCGTATCCCATCCATCAGTAGCATAAGCATTCTTGCCGAATTTCACCGAATCGACGATCGATCCGCTGGCGTTATGAACGTTGATGGTGTAGATATGCTGCACCTGTGCGCCTTCGTAGTCGTTGTCATGGGCGATGGTTCCGTCGTTGTGCTCAGCGCTTACGCGGTAGTAGTAGGTCTGGCGATCGACAACATCCTGATCGACAAACGTGTAGGTCACATCTTCTTCTGTAGATCCAGCCAATGAGGTGTCGGTCTCCCATGATGCGATCGTCTCAAATGGCTCGTTCAGGTCGGTTGTGCGGTCAATGATGAACCCAGCATTGCCGGACTGGATGTCCGCAAGCCAGGATATATCGACCGTAGCGCTTCTGCCGTAGGTGGCAAAGTTGCTGATCATGGCCGGTCCGGTGAAGGTGACGAGTTCTTCAGAGAGTTCGCTCACGTTATTGCTGTAATCCGAGGCGCGAACAGCCATGTAATAGGTCTGGTTCTGGGTTAATCCCGTTACCGTGGTTGTTGGTTCGGCCTGACCTGAGAGTCGCCAGTTATTATTGCGGTCGAAGATCTGATAGCCACCATTCTGGATCGGTTCTGTTGAATAAAGCACCTGATAGGAGTAAAAATCGTATGCGCTGGAGCGGTCCCATTCGAGCGTGATCGAGTTGTAACCCGATGTGATCGTGACCGGTGCTGCCGGTGCAGTGGGTATTTCTTCGTCGTCTAACTGGAAGTAATCGTGCAACGTGCTTCCGATAGCGGTTAGAAGCGGCTGGTAAAATTCCAGTGCGTATTTGTGAACCTTTCCCATGTTGTATTTCTGGGTTACGGGATCGTAAGCATTGAACCAGCGCCAGTAGTTGTTCGTATGCGGATAACAGGACGGCAGTTCGTCCATCTCGATATGCAGGAAAGGTTCCCGCTGATCGTAGCGGTTGGTTCCGCTGGTGGAATATTGAAGCTGCCGGTTGTTGAGGTATCCGGGCAGATCGATATTGCTCGAAACGGTTATCGTGTCGCCATCGGCGATGTAATCGAATCCGCGAGAAGTATAATAGACGCAGTAAAACTCTTCGATGGTTACCGCGTCATGAATTCCGATCTCGTCCTGCTCGTGAACGATATAGGGTGTTGCGTTGATCATGTCGTTATGATCGTACGAGAGGTCGCGGATAGGCAGATTCGGATAGTCGCGATTCCAGTTTCCGGCGGCGATCTGGCAATTATTGTAGCCGAGGTGGGCATTCCAGTCGTAACTGTGAAGCTGCACGCAGAATTCGTGGTCTTCAGTGTCCTCGCGAATCTGGTCGCAGAATCTTCTGTATGCGGTATTGTATGGATGATTATACCACCTGGTCGGGTCGCTGATAGACTTGGAATTGGTGTATCCGTAGCCATCGTCGTCCCACATCACTTCACGGCCAGCACCAGTAATCATGAGATATCCGGCACTCCATTGTTGGAAGGCGGTCGTTCCTAATGCCGGCGTGATATAGTCGTCGTTGGGGTGCGGGATGGTAATGATTACGCCAGGATATTCGGCGTCGAGGTTTCTAACATATAGCCCCCAGCCGTAGTCAAAGCTTCCTGTGATGTCATCGTACGTATCGGCGGTCGCGTTGTCGTCGTAGTAATCCATGTTCAGCAGTTCGCGTAGCATGTGATAGGTTCTTCCGGTTTCCGTATCGTGGAAGATGACCATTTCATATGGGATACCATATTCAGTGATAAGCGAATCGACCAGTGTGGTATTACCATCGATAAACGCGAGGATCACTTCTTCCCATTGCGCAAGCTGATCGTCGGATGGATCGACATATTGGCCGAATCCACTCATTTGCCGGTCATAGGGTGCATAAATATTGTATCCAGATGATGCGATGCCTTCAACGATATGGCTTTGCCAGTTATCGTATGAGCATCCGTCGGCAGAGGTGTAGATGAATTTGGATAGAGACTCGTATTCCTCGACGAAGGAATACCCAAGCACAGAAACAAGAAGAAAAACCAAAGTGACCAGTAGATGTTTCATTCAAACCGCCTTTGTTATGATTCTGATCGTTGAACCGCTTCCGAATTTGGCAATCTTTTTTTATGAGTAAATATCAGCCAGGCACCTGCGATGGCAGGTATTACAGCATTGAAAATAAATATCATGAGCGATGCAGCAACAGCAGTTTCCTGATTGATGCCGTATTTGGGCAAGATTATCATGGCTGCTGTTTCGCGAATTCCGAGACCATTGAAGGTTATTGAGATTAGCGTCACGGTGAGGATCAACGAGACGCAGATTGAGGTATTGAACAGCGTTATATCAGAATTCGAATTCACAAGAACCTGATTATTGAGCAATATATAGTACTGGTAGAACGTAACCAGCGTATAAACCGTTTGCGATAGGATGATCCTGGGTGTGATGGAGAAAAGTCGTATAGGATACCGGCTCTGCCTCTTAAAGAGCTTCAGTGCAAGAGGTAACAAGAGCGGCATCACAAGCACGAACGCAAATGCGAGGATCTTCCAGAGCGTGTATTCCTTCGAGAAATAGTAGAAACTGCTGATTCCCGCGAAAAAGAGGACGATCCAAGTCTGGTAGAATTTTTCAACACCCACAGAAACTGCTGTGGCCTTCTTCTTGTTCTCGATGAAGAACATCTTTCCGAAGGTGGCGTAACCGCCAGGTAATACGAAGCTCAACGCTAATCCGATAAAGTAGGATTTCAGCACTTCCCAGCGATTGGGCTGGTAATTTGGATTTATACGCAGATACCAGTACCAGTTGTAGTATTGTGTGATGTGCTTCAGAGTGGATGTGAGCAGCAGCATCACAACCGCTACGATGCTGTATGCTGTAATCTGGCTCATCAACCCATGGAATTCTATCTTTCGGAAAACGAAGTAGAGTATCGCAATACTGATTACGATTTTCAGAATGAAGGCTGCTCTTTTAAAGAGCGTCTTTTTTATGATCATTTCCAGTTCCACTTTCGGACGATACCCATAATTGACCAGTAGATCAGATAGTACGGATAAACGAGCAGATAGACCAGGTTGCTCGGGACAAAGCGCTGCCGATGCAGTGTGAGGTTCGCACCCCAGAAGATGAAAAGACCGAGCCAATGAATGACAAGAACATCGATGCTGCCCGTGATGATCTTAAACGGTAAAATAATAAAATATGCGAGGATGATCAGCATAAGTAATTGATAGCCGGGACGAGACTGCCCAAACTTGGAATAGCGGCGCAATTGCTGGTCGATAAATCCCTTGCGGTTTGGTAAGGTGTAAACCGGTGCTTCTGGATTGTAAGCGATAGGATATCCGGCTTTATGGATGCGATTGAGCATTCCTTTATCATCACCGGCTTCGAGGTGTCCGTCAGGTTCGAAGCCTTTGACAGCGAAAAAGGTGTCGCGGCGTATGGCGAGGTTGCGTCCGGTACAGCTGAAGGGATAACCCAGCCCGATGGGTGCTGCGAATACGGCAGCAGTAGCGAGCTGCGTGAAGTGCCGGAATTCGGATGCATCCAATTCTGGAGAGAAACCGACGACCATGCCAGTCCGATCGGAAAAATACTTATCGTACGATTGAAGCCAGTTAAAAGGAACGATGCAATCGGCATCGGTTAGCAGGAGAATTTGTTTACGTGCTTTACGTGCGGCAAGTGTAAGTGCCGCTTTCTTGCCCCTGAGTTTCTCGTCCTTCTGCTCGATTCTATAGCAGGAAGCTCTATCGTTTTTCTGGCAGTAATCGGTCAGGATGCTGAATGTATCGTCTTCGGAGGCGTCATCTACCAGTATGATCTCGTAGTCGGGATAATCGATTTTCGAGAGCGACTCCAGTAACGAGTGAATATTCTTCTGTTCGTTACGGCATGATACCAGGATCGAGTAGCTCCGCGGCTGGGATTCCTTTGTCTTTCTGTTACGCAGAATTCCCCAGGCAAAGATCAGCATTACCGCGAAGAAAATCGATACTATGCCCATGGTTTACCGTACGCCAACCGCTTTGCGAAGCTTCTCCAGCTTTCGGATAGCGCGTGGGCGTACCCGTTCGGAGCCTTCGTCGAGGATTCGGTCGATCTCCTTCGGATTCTTCATCAATTCGTCGTATTTCTCACGCATAGGTTTGATCACTTCGTTCATCTTCTCGTAGAGCGCGCCTTTGGCATCTCCCCATCCCATTCCGCCGGCCTGGTAGCGTTCGCGCATGATTTTCTGCTCATCTTCGTTCGCGAAGAGCTTGTAAAGCGCGAAGACGTTGCACTGATCCGGGTCTTTGGGTTCATCGACCGTCTGTGAGTTGGTCACGATGCGCATGATGGTCTTGCGGAGCTGATTCTCCGGGAGAAACATGGGGATGGTGTTGTTGTAGCTCTTGCTCATCTTACGTCCGTCCAGGCCCTGCACAAGCTTGGTTTCCGTCCGGATGAGCGGTTCCGGAATGCGGAAGAGCTCCTTGCCGTAGATGTAGTTGATGGACTGCGCGATATCGACAGCCATCTCCACATGCTGCTGCTGATCTTGCCCGACAGGTACGAAGTCCGCATCGAAGAGCAAAATATCGGCCGCCATCAGGATGGGGTAGGTGAAGAGTCCCATGTTGACGCCGTCATCAGGCTCTCTGCCCATTTCTTCATTACGCTGAAGCATGGCCTTGTAGGCGTGGGCTCTGTTCATGAGGCCCTTGGGCGCGAAGCAGGAGAGGAGCACGGTGAGTTCGAACGTCTCTGGTACCGAGGACTGTCGGTAGATGTTGACCTTCTCGGGATCCAGGCCGCAAGCCAGCCATGCTGCCGCGATTTCACGACTCCATTGACGGAGTTCCTTGGGATCGCGGATGGTGTTCAGGCTGTGGTAGTCTGCGATGAAGTAGTATGCGAAATAGTCTTCCGCTAACTTCAATCCGGGCTGAATTGCGCCGAAGTAGTTCCCCAGGTGGAGCGAACCGGTCGGCTTGATTCCGGTCAACGATACTTTTTTATGTTCACTCACGTGTAATCTCCTTTATCTGTGTCGAGCTATCAATAGCTATCGCCGTGTTCTTCAAGCCATTCTTCCGAATAGGCGCTGCGGAACTTTCGTTCGAAAAGCTGTTTCAGCTCACGAGCCGCGGTCTCTTCGTCCGGCCCCTCGACGATCATTTCAATCTCGGTGCCGCACTCGGCTGCCAGCATCATCAATCCCATGATGCTCTTACAGTTAACCTCCATGTCGTCCTTGCGAAGCGTGATCTCCGACTGGTAATGGGTCGCGGTCTGCGCGAGGCAGGACGATGGTCGAGCGTGTAAGCCATATTTGTTGAGAACGGTGACTTTCTGTATTATCATAAGCAACCATCCGTTTTTAGCGTTCATTTTCAACAGATGAACCCGTTTCTTGTCAATAGCAAACTTGTGCTTATTTATATCCATAGTATCCGGAGAGTCTGGTTTTGTGTCCCTGTCTATGCATTTTCACTGTGTGTCCTTCGACTGCGCTCTGGATGACACGGGAAAAATGACACGATGTCATAAGCTTTGCTTAGGTCGAACGATTGATAATCACGATTAAATCAGCAGCATGAAATATAATGATGTCATCCTGAGCGGAGTCGAAGGACAACCATTAGTTTGCACTGCTAAATACGATGAAGCTGCAAGACAACGATTACAACAATCCCCAGCGTTTTCTCAGCAGCAGTTCCAGTCCGTAGCACAATAGGAAAATCGCCAGTAGCCAGTATTTGCGATAGAGCGCGATCTCGCGGAATGTCTCGAACGCGATGGGCGATTGTTTCACTGGTGCAAAGGATTCGGAGACGACACTACCAGCGGTCTCACCGGCGAGGAAACGCAAGAGCGGCTCGTTGATTCCACGGTCGGCTGCCTCGGCATTATACGTGGTTACCTGGAAACGGCCTTCTGTCTTTTGAGCGGTTTTGTTATCCTGGATGTAAAATGTGTATTTTCCGGGTTTCTCCGGGGTAAAGCTACAGCGATAACCTTCGTCGTCGGCCTTCAGGTAATCTTTATAAGCCGTGTTCTGTTCGCTGTCGGTAATCTTCACCGATGGATTGAGGTTGGTCTGATGCCGCATGGTTTCGTCGAGCGCGAAGAGCCTGATGTTGACGGTTTCGCCCATGGAAACGACCTGCTCTTCCGCATAAGCCTGAAACCTGTCTTTCGCCAGTGCGGTAAGCCAGGAGACTACGTCACCGATAAAGACGCGGTAGGGATTGTCACCGGCCCACATCTGCCATTTCCAGAGGTTGAGGAAGCTGAAATAGAGGACCTTTCCCTGCCCGAACTGGTGGTAGAGGATCGCCGGACTGCGCTGCTCGTTAGCAACGGTTGCCAGATGGCGTGCATCGGCAGTCGGGTTGACGTACAGGTAATCGATGGGCGGGATAGAGCTTGCGTCGCGGTTGGCGAAGGTTTCGAACTGGTTCGCCTCATCCGTGAACAGGATGGAGCCTTCGAAACTTTTACGGATGTTTGAGCTTTTCGCGGGGAGAATCTCTTCCAGGATTGGATAGCCCATTGCCCAGAGTCCGCTTCCACTCTGTACGGATTGCTTGATGTGATCCTCGAACGGCTTGGGAATTCGCAGGTTACCGTGGTTGATCACGATAACAAGGTGGAAATGAAGGTCTTTGAGCTGGTTGCTGTTCAGCTTGGTCTGCTTACGATAAAAAGCACCTTTCTGGTAGTGGAGAATATCCAGATTCCAGTTGCGATCGAGCTGAAGTGCGTCCTTTAGGAAACGTGTATCCCAGCCAGGGCTGTCGGTCAGGACTACGATGTCTTTCTTCTTCGAAGTGACACTGACGCCGGTGGGTTTGCGGTTGTTGCCTGCGTTCGATTCTATCAGATCGGTTCCGATCGGCTCGATGCTAATCTCTATCAGGTGCAGGCCTTCTTGCTGAAACCGATACTCGAACATCTCCTCCTGATAGGGGCTATCCTTGAAAGATACCGTCTTCTGCGCGACGGCTTTCTTGTCGATCATGAGCGTAATCTGCGCTTCTCCGTCGTACTCACGAGCAGCGGCTTCCACCGCGATGGGTGTATCTTCGTCGGTGAAGGCGTTGCGGTTGGCTACGACGCTGGTGATTTCCAGATCGAATTCTCTTTCTTCGATTGCGGGAACAATCACGTCCACGGGAATGCCGAGCTTGCGCACGAAATCGAGGTTGTCGTCTTGCAACCACCCATCACTGACAAGCAGAAGGCGATTCACGTTGTCCAGCTTCTGTTTCTTTGCGAGTTGTTCCAGCGCGGGTTGAAGTCGAGTCGATTGCAGTGCGAGCGAGTCGTTTCGTTCGATCAGGCCACTTGCGAAACCGTATTCGTCGAGCTCATAGCCGGATTTCTTATAGCCGTTTCTTGCGGCTTCTGCTTGCTGGGCAAAGTAGTCGGCTTTGGTCTTCCCCGAAAGCTTTTGCTGCATGCTTAAAGAGCGATCTTCGAGCACAACCACTACCGGATCGAGCATCGTTCGCTGGATATAGCGCAATACGGGATTGAGCAGGTAAATCAGGATGATAACCGCTGCTGCGGAACGCAGGATGATGAGCGTGTAGCGTTTACCGGATTCAATTTCCGGTATAGTCTTTCGGTAGTACAGGAAGATACCGACGATAAACAGGATAGAGAGAATATAGATCATGTAGCGCTCTTATTAATCAGTATTTCAGCCTCAGTTGCAGTGAATAGCCGGTTCCCGTTTCTTCTCCGGTAGGGAATATCTGTTCGTAGGTTTGGATGGCGTAATCGATCTCGACTTTCTCGTTTCGATATCCGATGCCATAGGTTATAGCGTACGTATCCTGTCCCGTGTCGAATGATGTTCCCAGGCGGAAGGGGAACATGTCTGCAATCAAATATTCGCCGGCGAAGGAAATCATGGGTTTATTGGATGCAATGACCGATTCTTTCGCGGCTTGTCGCCAGTCCAGCGAGACGGAAAGATCATCCCAGGTATAGCACGCGCCGAGATTGAAGATCAACGGCAGTTCTGTGGTGAATGTATCACCGTCTTTGGTGGTTTCGGTGTTCTCGATTGTGTCCGAATCGGCTTCGCTGATGTTGACCGAGTCTGCTTTGATGCTGTAGTATTTTTCTTTGGTGGTCGCGCCCCAGGTGATGAATCCCGGAAGGTTATCGAGTGTGAGGCCGACAGAAAGGTTTTCGTAGAGGTCTTCCACGGTTACGCCAATCAGGGCTTTTGCGCCAATACCACCGGTTCCATATCGGAAACGAATAGTCTGGTCGAGTTCAAGCGCGGTGCTGTCCGCAGCGAAATTTCCCTCAAACTCCTTCATCTCGGCAACTGCAGCGCCAAACAACGCGCTTACGGCGAATCCGACGTAGATTTTCGGAAGTTCGATATCGAAATGCCGGTCCATGAACTCATGTACTGGATATCCACCGTAGGCGATGGTGAGATCGCCATAGCCGATGAGGTTGAGGTCGTTGTTGTCCTTGGAAAAATGGTAGTCATCGCCGTAGTCGTTACCGGTCAGAAGCAGATCGAAGTATTCTTTCGATATCTTCGCGTTACCATAAACGTGCGTTCCGACAGAGTAGGCGTTTCGTCCCTTCGACCACGAGACAATCATCATGTGAAACTCACCGTTGGCATCGAAGTAGTTACCGTCGATTGCGTTCAGGATTTCTTCACGGGTTTCCATGGAAAGGCTGTCGCCGGAGATTTTATTGTACAGGTCAACGTCGAGCGTGTTATTCCAGAAATTCCCCTGTGTGCTGAGTAGAATCAGGTCGCCGCCTTCGCTTGGGTTGGTATAGAGACGCGCGGGGTTCCAGTAAACTGCGTTTGCCCCTTCACTTCTCTGAAGGTAACTGCCTGAATATAAAGCGGATGCGGGAGATGTCGTGTTGGCGTGGATGGCGGTAATGAGTGTCATGCATGCGATGAAGAATAATATCCGTTTCATATCAGTCTCCAAAGTGTAGTACGATGTTCAAATCGCCGTCCAGCCTCAGGAAGTCCTCCGGCTTGACATAGATGGTTTCACCCTCAGTGCTGTCGAAGAGGAACTCGATCCCGAGGTAATATTTCTCGTTGGTGAAGAAGCGAACGTCCTCTTCACTCAGATTGAATGTGAATGTTTTGGTCGAAGTAGCCGGGGTGTAGGTGTCCTCACCCTCTCGAGGCATTAGCAGGTTCCATTGACTGAACACGGAATCTGGTTCATGGAAAAGCGTATCGGGATGTTCGATCGTGCTGAAGTAGAGGTACGCATGGGCCGCTGTGGGCGTAGTGTTTTCGACGATCAGATCGATCGTTGCGCTGGTCGCGAATTCGCGGATGCGGTCTCTAACTTCATCCGAGAGCTCCGTGACATAGGTGGTGTCGTTTCGGATAATACCTTCTTCTAGCTGGAACAGGAACGGAACGCGTCCCTGGAATGTACCATGCGCGTAGTCCTCGGCATAGACGAATCCTCTTTCTTCCTGCGTCAATCCAACCGCAAAGTAGGCGTCGGTAAACTCGATATGACTTGGGAAGATATTCAGTAGATAAGCGACAGAATCCGAAAGGACTTGTGTGGTTGAAACTGGTTCGCCGTGGATAGTTGCCGGTTCAAAGGTAAGGTTGTCAAGCTCATCCACATAGATGGTTCTGGTTTCACCCATGTCGTTGTAGGCTGTCATTTTGCCCCGGATTCCAACTTTGAACCCAAGATAGTTATCGATATCGAAGATCATCCTTGCATTGGTTATTATGAGGGTAGAATCGAGATTATCAGGATATTCAATATGCATATCTTCTATCTCGCTTTCGATGTTCATGCGCCTATTGTAAACGGTTCCATACATTCCCTGTAAAAAGAGCGGATCGACAAAAAATACTTTCGTCTGGCACACCTGTTCGACGATATCCGAGTCGATCTCCGGTGTGACGGTAAATCGCAGGCTGTCCAGCAGGGTAGGATTACTTGGTGTTCCGATAGTGAAAAACTCGTAGTGATCGAGGTCACCGTCTAACGATGTCGCAGTGGTGTCTGTGAAGTCGGTTACTACAATCTGAAGCGGTTCGCCTTCGGGTGTGTAGATTTCGTCGAAATCGAGCGTGAGTGATTCGAGATCCGGATGAGGATTACGAACCTCGACCAGGATCGTCCATTCCTTGACCATGCCGTAGCTGATCGAGACGTCTTCAATAGTCTCAACAACCAGGCTCAACGGCAGGTAGTCTGTATTTTCAACATTCGATCGGACATTGAACCAGTCGAAGAGCGATGGATGTGCGTTGATGCTCATCAGTGAATCGACCTGATAGCTGCTGATATTTCCATTCTGAATGTAGAAGATGCTGTCGTTCTCGACAATGAAATCGGTGGAGTCTTCCAGATCGTAGATGTAATAATGCTTGTCGATCAGTGGAAGCTTGAACGTCGTGTCGAACTCGGGTGCTTGTGGCGGTTTTATACAACCTATTACAATAAGCGTGATTCCGAGCGCGAATACGAACAGACGCAATCCTTTCATAACCTTGATCCTCTGCTTGGTTTACCAGTGAGTTTCGGGAATGATTTTTCGAATCTCAATCATGCCTTTTGGAAGCGATTTGTCAATAACAATCGGAATTCTTGTCAGATTCCATTTTTGCTTCAACAACTTCAAGCCTCGTCGTTCGAATCCCAGGAACAGGGAGACGTCTCGATCCGAGATGCACAATGTGCCATTGAGTTTATCCGGAAGCGATCCGATGCGTACTTCTGAAAGCACCAACTCGCCGAATGCCGGGTGCCAAGGTCCTGCGATGATGGCATCTTTATCGAGATCTCCATGCAGACCGACCTTGATGACTTGAATGCCGTTCTGCTCTAATCGCAGCCACGCACCGGCGCAGCGCTTTATTGCTTCGTCGATTGAAAGCGGCGTGAATTCGCTTCTACGATAAAGAATGGCAAGAGGGGTGCCTTCGAGAACAATGCAAGGATAGATGCGTGTGAAATCAGGCTTGATCTCAATGGTGGTATCGATCGATTTTTTCCATGTGGAAGTGCTATCGCCGGGTAATCCTGGAAGGAGTTGGATGCATAATCTGAAATCATGTTCCTTAATGCGCTTGCAGGTATCGATTGCCGTTGCTGCGTTATAACCGCGCCGTGAAGCCAGTAGGACAGTATCTTCAAAACTCTGGACACCGAGCTCAATGGTGGTGACACCACGTTCTTTGAACATGCTGAGTTGCTTTTCGGTGAGGCAGTCGGGTCGTGTTGAAAATCGTATCCCGTTGAGTTCTGGAGAAAATGATTCTCCGAATTGGAGCCACGCTTCGATCTCGTCATCAGGGAGTGCGCTGAAGGTACCGCCGTAAAAGGCGATTTCGAGTTCCTCGCCAGTATTCTTGGCAATGAAGCGTTTTACATCTGCACGCAATTGCACCATATCATGTGTTTCAATGGACGAAAAGGTATTCTGATTGCAGTAGATGCATTGAAAGGGGCAGCCTCGATGTGGGATGAAGATAGGGAAGAGCTTCATAGCCCGAGTTTGCCGCATGCGATACGGGCGGCGTCTTGCTCGGCTTGCTTCTTCGATTTTCCGGTACCTGTTCCCAGAACCTGGTTTTGAATCGAGACTGTAACGGTGAAGGTCTTCTGGTGATCGGGACCTTCTTCGTGGATGACGTTGTAATCCGGTGGTTTCTGGTATTTCGCCTGAGAATATTCCTGAAGGATGCTCTTGAAGTTCATCAGCGCTTCGCTCTGGATCTCCTCTTCGAAATTCTTCAGGATGTGCCTGTGAATGAAGCTCCGAATGCGAGGCATGCCGGAATCAAGGTAAATCGCACAGATAAGCGCTTCCATCGCATCGGAAAGGATCGATTTCCGCTTACGTCCTCCAGAGCGGTCTTCCTCAGCGCTTACAAGCAAGAATCTGCCCAGCTCAATGCGTTCAGCGACCAGTGCCAGATACTTTTCGGAAACCAGCTTCGATTTCATCTTGGACATCATACCTTCCGGCTGATCGGGGTAGCGGATGAAGAGCTCTTCCGCAACGATCAGACCCAGGATTGAGTCTCCCAGGAATTCCATGCGCTCGAACGCGGAAACCGTCTGATGTTCGCCGGTGACGCGATTGAGGTAGGATGCATGCATAAACGCTGCCTGAAGCAGCTCGATGTTTTTGAAACGATATCCGATAATCTGTTCGAATTCGGGAACCATTTTCTTCCATTCCGGATTGTTGATAATTTTATCGTCCAGCCGGTGTGAGAAGAAATCGAGGATGGATGTCAGTAGCTTTTTCACAATTACTCTAATCGGTCATCGATTGACCAATCAGATGACTGATCAATCGAATCCCATAATAGTTTATTGGTTACTTGTTGAATTTCCTGAAAACGACCACACCGTTATGGCCACCGAATCCGAGCGAGTTGCTGACGGCGATATTGACGTCGTGCTTGATCGCTCCGCCTGTCACGTAGTCCAGATCGCAATCGGGATCGGGGTTGAAGTGGTTGATCGTCGGGTGAATGATACCGTCATTGATTGTCTTACAGCAAACGATACCTTCGATCGCCGCGGCAGCACCGAGGGTGTGACCGACCATCGATTTGGTCGAGCTGATCTTGAGCTGGTAGGCATGTTCACCGAACACGGTCTTGTAGCTGGCGGTTTCATTTTTATCGTTGAGCGGTGTCGATGTGCCATGAGCGTTCATGTAATCGACTTCATGCGGCTGGATGTTTGCATCCTTGAGCGCGGCTTTGATAGCTCGTGCACCACCTTCGCCCTGCTCCGCCGGAGCGGTGATGTGGTATGCGTCGCATGTCGCGCCGTAGCCGACGATCTCAGCATAGATTTTCGCACCGCGAGCCAGCGCGTGTTCCAGTTCTTCGAGAACCAGAATACCAGCGCCTTCCGCCATGATGAATCCATCGCGTTCTTTGTCGAACGGACGGCAAGCGGTTGTCGGGTCGTCGTTGCGTGTGCTCAGCGCTTTCATGGAGCAGAAGCCGGCGACTGCGAGTCGTGTGACCGCAGCTTCGGTTCCACCGCTGAGGATGATGTCTGCATCACCGTACTGGATTGCACGGAATGCCGTACCAAGTGCGTGATTCGCGGAAGCACAGGCGGAAGTCGTGGTAAAGTTGATTCCGCGCAGATTGTGCTCGATGGCGATGTGCGCACCGGCAATATTGGAGATCATCTTGGGGATAAAGAACGGGCTGATTCGTTTGGGGCCTTTTTCGAAAAGCTTGAAGGCTTCTTCTTCAAAGGTTGCCATTCCGCCGATTCCAGCACCAATGATAACGCCGATCCGTTCACGATCCATCTCGTGATCGGTCAGGCCAGCATCGATCATCGCCTGACGGGCCGTGATGATTCCATATTGAGTATATAAATCGAGTTTTTTTACTTCTTTACGATCGAAGTGATCTTCAGCATTGTAATCTCTTACTTCGCCTGCGATCTGGCTTGCCAGTTCACTGGCGTCGAAGCTCTGGATGGTACGTACGCCACTTACACCGGCTTGCAGGCTTTTCCAGGTCTCGTCAGCATTCGAACCAACAGCATTGATCGTACCGAAACCGGTAACAACCACTCTCCTTCTCATAGGTAACCTCTCATTTCTGATTTGAATTGTAGCAGGCAATAATGGATGCGTCTCATGTGAGAAATGAAAGAATCGCCCGGTTTACACCGGGCAATTCCTTTTCCAACCTTACTTGACTTTCTCTTTGAGGTAGGTGATTGCTTTGCCTACGGTGTCGAGCTTCTCAGCGTCTTCGTCCGGAATATCAAGGTCGAATTCTTCTTCGAATTTCATGATGAGTTCGACTGTGTCCAGAGAATCTGCACCAAGATCCTCGATGAAATGCGCGTTATCGGTAACTTCGCTGGCGTTGACGTCCAGTTCTTCTACGATAATTTCTTTTACGCGTGCTGCAATATCCATTGTATTACCTCCTGTTGGATTTACATGATAAGACCACCGTCAACCTGGATGGTTTGACCGGTGATATATGACGCTTCTTCCGAAGCAAGGAAAACACACAAATTCGCTACATCGACCGGCTGTCCCATTCTGCTCATGGGGATTACTTCCGCGTATTGCTTGATAACATCTTCGGGAAGTTTGGTCATGTCGGTTTCGATGAAGCCGGGGGCGATGGCGTTGGCACGGATACCGCGCTTGGCCACTTCTTTCGCCGTCGATTTGGTCAGGGCTATAACGCCACCCTTGGACGCGGCGTAGTTTGCCTGGCCGATATTGCCCATAAGGCCGATAACGGATGCCATATTGATAATCGAGCCGGCTTTCTGCTTGAGCATGTAGCGAACGGCTTTTTTCGTACAGATGAAAGTGCCTTTCAGGTTCACGTTCATGACGAAATCCCAGTCAGAATCCTTCATCTTCATGATCAACTGGTCGCGGGTTACTCCTGCGTTGTTCACCAGTACATCAATGTGGCCGAATTCGTCGTGGACTTCTTTCATGGCGTTTTCTACGGCTTCTTCGTCCGTAACGTTCACGACGTGTCCTTCGGCGTCAAAGCCAAGATCGGCAAGCTCTTGAACCGCTGTTTCAAGCTGGTCTGCCATGAGATCGAAGAGCACGGGAATCGCGCCCTCTTCTGCATAACGTTTCGCGATGGCGAATCCGATACCACGAGCGCCACCGGTAATGATTGCTATTTTTCCTTCGAGTCTTTTCATAATTCTTCCAGTTTCGCGCATACAACTCCGACGTCTTCCAGCTTATCGATGCTGAAGATCGTAGCGTTGCGGTTGATTTTCTTCATCATCCCAGCTAAAACTCGCTGAGGACCAAACTCTATGAAGATCGGGTTAAACTTGTCAATTATAAATTCCATCGACTGTACCCATTGCACGGTTGAGGTGACTTGAAGAGCCAGGTTCTTCTTGATCGAATCCAGCGCTGTAACCGGCTTTGCATCCACGTTGGAGACGATTGGGATGTCTGATGAATTAAATGGTGTGTGTTCAATTTCTTCCGCGAGCCATTCGCCGGCTTTGGCGATCAGCGGGGAATGGAAAGGTCCGCCTACGTTGAGCGGAATAACCCGTTTTGCACCCTTCTCACTCGCGATCTCACCTGCCTTGTCAACGCCTGCCTTGGAGCCGGATATAACCGTCTGCACAGGGGTGTTGAAATTGGCTGCGATCACGATACCTTCCGATTCGGCTTCCTTGCAGATTTCGCGAACCTGCTCGGGGGAGAGGCCCACGATAGCGGTCATGCCGAAGGGCTGACCGTCGTTAGCGCGAATCATGAAGTCGCCGCGTTTGTGCACGAGATTCATCGCGTCGGAGAGTTCCAGAACGCCGTTTGCGACCAACGCCGTGAATTCACCGAGCGAGTGCCCGGCTACCACGTCCGGCTGGATATCCAGCTTCTCTTGCAGGCTGCGCATGGCTGCGACGCTGTGGAAGAGGATGGCTGGCTGGGTGTAGGTGGTCTGGGTAAGGGTCTCTTCAGGGCCTTCTTTCATGACCTGATAGAGCGAGGTTCCGTTCTTTTCATCGAATGCCTTGAGGATCGCTTCGTACTCGTCGTTGATGTAGTCCATCGCCATGCCGACGTACTGAGCGCCCTGTCCGGGGAAGAGAAATGCTATATTGTGTTGTTTGTATGCCATATTTCAACTCCATCAATACCGGAAGATCATGCTTCCAGAGGTTAAACCGGCACCGAAAGCAACGGTCATCACCATGTCGCCTCGACGAATCTGATTCAACTCGATTGCCTCGCTGAGCGCGACCGGGATTGTCGAAGCAGATGTGTTGCCGTATTTCTCGATGTTGATGATCACCTTGTCTTCGTTGATCTTGAGCTTTTTGCCGACACCTTCGATGATGCGCAGGTTCGCCTGATGTGGGATGAGGAAATCTACATCCTTGATATCGAGATTGTTACGCTTCATGACGGTCTCGCAAGCTCCAGCCATCGATTTGATTGCCAGCTTGAAGATCTTGTTGCCTTCCATGTAGATGGTATGCTGATTATTGCTGACCGTGTTTTTGGATGCGGGATATTTCGATCCGCCAGCCTGCTGGATAAGAAGATCGCCATACGCTCCATCTGCGTGGATAACAGAATCAAAGAAATGGGAGATGTCGCTTCTCTCGGCGCGCGATATAATAGCGGCTCCGGCAGCGTCGCCGAAAAGGACGCAGGTGTTGCGGTCTTTCCAGTTCACGATGCGAGTAAGGATTTCCACGGCAACCACGAGGATGTTCTGATAAACACCGTTCTCGATGTATTGCCGGGCGATATCGGCAGCATAAATGAAGCCGGTACAGCCAGCGGAAAGGTCGAATGCCGGGCAATCATTCTTGATGCCCAGTTTGTGTTGAAGGATACAACCTGTCGATGGGAATGCGTAATCGGGTGTCACGGTTCCCACGATGATCAGGTCAATGTCTTTCGGACGAATTCCCGCAGCTTGGATAGCTTTTTCCGATGCTTTCAGGGCCAGATCGGATGAAGCTTCGTCGTCAGCCGCAACGCGGCGTTCAAACATACCGGTACGGGTGCGGATCCATTCGTCAGTCGTATCGACGATCTTTTCCAGATCGTAGTTGTTCAGTATTTTGGTGGGATGATAGTGTCCCATTCCAGCGATTTTAGCGTTGTATTTCTTGTGCATGATAACCTCTCAGGTTACGATGATTAAGCAGTTTACATCACGTTTGTGAAGTACTGCTTTCAAAAAACTCCCGTGCATGCTCGAGGAATCCCGATTCTGCGATTCGTGCGCTGAAACGCACAGCGTTTTTGATCGCGATCGCGTTCGAGCTGCCGTGAGCCACCAGGACAGTGCCGTTTATGCCGGTCAGGAGTGCACCACCATGTTCCGAATGATCCAGCTTCTTCTTGAGGTACTGGTAAACCGGGAAGGAAAGCATAGCGCCAATCTTGGCAATCCAGTCCTTCTTGATTTGTTCCTTCATCATTCGGAAAATGGAGATAGCAGCGCCTTCGAGCGTCTTGAGCATCACGTTCCCGACGAAACCATCACATATCACGACGTTAACTTCGCCCTTCATGGCCTCTTTACCTTCGATGTTGCCCACGAAATTGATCCCGGGCTCCACCAGCAAAAGCTGATAGGTTTTCTTGGCGAGTTCGTTGCCTTTGACACTCTCCTCGCCGATATTAAGCAGGGCGACTTTCGGTTGATCGATCTTGTAAAAGAATTGAGAATACAACGAGCCCAGTCTCGCAAACTGGACAAGGTAATCCGGTGTGCAATCGACATTTGCTCCCACATCCAGCATTACGGTGTTGCCCTTCAATGTGGGCAGGTGGATAGAGATTGCCGGCCGCATCACATTCTTGATTCTTCCAATGTTCAACAGTGCCGCCGCCATAACCGCTCCGGTGTTACCGGCACTCACGGCGGCATCTGCAAGACCGTTTTTGTGGAGAAGTATCGTCTGTACCAGCGATGAATCTTTCATCGACTTACGGACGGAACTCGAAGCCTTGTCATCCATCGTCACGACCTGAGACGCGTTAATCACCTCGATGCGGTTCGTGTCGTAGTAGTACTTTTCGAGCTCCTTCTTGAGCACTTCTTCCTTGCCAACGAGAAGGATTTTCTCACAGGCATTCTCTTTAATTGCAAGAACCGCTCCCTCTACTTCTGGCAGGGGAGCGTGATCCGTTCCAAAGGCGTCAAGAGCTATGATCATCAGGCCTTTTCTTTAATCTCGATGACCTTTTTCCCTTTGTAATATCCACACTTTTCGCAGACGTTGTGCGGACGGCTTGGTTCGCCACAGTTAGGACACGTGGTCCAGGTCGGCATCTCCGCTTTGTGGTGCGTTCTGCGTTTGTCGCGGCGCGCCTTAGAGGTTTTCCGTTTCGGTACTGCCATTTTCAGCTCCTTCTATTCTATTCTTTTTTATAACAACTTAGCTTCTTTGAACCGCATTCCGTGAAGGATACAATCCAAGATGCAAACAAGATTGCCACAATATTTTCACTGCAATCGGTGTCAAGAAAAATGAAAACCCCTGCGAGTTATAAGAAACGCCTGCACTTAGAGGTACAGGCGTTGCGGTTCGAAATGTGTTCTATTTCCAGTCTTTCATTCCATATTTAGCAAGAATCTTCGCCAGTGTTCCGTTGTCGCGGATCTTTTTCATGCCTTCATCAAGGAGCTTAGCATACTCTGCTGATTTGGCGTTTTTGGGTGAAAAAGCTATGAAGACGTCGTCAGGGCTGCCATCCGTTCCGGCTGCAACGATATCGCTGGTCATCCCCATTTGCTGGATGGTGTATTCACCAACGGCTGTTGTGGCGAGAACGATGTCGATCTCACCTTTCTTCAGGGCTGCGAGGTTCTTCTGAAGAGGCAAATCTCCAAATGCCCATTTCGCGTCAGGATTGTCTTTCAGAAATTCATCCATGTCTGCACCGTACGAATAATCGAGGATAACGCCAAGTTTCTTCCCTTCGAGCGATTTGATATCTGAAAATTTCCAGGTATCGCCTGCGCGTACGTAGAAGGTAAGGCTCGATTGCCCCTGTGATTCTTTCGGGAATACAAATCCCTCAGCATCTTCAAGAGCGGCACCGACTACAGCGCTGTATGCGCCATCTTCGGTTTCTTTGAGCGCTTTTGTCCAGGGCATGGTAACGTAAACAACCTTATAGCCCAGTGGTTCGTAAACTGCCCGTGCGATTTCAATCATGAAGCCTTCATTTGCCGATAATTTCGGATCCATGTTGAAGGGTGGCCATGGGTCGGCTGCGAGAGTAATGGTATCTTGTGCGAATATTACGGTAACTGTAGCGAGAAGCAGTAGGAACAAGATCGTGCGTTTCATTTTTCCTCCTGAGTGTCTGTGCTCTAATATCACTGAATTCACCAATATAATAATCGCGATTTTATGATTCGCAAGTCAGGAAATATCAAAAAAGCGGCTGCATTAAAGCAAGCCGCTGTAGTGGTCAAAATAAGGTCGTGATTACTTTTTGTCCACGCGCTCCGCGATATCGCCTGTCAGGTTTTTGGGCATGATGGATTCTTTCATGTAGAAGATCTCACCTGTGTCGCTGTAGAAGATGATATCGACATTGTTCTCATCGACGAATTCCTCGATTGCTTTCTGCGTTTTATCGAGTAACGGATCGATCATCTCGGCATGCTTTGCATCCGCAAGTCCGCCTTCGCCGAGGATTTCCTGGCGACGTTGTTCGAACTTATCTTGCTTCTTCTGGAGGCGTTCTTTGGTTGCCTGCGTGTTGTCGCCGGCGTCGATCAGCCCCTGAATGCGCTTGACTTCCGCCTGAAGCAGGTCAAGCTCGTTTTTCCAGCCTTTCAGTACTTTTTCATACTCTTTCACGGCTTTGACATAGACTGCGGATTCGGTTTGAAGGCTGTCGCGGTCGAGATAGTAGATTTTCAAAGGTTCCTGTGCATACAGGAATGTTGTTGCAAGTAACAGAGTGAGGATGATGTATTTCATCGATCAGGCTCCTTTTCGATCAGTCATTTTCATTGCGAACCAAAACGCATTAATCGTTTCGGTAGTCAATATAAACGATTTTATCCGCTACTGGAGAAAACCACGCACGGTCGCCTTCAGCGAGGAGTTGAACGTTATCCCCGTCTATATCCATGATGCGGATGTTGCCGCTATCGGTATAGACGATCGTATTTCCGTCGGGTGAGAGCGATGGCTTGAAGCCGTAACCGAGGTCAACGAATTCTTCGGTGACAAGATTCATTTTCATGATACGGCCATAGTTTGAGAAAATCACCCAGTTCCCATCAGGTGTATAGATCCCCGGCTGATCAGCATAATAGTATATAATCTGACTCCAATCGGATCCATCGGGCCTGATCTTGAAGAGTCCCGGATTGGCACCAGTCATGAAAAAGTATATCCACTCTTCGTCAGGTGAGAAAATGGGGTAGTAGTATTTCTCGCTCTGCGTGTTGCTCAGCAGGTTTGTCACGGTCTGATCTTCCATATTGAAGACGCGAAGGAAGCTCGTAGAGTCGGAATTTACGGCATAATAGACGACTTTTCTTCCGTCGTTTGTGCTGCTGGGATAATACTGCTCCGCTCCGTCCGTCTGATCAGGGATAATCTGGTCCATATCGTAGCTGCCCAGATCAAGAGTGTAGAGCTTCCGGTCGATATAGCTGGTTACAAGCAGCTTATCGCCAGCTTCTCCCAAGCGCGCTGGTGGCTGGATGTAGAGCATATCTTCAACGATCCAATCAATGACATTACCTTGGAGATCGACCATCACGCCGCAGCGATTGGTTTCACCCGAATATTGGATAAACACGCGATCACCTGTTCGATTAAAGATTGCGTAGCTCATCTTCAGGTAGCCACCGAACCACTTGATCTCCTGTTTGCCAGAACCATCGGCATTGATTACATAAGCATAATCCTTCTCGGTGATGTTGGTTCCATACGAATCGGGACAGCCTGTGAGTAGTAGTGTCATTCCGATGACCAACGATAGAAGAAGCCATTGAAACTTGCTCATATGCCTGCCTGTTTATTCACCATCTTCGGGATAGAAACCGGCTGCGACGATGAGTGCCTCGCCGCCGACTTCGATCTTGCGAAGATAGGATATTTTCTTGACTGCTTTGTCAGTACCCGGCTTGGGCCAGAGGTATTCCATCCAGAGTTCATCGCGGGTCTGGAGCTCTTCGATCTCTTCACGTACGTGCATACGTCCATCCGCATCTTTCAGGTCCAGGATATTCTTGCCTTCAAGATCGGGGAATGCAGGGTTTAGAAGCTCGATTCCTTGCATGTTCTTGATGAATACGTAGCTGTCGAGGAAGATGAATTCACTGCTGCGTTCACGCATGACCTGCATCGCATTATCGCCATTCTTGGCAAGGAGGATGATTGCGTCATCAACTGCGTCTTTGACGAACAGTTTTTCCGGTTTCGGGTCGTAGATGCCGGATCCCACCAGCACTTTTCTGCCATCGGGCTGCGTCGCTGCCACAATATAAGTTGCTTTCCATACTGGAGCTCCACCTTCCGGTTTCGGCCACTGGTAAAATACCCAACCAGAACCTTTCTCTGCGCTTTCGATGATCATCTTTCCGATTGGTTTGGCGTTGACATCTTTGAGGTCGGACATGTTTTTGCCTTCCCCGCTTACGTCCGGGGGATAAACATAGCGTTCACCATCCATACCCCAGATAAAGATATAGTCGTTGTTAAGGAACCATTCCGAACCTTTGTCACGGAACATTGGATAGGCCTCCTCGCCCTTTTCAGCCACCAGATGAGCGGCTTTATCTACGAAATTAATCAGTTCTTTCGTTGCCTGGTGCTGCACGAGTATGTCTTCCTTTGCCACAGGCTGCTGTTCGGAAGTTACGGGTTCTGTTTTCTCAGCGGGTGTACAGAATGTCAGCGTAAGTGTGGCGACTAAGGCCAGAATGATGAATGTAAAGCGCATGGTATCCTCCTCGTATGATATAAACAACAATTTATCCGAATCGTATCTTTCAAGTCAAGTAAGCTCTTGAAGATTATTCTGAAAAGACTTCGGCAGCTCGACGGGAGAAATGCGCTCTTTCAGTGGGTGGGTGGGAGTCGGTCTGAAGCATTGGAAAGGAATTTGCCAATCTATCAGTGTCTTCAAACGCTCATGGACTCGAAGTATAGCAATGTCATCAATCCGTATATGCTATGCCTTATAGCTCCCTCTTCCGCTTGCGGGAGAGGGGTGGGGTGAGGGTATAAATTATGAAGCAAATGCCGTTACAATGCGAGAATGACCGGGGACTTCTTTTCTCCGAGCGCATTTCTCCCATTAATCAATAGTGGAGAGTATGCTTACGAGTTCTTGAGCTTGATTTTATCTTTGGAGCGGTTGAGGTAAGGAACCGGATTACGGGCTTTGCCGTAGTAGATGATTTCGTAATGCAGATGAGGACCGGTTGAGCGTCCGGTGTTGCCCATCAAGCCAATGATCTGACCTTTCTTGACTTTGTCGCCGGGCTTGACCAGATATTCATCCAGATGGCCGTACACTGTCTTATAGCCATAGCCGTGATCGACTTCGATCATTTTGCCGATAAGCCGCTTGCGTGCTGCTGACTTGATAACGCCATCGGCTGCTGCGTAGATAGGCGTTCCTTTATCATTTGCGATGTCGAGCCCACGGTGGAAGTCACGCTTCTTCGTGATCGGATGTGTACGGTAACCAAAACGCGTGGTAATCCTGCCGAAAGTTGGGTAGATTGTCGGAGTATGACGGAAGATATCGTCTTTGAGACGAATATCGTCCACAGCTTCTTCATGGGTATTCCGATTGAAAGCTGAAATTCGTTTTAATTGCTCGATGTCTTTCTGGATATCGTTGAAATAAGCGTTTTTATCGGGATCCTGCTCGAAGATGTCCTTCGTGAGGACGGGGAGACCACCAGTACCAACCTTGCGGATGGCAGGATCGATCGATTTGAGGTTATTATCGTTGCGAACCTTTTCTTCCCATGTGATCAGGATTTCCAGTTCGCGTTTTGCGTCTTCAGCTTTGCCTGAAAGCTGCTGAAGCATGGCAATCTGTTGATTATATTCTTCAGTCAATTGCTTGTGTAGTGCGAGTTTGTTGATGTTGTTAACGTGGATTATGCTGCCCGTGATGAGGGCTATAAGCAGGAGAATGCCCGAATAGAGCATGAAGTTGAGGACTCCGGTCGGCAGGCTGAAATTGAACACCGAATCCGAATCCGTTCGTTCTATATGAAAATGTAATTTACGCTTAATAAGCATACGCTTCCTTTACAAATATACAAAATCTATCAATTTAGGCAATGATTGAAATGCGTTATTTTGTGTCAAGACATTTCTTTTCAGGCACTTGTGTGATTGTGATGAATCAAGAAGCAAATTCTGTAATCTACCTTTTATGAACGGATTACTGCGAACACCCGCTTTTTCCTTTGACAATCATAAATTCGTTTCCGCAATATTGCTACGAGGTACGATATGAAAAGCTGTATTACGATCTTGATATTTTCGTTGTTGCTGTCAATTGTCGGCATTGTTTTAGCAGACGAGATGCCCGAAACGACGACAAGCGTGGAGATCTCCGATTCAACAGTTGCGATTCTTACCGATTCGGTACAGGTTGTCCTGCCACAATCCGTGCGCATTCTCGGCGTTGGCGATATTATGCCCGGCAGTGATTTCCCGGACAGGAAGAAGTACCCCGCCAAGAACGGCGCGAACGTGATCCACTCCGATCTTGTGAAGATTATTCAGTGCGCTGATGTTGCCTTCTGTAATCTTGAAGGTGCTGTTGGTGATGACATCAAGACAAAGAAGGGCAAGACGTACGCTTTTCGGATTCCCACAAGTTTGGCCGAGCGTTTGGGCGAGTGGGGCTTCGATCTGGTATCGATAGCGAACAACCATGCCGGCGATTGCGAAGATGCTGGCAGGCACAGCACAATGAAATGCCTCGAATACATCGGGCTGATCTATTCCGGTTCACTCTTCACACCGGCTGGAGTCACTCTGGAAAAAGATGGCATTACCTACGGATTCATAGCTGTAGCACCGAACAAGGGTTGCAATAATTTCCACAATACGAAGCTGATCGAGAATGAGATTCGTGGGCTGGATGAAAAGTGTGACATCGTCATTGTATCAATCCACGGTGGTGCTGAAGGCGAAGACGCCGAACACCTGACGAAGAAAGTGGAGTATTACATGGGGGAGAACCGTGGCAATCTCTTCGAACTGACCCACCGGTTTGTCGATGCCGGGGCCGATATTGTATTCGGCCACGGGCCACATGTTACTCGGGCCATCGAGTGCTACAACGGTCGCTTGATTGCCTACAGCCTGGGTAACTTCTGCACGTACGGACGATTCAATCTCGACGGTGTCAGAGGGCTTGCGCCTATGATTGAAGTGGAGACTGATCTGAATGGCAAGCTGATTTCCGGCAAAATTTATTCTGTGAAACAGCCCTGGCCGGGAGGTCCTGTACCGGACGACAATCAGCGCGTTCTGGAGCGTATCATCGATTTGACGGAGCATGACCTTGGCGGGGGAGGAGTTGAGTTCCGCGGTAATCTATTCTTCCCGATCGAGTGATTTAGTGATTAGTCTCCGGGAGGTGGAACGAAAAAGTACTGCCCTTGTCGAGCCTGCTCTCGACCCATATCTCGCCACTGTGTTTCTGGATGATCTGGCGTGTCATTGCCAGGCCAATCCCGATACCACCCGTTTTACGCTCATTCATTTTACCCAGCTGCTGAAATTGCTCGAATAAGTTGCTGATCTCATGCTCTTCGATGCCGCTTCCAGTGTCTTCCACTGAAACCGTTACACCATCGCCTGCTCGTTCTGTCCTGATACGTATGAAACCCGAATCGGTGAATTTTACTGCGTTTTCGAACAGGTTCATGACACCCTTTACTATCCAGTCCGCATTCAAATCGACAGGAATAACTTCGGATGAAAGATCCATATACAGCGTGATTTCCTTGCCGGCGAGAAGCTGCTCCATATCGGGACGAAGATTCTTGATGATCTGATTGATATTGTAGCGCTGCATCTCCAGATTACCGGAAATGAGGTCAAGACTGCGGAAATCGAGAATGCGGGTAACGATTGCATTGAGCCGCTTGGCGTTCTCACGGATATGGGTTCCGATCTCGATCTGCTCGTCGTTCATCTCGCCGAGGTCCTGATCGATCAACAATGACATTCCATCACTGATCACTGTGAGTGGCGTGCGAAGCTCATGGCTTATGGCAGCGATGAAGAACTCTTTCATGTCCAGGAGTTCCTTAACGTGGATATCTGACTGAATGCTTTCGGAAAGGTTCATATAAAGGTCGCCGATCAAGCGAAGCAGCGGAAAGTTGTGCTGCCATTCACGCTGGATGGGCTGCCTGAAGAAAAACGCGATATAGCCTTTCAGTTCTCCTTTGGAAAACATCGGGACAGCTAAGAGTCCGCTACACTGGCAGCGCTCCATGATCTGAACAACCATCGAATTTTCGATTCTGGCAATATGGGGGAAGAATAAAACCGACTCCTGAGCGAATCGCTCTTGAATCCAGGAGCGGAATGCCGCTTTAAGCGTAGGAGGAACTCGCTTCTCGATCGATTCTATTTGCAGAAGATTCATCAGGTCGTTATCGAAAAAGACAAGGTGCATCTCATCTGCACCAATCTTCTGCGTGATCTTGTCGAACGAGTTCTCCACACCAGGCTTGAGATTCTCTACTTCGATACCCAGTGATTGTGTTGATATTGTTGTCAGGAGCTGTCCGAATTCCTGAAGATAGCGGATCTCGGCAGTCCTTTCCTGCACGGCAGTCTCAAGTCGTTTGGTGTAGTCTTTGAGATGGAGCGAGTTTTCCACGGCCATTTTCAGCTCATAGATACCGAAGGGTTTATGCAGGAAATGGGCGACACCACGTTTATAACAGATTTCCAGAGTCTGATTGTCACCAGCCTGAGTCATTACGACAACAGCCCATGGATCTTTATTGGAGAGGTCAATTCGTTCGAGGAATTCCAATCCACCCATGCGCGGCATATTCATGTCGAGAATGATCACGTCAGGACGCTTCTTTTCGAACTCGACCAACCCTTCTTCACCGTTTGCAGCTTCGGCAAAGGTGTATTCTGGCGATTCGAGTACTTCGCGTATAATCTCGCGTATCGATTCATCATCTTCGACGATTAGTATGTGCCTTATCTGTTCTTCACTCATGGCTTTACCCGTAGTTATATGAAGCTACGATTGCTTTTTTAGCTCGATCAGCAGTTCATCTACCTTTTTCTTTTTCTCGAAGTTCTGTTGTCTGGAAAGTACTTCAAGTTCGTTTATTGCTTGATTTTTCCGATCCAGACAGATATACGTCATGGCGAGTCGAAGGCGTGCGTCAGAGACCTTGTGGGACTGTGGGTATTCATCGATAACAGTCTTGAAATGGCTTGCGCTTCGTTCGTAATCTTGCCGCGCGTATTGGATTTCGCCAAGCCAGTAATGGACGTTCGGTGCAAGATAATGATGAGGATTCATAGCCAGAAGGTCATTAAACGTCCGCTCGGCTTTTAGAGCATCGCCCGACCAAAGCTGATCAAGTGCTTGGTCGTACATACTCTTGAAGTTCATGGATGTCTTGGGTGCTTCCGGTTTCTTGGTTTCTTCAGCCTTTTTTTCTTCGGCTTTCTTTTCCTCGGGTTTCTTCTCCTCAGCCTTCGGTTTCTCAGCCGGCTTTGGCTTGGTTACCTCAGGTTTCGGTTCAGGCTTCTTTTCTTCTACTTTCGGCTTCGGAGCAGGAGCTGGCTTCTTCACTGTTTCGGCAGGCTTGGGTTGCTGCTGAATGGGCTGCGTCAACGGGATTGGTTTTTGCCGATTCGGCTGAAGCTTCTCCATAAGCACTGTCTCGAGATGCAGGCTGTAACCTTCACGATCGGCAGCTTTGAGCTTCGGATAATGGATGCTGACGCTGCAATTAAGAATATGCTTGTCCAGCTCGCGGAGCAAATTCAAGAACGTACTGCGAATTTCTCTTAAGTACGGGCGGTTTGCATTGTTGAGTAACACCAGATTTTCATCCGGTGGTGCAATAAGCTCGCCTTTCTTGTTGATATATCCCGTTTGAACCAGTTCGTCGAAGATAAGCTTAGGATCGGTTTTGCGTTGCCGTGCTACCGAAAGGAAATCTTCCGGTTTCAGCCGGGTCTTGGGTATTACAAAAACCTTAGAGACGATGAATTTCTCGCGAAGACTGAACTCTTTACGGAATTCTTCGAGAAGATAATCACTTTCGCGGTAGATCTGGCGGATGATACCGCGATAGGAATAACCGTCATTAAACATCACCTTTACGTAGGTTCCCGGACGAACATAGCGACGATAGCGGAAATCGAAATAGGTGATAACATAGCGATCGTTGGTGTTCGCGAGTGTCAGGATCGTTTCTGTCTGATCCACGACTTCGTACGGGGTCTTTTTTACGGTCGCAACAATGCCGTCGTGCGTTGCGATAAGATGACGGTCGCCATGGCCACCATAGCCGCTTCCGCCGGTGTTACGGACGACAGTTTTTTCGCTGCCGGCTTCTTTGAGGTTTCGGATCACCAGATATTCGTACTGGATGCTTTTGTTCACCTTTTGCAGCTTGAACTCGATATCTTCTATCTTTTCCTTGTATTTCCGGAGTTCGGAAGTGGTCAGGAGTTCCTTGCGATAGAGTTCCCGAGCATTTTCCAGCTCTTTTTGCGCTGTTGCAAGCTCTTCCGTGTAGCGATCCTTTTCCAGTCGCAGAAGTTGCAGGTCTTTCTGTGCGCCGATGATCTTGCTCTGGTCTTTCTGGGTTGTAGTGGAAGTCTGCACAGGTGTGTAAGTTCTTCCTCCCCAGGCACCTTCGTAATCCACTACCACGAGCGTATCACCGCGATGGACTTCCTGGTTTCGCACGACGTTGATCTCGTCGATCCGCGCTGGGTCAACGGTTGCAATTCTCGTTTCCGTCGCCGTAAATACCCCCATACCTTTCACAAAGAAGATACGGTTGATCAGGTAATAGAGTGCGAAAACCACCAGTGCAATGATGATGGCGAAATAGATCAGCTTGCCGAGCGTTATCCGCTTTCTACGTGGCGGCTCAAGCTTCGACATGGCCTCCGAATGATCGATCAGATCATTACCGCTTTTTCTCAAGTTCATCTTTTTCTACCCTTATATGTAACAGGTTGTTATAGTCATGATACGCCATTCCACGGAAGTTAACAAACACCGATAGTTTGTTGCGCAGCATTTCTACGCTGTCCCGTAGCTGGTTACGGTTATCAAAATTATCGATATTGACGCCTACAACGACCGGTATGCCGGCGTCTTCGGTATCGTTCATCTCGTTGTACACTTTTATAAGTAGATCTTCCAGTGATCGCTGGTACGCCATTAGCGTTACTTCATTGACATACGGCAGGATCGTCATAAGATAAGCGGGATCCGCTTCATCGAAGAATGGAGCGATATCAACTTCGATCCGAATCTGGTCACCGACAAGGCGTTTCACGTACTGAAGCGTTTCTTTGAGAAGTTCCAACCCCGTGACTTTGTCTGTGTCCCACACCTCGAGGCCCTGCGGTTCGAGGTCAAGATGAAGACCATCGATGCGCTCATCTTCCGGAGCGACGGCATTGTAGTGCATTATCTGCTCAATTCTTCTGCCAAGCTCCGGTCGTTTACTTCTGACCAGCCATGAATTTTCCGAGAGCAGTGCGCTGATCTGGATGTTGTGCCGGTGCAGTTCGGAGATAAGGTTGATCAGATCAGGCGAGCCGGCTTCAAGCTTCTGAATGATCGCCTGCGAGAACGAAAAATAGACGCGATCGATCTTGTACGTGTTGCAGGTTGTCAGGATTTCACGTGCCTTGCCCTGTGTGAGAAGTTCTTCGGTATTCCAGATCCAGACGCCATTGGAAATATCTTGAGCCTGTTCCGGAGTAGCCAATTTGAAAACCGATAATGGCAGGAAAGTTGCAAAAGCGAGGTTCATGATCGAGCGTTCCAGCTGAAGCTGTGAGATCTCGTATTCCATCTGCGCCTGCTGGAAATCAAGCTGTGCCTTATGCATATCCCATGATTGCCAGTCGTCTGTTTGAACGGAAGCGATTTTTAGGCGTTCCTGAGCGATATCACGTTCGATGCGGATGTATTCAATCTCATTCTGCTTCGATTCGCAGTCGGCATAGAGCCGGATGAGATCATCAATGTTTTCTTCTAACCGCTCCTGATTTTCGATCTCAGTGTAGCGTTGAGAGACCTTGCGAAGCTTTTTATTGTGTCCCGGGAAAGTCAATATTGAAAGCGGGAAGCTGATTCGCGCGCCTGCTTCGAGGTTGTCGCGATCCTGCCCCGAACCATATTCGTACCAGTTGTAGCCACCGTAAATGGTCAGGCTGATATCGCGTAGCGAATTGTAGCGATAGCCGTCAATAGCTTCCTGGTAGTGAAGCTGACGCCTACCACGCGCATCGTAATAACTGTATAGGCTATCCATGAGAGCGTTGAAATCGGGAAGGTCATGGAAATTGCCGTAATCCTCGAAGGGAATGGTCTTCGGATCGAGATTATATTTGGCTGCGAAGAGCTCCCGTGTTGCCTGGAACTTGGTCGAATATTCGTCGTATCGGGTATGAACGCGCTCTACATCGCGGCTCGACTTCACGAAGTCATCCCGCAGGATTTCACCGAAATAGTATCGACGCTTCACCTTGTCGAACTCGGTGCTGGTCGATGTATCCAATGCGGAATAGGCTTCTGCCTGGCGCTTGAGGATGAGGAGCTTGAGGTATTCATCGAGAAGCCCTGCTTCGCGTCTGCGGATTAGTTCGTCGATACGGTCGGCAAGCCTGGCTCGTTCATTCTTTTTCTTTTTAACCTCTGCCGGCGTTGTCACAAAAGTGGTCGTAAGATCCTGTTGCAGTTGCAGCGATGCACGGCTTTCGGTGCGGTCGTCGCCGATCTCCTCTTCCATATACTCGAGGAAATATCTGCGATAGGACATACTGACGTTCGGACTGTACTGATGTCGGGTGGCGTCGATCTCATAATCGATCCGCTCCATTTCGGCATTCAGTTTCTGGATCTGATAATCGTTCTCAATCACCTTTTGCTTCAGATCTTCCAGAAACGCGTTCTGACCGAATAACCAGGCACATGAAGTTATGAGAATCAATATCGAAACGATACGTTTGGTTATTACCATCTTTCCGCCCTTTCTCTGACTCGTTGCGGTACGAAAGGAAGTTTGTAAGACACCCTGAAAAGCAGCTCGCTAAGGTATGCCGAAGCCCTGATAAGGCGAATGAAATACCCCTTATAGAAGCTGAAAAGCAGAATATACATAAATAGGTGGATGTCCTGGTTGCGTTTACCGTTCAAAGACCACGCGATAAGCATCTCCAGAAACACAACGGCGCTGGAGACCACGTGGAAGATAATTAGTATTGTCAGGAATGTGTATAGCTTGAAGCTGAGGAAGAGGAACAGGAAGATCACGAAGGTCATGGTAAGAACCAGTTGGAAGAAAACGATGTCCAGCCACCCGATTAGATTCGTGATGGAGAAATTACTCCACTCAAGGTTCGTCACGTTACGATGCTTTCTCAGCTTGATCTTGATCATACTTGTGTTCCAGCGGAACCGTTGCTTGATCAGTGCGTATAGCGATTCCGGGACTTTTGTATAACAAATGGCGTCGGCTGCAAAATGGACGCGCCATTTCTTCTTGCGGACTTTTGTCGTGATATCCGAGTCTTCACCCGGACCCACCGAATAACCGTGAACCGATTGCAGGATGGAACGCCTGAACGCTCCGAACGCGCCGGACACGATGTAGAGAATGTTCACGCGGCTGCGGAAACGTCGGCCAGTTGCGATACTGAGCAGATATTCCATACCCTGAAGCGCGGTCACCACGTTCGTATTCGCGTTCAGCACTCGAAGATTTCCGCCCACAGCACCCACTTCGGGATCGTAGAAATGGTAAAGAGTGTTCTCGAAGGCACGACGATGGAACAGTGTATCGGAATCGATACCGATGACATATTCGCCGCGTGCGTACTGGAGCGCGTGATTTAGCGCACTGGATTTTCCACCGCGAACACTGTTGCGGATCAGCGTGATCTCACCTCGTCTTGCCAGCGGGAGCGCTGCCTCATAGGTTCCGTCCGTCGAGCAGTCGTCCGAGATGATGATCTGCAAGTTGTTGTACGTCTGTTCCTGCAATGAACGAATCGTTTTGAGGATGGTCTCCTTTTCATTCATGGAGGGAACGATCACTGAAACGAGTGGCCTTTCGCGGAAGAGCCTTTCCTTGGCGCGATCCCTGAAGAGATTTTCTTCCGATTTCTGCCGCCTTGGGTGCAGCAGGAATGTCAGAAAACGCGTGAAGAGATAACGCGGAAGATCGAACAGAAGGAAAAACGGCATGAAAATGAAGACCGTTTGAAGCCGCCAGTGCTGACGGGCAAAGTCTTCCAGAAAGAAGTATGCCGAGTATAGATCCTGTTCGAACATTTCGTTTAGCCTCGTTTCTTTAGAATTCGATGACTTCGTTCTGACGGACAAGCTTTTCAAGTAGCTCGTCGCCGGTTGTTCCGTCTTCGGGATAGGTTACAAACTTGATATCGATGGTGAGCGCAGCCTTGATGCGCTGCTGGGCCTTCTCCATGATGCCATCGACGACTTTCTTCGCGCGCTTACTGTCAGCTTCCGGGAGGATACTGACGAAGGAGTTCTTGTCGTAGCGCGCTGGAATATCGACCTTCCAGAGGCTCTCCTTGAGGATTGCCGTGAGGTCTCGGAGGATATCGTGCGCTAATTCTTCGCCACCTTGTTCGATGAAGTCGTCGAGTCCGACCACTTCGAGAAGCACCAGCGAAAGCGCTCTATCGAACTGTTCAGCACGCTGGAGTTCCTCGCGGAACTTGGTCCGGAAGTAGTTAAGGTTGAATAGATTGATGTCCTGATCCATCAGCTCCTGCTCGAAGTTAACGGAGAAGAATCGTCCCTGCTGAACCGCTTCGTTTGCCTTGTCGGTCAGCACGAAGCTGAAGATGTTCGAGCGGATGGCGTCACCGGCGTAGAATTCGTTTTTACAGTTACGGCACTGGCAAAGGACATCCGGTTCTGTGAACTTGTGCTGATTTTTGTTGCAGACGAACATCTTGCCGGGTTTGTCGTAGTCAACGCCGATCGCCTCGAGCTCGTCCAGGCATTTCGGGCAGACCAGCGAGAGACCATGCATGAATTCGCGCTCGGTTCCGATGTAGCCACACTTGTAATGATGGATCGTCGGCATGAGCGAGATATCGGGGCTGCGGTCGGTCGGGCAGACTTCGCGCAGGTTGAGATTGTGATGGGTGCAGTTGGGGCAGAGGAGGATGCGATCGAAGAAGGTGCGTTTGACCGTACCTTTTTCTTCGAGATAATAAAGCTCCTGCAGCTCCATGCCTGGCTGTAGATCGAAAAACGATGTGACGTCCTTGTACTCGTAGCCAGATTTGACCAGGATGTTGTAAACTGGGTCGATTTGCGCGATGTTGCGGTCGATGAGTTCCTTGAGGAATTCCAACCGTTTTTTATCCCGACTGTCAATCGCGAGCGCGGATCCGCCTTCTTCGGGAAGCGCGACAGCGATTTGTGCGCGACGAAGAACGCTCTGGATACGTGCTGCAAGCTCTTCAGCGTCGTAGGGTTTGGTCATGTAGTCGTCAATACCGAGTTTGAGCGCTTTGATCTTGGTCTCCTGCGAGACTTTGGCGGTCAGCATAATGATCGGTATGTGACTAACCTTCGGATTGGCACGAATCGCCTGCGCGACTTCGTATCCGTCCATACCCGGCATCAGAAGATCGAGAATAATCAGATCAGGCGGTTCGTTCTCGATGAACTCAAGCGCTTTTTCGCCTGAATTTACAGAAAAACTGTTATAACCGAGTTTGCGAAGACGGGTTGTAATGATTTTATTCAGAACAATTTCATCATCGACAACGAGAATTTTTTTCTTGTTATCGTCTTCTGAGTTCATTGCCGTCTGCGGCTCGTACGTCTCGTTTTTTTCTTCCATGTTGCACTCTACTTAAGGTATTTGTTTGTTAATAATTCGCGGATATCGACAAAGCGTTCTTCGATTGTATCGATCCATTTGAGTATTTCTGGGTCGAAATCCGTTTCACTACTATGTTCGATCCGCTCGCTGACCATTCCGATGCCAACAATGCCCAGTGACAGGCTGTTTGATTTCAGGGAATGCGCGAAACGGTTCAAATCCGCCAGGTTTCGATCCTTATATGCATTTCTCATGCCACTAATTAGAACCTCGACCTGATCGAGATAGGTTCCGATAACATCGACCATCTCTTCCTCGAGCGGAAGGAGTTCTTTTTCCAGACGTTCAAAGTCAATCAGTTCGTCTCTGTTTTGCGACATTGGCTTTTCATCTTTTATTGTTTCAAATTTCGTATGCGTTAGCACTGTAATAAGATCTTCGATGCTGAATGGTTTGCCCATATAATTATCGACGCCGGCCCGATCGAGCCTGTCCTTAATATCGATATAATCGTAAGATGTCGATACAACGATGCGTGGCTGATGCTCTACAGGAAGGGTTGTCTTGATCTCTTCAGCGATCTCCACGCCGTCGCGTCCAGGCAAGTTCATATCGATGATCAGAAGATCGTATTTATGTCGGCGTAAGACCTGAAGCGCTTCTTCGCCGGTTGACGTGATATCTGCGTGGTATCCCAGCTTCCCCAGATAATTGCTGATGATTTTCTGTTCGAAAATATTGTCATCGCAAACGAGGATTCTGGTGGGATATTGCTCGGCAAGGCGTTTATTGTCGATATGGTTGCCATTCGTGAATTTATCTTTGATTTCTTCGAGATGGAATGCGCTTGCCAGTGCGTGATACAGCTCTCGTTCTTTGAGCGGCTTGACGATCGTAAACGATTCCTCAGAAGACTTGTCGTTGCGAATCGCATGCATCTGATTTCGAGTACCGAGGATCAAGACGGGTAACGTCTCGCGCTTGTACTCAAGCCGGATTCGATGCAACAAACCGAGGTTGCGGCTTCCAAAGAGCGGGACCGAAATGATGACTGCGTCACTGGAATTGAGCAGGTCGCGGATTTCATTTTGATTCATGGTATAATCAATGCGCTGGTAATCCATCCCCCAATATTCTGTATATAGGGGAATAATTTTCCGCATCGTGATATCCGAGCCGATACCGAGAAGCCGTTTTTTATGAAGAATTTGCTTGAGCTGCTTCGTCGGATCGGGTTCTTTAGCGATCTGCTTTTCTGTGGTTACCGTGAAATGAAAGATAGAACCTTTGCCCACTTCAGATTCCACCCAGATCCTTCCACCGAGGAGCTCCGAGAGCTGCCGACAGATGGTCAGCCCCAGGCCAGTTCCACCATGGCGTTTGAAGATGCTCGAATCAGCCTGGCTGAATGCCATGAAAATCTTTTCGAGGTTTTCTTGCTCAATACCGCTTCCTGTATCCTGTACCTGGAAATGCACTTCGATATTGCCGTCAGGTAGCACCGTTGAATCGACATACACATAAACATAGCCGATAGTGGTAAACTTGATCGCGTTACTGAGCAGGTTGAGCAGAATCTGGCGGATGCGTTCCATGTCGCTATTGATGGTGCGCGGTGTAGCGGGGTTGATATAATATGCGAGCTCGAGGCGTTTCTCATCGGCGTTCTGATCGACGACTTTGAAAGCTTCTTCCACGCAGGTGTGGATGGACATGGGTTGGTGCTCGATTTCGAGCTTGCCGGCTTCGATTTTGGAGAAGTCCAGCAGGTCGTTAATGATAGTCAGAAGCGCGTTGCCACTGATTTGAAGGATATTGAGGTAGTCTTCCTGAACAGGATCAAGCACGGTGTCTTTCAGTAGTGTCAGGATACCCAGCATGGAATTGATGGGCGTTCGGATTTCGTGCGTGATGTGCGAGAGGAATAGCGTGCGGCTTTCGTTTGCGCGTCGGGCATTCTCGATCGCTATACTCAAGCGCTGTTGCACCTCTTTCTGTTGCGAGAGATCGACCAGCACGGCGAGGAATCCGCGTTTATTCATGAAGTCGACCACCGATTCGACCAGATGAACATCCCACTCGATGCGATTGCGGTTGGTTATACTCAAATCGTGGTGATTTCGTGTATTGTCCTGAAGAAGCTCCGCTTCGATGGCATCGAGCCTTGCTGCAGTTGATGTGGGGAACACGTCAGTATTCTTGTATCCAATGACCCGTTCGCGAGGCAGGCCGCACATTTCGATGAATTCTCGATTGCATCCGCGGAAAATCCCGTCCTCGTCCTTAAAAAATACAGGATTCGGTACTTCCTGGATAAGCGATTCGATTAACTTGGTGCGGCTGGCGATAACTTGCAGGCTCGAGTCCCCGTCCATGATAAGTGGAGCTGAGCGGCTAATGAAGTCACTGACAATATCACCTAATAATTGATCATTCCAGGATGGATCGATCATATTCATGTTGGGCAGGCTGGCATGATGATCAGTGAAGATCGTTGGGTTGTCTGCAATTCCAATGCAAGCGATGTGCGAATGTGTCCTGCGGAAATCGTGGATCATCGCGATTGGCGTATGAGAATCGACAAAATAGACAAAGTATTTGATATCAAGGTATGTTCGACTGTCGCGAAGCGTATTCCAGCTCGCGAAAGGCGCGTTACTAAAATGATTACTATTACGCAAAGAGTGCATGTGAGATTCCGGGAATCCCACAAAAATCACGTTGTCCACGATAGATTTTTGCCTGATGTTCATAGTCCTTTTTCCCAACCCGGCAGAAACAGCGTGGACATCGAACGGACTTCATGATTTCCCCAATAAGCCACGTACTGTCCTACCACGCCATAACATGGAGGATGTCATTTATGTCAATTATAAATTAATCTGAGAAGACGATTTTTACTGAAGAATCTGAAATATTTAGGGATCGTAATGTTTTGCTTGTGGGGTAACGGTTTGAAAAGCAGGCCAGAACTCCTTGCGTGACAATCAATTTAACTGGAATATGTGCTTTTTTGATTGACATATCATATCGGCATAAATATCATGAATATACAGAATTATCGCAAAGTCGCGTGGCGAAAGCAACGCAATATCGGAGATGCACATGACGTTCTTGCGGAATTTCCTGCAACGATTCGAAGATTTTGCCATTGAGAAGAAGCTGCTTCAAAACAGACAGCACATCCTTGTCGGCGTATCCGGCGGACCCGATTCCACTGCGCTCTTGCAAGCTCTCTACCACTTGAGGCCAAAGTACCGGCTGCATATCCTGGCCGCCCATGTAAACTACAACACGCGCGGAGAAGATTCAAAAGCGGACGAAGCATTCGTAAAAAAGCTCTGCTTCGAGCGCAATATCGGTATCGTCTCAAAGCAGGCGCATCTTGACCTTGATCTCTCCAATTTCGAGAATGAAGCGCGCGAGATCCGTATGGCGTACTTTGAAACGTTGCAGAAGCAATACCGTATTCACCGTATCGCGCTTGGTCATAACAAAGAAGATCAGGCGGAGACGGTTCTGTTCCGGATGTTCCGTGGCGCTGCAGTATCTGGCTTGAAAGGGATTCTTCCGCTCAGTGGTGACATCATCCATCCGCTACTGCCGTTTTCCAGAAGCGAGATTGAGCATTTTCTTGTCGAGGAAGGCATCCAGTGGCGAACCGATGCGAGTAACCTGGAAAACCATTACACACGTAATCGTATCCGCAACGAACTTTTCCCCTGGATTGAAACAAATATCAATCCGCAAATCGTGGATAAGCTATACGATTCGGCAGGCATCTTCGCCGAAACGGAAGAAATACTGCGGGATATTGTGCTGAGACGGCTGAACAAGCATAACATCAGCAAGATGGAATTCTCCATCAAGATCCCCATCTCGCTATTGGAAAAGCAACGGCCTGTGTTGCGGTTTTATATGTATCGCGAGATTTACAACTACCTTAAGGGCGATGAGAAAGACTTTTATACGGTTCACTTCGAGAGGATCGAGAAGATCTTCGATTCGCGGGGAAGCAAACAGATTGATTTGCCCAGCGATATTGTGCTCTTCAAGGAATACGATCATCTGATATTCTGCCGCAAAGACGCGATCGAAGAACCCGAACCCGAAGCCGAGCGCGAAATACCCTCGATTCGAAACCGTTTCATGTTCGGTAGTTACCGCTTCTTCATGAAAAAGGTGAAACAACTTCCCGCGAAAAAGCGTTCTCCAGTTGAACAAAATGTGTGTTATCTCGATATGGATAAAATCGAGTTTCCTCTCACGCTTCGTTACCGGAGACCCGGAGATCGCTTTAATCCCTTTGGTATGGAGCATTCCAAGAAGCTTAAGGATTTTTTCATTGACGAAAAGGTCTCCAGGTTCGAGAGAGATAAGATTGTCATTCTGACAGATCAGAATAACATATTATGGATTTGCGGTTATCGTTCCGATCAACGATCAGCGGTTACCGAAGAGACAAAAAATATACTGATGGTTCGCGTGGAGCGAGTAAACTCGAGCCGTCCGCGAACTGCCAATAGAAAGAAAAAAGGATGATTTCATGAATAACGATATATCAACGGTGCTTTTCGATGAAGGCATGATCCAGAAGCGCGTTCGTGAATTGGGTGCAATCCTCTCGAAACGCTATGAGGACAAGAATCCCGTCTTCATATGCATTCTTCGTGGAGGTGTTCTATTCCTTTCCGACATCGTACGCAGTATCACCATTCCCATCGAGATCGATTTCATGTCCATCTCCAGCTATGGCGACAGCACGCAGTCGTCAGGCGTGGTGAAAATCCGCAAGGATATCGACACCGATCTCACCGGAAGAGATGTGGTGATCGTGGAAGATATTGTCGATAGCGGACTCTCGCTTCAGTATATAATCGAATATCTGAAAAAACACAATCCGGCATCCGTCTGTACCTGCGTCCTTCTGGACAAACCCGCAGCGCATAAGATCGATGTCGAGATAGATTACACCGGATTTGAAATTGGCAATGACTTTGTGGTTGGTTACGGACTTGATTTCGCGGAGAAATACCGAAACCTACCCTTCATCGGTATTTTGAAAGAGGAAGTATATAAATGAATCAGAATCCCAGAGATCCCCGGGATGATCAACCGAAAAAAATGTTCCCGAAATTCAAACGGACTCAGTCGATAACACTCTGGATCGTGTTGTTTCTGTTCCTTATAATAGCCTATAATTTTTATTTTCGTCAGGATACTATCAAGACGGTAACCTATTCGGAATTCATCGCGATGGCGGAGAATGGAGCAATCATTCAGGCGGAGTTCAATAACCGCGACGTGCAGTTTGTGAACGGGGCCAATGAGAAATTCCAGACCCATATGCCGTTTGAAGATCCCGAATTGATCCGCGATCTGGCGAAGAAAGTGAATGTTTCATCACAACGACCGTCGAAGTTCCTCTCCATCCTCATCGGATGGCTGCCTATCCTGATTTTTATCGGGTTCTGGATCTTTATGATGCGATCCATGCAAGGCGGTGGGAATCGTGCCTTCAGTTTCGGCAAGAGCCGGGCAAGGCTTTTCATCGGTGGCAAAACGAACAAGACTTTCAAGGATGTCGCCGGCGTGGACGAAGCTAAAGAAGAGCTGGAAGAGATTGTTGAGTACCTCAAAGCTCCGGCGAAGTTCCAGCGTTTGGGTGGACGTATTCCACGCGGTGTGCTACTACTCGGAAGACCCGGTACCGGTAAGACTCTCCTTGCGAAAGCTGTTGCGGGTGAAGCGGGTGTGCCGTTCTTCAGTATCAGCGGTTCAGACTTCGTGGAAATGTTTGTTGGTGTGGGCGCTTCTCGCGTTCGTGACCTCTTCGAGCAGGCCAAGCGCAATGCTCCCTGTATCGCGTTTATCGACGAGATCGACGCGGTGGGACGTCATCGCGGAACTGGCCTCGGCGGTGGCCACGACGAACGTGAACAGACACTCAATCAGCTTCTGGTGGAGATGGATGGCTTTGAGCAAAACGACTCGGTGATCATCATCGCCGCAACGAATAGAGCGGATGTGCTTGATCCCGCGTTGATGCGTCCGGGACGCTTCGACCGCCAGGTGATCGTCGATCTGCCGGATATCAAGGGCCGTGAAGAGATTCTCAAGGTCCATGTGCGCAAGCTCCCGATCTCGGAATCGGTCAACCTTAAGGTGATCGCCCGGGCAACACCGGGATTCAGTGGCGCTGACCTGGCTAACCTGGTCAACGAAGCCGCGCTTCTTGCTGCCAGACGCAATCGTAAGAAAATCGAGATGGAAGATTTCGAAGAGGCTCGCGACAAGGAGACCCTTGGAAAGGAACGCAAGAGTAAAGTCATCTCCGAAGAGGAGAAAAAGATTACCGCCTACCACGAGGTCGGGCATGTTCTTTGTTCCATCTTCCAGGAGAAGACCGACACCCTGCACAAGGTGACGATCATCCCGCGCGGATTGGCCGGCGGTGTGACGCAGTACCTTGGCAAGGACCGGATGTACTACACCAAGAGATTCCTTGAACAGCGCATCGTGATGTCCCTCGGTGGACGCGCAGCGGAAGAGATCATCTTCGGCGAGATAACCACGGGCGCTTCGAGCGATATCGAATATGCTACATACCTGGCTCGCAAAATGATCACCAAGTGGGGTATGAGCGACAGCATCGGTCCGATCGCGATCGGTAAAGAGGATTCGCAGGTATTCCTCGGTAAGGAGCTGACTCAGCGCGAATCGCTGAGCGAGCACACCTCGATGTCAGTCGATACAGAGATTCACAGCCTCATCATGAATTCTTACCAGACGGCGAAGAAGATCCTCGAAGATCATCGCGTCGTGCTGGATGAGATGTCGATGGCTCTCCTCGAAAAAGAAACACTCAATCTGGACGAGATGTTCGAGATTACACTCAAGCATATTTCGGATGAAGAGAGAGACATCGTGAAGAAGAAATACGATTCTTCGCTCGAAATGAGAATGACTGATGAAGAAGATCAGACAATCGATAACGAACCGGAACCAGTCGAGATGCCGAACGTGGAAGAACCACCGGCAATGGATGAACCAGGCGAGGGAATCAATGAGCATTGAGCTTAGGGGAACGACCATCATCGGGATGCTGCGCGACGGCAAACTGGCGATTGGCGGGGACGGACAGGTTACCTTCGGAAACACCATTCTCAAGGGTAACGCGGTCAAGATCAGAAGGCTTTACGGTGAAAATATCATCGCGGGTTTCGCAGGGGCTACGGCGGATGCGTTCACGCTCTTCGAGAAATTCGAATCAAAGCTGAAAGAGTACAAGGGCAACCTGAAGCGCGCTGCGGTCGAGCTCGCGAAGGACTGGCGCAGCGATAAGGTACTCCGTCGCCTGGAAGCAATGATCATCGTGGGCGATAAAGAAAACCTGCTGCTTCTCTCCGGTACCGGCGACGTGGTAGAGACCGAGGACGGTATCACCGCGATTGGTTCGGGCGGAAGCTATGCACTGGCTGCTGCACGAGCACTGAATGCGAATACCGGCTTGGAGCCACGTGAGATCGTGCGGAAATCCCTGGAAATCGCCGCGGATATATGCATATACTCAAACCGGAATATTATCGTCGAAGAACTGTAGGCTTTCTAATCGCAATATCATCGTCGAAGAGCTATAGGCTTTCGACTCACAAAAGAATCATGGAAGAAGTATGAGTACACTGACCCCAAAGAAAATCGTTGAAGAACTGGATAAATACATTATCGGGCAGGCGGACGCCAAGCGCGCTACCGCCATCGCACTGCGGAATCGCTGGAGACGCCAGCGCGTCAAGGGCGAACTGCAGGAAGAAATCATCCCCAACAACATCATCATGATCGGACCCACCGGCGTGGGGAAGACCGAGATTGCCCGTCGTCTCTCCAAACTGGCCAACGCACCATTCATCAAAGTGGAAGCTTCCAAGTTCACCGAGGTGGGCTACGTGGGGCGCGATGTCGAATCGATGATCCGCGAACTGATGGATATCGCCGTGAACGATGTCCGTGCCGAGATGACGAAGAAAGTCCATCATAAGGCGACGATCAGCGCACGGGAGAAGGTGCTGGATCAATTGCTGCCGCCTCCGAAACTGCCTGATGGCGAAGAGGCGGAGAGTATCGAGCGCTACAATCGCTCCCGGCAGAAGATGTCCAACATGCTCGATAGCGGTAAGCTCGACGACCACGAGATCGAGATCTCGCAGGAACAGGGCCAGCCGCCGCACATTGAGGTGTTTTCCAATATCGGGCTGGAATCGTTCGACCTCAACTTCAGCGAAATGCTATCCAATATGATGCCGTTCCCCAAGGGCGAGAACAAGCGTCGTAAGATGAAAATCCCGCAGGCGCTCGAGTTCCTCACCCAGCAGGAAGCCGGCCGGATGGTCAATAAGGACAAGGTGATTGCCAGCGCGCGTGAGCGGGTGGAAAACCACGGTATCATCTTCATCGACGAGATCGACAAGATTGCCTCGCGAGAGAAAGAAGGCCGAGCCGATGTCTCGCGCACCGGTGTGCAGCGAGACCTGCTTCCCATCGTGGAAGGCTCGAACGTCCCCACCAAGTATGGCATCATCAATACACGGCATATTCTGTTCGTCGCGGCGGGTGCATTCCACAGCTCCAAGCCGTCTGACCTCATCCCTGAATTGCAGGGTCGCTTCCCGATCCGGGTCGAGCTCAACAGCCTTTCGGTCGATGACTTCGAGAAGATCCTGAAGTTCCCCAAGAACGCGCTGCTCAAGCAATATGTCGCCATGTTCAAGACGGAGAAGGTCGCGCTCGATTTTACCGACGAGGCCGTGCACGAGATCGCGCATTACGCCGCTGAAGCCAACCAGAAGATGGAAGATATCGGCGCGCGCAGGCTGCACACCATCCTTAACTCCCTGCTCGACGACTACCTCTTTGACATGCCCAAGGCCTCGATCAAGAAGGTGAAGATCGATAAGCAGGAAGTGGTGGAGAAGCTGGATCGGATCATCCACGACGAGGATCTTTCGCGGTACATTCTGTAGCGCAATCCTGACGAATCTGAGTTTTACAAGGGCAATCCGATGTGGTTGCCCTTTATATACAACCCTATTTCAACATGACCATTTTGTGGGAAATGATCTCCTTACCGTTGCTGATACGATACAGATAAATACCACTTGAAACAGGTGTGCCCATTTCGTTCATGCCGTCCCATGTTACCTCGTGATCTCCAGCACTCAGACGCTCGTTTAAGAGTGATTTTACAAGTTGTCCGCGAGTGTTATAGATGTTGATTACGACATCTCCTGGAGTTGGTAAAGATAAAGCGATGGTAGTTGTCGGATTGAATGGATTGGGATAATTTTCTACGACAATCTCGTATGGAGCGGAATTAGTTGGATTGTTGATTGCGACCGTGTAAGATCCATGCCATATCTCGATATCCGAACCGTTACAACCGATGAAGACGAGTGTGCCGCTTTCGAGTCGCTCGATATTGCTTGGTGTGAATGGGGCATTTCCGCAATCAATCACGTCGCCGTTTTCGCGATTACGAATCTCCCAGTGTGAGGATGCGGGAGCGAAGTACATTGTCATCGGTATATCGCTTCCGTATGCAATGCAACTAGATGCGCACATTCCGTTGAGAAGCATATCATCGCTCATGGTAGATTCTGTGCTTTCCCATACGATGTTGCCCGAGAGGTCCACCTCGTAAAATGTGCAGGTGTAGGTCCTGTCTGCTGAGCTGAAATCGACTGAGAGAATGGTTATGGTTGCAGGTGATTCTGTGTAATTATCGGACAACAAAACATAGCGATCACAGGTATATGCGTCACTATAGAATTCATGGAGATGTGTATGATGAGTAAAAAAGTAATCATTCGTATAAATTCCATTTGACACACTTGTAAAAACCTGTTCTCCATCGTAGTGATCTGATCTCGCCGCAAATCGAGCTGCGAAAATAACGGGAAATCCTGAATTATCACCCGATATGACATCCCATCCGATGTCTTCAACGTTTTGATAACTTATAGAATCACCGAAGGCTATAATACACGTTTTCGGAAAAGTCCAGTAGTCGTCGTAGTTGAACTCTTCATGATCCTGAGAGACGCTACTGGTCGAGAATGGAGCACAAAGTGTGCATTCATCGGAAATTCCAGATTGAGTTATGCATTGGTTAGGAACCGCACTGTAGCCCATCAGTATGCTTTGCCAATCATCGCTTATGAAAGAACTTGTAAATTCCTGGACGATGTGAGTGTCAATACACTCCGTTGTTTCGAGGTTGTAGATTTCGGAAATCAGAGTGGTTCTGCTTGTCCAGTTGCGAGTTTCGTATTCTCGTTCACCGACCTCGACCCGATTCAACACGATGTAACGATTATTATCGTATTCGAAGTAACTCATCGTTCTGTTGTCAGTGCTATCGGGCATGGCGATGGCCATGCTTTCGATCGGATTCCCTTCGATATCGTGAATTGACACGAAAACATTGAGCATATCCTGTGAATAGACGATGATCCTGTCTGTTCCCCCTACGGACTTCACCTCTGCAAAAGAGAACTCGCCATTGGTGATTGAGAAAGCTCCGGTTTGATTGAATTCAACCAACGCAAGAAGTTGAGCTGTGCAAACTAATACGATAAAAGTCCATAAAGCCCTCATTGTAACCTCCGTTTGTTTTGACACTGATTAACAAAACCATATCGACTGGCATGGATCTGTCAAAGTATTTTCCTGTAATATGACGTATGCTGTATAAAGCCGTACAAGCATCCTTTGGCATCTCGATTGCACATAGTAAATATGGGAAACCGTTTTAGCGGAAAATCTTTCCCATCACTCAATCCAACAGGGAAGTGAAGAATTGAGGATAAGACATGTGTGGAATCGTCGGAATACTGGACAATAGAAATCACCCGAAGCAGGCCGAACTGGATCGTTTCACCGATTCACTGGCACACCGTGGGCCGGATGGTCGCGGAACCTGGCGGGATGGATGCATCGCATTGGGACACCGTAGGTTGGCGATACTCGACCTGACCGATACCGGCAAGTGCCCGATGCCCTTCGGAGATAACAACCGCTACTGGATCACCTACAATGGCGAGGTTTACAACTTCATCGAATTGCGCCGCGAGCTGGAGTCACACGGCCATCGATTTCGCTCCGAAACCGATACGGAAGTGATCGCCGCAGCCTATGCCCAATGGGGAAAAGACTGCCTCCTGCGCTTCAACGGCATGTGGGCATTCGCTATCTGGGACAGTGTCGATAAAACCCTTTTTCTTGCGCGCGACAGATTCGGAATCAAGCCATTCTACTACGCAGTGAGCGGCAGTCGGTTTGCTTTCGCATCCGAGATGAAGGCCTTTCGCGAACTCGCCGAATTCCAGCCGAAGCTCGATTCCGAAGGTCTGACGGCCTATCTCGCCGACCCCAAAGCAGCGGAAGGCAAGACGGACAGAACGCCGCTCGAAGGTGTTCGCAAGCTCCCCGCTGGTCACTGTATGATGCTTGATCGCGATGGAAAGATGCAGCTCACGCGCTGGTGGAGCACCAAAGACCATTTTCCTGAGATTCCGCAAGGCTACCGGCAGCAGGTCGAACAGCTTCGCGAGCTTTTCCTCGATTCGGTCCGTCTCCGTATGCGCAGCGATGTTTCCATCGGAAGCTGCCTCAGCGGCGGTATCGATTCCAGCGGCGTGGTGGGTGCGCTGGCGCTTTTGCACAAGCGGGACGCACAGCTTGAACGCTGTCCGCAGGACTGGCAGAAGGCCTTTATCGCGACATTCCCCGATAGCGCCATCGACGAGCGAACTTACGCCGAAGAGGTGGTCGCCATGACCGACGCGAAGCCCTATTACTGGGTTTTCGATGGTGAACGGGCGGTCCGCAACACGGTCGATGTAATCTGGTCGCACGAGAGCGTTTATCAGGGGAACATGGTACCCATCTGGGCCACGTACCGCGAGCTCCGGCGCGATGGAACCGTGGTGACGCTGGACGGTCACGGGGCCGACGAGATGCTCGGCGGTTATATCTGGTATTTCGAGGAGACCTACAATACCCTCAACAGCAAGCTATACGACGATTTCCACCAAGCGTTGCCAACCCTCCTGCGCAATTTCGATCGCCTCGCCATGGCGCACGGCGTCGAGATTCGTACGCCGTATCTGGACTGGCGTCTGGTCAGCTACATCCTCGCACTTCCGCCGGAAACCAAGATTGGTAAGGGATTCACCAAGCGCGTCCTGCGCGATGCCCTTGAGGGGATTATCCCGGATCGCATCCGTGAACGCAGGTTCAAGATGGGTTTCAGTTCACCCATGGTAGACTGGTTTAACGGCGGCATGGAGAAGCTGATCCTGGAGACGATCGAGCACCCACTCTGGAAAAACAGCCCGTACTGGGACGTAAAGAAAATCAAGCCGGAAATCAAGCTCAAAACCGAACGACACGCCTGGCAAAGCTCCGAAAAGAGCAAGATCAGCAAATATTGGCTCTATATCAATGCGGTTCTCTGGCATCGATTGTTCATCGATGGCGAGGCACCGGAAAGCCTGAGGACGACATGACCCATTTCGTTTATGCTGGAAAACTTCGTGGCGCGGACGATCCCCGCGTTGAATACCTGAAAAAGCTCACCCGCGCATCGATTACCTGGCGCGGTGAATATTCGCATGCCTATTTCATCGATGTGGAGGAACGCGATCAGCTTCCGGTGGGCGTTTCCGCCTTCCAGTTCGGCGATTACGCTTCCATGGGATGGAAGGATAAGCTGGCGAGTGCTTGCGTTACGGTTGTCTTTTCCAATGAATTGGAACCGTTTACAGTCGCGATGCGTAACGGATTGAAAATCCTGATGCCTGCGAATCACCCTGCACTTCCACTGCTTAACACCGAGTCGCAAGTCGTGCCATTCAGCGATGTGAACGATTTCTATCGCAAAGTCCAGACTCTTCTGGACGAAGGCGGAGAGCGCATGATGCCGGGTCGTCGCTGGAAACAGATTGAAGGCGATCGGCTCGTCTGGGCGCGGTTTGCCGCGGCGTTTGGACAGCAGGCAGCAAGTACGGATGATAGAAGCCGTGACGCTGAAGCGTACCGCAAGGCAATCCGTGAAAAGGGCTGGCAGGAAAAGGAGAATATCTATCTCGACGAATTCGAGTGGTTTACCAGGAAGCCGTGCGAGAGTCCGCGGATCAGCATCGTGATCATCTCCTACGAATACAATCCCGATGTGCTGCTCAACCTGCAAGAGCTCATGAAGCAGCCTGGGCATCAATTGATATTTGTGAACAACGGCGGAACGGTCGAGGAGTTCGAGCCGGTTGCCGGGATCCCGCATATTTATTTGAAACTGAAAGAGAATAAGGGTGCGTATCTGGCGCGTAACGCCGGGGCTGTATTCGCAACAGCGCCGATCATCCTGTTTCTGGATGACGACGCGCTGCCGGCTAAGAACCTGATCCAGACGCACATCGATAATTTCCAGCGCTACGACATCCTTTCGTTGCGTGGCGTTTGCTTGCCGCGAACCAACAATCCGTTCAACGGGCTGCCGCGACACTACTATCTGGGGGATGAACCCTTCCCACGATTCGCTAACATCGAAGGCAACACTTCGTATCGCAGCGATATCTTTTTCCGGGCAGGCGGGTGGTCGGATGATATCCGCTTTGGCGGTGGAGGACTGGATCTTGCGCTCAGGATCCTGCAAGTCGATCCCGATTTACAGAAGCATATGTTTTCACCTGAGCCGGTCATCTATCACGACTACGTGAACAACACCGAGCATCTCGCCAAGAAATCGGAGAAGCAGCACAAATCGCGCAGCAGGCTTTTCCGAAAATATCCTGACCATCTGGAAAAGGTAAGCCAGTGGAACACGATGCGACATCGTACGAATTTGCTCCATGTACGCGAGGGTTTCACGGTCGAGAGCAACGTCATGACCGAGGCGAAGCGATCTCCACAGCTCTATCGCCTCTTGCAGGTGCGTTCATGGCAGTACAAGTTCGGGTACTACGATTACTATTGGTCGCACGTGGATGAGTTTAATCCACCCGATGAAGTATCAATATCGGTGGTGTTTGTCGCGGAGCGTCTTGACGACCAACTGCGCGAGAGCATACGCCGGATCAAGCGGCAGGCCGATCACGTAAGCGTCGTGGTCGTCAACAATGCCGGTGACGAGAAGGATTTTACCGATCCGGGCTGCGATTATCTGGTGCATCTGAAGAAACGGGCGAACAAGAACACCGCGCGCAACCTGGGCTCGCTCATGGTCAAGTCACCCGTGATTCTGTTTCTTGGAAATCATTGTATCCCAACGGATAACCTCATCAAGCGGCATCTGGACACCTTCCTGAAATTCCGTGTGGTAACGCTGGAAGGTGAGATATTGATGGAAGGTGACGAACTGCCACAGGACAAGAGAACCTACAGCGTCTTCCCGGTGGAAGAGGACCACATTTCGTTTCTCAATGCGGGCTTTGTGATGATCAAGGGATTCGTCGACCATGTGAATGAAGATGGCATCCACGAGTTCAATCTGCGCATGATGAATATCGCTGCCGATCTGGCGCAAAATCGCCATGATCCCGGTTGCGTAGTGTATTCGAAGAAGCGTCGCGGTATCAGGCAGGAGGAGGTTATGCAATCACCTCCGCTGCATCTTCAGGAGCGTCCATGGCAGATGAAAACATATCGCAATTGGCTTGCGCTGGACGATCAGCGCTATCGGATGATCCCGCATCAGGAAGCGATCGAGATGAACAACCTGCTGAACCAGTCGGGTCAGCTACTTGCACAGGGCAGGCTGAAAGAGGCGTTGCCTGGCTTCGAGAAGTGCGCCGTGATGAACCCGTTGAACTTCCAGTGTGCCAGCATGCTGAGCTATACCTATCTCAATCTGGGTGAGCTCGAGAAGGCGCGCCGGGCGATTCTACCCGCCGTAACCATGCTTCCGCTGAACGAAGATATGGTGGGGAATCATGTGGCAATTCTGCTGCAAATGGGTAAGATCGAAGAGGCTAAAAGCTTCTGCGAGGGATTCCTGGCCCAAAAAACACACGTGAAGATCCAGAAGATCCTTGTTCAGATCGAAGAGTATATGAAGCAGAACCGGATGTCGTCCGCAACGCCGGAAGAACGGCTGATCGAACGGACCAAAGCGGAAGAATTCACGTCTGCGCTACAGCAACAAGTGTACGACTTTCTTCGGAACAAGGGCGAATCCGAGCCACTTGCCATGTGGTATATGAAGAGCATGGTCAAAGAGGCGAAGATTCAGCCAGCGAGCCGAAGCGTGTCACCGAAGGTGTCCATCGTCATCCCATGTCACAACTACGGACAATACCTGCGTGAGTGCGTCGAATCGGTTCTGTGGCAGACGTTTACCGATTGGGAAATGATCATCATCAACGATGGTAGCACAGACGACACGCATGAGGTTGCACAACAGATTTTAAAGGCCTACCCCGACTATCGCATCCGCTATCACAGCCAGGAATGCAAGGGGATCGTGCAGCCGCGTAACTACGGTGTCTCCATCTCGCAGGGGCAATACATTCTTGCCTTGGATGCAGACGACCTTTTGGCCCCGACTTTCCTCGAAAAGACGGTCCCAATCCTCGACAGCAGGCCGGAAGTGGCCTACGTGAGTACGAAAGCGCTATTCTTCGGCATCAGTAACAAAATCTGGCCGCGCTCGCAGTTCAGTCCGTTGAACCTTCCCGTTACCAACCAGCAGACCAACACGACTCTGTTCCGCAGGGCGATGTGGGACGACCTGAGAGGCTGGGACGAGCGGATGTCGGATGGCTATGTCGATTGGGAATTCTGGGTTCGCGGCACCAAGAAAGGCTGGCTCGGCGAGCAGCTCGACGACTGCCTCTTTTTCTATCGCCGAAAGGGCGATTCGACCGTCATGGCCGCCAAAAACAAGGGTGCCAGGCTGAAGCTGAAAATTATGGCGCTCAATCCTGAAATCTATACCATCGCGAATGCAACCGAGAACGATCCGCGCCTCGAGCGCAAGAACTACATCGATCCATCGTTTATCAGAAAGGATTTTGTCATGCCCGAACGCAAGACAGCAGAAAGCAGGAAGCGCAATTCGATGATCCTGCGAATCGACCCACAGTCGCAGCCGCAACCGCAAAAGAAAAAACCGCGTATCCTCTTCGTATGCCACGATTTCCCGCCCTACCGCATGGCCGGCGCACAGCTATACGCTATGAATCTCGCGAAGAAGCTCAACGAAGTGGGGGCGGCCGAGGTGGATGTCCTGTACGCAGTCTGGCGCGATGAAACGCACCGCGATTACTCGATACGAGAGAGCCGGTTCGAGGGGCTGCGTGTCTATGAACTGGGCAAGATGCCGGTCAATGAGCCGATGAAGATTTTCGACGAGCGCGTAATCCCCGCCGTCCAGGATTTACTACTCAAAAACGAATACAAAGCAATGCACGTCCACGGGTTAGGGCAGATCACGCTGGCTCCGGCGATGGTTGCCCATAAGCTCGGGATTCCTGTTTATGCTACGCTGCACGATTACTGGCTGCTGTGCGATCACTGGCATATGATCCGCGAGGACCAGAGCCAGTGCTCTGGCCCGGAATCGGCTGAGAAGTGTGCTCGCTGCCACATTGAAGACTATATCGCCGACCGGCAACCCGGAATCGAGAAGAAAGCGTTTGAATACCAGCAGTTCCGCCGCGAGATGATGCGGAAACTTTTTACAACCTACAACCGTGTGTTCGCCCCAAGCAGGTATCTTGCTGAGCGCTTCGCAGAATTTGGGTTCAAGGGTATCGAAGTAGCGCCCCTCGGCTTTGAATATGGCGATATCAAAACCGCACGGCCAGGCGATGGACTTTTCCATTTTGGTTATACAGGACAACTAATACCACGAAAGGGCGTCAATTTTCTCATCGACGCCTTCATGAAGCTTCCTCATGAGCATGCCCGGCTGGATATCTATGGCCCGGTTGAAGCCAAGTATGCACTCGATCTTCAGGTACGATCCTCGTCCGATTCGCGAATCAAGTTTCACGGTCGCTATCAGCCCGAGCGCCTCGACGCGATTATGCGCACCTTCGATATTGCAATGGTGCCCTCCCTAATGGAAAATTACCCGTTGGTGGTTCAGGAAGCTTTCTTGAGGAAGACGCCGGTTATCGCCACTTCCGTGGGCGGTATTCCCGAGGTTGTTGTCGATGGCGAAAACGGATACATGGTCGAGCCGGAATCGGCTGAGTCCATTCTGGACGCGATGCGACGTGCGATCGAGGATCCCTCCTGCGTGGATCGATTCTCTCGCAATATCAAGCCTGTTCGCAGGTTGATGCAGGATGCGGAACATTACGCGACGGTCTATTCGGGTAATAAGGTAGAGAAGCCTGTTGTGCAACCACCGAAGAAGCTGTGCGTCCAGTTTTACATCGAGAAAAACGTGCATCTTCCCATGTTCCGGACGCTGATGGATTACCTTCGAGGCAAGGAGGAAGTTGAGCAGATCGTGATTTGCATTCCCGATTTCCTCAAGCTTACTTCCACTGATGGAAGATACCAGAATCTGGAAGATATCCTCGCCTATCCAGCTACATTCACCAACGATCCCCGTGCGATCCCGGTCGATGTCACGTTCATCGCGGATGCGATCGCGGGTAAAGTAGCCGGTGCGGGAAAAATCGTTAACATCGGACACGGCACGATCTCCAAGGGTATCTACTTCAGCGACAGTGTCTGGCTTGAGCGACAGAATTGGGCTGACCTGCTCTGTGTGCCGGGTGAGTACGCCCTGAAAGAGGTAGAGAAAGCGCTCGACACACGCGTTGTCGCCACCGGTATGCCCAAGCTCGATCCAGTTTTCTCTGGCAGCATCGATACGCAGGCAGTTCGTCGGGAACTGAACATTCCACACAGCAAGAAGATTGTCCTCTATGCGCCGACCTTCAATCTCGACCTGAGCAGCCTCTACGATTTTGTGGATCGATTCCACGAACTGCGGTCGGACGAGTACGATATCGTTATAAAGCTGCACGGTTCAACGCCGGGTTCCTATTCCATGCAGTATCATCGTATTGCCGAACAAACTCCCGGGATTCATTTCTATACCGGAGATGACCTCGCACCGCTCCTGGCGCTATCCGATGTGATGATCTCCGATGTCTCATCTGCCTGGATGGAATTCATGGCACTTGATAAGCCGGTGATCCTCTACAGTAATCCCAATGCCTCTCGTTACCACGGCTATGACCGAAACAATATCGAGTGGGCATGGCGCGATCTGGGTAGTGAAGTGACCAGCTTCGATGAATTGAAACGGCTCCTTCCGGCAATTGTCCGCTCTGGTGATGGCAAGTCCACGATTCGCATGAACTACGCCCGGTTGCTTTTCGCTGATGTAAGCGGCAAGGCATGCGAAAATGTTTGGAACGCTACGAAGGATGTACTATCTGCTCCTGAACGGGCCAAGCCACCCATTGTGACGCTGGTTCTGCGATGCGATCGTGAGAATCTGGCGATCCGAAGGGATCAACTTCAGCAGGTTCTAACGCATTCGGTGATGGCAATGCGCCTGTTGATCGTAAGCGATGATAGATCACCCGAACTCTCCGAATGGGTGAGTGCGCTGGAACGGGATGGGCGTTTCGTGGATGTGAAGCGATGCCAACGCGATCCCGAAACGCTGGATGACGGGCTCTATATATGGATAACCGATGATGCGGAGATTTTTAAGGACTTCGATTATTTCCTGTACCTTACTTTCAAGTCGAATCCGGGTGTGTCGGTGCTTACCACATGCTCAAACATTGCTGATCGTGGTGGAAGCATCCCAGCTGACATACTTCTGGAGCATCAAACTGACCCGTCCCGATTCGCATTCGATTTCATCTATCGTTACAAGGGCAAAGCCGTCGTTCCGTGCGGCGCATCTGATCCCGCTGTGTTGGCGATTGACGCAACCAGGATTCAGGGCAGATATTCTGATACTGTGCGTGAGCTTATTCAGAGCGGCATGCTGCCCTGCGCGCTTTCGGTGTATGCGAATATCAATGACGAGCGGATCAAGCCGATGGTCTGGAATTACCTCTTCCAAAAGGATCGGATGCCAGCTAAGCAACGATATGAATTGGGCATGGGAATCCTGGATTCCATCCACCTTTCCAGCGTTGCGCTGGTAGTGCTGGAAACCGCGGTGGAACTGGGTGCTTTTGAGGCACTCGGAAGGCTGCTTTCAATTATCTATCGTGTACGGGCAAACGATCTTGAGCTGCATCGTCACCTGATGAAGCTCTTCGAGAACCAACCGCAGTTACAGACATTCATCAGGCAGGGGATGCGTATCGCCGAGAAGCTTTCTGAACGAACCGAAGTCACAGAGCAGAAGAAACATCGCGCAATGTTCTACTTCTTCAAGAACGTCCATGTGCCGATTCTGATGCAACTCTACCGGAAATTTACCGCAATGGCTCCCAATTGGGATGTGGCGTTTTCATTCATGCCGTGGGCTCCGCAAATTCGGGCCGGGTTCACGCCGCAACAGATCGAAGCGCTCGACCTGCCGAATGTTACTATCACACGTACACCGCAGGAGTTCTTGCCAGATATCACTTTTATCGCCGATTCGGCCTATCCGTGGGTGCAGAACTGCGGCAAGCTGGTTCATGTGGGGCACGGCGTGCTTTCCAAGGGACAATATTATACCAATACCGATATCGCCCGTCGTGACGATGCCGCCGCGCTGGTATGTGTGCCGGGGTCAATCCACAAACAGAATCTTCAGGGCGTTTTGCGCACCCGGGTTGACGTGACCGGTATGGCCAAGCTCGATCCGTTGTTCTCCGGTGAGATCAGTCGCGAGAAGGCAGCCGCGCAGCTCCGAGTTTCTGCCGAGGGCCGGTATATTCTCTTTGCACCGACATTCAACGACGAACTTTCCGCGATTCCGTTCGTGCAGGATCGCATCGTCGAAGTGCTGCCGGTGGGCTATTCGCTTCTGATTAAGCTGCACGGAAGCGCGAAGCAGGAATACGTACAGATGTACGCTGCACTCGCACGGCGCAATGCCAACGTTCACCTGATCGACGACCTCACCACCGGTATGGTGCTTGCAGACGTGATGATCTCCGATGTCTCTTCGGCGATGATGGAGTTTGCCGCGCTGGACAAGCCTGTAGTGCTTTTCGACAATCCCAGTTGGCGTCAATACGCGAATTTCAATCCGAACGATATCGATTTTCGCTGGCGTGACATCGGTATCCGGGTGCGAAATCTCGAGGAAATGCGCATTGCGGTGGAGCGTTCGTTGCGTTACCCGGATGAATTTGCGGACAAGCGCAAACTCTACACCGATCAACTGTTTGCCAATAAATACGATGGCAAGGCCTCCGAGCGGATCGTTGCCTCAGCGATGTCGCTGATGGGGGAGAGGCCCGTTGTGGTGGAAACGGAAGAGGTTGTTGAAGACTCAGGCGTGGTGTTTACCTATGTTGGGGATTTCTCGAAAGAGCGTGGTGTTCATGTGCTCCTGGATGCTTTTTCAAAGCTGCCGCAGGAGGGTTGGACGCTGAAACTGTATGGCAATCCTGCTACTGCCTGGGATATAGCTGAATTTAATGCGATGATGAGCCGGATCAAGCCGGTGCGCATAGCGAAGGATTCACAAGCGCTCAATGGTAGTGATGTCATGGTTCTTCCATCACGGGATGTTCTGACTCAGTCATTGAAGGCTGGCGTTCCCGCCATCGTGGCGGATGCTGATGGCGTGCGTGATCATATCCGTGATCGGCTGGAAGGCTTTGTAATTCCATCCGGTGACGCCGAAGCGCTGCACCGAACGGTGAAAATCCTGGTCGGCAATCCGAAAATGATCCAGACGATGAAAGAGAGCGTTCGCGCCAATCACAGTTCTTAGTTCAGGCTACTCCGCAGGAGGCTTTCGATCGCGTTTTGCAGCATCTGCCGATAGGGTGGAGGTGTAAAGCTCATCTCAAGCATGGTCATTGCCTGCTGCTGCTTCAATGTGTGGTGCGTCATGGAGTAAAGACCGCTGGCAACAGCGATCGACGCAAGATAGAAGGTATGCGCAGCACCCTCGTCGCGAAAGCTGAAACAGCTCTCCAGTAGTTCAGCGTGTTGCTCCATGATCTGGTGGACCGTCTTCTTGAATTCCACCAGCTTTTCGATGGATGCATGCTTCTCCAGCAGGGTGAACGGAAGTGCAACGAGGCGCAGCAACCGGTTGTGTTGCAGTAGTATATCCACCCAGAAACGCGCGTAGTTATCTGGTTCACAGGGCTTCTGCTGATCGAAATGGTATTCAATATCCTGCCACCATTTCACGATTTCCACCTGCATCAAATGCAGATACAATTCGTCTTTGTTCTGGAAATACAAGTAAAGATTTGAGCGTGTAAATCCAGCTTCTTTAGCTACTTGGGCTAATGTGATGTCTTCATAGAGCATTTCGTCGAATAGGGTTCCCGCAGCTTCGAGTGCTGTGTCAATCCTCTCTTGTTTCTGCAGGTCGCTGCGAGCTCTCTGCCATTTTTCTTTCGTCATGATGCGTTTTCCTTCGTTGTTTGAAGATACCATGTCATATATTGTCATGGCATATATCTATTTTTCTGTGACCAGAGATCATTATAACAGACACAGTGTCATGCTTTGATTAGCTGATAAATCGGATCTCCAAGGCCGATTTTTTGCGCGTAGGGGAATTGCTTTGACCCACGGAACTTCTTACCACGCTGTGCTACGATGTCGTGGCATGCCTTGTCGATGGAGACCGGATCTGTCGAAACGAAAATGCCGATGTCTTCCATGAGAAGCTTCATATTGCGCGGTTCGCAGTCGCAACCGGCGGTAATGTTCATCGCGAAGTTGATGTAGATGTTGCGCTTGCCTTTCTGCCCGGCGTATGCGTATTCAACCAGCTTCTCCTGAAAGTTGTTGCCGATTCCGATGAAGCTCATGGCCGATTTCAGGGATATGATCGATACTGCATTATGAGGGCAAATCGACACGCAAGCTCCGCATCCGACGCACTTCTCAAGATCGATATAACTCTTTTCGCCAATCGTTATAGCAGATTCGTTACAGCGCGTGAGGCAAAGTTTACAGCGTTTGCACTTGCGGTTAACGATATGCGGCTTGGTACCTAAGTGCATTGCCATCTTACCACCCTTGGATGCGTGGCCCATGGAGAGCTGCTTAATTGCTCCGCCAAACCCAGCCAACCGGTGGCCCTTGAAATGCGATATGACGATCAATTGCTTGTATTTAGAGAATTCGCTGCCGATCTTGCAGGTCTTGAACTGTTTCTTGTCGATCTCGATCTCGTCGAATGCCTCGCCCTGATCGCCATCGGCGATAACGATAGGAAGTTGTGTGAAGCCGTGTTCGGTGGCCGTCTTGATGTGCAGATCCTTGCGGTGTCGCTGTCCGCCGTACATGACGCTCGTTTCGATGTAACACGTATCGATGTTTCGCTCCTGAAGAAAAGAAATGATTCCCACGTAGTTCTCTGAGCGGAGAAAAGTATGGTTTCCCTTCTCACCGAAGTGGACCTTCAGCGGAATGCTTTGCTCCAACTCGATGCCTTCCTCTTGGATGATTGTCTCCAGCAATTCTTTTGAAATCTGCTGAATCTCCTCAACGGAGGTGCTGGAATTGACCTCTCTGTAATAGACATTCGCCATCGTTACCTCCATATGTAAGTGACGTGATGTCTCTAATTAAAAGACGTGGTGTCAGTTGTCAAGACAAATCTTCTGGATTCACTTTGAGTTTCATTTATGACAAATAGGTTGACAAAATATGACATATGGGGCAAATGGGATGCGGAGGCTGACATGAATGACGAAATGATGAGCATCGAACAGACAGCAAACATGCTGAGCGTACATACGCGAACCATTCGGCGCTACCTCAAGAGCGGTACGTTGAAGGGTGTCAAGATTGGCGGGAAATGGCACATTCGTCGTGACGATATCGTGAAAATGCTGAATCGAAGCGACGTATCTGAGGAGCTGGAATCGACCTGGAATTCACAGGCTGTCGATTTCATCCAGGGAGCGCCGGCACCGATCGGAAGCCGGTTCCGCGTATGCGCGATCACTGATTGCGATTTCCACAGCGATGAAGAAGCCGCTACGGTGTCGTCGCAGTTACTGGGGGTTATCAATAGTCGCGATAGCGCTACTTCGGAAGCGCGGTTCCAGTACAACTATCACAAAGAAGCAAAGCAAGGCCGTTTTATCCTGTGGGGAGATCCCGAATTCATCCGGCAATGCATGCAGATACTTGAGAAGAAAGGAGAAGAGAAATGAGAAACATCATCGTATTGATACTGGTGTTGGCGTTCGCGGGATGTGCGTCGCAGACGGAAAAGCAAATTAAGCACTTGCAGAAACTTACAGAAATAACCGAGATCTGGCAAACAGCGAAGGAAATTCACCCGGCGTGGGCGAAGCTTTATCCCGTGTGTTTGATAGATGGAAAGAAATACACCTTGTATACACCGGATGAAAACGGTGAATGGAAACTGACTGGTGCCGGCATCTATCCGAATCCCCTTCCCAAGGGCATTAAGGCCGCATTTCGGATCCCAGTGAACAATTACGAGATGGCTTGTGTGCTGGACACTAACAGCTTCTCAACAAAAGAAGATATGACGATTGTGTTCCATGAGTTCGTACACTGTTATCAAGCCTATAGCTGTGAAGAAGATATCAAGTCTGGTCTGAAGGTTGCACAAGAGAATCAGGACACTGGCGGCATGTGGGAACTTCAGTACCCCTTTCCTTACGATAACGAGCTTGTCGGTAAGACTTACATCGAGATGACTGAAGCCGCCAAAAGAGGGGACCGTGACGAAGTTGTGAGATTGCGCAGAATAATCCAGCAAAACGTGTCGGAGCAGGATTGGGAATATATGTGCTGGCAGGAATTCAAGGAAGGCACCGCACGATGGCTGCAAAATGTTCTTAGCGAGCGTCTTGGTGCAAAACCTGCTACATCAGGCCATTCACTGCCGATCAATCGCGTGATTTTCTACGAAGGCGGCGAGATGATTATCCGGCTTCTGACGAAGGATAACGAATCGATTGGGGAGGACTTCCCTGGCTTGTGGCAGGAGATTTACCGGCTCTGAAGTAGCGCTTGAATCTCTTGTGGCGAGTACTCGTATTGCTGATCGCAGAAGTGGCATTGCGCAACAACCGGTTCGCCTTTCTCGATCAGCTCTTCGAGCTCTTTACGCCCGAGTGTGAGAAGCGCGCCGAGATATTTCTCGCGGTTGCAGCCGCAGTTGTAGCGTATGGAAACGCTGTCCAGAAATTGCGGTCTCATGTCCTTCAAAATGTAATTCGACATGATTGATTGAACGTCGATCCCCATATCGAGGACGTCGGTGAAGTTCGGGAAGTGATTGAGATTTTCTTCCAGCTTCGCGACAATATCTTCTTCTGCGTCTGGCATCAGCTGTACGATGAATCCACCAGCACGCCGTATCGATCCATCCGCATCCAGTAGCACGCCTACGCCTACAGCCGTTCGAACCTGCTCGCTCTGTAAGAAGAAATAGGCCAGGTCGTCTCCGATCTCACCACTGATAAGCTCCACTTCACCGCTATATGAGCGTTCCATTCCTATATCGCGGATAATTCGCAATGCTCCGCTACCAATCGCGGCAGGGACGTTGATTCCGCGAGCCGTGGGAGGAACCTCGGCTGTTGGATTGTGCACGTAGCCTTTTACATCTCCATTCTTGCCAGCGATAGCCAGCGCACCGCCGATGGGGCCGTCCCCATCCACGCGCAGGGTGACCGAATCCGTTTCGCCTTTCAGGTCGATCCCGAGCATGATTGCTGCTGATAAGACCTTTCCGAAAAGCACTCTTGCTGTTATCGAAAGTTTGTGAATCTCGCTTGCCTGGCGCACGGTCTGGGTGGCGTCGATTGCGAAGAAGCGAATCTGCTTGCTGCTGTCTGTTCCACGAACTGCTTTATCCATAATTACCTAAGCTCCTTGTGGCAATGGAAAGATTGCGGATGAAATCTGTAAAGGAATAAGAGCTGAAAAAAACTGAAAAAAATGCATTGACAGGAAAACGCCCATTCTTAGTTATGTTCCCACGTTGAACGCAATGCGGGGGCGTAGTTCAGTTGGTTAGAACGCCTGCCTGTCACGCAGGAGGTCGCGAGTTCGAGTCCCGTCGCTCCCGCCACTTTTTCCAACGCATTGTGTTCGATGTCTACGCGGGGGCGTAGTTCAGTTGGTTAGAACGCCTGCCTGTCACGCAGGAGGTCGCGAGTTCGAGTCCCGTCGCTCCCGCCACTTTTTTTATCCAAACGAGATTTATAAGCACAATTTAACAGTAATTCCTTATACATGAAATTGCAGAAGCAATAGATTTGCTATATGGGTGAAGTAACATTCACAGAACGCAATAAATCCCTAAATAAACGACTCTACTCCCGGATATTGGGATAACTTAATACTCTTCCGTCTTAATCAGCTTGCCGGTGGGGTCGTAGTGCTCCTTGCTGGTTGGTTTACCACATTCGAAGTATTCGATTGTTTTTGCGCCGTTTTTCTTGATCGACTCTTCTTTGGTCTTTTGTTTGTCGGTGCCGTAATATCGGATAGTGGCAAGATGCCCGTCGCGATCGTAGATTTCGGCGCGGATCATATCGCCGTTGTTGTTGAAAAAGCTTACCTTATCGAGCATGCCGTTGCGGTCGAACACTTCCTTGCGACAGATGTCGTTTTTTTCGAAATACTCAATTGTCTTTCTGCCGGTGCGTGAACAATACTCATTGAGTTTGAGCCGGCCCTTCTCGTCAAACTCTGTAATGCGATGGATATCACCGTCTGGCTTGAAGTATTCGCGCTTGATTTCCTTTTCCCGCTTATCGAAATACACGTTCTCGGTTTTCAGGCTGTCCTTGTCGAACAGCTCGATCATCTCGATGGATTTGTCTGGACGGTAATGCTCAATCTGTTTGGGGCTATCGGCCGGGAATCGCTCTACAACATTCATGACGCTGTCAGCGTCGAAATACGAGATAGATTCAATCGTATGGTCGTCATTGTACCATTGTATACGGTCCACTTTACCGTTTTTATAGAATTCCTTGGAGTAGATCGTTTTATCCGGACGTTCCCATTCTTTGCTGAGGATCACGCCGTTTTCATCATGGAATGTGCGGTAGAGGTTGCCGTCTTGAAGGAGTGCTTCAGTATAACGTAGGACATCATTTCCATCATAGTATTCGGTCTTGTACTTCAGGCTTTCTTCGTTCGTGTAGCGAATACCGGATTGGTAATCGGTGCGGACCGTTCTGCCGCCATATTTGTTCTTTGGATCAATCGTCTTGCCGTTTTTCGCGGAAAGATTCAAACCGAATAGCAGCAGGAATACAAGAAGCAGACTCGATGTACGCGATGTGATCATTGGTTCAACCTCCAGATCGTTATCCCATGAGTTAAATTCAACTCATCAGTATCGTGATGATTTTGTCAATTAATAGATATATCCAGCTTCGAGGTGAATTACCAGGAACTACATCTTTCGCGTGAATAACCACTTGACGTATGAGGTGGATTCCAGCATATGGATGTTGCGCTCAAGGCGCAGATATCTTCAGATGAAGCAATGAAAAGAAAATGATTTCTGTCGATAAAAAGTGTTGACAGGAAATACCCCTAACCAATTCCTTACCTTTAAGTTGTGATTTAGAAAAAAACGGAGGAATAAATGCCGAATCATAAGTCATGTGAAAAACGGTTGCGCCAGGATAAAAAGCGCGGAGCTCGTAATCACTACGTAAAAAGCACAATAAACACGCTGTCGAAGAAAATGCGCAGCGAAATCAGCCTTGAAGAGAAGAAAGAACTGATGAGCGATCTTTTCTCAAAGCTTGACAAAGCCGCCAAGCACAACACGATCCACAAACGCACCGCATCGCGTCGTAAAGCCCGGATCGCCAAGTATTTCAACAAGCTCACGGCGGAACAGCAGGAAAACAAATCCGAATAACGATCTCTGATCGTCGAGGAATATTACATTATAAAACTGGCAGGCAATCATTCGCCTGCCGTTTTTTTCTGAAAGAAGGGACAGAACATGTTAGGAATCTTCAAATCGCTCAAGAAGCGGCTGGCAAAGACTCAGAATCAATTTGTAGGTAAGATCGCCGAAACCATCAGACTGCGCGGTAAGGTTGATGAAGACCTTATGGAAGAGCTGGAGGAAGTGCTCATTCAGGCTGACGTAGGCGTTGACCTGAGCATGGAAGTTATCGACAAGCTGCGTGAATATATACGATTACACAAAGAAAAAGATCCGAATGAAGTGGAAAAAGAGCTTATCCGCATCATCAGCGAAATCCTGATCGAAGAATACGCTGATGAGGAAGTGGAACACCCCATGACGGGAATCAAACCCTATGTAATGTTGTTTGTGGGTGTCAATGGTGTGGGGAAGACCACCACCATCGGAAAACTCGCATCCAGATACCGCAGCGAAGGCAAGAAAGTTATGCTGATCGCGGGTGATACATTCCGAGCCGCCGCGATTGAACAGCTCGGAATCTGGGCTGATCGCTCCAAAGTCGAGATCGTCAAGAGCGAGCAGGGAGCCGATCCTTCCTCGATCGTGTACGACGGTCTTGTAGCAGCCAAGACACGCGGCATCGACGTCGTGCTGATCGATACGGCTGGACGCCAGCATACCAGAGTCAACCTCATGAGCGAACTCGGCAAGATCGACCGTACCATCAAGAAGGTGATCCCTGAGGCTCCGCACGAGGCAATCCTCGTCGTGGACGCTACGACCGGCCAGAACGCTATAACTCAGGCACGTCAGTTCAATCAGGCATCCTCTTTAAGCGGCCTGGCGCTTACCAAGCTGGATGGAACCGCCAAGGGCGGTATCGTTCTCGGCATCAAGCACGAGCTTGATATCCCGGTGCGTTTCATAGGCGTGGGCGAGCAGATCGACGATCTACGCGATTTCAACGCACAGGAGTTCTCGCAGGCGATCTTCGGCGAGCGGGAAGAATAAGCTTTACAAAACCGGAATAAATCCGTAGTTCATCATTCAAGGCCCGGTTGATCACACGTGTGCTCAATCGGGTCGATACATCCAATATTCTCCACTGCGAGGTGAATGATGAAAAAAACAATCACGATTCTGATCCTTTTGTCTCTGGCACTTCTTTTCTGCCAGGACGACTATGAAGCCTGGAAGCGTCAGCAAGCACAGGAAATCGAGCAGTTCATCAGCGAGCAGGACGCCGCGTTTGTGGAGTTTCTGGAGAAAGACTGGGTCGGATTCCAGGCAATGGCTGGCCGGAAGCGTTTTCAAGAGCCAAAACCGGAGACACCACCCGAGATCGAGCCTGTTCCGGTACCGGACATACCGGAGGGTCGTGAGACCGTGAAAATACCGCTTCCAGAGCTCAAACATGAGGTACGCCCTGTTGCGCTGGTTCCGGTCGAAGATCCATCCGGAAACGTCTCGATGCGCTCCTTCACCGATCCTAACGATATCCCCACAGCGGAAGAAGAGACCATCACCCTCGATTTCTACGGCGTTTCCACGCAGATACGATACAAAGCATCTCAGGACGCTGATCCGATTCAATCCACCGATAAGGACGCCATCGCCGCGTTCTGGAAGAATACCGCTTCTGCCGATAACGACGACACGTTGGCCGATCTGCAAAGTCTGCGGTCCTCTCTTCAGATGAACGATTGGGCCTACATCGTCTATCTGAAAGTCCTTGGGGAAAACCGCTACGCCGAATCGCCCAACAGCGCGCTGCTGCTGACCTGGTACTATCTGGTAAAATCCGGTTATGGCATTCGGATTGGTTACGACCAGACAGGCGTTTTTCTGCTGATTGCCGGCAAGCAAAAGATTTACGGCTATCCGTACGTCGATATAGATAACGAAACCTATTACGCCATAACCTTTTCCGGTTATTCCCCTGAAGAAATCTATACTTATCGGGGCGAATACCCGGACGCGATGCGCCTTGTCGATCTGACGCTGAAGAGTGCGCCGGAATTCAATGACAGACAAAACGAACGAATGCTCACTTTCTCCTATAATGATGCACTATACGAGATCCCGGTTCGTTATAACCTGTCTGCCATCGAGTTCTACAAAAGCTATCCGGCAACCGATCTGGATGTTTATTTCGAGACGCCGCTGACAGTCGAATCGGAAGCGAGTCTCACTGAGAAGCTCAGGCCTTTGCTCGAAGGAAAGAATGAAGCCGAAGCGCTCAACATGCTGCTTCGGTTCGTACAGACTGCTTTCCAATACCGTACCGACCAAGAGCAATTCGGTGACGAGAAGAGCTTCTTCCCGGACGAAGCAATCCACTATCCCTATTGCGATTGCGAGGATCGATCCATCCTCTTCGCGCGGCTTGTTCGTAATCTTCTGGGGCGAAAGGTGATCGGTCTCAAATATCCCGGGCATATCGCTACGGCGGTGCAGCTCGATGGCGAAATCGAAGGTGATACTGTAGAATTCGCCGACACAAAATACCTGATTTGTGACCCAACTTACATCAACGCCAACATCGGTGTCGCCATGCCCGATTTCAAAGATGTTGATCCCGAGGTAATACCGCTACACAAACTATGAAGACAATATTATACGACTTCCGTGACGACCTGATCCTTCGCGCGATCAAACAAAATCGTGATTCGCACGCAATTCTGGTTTTCACCAACCGCAAAAACCTTGTCCGCGCTCAGAAGATCGTTCAGCGCGAAGTACCGTTCGGACCACTGAAACTGGTTACGCTGGAGCAACTGACAGAGCAATGCCTGAAAGTGACCTCCCCGGTCTTGCGACGAGACCTTAGACCGTTCTTACTCTGGAGCAGCCTGACCCAGGATGACCGCGAATGGCTCAACATCGCGTCGTTCCGCGGAGCGCAGACCTTTACGCGCAGATTCTTCCGATTGATGCAGGAGTGGCGGGACTACCGTCTTTCGCTTTCGATAGATTGGGACGAGCTGTATGAATCGAAGCTATCATCCGATACGATCCAATGGCAGCAGCATACCTGGGAACGGATTCTCGCGATTCGGGAGGCTTACCGGAAACATCTGACCGCCCAGAATCTTACCGATCCGATCTTTATAGCCGAACTGGAAAAACCGCATGACCTGAGAGATTATCGCAAGATTCTGGTAGTCAATCCCTTCCGGTTGACACCGTTTGAGCATCAGATATTAGAGCTGTTCGAAGAGGGTATCGTCATGCTCAAGGCAAGCCCAGGGTGGGTGAGAGACGGAGGATTGGTGCCGGAGCGGATCAGCTTCGATACGCTCGAAGAGACAATTACCATCGAAGTGGAGATGATCGAACGCACCGACCGTATCTCGCTTGATCTGGCGCTACTCGGTAGGCTTCGAGAGGATAGCCGTGCGATCGTCGTGGATAACCAGATGCAAACGGAGCCGGTCTATCGCCTGGTTGATACCGTTGTCCTCGCTTCCGAGATGCAGGATCCTATTTCGCTGGATTCGGGCTACGTCTTCTTTGTCTCGATGCGCGATATCGCGTCACAACTCGAATATCGGGATGATGATCCAGTGCCTCTATTTCCTGCCTACTTGCTGATCCGTGCGATGGAGTGCGACATTTTCCGCGGACTATTTTTTAATGGTGATTTCCACGCTGAACTGATACGCAAAGTAAAGAATGACAGTATCCGCGCATTGCCACTTGATTTGAACATCTTCAATGGGATTTCAAGCGATTTCCATGATGAAATCAGAGCGCTTCTGTCGCTAAAAAGCATGCGTGATCTGAGCGACTATATCTCGCGAATTGTGCTCCGTATCGCGGATTACCTGAGCGAGAAGATGCTACGAATTCTTCTGGAAACGGCGTCGATCATGAGCAGGACTTCCACGGACATGAAGGGCGTGCAATTGCTGGATGCCTTTCTCGCCATGCTCGATACGAAGATGATGCACACTCGACGAGCTGGCGGAGCGTCGCATCTGATGACGCTTGCCGATACGGACAACCTGCCAGCGATGGGTGAGGTGCTCTTCATGAACATTCAGGAGGGTATCCTGCCGTCACAGAATCGCGCTACATACCTGTTCACCGACAACCAGCGCATGAAGCTTGGCCTTCCGACCGCAGATCTACGTCGTATGCAAGAGTTCTATCGTTTCATTGCACTTTGCCTCTCCAGCGACAAAGTGACACTCCTTTTCCGCACCGATAATGACGCAAACCTGCACGTGAGCAGCTTTGCCGAAGCGCTGATGATCTATCGCGGTGCGAAGATCGCCAAGGCGGGTGATGCTTTCGCCTTTGCGGGTGACTACGCTGCGTATCTGAAAGGGCTTTACCGGACGCAACGCACCGATAGCGACGAGGTGGAACCGATACGAATTCCGCTATCACCCATGCTCGAAGATGGACGTCTTTCGCTTTCTTTCTCCGGGTTCCAGACGCTTCATCTGGATCCTGCGGCCTATTGCCTGAAGCATTTGGCGGGACTCAATCCACTGGAGATCACTGAAGAGCGCGGGTTGGACAACCTGATCTTCGGCAACCTCGTTCACGAAGTGATGCAGAACCTGTTTCTTGAGTTCAACCGCATGAATCTGCAAGATCAGGATGTTCCGATTGAAGAACATCGTCTGAACGCGCTGATCGAGCGGCAGTTCGACTGGGTTATGCGCAACAGGAAGAAGTTTTACTACCGCATTCCCTGCGGCTATAGTCGAACCTACTTCGAGCATATTCTGCTGCCCTATTTGAGGGCTTCCGTAGCTGATTTCGTCGTGCAATTCGCCGCACTGGTACAAGCACCTTCGATTCGTCATTTCCGCTTCCACACCGAGTGCGGAAAGCCGATCTGCAGCATGTATCACAATCCACCGCTGGAGCTGAGGTACGAGGACGAAGACAGATCGCTCACGCTCGATCTCCACGGTCGAATCGATCTTCTGGCGCAAGACCTCTCGTCGAATCGCTTCTGGATCTTCGATTTCAAGACAGGCACCAGCAGCGGTTTCGATAAGGGCGTTTCACCATATCAGTCGAGATTTTACGAGCGCATCCTCTTCGCCGACGAGACGGGGGAACCTTCCGCCCACGGGAGCTACGAATCGCGCTATTACTTTGTGATGGACAGCAAGCTGCTTCCCTTCAGCGCAAAGACATCCTGGGCAACCCTCAAGGTGATGATTGAAAACGCCTTCTATCCGGTCGTGATGAACGATTTCTTTACAGCTACCAGCCGTACGGATGCCCGTAACCTGCCCTACCTGGATCTCTACGGAAAGCGAGGTGTGAAATGATGATGACGCGCGTGGTCAAAGCCAGTGCCGGTACTGGGAAAACCTATCGCATCTCAGTAGAATTCATTGCCACTCTGCTACGGATGGGCTTGCAGACAGGCTATACTCGCGACGACATCTACCGCGAGATTCTGGTGATAACCTTCACTCGCAAGGCGACTTCCGAGATTCGGGAACGCATCTTCGAGCATCTCGGCATGATCGTTCGTCGCGAAGAGGGTTACCTGGATATCCTGCGGACAACGCTGGACGAGCAGCAGTTCGATTTCCTGCATCGTGTCTTCGACAGTATGCGCCGAAACAAACATCTGCTCATGATTCGCACCATTGACGGCTTCACGCAGCTTGTTTTCCAGCAACTGGTAGCGCCGGCCATGCAGCTCGACGATTTCACCGTGATCAACGACAACGACGACGAGGTATATCAGCTCATTCTGGAGCGGATAATCGAGGATAAACCATCGTTGGATGCCTTCTCGAGCGTCTTCCAGAAATACATCCATCGAGGCAAGGATCTCTCAGCTTACCGCAACCTTGTCAGGGGTATGATCGATAACCGTTGGCTGTTCGACATACGCAGCATGCTGGCCGCGACGCAAAGCACGGGAAACGCATATCAGCAGTATCGCCTCACACTGGTTGATTTCATCGGTACCCGGCTCAGTCGCGATATCGCGCTTGGGGAATACTTCATCAAGAGCGATCTGAGAGCCGCCATCGAGCATGATGGAATCGATTGGATGAACTTTGAGACAGTCATTCCGACAGCGCTGAACGATGATATGCTGCGGATTCACGCAGCGGGATTCCTGGCGGAGAAGATTTTCAGCAAACGTAAGACATCCGACGAACTGCGCGAGGTGTATCACCGGGAGGTGTTTCCGCATTTACTTCGGGGTGTCTTCGATGATATCCGCAAGGAAGAGACCACCATTCGCGGAATCGCGCAGAGCGTGTTCCACGAATACGATCGCATCAAGATGCAAGCACGCGAATTCACCCACAACGACATCCTATGGTACACCTACCAGATGTTACATCGCGATGAGATGGGGTTGATCGACCCCAGCAGCAACATGGTCACCAACCTTTTCTACGAGTTCCTCACGCAACGCATTCGCTACATCTTTATAGATGAATTCCAGGACACCAGCATCCTGCAATGGAAGCTACTGGAGCCGCTGCTGATCGAATACGCCAGCGGCTATGGAACCGCGAATTACGGTGGGTTCATTATCGTGGGCGACGAAAAGCAGGCGATCTATGGCTGGCGTGGGGGAGAGCGGGAACTGCTCGGTAAGATCGGTAGCGTATTCCCAACCGTCGAACAGGAGACTCTTTCCACATGCTATCGTAGCCACAAGGGCATCCTTGATTTCGTAAACGGCTACTTCGGAGCAATTTCCCGAACACTCGGCGAGCATATCTGGCAGTACGATGCAGTCGATCATTTGCCGTATAAAACCGCCGGCTACGTTGAGGTGCGGTTCGATCATTACAGCTATTCGAAGAACACGCCACGCAGCAAGGATCTCTGCTATAGCGATTTCGTGCAGAAAATGATTGCACCGCGTTTTGCTGTGGATGCCGAAAAGCCGCTCCGGATGCAGGATTCGGTGATTTTGGCGCGCACAAACAAAGACCTCGATCGCATCGCGCTGGAACTGGACAGCATCGGGATCCCCTACATCCACGAATCGAGCGCGTCGCTGGCCGAACATAAGCTGGTCAAACCACTGATTTTCCTGCTACGCTATCTTGCATGGTTCGATCTGCTCGATCTGCTGGTGTTCCTGCGCTCGGACTATTTCCTGATGAGCAATGAGCTCCTCACACGCATTTTGCTCTGGTATCGCCGGAACAAGGACGGTGAGCACAGCCTCGATTTTCTCCGTAAGCTTGCAGAGGCAGTCGACGATCAATCGTTGAACGACTTGACTTCTGTCCTGGCCGATCAGATGGCAAAACCGCAACTCTATCGGGTTCTGGCGGAGACTATTGGAAGACATGGTTCCACCGGTTGGAATCAGGTTGATCTGCGCAATCTTGCAAAGTTCATGGAGTACGTACAGCGATCCGATCAAGATAGCGTGTATGGTTTCCTGCGAGAGCTGGAGAAGAATAGAGGCGACGACGCGCTGAGCCAGGTTGGCCTGGAAGAGGGTGACGCGATTCGCCTGATGAGCATCCACAAATCGAAGGGATTGCAGTTCGATAATACGTTCGTATTTCAGCAGTTCAGCAATCGTGGCGGCGGAAACGCAGGACTCCTGCGGCTGCAATCGTTCTATAGGCTTTCACCGGAGTCGGTTACTCCCGAAGAGCTGCTTCTATGCAACAGCGAATATGTCTCGCTCCTGAAAAACTGCCTGGAAGGTGCACATGGAACGCCATTCGAGCAGGCTCATCAGTTGATGCAGCATGATGATCTTGCGGATTTCACCGACCAGATCAACGCGCTTTATGTTGCGCTTACCCGTGCGAAGAACAACCTCTTTCTCTACGCAGTAATGCAAGCGACGGATATCATGGATGGAGTGAAGAAGGCACAAATCGAGAGCGGTACTCTGAAATCGCTGGCTGGATACCTGTACCAGGTACTCGAGAACGGAATCGATGAGGAATACATTTATCGTAGTGGTGAAATCACCGTTACCGGTGATGCTGAAGAAGTTACGCAACCCAGATCAAACGCGGAAGTCGAAACGGTCATGAGGTATTTAAATCGTGCGAACGCATATCACGAAGATGTAATCTCCGATCCGCAAAACGCGCATCTGCTGATTGCATCCCATCGAAACGATGCGATCTCCCGTGGTGAAATCGTTCATCTGTGCCTGTCCATGATTCGGACGGGAACCCAAAAGGAATTTGAAGCTGCAAGGACCGCTGCTTATCGCGATTTCGGTGGCATCTACGGCGTTGAGGAGATCGATAATTTGCTGGATCGGCTTCGCGAATGGGCGAAGAATTATCCTGATATCTTCTCTGCGAAGTGGACGCGTATATTCAACGAAATTCCCATTTTTGACGATGATGGCAGCGAATACCGCATCGACCGGCTTCTTATCGATGATGAGGACAAACAGATCCTGATCGTGGATTACAAAACTGGTGGAATTTCTGAAGCCTGGCAGGAACGAAAATACGTTGAAATCGTTATGCAGATAGTTGGTGGGGAATATACGGTTGAATTCCGGTATGCTGAGGTGAGAGTTTAGCGGGATATCGCTGTTATAGGTTAATTAATAACGGTGTTGAAACGAGTTTCTCGGGCGAGGAGCTCGTTCACGTGCACCGTCAACTTTCAAATTTCTTCCACCGAACATAGAATCGTTCAGTGCGGTAATCGCGGCCTGCGCACCCTCATCGTCCATTTCGAGGAAACCATAGCCTTTCTTCTTGCCGGTTTCGCGATCGACAATGAGTTTTACAGATTCGACGGTTCCGTATTGCTCAAACAGTTCCTGAATTTCTTCTTCGCTTGTTTGATACGGTAAGTTGCCGACATACAGTTTTTGACTCATTCGTAGTCTCCTTGTAGAGTAAGTATCTGGGTGATTCGCAGGATGACTATAGAAAAATTTCAAAAGGCAATTGTATTATATGCGGCAATTACCGATGAAAACTATAGGCACCTGGAGATCTACGACATCCCGCTTTTCAAAGAACTCACGCCTAGTAAATTTATGTGTCAATTCCTGTCCATGTTTTTTTTTCAATACCTCAAAAAATCTTAAAAACTTAGCCGGATTATACCTTATTGTTTTCCAGACCGTTATAGACATCTCACTCACCTATGTATCGTTTCAGGAACTGGATGTACTCCGCGATGAGGTGTAAATGCGTCTCACGTGCCCGGTAGCTGTGATCTTCCAGTGGCAGTTGAAGATAACGGCATGTTCCGCCCAGCTGTGAGATAGCGTCGAAGAGGCGCTCGCTCTGTATCGGATAGGTCCCTGAATTGGTATCTTCCATGCTGTGGATAAGCAGCAGTGGTTCGTTGATTTGGTCCGCATATAAAAATGGTGACACATTCAAATAAAGGTCTCGTGCTTCCCACAGTGTTCGGCGTTCGCTCTGAAATCCGAATGGTGTAAGCGTGCGATTGTACGCTCCGTTTTTCGCAATACCGGCAGCGAAAGCATCGCTGTGCGCCAGCAGATTGACAACCATGAATGCACCATAGCTATGACCGATAACCGCTACGCGTGTAGGATCGATTATACCAAGACTGTCAAGGTAACTGACGGCTGCTTCCGCACTGGAAGTCACCTGTTCGATGAAGGTCTCGTTGACCGTCTCCGGGTCGCCTACGACGGCGATCTTGGCACCATCCAATACCACATAGCCTTCAAGGCAGAGATAAAGCGGAGAATCACCCCAAAGCCAGGTATAACGGTTCTGCTTATTGACAGTCTGCGAGGCCACATCTTCGCCTGTGTATTCTTCCGGATACGCGGTCAGAATCATTGGGTAGCGTTTGTTCGGATCGTAATCAGGCGGGAGATAGAGCATTCCGTCCAGATCAAGCCCATCTTTGCGCTTATATCGGATTTGTCGCTTCTCAAGCTGGTTAATCTCGCGGAAGGGATCGTCGAAGTACGTAAGCTGTTGCGAAGAGCCATCCTCGAGAGAGTATAGGAAGTAATTGGGTGGGTCGTTCGGAGATTCGTTACGATAGATCAGGTGTTGGAGATCAGCACCAAAGGGACCAAGCATTTGCTGGTAAGAATCTCTACCGGATTGCCAGATGCGCGTTTTCTCCCAAGTGTCGAGGTTGACACGGTCAAGGAAAGGATAGGTTCCGTCCTCCTCAAAGCCGTTTCCGTACAAAAAGATCGAATTGCCATCGCGGAGCGCAACTTCGAAGCCTGCATCGGTTTGCGTGGTAACGACCGATCCAGGATGCCTGTACTTCTCGGATACACTGAAATCGTGGAAGACATGCTTGTCGCCGGTTTCCAGATTCAAGAAGTAACCGGTTCTCCACCGTTGTTTTCGATCGTACTCATAAACGATCAGTTCATTCTTTGACACGCAATCGAGGCTGCTGAAACGCTCTTCTGTCTTCAGGTATTCCTGCATTTTGCCCGGATAGTCGCAATAGAGAATATGATCACGATGCGGGACTGTGGCTTCCGGATCACCTCCGTCCAGAGCTTCGAGAGCGAGGATACGGTGCGGATAGAACGGATGCCAGAAGAAGTATCGCAGTCCGGGCTGCACGCCGCCGAGAGGGATGTTCTCGCTGGAAGGAAGCTCGGAAAGCACTTCGACTTTCTCGCCTGTCCTGTCCCATAGCTCGTAATGGTTTGGGAAACCCCAGTAAGGTACTTTCCGTGAGAATGGATGATCGACGATGCGTACGAGGAAATAATCGCCATCGGGTGATGGCGTAATCCAGCGGATCAGATCAGCATCGCCAAACTTCTTGTATTTGCCGGTGCGAACGTTCAGCTTGATGAACTGTGTGGTGCCATAGAAGGTGAAAAGCTCTTCGTCACGCTGGTTTTTAAGCAGATTGCGATAGGTTCGGAGCTGGCTCTTTTCGCCCGATGATTCAAATACCGTTGGTCCGATTGGAAGTTTATCCGGTTTGGGCTTTTCCTCGAAATCATCGGGTACTGCGCGAAGCAGGATGTGCTCATTGTCCGGCAGCCAAATGAAGTCGGAATCGAACGCTTGGTTGGAGCGTCCTGTAAAAATCTTCTTCACATCGCCGGTTATGCTATCCCAGCGCCAGACGGTGATCCGGTCCGGCTCGTATTGATTCATGACGGCATAACGACCGTCGGGTGAGAAAGATGCGGAGCCGAAGAAGCCATCCAGGCCGAGTTTGGTGGTTTCACCGGAGGCAATATCAAGGATGCGTGGATTCTTTAAGAACGATCCGCGGATTCTTGCTCGGTTCTGCGGGGTAATCTCGATCCCACCGAGTTCGAATTTTTCAAGAGAAAGCATCTCCAGCGGCATGTAAGATTCTCGATCCCAGATGACAAGCTTGCCAGCTTTACTTTCGTAAAAAACACTGGGTGGACGCTCGCGGTTGAATATCTCCGTTATCTCGTCAGGCGGAAGCTGGTATGGGATCTGAGCCGAGATGACCACAGTCCAGAGCATTATGAGTGTAAGAAACCATTTCATGAATCAATCCTTTTGAATGTAGAGTGACCACGCATCACGGCATAGATCGCACTGGTGATGCCGGCAAAAGTCGCTATGAAGTTGGATCATCCCCTGCTGATGAACGCTCACGGACTTTGTCATCGAGGGTAGGAATCTGCGCATGTTTCTGGTCACACGGTTTTCCGCCTGCGCCTGATATGCGCGAAAGCAGTGTTCGACGGCTTCCTGCAGGGGTAGATAACCCATTTGACGACTGTAGAGCAACATGATTGGGAGCAGAATATTGACAAAAAAATATCGATGCGGGATTCCCCAAGATGGTATTTTTCCGGCAACCAGCCTTGCGAATCGAGGAATAACTTCAATACACGTTCGCGCATGGTGGTCACGCTGAATTTTCCCTGTGGTTGTGAAAAGCAGGCTGCAAAACGCTGGAACAATGAACCGTCGAACGAATCCCAAAGCAATTGAGCAACTTGCATTATACGGATTCCCGGGTGGTTGACCGGTCGCTGACGGAAGAGCTTCCACGGAATATCACGCAGGATGTCCATCTCGTCCGGGATCTCTGCCAGTTCGCGCCATTTGGAAATCCAGATCATGGGGAACGTTGATGGAAGCCTCTCCAGAAGACCGCTGAGGGTAAGAACTGTTCCCAGCATGGCATCGCGGGATTTGCCGGATGTCTTGAACTCCTTGAGGTAATCGTAGGTCAGATGCCGCGAGAGGCGAAGCATCTGGAACTTGTTATGGCTATAACCGAGCGATTCGGCCATGCCTTGCCACAGGACCTGATCGTAATCGTTGTAAATGAGTTCCGCGGCAAACCGATTGCTCTTTTTCCTCAGGCGTGTCATGCCGAGGTTTTCGAAAAATTGCTGAGGATGGCTGAGTTGTTGCAGGAATTCGCATTCTTTGTCGCAGGGCGTGAAATCAACACCTTCATAACGCTGTAAGAGTTTTCCGAGCGATGAATCGAGCTGCTTTCGAAGCTGCATGATTTCAACGGTGTGCTCCGAGTGTGTTCGAGTGAGAGTGTCACCGGTGTTGTGATCCAGCACAACATGCAGAATGACGTTACGGTAATCGGGGTTGTCGGTGTGGCCGTGGTTGCACCAGTCGGATGTCTTTACATGGATCTCCACATCACCATGTAAAATCTCATTGCCCACGCGAACAACCGCACCAAGGAAATCTGGCCCGGAATCAGTGTTCCACTGACCGTTATACAGTACTTCGAGCTCGTTTCCGGAGACAGTCTCCATCTTCTTCTGCAGATGTCCGGCATCCCAGATGTAATAAAGAAACCGCTCCGAAAACTGCATAAGCTGTTTATATCTCCTTCAATATCTCCTCGATGGCCCGTTTGAGCTGGACATCATCGTCCTGAATGATCTGCTCAGGCGTCATCTCGACTTTGATGTCTGGCTGAACGCCATTTCCTTCCATGTTCTGTCCGTCGATCGAAAACCATCCGTTGCTTGGCATGCGCATACTGGAACCATCCATAAACGTGATGTGTCCGGTTCCGATAACTGAGCCGCTGGTCGGCATACCGACGATTTTCCCAAGCTTCAGGTGCTTGAACAGGAATGGGAAGATTTCGCCATCGGAGAAGGATCCCTCATCGATCAGAAGGATGATTGGCTTTTCCCAGAGATTATGGGGTGCTGGATGCTGCTTTGCGCCGTAATAGCGACTATATGACTGTGCATACGCCTTACGGGTGAGTGCTTCGATCATAGAATCGTGTGTGTTACCACCACCGTTTCCGCGGAAATCGAGAACCAGTGCTTGTTTATCGTAGTTTTGCGTGAAGAGATCGTCCATGAATTTCTGATACGTGCGCCAGTTCATTGCCGGAACGTGGATGTAGGCAACGCGGCCGTCGGTGAGTTCTTCAGTTGTCCTGCGGCGGTCTTCCACCCACTGCGCCTGGGCAAGATGGTATTCCTGCCAATAGCTGAGGCCTTTGATAATCGCCTCTTTCTCACCATCGTCGGTATCGAACATCAGCTTGATCTTCTCCCCGACCTTGTCCATCAGGAGTTTATCGATATCCGTATCCCGATCAATCTCGACACCGTCGATAGATAGCAAAATATCGCCTTTGCGAATACCGAACGGCTCATAGAGTTTCCCTTGATAGAACACGCGATCGATGCGAATACCTCTCTTGAGCGGATCCTTGTAATCTAAGACAAGTCCAAGTGTGGCAGGCTCCATGACCTTGAAGGTATTGTCTTTGCGCGGATAGAAACCGGTATGCGATGCGTTGACATCACCGATCATCTCATCGACGATCGAGGAAAGCATGTCGGGCGTGAGTGCATCATCCACATAAGGCGCGTACAGCTCGAATTCGTGATTCCAATCGACGCCATGCATCTTAGGATCGTAGAATCCTTGCCCAAACTCGTACCACACACGCTCGAAGACGGTGCGGTTGAGTTCATGTCGGTTCCAGCTATATTTGTAGTTGTTGTCGATAGGCGTGGATTTCTTCGATTTAATGTCGAATTTCGAGAGCTTCTTGTCTTGTCTCAAATAATATACATCGTTCGCTTTGTTGTAGTTGAAGTCGTTGACTTCGCTCTCGAAGGTGTGGATCGATTTATCGTCTTTACCCTTATAATCAGTCTTGCGGAGCGTTAGCTCTTCGTCGTAGCTGTTGAAGTAGTAGAATGTTGAATCGCTGTCCACGCGCACGATGAAATTCTCGCCGTCGCGTGAAACGATGGTCTTGATCCGGTCGCGCATGTTGTTGAGATCGAATTCGATAACGATCTCCTCATCGGCTTCCTTCTCATCATCTTCGTCGTCATCTTTATTCTTCTTCGAGCTTTCTTCTTCCGGTTCCAGGATTGCTTTCCAATTATCATCTTCTTTATAGTAGTCGTCCTTGGGAACGAGATCAAGGCGACTGATATTGCTATCTTTCGTGAAAAACACGGTCTTACCATCAAGGCCCCAGTTGAAGCCGTAGAGATAGCTGCCAGACTGGAACAACTCGTAATCTTGCTTCTTCTCGAGATCGTACATATGAAGTACCCAATCCCAGATTCCTTCGACCTTGGTGGGGAATAGGAGGTATCGTTCGTCGGGACTGAGTGCAAATTGAGGCTCAACGGTCTTGTCGTAGATCGTGGTGAACTTGCTGGCATTACTGTCGGCAATGGCGATCTGGCTGCGAACTTCATCCTTGCTGAAGAAAACCAGCAACTGATTGGTGGGAAGCCACTCGACCTGATCGACAGCCTTGCCTTTGCTCCACTTTACCAGTTCGATTTCGCCAGGTGTCTTTACACTTGTGCGGAATAGTTGTGGCGCGCCTTTCACGAACGAGGTGAAATAGATCGTGGTGCCATCGTTCATGATCACGATATCGTCAATACCGGCTTGGTCGTGAGTAAGCTGCATTACCTCGCCGCCTTTTTCCGGCATGGCGAAGAGGTCGTAGTACCCTCTGAAGGCAATGAGCTTGCCGTCGGGCGATACCGCGAATTCGTCGAAGCGGTTTTTTACATCCTTGTGAACGTTGAAGTCGTCGTGGAACTGCTCCTTGATCTCGATCGGAATCGCTTTGGCTTCTCCTGTTGCGGGATCGTAACTGCCGATTCGATCGAAGTATTCATACACGATACGGTCGTTGTCCCGAGCGATCATCAGATCGCGTGCGGACCACGTGTCGAAGTGCGTGAGCTGTTCACGCTGACTCAATTCGTTCATCGGAGCTTTGAATATCTGGAATATCTCGCCGTCCGAATAACAGAAATAGACGTCGTCCGTCTGGCGAGAGATGGCCGGATAGCGCTCGGTAAGCTCCGTGTCAGTCAATTTTGTGTAGGTGTCGGTATCGAGATCGAGTTGCCAGAGTTCACCGTTGATACTGCCCCTGTATTTTTCGCGAAATGGCTCACCGTGCTGGCAATAGATGATCTTCTTGTCGTCTTTGGATATTGCCGACTGCACGTTGCCAATGCCGCCGATCTCGACGGGTCTGCTACCATCAAGATATACTCGATAATTTGCCCACCCTTGTTTCGGAACTGAGCGAACTACCAGGATCGACTTGCTATCGGAAAACCAGTCGACAACCCAGGAGAACTGAGTTGCTACGAGCTTGGCAAGTCCGCCTTCGGCCGGCATGATGTAGGTACCGGGAAAGCCCTCGAAATTCGAATAATAAGCGATCCATCTGCCGTCCGGTGAATATGCGGGAGATGCGTCCGCGCCTTCGGTGGCGGTGAGGCGTTTGGCTGTTCCACCCTCAAAGGGTACGGTCCAGAGATCGCCCATATAGCTGAAGCAAACGGTATTGCCGTCAGGAGAAATAGCTGGATCGATCATGAAGTGCGGTTCGTAGGCCGTGAGGTTAACAATAAGGAGCAGGATCAGTGCTGCAAGTGTCCATTTCATAGTGATTCCTTTATTCGTTTTTCATGTTAATCTGATTGATGCGCTTGTTGCCTTGGTACAGGTTGATCTCCAGCAAATCTCCATTGCCGAATCCGAAATGAAGATACTGGCTGTTCTGTGAAGTAGTACCTTTAGCGCTTGAGAGCTCACGAATAAGCTTTCGTCTCCCTGCAGGATAGCTTTTATCGTAATATACCAATTCGACACGTGTGCCCCAGCCAGGCGTGTTGGGCATATAACGTCGCCACCCATCGCGAGCGACCATCGAGAGATTTTCCATGTTCCAGAATGGCTTGATGAGGGCAGAACGATTGCTGTTCTTCGTGGTATTAAGAAACAGCTTGAAGCCGCTTCCGCTTCCGACACAGATATCGAGCTTCCCATCCAGATCGATATCGGCGATGGCATTCCCCCAGCCGTTGTAGCTGCGGCATCCACTAAGCCATGTGATATCGGTGAAAGTACCGTCGCCGTTGTTGCGGTATAAGTAGGATCGGTCGTTCTGGTAGATAGAGGTCATGAAGAGATCAAGGTCGCCATCGTTATCTGCGTCGAACCAACTCGGATCGGAGTGCAGCTCGTCGTAGGTAATGCCGGCTTCCCGTGTGACATCGGTAAACTGTGTGTACGTAACTTCTTCTCCATCAATGATTCTGTACGTCTGGCCGTCGTTTCGAAGCAGCATACTGACATCGGAAAACTCGATGTAGCGGGGGTGTGCGAGGTTGCACATGAAGAGGTCGAGATCGCCATCGTTGTCATAGTCACCCCAGTCGGCACCGATGGTGTGACCATACCAGCCGCCGACATTGTGCCCGGCAAGTCCCTCAAGTGCGGCGATATCGGTGACTTTACCGGTCTTGGGATCGTAGTTGAAAAGAAAATTGCGATCGAGGCGGTAGTTGCACACCAGAATTTCCTGCTCGCCGTCGTTATCGTAGTCTGCAGGCGCGATGCCACGTCCGGCCTGGGCGTCCAGGGAGTCGTTGTATTGTGTCCTGAAGCCAAGGATGTCTGTCATATCGATCATCTCGCCGTTCAGATTATCGTAGAAGTAATCGGGCAGACCGATGTATTCGCCTGCTACTTCGTAGCTTGCCATATAGAGTTCGGGATAGCCGTCCCAATTGAGGTCGGTCCAGGCAGCGCCTTCGGTAGGGTAGGGGTCGCTGATAGTCGTATCGGCTTTGGGATAGAATCCCACGCCCATTGCGGGGTAGAGTGCGTCGCTGGAATTGGATGTCACGACAATATCGAGATACCCATCGCGGTTGTAGTCTGCCCACAGGCCACCGGTTGCTCCCTTTGGTTTGAATGAGGCTTTTTCGGTGATGTCGGTGAAGGTTGCATCACCGTTGTTACGCCAAATCTTCCTGCCGGAAAGAAGCAGATCGTCGTCGCCGTCGTTATCGAAATCGCCAAACGCGACGCGCGATTCATGGCAGTCACCCAATCCTGCTTCAATGGTAATATCGTCGAACTGGATGTCGTAATAGCCCACAATTTCTCTCACCCACTGCATCGTCGGTGTGAAGATCTCATGGTCGATGAGGATTCCTTCCAGCAGCTCATATGCCTTCTCGTCGTAGCGCTTGCGCGGCGCACCGAGGACAAGGCACTCGATCAGGGACTTGGCGGCTGTGTATTCGGATCCAACCTCGCGGCTCATGGAAAAGATGCGACCGTTCCAGAATGCTATTTCGGCAAGTTGACCGGTATCATTGATATCGTAATGGATCTCGCTGAGGATTTCGCTCGCTTCGCGGATTGTCTCCTCCCGTTCATCCGATCCGATAAGATCGTACTTGAGCTTGTAGTAAGTCAGTTGCGTGCGGAGCAGTCCGATTTTTTTGTCGAATTCATCCGGTGAATAACGATCGTACATGAATCGTACTTTTTCGGGTTTCGCGTCCGATTCACCCATCTGATTGATGATGAATTCAGCGTTCTCGAGAAAATCCCGTAGTTCGTTCCGCTGTTGCAGTTCGTCGAGTAGATCGCTGTTTAGCATAGCTCTGACAATCGCATATCGCTCAATGTCATCTCGAGCAGGTATCCTGACCAGCGCTTCCAGAGCGGCATCGAACTTTTTCTGGTTTAAAAACGAATTAACCCGTAGATAGTGAAGCGAAGGCGTCCACTGCGATTCGGGAAGCATTTTAAGCAGCGCATCGATTTGGACGATACGCAAGCTGTCGTTGCGTTCAACGGCAATGTCATCTACCTTCTGTTTGGCGAATGATTCCAGGATGACATTTGCTTCGCCGTAACGCCCCAGCAAGTTGTCAATACGATTCTGGCGCAAAGAATCATTCTCGATGGCGTCGATGGCAAGCTGAATGACCTGCTGCTCGTCTGGCAGGGTAAACTCGATGTCGCGCAGGAAGGTCGATTGGGTTTCATGATTGGGATCGCGTTTTTCGAGGGATACGTAGCTGTAGGCAGATTCCAGATCGTGAAGGTTCCGGGCTCTGTCGAAAAGCGTAAGCGCGTAATGGACCGAGTCGTCGATAGCCCGGTAGTAGTCCAAGAGGATGGTATAGAGGTACGTGTCATCTGGAGCGTTATGTAACTGCTGGCTGATCTGTGGGAGGTTGCGTTCGAGGATATTCCAAAGTTCGTGTTGATGGACGAATTCGAGTTCGGTACGGGTTAATGAAAAAAGAGCTGAAATCAGTAGCGTGAACACCAGCAGAAACCGTTTCCGCATATCCTCTCCTTGCAGCGAATCAATAGCGTATAAAAAACAAAAGGCGGTTTTAATACCGCCTTTTGTCAATGTATTTCGTCCGGATCAACCGCCGTTTCCGCGTATCGCGTCAACAGGGCATATCTCCTGGCATTTTCCGCAGTCGATGCAAGCGTCAGTTATTTCGTGCATGCCGTCGCCTTCAACAATCGCCGAAACGGGGCATACATCGACACATTCGCCGCAATTAACACATTCTGATGTAATCACAAAGGGCATATTTTCCTCTTAGATTTCCATGATCTCTTTTTCTTTGTGATCTGCAACTTCAGAGACTTTCTCGATCCATTTATCGGTCAGTTCCTGAATATCCGAGAGAAGCTTCTTCTCATCGTCTTCTGTGATCTCACTGTTTTTTTTCATCTTTTTGCCGATTTCGTTTCCGTCTCTCCGGATATTCCGGATCGAGATTTTAGTATCTTCGGCAAGCTTCTTGATCTGTTTGACGATGTCTTTACGCTTATCTTCGGTAAGCTGCGCAAAGGGAAGACGAATCACGTTTCCATCGTTTTCCGGTGTGATGCCGAGGTTGGCAGCCAGGATTTCTTTTTCGATATCGCCAAGGGTCGTTTTGTCCCAAGGCTGAATCACGATCAGTCGTGGCTCGGGTATCGAAACATTACAAAGCTGCTTGATTGGCGTTGGTTGACCGTAATAATTTACACGGATATCGTCGAGAATCGCGACGCTGGCACGGCCGGTGCGCAGTTTCGCGAATTGATGAAGCAGGCTCTCCTGAGCCTTCTGCATCTTCTGGTCCAATTCCTTTTTCAGCTTTTCCATCATATTACTCCTGTTTCCGTTTACGGATGAATAAACGTACCCATAGTTTTCGACATAATCGCCTTCTGAAGACTCCCGGGCTGATTGAGGTTGAAAACCTTCAATGGAATCCCATAGTCACGGGCAAGCGAAAACGCCGTCATGTCCATTACCTGGAGCTTACGAGCGAGAACCTCGTCATAGGTAATTTCGGGAATAAATTCGGCATCGGGATTTGTCACCGGATCATCGGAATAAACACCATCGACTTTGGTACCTTTAAGGACCAGGTTAGCGCCAAGTTCCGTCGCTCGGAGCACCGCAGCGGTATCCGTAGTAAAATACGGATTGCCTGTTCCAGCGCAGAAGATACAAATCTTGCCTTCGCGGAGCGACTTCTCCGCACGGTCATGGGTATAGAACATCGCGACCTTATCCATCTGTACGGCAGAATAGATATCGGCATGGTAGTTACGGTTACGAAGATATTCAGCCAGCACGAGCGCGTTCTGAACAGTCGCCAGCATTCCGATGTGGTCAGCGGTGACGCGACGCACTTCGGCTTCAGCCTGGCCACCACGGTAGATGTTACCACCACCCAGGACGAGTCCCAGGCTCAGGCCGTCACGACGAACCTGGATGATATCTTCCGCGATACGGATCAGGACTTCATTGTCGTACCCAAACGATTTCCCGCCGGCAAAAACCTCGCCGCTTACCTTGACGATGACGCGATGTATCTTTTCCGGTGAATAAAACATGCTTATGCCTCGCCCAGAGCCCAACGAACGAAGCGAGCGACCTGGATATTCTCTCCAAGCTTGGCGACGGCTTCGGTTACGATGTCGCCGACGGTCTTTTCCGGATCCTTCACGAATTCTTGCTGAAGCAGGCAATTCTGTTGGATGTACTTCTTGACCTGTCCATCAACGATACGATCGACGATGTTTTCGGGCTTGCCGTCGTTGAGGGCTTTATTGCGATAGATTTCTCTTTCGTTTTCAACTTTCTTGAGATCGATACCGTTTTCATCAACAGCCATCGGATTGCTTGCTGCGATGTGCATGGCGATATCTTTGCAGAGATCCTGGAAAGCATCGGTGCGGGATACGAAGTCGGTTTCGCAGTTGACTTCGACCAGTACGCCGATTCTGCCATTGGTGTGGATATAGGAATAAATAAGTCCTTCGCTGGTGGAGCGATCTGCTTTGGCTTCAGCTTTGCTGATGCCTTTTTCACGCAGGTATTTTACCGCTTTTTCCATATCGCCGTCAGACTTGGACAGGGCTTTCTTGCAGTCCATCATGCCGACGCCGGTTTTCTCGCGTAACTCTTTTACCATTTGTGCTGTAATATTCATTTGTCCCCCAATTATGAAGAGCTGTACAGTTAATATATGTTTCAAATGAAAGGGAGAGACAGCGTCTCTCCCTTCACAAAGGATTATTCGCTGGCCTGAACTTCAGGTTTTCTACGTTTCGGTTTTTCGGTCTTTTCGCGAGGTTTCTTTTCCTCTTCATCAGCGTCGTCCGGCTTTTTGCGAAGACGTTTCTTTGGTACATCTTCATCATCGGTCACAACGACTGCTTCTGTATCTTCTTCTGAATCTTCACTCAGAAGGTCAGCTGCATTTTCGGGCATTTCTGCCGCATCCGCTGCGCCTTCAGCATTCGCCTGACGTCCTTCGATGACGGCCTGGCCCATAATGCCGGCGATCAGGTGGATCGCACGGATGGCGTCGTCATTGGAAGGAATGACATAATCGATAACGTCTGGATCACAGTTGGTGTCAACCATACCTACGATCGGGATACCGAGAACGTTCGCTTCGTGAACGGCAATTTCTTCACTCATGGTATCGACAACGAAGATTGCGCCCGGCAGACGGTCCATGCCACGGATACCGCCGAGAGCCTTCTCGATCTTGTCGTGTTTGCGACGCATTCTGGTCGCTTCCAGCTTGGTGAAGTTCTTTATTGTTCCGTTTTCTTCGATTTCTTCAATGTATTCCATTGTTTCAACGCTGTTGCGGATCGTCTTCATGTTCGTGAGCATTCCGCCGTACCAGCGATGATTTACATAGAAAGCGCCACATTTCTTGGCGGCCTGCTCGATCGCATCGGCGGCCTGTTTCTTTGTTCCCACGAAGAGGACGTAGTCGCCCTTAGCCGAGGTTTCTTTCAAGAACATGTAGGCTTCGTTGATGGCATCCACGGTCTGCTTGAGATCGAGAATGTGAATACCGTTTCTCTTTATAAAGATGAACTTCTTCATCTTGGGGTTCCATTTGTGGGTCTGATGACCGAAGTGGACACCCGCTTCCAGCAATTGTTTCATGCTGACTACTGACATTGTTTCTCCTTTGATACGGTTTCTTCCAAGAAAGGGATTTCCGCAATACAATCCCGGATCAACGGGACACCGCTTTGCAACTCCCTCTCCGATTCTGTTTACAGATTAGCGTTTCGAGAACTGGAAGCGCTTACGGGCTTTCGGGCGACCCGCCTTCTTGCGTTCCACCATTCGCGGATCACGTGTAAGCAGTCCGTTTTTCTTAAGGACGCCCCGGAGCTCTTCGTCGTATTTACACAATGCGCGTGAAATACCATGACGAATCGCACCTGCCTGCCCAGACAAGCCACCGCCTGTCACATTGACGCGAAGATCGAATTTGTCAGACATGCCGACCAGCTTGAACGGCTGTTCCACGATCATTTCCAAAATCTCACGGGCAAGGTAATCCTTCATCGGCTTGTCATTGATAATGCGTTTGCCGGTGCCGGGGGTTATGCGTACGCGTGCACTTGCATTTTTTCTTCTGCCTGTTGCATCGAAATATTGCATCCAATTTCCTCCTACAGTTCCCAAACCTTAGGCTCTTGAGCCACGTGCGGGTGTTCGGGTCCGGTGTAGACTTTCAGTTTCTTGTAGATTTTTCTTCCTAATGCGTTCTTGGGAAGCATTCCCTTGATCGCGTGCTGTATTACGTGTTCCGGTTTTTCTTCCATAACACGACGAATCGGGGTCTCTTTAAGACCACCCGGGAAACCGCTGTAGCGCTGATACGTTTTATGAAGCAGCTTGTTACCAGTCAGTTTGACCTTTTCGGCGTTGATAATGATGACATAGTCACCGTTATCCAAGTTATGGGAGAAGAACGGTTTGTGCTTACCACGCAGGATAGCAGCGACCGTTGAGGACAGTCTTCCCAAAACCTGATCGGTGGCATCGATCACGTACCAGTTGTTCTCCAACTGATTCAGTTTTGGCGTAAGTGTTCTCATTTCAACTCCTTTCGATATATTACACGAAAACGTGACAAAATATTGACACGCCCGTTATCGTGTCAAGATAAATACAACGATTTCAATCTATAAATCCGCATTCGTGTCCGCAGCCCTATTCATAAAAGCTCATGCGGAACGTGTAGCTCATCTCTTTTTCCACATCCAGATGCCAGCCTTTGACGATTGCCTCAACTTCTGATATAAAGCTTTTCGTAAAGCTACTCTCTGCATCAGGCTCGAGTGTTGCAGATTTCACGTCGCCATTTGAAGCGAACACGACCGTGATTCTCATGCTGCCTTGCATGGGCACAACCTGACGTCTTTGTTTGTAAAGCCGCTGAATCTTCGGTTTGAACGCTTGCACGTAGCGAGGCAGATCTTCTTCTTTAATAGTGCCTTTCTTGGTGACGGTTTGCTTTCGTGGTTCCGGTTTGGGTGCCGGACGCTTCTTCGGTGCTGGCGGAACGGGTGGTTTGGGTGGGGCAGGTGGTGCCAAGGGCGCGACGACGGCAACGGTATCCTTCGCTGCAGACTCTGCCTTCGGCGGTTTCTTGCCACAGCCGGTAACGACTGCGCCGATAGTGATGATAGATATTATCCATATCGCAATTCGCATGAATCCTCCATGTAATTCGAATAAGATTGTCATGATACATAATGGATAGATTGGGTCAATCAAAAAGGTAACGGAAAATACTTATAGTTCGAACTCGATTCGAAGGGTGCTGCCGTTTGCATGGACATTGCTGCTGAAATGGTGGATTATATCGATACCGTGCTGTCGGGCTTCATGGGAAGGCTCTGTTCTGCGGTAGATGTTTTGGAGGTCGCAATCTTTGCCTTCATCGCTCACTTCCACAAAGAGCTTGTTTGAATTCCCGTCCACAATCAGCGAAAGCTCGACATTCTTGCTGCAATCAGATTTATTGCCGTGTAAAATGGCATTTGCGATAACTTCACGCAGAACGAGCGAGATTCGCATCAGGATGACTTCGCTGGATACTTTGTGCAGTTGGCGTAAGAAACCGAGGGCGCAATTGAGGAGGTTCTCCGTTTCAGAAAACACACCTGAAATTCGACAATGCAAGGAGCTATGAGAGTTTGTGCTCAGGTCGAGAACATTGCGGACCATTTTACTCAGGTAAATTTCGTTAGGGTTACCGGAGTAGATGAAGTGCAGATTCTTCTCCAGGCTACGTCGGTTAGAGAAGAGCTCGCGCAATTCATGGATTTCCGCGAGAATAAGCCTTGTGTTCACAGATGAATCGGGAGCGTCTTCGAGCATGGATGGTACGTCGTCAAACAAAATAACGTGGTAATCACCAAATGCGGATGTACGTCCGCGAATCGGATAATCTGCATCACCGACGATGCGATTGAAGTACGATCTTGTAACGTTCAGCAGTATCTCACCCATAATCTTTCCTGTTCGAATCCTCTACTATAGAAGATACCCCATTGGAAGCGGCCCCAAAATAAAAAAACGAACTTTAATAACACGATTGGAAGAGGCTGAGGAAATGACTTGACATCAATGATTGACCGAACAGAATAATTGTATCACGAGAAGAGCAGGGAGATGATGAGCCGTCTGATTGTTATATTTGTAATCTTTTTCGTACTTTCTGTCACATGCACTGTCGCCCAGGATACCATCGAAGATCTGATGGACAGGGAACGTATGCGCACAAGCAATGATCGTATTAACCAGGTTCTTGACCTATCCGATGTCTATATTCAGACAGATCCGGCAAAGGCTTCGATGCTTGCCGAACAAGCGCTGACGCTATCGAAGAAAATGTCGATTCAGGAAGGCGAGGTTGGCGCTCGAGCCAATATCGGGCTTTCATACTATTTCAAAGGCGATAATCAGATCGCGGTTGATAATATCCTTCAAGCGCTGACCATTGCGAAGGAACTCAAGCTTTATCGGCAGGAATCGCTCCTTATGAAGTACCTCTCCGTTATCTATGAGAAGATGGGAGAGAAGGATAAAGCGCTCGAAATGCGGATTCAGAGCGTTGCTGCCGAAGAAAGCGCGATCAAACAGGAAGCCATGCGCAAGGCGAGTAAGTTCGATACGGTCGCTATCGCCAAGGCAATCGACGACACGTTACTATCGAAAGTCAGCCAGAAGAAGATGGATGTCCTCAAGGATAAATACGAGTATGAGATCCATAAGATAGAGACAAAGACGGACCTACTCGAGAAGCAGGCTGAGAAAAAGAGACGCGAGATCGATTCGATTATGGTGGAGAAGCAGGAAAAGGAAAACAAGATCAATTACCTGGTTCAGGAATCGCAACTGAAGGAACTCGAGCTTTCGCGGCAGCGGACGATGATGTTCACGTTCATCGTTGTAATCGGGTTGATCATGATCCTGTTTTTCGTGCTGCTCAGTCTTTACCGTTTCAAAAACCGCGCTCTACGAGAACTGAAGTATGCCAACATGGAGATCAGCCTTAAGAATGAAGAGCTGCTCAAGGCTTATGAGAAGCTGGAACAACTGGCTCGTACCGATCCATTGACCGGCCTCTCGAATCGTCGTGATATGCTTGAGAAAATCGAGTACGAGAAGCGCAGATGCGATCGCTCGGGCAATCCCTTCGTGTTATCGATCGGAGATATCGATCACTTCAAGACAATCAATGACACATACGGCCATGATGCGGGTGACTATGTGCTTACCGAGATCTCCAAGCTGATGACCACCATGCTGCGTAAACAGGACATCGTGGGTCGTTGGGGTGGCGAAGAATTCCTTTTATTCTTCCCGGATACACCGCTTGAAGGTGGGCATATCGTTACGGAAAAAGTCCGGGGAGCGATCAATGAGCACACGTTCGAATTCAATGGACAGATCATACAGGTCTCTATGACACTTGGTGTTTGCCAGTACGATAAAGGAATGACGATCGATGGTTGCCTCAAGAAAGCCGACCAGGCACTGTATCATGGCAAGGAACATGGCCGTAATCAGGTCGTTCTTTGCGCACAGGAGACAGTTTAGATTACCCTGAAGCGTATCTAAAGCAATTTCACGTACCGAATATAGAACCCGAAATAGTAGATTCGTACCTCACAATTCCCCTGTTCACGATTGTTGGAGAATTGAGAGAACGCATCCTGTCTATCGTGAATTTCTCATTGACAAAATGTTCGGTCGAGAAGGTCATGTTTAATTGTTGCTATAAAGCTGAAAGGAAGGAACCAGATGCCGAAGATTATGCTTGTAACCGGAGGTGCGGGATTTATCGGGTCAAACTACATTCGCTATCTGCTCAATAACCGTGCCGATCTTAAGATCATCAACTTCGACAAGCTGACCGCAGCAGGAAATCTTTCCAATCTTTCCAGCCTGGCCAATCACCCAAATTATTATTTTGTGCGCGGTGACATCACCGATCATCGCGATGTGGAAGACGTGTTCGATCGCTTCAATCCTGACATCGTGATGCATTTCGCGGCTGAGATGTACACCGATCGATACATTGCAAATCCCGATTCCTTCGTTCATACGAACATCGTAGGAACCCACAACGTCATTTTGCAGATCCTGGCGCATTCACCACAGAAGTGCATCTACTTCTCTACGGAAGAGGTCTATGGCGCATCATCCGGACAGCATCGGTACGGTGAAGATTCCGCGCTGTCGCCCATCAATGCCTATTCCGCCAGCAAGGCATCTGCTGAGATGCTCTGGCACGCTGTGATCGAAGACGACAACCTGCCGGTGAACATCGTGCGCTGCACCAGTGCGTACGGACCATTTCAGTTTCCGGATAAGCTCATCGCGGCGATTATCTGCGGCGTTCTGAAAGAACAGGAAATCCGGTTGGTCGCTAACGCGATGACCACGCGCGATTTCATCCACATCTTCGATGTCTGTTCCGCGCTTGATATGGTGCTGGAACGCGGCGAAGATGGCGAGACTTACAACATCGGCACCGAATCGGAGATCGAAATCGCGGTGCTAATCCGCAAGCTACTGACAATGCTCGATGAACCGGAGCATACGGTAAGCTATATCCGTAAAAAAACTCCGCTTCCGCAGCGTTTTGCAATCGATACGACAAGAATTCGCAGATCGCTGGGCTGGAAGCCTCGTATATTGCTGGAGGATGGACTCCTGCAAACCATCGAATGGTATCGAAATCACACTGAATGGATTCAAGAGCTTGAATCCGGAAGATACATGGAGTATTATGACCTTTATTACAATCAAGAAACCTGATCGAAAGACAATCCTTCAATATCTTGTCGCAATCTCGTTAATTCTGCTCGTTACAGCCTGTTCCACTGTGAAAACCTACTATCGATCGATGACTGAAGAGGATCAATCCGAGGCTGAGTTGGTCGACGAAGAACAACCAATCGAAGAAGAATCTACCGATAGCGTGGCGGTCGTGGATGAAAACGCCATCCTGATCCAGCAATTGCAACGCATGGTTGACAGCCTTCAGTTTCAGGTGGATTCATTGAGCCTGGAACTTGAGACCTCAAACAGCCGCGTCGCTGTCTGCACGGATTTCATGATTCCGGATTCCATCGTGTTTGCCGGTACAACGTTTAACCTCCACAACGAGCGCATTTACGCCAAATTCGAAGAAATTTATCAGAATGAGCTGAAGTCGGCGCACCGGTTTATCCCACGCAGCGGTAAGTATTTCCCGGTGTTCGATTCCATCTTCACCGAGCAGGAAGTTCCGCTGGATGCGAAATATCTGGCGATCGCGGAAAGTGGCTTGAACACGGTTGCGCAATCATGGGTTGGCGCGATGGGGCCATGGCAGTTCATGAAAACCACCGCGAAGGGTTATGATCTCAAGATCGACAACTTCGTCGATGAGCGGCGAAACGTTTTCAAATCCACCGTCGCTGCCGCAAAGTACCTCAAGAACGCGAAGAGAATGCTCAGTGAACAGGGCGCGGATGACTGGCTTCTGGCCATGGCCGCTTACAACGCGGGGCCTGGTGCGATTATCCGTGAGGTCAAGAATCAGGGCGGGAAGGACTTCTTCAGCCTGATCATGCGTGTCGATGAGACGAATCGCTATGTGTGGCGCGCAGTGGCGATCAAGATGATTTTCGAGAATGAAGAGGCGATTTTCGGTAAGAAATTCGAGCGCGAGACATCATTGCTGGACGAAACCCGCAGCGTAAAGCTCAACCTGAAGGGACATTACAAGATTGACGACTGGGCAAAAGCGCAGGGTACGACGGTCAGCAAGGTGTGGGAATACAACCCATGGATCGAGATCTATCAGACCAAGCGGACAAAGTACACGCCAATCAACGAAGTGGTGCTGCCTCCGGGTGAGTTCGATATTCTTCTTCCCAAGGAAAGCGTTCCGGACACGGGCGAGATTGCGAAAATCGAGAAGAAATTCCTGGAAAAAAATAGTGGTTACTTCAAGTATCACACGGTACAGGCAGGTGACAACCTTTACAACATCGCGAGGAAATACAAGACGACGGTCGCGAATATCAAAGCGATCAACAATCTGAAGAACGACACGATCCATCCAGGACAGAAGCTCAAGCTCCACGGGACTCCCGGAAGCGGTGGAAGCTCCTCTTCAGGCGGTGTTTACGTGGTGAATAAGGGTGATTCAATCAGCTCGATCGCCAAGCACCTCAAAGTGACTTCGAGCCATCTGATTGCGAAGAACAACCTCAAGGTGAAAGATAACGGCGGCTCGAAAGTAGTGATCATCTATCCAGGGCAGAAGCTGAAATACTGATGATAGAAATTCGTAGTATGACCGAAGCCGACTTGGAACAGGTTATGCAAATAGAAAAGGAGTTGTTCAGTAATCCGTGGTCGGTGCAATCGATGCGCGGAGATATTCAGAGCAACACCAGTTGGGTAATGACGGAGGGCGATATCGTCCTCGGTTATGTATGTGCGTACAAGGTTCTGGACGAGTGCCAGATCGCCAACGTCGCGATCCGCAAAGATGCCCAGCGCAGAGGGCTTGCAAGCAAGTTCCTTACATGGCTTATCGAACGCGAACATGCTTTGGGAAGCCGCTACTTCTTTCTCGAAGTGAGGTGTAGCAATATCGCCGCGAGAGGGTTGTACGAAAAGCTCGGCTTTGTCGAAGTGGGCGTTCGCAAAGGGTACTATGTGCGTCCGAATGAGGACGCGATTGTAATGATGCTGAACACGATTGAAGATGTTTAGCATGAAAGGAAATTTCTATGAAATGTTTTGATTTTCTTGTAATTGGCAGTGGTATTTCCGGCTTGGTTTACGCCGAGGAAGTGGCAAAATTCGGAAAAGTTGCGCTGCTGACTAAGAAGACGCTCGCCGATGGCGCAACTGACTTTGCTCAGGGCGGCATTGCGGCAGTTGTCAGTGAACTGGATACGTTCGACGAGCATATCGTCGATACTTATAAAGCTGGGTCCGAGTTGGGAAAGCTTCCCATTATTCGGACAATCGTTGAAGAAGGCCCCACGGCGATCGACTACCTCATGAAGATCGGCACGAGTTTCACCATGGTCGATGATCATATAAAACGCTCGGTGGAGAATCTTGACCTGACTCGTGAAGGCGGTCATTCGCAGAAACGCGTGGTTCACTATGCCGATTCAACCGGTCACGAGATCATGCGGGCTTTGATCAGGACGGTCAAGGCAAATCCCAATATCACCATCTTCGAAAACTATACAGCGATCGATCTTATCACGCAGCATCATGTTTTAAATGAAAAAGGATTTATCCCGGGTGTCTCCTGTTGGGGTGCTTACGCACTCGATGAGAAGACGGGTCACATTGAAGCATTCCGCGCTCGGAAGACAATGCTGGCGACCGGGGGCGGAGCACAGGTTTACGCGCATACAACCAATCCGGAAGTCTGCACCGGCGACGGTTTCGCGATGGCGAAGCTGGCGGGTGCGAGGCTGGTCAACATGGAGTTCATCCAATTCCATCCAACCGTATTCTATTCGTTGATCGGGCAACCGTTCCTGGTGACAGAAGCGCTGCGTGGGGAAGGGGCTGTCCTGAAACTGAACGATGGCAGTACCTTCATGCAAAATTACCATGAAATGGGCAGTCTTGCTCCGCGTGATGTGGTATCAAGAGCGATGGACTTCGAACTCAAAAAGAGCGGCGCAAAGCATCTCTACCTTGACGCGACCGGCCTGCCTGAAGAGAAGATCCACAACCATTTCCCGAATATCTATCGCAAATGCCTGGAGCAGAATGTAGATATTACAAAGCAACCCATTCCTGTTGCGCCGGCTGCGCATTACTTCTGCGGTGGTGTTCTGACCACGCAGGATGGCCTGACAGATGTGAAGAACCTCTTTGCCGCCGGCGAAGTGGCTTGTATCGGACTGCACGGTGCGAATCGTCTTGCCTCAAATTCGCTTCTGGAAGGGCTGGTCACAGCGCTCAGAGCGAGCCGGCATTCATCCAATCACGAAGAGGTCGATTTCCCGGAAATCCCCGAATGGCAGGATGTCGGTACGTACAACGAAAACGAATGGGTTGTTATCTCGCACAATCGCCAAAGCATCAAGAACATCATGCAGGGCTACGTGGGGATAACGCGCTCCAAACGGCTCCTCAAGTACGCGCGCCACAGGATGTTCAATATTTATACCGAGATTAACAACTTCTACAATCACAACAGCGTACGGCGAGAGGTGATCGAAACGCGTAACATGGCGATTGTCGCCAGCGCGATCATCCAGTCAGCGCTTGCTCGTAAAGAGAGTCGGGGCTTGCACTGCAACGTTGATTACCCTAACCGTGACGATGCGAACTACAAGAAGGATACGATCATCTGATGAAAGAGAAGAAAGGCTTGTTCATCACCTTTGAAGGTATCGAAGGCTGTGGCAAATCGACTCAATCGAAGATGTTGCGGGATTATCTCGAATCGTGTGGAAAGAGCGTGCTCTTGACCCGTGAACCGGGCGGACCGCTTATCTCTGAGAAGATACGCAGTTTGTTGCTCGATCCCGAGAATTCCGAGATGTTGCGCGAGACCGAACTCCTGCTCTATATGGCGAGCAGAAGTCAGCATACTGGGCAATGGATTATCCCAGCGCTCGAAGAGGGGAAGTACGTAATATCTGATCGATACAACGATTCCTCCATCGCCTATCAGGGCGCGGCACGAAAGCTCGATCTGAGCCAGATAGACGGCATTACGCGCTTTGCTACGTTCTCATTGGTACCAGACATCACCTTTCTGATCGACCTCCCTGCAGAAAATGGACTTTGCAGGATCCAGCCGTGCGTTGCGGACCGGATCGAACAAGAGGATATCGAGTTCCATAAAAGGGTAAGACAGGGCTTTTTGGATGTTGCGAATAGAGAGCCGGGGCGTTTCTGTATTATAGATGGTCGCGGTACCATCGAAGAAATCCATGTAGAGATTATCCGAAAAATGGATATATTATTGGAAACTGAGTAGTAATCAATAACCGAGGTAATGAAATTGAGAAAGAATAAAGCAGCTCTGATTGCCCTGACAATACTGGTCGCAGCCACTGCCATCTTTGCAGTGGAGGTGACGGATCGCAACAAGATCGTCATGATCGAAACCATGAAATACGTTAACCAGATCCACTATAACCCACACGAGATCGACAACGAACTTTCCGAACGGGTTTTCGATATGTATCTTGACCGCTTGGACTACCGCAAACGGTTCTTGTTGAAATCGGATGTCGATAAATTCGCAAAGATGCGGGATGAGATCGACGATCAGATCAATTCTAAGGATCTTTCCGATAAGTTCGAGTTCTACGTTGACGTAAATAAAGCGTTCGAGGAACGGCTCGATCAGGTCGATTCGTTCTATAAGGAACTGCTGGCAAAGCCTTTCAACTACTATGATAAGGACTCACTCGAAACCGATGGCGATAAAAGCCAATGGTGCAGCGATATGGCGCATCTGAAAGAGCGCTGGAGAAAGCTTCTTGAGTATCAGACGCTTACACGCTATTTCATGCTGAAAGAGACTGCCGACTCCATTGGGACCGATGAAGACGAGGTGGATGAAGACCTTATGGCGCTTTTCCTGAAGAATGGCAAGCTTGATCCCGACCTGGAAAAAGAGGCACGCCAAAAGGTTGAGAAGGCCACGGAAATGATGATCAAGAGATTACGCGACCAGAACACCGACGATCGTTTTGCCATCTACATGAATTCGATCCTGAATTCGCTCGATCCACATACGACCTACATGCCGCCAAAAGCGGAAGAAGATTTCAACATAGATATGACCGGCCAGTTCGAAGGTATCGGTGCACGGCTCAGTCAGGAAGACGGCTACATCAAAGTAACCGAAATCATCCCCGGCAGTGCGTCCTGGAGACAGGGCGAACTGGAACCGGAAGACCTGATTATCAAGGTTGCTCAGGGCAACGAAGAGCCCATCGATGTTGTTGACATGCCCGTCGATGACGCTGTGACCTACATCCGTGGTAAAAAAGGAACCGAGGTCCGGCTTACGGTCAAGAAAGCCACCGGTGAGATCAAGGTTATACCGATCATCCGCGATGTAGTGGTGATCGAAGAAACCTACGCCAAGGCTGCTGTGCTTAATGACACGCAGCGCAACAAACGTTATGGCTACGTTCGTCTCCCCGGATTCTATCGCGACTTCCAGAACAAGACAAACCGCAATTCAACCGATGACGTGGCACAGGCAATCGACCTGCTCAAGGACGAAGATATCGACGGAATGATCCTCGATCTTCGCAACAACGGCGGTGGTGCGTTACAGGATGCTGTGAGCATAGGCGGATTGTTCATAGAGCAGGGTCCTATCGTACAGGTTAGCGACAAGATTCGCGGAACTCGCGTGCATGCAGATTTCGATAAACGTGTGCAGTACGATGGTCCGTTGGTCGTGTTGGTAAACCAGTTCAGTGCGTCTGCTTCCGAGATCCTCTCCGCAGCGCTTCAGGACTACAACCGTGCGGTTATCATCGGCCCGAAGAGCTCCTTCGGCAAGGGAACCGTACAGAATCTGAACGACCTGGACCGCTATGTCAGCCCGATCTTCGAGTATCTCAAACCGCTTGGATCGCTGAAACTCACCATCCAGAAATTCTATCGCATCGACGGCACGACTACCCAGTACAAGGGCGTTATCCCTGATGTCGTGGTACCATGTCCGTATGATTATATCGATATCGGCGAGAGAGAATACGACTATGCGCTTCCCTACGACACCATCGAACCGGCGAAGTACGACCTATGGAAAAAGGGCAAGATGAACGACTCCGTCGTTTCGCACAGAAGCCAGGCTCGCACCGAAGAGAATGAAGCGTTCACCTACCTCGAAAAGCGTAACGAAGCGCTTCGTGAGGAGCGTGAGCAGACCAGGCTCAGCCTGAATGTGGTCGATATGATTCAGGAACGCCAGAAGAACAAAGAGTACCGCAAGAAGATGGAAAGCTATCTGGTCGAGCGTGAGGGACTCGATGTGACCTTGAAAGACCTCTATCCACCAGAGGAAGAGAAGGACGCAAGCCAGCTCGAGCAGGAACAGAACTTGATTACCAATCTCAAGAAAGATATTTATGTGACGGAAGCCACGTTCGTTCTGGATGACCTGAACGAATACAAGGCCGCCATGAAGTAACCGAGAATCAACGGATAAACCATGATGAAGATTACCCGACGCAACAAGCTGGTACTGATCGCGCTTGTTATGCTGTGGTTCGCACTGGGCGTATGGGCGTTTACCATCGCCGGAACCGATCCCGAATCCACCCATGAACGCGACACTGCGTACGAGAAAATCCGCCTCTTCAACGAAGTCCTCTACAGTCTCAACCAGAATTACGTGCAGGACTTATCCATTGAAGAGCTCATCGATGCCGCCATCGACGGCATGCTGGAAGAGGTCGATCCGCATACGGTCTATTTCCAGACTGATGAATTCAACGACTTCCAGTCGAACTCGCGTGGAGAATTCGAAGGCATCGGGCTTTCCGTGGATAAAAAAGACGACTTTATCACCGTTGTCGCGCCAATAGAAGGTACCCCTGCTTATCGTCAGGGAATCCATGCCGGTGACCGGCTGGTGGAGGTTGATGGCGAGAGCATTATCGGGATCAGCACAGACGATGCAATTAACCTGATGCGTGGCCCGAAAGGGTCTTCGGTATATCTTGTCATCGATCGTCCGGGCTACGACGACCCGATCGAATTTCACATCGTACGCGACGTCATCAAGATCAAGAGCGTTCCGTATGCGTTCATGTTAAACGACGAAATTGGCTATATCCGAATCAGACAATATAACGCGAACGTTTCTGAAGAACTCCAGGAAGCGCTGGATATGCTCGAAAATCAGGGTATGAAGGGCTTGTTGATCGATCTCCGATTCAATCCCGGTGGTCTCCTCGATGAAGCGGTGGATACCGTAAACGAGTTCATCGGTAAAGGTAAGCGTGTCGTTTATACGCGAGGTAGGGCAGCCGGAACGTCAAACGAATTCTTCACGCAGATTCCGCGCAAACGTAGCGGCTACACGGTTGTCGTGCTCATCAACGAAGGTACGGCCAGTGCCGCGGAGATCTTTGCGGGAACCATGCAGGATTACGATCAGGGACTCGTCGTAGGCGAGCAATCCTTCGGCAAGGGATCCGTGCAGCAATTGTTCCCGCTTTCGGAAGGCGGGATCAAGATCACCACATCCAAGTACTATATCAATTCGGGTCGATGCATCCATAAAGATCTGCAAGATAAGGAACTGAAGGGGAAAAAGGTCTCCGAGGAAGAGGTCAAGGCTGCCGAAGAAAAGACAGAAGAGGTTTATTACACGCAACACGGACGCATCGTTCATGGTGGTGGGGGTATCACACCGGATATCGTGATCGAGCAGAAGCCTCTGACCGACCTGGAAAGCCGCATCAAGCAGGCGAACCTTTTCTTCCGTTTCGCGGTGGATTTCCTCATCGATAACGGAAATGGAGTAACACCTGATTTCACCGTTTCCGATGCGATGTATAGTCAGTTCGTCAGAACAATCGACGCAGACGAAATCAACTATCTTGCCGATGAGTTATCTGAATCCGAAAGCTGGATTCGGAACAGCCTTGCCAGCGAGATTATTGCACAGAAACTTGGTGAGGTAGAGGGGTATCGAGCCTCCTTGAAAGAAGATATCCAGCTACAGAAAGCAGTGGAGCTTTTTAACAAATATCCAAGCCTGGATGCGATGTTCTCTGCGAAACAATAGTCTGAAAGTAACCAGCATAATCTGATTCAAATTGTATTGTTCTCACGACCAGAGGCGGATTGATGATCAGATTCTTCTACAAAAGAATTGAGAAAATCCCTCCTTCCATAAAAGTTCATTTCAGGAAGTGGTTCTGAATTCAGACATGCCCCAATTGACTGCTGTTCATATGTATATGTTCTCTGATAATGAACGCATGTGAGTAACTTGCTGTCGATAAACCAATATTTAATTGACATTCTCGATTCATTTGCTAAAATTCTCTTTCTGGTTTGAAGACTGGAAAAACCAGCGAAGGGTAGGTATATGGCAAGATTGTTTGGTAACGAGTATCACGAGCATTCCAATACCTGGTATTTCAGAAGCTCCGTTAAAACCCTGAAACAAGATGAACTCGAGTATAGCCTATACAAAGACGAGAACGGGCACATTGTTTTCAATTTCTCGGCTGTCTCCGAGGACAATCCTCGATTCCCCGGTAAGATCACAATTCTATACGATGCAGAATCGCGGAAGATTCTTTCTCACGAGTGCACGATTTGTAGTCAGGATGACACTTGTCCGCATTATCTCACCATTCTGGAATACACCTATCGCTTTCTCTCAACCGATATTCTTCAGGAACGAGTGATACAGACTTATCAGACACGCCTGCTTCAATATAACGAGTATTGGCAGCGGATCTTGCTCAACACGCAGATATCCGTCTCCGGCATCTATGATACCAACGATAAAGTACGCTTCTATTTCCGCTATTATAAACCGATCGATATCCGGCTCATCTCCATGATCGTGGCCGATAGGGACCTGAAAGACGCGACACCGGAAGAAATCGAACTCGCGAATACACAAATGGATGCCTTCACGAACGAAGAACTCACGCTGCTGAAGATGCTACAGGAATACAAGTGCTCGTTCAGCCGTACAAGCAATTTCTTTACGATCTACAAGCGTGATTTCTATCACTTCATCCCAATGATGCGCATCCTGCAAAGCAAGATCTTCGTGAAAGAAACCGGTGACCGTATCCTGTTTGAGAACGAGCCATATCAAATCAGTTTCCTCATCTCGCCGATCGATCAGGACTCGTTTCTCTTCAGTATCGCCCCTGGTGAGACGATCTCGGCTTATTTCGTAAATCGCCTTGCGTATATATTCATCAAGAACACCCTTCACCACATCCAGCTTCCTTTTAAAAAGGAGATTACCGAAAAGATATTAGGTGACGGATACATACTTCGCAAGGAAGACCTCGTCTATTTCGCTTCGGTGGTAACGCATCAGCTCAGCCTGATACGTTGCTATCTTGATTTCGATGAGACCATCGAGCTTCCCGACCTATACGACGGGGCTCCGGTTCCGACTTTTATGCTCAGCAAGCTGGATAACAGCATCTTGATGGAAGGTATCCTCAACTACGCCGAAAACGTGCCGGTCCCCATGTCGGTAATCTATTATCCTGCAGAATTGGTAAGATACGATCAGAATCAGCGCGAAACATGGTTCTATATTCCACCGCAGATCCGGTATCAGATCGATCGCTTTCTGGAGAAACTACCACAGGCGAGCGCAGAGGAACGCGATTTTGAGCTGAAAATGCGATTTGAGGGCGAAGAAGAGATCGATATGCTCAAGAAAACGATCTTCGAGGAGACCGATCCGAGCTGGAACATACAGCTTTCCGAGGAACTCAAGAAAGAGTTTATTTACAAGGTGACGCTTCAGCCAACGATTCGTGCGAAGACTACCGATCAGATCGACTGGTTCGAGTACGAAGTGACCTACCAATATAAGGACCTCATATTCACACACGAAGATCTGAAGAAGTTCTTCAAGCGCAAAGAGAAGTTCCTGAAATTAGAAGATGGCAGATTGCTTTATTTCACCAATCAGGATACATTCCGTGATGTCGAGCGCCTCATGAAACGGAGCCAGAAATCCGGTAATGAGTACTACAAGCTATCTGTTTACAATATTCCTTATATCTATCAGCTAACATCGATCCGCGAAGGTATCCAGATTCAGGGAGATGAGTATCTACAGAACATGTTCGAGGCGATACTTGCTCGTAAGCTGGACGATGACGCGCCGATTCCAAGAGCGCTTTCTCCTGTGATGAGAAGCTATCAGAAGTCGGGATTCCATTGGCTGAAGATGCTACAAAACTTCCATCTTGGTGGCATCCTGGCAGACGATATGGGTTTGGGAAAAACCATTCAGGCGATCTCGATTCTATCTGAACTGCCGACGAACTCCATGTCGCTGGTGATTTGCCCTAAAACGCTGCTCTTCAACTGGGCAGCCGAGATAGAGAAATTCAATCCGAGCCTGAAGTATATAATCTACGAAGGAAACAAGGAAGAACGTGCCGCGCTGCTCGAAAACAGTAATGTGCAGGTCTTCATAGCTTCCTATTCGATCATCATGAACGACCTGGAAGAGCTCCAGTCCATCTACTTCAACTACGTGATTCTGGACGAAGCACAGCACATCAAGAATGCCGGCGCACTGCGCTCCAAGGCGATCAAGAAGCTTAACGCACGTTTCCGACTGGCCCTCACGGGTACCCCGATGGAAAACAATCCGACCGAGCTGTGGTCGATCTTCGACTTCCTCTTGCCCGGCTATCTTCCATCACCGCGGAAGTTCAAGGCCGAATACGTCTCGCCGCTACTGGAAAAGCACGAAAAGCATGAGCATCTGGCCGCGCTGATCTCGCCGTTTATCCTCAGGAGGAAGAAGAAAGACGTGCTCATCGAGCTCCCGGACAAGCAGGAACAGATATCATACTGCCGTATGTCAACGCTTCAGGAGAAGCTCTATGTCGAGGTGATCGAATCGGTGAAGAAGAATTTCATCAATCGGTTCAACCAGATCGATACAGGCAACTACATCCATGTCCTTGCAGCGCTGACCAGACTTCGTCAAATCTGTAATCACCCCGCACTGGTTCAGAAGGATCTGAAGTCGCAGGCCGATCTGTCCGGAAAGATGGAGCAGCTTATGATCATCCTGGAGGACGCGATTGAAAGCGGACGCAAGGTGCTGGTCTTCAGCCAGTTTGTCGAAACGCTCAAGCTTATACGGCAATACCTCTCCCGCAAGCGGATTGTGTTCGAATATATGGATGGTGACACCAAAGCGCGCCACAAGAGGGTTGATAACTTCAATAATAACGCCAATGTGCGTGCGTTTCTCATCAGCCTCAAGACCGGTGGCTTTGGCCTTAACCTGACCGCTGCCGACACAGTTGTACTGGTCGATCCGTGGTGGAATCCCATGGGGGAGAACCAGGCAATTGACCGGGCGCATCGTATCGGGCAGACGAAGAAGGTTAACGTCTATAAGCTGATTACGCTCGGGACAGTTGAGGAAAAGATTCTCAACTTGCAGCGTGATAAGATCGAGATGTTCGAGAACATCATTGAGGGTGGACAAAACATCCTGCGTAAACTTGATGTCGAGGAACTGAGAAATCTTTTTGAATATACGGCAGGGGAGGGGCATCATGAAGAGCTTTCGTAAGGAATTATGGTTTGAAACTGACACGCGTCGAAAAATGGTGCACATTACGCCGCAGATCAAGGAGTGTGTGCGCGAAAGTGGAGTTCAAGATGGACTCTGTCTTGTCAACGCCATGCATATTACTGCGAGCGTATTCATCAACGATAACGAATCAGGTCTGCACTCCGACTACGAGAAGTGGCTGGAAAAACTCGCTCCGGAGAAGCCTTACAGCCAATATGCTCATAATGGATTCGAAGACAATGCCGACGCGCATCTGAAGCGAACGGTCATGGGGCGGGAGGTTGTGATAGCGATCACAGACGGTAAGCTTGACCTTGGTCCGTGGGAGGCGATATTCTACGGAGAGTTCGACGGAAAGCGCCGTAAGCGTGTACTGGTGAAGATTATCGGTGAATAGTGTGTGATTTTTCCGAAAAAAAACTTGTCAATCCAGCGTCGATTTTCAAATTGGTGTTCTCTTGCGTCGGGATGTAGCGCAGTCCGGCTAGCGTACTCGAATGGGGTTCGAGCGGTCGCAGGTTCAAATCCTGTCATCCCGACCATTTTTATTATCTAAATCCATTGTTTGCAGCAACTTACGCAACTCCTGTAAAGTGACACCTACATTTTCCACTTTGTGACAGCATGTTTTCCTTAATTCCACTTCTTGAAGTGACAGGAAATGCCTTTAACTCCCGCACCATCTATCACATCAATGCAGTCACTTTCCCAAGTTGCAAGTGACGGCAGTCTTTCCTTCCAGTGACGGCAGTTTTTCCATCAAGGAAATCATGCTGGCACTTTTCGTGTTCAAGAGCTGTGGTACCCGTCGTCACTTAAAGGGTTCATGTTGTAGTCGTCCTCGAGTTCTTTGCCGCCACCGGTGAACTTGGTTTCGGGGTCGTCGTACACGCTACACAGGCCGGGCATTTTCATCCCGAACGGGTAGATAATGGTCTTCCTGCATGATGTCAGGCCCGTTGGCTGCTGGTTTGAAGCTCACACGCGTATTCCCCAGTTCGCTTTGCTTTCATCAAATGACCGTGGTTTCATGCGTGGAGTTATTATTATCGTTGGTCATTTGATGCCTTTGATGTCGTAGACAAAGCCGTATGTCCGACTGTTTTCATCATACGCGATACGCCCTTCCGGTGTAATGAAATTGAATACGCAATTCCTTAACGTATTTGCATGTATTTGCTATTTGGTGGTTGAATCAGCCTTTTTTTTAATTAAGAGAATTGGAAATCGCATTCCATTACGTTTTGAGACTGAGAGCACGTTTCCAGCTTCTATTTTCGCGTTCGCTATATGTGAAATAAACCCTTCCTTTATGGATTGAGTGTAGAAGTTTCAATATGGGGAAATTTCTAGGCATTACAGTAATTGTGTAATTTTCATATTCCACTCGAACAAGGCAATACGGGTGTCGTCTGTTAATAACTATGTGAGGTTCTTTGTCAGTACTACCCGAGATTATTGACTTTATGCAAGCCGGCAATTCCTCATCGTCAAATACAGTATAGCTCACAGGTTCAAGATTATTGATGTTGCTTTCTACTAAAAGATCTGAACATTGCATTAACTTGTCGAGGTTCCAAAACTGCTCAATTCGTGTTTTGAACCCATAAGTACGAATTTTATCTCCGATTGGGACCATGATAACGGCAACAATGATTGTGATAATTGTAAACCATGTAGCTACTAAAGCTGCTTCCTTTTTCTTCTTTCTTATTCCAGCTATACTCAAATACAGCACAACAAGATAAATCAAGGGAAGAAAGCAGAAGTCAATGCTATATCTCTGTGAATCATTTAGTATATTATAACCATCATAAAACAGTAGTGAAGCTCTGAGAATCTGGAAAATCGTAGTCGCAATTATAGCACGTATGATGATCATTTTCCTATCTACTTTGTTTTGTACCGATAACCGTATTTTGCCCAATATATTGCTCCTGAATTTGCTGGAAACTCACGATACTTAAAGATATGAGTAAGCTTCCATAAGTGAATATCAGTCACCATATCGAACTCAGTCAGAATCAGATTCTCACGGTATAGTGCGCCTATACCAATATAGTTAATTTGATCAGATCGATACCATTTCCCCATGTCAGCGACCACATAATGAACTTTGTTCTCGGCAGGAATATCAACATTTTCATGGAAATCGCTATCAGCCTTCTGTGCTATAAACCAGAAGCCAGGGGGAATGTTTTTCCAGGGATCTTCACTATATAGCCTATCAAAATCATTGCGAAGCTCTTCTACTTCGGCATTGATATCATCTAGATTAATGAATGCCATATTTATCGTTGAAGCATCAACTCCCTGTTCAAGATAATCATCTTCATAAGCTCCCCATTCAGGTCCAATACCATCATCTTCATAATAATATGTCCCATCATTTCTGAGAACCGTTGTTGACCCATCTGGATCAATACAGTTTACGGGATTGTTTCGGCAATACAGGTATGGACTATGAAATTCCTGCACCGGATCGACCTGCTGCCATCGGCAGAGCTGCGGGTCGTAGTAGCGTGCGCCGTAGTGGTACCCATCGTCACTCAAAGGGTTCAGGAAGTAGTCATCCTCCAGCTCTTTGCCGCCACCGGTGAACTTGGTTTCGGGGTCGTCGTACACGCTACACAGGCCGGGCATTTTCATCCCGAACGGGTAGTAGTGATCTTCCTGTATGATATCAGGTCCGTTGGCTGCTGGTTTGAAGCTCACACGCGTATTCCCCAGGTAGTCTGATATGTCGTAAACAAACTCATATACTTTGTTGGTATCATCATACGTAATGCGCCCCTCGGATGTAAAGAGATATTTCAGAGCGCTGTCTTCGTACACGGCCTTTCCGTTGTAATACGTTGAACCGGTGAGGTCTCCCACTTTTATGTCGTAAAGCGCGTCGTTGTAAAGATTCTTCCGTAGCTTCGCGCCACCCCAGGCATATTCGTACTCGATACGGTAGTCTTCGTAGGGAGTTTTTCTGAAGGTGATGAGCTTGGGGAGGTTAAGCTTGTTGTATTCGAGATCGATGCCCTTGTTCTCGTCGTGGATCATCAATCTTCACAAAATCTACATCATTATCTGTTTCAGATACTGGTTGATTATATTGATTTCGATATTCTCTGGATCAAATCCATCTCCAAACCATTCGCGTAAGTCATCAAATCCTTCGTTCCGCTCATCAGACTTGAGTATCTCTTGGATTTGAGAATACTCAACCACGCCGCCGCAGTTTTAAGGTGAACAAACTTGCAAAGAAGCAGTTCCGTTGTATATACAGCTACTCCCCGACCTTTTTCTCCATTCCCTTTCGCACTCCCACGGTCGTTTGATCGGTTGACGTTACGTAGTACCAGTATGAGAGAGCTGTGGCTGCGGAGATATCGGTGAAGGATGTAGTGAAAACAGGCCCGGCGACAACGGAGAATGGGCCATCGGGATTATCGGCGCGGTACACTAGGTAACTCGTCGCTCCAGGTACGGAATTCCAGGACAGAACGACATCGAAGCCGCTGATATGCAGTATTACGTCAGTCGGTGATTCAAGACTCGTCAGATCGCCTAAATCATGAGGATCGGTGCCGTATGCAATCGCGAGTCCGTCGTATAGTGGACCACGATCACCATGGAATGTATAACAAATCCCTTGGGAGCCATCGCTGCTTTCGATACCGACAACGCACTCGTCCAGTACAATGTCCTCATCGAATGACAGATATTGCATCTTGATTTTACCTGTATCGTACAGGATAACCTGAGCCGTCAGATTTCCCGGACCTTCTCCGGGGTATTCATGATAGTGAATCATGGAAATGACAAAAATCTGATTCACTCCCGAGGTGGTAGTCTGGTAATAAACATGGGTATCATCATCAGGATTGTCTTCGGGATCCATGTCATCCCAGAACCAGGCAATCAGGTCGTTGGGATCGTTTGAGCTGGGCAGTATGCTGTTGTTGTAGTAGCTGGAGCCGATGGAGCCATCGAAACTCAACCACCCATTGGAGCTGAAGTAAATCTCGTTATAGGAATTCCCGAAATAGGGAAAAGCGAATCCGATAGAAATGGGCGTATCGACAAATTCGTCATCGTCGGGAATAGACATTTCCGTACCAGTCGCGCTGATGTCGATCCAGTTGAAAGTGGGATAACTGGCAGCGCCGACCGCGCCAAGGCTGCTGTTGGAGAAGTAGTAGTATCCAGAATCTTCTGTCCCTCCGCCATAGGAGTAGTTCACACCCGTTGCGGTCAGAGGATAACTATGAACAACGCGTCCCTGATCGTCGGTGATGTCGAGACTGGCGTTTTTTTCTCCTTCGGTCAGCGGTGTGCAAGATACGTCGATCTGGAGTAGTTCGGTGGTCAAACTGACGGGAATCGACAGATTCATCGTGAAATCGAAATCCCCGGAGTCCTGGCCGCTGATGGACACGCCATTGATGCCGATCGCGCCTAATCCGTCATTGTGAACCGAGAACGAAACCGGAGTGCTGGTCACATGCAAATCCACAACTCCGAACGCCGCCTGATTCGGTGTACAAACGTAGTTTGGCGATGCCGGTGCCGACTCGATACTGACATCATCCATATAGTAGTTATATTGCGCCTGGGGAGAGTCTCCGTGCCAGCCAATAAAATAGGGTCCTGAAGTTTCCGGGATAAAAATGCCCGAATTCTCTGTCCACACCGTTGTATTCTGGATGTAACTGGCCAGATGGTGAACTGTAGCATCTGGATCCTGGGCATCCATAATCCAGACATCCAGATGATGAGGCGTGTGATAGGTTGAATAATCCCGCCCCCACCAGGACACTCGATATCCCAAGCCTGCATCCAGCCAGACAGGTTTGCTATACAGCCAGTCATCGATCGGGCTGAGTTCGTAAGGCCCTCTCAACCAGGCGACCATCGTACCGGAATGCGCGTTAACGCTGAGGCTATTCGAAGACCAAGTTTTACCGTCAGCGTTCACGTCATCGACAATCCAACCGTTGGGAAGATCGGGAGCGATAAGGGCGTCAAAGTTTTCGAGGTAGGGTACGGTAGCCGGTGGGAGTGCAGTACCAGATAGAGGATATGTATGAGGCGTTCTAAGTATGGTGTCGGATATCTCCAGGCTGACAGTCTTCGCACCTTCGGAATGCGGTTGGAACCAGACTTCGATATCCAGATAACCGGTTTCGGGGATTGATGTCGGTAACGTCTGGTCATAAGCCAGTTTGAAATCCACTGTGTCGGCTCCTGCAAGATGGATGTTGTCGATGTCCAGGCTACCGCTTCCGGCATTTACGATACGAAAAAGCGATGGATCGGAAGATTGCCCTACAAACCACGGCCCGAAGTCATCGATTCCTACTTCACATGAATACATGGGTACGGTCGGTGTTTCCTCGATTGCGAAATCGTCGATTGCCATATCGCTGAGATTTCCCGGTACCAGGAATCCCACAAATCGAATCCGCACAATACCCTGATACCCGTCAAGAGAAGCCAGACCGCGGTGCCACTGGTTACCCTGATCGCCACTCATGCCCCATACATCGGTCCAGACCGTGGATGCATATTCGTTGACCTGCACTGTCAACGATCCCATGTCTGCGCCATACATATGGTACCAGAAACTGATCCGTGGTATCGAGAGTGTGGATACGTCAATGTATGGACTAACAAGAATGGCATCTTCGTAGTTCGAACTTTCAGTCTCCGTGTACAAGTACTTTCCACCGCCGGTCATGTCATCCGATGGTCCTGTATCTGGTGTTGGAGTGGAGTATTGGTTTATAATCCAGTCTAGGTTGTCATCCGTCTCCTGCACCCATCCGTCGGAAACGATTGTTCCAGGGGGCCAGGTATCGAAATTCTGGCTGTAGGGCGCTAGCTCGTGAGGAGCATAGACCGCGTTTCCTATCAGAGGAACAGTATGCACGGCTCGTATCATCGTATCGTTTCTGTGTGCTGTGCGAGTCAGGTAGCCTGCATTATTCGGAGTTCGGGTCATGTTATCGGCAATCTGTAAGGTAGCGGTTTTTTCTCCGAGACTTTGCGGTGCGAAGGTTACATGCAGCGTATCGGTTTGCCCGGTGTTCAGCTCGATAGGAAAGGTTATCGGCTCAAGGGTATAATTACCCTCCGGATCATCGACAATGGATATAGAACCTTCGTTGATGGTGAGGGTTCCTCCACCTATATTGGTGATGATGAAGTCCTGCGACTCGGTATCGATTGAGGGGACATCACCAAAGTCGTACTGATTGGGAATCGCGGCGAACACAGGTACATCCGCAGTATATTCGAGGGAAATATTATCGAAAGCTCTTCCTCTTAGTGGCAGGAATGCCCACCCTACCCGGCCAAACCGGAGCTGAAACTCGTCGCTGAATTGTTGTCCCGCATCAGCAAGAGTCTGGCTGACATTCAGACCTGTCACTTCGATCCAAGTGAAATCCACGGGAGTATCATCGATATTGATAATCTGTATCCAGTCATCGGAAGTCGAACCTCGAACCCAGACACCATCTCCATACCAGTCGTCTTCCGCGTTATAGTGCCAGAAACTGAGACTCACCGTGCCTGTATCGGTACTGTAATTGCTCAGATTGAGGCTGGCAGTCAGATAGTTGGTCCCCGGATCTCTAGTCCCATTGCAATCCATAGCCGCACAGTGCATCCCATTTTGCGCTGCGAAATAGGGGCAGGCAAACTGGAGTCGTGCGAGGCCTTCATGGAAATATTCCCATACAGGCAAACCATTCAAGATCACTTCTGATTCTTCATACAATTGCTGTGGGCCAACAGATTCGAAATCCTCGGTCCAGGGAAGAATCAGGGCTGTGTCTGGCACGCGCAGGGTCGTGAACGAGAAGGTGTCAGTGCGAATCCACTGAGTGCCGTCGAGAGTGGTTTCCGCTTGCCAGTAGTATCTTGTCAGGGGAGCCAGACCAGGCGGATACCAGGGAATGGATACATTCGAATATAGTGGGTTATTCGCCAGGTCCGGATCCTCCCCAAACCGGATGTTGATCTGGTTTGGTGTTTCGGCCATATCCCAGCTCAGTGAAGTGTCGAGTGGTTGCTCCGAACTTTTATCGGCAGGCAGGAGATTGGTGTAATAGGGTCCCGTGGAGAACTCCCACGCGTCTCCCAGCCGGAATAGAGGCGGATCGAGTGTAGTGTTCCAACCCACCACATACCACTGGTAGTTAGTCAGATAGTCCACATTACATACGTAAGCGCCGTTTCCGCCTGGCGTAGCAGAGCCACCTGCTACGACCTGAACCAGATTGCCTGGCTCACCCAACCAGAGATCATAAGCGTCCGTATCCGGGCCAAATACCCACTCAAGTGAACAATCTACATTCTGGTTGCCGGCCCCGAAGACGGGAGCGATGAGTTGAGGAATTCCGGGGGTTCCCGCCTGGTATTGAAGGAAGCGTACATTAGGTACATCCTTTAACACATACATGTGTTGGGCTGGAACCTGGGGGTCGAGCGTTGGATTGATGCCGCCATCGCTTTGCCAGGAGCAAGACCTGTTTGAATTCGTATGCGTCGAATTGATTTCGGGTGAGTATGAAAAAGCGCCAGGCTCGTTCCACATACACACGTCGACGACGACATTGTCGACACCGTTCCAAATGAAAGGCGTGGTGAAATTCACGCCTGCCCATCCCTGGGATACGTTGAAATAGACAGGACCGGAATTGAATACTTCGATCAACCCGTCTCTGAGAAAGTAGTTATAGTAGTCAGCATGATAGTATTCTGGATAACCGGTGTGGCCAAGTCGAACACAGTATTGATCCTCATCCAATGCTGGAGCATGAGTCCAGTCCCATTGTATCCCTTCAATTGGTTCTCCTGCCACCATTCCCGCCGCCGTCAACTCACTGGCGTAATAGGTGGTTTGAGTGCGTCGGTTCAACCAGTAACCATGTGCGATGCAGTAAAAATCGGTCGTACCGTCACCGATTTCGAAATAGCCGTCTGTGGGCATGCTGGCCGTTCTAAGCAGCCTGGTTTCGCTATAGCTGATACCAGCGTCGTTGATAGCGTAGGCCCGATAGTGATAATCGGTGTCCGGTGTCAAACCCGATATGTTTATCATGAAGGGACCGTTTCCGAAACATCCAGAATCTTCAGTGATGTTGTCCGTGATATCAGGCAAGTCGTCATGACTGTAACAGAAACCCCGCGCGTAGCAATCGCCAACGCCAGTGTCGAAGACAACTCCGCTGATATCGGCTGAAATGGTCGTGATGTTTTCGGCTCCGGAGGCAGCTACAAGTGGGGTTAAAGTGAAAACCGAAGAACACCAGTTGGAGGTGGTCCCTGTCATTGCGAAATTATTGAGCGTTCCTTTATAGTTACCCGCATAATCAATGAGTTCATTAGGCAGGCCAGTGTTATCCTGCCCTGCGTTACCCTGATCAAAGCGATAAAAGGCTACAAGGCCGGGCTCATCCCCGGTTAACAAGGTGTTCATGTTGTTTTGTATCTGAGTCGGAGTCCGGCTTACGTTCCAGACACGAACATCATCAATTTGACCCCGGAAGAAATGACCACTGTAACTGGCGTCCCGACCGATACTTGTTTCCATATTGAATTCAACCATTGCATGAGGCACGTTATGAGATACACCATATCCGTTTAAAAACACCGTTGCTCCCTGAGGAGAAATGACCAGCGCAACATGGTTCCATTCATTGTCCGTTAGATAGAGCCCTGTGGGAAACCCCGAATTCTCACTATCCCAGTCATATCTCAATTCGTTATCGCTTCGCAGGAATATTCCTGCAATTGCCGTATCTTGGTGATAATTTTCTGTTCGGGAAATGATAATGCCTGCATTGTCACTCTGGACTCCGTTGGGCTTGACCCAGGCTTCCATGGTTATCGTGTAGGATTCCAGGTTCAGGTCCGGAAGGCTGACGTAATCATTGCCACCATCAAAATCCAGACAGTTACCGGAAGGAAACCCCGCCGTGGTATACTGTTGGGTTTCTCCATAACTGATACCACTGCCATTGACAGCATATGCCCGTGTATAATAGGTCGTTCTGATGTCCAGACCATTTACCGTCAGAGTAAAGGGTCCGGTGCAAAAGCTGCCGTTTTCCTGAACGGTGTTGTCTCCGATAGTAGGACAATCGCTTGTGCTGTAACAAACCCCACGTGTCGTAACGTCTTCGGAGCCGATACTGAAGATCTCGCCGCTGACCTGAGCGGAAAACGCTCCGATGTTTTCAACCTCGCTAGTGGTTAGAATGGGCGTAGTGGCCAAGCCGGTGAAACACCAGTTGGAGGTAGTGCCGTTCAATGCAAAGCCGTTCAGGGTTCCCTTATGACTTCCGGCGTAATCGATGAGTTCGTTGGGCAGGCAGGCGTTATCCTGCCCGGCATCACCCTGGTCAAAACGATAACCGGCAATAAGACCGGGCTCGTCCCCATTTATCAGGGCGTTCATGTTGTCCTGAATTTGGGTTTGGCTTCGTGCGGTGTTCCAGAAGCGGACTTCGTCCATCCCCGCTCTGGCGAAATCCTGTAGCGAGCCGTTGAAATTCCGGCATCCGAGGTTAATCGGGTCGGAATTGGTATTCAACACCCCGTTCTGGGCGTCGGAATCCACAAGGTTTCCATTTACATACAGATTCTGGAATGCACCATCATAGGTGAAGGCGATATACTGCCAGATACCGGCGGTCAAGTATGTTCCTGAAAAAACTCTCGCTGGGATGAAGGTATCAGCGGTCAGATAGACCCCATCAAGATACAGGCGGAATGTGGCCTCCGAGGCGACTTCGTTGTATTTCGTGATTAAAAACTGTAAGCCGGAATCCTGGGGTTTCAGCCAGAATGAGATGGTGAAGGTGTTAAAATTCAGATCGTCCATATGGTCGATTGAAATATAATCGTTGCCGCCATCAAATTCAAGGAAGTTACCGGATGGCGAAATAAGCGGAGCGGTGGAGTCTGTCCAGGCATCGGGTAGTGTGAAGTTGTTCAAAGTTCCATCATTGTTGTGGATAGTAAGGTCCTCCAAAGTAGTTCCTCCGGATTGATCGAAACGGTAATAAGCGACCAGACCGGTTTCGTCAGCATCTATCGGATGTTGCATGTTCTGCTGGATTTGGGTCTGGCTACGGGCGATGTTCCAGATGCGGACTTCGTCGATCTGACCGTCAAAAAAGCCATAACCTTCAAGATGACCAATATATACCTGATCGGCGATATCACCGATGGAAAAGCTGCCAGACAGTCCAGAACCCACCTCCTGGCCGTTCAAGTAGATGCGTTGAGTGACGCCGTTATAAGTGGTTGCAAGGTGAATCCAAGTGTTTGTAGGCAGGATTTGTGTCGTTGGATTGTAGAAGTGGCGGGTTCCGTCCGTTTCCTCCAGTTCAAACCAGATTGTTCCATCGATACGGATCTGGATGCTGTATCCACCGTTGGTTTCATAGCCTTTGGCGATGATGCCAGGGTAGCTCGTCAGGTTTTCCATCCTGATCCAGGCCTCGAGCGTAATCTCTGTGACGATGTCCACGGAAGGGCTATCGGGCATTGAAATGAAATCCTCGCTACCGTCGAAAGAGAGGCAGTTTCCTGCCTGGGCGAAAAGACTGGTAAGACTAAAAGTTACCATGATTAATAACAAGAAATTGCTTAGGTCTCGATTCATCGAAGTCTCCTATGTTTTGCGTGTCTTATGTCTTCTTCTCTTGAGCTTATTGGTTCCGAAAGTTTCACGAGTTTTTCGTGTTTTTCGTGTATCATTTGAATGACATGCACCCGAGTGGATTCCGTAAAATTCTCTACCACATTTTCGAAGCAACCATCTTCATACATCACGGTAAATCCGATTGATTTATTTTCTGAGTTTTCATTCGTGAAAACAGCGCTTACGTTTTTGATCTTCATTTTCACCTCCATCCCCGAACATAGGAAATTCGATGCCAAAGCTCCATGCCGTCAGCCACGAAAAGCCATAATGTACTTATAAACAATAAATTAGACAATTTCTCTCTGCAATGCCGCGATTCGAGATTCCTTGAATACTAGCAAGAATTGCATTTTTGCAATTGACAGAATACAATTCATTTTTGCATCGTTCTTATACAAAGGAGGATGAAATGGTGCGGCTGATTCTGGACAAATTTAGCAACAAGGTAGGCTATCCCATCTCCACTAAGGAGCAGTTTGAACGCCTGAGAAAAATCCAGTCTACACGAGAAGAAGAACAAGTTATCGACATCCTGGAAGTGCAGCTTCTCATTTTCCAGGGAAAACTGGATCAAGCTGAAGAAAATTTGCAAAATATTGGAAATCGGCTGGAAGGATCTGATACAATGCTTCTTCAGGATTTAATATTATACAAGATGTGCAATATCTCAAATTCTCGTGGCGATGTGGATGTTTTCCTCGAACAAATCCAGGCTTGCTGTAAACAAATAGACAATCATGATCCAGGATTTCTTCCTGAGCGATACCATGTTCTTGGTGTCGCCTATATGATAAAACGAATGTATAAAAAATCCGAGGATGCATTTCTCAATTTTCTAAGAGCAGGACGCGAACAACATAATGATTGGATTATTGCACAAGCAATGGGTGATCTGGGACAGCTTTTTCTCCGCCAGGATTTGTATCACGAAGCCCGAGAACATCTGAAGTATTCCATCGAGGGATTCCGGAAACTCGACAGGAAGGATTACCTCATTCAACCTCTGAATGACTATGCTCTCGTGCTTACGAACACGGGGGAGCCTGAGTCGGCTATCAGTGTGTTCGAAGAGCTTTTGGAGCTTTCCCGGGATCAGGAAGATAGGGTCAACCGAGGTAGATCGTTGTTCAATCTCGGTCTCTGCCACCAGAAACTCGATCATTTCGAGACAGCCCTGTCCTATTATCATCAGGCCATGGAGGAGGAAGAACTTCATAGAAGTCCCGCTCTTCAGCAGAAAGTACACAACAATCTCGGTCTGGTCTACGGCAGTTTGAAGAAAAACAATCTGGCGATCCAGCATCTCCAGCAGGCGTATGAGCTTGCTCGCAGGCAGGAAGACGAGTTTCAGCAACGAGTAGTTTGGAACAACATCCTGTATTATAAACTTCTGAACAACCACTTCTCGGAAGGGATGAAGGACGAAATTGAAGAAATCATCGCGTGGTTCGAAAAAAGCGATTCTCCGAAGATGCTTATCCGTAGCATGCGTGTACTGGCCTTGTACTACAGGCAAAAAGGTCAATTCGATCTTGCCTTCAACACGTTGGACAACAGTATTGTCAAACTCGATGATTTCTACAATGGACATCTTCAGGAACAAAACCGGGAATTCGCAAAACAACTCAAGGAATCAATGTCGCGGCGTGAGCGGATTCGTGACCTGCTGGAACCCGATCTTCAGAAGAGTGTGCAGCATAACATGATTGGTAACAGCGATGCCATACGGAACGTTGTCGATATGGCAAGGAAAGCATCGAAGATTTCCGGGGTGAATGTGTTGATTACTGGTGAATCGGGAACGGGGAAAGAGATTTTATCCCGTTTGATTCATTTCAACAGTGCCAGAAGTAAAAACAGGCTTGTTACGGTTAATTGTAACGCAATCACCTCTACACTTGCAGAAAGCGAGTTCTTCGGTCATACAGAAGGTTCATTCACCGGGGCTGTTTCAAACCGGATTGGCTTCTTCGAGCAAGCTTCCGGCGGTACTCTTTATCTCGATGAGATTGGGGACATGCCGCTGGAGATTCAATCAAAACTGCTACGAGCAATCGAAACGGGAAAAATCCAGCCCGTAGGCGGAGAGCATGAAATCGAGGTTGATGTTCGCATCGTTGCTTCAACAAATAAAGATCTCGATGACTTGATTCTGCAAAACCGCTTTCGGCTTGACCTTCTTCACCGTATAAACGCAATTCACATCCGAATACCTCCTCTGCAGGATAGAGAAGGCGATCTCGAATTGCTGATTGATCACTTCATCAAAGAGATTTCCAAGACCATGAATAGAAGGGAAGTTGTCGTTGATCCATCGTATATGCAAGCGCTGAAATCATACAGTTTTCCGGGAAATGTCCGTGAATTGAGAAATATCGTAGAACGAAGCCTGATTCTTGAAAACACAAATACACTGACCGCTGATTCTCTTCCAGAACTCAAGAAGGGAAAAGGAGATGTCATGGTAAATCATTTTGGCGTCTTGAACCTTGCTGAAGTCGAGAAGATTACTATCTTCAAAGCTCTGGAGAAAACAGAAGGATCTCAGATTCAAGCGTCCAGACTATTAGGGATCACCGAAAGTACGCTTAGTAGGAAGCTGAAAAGACTCAGGAGTAATTCATGATTATCTGCCGATGTATAACCTGGCACGGGAATTCGCGATGTTCGACTATCTTCCCTCGGCAATGACTGCCCGGACGATATAGAACAGGCGATTATTAGACAGTAGCACCTGACTGTGCGTGCAGGTCGTACCGGTTACGAACCCGAGAAGCTGATAATCGTCCGCGCTGCCACCGGGGATATCGCTGTAGAGCACATTATAGCCGTTCGGTGCGATGGGGTTGCCGTCGATATTGGTGGTAACCGGATCCCAGCTCAGGATCACATCGTTGTCTTGTAACTGGATCGTGACGTTCTCCGGCGCGGATGGTTCGGAAACAATCCCGATTCCGCTGAGCGCAATGGACATGGTTTCTGTGTTGCAGGCATCCGAAACGATACAGAGTGTATCGACGATAGTTCCTGCTGTTTCCGGAGCGAAGGTGATATCGACCATCAGCGAATCGTGCGCTGTTATGCTGACAGGTGTACCCTGTTCGAGGCCGAAGCCCTGCGAACCGTCGACGAAGGTCAACTGGCTGATTTCAAGGCTTACGTGGCTTTCGTTGCGGATAGTTATCGTCAGGGAAGATTCCTGTCCGATCAAGACTGTGTCGAAGTCTAATTGAACCAATGACACATCGATGATGGGGAGGGCATCCTGCCAGCTCAGGTAGGGGTAACCGCTGTTGTTGTAGCCGTCGATTACCCAGATATCGTCAGCGCCGTTTACGGTTTCATACATGAAGTCCCATCCTGCGTCGGTGAAGGTGGACAGCGTCTTCATTTCGGCGGTTGTCTTGCCTGTTCCACCCGCGCTCGAGATCTTCCCGCTGGTCTGGGTGTCCCAGAAAGAATTGACAACGATTGACGAGTCGCATTCCGCAATCATTCCGCCGCTGTACATACCTGTTACGGAGCCCTTGCTGTAACAATTGGTGATCGTTGAATGGCTATCGCTTCCGATCAATCCGCCGGAGAGGCTTCCACCCACGCTACACCATGAATAGCTGTTTGTTATCGACGAGTAGTTATTCATCGATACCAGCCCACCGTTGTAGCTATCAAAATAGGATGAAGTTATGCTGCCGGCTGAGCGACATCCAAAGATGGAAGAATTCGTATTGACTGCGACCAGACCGCCACACTGGCTGCCGCTTATACTTCCCTGACAGGAGCAGTTTGCTATTGTCGAATTAGCGTTGTTTCCAACCAGGCATGCGCCGAAGCTGTCAGCGTGAACCACAACGCCAGTCAAGAGGAGATTGCTGATCGTCGCGCCATCTGTATAGCCCCAAAATGCTTGATAATCGGAACTGGATCGATTAACTCGCAACCCGCTTATAATGTGTCCCTGCCCGTTGTAGTGACCGGTGAATTTCCGGCTGCTGTTGCCGAGGGGAATCCATCCTTCATTACTATTCCATGTGGCTGTTGAGCTGGCATCGATGTCGGCGACCTGAACGAACCAAACGCCCCAGCATATCGGGTTCTCGCTAATCCAGAGGAGATCGTCCAACTCGGTAATCTGCAAAGGCGCGTCCTCCGAGCCATCTCCCTCCATGCCCGTATCGCCCAGGTCATCGGTGTTGAATATACTCACCGGTACTGCTACCTGCGAGGCGTCGGAATCGATTAGAAGAACATCACTGTATTCACCCGCAGTGTTATTCTGGAAACCGACAGTGATCGTGCAGTATCCGGCGGGAGCGACGAGATGCGGCAATGTCGGGCATGAAAGCGTGAAGCCCTGTTCACTATTCATATAGCTCACGTTTGAAATTGTCAAGTCTGCAAGACCATCGTTGAAAACAGTCACCGACTTGGTAGCCGCCACCTGACCGTAATAACAGGTATCAAGTTCGATAGCCAGTGGCATATAACTGATGATAGGCGTTAGCGGTTGCCAGGTAAGATAAGGGAAGCCGCTATTGACTGCGCTGTTGATCGACCAGATGTCCTGCGTGCCGTTGACCGTTTCTCCTGAAAAATCCCAACTCGCATCGGTGAACGTGGATTGCGTCATCATTTCGACAGTCGTTTTCCCTGTTCCGCCAGAACTCGATGACTGACCGGAGGTTTGCGTATTCCAGAATGAATTGCTGACTGTCGAACCGTCATTTTGCCCGATGAGTCCGCCCAAATAGAGATAACCACTCACGCTTCCCGTACTATAGCATTTGCTTATATTGGAAGAATATATACTTCCAACCAACCCACCGGAATACATTGTACTATTGGCGCTGCTGGTCGAATAGCAGTTAGATATCGTTGCGTAAGAACCAGTTCCAACCAATCCACCTGCTTGAGAGTTGCCACTTACCTGTCCTGTGGAAAAGCAATTTCTGATCACTGTGTTGGTTATATTGAATATATCGAAAGTATCGGTCATTCCGACAAGGCAGCCGACACACTGGTTTCCTGATATATCGGCATTGGTAACGCCCAGGTTCTTTATCGTTGCGGACGCTGCATACCCGAATAGCCCCTGATTGTTTGTCCCTGGCCGATTGATATACACATTGCTGACGATGTGCCCCTGGCCATTATAATTGCCAGAAAATGGTGTGATCGGCAGCCACCCGGCGCAGTCGTTCAGGTCAATGCTGGGGCTGGCGTCGATGTCGTCAGTTTGCGAGAACCATGCGCTCATTAAGGCTGAGTGGTTGGTGATCCAGAGCAGGTCTTCAAAGTCTGCCACTTGAAGAGGCGAAGCTTCTGTTCCGAGTCCGAGCATTCCGGTATCGCCCACGTTGTAACGGGTAATCGCCGACACTGGGATTTCGAGAATGGGATTGTCGATCGCGTTGGAAAGGATTGCGAGCGTATCTTCGTAGTCCCCGAGGGTGTTGTTGATGAAGCTGACGGTTACCGTGAGCGATCCGCCCGGTGCGATCGTATAGGGTAGTGTGACGTCTGACAACGTGAATCCCTGTCCACCCGCATTAAATCCGATGCCATGAATTGCCAGATATTCTTCGCCGCTGTTGGAAATGACTAGCTCTCCCGAGATCGCGGAACCGTTATAGTAACGTGTCCCCAGATCGAGCGAGGCGTGGTTTGCGGAGATATATGCCGAGTAGGGTTGCCAGCTCAGGTAGGGGTAACCGCTGTTGTTTCCGCCATCGATGCTCCAGTAGTCGTTCGAACCGTTGGCTGTTTCACACACAAAGTCCCAGCCTGCTTCAGTGTATGTTGGTGCCGTTTTCATCTGTGCGGTGTTTTTACCGGTGCCGCCGGCGCTGGAGCTCTGTCCGCTGGTCTGCGTGTCCCAGAAGCTGGTTGCGACGCTTGCATTGTTGTAACCGACTAAACCGCCGATGTTTGTGCTGCCGCCGACTGAACCTACCGAGTAGCAATCCTGGATGTCTCCGCCGGGAAAATTTCCACCCACCAATCCGCCGACGTTGGATGTTCCCGAAACGCTGCCGGTCGCATAGCAGTCGTACAGCGTGCTGGAATTGCTTCCCGCGAATCCCCCAATATTGCTTGAACCGCTCACCGTGCAAGCGCTGTAGCAGCAGGATGCTTCGCCTCGTTTATCGCCGATCAGGCCGCCGCCGACGGTATTGCCTGCGACGCTTCCCGTAGCGCAGCAATTTGTGACGGTTCCGCTGAGAAAATTGCCGATCAGTGAACCTATGGTGTTGTATGCATGTATATTCACGTCGAGGAGAACAAGGTTCGAAATCGCCGCCTGGGAAATGTATCCGAAGAAGCCCTGGTTGTTCCCTGAGGGACGGTTGATGGTCAGGCCGCTGATCGAATGTCCCTGGCCGTCATAGGATCCCTCGAAGTATTCGTGATCGATGGAGGAATTGCGATACCCCAGCGGCATCCATCCGGTACCGTTGTTCCAGGTACTTGTAGCGCTGGCGTCGATGTCGTCAGTCTGAACGAACCATCGATCCCACTGGTTTTCATTCTCATAGACCCACTGGAGGTTGTCGAGCGAGGTTATTTGATATGGAGCCGTTTCAGTACCGCTGCCGGATGGCTGTACCGCTGTCGCGAAAAGCAAAGAAAAACAAAGCATGAAAATTGCGCATATATATTTTGTCATTCTTAATCTCCATACGGTGAAATTTATATCTCTAAAGATCTTGAGGTGGTATCTGTCAATATCTTTGTGGGTATAATGTGGTCGAATATCATTTTTTGATTCCCAATCTTTTTTATGAACAAATATTCATTTATACTCCCTGCCTATCAATGTCTCTTGCTCTTACAGGAGACGATTTCGTGGATAACAATAATGAGATCGGAGTTTCAGGTATTCGTGATTTTTACTGATAAGATAATGATTCACACCAATATATGATTCCATTCGTTCCTTGTTTCGATCCTCTTGCTGAGTGTACTATATATATGCACAATGAGTTTATTCTGCATTGTTCGGTAAGCGATTTTAAGAAATACATGATAGAGACGAGCAGCCTTGTGTTATTGATACAAGGCTGCTCTCAGGCATTTGAATGAGGAAATGCTGTAACGTGAGATTATTCCTTTCTCACGCTGGTATTATCGGCAGTAGGACGGATCGTTCTTGTTCTGGTATATGGCTCCGTATCGGATGTAACGTGGAAGAATCCCAATCCAACTTCAGGTAACTCGATTGTCCAGCATACACCTCCGGTTCGTATTGGTGTAAAGACGCCATTAGCACTTACATCAATCCATGGTCCGTCGGGGGACTCGGCTTGAAATACATGATAAGATATTGCACCATCGACGGCATCCCACATGATAACGACATCGTCTCCGGATCGTTGAAGTCGAACATTTTGCGGTGGCAGTAACCCGATGCTTTCTACGTGGAACATATACGGTTCAATCGGATTGCCGAGAACCTGGTTGCTGATGAAAACGATCGATTCGTCAGCGGTATAGACGACATCAAGATCGGGATCGTAGATACGGTACTGAATGGTTTCACCGATCGTGTTCGCGTACTGGGTCAGGAAGAATGTCCATTGATCCATAACCTGCACCAGCGACGCCACACCGCGGCATTCATCTCCGCAGAAAGCTCCCAGGATGAAATTCTCGCTGTTCTGAAGCTCATCGTCGATTTGGACGACAGCAGTGATATTAGAGGAATACTCGTAGTCCAGCGGATCGAAATCCCAACCGGGAAGGTCTCTCGGTGACTTCACCAGATTTTGGTCATGCTGCTCAAGTGCCGGCTGCTCCCTCGGAATCGTGTAGTCGGGGTAGAAGAACGAGCCGCTTCCGGCGGTCTTCAGCATATAGCCTTCTCCGGGATTCATGAACAGCAATGAACCGTACCAGCCGTATCCTTCGATGTATTGGGAATAACCGGTCTGGTTTTTAATCAGGTCGCCCGAAACGAGACTTGGCATGTCTGCCAGCGCCTCATTCACGCTGATGCTCAGATGCGGCAGGTATCCGATCCAGTTCCAGCCGCTTCCGTATGTAATCGCTGTTGTCTGCGGATCATCGAGAAGACCGTTGCATTGTAGATCGCTTTGCTCTGCCAGCTTGATCTTGAACATCTGCGTCGTTTCGATGCTCGATAGAGAACCGACCCAGCCGGTTCCTTCAACGTATTGGGCGTACTCGGTCTGGCTCTTGATAAGGTCGTTTTGAACAGGACCGAGCGATGAGAGGATGTTGTCCAGGAGCATCGAGCCCTGGTTTACGAGGTTGATTGAGAACCATGTCCATCCGCCGTGGCATTCGATGGTAGTGAACAGCTCGGGACAGACATCGAGCACGACCGGACTTAGCGATGTCCCATAAACCGCGCCGGAAAGGAAAACATACGTTTGATTGATCCCGAAATGCTCTTTGTTCTCGGAGGAATCCCAGGTTCGGAAGTAGAGTGTGTCGCCGTACTCTTCATCGCTGTGAACGGTCAGAAAAAACTGATATTCATCATCTACGAACGGCACATGGTGGATACTTGCGAATCCTCGGCATTGATACGAGCCATCCTGATCGAGAACGAATGCGCCAACGATATCGTTCGTGTCGGTGGAAATCGTATCATCGATATTCAATTGGCCGGTGATGGTCATGGAGTATTCGAAATTGCTCAGCGGAGTCGCTACCCAAGAGGGAGGATTGGCGAGGACGCTTATGTCGAATACCAGCGGTTCTCTTCCCAGCCCGGGAATATCGGCATAGAGCGTGTCGCAGAAGGTTCCGTAACCGAGCTGTTCATTGACGGTAAATGTCAGGCTCTGGCTGTCGAGCGGATAGAGCTGACCGTTCTCGACATCCACCGTTAGCCACTCAGGCAAGTCTTCGATGACGAAAGAGGAGGTCTGTCCGCCGCTGTTGATCAGCATCATATCGATCTCCATCTCCTCGCCCAGTGGCTTGATCGCTTCGACTTTGGTTTGCGACCACCCAACCGGATTGGCATTTACGAAAAACTCCCAGGTCAACGCCTCCTCCAACGGATTGCCATAAAGGTCCGTGATGCCTTCCACGCTTGCTTGCACAAGATGATTCTCCATCCACCAGAGCATGTCGGACGCTGGCGTGAGCACAATCTCGTTGTTGAAGACGCTGAAATCGCAGTTCAGCGGCATATAGTTATCCAGAATCGTCAGGCTGATGTCGTCCGGATCAATGCCCACCGGATCGATCGCTTCAGTGAGAGACAGCAGTATCTGGTCGCCTAGCGACAGGATGCCGTCGCTTGGTTCCGGCGCAGTGAATGATGTCGGCGAGATACGGTCGATGAAGCCCTGTACGGGAGGGCAGTAGTAATTCTCGGTTTGCACGTAATCGGTCGCTCCTGCGCGAATTTCATACGCTCCATCCGAAAGCAGGCTGACATCCCACGGAATCTGTATGTAGAAGGGGTATTCCGCTAAAACCGAATCGGGAATTACAGCAGCGGTAATCCAGTCACGATTGCAGGTTTTCTTGTATTGCAGGAGAAGCGATTCCAGATAGGGTTTCTCGATATCATAGCCGGTCAGAATCACATTCAAGGTGTCGTTGTTTGCCTGGTTGATAATCCAGTCGTCGTTCGGAAACTGTATTTCCACTCGGCTATAGGGTGGTTCCCAATGTACGTCGAAGTACTTGTACACATAGAAGTAATGTCCATCCGGGCCATCGTTTCCTCGGTCGCCCGGAGCGTAGAATTCCAGTGCCAAGTCTTCATAGTCGAATTCGTACGGTCCTCTTTCAACTGTCATCACCGCTTGAACAGCGCTACTGGGCGGAATATCGAACGCCATCTGTTCTTCCAGCGGCACACCGTTTATTTTCACCGTCGCGCCGCCCGGATTGCTGTCATGGTGCATGGTCAGGTAGTATCGACGGTACTCTTCGCTCTGACTGGTATTTTGCAGACTGAGCAGGAATACTGCCTGATCGCCGTCCTCCAGACCCGATTGAGCATATGTATTCGCCGTGAGATTCACGCCATCGCGAGGAAGCGTGTTCGGTTCCCAGCGGTTGGACGAAGCTCCGGCGATTGTCTCGAACACCGGCGTTCCATAAACCGGATCGGTCTTGATATCGACAGTGAAGTAGTCGGAGAGGTAGTTCAGGGAGCTTGTCTCGTCGTCATCAGCGAGGACGAACGTGCTGGTGGTGCTCATCTCGTTTTCGGTAGCGGTCGAATGCCCGATGGTCACGCCGGTTTCGAATGACCATCCCCCTGTTTCGCCCATGCCGTTCACCGTTAAGCCGAAATCCATACCGAATTCTTCAGATACTGTGGTAGTGAAATAGAACGTATTGGCTTCGGTTGAGGCACATGTTTCCTCGTAGGTATATCCAGCGCCAGCATTGAAAGACACGTTTGCAGGATGGTTGGGATTCGCTACAGCGTTTTCGATGTTGTCTTCGTTCATATCGAGGTAGGATTGCCACAGAGCGGCAGACGTTGTGTCGCCGATCGCGATAAGGTTTGGGATCACGCTGAGTCGAATCTGGCTCTCGGTGTACATGTAGATGGTGTCGAACCCGTTGGGCGATACCATAACGCCCTGCGTGAGGTTGACGGAATTGGTGGAATCGATCCAGGCGACTTCCTTGGTGATGCCCCATACAAGGTTTACTGCGCCGCCGACGAAGAGGTCGGATTCCAGCCCGATGAGTTGGTTGTCCGGTGATGTGTTGTATTCTTCGGTGGTGGAGAAGGTGTATTGGGTTTCCGTATCGCATCCCATGCCCAGCTCGGCAGTGACCGACTGTCCGATATCAATCGTCGCGTCTATCTCGGTTTCGATGCTGTAGAACAATCCGGTGTCGAAAGAGAAATCCGGGCCCATGTGCATGGTCTGATGCTGGTTGTTCGCTATGGTCATTTCCGCTGACACCGACATCGAAACGCTGGTGCTGCTGGTCTGGCTGAAGGAGCTGTAGCTGCAATCGCCGGGAGGATCGTGTAGCACGAGGAATGGTAGCTCGGGTGAAGTCGTCGAGAAGGTGCTTTCCATTGGGCGAGTGCCTTCTGTTAACACCCAGTCGGTCTGAGTCGCATACCGATCCAGATTGGTATCGTGCACGGTGAATTCAAGCATATTCTGGTGTTTGCGGTCACCGTTTGTGATAATATTTGGCAGGTAGGGCGCGAAGGTGTATGTGTAGTAGTTGTTCCCGTCGAAGTTATCTTCCGTTTCGCCTTGTGTTCCCACCTCGTCGGTTATCTGAATGTCGCAGTCAGTGATATAAGTGACAAAGGCGGGGCTTCCAGCAGCACGGTAATCCTCGAATGCCCGGACATTCACGCTGCACCACTCGTTTTGCGGAAGAACATAGAAACCGAATTCCTGATATTGATCATCATCCATGTATTTTATATCGAGCGAGGTAGGCCATACAGCCTCAACTGTGAGATCGTTGTGCCAGACAATACTGACGGTATCCGGGGCAGTTTCGGTGTAGCGCAGATCGACATTGACCGTGCTGATATCCTGGAAACTCGGCAGCACGCCCAGACCGAAGGGATCATCCTCGGGATCCGCGGTCGCGGTGAGATTGTAGTTCAGTGGCGGTACATTGGTTATAGCGACGATTCCGCCACCCCAGGGGAGATTATCCTCTACCTGCGTGTAACGATCGCCCATCTCGCGGAGAAGGACATCGAACGATCCGATCGGATAACCATCATTTCCCCCCACGATGCGTAGCGCAAAGCTGACTTTCTCGGTGTCCCAGAAGTTGATTCCGGTTCGTGGGTAGGTTACGGCCCCGAGGTCCCACACGCGATCGAATTCATGTTCTTCGAACGAGACGCTCAATATTGCTTCGGTTCCATGCTCCAGATCCATGGTAAATTCACCATCTTCATCGACCAGCGTCGGCGGAATGGTCGCCGAGCCATTGAGAAGGATCGATGCGCCTTCCACCGGCACTTGCGTATCGATATAGCGCACGATTCCCGATACACTGATCATGGAGTTGTCCGTGAAATCGACGCCGTTCTGGCTAATGTTGCTATTGCTTAGCGTGACAAGCCTTTGCTCGGGTTGGAAGTTGTGTCCCGCTTTAGACGGTGTGACAGTGAAGGTGGTGGCGGAGCCATAACTTAGTTGTGAGATCGCGTAATCCCCCCAAACATCGGTCACTGCGCCGGGAACGATGCCGGGTTCGTCGTCCGACCATGTTCCGGTGGTGAAGGTTCCTACATGGCTGTAATTGGTGCCATCGAATACATGATTCCCGGCACCCTCATTCATCGGCCAGTAGCCGATCAAGCCTGTCTCGGACCAGGGCAGTATCAGGTTGCGCTGCAAATCGATTTTCGTTTGTGTTCGGGCGATATTGAAGAAGCGCAATTCGTCAATCGAGCCATCTGCACCGACGTACAAATCATTCTCGAGAAAAGGTGTTATCGTTACGGTTTCGCTTACGATTTCCTCTGCGTCGATATAGAGCGTTAGAAGGGGCTGGGAGGCGTCGTAAACGACTGCAAGGTGATGCCACTGGTCATCGACAATGGACGATGTAGTGTCCGGCTGCTCCAGCAATGTAGTAACATTCATCGTCGAATCAACTTGCACAAATCGAAGATAATCGCTTATTTCAGCGGTGACGACGAGCCCGATGTCCTGGTACATAATGGAAAAATTCGCTGTAGATAGTTTCACCCAGATTTCCCATGTGAAATCCTGGCTGGTATCCAGCTCAGGATCGTCGATAGATAATTCTCCATTCATCTCGAGGCATTTTCCCTGAGCTGGTGATACGGAAACGATCACCTCGCTGACGGGATTGTCATTCGGTGTGCAGATATTCCCCGTGATGATACCGTTGGGCTTCATGTAGCCGTAATCGCTGTCTGAGGATGACGATTCAGTACCAGCATAAGCTACGATGGAATACTCGTAGAACGTACCTGGGTTGGCGGTATAGTCGGCATACGAACGCGCGTCGGAGGTTATCGATTGAAGCTGTACGTTGTTGCGGTATACTCGGAAACCGGTCAAAGGCTGATAGTCGGAATTGAACTCCCATTCGAGATATACGTAGCCATTGTAGTTGTTGTTACCGTCGGACGCGGTCATATTCCACGGCGTCATCATTCCCTGGTATTCGTATGCTCCTATATCGATGCGGTTCGATACGCTCTGGGCGTGTTCGTAGATGCGCGGATTACCAATATAGTCGATATCGGGAAGATCGAGAAATCCGCCGTCGATGAATCCTGCGTTGAGACAAGGTGATGTACTGGTAAGCTGGTATGGATTGACTCCGCTACCCACGAATTGCGGATCGTCGCTGATATTGCCGCTTCCTTCAGCGCCGCCCTCGACGCAGCAATAGCGAATGTCCATGTTGCCGGAGAGCGGTGAATCGCCGTTGTCCCAGATGATACAGCTTGCGATGTCCGGCTCGGCAGTACCCGATGTGCGAATCGCGTTTCCCACGGGCGCATCGCTGAATAAGATATCGAGATTGTACAGCCCCGGGTTGCCATCAATAATGTAGAATGCGCCGCCAGAAACGGTTGCTTTGCTGGAAAGAACAAGCCCGTTGAGGATGTTGGCATAGCTGTCGTGGATATATGCTGCACCTCCGATATCGGCGTTGCCGTTGAGCAGCATGCAATTCTTGATCGTAAGATTGTCGTAACCGTCGATGCAGAGGTTTCCGCCATGCGGCTTGAATGGGTTAACGTCGTTACCGTTCCAGATGTTGATGAATTCAGCGTAGCTGCTGTCTGCGGAATTGCCGAAGTAGATACCGCCCCAGCCAGCACCTTCAGTTGATTCGTTGAACGTGATTTTTTGATAAAGGGTTCCGTTTGCCTGCAATGCGCCATAGATTCCCAAGAGTGAATCAGAGGTGAATCGCAGTGTCGAATAAGGATTGACGGTCAGCGTGTATCCCTCTGCAATTGCGATGGGGACGTTGATTGTAACCTGTCCGCTAAGCGTAATATCCTGCGGGATGAGTCCACGTCCAGTCTGCTCTTCGTAAGCGCCGACATCGGTGGTGTTCAAGATGGTGTCGATGGTGGAATTGATGCTGGATGGGCTTGAAAGCACACGCGAATTCCCCAGGAAATCGGTGTCCAGAATACCGTCATACATCTCGCCGCGGTTGATACAGGGCGATGTATCGGAGATTTGATAGGGCGTGCTTCCTGAGATGAAGTCGGGGTCGAGATCGAAGCAGTCGGTATAGGATCCATTGAAATCAGCAACCCCGTCGCCTTCGAATCCTTCGAATCCGCCTTCGATATCGCAGTGCCGGAAATCGGGATGCCAGGAGGATGCATCGAGATAGACCTGATCGCCGCTGGGAGCTTCGTTGCCACGGATGATCGTGTTGACGATACTGCAATCGCAGACAATGTTGACATGCAGTCCACCGCCGCTGACAGTCGCTTCGTTATCGACGATGGTATTGTTCCAGAGGTGCTCAGACCGCTGATAGCACATGTACATTCCACCACCGTATTCCGCTTCGTTCTCGTAGATGATATTATCCTGTACAATCGGAAAGAACCACGTGTCGCCCATGTTTTGGAAGCCAATGCCGCCACCATACTGCGCTTCATTGTGGCAGATTTCATTTCCGTGGATGACGATATCCTGATAATCGACGCCATGCAGACCTATTCCACCGCCGCTCTCGGTCGCGAAGTTGTGCGCGATGTAATTGCTGCGGATCACGGGCATAAACTGAGGATTGTGTTGTTCGCTGTTGTAGGTGAAGCTGGCGATACCACCGCCGAGTCCGTTGGAGAAATTGTTAACGATACGGCAGTTTTCGACATGGCAGTACGATTCCCCGAAACAGATCGCGCCGCCCTGGGTGATGACTTGGTTGAAGTCTTGGTCGTAAAGAGCTTTATTGTAACTGAAGACACTGCCGGTGACCATGCATTCAGAGAGATCGTTGATCCACAGAGCGCCACCTTTTTTGTAGGCGTAGTTATAGCTGAATCGCGAGTTGGAAATCCGCCAGCCGCCGTTGCTGTTGATGAACATCGCGCCACCGCAGAATCGTTCATTGTCGTCGTCGCCGAGTTGTGCCACCGCTTTGCCGTGATCCAGGATGCAGTGATCGAAGATAGTCGAATCCTGACTGGAAGCGATATTGAGCGTGATACCCGCCCAGCTTCCGTCCGGCGCAATCGGGTAGGTACCTGATATGTTGTGGAATCCTGTCGTATCCGCAATTGTGAAGCGGATGGAGTCTGCTTCGGTTCCGAGCGCCTGCAGCGCGCCTTGAACCAGAATACCATAATGATCCTGGAAGATTACCGTGGTTCCCGGTAGCAGGGACATCGTCTCGCCGGCGGGAATAGTGAGATCGTCCCAAACGGTTACATTAGTCGAGGTAATCTCCTGTTCTTCATCGTATATTCCCCCGAGGTAGAATCCTCCGATGGGGCAGGTCGATTCCAGGTCGGGTGTTTCGCTGGAAACCTGTATGCAGACAGCGTTGAAGGGTCCCGCCAAATTATAGACAGGACGATGGATAACTTCGTTAAAGGTGTAGTTCGCTACCAGGTCTGTTTCCGGGTCGGTCAGCGAGATGTGTCGGTTGTTCCAGATTTCGGATGCCGATCGGGCTGTTTTCCATATCCGTACTTCGTCGATATAGCCTTCGAAAATCTGTGAGGATCCGGCTTTGGAACCAATTGAGCCAAGCGGACTGCCATCAGGATCTTTGATCGTAGTGCCCTGAGCCTGGGTGCTGTTGCTCATGTTGACGCCATTGATATAAAGGGAACTGGTTCCGCCGGTATCCACGACCAGCGCCACGTGGTACCACCGCCCGGGATTGAGCCCGTCCCAGGATAACGACATCGTTTCGGCAGATCCGCTGCGATCCAGTGTCGCTTGCCCATACACGGTTGTATTGTTGGTATAAATCTCGAATTCCCCATGATCGCCGTGATAAAGAATCGTGCGGTTGGATGAGTCTAACTCGGAGAGATTAAACCAAGCCTCAGCAGTGATTGCATTGGGTGGGGTTGTCCATAGTGGATTGAATATCACGCGCTGACAATCGTCTCCGTATTGCAGCATTCTGTCGTTCAATGTCCAAACATAGGAAACATTTGAGTCGTCCCACCAGCCGCCTTCATGTAGCGTTCCGTTATTGTTGCCCGTCTCGTCATGGATTGTCGTGGATTCGTCGTCCATCTTGTAGTAAGCGACGAGGCCAGGTTCGCTACCCGCAAGGTGGTTGTATTTATTCGCGGTCAATTGCTCCGGGGTTCGGGCTATATTCCACAGTCGTATCTCATCGAGATATCCGTTGAAGAATCTTCCCGGCATCTGGTAGTTATTGCCGATATACACAGGATAGTTATTCGTAGCAGTACCCGAAACCGTCGTTGTGCTGTGAAGAACACCATCGATATACATACTGAGCAGGATTCCGTTTTTAACAATTTCGATGTGATGCCAGAAACCACCGAAATAACCGGCATTGGTGAAATCGCATTTCGATGGGTCAGAGGTTACGCTGGCGCTTCCGTACGTGAAGCGAATTTGATCCGTTTCGTCATAGCGATGCAGTCTCCAGCTATTGTCTCCCTTGGCGATGATCGTCTGCCACGGCATATCGAATCCGCTGATAATCACCCATAATTCCAGTGTCATGTTAGTGGTGAAATCGAAATTGGATTCATTGGGCAATACGATGTAACCACCGGAATTATTGAAATGATAGCACTTATCAAAATAGGACTCCATCTGTCCATGAAGTGATAAGGATAAACTCATCAATACCAGGACGAAAAGAAATGTAGTTTTGCGCATAATCCTCTCCTTGCAACGTACTTTTTCTGTTTTATAATATGCAGGGGTTGTGCCATATTCCGTGCGCGCTGTATCGCTTTAATAGCGCGATTTGATGAGCCTGATTCAAGGTTTTGGGTGAACGTTTTCGTTCGAATTGGGCGATATCGTTCAGCGCTATATTGAAAAATATTGACGCATTCGTTCGCTGTATGTTCTCATGGAATCAATATGAATCAGTCACCAGATGAAGCACAAACACATGCACGCGATTTAATCGCACAGGCTTATCGGCTTATGAACAGCGATCCGCCAGGGTGCATCCGCCTTTCGGAAGAAGCGCTGAATGTGTCCCATGAAATCGGTTTCGCGGTTGGCGAGGGCATGGCACTGATGCACATCGGGTTGGGGTATTTCCATCAGAGTAATTTTCAGGAAGCGCAGAAGTACTACCTTGAGGCGGAGCCTATATTGCGGCGCGAAGAATACTGGTATGGTCTGCGGTGTGTCTACAATAATTTGGGTGTTACCTATCGACAATGGGGCGATCATCAGAGAGCGCTTGAGTATTATAAGCAAAATCTTGATCTCGAAGACCGTTTTCCAATTCCCAAACTGCAATGCACAATTTTGTATAATCTCAGCACAATCTATCTTGATCTGGAAGATGAGGAAATCGCCAGAGAATATCTGATGGAAGCCCTGAAGCTTGCTGAAGAACATGGGATTGTCTCATCATTGGCGCTGGGATATAAAAGTTTGGGACAATACTACCGACGAATTGGTGATTTTCATGGTGCTCACGAGTGTTTCGAGAAATCCAGAGCAGCTTACGAACAGACTGGGGACAAATCCGGTCTGTCTCATCTCTGTCAGGCGATCGCCTATCTCTATTATGACGAGGATCGTCTGGATGATTCACTCGAAGTCCTGGAGGAGGGCATGCGCCTGGCTCTTGAGATAGGTGAAAAACAGCAACAGGCCTCGCATCATTTCACGTTTGCCCGTACCTATTACGTTACCAGAGATCTAAAGAAGCTGATAGAGCATCTCGATGAGTGTATCCGAATCTCGGAGGAGGGTATTTACCGGACATACCTTATCAATGCGCTGGAATTGAAAATCAAGGTATGCGAAGACGAGAATGACTATAAAGCGGCTCTCGAATTGACCCGCAAGCGCCAAGCTCATCTGGATTACCTGAATGAAGAGAAACGAAACCGTGCGATCGAGGAAATCAAGACCCGGCTACAGGTTCAGAGACGGGAGCACGAAGCCGAAGTTCTTCGATTAAAGACCATCGACCTGACGCAGCGTGTGGAAGAAGAGGTGAAAAAACGTGAGATCCAGCAGCATCTGCTCATCCAGAAATCGAAAATGGAATCGCTGGGGCGTCTGGCAGCCGGTATCGCCCATGAAATTAATCAACCGCTTGGAATGCTGAATATCGGACTTCAGAACCTGTACAACAAACTGAATAACGAAAAAGTGACCCCCGACTATCTGGATAAAAAGCAAAACCTGATGAACGAACACATCGAGCGGATCAAGAAGATTATCGAGCATATCAGGTTATTCTCGCGCGAGCAACAGTCCAGCGCAATCCGGTTGCTGGATGTACGGGAAGTGCTCAACAACACCCTCTCGATGATGCTGGTTCAATGCGGCGAGCACAATATCCGGCTGAACGTAAAGACCGGAGATGAGCCGGCGTTGGTTCTGGGCAATCCATACCGGCTGGAGCAGGTGCTCCTGAATCTGATTGCGAACGCCAAGGACGCGCTGGATGAGAAATTCGACCGGTTTGACGACGCGAAGCTCATCACGATAACATGCCGGAAAGATGGAACTCGAATCCGGTTGAAAGTGACGGATAACGGACCCGGTATCGAAGAAGAGTATCTTCAGTCCGTTTTCGAGCCGTTCTTTACTACGAAAGACGAAATGAAGGGCACTGGACTGGGTCTTTCGATCTGTTACGGCATCATACAGGAAATGGGCGGGACGATAACCTGCGAAAGTACTCAGGGTGAATCCACCACTTTCGATATCGAGCTTCCGGCATTGGAGAATTCATGAAACAACTCAATATTCTCATCGTCGATGACGAACAGGGTTATCTGGATGAGATCAGTGAATATCTAACCGATTGCGACTTCAGTACATTCACGGCCGGAACACCAAAGGAAGCTCTCGCGATCGTCAAACAACAGCAGGTCGATATTGCAATCGTCGATTTGAAGCTGCCGCAGATGAATGGGATCGAATTAATGCGGCAAATACTTGGCATCGATGACTCGATCGCGATCATCATGATAAGCGGTCACGGCGATATCGACAGTGTCATCGAAGCGATGCGCGCCGGAGCTACAGATTTCTTCCCGAAACCTTTCAACCTGACAGATATCAGGATTTCCATCGAGCGCACCCGCAAATATGTGGATTTATCGCATAAACTCAATACTGCTCAAAACACGGTGGATGTTCTCAAATGTACACTGGAGAAGGAGGGACGGCATCCTATCGTAGCACAAAGCGATGCGATGAAGACCATCGTGCAGCAGATGCGACAGGTAGCGAACCAGCCTTACTTCGACGTGCTGATCACCGGTGAGAGTGGTACTGGAAAAGAACTCGTCGCAAGAGGAATCCATCATTTGGACGAGACGACGAACGGAGTGTTTTACGATATCAATTGCACCGCGATCCCTGAAACGCTGTTCGAAAGCGAATTCTTCGGCCATGAAAAGAACGCGTTCACGGGTGCGCAAACCACGAGAAAGGGTTGCTTCGAACTTGCCAACGGTGGTACGCTCTTTCTGGATGAAATCGGAGATATGCCGTTGTCCATGCAGGTCAAGCTACTCAGAGCATTGGAAGAACGACGTATTCGTAGGATCGGCGCACCGCGGGACATCCAATTGAACCTGCGGGTAATCGCATCGACGAATCGAGACCTTCGCAGCCTTATACAGCAGGGGATATTCCGGCAGGACCTGTACTTCAGATTGAATCGCTTTGGTTTGCATATTCCACCGTTGCGTCACAGAACGGATGATATACCGCCTCTTATGGATTTCTTCGGCATGAACACCGCCAGGGATATGAAACGCGATGCCTTGCCCATTGCGAAATCGGTACGGAACCGACTCGTTAAATATCCCTTCCCGGGCAATATTCGCGAACTGAGAAACATGATCGAAAAGGCAAATATTCTTGCGGGAGCGGATGCCGCAGAACTGGATGAAAAATGCTTCCCCGATCTGTTTCAATTCGACCCTCTGTATAGCCCGGTATACGACGGCTTGAACCTCCAACGACTGGAGGAGATTGAAGCACAGATGATCCGGAAAGCCCTCGAGCAAGCTGTGGGAAACAAGACTCGGGCTGCGGAACTGCTCGGAATCACCCGAACCAGTCTCAACCGACGAATCGCGAAATACACCTTAGAATAAACGAACGCTTTCGTTCACTTTCTGTCTCGATCATACCACGGGCATCCTTTCTAATCTGGCTTAATGGACAAAATGGTTGCTATTTCGCCAGAATTTCATCGATCATTTTACGTTTTCTCCATGGTTTAATGCCCGGATGATTTCTCAGCTTTCTTTTCAGCATTGAGAATGTCCCTTCCAGAGAATTCGTGGTGTTAGGGATGCCTCGATCTGGGTAATCCTGATAAATGAATAGGAAAGGGAGATTCGTTTTTAAGCTTCTGATTGCGCTACGTAATCTCCGATGAGTATAGTGCCATTTTCCAGTTTCCAGATTGAAGGTTTTCTCTCGTAGGAAAGATTTCCATTGCTGTTCCCACATCGAAAGCATAGCTTCAAATTCATGACGAGTAGAATGAGATAAATGCCCTACAATTTCCTTCAATTCTTTACCTGCTTCAAGCTTTGGATTGCGAGTTAGATATCGAGTAATGATCTGTACCTGATGGAATTGACACATTTGTACAGGGATATCGCTAAAGGCATGAAAAAGCCCTCGTTTCCCATCACAAGCGATTCCCAGGATTTCCCATGATCTACTCTGCAACCACCGAATGCCTTCAATATAGTCCTTCAATGACTCATGTTTCACATAAACCCAGAGCAGATTTTTCCGACTCAGCTCATCGCGAAAAACCATGACACCAAAGCCGCGTCCAAAATAACTGGTGTCCATAACGATCACGCATTTACCTTTCTCATGTAGTTGGATATCGACGGTGACTTTATCGAGTTTGCGTCGAATAGTTCGAGTTGATATCCCATATCGATCACCGAGGTTTTCGAGTGTCTGATTGCCATGAACATGATCATTCCACAAGTGGATAATCAGATCATTCTCAGAACGCTTGGTATTCGCAAATACACTGTGACAATCATGGCAAAGGTATCGCTGAGCTCGACATCTTTTACCGTTTTTTTCGTCCTATACGAGCCACATTTGGGGCAGCGTTTTCGAGTCATTTCTGTGCTCCTACATAAAAACTTGGATTTAAATGACTCGATATAAATGAGATAGATATGATTTCAGCAACCTTTTTTGTCTATTAGACCTCTAATCTCAATTTTTCGATCTAATCTCACTGGCACTTGGTTTGCATGTATCCGATCATGAGGTAATCATGATCTTGATGTATCATACACATACAGAAAATGCGCAGGAGATCGCCGAATTGATTCAAGACAGCGATCAGGAGATCCAAATTGTGAATGACATCTGTACGTTGGTTTCAAGGCTTAAAACAAGCTCGGTCAGCAAACTGTACTTTCAGGTAAGAGGTCTTTCGGATTTCCGTACGCTGGATATGCTGCTGTCCATTTCACCTGATCTTGATATTTCGCTTCTGGTTAAACCAGAAATGGAGAAGCTGCTGACACTTATGCAAACAATTTCGTTTGAAATTCTTCCAACCGAAGATGTTCTGGTGAAATAGAAACTATTTTATAATGTCGCTCAATTTGTCTACAATCTTGATAAATGCAATATCGGTCATGTATGCCTTAAGCCGATAAGACCAGATGAAATAAACGCATGGCTTGGGAAGTAATGTGAGCCTACAGGGCTCTGTATAAGGAAAAAGGTGTGGAAGCTGATACCGCTCCTTTGTTGATAAGCGAGGGGTGTCATTTATCAGACGCGAAAAGAGCGAAGAATCCAATGAAATATTGATGAACGTCCTTTGCCAGTCTGCAAAGCATCTCTTACTCTGAACAATTTTCGAAAAAGGCCCTGGCAGAAAACGTGGTTGTTCTTTTTCAAAATGTCATACGTCATGACAATTGCATGATTCGAATTGCAATATTGCAAGAATCCCAATCTCGCATTCAAAAATTGAAACAGGTCTCGAATTCCATCTTTGATTAACTCTTTGCAAATGAATATATTGGAAATCCAGATCGTCTCCCGGTATTCGAATGGCACAAATCTTACAAGTATGAATGTTCGAAAAGAAAAAAGGTGGTGTAACAATGATTCAAAAGATAGTGTTTGCTTTTCTGATCATGGCTTTGTCAATTGCAGGATTGTCAGGAAATAAATGCCTGCAATTCGACGGCACAAACGATTTTATAATAATCGATGATCAAATTTCATTCAGTGGAGCTTACACCATCGAAGCGTGGTTCTACTCACAAACTTCGGGTGAGCAAAATATCTTATCAGCAACGAATAGTGACAACCAGCATGGTATCATTATCGCAATTGATAGTGGTAACAGATATCGCTTTCTCCATCGCGATCCTTCTGGCTCGAGTGGCGAACGCAATATCAGGGTAGGTGCGAGTAACTTCGTAAATAACTGGCATCATATTGCTGCTGTATTTGATGGCAGCAGCACGTTCTTATATCTTGATGGTGCTGTCATCGGCAGTATGACAGGTGCAAGCGCTTTTTCTTCCTCCATGAACATCACCATGGGGAGATTAACCCCCATTAATTCTGCGCGTTATTTCAACGGTATGCTCGATGAAGTCCGCATCTGGAACATAGCTCGCACGCAGACAGAAATCCAGGAGTTGATGAACACAGAGCTTACGGGAGATGAAACGGGACTGGTCGCATATTATTCGTACAACCAGGAAAGCGGAGATGTTCTTGAAGACGCCACAGCGAACGTTAACGACGGTACACTGTATAATTTCACGCTGCCAGAGGCATGGGTGACATCCACTGCGCCAAACCATTTTCCACCGGGCAACTACCTCGGTTTTGACGGCATTGATGATTATGTGGAAATACCATATACCGATTCGCTGGACTTGACTGGTGATATGACCATCGAGCTTTGGGTACGGTTCGATTCGCTTGCTTATGATCCGCAGTGTCTCTTTGCGAAAGGTGATTACGATTCCGAAGCATATTCGATGATGCTGAGTTCGGATAGTCTATTGAAGTTTCATACTGGCAGCATGACACTGGAATATCATTGGGCTGATCTTGTAGCCCATGATTGGAATCATATTGCTGTTGCTTGCAACGGTGACAGCACGAAAATCTATATCAACGGTCATCTGAAAGTTGCTTACCTGGAAGGGACTATTTCCACCAATAATGAAATGCTTCGATTGGGCGGAAGTTCCGGGGCAGATACTTATCCGCTAAATGGTGGAATCGACGAATTTCGCGTCTGAAATGTAGTCCGAACGCAAGAGCAGATATATGATAACCGATACAATCAACTGCCGGTAGACGAGCCCGGCCTGGTTATGTACTACCGTTTCGATCAGGGTGATGCGGGAGAGAATAACACGTCGTTACCCAATGAGGTTGTCGATCATACGAATACCCACCATGGCGTTCTCAATAATTTCGCGATGGCAGGAGATAGCTCAAACTGGCTCGCTACCGGTTATGATGCAGCCTTGGTACTAAGCACGATCAGAGCGCACAACGTTACCGGAGAAACAGCCAATGTGAGTGCTGAGATACACAGAACCGGTTCAGCACTCGTATCGGTTCGAGGAGTATGCTATAGCAGTGCCAATAACAGCCCAACCGCTGATGACAGCACGGTAGAAGAAGTTAACCCCGGTGGCATTTCTGCCGGGGAGTATACTACATCGCTTTCTGGCTTGGATGGCAATACGCAATATTATACACGAGCCTTTGCCAGCAATGAAGTAGAGACGATTTATGGTGAGACGTGTCAGTTTACAACCCGCACATCGCCCAATGCACCGGACAGTCAGGCTTGTGATATTGTGTTCTCTCATATAACCCAGACGCAAGCGACGATCGCCTGGACGAATGGCAATGGAGATAACCGCGCAGTGTTCTTGCTTCAGGGTGACAGCGGCGTTGCTCCGCTCAATGACAACACGTCTTACTCAGCGAGTAGTATCTTCGGACAGGGAGACCAAATTGGCGATACTGGCTGGTATTGCGTCTATAATGGCGCAGATTCGAGTGTTAACGTGACGGGTCTGGTCACGAACACAACCTACAGGGCGATGGTGTGCGAGTATTACAATTCTTCTGGTTCTGAGATATACAACGCCGGTACGGCTAGCCATAATCCAGAAAACACGCCTATGTCACAATTTTATATCAGTATGGGCTTATATAATTATGGCATTTCGGGTGATACGGATTGGGGTGATTACGACAATGATGGTGATCTGGATCTCTTGGCTGTTGGTGGAGGTATAATCGTTAGTGGAGTCTTCCGAAACAATAACGGTAATTTTTCGGATATAAATGCCGGATTAATACAAGTAGCTAATGGCAGCGTTGCATGGGGCGACTATGACAATGATGGAGACCTGGATATTCTTTTAACGGGCATTGATTACGACCAAGTTGAGGTCTGCAATATTTATCAAAACAATGATGGCCTCTTCCACGATATTAACGCTGGATTACTCGGCGTTAATTACGGTAGCTCAGCTTGGGGTGACTACGACAACGATGGAGATTTGGACATTGTCATCACTGGAAAAAACTTCTCGATTGGCTCCGTCAGCCGAATCTATCGTAATGATGACGGTGTTTTTACCGACATTGATGCGGGACTGATAGATGTTGAGGAGTGTTGCGTGGAATGGGGTGATTACGACAACGATGGTGATCTGGATATCCTCTTTACAGGAAGTTCCTCAGAGGGCGGAGAAGCCATAATCTATCGTAATGACGGTGGTATTTTCACCGATATCCATGCTGGCTTGCTTGGGGTAACCAAGAGCGGCGCCGCCTGGGGTGATTATGATAACGATGGTGATCTGGATATTTTTATCCTCGGGTACAATGAACTAAACATCGCAATGAGTAAAATCTATCGCAATGACGGCGGTATTTTCACCGATATTCATGCTAATTTAGTTGATCTTGCTTATGGTGATGCTGCTTGGGGCGATTACGACAATGATGGCGATCTGGATCTTCTGCTGTCGGGAGAACATGCGAACAACAATTATCACAGTTTCGTTTATCGCAATGATGATGGCGTATTTACCGATATTGAAGCTGGCCTTCCAGGATTGACAGTCAGTAAGGTGGACTGGGGTGACTACGACAACGACGGTGATCTGGATTTTATGCTTTGTGGGACTTTGGCACCCGGTTCTTTTTACTCCTATAGATGTCGCAATAATATGGGAACGAATACCTTTACAACCAATACTGCGCCTGATGCTCCAACGAATTTCGAGATATCTTTTTCCGATGACGAATATGTGTGTAGCTGGGATGCTTCGGCAGATGATATAACGCCGGTGGAATGCCTGACATACAATCTACAGATGGGATATGGCAACCAAGGCACGGACATTGTTTCACCCATGGCACAATTGAGCGACGGATGGCGCATGATAACCGCGATGGGAAGTCAGAACCACAATACGCAATGGGCGCTTTCGTCTCTTCCGTTGAGATATCAAGTCGAATGTGTCGGTAGGGTTCAGGCTATTGACGGCGCTTACATGGGCTCAAGCTTCTCCGCAGAAGATACCTTTTGCTTGTATCCTGAGCTAGTAAACGAAGATGAGCTCGCGCCCGAAGGCGTTCTTTCCTGGGAGACCCAGTCTCAATTCCTGGAAATCATTGAGGGTTACCAGGTGCAGATCGATGTTACTACAGCGTTCACAAACCCGATCATTGATCAGGTTGTGTATCCCGAGGACGACACTCGTTCGGCAGCTCAAGCCTCGAGAATTGGTGCCTCATCCAAAGAAACAGCGCTTGTCACCCTCTCAGCCTCAAACCCTGAGACAGTTCAGCGCACAGATTATCACAGTGTGCAACTCAATGAACTGACAAATTACGGTGACCTTGTGGGAGGGACGGTTTATTACTGGCGCACAAGGCCCATCTACAGCGACAGTATTGCATCCGTATTCACCGTGGAGGAAAAATCGTTCACCTATGTTGCTGGAAATAGTGCACCGAACCCACCTACTGATGGCTTCAGTCCTGCGAATGACGATCCGGTCTCCAGCCTCACACCCATGATATCCTGGAACGCTGCAACGGATCCCGATTCGAGCGATACACCTGATCTGCTGCGCTATTTCGTCGAGCTCGATACGCTCGATGTGTTCTCAGCGCCGGTCGTTACAGACTCTACGACGGTTGGGAATCCTCACATACAGCTTGAGGATCCGCTTATTTCGGGATATCGCTACTACTATCGTGTCAAAACGATTGATGACGAGGACGCGGAATCCGAGTGGTCGGTAACGCAGCAGTTCGTAACACTCTTGCCACCGCAGAATGTCATCATCGCGTGTGGGGAAGAAGGAGTAACGCTTTCTTGGGAAGCTATGGCCACGAATCTGGGAAACATGGTCTATACGGTGTATAGTTCGAGCGATCCAGAAGCTATATTCCCCGATGAATGGGCTGTGGAAGCGGTGAATCTTGGCACGACATCATGGCAGGATTCAGACGCTACAGCCCCGATGAAGTTCTACATTGTCACAGTGGGAAGTGCATCGCGCGAAGCAACATCCAGCTTGAACACGAAAAATACGAGATAGATGACGTATCACAGGCAGCATGGCGGACGTTCCTCAAACGGACGTCCGCTTTTTCAAAATAAAGCCTTGCTGTCATCATCAAGGTGTGATCGTACAGGTTATCCTCAGATATTGCTTTACAACTCGATATAATGCGCCAGAATATTGCGATTAACGATAAGTGGGGAACAATGAAGACAGTTAGCGAATTGGGACGGGTCATCATTCAGCTCGCTGGGCAGGGTTTGTCGAGAGTACGTTTTTTACGTTCATTATGCGAGGAATTATCTGAATTAACAGGCAGCGATGCTGTGGAAATCCGCATTGCCGATATACGTTTCATGTATCGCTATCAATTTAAGGCCGAACATCGTTTATCCGATTTTCAGCAGGTTAAATTCCTCATGGACGATCAGGGCACATGTTTACCGTTAATGAAGAGGAAGTCGGCTCTGGAAACGTTCTGTGCAAAATTGTATGAGAAGAAGTATCAGGGTGAACTGAAATGCTACTACCAACGCAAGAGCCTGATCATCGAAGAATACGATTCAAAATCGAAACCCTGGAAATCACTGGCGATCCTCAGTTTTATTACCAGCGAGGATGTCCATGGACTCATTGTTTTATCATCCAGGCAGAAACTGAATTTCCGGCAGGATGAAGCTCCTACATTAGAGAACTTGGCGCAGACGGTTGGCATTGCTGTGGCATTCCGGCGTTCACAATTCTCGTTGAACGAACGTGTAAAAGAGCTGACCTGCCTTCACGAAATCAGCGAACTGATGAATGATCATCGTAAGACAGAGCGAGAGAAATTCCAGCGCATCGTCGATATGATACCTCCTGCTTTTCAATATCCCCAACTTACCTCGGCTCATATGGATATAGACGGCATGAAATACAATAGCCACAAGATGGATAAACATCCACGTCATGAGCTATGTAATGCGTTGACTGTCGATGGGATAACAATCGGTGAGATCAAGGTCTTTCTGAAGAAGGGGACGGGCAACGATTTCATCGATTTTCTTCCTGAGGAAGTGAAGCTCATGCAATCGATCAGCAGGGCAGTATCCTCGATGATCTCGCAAACTCGATACAACCAGGACCGTAAAGCGCTGGAGGAACAGCTTCATCATGCTGACCGCCTGGCGACAATCGGTCAACTGGCTGCGGGTGTCGCGCACGAGCTGAACGAACCGCTTTCCAATATCCTTGGTTTCGCGCAGTTGGCCGAGAAATCGGTAGGAGATCCCGAGACAGTACGCGGGGATATCCAGAAGATCGTCAAGGCGTCGCTGCATTCGCGCGAGATTGTCCGCAAACTGCTTCTGTTCTCACGTCAGATGCCTGCTCAAAAGCAAGAACTTGAGCTCAATGACTTGATCCGGGAAAACCTGATGCTGTTGGATAACCGAATGCGAAACAGCGGTATCGATATTGTAATGAAGCTCGAAGATCACCTGCCGCGGATCAAGGCCGATCGGGCCCAGATCAGCCAGATCATTATCAATCTTTCTGTTAACGCAATGCAGGCGATGCCGGACGGCGGAAAGTTGACCATAAGCACCCGATCGACCGACGGCAAGGTCGCGCTATGGGTGTCGGACACGGGAACAGGCATTGCGAAGGGCATCCGACAGAAGATCTTCCTGCCGTTTTTCACAACCAAGGATATCGGAGAAGGTACAGGACTTGGCTTATCTGTCGTGCATGGCATAGTCATGGGTCATAACGGCACGATTTCGCTCGAATCGGAGATTGGCAGGGGTACCACTTTCCGTATCGCCTTTCCTGTCGCAACAAAGGAGAAGGATGCATGAATCCCGAACGAATTCTTGTCGTGGATGATCAACCCGATACGCGCGAGATGCTGTATCGCTATCTGAAAACCGAGTTCAAGCTTGTCATGACTGCACCTGGTATCGAGGAAGCAATCAGGATGCTGACCGAACAGCCGTTCGATATCGTGATAACCGACTACAAGATGCCCCGTGGATCGGGGATGGAGCTGGTAAAGCATATTCGGGCAACGTACCGGGATATCGGTTTGATGATGATCACCGGATACGCGACTGTTGAAGGCGCTGTACAGGCGATGAAGCATGGTGTTGAGGAATATCTCCCCAAGCCGTTCACGGAGATGGAACTTCTTCAAGGTGTGAACAGCCTTGCTCAAAAAGTTCGGACAAGGAAAAGCCGTACGACTTCCGATGTGCAGCATGGTCCAGCAGGTATCATCGGTTCGTCGAAAGTAATGAAACGAGTTTATCGCATGATCGAGAAGGCTTCTCACAGCCGTGCTACGGTATTGATCACCGGCGAGAGTGGCACGGGCAAGGAGCTGGTCGCAAGAGCGATTCATTATAGCAGCAAAAAGCAATCGACGCCTTTCGTTCCGGTCAATTGCTCGGCAATCCCGGAAGAGCTTATGGAAAGCGAATTATTCGGCTATGTTAAGGGTGCGTTTACAGGTGCAGATACGTCTCGCGCGGGATTTTTCCAGACAGCGGACGGTGGCTCGATCTTCCTGGACGAAGTCAGCGAGATGAGCCTGGCGATGCAGGCAAAGCTGCTGCGAGTGATCCAGGAACGCGAAGTATATATGGTCGGATCCCGCAAGCCGGTTCCAGTCGATATCCGGATCATCGCTGCCACCAACAAGGAGCTGAAGCAGCTATCCGAGAAAGGCGGATTCAGAGAAGATCTATTCTTTCGTCTGAATGTGCTCAATATTGATGTTCCTCCGCTACGCGAACGTGAAGGCGATTTGGAGATTCTGATCCTCACTTTTTCGAAGAAATTCGCTGTAGAGATGGGCTGTGAGCCACCCCGGTTTTCCCATGACACATTAGAGATGCTTACAGGCTATGCATGGCCGGGCAATGTTCGGGAGCTGGAAAATCTCATTCAACGGCTGGTTGTGATGTGTGGTAGCGAAATCGTCAAGCCGGCTGACCTTCCCGATTATATCCGCAAACAGAAACCTCAGATGAAATGGACGCCGGACCGCACGTTGCAGGATGTAGAGAGAGACTACGTCCGGCAGGTTTTAGAAGCGTGCGGAGGCAACAAGTCAGAGGCGGCTCGAATTCTGGACATCGATCGCAAAACGTTACGATTGAAACTCACATAATCTGCCACTTTCACAACACCCTTTTCGCTGGGTAATGAATCCCCACTGGGGAGAATATCCCCAGATTTTGTAATACTCTATTGAGACAGCATAACTGCGTATAGTGCTCATAAGATATTATATGGCAACTTGTTATAGTATGGGAAATACTGATTCCCTTCCACTGGCACAACAAATGCGAACTTGTTCCACCGAATACGAAATTTGTGGAGGAACAAATGGAATTGAAGACTTACAACCCATTCAGAATGGCACAGGATCAGTTTGACGCGATCGCGGATCAACTGGACCTGGATCAGGCGACAAGAGACCTGCTGCGCAACCCCATGCGCGAATATCATGTGAATATTCCCATCAAGATGGACGATGGAACCACGAGAGTTTTCCGGGGATTCAGGGTTCAGCACAACGATGCCCGTGGCCCGGGAAAAGGTGGTATTCGATTTCATCCGCAGGAGACCGTCGATACGGTACGTGCTCTTTCCATGTGGATGACCTGGAAATGCGCTGTGGTCGATATTCCCCTTGGTGGCAGTAAGGGTGGCGTGATCTGCGATCCGCACAACCTGAGCCAGCGTGAACAAGAACAGATCTGTCGTGGATGGGTGCGCCAACTAGCCCACGATGTTGGTCCTCTTCGCGATGTACCCGCACCCGATGTGATGACCAATGGACAGCACATGCTGTGGATGCTTGACGAATTCGAAACGATACATGGGGCAAAATTCCCCGGATTTATCACCGGCAAGCCTGTAGGCAGCGGTGGCTCACTTGGTAGAACCGAAGCTACCGGATATGGTGTGATCTTCACGCTTCGCGAAGCGTTGCGCGAGTTGGGTATCGATCCCGCTTCCACGACGGCAGCGGTCCAGGGCTTCGGAAATGTTGCCCAATACGCAATCGACCTGTACAATCAACTGGGCGGAAAGGTGATCTGTGTGTCATGCTGGGATCAGCAGGAGCAGAAATCCTTCACATATCGCAAGATGACCGGCGTGGTTCTGCAGGAACTGCTCGATATTACAGACCGTTTCGGTGGGATCGATCGCAAGAAAGCCGAATCGCTTGGTTACGATGTGCTGGGCGGCGGACAGTGGATCGAGCAGGATGTGGATATCCTTTTACCCTGCGCGCTGGAGAACCAAATCAATGCCGATACCGTAAACCTCATCAGCAAACGTGTAAAGGTGATCGCGGAAGGCGCAAATGGCCCGACAACTCCTGAAGCCGACAAAGTTCTGAAGGAACGCGGCATATTCATCATTCCCGACTTTCTTGCCAACGCTGGTGGCGTAACTTGCAGCTATTTCGAGCAGGTTCAGTGCAATATGAACTATTACTGGGAGAAAGACGAAGTTCTCAGCAAGCTCGATACGAAGATGACCTCCGCCTTCATGGATGTATCTGCTCTGGCTCGCAAACGTAACCTTTATATGCGCGACGCCGCGTATATCATCTCGATCAGTCGCGTTGCCCAGGCTTGTAAAGACCGGGGCTGGATTTAATCGATAAGACTTCCTGAAATAAAGAAACACAAGAAACACCTCTGCATTGCGGTGCGCGGAAATCCTGAAGTCCGCGTGCCGCAATCTTAAAAAAAAACAGGATGATCGTCATGGATAAGAATCAGTATCAACGAGGAATGCTTCATCAAAGGCCCTTCGATTTCATTGGTCAGGGATCTTTAGGTGGCAAGGCACAGGGTCTTGTCGATATCCAGCAGGTTTTGCAAGAATCTACGGATTCGCCGATGACAGTCTCAATACCGCACATGACCGTCATCCGCACTGACATCTTCGATGCTTTTATGACGCAGAATAACCTCTGGGAAAAAGCGCTCCGGGAAACGGACGACCAGCAGATTGCGTACTTATTCCAGAAGGCTTCACTACCGGCAACCGTCGTAGGAGACCTGCGGGACATCATCGCTCGATATTGTTATCCCCTGGCTGTGCGCTCTTCGAGCCTGCTTGAGGATTCATGTAAAGAGCCATTTGCCGGCGTTTACGCCACGAAGATGATTCCGAATAATCAGCTCAAGGTAGAGCAGCGTTTCCAGAAGATGGTGGAGGCGATTAAGTTCGTCTGGTCGTCGATGTTCTTCGCTGAATCAAAGGGGTATTTCCAGGCTGCGGGAAGAGATATCCGCGACGAAAAGATGGCTGTTATCATTCAGGAAGTTGTTGGAAATCGTTACGGCGATCGTTATTACCCGATTCTCTCAGGGGTAGCCAGATCGTTCAATTTTTACCCGACCGGAAATGCCAACCCCGAAGACGGAGTGGTCAATCTGGCGCTTGGACTTGGAAAAACCATCGTGGATGGAGGCGTGTCCTGGCATTACTCCCCTCGATATCCCGCCGCGCCTCCGCCATTTAATGGGATGCGGGATCTTCTGAACCTTACCCAAACACGTTTCTTTGCAATCAATATGGGGAATATCCCAGAGTTCAACCCCATTCAGGAGGCGGAATTCCTGAGCCGGCACAGCCTCAAGGAGAGCGAGGAAGACGGTACGCTCAAACATCTCTGCTCATCCTGGGATTATCAAAACGACCGTATCGTGACCGGGCTCTACGGTCAAGGCGCGCGGGTCCTCAACTTCGCTCCGATCCTGCAGGCTCGCATGCTACCGCTCAACGACGCGCTGGTTAATCTCTTGAAACTCTGTGAAAAGCATTACAAGACGCATGTTGAGATCGAATTCGCAATGATGTACGATCATGAAACTCAACGAATCCCACATATCGGATTTTTACAGGTTCGTCCGATGAATGTATCGCATGCGTTTGTCGAGATCGATCCCTCAATAGTCCAGGAAGATTGCGTGCTGACACTCTCCGACTCCATGGGCAATGGCACGCGCGAGGATATTCAAGATATCGTTTACCTCAAGCCGGATAGCTTCGATCCTGCAAAAACAAGGCAGATGGCGCAGGAGATTGAGCAAATCAACGAGCAGATGGTCGCACAGCACAAACCATATCTGCTGATTGGATTCGGTAGATGGGGATCTTCAGATTCATGGCTGGGGATACCGGTTACGTGGCGGCAGATATCCGGCGCTCGTTGCATCGTCGAATCGACGCTGCCCAATATGCAGCCGGAGCTGAGCCAGGGCTCTCATTTCTTCCATAACATGATCGCGTTTGGCGTACTCTATTTCACTGCTCGCGACAACGATCGAAAAAGTATTGACTGGCAGTGGATCGAGAAGCAACATGAAATCGAACAGACACAATTTTGCCGTCATGTTCATCTGGAGAAACCATTGCGAATCTTTGCGGATGGTAAAAGGAAAAGAGGGGTAATCACAAAATGGTAAATCTCGATAACAACCTGAAAAACCTGATGGATGACCTCAATGAACGGGCTAAAGAGCTGAACTGCCTCTATCGTGTCGATGGTATTCTGGGAAAGGCGCAGGATTCGATCGAGAACAAGATGTTGCAGATAGTCGATCTGATACCCGAAGGATGGCAACACTGCGATCTTTGTTCTGCAAGAATCGAACTGAATGAATTTGCCTGTCAGACTGACAATTATCGGGAAACTCCCTGGTTCCAGCAGAAAGAAATCGTGGTGAACAATCAAGCCGTCGGCTCTGTTCGCGTAACATATTCAGAAGACAAACCTTTCCTCAGAGAAGAAGACAAGCTGCTTCAAACGATTGCCGATAAAGTCGCAGCGTTTCTGGATCGTGACGAACTCAAACGCTCCGTTCAGCAATGGCAGCGATTAAAAAGCTCTCTGGAAAATTCCGCGGACCGTTCTGACTGGAAGGTTATCGTCGATTTGTTGTACAAAACCGACATTGAAGCCTATTTGCGCACTGCACGAAAGATGATGAACTATCTCTTTTGGATTGGCAACGAAAAGGCAATGTCGCTACTGGCAAAGATCAATATAGAAAAACTCGACGATAAACTTTTTGCGAATAAACCCTCAGACCGTACAGACAAGAACAGTCTCCTTGAAGGTTATCGAGAAGTGTTCGAGACAGCCGATTCTTTCCTTTCAAACGACGAGATCCTTGCCTGCCTGCATAAGTGGATGCAGGAGGATCGTATCAACTTCTTTGTGCTGGCTCTGGAGGATTTGGCTACATCTTTGACGGACATTCAAAACGCGTTGGCGCGGTTTTTCACACTGGGGTTAGACAAGATCGAACTTTCCGAGTACACGCGCAAGAACATCAACGTGCTGCTGGTTCTCCGATTCTTCACCGACCAACTGGAATTCATCAATATCGCCAAAAATTTTGTCCAGTTAACTGCTTTCCAGGATCTGGTTCAGCACATGATTTTCCCAAACAACAGTCACGGGAAGCTGGGCGGGAAAAGCGCCGGCATCTTCCTTGCTCAGAATATCATGAAATCCGAGATCGACAACAGCATGCACGGAATCGAGATCAAGTACCCCAAAACCTGGTATATCACCTCTGATACGATGCATCGCTTCCTGCACTACAACAATCTCAAGGAAATCATCGAACAGAAGTACAAGGATATCGAACAAATCCGCGAAGAATACGGTAATGTCATCCAGATGTTCAAGAACAGCCAGTTTCCCCCGGAGATAACCAAAGAACTCTCCCGCGCGCTGGATGATTTTGGTCATCGTCCCATTATCGTGCGTAGCTCATCTTTGCTCGAAGACCGGGTAGGGGCGGCCTTCTCAGGGAAATACAAGAGTCTGTTTCTGGCAAATCAGGGAACCAGAGCACAACGTTTGACAGCATTGATGGATGCTATCGCAGAGGTCTATGCTTCAACCTTCGGGCCAGATCCAATCGTCTATCGCAAGGAGCGTGGACTACTCGATTTCCACGAGGAGATGGCGATCATTATTCAGGAGGTAGTCGGAACCCGTGCAGGCAAGTATTTCTTCCCGGCGTTTGCCGGCGTGGCGTTCAGCAATAACGAATTCCGATGGTCACCTCGTATTAAACGCGATGATGGCTTGATTCGGTTGGTTCCTGGTCTCGGTACGCGTGCGGTCGATCGCTTGAGCGATGATTACCCGATTCTTGTCGCACCGGGACGCCCCGATCTGCGCGTGAACGCAACCAATGACGAAATTTTGCGATATTCCCCGAAGATGATCGATCTGATCAATCTGGAGGAAAACACATTCGAGACGATTTCGATGGTGGATGTTCTTCGCGAATGCGGGGATGATTTCCCGTTGATCGAGCAGATCGTATCTGCCTACGACAATGCCAGTATTGTATCTCGTAACCGGTTCAATATCGACTTCGCCAACGATGATCTGGTGGTGACCTTCCATGGGATGATCGAGAATAAATCGAATGGTTACATCAGGCTTCTGGGGGATATGATCTCAATCCTTAAAGAGAAGATGGGCGTACCGGTGGATATCGAGTTCGCATGTGACGGAAAAGCGCTTTACCTTCTGCAATGCCGCTCCCAAAGCGCGGAGATTACCAGCACGCCATCCGCAATTCCCAAAGATGTGCCGCAAAAGGAAATCCTTTTCACTGCCAATCGTTTCATATCGAACGGTTTCGTTCCGGAGATCACACATTTGGTGTATGTCGATCCGCAAGCGTACAGCCAGTTGGAGACACTGGAGGAACACAAGGCTGTGGCGCGCGCGATTGGTAAGCTGAACGCGATCCTGCCGAAACGGAAATTCATCCTCATGGGACCGGGAAGGTGGGGGAGTCGTGGGGATATCAAACTCGGCGTGAGTGTTACCTATGCCGATATCAGCAATACCGCGGTTCTGATAGAAATCGCCAGGAAAAAAGGGCAATATACCCCGGATCTTTCTTTCGGGACACATTTTTTCCAGGATCTGGTGGAGTCCTCTATTCGCTATATACCGCTCTATCCTGATGAGGGAGAGAACATCCTGAACGAGTTTTTTCTGCAAAGTGCCGACAATATTCTACCGGAGTTGGTACCTGAACTGAGCGACCTGCAAAAAATTATTCGGGTTGTCGATATCCCAGCTTCGACGCATGAAAAATATCTAAGAATACTCATGAACGCTGATCTGGACGAAGCGCTCGCGTATTTCAGCCAGGACCATGAGGCAAGCAGTATTGTCTCCCGGGAATCGTCGATATCATCTTCGCAACCAGAGAATCACTGGTTATGGCGGTATCGGATGGCGGAGAAGATTGCGCGGTTGGTCGATCGTGAACGTTTCGGCGTGAAAAACATGTATATATTTGGAAGCGTGAAGAACTCTAACTCCGGCCCTGCGAGCGATATCGATCTTCTGATCCACATCGAAGACGAACCGCAGAGCCGCCAGGCTCTCCTGCTATGGCTGGAGGGGTGGTCTCGATGCCTTTCCGAGATTAATTACCTAAGGACTGGATATCACACCGACGGCTTGCTGGATGTGCATCTGATAACAGACGAAGATATTGAGAACAAATCCAGTTTCGCCACTCGGATCAATGCCATAACAGACGCTGCACGGCCACTTACTCTTCCAGAACGATGAGCGACCAGAAAAAGAAAACGCCTGAGCAGAGTTCTGCGGATAAACCGGCGGAAGTAGCGCCGAAGAAGCTCAAGGGCCTTTGCATCAACTGCGATTATCGCGACACCTGCACACTGCCCAAGCCAGAAACCGGAGTATGGTTTTGCGAGGAATATCGGTAAGATCATAAGATGATTTAAAGGTGAATCACTTCATCATCATCACTTTGCGATACAACGTCTTACCGGAGTATCTCATACGGCAGATATAGACACCACTACTGACCGTCGATTGTCGATTGTTTCGTCCATCCCACACGATTTCATGCTCTCCAGCTTGATATGTGATGCCGCCTAAGTCGCGTATTTTCTGACCGCGCATATTGTAGATTGCGATCTTGACGGTAGAGGTTGTTGGTATCGTGAAACGTATCGTCGTGCTGGGATTGAACGGATTCGGATAGTTGGTCAATCCTGATTCGTAGGGTGGGATATTCTGTTGAGTTGCCATATCTGGATCGTACTCGTAGCAACCCATGTCGATACGAGCAATACCATCCTGATCGCCGTCGACAAAGCGGTCATTGAGCAGCAAATCATATAGCGGAAGATACATTCCTGTTGTATCCGCTCTGCCGGCATCAATGCTGAGGTCACCTGCTGGAAGACGGTAGGGAAAAAGACTCTCTGGATTGTTTGTATTCCAGTCTGGTGGGGCATTGATATTGCCGTCTAGCCAGTTCAGTGTGCAAAGTTCAACATCCGGTACATATATGCTCGCTTCGCCTCCATTGATGTTGCAGTGATCAATATTGAGGACGTTCTCAAGCTGCGCACTAGCTCCGGATAGTAGTGTGATTTCATATTGTGTGAGGTCGTCGAATATGCAATTAGCTGCATTTACTTCTTCCCACCCCACATCGAGTGTGGCAAACGAGGAATTGTTGTCAACAAATGTGCAATTATAGATATCTTCACCACCACTGCTTCGTAAAGTTACAACACTCTCAGTAGGCATCGTGTTATTATATATCAGATTGTTTCGAAACGTTAGGTGCGTCTCCATTCCTTCCCAACTTCCCATTGATATTGCGAGGCTATGCCATTGAGATTGACATGAGCCGTTACCGAACGTGCAGTTCTCCACTAGAGCATCTCCACGCATGCTAACGTATAGATGGGCATACCCAAAATCGTATTCTCCTGAAGCAGTTGCGTGATTGTTGTAAAACATGCAATTGCGAATAACTGTGTTGCCGGACAGAAGGTAAGCTCCCGGCCTATCTTCCGCAATGTTGTCATGAATGCTTGAGTTTGTGAGTGTAAAATTATCTACGTTAGCGATATGTATAGCTCCTACGCCTTCACTGTTTGCGCCCGATGCATCAATATCGTCTAACATCACTTGATTTGAGCGTGTTATACCAATTAGCTTATCGATATTTGTGCTGTTGTTAACTAATTTTAGCCCAGAAGCTTGAACTATCTGATTACCAAATCCTGAACCAATAAATGGCATCCCCCGATCATTATATAGCGTAACAAAATCGGAACTTTCTCCATGTAAGATGCAATGATCCTTCAGCGAGATCGGAAGAAGCAAATTTGTTTCTTCATAGCTATATTCTCCTGCAGCGACATACACAGTTTTGGGATTCAAGCTGTCCGATGCAATTTTCCGCATTGCCAAGGAAATGTTCTGGAGGGGATCTTCCGGTGATAGTCCGCTGTTGCTATCATCTCCATTTGGAGCAACGTACAGGTCATGATTGACTTCTTCCATCCAGCCGTGCAGAACATCGTGCGTCAGTTCTCCATCATCATTTAGCTGATGAAAGAAATGCGAAAAATATTGGGTTGGCGGATTAACGGTGAACGTATCTACTATAACTTCGATATTGCTACCTGCATCAATTGCGTAAAGGTCGCAGTGAATACCGCCCGTATTATTGTATATATTGCAACGATTCTCAAGATCGAATGTCAAGTTTGAATCGTAAAGAACACATATTCCTCCTCCCACATATGCTTGGTTATTAATTATTGAGACTCCAGACAAGATAAGACCTGCCTGCACTACATATATCCCTCCTCCTGAATATGAAATGTTGTCGCGTATTATACAGTTATCAATTGTCGCATCAATGATGGGATTAATATTGTAATTGGTGCATATAAACACACCGCCTCCAGACATGCCATCACTGAAATCAATCCCACTCCCGTTTGTTATGGTGAATCCTTTTATTCTAGCATTCTGCTCATGATCATTGAGGACAAAGCAACTTCCCGTTTGATTACCATTCACGATCGTTGTACCAATGTAGCTCTCATCGCCGGTTGTGAGTTCAAGGCTGGCGATGGTGATACCGTGGCCATTGAAGTTGACGTTTTCGTAGTAGGTTCCGGGCCAAACCAGCACGGTATCGCCATCTGCAGATGCATTCACGGCGGATTGGATGGTTGTCCAGTCACCGGTTCCGTCCTGCTTTACAGTGATGATGACTGCGGAGAGTGAGATCGCTGCTGTGACAAGGATCAGGGCTATCAGGTTTTTCATGGTTTCTCCGGGTTAGAGACCCTCACCCTAACCCTCTCCCGCAAGCGGGAGAGGGAATAAAAGGTGGGGTTATACTTTGCTTCATCCTTATTTTAAGAGCAACGCCTTATTGATGCGCGTCTCGCCATCAGTGCGGAGTCTGATAAAGTAGATTCCGCTGGCCGCGTCGGTCGCATCCCACACAATCTGATGTTTACCCGAAGGCATCGTGCTGTCAAGAAGTGTCTTGACCTTCTGACCTCTGACATTGAACACCTCGATGGATGCTTTGCCGTCGGATGCCAGAGAAAACTCGATCGTTGTTGTCGGGTTGAATGGATTGGGGAAGCAATCAAGCGATGTCCGATACGGTTCGGTGATGTCATTGATCGCCAGAAGCGGTTCGAGATGAAAATAAACGGTGCAGTTCGCGCTCTGTTGCGCGCTATCGGTGGCTGTGATGCTCATCGGCGCATTCTGGGCTTCCTGTACATCATGCCATACGCTGAGTACACCGGTCGAATCGTCGAAGCTCCACTCAAGCTCCAGGCTGTTTGTTTGAAACGCGAATACGAGCTCTTCATCAGGCGTGAAATCATCCTGAACATGTTCCCAGAGCGAGAGCGTTACAATGCTATCGGCAGGGACAGTGACAACGAAGGGCATGCCTGTAAATGTCGGTGGGTCATCGGGATTGTTGTTGATCGTGATGACCATGCTCTCGGTTGTGGTATTTCCAACGCCATCTTCGGCCCAAACCTCGAGCGTGTAAAATCCATCGGGTAGCTGGGTTGTGTCGAATCGCTGGAGCGCATCGTTTTCGGTCATGGCAGTGTCGGCGTCTGCATGGCTGATAATGTAGTAGTAATTTCGGGACGTGTAATCGCCGATACTGAAGCAAGTGTTATCGCGACTGAAGATGGTGGCGAGACATTCAGCGTCATACGTGGCTTCTCCGTAGGTGTCGTTGGGATAATCCATCGTGAAGGCGAGCTGGTCGATGAGGATGCTATCCGGATTCTCAACTGCTGCGATTCTGTACCCGATACGGCTAATGGTGCAACGCCAGTTGCTGTTGATAATGTCATGCGCTTTAGCGATAATATCCACAGTTCCACTGAGTGCTTCGGGATTTGCGTAGTTATTGTTACTGATGCGGAACGCGAAGAGTTCATTCTGCAGTGCATTTTCGAAAACAGGTGGATTGGTGTCGAAGTGCTCGTAGGTATCGCGCAACGGATCGTCAGTAGTCCACCACTGGCCGTCCCAAACGACTCCGCTATCCTGGATTCGAGCGTAATGGCAGTGATGAAAGTCGGACACGGGCCATTCGACAAGTGTTCCAATTACGTCTCCTGCCTGAACAGCGTCACCTTCAGCGACAGTTATACTGTTCTGGTTGAGATGAGCATAAAGGTATCCTTCGCATTCATCATTTGTATTCTCGAGTGCTATCGCAACGCGCCAGTATAGGTCGCCACCTGTTGTCAGTACAGCTTTTACGATGCCATCTGCGACTGCGAAGACCTGCTCATTGGGTTGTCCGAGGAAATCGACACCGGGATGCAGATAAGGAGTTCCGCCATAATCTTGAATCTCGAGGTAGGTATTGCCGATAGGATGAGGATAATCTGCTTCACCGTAGTGCAGAGGTGATGGGATTGGCTGATGTGTTCGGTTATGACGAGAAGCCGGAGCCAGGCGTGTTTTTTCTATTGTTCCGTCGGTGACATTTATCAGCTTGAATTCTTGCCCTATTCTCTCACTCACATAAATTTTACCATCTTGCAGCGCGACATCGTGCAAGGATCCGTTCGTGCTGAATAGGGTCTGATTATCTTCCAGGTTATAGAACCGAGTTTGTGTCTGTATAAGTATTGTGTCATTGTTGACGATCATTTTACGCACGATTCCATCGACACTGTAAACCTTCTCGCGATAACTGATTGTATTACTATTGGAATCCCATAGGGCGAGATTTCCTTTTTGATCGATTGTGAACGCGTCAGCAGCGGGGAAGATGTGCATTTCTCCGGTATCGGTGTCGAGAGTTCGAACGGCATCACCCGTGGAGAAGACAAGCCAACGAAGATTCGGTGATAATATAGGATCAATCGTTTGCCTGAATTGCCATTCACCGAGTATGGTTTCATTGCTGTTAAAAAGTCGGAGTGTGACCGACTGGTGGTCGTGGTGCTCAATATCAATTGAATTGTTTAGGCAAGTATAGCGGTCGATGAAGCCGATGTGCTGGCAAGTGTCACCTGTATCGATATACCCACCAGAGGTTAATGATATGGCTGAAAGGGGTATGACTGTCATGTACAGTATTGAGATTGTGATAAGCAGTTTCCGAATCTTTTTCATATTGTCCTCCCGAAGAATAATCGATAGATACATTGAAGATTTATGATTTTTTTATTCCGTAATGTCAAATAAAATCTTAAAACCCCTGAATGGTGGCATAATAATAGAAGTGTGAAAAAGCATCAGCATGCGTCAGGCAGTTAAGAAGTATACGATGGCTTATTACTCATATGCTCGAATGGAGGTTCACAGACTCAGGAAACTGCTTGACTGATAACGTTGTGTCAGAAAATTGGGAAGCTGTAATGAAGGAGGAAATATGTCGAAATACATGACATTCTTACTTATTTCAGTCTTCACGATCTTTGTATTAGCTGGTTGCCAGAAAAAGGACTCGAAACCTGCGGATGAGCTTCAGCCTGTTCGATACGGTGGACAATTCTATCCAGGTGAGTTCCTGCTTGATGGATACGATTTCTTCAGCCCCCAGAACGTAACAGTACAACACAAGATTTTCAGCTCCGGTACGGAAAACAACGAAGCACTCATCAGTGGTAACATTGATATTAACGTAGGTTCCGATTCCAAATCGGTTGCGCTTTTCAATGCAATGGGCGATAAAGCCCTCATTATCGGTACCGTACAGCGTGGAAACCGCTACTCGACCATGATTCGCCCTGATGCGACCTATACCGATTGGGCCGATCTCAAGGGTAAGGTTGTTGGTACTCGTTTCGGATCAGGAGCGGAATTCGTACTGCGTAAGTACTTCGATTCACGTGACGATCTGTCTTGGGACGACTTCGAGTGGGTCAACATCAAGACGGAAGACATGATTGCCGCGCTTGTGAATAAGAAGATCGAAGCCTTTACCGTTTGGGCTCCGACCAGTGAAATCGCTGAAGCTCAGGGCAATGCGAAGCTGCTCCGCAATTTTGGTGATGTCGCGCTTACTCCTGTGCTCATCCACACAACGAAAGATTATGCTGACAACAACCGCGAAGCGCTGGTTCGCTTCATGATGGGCCAGCTTGAAAAAGCGAAGATGATCAAAGACAACCCTGCTGAAGCTGCAAAATACGCAGCAACAGCTGCTCAGGAAAAGGGGATGGACGTTGCACCCGAGGCGTTTGAGCTTATCTTCCAGCGTATCAATTTCCAGATCGATTTCGGTCAGGAAATCATCGACGAGCTGAAAGAAACAGGTGCTTTCCTTCAATCTCAAGGAAAGATCGACGAGGTACCGGAGTTTTACTGGGACGATTCGTTTGTACGCGAAGCGCAAACCCGTCTTGCTAAGTAATTCGGAAGAGAATGGCCTGGTTTAAAAAGCTGTATCTCGATCACATATTGATCCTTATCGCGATTCTTGGTCTGGCTCAGTTTATTCTGACCAGACCAGGAATTGCTTCGCCTATCTTCCCAACACCTCTCGTGATCCTGGAACGAATGATCCATTTCCCTAAAATCTGGGTTCACGCACTTTCATCCATCATTCGGCTTTTTGTCTCTGTAATCACGGGATTTATCCTGGGTGTATTGATTGCCGTAGTCATTCGTGCATTCAAAAAGCTTTCTTTCTTTGAAGACGCAATTTCTTTCTTTATGTCGATTCCAGGAATCAGTTGGGCGCCGATCTTTATCATTCTACTCGGATTTGGCGATCGAGTGATCCTTCTCGTTGCGGTTATTACCGCCATTTTTCCGGCAGCATATTATACATGGCACGGTTTGCTGGCACTTGATCTACATCAGAAGCAGCTTACTGATCTTATGGGTTATAATACTGTCCAACGATACATACAGTTTGTTTTCCCGGCGATGGCAAATTATCTAGTCATTGGTTTCAAGCTCAGCTTTGCCCGTACCTGGCGTACTATCATTGCTATCGAGATGATCTGTGCTACGACGAGTGGCCTGGGCTACATGGCGATGGATGCGCGCGAGCTTCTGAATATCCGTGATTTGTATTGTGGTATCCTTCTTTCGGGCCTTACTTTCCTGGTTATTGATAAAATTGTTTTCAGCACACTTGAACACTACACTGTTCGGCGCTGGGGAATGAAAGTTAAATGAAAAAGATTGTTATCGTCCTCGTATTGATAGCCATAACAATCGGCTATGCTTATTATGAACAGATTGCAGCCGGACACATCTTTGCGCATCTATGGGCGAGCCTTTCACGAATTATAATTGGCTATGCGTTATCTGTAGCAGCAAGTTTTCTGACCGCTCTTGCGCTGAGCTTCCTTCCGGGCATTCAGAAATATGTTCGCGTTTATCTGAACTTCCTGATATCGATCCCGACAATTGCCTGGATTCCTCTGCTGCTGATTGTTACCGGTATCACGAACCGCACCATGATCATTGCGATTTTCCTTGGATCCTATTTTGCCATCGTGTTCAACCTCCTTGATGGCTTCAAGACGGTTGACAAGAATCTTGTGCTGCTTGGTCGAAACCTGGAATATAATCAGGCTCAAAGGCTAATTCGCATTATGGTTCCAGCGTCGCTTAATACGATTCTGGTCTCGCTTAAACTCGGTATATCGTACTCATGGCGTGCTCTTATTGGTGCTGAAATGCTGGGGGCGGCAACAAAGGGCTTAGGCTACCTGAGCTTTGCCAGCAGGCAGTTTTACGATCTGAAGACTATGTTCACAGCTCTTGTGCTTATCGGTTTGATTGGCTACTTCCTGATCCAGCTATTGACTCACTTTATCGAAGAAAACACCATTAGAAAATGGGGATTTAATGATCATACAATGTAAACAGGTAAATAAATTTTTTGGTGACCTGCACGTATTAAAAGGTATCGATCTGGAAATAAAGAAAGGCGAGTTCTTTGTGCTGCTCGGACCTTCGGGATGTGGTAAATCTACATTACTCTACATGATGGCAGGTTTTGATAAACCAACCTCTGGTTCGGTCGAAGTACTGGGGCAGTCGGATATCAAGCCAAGCAAAAAAGTCGGATTCGTATTTCAGGATTTTGCGTTGTTTCCGTGGAAAACGGTTCTGGGAAATGTCACGGCAGGATTGCTGGACAAGTCAAAAACTGAGCGACGGGACATCGCCATGCATTTCATCGAGAAGGTGGGGCTGACTGGCTTCGAGCACAGCTTTCCGCATACTTTAAGCGGTGGAATGAAGCAGCGCGTGAGCATCGCCCGTGCACTTGCCTACGAACCTGAAATCCTGCTGATGGATGAACCCTTTGGTGCGCTGGATGCCCAGACACGAAAGAAGATGCAGCAGGAACTTATCCGCATTCTACGCGAGATGAACAAGACCATCGTCTTCGTTACGCACAGCGTGCTGGAGGCAGTCTATCTTGCCGATCGCGTGGCGGTTCTCAGCAATCGTCCATCAAGTATAGTCTATCAGGTGAAGATCGAAATCGATGGCGAAAGGCATTATACAGATGAGAAGTACCTGCATTACCGGGAGAACATCTTGCATTACCTCAATCAGTTTACTGGTGTAAAAGAATAAAGGAGATACCCATGGAACAAGAATTACTCCAATTCATCCTCGACACGTTTGTACCAATGGCAGATGAAGAAGTGACTACTACGACATCGCTATTTAAAGAGAAGGTTCTCGATTCGCTGAATCTGGTTTCGATCATCACGCATATTCAGTCTGAATATGGCATTGACATCCAGCCCTTTGAAGTTACGTTGGATAATTTCGACTCTGTCGATATGATTTGCCAATATATACGCAGCAAACAATAACACATCGGAAATCCTATGTTTTTTCAAAATACAAGAGTCCAGATAATCCTCTGGGCTCTGTTTTGGTTCATTGTACTTGGAGCCGGGTTCGATTTCCTGGTTCGCAATCAGCTGCTGTTCGCGAATAAAACAGTCCGATCCATCATCATCAAGAATTACAACAGCAAGGATATAGGTGCTGTTCTGTCGCTCAGCGACCGGATAGAAACCGAAGGTGATCAGATACCGCGGTACTTGTTCCTGGGTGGTTCTCAGGTAAAAGAATGTGTCAAGGACGATCAGGGTGTCACGATTGCTCTTTCGGATTCACTGGGACAGGATGTTGAATTTGCCAACATGGCAACTGGCTACGGGAATTTTTACGATAATCTTAGGCTTGAAGAATCACTTGCGGGTACGAAAAACCTGATTTACATGATCGGCGTTTCACCAAGCTATTTTACTTGGGCAGATTCGATACAGTTTTTCTACGATGTTGGCAAAGATTCTCAACGAAAGCTGCAATACAAGTATCCGATGCTTGCTCCATCTGATACGGGAATCTCGATTGTAAAAGATCACGATGCGGATATCTCGCTGAGAGCATACTTCCCTGGATTCCAGACTGCCTATACATTTTGCAAGATCGGCCAGAAGGTTTTTCAGCATATTCTTTACGAGAAATTATTTCCATCCCTGGATAATCCGTTGGACGAGGATGCGAGAAGCAAACCGACTTGTGCAGAGTTGAAAATGCTGAGATATGAGCGACTTAAATATAAGTTTCCGAAGGAATTTGAGAAATACAGTCAGACAAACCGTGCAATGATAATGGCTTGTATCGATGAGGCGAAGAAACAGGGAAACGAGGTGATCCTTGTTGATCTGCCATACACGCCGATTCTTGAGGTTCATCGGGATACACTTGTGAGTAATTACGAGCCATATATTGATGCAATTGCTCATGAGACAGATACGCCGATCCTGTCCTTGCGATACGATGTTTTTGTTGAGGCAGACTTCGTTGACGGCATTCATATGTCGGAAAGCGGTCAGAAGAAAGCGGCTGCTTTGCTCGTTGATGAGCTTACACAATGGTCTCGCAAGGTGGTTAATCAATGATCTTTTTCAAGGGTGTTTATTTGCTCGCTATACTTATCAGTCTTGCCATCTATTGGATTGTACCGAAGAAATTTCGTATATGGTGGATGGTTATCAGTGGACTCGCGATCCTCATGCACATCCAGTTGGTGTGGACGCTGTTCTTTGTTGCATTAGCTGTCTATTCATGGCTCGCAGGCAGATTTGTTGCCACGAAGCCAAAGAAGACGATTGTCTATCTTGTTGGATTCATCATCTTGCAGGCGACGATCATGATGACGCTCAAATACTACCCAGTGCTGTGCAAAAAATTCTGGCCGGAAGATGTCACCATGATTGGTCATCTGCTTGTTCCGATGGGCGTGTCGTATTTCGTCTTCAGGCTGATCGCGTATGTGCTGGACAGTTTCAGGGGAATCGTCAAGAAGCACAGCTCGCTAGTCGATTTCCTGGCATACATCCTCTTTGTGCCGATCTTCCCGGCAGGTCCAATCGAGCCTTATAATCATTTCTGGGGTATGAGGCAGGAGAAGCTTGGAACTGATGATGTTATCTACGGACTCAAACGGTTGCTCTGGGGTTATGCCAAGAAGATTATCCTGGTCAACTACCTGCTCCAGATGCTGGTCTATGAAACCTTAAAGCCCCTCGTGCTCAACGATCCGCTCGATGGCTCGGTGAATGGCATGCTTACTATCGCTTTCCTGGTCGGCAGCCTGGTTTATGCCTATCTCGACATCTCGGCTTACGCGGATCTCGCGATCGGATTCAGCCGCCTGTTCGGCTTCAGAGTAAGCGAAAACATGAACTGGCCGATTCTGGCCACCAATACAAGTGAATATTGGAATCGTTGGCACATGACGCTCTCCAACTGGTGCCGGAACTATGTCTATTTCCCGATTCTCATCCGCACGAAGAATCTCTACATGGCGCTCTATGCCAGTTTCCTGGTGATGGGCCTCTGGCATCACGTGGGCCTGACCTGGGTGATGTGGGCTGTGTGGCATGCCTCGGGAATTCTGATCTACTCCTTCTGGAGCAGGTTTACCCGTAAGAACAAGGCAATCGTCATGTTTGGCAGACGCAAGCCAGTCAAAGTTTTCTCAGCGCTGATCACGGTACTGTGGTCGTCGGGATCGTTTGCATTCATCAACACGAGTGGGATGCGCGAAGCATGGTTCGTATTCCGCTCCATTATACAATAGGATCAAGATATGAAACAGCTGAAAAACTCTCTGAAAGGACTCGCGATCGCGCTGCTTATCTACGCGATCCTGTTCATCCATTTCTTTATTTCATCGGGACCGCCGATGTTCCGGTATGAGGGGTTCTGATCATGACCGAGCTGCCCCTGTCTTTTTTGCTGCAATCCGCTGAGAAGTATCCCGAAACGATTTGTCTGCGTACGCCCGAAGAGAGGTACACGTACGCTCAATTTCTCGATAGAACCCGTCGCCGCGCCACGTTTCTGGCTGAAAAGGGAGTTGGCAAGGGAACGCTGGTAACCATCCAGACTCGTGATTATATCGAATTCATCTCGACGATGTTCGCCTGCTGGATGCGTGGGGCGATTCTGGCACCGCTTAACACCGGTCAACCGCCGCGAATCCATCAGGTTATCGACGGGATCCTCAAACCAGGGATCGGATTCCACGACAAGGAGAATCCATTCGGTTACGAGCCAGCGTATCCTGTTCATTTACTTGAGCTAAGCGAGACACCGCTCCAGGTGTTTACTCCGGTTGAACCGGATGATATCTCCATGATCATGTTTACATCAGGTACGTCCGGTGTTCCCAAAGGCGTACCGTGGAAGCACTGCAATACATGGCGTAATGCGGTTGAGACTGGCCAGCGTATCGGGGTGGAGCAGGCGGATAATCTTTTTCTCAATACACCACCCTACACCACGAGTTCGATCAACCACATTTTAACCATGTTCGCTGTCGGCGCTACGCTAAGCATTGATCAGGGTTTCATGTTTGGCGCCGGTATTCTGGATCAGCTCGATACTTACGAATGCACCGCGTTCGGAGGAGCGCCCGTGCACTTCATGCGTCTCATCGGCGCGCTGAAGGTGAAGAAGCCGCTCAGGCCGATCCGGTTCCTCTTCAATTCCGGCGAGCATCTTCCCACGCCCGTGCTGGAAGAGCTGATCGAGTATCTTCCCGAAACAGAGATCCACTGCGTGTATGGACTCACCGAGGTCTCAGGCCGATTCTGCATCCTCCCATGGAAGGATGTGAAGAAGAAAGCTGGTTCGGTTGGATTCCCACTACCGTCATTGCAAGTTACGGTCAGGGATGATGACGGTAAAGCGTGCCCGGTGGGAGAAGTTGGCGAAGTGTACATCACCGGTTCGCTCTTGATGGATGGCTATTACAATGCGCCCGAAGCCAACGCAAAGGCTTTCAGTGAACACGGTTTTGCCACGGGGGATGTTGGCAGTCTGGACGAAGACGGCTACCTGTTCCTGGTGGGTCGCAACGATAGTGTATTCAAGGTTGGTGGCGAGAAAGTGAGCATCGGTGCGATCGAAGAGCTTCTTCTTGAATTCGATATGTTCGATGAGGTTGCGGTTATTGCCGAGTTTGACCAGAACATGGGCAACGTACCTGTCCTTTATTATGTACTACACGAGTCTTGCTCGCTTTCACGGCGCGATATCGTTGTCGCGATCCGCGAACGTTTACCCAAGACGCATATCCCGGTTAGATTCTATCAGGCAAGCAAGCTGCCGCGCACCCAGTCAGGAAAGGTCATGCGTCAGGCCGAGAAACTGAAACCCTATGTGATTCAATAAAATATTCGATGCCAAGGGGTCGCCTGGTATACAGGCCCCCTTGCCTGCATCTCTCTTCATTCGAACTACCCTGTCCCTCGCTACATCTCTAACTAAACACTCATTAGGATGGCCGCGATATGATGCTCTACTTATATGATAGTATCGCTTCTGTAGTCTTCGACGGAATCAGACCCCACTCTGCGACGACGAATCCTGTGCGCTCGAACTTCGGGATTATCGGCTCGACCAATTCGAGGTCATTCGACTCGATGCTATCGACATAGTAATGCAGTCTGATGAGATTGTCCGGTTGCTGTGATATGTTCAGTGCGATGTATGGATCAATCTGCGCGTTGTACTGTGGATAGATCGCGTAATATTCAGAGTCGGTAAGTCGTGGAATCCACCATTCGATAAAATCGTTAATCTCTGTCTGATTAAAGCCTGTTTGACGCAGGTTATCACAGAAAAAACGTTCAAGGTCACCTTGCGCAATGACCCAACCTGCTGATTTCTGAGTGAAATCAGGTGTCTCGCTTTCATAGTAAAGGTAGCCGAATTGTCCGTCGATCGAACCATCCGGATCAACCACGATATTCTGCCACTGTTCAGGATAGCCTGGGTCGGAAACGGTTACGCTTCCTCCATGCGGGAATTCAATATTCACATCGAGCGTGGTGGTTTCGGTGGGGTAGAGGTAGATGTTGGGTTTGTAATCAACCACTACGGCAACGGGCAACCTGTAATCATCGTAGCAGCCTTGCAGGTGAAACGAACAATCGTTGAAGGTGTAGTCGTAATTTTCGTCGTCCATTGATGCTATATAATATCCGGAATCAATATCAGTAGCAAATCTGCCTTCGCTATCGGTAGAGAGGACTCCGATCGGAATATTGTCCTCTTTCAGGATCAGATCATAGTTCTCCAATACACCAATCAGTAATCCATCTTCTTCGGAGGTAGTAAAGATCACTCCACAATTAAGATCCGGGGGGCATGCTTCAAAGTCGGTCATATAGTCCAGCTCGATACGTCCACCTTGATTCTCGCTTCGCATGATCGAATAGCAGTCCTGTTTACCTGCGATGACGTGGAATAGATAGGTAGTTTCGTTGGAACCTCTTAATTCGACCTGGAACCACCCGACATAGACATTATTGTAGTATGCAGCATAGATATCGCCGTTGTTGTCATTGGTAACGTAAGCGGTATCAGCCGGTACTCCGTCCATAAGGATTACGATCTCGATTGCCGGTGTTTCGATCGGGCCGGTTGTGCTGTCTTTGTCGTCTTCGCATCCGACAAATAGAATAGTGCACAGTATAAGAATCATAAAAAGCAATGAACGCATAATCCCTCCCCATTGTCATGCAGAAAATTGACTTGGTGTAACAATAATTGTCAAGATCTTTCGGGTATCCTCGTGTAAGGGCCTCTTTGTCTGTGCATTTTTTTGATTCAATGTTTCTAATGGAGCAGGATTCTATGTTATGCTTGACAGGAGAGGCGAGAGATCGTTTGCTGTCGGTTGAATTTCTATAATACATTAATAGGCGGACCAATGGACAATTAGGTTTGTTTTCCCCCGTTTGCAATTCACGAAAAACATAACAGGAGACAAACATGTCCAAAAAACATATAGCCCCTTGCGGGTTGGATTGTGCGCGTTGCGATATCTATATCGCCACACAGGCTGATAGCGATTCTATGCGGATGGAGGTCGCTAAAAATTGGTCTGCGCTTTTCCATTATAGCTTCACGAAGGATGATATAAATTGTGATGGCTGCCTTGGCGGAGGACGAATGAGTGTGTATTGCCACACAATGTGTGAAGTACGTCAATGCGCTGTTCAACGAGGTATAATCGACTGCAAAGCATGCCCGGATTACAAGTGTAATGCTTTGATCCGGAATCATGAAGCATCCGCAAGCTACACTCCGTAATTGAACAACATACCAGATAAAAACGGACGGAACCCCCCGTCCGTTTTCTTTTTATCCTTCGTGCAGTTATTGGCATGCATCACAACGATATTTCTATTTTGATGTCCAACAAGCCTGACATTTCGGGAAAATGGTGAAAATCGAGATCGTTCATACTATCTCAGATTTTTAGCCTCTCATAACCACTAGCAGTGTGGTCAGATACATCCACTGAAAAATAAATGTAGAAAAAATTTGCTTGACGCGGATATCGTGATTATTATCTCGATAAATATATATCGATATAAAAATCACGAAAGTGAAAAGGAGTGAAAAATGTGGAAGAACGAAACTGACATCAACCAGGTGTTCGAACTCAGAACACGTACAACCGACTTCTTTGGCGTCGGTGCGATCAAGAAGATGAATGATATCGCTGCAACCCTCAAAGGTATCGGCATCAACAAAGCGCTGGTAATGACCGGCGGATCATCCTATCGCAGAACTGGAGCCTGGGACGTAATCGAGAACGCCCTGAACAATAACAACATCGACTATAAACTGTACAATGCCGTAACCCCGAACCCTACAGACAAGCAGGTTGACGAAGCGGTAGCGATCGGTCGTGAATTTGGTGCGGAAGTAGTTATCGGAATCGGCGGCGGAAGCCCTATCGACGCAGCCAAGAGCACAGCTATCCTGCTTGAATACCCGAACCAGACTGCTCGCTCGCTGTATGAATTCGAATTCGCACCCGCGAAGGCCAAGCCCATTATCGCGGTTAACACAACCCACGGAACCGGAACCGAAGTGAACCGTTTCGCGGTTGTAACCATCTTCGATAAGGAATACAAACCGGCAATCGCTTACGATTGCATCTACCCGCTCTATGCGATCGACGATCCAGGTCTTATGACGGGTCTTCCCGAGAACCAGACACGCTTTGTCAGCATCGACGCGGTCAACCACGTAACCGAAGCCGCGACCACTATCGTCGCAACCCCGTACGTCATGATGATGGCGAAAGAGACCATCAGCCTCGTGGCAGAATATCTGCCGCGCGCAATGAAGGATCCGAAAGATCTCACCGCTCGCTACTTCCTTACTTATGCGTCTGCAATCGCCGGCATCGCATTCGATAACGGTCTTCTGCACTTCACGCACGCTCTCGAGCATCCGCTTAGTGCTGTGAAGCCGGATCTGGCACACGGTCTTGGCCTGGCGATGATCCTGCCGGCTGTGATCAAGGAAATCTATGCTGCGCGTCCAAAAGTCCTCGCTGACATCTACTCGCCGGTAATCCCCGGTCTCAAAGGTGTTCCGGAAGAAGCCGAAATTGCTGCGAAGGGTATCGAAAACTGGCTGTTCAGCCTCGGTATCGACAAGAAGCTTGCTGACGAAGGTTACACCGATTCCGACATCGACAAGCTGGTACACCTCAGCAAGACCACCCCGTCGCTGGATGGGCTGCTTGGAATCGCGCCGGTAAAAGCTACCGACGAAGTGATCCGTCGCATCTTCACCAATAGCATGCACAGAATGGGAGAAGTCGAAAGCGAACTGCTGAAGACCCCGAAGCTTGGTTGCCCGAAAGCGAGCAACGAATAATGGTGGTTTCGGAAATCTACCGGAAACACAGAAATAGATTGACGAAGTAATGGCAAGATTCATATCGATAGAAATCTATCGAAAATGAAAGGAGACATCATGAAGCCCGTATCGATCCTGACCCTGAGAAGACTTTCACAGTACTTGCAGATCATCCTGGAAGCGCAGAAGGAGCGGCAGGAATACATTTCTGCCACCACACTCGCCAACATGACCGGAGTACACCGTACGCAGGTTCGCAAGGATCTCTCTTCGACCGGCGTGGTAGGCGTTCCGAAAGTCGGACACAAGGTGAACGAGCTGGCCCTCGCGATAAGTGAATTCCTCAATTGGAACGATTCATCGGAGGCCTTTCTGGTCGGAGCGGGAAATTTGGGTTCTGCGATATTGGGTTATCGGGAAATCTTCGAGACCAAAGGGATGAAAATACTTGCGGCATTTGATAATAACCCTGATCTTATCGGTACGAAGATTCATGATGTCCCCGTTTTTGCCATGGAGAAATTCGGAAACCTCGCACAGCGTTTGCACGTACACATTGGTATTGTAACCGTTCCGCCAGAGGCAGCACAGCCAGTGGTGGACATGATGCTCGAAACGGGAATCCTTGCGATCTGGAATTTTGCTCCGGTTCAGCTTGTAACCCCAGAAGACATCATTGTCGAGGATGTCGATTTGTATGCCAGCCTGGCCGTGTTATCACAGCGGCTGGCAGTCAAACTGATGAAAAAATAACTGAATCGTACAATTTCCAAAAACAAGCCACGAGAAGTATTGCTGCGTGGATTTTACCCGGAAATCGTATAACCATGGAGAAATAATGACAGACACCCTGCAAGCAAACCGCAGTTTTCGCAAAGTGATCGAGATCCTCGATCATCACCAGCGCGATCCGAAGATGATCATTCCCATACTGCAAGCCGTACAGGAAGAATACCGCTACCTGCCTCAGGAAGTGCTGGTGTTTATCGCGACGTCGCTGGGCGTATCGCCGGCGAGAATCTACGGTGTGGCGACATTTTACAGCCACTTTTCGCTCGAACCCAAGGGAAAACATATCCTGAAGGTGTGCGACGGAACCGCTTGTCATGTAAAGGGTTCCGGTAAAATTATCAAAGCCCTGAAAGACCATCTCGGCCTTAGCGATAAAATGAAGACTACCCAGGACATGCTTTTTACCCTCGAAACAGTTTCCTGCCTGGGTGCGTGCGGCCTGGCACCGGTGTTGGTCGTGGACGAAGACGTCTATGGCCAGGTCACTGCCGAGCGCAGCGTCGAGATCGTGAACGAGCTCAAAGAAAAGGAGGGACACAATGTGTAACCTCGAACAGATTGCAGCAAGCTATCAAAAGAATCGCAAGGACTGCGCACGCCGTGTGATCATATGCGCCGGAACAGGCTGCATCGCGAACGGATCGCTTAAGGTTCATGCCGCGCTGAAACGCATCGCCTCCGAAAGAGGTCTGGATGTGACTATCGAGCTCAAGGGTGAAGACAAACACGACGTCCTGCTCTCCAAGAGCGGATGTCAGGGATTCTGTCAGGTCGGTCCATTGGTTACGATTGAACCGGAAGGTTTTCTCTACACACATGTTAAGCCAGAAGATGCTGAGGAAATCGTACATACCACTCTGCAACACGGAAAAGCCGTTGACCGCCTGCTTTACAGAATTCCCGCAGACCAAACAGTCTGCCCGACGACACAGGATATTCCTTTCTATGCCAGACAAACACGTAACGTGCTCGATAAATGCGGACGAATCGATCCGGAGAATATCGACGAATACATCGCCGACGGGGGCTACGTCGCGGCACGTAAAGCCTGGCTCGAACTGACACCGGAAGAAATTTGCAACACCTATAAAGAAGCAGGTTTACGGGGCAAAGGCGGCGGCGGCTTTTCCGCTGGCGTTAAATGGGACCTCTCCCGGAAACAACCATCTGAAGATAAATACATCATTTGCAACGGAGACGAAGGCGATCCGGGCGCGTTCATGGATCGCAGTGTCCTCGAGGGCAATCCCCACAGCGTGATCGAAGGTATGTTGATCGCGGCGAGGGGATCGAAGGCCAACCACGGTTACGTCTATGTTCGCATGGAATACCCGCTGGCATGCGCCAGAATTCGCAAGGCGATTGTGGATGCCGAACAGCAGGGAATTCTTGGCGACAACATCTTCGGATCCGGCCATTCATTCGATATAAAGGTAATGGAAGGCGCCGGCGCGTTCGTCTGTGGCGAAGGCTCGGCGATGATCGCTTCCATCGAAGGCGGAAGAGGCATGCCCAGGACCAAGCCGCCACGGTCGGCGGAAGTCGGTCTGTTTGGCAAGCCCACCGTTATCAACAATGTGGAGACTTTGGCGACGGTCCCGCAGATTCTGCGTCATGGCGTCGAGAAATTCCGCTCCATCGGCACGGAGAAATCACCCGGAACCAAGGCGTTCGCCCTCACCGGTCACGTGGCCAATACCGGCCTGATCGAGGTTCCCTTCGGTACAACCATCCGCGAGATTGTGTTCAATATCGGTGGTGGCGTGATCAATGACAACGGCGAGATCGACAACGACAGCTTCAAGGCTGTGCAGATCGGCGGACCGTCCGGTGGTTGCCTCACGGCTGATCATCTCGATGTACCGCTCGATTTCGATTCGCTCTCTTCCATTGGCGCGATGGTCGGCTCCGGCGGACTGGTTGTGATGAACAAGAGCACCTGCATGGTCAGGATCGCGTCTTTCTTCATGAAGTTCACCCAGCACGAAAGCTGTGGGAAGTGCGTGCCGTGTCGCGAAGGAACCCGCCAGATGCTTGAACTGCTGGAAGACATCACCGAAGGTCGCGCGGACGAGACTACCATTCCGCTTCTCGAAGATACCGCCGAGACCGTACAGATCACCTCGCTCTGCGGTCTGGGAAAATCAGCTCCGAGCCCGGTTCTTTCCACTCTGCGTTATTTCCGCGATGAATACGATGCGCACGTTGTCGGTAAATACTGCCCGACGCGCGAATGTAGCGCGCTGGTTCCGATCACCATCGATCCCAACATCTGTGTGGGCTGTACGCTCTGTAAGCGCAGTTGCCCGGTTGGCGCGATCACCGGAACCGTGAAGCAACCGCATTCCATCGATCCCGAGAAGTGCATCAAGTGCGGTGCCTGTATCGAAGTCTGTAAATTCAAGGCGATTTCCTGAAGGAGTGAATGATGAAGCCGATGATTTATATTAACGACCGACCGATCCCTCTGGAAGGGGAGAAGAATATATTAGCCGTCGCGCGCAAGGCGCATATCGATATCCCGACCTTCTGCTACCACTCTGAACTGAGCACCTATGGCGCGTGCCGGCTGTGCCTTGTCGAAATAGAAGGAAAGGGAATCGTCACGAGCTGCTCAACGCCGCCACGGGAGAACATGCGTGTTTATACGCACACCCGTCAGATCCAGCGTCTTCGCAAGAATATCGTCGAGATGCTGCTGGCAAACCACGATCAGCAATGCCCGACTTGCGCACGTTCCGAGACATGCAGTCTGCGCTCTCTGAGCGCGAAGCTGGGTATCGAGAACGTCCGCTACAGAAAAACCCGCAACCCCAAGGAGAAAGACACCGGTTCCATCGCGCTGGTTCGCGACCCGAACAAGTGCGTTCTCTGCGGTGACTGCGTTCGCTACTGCGACGAGATTCAGGGAATCGGCGCGATCGATTTCTCGAACCGTGGGGAAGACGTGGTTGTTGCAACGGCCTTCAACAAGAGTATGGCCGATGTCGATTGCGTGAACTGCGGCCAGTGCGCGGCTGTCTGTCCGGTTGGTGCGATTACCATTCGTTCGCACACCGTCAATGTCTGGGACGAGATTCACGATCGCGAAAAGACCGTTGTGGCGCAGATTGCTCCGGCGGTTCGCGTAGCGATCGGCGAAATGTTCGGCATGCCGTCCGGCGAAGTGACGACCGGAAAGATCGTTACCGCGATGCGTATGCTGGGCTTCGACCAGGTTTACGATACATCCTTCGCAGCCGACCTGACCGTCGTGGAAGAGGCCAACGAGCTGCTTAAACGCAAGAGTGCCGCAGGCAAGCTGCCGGTGTTCACCTCCTGCTGTCCCGCGTGGGTAAAATACGCCGAGCAATCGCAACCCGATCTGCTTCCGTATCTCTCATCCTGTCGCTCACCGCAGCAGATGTTTGGTTCCATCGCGCGCAATATGTTGCCGCAGAAGCTTGGAATCAAGCAGGAAAATCTCGTGGTTGTCTCAATTATGCCATGTACGGCGAAGAAATACGAGTGCGCTCGTCCCGAATTCAGGACGGACGGCTTCCAGGATGTCGATTACGCGCTTACCACGCAGGAACTCGGCAATATGATCAAGGAAGCGGGTATTGATTTCGCAGCGCTCGAACCGGAAGCGATGGATCTTCCCATGGGCATGGCGACCGGTGCCGGTGTCCTCTTTGGTAAGACCGGTGGCGTCAGCGAAGCGGTGATCCGCTATGCTGCCGACGTGCTGGGCGCGGAATGCCCGGACGCGATCGACCTCGAAGAAATCCGAGGCGTGAAGGGTATTCGCGAGACGGAAATCGAGTTCGGTTCCACCAAGCTTCGCATGGCTGTCGTGCATGGACTCAAGAATGCCGCGACCGTGGCGAAGAAAGTCCTCAGCGGTGAGATGGAGTATGACATTGTGGAAGTGATGGCTTGCCCAGGCGGCTGCATTGGCGGCGCTGGACAGCCGATTGTTCACTCAGAAGATAAGCGCCAGATGCGTGCAACAGCCATCACCCATACAGACAAGGTCAGTCCGCTCAAGAAATCCCATCGTAATCCTTACATTCAGGAGCTTTACAACACGATGCTCGACGCGCCCAACAGCGAAGTCGCGCACAAGATGTTGCATACACATTATACAAGCCGAAAGCGCATCGCGGACGAGAATATCTCGCTTACGGGAACCTCCTCATCCGAGCGAATCAAGGTCCGCGTATGCGTGGGCACGAGCTGCTATCTTCGTGGAGCGCACGACTTGCTCGCGAACCTGTTGAAGGCTGTTGAAGAAAACGAATGGACTCAGAAAGTCGATCTTGGTGCAACCTTCTGTACGGAGCGTTGCGACCGCGGACCGTCCGTGTCAGTCGGCGATGAGGTGCTCCATTTCGCGACACTTGAGAACGTGCTTTCGATGATCCAGGGTGCGATCGGAGCGTAGGATGAAGGTAATCAAGATATGCATGGGAAGTTCTTGCTTCGCAAGAGCGAACCGCGAAAATCTGTCCATGATCGAAGACTACATCAAGTCGCACGGTCTGGAAGGATTCGTCCGTCTGGAGGGCTCGCTTTGCCTCGGCGAATGCGGTAAAGGCCCGAACATGGTCATCGATGGTGTCTTTTATCACAATGTGCAGCCGGAGAATATCGTCCAGTTGCTTGACGAGAATCTATAACCTGAAGGAATCATCCTATGAACGCTGAGAATCCGATCTATACCGAAAAGACCGAATGTCAGGACTGCTACAAATGCGTGCGAAATTGCCCGGTTAAGGCAATTCTGGTTCGCGACGGCAGTGCCGCGGTTATCGCTGAAGACTGTCTCTACTGTGGGAAATGCACACTGGTCTGTCCCGTGGGCGCAAAGAAGGTGCGCGACGATATCGATGTGGCACGAAAGCTGATTGCTTCGGGCAAGAAGGTCTATGCCTCGCTAGCGCCGTCGTTTCGTAGCGAGTTTGCCGATATCCCTGAAGGTCAGCTTCTGGCATGTATCAAGCAGCTTGGATTCGAAGGCGTCTCGGAGACGGCACTTGGCGCGCAGGAAGTTTCAGCAGCGTGTGCAAGGATCCTTTCAGAGGGTGAAAAACGAGTATATGTTTCGACCGCGTGTCCGTCGGTGGTGCGCTTAATCGAGCGATTCTACCCCGATTACATCGGCAATCTGACCGATCTGATGTCGCCGGTGCAGGCGCATGGCAGGATTCTGCGGGACCTTTACGGAGACGATATCGGTATTGTCTTCTTCAGTCCCTGCATCGCCAAAAAAACCGAAACCGGCGAGACCATCGACGTTTCGCTAACGTTCAAAGAACTTCGCAGATGGCTCAACAGCGAGTCAATCGTAGTCTCGGATGAAACAGCCGCCTTCGTGCCGGAAAAAGCCGAAGAAGGCGGCTGGTATCCTATCGACGGCGGTATGATTGACGGTATACGTCAGAATCGCCAGCTCAGTGATGTGCAATTCCTCTGCGTCAGCGGCGTTAAGAACATCATGGAATCGCTGGAAGATATCAACAAGCTCAATCTGGATGCGCCGGTGTTTATCGAAGCACTCGCCTGTGAAGGCGGATGTGTGAACGGACCGCAAGTCTCCAAGCGAGGTGCGACGGTGGTCAAGCGATCACAGATATTGAAGACAACGCCGCTTCCTTCCGAAGACGAGGCGCGCAACAGCATTCATGACATCGAACGATTTTTCCATCCCGAACCGCCCAAGAAGAAGAAGTACCTGCCTGAGCAGATTGCGCAGGCGTTACGCTGGATCGGAAAGATCCGCCACTCGGACGAACTCAATTGCGGTGGTTGTGGATATAACACCTGCCAGGATTTCGCAATTGCAATGTTGGAAGACCGTGCTGAACCTGCCATGTGCGTCTCTCATCTGAGGCGTCTGGCGCAGAACAAAGCAAATGCACTGTTGAAATCGATGCCGAGTGGCGTCGTGATTGTGGACAAGGATCTCAAGATCCTGGAGTGCAATCCGCGTTTCGTTGAGATCATCGGCGGCGATGCCGGGATCGTGTTCGAGGTAAATCCTGAGCTTGCCGGCGTCTATCTGGAACGGTTGGTTCCCTTCCATGAGGTTTTCAAGCACGTTTTGGAAGATGGGAGCGACTCGAGGGTGATGGATATCGAGCATGACAAGAAGGTGATCCGGTTGACGGTATTCACCGTTGAGCCCCACCATACGGTTGGCGGAGTACTGCAAGACGTTACCGAGCCTGTTATTCAGAGCGAAAAGATCATCCAGAATGCACGCGAAGTCATGAAAAAGAACCTTACGACTGTGCAGCAGATCGCGTTTTTACTGGGCGAAAACGCAGCTGATAGCGAGGTGCTCCTAAACTCGATCATCCAGTCGTTCTCTCGGAAAGGGCAGGAGTAATGGGCGAGCTCTATCTGGAAGTCGATTATTATCAATTGCGCAAGCATGGGCAGGGTGTCAGCGGTGATCATTTCACCAGCCTGAAGGACAACGACCGCGTGGTTTCTGTGCTGGCAGATGGCCTCGGAAGTGGCGTGAAAGCCGGAGTATTGGCTACGCTCACCACCACGATGGCCTCGAAATTCGTCTTATCCAACATGGATATCCGGCGTGCTGCGGAGATTATTCTGGAGACGTTACCGGTATGCTCCAGGCGTAAAATAGGTTATTCCACGTTTACCATCGTCGATGCCGGAGCAGATGGCTCTGTGCGTATCATCGAGTATGATAATCCCTCGATTGTATTGCTACGCGACGGTAAATCGCAATCCTTAAACAAGAACGAGATTACCCTGAGCAACGAACGCAAGGGACGCCTTTTCTATTCAACGCTCAAAATGGAGCCGGAAGATCGCCTGGTATTCTTCTCCGACGGTGTGACGCAATCGGGCATGGGCTCGGCGTATATGCCGTTGGGGTGGTCGGAAAAGGGCGTGGTACGGTTTCTTGAACACGAGCTGAAAGAAAATCGCTCCATATCCGCTGGTGAGCTATGCATGCAGACAACCCGACGAGCGCTCGAGTACGACAACCACAAGGCCATGGATGATATTACTTGTGCAGCGCTTTATCTGCGCGAGCCGCGAAAGCTCCTCGTGATGACCGGGCCTCCCTATAATCGGGATCAGGATGCCACACTGGCGAATATAACGCGGGAATTCAAGGGTCGAAAGGTTATCTGCGGCGGCACGACATCTTCCATTATCTCGCGGGAACTGAATATTCCTATCTCTGTAAAGCTCGACGAAGTCCGGCGCGGAGCAGACATCCCTCCTACAGCCGAGATGGAGGGATTTGAACTGGTTACTGAAGGTACTATCACGCTGAGCCGCTGCCTGCAACTCCTGGATAAGGAACACCCACTTGAGAAGGTCAAGCACAGCCCCATAAAGACTCTCGCGCGGCTCTTCATCGAAAGCGATATCGTGCAATTCGTGGTGGGAACGCGTATTAACGAAGCGCATCAGGATCCCTCGCTTCCCCGTGAACTTGAGATTCGTCGTAACCTGATCAAGCATTTCTGCGATGTTCTCGAGAAAAAGTACCTCAAGGAAACTCACATCGAATTTCTGTAGTCCTCCTGACATCTTCGCTTAGGGCAGCCAGTAGAAGAAGAGTGCTCTATGAGAAAATGACGATATCGGTTTTCTGAACATCTCACTGGCAAGTGCCAAGTATTAACATACATCATCGATTAGGCCCGTTTGGTCGCAAAGTTTCTGGCCGATATTGAGGTAACCCATTACCCCGTTTAAGGACATTTCAGAGCATCCGAACCTCAAAGAACAATATGGCGTATTGCTGTTACTCTGTTTTTCATTGACATCCAGGCCTGTAGTTCAAAATGAAGAATTCGGAGGAAGTATGAAGCGGGACTATATCCGTAATTTCTGCATTATCGCACATATTGACCATGGTAAATCAACCTTGGCAGACCGTCTGCTTGAAGTAACGCATGTCGTGGACAAAGGGCGTCATTACGACCAACTGCTTGACGATATGGATCTGGAGCGGGAGCGCGGCATCACTATTAAATCGCACGCGATCCGCATGGAACACACAAAAGACGGACAGAAATATATCTTGAATCTAATCGACACTCCCGGACATGTCGATTTCAGCTATGAAGTATCACGGAGCCTTGCTTCGTGTGATGGCGCGGTGCTTCTTGTCGATGCCTCCCAAGGTATCGAAGCGCAGACGATGAGCAACCTTTATCTTGCAATGGACAACAATCTCGAGGTTGTACCGGTGATCAACAAGATCGATATCCCCGGTGTCGACCTCGACTCGATCGTACATGAAATCGTTGATACAATTGGCGTTGACGAGGAAGATATCTTCAAAATCAGCGCGAAGACAGGACAAGGTGTGGACGAACTGCTCGACGGAATCATCGAGAAGATTCCTGCTCCGGCTGGAGACACCTCGTCGCAACCGCGTGCGCTCATCTTTGATAGCTACTACGATGTCTATCGTGGTGTGATCACACTGATTCGTATGTACGACGGAAAGCTTTCCAGAGGCGATGGGATTCGCTTCCTGTCCACCGGCATGGAATATGAAGTCGATGAGATCGGCTATCTTGGTCTTAAACCTGTACCGATCGAAAGCCTCGAGGCTGGAGAAGTTGGGTATATCATTGCAGGTATGAAGGATGTTTCCGAAGCGAAGGTAGGTGACACCGTAACTATTGCGGGTCATTCAGAAGTATTGCCGCTTCCGGGATTCCAGGAGCCCAAGCCGATGGTTTACAGCGGTGTATTTCCGATTGATAAGGATGAATACGTACACCTGACCGACAGCCTTGCCAAGCTGAAGTTGAACGATGCTTCACTCGTCTATGAGAAGGAGAGTTCGCTGGCGCTGGGATACGGTTTCCGTTGTGGATTCCTTGGCATGCTGCATCTCGAGATCGTCAAAGAGCGCCTTTTGCGCGAATACGATTGCCCGATTATTACCACTACCCCCAGCGTGCGTTTCATGATCTATAGAACAGACGGAGAGGTGCTGGAAATCCATAATCCAGTTGATTTCCCTGATCCGGTGCTGATTGACCATGTCGAAGAACCGTTTATGCTTGTTGAAGTTATCGTTCCCTCAGAGTTTGTGGGGAATATCCTGAAATTGACTCAGGAGCGTCGTGGTGTGCAGCGAAACATGCAGTATATCGATGATAAGCGCATGATGCTGGAATACGAGATGCCTCTGATTGAGATTGTATTCGATTTTTATGATAAACTGAAATCGGTAAGCCGGGGATATGCGTCGCTGGACTACCATTTCCTCGAATTTCGTAGATCGCCGATCGTTAAGGTCGATATCCTGATCAATGCTGAAAAAGTGGATGCGATGAGCTTTATGTGCCATGAAGAAAAAGCGTTTGCCTGGGGTAAGAGCATTACGGAGACTCTTTCTGAGGAGATTCCGAAGCATCTGTTCAAGATCGCCCTGCAGGCTTCGATCGGCTCGAAAATCATTGCCCGCAGCACCATCAACGCCCTCCGCAAGAACGTTACCGCGAAGTGCTATGGTGGTGATATCACACGTAAAAAGAAATTATTGGAGAAACAAAAAGAAGGTAAGAAGCGCATGAAGGAAGTGGGCTCGGTCCACGTCCCGCAGGAAGCGTTTCTTTCCGTATTGAAAGCGGACCGTTCATAGAACGTTTCGGGAGGATTATTTATGGATCGAAGAGGAAACCTGAGAGTTGGTGTTTATATTGATGCGTCCAATATCGCCATGAATGGCGGTTATGGAATTCATTATGACGTACTTCGTGAGTTCTCTTGTCGCAACGGTGGTGTCGCTATGCGCCTCAATTCTTATATCGCGTATGACGAAGAGCAGGCGAAGCAAAACATCGAATATCGTAAAAAATCGAAAAGCTTCCACGCGGTATTGCGTGATTATGGTTACAAAGTCATTGTGAAGAAAGTCAGACGGTATTATGACGAACGTGGCAATGTTCATACAAAAGCGAATGCGGATCTGGATATGGCTGTCGATGCTTTGATGCAGTCGGATCGTCTTGATTCTGTGATGCTGATCACGGGAGACGGCGATTTCATTCAGGTTGTCCGCGCTTTGCAGAGCCGGGGCTGCCGGGTAGAAGTGCTGGCATTCCAGAATGTCTCCACCGATCTGCGCACCGAAGCCGACACGTTTACATCAGGGTATCTCGTGCCCGATCTTCTCCCCCTTGACAATTACAATGGTGAAGGCAAGAAACTCCCGTGGGGTGAAGAGGGAAGTCGAGTTCGTGGCGTATGTTATTCCTATCACCACGAAAAAGGCTTTGGTTTTCTACGTTTCATGAAAGACATTAGCGGCGGTCTCTGGATCATGGACTCCAGGCGCCATGAATCACCGTATGTATCGGTGTTCCTGCACCATTCCCAGCTCGATACGAAAGTGGACATCAACGAACTTCCTTCGCGTGACCACATCTTCGAATTCACCCTGACAAACAGCGATCGCGGTTTGCAGGCGGTGGACGTCGAGCTCGTGTACCAATACTAATTCCTTCTGTTTGAAATGGCTGACTCGAGCAGGACAGACCTGACCCAGGGAAGCTTGCTGAGAAACTTGATCCAGCTGTCGCTGCCGATCATGTTCAGCAATTTCATCCAGGTCTTCTATAATCTTACCGACGCCTTCTGGCTTGGGAAGCTGGGCGACAAGGCGGTAGATGCGGTTTCCGTAACTTCCATCGCCTTTCCGCTCGTCTTCTTTATCTCGTCGTTCGGCAATGGATTTGTAGTAGCCGGCACAGCGCTGGTTGCTCGATTCAAAGGGGCTGGAGAGCTGGACAAAGTCAAGCTTGTAACCGGCCAGTTCTGCGTCATCCTTGCTTTGTTCATCGCAGCCTTCATCGTATTCAGCCAACTTGCCATGCCAATGATTCTCAGGCTTTTACAAACGCCACCTGAGATCATGGACCTCGCCATTGGCTACAACCGGACGATATTTATCGGTATGGCGTTCATGTTCATCGTGATATCCTATACGGCGATCGTACAGGGTATGGGCGACGCGATGACGCCAATGAAGATCCAGCTCGTTTCGGTCAGTCTTAACGTGATTCTCGATCCACTGATGATCTTCGGTATTGGCTTCAATCGTATGGAAACGATGGGAGCTGCGTACGCTACGCTGATTGCACGAATCGTTGGCGCGATACTGGCAATCGTATATATTTCTCGGAAAAACACCGATCTGATTCCGAAATGGGACGATCTTAAGCCCAATCTTGCTATGTTGCGCAATTTGTTCAAGATCGCAATACCTGCCTCGATCTCCAATAGCGTCAACAGCCTGGGATTCGTCGTTCTGCAAGGCTTCGTCAATACCTTCGGAACGGTGATTATCTCCGCGAACGCGATCAATAACCGTATGGTCAGCTTCTACATGATGCCGGCAATGGGTATTTCGAGTGCGTTATCGACGATTATCGGGCAGAATCTGGGCGCGAAAAGACCGGATAGAGCGGTGAAGAGCATCCGAATCTCGATGTATCTGGTGATGATCATCATGACGGTAGGTTCTGCTGCATTGTTCTTCTTCGGAAAGGATATGACACGTTTCTTCATCAATGATCCAGCCGTTATCGAAATCGGTAAACGGATGTTCCGCATCACTTCGCTCTCGACCATTACCTTCAGCGCGATGATGATTTTCTTCGGTGTTTTCAATGGCGCAGGCACGACCATGCCTACGATGGTTATCGGCCTTGCGCGTCTCTGGGTGTTCCGTATTCCGATGACTTATATCATGAGCGGATATCTACTTACGGTTACTTTCTTCAAGGATAGCTTCATGTATGATTTTCTGTTCCGGGTGTCGGAACCATTCGCGAAATATCCGTGGGAATCTCTTTGGTGGTCGATGGTAGTCAGCAATATTCTGGCGGGAATTATCGCGCTTGCGATCTACATGAAAGGAAACTGGAAGCGGGTTGATTTCTCCTGATTAGTTCTGAATCACGTTGTTCCAATCGACGGGCCCTTTCTCAAATCGATCGATGAGCATTCGATAAGCCTGTGCGTTACCATCTTTGAAGAATTCAATCAGATTGTCCCAAATCTTACCAGTTTTGAAGCCGGTTTCATATGCCGTGAGTAGGGTGTGATTCTCGTCGATCTCCTGAAATTCCAGGATTGTGTACATGCTGAGGGAACCTTTCTGAATCTCTTCCGGGAATCGCTTACCGAGTGGGGACTGCATGGTTATTATCTTCCAGGGGACGAAATTGACGATGAAATTGATTACGGTATTCTCGTCACCGATTCGACCTTCCAGCTCATAGCGGCTCTTCAGCATACCACCACTACGGAAGTCGATCTCGCATTGGGGAACTGCCCAGCTCTCCAAGCCTTCTTTGGTTGTATGCGCATCCCAAACATCTTCGAGTGATGCTGGAACAAGAACCTCGTGAACCAGGACGCGTTCGCCGCTTTCATGCTCGATAACGCGAGTTTTAATATCTTGTGCGGACAACAATGTCGCCAGGAAAAGCAGAATAGTGATAAGCAGGTTTTTCATAGTTGCTCTAATCCTGAGTTTGGTGGTCGTCGAATTTCACCATGTATTCGTTGTCAGCGTATTCGTCGTATTCCACCGATTCGATTTGCTTGAATTGATCGAGAATCTTCTGAATACGCTGGATGGATTTGTGGATATTGCGGAAATATTGGGCTTGCTTCTCATTTAACTGCTCGGTTGGAGTGGTCATTTCCAGCATCTCAACAGATCCGCGAAGGATCATAAGCGGTTGGTTCAGCTCGTGATTGGCAGTCACCGCCATGGCGAGAGCCGATGATTTACGCTCCAGCTCGATCTGATTCTTCTCGCCCTTCTTACGCATCGTTATATCGCGAATACTGGCGATGATCGCTTCTTTTCCCTGGAACTCGATGCGACTGAATACTACTTCGGAATCGAAGGTATAGCTTCCTGTCGGATCGCATGAATTCCATTCCCGGATGATTGTCTGACCCTCCAGAACCTTGCGCCAAATATCTGGCAACAGGCTGAGTGGGTTACTCTTATGGGAGAAGTCGAACTGGAAATAGGATGCGAGTGCGCTTTGTTCGGTTGTCTGGAATAGATTGAGCGCTTGCTTGTTGACGCTGAGCACTCTTCCGTTGCGATCGAGGATCAAAATGGCGTCGTGGACGCTATTGAAAATGGTTCGCAGGGTATTCTCCGAGTTCCGAAGTGAATTACCGATTCGTTCCACCATCTTGATTTCTTCGCGTAATTCCTGAGTACGTTCATCAACCGCTTGTTGTAGTTCATTGGATTTGAGGAGCTTCTCGCGGTAACGTTGGAAGATATAAAAAGAGATAATCAAGACAAGCAGCAGCACTACTCCAACCAGAATGAGAGCAAGGTTTCGCCGCTTCAATGTCAGATTGCTGATTTCGGCATTCTTCTGCAGCAGTTCCGTCTCACGGGAGGTTTTCTCGATCTCGTACGCTGCATTGAGTTTGGCAATTCGTTCGTTAGCGTTTCTGGTTGCGAGGCTATCGGAGAGTTCGCTGTATTTGACGTAATATTCTAACGCTTTCTGGTAATTCTTCTCTTTCAAGAAGATGTTGTGGTAGTTCAGAAAGCAGTCGCGCACATATTGGCGAGCCCTGATGGCTTTCGACTTCCGAAGAACCTCAAATGCCTGACCAAGATATTCCTTTGCCTGATCGAGTTTTCCCCAATTGTAATAAAGGAAGGCGATGTTCCGTAAGGCACTGCCATAATTTATCTGGTTCCCAGCTTTACGCCTGTTCATGGCCTTGAGATTATTTGCCAGACTTTTCTCGAAATCGCCGATTTTATAATATGCCCAACCGATATTGGTATATGAGTCGGTTATAAGAAACTCGAATCCCGGAATATCGAAATCCTTGATCAGCTTGGTATAAAACTCAATTGCCAGGTCATATTGCTCCATATCGAGATAGGCCATACCGACATGCTTGCGCGTCATGTAAATACCCATCTGGTCACCTATTGCCTCGTAGAGCTGCTCCGCGATTCCGAAATAGGCGATCGCATGATTGATCTCCTTCCGGGCGAGGTAGGTTTCGGCGATATCGCTGAAGAGATCTGCTCGCAACTGAGTTTCATCCTCTTCAAGATAACTGAGAGCACGACGGTAGAAAGAAAGAGCCATGTCGTAGTTCTCGATGTAAAAATAGACCTTTCCGATATATTTGATTGTGCTGGCGAGGCCCTGGTCGTTGCGAATCTCTTCATTAAGGTGGTACGATTCCATGAAATATGACATCGCCTTATCGAAATCGCCAAGGAAACGATAGCATTCACCAATCATGATCAGCGACTTGATTTCCCGATCAACATCGCCTACTCGCTTGGATAGGTTCAAGGCTCGCTGACTGTAGCCAAGGGATCTGACCACATCGAAGTCAACTTCCGAATCGATCAGTTCTTCGGCGGAGCTGTTCAGGAGGTCGATCTTTCCCACTTGAGGAAGAGTCTGTAAATGCATTTCGAGGCTATCGGGCGACATAACGCCGGATAGCGCAAGAGGCAGGAGCATGATAATAAACAGAACCTTATGCATCGACATCTCTTATCCAGTCCAAAGTACGTTGTGAATGAATCTAAATCGTGAATTTCCTGTATAATATGGGAGATAAATTAATACGTCCCTTATCTTGTCAAATGAAACGTTTCCTGACGCTTCGATGATATATCGCACAAGCGCTGTATCTCGATGATTTCTATTCAATTACTTTCTTTTTACCTACAGGGGCGATATAAACTGTAAATTCCTCTTTCCCGTCCACGCGAAGCAGCTTGTCCATCTTCTCCTGATGATATGCTCCGATCGCACAGGTTCCCGCGTCAATCGCTTCGCAGCCCAGGTACAGATTTTGACAGAGGTGTCCCGCATCAACCGCGATAACTTTATGCGAAACATCCAAATAACGCCACTCCATGCGGTAGGGGATTGCTGTCCAAATGAACGTCACAGCCGCTGCAGCGGAGAATGCCTGTCCAAGGACCGCTTCTTTGACTTTCTCGGCGAGATTGTCTTCACTGAAAAGGAAAAGAAGAGCATGTTCTACAGGTAGGTAACGATAAAATCCTGTATCAAGTCCTTTCACATCCCGCACAGCGAGATAGGTCTCGCAGGCATGGCGGTTTCCTGCCGAAGGGACGGTTCGGAAGATGCGTCTGGGATTATCGAAATCGCGTATTCCTTGCGTGATCCAAAGTAGGAAAGATAGTTCTTCCATTGTCAGTGCTTCATCACGAAACTGACGATGGCTTTTTCTGTGGGCGATTGCCTCCAGGAGCGGGATCTCGGGGATGGTTGTCCACTTATCCGGTCCAGGCAATTCGATCAAGGTCGCATCGGCAGGATATGGTTTCTGGATTGGGGGCATCGGGACGCCATTATATTGGTCGGACTGGCTGAAATCAGTGCGTAACCTAATGGCGTCTTTCAAAAATTCGCGGTAATCATCAAATTGGCTCATTATCTCTCCTTACTTCAGTATTTTACGTTTGGTGAAGGACAAATATTCGTTTTGGCCCACGACGATATGATCCAGTAATTGGATCTCAACCAGCGCTAGGGCTTCTCGGATTTTCAATGTGATAAAGATGTCTTCGTTGGAGGGCTCGATATTGCCGCCGGGGTGGTTATGTGCCAATATTACGGCGTGTGCATGGTACATCAAAGCGTGCTCCACGATCTTCCGGACGTAGATCGTCGATATGTTGAGCGTGCCGTGAAAAAGTGTTTCTTCGGTGATGATCATGTTCTGGGTGTTAAGGTAAACGATCTTGAACTGCTCGGTTTTAACGCCTTTATAGCAGGTCTTGAGGTACCGAAAAACATCGTCCGCACAGGTGATGTAGTCACGATGCAGAATCTTCTCGCGGAGATGATAGACATTTGCGTCACGCATGAGTTTCAAGAGGACTGCCGAACGTTCACCGAGCCCATCGATTTCGGTGAGTTGGCTCACAGGAGCATTAAGGACATCGCTAAGGCTTCCAAATCTGCGGATGAGGCTCTTTGCCAAGCTGCGTGTATCCTTGCGGACGATCGAATAGGAGAGGATCAACTCCAACACTTCGTAATCGTGGAAGCCATCCAGGCCATCGCGAACGAATCGCTCGCGCATGCGCTGTTTATGGAGCTGTTGGTCGTCTGCAGGAAGCTTTGCTTTTTTATCCATTCGATGTCATTTTGCCTGTTCCAACCAGGGTTTGACGCGGTCTTTATGTTTTTCTGAGAAGTAGGTGTATTTCTGACGACTGACCTTGTTCTCATCGAATAGTCTGTCGAACAGAGAAATAATGCGCCGATGGAGGATGAAGCTTTTCACAACGATCGCGAACCGAAGCAGCTTATTACTGAAGAGAAGCTCTTTGTAATCGTCCAGCACTTTCGCGATCTTGAAGAGATTAGTCTGGCGTGAATTGACATGCTTGGCGTTGAACACCATCAGGATTTGCCTGAATTGAGCAGAATCCTGCAGGATGAAATCCAGACATTGCTTCAGAACAGGTTCTGCATTGCTCAACTTGAGCTCGTAAACGTATACGGTTCGATTGTTGATTTCGACGGGGTAACGAACGACTGATTCTTCCGCTTTCTCAAATATATCCTGTAAAGGCATCGGAGCTCCTCTAATTTCATTCTATTATCATGATAGCGCCGTATCATTTATTGGCAAGTGAAATCATCGTTTTTATAATGCGAATGGCATTGGTTGCAGCGCCAAGACGGACATTGTGGGCGACATTCCAGAAACGCAATTCGTTTTCCCGGCATCCCTGACGAATTCTGCAAACGTGGCTGTCATCCGAATCACCGATCTCGTGTGGTGTGATGTAATCGTCCAAATGGAGCGTGATGCCTGGGTTGCTCTGGAGAACTTGCGCTGCCTCTGTGGGTGAAACAGGCACCTTCAGTTCCACGTATACGCTTTCGCTGTGGCCGTATAGGACAGGAACCCGCACCGTCTCCGCTGAAACCTCGATCGTATCATCTCTGAGGATCTTGCGGATCTCGTGATGCATCTTGAGCTCTTCCTCGCAGTAGCCACTCTTGTCGAATGCGCCTATCTGCGGAATCACATTTAGGTCGATCTGGCGTGGAAAGTGGTGGGTATAGCTTGATCCGTTACGCTGATTTTCCAGTTCCCTAATACCCTTGTTTCCGGCACCGGATACAGATTGGAAGGTCGTTACCAAAACCCGTTTCAGGCCGTATTTCAGTGCAAGCGGATGTAGCGCCATGACAAGCTGGATGGTCGAGCAATTGGGGTTAGCGACGATTCCGTTGTAATCTCTCAGCAAATCACCGTTTATTTCGGGAACGATAAGCGGGATAGTATCGTCTCGACGGAATGCGGAGGAATTGTCGATTACTGTATTTCCCGCTTCAGCCGCTATGGGAGCAAATCGGAGCGAGGTTCCCGATCCGGCAGAAAACAGCAGGTAATCGTATTTCCTGCGCATCGCCTCTTCGGTTAGTTCCTGGACTGCAACAGGCTTGTTGCGAAACATGAGCTGTTGACCGGCTGACCTTTTGGATGCGAATAGTTCAAGGTTATGAACGGGTAGATCCATCTCATGCAGAACGCTCATCATCATTCTGCCGACGGCCCCTGTTGCTCCAGCGATTCCAATATGCATTGATTGCCTCATTGATGATTATTTCAATCCATTGTGAATGAGGCAACCGTGGAGTTCAAGGAAAATATTTGAAAAACTTCACATAGTGTCTCAAAAGCACAAAAAAACCGCTGCAAGTTACTTGCTTGCAGCGGATAAAAGATTCAGCCGTTATTCTATCTCGTCAACAACAATTCCGACTGTGATTGCTCCAATTACCTTTTCTCCATCCTTCACCGGGACGGATACTTGAACCAACGTTTTCTTTGAGCTTTCATCATATTTCGCATTGTCGATGAAGGTTTTGCCCTCTCCATTTGCATAGGATTTCGTGAATTTATCCTCATCGCCTTGCCAGTAGTCCGATGTTAGATCAGATAGTGCCACAAGGGCTCCATTTTTATCCATTACGAAAATTTCAGCGTAATACGCCTTTGCTGTTGATAGTTTGCGAAGATATTCGCTTACATCGTTTTCGAGTAAAGAATTCATGAAAGGTGTAGGGGATTTTGCGGCCATCCATTCCTGATCATGTTTCTGAATTTCCTCCGATGATTCATTTTGCTCGTTCTTTGCTCGAACGGCAGAAACGATGATCGGGTCGGTCTCAAGTTTTACAACGACGTTACTTATCAATTTTAACAGTCCGGGGTGTGATTCCTGTGCTACCAGGCTTATCGATACGAGCAATAGGAGTGAGATGATAGTTAGCTTTCCCATTGGAAACCTCCAAATACACTTGACGTGGTGAAATATTGATGACATCAAGATAATATGAAAATACGACAATGACAAGAAAAATGTATGGGGATCATTTTTTTTATTTTGTTCGACACTATGACATCGCTGCAAATGATGAACTTGGAGCAAAAAAAAATTGTTATTCAATATCTTCTACAACGATACCGACGGTGGTTGCTCCGATTACGTTCTTTCCATCCTTCACCGGGACTGATACCTGAACGAGCGTATTCTTTGTGCTTTCTCCATGAAATCCAGCAATTTAGGCACATTGATTTTATAAGTTACTATGAGGAAAAAGCCGGTCAACAAGTAGTTTATCGCAACGAAACTACATCTGATAGAGGTTTGCTTTGATCATCTCAAACGAGCTTTCGAGAACCTCCCGAAGTCGCTCCTGAACTTTTAGATGACGCTCACCGGTCCACTCGTCCATAAATATTTTCTTGAATTCGAGCGCGACACAGCACACCGAATCCGGGTAGGTGTTATGAATCCAGCGGGAGAAGTGCCCCCCGGGGAATTTCACGTTAATACGGACATCGAGTTTGCGGCCAAAGAAATCGGCTTCTGAAAGGTGATCGCGAAGTTTCTCGACCAGAGGGAACCACGCCGGACTCATGTTGTTTGTTCCAAGGATGATGTCCGGGTTCAGAGCGGGATCGTCTGGCGGAGCGAGGGGTCCGTTGCGGCGGTGGTTATAGGAGTGGATATCGAACACGAAGAATTTACCGAACGTGTCCTTCATCTCCTGGAAAAAGAGATTTGTGCGTGTATAGAAGAGCGCGTATTTCTGCCTGGCGCCCTGTACAACTTCTTCCGGTAATGGTCTTTTACGAACCGGCAGTCCCCAGGCGTCTTCGGGCTCGAGATAAATAGCTTTTTCGGGAGAACGATTCAGATCAACCTCAAATCGACTGAAACGGCCAATGATGCGATTATTCGATATTAGCGTGAAATAGCCAGTAAAGGGGTCCTCTTCACGCAATTGATCATCCTCGGTAATCCCCAGATTTTCTTTGAAAGGGACGCTCATCAAATGACCGTTGTGAATGGCTGTGCAGACAATTGGCTCATCGAACCGAAACGAAAATTCGGCTATCATAGTATCTCCTCACATTAACCTCATTTTACACATATACAAGAAGAACGAGAAACTGTCAATCAAAACAAGTTTGTGTCAGGCTTGCAAGGCTCTTAGAATGTCTCTTCCAGGAAGATACCTGTTTCCCAGTTGGTGCCGGGTTCAGGCTGCCCCAAGTCGATTTCATAGCGCTCGTCGAGTAGATTGTTGACTTTCAAGTAAAAAGCGGGGGAGGGGAGCTTCCAGTGTTCAAGCTTCAGCAGGTAGCGCGATTCTGCGTCCAGTGTTTCGTAAGCCGAAATCGCTCCAATAAGGTTATCTTGCGTTGTGTAACGTTCGCCGACACGATTCCAGGTAACGCCGATTTGCGCATTCCATTGCTGCAGGGTGATTCCAAGGCGGGTGATGGAAAGTGGGACGCCTGGAACAAATTTACCGTCATGATCGCTCCCACTGGAGTCTTTAGAGGACGTTCTCTGCCAACTGGCGCTTAGCGATAAAAAAGGAGTCGGGCTGGCTGATAGATCTATCTGGAAGTTTCTCACAGTCGCGGAGCCGATGTTGTCCGGTTTCCAATTGGTTACCGATTTGTGCCAGAAAATCAGGTCGTCCACTTTCTGGTCGCTCCATTGCGAATCGAGCTGGAGGATGTCGTTCCACCAGATCGATCCCGAGATGGTGTAACCGAGGCTTCGTTCCGGCTTCAGATCGGGATTTCCCATCGCCTGGCCGCCACCTTTCCAGTAGAGGTCATAGATAGACGGAAGCGAGAAGCCGTTACCGTAATCACCGCCAAGCGAAAATCCCAGTTCTCTGATCCATTTCCACTGCGCGCCTACTTTCCAGCTATGGAAGGCGTCATTGCCGACGCTGTCGGTGTGGACGTGATCGTAACGATAATCCACGTTGGTCGTCAGCTCATGCTCATTAATTTCTGTCTGTGCGGAAAACTGCACATGAGGTGCGATGGATGTCTGGCGGATTGGGTCGACATCATTCAGATCGGAAAGGATGTCATCGTATCGATATTCTTGTGTACGCCAGGTAAATGAAGGGATAAGATTCATAAAAGACATTAGATTGATACTCGTAATCTGGTCTACACCATAGGAATAATAGTTGTTTTTACCCTTTGCTATCGAAAGGCTCGAACTGGACCCCGTGTTGTCATAGAGCGTGTAATCCCGATTCCAGTGTGAGACCAGCCGAAACTGAGCATCGCCGATCTCCTTGTCCAGATCGAGGAACATACGAGCGGAGTTGCCATGTAGATGCGCGTCGTCGTACGCACTTAGCATACTATAGCGGCCAATCATCTGCTTGCTGAACTCGCGGTACATGATCTGTAGCCGGTTTCGAATCGGCAGGAAGAAGAATTCCTGAGTCAGGCCGAAATCGCTGCTCGAGATGGCGTTGTTGGGATTGGTCTCAGTATCACCCTGCTGTGTCTCGTACTCGAAATCAGCGCGGTTGTAAAGTCGGTTGAAGCTGAGATCGGTCTTGCTGAATCGATTCCATACAGACAGATCAACGCGATTTTTCTGGAGGTTGTACGATCCTAACGCCTGCTGTGTCAGTACCTTAATATGAATATCTGGCGACTGGATGGTGTCGCGCCGCGTGACCACATTGATGATCCCACCGATAGCGCCACTGCCGGCGATCGCGCCTGCATTACCCTCAATAATCTCGATCCGTTCGATCATGGAAGATGGGATGGTGGAGAGGTCGAACGCGTTCCCAGGTGTGCTGACTACAACGCCATCGATCATTACGGCTGTGTGTTTGGTGCGCTGGCCTTGCAAAGATAGATAACGGCTTTCGCCGGGCAGGCTACCTCCCTGAAGATAGATGCCCGTTTCCTGACCCACCACTGAAGCGGCGTCGCTGGCGGTTTCTTCCACAAGGATTGTTCTTTTACCAGCGTAGTCGGGGAGATGCGACGAATAACGTTCCTCGCGAACTTCTATTCCTTCGATGGCGATCGTATCGCGATCCAGAACAATACGTGGGTTCTCGAAAATCTGTTGTGCTGAGCGCGATGTCTTGCGATAGCCGATTTTTTGAAAGGTCAGGGAATCGCAGGCTGTGTCGAGCTGAAAACGGCCTCTGGCATCCGTGTAAACGCCAGTTTTACCGCAGAAAACGGAGACGCTCTCGATGGCTTTACCGTCCGGATCCACAACATAGCCACGGATAGCGATGATGGGCAGGATGAACGCAAGGAGGATGACGGTGGTCAGAAGGCGTTTCATGAGGGATAGACAATCATTGGACGGCCGGTGTGAGGATTGGTCACCAGCGGAATTCTTGTTCCGAAAAGGAGTTGCAGATTGCTTTCGTTGATTACTTCGTCAGGTGATCCGTCAGCGACCAACGCACCAGCTTTCATCATCACCACGCGGGGACAATAACTTGCAGCGAGGTTGATGTTGTGAGAGACCATAATCACCATTTTACCCTGCTCTCGATTGACCGAGCGAATTAATTCCATGATCTCGAGTTGGTGGTTGATATCCAGGTGAGAGAAGCTTTCGTCCATCAAGATCGTGCGTGTGTCTTGGGCAAGAGCTCTTGCGATAGAGACACGCTGCTGCTCGCCGCCGCTGAGTTGTGAAAACGGTGTTTCCCGATGCGACGTCAGGTCAAGCTGCTCCAGTATTGCCTCAACGACCTCCATATCCTTCTTTGAGTAGTCTTTCCATGCGTCGAGATATGGGAATCTTCCCATCTGTACGATATCTTCTACTGTGTAATCGAACTGTAGATGGAAGTCTTGCGGTATGAGTGCGATTTCGCGGGAGAGCTGTTTTCGGGTAAGCTGATCGGTATCTTTGCCGTCGAGTAAGATTTTACCGCTCTGAAGCTGAAGGAAGCGGATGATCGTCTTGAGGAGTGTTGATTTACCGCAGCCGTTAGGACCAATCAACGCACAGAAGTCACCCTCGGCGAACCGGACGCTAAGCCCGTCGATGACGGTTTTCTCCGGGTAGCCTGCACGGATATTCTTCAGCTCGATATACATGAATTATGCCGTTTTTTTATTATGCTTCAAATACCACTGACAGGTACGACCAATTTCTTTTTCGATCGTGTGTTGCTGAACGTAGCCGGCTTTGCGTATTTTCTCGCCAAGGAAGTGGGTAGCCGTGTTAAGTTTGTACATTCGATCACTGTTTATCGGCAAGTCTTTATTCAGCACCTTGCTGAGAACGTCAAACACCTTTCCGATGGCTAATGCGAATCCGTAAGGGATCCGTATTGCCGGATATCGGAAACCCTTGTTCGAGCCTATGATTTCCATCAGCTGATGCACAGTGACATAGGGTTTATCGATGCAGTTGTAGATCTCAAGGCCTGGCTTGAGATGATCAATCGCGAAGAGGATCATGTCGATCAGGTTCGAGAGCGAGACCATCGATTTGACATGGTTGCCACTGCCGATGGTGACCCAAGGGCGACGGTGTAACATATCGATGAGATTGTACATGTTGGCGTAGTTATATGGTCCGTAGATGATCGATGGGCGAAGGAAGATCACTTCGCGTTGCGGAATGGCTTCCAGCCACTTGCGGACGGCTTTTTCGCCTTCCAGCTTGGATGCGCCGTAGGGGTGATTGGGATTGAGGGCTCCTGTTTCATCCGTGGGCTCGGAAGGATGTCCGTGGACACCGACAGTGCTGATGTAGATCATCTTCTTGACGCTCTTTGCCCAATCGCAAAGTTCCTCGGTAGCCTTCTGATTATTGAGGTAATATTCGTCTTCGGTAAGCCCGAAATCGTGCTTTTCGGCTGCACAATGGATGATAAGGTCAAGGCTTGACTCATCAATCCGATTGAGCTCGTCGCGCTTGAGAAGATTTCCAAGAACGGTTGCCGGGTGCGATTCGATCATGCATTCGCTTTTCTTATCGATTCCAACCACATCGTGACCGAGTTTTTCCAGTTCCCACATGAGTCGTGAGCCAACGAATCCGGTTGAGCCAGTAATCAGTATTTTCATTTTTCGCCTTCTGTTTGATTAATGTGCGTCATCATGAGCAGTTGTATTTTCCTGTCAATCCCCCAGTCGATTAATCATATTTATTCACTAATCTCGCTGAATTTCTCCACCTGGAAGATAAATAGCTCGGTATTAGGGTCTTTGTAAGCGTTGGCGGGAAGTCCTGCTTTATGAGCGCATAGACTCATAAGGAAGGTCTCCGTATCCCATCCGGTTTCCGTGGCTACCTGCGGTAGATAAACCCCGCTGGAAAAGCCTTTTCGTACCCAGACGCCATCGATTCCCATGCGGATATCCTGCCAGTCGTCGATGCGTTGCATAGGGCTAAGTACCGAAATTTCAATGGTGATCTGATCCAGTTCGTTCGCGGTGACTGCCGGGAAGCGTGGATCGTTGAACGCAGCGCTTGCGGCCATTTCCGAAACAGCAAGGTAGAGCGGTTCCCGGGCGATCATCATCCCAATACATCCACGCAGGTTATCGCGTTTATTCAGGGTGACGAACACGGCGCGTTCGGCGATTAGATCGTTGTCGCTTGGTTTCTCCGGTTGAAGCTTCTTACCGGTCTTCAGGTAGGTTTCGATGCTGGTTCGAGCCAGCTTTAAAAGGTAGTCCCTCTGTTGTTCGTTCATGGTGTACCTCCAACAGCATATCCTGCAAGAGGGTGTTGGTTGATCAAGCTTTTTCTTTGTGAAATCATCTTCTAAATGTTGATTTCATGGGTTGTGTATAATTGGAGAAGAATTGGGATAGTGATGCCAAGCTGGGGCTTGGCGCTCCAAGAGGAATGTAGGCGCTGATGCTTCGACTCTTGAGGGATTCAAGTTTGGGCTTCGCAAAACTCACGGCTCAGCATGACACAGCAGCGTTTTCTCAGGCTCGCAATCGTTTCACACGAGATTCGAATTTGAATGCAAATTCACAGACGTTTGCGTACCCAAGGCTGCTGTAGGGGCAGACCACTGTGTCTGTCCTCTCTAATGCGGATCTGGAACTCTGCGTACCCAATTGTCGTGAGAAGGAATCGTGCGGGTTAGAAAGAATAGCCGAGAAGCACCGAGTAGGCGATGTTCTTCAGCTCGACTTCCTCATCGTAGAACGGTGTAAGCGCTTGTTCGTATCGCAGGTCAATGGAGTAGCGACCCCAGTTGATGCCGTTTCCGAGGATCACGCCAAATTCAAAGTCTTCCACGTTGTCGAGGTTCTCAGTATCGCCGTCGTAGATGTGCTTTGCTGTAAGATTGTAGGCACCGTACGTGCCAGCGCTGAGATAGGGGATGATATTACCGATACGGAAATCCATTCTGACCATGACAGGAAGTTGCAGGTAGGTCAGCTCGTAGCGTTCTTTGGGGCTTGTATTCGATGAGGGAATTTTACTTCCGCGGTTTGTGTATAGTAACTCGGCCTGTACGCCCCAACCGAATTCCTGAAAGAGTTCGGCGCGGTAATCGACATAAAAACCGCCGGCGAAGCTATATACATTGCGGTCATCGATATCTGGATCGCTGCCGATTTCCGTCATCAATCCCCCCAAAAGCGCTCCTGTGCGTAATTCAGCCGCGTTTGCAGCCATCATTATGCACAGGAACGCCAGGGCCAATATCGTTGATTTTCTCATCATGATTTCTGCATGTTGACTTGGACTTCTTTCACTTCGTCGAATTTTTCCAGGTGTTCTGTGATCTCTTCCACCACGTTGTCGCGGTGCGGATCGAAGCTGGGAATATCAAGATCGACGATCGCGACGCCGTTATCGAATCCGGCGTATTTGACCATTTTCAGGGTCACGATATCCTCTCCAACCTTGGGGTAAATGACCTTCTTAAGCTCTTCCAGGATCGAATCCTTGCTGAACTTTTCCGCGTCACTCAGATTGTGTTCCACTTCGTATTGCTTGATAGCTTTTCGAAGTGTATCCACTGCCAGCACGGAGCAATGCATCTTCTGGGGCGGAAGACCATCGAGCGTTTCAGCGGCTTCTTTCCACGTGATGTTCTTGGCTTCGTTCAGCGATTTGCCCAATGCCATATCGGTTATGATCGACGCGGTTGCGATGTTGGATGCACAGCCGTAGGATTGGAACTTGATATCCTCAATTTTATTGTTCTCGGGATTCACTTTCAGGTAAAGCGTCACCTGGTCACCGCATGCGGGGCTTCCCTCGGTCGCGATTACGTCGGCATTATCCATTTTCCCGATGTTGTGCGGGTTCATGAAATGATCAAGTACTTTCTGAGAATACTGCATGTTAACCTCTCATACGCTTGAGTTTACGCTACGCATTATATAGCGGACTTCGCGCTCGAAGCGTAGCGACTACTTTTTCCAGCGCGTCCACTGTTTTGTCAATCTCTTCTTCGGTGGTATAGCGACTAACCGTCATCTTCATCGAGCCGTGCGACTGCTCGTGCGTCCTTCCGATACCCATCAGGATGTAGTTCGCCTTGAGACCCTGCGACGCACAAGCGCTGCCGGTCTGCATGGCGATACCTTGCATATCAAGCATCATCATGATCGCTTCACCCTCGATGAAAAGGAAGCTTATGTTGCAGTTGTGAGCGATGCGCCCTTTGTCTCTCGGGCCGTTGATCATGATATGCGGAATGCGTGCTTGAATCTGGTCGAAAAGCCGGTCGCGCATCCGTTTCATGTGCGCGATGTTCTCGTCCAAATTGCCAATCGCAAGTTCCGCAGCTTTCGCGAATCCAGCCATGGCATACACCGGGATCATGCCTGTCTCGAGATTATCGACACGAGCGATACCGTGCGTGACCTGCGCTAACCGTGTACCCTTTCTGACATACAGCGCGCCGATTCCCTGCGGTCCGTGTATCTTGTGGGCCGAAAAAGACATCAGATCGACAGCAGGATTGTTCACGTCAATGGGCATCTTCCCATACGCCTGGCCGGCATCGACGATCAGCCCGACTTTCTGCGGAGCCTGATCGAGGATTGCACGAATTTTGTCCAGTGGTTGAACGGTGCCGGTTACGTGGTTGGCGAGTGTGGTCAGGAACATGATCGTATCGGGCCGAATGGCGTCTTTAAGCTCTTCCAGATCGATAAACGCTTCTTCGTCCGCCGGGAGGTAGGTGACTTCGAAGCCGTTCTCATCGAGGAATGCTGCATTGGTCAGGATGTCCGGGTAATCGACGATCGAGCAGATGATGTGCCTGCCGCGATTGGCGTTGGCTACAGCATAGCCCTTGATGGCGATGTTGTTCGCCGAGGTGCCGCCGCGGGTAAAATGAAGTTCGGCATCGTCGGCATTGATGGTCTGCGCGATGGTGTGCTTGAATGCCGCGATGTCGGATTGTATCTCTTCGCCATGCTGCACGAAGTTATCGGGCAACCAGAACTTTTCCGTCAGGTATGGTTGCATGGCTTCGATGACTTCCGGTGCTGGCCGGGATGTCATACAATTCTTCAAGTATATCATTTTCGTATCCTTTACGTTTTGATTACAAGTTTCTTATTCCATTTCGGTGATGCAAGAGATTTCTCAACCGCATCATGATAATATATCAAAAAAGCAGTCCAGACCAGAAGTTTTTCCCAAAAATTGCCTTCGAAGGATGTGTTGAGTCATTAGATCAGTGAATAATTTCCCTGGGTACGCAGACGTCTTTGAAGAGAGGGCAATCACTGTGGATTGCCCCTATAGCTCTCCCTGGTACGCAGAACTCCAGCTTTGTATTCTCTTGTCTCTAACCTTCTCCCGCTTGCGGGAGAGGGTCGGTTCGACGAAGGAGAACCGGGGTGAGGGAGAAAAGAGGTATTTGAATTCCACTTTCGCTATTTCGCTACGCGAAAGGCTTTCGTTCGACGATTTCGTTTCCGCTACGCGAAAGCCGAAATTATTTCAACAAAGTCACCTTCTGCGTTCTGAGCGTTTTATCTCCTGCATTCAGCTTACAGAAGTAGATCCCGCTCGAAAAGCCTTCGGCGTTCCAGGGGATGGTAGACGATAACCCCCCTTTGTCCCCGTTTGAGTGATTCGAGTTATTGCCTCCGGCAAAACTCACACTTGTCAGGGGGGTGAAGAGAGTTTCCACTTTCTGCCCTCGTATATTATAGATTTCTATCGTCAAATCGTGGTATTCGGTATCCGTCTTGATCTCGAACGACACCTCCGGATTGAACGGATTCGGATAGGCATTGAATGTGATATCCGCTGGTGGCACTGTCTCATCGTCAATCGGTGTCGGATCTTGTTCAATTAATCCAGCATGGCCGGCATACACATACACATCGCCATAATTCGAAGGTGTTGATGTGCTCCGGCCAAAAGCCCCCACAGCGATATCGTCATAACCGTCGTTGTCGAAATCGCCAACGGCATAGCCTACGCCATAACCGTAATGCCCATCGAAATCATAGTAATCTTCTGTTCCGTTCTGGTTCCCGAGATAGAAATAAAGACATCCTCCATATTCAACCGGATAAGTATCAACAAGGTCGATTTTCTGATCGCCGTTGATATCACCAACTTCAGGACAGAAATAATTCGATGTCTCGATATACGTATATCGGTCCCAGTCAATCGTCTCGCCACCACGCCATAAGCGAGTTCCAACAGAAATGAATTCTTCATTTATATCATAATAGGTGAACGCGAAATCGTCGTAGCCATCGCCATCCCAGTCTCCTGCCGGTACGAGTTCATAGCTATTAGAAGAACCATATGTGCGCCTTTCATAATCGAACGATGCGTCCGGGATTGTATCCTGTACAGTTCCACCCCAGAAGAAGCGATCATAGTGATAATAGGTATTCGTTCCATCTGGATTATCAACATGATCCCCCTCGTAGTAGTAACTGAAGTCGTCATAGCCATCGTTGTTCACATCACCAAGCCCGCGGAAGCCGCGTCCGTTGCGCGTATAGATGCTGTCAACAAACACCACCTTTTCGAAGCTGCCGCCGTAGATGATCGAATAGGTAAGCCAACCGGGATATTCATATTCCGTTACGCCTGCGTCGTCGTACCCGTCGCCGTTGATGTCGCCGAGAGGGTGGAGATCGATATTTGAATAAGAAGCTTCGGAGTCATACACATGGTCTGTAAGTGTATCATTAACAGTACTGCCTTCAAGAATACGATAGGAATAGAAGTAATGATAGATATCATCATGTGTTCGTTCACAATAGGTATATCCAATCTCATCGCAATTGTCGCCGTTCATGTCACCGAGATTCTCGATTTTTATCCAGGAAAATCTCCAATTCAGAGTAGTATCTACTGCCGTGGTAATTACCAAATTCGGCTCATCAGGCAAGCCCTCATCGGAGCCGAAATAAATATAAAGCTTGCCTCTTTGCGCTTCATAATTCGGATCATTGTTGAATTGAGACGCATTCACTGCTAAATCATCGATATTGTCGCCGTTAAAATCCAACGAAATTACACTTATACCGAAATGGTCATTTGCTTGTTCGCCGTGTTGCTGCCATACAATATCGAGCTGGTTGTTGGCAATTAAAAGAACGCTAATAGTGAGTAAGATGGCTATACAAAGGTATCGCATGGCTTAGTGGGACGGTGTTACCGCGTACCAGGCGGATGTGGTGAAGAGGTCGCAGCGCATTGGCATTGGTAAAGGCAGCGGCACGGTAGGGAGGTGGAACTTGCTGCGATAGATGGGGTTGATCAGCCACAGACGGCGCTCGAGAATGGTCATCCCGCAGTTCTGGCAGAGCTTTTCGAAGTCGAAGGTTGAAAGCCCAGTCTCCGGCAGCTCCATGAGCCCATCAAGTCGTTCACCGCGTTCGCCAACCAGTTCCAGCCACTTGCGATAGGCGACTTTTGGCAGCAGGTGCATCCAGGGGCATTTTCCGAGTGGGGTATCGGCCATCTGCTGGTGGCCACCGAATGGCATCGACCACGGCGGAAATCCCACGAAGAGCACACCACCATTGGAAAGAAGGCTCTTGCAAAGCATGAGCAGCACGCGCTTGGCTTCCACGTGTTCGATCACGTCCTTGAGGACGATGATGTCGAATTTCTCTCGGTGTGCGGCCATCCACTGGAAGATGTCCGCCGTTTCGAGTTGCATTCTTCCGGCATGAATTTTATCCGCGAAATGTTCCCGGGCCCAATCGATCTTGGATTGACTGAGGTCGATCCCGACGCCAGTCGCGCCTTCGTCGAGGAAGCGATCGAGAACGCCGGCCTCGCCGCAGCCAAGCTCGAGAACACGACGTCCATTCATGGTCATGAACGGCCTTAGCATGGGCAGGATGGCGTCCTGGCACACCTGGCGCTGTTGGATCATTTTACGGTTACGATTGTGATGAAACGGTAAGGGCATGCTATTACCTCCAGGGAATGAACTATTCTTAAAAAGCGTGGTTGTCAAGCGGAAAGTGGGAAGGATATGTTGCGCATCGATCCGAAACAAATTCAGCACCCGAATCATGTTTTGTGAATGCAATTCGTTAATATTTATTGATATTAGGGCTGAATGTCACTCGTGAATGCGGCTGGCAGCCAACAAAATCATTGACAATGTTTGGAATTCGTCGATATTTTTGATAGATACAGTAATCAACCCTGTTGCGCTATCAAGTGCGGCAGCGAGTTCTTTGAATGGAGCAACTATGGAAAAGATTTTCGTATTGGACACAAACGTTCTCATACACGATCCGCAGGCGTTATTCTCCTTCGAGGAAAATCGTGTAGTCATCCCGATCACCGTGATCGAAGAGATTGACAATTTCAAGAAAGGATTGGACGAGAAAGGCCGGAACGCCCGTCAAATCGGAAGATATCTTGACCAGCTACGTCAAAAGGGAAGCCTTCAGGATGGCATCAAAACCGAAAAGGGTGGCCTGATCCAGGTCGCGCTCAGCCGGAAAATCTCCGACACGGCCAGCGATATCCTGATAACCGACACAAACGATAATCTCATTATCGGAACCGCGCTTTACTTCCAGAAGAAATACAACGACTCCGAGGTGATTCTCGTATCGAAAGACGCCAACGTGCGCATCAAAGCGAACGCCGTGCAGCTCAAAGCCGAGAATTTCGAATCGGATCACATTAAATTCGAAGAGCTCTATACCGGGGTAACCGAACTGATTCTCACCGAGAAACAGTATCATGACTTCAAGGAGCGCGAATACCTTACACGCAGGACTTTCAGGTTCTACCCGCAACAATTTGTGCGGGTGATCAACAAGAAGAAACCTTCCGAGCATACACTTACACGTTACTCCGCATCCACCAAGACGCTCTATCCGCTGGCGTACTACAAAGGACAGCAGGTCTTTGGCATCACCGCTCGCAATGAAGAGCAAGCGCTTGCCTTCGATCTTCTTCTTGACGACGATGTCAAGATGGTCAGCCTCGCGGGTAAGGCCGGAACCGGTAAGACGCTCATTGCGATCGCGGCTGGGCTGAATCAGGTGATGGAAGAGGATAAATACACGCGACTCGTTATCTCGCGTCCCATCTCACCGCTTGGCAAAGATCTCGGATTTCTTCCCGGCAGCAAGGCGGAGAAATTCAATCCCTGGATGCAGCCGATCTATGACAACATGGAAATTCTTCTGCTGGGCCACGAAGATCACGCGGACAACGGCAAGATTTTTGGCAAGAAACGTCCCTCGCTTGATGAATACCTCGATTACGGGTTCATCGAGTTGGAACCGCTTACCTATATTCGCGGACGCAGCCTGCCCAAGCAATTCATCATCATCGACGAGGCGCAAAACCTCTCACCGCACGAGATGAAGACCATTATTACTCGTGCCGGCGAAGGGACAAAGATCGTCCTGACCGGCGACCCTTATCAGATCGACATCCCATACCTGGATTCCGAGAGTAACGGGCTGAGCGTCGTTGTCGAAAAATTAAAAGGAGAAGATATCGTCGGACACGTTACCCTTGAGAAGGGAGAACGGTCCAGACTGGCCGATATCGCGGCAAAATACTTTTGATGGATCAACAAATCAATTCCGACCACGAGCTGATCGATATCGATAAGCTTGCGATCGGGATGTGCCTATCGCGTCCTGTACACAACGAGTTTGGCCTTAAACTGCTCGACGCTGGGATTTTTATCGATTCCGAGCTGCAGATTGAGAAGCTCCGGCAAGGCGGCGTGCGTAAGGTGTTCGTCACACGAGAGACTTACAAACCTGTCGGCAGCACATCGGAGCAAAAGAAGCTTGAGAAGGAGTTTCTGGAAGAGGTTGAAGATCCTGATAAAATCATCAGCGAGCTCAAACAGGAACTCGTTGTGGCTCGAAGGATTTACGAATCCGCACAGAGCGTTATCGATGACGTTCTGCACAACGTGCGTATGGGAAAGAACATTGACAGCGTGGAAGTTCGCAATGCGGCCAGCCAGCTGATCGAAAGTGTTATCCACAATCCCCACGCGCTCATGAGTATGGTGAACCTCAAGCGCACCGACGAATATACCTTCAACCACAGCGTCAATGTCACCGCCATCTCGCTTTCCATCGCTTCACATCTCTCAATGACCACCGAGCAGCTTGACACAATCGGAGTGGGAGCCCTTATGCACGATGTGGGCAAGGCAAAAATCGACGTCAACATCATTAACAAGCCTGGAAAGCTAACCGATGAGGAATTCGAGATCATGCAGCGGCATCCGGTTTATGGTTATGAGATCTGCAAGCGAGAGAATTTCCGGAACGACCAGGTTCTGGACATCGTACGCCATCATCATGAGGCGTATAACGGTACCGGCTACCCTGATCGGCTATCCAGAAGGGATATCACCAAGTACGCAGCGCTGGTTTCCATTGCGGATTTCTATGACGCACTCACCACCGAACGCAGCTACAAGAAGTCACTAAAACCTGCCGAGACGATCAATTTCTTGCACAAGATGTCCAACAACAAGTTCGATCGCCGGTTGGTGTTTCATTTCATCAAGGTGATGGGTATTTATCCCATTGGAAGTGTGCTTAAACTCAATTCCGGGCGTATCGGCATCGTAGTGGGATTTTCTCATAAAAACCTTCTGCACCCCATTCTGAAGATTCTCGTTAATGAAGATGGCACATTCAACCGCGCATATGAGACCATATTGCTACACGAATCGGAGGACTTCATCACCGATCTCAATCCGAATTTCCGTTTCAAAGGCAATCTCGAGGATATTCTCTGATGCAGATTACAGATCGAAGCTGGACAGAAATAGACCTTTCGGCGTATCATTGGAACATGAAGCAATTGAAGCGTTTCATCCAGCCGGGGACGCATGTCATGCAGATCGTCAAGGCGGATGCTTACGGGCATGGTGCTTATGAGATCGGCAAAGCAGCAATCGAAGAGGGCGTTGATTTCCTGGGCGTGGCAAATGCCGAAGAAGGCGCGCTGCTTCGCTACCAGGAGTTGGACATCCCGGTGCTGATCCTGTCGCCATCCTTCGAAAACGAAATCGAACTCATCCTTGAGTATAATCTTATTCCAACCGTTTCCGACATCTATTTTGCCCGAGCGCTCGACCAGGAATGCAATAGGCGTGTCCAGCCGATACACATCAACATTGACACCGGTATGGGCCGCAGCGGGATTCACTACACAGAGGCGTACGAGATCATCCGTGAGATCTCAGCGCTTCCGAATCTTCGCATTGAAGGCGTGTTCTCGCATCTATCCAGCAGCGAAGAGGATTTGGAATATTCGAGGCGGCAATTCGAACAATTTATTGACGTCTTGCAGCAAATCCACAGCTTGATCGAACCACGGTGGGTTCACCTTTGTAACAGCGCGGCAGTGGTTAATCTGCATGATCTGACTTACGATAAAATCTACGAGATTTTCCCTCAGTCGAATACGCTGGTGCGGCTTGGTTTGTTATCCTACGGTGTTTATCCACATCCGTCGTTCACAGAGTGCATTGATCTCCGCCCAGTAATGACCTTTAAAACACGTATCGGACAGATCAAAAAAGCGCTGGCCGGCGAATCGATCGGGTACAATCGAACGCACATTGCCGAAAAGGATATGCGGTATGCAATCCTGCCAGTGGGCTACGCAGATGGATATGACTTCCTCTTCTCGAACCGTGGCCGCGTTATGATTAACGGCAATCTCTGCCCGGTATTGGGTAAGGTCAGCATGGACATGATCGCTGTATCGCTGGAGGGGTATCCCGATGCGGAGATTGGCGATGAGGTTGTGATCCTCGGCGGTAATCTCAGAGTTGAGGACATGTCCAGTCTCTATCAGGGCAGCAGTTATGAGCTGATGTGCCAGGTGGGCCGTCGTGCAAAAAGATACTATCTCTCGGATAAGAAGGTCGTCTCGTCAGCTCCGCTGGCAAGGCGCGATTTCTTCTCGCCCGATTTCTCGGATAACCGTCTCAATCGCATCATTGAGGCATCCATCAGGCAGCGGCTCGAGAGCAAGGAGATCGCCGGTATCATCTATCAGGATGTGCTGAGCAGGTTTTTCCGCGACAAGGATCACGATATCCGTTATCGCACCGATTTCAATCATGCAATTTCGTTCATCGAACCGGAGGATTCAGGCGAATATCTGATCACACAGACCTCGCTGACCTTCCGAAAACAGCTTCAGAACGATTACTTCATCGTTGCCTGCGCGAATAACCCGGATTACCTGCAACGCTACTTTGAGCGAAACGACGTGGAATATCGCTGGCTGCTGGACGATTCGCTCGCGCTTGATGAGAAACTCTTCGACGTTGTTTCACCGCGCATCAACGAAATCGAGCTGATCACGGAGAAGCGCATTACGGAAGGCTGTATCGAGATCCGATGTTATCACCCCGAGCTGAAAGAGCTTGTTGGTGAAGAAGTCACGTTCTCCATTCCGACACGTACGTGGTACCCAAGGTTAGCGAATCAGATGTCGGTGTTTATCAATGAACCAACGCGCGGTGTGAAGGTGCGGTTCAGTTATCCCGAATCAATCCGCAAGGTCGATCCCGTAGCGATTTTCGCCGGAAAGACGCGCTTCCCGGATATCATTCGCGAGAACAACAGTATTTCGGTTTCAGTGCCACCAGATGAATGGGTTCTGCCCAATAGTGGCATTGTTTTCAGCTATTCCTATCCAACCCGATAGCCTAGGAGTGTCTATGCAAGGAGATTCACTTGAATCCATAATTGTGCTTATCGCGTCAGTATTCGTTACTGTTACGGTGGTAGTCGTGCTGATCGTCATGAACCGTTATCGCAATAAATTTGTGGAAATGACGCCCGAAGAGACGCTCAAAATGAAGCCGCACATCTGCCCAAAATGCGGATTCAACATGACCCCCGGATTTGCCTTTACCCAGCGTGGGCTTTATTGGCGTTTGCCGGACATGAAACCGATGGGCGCACTGATGACGCGCGGCAAACTGGTCAACAACACATATAACATGGGTTTCGTCGGTGCTGAGAATCGTTCATGGCGGTGCGACCGTTGTCAGCTCCTTCTGCTGGATATCGGCGAGATGGTAAGAGTGAGGAAGAGGAAGTAAAAAGGCAGGTGGTGAAACCTGCCTGTGAAATTCATTTCTTAGACCACAATCCGATCTTGTTACCTTCGGTATCGAGAAATAGCGCTTCGAAACCATATTCTGGCGTTATCATCGTCTTGGGGTGCACAATCTTTCCTCCGGCCGGTTCAACACGCGCAAGAACGACACTCAAATCTTCACCGCAACTCAGATGAATCCGAATGCCATTGAGTGATGGTTTGTTGTCATTACCCATGATCAAAGCCCCCGAAGCGCCCTCGTCGCCTTCTTCAGATGGGAAAAAGGCCATCGAACTATCGGCAACTTCCGTAGCGAACATTTCGAATTCAAAGATCGTTTCGTAGAATTTTCTGGCGCGATCCAGATCAATTACAGGAATCTCAAACCATACGTTCATTCCATTCATGCTTTCCTCCAATGCACTTTGTGGTTGGCTAGTTCCGATTGTCGAACTGCCAGCTAAGCTTGTTTTCAACTTTGAACGTGAATTTTTTCAGGAAGCCAATTGCCGACTGCGGCTGGTATCCATCCGGAATCGACACTGTGTCGAGAGAATCGATCCATCCGTTCGTCGTCAGCGACTTTTCGATATCTTGCGAGATAAAGTAAACTGTCCTGTCATCGGTTGAGAGCTCATCGGCTGATCCAAACCGAACAGAATTGGCAGTAGATTTTCTTAGCTCATCCCGGACACCTAGCCAGTATGCGCTCGTTGAGTCGGCGAGAATGATGAAGCGATTGCCGGGCGCAAAGATATCCAGAATGCGCATATCGACATGCTTGAAATCAACCGGATAACGTCCGGAGAAATCGACGCCCTCGGTGAACGAGCAGGACGAGCAGGCGCTGTTATTTTCGCCGTACTCGGATTCATCCGGGCATTGACGATAGATAGCCACCATGTAGCTCATCATTTCACCGATATCGTAACCGGGTTCGACCGCGAAGTAGTCGAGGTTCGAAAACGCGGTGGAATCGGCATCGATCAGCGTAACATCCACGAAGTATAGGCTTGATGCTTTCTTGGAGATAGCTTCTTCCGTCTTGTGAACAATCATTTCTACATCATCGCCCTTACGCGCTTCAAGCGAATCCCGCAGCTCTCCGAAGTAGGGAAGATTCGCCTCGGAAGAGATCACGCTGAGGTGTTTACCAGGAGCAAATGCACTGGGATCGACGTTGCCAGTGAAAAAGCCGTAGAGCATGAACAGGCCCTTGCCGATGAACCAGATACCGATCAGCACGGATGCGACCTGCGCGATCGACTTCATCTGCCGGATGCGGGTGAGGAAGTTCGCGAACGCCAGCGGAATCAGGAACAGAGAGGTCCCGAAGAAAAAGCCGAGAAATAACAGCATCCCGCTGAGCGGACCTGCCAGATTCAGGGCGTTGGAGAGCGCGATCAGGAACGCCGGACAGAAGTTGATGCCGGTCAGAATTCCCAGTACAAAGGCACTGCGCGTCATGGCCGCGTATTTGGGTACGGCGCATTTCTTGTGCTCGTTACGGGTACGTATTGCGGAAAAGATCAAGTAGATCGACAGCAGGATATATGCGATGGCGGTAAAGAGGTCGCGGTTTACCTGGTTGATCTGAGCGCCCAGAAATCCTGCGATTGCGCCGAATGTAATGTAAGAGAAAAAACGACCCGCCGAGATTTCCATGATCGCGACAAAGCTCTTCCAAAGCTTTCGGTCGCTGCTCAGAAGGTAGGGGAGATAGATAGGCGTGCAGGTAGAGAGGCAGACAACACCAGTCGCCAATCCCAGCGAGAAGCCCTCGGTAAGTGATTGTATCATGCTCTATCCTTTTCGAAGTCAATTCATTTTTACTATTGAATCATAATGTAATGGGGTATATGAATTGGTCAATGAGAAATCGCGAGGCATTATATTGGTAGCGACAGAAGGTAAAAGAAAACCCCTCAATGGCGAACCATCGAGGGGGTGTATTATTATCGTTTTGTTGCTATCTTCTGGTGCGTGCTGAGGTAGTCGCGGTGATCTTGAAGTAGTGATAACCACTCGCGATCGGAATCTGCACGGATGTACCGGTGACGGTCTGGGTTGCCCAGCCGTCTGCAGTAGGAGCCGTGTTCATATAAACACGGTACGCACCAGCGCCTGTGACAGCATCCCAACTGATATTGATCATGCCGTTTGCATCGTCGACGGAGAGAACAACGTTTTGCGGTGAATCGAGGCCAAGGATGGTATATTCCCAGCACCCACGGTCAGGATCGGTACGCAGGGTACCATCGATGTCGTACTCGATGCCGTCGAATGTGACGCCGCTGTCAATGGCATTGGAACCTTCCACCGTGTAGTAACCTTCGCCAAGGCCCGGATCCATAAGCAGAGTCGTAACGTCGCCGGTTGCATCCTGATATCCACTGATCGTAGTGATATCGGTTCCGTCGATGCGTGCAAAAGCGCCATCGCTGTGGGTGAGGTTGTGATGAATCTCAGCCACGTCACTCATGTTATTGAGTTCAACTGGCGCGATCATACCGCCCTTGACGATGTTGTTTACCCAGACAAGTCCAGGGCAGCCGTATAGCTGCTGGAATCCGACACTATTACCGTAGGTTGTGTTCATGCGGAGGGTGTTGAAGACAACGTTCGCGTTGACAGTATCCTGGAGACGGAGCGCGCAGCTTGTGGTACCGCTCATCTCGATGTAATTGTTGTAGATCATCTGTTCGTGCTCGGTGTTCAGGATGTCATCGAGCAGGATACCAATGCTGCCGGTGGAATATACGACATTGTTCGCGATTTCCAATTGATCCGAATCTTCGATGTGCATGCCGTAACCGCGGCAGCCATTGAGGTGATTGTTCATTACTGCGCTATCGAGCCAGTAGTAACCCTTGATGCCCATATAGACATTGTTCATGGTGTTATTGATCAGCTCTACACCAGAATTAATAACTGTGCTTCCATTCGTTCCGTAGATGAATATGCCATATCCCATATTGGTGATATCACAGTTCTGCACGGTGATGCCATCGAACGGGAATTCATAACCATAAACTCCGGAGCAGTACTGGGAGGTTTGATTAGGCGTCTCGGTACTGAAGGAACAATCGTTGATAACCGCGTCCTGGGTATAGCGTTCAAAGACTACGCCGTTTGCGTAACTGCTATTCAACGACTCGAAATCGAAGCCGTCGAGTGTGAGGTTGTAGCAGTTGAACAGGTTGATTCCCCAGTTATCATCGTTTCCGGTGGGATTGCTCTGGAAGACGACTTCACCCTGGTTCTGACGGACGATTGAGAGCGATGCATTGATCATGTTGGGGATGTAACGTATCTGAACTGGATCGTATGTGCCAGATGCAACATATAGCGTCACATTTCCGGCAATACCACGAATCCTCAGATCGTCGATCGCTTCATTCAGCGTTGCATACGAACCACCGGTTCCGACGATCGTGCTTGAATAGACAACATCCCCACCATCAGGAATGACGGTCGCGCCAGGACATGGATCGTTACCGAACGGATTCCCGTCGATGTCGTACGGATGCGATATGCTTATACCCCTCTCACGCAGCCAGGAGCACTGCGCGTAGCCGTTTTCGTCCGGGATCGGGTCTGCGTACTGTCCTTCGATCTCGCCCATTTGGGTGTACATGAAAGCATAGGGTTCGTAGTACTGGTTGTCGATCTTGCCGAGGTATTTTCCGCTGGCATAGCAGGTGTTACCCATCCAGGTAACTTCCATACAACTCGTGACAGTCGCGGCGTAACCTTTGGCGGGTGACGACAGGATGTTGTTGATTATATAGCTGTTATCGCTGTTATAGAGCGAGAGAGCACTACCGTAATCGGCATACGACTTGTTATCGATCACGATTGTGTTATGCGTTGCAGAAACGCCGTCCGAATAACCGATGTAGAGCCCGGTCAATGACTGGCAACTGCAATCCGTTACATTGATGATGTTGTTGTAGAATTTGGCATCGTTGCCTTCTGCGACATCGATGTTATTGAGGTTCACAAATGAAGCGCTGGCGCTTGAATTGGAATAGCCCGAAGCGAATATCCGGTTGTTGTGAACATCGATGTTACCTGTAGAATAGGCGATGAAGATGGGCGCAAAACTCTGATTGAATATGCTTCCTGCGATCTCGATGTTATCGACTTCGAGCAGGTAGAGTGGTCCAGACATCCCGCTGAACTGACAACTGTTGATCGTCACGTTCTGGTAGTGGTTGCTGTCGTAGTTCGCCCCCGGGAGATACACGCCATAGGCACCGCCCTGGAAGAAGCAGTTGTCGATGGTGAGTCCGTCGCCCAAACCCTGTATCGAACTGATCGCAAAGCAATAGGTCGGCAGGTTGAACGAGCAATCCACAATGTTGATGTTCTCGCAACGACCGCTGATGGCGACCTGCTGAGAATTGGGAGAGGAGCTCAGCGTCGAGAATGCCAATCCATCGAGCGTGAGGTTATCGACCGCCTTGAGCAGGAAGAAGAAGTTATCGTTCTGATATGGATTGATCGGATCGAGTTCGAAGTTCGTTCCCGACTCGGCGGTGATGGTGACGGTGTGTGAGTCGCCGGTGCGCGGGTAGTCGCGAATCACGTGATAGCCCTGATAAGTCCCGGCTGTGATTGTTGCGGTGACATCACCGTCAATACCGAGGAACTCCAGATCGGCCACAAAGTCGTCGATCGTTTCGTAGTCGCCGGATTCGCCGATGGTGTAGTTGCCGGACATGTGGGTGACTATGCCGGCTCCGGTGTGCTGATCCGCGCCGATATCAAATGAGAAGAAGCGCAGATCTCCGTCCATGTCCTCGGTGATCTGAGTGCTAAAGATACCAATGTCACGCAGCCAGGGACTCTGGGTGTGCAAGTCGTCGGTCAGGTGCGGATTGATCGCAATGGAGTGCTGGTTCTGGCCGGGAACACCGTTTTGAAGCGCTGTTAAATTTTCATAAACGGTTCCGAGTCTCGCCAGGTAGTTCGATTCGGAGTAGTAGCAGTTATAGTCGATAATATGGTTTTCCGATGGTGTGTAGTAGGTTATATCGAGCGCATAGCCGTCGATGGAGACCAGAATGTTGTTGATGAAATCGAACTCCATCGTACCGGAGTTATAAAAGTTAGCAGCAGTGCTGTTCGCTCCATCAACCCATACAGAGTTGTTGATGATATTGTAACCATTCCCTCCGAATGTCATGCCCTGATGGCTTGTTGCACCGGTGAGCATGATGACGTTGTTGGCGACCAGGTTGCGCTCTTCGCCAAGCTCCATGTTGTATAGGGCGAAACCATTGCCATTGGTACCATCGACGAATACGCGGTTGCGCAGAACTTCAAGATCGCTACCGCCGTTGGTCATTACAGCCCAGTACGTGATGCCGTTGAAATCGTTGTTGTACACGTATGAGTTCGTGGTTAAGTAGAGTTCCACCCCATTGTAGTGCTGGGTGAAGCTATTGTTCGTGATCGTGATCTCATCGCCACAAAGCTTCATCGCTTCACTATTTCCAATGAACGTACAGTTATCGAAATTGATATTCTTTACATACGTGTATTCATATGCCTTCACCGAGAAACGGTAGTAGGACGAACTCGGCTGGATCGGCGCTGTGAAGGAGCAGTTCTCGAACGAGATGAATCCATTGAAGCCGGGCATATCTACCAGGTTGCCGTAGCTTGTCGCCTCGGTTTCGAAGTTGATGTTTTGGAAGGTGATGTATTTGCAGCGCTGCATCTGGAGGACGTAGTTGTTACTCGCTTCCTGTGAGGAGAACTTGATCGTGACGCTGTCGCGGGTTGCCGGGCGGATTGTCATCCGGTGATCCCAGCCGATGCCGGGAATATGGTGCCAGGTAAACTGTTCTTCGTAAACCGCATCGGTAAGCTGAGCGGTTACAGGGCCGTTCATGCCGCGAAACGCGGATTGATAGGCGAAATCCGCGAGTGTGGCGAAGTCTCCGCCGTTACCGACGGTGACGGTGCCGTTCAAAGGAGTCATCGCGGGGCTGGATGTGTATTCGTAAGCGCCGATATCGGGTGCGATGGCGTCACGTGTTTGCCCGTTGATGTCGACGGTTATACCGACCGGCACTCCCTGGTGATCCAGTTGCGGCGATGCGGTTACAAGGAAATCGTTGGCGAAGAACGGATTGACATTGCAGTTCGGGAGACCGCTCACCGCAGCGTAATCGTCAAGCTCATAATAGTAGGTGTTCATGACTTTGCACACATACTGTGATGCAGAATAGATATTGTTGTTTTGGATGATGTTGATATCGTCCTCCGATGGATCGATGTGATACGCGTACATTCCATAGCCCCCGCCCAGCGATACGAACTGGTTGTTTTTCACGCTGTTGTTCGTTCCGGAAATCGCCGCCGCTTGCGAGCCGGTGTGGGTCGATGTGTTCAGGACGGAATTGTAGTAGGCTACCGAGTTTTCGCAGTTGTTGAGAATCAGCCCACTCGCTTCCGATCCGTAGCTGTTATAATACCAATTGTACCCATTCACGTCGATAACGTTGTTATAAACCGCGGATTGCTCGCAATAGCTGAGATAGACGCCGATACCCCAGGCATAAATGTAGTTGTTGCGGACCGTCACGTAGTCCGATGCCGAGATCGATATCGCCTGATTTACATCTTCCATGATTTCGTCTCTGATAATGACATCGTGGCACTGCTTCAGCGAGATACCCCAGTATGTCGGGCCATAGTGGTGGTTGTTGATGATGCTTAGATTGTTAAAACTTGCCAGGGAGCTTGTTGCGTTCACGTAGATATGAGCGTTACCGTTGTAGAATGTGTTGTCAGAGATCGATACATTGTCGGAGGATGAGTTGGCGTTCATTCCAGTTATATAGATCGCCTCATGGTAACTCGCATTGATGTTTTCTTCATAGTCGAAAACACAATTTGTACATGAAAAGCCATCGGATTCGCCCGAGATGTAAAGACTACGAGCATATGTCCCCGTGGGCTGGAAGGTAAGCCCGTCGATTGTCAGATTTACACTATCGTTGACCTTCATGATGCTGTGGTTATCGCTGTTGGCGTTCGGATTGGTCATGATGACTTCCGAGGCATCGTTGCTACCGGATGTGATGGTCAGTGCATATACACCATTCTGGATGTCATAGACTTCGAATGGCCCGGGATAGGTACCGGGATTCAGATCGAACACCACATCGGATGTCATCTGAGATGGTACAAGCGCGTCAAGCGCGTCGTTCAATGTTTCAAAATCTGCGCCAGTTCCGCCGACTGTGTAGGTTCCACCCATGGGATCGGCGAAAAGGAAAGCTGTGATGAGAAGCAGAATACTGGCAAGTAAGTACTTCATACGAATCCTCTCTTTTTATTATTGCATATTATTTCATTTCAGGCTCTTCCTTGTAAAAAAGGCCAACCCACATTTTAAACCGTTGCTACAGGGTCAAGGATAAAAAGGCTTTTAAGCTTTTGCTGGCTTGAATAGTACTCACCTGTATGACGGTATCTTATTGCGGTCTTGGTTGTAATGGACATGCATTAGAAATGCATAAAGGAAATAGGGGCGAAGAAAAATATGAATCGTTGCACCAGGACAAACAAGCAGGCTATTCCGACGAGATCTCCCTGATCACGACCGATGCAGCCCACATGCCCATAATAGCTGGTAGATAGCCCACAGTACCGAGCGTACCTCGTTTTCTGCCGCGATCGACCTCCCATTCTGCTTCAGCACCTGCATCATGATCATGCTGAGCTTGGGGTATCTCGGCTGAATAGATAACGGGGATCCCTTTTTCGATACCGCGCCTTTTCAGGTACTTTCTCACGCGACGCGCGAGAGGGCAGTTGGTGGTCTTGCTCAGATCGCTCATGCGAATCTGGGCCGGGTCGAGCTTACCTCCAGCGCCCATAACGGATATCACGGGAATTTTCAGGTTATAAGCGTCTTCGAGCAGGCCGGTCTTGGGTCCAAGGCTGTCGATGGCATCAATGATGTAGTCAAGCCCCGGCAAGATCTTTTCTCGCAGCGGTTGATCGCAGAAGTCTGTATAGCACTCGACGACTGCATCTGGGTTGATATCCAGGATGCGCTGCTTGAGCGCTTCGGTCTTATACATGCCGATTGTGCTATGCAGCGCGGTTAATTGGCGATTGATATTGGATGGCTTGATGCGATCGAAATCGACGAGTACGAATCTGCTGATGCCGGTACGGGCCAGCATTTCGACGGCATAAGTTCCGACCCCGCCCAAGCCCATTACACCGACGCTTGCATTATTGAGCTTATTTATTGCATCATTTCCAAGCAGTAGCGAAGTCCGTTGCCAGGCATCCGATGGTATGGTCATATTCCGTATAACTCCCTGAAATTCTTTCGTTGCGTTTCCATAATCGCTTGTAGCGGTGTATCGGTCAAGCTGGCGATTTGCTCAGCAATGTGGGGTAGATGCAGCGGTGTGAGTATGGTATCTGTAATGTAGTCAGGTTTCTGGTACGGTGCGTCGGTTTCAAGAAGGTAACATCCCGAACGAACGATCTCTCGCAGCGTATCAGTACGCGTCGAGCGGTTGGTTATCCTGCCTCCGAGTGAGACGAATAAACCAAGTTGCCGGTATTGCCGGAAAAGCTCGATGGAGCCATTGAAACCATGAACATAGCCCCGGATTCCGGGGAAGTCGTCGTGCAGGATGCGGTAGAGTTCGTTGTGGCGCTTCACGATATGGAAATGAACCGGTAAGCTATAATTCATTGCGAGTTCGAGCTGCATTTTTAGAAGTCTGACCTGATACTCGTGATTGGGTTTCCGCATATCAAGCCCAATCTCGCCAATCCCGATGACCGCCTTCTTCTCGCAAAGTTCTACCAACAGGTCAAAGTCATCGATTGAACTACGGTCATAATAAGGATGAATACCCGCAGTCCAGCAGATATGGGCGTAATCGAGTCTGGCGTGGAAGTCATACTCGAATCTGCACAAAGCGGATGAGACCAGTCCTATTTGTGCTTCAGCAGCACACTTGATGATCATCGTAGCGTTTTCGATGAGTCTATCGTCGGCCAGATGGCAATGCGCGTCAATCCAGCCACTTTTGAATACTTCGTTGCTCATGTCGATCAATCCAATGGATTGTGCTACGGTTTGCAAGGAAAATCTCAGCGAGTGATGGTCTCCTTGAACGTGATAAGGTAAAATGGATGCTCCTGAGATGCTACAGCCAGCGGAAAACAAGTCATTCGCAGCAACGTGTTATTGTGTTCAATTGAATGATGCAATTTTCGACCCTCTTTGTCGCAGCCGTTGATCATGGAGCACAGTGAATCGCGTAGAGATATATCGATGATGTTATGGAGGTACGGAGGGTCGCCATTATTCGGCTTACCGAGATACTTTTCTCCACCGTTATATGCACAAACCATGCGACCATCGTGTTCGACGAGGATCGAAGCAGGGTTCGTCTCGCGGAGTATCGCTTCCAGCAATGGACGATCGATTACCTCCATACCTGGAAATCTGAAAAATTCCTGGGGCGCTTCAACGGGTTGTTCTTCAACAGGCTTATCTTGAGGGACAGGCCGATAGACCTTCCATGATGGATCCACCGTCTCGAAGAGATCACCTTCCTCGCCGGCATTCTCACCTGAGCCGAGAACAAGATAACCGTTGGGTTTCAATGACCCGTGGAGCTTCTCTAAAAGCTCTTGCTGTGTCACGTTTTTCAATGCGCGCATAAGGTAGCGGCACGCGATGAGGTCAATCTCCTGGATGGGCTTCTGGGTCAGGACGTTATGCTTCTGGAAAATGACGAGATTCCGAAGCTCCTCACCGACTTCGAAGCAACCATCTGCGTCCTGGAAATAGGTCAGCAAATAATCTTCATCCACATCTGCGATAATGCCTTCGGGATACGTACCTTTACGAGCTTCGTCCAGAGCTTTGGTATCGAGATCCGTGGCATAAAGAAGTACATCTCGTTCATTCTCCTGCATGGCTTCAAGAAGCAGTAACCCGAAGGAATAGGCTTCTTCGCCAGTGGAGCAGCCAATGACCCATACGCGAATCGGGTCCTTCTCACTTTTCGAATTGAAGATCTTGGGCAGGATTTCACTCTCGATGTAATCGAATGCACCATAATCACGGAAAAACCTTGTGGTGGACATCAGAAAATCGTCGCGCAGGCTGGCAATCTCATCTTCGTTGCTCAGCAAAAACGCGACATATTCTTCCATATTCTTGCAATGGCACATGCTGATGCGCCGCTCGATCTTGCGTTCGAGAAATTGCGTTTTATAGCGGGAGAAATCGATTCCTTCGTGATCGAGTAGAATCTCTATAATGCGAGTAAACCAGTTCACGCCACGCTTCTTGTCGCTTTCATCAACAGCGCCCTGAAAGCCCTTGCGCTCTTCGACGTATTGAATCAAGTACAATGGCATCTCCTGAGGTGCAAGCACGTAGTCAACATGTCCTTTTGCCGAGATACTGCATGGTAGTTCCTGCATGGCTGCACAAGAGCTTTCATTCACCATAATCATGCCGCCATTTGCTTTGATCGCATTGCAACCTTGAGTTCCGTTACAGGTATCTTCAGAAAAGAGAATGGAAATGGCTTTCTCACCAAAATTCTCGGCAAGAGAGCGGAAGAAATAGTCGATGGGGTGGAGGGTCTCTTTATTCTCGGTGTCCGGCAGGACTTTGAAGCGATTTCCTTCGATTGTTGGAGTCTCATCAGGCTGAACAAGGTAGAAGTGATCCGGCTTGATTTCAACGCCATCTTCAATGGTTACAACGCGTTTCGCGCTGAACTTACCCAACAGGTCAATCATGATGCTTTTATGGTTTTGCAGAAATGGTTGTAGCAAAACGTATGATATACCCGTTTCAACAGGCAATTCTTTTACGAATGTCTCAAGATGATCGATACATTGATCGGAAGCACCAATTCCGACAAGGTACATATCATGATTAATAAGTTTCAGGCTTTCTCCGCCTGAACCCGATTGATCCATTAAACCTCCCGGCTACAAACGATACACAGAAATGATACTGAAAAAAGCCGGGATGTCAAACGCAGACAGGTGATTACGTGTGTGTTTTTTGTAAAGAAAGCGGGGAACATTTTTATATCTATGTTCCCCGCAGCAATTTACTCTAGTAGATTAAAATCGGACTTTTGTAAATGAATCAAATTCATTTGTCGAAAGTCGTTTGAAGTACACGCTCGAGATTGCTCAGAAGATACGGTTTCTGCGTGAGATCGGAGGCTACCAGGAACTGACGTCTCTGTGCAAAACGGTCGCGAATCAGATGATTGTAATCATCGATATTTTCGCGTGTGCGTGGGTTATAGCGATCATAATATCCCGGAAGCGCTTTCTCGATCGATTCCCTTGTCGGAATCATGATTCCAGGGATCGCTCCCCATTCTTCCCACTCGAGCTGATCGGTGAGGATCAGCGTCTGGAGCATGAGAGAGGTCTTGAGCGGAATGGATTCCAGAACTTCTTCTGAAGTCTTCCAGTAACCTCGGGAGTTGAACGCATATACATCAGCACCGGCATCGATTACGTTCAGGAAAGCTTCAACGTCTTTATAGAGTTCATAAACGCGGAACGGATTTGCGAAAGGCTCGAAGACCAGTTTCTTGAGTTCTTCTTCGGTAACGTTCTCGGCGCGGTTACGCTTGGTGATGAGCGAAGCACCCATCGCGACAGCGAGATGACGGTCGCTGAACTTAACAACCGGCGGCAGGATGACGTCTTTCATCAGCCAACAGAGCGCTTGCGGGAAAGAGCAGCGGTTGACGTAGTCACCGAGGAGGTCGCGGTCGAGCAGCGCTCTTCCATTACCCTGGCGAAGGTCAAGACCGACGGGAACGTTCTTGCCATTGATATTGATGACGGCGTGGTTCATGAGGCTGATAGCGTATTTCCAGTCCGGGTGATCAGGCGGACGACTATCGGTTTTGTCGAAGAGAGAGGGTTCCCATACACGGCAGACTTTTTCTTCGGTATCAATCTGGAAAGCGTCGTCGTGAAGCACCACTTTTTTAAAGCCTTCAGGAAGGGTTCCGCCGTTGTCGTGGCTATTGGTGTGCGATGACTTTCCGGTTCCTGAGAGCCCGTAGAAAGCGATAGAACGTTTACCGAGTTTGTGGTATTGCTCTTCGACGCAATTCGTAAAATCGATTTCCTTTATACCACCATGGCAGGCAGCCATTCCGAGACGCATACCGGAAGTCCATGCCAGGGTGAGAGTACCTTTCTTGCGTTCGCCAAAATAGCGCATGCCGAGGTTGAAGATCACATTGTGTTTCTCATCGACAAGTGCGAGCTGCGGTGCACCTACATTGTGATAGTAAGAATCGTTGCATGTCCATTCGTTGAATGAAACAAGGATGATGTCCTGAATGGGGAGAACCCTGCTGTTTTCGTACTTCTCAGCGATTTCGGTATAGGGCTGGAAATTAACGAGCCAGTTGAACACATTCATGGCATCGGATTCGGTTGTGATAAAATGAGCTTTAATCATCAGGTCGCCATCCAGGCCGAGAACACCCTCGGCGCGGATGAGTTTCTGTTGTTCGAGCTGGAACATTGCTTCGCGAAGATCGCCTTCGACCTTGTTGCGCTCCACTTCGTCCATGCGGTTGTAAAAGCGGCGTGCTTTCGCCGTACGTCCGATGATCTTTCCGTGGCAGTCATCGAGAACTTTCGCGCCCTTGGGCAGGCCGAGAACTTCTGCTGCCTGCGGATATATTTCAAGATCCGTCTCGAAAACCCCAGGCTGCTTGAGTGCGAGTTCATACGCTTCCGCGGTTGTTACTTTTCGCACTTTAGGGTTCCATAAAACTGTCTCGGCAATTGCTCTTACTCGTGAAATTTGTGATAGTTCGGTGTAGAACTCAAAACTTGACTTGCTGGCCATCATTCCTCCGATTTTGAATAATGAAAGGTGCAATAGATTGAACTCCAATCGATTTAGTCAATAGATTTCATTCCAGCACAAAGCTTCTCAATATGGTCAACATTGTGTGGTGCTTGGAAATGATCAGGAGGTTATCGGGAGATCTTATTGTAATTTATGTTATAACAGCAATTTCCATTCAGATTAGTATTCACTATTTCGACACAAACCGTCTACCGCATACTGCAAGAATGACTTACCGGGTCGAGATTTTTTTTCCGCAAGGAAAAGCAGTTTGTCTGAACTACTCGGAAAGGTATTGTTTTACGAACTCGATCTCGTCCTGTTTCGTAACAATTTCTCCATCGATACGCTTCGCGTAGAGTAAATCGAGCAGCCTTCCCAGTTCAGGTCCGAGCTCAATACCAAGCTCCAGCAGGTCACCGCCGTTTAGCTGCACCATGATGTTCCGATTCGTTTGGATATAGTCCAGAATCACTTCGAAGCCATGCCGGCTGAAGAGGTAAAGGAGTGTTTCGGGTTCGAGAGTGCGTAATTGGAGCGAAATATCGCCTTCGGTGCGGTCATCCCAGGCGTCGGGATAGAGCAGGCAGGAGGCTTCCAGCTTACGGGTTTCCCGCGCAAATATGCCCGGCATGCGGAGTTTGCTGGAGATTCTATCTCGTGATTTCTCCGGCAAATCTGCTGTGAGGGCGATCATATAGGGCAGCCAGTTTTTCCACTCCCTATCTGCGAACTCTTTCCTGAAGCTGTCTTCGAATACCGATACATCCTCGAGATTCTCTTCGGTTTCTTCGTCCATATCCAGATCACGATCGATGTGACGTAAGATATCATGTTCCTGTAGGCCAATGAAGTACAAGAACGGCGCGGTCTCTTTGCAGCCTTTCTGGATATCCTGGAAGATGCGCTCGCCGGACACTGTGTTGAGGGCGTTACCCTGAACAGCCTGATCGAGGAGATGAATAGTCTCATTTTCGATGTCGAAGTCGAATCGCTGTGCAAAGCGGATACAGCGCAGCACGCGGGTGGGGTCGTCGAGAAAGCTTCTGTCGTGCAGGATGCGAATGATCCCCTGTTGCAGGTCAAACAATCCCTCGAAGGGATCCAGGAGTTTGCCGAAATCCTCCGCGTTGAGCGACATCGCCATGGAGTTGATGGTGAAATCGCGGCGATGGAGATCGTTTCGCAGGGTTGAGTTTTTTACCATGGGCAACGAGCCTGGAACCGGATAGGCCTCAGTTCGTGCAGTGGCGACGTCGATTCGGATCTGGTCGGTTGTGATCATGGTAGCGGTTCCGAACTTTGGGAAGCTGTAGTAAGTTCCGCCAAACTCATTCACGTAGCTCTTGGCAAAATCGATGCCGATGCCTTCTACGGTTATATCGATATCAGAGAGATCGCGCTGAAGTATGAGGTCGCGTACGATACCACCAACAGCGTAGGTTCGCATATCGATGCTGGCTCCGTGAGAGCCGAGTTTCTCAAGCAATTCCAGCGTTTTTTCCGGGATCAGATCAAGCAGGTATCCTCTATGCATAATACAACATCTTTTCGAGTATCTCCAGCGATTTCAGGTTAAAATGCGTGTGTATATTCTCTTCCGCATGCAAACGCAGAATACGATTCATTGTGCGAAAAACGTTAGCCGGTATCTCCAGTTCGTCAAGGAATTTACCGATAACCGGCATTTTCTGCAACAAATGTGCGGTATCTGTATCGATCCGGATGATGTAATCCTCCATTGCGGGATTTTGGCATGATACGCAGACCAGGCCGTGACGTCGCGGGAAATACGCGGCCGCTTCGATATTCTCGCGATCACAGAGCACACATTGTTCCAGATCGAGAGGAATTCCCAGTAAACGATAAGCAGCCAACATGAAGCGCCAGTAAATGAGGACTGCGCCTTCTCGATGCTCCACAATATAGCTCAGGAACCGTGTGAGAAGCTCGTAGAAGTCCTCCGAATCCACTTCGTGAATCAGGATTTGCAGGATCGATTCGAACGCTGCCTGGATCACCGTATTGGTAACCGGGTCGGCGTGGTAATTGGCGATGAAAGCGCCGGAACGGAAATACCACCACTTCGAATCCGGCGTTTTATAGAGCGTCAGTTCGAGTTGGTTATTCGGTTCCAGCAATCCGATGAGCTTGCTCTGATTTTTGCGCGCGCCTTTGGCGATAATGGGAATCAGTCCAAGATTCTTCGTCAGGACATCCATCATCACGCTGGTTTCGCGTAATGGCATCCTGCGAAGGATAACGCCTTCGGTTACATACAGCCGGTTCCGATCGTCCATCCTATTCGACGGTGACGCTTTTCGCCAGGTTTCGCGGCTGATCTACGTCCAAGCCTCGTTCACGAGCTACGTGATATGCGAGAAGCTGCATGGGGATCACCGAAAGCAGCGGTTGCAGGACGGGGATCGTAGTCGGAATACGAATCACACCCTCGGAAATCTTCTCCATATTGGTATCATTCTCGCTGACGATGGTGAAGAGCCGTCCGTTGCGCGCCTTTACTTCCTGCAGGTTGGAATAAATCTTGTCGTAGAGGAAGTCGTTCATGGCGATGGCGATAACGGGCATGTTATCGTCTATGAGTGCGATAGGGCCGTGTTTCATCTCGGCTGCGGGATAGCCTTCGGCGTGGATGTAGCTGATTTCTTTAAGCTTCAGCGCACCTTCGAGCGCGACCGGGTAGTGAACACCGCGTCCGAGGTAGAGGGCGTTAGTGGTGTCCTTGATGGAGCAGGCGATCTGCCGTATATGTTCATCCATATCGAGGATTTGCTGAATCTTCTCGGGGATTTTCTTGAGTTCGGTGATGATCTCGGAACCGTCACCCGGTGAGAGGTGGTGCATTCTTCCGAGGAGCAGACCGAGTAGGGTTAAAACGGTTACCTGAGAGGTGAACGCCTTGGTCGAGGCTACGCCAATCTCTGTTCCGGCGTGGATATAGACGCCGCCGTCCGATTCGCGAGCGATGGTGCTGCCAACGGTGTTGGTAATGCCGAGTACACGTGCACCGCGCGCCTTTGCTTCACGCATAGCTGCGAGCGTGTCGGCGGTCTCGCCAGACTGGCTGATCACGAAGACAAGCGTTCTTTCCGGGATGATCGGGTTGCGATAGCGGTATTCGCCGGCATATTCCACCCAACAGGGGATGCGTGCCAGATCTTCGATCACATAACTTCCGATGAGCCCTGCATGCCAGGATGTACCGCAGGCGATGAGATGTAATTGCCGTATGTTTTTAAGCTCGTCCGGACGCATGGCAAGTCCACCCAAGCGTGCGCTGGACAGGCTCTCGACAAGCCGACCGCGGAATGCGTTGGCAACCGATGTGGGCTGCTCGTGGATCTCCTTGAGCATGAAGTGCTCGTATTCGCCCTTCTCAATGGAGGAGAGATCCCATTCGACTTCCGAGACTTCCGCGGTTACAGGTTCTAGATCCATTGTGGTGATCTCGAAGCGATCCCGGTTGATCGTGACAATCTCGTTATCCTGCAGGTAGATAACTTTCTTCGTGTGGATGATGATCGCGCTGACGTCCGATGACACGAAAAATTCATCACTGCCGATTCCGAGGATCAGCGGACTGCCCTTACGGGCAGCGATGATTTTGTCCGGGTAGTCGCGATGCAGCACAGCGATACCGTAGGTACCTTCCACAAGCTTCAGAGTGCGGCGCACTGCTTCGGTGAGGTTCTGGGTTTTCTTGCAGAAATGTGCGATGAGGTGTGCGAGGACTTCCGTATCGGTCTCTGAGATGAACTCGCAGCCTTTCTTGCCCAAAAAGGTGCGCAAATTTTTGTAGTTTTCGATGATGCCATTGTGCACCACCGCAATTTTCTTTTCCATGTCCCAGTGCGGATGGGCGTTGACTTCGTTGGGTTCGCCGTGGGTCGCCCAGCGGGTGTGGGCGATACCGATGCTGCCGATCGTCTCGGTGGGAGCGGGAAGCGAGCGTTCCAGCTCGATGATCTTGCCCTGTTTTTTAAAAATCTTCAGCTCGTTCTGTGGACTGATAATCGCAGCGCCTGAGCTGTCGTAGCCACGGTATTCGAGCCGCTTGATTCCTTCTATAATGATCGGCATGGCCGTTCTGTTACCGATGTAACCAACAATACCACACATAGTTATTCTCCTTCTGTGATGTTCTTGAATGCAGGTGCAATGCCCGGATTGACTTTCAGGAAGCCAAAGAGCAATCCTGCGAATGCTGCTGCCATGACCATGAGCGCAACCCATGAAATCTGGTCATTCTGGAATACAAAATGATATCCCGGGAATGCTTCGCCGTATTGCAGCAGCAAGACCACAATGAGATTATTCATAAAGTGCGCAAACATGGCAATATAAAAACTTCCCGTGCGGACCATCAAAAACGCGATCCACATACCTAATAGCGAAGCGGGAAGAAGCCTGAAGGGATCGAGGTGCATGACACCGAACATGACTGACGAGATGACAATCGCTGCCGGGATGCCAAACTTGCGGAATACGCGGAACATATAGCCACGATAAACGGTCTCTTCACAGATGCCCGGTAGTACCGCGACGATCAGGATTTTCATCCACAGCGAGGCGTCGTTCATGCCCATCATTTCCGAAAATCTTGCAATGTATTCCTGCGGAATGGGGAAGAGCATGTTTATGAATTCGATCAACTTACTGGCAAAGAGGTATGTCGGGAGCGACATCAGCATGACCAGCAGAAAGTTGAGCGGCTTGGTACCGTTAAGCCTGAAGGTCTTACGGATATCGACTTTGCCGATACGCATGATGATCAGTATCGGAATCAGGAAGAGGATTACCAGGGTCTTGATCAGCCCCATTGCGGGATCTTTCGCCTGCCAGCTTCCCCCGATGTAGAATAGCGCGACGAGCTGTGCACCGAAGATTAGAAACGCCAGCCCGGGCTGGAAGACGTTCTTACTGTTCTTACCCCAGAATTTCAGAGTCTTCTCTTCTTCCACGCGGAATAGTACGCCTTCGCGGTTGAAGAGCCGCACGGTAACAGCGATCATGATGATATCCAGCACCAGCGTAGAGCCGATGGTAACCAGGAAATTGACCATGTTGAACTGATCGAGCATGATCTCTTTGAACAATAGCGCGATATTGATGACCGGGATCATGGAGAATCCGACGTTGAGTTCCACCCCCGGAAGCATGCTGACAAAGGACATCATGATGGTGATCATGATGACAGGTGAGAGGTAGGTGTTGGCTTCCCGCATATTACGCGAATAGGTACTGATCGAGAGCAAGATGCCCGAGATCAATGTAATCAGCGGGATCATCGCCAGGAAGACCAGCGAGAAGCTCGATATTGGCATATGCATGTCCGCGAGGTCGAGCCCGGCCTGCGTCATCAGATGCTTGATGGATAGGAACATGCTGAAAAGGTTCATAATGACCGACACGAATTGGAAGGTCATGACGGTGAGATACTTGCCGATCACGATTTCGTTTCGATTGGCAGCACTGACAAGAAGCGTCTCCAGCGTACCGCGTTCCTTTTCGCCGGCGATAATATCCGTTGCGATCACTGCACCGCTACTGACGGTCAGGATAATCAGCAGATATGGGAGGAGTCTTCCGACCACAAGTCCCAGCATACGCTGCGACGAGGCTATGTTGTCAGACTCCACGGTGACGGCGTTGAGAATCTCCGGTGAGACCTCGATAGCCTCAAGACGCTTACCGATTAATTGTTCCTCGGCATCGACCAGCATGCCCGTGATGGTATCATATCCGCGTGAACTGCGGTCGTCAGCCTTGTCGTAGATAAGCTGAATCGCGTAGATCGGGTATTTACGTTCATTCCCGAGCGAATCGGTGCTCTCCTTCTTGATGATCATCACCGACTGGAAGAAACGGTCGTTCAACCTGGCACGGAAATCCTCTTCAGTAAGCAGGTTCGGGTTGTCCTCGTTGGGCACGTCTTTGGGGTAAATATCAAAGAGGCTATCGGCTTCGAAGACCGACGAGATATGCTCGGAAAGGCTGTCTTTCACAGTGTCGTGGATATACATGCGAATGGTTTCAGTATCGAGCTTCTTCTCCTGTCGCATCATGAGTGAAGAGAAGAGGATCATGATGATCGGATAGAAAATGATAGGCAGGAGCATCGAGGTAATGATGGTTCGGCGATCCCGAAGCAGGTCCTTGATCTCCTTCTTATAGATTGTGAAGATTTTACTCGCATTCATCTTCAACCCCCTCGTCACACTTACTCACTTTAACATAGTGGATGAAGATGTCGTCCAGATCCTGCTTTCCGCTATCTTCCTTGAGCTTGTCCCAAGTTCCTTCGGCGAGCAGCGTTCCTTTGTGGATCATCACGATTCTATCGGCGATGCGTTCCGCTTCCCGCATGATGTGGGTGGAGAATAGCACGCATTTGCCATCGTCCCGGCACTTGCGGATAAAGGATACGATGTTTGACGCGGTAAGGATGTCCAGCCCGGATGTAGGTTCGTCGAAGATCATCACCGGAGGATCGTGGATGATGGATCTCGCGATGGATACTTTCTGCTTCATACCGGTGGAGAGGAAGTCGATGCGGCGGTCTAGGAACTCACGCATATCCAGGAAATCGGCCATGGATTCAATGCGCTCGTTGATGACGCTATCTGGCACATCGTAGAGTTTTCCGAAATAGGCGATCATCTCACGGGCGGTCAGCCTTGCGTAAAGCCCGGTATCGCCAGAAAGGAAGCCGAGATTGCGGCGCACATCCCTTGGATGGGTGTGGGTGTCGAATCCCTCGATGCTGGCCGAGCCGGATGTCGGTTGCAGGATGGTAGAGAGCATGCGCATGGTGGTTGTCTTACCTGCACCGTTCACGCCTACAAGAGTGACGATCTCGCCCGTATTGACGTGGAAACTGAGATTGTTCACCGCGTTGAAGCTCTCGCCCTTCTGTTTCTTGAATTCTTTGGTAAGGTTCGAAACTTGGATCATGTAGTTTCCTTTGTTATCATCGTTTGCGTCATAACAGCGAAGATGTAAACACCGTTTCTAATCCATCTTCACGGAATTCGCGCAAACATATCATTTTTTTATTGACGTAATTCTATTCTTCTGTGCAATATAAAGTTGCGAGTGACATGAATTCCTTTGGAATTCGGCGGATTCCCATCGACGGGTGGGAATCCGTTTTCATTATCGCAACTGCTTATAAACATATCAATCGGACGCTTCACTGTCGTCATCTTCATCATCAACGTAGTAGAAGCCCTCAACGTTCCATTTTATACCCAACGGGTAGTAAATTCTTTCCGCAACCATCATTGCCAGGCTGAATCCGAGGTAAAGGAACAGGCCAAACTCGAGATAACCAACAAGCACCATCGCTTTGGGCGTCTCTCCGGCAATCACATGTCCGATCAGGTAGGTCAGTGAATAGGCCACCGCGCCCATAATCGCGAACGGAATGCTCTTGATCTTAATACCGTTGGGTCTCATCCAGAAGAGATCGATAATCAATCCCGTGAGAATCATCAAAACGATATAAGTAGGATACAGAGACATGGCGTTACCCTGAGCTCGCATCAGGAAATAACTGACACCTGCACCCAGGATGGCTGATACGACAAGGATGATCGTGCGTGGATAAAACCGTGCCGTAGCGTAAACCACCGACATGGCGATTCCCATGAGAAACAGCTCGAATCCGCGCGCAGTTCCGGAGAAGATATTCAGGTGAATCAAGAGCCCCACAAGATAGCAGACTATCATGGTAACCGCGCTGGTTATCAGGAGCACGAACAGGCGAAAAGGAACGGCTTTCATCGGGACCTCCGGGTTATGGCTATCAATTTACGAACTGCCAGTAAACAGTAAAATTATAGTGTACGCCGTGGGCTTCACGGTCGAACAGGTTATCCTCAGATGTAAGGTTGTATGCTTCCAGGTTGATCTGGAATTTACGGGTTATCTGAATGCCAAACCAGCCGTCGAGGACGCGAGTGTACTCCACCGGCAGTCCACGCCAGTCAGTGTATTCGGAGACTTGAAGCTGTCTTACACCGAGCTTTAGCAGATTGTTATGTCCCACATCATACATCAGCTCCAGTGCGCTGGAAAGCTTCCATTCGGGCAGCTCGATCACTTCATCGGTATCGCGATAATCCACCTTCGATGTAACATTGAACGAGAATTTTCGCCATCTGGTCTGCATTCGCGTGATGAGTGCGGCTCCGTAGATATCCTTTTCCTTCTGGTCGATAATAATATTGACCGCAGGTCTCGAATATGCCTCGTACTCCGAGCGGAGAAGAGACCAGTCGAGATCGAGGTGAAGCCAACCCAATTCATGTTGCATCCGAAATCCTGCATGCATAGCGCTTTCGCGGAACTCGTAGCGGCGATCCAGGTATGCCTCGCGCTCGCCTTCGATCTTGTAGCCGACAGCTATAGCGATTGAATCGCCCCAGGCGATATCCATCGATTTTCTGAGATCGTAACCGTACTCGCGCAAGAAATCTGCATGGGTGTGTAGATGTCCAATATCCAGCCGGTGTTCAGCCAGCCAGGAGTCATGCTCGAAGTCGCGCGATTGCACCGTCACGTCAATCTGCTGATAGAAGAGGCTGTCACCAGCGTGCAGCAGGTAGTAGGCGTCGAATTCGTCGATGTCGAGGTCGAGATTCTGGTATGATCTGCGTTGATATTTATAGCCGACATCCAGCCAATGGTTGTCCCAGAAAATGCTGTGATCCCACAGACGTTCCCGCACGTACTCTTGCTGCGTCGGTTGATAGACTTTCTTGAGCTTGCCAGGATCGATGTTATGGTTGATAATATCGTTATCGAGATAGATGTCTCCCAGGCCCGTGTGCCAGGTTACGTGGGAGAGGAAATCACCGGCTTCTTCATTTTCAGTGAACTGCTCGCCTTCGTAAGCCAGATATTTGACATCGAGATCGACATCGTTCACCCCGAAGACATCTCCTTTCATAAAATGTATATAGGCGTGATTCATTACGTAATCACCCAGCCCGAGTTGTGCTTCGGTAACGGGAACCGGGTTGCTGTAGCTCTCGTTTCGGAGATTGTAAACCCTGTCTTCCTGCGGAATAGCGTAGAGCTCTTTCATCCATTGTAGGGTGTGAGTCCCGTCAATGGGAAGCTCTGTCTGGATGAAGCCGTTGCGCGTAAAGTGGAAAGTTGTCTGATAAGGTGCGTACAGATGGAAATTCTCCTGTGAATAGATGAACCTCGTATCGCTAAAATGGTTGTTATAGCGCTCCCTCAAGTCGTCGAGCTTCTCTTCGAGTCTTGCTTTCATGTACCTGAGTGTGCGCGTTGTGTCGGACACAACTTCATCTTCGTCGGTCATGATGCTGCCAACGAACACCACGTTGATCAGCAATGTGGCAGTCACAGGCTTGCCTTTGGCGGTTGCGGGCGCGAATTTCCACTCGTTCAGGCTCTCGATAACAAGGCTGTCCAGCTTGCCTTCGCCGGGGATGCTTATGGGAATGACTTCGCCCAGCGTGCTATCCGGTAGAATTTCTATTTTAAAGATCGCGACTCTACCGTCGTAAATCATGTCCTCTGCTTCTGTGATATGAAAAGGTTCCTGCTTGATCGCCTGCGCTCCGAAATAGGTGGAATCAGGCGTTTGTCCTGCCAGGCTGCAAGCGAGTAGCAGGAGAATCAAAGCCAGTTGTGATCTTGATACCATTTATACGTCTCCATAAGGGCGTCACGTGGGTCGTAATCCGGTTCCCAGCCGATAAGCCTTTTCGCCTTTTCCGATGAACAGAGCCAGCGCTTTCCAGCGAAATCGGGTACACGCTGGAAATTCAGAATCGGAACCTTGCGAACGATCCTGCCGAAGATCTCCGAGAGCAGCGCTGCAGGGTAGATCAACGGCACGGGCAGGTGAATCCTGATTGCGAAGGTCGCGATCGCTTCCTCCAGATAATCGATGAACTGATCGAACGAATAGTCGATACCGTCCGATACGAAAAACGTCTGTCGGAACGTCTTTTCCTGCATGGGAAGCATAGACAGAAAGCGAACCAGATCCTTGCTGTAAATCGCGCTGAACTTGCGTTTTCCAGCAAGCAGAACAATCAGATGCATTTTCGCCATCCTGAAGTAGCTGAGGAAATCACGATCGCCAGGACCGAACACCGATGCCGGCCTAACGATGGTCCAGTCTATGTCTTCACAGTGGTGAAGAAGCTTTTCCGCTTCCAGCTTGCTCTTTCCGTAGCCGGACACCGGTTTGCATGCGTCACTCTCAAGCTTGCACTGACCCTCTGAAGCTGCCTGACCAGCCGCTGCCTGCGAGCTGAGGAATACGAAATGCTGCACCGATTCGTTGTCGATCGCGGCCTTCAAGAGGTGCCGCGTCACATCGACGTTTGCGCGCATGAGCTCAGATCTCTTGAATGCTTTGGTCATGCCGGCCAGATGATAAACGATTTCATAGCCACTCAGTGCATCGTAGAGTTGCTCCGGCTTGAAGTAATCCACATGGTGCAAATGAGGGTGAAGCTCCTCGGGGATGAGGCTGATGTCCGAACTCTCGCGGATCAAGCCACGGGCTTCGAAACCCATCCTGTGGAGCTGCGTCATTAACTGGCTTCCGATAAAGCCATTCGCGCCGGTGACAATTACTTTTTGCATGCAGTTGAAATTCCTGACCAATTGCGATTCAGTCAATTGATTTTATGTGATAGGTTGAATTTGCCGTGATGAATTGCAACCCACATCGCTGTTTCCCTAATCCTCGCCCTTTTCTCAGGGAGAGAGTCGGTTCGACGAAGGAGAACCGGGATGAGGGAGAAAAATCAAAATGATTCCGCTAACATGAATTCGCTACGCAAATGGTTTTCGTTTTCACTTTGTGAAAGCCGAAAAGGGCTTTCGTTCGATCATTTCGTTTTAACTACGTCAAAGCCGAAATTACTTCATCAGCGTCACCTTCTGCGTTTGGAGCGTCCTATCTCCTGCATTCAGTTTACAGAAATAGACCCCACTGGCGAAATCTCCGGCATTCCAGGTCATGGATGAGGGAAACCCCCTTTTATTCCCCCTTATCAGGGGGATAGGGACTGAGTCCACTTTTTGCCCTCGTATATTATAGATTTCTATCGTCAAATCGTGGTATTCGGTATCCGTCTTGATCTCGAACGACACCTCCGGATTAAACGGATTGGGGTACGCATTGAAGGTGATATCCGCCGGCGGCACGGTCTCGTCATCCACCGGTTCCGGATCCTGTTCAACTAATCCGGCATGGCCTGCATACACATAGACATCGCCATAGTTAGACGGGTAGGTGGTGCTTTCCCCGTAAGCGCCAACGGCAATATCATCGAATCCATCGTTATCAAAATCACCGACCGCATATCCCCCGCCGTACCCGTAATGCCCATCGAAATCGTAATAATCTTCTGTTCCGTTTTGGTTGCCGAGATAGAAATAAAGGCATCCCCCATATTCCGATGGATTCGTATCAATGTAATCATTTTTTTGGTCTCCGTTAATATCTCCTATAGCCGGCATGAAGAAATTGGATGTCTCAATATACGTATATCGATCCCAGTCAATGGTCTCGCCACCTCGCCATAAGCGTGTACCAACTGCTTCGAAATCTTCATTAAGATCATAGGATTTAAATGCAAAATCATCGTATCCATCGTTATCCCAATCGCCTGCGGGCATAAGTTCATATAGTAGTGAATACGAATAGGTATGTCTTTGATAGTGTAGCAACGCGTCCGGAATGGTATCCTGCACAGCTCCACCCCAGAAAAAACGGAAGAAGTAATTATATGTAAAAGTCTCATCGGGATTATGAACATTTTCGCCCTCATAACAGAAACTGAAATCGTCATAGCCGTCGTTGTTTACATCGCCCAGACCACGGAAACCACGGTTAGTGCTCATGCGCGTATAGATGCTGTCAATAAACACCACCTTTTCGAAGCTGCCGCCGTAGATGATCGAGTAGGTCAGATAATTATGGTCTTCCTCCGTTACCCCCGCGTCGTCGTACCCGTCGCCGTTGATATCGCCAAGGGGGTGTATTTCTGCACTGGAGGAGTTAACTTCGTATTCATAATCAGGAATAGTGTCGTTGACGGAACTACCTAAGAGGATTCTGCAATAATGATGAAATGAATATTCACCATCGTACATTCCATAACTGTAACGGTAACCGATATCATCAAATCCATCACCGTTCATATCACCGAGGTTTTGTGGTAGCCACCAATTATCGATATATGTTTTCGTTGTATCAACAAGTGTGGATGCTATGAAGTCTGGAGACTCAGGTAAACCGTCTTCTGAACCATAATAGACATATAATTTTCCTTTCTGGTTGGTGTGTTCTTCATCAATATAATACCGATAAGCATTCACAGCCAGATCGTCAATATTGTCGCCATTGAAGTCCAATGAGACAACATTTTTCCCGAAACTGTCGTTTGCTTGTTCACCGTGTTGCTGCCATACCACTTCGAGCTGGTTGTTGGCAATTAAAAGAACGCTAATAGCGAGTAAGATGGCTATATATAGGTATCGCATGGTACCCTCCCATATAAGCGCTATGATCAACAATTTTTCATGATTCGTCAAGTGATATTGTGGGAGCGGAGGCGTGTTGTTTTGGAAATTGGGTATTAGATGTTATATCAGGGAATTATACCAAATCTTTCAGGTAGGGTTTGAAGAAGTGATGGATAAAGGCAAGGATAAGAACACTTACGACGATAGCAATCGCGACATTCAGGGAGAATCCATCCACTGCCATACCCAGGGCGGTACCAGACGCGGGAGGATGCTCCATATCGATAACTACCATGATGAAAATGGAGATTCCCACTGCCAGTGCATACACGGCCACATGCAGGAGCAAGCTTTCCGGAAGTGCGGTGGAGAGCAAGCCCATGAGCGAACCGACGGTAAGCCCGGTGAGGTGACCACCAATGAGGTTGCGTGAACGGGCCGCGATGTTTTTTGGCATCGCGAAGATGATAAAAGCAGATGCGCCCAGCGCGGCGACGTTCGCCAGACGTGAGGTCTGCAATACCAATAGTACAATGAAGAGTGCTGCGGATGCAGCCGCGCTCTGGAAAATGTAATTTTTCCAGTGGTGCTTGAATTCGTCGATTTGCTTCTTGAATGTTCGATGTACAAAATGTTGTTGTTCCATATTCGCAAATATGGCCAGACGGATATTCCTGTGTCAAGTAAAAAGCTGTGACAGATAACGTGGAAAAGCGAAAGAAGTTGATGCTAACAATCGAGTATGCTCGATTGATCGAATGCTGTTCAGAAACATGGCTTGACAAGATTATTAGGAAATATTTGATTTAACACGCAAGTGATTAACAGCTCTGGATGGGAAACGAGAGGATGAAAGAAGATTTCAGGCGACTTGGGCCAGAGCACAAAGAAATTGTGCTGAAAATGGTCGAGCAGATATGGGACGGCGAGGATTATACCAAGATCGTATATGACGACTGGGTACAGAACCAGCGAAGTCCATTTTACGGCCTGTGGATCGACGATAACCTCGTAGGAATCGGGAAACTGACTCGGCTTACTGACCACGATATTTGGCTGGAAGGCCTCAAGAAAAATCCCGAGTGCACCATACCCGGAATAGGAAAACGCTTCGTGAAGTTTTTCTTCGACATGCTGAAAGACGAGTCCGGGCTGCATTCAATCCGTTTTTCTACATATTATGCCAATACGGAATCGATCCGGCTCAATACGCAAATCGGATTCGAAAAAACGCATACATTTTCAAATCTGACATACGAAATCGACGTATTCAAGCAACCGGTCGAGGGTGTGGAAATCTTTAATGGTAGTATCGAAGACTTGGTGGGGTTATTCTCAGAGTCCGAATTTTTCCACGCTATGGATGGCTTTATTACCCAGGGATGGGTTTTCTATCCATCGACAGAAGACATTCTGCGGAAATTTATTCGTAATGGGATTGTTCTTGTGACACGTTCCGAGAATGGCATCGAAGGAGCTATCCTGCTTACCGATTCCCCAAAGGAGCGTTCGGTCAGCCTTGTTTCGATCGCAGCCGAAGACGAAGCTACCAGGAAGAAGCTTCTCGATGGTGCGGTGTATCTGACACAGCAGCGAGGCGTGGAGCGGATCACGATGATGTGTCCGGAACACCCTGCATACCTGCAATGGCTCAAGGATTTCGGTTTTGAGAGCTGGGAGCAGGATCACGACGTTTTTCTTTTCACTTATCCTATGGAGACACTGAAGGTGTTTGACTCGTCCAGGTTATGACCCCTGAACCCGACAATGACTGATTTTCTTGACATCGGATCGACGATGTTGTGGATTTCAACCTGAAGAGGAGGAGGAATGCGAACAGTTGCTGTTTTATTTGTTATGTTTTCAATTCTAACCGCGTGTAGCGCCGCCAAATCGCTCGAAGAACGTGAGCTGGCTTCCAATCGTTATCAGGCCGGTGTACTGAAGAAAAGCTGCTCCGAGCAGAACATTCAAAATGCCCTTACCCACGAGGCCGATTCGCTGTATGTGGTTGCTACTGAATACGAGAGAACCAAGCGCCCCGAGAAGGCGATCAACGCGCTGGACCGCGCGGTTGTGATCTACAGCCTTGCGCTCGCACAGCGGGATCTGGACGAGAGCAAGAAACGGCACGAAAGCCAGATCGAATCGTTGGAAATGACCAAGAAGCAACTGGAATATGCACAACGACTGCTCGAAGAGGTTAAGGGAGGCCAGGAATGATTCGCAAGCTGACCCTCCTGATCCTCATGTTACCAGCGCTGATTTTTGCTTCAGGTAATGGCGACGAAGTTATGTCTTCCCTCGTTAAAACCAAGAGCGAATTGCACCAGCGATATAAAAATTACCTCGATTCAGGCATTGTCCGCGAAGTCTATCTCTATCCACTCGCACTGGCGCGTATCGACGACGCACTGTACATGTATGAGAAATCGCCCCGCAGCGATGAAACCAAAGAGCAGATCGAGCTAGCCAATATGTTGGCGGAAGCCGCGATGAATCAGATGACTGCGGCTATGAACTATGCCATGACCTTGCGCCTGCAGGATGAAACTGAACAGAATCTCAAGGAAATCGCGCGCATCAGAGACGAAGTTAGCCAGATCCAGCAGGATACGGCCTTCCAAACCGCGCAGCAATTGCAGCATCAGATCATGCGGCAACAGCAGGAGCTTGAAATCCAGCGTCGTGAAGCACAGCAGCGTTTCGATCAGCTTAGAAGCGAACTGATTAGTGTCAAGCAGGACGCTCGCGGAACCATCATCAGCATGTCGGATATCCTCTTCGATGTCGGACAGGCAAGCCTTACGTCCGATCTGCAGATCAACCTGGCCAAAATTGCCGGGATTCTGCTGGTATATAAAGATTTGAATATCACCATCGAAGGTCATACCGACAACACCGGCAGTAGAGAATTCAATCAGACGCTGTCTGAAAACCGCGCCGAAAACGTCCTTAATTTTCTCATCGAACAGGGTGTGAATCCAACGAGGTTATCCTCGATGGGGTATGGTTTCGATAAACCGGTAGCAAATAACGATACCGTCGAAGGAAGGGCAAAGAATCGTCGAGTCGACCTCGTGATTCGCTGAGTATGACACCGAAAATTCTGGTATTTGACGAAGACCGTGATAACCTTCTGACGCTTAAGTCGAGATATCACCCGCTTGAATCGAACTATTCGATTGAGTATCTGGACGACCCGACCAGGCTGAGGCTGATGCTGAAGAATCAATATGACGTCTTTGCCTGTAAGACATCGCTGTACGACCACATGGCACTCGATGTCCTCGATACGCTCAAAGAACACCATCCCAATACAATCCGCATCATCATTGCCGATTCGGATCAGCAACTTCAGCGACTTCAATCCACAGGAAGCGCGCATCGTTATCTCGGGCAGGATCACGGCGTGGAAGACATTAAGCTCGCTCTGGATAACATTTTTGGGCTGAATGAGATCGTCTCGAATCCGAAGCTCAAGAGCTTTGTGCACAATATGCATTCGTTGCCGACGCTGCCATATATTTATACAGAGATCATGCGCAAGCTGAAGAATCCCGACATCACAGCGCGTGAGATCGGAGCTCTTATTGAAAAGGATATCAGCCTGACCGCCGAGATCCTTCGCATCGTCAATTCGTCCTATTACGCCATCCGAAATAAAATATCCGAGCCATCACAGGCGGTGGTCATGCTTGGCTTAACCGCAGTGCGAGACATTGTGTTATCGCTTTTCCTATACAATCACTTCAAGGTACGTAATTTCAAGGGTATTTCGTTTAAAAGTGTCTGGAATCATTCGCTTGCCACAGCCGGATTCGCTCGTAAGATCGCCCAGCTTAATAGCCTCAATGATTGCAATCTTGGCGAGGTTTTTGTGGCTGGACTCTTGAATTGCGTCGGAATGTTGTTCATGGCGCAGGAATATCCGGAAGATTACTTCCAGGTTGTGCTGAGAGCGGAACGTGACCGCATCCTTCTGTTGGACGCTGAAGAGAGTGTGTTTGAGTTTAACCACAATGAAATGGGCGCATACCTCATGGGATTATGGGGTCTGTCCGATTCGATTGTGAGGGCGATCGCATTCAGCGATACCATCGAAAAAGTGATGGAACCAAAGATCAACCATCCGTTGATCATCTATCTTGCGAAAAGGATCGATTTCCAAAAACATCCCCACTGGTGTAAGGGTGAAATTCCGGTGATCGATCTTGAACGGCTGGAAGGGCTTCCTTATTTTGGGGAAATTCAAATATGGCTTGCAGAGTTGCTGGAGATGACTTTTGATAAGGATGTAGAATGAAGAAGTTGAGAATCAAGATCGTCGATGCGGATCAGGACGCTGCAGATTACGCGAAATACCTGCTGGATAACCTCGGCTACCAGCCCATCGTTGGAACCTCGACCGAACGCAAAGAGATGCTCAAAGAGAATCCCGACGTAATTCTTATGAATCTCGATGTTGAGGGCGGTTACGACTTCATCTTCGACGCCGAATCGCTCCGTTCAGAATTCAATATTCCGCTGATTTACATGCTCGATTATCTTGCTGACGATGACATCATCCGGGCTACGGAGACCTGTCCCTACGGCTTTCTGATGAAGCCTTTCGAAAAGCTCGAGCTGCACATCGCCATCCAGGCGGCTATTCAGAATTTCCGCAACGAACAGGCTTTACGCGCCAGTGAAGAACGCTATCGTATGTTGACCATGAACTCATCCGATATCACCGAGATCCTCAGTCCGGACGGTATTATTCTGTTCGAAAGCGCGGCGGTGGAGCATATTCTTGGTTACAAACCCGGTAAGAGGCTTGGCCAGAAGCTTGTAGAATACGTGCATCCTGACGATCAGTACATGATTCACAAGATGTTCATGGATCTTCTCAGCATGCAATCGAAGAAGGTAAAAGAAGAATTCCGCATCAGGCATCAAGACGGCCATTGGCTGATCTTCGAAAGCATTGGCTGCAATTTGGTTCACGATCCCACGATTCGCGGAATTGTTCTAAACACGCGCGACATTACAGATCGCAAGAAAGCAGAGGAAGAAATTCGCCGCATCGAGAAAGCGGTAGATGGTTCCAGCGACGCGATCTGCATTCTTGAGCCAACAGGAAAATCCATTTATCAGAATCAGGCATTTGAAAAGCTATTCGGTTACACGTTTGAAGAAATCAATGAGCCCGGCAGGCTTGAAGGGTTGTACGAAAATCCAGATACGATCCAGGATATCCTCGGTTCCCTCAAGTTGAAACAGTCGTGGGTGTCAGAAGCAGATATGGTAAACCGAAACGGTGAAAAACTGATTGTATCGGTTCGGGCAGACGTAATTCGTTCGGAAAGTGATCAGGTTGAGGGCGTTGTTTTCATTCACACGAACACGACGGATCAGCGGACGATCGAGCGCGAGATTGCCGAATTGGAGAAGCGCAATTCTATCCTGGCGATGGCGGTGACAGCCAATCACGAGATCAATCAGCCACTTATGGTACTCAATGCCAATCTGGAGATGCTCCACACAAATCTATCGGATGAAGTTCGGAAAGAAAACCGGCGTTATTTCGATCGTTCAACCATCGCCATCGAGCGAATCCGCAATATTCTGGACAGCTATAAGCAATTGCATCACATCGAGTTCGATGACTATACGGATGGAACGCAAATGGTGACCTACGACGAAGAGGATTAGAACTTCAAGCGTTTAACGCCATCCATCCCGACCGGCATATATTCGATTTCATCCAGTACCAGTTCGATCAACGCGTAATTGGGATCTTTCGCGTTCTTGAAGTAGTTAGAGAACGGCGGAACCATCTTTAAAACCGTGTCCTTCAACGCGGTGTCATCGACAAATCTTGCTGATCCACGGCCACGGATGTAGCCATTCTTTCTGTTTTCTCGTATAAGTTTGCAGAACTCAATATTAGGGTTTTCCTGCAATTGCTTCGACTTGGCGTCGCTGTAAAATGTGCAGACAAAAAGACGCGCGTCCAGATGGATCATGATCATCGGGCGGACGCGAGGGCGGTCACCATCGATAGTAGCGAGTTCTATCTCCTGAAGTGTCTGAATATGACCCCAAATTTCATCGCGTAGTGCTTTCATAGTACCTCTTCTATCAGTCTTTCCAGCCGATCTTCCACTTTAGCAGCTTACTCTGGCATTCACGGTTACCAAGCCTGGCTGCTTCTTTCATATGTTCAATCGATTTCTCCGATTCTCCCATACGAGCAAGGATCTGGCTGAGTTTGTGATGAGCGTTAGCATGGCGTGGGTACATCTGGACAGCCTTGTTTAGCTGTTCGAAGGCGTCGTCGTACTTAGCCATCTCCAGCAGAAGTTCGCCCAGTTCGTAATATGCCATGGCGGTCATGGTAGGTTGAAACTGGCGCTTGATTTTATTCACGGACTGAAGCGATTTCTTGAGGAAATCTGCCGCGGCGTTATCCCGCTCAAGGCGACGGATTTCTCGCGCTACAGCAACGGTGCGTTCTGGATTTGGCTCGATCTCGATTTCGCGCTTGTAGGCTTCTATCGCCTTCTTGACGTTCTTTTCGCGCATGTAGATATTACCCAACTCATAAAATGCCAGGTAGTACTGCTTATCAATTTCTGTTGCGGCAAGGAAGTGCTTTTTCGCCTCGTCATCTTCTTTGAGCGAAAGGTAGATCTTACCTAAGACGTATTCTGCCTCTGCGTATTTAGGATAGATACGAAGCCCTTTCTTGAGCGTGTCAATCGCATCGCTCATCTCTTTTCTTCTGAACTGCTCTTTGCCTTCTTCAAATAGTTTTGAAGCTTCTTCAGGCATTTCTTCGTCACTTCCGAAAAACTTCTTCAAAAAGCCCATGGTAACCCCGACTGTTTCATTATGATACACAAATAGTATAGATAAATTCTGAATGTTACCAAGTTTTTACTCATGATATCCTGCTTACTTCGATAATCTGCTGAGCCCGGTTCCTGAAGGTGTAATCATTACAAAGCATCTGGCTGATTTTTGCTGCTCGTGCGGCATGAGCATGGTCTTCAAGGTAATCGGTAAGTAATTGATCGAGCTCGCTTACTGTGCGATAGAACGGCACGCCGATCTTCTCCAAGCCTTGCACGGCATCACTGATTTGAAGGCATCCCAGTGCAGCGAGATCATAGGTGCGGTTGTTGATGAATCCATATTTAAGCATGGTGGCGTGGTGGTCGTTCAGGTTGATCCGCGCAGAGCCATAAACCTTTGGCAGATCGCTATAGGGAACGAAATTCGCGAGAATCCGGTCAACCGGCAGCACGCCTTTCCAGCCGTCGCCGATCACCTTGAAGCGGTTGGCGAAGCTTGTTTGCAGGATGTCTTCGATGATTTTGCGATAGCGGAAATTATCGTAGTAGTTATTGCCTATGAAAAGGATATCGTGCTCGATCTTACGTTCAATAGGATGGAAAAGGTCTGGATCGCTGGCCTGCGGGAGGAAGTCCACCGGCACCTTGAGGTCTTTCTTCACGGTGGCGGCAAAGGGCTCGGATGCGATGAATACGTGATCGAATGCGCTAAGCTCGTCCGGCGTGCGAATCTCGGGATGGCTTATGCACCAGATGAGATTACGGTGATAGCGGCGTGGCTTGTATTGAAACAGTCCGGTGATGACCAGACAGGTATCGAAGGCGCGGTCGTCGCTATACCACTCGGTGTAGAAACGAACTTCCGCCCGATGGCCCAGTTTGCGGAATTCTTTGGCAAGGCTTTCGGCAAAGCAGGTGTCTCCCCAGCCAACTTCCTGCCGGGTTGGTGTGCATATCTTGATAACGATGTTCATCGGTTAAAACCTCTGTTTGGGCCAGATAAAACAGTCCAATGCTATGGCTTGTCTGTTGTCATGCAAAGAATTTATCTTCGCGATGAAGCAGTGCTGGAGTGGATTTTCGATCGGTCTGCATTCACCCGGAGAGTAATAGGTGAGAGGCCCATTGATGCGCTCGTCCGGAAGCCGAAGCGTCTGCGGAAAGTAGTGTCCGATGCGCTGTTCGGGTGCATCGATCTGATTGCTGACCATCGGTACGAACATCCCGAAATCAGGATTCGTGAGCATTTGCCCAATGAGCATGATGGGAAGCAGACTGGAGGCATTCCAGCTGGAATCGAGATAGATTACATGCTCGGTGCGTACATGCGGAAGTGCGGTGTGGACTTGCCGCCAGGGATCGCGGTCGTCGCGGAAATCGGGTACGATGAGTGCTTTGATGTCTTGGTCGTCGAAAGTGGGCAGTGAGGGATAGTAGGCTGCTGTGAAGATGAGCGCGAAGCGGTTTGCATATCGCTTGATGTAGAACTCCATCTCATCCGGGTGCGCGTTGCCGATTACGATCGTCGCCTGCTTCTGATCCGGTAATTGCGCTATCGCCTGAAAGACTCTACTGGTAGCGCTGCCGTCGGTGACACTGATAAATTTTTTCGCGATCTCAAGCGATGTGGGAAGTTCTGGTTTTTCCAGCAATACAGGTAAGTCGTGCGGATCGGTGAATCGGAGACCGACATCGCGGAAGCGATTCTCCAAGTCGTTCGGATCGTGCTTCTCCATCCGGTAGGGACCATCGAACAACAGCACCGGCTTGCCAGTCGCGGCGAATTCGTAGATTACAGAGGAGATGTCGGAGATCAGAACATCGGCTGCTGAAAGTGCGGGTGTGATATCCGAGTCATCGAGGAAGATGGCCCGTGGATGTTTCTGCGCGTACTGGATGAACGGCTCGCGCCATTCTTCCGGCGTGATAGCGTGCAGCTTGATTAGCAAATTGAAATTCTGCGGGAAATATTGCTCCAGCTCCATCTCCAGATGGGGTATGAGGCTGTATTCGTGATTGAATGTTGGCGCGAAGAGAATCGTCTTGAAACTTGGATCCAGTGACCACCCGCGCAGTAGTGCGTCACGCTCGAGGCTACCGTCGAAGAGGGGATCGAGCTTGGGCATGCCGGTCACCGCAATAGGACGATAGACCTGGTGGAAGAGCTCGTTTCTGTGGATCGCCCCCGGTACGCAGATCAGGTCGGCCGCGTTTTCCCGGCGGCTGACTGGCTTACGGGTGTAAAAGCTGCCCTTGCAGATGGTTCCATGCCCGATGTTTATCAGCTTCCCACATCCCTCAACCCATTCATAGCTCGAATCGGCGAGGAAGGTATAGTGCGGATCGAACATATACGGATTCTGCACGACTGTAAAAGGCGTGTCCAGTGCTGCCTGGATCATCTCAAGGCGCGCTCCCCTGCCACGATGTCCGCTCTTGCTTGGCTGCCAGGCAAACGAGTAGATTCCGACCTCGCCCAGTCCGTTCTCGTGGATGTGGTCGATCAGTCTTTTATACAGACCGATGTGGAATTCCCGTTCAACAAAGAAAAGCCAACGCGTTTCAGCCATAAAATTCTCCATGATGCAAGGATTACGCATCGTGGGCGGTTCCTGTCAAAGGAAACTTCGTTTTTCGTTGACATATTTGCTTCGAGTCTCAGGTTTACCATTAAAATGACGTGAATGAAAGGAATGATATGATAATCAGCCGAACCCCGTTTCGCATATCGTTTTTCGGTGGCGGTACCGATTACCCTGTGTGGTACGAGAAGCATGGCGGTGCCGTGCTTTCCACTACTATCGACAAGTATTGCTACATAACCTGCCGTTGGCTACCGCCGTTCTTCCCGCACAAGCATCGTATCGTCTATTCCCGCATGGAAAACGTGCGTGAGCTCAGCGAGATCGAGCATCCTTCAGTGCGCGAAGTTCTCCGCTACCTGAAGATCGAACGTGGCTTGGAGATTCACCACGACGGCGATCTCCCGGCACGCTCGGGTCTTGGATCCAGCTCCGCTTTCACGGTGGGACTGCTCCACACCATCTACGCGCTCGAAGGCAAGATGATGTCCAAGCAACAGCTCGCGCATCAGGCGATTCACGTCGAGCAGAAATTGATCGGAGAGAACGTTGGCTCGCAGGATCAGGTTGCTGCAGCGTATGGTGGTTTGAACCACGTCCGTTTCCAACCCGGTGGCGATATCGATGTGCAGCCGGTGATCCTGAGCGAGAAGCGCAAGAACGATCTTCAGGATCGCGTGATGTTCTTCTTTACCGGATTCTCGAGGATGGCTTCCGAGATTGCGGCAAAGCAGATCAAGAACACCCCGAAGAAAGAAAAAGAGCTACACCGTATGCGCGAAATGGTGGATGAAGCGCTGGAAATTCTGACTTGCGACGGAACGTCGATCGAAGAATTCGGCAAGTTGCTGCACAAGAACTGGGAGCTCAAGCGCTCACTGTCCGACAGCATCACCAATCCGGCCATCGATGAATTCTACCAAAAGGCAATGCAGGCCGGTGCGTCCGGCGGCAAGCTGATAGGAGCCGGAGGCGGTGGATTCATGCTGTTCATGGTCGAGCCTGAGCGACAGAACGCAGTCAGAGAAGCGCTTTCCGATCTGCTCTATGTTCCGATTAAATTCGAAACTGGTGGCAGCAGGATTATTGTGTACGAACCATAAAATTAATTACAACTATAAAGAGGATACCATGGAAAAAATGATCACTCAAGCGATCCATGATTCGATCGAGACCAAACGCAAGATTTTTGAAGATACTGAGCTGTGCAAAGACATTGCAAAGGCTGCGGAGCTCTGCATCGAAAGCCTGAAAAACGGCGGCAGAGTGCTCTTCTGTGGAAACGGTGGAAGCGCGGCTGATGCCCAGCACCTTGCGGCTGAACTCTCCGGCAGATTCTACTATGACAGACCGCCGCTGGATGGCGAAGCTCTGCATGTGAATACATCCTATCTCACAGCCGTAGCCAACGATTATTCCTACGACGAGATCTACGCACGCCTGGTGCAGGCAAAGGGAAGAAAGGGCGATGTCCTGGTCGGGCTCTCCACGTCCGGTAATTCCCCAAACGTCATTCGGGCGTTCGAGCGTGCCCACGAGATCGGTATGACCACCATCAGCATGACCGGCAAGGGTGGCGGCAAGATGAAAGAAATGTGCACGGTTAATCTCATCGCGCCATCCGATATCACGCCTCGTATTCAGGAAGCACATATCCTTATCGGCCACATTCTTTGCGAGTTGATCGAGGCCGTCATTTTCCCTAAAAAATGACATTCGAAGCAATTGTCCTCTGCGGAGGTATGGGGACGCGGCTAAAATCGGTTACCGGCGATCTGCCCAAGCCGATGGTCGATATAGCCGGCCGTCCTTTCCTGGATTACCATCTCGCGATGCTGGCTCAAGAAGGATTCAGGCATGTGGTGCTGGCTGCTGGTTATGGCGCGGACTCGATTCAACGCTACTTCGGAGATTCCCGCTTCGGGATGAAGCTGAGCTACGCCATCGAGCAGGAACCGCTGGGAACCGGAGGAGCGGTCTGCAACGCCCTATCGAATTGTGAGCAGGAGTTTGTGTTCGTGCTGAATGGCGATACATTTGCGCAGGTGGATTTCCCCAATATGATGCGCCAGCATGAAACTACGGGGTCCGATATCACCATCTGCGGTAAATGGATGGATGACTGCGATCGCTATGGAGCGCTGGAGATTGATAAAGAGATGCGCATAACCTTGTTCCGGGAAAAAGAATCGGGACGATCGGGCTACATAAATGCGGGAATTTACCTGATGAAGCGTACCGTTTTGCCTTGCGAGAGAATGAAGTTTTCCCTGGAGAAGGATATGCTGGAAGTTAATACAGAACATATTCTTATGAAGATGCACATTATAAAGGGATTCTTCATTGATATCGGTGTACCGCATGATTATAGCCGGGCTATCGAGCTACTGCCCAAATGGACTGAAGCATATTTTTAGTGGACAGATCTATACGCTATTAAAAGAATTGCAGTTGGTGTAAAACCACGTTATGTATTTAATGAACAATGTCGGGAAGTGCTATGTATGCTGAGAAAGTGAATATCGATGGCCTTCTGGTAATACAACCAGAGGTGTTTCGAGATGCTCGCGGCTATTTCTTCGAAGTTTACCACAAGGAGAAATTTAGCCGGATGGGTCTTGACGTCGAATTTATTCAGGATAATGAGTCGAAATCGCTCAAGAATACGATTCGGGGACTGCATTATCAGATTGATCCTCATGCTCAGGGCAAATTGATCCGTGTTCTGGAAGGAACAATCCGTGATGTCGCTGTGGATATCCGCAAGGGATCGCCGACCTTTGGCCAGCACTTTTCCATCGATATCACCGCAGAGAGCCATACTCATGTTTGGATTCCAGCTGGGTTCGCGCATGGCTTCTCCGTGCTCTCCGAAACAGCGGTTATCCTTTATAAATGCACGTCACTCTATTCTAAAGAGCACGAACGCGGAATTCACTACAACGATCCGTCCCTCTCCATCGATTGGGGCGTCCAATCACCTATCGTTTCCGAAAAAGACTTGGCGTTGCCCTGCATTAGCGATGCCGAGATGAACTTCCTGTATAGAAAATGAAAACCATTATCCTGCTGGGATCCGAAGGTCAGCTTGGCACAGCGCTACAACATGAGATGGCACTTCAGGGGATCGATTTTATCGCGTTGGATCGCCCTGAATTCGACATACTGAACCTTGATTCGTTTGAACGGATCATGCAGGAGCGCAAGGTGGAAGCGGTGATCAACTGCGCCGCTTACACGAATGTTCCCAAGGCAGAGACAGAAGTCGAAGCTGCGATGCAGATTAATGGAAGTGCGCTCAAGCCTCTATCCGAACTTTGTGACGTCAATGGAGTCTATCTGATTCACATCAGCACCGACTACGTGTTCGACGGCAGGAAGGGCTCCGCGTATATCGAAGATGACCTGCCTAATCCTGTGAGCATATATGGGATGTCGAAGCTGATGGGGGAGATGATGGTTCGTCGATACGCCGGACAGTACGCGATTGTACGCACGGCGGGAGTCTATGGCCATAGCAACCTGAACAGCGACAACATCGTGGAGAAGCTGATCCGGTTCGGCCAGAGCAATCCGACCTTGAAGATGGTAACGGACGAAGTGACATCACCGACATGGTCCGTCGACCTTGCGCGGCAAATTCTGGTGATCCTTGAGAAGAGAATACAAGGGATCATCCACGCGACCAGCAATGGCGAATGTAACTGGTTGGAGTTCGGCAGATGCATTTTCGAGACACTCGGAATGAACGTAGAACTGGAGCCGGTTCCGTCATCGTTCTTTAATAAAAACTTGCATAAACCCTTATACTCAGTTCTGCAAAATGCAGTATTGAAAGATTTATTCTGTGACCAGATGCCAGATTGGCGTTCATCGTTGATCTTGTATCTCAAGTCCAGGCAGAAGTCGGAGTAACGTAGTTTTGAAACGGAAAATCAGATATCTTGTATCTTCACTTATCAACTTCGTGATTGTAATGGGGTCTTTTCTTGTTGTAGCCTGGCTCAGGCCAGCAACAGTGAATTACGTGTTACCACATTACTGGAAACCCGTTTTACTATATTCGTTGATATGGATTGTGGTTTCGGCACTTGGAGGTAAATACAGCAGCAGGTATCGATCATCATTTCGAAAAGTATTTTCAACACTGTTCTTCAGCGATTTCTTTGTGCTGGCAATTATATCGATTATAATGGTTGTTTTTACCAAAATTGGACTATCCAGAATCATCATTTTCGGTACAACGGTACTGGCTTTCCTTATTGAATTAATCTTGTACGGAATACACTGGAGAATAACCAAAAAGAAAATAGCCACAATAGCTGTTCAAAAGGTATCAAAGAAGAATATAATTCAGGATGTGACGCTTCCAGATGAGATCGATACGGATACCGATGAAGGATTGAACCAGCTGCGCCAGCAGAAGAAGCCTAAGATCACGTATAACCTGATACAGCTTATCATTCTTGATTTGATCCTGTTCATTGCGGCATTTTTGTTTGTCACATGGCTGAAGGATGCGACACGTCGTGTCGTTATTCCTACATATTGGCAGCCAATGGTGATCTGTTCGGTAATCTGGCTGTTCATCTCGTTCTTCAGTGAGAAATACTTTCTGAAGCAACGTAAGAAAATATCAACGATGTTCTCGGTCATCCTTATGACCAACCTCATTATCATTTCTTTTATCGCAATCCTTGTTCTTGCAGTAAAAGCATTCCATTATTCACGGCTGGTCGTGTTCGGGACGATGGTTGTTACGACTGTGCTGGAAATGTTTCTTGCATGGGTCTATTTCTTCACCTCGGAGTTCCAGAAAACCAATCCTGAATACGCAAAGAGTTCGCTGGTCACTGATTCTGACGCATTGGAAGAAGACGCTGAAACACTGTTACAAGATGAACATCGTACCGCATGGAAGCCGATGCGATACGATCCTAAGTTTGCATCTAGTGAGAAGCTCGAAGATTCCATCCTGATGCGGCTGATGAACAAGTACCTCAAAGACGATGAGCAGCTATTCGAATTTATTAACGACAGCGTTGCACTTGAAAACGTGCATAAAGACAACTCGCAAGTACTGAATACAACGACGCTTTACAACATCGAGATCGAAGACGACGATTCGCTCGAGTTCTTCCTTAACCTGCATCGCGTCAACGATATGCGTCGCTTGAACAAATACTTCATAAAGGTCAACAGCAAGCTGAAGGAAGGCGCGATTTTTATCGGGGTCGGAATGACCTTGAAAGAACGTAGGAGGAAGATTCGTGAGCGCTTCCCGCGTATGATCGCGATGCCGATTCTTGCACTGGATTTCATTCTGAATCGTGTGTTCCCGAAACTCACATTTTTCAAAGGTATCTATTTTGCTTGCACCAAAGGTAGTAACAGACCTCTCTCCAAGTGCGAAATACTTGGCAGGCTCAATTACTGCGGTTTCGAGATCATCGACGAGCGTGAGATCGACAACCTTCTCTACTTCGTGGTCAAGAAGGTATCCAAGCCCAGCCGGGATACAAATCCATCCTATGGACCACTTTTCCGCATGAAACGTCGAGGCAAGCACGGGAAGTTTATCTATGTTTATAAGTTCCGTACCATGCACCCTTACTCAGAGTACCTTCAACACTATATGGTAGAGCGTTATGGCTATGGTGATAAGGGAAAGATTGATGACGATTTCCGTGTGACTGAATGGGGCAGAATAATCCGCAAGCTCTGGCTGGACGAACTACCGCAGCTTCTAAATTGGTTCAAGGGCGATCTTGCTTTGGTAGGGGTTCGTCCTTTGAGCGAACGTTTCTTGAAAGAATACCCTGAGGAACTCCGTGAGGAGCGCTTTAAGTATAAACCAGGCTGCATTCCGCCTTATGTAGCGCTTAGAATGCAACGCGTCGAAGATTACCTGATTTCGGAAAAGATTTATTTGCAGGATAAACGGAAGCATCCGTTCTTTACCGACATCAAATATTTCTTCTGGGCAGTGTACAATATTTTGACAAATCGGATTCGTAGTGAATAAGTGACTCGAATAAAAACGTAGATTCGCAGTGAATCTTGAGCCAATATATGAAATGAGGATACTATGGATAAATTGAGATTCGGCATCGTTGGATGCGGAAGGATTTTCAAAAAACACGCACAGACACTAACAAGTTATTTATCGGACAAGGCAGAACTGGTCGCAGTATGCGATACCAAGTTCGATCGAGCCCAAAAAGCGGGTGAAGAGTACGGCGTTCCGTATTACTCGAACTACAACGAAATGCTTTCACGTCACCCAGAAATCGACGTGGTGAACATCCTTACCGAGAGCGGTAATCACGCGCACCACACCATCGATATAGCACGGAACTACAAGAAGCATATCGTGGTGGAAAAGCCGATGGCACTTACGCTGGAAGACGCGGATGAAATGATTCGCGTATGCGATGAGCATCGGGTTAAACTCTTCGTGGTGAAGCAGAACCGTTACAACGTCCCGGTAATGAAGCTCCGCGAAGCGCTGGATAACGGTCGCTTCGGAAAGCTTGTTATGGGTACAGTTCGCGTACGCTGGTGCAGGCCGCAAGCCTATTACGATCAGGACGCGTGGCGTGGAACCTGGAGCATGGATGGTGGTGTTTTTACCAATCAGGCGTCACATCACATTGACTTGCTCGAATGGATGCTCGGCGAGCCGATCTCCGTCTTTGCCAAGAGTCGCACCGCGCTGGTGGATATTGAAACCGAAGATACCGGCGTCGCGATCATCCAGTTCCGCAATGGCATTCTTGGCGTGGTGGAAGCCACTACTGCGACACGCCCTAAGGACCTCGAAGGCTCCCTGACCATCATGGGTGAACACGGAACAGTTGAGATCGGCGGATTCGCGGTAAACGAGATGAAAATCTGGAATTTCAACGACAGCAACGACGACTCCCAGGAAGTTCTCTCCGAATTCAAGGAGATGCCCCCAAACGTTTACGGTTACGGACACAACATGTATCTGGACAACGTCTGCGAATCAATATTGAACGATAAGCGCGCACTGGTGGACGGCCTCGAAGGACGAAAGTCTCTCGAGCTGATCAACGCCATCTATGAATCAATCGAGACCGGACGCGAAGTACAACTGCGGTTCCGTCCGGAGAAATGCCGCCTCGGCAGAAAGAACGGAAACCATGACAAATAAGCCGGCGAAAGTTTATCAGGCGCACATTAAGGATGACGTGAAGTTCGGCGAGAACGTCACCGTGGTCGAGCCGGTCAATCTATACGGCTGCGAGATTGGCGACGATAGCTTTATCGGGCCGTTTGTCGAGATCCAGAAGGATGTCACCATTGGCAAGCGAACCCGCGTGCAGTCTCACACATTTGTCTGTGAGCTGGTTTACATCGGTGATGACTGCTTTATCGCGCATGGCGTGATGTTTATTAACGACCTTTTCGCCAAGGGTGGGCCGGCGCAAGGAGAAAAAGCGCTCTGGAAATCCACGCGTATCGGCAACCATGTTTCGATTGGTTCAAACGCGACTATATTGCCGGTGGATATCTGCGACAATGTCGTGATCGGTGCCGGTGCAGTTGTGACCAAAAATATTACCGAGCCGGGGATTTACATTGGAAACCCGGCAAGAAAACTGAACAAATAGGTTCCCGACATATGTGTCAGGAATTTGAAATGAGGTAGAAATGAACGTACCTTTTGTAGATCTGAAAGCTCAATACAAGAGCATCAAACAGGAGATGGATGCAGCCATTCAGGACGTGATCGATAACACTGCCTTTATCGGCGGTCCTGCTATGAATCGATTCAATGACGAATACGCGCAGTATATCGGCGTGAAGCACTGCATTGGCGTTGGCAACGGAACCGACGCGATCGTGCTGCTGATCAAGGCGATGGGTATCGGTCCCGGCGACGAGGTGATCGCTCCCGCGTTTACGTTTGTCGCCACCACAGAAGCAATCACCGCAACCGGTGCACGAGTCGTGCTCGTCGACGTTCATCCCGATTACTACAACATTGATCCAGCGCTCATCGAAGCAAAGATCACGGACAAGACCAAGGCGATTGTGGCTGTTCATCTCTATGGACAGGTTGCCGATATGAATCCGATCCGCGACATTGCGGAAAAGCATAACCTCAAGGTGATCGAAGATTCAGCTCAGGCACATGGCTCACTCTATGACGGCAAGAAAGCGGGAAATCATGGCGACGGGGCAACCTTCAGCTTCTATCCCGGGAAGAATCTCGGCGCATATGGCGATGCAGGTGCAATCGTAACCGGCGATGATGAAATCGCGCGGATCAGCAAGATGTATGCGAATCATGGCCGTATCAGTAAATACGATCATGAATTCGAGGGGTACAACTCGCGTCTGGACGGACTCCAGGCTGCGGTTCTCCTCGTAAAGATGAAATACATTGATGGCTGGAACAACCTGCGGAAGCAGCACGCCAAGCTGTATGACGAGCTTCTCGCAGATATTCCCGAGATAACCATTCCCAAAGTGCATCCGCTCTGCGATCCTGTCTATCACCTGTATGTGATTCAGGTCGATAATCGCGAAGTACTTAAGGCCTACCTGAAGGAGAAGGGCGTCAATACAGGCATCCATTATCCGATCGGTATTCCGTTCCTGGGTGCATACGACTACCTGGGACATAAACCGGAAGATTTCCCGGTGACGCACAGCCTGCAGAACCGAGTTTTGAGCCTGCCGATGTTCCCGGAAATGACTGAAGAGATGATTCGTTACACGGTTCAGTGTTTGAAGGAATACTTTAAGAAGTAAGCTGTTATCTATTTGATCACAATAAGTTATAAGCGGATGGAAACATCCGTTTTTTCTGATTACGTTTCAATACGCCGGGCTACATCTCACTTCCGATCAGGACATACCAGGACATCTTGCCACGCTTCGAGGTGCTGTCCATCATAATCACTTCCACAGGACCAATAGGGGTTCGTGCTCCAGCGCTGATTCCATATCCAACGATGTAATCGTCGGTACTGGTAATTAAATGCATATACTCACCACAGACTTTCCCTGCTCCTGCACGACCCGACAGGAACACGTTGCGGAATATCTCGTACCGTATGCCAAGATCGTATGACAAAGCGCTTCTGCCGCTGCGATGCATCCATTCGAGGCCAAGCATGGGTATAAAACGGGATTTGTCCATATGCTGTCCACCCATGAAGAAATGAAACTCGTCCGGGATTTTATCGCCCACAACGCCACCACTGTATCCGTTAATCGTAAGTGCCCATTTCTTGGCCAATGGCACTACATTGCGCGTCTCGCCGTAGTATCGCTTGAAATGGTATGTCTGTTCAATATCTGCATCGCCTGTGTATTGGGGAACACCGTTGTAAGAGGTCATACCGTAATATCCACGTGCTTCGATATAGAAATCGATACCCTGATTCGGATATATGGATCGATCGTAAGTATCGACTGTGAGGAATCCAATGTAATCAACGAATGTCGAGTTGATCTCATGGGGAAAATAGGAAACAGTCTGAGCCTTCAAGTCCATATCGGAAGTAAAGAGTTCGACCCCGAGTCCGGCAGAAATCCTGTTATCGGATACGGTCTGCACGGTTATTTGTTGGCCCTCCATTTCGTAGTCGTAAAAGGCGTACCGGGTACCGTCGTCACCGTAGAGCCAGATATCCATCTTCTCGCCGTTCACGGCGGCTTTAAGGCCCAGGCCGGGTTTCCAACCGGGATAGTAAAAGTACTCGGTTTTCCAGGCGTAGTTTTCGCTGAGCTTGAGATCGAGCGATAGCCGAGCGCCATCCAGCCATAAGTTCTTGAAAGTCATGTTGAGCATGAGCGCAGCCTTGAGATCGCTGTTGTAGTTCACACCGACTCTCAGCTGTCCGACCTTTCGTTCCACGGCCTTGATGATGAGCTCCACACCGTCTTCAGCGGGAGCAAGGCGATAGTTCACCAGATCGAAATCGCCCGTACCATAGAGGCGGTCAATTGCGCTTTCAAGGTCTTGCGTCGTAACCCATGTACCTGGTTCGACTTGCAGGTAGGCCAGCAGAACCCTGCCGGAGGTACGTTCAAGGCCTTCGGTACGGATGGAGGATATATAGATCGCATCCGGTGTAACCAGCTTCTCCGGTTCCGGAGGAGTGGGGTATTGCCGCTGTTGTTTTGCGATTGCTTTGAGCTCGTTATAATGCTCCAGCGTGGCAGAAATGCCGTGGGATATAAGCGAATCGGCCTTCATGAAGTCGAGGAAATCGTAGCCATGCAGTTTTGGCGCGACATATACATCGATGAAGTTTCGCTCTTCATCCACGCATTTGACGCTGTGAAACGCGATCGTTTGAGCGAGGATCTTGAAGAGCGAATTCAAGTCTTCCTCATCGGAGAGATTACCACCCACATCGATTGCGATGATGATATCAGCTCCCATCGCATCCGCGTATGAAGCCGGAAGATTGCAGGAAAGTCCGCCATCGACAAGCGTCTGGCCCTTCAGCTTGATCGGGATAAACATGGATGGAATGGACATGCTGGCACGAAGAGCGTCAGGCAGGTAACCGTCGTCGAGTATTACTGGCTCGCCTGTTTCAATATTTGTCGCAATACAGAGGAATGGAATGGGTAGCTGATTGAAGTCGTTGATGTGGTGTGCAGAAACAGTAAGCCGGGTAAGTAGCTCATAGAGCTTCTGCCCGGATAGCAACCCCTGCGGCAGGCTGATATCGAAGCCTTCGATAGGGAAGGAGAGCGGATAGATTCTATCGCTTTCTTTCTCTTCGAAGGGAATACTGGAGCGCGGAATCTCGTCGGAAAGCGCTTTTTCCCAGTCGATATCGTAGGCAAGTTGCTCGAGTTGGTATGGATCATAGCCTATAGCATAGAGACCGCCGATGATCGCCCCCATACTGGTACCAGTAACGTAGTCGGGCTTGATTCCTATTTCTTCAAGCGCTTGCAATGCGCCGATGTGTGCGAGGCCAAGTGCTCCACCACCGCTGAGAACGACAGCGATTCTTGGACGATGGTCGTCGATCTGGGGTTTCTTCGGCTCGCGAAAGCGTCTCAAGAGCCTGATCGCATCGTCTTCCGATTGCGCGGACAATATTCCGCACATCAGCAAGAAAAGTAAGAGAATGATTATTTGCGGTTTTTTAGTCATCAGAACTTATACCCGATTGTCACGTACGAGATTCCATTTCTATTCACATTGCCTGACGACCATGAGTATTCAATGGGACCGAAGGGGGTATCGATACCGAATGTCAGGCCGTAACCCCAAACATAATGCTTCTTGTACCAAAGATCATTGTATTCGTTCGCTGCTTTACCAAGGCCAAATGTCACGATACTGAAGAAAGAATCGTAGAACTCGTACTGGTAATTGAACATAGCCGATAGTACATTATTTCCCGATTTCTGCATCTCATGCAGACCAACAAGCGGAACGAAACGGGTGTCACGATAAAGCTTCATACCGCCCATATGGAACTGGTATTCGGGAAATACACTGTTGTAATTTGTCATGAATCCGTAATATCCGCGGAACTGAAACGCCATTTTTTCCCAGAGCGGGAAGGCTCTAAAATAGCGGAAGAAGTATCGCTGAAAATTATCGTCTTGCTTGACGACAAATCCGTTCGTAACAGTGATCTCGGAGGTACCCGAACAAGCCCTGAAATCCGCATAGAAGTTTTTACCTCTGCGCGGATAATTGAGATCTTCCAGGGTGTCCATTTCAATTTTCGCGAAGTAATCAAACAATACACCTTCGGTTCTTTCTGCTTCAATTGCAGTAGAGGTATTGCGCAGCTCAAGTCTGCTTGCGCGTAACTCGACTCCAGCACCAAGAGAGTATGTGTTATCCAGCAGTGTTTCCGCCATTAGAGAGAGACCGCCCTGATAATAATCCCAATACGATTCTCTGCTATTGTTATTCACACCATAAGTCCACAAATCCATCTTGTCTTCCCAGTATCCGACTTCGAAACCGACACCCGGGTGGCGCCCTGTCAGGAGGTAATAACGAACATCCCAACCATATTGATCACCCAACTTTATATTGGCCGATAGCTTGCTGCCCTCAAGCATGATGTTGCGGAATGTCCCATTGAACAGTAGCGCTGATTTGCTGACATTATCGTAATGCAAGCCAACTTTGAATAAATTCGAACTGCGTTCTTTTACTCGAACGATCAGCCTAACTCCGCCAGCGACCGGCTCCAGACGGTACATCGCAAGGTCGAAATATTGACTTCCATAAAGACGCTGGATAGCGAACTCTATCTCGGAAGGCTTGATCCACCTTCCGGGCTCGATCGTGAGTTTGCTGTAGACCAGGTCACGCGAGACGTTTTTCAATCCCTCGATGCCAATTGAAACCACATATAACGAATCGATCGTTGTTTTAGGTTCGGGTGGATCAACCTGTTGGAATTGGCTCATGTATTCGCTGAGCGCGATAAGCTCATCGCCACGTTTCTTTGCAGCCTCGTATCCGCAGGCAATTAATGTATCTGCCGCATTGAAATCCAGGATGTTATAATCACCTGTATCGGGTGCAATGTATATATCTACCAGCTTCTTTTGTTCAGAGGTACTTCTATATCCACTGAAGCTTATCGCTTGACTGAGGATGTTGATAATACCGTTAAGCTTGTCTCGCTTGGAGGGAGTTCCTGCTACGTTAACACCGATGATGATATCAGCGCCCATATCGAGCGCGTCAGAGACCGGGAAATTACGTACCAATCCGCCATCGACGAGCAGCCTGCCATCGATTTCGAATGGGATGAACATGGACGGAATGGACATGCTGGCTCGTATGGCGTCTGGTAGATAGCCGTGGTCGAGCACAACTGGTTCTCCTGTTTCAATATCGGTTGCAATACAGCGGAACGGTATGGGGAGTTTATTGAAATCGTGAATATGATGAATCGACATGGTCAGACGCGAGAGATAGGAGTAAAAATTCTGGCCAGCGACCAGCCCCGATGGTAACGAAATATCCATACCGCGTATCGGGAACGACAATGGATAGCGATCGGCATCCTGCTTTTCTTCGAGGGCGATCTGGTTTCGTGGCGTTTTATCGCTGAGCATGACAGCCCAGTCCTGATGCGCAACCATGTCTTCGATCTGGCTGGAACTATATCCGACGGAGTAGAGGCATCCCATGATGCTGCCCATGCTGGTGCCCGTGATGTAATCAACTTTGATGCCATATTCTTCCAGCACCTTCAGTGCGCCGATGTGTGTAAGTCCGAGCGCACCGCCACCGCTTAGAACCAGTCCGATGCGTGGACGGCGTCCGAGTGTATCGAGCCTGGTGTGCTTGAGGTGTTCGAGGATTTTGTCGCCATAGTCCGGAAACATCAGGCTATCTGGCGTTTCATCAATTGCATGCAGGAGTGTAGAGGAGATAAGTACGATGATCGATAGTGCAAGGATCTTCGTCAATTTCATCCTTTCATGTCCCGGTTATTCGGTTGAAGTCTCTTTGGGGTAACGTTCGAGGAAGTCGAGGGCTTCCCGTAGTCCCAAGTTGGCGGCTTGTTCCACCATTTCATAGCCTTCGTCTTTTCGCCCGAGCTGAATATAGACGACGCCGAGTGCAGCCAGGGCCTGAACATGCGATTCGTCTAATGAGAGGGCTTTCTCTAGCATCGACTGCGCACTGGAGAAATTGCTTTGCTCCATTTCGATAAGGCCCATGCTGTAATAAGCTTCAACGTTGACAGAATCGAGTTCAGTTGTGCGTTTGAATGATCGCATAGCGCTGCCGAGATCGCGATTGTAGTAATAGGTAACCCCAAGGTCGTACCAGCTTTGCGCATCTTTTGGCGTCAGCTCGATCTGGTTCTTGAAGTGAACCAGCGCTTGATCGTAATCGCCCAATTTCTGATAGCACAGCCCGATATTGAACTGGATCCCCGGATGCTCGGGATTGAGCTCCAACACCTTTTCGAAGGCTTTGATCGAACCCTGGTAATTACCATTCTGGAAGAGTTCGACAGCATCGGCGAATTGCTGTTTTGCCTGCGCAAGTTCCGGATCTTCCTCACGATGGTAGGTCTCCTTCGCGATGAGCAATCCACATAGAGAGAGCAGAGCGATCAAGATGTATAGCTGTTTCATGACAGATCCTTATCATTTTACAATCCATATTTGAGGAGGCTTCAAGTTTGTCAATGAATGTGATTTCACTTGACAGGAAAAAGCGAAATGGGATGGATGTTTCGGAACTTACGTGGGGCTATAGCTCAGTTGGGAGAGCGCATCGTTCGCAATGATGAGGCCAGGGGTTCGAATCCCCTTAGCTCCACCATTTCATTTTTGACCTGCTGATGCATATTATCATTTGACAATCCGATGAATCTTCCCATACTATTGAAAAGGCTTTGTATAGCCAAATTCTGACCATGGAGCATTTATGTATTGTCGACACTGCGGCAAAGAGATAGGAGATAATCAGGCAGTATGTCATAACTGCCATCGGGAGCAATTCGAGCGAAACACGATGCGGGATGCTCAGTATCATAACGAGCTGCCATCGGACGATCACGAACTGCACATCGTCGAGCCGGAACCGCGTGAAGAAAAACCCTGGATACCACCTCAACCAAAGCGCGAACGACGACTACCGACCTTTCGCCGCGTGATGGTCAATCTGCTTATCGCGGTGCTGGCGATCGTTGGCTTGGTTGGTGTATTCATGCCATTCTACAACATGCCGGCGGTGATGTCACCGGGCGAAATCTCGTTACCGGAGATCATCCAGAGTGGTATGTCGTATTTCCGCGGGGAGGAAACCCTAAGCGGAACAAGCATCTTCGAATCATTCAGATACCTCGTCGGAATGTATGCGCAGAAGCCTGTGTTATGGTATACAGGTGGCCTTTTCATGGCGTTGGTTCCCGCGTTTCTGGGGCTGATCCTGGCTGGAATCCTGCTGCACGCGCTTAGCATGCGATACCACAAGCACGCCGGACTGCGCTGTATGCTGATCTATTCGTTCATTGGCTGGGGACTCTTCTACCTTGCTGGTCGAAGCATGGGAGTGTGGCTCGATTTCTTCGCGAATGTAGGTCCCGGCTACTGGCAGATCTTCATCGCGTTAGCAGCAATTCAATTGGTGCGGGTTCTCGATCACCCGGAAGAACGATGAAGCCTTATCTCATCGCATTGACGATCTTGCTGATTCTACCTCTGAGTGCTGTCGAGTACCGGCACTATCATCGATCACCTTCTGACGAAAACGTCCCGCGAGATTTCATCAGGCGTGGCGAGGAATTCGCCGGAAACAGCATTTCCGACACCAACGTATTCCATATTATGATGTATCTGGAATCAAGGCTGTTCACTCAGACGGAAATCGACAACGGCTACAAGCTTATGGGCAATATCATGAAGCACGTACAGCTTAAAGTAACGCCGAACATGTCACCCGAAGCAAAGCTCAAGACAGTTTACGATATCATCTCCTCCGAGATGGGCTATAAGTACGAAGCAGGAGTAAACACCCTCTGCGGGAGTTTGGGGAACAGGAGGCTTGACTGCGATATCGGCGGCTATCTCTTTCTTGCAGTAGCCATGGAGATGGATTGGCCGCTGTATGCAGTTGAAGCACCCCAACACCTCTTCGTGCGTTGGGATGACGGAAAGACAACCTTGAATTTCGAGACTACGACTGGAACCACCAGCTCCAATATCACCTATATGCGCGAAATGAAGCTCGATTCCAAGCAACTGGCCTCGGGACTTTACCTCAAGAATCTGACCTGGGAGCAGCTTATTTCCAATTTCTACCAGAACGTTGGCAACGAGCTGTCCATGATCAAGCGCTATCCAGAAGCGCTCGATATGCTGAGCCGGGCCGTCGAGTTGAATCCCGACGATCCCGATGGTTTTGTGAATCGAAGCAACGTTCTCACCGCGTTGGGCTACTATCAACAGGCGATTGACGATTGTACACGTGCCGTGAAGCTTAATCCGAAAGAGACCAGCGCGTATATCAATCGTGGTACTGCCAAAGATCAGATGGGCGATCATCAGGGTGCGATCGAGGATGCTCGGCAAGCATTGAAGCTGGAGCCTGATAATGCCAGTATATGGTTCAACATGGGGCTGTTTCATAAGAACATGGGGGAGACCCGTAAAGCGCTGGAGGATTATACCAAAGCGCTAGAGCTTAATCCGTCATACAGCCGGGCCTATATCAGCCGTGGATTCGTCTTTTTAGACCGTGAAGAATACAAACTTGCAGAGCGTGACTTCCGTGCAGCGTTGGAGATCGATCCGCAGAATCCCGATCCATATATTTATCTTGGCAATCTCTACTACAAGCGTGGAGAATACGCGGCTGCGCTGAGCTACTTCGACCAGGCGCTTACCTACGCTCCTACCGATGTCACGACTCGATACAATCGCGCGGTGGTACGGTCGCAACTGGAGGATATCAACGGAGCGCTTCAGGATTACGACCGGGTTCTTGCCGATAATCCTCAGAACGCCAACGCACGTTATAACCGGGGGCTTCTACACAGCCAGATGGGGAATGACCGGGCTGCAATTGACGACTTCGATAGCGCTCTTGCAATGGGTTCCGACAACATGGGCGACCTCTATTCAAGCAGGGGAATGTCCAATCAGGCCCTGGGCAACTTAAAGGAAGCGATCGAGGACTATACGCGCGCGATAGCCTATGACAAGAAAGACGCGACACTTTACTATTACCGCGGCAGTTCGCGATATGAGGCAGAAGATTACGAGGGTGCGCTGCGCGATTACTCTTCGGCGATTGATCTCGGGTTTCTGGAAGTTTCAGTCTATTACAATCGGGCGATCGTTTATCGCAAACTGAGCGATTTCAAGAAGGCTATCAAGGATGCAGGCTGGGCTGTGCAATCTGATCCCAAGTATGGCGATGCATGGCTGCTGCTTGCAATGCTGAAGCAAGAGACAGAAGATTTCAAGGGAGCGCTAAAGGATGTTGAACGTGCGATTCTCCTGAAGCCTGACAACGCTTTCGGATATATCAATCGCGCGAATATCAAATACAGGCTCAATAATTACACTGGCGCGTTAAACGACGTCAACAAAGCCCTGACGATGGATCCATCACTACTGAAGGATTACAAGGAATTCCAGAATCACCTGATCAATCTTGTTGAACGTCACTGAGTTCCAATTGTTCGAGATCGGTGAGTAGATTGTTGTATTCGATCGTGATCTTCTCCAGTACCCGCTGCCTGATCTGCGGAGCCAGCTCGATCAGGACTTGAAGCATGGCATCACGGGTCACCTGGTGATGTGGAATGAATGGTTTGATGATGGGGTCTTTTTCTGGGCTCAGTTCGGATAGCACTGTTTTACCGATCCATAGATCCCGGCCATCAACGGAGGCTTCGTAGGGATCTCGAATGAACGATTTGAGCTCCACGATATCCTCGAGCAGGAGCATCATCTTGTGATGCTTCGATTTCGGGTTGAATTGCATGTCTTACTCCTTGTACTATATTTAGTAACGCTATCGCAACAGGGAATTGTATAAGCGTTCGGATCGGATTCGTCAAGAACTTCTTTGCGTTGTCCTTTATGGCAAGCATTCAGACAAAAAACTTTACAATATATACCGCGATGGATTTGTTTGCGTGTGGCCGATTCGCACGGTCGATAACGAAGAAGGAACAGGATAGTCTATGAGACGATTCATATTGCTTACATTATTATTGGTCATTCTGTCTGCTCTTGCTGCGGAGAAGATTGATTTGAACACTGCAACGCTCAACGAGATTTTAACCCTTCCCATCACGGAGCAACAAGCTCAGGATATCTACAATTACAGGGAATATATCGCCTTCTTCGAAAGCGTTTACGAGCTTCGCAAGATCGAATCGATCGATCAGGAAACACTGCTCAAGCTGAAACCGCTCGTACGGATTTCTCACTATACCGATCTGGACGACGCCGAGCTTCGTCGTGAGGAGATCGCTTACCTGCTTGAACGCCTTGGAAGCAATGAAGGAAGCCAGGAAGGTACTTCCGACGTTTGGGAAGACTACCTCATTACCCCGCGTAACGTCAATCGCATGTTTTTCTCGGATCTGCTGAATTTCCCGAACGTTTCGCCACAGGACGCGGCTGCCGTTCGCAACCGTATTGCTAATCAGGATACCATCACCAGTTGGCGCGATCTTCGCACAACGGATGGAGCTTCCTATTACGGCATGCGGAATCTGAGAAACTACGTTTATTATACGGAGCCTCCCGTAAGCGATCAGCTGTTCTTCGACTACCAGTTCAAGTACAGCGACGCTCCACCGGAAGAGGCTGAGGAGGAAGCCGAATTGACACAGGAGGCTTCTTCGATGGATAACCGCCTTCAGGACGATTATGAACCGGAGATTATGAATAAACTCCGTATTCGTTACGGAAGCGCGTGGAAAGCTGGTATGATGGTCTTCAACCGTAAGGGCGAAGAACAGCTCTACGACCGCACCGCACAAGAAATGTGGGAAGACGGTAAGTTCTTCGTAGGCTACGAAGACTACCAGCCTTGGCTTTTCGACAGTTATCTCAAGGTCTATGTTGGTAATTACCGCGCTACCTACGGCGAAGGCCTTGTGATGGAGAACACAGACTTCTACAGCTCACGTAAAACGGGTATGGGATTTAGCAAGCGCATCACCGGTATAATTGGCGATCTTTCCCGCTCCCGTGAATATGCTCTTCGCGGCGGTGCGTTCGAATGGAAGACCGACAAGTTCAATGTAACCGGTTTTATCTCATACGATAAAAAAGATGCTGTGGTCTACGATAGCAACGGCGATGGCATGTTTGGCGGCGACGAAGATGAATCGATGGACAACCGCGATATGGTATTTTCATACATCACCGTTAACCAGCGTCCCGATGGCGATTCCGTTGAAAAACTTGGCAGCGAGAATCTGGCTGTTGTCCGCGACGCGCTGGAAGAGACGGTCATCGGCACACACCTCGAGTATTCTCCGTTCATCGGTACTCATGTTGGTTTCACTGCCTATGAAGCACGCTACAACCGCTACTTCTATGTTCCTTCAACCCTTGAAGAACTGGAAGAGGTTGTCTTGGGCGATCCGGAAGCTGATGCAGAAAAGGTTAAAATCCCGGACAGCGAAATTTTGGGTCTTTATTCTTCTTATACTGACGATTACAAGCGCGATTATCGCCGTGTTTACGGTATCGATTACGGCACGACGCTCGATTTCCTCTCTATTCAGGGTGAATATGCCGAGCTCGAGACCGACGGAAGCTTTACAAAGATCGGCGACGACCCGCATGCAATGCTGACCAGCGCTTATACACAGTTCGATAACCTCAACTTCATGGCGCTTTATCGCAACTACGATCTCGATTTCGATAATCCCTACGGACGCGGTTTCTCCGAACACGAGAAGTTCGATGATACCATGTTCGACAAATACGATTATATCTTGACTAACACCGATCTGGTTTATATGTACCTCAATTCGGCGCAGGCTCAGGCTGAAGAAGGCGTCTATCTGGAGACGCGTTACCAGTTCAACAAGTACCTGACCATCACCCGCGCTTATCTGGACATCTGGGAAAGAAAGTGCGACGCGCGCCGTTCGGTGAGGTTCCAGGGCGAGCTTGAATTCAAGCCGTTCCACCAGCTTCGTATCCGTCCGAAGTTCAAGCACCAGGTCAACCGCTACGACGACTATTTGGATCGCGCGGTTTCGACCACCGACGAATACACCATCCAGATAAGGACATTCCTTTCCAAGCGTGACTTTTTCCAGCTCGAATATCGATATAATCAGGTTGAGATGCCATCTTATCCGTATCTGACCAACGATCCGACACCGAACGAAGACAGCATCATCGAAGGAACGACGTTGATCCACGGCGACTTCATCAATGTGGATTACACGCACTATTTCACCGATGATTTCAAGGTGAAGGGCGCGTTCATGTTCTGGGATGGCCATGGTATCAGCCATTGGGACTGGGAAGATATGGAGATCGATTTCATGGGCGAACGCGGTTACAAATACTGGTTCGCAATCCAGGATCGCATCTCGAAAAACATCTGGCTTTCTCTGAAATACAAATATAAAAAGTATAAAGCGAAAGTGCTTGATGTCCGTGAATGGGACAACACCGAGTATGACGCGGAAGTCGATAACGCAACGGTCGAGAACGATGTTCAGGCGATCAGGCTGCAACTCGACTGGAAGTTTTAGTGAGATAGAATATGAAGTTAGAAATTTTAAAACCTCGTGGAGGATCAATGTATAGACGGCTTTCATTACAGATCATCAGTTTGGCATTACTGATCGTTTTTGCATCATCACTCGCAGCATACTCGCTGCTCGAAGCGGGATACGAACCCTATATCGAAACCTATGGTCTGGGTAACTACGTCGGAACGACCGACGCCCGTAGCTCAGCGATGGGTGGAGCGAATACTTCGGGTGGACTTCGTGCTCTCGATGCGATCAACAACCCTGCCAATCTCGCGAACCTTGAAACAGGTTTCGGCGCACAGCTCAACTTCGGTATCATGCGCGATAACGATCGTCGCAGCATGCCGCTCTATAGTTTTTTCGACGAATATGTCGATGAAACAACCTATGCTAACAACAGCAATTGGTATGATGAAGCGACTGTAGGTGCGTATTACCGTATGCAGCTATCCAGGCTTGGCTTTGCTGTGAGCTTGAACTATACTCCGCGCGTTAACTTCGACGCGAACTACGAAGAGGATGTCCGCAACAAAGAAGGCTCGGATAACAACGGTTACCCGAAGATCCTCGCGTTCAACTCGATCGAAAGCGAAGGCGCAATCCGCGCCACCAGTCTTATGCTGGCCGGTAACATCAATGATGTCAGCGTGTTCGATCAGATCGCGCTTGGTATTGAAATCGCCATGTATGAAGGCGAGCACAACCGCACAAAGAAGATCGTGTGGTCAGACGATGCACGCCTTGCGGTGCAGAACTTCGAACTGCCGGATTATTATGAAAAGATGGAACGTGAATTCAGCGGCACCGGCTTCAAGCTGGGTCTGAACGCCAACTTCGCAGAACGCTATAGCGTCGGATTCGCTTTTACACCCAAGACAGAACTGTCGGTTGACTACAAGTTCGATGGCGTGGAATACGACGTGGATGACTACGTGATGCCATCCAGAATCCGATTCGGTGTCCAATACAGACCGCAGAACATTATGGAAACCTACTTCAATGTGGATATGGAAATCGTGAATTGGTCGGATGTGGAAGATAACTACGACGACGTATTCAACTTCTATATTGGCGTTGAGCACAAGATTTTCATGACCATGCCGATCCGCCTTGGTTTCCGTTACGAAACCAACCCGATCGACAATATCGCAATGCCGACCTACACCTGTGGTACCGGCTTCCAGGTCTACGGACCTGTCTGGTTCGACTTCTCGATGGAATACTCGCATCGCAAGTACCAGGCACAGGATCTTTTCCCGAACTCCTATTATAACGATGAAAACTACGCAGAGAGCGCATCCTACTCATCGCAGCTTTGGGAATACGATGTTCCCGAAGATCGTGATGAATCGGACAAGGTTGACGAGACTTTCCTGAAGTTCCAGACAGCGCTGAGCGTAACATTCTGATAGAGGACATACAATGTACCGCGTGATCACACTTGTTTCCCTGTTGCTGTTCTCGCAATTGTTTTGTGAGAATCTCAAACTCGATATCATGTTTACCAACGATGTCCACGGCGGCATCGACCGATATGAAGCTACCTTTATGAATCCCGACTTCCCGCCGGTTCTTGGCGGTGGAGCTTCAGCCGCGACCTATATCAAACAGGTTCGCGCTATGACGGACGGTACAGAACGCGACAACCTGCTTGTCGACGCGGGTGACTTCTTTCAGGGACATCCGGTAGGCAGCGTTGACAAGGGTAAATCGGTCATCCGCTTCATGAATCAGGTGGGATACGATCTGATGGTCATTGGTAACCACGAGTACGACATTGGCGAAGAAGAGCTGGTCAAGACGCTCCAGTATGCCGAATTCCCAATCCTGTCGTGCAATATCATCGACAAGAGAACCGGCGAACTGGTCGATTACGCGATTCCTTACATCATCGTCGAAAAGCTTGGCTTACGAATCGGTATTGTGGGTGTAACCACTACAGATACCGAACTGATGAGCTTTCCCGATCATATCAAGAATATCGATTTTACCAACGCCAAAGAAGCGCTTGAGAAGTACGTCCCCATCGTTCGCGAACAGGGCGTCGATCTTCTGATCGTCGTAGGACACATGGGATTGCCTTATGAACCAGAGCCTGCTTATAAAGCACGCTACATAGACAATAAATACGCTGGTAAAGAACGCTATTGGGGCTACGATTCACAAGAACTCGCCCATGAAGTGGAAGGCATTGATCTTATCATCGGTGGTCACATGCACAAAGGCTTCTACGAACCGTGGGAAGACCCCGACACACATACGCTTGCAATCCAGGGCTATGCATACGGCAGCAATGTTGGGCATATTACGCTGTTGATCGATAAAGATACCAAGACCCTCGCAGGCTGGGAACCACCGGCATACGACGGTATATTGGTCACCCTCTTTGAGGACGAACTGATTCCCGATCCCGAGATGTCGGACACGGTTCTTGCCATGACCGCGGCAGCCGAAAGAGGCATGGACGACGTGATTGGCGAATCGAGCATCCATCTCACGCGCATTGGCTCTGGAGCACAGAACCTCATCGGTAATCTCGTGGTGGAAGCGATGCAGAGCGAAATGGATTGCGACTTCGCGTTCATGAATCTCGGTGGTATCCGTGCTGATATTGCAATGGGGCCGATCACCTACCGTGACGTTTTCAATGTGCTTCCGTTCGATAGCCAGATCGTGGTGTTCGAATGCGACGGTAAATTCCTCAAATGGATCATCGAGAAGCGTGTGGAAGGTTCGCGTCACGGGCTTAGAACTGCCGGTATCAAAGTGAAGATCGATCGTGACAGAGACGACTTCGATCGCGTTGTCGACCTATGGGTCGGAGACGAATACTGGGATCCAAACAAAACTTATCGCGTCGCCACCAGCGATTTCCTCATGCAAGGTAACGCCGGGCTAACCAAGCTCACGACCATTCCAGAAGACAAAATCACCCGCAAAGAGACGATTATTCGCGATGTGGTGGTAAACTATATCAAGAAGAACTCTCCTGTCAGCACTCAGATCGACGACCGATGGCAGAGAACCGACGGAAGTGGTTACTCCGATCAGATGAAAGCAGCGCTGAATGAAACAAATCAATAAAAAGAGTTGACAAGCGCGCCGATACAGGTATTTTGTTTACTGAAGATTGAGTAACGACAGATATTTAACTGATTTCGATTCAGGTGGCATCTTACAAGAACTCAAGCCAGGATTTTAATATTTATCCAAGAGAATCACTATATCTATGTGATCCGAAAATATCGTAACAAGTTGTGTGCAGACTCGTTACAACATTGAAGACCGCAATATACGATAATAAGATCGTGCGATCATCCCAACCATCTTCCTTACTTACTGGAAGAAAATAACTTACTATGAAATCATTCGAATAGGATACATACGGAGAATACTATGCTGAAGGACATTGGACGGCTCGATCCCGACATGACGAAAGAGATCGACGCAAGAACTGAAGAAATTTTTGAATTACTCGATAAAAATACTGCCAAATCAAAGACCGATGCCGTGAAAAAGCTGAACGCGATGGCAAAATCACCGAACTACTTCATTCGCGAATACCTCGGCAAGCAGATGGTCAGCTATAAAAACCGCGACGCGATGTGCGAGATTGCACGCAAGATGCTCAAACACAAGTTTTACGGCATCCGTGCAACCGCGCTGTTCTACTTTGTGACCGTTTACGAAAAGGATCCCGAGAAGGTTCTGGAAATCCTCGAAGACCTCTTTGAAAGCGTTCCTTGGGAAGTGGAAAGCGTGATCAACGATCTCTGGCGCAATTATCCGGACGTGATGAAGAAAAACATGCTGATCTGGCTGAAGGCTGAGAATGAGACCAAGCGTGCACTCTCCTTCCACGGAATGGAGAATATCGCGAATCAAGATCCGGTTTACATCATGGATTTCATCAACCGTGCGATCGACGACGAGAGCATGGAAGTGCAGAAGAAGATCACACACATCCTGACACAGGTTGCACGCTCACGCCCGGCTGAGTGTTATCCTTACATTCACGAATGGCTTCTGGACGCGGATGAAAAGCGGATGAAGACGTTGTGGGTATCGATGAAGAAGCTTGCGAATATCGTGATTCAGAAAAGTCGGAGAGACAAGTCGCAGGAATTTATCATGCTCACCCACCGCACCATTCAAGACTGGCGTCACGACGACAATCCGAATGTTGCGGAGATGGGCGGCAAATTATCCGGTATTTTAAAGAACAATAACAACAACAACAACAACAACAACAACCACAACAACCACAATAATAACCGGCACTAATTACAGTTTTCTTGATAGTCTCGAAGGGAATCGATGATTTCTTCCGGGTGAATGGGATGAATCCCAACCTTACCACAGACCTTGCCGGCGGCGTGGTTCGCGATCAGAGCTGCACTTGCAACATCGCATCCTGCCGCCATGCACAGGGTTAATGTGCTGATAACCGTATCGCCTGCACCCGACACATCATAGACTTCCATCGCGAATGTGGGAATACTCACAGGCTTTACGCCTTTGGTGAATACTGTTAGGCCTTTCTCTCCTCGGGTGATGACCACATGCTCGGCTTGTAGTTCGTCCAGGAGGCGATTTGCCGCTTTCACGAAATCCTCTTCCGATTTCACTTCAATGCCCAGGTTCTTTTCGAGTTCCTTGATATTCGGTTTGAAGACAGTCACCTTCTCGTATGCGAAGAAGTTACGGAATTTAGGATCAACCGTGACGATCTTGCCGTGTTTGTTGCAATTCTCGATCATCGTACGAATAACTCGTTCGGTGAGGAATCCCTTATTATAGTCTTCTATCAGAACCGCATCGATATCAGGCAGGAGTGCGTTGAAGCGCTCCAGGATCATATCTTCCACACTGCTATCGACATCGTCGGTCTTTTCGCGATCGACACGCACCACGTGCTGGTTATGCGCGATTACACGCGTCTTGACGGTTGTATTGCGGTTTTCATCGATGATCAGTTCGAGGTTCTCGATACCATTCTGTTTGAAGAGGTCGCGCATGCGATCGCCGTTGAGATCATTACCGATAAGCCCGAGAACATAGGGGATACCGCCGAGGGTGTGTATGTTGTTAACCACGTTCGCTGCCCCGCCCAGGTGGAAGTCCTCATGACTCACTTCGACAACTGGCACTGGCGCTTCTGGCGAGATTCGATCGATTTTACCCCACAGATAGTGATCAATCATCAGGTCGCCTGCAACGAGTACCTTTTTTCCTCTTACGTCGTTGAGTATCTTCTTTACTTTGTCGATCTGCATACATCAACCTCCTATTTGATCGGGTATTGGCCGTTGAAACAGGCGTAGCAGTACGAATCGGGATCCGTGACGGTCTCTCGTAATTCGTCAATAGTTATATAGCGCAAGCTATCGACGTTAAGGTATTTCTCAATCTCTTTCGTTGATTTCAAGTTGGCGATCAGCTCTTCTTTGGTCGGCGTATCGATGCCATAAAAGCATGAGTTCTTTACCGGTGGCGAACCGATCCTGAGGTGAACTTCCTTCGCGCCCTGGCTCTGGATCAGATTGACGATCTTGCGGATCGTGGTGCCGCGCACGATGGAATCGTCCACCATGACAACGCGCTTGCCCTTGAAAAAATTAGGTAGTGGATTAAATTTCTGTGAGACGCTCTCGTCACGAACAGTCTGCTGCGGCTTGATAAAGGTGCGGCCTACGTAGTGGTTACGGATGAGGCCCATCTCGTAGCGAACGCCGCTTTCCTTGGCGTAACCAAGCGCCATGGAGTTTGCGGAATCGGGAACCGGGATGACGACATCGGCGTTGAGATCTTTATCGCCTTGAGCCAGCATTGCGCCGATGCGCTCGCGGACTTCATATACGTTCTCGCCGAACTGGAAACTGTCCGGGCGGGAGAAATAGATGTGTTCGAAAATACAGTGTTGATCGGTACCGATCTTGCGGTAGTCGGCGGGATCGTTGTCGATCTCGCGGATACCGTCTTTGGTGATGTGGATGATACCGGCGGGTTTCATTTCCTTCTTCCATTCGGGTTTGAGGATATCCAGCGCACACGATTCTGATGCAACGATAAATGCGCCGTCGTGCGTCTGCCCGTACACCATCGGTCTGAAAGCGTATGGATCACGGAAGACCACCATTTCATCACGGAACGAAAAGACGGTGGAATAGGCTCCTTTGAAATCGCGCATGAGCAAACGGACTGCATTAAGCCAGTCCAACTTCTCTACTTCCATGAAGTATACAAGATATTTGAGGAGCAGTTCGCCGTCATTTCCGGAGACGAAATGAACACCCTTTCCTTCGAGGACTTTGCGCAGCTCGTCATAGTTGACGATATCGCCGTTACTTGCCAGCGAGTATATCGGACCGGCGAGGGTCTCAACAACGTGCGGTTGCGAATTGTATTCTGTGGAGGTTCCACGGGTGGGGTAGCGAACATGTCCGATGGCGATGTTGCCGGGAAGCTTTGCCAGTGCGTCGGCATTCAGTACGAATTTCACCAGTCCCATTTTCTTACGTAGCTTGAATCCACTTCCGTTCGAGACTGCGATTCCACAGCTTTCCTGCCCACGATGTTGTTCCGCGAAGAGCCCGAGCGTTACCAGTTCGGCAGCTCTTTCATGCCCAAAGACTCCAAGAATTCCACACATTTATTTCTTCTCCTTCGATTTGAATGATAAGCGATTTTCCGTACCAGATAAGAGACGTTTGATGTTGGCTGTGTGCCTGAATATTACCATGGCGGCGACCAGCCCGGTGAGAACGAGATAAACGATATCGGAAAATCCATTATGGATATTGATAATCAGATTGCTGATAAATAGCACAGCAGCGGCTAGAATCGATCCCAGCGACACATAGCGCGAGATCCAGGTCACGATGATGAACGTGATTACCGCAGCGAGAAACGAGATCGGTGTCAGGATGATGAATACACCAGTCGATGTCGCGACACCCTTACCGCCCTTGAATTTGAGGAAGATGGTGTAATTATGGCCAAGGATCGCGACCAGCCCAATCACCGACAGCAGGATTGGATTGCCGCCAACCATCAGCTTGCCGATATAGACCGCGGCAGCCCCCTTGAGGATATCCAACGCTAGTACCGGAAGCCCGAGCTTGAGCCCGAGTACGCGCACTGCGTTCGTAGCACCTACATTGCCGCTGCCGTAATCACGGATATCGATCTTGCGAAAGAGCTTTCCGAAGAGGTAGCTGACGGGAATGCTTCCAAGAAGGTATGCAGCGACGATCGATATGATCAATCCTTGTCCCATATTCCGAGCTCCATCATTTCCTTGCGATCGCGTTCGGAGATGTGATCCTTACCGCGAACAAACATTCGTATGGCGGCCCCGGAGAAATCGAACTCCTCGCGCAGCCGGTTGTGAAGATAGCGACGATATTGTTCGGAAACCATTTTAGCGTTGTTCACAAAGAAAACGATGGTAGGCGGATGCACCATCACCTGTGTGCAATAGTAGAACTTGATCTGCTTTCCGGTGGGGTGTGATGGTGGGTATTTCGCGATAGCCGACTTGAGGAACTGATTCAGCTTTGAGGTCGGGATGCGCTGGCTGGAGTGCGAGAACACTTCCAAAATCATTTCGAGAAGCTTGCGAATCCGCTGCCCCGTCAAGGCAGAGCTGAATACGATGGGTGCATGTTCGAGGAACGGCAGTTCGCGCGCAAATTCCTTGGAGAACTTGTTGACGGTGTTGCTGTCCTTTTCGACCAGATCCCATTTGTTGAACACGACCAGCACATCCTTGTAGTTGCGATGTGCGTAGGAAGCGATCTTTTTATCCTGGTGTGAGATTTCGGTGGATGCATCAAGGATGAGCAGCACGATGTCCGCGCGATTGATGCTCTCGATGGTCCGCATAGAGCTGAAATATTCCACGCCTTTTTTGATGCGCGTTTTACGGCGCAGTCCGGCAGTATCGATCAGCACCAATTTCTTGCCAAAGTAGTTCAACGTGCTATCGATCGAATCACGAGTAGTGCCAGGTACATCGCTGACGATAACGGTATCCTCGCCAATCAGGCGGTTGATAATGGATGATTTTCCGACGTTAGGTTTACCTACAATGGCGATATTGATCTGGTTCTCGTCCGTCTCCTGTTTGACTTCTGAACGCTTGCCTGGCTTCATGCGTTTGATGAGCTCATCCAGGAAGTTCCCGACGTTGCGACCGTGGGACGCGGAGATGGGGAAGGCGTCGTTGAATCCAAGCTGCAGGAAATCATAGACTTCGAGCTCAAACTTTTCGTTGTCGGCCTTATTTGCCACCAGCATCACTTTATCGCGATGGGCAGAGAGAATTCTGGCGATTTCGATGTCGATATCGGTTGCTCCGGTATGTGCATCGACGACGAAGAGGATGAAATCTGCCTCTTCGATGGAAAGCTCGGCCTGAAATCGCACTTGTTTGTCGATACTGTCGTCCGAATAGGGGATAATCCCGCCGGTATCGACGATGACAAACACGTGGTCGTCCCAGGTAACTTCTTCATATTTGCGATCACGAGTAATTCCAGATTCGGGATCGACAATGGCTTTCCGCTTGCGGCACAGTCGATTGAATAGTGTCGATTTACCGACGTTCGGTCTTCCTACGATAGCGACTATTTTCTTTAGCATCTTATCTAACTCCATGTTTATAGAGAAAGTAATCAGTTTTTGTTAGCGGTGATTTCTGTCAACCAGAAACCGTCGGTATATTTTATGTTGCGTCACACACTTATTGACAGTTTTCTCCTTCAGCCCTATTTCGTTGACGGCATCCTCAGAATTCAGAATATAGATACGGAGGTACATATGCTCGAAATCTGCATCGGTGACATCGATTCGGCCATTACAGCGGTTTCAGGCGGCGCTGACCGTCTGGAAGTTAATTGCGCTCTTGCATTGGGCGGACTCACCCCATCGCAAGTCATGGTCGAAACCATCTTGCAAGTAGTATCGATTCCCATCATTGTCATGATTCGTCCGCGTGAAGGTGACTTCACCTACTCGGAGCGTGAATTCAAGCTCATGCTGTATGAAGCTGCGAGAATGCTGGAACTCGGAGCGTCCGGGATTGCCTTCGGCGTGATCGACGATCAAGGCAAAATCGACGTTCGCCGTGTAGAAAGGATAGTAGCATTGACTGGGGCAGCCGAAACCGTTTTCCATCGCGCCTTCGATCTATTATCCGATCCCGTTGCCAACACCTGCCTGCTGCAAGACCTCGGTGTGACCAGGATTCTCACCAGCGGTTGCCATGCTACCGCGTGGGAAGGACGCCACGTCCTGAAAGAGATGATCGACATCCCTGGACGTACCATTCAGATCCTTCCGGCGAGTGGCATTAATGCCCGGAACGCAGAGCAGCTCGTCAATCACCTCGGGCAAAGAGACTTGCACGCTTCGTGCAGCATGCTGGTCAATTCATCAATGCCACAAAATGATCAGATTCGGTTCAATGCACGCGATCTGCCGGAACATGCCCACTTTGCCACGGACGAGCGGAAATTGAAGGAACTTCGGGATATTAACCCATCCTCTTTGAAAAAACCTTTGACAAAATAAACACGATCGATGTTTTTAGAGAAAACAAATACTGGAGGACGAATGTCGGATCAAAACGAAGCCATGAACAATGTTGGTCAGACTGACGACTTGAGCATAAAGCAGGTGAAGAAGTTCTCGCTGATCGAGCTTCTTATGATCATCATGCTGGTGGGAATCGTCGTAACTTTCATTTACCCGCTTCGGCAAATGAAGATCGATCGCGCCCGTACACAGGAAGCCATCGAGATTATCAAGAAAGCCGCCGCACTTGACGAAGAATTCAAGAAAGACCCGGATAGAGGTTTTGGCGACTACGCTTTCGATTTCTCTCAGCTGAACTACAAACCCGAAAACGAATATTTTACCTTCCGCGTTGCTGACGTTGAGCTTGAAGATCGCACCATTACCGGCGGTTACATAACAGCAACGACAACCGAGAAGTTCGGCCATGAAGGCATCCAGATCAAGTATATGCTGCCTTCCGGTCCTTGGACACTCGACGAACCGGACAAAGCCAAAGATATTATCCATCGTAACTGGCTGCCGTAAACGGGTTACGCACAGTTTTCAAACCTTCAGGGTTCGCTCTGGAGGTTTTTTTCTATGATACCAATACCGATTTCTTACGCCGAGATACATTATCGGCTGCCCTGGCTTAAGCCGGCCTACTTCAGGAATCTTCCTGAAATCATCACCGATTTGCCCACGCGGTACATCGCAAGGGCAGACTATAGCCTGCCAATCGCGCTGATCGTAAAGGATGCCGATAAATTTCCGGTCACCATCAACCGTGTTACAGCCTACATCATACAGAAAGGACGAACGCGCAAACGTGCCTTCGAGCTTGACCAAACCTTCAGTGCTACCTATCGCTCCATCATCCTGCCTATTGCCAATAACGACCTAATCATGAACAGCTATTGCAGGATTACGCTGAAGATTGATTGCACGGCTCGCGGCAAGCAATACACCTTTTACAACGATAATTTCCCCGGACTCGACTGGCAGCCATACTGCTGCTACGTCACGGAAAAACCGCTTCCATACCCACAAGGATGGTTTGCCGGGGATCCACACGTTCACACCAATTATACCAACGACCAGGCAGAGTTCGGAGCCGACATCGCCCTTACGCGCGCTATGGCGATCGCGATGGGTCTGTCGTGGTTCTTTGTTGCCGATCATTCCTACGATCTCGACGATATGCCCGATAACTATCTCGAGAACGATCCGAACTTACCCAAATGGCATCAGATGCGTAAGGAAGTTGCCGAGTTGGATTCATCCGAATGCCGTATCCTGCCAGGCGAAGAGGCCTCCATCGGCAACGCTCGAGGTGAGAACGTTCACATGCTCTCGATCAACCGCGACGACTTTATCCCCGGTCACGGCGATAGCGCGGAAAACTGGCTGGAGAACCACCCTCAAGTGAGCTTAAATCAACTCGAACCCGATCAGAATGGGCTTCTTATTGCGGCGCACACATTCGAACAGGTTCCTATCCTGCAGAAGCTCCTTTTACGACGCGGTAACTGGTCGATACGCGACTTCCATGTCGCCGGTATCCGGCATCTTCAGGCGATCAACTCCGCCCGGAGACAGGATATTGTTGAGAGCTTGCTGCACTGGCGTGACCTGTTGCTGCTTGGTAATCGATTCGTCATCCTTGCAGGTAACGACGCACATGGTAATTTCAACGTAATGCGCCAGATTAGTGTCCCCTTTTTGAAGCTGTTCAGCTCGCGCAAGCAAACCTTTGGACGCATGATGACGATTTTCAAGCATCGAACGAACGATCCTATCGCAGGTCTTGATCATGGTGAGATTATTGTCTCCAATGGACCTTTTCTGCGGTTCCAGCTTGGTAAAGGTGATCACGCAGTAACGATTGGTCAGTCGATGAAATCGAGGAAAGAGCGGTTGTTCTTCGAGGCGGAAACAACACCAGAATTCGGAAGGATTACACGCATTGATCTTCTTATTGGTGACATCGATTGCTGCAGCGAGCAGCGTATTGTCAATCCGGAGAATAAAAAACGGTTGCATTTACCGAGTCGAGGATATGTCCGCATGGAACTGCGCACCCGTAACGGTGGTTTCGCTGCGACGAATCCTATATGGGTTGAGCCTTCCGAGCATTGAGAATGAAAAGGGGCATCTTCCGACACCCCTCAAGTAATACATTAACGTACGATTGTTATTTTCCTGACTGATAACGTTTTGCTTTCATTCATTGCGGCACAGAAATAGATACCCGATCCAGTCTGTTTGCCATTCACATCGCGTCCGTCCCAGGTGTTTCCGTGAACGTTAGCGATGCGTCGTCCGCGCACGTCATAGATAATATAGCGGTCAGCGTTTGTGCCTTCCGGGAGTGAAAAGCTGATACTGCTTCCGTAGCGTGCCGGATTGGGCCAAGCCTGCAACGCGATAGGAAGGTTCGGCTCTATTCCTTCATCCTGAATTGACGAGGTTTCGACTTTCACAACAACATCTGTTGCACCCACAGCAACCTCGTAAGTATTTAACAATGAATCGTTTTCCAGTTCATATCGATAGACATCCGAATTGGAAATATAATCGCCAGCATCGACGGATAGCAGCTCACCATTATAGATCGTCAGCGCGTTTCCACCAAGAAAGATGCCATCGTTGGGCTCGACAAGCACATCCAGTGTTTCAGCGTTATAAACGTAAACACCTGCTGGCCATGCGTTTCCCACAAACATCCGGCCATCCTCAAAACAAGCGATCGATTTAGGCGTTCCTCCCAGATTGAGCGTTTCGGTAACAACATTCGTCTGGGGATCGATGAGATCGATCTTGCCTGCCACATCGATATAATTTCCGGTACATGATAGGTGGATCATATCGTTATAGACTGCCATACTTTGTGGGTTGAGATCGGTATCGATCGTAGTAATAAGAGAACAATCCGATGCATCGAAGACCGAAACGGTACCGGGGCTGTACGAATAATTGGATGGATTGAAACCGGTGTTCGAGACGTATATCTTGCCATCAAAATAAAGGAGACTCTGCGGGTACGTTCCTGTCGCAATAGAGTTGACCACTTCTTCCGATTCCAGATCAATCTGATAGAGGTGGTTGTCGCCACTGCCGGTAACCCAAAGATAACCTTCACCGGAGCAGACACCGTACGGCAATACGTTATCACCCAGATAAATGCTGTTCCGTACGCGATTTGACGATAGCTCGACGACTTCCAGCCTGTTCTCGTAGGTAACTGTCACATAGGCTGTATCGTCCAGGATCGCCATGTAGTTCGGCGCGGCATAGGGGGCATTGCTTAAAACCGCAAAGTCGGGATCGATGATACCGGATTCGGTATCGACACTTGAAAGGGTTTGGCTTTCGGAATTCACGACGTAAAAATCGTAACCGAACAGTACCGCTGAAACAAGCATCAGCAGCGCAATAGAGAATTGTTTCATCTTTCCTCCTCGATGAGGAGGGGTAAGTAAGGGGCCAACCTCGCTCTCCCTCCGAAAGTGATTGGGTATAACGATTTCGGCATGTCTCCTGGCTCGAAGCTCAATCCTACTTGCTCAGCCTTCCCAACCATCGGTCAGTGGCTCTTTCCGAGCGTTCGTAACTTCTTACAGGAGCGGGGGCTGCTCCCGAATTTCACGGGATTCCATCTTAGCGTCTTGGAAAGACGAACCGGAATCTGACGTCAGATTTGCGAGCTTGGAAAATCGGTCAAGCAAATATGGAGATGATAGCAGAGGACTGGCAAAATCACAGCGTATTTTTCCAAAAACGTTCTAGCCCTGCCATGAAAACTGCGGGACTTTTCTCATATTTCCATTTATTGCGATCAGCCCTTTCATCAGATTTCCTTGACAAATAAGGACGAGCCATTTCAAGCTTACAGAAACTACGCAAAGAAAAAACGAAGGAATGAATGATGACGAAACGATTTTTGTTTTTTTTGATTCTCGCGCTGCCATTACTGCTTGTTGCGCAGGATATTGATTCCACTTCAGTAACTGCGACCGCCAGCACCGGATTCGGCTTTGGCGGAGCGTTTGGAAGCATGACCATGGGCGGTAAGACCTACGCTCAGATCCGCCTGATGCCGGAACTGGTCTTCGGAAAATTCGGAATCGGTCTCGACGCGGATATCCTGATCGACGAAGAGGGTAACATCCGCGAAGAGGATTGGGACGAATGGGAAGACTACATCAACAAGATCTATTACATCCGTTGGAGCCAGCGCGGCGATACCTTCTACGGTAAAGTCGGCGGATTCAAGAGCTACACGCTTGGTCATGGCCTGATCATGAGCAATTACACCAATATGCTGCTCTATCCCGAGCATCGCCAGATCGGCCTTCAGCTTGGCGGCACCTTTCCGGGTGACCTCTTTGATCTGGAAGTGTTCACCTCCAACGTCCTCGAGAATGACATCCTCGCAGGCCGCGTAGGAACCAAGCCACTCAGTATGATGCCAATCCCGATCCTTAACGGGCTCAAGATCGGCGTTTCTGCCGCTACCGATCGCGATCAGTACAAGGGCCTTCTGGATGACGATGACGACAACTATGCAAACGAATTCGACGACTTCCCCTACAACGAAGACAAGCACAACCTCGTCGACGAACCGGACGAAGTGGCGTATCAGATGGAAATCTATCAGGAAATCCACGGCGATACCACCGGCTTCCATAACTGGTTCTGGAATGATTCTGCCGCGATCGACAGTCGCCGCAACCCGTCGCTCGACGAGTTCGAGAAAGACGATGTGACTGTCGTGGGCGTCGATTACGAATTACCCCTGATTCAGCTCGAACAATTCTATCTCAGCAACTATGCTGAATACGCCAACATCCTCGATCATCAGTGGGGCTTGATTTTCCCAGGTTTCTACATGAAATTTCTCATCTTTAACATGAACCTCGAATATCGATATTACCACGAGGATTTCGAGCCATCGTTCTTCGACAACCTCTATGAGGAAAATCGCGTGAGCGTTTATACGGTTAATGATTCCGCAGTTGCCTATACCAAGGAAGAGACACTTCCGCTGAATCCCGAGATGCAGGGTTGGTATGGCAGCGTCACCGCCAACCTCTTCAACACGCTCTATCTGACCGTTGCATACGAAGATATGTACACCAGCGCGAATGAAGACGAAGGCTGGAGCGACCGCAATAAGTCGATCTGGGGTAAGCTTGCCCTGGCGCAGTCGGTAATTCCGCAGCTCAAGGAACTCTCCATCGCTTACCAGCAAACGCGCGTCAAACACGTACTCAAAGAATGGAAGACACCGTCCTCGCTTATTACCGGAACCGTTGTCTATGGCATGTCCAGCAACACCAATCTGGTTGCGAAATATCAGGAACGCTATGTTGACTACAACAACGACGGCGAGATCAAGAGTGAAGACGAGACCATCAAGACGATGGCCTTCGGCGTCGAATTCCACTTCTGATCATAATCGATACAGTTTTCTGCAAGCCGGCTCCGTGCCGGCTTTTTTCTTATAGTACGCCTGTAAGGGTGCAAGTCCAAAATAATAAGTAGTCTGCTATCCTTCGGGAAAAAACCTACTTGACAAGCGTTAAATGCACGAGTAAAATTTATTTATACGCAACAAAGCAGGTAATATGAAAAAACAAATTCTCCTTTGCGCCTTGGTTATCATGTTCGGGTGCATCTATGCCGCTGACGAACTGGATCCGCTTGGCGATCTGGGTAATCTCTATTGGGGCATTTCAGCCGATACGGTCAGCCATCGTTATGAAGCGTCCGTGGTTGATTTCAACGAATTTGCCATCGTCTGTAACGGCGAGTACCTCGGCCATCCGGCCTACGTCATGTATATATTCAGTGATGACGGCCTGAGCATGATCACGCACAACCTGCTTGTGGAAAGCGAAGAGGCTGAACCGTTTTTTGCCATGTATGATGAAATCCGTACTCATCTGATGAATTCTTACGGCAAGCCAACGGAAGATCAAGAAATCGGAACAGATATTGCAAAAGAAGAGTTGTTTAACGAAATCAGCAGTGGACAGAAGCAGCTCAATACGTTTTGGGTTGTGGGCGATACTCGTTTGGTCTTGAGTTTGAAGAAGAGCCGGGTGTCCGAATATCCGGTCTCGATCGTTGTCCTCTATTCGCACAACCAATAGCAAAGGAGTGTTCCTTATGAAGCGGTGGATCACAGGCATACTGTGCCTATTTTTTGCAATTCAACTAGCGGCTGAATCGATGATTGTGCATACCCATGAGCAAGATTACTCGTTTGATGTTGAAGACGTTAGCGTCATGCTGGTTTATACCGATACCAACATCATCAGCATTCAGACAACAGCAGGTAACTACGATTTCCACATGCTCGACGACATCATTTCAATCGAGTTTGACACCGTCGGTATCGAGCCGGATCTGGAGGAGATCGGAGAGCGTGTACCGGTTAAATTCCTAAAAAACTACCCCAATCCGTTCAATCCCGAGACCTCGATCAGCTTCGACACAGGCTATGACGCGAAGGTGAACCTGACGATCTACAATGTCAAAGGGCAGAAGGTTAAAACGCTCGTTGACAGCATGATGAAACAGGGTTCGCACAGCGTAAAATGGCAGGGCACCGACAGCCACGGCAAGAAGGTTGGCGGAGGCGTTTACTTCTATCGTATCGAAGTTGGTAACAAAGTAATCACCCGTAAAATGCTGCTCCTTAAATAGGGAGGATGTCATGAAATATGCATCCATCCTTATAATGCTCATATTGTGCCTGAATCTGGCTGCCACGAGCATGGTTATCGAACGCCAGGATCAGGCAAGAATCATCATCCCCGTCGATACCATCGACAGCCTATATTTCTCGAATGATACCGTAGGTGAGGTCGCGCAGTTGCAGTTTGTGATGCAGGAACCGCCGGAATATCCCAACGATCCCGTGATCATCTATATCGAGCTGGTGGATATCAATGGTAACCTCGTACTCGAATCGCATCCTGTCACACTGTCGTTTGCGACCGTTCCACCGGATATGGTAAATATCAACGACATGGTCTATACGATCTACGATTCAACGGCGGTCAATTCCGTGGACGGCGTTGTTACAGCCTCGTTAAACCCGGGCAACGTAGAAGGCGTTGTAACCATCCGCGCAACCGTTGAGGTCAACGGAAACACCATCACTGCTACCTGTCAGTATGCGATCCATATGATGGCGATCGAAGGCTTTTACCTTTGGATCGGCGACGCCGGATACAATATTGGCGGTGGTAACTGGGCTTTACCTGTAGCGGCTGTTCTGACGACAGCGGACGGAGTGCTGGTTCCAGATGGTATCCCGGTATCGTTCAGCATAGGCGATTACGGCAATGATTGGGCAAACATCGAAGAATCTGCTTACACTGGGAATTCCTGCTCCTACGCAGGCCCAACACCTGGGTATGCTTACACGATCCTGACGTATGACGGTTCGTACTCCATGTTGCCTTTGACTATCAATATCAGTGCAGGGGGATTGACGGCACCAATAATTTCCTACTTGCCTATCAATCAGCCCCAAATGGAAGCAATACCCATGCCTGGGCATCCGGATTTTGTCTTCGACGAAGATACGCACTACTTTTCCTGCGATTTTCTGATGAATGTTACCGATGGACAGGGGAATCCGATACGAAATGCCATCATCCAGATGACTTCCACTCACGGTACCTTCCAGGAGCCGGACGAAGAATATCAGGTTCCGAATGGCGACTGGTCGCGGCTACTAACAAACGAAGAAGGCGTGGCGATCGGAACGATCCTATTCACTGAGGAGGATTGCCCTCCGGTGGATGATCCCCCCAATGAAGTTCCCGTCGAGATGACTTTCAATCTGTACGGGACTGATGTAACCGAATCTGTGACCTTCACGCTACGAAACTACAACGAGCTCGAATAAAGAGGTGGCCCATGCGGAATCTATACATCATACTGTTAAGCGTTTTTGTGGTAACATTATCTGCCACCAGCCTGATCATCGATCGGGGAGAAGACGCAAGGATCGTCGTTGAAACCGACACAATTGACAGCCTCTATTTTTCGGATACGGTTTACAGTGAAGAGGTGGCGCAGATACATTTCGTCGTGGACGATACGGATCCATACCATGGTGACGAACTGATCATGGTAGAGCTAATGGATGCCAATGGAAATCTCGTGCTCGATTCACCACCGGTGACCTTATCCTTTGCATATACACCTCCCGGCGGAGCCAACATCAACAATGAAGTATATACCATCGAAGACTCGATTACGGTCGCGACATATAATGGAATTGCCCTTGCTGTCCTCCACTGGGGTTATGAAGCCGGCTACGCGGTGATTCGTGCATCCGTGGAAAGCAATGGGCAGATGATTTCGAACACTCAAGGGTATGTCGTCTATGCATCAGAGGTAGAAAGTATTGATATTCAAATGGGAACCTCTGCGATTGACTGTGGTAATGGCTTCTGGTCAGTTCCTATCGCAGCCATGTGTTTGACTGTGGACGGCAATACACCTCCGTATGGTACCGCGGTCTGGTTTACGATCGATGACGAAACTATTGAATGGTGCAATGTTGTTGCCGAAAGCTATACTGGGAATCATAATGTCTATGGCGATTCGACTCAGGGCGTAGCCAATACGCTCCTGACATATGATGGTTCTCACAGTTTGGAGGAAGTACCGGTCCATGTTGAATGCGGAAATCTCTCTGTAGTGGAATACATCCAGTTACCGATACAGTTGCCTCAACTTGAAATATACCCCATGCCTGGTCACTTGGACTGGACAAACAATAACTTCCCAAGCCCACTTGTTGGCGAGATATTTGCACAAGTGTCCGATGCGCAAGGGAACCCGATTGCGAATGCAGTAATTATTTTTTACTCAGAGCGCGGTGAATTCATCGAGCCGGACGAACAATATCAAGTTCCCGGAGAGGATTGGTATGTGCTGCAAACAAACGAATGGGGTAATGCGAGAGCTCTTATACAATACCAAACCTACGAATGCCCACCGGTCATTCCGCCACCCAATGAGATACCAGTTGATATTCATGCAACCATCCTGGGCACCGAGGTAACTGACCAAACAACGGTGATCCTGTTGAACTACTATACTGATTAGGAGTGAACAATGCGAAACCTCTTCATGATTCTGTTTTTAAATGCCGTAGCCGCACTGACGGCAGCAAGCCTCGTCATCGACCGCACAGAAGGCCCTGACCTTGCATGCGATACCGCCGATATCCAGGAATTGACCTTCACTGATTCGACAGTGGGCGTAAACATCGCTTCAATCGAATATTTCGAGAGCGAATTTCAGCTTCTTTCCAACTCCTCGACGACGCTTAAGGCGGCGGTGCTGGATCAATTCGGCAATCTTGTCGATACCGATCAGGACGTGATCTTTCTTTTCGTGTGGGATCCCACAAACGGGACCAACATCAACGGCGAGATCGACGAACAATTCGAGACACTTACCGTAACGCCAGTGAACGGCATTGCTTCAGCTACACTGAACACTGGTGACCCCGGCCTGACAAGCATTAGCGTGCGCACGACGGACTATCTCGGAAGCACTATTGAGGAAAACCGCATCGTGACCATCTTCTCGACGCCAATATCCACAGTTGGACTCGTGGACGCTCCATTCAGCGGAACAAACGCCGGTGCTGGAAACTGGCGCGTAACGATCAGTGCCATTTGCAGCAACGACCTCGGTATGGCATCACCCAAAGACATGCCATGTGTGTTTTCACTGGTTGATCCGACGATCGACTGGGCAAACATTACCGGTGAAGGTTACATCGGTAATACGAATGTAGAGGGACAATCCTATACAGGCGTGGCGTTCACGGATCTGGTGTATCATGGCTCGCACTCCCTGGAACAGATCGGTATTCAGTTTGTAGCTGATGGGACAACGGATGTCGAATATGTGGAACTCCCGCTGAATGAGCCGGCGATCTCGATATCGCTCAATCCTGCCAACCTTGTCTGGAGCAGTGGTACTGGTGAGGACGATCTCATCGGCGAGGTGCTCGTACATGTGCAGGACAGCCAGGGGAATCCGGTTACAGGCGCTGTGATCAACCTGATGAGCTCTCGGGGAGAGTTTATCGAAGCGGGTGAACCGTACCAGATTGAAGGTGAGCCGGATAATGTGATCCAGAGTGTTGAAGGTGTGGCGATTGGGTTAATCTGCATGCACTGGTACGAATGCCCTCCTGTGGATAATCCTCCGAATCAGCTCAACGTCGATATAACAGCGGTTTTGGGATCACATCAGCTTACCGCGACGACGACACTGATTGTCCTAAATTATAATTGACGTTTTCAGACGGACTGAGAGAATGTCTCTGGGAAAATATTTTATTGTTTTTCTAGAACATGATGGTGATTGATAACCTGAAACTCAGTTGGAGGAATCGTGAGTATTTCCAAAAAATACTTGAAAACCCAGTCCGTCTGCAAAGTTACTTTCAAGCTTACGCATCAGGCATGCGGTAATGCGAACAAAGTTTGCATCGTCGGCGATTTCAACAATTGGGATGTCCAGGCAGATCCCATGTTGAAATTGAAGAGTGGTGACTTTAAAATCGTTCTTGATCTCGTGCCTGGAAATTCCTACCAGTACCGCTATCTCATTGATGGAAAGAAATGGGAAAACGACTGGAAGGCAGACGAATATATCCACTCACCTTTCGGAAATTGTGAAAACTCGGTCGTAATCGTTTAGCCTGACCATTTTCCACAGAAACCTTCAAAGCACATACATGAGAGGGTTTCTGTATTGGCGAACTTAACGATACCACCACACACTTTCCCTTTCCGTTTGCTTGATGGATTAAAGGGTAAATAGTATGACCGAAATACGTGAAGATTTAATTCTGATGGGTGAGATTGTGCGCCTCAAGCCAATCAAGCCTCGACATTTCACGCAAATCGTTGATTGGTACAGTAGAAAGCGCATTCGACGACACCTCTTGCGCGATGACCTTCCCGGCCTGAAAAACCGGATTCGCAGCTTCTTCATCAAGAATCGCATCGACACGATTATCACATCCATATACGGCTACTGGATCGAGCACGGCATGGGCTTCATGATCAAGGTGAAAAACGAGAATCTGGGAACAATATGCGCCTGGGAGATCGCGCCATCGATCTACCGTATCCAGATCGTTATCGGCCGCAGGAAGAACTGGGGTCAGGGTTTTGGTACGGAAGCTGTTAGAACGCTGACAAAGTATCTTATAACCGAATTCTCACCCACTGCTATCATCTGTTCCGATGTTCATCCTGGCAATGAGCGGTGTATCAAGGTTTTCGAGAGTAATGGCTTTGTTCAATGCAGTGATGCTACTGCCGATCGCTACCGCGCAATGACCGAATACCCAAAGTATATGGTAAACGATCCCTGTACCGATTCAGGTCAACACCGACTCAAGACGTATGAATTTATCCCGTCGGGAGGAAACGCACAGTGATGAAAAGAGCGCATCGAGTCTCAGTCTTCGCAATTATCATCTGCTTGATTCTGTTAATAATTTCCTGCCAGAAAAAGGAGGAAACCGAGAAGATAGTTGAGCAGGTGATCAATAATACTGCCGATGAATCGCTGGTCTTGCACATGCCGTTTGATGGAACAGTGAGTGATTCAAGCATGTTCACGCATCATGTTGAGGCCCGGAATGTCAGATTCACGGAAGATCGATTCGGTAAGAAGGAATCAGCCGCACGATTCGATGGCCGCACCTCATGGATATCGATTGAAGCAGATTCGCTTCTTGATTTTCACGATCGCGCCAGTTTCACGGTGACTTCCTGGGTCAATGTGAACCGCTTTTCGATAGACTGGAGCATTCTCCGCAAGAAGGGTGATCCTGTGCAGTATTACTTTGGATACGAGGATGATCGTGTTGTGTTGAGCCTTGATCGTGAGGAATCGCGGGTGTATTCGCAGACGACACTTTTCGAAGATACGTGGTATTTCGTTGTTGGTGTGTATGATGCTGATCTGATGCAGCTTACGATCTATGTCAATTCGCTACAGGACGCACAAGCTCCGGTTCTAAATCTTTTCAAGAGCAAGACGGGAAATCTCGAGATAGGGCGGACGTCTACCAATACGCCAGTCTACTATCTCAACGGTGTGCTGGACGATATACGGGTCTATTCACGAAAGCTTTCCGAAAAGGAAATACGCGACCTCTATCACGAAGGTGGGTGGAATCTGTAAGTCAACTGTTCCATGAGGCGTCTGGCTGAGCCCGGAACTCCCTCAATAAACCGTTTGTATATACAAAAAGAGGCAGCTTCTATCGAGGCTGCCTCTTCTATTTTGTGCTGAGCTCTTTCGGATTAGTCTTCCAGGAAAGCGACGCTCAGAGCGTTTTCAACGGTAACGGATCCATCTTTGACCATCTTGATGATCTGTTGGATCTTCTTGTTGTAGTTTTCACGTAAACGAATGTTCATCGAGATCTGATCCACCAGCTTATTCTGGGTCTCTGTGAGACGGATCAGGATCGCTCTCATATCAGCTTCCATTTCCTCATCGTTCTCATAAGTGATCTTCTGAGGTTCGCGGACAGCACCGTAGTAGAGAGGGCGATCGGCAAGTTCTTTCGGGAAATCAACAAACATATCGCCTTTATCTGAATACAACCAGTTAAGGTTGATTTTAAACCGCGACATAAGGTTTGCTGTTGTCTCAGCTCTTGGGCTACTGTGATCAGACTCGATCTTTGATAGTGCTGCCGAGCTGATATCCAGTTCTTTTGCGAATTGGGCCTGGGTCATGCCGATGGCATGTCGGATAGCCTTGAATTTTTTTCCGAACATTAGTACCTCCTTGACGTTTCGTAGCTTTCGCACGTGCTAATGTTTATCGTGAGCCTGAATCCCGTCAAGAAATATACTTCCCTTCCCTGTAATAAACCAGTTCAAATTGACGTTAAGATTCAGTAATAGGTTGGCGTGAATGCTTGCGCTTGGGGCATTTATATCTGCCTCTAGTTTTGATATTGCGGCCCCAGATACCCCTAAAATTTCTGCCAAATCTTTTTGTTTAAGCCCGGTTAAACTTCTGATAGTTTTCAGGCGTTTTCCGTACATGGTAACCTCCCTTGTGGTTAACTATAGTTAAGTTATTCCTTGACAAAAATCTCCTATTGGAATTTTATTTACCTCCAATACAGCCAGAGTTAATCTTACTTAAACTTGATTAAGTGTCAAACAAAATAATCGGAGGTATAGTATGGTACAGATTTTATCAGGAAAGCAAGTGCGGTTAAAACGAATCGAACACGATCTTTCGATGAACGAATTGGCGAGGAAATTGAACGTAACGCCAACGTGGATGTCGCTTGTAGAAAACGGGAGACAGTCAGGAGAGCCAGTCCGTTCCAAGGCAACCCTGTTTTTCCAGCAGATTGAAATGGAAGCACTGAGAAAACGGCTCAACCGAATAGAAGGCGAATAAGTCCCCTGCGTCCTGGCTGTATTCATTAGGAATAGGGCTGAAACGTTAGGTGTGAAATACCGAAAAAAGGACAGAAAAATGACAGAGAGACAATGGATTCAACAAATACGTGATCGGATAAGGCTGTTTAAATCAATACCCGGCGTGCGCATACCGTTATATGATTCGCATGCAGGCATCGATTTCGGACGTTACCTGGGAATCATAAGAGAGGATGCATATTGGAGAACGCTCAATGTCGATTTATCGCGCAGTGAATTGTCGCCACTGGCAGGTGAAAGAGCTGACATTGCGCAGCATGTTGTTCGGAGCGTACAGGAAATTGAAGACCTCGTAAACATCATCGACAGGCTTTCTATCGAGAACCGAATCTTGAAGGGAAAGCTTCGTACGACTTATCAGGAGTTGCATAATCTTTTGATAAAGAAGGATGTACAACCGGTGGAGATAATCCAGCAATTTACCCAGTTCCGGACGAATCGCTTGTAAACTAAATAGGGTAGAGGCGCCTTCCTTTCGGGCGCCCTGCCTTACAAGCCAAGGGTTTTATTGGGAGGTTTGACCAATACCTTGAACGTGAAAGTGGTGCCTTTGCCGGGTACGCTTTCAAAAGTGATCGAGCCTTTCATGATTTCCGCAAGCCGCTGGCTGATAGCCAGTCCGAGGCCTGTGCCACTGTAGCGTCTTGTTGTTGATTTGGATACCTGTTCGAAGGCGTCAAAGATCTTGTCGCGATCCTTCTCCTGGATACCGATACCAGTGTCGGTCACATCAACAATCAGCCATCCATCTTTGTAACAACAGGCCATATCAACTCTACCAGCAGGCGTGAACTTGATCGCGTTGCTGAGTAGGTTCCATATGATCTGACGAATCCTACCGGAATCTCCGTAGGCAATTTCAGGGACATCGCGGTGGATCTCGATATCGTAGGCGATTCCTTTCTCTTTAGCCTGCTCATGGAGAAGGCCAAAGGTGGATCGTAGCGTTTGTGGCAGGTTCATGATATGGCTATCTACGCGTAGGGAGTTAGATTCGATGCGGGAATAATCGAGGATGTTTTTCACGATACTCATCAGCTGTATAGCTGCCGAGTGGATCGTGGAAAGCTTATGGATTTTTTCGTTTTTCTCTTCTTCTTCCAGCATGATTTCGGTGAATCCGATTACGGCGTTCAGTGGTGTTTGGAGTTCATGGCTTACATTGGCCAGGAATTCGCTCTTGCTACGGTTTGCAGCTTCAGAAGTGAGAATTGCATCGCGCAGCAGGTCCTCGGTGCGCATATGATTTTCGATCTCCTGTGAGAGTGCCGTTGTGCGCTGTTCAACCTTCTGCTCGAGGGCGTCATTTATCTCGATGATGATTTTCTCTTTTTCACGAATTTGCGCCTGCATGAACTGAATATTCTGCGCGATCTTTGTCAGTTCGTCATTTTGAGAAATATCGAGTACTTCGCTGCGGCTGCCGTTTGCGATGTGATTCAAGGCGCGATTAATCTGGAGTATTCGGGAGATAATGTTTTTCTTGATACGCCAGGACACAATGTAATAGGTGACGATAATGGAAAGGAGCGTAATACCCAGCAAGACAAAGAAAATTTTTCGACGCTGAAAATTAATACTCGAAAAATCGTAGACCGACTTCATCCAGAGCTGACCCCTGAGTATGGGGGAGTTCGTGAACCGTGCCTGAATCGGTTGATACATTTCATTTAAATTGTCTCTTACTCGAGTGAAGGGTTGCCCTGATTTCGCCAGCATATAGATCTCCGGATCCATTTTCTGCCCTTCATTGACGAGTGACCACTGTCCAACATCGTTCACGGCGTAGAGATCAAGCTCAATAAGATGTTTTGTGGTTTCAGGTATATCGTAGAATATTTTGCCATTGATATAATCACGGAAATTTGCCGGGTAGCGTTTATCAATATACTTCTTCACGTCGATGGAGACTTCGATGATAAAGTCTGAACCTTTCGGGCTGAAATAGCTGAACTTCTTGATCATGCCTGTTCGAGACGAGATGGAGATTCTCTCGGTTTTCACAATGCCAGATCCATACAAATCCATTAGGAAACCTTTGAAGTTATCCGAAATCGAGAAGAGCCTGAAATACTGGTCTGGCTCATAGGTGGTTTTTATGACGATTCCTTTGCTGTTAATAAGGTATAGGTCATCGAACCGGTAGCGATTTGCGATAGCCTTCATTTCGTCATCCGTGAGACGTGAGAGCGGCTTGTCCAGGTTTTGAAGGTCTTTGGCAAGGTTGGGGAGACGTTGGTCGATATTTGAGTCGATATCTTCCTCGACCATTTTATACATAAGGTCGTAAACGCCTAAGCGGGAGGCAATTTGCTGCTGGGCATCTTCAATAATCGTGGTCCTGAGTGAGCGTGTATAGTATTGTGAGATAATGAATACGCCGAATCCCACGAATAGATTTGAAAGCGCAATGATAGCAATAATGAAACCCGTTAGTCGTTTCTGCATGAATTACCCGCAACTTAGAAGAATTTTCTTTTTCTTTTCCGTCTCCGTCCATGATGGGTTGTGTGACGCTCGTAGTTTCGATGACGGTCTCTGGTAAGCATGATGATGATGAAGCCAATTACTGGTGTCAGGATTAAGGAAATAAGAAAACCGGTTCCGAAGTTGTTCCCACGCCTTCTATTGACATAAGCCACTACAAGGCATAGGAGGATATAGCCTATAAAGATTAAAACGCTCAAGGTCTGGGGACGAGTTAAGAATGACATTCTGTTCTGGTTCCTGTATGCTTTTACCAATAAAGTACGCCATTCGCCTGGTATTGACAAAATAAAAAAAAGATTATTGTGAAATTTCCTGGTTGGGCAAATATCGTGCTCTAACAAATATCGTGCGGGAATTGATTGGTAATGAAGATACGTATGGGAAATCAGAAAATGGACACGAATGAAGTTCATGAAAACGGAATCCATTCAACTGTATTTTCTGGCACATGTCCGTGAAACATATGTCGTGAAACATATTCAATAAAAAAGATAGATGTTGAAACGAGAAAATATCAAGGGTCAACATGTTTCACTCCCCCATTTTGCCCCATGTATATATGTCATGTCATAATATATATTATGTAAACTAATAAGAATTAGACAACCATCTGTTGAGAAAATGGTTGGGTATTTTGGGTTGATTGAGAATGTAAACATGTTGCATACATGTGATTTTATAGAATACGTAAAATCAGGCGATTCTGAGTACTTTAATCCGTGAGCAATGTTCCATGTCTTCCCCGGTCGAGATCGTCGCTTCTCAGCGATATTTCGAATTCGCCATTTCTAGGCGTTGCAGAAAAAAGAAAAGCCTTGCAAGTTTGGGATAATGTGTGATTTTCGTCGCAGAAATCAATCGGAGGATTTTTGGATGAAAAGCATGACCGGATACGGTAAAGGAACATACAGTGACGATAACTACGAGATCGAGATTGAGATCAAATCGGTAAACCATCGGTTTCTCGACCTCCGCATCAATCTTACGCGAGAACTCAATCCTTACGAAATGCCTTTGCGCGAATACGTTATGAAGAAAATGCGTCGGGGAAAGGTCGATATCCGAATCAATTTCAGAGACAAGCGTCTCCCCGATCTCTCGATTGATCAGCCCAAGCTTCTCGCGCTCTGGAATCTCTACAACGAAGCCAAGGGTATCCTCAAGACCGATCAAGAAATACCGCTCACCAAGATTATGGAAATCGATGGCGTAGTTATGGAGACTCCGCCAGAGACCAACCGTGAAGACTTCATCCAGATGCTGCTCAAACCGCTCAATGACGCGCTCGACGAGCATATGGCCATGGCGCTACGGGAAGGCGAATCGATGCAGGACTTCCTGGTATCGTCCATGATGCGCATCTCGGCTGCGCTAACCGTTGTGGAGAACGAGTTTCCAGAGTTCCGCAATGAGACTTTCATGAAATACAAGACGCAACTCGCTGATATACTTGGCAATACGCTCACTGAAGATGATGAAAGACGTATCCTTACCGAAACGGCGATTTTCATCGAGAAATCGGATATAAATGAAGAGATCGTACGACTCAAGGATCATCTCGAGAAGTTCCGGGACAAGCTGTTCGTGGAAAACGCTGAACTGGGTAAATCTCTGAATTTCATCCTCCAGGAGATGCATCGCGAAGCGAATACAATGAGCGTCAAGTTCAATAATTCCAAAGTTTTCCCTCAATTTCTGACGATTAAAGAAGAGATAGAGAAATGCAGGGAGATGGTGCAGAATGTCGAATAACGAACCGATTCTGGAATGGACCTCTTTCCCACTGCGTGATTATCCTCGGACAAGCATCCTGCTCGTGGCGTTTCTTGGTTTTCTCGCTGTAATGTTGTGGCAGATCGCGGTCGTAGAATGGAAGATGCCGCTTTTTTATTTCCTGGGCATGTTTTTCGTTCTTGGCAGTCTTGTACCATATTATATCCCAACGCGTTACATGCTTCGCGAGGATCGCATCGACATTGCTTATCTAACGGTGAAGATCAGCCGCAAGTATAGCGATTTCAGATGCTTCTACGCGGATAAAAGAGGGATCATGCTGGGGACATTTCCACAGCCAAACCGTCTCGACCGTTTCCGTGGGCAGTCACTCAGGTTTTCAAAGAAGCAGGTCGAACGTGAGAAGCTGGAAGAGATTCTCACAAAGAAAATCGGTGCGAAATTCTAATCAACCTCTTCCCCATTGGAGTCTTAAACTATGTACAGCAAAGAAATTGCGGATAGAATCTATAAATTACTTACAAACAATCCGGATAAGTTATATCGTCTGAAAGATATATCGGTAGAAATTCATGCAAAGAAACATGAATATCGAATGGTAAAAGACACCCTTTCCGGCATGGCAAATGATGGGCGAATACTCCGCGAAAACCGCATGTTTTCCGTGAAGAAGGAGCCCCGAAAACCTGGCAATAGAAAGGGTTCCACGCAGCAGAAATCTGATGGAAAAATGATGGAAGGCTGGTTTGACGCTGGCAGTCTAGCACGTGATCATTCCTTTGCATTCGTCATCACAGACAACGGAGACGTCTTCATCGATGTGGAAGACACCATGAATGCCTTCCACAAGGACAAGGTACTCGTGGAAACCCGTTATCGCCGTGGTAAGCGATTGTACGGCACCGTTGTGAAGATTATCGAACGAGCGAGAACGCAGATTGTGGGCGATATTCAGCGAACAGGTAACGGCTGGGTACTTCAACCGGACGATCCGAAGATTCACCGCACGTTCCGCATACAAGATCCGAAGGACTTAGAGGAAGGCAAGAAGGCGGTTCTGGATGTTACCGACTGGGGTGACCGGGTGAAATCGCGCCAACCGGCTGGAAAGATCAAAGAGATTCTGGGCGATTCGGGTAACCCTGAAACCGAAATCCTGGCCGTAATCCGGCGCTATGGATTGCCGATGTCGTTCCCGGACGATGTACTCCAACAGGCGGAAGAACTTGTGGAAGATTTCCGCGATGTCGCGCATCGTCAGGACTACCGCGAGCTTAATACTATTACCATCGATCCGGCTTCGGCCAAAGACTACGACGACGCCATATCGCTGGAGAAGTTACCCAACGGCTGGCGGCTCTACGTTCACATCGCCGACGTGGCGCATTACGTGCCCATTGGATCGCCAGTATACAATGAAGCGACGCGTCGCGGCAACAGCTTCTATTTCCCACGAAGGGTAATTCCCATGCTGCCGGAGAAGCTCTCCAATCGTGTATGCAGCCTGCGTCCGCAGGAAGACAAGATGACGGTCACCGTCGTCACCGATTTCGATGTGGATGCACGAATTCTCAAGCAACAGGTGTACGAATCGGTGATCTGCTCCGATGCAAGGCTTACCTACGAGGAAGTGGACGACCTATTCGATGGCAAGACAATCGATCTCTCGGACGAACTGAGCGAGATGATCCTTGATATGCGCACGCTCTCGCGCATACTATCGAAGAATCGCGATGAGAAGGGCTGCCTCTACTTCGACCTGCCGGAAGTGGAATTCGTGTACGATGCGGAAGGCTACCTGGCCAAGCTTGAGCGATCCTCCGAGACCGAGTCACACAAGGTGATCGAGAATTTCATGCTGATAGCCAACGAATATGTTGCCGAAAAGCTGACCAAGGCAGCACGCACAACTATGTACCGCATCCACGAGGATCCAGAAGAGGATTCGGTACGCAAGGTACTGTCGCTGATCAAAGTCTATGGCTTTAAGGCGAAATTCCACAAGAATCTCAACCGCACGCTCCAAGGCGTACTGACCGGTATCGAAGATAAGGATTTTCATCGGGTGTTCGACCGCATGATTCTGCGTAGCCTCAAGAAGGCGAAATATACGATCGATCACAAGGGGCATTTTGGCCTGGCGATCAGAACGTACACCCACTTCACCTCCCCCATTCGCAGAATTTGCGATACCATCGTGCATCATCAGCTCAAGATGCATGTGTTCCAGACCGAAGGCGGCAAGTATAAGCAGAAAGAGCTCGAGCAGCTCTCGGCTGTCGCGTCGGAGCAAGAAATCCTGGCGGATGAAGCGGAACGCGAGGTGAATCGCGTTAGTAAGCTTCAGTTCATGAAGAAGCACGTCGGCGATGAATACATGGGTATTATCATCGCGATCAACCGCAACAACATCATCGTTGAGCTGGACGACATGCCGGTTATCGGTGTGATTCCCGTGACCTCGATTCAGGGCAATTTCGAGCTGTACGAGGAGTACATGCGAATGGTGGATGCAGGTACCGGTAAGAGCCTGAAACTGATGGACCGGAAAAAAGTCAGGCTGGAACGCGTAACGGACGACATATATTTCACGCTGATGGAATAAATGTTGCATGCATTTTCCGTGAATAATTGCTTGACAATTATTGAAACGGTGATCTACATCTGAGTATGTGAGTATAGGGTTTAGGCCCGATCGATACAGATCAACCAGAAGAAACGAAGCGTAGGAGAGTTGATGATGACCAGGCGAAATGGACTTGCAAGTTTCTTGTCCCTATTATTTTTAGCATTTGCGCTAAACGTTGCCGCTGATGTAACTGCGGCATTTACAACCGATTATGATCCGGATGATCCCGCTGGCCGTGTGCCATTGACAGTAAATTTCGCGGATCTGTCCGAAACGGACGATGACACTGATCCGATCGTCTCCTGGTTCTGGGAATTCGGCGATGGTTCCACCTCGACCGACCAGAACCCCGTTCACACCTATGTCGATCTTGGTTACTACGATGTGAGCCTCGAGGTGACAGCGCAATCCGGTGACGACGATACGCAGAACGAAAATGACTATGTTGCTGTTTACGGCATCGACATGGCGTTTGTGCTCGATCAGTCCGGTAGCATGTCCGGCGATAAGCTGAGTACACTCAAAGATGCGACACAAGCCTTCAATAACCTGCTTGATACGCATAACACACTGGGCGACGAAGCGGCAGTCGTCTCCTACGAATCACGCGCTCATGTAAAATATGCGATTCACATCATGCAGAGTGGTTCGAATGTATCAGCCATGCAGAACACAATCGACAATCTTCAGGCAACCGGCGTGACCGCGCTTTACAAGGGGTGTCAATACGGCGCTGCCCAGCTTGCTAATGCCGATCAGAATAATCCTGAGGTTTTCAGCCTCGATAAGCCTGCAGGTATGCTCCTTATGTCCGATGGATTGAATAATGCCAGTGGTTTAGGTGATTTTGATAATTTCTACACGTTCATCGCAGTACACGCACTTGGATTTGGCGCAGATTGTAATCCTACTCCCATGATACAGCTTGCAAATATGAGTGGCGGTAGCTATCACTTCGCATCGACAAGCAATCTGAATACAATCATGAGCGATATCTATCAGGCAATCAAAGGCGTACAGCGCTCGGATGATTACCGTGGCCTGATCGTGCTGATGCATGAAGATTTCTCGCGTGAATTCTATGTCGATCCGCTGAGCCGTAACCTGATCGTTAATACCGACTGGTTTGGCGAAACGACAGACATGACCATGACGCTTACCTCGCCTTCCGGGAAGATCTTTGACTACGATCCGCTTCAGAACGAGTACAAGTCTGTTCAGACTGAGACACAGTGCGCATTCAAGATTCTCAACCCTGAACCCGGTACCTGGAAAGCCGATATCAGCGCATTCAAGCCTTCGCACGATTCAGTAGAATATTGCTTCTGGACACTCTCTGCAAGCTCTCTGGCGCTGGATCTCGACTTCGTGAATACAATCCTTCAGCCGGGTGAGCCGATTAAAATCCGCGCATCGCTGACCAATGGCGGTGCTGTTCCCGCAGCAACCATGGAATATATCGTCGAGGATCCGAATGGCCGGATCGTCACCATCGACGAAAGCAGTTCCGCTGCATTCGGAATGGCCGAATACACCGAGACGATGACTCCCGGTAACTACATCATCACCGCGATCGCGACCGGCACCGACGACTTCCCATTCAAGCGTATCATCCGTGAAGCCGTGTGGGTTGAAGGTGGCGATACCGTGATGGATACAGAGGTTGCTCCCGAGCCTGTCACCGAATACGCGATCACGAACAACCCGAATCCGTTCAACCCGGAAACCAGCATCAATTTCTCGCTTCCGCAGGCATCCGACGTGAATATCACGATCTACAACATGCTTGGTCAGAAGGTGAAAACGCTGGTTGACGAGCCGATGGACGCAGGTACACACTCTCGCGTCTGGAACGGTAAGGACGACCAGGGACGCAGCGTCGGCAGCGGTATCTACCTGTATCGTATGAAAGCCGACAACTTCCAGCAGACCAAGCGCATGCTGCTGCTCAAGTAAGAATAACGAACTTCGATACAACAAACGCCGCTCTTTCGAGAGCGGCGTTTTTCTTTATCGTTGCGATACTATTTCGCGGTTGGATTGATCGTATAGAAGCCCGAGAATGAATCCCGATCAAGGATGTGCCCGTCCATTGCCTTCAGTAGATCCGCGCCAGTGTAGCGCTCCGGGAGATCGAGCTTCCCGATGTCCAGCGCGTAAATCGTGAATTCGTACTCGTGAATCAGTGAGTCGTTCCACGGCGGACATGGCCCATCGTAGCCGCCATAAAATCCTTCCATACTCTCATCGCCCTTGAACCATCCCGTGTAGTCGTTGAGTCCGGTATCTCCGTAGGGAGTCGATCCCGTCGGTTTGCCCTTTACCGTGACGCCCCGGCAAACCTCGCCTTCCGCGATTTCGGTGATCGTCGTGGGGATATTCGCCAGCACCCAGTGATAGAAATCCGCACGCGGCAGATCCTCCGGCACCAGACGACTTTCCTGATTCACATCGTCCGGCTTGGTCGGTACGGATTTGTCAACGTACGTGAGCGCGTAGGATTTCGTGGCTTTCGGGGCGTCCTTCCATGCGATGTGTGGGTTGATATTGTCCGAGAAGGTGACGTGAGTGTTTGCGTCGAATTTACCGAACACGTATTTCAAGGGTATCGATTTCCCGTGCTCAAGTGTGTTGCTGTACAGCTTCATAATTCCTCCAGTTGTTGATCATTCAGCTTGATCCCACATGATCCGGCCACATTTGTCAATTATAAATCGCTCTTATATGGCATTCTCCCTCTTGGAGCGCGGACGTCCTCGTCCGCATTACTACTCCCATATAACGTGTCACCCTGTGTAGCGAAGCGTATCGAAGGGCAAATGATTATTGCACTCGGTTACAATAATATTGCTTATAGATGCGTTCCGTATATGAAACAAAATCCTTGACGAAACGTTGCACATATGAAACGATAGCCTCGAGGTGAACATGATGAAACTACAAATGACTACGATGCAGGAGTTCCCAACGGGCAGGCTGAATACAGATGCAACCATTGCCGGAGTGGGGGCTTGCGTAGCGAGGATCAGCCTGGAAAGGCCGATGCTCGGGGCATCACTCCCGGCGGGATTCCCCTCCCCTGCCGATGACTACATCGAGACCTCGCTGGACCTGAACGAGCTGCTTATCGCGCATCCATCCGCGACTTTCTTCGTGCGGGTGGACGGCGATTCGATGATCAACGCGGGAATCAACGACGGCGATATCCTGCTCGTGGATCGGGCCCTGAGTGCAGATAACAACCGCATCGTCGTTGCTGCGTTGGACGGCTATCTGACGGTCAAGCGGCTGCGTATCGAGAAGGGACGATGGTTTCTGCAGCCGGAGAATCCATCCTACGATTGCATCGATATCGACGAGGATACCGATTTCTACATATGGGGCGTGGTAAGCTGGGTGCTGCATCAGGCATAGAAGATTTCTATTGACATCTTCGATTCGCCACGATATAAATGACCCGATAGTCATATAAGGAGATAGTATGCCTCCCGGACGGAAAAAGATGTCCAACTTGGACCGCATCGCGAAGATGAACGAGATCATGGACTCGGTCGAGAAGATTTTCGCGGATGCAAACGTCGTCATTCCGGCGATGACCATGGCCGATATCGCCAGGCAGGCAGGTATCGCCAAGGGAACTGTCTACCTCTACTTCAAGTCGAAAGACGACCTTATCATGCACTGCTATCTGCGTTCGCAACGTAAAAAGCTCGAGGCCATGACCCAGGTCTTCGCATTACACGAACAACCAGAGGACAAGCTGAGGGCCTTCTTCTATTTCTATATCGATTTCTTTCGTCGTAATCCCGAATACCTCAAGATTCAGCTCTATTTCGAGAACGGCCTTCTTTATCGCGCGGATCTGCCGGAAACAAAAGTGATCGAGTACCGAAGCCTGGCTCAGCAGATGCGACAGTCACTCGTCGAGGTATTGCAGGACTGCCGGGAAAAAGGGATCCTGCAAGATGGCGTCAATATCGATATCATCCATCACATCCTATCGCGCAGCACACGAGCGATTATCGATTTCCTCCTGTTCGGCTACACCACGCACCGGCTCAGCCGCTTGGGGATTTGTACTGCCGAAGCATTTTTCGATCAGTATGTCGAAAGTCTTTTGCACGGAATCATCCGATAAAAAATTTTGTCAAAATAATGACTCTATGGTCACCAAATAAAGGAGTGTTGTATGAAGCACCTCATTCTCATCTCGATTTTACTTCTCTCATCCTCCATTTTCGCGTCGGTCATCTATGTTCCGGAAGATTACGGCACGATTCAGGAGGCTATCGATGCTGCGACAGATGCCGATCTTGTTCTTGTCGCGGACGGAACCTACTACGAGAACATCGATTTCCTGGGCAAGGGCGTGATCGTGTCCAGCTACTACATGCAGGACGGTGATGTCGAACACGTGAACAACACCATCATCGACGGCAGCCAATACGAAGATATCGAACGGGCCGCGTGTGCTCATTTCACGTCAGGCGAGACGCGATCTTCGGTTCTCATCGGCTTCACGCTTACCGGCGGCGTCGGCGCGACCTACGATCTGGCAAACCTCGGGCCTACCTTCGAAGGATTGACGCAGGAAGGCGGAGGTGTATTCATCGATAGCTCGTCACCGACGATCCGCTACAACATCATCATCGACAACCACGTGCCTCTCCCCAATGGCTACGATTACTATGGTGGTGGCGGTATATCCTCATTCACCGGAAATCCGCTCATCGAATGTAACTACGTGATCCACAACAGTGCAGGATATGCCTGTGGTATCGTGCTGAACTGGTCTGGTGGCATCATTCGGAATAATCTGGTGTACGATAATTTCGGCGGTGAGATCGAAGGTGCCGGCGGAATCATGGTTTGGCGGAGCGGCGATTATCCGCAGTACGTTCTGAACAACACTATAGTCAGCAACCACAGTGACGATATCTGTGGCGGCATCCTGTTCTACGATACGGACGCGATCGTGGATAACAACATCGTCTATGGCAACACGCAAGCCTCGGGCTATCAGGTGATGGGCACCAGCTGGGATAATTTCCAGTATAACCTCGTTGAAGGCATGAATCTGCCCAACAACATCTCGGCCAATCCGCATCTCATCAGCAATTTCCTTTTAGGTGATGGCTCTCCATGTATCGACGCCGGCAATCCAGATGTGCAATATGATGATACCGAAGATCCTATGAATCACGGCAGCGCACTCTTCCCTTCTATGGGCAATCTGCGAAACGATATCGGTATGTGGGGCGGTCCGAGCACAGCGCAGCCGCTCAGTTTCAGCTACGAGATTCTCGACCATCCGGATGCGATTGTATTCACGCCCGATTGCCATGTTGGCGAGAGTGTTAGTGTGCAAATTCCGATCGAAAACCTGGGCATGCGCAACTGGAATCTCGTCGATATCAACGTCGATAACAGCGAGATCGCGATCGACGGCAATACCTTTAATAATACGCTCGATCCTTTCGAAAACGGTGTCATCAACCTTACCTGGTTCCCGACCGAACCCGGCGATATGATCGCCGAGTTGACAATCAGCCATAATTTCCTCACCCTGGGCAATCCGATAATCATCGAACTTACCGGAACTGCCCTGGCACAAGCAGCCGGGGACAACACCGTTCCGGCCGTTAACAGGCTTTGCCAGAATCACCCCAATCCGTTCAATCCTCAGACGACCATCGCGTTCGATCTTGCAAAGCCGTCGCATGTTGCGATCGATATCTTCAACATCCGTGGCAGGCTTGTGGAGACGCTTACATCTCAGCGCTATGCGTCAGGGCATCATGAGGTGGAATGGGATGCCGGAGAAGCAGCATCGGGTGTCTATTTCTATCGCTGGACCATCGATGGGAAGGCCGGTTCGATGCGCAAATGTGTGCTGCTGAAGTAGCGTTCCATATTTGCAACAAAATCCCTTGACCTCTTCCCTACCCGTGCAATACTTGCTACGAGGTGAAGATGAAATGTCGGATTTATGCGCTGGCTGGCTGGGAAGACCACTTCTTTCGCTTGCGAAAGAAGAAAGAACATCTTTGGGCTGGCTGGAAAGACCACTTCTTTCGCTTGCGAAAGAAGAAAGAGTATCTTGGGAAGGATCGGGAGAAATGAGCCGCCGCATCTATGCCCTGGTTGATTGTAACAGCTTTTATGTGTCCTGCGAGCGGGTTTTCGCGCCACAATTGCGGCACAAACCGGTTGTCGTTCTCTCCAACAATGATGGCTGCATCGTGGCGCGTTCGCAGGAGGTGAAAGATCTGGGGCTTCCCATGGCGTCGCCGGTCTTCAAGCTGCGGCACCTGATCCGCCGGTATCGCATCCACACCTTTTCCTCGAACTACACGCTCTATGCGGATATGTCGCGCCGGGTGATGGACACACTGATGGGATTCTCGCCCGAGATCGAGGTATATTCTATTGATGAGGCTTTCCTAACCTTCACCGGCATGGAGCACGTCGATCTGAACGAATACGCCCGAATGATCCGCGATACGGTGGTGCAATGGACAGGAATCCCGGTCTCGGTGGGCATCGGACCATCCAAAACACTGGCTAAGCTCGCCAATCGCTACGCCAAGAAGAACCGCGAGTGCCAGGGCGCGTTCAACATCACCGATCACCCGAATATCGACGCCATTCTGGAGAGCGTGCAGGTGGGTGACGTATGGGGCGTTGGCCGGAAGTATCGCGACAAGCTCAATAAGGTGGGCGTCTATACCGCGCGCCAGTTGCGCGATCTGCCGGATAAGTGGGCTCGTGCGCATATGACGGTGGTGGGACTGCGGATGGTGCACGAATTGCGTGGCATTCCCTGCTACGAGGTGGAACCCGAGATCGACCCCAAGAAGGGGATCGTCACCTCGCGTTCCTTTGGCAAACCGCTGGAAGAGGAAGAACACATGAGCGAAGCGGTGGCGGCTTATGTGGCACGGGCAGCGGTAAAACTCCGCCGACAGCACAGTGTGGCAAGTTGTCTCACCGTGTTCATCATCACCAACCCGTTCCGCAAAGAGCAGCCGCAGTACGCCAATTCCGCCTCGTGGAATATCGAGCCCCCCACCGCTGATACGCCGCAGCTCATAGCGATTGCCAGGAAGCTGCTGAATCGAATCTATCGCAGCGGTTACAAGTACAAAAAGGCAGGTGTAATGCTGACGGGGATAAGACCAGATGGCGAGTTCCAATTGGATGCCTTCGATACCGCCTTCACGGATGATCGCAGGCAGAAGCTGATGGAGACGCTTGATCAAGTCAATGGTCGTTACGGCATGCACACGCTGTCGTTTGCGTCGGAGGGAATTCGGAAGCCGTGGCAGATGAAGCGGGAGAAGCTATCGCGCCGATTCACGACGAACTGGAACGAGATCCCGGTAGTGAAAGCGGATTAGTCTTTCTTGTTATCTTCGAACACAATCATGTCCGATTCATCGTCGTAATTATCGAAATGGAAATCATTGGAGTCGCGGTATTTCTCGAGGATTCCGGTGATGGCATCCATCGAAGCCTCGATTTTGAGCAGATAAGGCTCCATCTCACTGCACAGCTTGCCGGTCTCAGGAGTCTGGTCTTCATGAGAATTCATATTCATTCTGATCAGGTCGAGGTTTCCGCGAATGACCATCAGCGGTTGATTGATCTCGTGATTGGCAGTGGCGGCCATGGCGAGTGCGGTGGTTCGACGCTCCAGTTCACGGATGCTTTTCTGCGCTTCCTGAAGTTCACAATATGAGCGCTGTAGTTTGTCCTCTGCCTCTTTTCGCTTGGTGATATCGAGCATAGTCCCGACAACGCCTATAGGCTTGTTTGCGTGATTTGTGAATAGACTCTTACAGAGGATCATGTGGTGCTTTATGTCGTTCTGATCAATGAATTTTGCTTCGCATGTTGTGGAAGGCTTCCTGGTGGTCACGGTTTCTTTTCGCGGGAAGATATCCGTTTTCTTGGCAAGGTCGAGTTCATCTGGCTTCTTGCCGATTAGCTTCTTACGCGCGATACCCACAAGTTCCTCGAATGCGGTGTTGCAACCCATGAAAACGCGATCCATATCGTGATAGAAAACAGGATTGGGGATGCTATCAAGCAGATTGGACAGGAATAAGTCATGCTCCAGAATCGTAAGCTCTGTCATTTTGTGGGTATCGATGTCCCGAATGAGCTTGAGGATCGTTGTGATTTCACCTTGCTGGCTGTGGACGACCGTTACATTCACTTCACCCCAGAAGACGGTCCCGTCTTTACGGACATATCGTTTCTCCAGGTGATAACCTTTCGATTTCCCAGTTAGGACGTCTTCATGGAACTTCTTGCTCTTTTCTTTATCGTCCTTGTACGTTAAGTCGATCAATCTCCGGGACTTGAGTTCGTCGAAAGTGTAGCCGAATAGCGTGGCCGCGCGCTTATTCATGTAAATGTAATTACCGTCGGAGTCGGTCATGATTACGCCGACGAGTGCATTCTCGAGGATTGAGACAAGCTTGGCTCGCTCTTCTATCAGCTGATTCTCCGAACTTTTCCGGTCTTCGATCTCTTTCCGCAATTCGGCATTCTTTTGCTGGAGATCTGTGGTTTTGTCTTCGATCAATCGTTGTAGATCATCCTGTCGGTCTTCCAGTTCTTTTTCGAGTCTTTTGAATTCAGTAACATCCCGGATGATACCGACAAGTACCTTTTTCCCTGTGACCTTATCCGTGAAGACCATCTTTTTTGTCGAAATTACATGAATCTGCCCGGATGCATCGGTGAAGTCCTCTTCGTTCACATTGGGTTTGGCAGTTTTGAATACTTCATTATCGGCTTTCCAGAAAACATCGGCTTCATCTTTCGGGAAGAAATCGTAGTCACTCTTACCGATAAGCTGATGTCGCTCATAGCCCATGAATTTACAGAAAGCATCATTCAGTAAGATCCAGCGGTGGTTGCTGTCTTTGACAAAGATAGGGTCTGCGATGGTGTTCATGATGTTATCGAGGAATATATTCGCTTTCTGGAGCTCGTTCTGGTATCGTGTCTGATCCGTGATGTCGATATCCATGCGGAAGAATTCGTCGATCTCACCCTCTTCCTGAACGGGATAGATGACAGAAAAGACGGTGGCGTTGTGGTGGCTGTCGATAGGCACTTCAAAGTATCGGGCGTCACTTGGTTTGCGAGTTTCTTCGATAGCTGAAAGTGTATCTGGGAAGGTCTTGCGATTGATGTAATCAGGCAGGATATCTTGGATACGATTGCCCAGTGCATCAGCTTCTGATATCTTGTAGAGCTTTTCGCTGGTTCGATTCCAGAATGTGATATAGCCGCCTCGATCAAATCCCTGTATCGCCATTGATGCTGTCTGGTTGATGATGGATTCGAAGCGTTGGATTGAGCTTTGCAGCGCTTTTTCGGCGAGAGAGTGATTATGGATTTCTATCTCCAATTGCGCATTGGCTTGCTTCAAATCATGCGTTCGGCGCTCAACGTATTTCTCCAGGTCTTCCTTCATTTGACGAAGGCTGATCATGGCATCCTGATGTTCGGTGATATCGATCAGGTAGCCGAAATATCCGAGAACCGAATCCTTTGAATCGTAGAGGATCCGCGTGTGATCAAGAACCCATATATAGCTTCCGTCCGTACGCTTAAGGCGATAGGGTTCATGCTCGAAAATCTCGTGTCTGTGCTCTGTGTGGTTGCTGACTTCATCGCTGACACGTCTGAGATCGGATTTGTGGATAAGGCTGCCGTAGGCGATTTTGCCCGAAGTGAAATCCTCCGGTTTATGTCCCAAGAGGTGTTTAACATTTTGACTGACAAATTGCACAGGCCATTCGGGTGCGTTACGCCATTCAAAAAGGACGACCGGGCCCTTCTCGAATAGCCGTACCGTATGCTCAACACCACTTACAGCTGTTTCCATACAAAGACGCTCCGTAGATATTAATGGAATTAATTACATTTTCGGATGATAAGGTCCGAAACGCCCATACGATAGCCTTTCGATGAAAAAATAACCTGGTTTTGATCGTTGATCAAAAATAGTGCCGGATAGTCCGAAGTTTCCTGTTGCAAGAACGGTTGATCTTGATAGTGCCTTACAAATTCAGGTACGATTTCCTTATTTCCCAGTTCTGAGAATAATATAAACCCAATCTTGCGGTCTGTCAAGATTTTCGATTTACCTTCAAATTCGTTCAGCATGCGCATCTGAGGCTCCGTCGGGTGATCAGTGCGTACAAACACGATTCGATAATCGTGATCTTTGTCAATACTTGCTATTTCGATGACCTTTTCGAGCGTTTTTTGATCCCAGTCTTCGCTTACATCGTACATGTCTTCCGGTGTCACCAGATCGAGAGTAATGGTTTCACCATCAATGCCTTCCAAATCGTGAATCACGATCTCAGCGTCGCCGTTATCGTTGCGGATATACCCCTGCAAATTGTAAACCGTTCCTTCCTCGGGGTACCATGTAACGACGCTGATTAGAGAGTCTCTCACCTCATCATAGTACGTGTAATACATACTGCCATCCGGATACACAGCATGCAGTAGGAAGTTGCTGAATGATTCGGCTTGAACCTGGTTACCATCTGCGACAATGTTTACTCGAACAGTGCGTGTTGGGAGCGCTGGTTTATCTTTGAAGTCGCTACTTAAATCATAGCGAGTAAATTCTTTTCCATCAAAAACTTCCACATGCCCTTTCCATCGTACGGGAATGCCCAGGTATTTCAGCGCAAAGGTGAACAGGTAGAGCTGATCGCGCCGACTGACATGCTTCATGTTCAGAATCTGAAGCGGGTCCATGGAGCCGCCGAAATATTGTCCGGTAAGGGTAGTATCAACGACGACAGTCTCATCAAGCCAGGAGTGCACGGCTTCGACTGTCTGCATGATGTCGCCCTGGCGAAGATCCTTGATTTTGCTGTAAAGTTCTGTCTGCCAGCCGGTTTCAGGGAGTGGCTTTCGTGGAAAGATAGGCCCAAGAACGTGGTTGTACCAGATCGAGTCGGGGACGTTGAAGCGATCGCGGTTTTCCTGGAAGATATCGACGATTGCACGGAGCCGGGCTGAATCAGGAATCTCGATGATGTCCTTTATATCCCAACTGGTCATCATGTGGTTCAGGATGTCCCTTTTCTCGTGGTCGTCTTCGAGTGCATCATATACTTTCATGTATTGATCGGTAGCTCCTGCAAGGCGTTCACACTGCGCGAGGAAGTTATCGCGTCGATCGGCGAATTCGCCCTCTGTTTCACCCTCATTGGGAACGACATCGTAGTAGCGCAGGAAGTCCCTGACATGCTTGCGATCGTCGGCGAGTTTCTTTTCGCGACGCAGGTTGGATAGCTCCTGACGAAGCTCCAGGTTTTCGATGACAGGTTCGACATCGTTGTTACCGGACGCAACTTGCTCCACGGGGAACCTGAACATGAACTTGCCGTCGATATGGTGGTTGGGTTCGAGCGCGATGGTGATGGATTCTGGATTGTCGAATGTATTGAGGATAGCCCAACCCATCAGGCTATCCTGTGCGGCTGTGACAAAGGTTGAACCTCTTCCAAGCGCGACATTCACCTCTCCCCTGTCGTCGGTGTTAAGCCGCAGCATGGGAAAGAGTCCGCCATAGGACAGAGCGTAGAAGAGAACTTCCGCGTCCTCTACGGCTTCACCGTCACGGTCGATCACATTGATGGTGTAGTCGAGGGGTTGATTGTAGGTGGAAGTGGTGTTGAGTAAAGATTCACGATCTTCATATTTCAGGGTCTCTTTGGACGGATAGTCGCCAAACGCGTGCGAGAGAATAAGGATGCTGCGACTGGCGCGTTTGGAAAACCAGGTGTCCGATATCAGGTTGGACGGTCCTTTGGGACCCATGTATTTCCAGCCTTCGGGTGTCCACATCTCGTTCCAGGCGTGGTTGTTATCCATGAAATTCCAGAACGGTGCGGAGACTGGCCGCATCGGGATACCGACGCTTCTTGCAGCAGCGATTTCGAGGATCATCATTTCTTCGCAACGACCGTAGATCCGCTTGATGGTGGTCAGCGGAGCCTGATCGCGTCCAGAGGTTGGTTCGAAATAATTGTTTTCATTGCACCACAGATTGACAATCATCATTGCTTCTTCCAGCGTTTTCGCGTCATGGACAAGCGGCTCGAGTTCATCGTAGAATTGTGCGCGCCAGGGCTCAAATGGCTCCTGGGAGATGCGAGGCGGCAGTACAAAGTGCATGAAGATATCTTCGGGAACATCCTTCGTGTAGCCCAGTTCGCGGGTCTTCAGCGCATACTCGATGTTTTCACGCAGATATTCAGGTGTGAGCATGGCAAGGTCGGATGGAGAGGAATATTCCAGGATGTAGCGTGTCAACTCAGCGGTTTCACCCTTTCCATCCATCATCTCGATGAAGCTGTCGGCGTTCTCGCCAGCATAGGTACGGATGCGCTGCTGAAGGTCATCCGAGGCCGAAACGATGCCAATCCATACTACGATAAACACAAGCAAAAGGTTTTTCATTCTCTATCTCCAGGTGTTGATTTGCTTTCTTTAGAACTGAGCCTGATAGCCGGCGTAGAATTCGCGGACCCATTCGTGATCATCGACGATTTCCAGCCTGTATCCAGCTTTGATGGCATGATGATTGAGCGGCTTCCATGTTGCCACCGCGTCAATCTTCCATGTTTCTGTAAGCTCGCCTTCGAGCCATCGTGCGGTGTCTTTGGGGCGGTCGTTGTAATTGATGGTCCACGAGTTACCCAGACTTCCCTGACGGATGAATTGCACCTTGCTATCAAGGCGCAGTCTGCGATGCAGCGGTAGATTCACCTCCATCGCGTAGGCAAGCAGATTGCTTCCTTCAGGGTATCCCAGTGCACTTCCGTCGTGTGAGAACGCGTTAACGGTTTTTTTGTGTGTGTACATCCAGGGACGGATTGCGGTGAATTCCATGACGATACGTGCTGGATATTCGGGAACGATGAGAGGAATATTGCTGACCAAACCGCTTTGGAAGGCGTATTTATTTCCCCACCAGTCGCCGAATATCTCGCTTTTGCGCAGCTCGTCGAGCACGAAGTTCATGTAGAATCCCATGAGGCTTTTAGGGTAGGCGTTCAAGCCTGTGAAGATCATCACGTTGTCGCGATCACCGTCGTTGTGCTCGCTTACGCGATAAAAAGTCTGAGGGAGCATGTAGCTTATGTCTGGCGCGCGATTTCCGTAGAGAACTTCTTCGCCGAAAAACCAGTTCACGTCGTCCAGCACCTCCCAGTCGAGCCGGTGGATCGCGAGGTAGCGATCCTCGGAAGTATAGGAGACGTTGTTGTTGGTGCTATCTGGTAATAGGCTGCCATGCATAAAGCTAAGTGTGACCGGACCAAAATCGTACATCCAGCTCAGGTAGCCGTATTCGCTGCCGTTATCGTCAAGGATGGGGCTTCCGGTGATGCTCTCGCCGATCTGAAAATTGTCGCGTCCCAGTGAGAAAACGCCGTAGTCGCTGTGATACGTGATGTGACCGATCATGTTATCGAGATAAATGCGGCCATCTTCATGCTTGCTATAGCCTTTGAGCAGACTCGAAGTGGAATCGGCATAATCCAGATCGCCTTCATAGCGAGCCATCCACCAGTTCGAATCGAAGAAAAGGCGGTCGCCGAGATTGAAATCCATGTCAGCGCCATACCATATCATCCGATAGGCGTCATCCTTGCCAGCAGTGTACGATCCGCCTGCGAAAAGCGAGAAGCGCATGTTTCCGGGAAACTTCGCGTTGCCCGGAGCGCGGTAACTCAAGAACGAAGCGGTATCATCGCGGCGAAAGAAACCGATCAGGGATCGCTTGAAGTTTGGCCATGTTTGCACTGCTGTCTGAAAGCCCTCGGGGGTGTTTGTCGAATCCTGCACGATTAGGCTTACCTGCTTCCAGGCATCTTGATTGAATAAAAAGTTCGGGTAGGTCTGCGTCGATACATCCGGCTCGATTGCCAGCATGATCATTGGTGTTACTAACAAAATAAATATCAATGAATTACGCAATAAATCTCTCATCATGTTTCCTCAAAATACGGATATCCATACGGATGCAGGCGTCAAGTTTTTATTCAACCATATCGCCTGTCCTGTGGAATTTCGTTGACGAAAATAGTTTTCGTGCGCCTTCTATCACAATCTCAGATTCAGGTGCCCGGGTATGATAAACGAAGAAACAACACGCGAAATGATCAGCTCGTTTTTGCGCATGGCCAAAAAGAACAAAAGGCAATCTCCACGCGAAACGATCGACTATGCTACCAAAGCTTTGCAACTCTCGATTGAATTGGGTGATGAAAACTACATCGCCAAGTCCTATCAGTGGAAAGGCATCGGGTATTTTGTTACCGACGAGTACGAAAAAGCGCTCAAGCACTTCCTCAAAAGCATGGAACTGAATGAAAAACTCGGTCAGGACGAAAGCATTGCCAACAATCTTTCCAATATCGGCGTGGTCTATGCGACGCTGGGCAACTATGAAACAGCGATCGAGTACTACAATAGTTCTCTTGATATCAGAACACGCCTGGACGACCAGAATGGTATTGCCAGCAGCTACACGAAGCTCGGTAATATCTATTCCAAATTGGGAAAAGCAGAAGAAGCGATCGAACACCATCAGAAAGCTCTTGAAATCGCCAGCGAGCAAAACGATACCTTCTCGATTGGGCTTATCGAACATAACATCGGGTATATCCTGCTGAAGACAGAACGGTTCGGAGACGCCCGGAAGCACCTTGAAGAAGCGCTTCAGATGCGCATCAAGAACGAAGATACAACCGGTAGAATCAAAACGATGACACTCCTTGCCGATACCATGTTGGGATTGGGTGAGATTGGTCCGGCCATTGAATATATCCTCCAAGCTATCGAATTGGGGAAATCGCAGGATGCAAAGCAATGCCTGATCGATTCCTTCATGGTCAAGGCGAAGATCGACGCGGCACGAGGTGATTACAGGTCTGCCTATGAAACGCATTTGAAGCACTCCGAATACTGGCTGGAACTCCACAATATACGAAACTCCACCCGCATCGCAGATATGAAGAATCGACTTGTTAACGAGAAGCAACAGCGTGAGATCGAGATGCTGAGGAAAGATATGGAGATCGTCAAGCTCGAGAAGAAAAATACCGCGCTTGCAATGGCTGTCACGGCGAACCACGAGATGAACCAGCCATTAATGATCCTGCGGGGGAACCTCGATATGTTGCTCCTCTCTATTGACCAGCAAGAATTTTCCGAGCAGCAGAAGCGCTTTGTGGAGCGCATCGAACAGGCGATTGATCGTATTCAGAAAATCCTCGATAAATTCAGTGACCTGGAAGATTTCCGGCTGGAAGATTACAGCGAGGGCTCCAAGATGGTTGTGATCGAGTAAAATAGTCGTAAAAACTTTTCATACTCCGTCGATGCAAAATCAGTTTTCACAAGGAAAATCTTGACGTATCGGGGCCGTTCTATAAACTTCTTAAAGAAGTACAGATTCATTATCAGGAGCCAACATGAAACGCCCCGTCGTAATTGGAATCGCCGGTGGAACCGGCTCAGGAAAGACAACCATCGCGTCCGCAATCGAGCAGGATATTGGCGAACATATCACCATTATTCCGCAGGATGCCTACTATCGCTCGTTTCCGGATCTACCTTACGAACAACGCTGTAAAATCAACTATGACCACCCCGACGCATTCGATACACCGCTGCTATTGAAACACATCAGAAGCCTGAAAAACAACATCCCTATCGAACTGCCGGTCTACGATTACCACGAACATCTTCGTAAAATCCAGACGGTCTCTAAAAATCCATCTCGGGTTATCATTGTCGAAGGAATCCTCATCTTCGAAAACGAAGACGTCGTTGACGAACTCGACATCCGCATTTTTGTGGATACGGATGCCGACATTCGCATTCTACGGCGTATCGAGCGTGATATCAACGAACGCGGAAGAAGCCTGGAATCGGTTATGAACCAATACCGCGAGACGGTCCGTCCCATGCACATTCAATTCGTTGAGCCCACCAAGCGTCTCGCTGATATTATTATCCCCGAGGGTGGCCAGAATCGAATCGGTATAGATATGATCATTACGAAAATCAAACATATTCTAAGTACCTGAGCAATCCGTACAAGGAGCACAATATGCCACTGAAACTTCAGAGATATGTTCAACTAATGAAAAGCCTGCTGGAGTTTAATACTCTCCAGGAATGCCTCAGTCTGATCGTTCGCGATATGGAAACCGAGTATAAATTTCTCATCCTTGGTATATTCCTCAAGAACGAGATGACCCAGACATTCAGATTGAAGATCGGTAGAAACCTCAGCCACAGCTTTCAGAAACGTACCGAGTTTAGCCTTGGTCACGCTTTGATCGACCGGCTAGAGAAGCTCGAGACTATTACCGAAGTCAACTGCGGCGAAATTGATTTCGATAAGCCTTGCAAGAATCTGGTGATCTTCCCGCTGCATTATCGCGGTGAATTACGGGGTTTCCTCTTTATGGATAAGGAAGAGTACGAAGAGGAAGAGCTGGTCAAGATGGAAATCTTCGCCTCGCTTATCAGCCTTGTCGTGCAGATTCATTCCCAGGAAAACCTGATCGATCGGATGAACCAGTTCGACGCATTGACCGGCCTCCTGGTCTATCGCTCATTCCTGGAGCGAACCGAGATCGCGTTCGCACAGGCCCGGCGCTACAGAAATCACCTCTCGCTCATCATTTTGAAGGTCAACAAGTATCACGACCTCTATCGCAAGTACGGAAATGTTGAGGCAGATCGCATTTTCACCAGCATCGCATCGATCCTCAAAGGCGGTTTGCGTGTTATGGAGATCCTGGGATTCATCCACCCCGATACCTTCATGATTTTGCTGCCTGAGAATAAATACGAGGACAATCAGTACGTAATCAAGCGCCTGGAAACCATGATTCTCGAACGAAATGACAAGCTTACGAAAGATCTGCTTGCATGGGGTGTCAGCAATTATAGCGACGACCTCAAGAACGTTGAACGATTCATTACCAATACCGAAGAGTGCGCTTTTGAAGCGGCAAGAAGAACGGATATCAACATCGTTTACCACGACGACCTGGAAAAATCCGAAGAGGAGCCGGAGGCATGAGAGACAAGCTGTTTCAGGACCTTAAAGATATCCAAAAAGAAATGGTCCGCATTCTTGGAGAAGTAAACACCCTCGCTTCGGGTCCCATGGCGGTAACCCACGAGATGGAAGATACCTGGAAGCCTCATTGTGACGTCTTTCGTGACGATAAGGAGCTAATCATTCTTTTCGATCTCGCCGGGGTGAACAAGAAGTCTGTACATATCAGCACCAGCCGGGAATATCTCAAGATTTCCGGCGAGCGTATCCCCTGCGAAAGCTGTGATGACCTCTACTACTACACCATGGAGATCGAAACGGGGCGCTTCGAACGAAAGGTCTATTTCCCGGACGTAAACATCAACCGCGACGCACCGAAAGTGACCTACGATGAAGGATTTCTGCGCGTGGTTTTCCCTATCGTACCAGCACGGGAAAAAACGATCGAGGTCGAGATCGATTGACAGACAATAGGAACAATCACTGGCAGGATAACCTCTGCGTTATCCTTGTGGAACCGGTATATAAAGGAAATGTAGGCGCAATTTCGCGCACCATGAACAACTTCGGATTCTCCGAGTTGCGTATCGTAGGTGAGATCCCTACCCAGTCGGATCATTTTGTCGCCGTGCACTCGGAAGATATCCTCAATAATGCGAAGGTCTTCGATACATTTGAGGAAGCTGTAGCGGATTTTGATAGACTTATCGCTATCTCGCGTCGGAAAGGTCGCAAGAAACCTGTCGATATGCTACCGGAAGCTTTAGGTGATATCATCCGACAGAATATGGGTAACCGCATCGGGATTGTCTTCGGCCGCGAGACCTATGGATTGAAAGACGAGGAAGCCGACCGATGTCACTTCCGTTGCTATATTCCCGCACAGCCCGAATTCCCCTCTCTTAACCTCTCCAACGCCGTTGGCGTCATCCTTTACGAGATTTACCGCTCCATGACGACGCCTATCACTGAGACTGTTGAAGATTCTGCTGCCCCTTTGGACGAAGTGGAAGCCAGCTTGAAATTCATCGAGAGTATTCTGGAGCAATTCGAGTACGATAAGGTCGGCGATATCCCAAAATCGATGAGGATAATGCGCGAACTGGTGTTGCGCTCCAACCTTAATATCTGGGAGACAGATGAGTTGCGGAAAATCTTCAACCGTTTATTGATCCAGCACGGCAATCGTGGCTTGAGGTGGAAGGACTTTTTCGACCAATGAGAAAGCTTGCGCTGCTCTTCATCCTTCTCTTCACGCTATTGTTCTCCAGCCTCTTCGCAAGGCAGAAGATCGGTCTGGCGCTCAGCGGTGGCGGTGCGCGATGTCTGGCGCATATTGGCGTTCTAAAGGTGCTCGACGAATACGGGATTGTCCCTGATCAGATATCCGGTACCAGCATGGGCGCAGTGATCGCGACTTTCTATGCGCTCGGGTGGAGTTCTGATGACATTGCAGCTCTCTTCGAAGATGAGGACTGGCAACACCTGCTAACCGATACTATTTCTCGAGAAGACTATTACACCGGCGAAAAACGCTGGGGTCCCAACGCGAATTACTATTTCCGCATCGACGACGATTTCAATCCGCAGCTTCCACGCAGCTTCCTGAGTGGCAACAAAGTGCTAATGGAACTCTTCGATCTCACCTACCCGTACATATATGAAACCAACTTTGATTCGCTGGCAATACCGCTTCGAATCGTGGCAACCGATATCGAGACTGGTAAGCCCGTGATTTTCAAAGACGGTGCATTGCATGAAGTGCTGCTTGCTTCTCTAACATTTCCATCAGTGTTAGCTCCTTTCAAGGCTCAGGGGCACTACTGTGCGGATGGCGGAATCGTGATGAATCTGCCTATCCAGGCTCTGGACGAATCGGATATCTGCATCGGCGTGAAAACCAATTCATCCCTAAAACCTTCCCGCGAACTCGACGATGTAATCGATGTGCTCAATCAGAGTATGAACATCAATATGAGCTGGCGTGTAGACCAGGCACTTTCAGAATGTGATCTTCTGATCTGCCCGAAGCTGGACGATGTTGGACTATTCGACTTTGACCAGAAAGACCGCATTATCGCGGCTGGTGAAGCGGCGGCACGCGAGAAAATCGATACGCTTCTTAAGCTGTGGAAGCAGAATGGGAAGTGGAAATCGCGCCGTCAGGCCAGGAAGACAGGTCCTGTCTGCATTTCCAGCATCGATGTGGAAGGCAATTATTACATGTCTTCTTCAAAAATCCGTGAATACGCCGGTATGAAAGTTGGTTATTCGTATTCACTCGAAGAACTGCTTAAAAATTTTGAGCGTGCATATAATTCGAGGCTTTTTGAGTATATCTATCCAACACTTACACCTGAAGATAACGGCTATCATATGATAATCCACATTAAGGAGAACGAGCGCCGAAAACTTGGCATCAATGCCCGTTATAACGACATCGATGAGCTCACGATTGGCGGCTCCTTGGAATACACTAACTACCTCCAACGAAATTCGAAGATGATCGTCAATCTCAACGTGGGCGGAATTCAGGAGGTTAACGCCGATTACGTCAAAAACTTCGGCAAACTCTGGGGCGTTTATTTCCGCGTGTTTCCATACCTTCGTTACGAGCGGTTCTATTTATATAACGATATGCACGAAAAGACAGGCAGTATCCGCTCGAAAGAGCTTGGGGCAAATCTTGGTGTTGGCTTTTTCGCCCCGTTCGATACCATTATCGAAGGATTTCTTTACTCTTACCAGCGCGAGTTTTACCGCGATGTCTCTGCCGAGAACTATGTAGAGAACTTCAACCGCTCTACGGGAGCAGGACTGAAAATATACTCAGAGACGCTCGATGACTTCATGATTCCCATGCGTGGCCGGCAGATTATGCTGAAATTCATCACCTCAACCGACGATTTCTACAGTGATGCAAGCTATGAACGATTCTATAGCAGGATTACATTCGCTGTTCCGGTTATAAAACAGGTGGCGATCATTGGCCGGTTCGAGTACGGTGCCTATCTGCACGATCAGGCCGTAGATTTCGATCCATTCTATATCGGTGGATATGACAGCTATGTTGGATTCAACGAAAAGGAATACAGCGCGCCCAATTACAAGATCACTTCGGGATCGCTACGATTCAGCCTTCCCTGGAGCCTTTATCTGGATCTTCAAATGAATGGCGCGAAATACGGCAACGTAGATGACTGGCGTCCTTCTGAAGATATGGAATGGGGCTATGGCGTCAAACTCGCCTACAAATCCTTCCTCGGACCCATTCGCGGTGGTGTAGGGTTTATGCCGGAACGCAAGCCGGTCTATTATCTCTCCATTGGCTATGACATCGACGCATTCGAGTTTTCAAGAAGGTAAAAAAGCTATGACGAGGTTTTTCCTGCCCATTATTCTGCTGATCGGTTCGAATCTGTTCATGACATATGCCTGGTATGGCCATCTAAAGGATTTTGGGACAAAACCGCTCTGGATTGTTATCTTTCTGAGTTGGGGAATTGCTCTGTTCGAATATTGCCTTCAGGTTCCGGCTAACCGAATCGGTTTCCAGACCTACTCTTTACCGCAACTCAAGATCATCCAGGAAGTTATCACCATGACAGTCTTTGCACTGTTTTGCCTGATCTATATGCGTCAGCGACTTACGCTGGACTATCTATGGGCGAGTTTTTGCCTTCTGGGTGCTGTTTATTTCATCTTCAGGAAAGGAATCGGATAATGCTTCATCACAAGATAACTGCCGAACGAATCAAGCCCATTCCGCCGCGCGGAGCTATGATTTTCTTCCTTATATATGGCTTGTTGCTGGCTGGTGCAACGATCTTCGTCATGCCGTTTCTGGAAGCCTATGGCTGGATGAATATCGTGGCGTGGTTCTTCTGCGGTTCCGTATTCGTTTTCATGCCATTACTGGTCCACGCGTTGATTATCGCAAAAAAGGAAGGCCGTAACGGTATCCTCGATCGCCTGCGAGTGAAGAAGATGACAGTAAGCGATTGGAAATGGTTTCTGATCGGCTTTGTTGCGATTGGTCTGGGAACCGGGGTGATCTTGGGTATCAATAAGCTGCTGGTTTCGATGTTCCCATTCATTCCCGTTCTGGACATGCAGCCACCCTTCATGCATTTTTATGGTTTTGAGCCCTCTCAACGCTGGATGCTGCTCTTGTGGTTGCCCTCGTACCTCTTTATAATATTCGGTGAGGAATTCATGTGGCGTGGGATTCTTCTCCCCCGCATGGAAAAGCACAACAACAAGACCTCATGGCTATGGAACGCACTGCTGTGGCTATGTTTTCACGCCGCCTTTGGAATCGATCTGATGATCGTGCTCCTGCCCATCATCCTCGTTGTCCCGTATGTCGTCTGGAAAAGGAAAAACACGACGCTCGGAATCCTGCTGCATGGCCTCTACAACGGTGCCGGGTTCCTCGTAGTAGCTTTTGGGCTCGTTGCTTAGCGAAATTCTATTCGAAGTTTATAAAAACCTATTGAAGAAATCACGTATAACGAACACGATTATTCCTGATTAAAGAACCCTATCTCCTTGACACTCAATTGGTAAGTGCCATTACGACGCAAATGAGAATGAGTCTCAATATCTGTTAGTCCACAAAATCGCATAAATAGTAAAGTTTTCAATTGACAGCGTCATCATTATCGAAGAAATGAGTTTCGAAATGGAAGGAGTTGCAATGATTGAAATCGATACAATTCGCGATCGCAAACAGGCAACTTATTCTCAAAAATCGAATCCAATACGATTCCAACATTCAATACGATCACAGGAGTGACCATGAACGCACACCCTGCACCCAAAAACAAACTCTATGAAGAACTGCAAGCCGTCATTCAGGAAAAGAAGCATGTTCGTAATCCTCTGATTGAAGTCTTGCACAAAGCCCAGGAAATTTTCGGGTATTTACCGCCGGAAGTCCTGGAATTCATCGCTACCGGACTCGAGGTACCGATCAATCACATTTACGGTGTTGTAACCTTCTACAATTTCTTCTCGATGGAGCCGCGCGGAAAAAACCTTATCAACGTATGTATGGGAACCGCCTGCTACGTTAAAGGCGCTGACCGACTGGTCCAGATGCTTGAAGACGAACTCAAGATCAAGATGGGCGAAACCACCGAAGATCAGGTCTTCACCCTCTCCGCAGTTCGCTGCGTGGGTGCATGCTCGCTGGCGCCGGTATTCGTCATTGGCGAAGAGACCTACGGCCGGGTCGACAGCCGCAAGAAGCTCAAAGAAATCATTGATAAGTACAGGGCTTGATGCAGGATATCTCGCTTCATCTTCTGGACATGATCGAAAACTCGGTGCGCGCGGGTGCATCGCTGGTTGAAATCCACATCAATGCGGACGTACCACGCAACCGTATTTCGTTCCTTATTCGGGACGACGGCTGCGGTATGGACGATGAGACGATTCGCAGCGCGATGAATCCATTCTACACGACCAAAGTAGAGCGCGAGAAGAAGATCGGGCTGGGCATTCCCCTATTCATGCAGAATGCCGAAGCCTGTGGTGGCGATTTCACTATCGCCAGCATACCGGGAGAAGGAACTGAGATACGAGCACATTTCAAGTTTGACCACATCGACCGAATGCCCATCGGGAATCTTGAAGATACCATGCTGGGCGCAATTGTTGGGCATCCCGAAACCGATTTCCTATTTGAATTGAGAAGAAACGGATTCAATGGTGCCTGGGATTTCTCTTTGGACACAAGAGATATTAAGAAGGAACTCGATGGTATCCCGATCAATTATCCGGACGTTATCGGCTTCCTTTCCGAGATAATCAACGAAGGCGTAAAAAATACGAAAATGGAGGAACTCTGATGAAAACCTTGGAAGAACTCAGAAAAATCCGGGAAAAAGCTCAGCAGGACATGAACCTGCGCAATGCCGATTACCGCATGAAAGTGGTTGTCGGGATGGGAACTTCTGGAATCGCCATGGGTGCCCGTGAAGTGATGAAAACTTTCCTTGAGGAAGTTTCGAAACGTCAGATCAAAGATGTCGTCGTGACACAAACCGGTGAAAAGGGCCTTTCGTCCATGGAACCGATCGTCGACGTTCTTGAAGAAGGCAAGCCGAAGATCACTTATGGAAATATGAACCCCGATAAGGCGAGAAAAGTGGTCGTTGAGCATCTGGTCAACGGCAACGTTGTTTCCGAATACGTAGTCTCATCCGAGTAATCAAGGGGGAACGATGTCACTGAAACGTATCGATGTCCTGATTTGTTGTGGCTCGGGTTGCGTTTCAGCCGGTGCGCTTAAGATCAAACAAGCGCTTAAGGATCAACTGAAAGAACGTAATCTGCTTCAGGAAATCAACCTGATCGAAACCGGATGTATGGGCCCGTGCGACTACGGTCCTGTTATGATGATTTATCCGGAAGGTGTGTTCTACCGCAAAGTTACCGTAGAGGACATTGAAGAAATCATCGAAGAACACTTTGTCAAGGGCAGACCGGTCAAACGCCTGATGCTTGAAGAGGAAGACAAGGTCTTACCGACCAAGGATGATATCCCCTTCTATAAGAAACAGGTGAAAGTCGCTCTTGAAAATTGTGGCTATCTCGACCCCGAAAAGGTCGAGGAATACATTGCACTCGGCGGATATGAAGCGCTGGGCAACATCCTGACAGGCAAGACCCCGCAGGACGCCGTGAATGTTGTAAAAGATTCCGGTTTGCGTGGCCGTGGCGGCGGTGGATTCCCCACCGGCGTCAAGTGGCAGCATGTGCTCGACGCACAGGGCGACCCCAAGTACGTCATCTGTAATGGCGACGAGGGTGACCCGGGCGCATTTATGGATCGCTCGCTTCTCGAAGGCGACCCGCACAGGGTTCTGGAAGGAATGATGATCGCTGCCTACGCGGTTGGCGCATCGAAGGGCTTCTTCTATATTCGTGCCGAATACCCGTTGGCTATCAAACGCATCAAGCTGGCTATCGAGCAGGCGAAGGAATTCGGTCTGCTTGGCGAGAACATCTTCGAAAGCGGATTCTCGTTTGACGCGGAAGTCCGCACAGGTGCCGGCGCGTTTGTTTGTGGCGAGGAAACCGCATTGATCGCTTCCATCGAAGGAAAGCGCGGTCAGCCAACCCCCAAACCTCCCTATCCGGCCAATTGCGGTCTGTGGGGACAGCCCACGCTGGTCAACAATGTCGAGACTCTCGCGAATCTTCCGCGCATCTTCCTCAAAGGTGCAGAGTGGTTCGCATCCATGGGTACCGAGACCAGCAAGGGTACGAAGGTCTTCGCGCTAACTGGTGATGTTAACAACACCGGTCTCGTGGAAGTTCCGATGGGCATCAGCCTTCGGGATCTGATCTTCGAAGTTGGCGGCGGAATCAGCGACGGACGCAAGTTCAAAGCTGTCCAGCTCGGAGGTCCCTCCGGTGGCTGCCTCACCAACGAACATCTCGATACTAAGATCGACTATGAATCGCTGAAGGAAAAAGGCGCTATGATGGGCTCTGGTGGTGTCATCGTGATGAACGACTCCAACTGTATGGTCAACGTAGCGAAATTCTTCCTCGAGTTCTCCGTTGATGAATCTTGTGGAAAGTGTGCTCCCTGCCGTCTCGGACTCAAGCAGATGCACAGGCTCCTGGAAAAGATCACCAGCGGAAACGGCGAAGAAGGCGACATCGAAGAACTGGAACGCCTGGGTCAATCGATCCGCACCACGTCTCTCTGTGGACTTGGTCAGACCGCACCGAACCCCGTTCTCAGTACGATACGCTACTTCCGCAGCGAATACGAAGCACACATCCGTGAAAAAACCTGTCCTGCCAAGGTCTGCTTGCCGTTGGTCCATTACAAGATCGACACCGATAAGTGCATCGGTTGCGGCCTTTGCGCCCGGAACTGCCCCGTAAGCTGTATCTCCGGAAATCGCCAGGACAAGTACATCATCAACCAGATTCCGTGCGTCAAGTGCGGAAACTGTAAGGAAGTGTGTCCGGTCGGCGCTGTCGACCTGCTTCCCGGTATCAGCCCTGAGTACAGAGCATATCAGAAAGAACAGGCTGAAGAAGAGCAAGACTGAAAATCATAGATAAGGAGTGGATATGTACGAAGAAATCTTCAAGAAGTATTCGGCTGACAAAGAAAACCTGATCTATATCCTTCACGATATCCAGGATACTCATCCTCAGCATTATATCAGTGAAGAAGCGGTCGAGAAAGTCAGCGAATATCTTCACGTACCCGTGAACCACATTTACGGTGTGTTGACGTTTTACACCATGTACAGCACAAAACCTCGCGGCAAGAACATCATTCGCCTCTGTGAATCTCCACCTTGCTTCCTGAAAGGCTCCGAGAAGATCCTCAAGAAGCTTGAGAGAGTTCTGGATGTCAAAGAAGGTGGAACGACCAGAGACGGTCTGTTTACCCTCGAACTGTGCGCATGTCTTGGTGTTTGCGGTAACGCCCCGGTGATGATGATCAACGAGGACGTTTACGGCGATCTGACCGAGGAAAAAATTGAAATGATCATTGATCGTATCCGGGGAGGTGAGTAATGAAATACTTCAGGACACACGTACTCGTCGGAGTGGATGAATCCGCGGTTCAAGCCGGAGTGAAGGAATTCCTTAGCGCACTTCGCAGCGAACTGGCTCGCAAGGATCTGGAAGAAGAAGTTTCCATCTTGGAAACCGGCCCTCTGGGTTACTTCAACAAAGGTGTATGTCTTCAGGTTTACCCGGACAACACCACCTACGTTAATGTCAAAGTCGAAGATGTCCCCGAAATCGTGGAAGAACACTTCCTCAAGGGCAGACCGGTCAAACGTCTGGTCTTCAACGCTCCCGAATCGGGACAGTATGACTTCGCGTATGACAAGCGTATCGTGCTGAACAACTCCGGTATCATCGATCCCGAAAATATCGACGAATACCTGGCAGTTGGCGGCTACGAAGCCTGGGAAAAAGCCATCACCGGCATGAAGCCCATGGAAATCGTTGACGAAGTCAAAAAATCGGGTCTCCGCGGACGCGGCGGCGCCGGATTCCCCACCGGACTCAAGTGGAGCTTCACTGCACCGCTTCAGGCCAAGGAGAAACTGGTCGTTGTCAATGCCGACGAAGGTGAACCCGGAACCTTCAAAGATCGTCTGATCATGGAAGGCGACCCGCACAAGCTGCTCGAAGGCGTGATGCTTTGCGCTTACGCAGTGGGTGCGTCGAAAGCCTATATCTATATCCGTGGCGAATACAAACTCTGTATCGATCGCACGCTCAAAGCTATCGAGCAGGCGAAAGAATACGGAATTCTTGGAGATAACATCTTCGGTAGCGGCTTCAGCCTCGATATCGAAATCAAGATCGGTGCCGGCGCATACGTATGCGGCGAGGAAACCGCTCTGATCGAATCGATGGAAGGTAACCGCGGTATCCCGCGCAGCAAGCCGCCGTTCCCCGGCGTCGAAGGCGCATGGAAGAAACCGACAGTGGTCAACAACGTCGAGACCCTTGCAAACGTTCCCGCCATCATCAAGAACGGTGGAGAATGGTACTCGAAGATCGGTCCGGAGAAATCTCCGGGAACCAAGGTCTATACGATCCTTGGCGACGTCATGACACCTGGCCTTACCGAAGTCCCCATGGGAACCACCCTTCGCAGCATCATCAATGATTTCGGCGGCGGTATGAAAGACGGCAAGCGCTTCAAAGCAGCGCTGGTCGGCGGTGCAGCCGGCGTTATCCTTCCCGATTCGCTGCTGAACGTGAAAATGGACTACAACAGCCTCGCCGAATACGCGGCAGTGCTCGGATCCGGTGCTATCCTTGTGATGGGCGAAGATACCGACATGGTCGATATCCTTTATTCGATCGTGAAGTTCTTCCGCCATGAATCCTGTGGACGTTGCAGCCCGTGCCGTCTCGGTACGCAGCAACTCACCAGGCTGATCAAGAAAGTCCGTAGCGGCAAAGCGACCGAAGAAGACCTCGATCAGATGGTCATCATTTCCGATGCAATGTTCAAAACCTCGTTCTGCGCATTGGGTCAATCCTTAATCATGCCCGTGAAAAGCGCGATTGAGAATTTCCGGGACGACTTCGTAGCCCGGATCAAGGCATAACCAGAAAGGGAGATTGTCAATGAGCAATGTAACTGTTGAAATAAACGGAATTAAAACGGAAGTACCGCAGGGTACTACCATTATTGAAGCCGCAAAGAAAGTCGGCATCAATATTCCAACCTTGTGCTACCACGAGGACCTCAAACCGACCGCTGCCTGTGGTGTCTGTGTCGTTGAGATCGAAGGTGCGCCGACTCCTAAGCGCGCTTGCAGCACCCCCGTATGGGAAGGCATGAAAATCAAGACCAACAGCAAGATGCTTCGTTCCATCCGTAAGACCGTGATCGAAATGATCCTTTCGAACCACGACGTCGTCTGCCCCACCTGCGTGGCAAACGGTAAGTGCGAACTCCAGAGCATCGCTTATACCATGGATATCGATCCCAACGCTGTTCCGAAAATCCTCGAGAAGAAACCCGTGGACTACAGCAGTGTTTCGATCATCCGCGACGTAAACAAATGTATCAACTGCGGACGCTGTATCCAGGTTTGTAACGAAGTTCAGACTGTTAATGCGCTGACCTTCGCAGAACGTGGATTCGATGCGCATGTCGATACCGTGCTCTCATTGGGCATGGCATCAAGCGCTTGCGTCAACTGCGGTCAATGTACCGTTTACTGCCCGACCGGCGCGCTTCATGAGAAAGACGACACCGAACGCGTATGGGATGCTCTTCTGGATCCCGAGAAGCACGTTGTTGTCCAGGAAGCTCCGTCCATCCGTGTCGCCCTTGGCGAAAACTGGGGTATGGATGTCGGTTCGGTCACGACCAGCAAGATGTACACCGCGCTGAAGATGCTCGGATTCGACTCGATCTTCGATACCAACTTCTCGGCTGACCTCACCATCATGGAAGAGGGTACCGAGGTTGTCGGACGTATCGTCGCCGGAACCAAGAACCTTCCGTGTATCACATCCTGCTCACCGGGCTGGGTTAAATTCATGGAAACTTATTTCCCGCGTCTCGCTTGCAACGTTTCCACCGCGAAATCACCGCAGCAGATGATGGGTGCCCTTGCTAAAACATATTACGCAGAACAGAAAGGAATCGATCCTTCGAAGATATTCTCCGTTTCAATCATGCCATGTACCGCGAAAAAATTCGAGTGCCAGCGTGAAGAAATGAAAGATTCGGGATACCAGGATGTCGACGTGGTCCTCACCACTCGCGAACTGGTCCGTATGATCAACGAAGCCGGTATCGATTTCCCGAACCTGCCAGACACTGAAGACGTTTACCTTGAGCTCTCCGAGCATACCGGCGCTGCAACAATCTTTGGCGCAACCGGTGGTGTGATGGAAGCTGCTCTCCGTAGCGCATACTACCTCGTAACCGGAAACGACCTTCCGGACGTCAACATCACAGCCGTTCGCGGTATGGAAGGCGTCAAGGAAGCGGAAGTGAAGATCAACGACGATCTGACACTCAAGGTTGCCGTAGCGCACGGACTTGGTAACGCTCGTAAGCTGATGGAGAAGATCCAGAAGCAGATCGACGAAACCGGCAAGAGCGAATATCACTTCGTCGAAGTGATGGCTTGCCCCGGTGGTTGCGTCGGTGGTGGTGGACAGCCGTTCGGTAGCAGCCTTGCAATGCGCGCACGCCGTGGAGAAGGTCTCTATCAGGATGACCGCAATCTGCCGAAACGCTGCTCGCATCACAACCCGATGATTGCGAAGATCTACGAGACCTTCCTTGAAAAACCGGGTTCCCACAAGGCACACGAGCTGCTTCATACCCATTACTACAAACGTGAACAGTTCAAGGGACAGGTGGTTGAAAGCTTCAAGTGCGAAGATCACTAAACCATACGAACTGAGCTAATACGATTAACGCTCCTGCCTTCCGGTGGGAGCGTTTTATTATTGCCTGGGAACGCGGACGTCCCCGTCCGCATCTCTCTTCACTTCGTCAATCATGCACGACCTACGAAATCAACATTCGGAAGAGCCTCACTTCATTCGCCACATTCGGAAGATGATTACGTAAAAAAAAGGCAATCACAACGGATTGCCCATACAACGTAAAACAATATTGTGCTATGTAGCTAAATATATCTCCCAAGGAATACGCCAGAAAATAGCGCAACAAGTCCGAGGCCGTTCTGCAGCGCGATGTTCATCATAGCGTGCATCCACGCGGATGATCGAACCAACGTTCCTGTATCGACCATAATCGCCGAGAAGGTTGTAAATGCCCCCATAAAACCGATGAAAACGATGATTCGTGTCTGCTCCGAGAGATGCAGCCGGTTTTCGAAAAAAGAAAGCAGCACCCCAGCGGCAAAGCAGCCGATCAGATTTACGAAAAACGTTCCGCCAAACACCGCGTGGCTCGAAATGCGGTTGATCCCGACGGAAAGCCCGTACCGTGCCAGCGTACCAAGCGCACCGGCGATCGCGAGTAATACTATCTTTTGAATCATTGGTTACCTCAACATTATCACGATCCATTTGCAGAAAGCATTGCGCAGCGTCAAGTTGAAACGTTCGTATCTCGGCGAATAGGCATCAGAAGCGCATTTTTTTATTACTCATGGACATTTTCTCGACAAAACAGAACAAGTTTTCACAATTCGTCCCGGTAAAACGATGAGCGAAATCAAAGACAAACTCAAATTGCTGGGCCTGAAGCTCACACCCAAAGAGAAACCGCAGCCGAAGCCAATGACATATCGCTTGGGGGATCACCTCGAAGGCGGATACATGGACACGGCAAGCGGCAGTATCTTCGTGCGTGAGACCTTGTTTCCGAAAGACTACGCCCACGGCTGGCTCTCCCCCATCCGATATCCAGAGGAATCTCCGCTTCTCGATCGTTATGCCAACGTTGAGCGTTCAGCGCCCAACCGCGTCGTCTATATCGATACAGAGACAACCGGACTCGCCGGTGGGACTGGAACCTATGCTTTCATGGTCGGTGTGGGGCGTTTTACGGATGATGGCTTTCTTTTACGGCAATACGTGATGGCGGATCCAATTGAAGAGATATTCCTTATCGAAGCACTCGATGCCGAGTTCAAGAGCGCTGATGCAACCGTTTCGTTCAACGGAAAATCCTTCGACATCCCGCTCCTGGAGAGTCGTTTCATTTTATGCGGTTTCACATCGCTATTTGAAAACATCCAGCACTACGACTTGCTTCATCCTGCTCGCAGGCTGTGGAAGAACCGCTCCGAGACCTGCCAGCTTAGTGCATTGGAGTACTTCATCCTGGGAATACTGCGCTCCGAGGAAGACATTCCAGGATACATGATTCCACAGCTCTACTTCGATTTCCTAAAAATGCGCGACACCGAGTTTTTCGATGGTATCCTTTACCATAATCGAGAAGATATTATTAGCCTGGCTGCGTTTCATCAACTCATTGCTGGGATTCTGCAAAATCCGGATGCCTATCCGGAGAAGATCCTTGATCGTTTCGAACTGGGTAAACTCTATGAAGATATTGGTGAGACGGATCTTGCGCTCGCTCAATACGAACTGGTTGGAGACCCGATCATTGGCCTGAAGCTGCGCCATTCTTTCCTTTGCAAACGCACCGGTGATATTGAGAAAGCAGTCTCAATATGGCGTGAAGAAGATAGCTGTGAATACGCGATGTTGGAACTGGCCAAGTATTACGAGCACAAAGAAAAAGATTATATGATGGCTTTATATTACACAAAGAAGCTGATCGAATCGGAGCTGGAAATCAGACGCGTTGAGGATCACACAAAAAGGCTCCGGCGCTTGCAGAAGAAGCTCGAAGCCTTAAATTTATAACGTCTTATAATTAGCTGTGGCGTGCCCGGCACAGTCCCCGATGGGAATTTTGAGCGAACTCGATGAATCGCTGTTGTTCGAGAGTTGGATTCTCGATTTCCAACGCCTTCTCGAGCGCATCACCGCGGTTCATTCCCGATCGGTAGAACAAATCGTAGATCGTCTTGATCGATTCAATCTGCTCTGCGGAAAACCCCTTTCGCTGTAAACCTACCGTGTTCAGTCCGGAAAGCCTGTACGGCATATCTTCACCGCGCGTGTAGGGCGGAACGTCCATCTTGACGCCCGATTTCCCACCGACGAATGCATATGCGCCGATCTGCACAAACTGATGAACAGCCGTCATACCGCCGATAGTGACGAAGTCCTGAATCGTAATATGGCCGGCGAGGTTAACCGCGTTGGCGATGATCACGTTACTGCCGATATGGCAGTTATGCGCTACATGCGCGTAGGCCATCAGGAGGTTGTTGTCGCCCACGGTGACGGGCTCGTCCATGGTCGCGCTTTTGTTGATCGTGACGAATTCACGGATCGTGTTACCGTTGCCGATAATCAGTCTTGTGGGTTCGTTCTTGAATTTCAGGTCCTGAGGATCGGTAGCAATCACGGCAGAGTGGAAGAAACGGTTGTTCTGCCCGATCTCTGTGTGACCGTCGATCACTACATTCGAAACCAGTTCGCATCCGTCACCGATCGAGACATGCTCGCCGATAATGCAATACGGACCTATTTTGACATTGTTTCCAATTCTGGCGTTGGGATGTACAATCGCTGTTGGATGAACCATTGGAACCTCTATTTCTTCATTAGTTTTGCGAGGAAATCGCCTTCGCAGACCTTTTGATCGCCCACATACGCGTCACCGTGCATTTTGACCAGCGTGCGCTTGAGCGAGATCACTTCCAGTTCGAACCGCAGTGTATCCCCCGGAAGAACCGGTTTGCGGAATTTAACGTTGTCGATCGACGCGAAGTACGCGACATAGTTCTCGGGATCATCGTACTCGTTGAGGATCATGATGCCCCCGGTTTGTGCCATGGCTTCCACGATCAGGACACCTGGCATAACGGGATGCCCGGGGAAATGCCCCTGGAAGAACGGCTCGTTGATGGTGACATTCTTGATACCCACAATGCGCTTGCCGGCCTCGAATTCCGTGATTTTATCGACCAGCAAGAATGGATAGCGATGCGGCAGCATGCGCTGGATCGCGTTGATATCGAATACTACGTCTTTGAGCTTCTTGCCTTGGAAGGCCTTCTGCATCTCTTGTTTCTTGTGGATACCGCGAAGCTTTTTGACCAGTTCGACGTTGGTCTTGTGTCCGCTGCGCGCTGCAAGGATATGGCCCTTGATGGGCAGTCCCAGAAGCGCGATATCGCCGATCAAGTCGACGACTTTATGACGTACAAACTCGTTGTGGAAGCGCAACGGCGTGTTCATGAGAACTCCACGATCGCTAATCTCCACATTGTCGTAGTGGAACAGCTCTTTAAGCTTGTTCATCTTTTCTTCGGATATGTCCGGACCTGCAATCACCAGTGCGTTCTCGAGGCTGCCGCCCTTGATGAGGCCGGCTTCCTTGAGCGCGAGGATTTCGTGCAGGAAGCAAAAGGTACGCGCGGGAGCGAATTCCTTCTCGAAGTAATCCATGGAGGGCAGCCAGGTGTACTGTGTACCCACGTATTTGCTCGCGTATTCTACCATGAAGGTGACTTTAAGCTCGTTGGACGGGACGATCACAACATCGACATTGTCTTCCGTAGCGGAAAACGAAATGGGTTCGTCGAATTCAAAGTATTCGCGTGGGCTGTTTTGCCTGATGTGTCCCACTTGATCCAGCAGCTTCATGAACGGAAGCGCGCTTCCATCGGCCACAGGAACTTCCGGTCCGTTCACTTCGACCCTTACGTTGTCCAGATCGCAGCCACGGATCGCGGCCAGGAGATGCTCGACCGTCGCAACAGACGCGTCGTTGATACCGATTGTCGTACCTCTGGAAATATCGATCACATGGTCGATATCAGCCGGAATCTCCGGGCTGCCTGGTAAGTCGGTACGGATGAAGACGATGCCCTCATCTTCGCCTGCCGGTTTAAATGTCACTGTGGAAATCTCGCCGTAGTGAAGGCCGATTCCCGTATAACTGATTTGCCCACCTATCGTATGTTGATAATCTCTCATGATCATTCCTCGTTTTTCTTCTTCTTCAGGAACTTACGCGTCTCTTTCATGAATTCGGGAAGCTTCATCAGGCTGAGGAGAACCCTCTTCTGTTGTGTCGCGTCCAGAGCCGGTGTTCCGAAGAGTTTCGCACCATCGGGCGCATCTTTGGCGAGGCCAGATTGAGCGGCGACCAGAACTTCGTCGCCGATCTTGGTGTGATCCGCCACGCCGACCTGCCCCGCAAGGTAGCAGCGACTACCGATCTCGGTACTTCCCGCAATTCCCACCTGCGAACAGAGAATCGTATCGGTGGCAATCACCACATTGTGGCCGACCTGCACAAGGTTGTCCAGCTTGGTACGAGCACCGATGATGGTCGAGCCGAGTGTGGCGCGATCCACGCAACTGTTTGCGCCGATTTCCACATCGTCTTCGATGATTACGTCGCCAATCTGCGGAATCTTGGCCTGCCTGCCTTCTATCAGCGCGTAACCGAAGCCATCTGCTCCGATCACCACGCCGCTGTGCAGAATCACGCGATCCTGCAAAACACAATCGTCATATACTGTAACGTTCGCAAACAACTTACACCCTTTCCCAATCTTCACACGATCGCCGATTACGCAGTTCGCACCGATTATACAGTCGTTTCCGACGATCGAATTCTCTCCGATCACCACGCCCGGTGCGATATCGACATTCTTGCCGATCGTTGCCGATTCTGCTATATCCGATGCCCTGCTCACGTGACGTTTTTTGCTGCGGCTTTCCGCTTCAAGCATTCCCGAGACAAGCATCATAAACGCCATCATTGGCCGTTCCACGATCAGACTATTGCGGTTTTCAAACCCTTCTTCATAGAGCTTGGGGCTGACAAGAAGCAAGCCAGCGCGCGAAGCTTTGGCCGCTTCCAGAAAAGTGGGATTCTCCAGAAAGCAGATCGAAGTTTCGTCTGCATTCTCGGGAGAGGCAACGCTGGAAAGTTGCACAGAAGGATCGCCCTTGAGCTCACCTTTGAGGAGAAGCGCGATTTGGCCAGCGGTGCTTGTTGAACTGAAACGTTTCATTTTATTCCTGGGTATTTCCTGTATCTTCGTCGGCTGCGGCGTTCATTTCGTCCAGTACGATGTCGGTGACATCGAGGCTCGGAACTGCGTAGAGGACGCCAACCGTGCTATCGAGAATCAGAGAGTAGCTGTATTCATCTGCAACTTTCTTGATTGCGATATTGATCTTGTTCATGATCGGTTCGAGAAGTTCTTCGTTCTTGCGAGCGGCCTTACCGTTTTCACCGAAGATTTCCTGAATGAGCTGTTTGCGCTCTTCCATCTTCGTGTTGATCGCTGCTTCAGCTTCTTTCTTTCCTGCGTCGGTCATGGTGAGTTTACGATTTTCGTATTCTTCGGAGAGACGATCAATCTCGTCTTCGAGTTCGGTAACCTGCTGTTCCCAGACCTGCATTTCGCTTTCAAAAAGCTGCTCGGCTTCCTGACGGTCTGTTGATTCCATCATCAGGCGGCTGCTGTCCACATAACCGATCTTGAGTTCATCCGATGCCATCAGCGCCATTACAAACACTGTCAGGATCAGAGCCAATATTATCTTCTTCATGATTCCTCCGTTTATCGAATCTTATTATTATCTTTGTAAGTTTTCCATAAAAAATTCCGGTAAGTCTGCGTCAATAGAAAAACGCAGCCCCTACCTGGCGGCGAGAATCCGCTGTTTCAAATCTTCGACACCAACAAAATCGGGATTAACCTCTTCGATCTGCTGGATTTCCTTCAAAGCGTCATCGTAACGTCCGCTCTCGAAATAAATTCCGGCTGCGACGAACCGAATATTGATGCTTTCGGGATGCCGTGCGATGTAGTTACTAAGCGGCTCGATCACCAGATTGAAATCACGGGTACGATAGGCGATATTCATCAATCCTTCTACAGCACTCAGGTTGTCTGGATTGCGCTTCGCGATATCCTGAAGAATCACGCGTGCCCGATCCAGGTCACCTTTCGCGAGATAGATCGATGCGATTCCGTACTGTACCTGCACGTTGCCCGGTGCGATCTCTTCCGCGCGTTCGAGTAGCGGTAAGGCTTTCTCTGGCTGGTTCAAGATCAGTAAGCACGACCCCAGCGTGATAAGGATATCCGGATTGGTATCATCGATTTCATACGCTTCCTGCACGTATCCGAGTGCATCACTCGCGCGGCTAAGCTTGATCAACAGCTTGGCTTTGAGGGTCAAAACTTTGAGCAGCAGTGTCCTGTCAATCAGCGAAAGCGTGTCGATGGTGTCGATCTTCTCCAGAGCCTGGTCGTAAAAATCCTGTTTATCCAGTGCGATCGCAGCCATCAGCGCAACTTCAGGATCATGCGGGATCATTGCCTCGTAAACATCAACCTTCTCATATTTCCCCTGACTGAACAGGTAGCGAATATAGCGTTTGATCAGCTCCGTATCGGAAGGATTCTCTGCAATCTTGCTCAAAAGTACATCTTCGTTTTCGTCGCGAGGCTCATCTTCTTCCACGAATTGGAGTGCGCTGGATGTCTGGCGTTCAGCGTCCGGAGTCTTGCTGTCAAGGTCGTTGAACTGTAATCCCGGAAAAGTGAAACCGCCGATTTTCTCCAGCATGGAGATCTGCTTGCGTGTGATATATGAATCGAGCGCCAGGGCGGAGATCCTGCCATGCATCTGCACGGAACGGAACATCTCCAGCCAGCTCAGCGTCTTTTTCTCACAGTTTGTGAACTGCTCGGTATTTTCCCAAATCTCCTTGCGGGAAGCGAAGACCGGTGTTTCCAGATACGGAATTTCCTTCCATTGCCCGGTCATGGCGTATGTAAGTTGCCAGCCGATCAGATGTTTAGGCATCTCGTCGGAGACACGGACATGGAATCGGAGCTGTTGCAGGGTGAGGTCTTCGGAGTTTTCGCAAAGTGGGATAACCAGCCCGAGGCGATCGTTGAGCATCAGATGGTTACTGAGCAGACAGGCCATCATGGGCGAGAATTCCCACCTGGCATCCGCGTAGATAAAGGTATTCGTGCGTATTTTATCCAGTGCGTTAAAGATCGTCTGTTGCCGGGTCGCACCGGATTCAATCTCAGCGTCGCCGTTACCTGTTCCAGCCATCAGGATGTCGAAACGGTTTTCGTATTTCTTGAAGATATCGCTGATTTCGTAGCCCTCGGGGTTATCGATGAGGATGGTCCCACGGGGTTCCTGCTGATGCAGAAGGTTCAGAGCATGCGATACGATTTTTTCTGCGCTTGTTCCGTCCCGTACGCTGATGAACTGGTTTGCGATCTCCTGCGACTCGGCTGTAGGTGCCTGGCGCAGAAGTAGGTTGAATACACGTTCCTGGAGCTCTCCTACGTGACGAATACGTGTTCCGACATCCCGGAAACGATACTCAAGGTCGTCGGAAGCGAAATTGGGGTAGTCTTTCTGCGTAGGGCTGTCGAAGAGAACCACCGGCTTACCCAGTGCAGCGAATTCGTAGATAACCGACGAGACATCGGTGATCAATAGGTCGGACGCGGCGAAAGACGGTGCGATATCCATTGATTCCGAGTAGTACATGTTGTGGTCGTGATCGGCAAGGGAGCGGTATTCGCGCTTCCATTCTTCAGGGGCTGCACCGTGCAGTTTGATGATAATATTCAGATAATCCGGTAGGTATTTGCGGAAATCGGTACGAATATGCGGTACAATGCTGAGTTCTCGATTAAACGTCGGGGCAAAGAGGATGGTTTTATTGTCTGGATTGAGCCCCATCATGCGAAGCACTTCGGCGCGATTCCATTCTCCCATGAAGAGACTGTCGAGCTTTGCCATGCCGGTAACTTCGATCGGCACTTTTACCTGTTTCTCCAGAACCTGCTTGTGAATGGTACCGGGGACGCACATCAAGTCGGCGCAATTCTCGCGACGGCTGATGAGCTTATCGGTGAAGAACCACCCTTTACTGATAGTCCCATGTCCGATATTGACGATCTTGCCCAGTCCTTCCACATACTGGTAGCTGAAATCGGCCATGAACGTGATATCCGGCTGCCATGCGTACGGGTCGTCAACCATTTCAAAGGGTACCCGCACGTTCTCATGAAGGACATTCTTGCGCAAGCCACGTCCGGGGATCCCCTCGCGTGATTCAAAGTATTCGACTGTTCCGATTCCTATTTCACCAAGCCCGATGTCGTGGATGTATTCCATCAACGGTACGAGCATGGGCAGATGAAGTTCGCGTTCTAGAAAGAAGAAAAACCGTCTCTTCACGATACCACCTCAATCGTTACGTTATTTTCTCATCTCATCCTGGATATATTTCACATAGGGTTTCACTGCTTCTTCGCCCTGGTAGCCCTTGACGATTTCAAGCAACTCGAGTCCTTTCTCGTATTGTTCAGATATAATGATCGGTCCGGTAATTGCGCCGGCCAAACGCTTATTCAACGGATCGATTGTGATGGCACGTCTCAGTGTCTTGATTCCGTCGTCGGTCATGCCTGCTTCAAGCTGATAATCGGCCAGATCTACGTAATTCAAATAGTTACTCGGTTGCAGCTCGATCACCTTGTTCATGGTCTGAATTGCTTTCTCAACGCTTCCCTTTTGCAGGTAGAGCTCAGCAAGTTCGGCATAGATATCGGCCTGCTGATCCTTGCTTAGCGTATCGACCGCGGTTTTGATCTGATCTTCGCGCATCTGGATACGAGCAAGCATTTCATCGCGTTTTTGGTACAGCGTATTGAGGCTTCTCTCCACGCCCTTGTTATCTTTGACGAATGCTACACCCTTTTCCATGTATTCGATCGCCTTGTTTACATTACCGCGTTCGAGGTAGTAACGTGAAGCACGCATGATAAATGAAGCGCCGTAGTTTCCAAGCAGACGCATGGTGTTGGGATCTTTGTACATAGTGCTGTCGAAGATCCCCCGATATTGATATACACCTTCAATGCTGTTGAGGAGCCGCTTCATATCGGTGTTGTCCTCACGCTCGATAGAAACGAGCCGGTCAACCATACCTTCGTTGCGGCGGAAATGGGTCAATCCAAGCTTGGGAACGATATCCGTGTCGCGACTGTCGGGAACCGTTACCGCGATGTAGATCGGGCGTTTGCCGTAGTTATCGCGGATAATCTGTAGCGCTGCCAGTTCGTTACTGTAGAGCACTGTCCCCTCTTTCAGCTCGACGAGGAAATCATCGGATGTGTTCGGGGATTCGATCTTGATACGTCCGCTGCGCGGTAATTGCATGGGATAGAGCGCAGTTCCATATTTACTGGGCGTGATCAGGCTATCGGGAATCGAGAATTCGATGCCTTCTTTGTCACGAAGCTGCCGGATATACCAGGGAGTATTGAGCAGACTAAGGTTCGCGACAGACACATCGAGCCGGATACCTTCGCACTCGGTGCGCTTGTATTCCATCGCCTGGGTGATAAGTTCTTTCGTTTTATCAGTAGGATAAACATCCTTCGCGGGATATACATGCTCAACCGCGTACGGATCGTGAACCGCCTGAGCATACCAGAGCGGGAATGTATCGTTATCGCCATTAGTAAAGACGATCGCGTTTTCTTCGAGGCTGTTGAGGAAGTTAACGCCGTAGTCCAGCGCGATAACGTCTTTGTGACGGTCATGAATGAAGTATTGAGAGGTGAGGTTGAACACCGGGAGAATCATCACGATTGCGAGTAAGATTGAAGCCAGCGCTTTCGATTTGTCCCAGATAAGACGCACGAGCCCAATGCTACCGATCGCCATCCAGATCGTCCAGAGGTAGTAGGCATTGGTGAAGAAGTATTCGCGGTCACGTACTTCTGCGTCGGAGAGGTTCATCACGAAAATCATGGCAATCGAGCTCATGAAGAAGAAGGAAAAGAAGTAAGCGAACGAATGCTTGTTGCGCTTTGCGTGGTGATAAATACCGAAGAAGCCGAGTAGCGCGACAACCAGATTGGAAAGCACCTGGAAGAACGCCTGTCCGCCGCCAAACCATCTGGCGAGTGTCTCAGCGCTGAAGAATTGCCAGGAGAAGTAGCGCAGGAAATGGTAATCGACCTGATAGAACAGCGACGCGCGCCGTTCGAGGAAGCTGGTCACGCCGTACTGACGCCGTAGGATGTATTCCATGAAGAGCGGCATGTTGTGCGGGTAGCCTTCATTGATGAAAGGCCGGAGCGAGGAGCGCACCAGAAGAAAAGCATGCGAACTCAAGCCAATTGCGATAAAGACAAGAGCCAGCATCCAGGCGTTGATCGTGACTTTGTCACGAAGGTGGAACCACAGAAGGCCGATACCGACAAGTGCGAACATCCATTTGCCAAGGCTGGGAATGCGTGCGCTTTCGCCAAGCATGTTGAAAACGGCGTAGATGATAATGATGCCGACCAGATAGATTCCCACACGTGCCCAGAATCCGCCGGAACGAACGTTGTGCCTTATGAGAGGATATACGGCAACAAACAAAACAGCCGGCGCTATCTGCAGCGATGTCTGATGGATGCCGAACCCAAGGAAAAAGACATAGATAATCAGGAGCAAAATGTTCTGGTGCGAGAAGTTACGGGATTTCTCAACCCAAACCATCGTTAGCCACATAATCAGGTTAATGATCAGGCTAAGGCCGGAATAGACTTCCGCTTCGATCGCGTTGTTCCAGAACGTGTAGGAAAACGCGGACATCAGTGCTGCGAATACGCCCATCATGATTACGAAAAGCGGCTTCTCTTCGTACATCGATACAAGCTTGACCGTGAAGAGATACAGGAACATCACTGCAAGTGCGGACATCAAGCCAGACAGGAAGTTGATAACCATCGCATGCGGTATGCTACCCCCGAGAACGGCAAAGAATCGACCCATCATGATATAGAATGGGTTGCCGGGCGGATGAGGAACCCCTAGGATACTGCTGCATGTGATATACTCGCCACAATCCCAGAATGAAAGCGATCTCGCTTGTGTCATGATATAGACGGCAAGCGTGGCAGCAAAGATTACAAGTGCGATGATTAGATTGGTCTTGCGGTTTACGACTGGCTGCGGGAAAAGCCTTGGGTTGCTATAGTAATTGACGGCTCCCATACCGCCGATCGTATTCTTCTTGTTTCCAGAAACCATGTACGCTCCCTGATAGTACTATTTCAAGAACGAATCGCTCAATCGCTGATTAACGTCAAGCAAATAAATCTCGAATGTTGAACGAACGATTCCCAAAGGTATTACACCTCTATTTTCAGGAGGATTGCAGTCAGGAATCAGTTGACCCGATTTCTCTTGACGCAGCTCCAATAAACGATAAATCTAAACTCCAGGAATTACAATATAATTACAATGGAGTGACGATATATGAAGATCTCGATTCAATATAAGCTGATGATCGTGCTGGTTATTTTCGTTGTGCTCGCTACCGGCTTTCTAACCTGGGTTTTCTTCGGGAAGGCGAAACGGCGGCTTCTGGACGACACCCGTACAAGATTGCGCGATGTGGCAAGTATAGCAGCGTTGGGGATCGATACAAGCCTGCATCAGACACTTCTATCGCGCGATCAGGAGCAATCTGAAGCATACCGCGTCATCAAGAAAAAGATGCAGATGATACGCGATTCATCCACCGATATCAAATACATCTACACAATGCGCTATGAAGCTCCCGGAACCATTCGGTTCGTGGTGGATGCCGAAGAAAATCCCCAGGAGATAGCACATCTTGGTGAGGTGTATGATGACCCCAGCGATTTTCTGAAAGACCATATTGCAGACATGCGGCAGACAATAGTCGAAGACGACTTTTACACCGACGAATGGGGTACCTGGCTGACGGGCTATGCTCCTGTTTACAAAGAAACAGGTGAGGTCGAGTGCATTCTCGGTATCGATGTCTCAGCAGACAAGGTTCTCCAGTACGAGAGGAATCTTCGCAACATCTATCTGACCATCTTCCTGCTCTGTATCCCCATCGTTCTGATCGCTGGGTGGTTTCTTGGCCGTACTATGACGGTTCCGATCAAAGAACTCGAGGCCTATACAAACAAGATTAGTCAGGGTGATTTCGATGTGAAGATTCCGCGTAAGACCAACGACGAAGTAGGTGATCTGACCGATTCGTTCAACGACATGACCATGCAGCTAAAATGTTATACGACGGATCTGCGTGACGAAATTTCAAGGCGAAAATCAGCAGAAAACAAGTATCGTTCCATCTTCGACAACGCGATCGAGGGGATATTCCAGACAAGCCTCGAAGGTAAGTTACAAATGGCGAACAGGCAATTTCTCGACCTTTTTGGTTATGAGAAATTGGAAGATATCAACTGCCAGGAAGCCAGCGCGAAGTGCCTGTGGCAATCTGTGGATCAACGGCAGGATTTCATCGCGAAAGTTCAGGAAGATGGTATTCTGACCGGATTTCATGCGAACATGGTGCGACGCGATGGAAAGCATATCCTGGCCGAAATCAACGCTCGGATGATCGAGCTTGATGATGCTATGTATATTGAAGGCATGGTGGTCGACATCACCGAGCGACACGAGAAAGAAATCGCGGAACGGAATCGGCGCATCGCGGAAGAAGCTACCAAGACCAAGAGCGAATTTCTGGCTAACATGAGTCATGAAATCCGTACACCAATGAATGCTATTATCGGGCTTTCGCAACTTGCGCTACGGACTGGGCTTACCGCACAGCAAAAAGACTATGTCAAGAAGATACATTCCTCTTCGCGTAACCTCATGCGCATCATCAACGACATCCTTGATTTCTCCAAGATCGAAGCCGGCAAAATGGAGCTTGAATATATCGATTTCGATCTCGATGAAGTGCTGTCAAGCCTCTCCAACGTCATCGGCCTGCAAGCCGAAGAAAAGGGGCTGGAGTTCCTATTCCATATCGAGAACAACGTCCCTTACTCACTCATCGGTGATCCGCTCCGGCTCAGCCAGATCATGATCAACCTCTGTAACAACGCCATCAAATTCACCGATCGTGGCTTCATCTTGTTGCGCGTAGCCGCAAAGGAGATTGACGACCACGATGTGATGCTACAATGCTCTGTGCGCGATACCGGCGTAGGTATCCCCAACAATAAACTCAAGACGGTGTTCGAATCGTTCAGTCAGGCGGAAGGCTCCACAACCCGTAAGCATGGCGGAACCGGGCTTGGACTCGCTATCGCGAAGAATCTGGTCACGATGATGAAGGGTAAGATTGACATCGATAGCGAGGTAGGAATCGGCACCACCATTTCCTTTACAGCTATACTGCGAAAGCAAAAATTGCAAACGCGGAGCGATCAGGTGATGCCTCTGACGCTGAGAAACTTGAGGGCGCTGGTCGTGGACGACAACGATATTTCCCGTGAAATTCTAGTGGAGAATCTCCGTTCATTCTCAATTGTGGCCGATCAGGCTTCATCCGGTGAAGAAGCGCTCAAGATGTTGGAAGATCAATCCGAAAAAGATCCATACAACCTCGTCTTCATGGACTGGAAAATGCCCGGCATGGACGGTCTTGAAGCTACGCGCAGGATTCGAGAGCATGATGGTCTGAAACAGATTCCTCAGATCCTCATGGTGACAGCGTTCTCCAAAGATATCGTACGCGAAGAAGCCGAGAAGACCGGTATCAGCGGATTACTGGCCAAGCCGGTAAATCACTCCATGCTCTATGACTCGATTATGGAGGTGGTACACGAAGATTATCGTTCCACGCGCGATTTGATTTCTCAGAAAGCGCATGAAATCAAGGGTCTGGAAGCGATACGCGGTGCGAACGTGCTCCTCGCTGAAGACAATGAGATCAACCAGCAGGTAGCGCGAGAGATCCTCGAAGATGAAGGCTTCCACGTCAGTATCGCGGAGAACGGACAGCAAGTGCTTGATATCCTTGCAGATACAAAAGAGCGTTTCGATGTCATTCTGATGGACATCCAGATGCCTGTGATGGACGGACTCGAGGCGAGTAAAAAGATTCGCGAAAGCGAGCACGATTACAGTAAAATCCCCATCATTGCCCTCACGGCTCACGCTATGAAGAGCGAACGTGATAAATCGGCACAAGCTGGAATGAACGCGCATGTCACCAAGCCCATTGAAGCGAACGATCTCCTTACCGCGATGGTGCAGGTGATTGAACCTCGCAAAGATTTCAAGCCCATTATGAAGAAAGTGGTAGAACCCACTGTTGCAGAAGATTTTCGGATTGATGGAATTGATGTGCAGAAAGGACTGGTCAATGTCCGGGGCAATGCAGATCTGTTCCGCAAACTGCTGGCGCAGTTCCATGGTGATTATCGTGAATCAGTCCAAGATCTGCGTGATGCTTTGGCGAACCAGGATCATGAGCTATACGCCCGGAAAATCCACACATTGAAAGGTATCTCGGGCAGCCTTGCAGCCGAAGCGCTATACGAAGAAGCCGAGAAGCTCAACATCGCCTGCGAGAAAAGGGACATGGATGCGATCAACAAGCTTTCGGAGCATTTTTATAAGAACTTGCAGAGCGTTCTGGACGCGATCGAAGAATTCCTCGGCGTGCAGCCCAAAGCACAGAAGTTTGATGCAGCCAAGCCTGCGAAAGGTGATCTGAAGCCGCTACTTTTTGAGTTGGGCGAAATGCTCGATTTGGGCGATGTTGATGCAGAAGGGATCCTTGATGACATCCAATCCCATGTTCGGGATGAGAATGCGTTGGCGATGATCGCGAAATTACGGAAACAGCTTGACGAATATGAATTCGAGAAAGCTACTGATACATTGAATGAATTGCGCGAAGTCCTCGGCTTCGAATAATTGAGGTATTCAATGAAGAAACAGCATAAAATCTTTATCGTTGAGGATGAGACTTTTAACATCAATATCCTCGTCGATATTCTCAAACCGAAGTATAAACTCTCTATAGCGAAAGAAGGTACTCGTGCCTTCGAGATGATTAAGAAAGTACAGCCGGACTTGATCCTGCTTGATGTCATGCTTCCCGGTATGAGCGGTCATGAGATATGCAAAATGCTCAAGAGTGATGAAGAGACTGCCACAATCCCGGTTATTTTCATGACGGCAAGAAACAGCCCGGAAGATATCGTTTATGGGTTAACCCTGGGTGCGGCAGACTACATCGTAAAGCCCATCAACTACATGGAATTATTATCGCGGATCAAAAACCACATATCGCTGGCTGATTATATCAAGGATCTTGCGCAACTCAATCAAAGTATCGATAAGCTCTCCGGCATCCTCCCCATGTGCCCAAGATGCCACAAGGTTCGTAGCGATGACGGCTATTGGAATAAGGTGGAGGCCTACCTTACAGATGTCGCTGAGCTTGATTTTACTCATGGCATATGCCCGGAATGTATTGAGAAGCTCTATCCCGATCTGAAAGCAAAACGTGTGCAATACGCGCAAGAGAACAAAGAAGGCAACACTGATCTCAGCGGCAAGCCGCATGTGCTGATCATCGAAGACGAGAATTTCAATATCACACTCCTGAACGACATGCTGAAAGACGACTACAGAATCACAATTGCCACAAGCGGTTCAGAAGGTCTCCAGATGCTGGAGAAAAACAAGATCGACCTTATCCTGTTGGATATCTTGATGGTCGGCATGAACGGTTACGAAGTGTGCGAGAAGATTAAGGCGCAAGAGAAATACCGCGATATTCCGGTTCTCTTTATGACCGTCATGCGCGAGACAAATGATATCATCCGCGCATTCCAGGTAGGAGCTGTCGATTACATCACCAAACCGATCCATTACGATGAGCTTTTCGCGCGGGTCAAAACGCAGATTGCCATCCGCAAGACCATCCTCGAACTCAAACACGCCAAATCGATGTACGATGCGCTGTCAAGGCTGATCCCGATTTGCTCGAATTGCCAGAAGATACGTACAGATCAGGGGTTCTGGGAAGATGTGACGGACTTCTTCAGCACGCACTCCAGCCTGAGATTCGAGAAGAGTCTTTGCCCTGACTGCCGCAAGGAAATTGGTTACGAATGAAGAACCCTGTCGTTCTGCACATAGACACCGAGCAAGGTTTTCGCGGTGGCCAGCAGCAAGCACTCTATCTGCATCGCGAGATGATCGCACGCGGCATCGCAAGCTACTTCGCAGTTCCTAAAGATTCACTTCTATATAAGCGTATCGATCCAGCGCACGTTGTCCCCTATCGCTACCGTTGCGAATTTGACATCCTCAGCGGCCTGAAGCTGGCCCGTTTTGCGCGCAAGCATCAGATCAACATCTTACACGCACACAGCGGCCACGCACTAACAATCGGCATCTGGACAAAGCTTTTCCACCCATCCTGCAAACTGATCGCCTCGCGCAGAGTCGATTTCCGCATCCATGGTCGCTGGAAATACCGCAGCGCGGACAAGATCGTCTGCATCTCACGAGAGATCCAACGCGTCATGCTCTCCTGCAATATCGAGCCGGAACGACTTACTGTCATCCACAGCGGTGTCGATCTCGATCGCTTCGCAAGCTCCAAGGCAAGGAGAGACTATCTTCCCGAACCGTTGCGGGATAAGAAAATTATCGGCATTGTAGCCGCGCTTGCAGGGCACAAGGACTACCCCAATCTGCTCGGTGCAGCCCGAAACATTCTCGACCGTAACCCGGACGTGGTGTTCGTATCGCTGGGCGATGGTCCCGAACGAGACAAGGTTCATGCTCTGGCGCAGGAAGAGCCGCTCAAGAGCCGGTTTCTGTTCCTCGGGCATCGTGACGACGTAGGACCAATCCTCAAAAGCTTCGATATCTTCGTGATGTCATCGCGAAAGGAGGGACTCGGGACGTCCATCATCGACGCCATGGCACAAGGACTGCCCATCGTGGCGACCGATGCCGGCGGGATCCCTGAGATGATTCGTGATCGCGAGAATGGTATTCTGGTCAGGCGGCAGGACTCCGCAGCGCTCGCAGAGGGGCTCCAGTACATGCTCGATCACCCCGATTTCTCCCAAAAGATGGCACAAAAAGCCCTCGAAGAGGCCCCGCTCTTCAGCATGCAGAAGATGGCCGAAGGCAATATCGAGCTGTATCGAGAAATATTGAGATAATAAGACCACAAGAAAACATTTATCTACAAAAAAAGGCAGACACCCTGGCCTGCCCTATGCAAAGTTTGTTATAACTCTACCACTTCCCGAGGATATCGCGGGATAGCAGCAGGTTGATTTCTTCCTGTTTTTGCAGGAGCTCGTAGTGCTTGGTGTTGAGGGTCTGCTGTGCGTTGAAGTAATCGATGCGCACGTTATCGAGGTCGATGAGGTTGAGCATTCCGAGCTTGAATTTCTCTTCCGCCATGGCGAGGTTTTCTTCTGCGAGTTGACGGGTGCGCTCAGCGATTTCCCACGTGTCGTGTAGCGTCTGCCAGTCCTGCTTGAGCTGCTTGAGCTCGAGTTTATCGGAGTCAATGGTGTCGTCCAGATCGAGCTGATCGGAGATCATGTTTCGCTTGGCCCGTTTGTAAACAAAACCGTGTTCGAGCAGCTGATAGAGTGAGTAGGAAGCCGAGATACCGATAGTGTAATTATCGTGATACGAACCGAAGTCGAGGACGTCTTCCTTTTCATTGCTGTCCGGCGCGTAGCTGTAATTGTAGCTGTAGGAAGCCGTGACATTCGGGAAGAAGTTCAGCCACTGCTGGGTGAGGCTGCTTTTTTGCACGCGAAGATTGTTTTTCAGAACCTTCACTGTGAGTGGGTCCTCATAGGTGATATCTTCCGGCGAGGTTACTTCCACCGTCGTATCGGAAAGCGGGTAACCTTCGTCTTTGAGGTTGAGGTAGTCGAAGAGTTTTTCGCGTGTCTTCTGTAGCTGGTTCTCACCATCGCGAACGGATATCTGAGAATTAAGCAGCGATATCTCGCTCTGCTTGAGGTCGAGTAAGGTTCTTCGATTGCTTTGATACAGGGTGTTTGTCTGGTCGTAAACTTTCTCCTGAAGCTTAAGCTCTTCTTTCAGGATATCCAGATTCTTCTCCGCTTCCAGCACGTTGATGTAGCGACTGAATATCTCATACGCAGCGGACTTGCGGATCGCGTCCCAGGAATAGTTAGCGCTCTCCATGTTGATAACCGACTGCTCCAGGCTGAACCATGTGGGCTCATCAAGTGAGATGGATTTGGACAGGCTGAATCCTGCGTTATCCGTTTCGACACCGTGCGATTGGGTCTTGCTTGCTGAGAGGGAAGCATCCGGCAGCACGAGGTCGAGCATGCTCGAGTAATAGTTTGATTTGCTGTTACTGTGACTGAGGCTTTGTTGGCGGATAGCAGTAACCTGCTCCAGTCCCTTCTCAATCAATCCGTCGAGTGTATATTCCTGTGCGAAAGCTGTCAGCATTGTACTGGCCAACACCATACAAAATAAAAACCGTTTGATCATATCCGATTTCTCCTTTCGAAGTAACAAAACTTGGCCATGTAAGCACGAACCAGGTTACATAGATTTCGTTGCAATTCACATACCAATTACTCAGACAAGCGCAAACCGCTTTTCCTGCGCATCAATTCTCACTTTCTTTCGTCTGGTATGCCCGTCCGCGAGACATTCATGTGCGGTGACGGACAGCCTTAGAACAGCTGAAGAAGCAGATAGATCACAAAATTAAACAGGCCGATCAGACCGGATAAGCCCAGCATAAAGTAGGTAACATAGCGATGAAAATACTTGTCGAAATACATCATCACCTGATCTACATCCGCCTTAGCCTCAATCAAATCGATATAACGTGTCAGCTCGTACTTCTTTACCAGGAACGGCACGAAGCTGCGCAGGAAGTGCCTGGCGAATTCGTAAACAAACAGTGCCAGAATCTCACGAATCTTCTCTTTGACTGGCGCAGGAAGGTACTTCATCCGCATCACGCCGTCGAGCTTATTGTATGTCTCGTCGTAGATGCGATGCTCCCATTCCCAGAGCTTCGATGAGCGATCTTTGCGATTGGCTGCGTTCTCCAGGTAGTATTTCACCCAGAAATTTACCTTGGTGAAGAACCATGTCTTTTTCCTTCGGAGAAATCCGGGCGTGAACGGCACTGGTTTGCCAAACCAGTGGAGCTGTTTCTTCGGGAAGAACAGAAACCACCGTACCGGCTGAACCAGCAGAAATCCCGCCAGAACATTCATGAGAAGCAGGATGAACGCTTTGAGGAATATCACGAATACCTCTTAAACTTTGTCCAGAAGATGCCCCATCTTTTCTTTCTTGGTTTTCAGATACTTCAGATTCTCTTCATGTGGTGCAATCTCGATGGGAACTCTTTCGGAGATTTTCAGATCGTAACCCTTGAGCGCGATAAGCTTCTTGGGGTTGTTGGTAAGAAGACGAATATTGTGCAGCCCGAGATCATTAAGGATCTGAGCGCCGATACCGTAGTCACGCAGATCGGGCATGAATCCGAGTTCGACGTTCGCTTCCACGGTGTCTTTACCGTGATCCTGCAAATGGTAGGCTTTGATTTTGTTCAAGAGACCAATGCCTCTACCCTCTTGCTTCATGTAGAGTATAACGCCGCGGCCTTCTTCTTCGATCATGCGGAAAGCATTTTCGAGCTGCATACCGCAATCGCAGCGCATCGAAAAGAGCGCATCGCCGGTCAGGCATTCGGAGTGTACGCGTACCAGCACGTTTTCCTTGTTTTCCACATCGCCTTTGACCAGCGCAACGTGGTATTCATCGGAAACGGTACTCTGGAAGGTGATGATGGTGAAATCACCGTACTTCGTGGGCAGCTTGGCTTCGGATACGCGTTTGACGAGCTTCTCTTTTTTCCGGCGATACTCGATCAGGTGCTGAATAGTGATGATCTTCAGCCCATGCTCTTGCGCATAGGGGATCAAGTCTGGAAGCCGGGCCATATCGCCGTCATCCTTGATAATCTCCACCAGTGCGCCAACGGGATTCAATCCGGCCAGCTTCATCAGATCGACCACCGCTTCGGTATGCCCCGTACGCTTGAGAACGCCACCCGGCTCAGCGACCAGCGGAAAGATGTGTCCCGGACGAACGAAGTCTTCCGGTGTGGAGTCTTCGGATGCCAGCAGTTGGATGGTGCGATAGCGGTCTTGTGCCGAGATACCGGTAGTGGTGTCTTTCTTTGCATCTACCGAAATGGTAAACTTGGTTCCGTGCCGTTCGGTATTGCGATCTGTCATCATGTTCAGGTCGAGTCGCTGCGCGGTTTCGACTGACATCGGGACGCATACGAGTCCCTTGCCCTTGGTGATCATAAAGTTGACCATCTGGGGTGTGATTTTCTCAGCCGAGCAGACCAGATCGCCTTCGTTTTCCCGGTCGGGGTCGTCAACTACGACAACCAGCTTACCGGCCTTGAGATCTTCGATCGCTTCTTCGATCGATGCGAACGTGTATTCCATTGTATCCTCTTGAATTAACCGATTTTCCCCGCGTTGAATAGTTCGACGAAATATTCGATCGATCGGTTGTAGGTTTTCTCGTATTTCGCGGGAAAGTAGCAGGCGGGAAGCTCGCCCATGCTGCGATGATAACTGATGCACTGACAGCAGTTTCCTTTCTTCGAGCAGGGATAGCTGCAATTGCATGCCGCCATGTTTCGTTCTTTCATTTCACAATTCATTTCAGCCTCGCAGGTACTACAAAAATTAGCCGGAAATCCGTCAAGGATCAATTACTAAACTTCAGATGTATGGTGCCCTACAGCTTCACCATCTTTTCAATGAAATCGACCGTGCCGATGAAATCCTGCGGCAGCGGTGCGGTAAGGAACAGCTCTTCTTCGGTAACCGGATGTCGGAAACCGATTGATTTTGCGTGCAGAGCCTGCCGTTGCATGTGGTTTGCCCATAGATATTTCATGCGCTTGTGCAAATGTGAGGGTAGTGCGTTCAGTTCCAGCTTTTGAGTGGAATAGGTCCGGTCGCACAGCACCGGGTAACCGATGTGCGACAGGTGAACTCTGATCTGATGGGTCCTTCCAGTGAGAATGCGTACATCCAGGAGCGCGAAGTAATCCAGATCGCGTTCGATTTTAAATATGCTGATCGCCGTCTTGCCGTCCTCCGAGATGCACATTTTTTTGCGATTCACGCTGCTACGCTTGATGCCTGTGTGGATCTCGGTGGGTTCTTCTCGCGGGACGCCGACTGTAAGCGCGTAGTAGTGCTTCTCGATTTCGCGCATCTCAAAAAGCTGCGATAGCATCGAATGGGTGCGGTCGTCCTTTGCGACGAGCATAATACCGCTTGTGTCCTTATCCAGACGATGGACAATGCCCGGCCTGGTGGGATCGCTTCCGGTGGAGAGATTCCCCGAAAAATGGTGTGCGAGCGCATTCACAAGGGTACCACTTTGATTACCTGGAGCCGGATGCACGGTAAGCCCGGCGGGTTTATTCACGGCAATGAGGTATTCGTCTTCAAATAGGATATCGAGCGGAATATCTTCGGGCTGCACCTCGCTTGGAGCCGGTTCCGGTAGCTCGATCTCGATGATGTCACCGACTTCCACACGATGGCTTTTCTTGACTGGCTTGCCATTGACCAGCATTTTCCCTTCACTGATGAGCTTATCGATCAGCGTTCGTGAATAGAGCGCTTCGATCTCGAGCGAACTCAGATATTTGTCGATCCGCAGTCTCGACGTGTCTTCGCATGTAATTTTCATGATTCGTCTGCGTCTTTGCCGCCCTTCTTGCGGTCGATGTTAAAGATCCCGAGCACAACACCGATCGGCATTCCACCGGCGTCGCGAACGATGCTGCTCTTGAGTGTTATATGACGCTTGAGGGAAGGGATGAAGTATTGCTGTGGCCCGTGCGCGCTTCGCCCCTGTAGGATTGGAAGCGTATATTTGACAATACTGTTCTGGACTTCGGGCTGGAAGCTTGAGTCGAAGATATTGAGGTTCTCTGCCAATAGCGGGAAAATATCGTTCAGGTTATCGCTGAGAAACTTGATATCACCGTCGATATCGAGGATGATAAAGCCGTTCTCCGCGAGCTTTAAAAGGCTCAGAATGCGATTCATGTGCTCGATGATCTTCTCTTTCTTGGCCTGATCGAAGTGAATCACCGAGTTTAGCATCTTGCGAACCTGAACGATGAGCTCCATCACGTCTTCATCGTTGCGTTGCGCCAGTTCCGATTCGTCGATATCGAGGTTGTAGTTGCCGCGTGTGATCTCCTTCAACAGCTTGGTTACATCTGTGAATCCACGATGCAAGAACACCGGAATATAGAAAAAGAACACGATTGCAATCAGGAAATATAGGAACAGGAAGATCCACAAGATGTTTCCTATATCCTTTTTCATGAGTTGGGCTCGTTCGCGCAGCATGTTCGTGTCATTAAGCTTTTTCATCGCGTCGGAATGCGTACTCAATGTGAGCCACATGACCATACCCTGCGCCGCAGCGAGCAGCAGAAGCACTACGATGAAGTAGCGAATTTTACGGGTGATAAAGTATTTCATAACCTTGTTCCTGTTGTAACTCCGTGGTTAGTCCTGCATCGTTTCTTTAATAACTTCGTTGATGCGTGGCTCAGGCCCGAGTAAAACGAGCTGGTCGCCTTCTTTGATCACATCGTTCGCGCCTGGCATGTCGTTAATTCGCTTCTCGAGCTTGTTCTCGCCATCTTCGGAGACGGTGAGATGATCGTACTTGATGGCGACGATGTGCACACCTTTATTCGCTGGAAGTGCAAGCTCTTGCAGCGTCTTTCCGACATAGTTCGATGGAACGGAGATTTCCACGATAGAGTGTCCGGTTGCGAGGTTGTAGTAGCGGATTACATTGCGCGAAAGGAGCGACTGTGCCAATTCGAGGCCGATCTGCTCTTCCGGGAACACGATGTGCTTCACGCCGATCAGCTCAAGGATACGTGCGTGCAGCTTGCTGTCCACTTTCGCGTGGATGTTGGCCGCCCCCAGTCGTGTGAGAATCACGCTGGTAAGCACGCTAACTTCGATGTTGTTTCCAATTGCCAAAATTACCGCGTCCATGTCGTCCACGCCAACCTGTTTGAGCGCTTGTTCGTCGGTACTATCCATGCAGATCGCCGCGGTTACGCTACTCTTTATTTCGTCGATCAGTTTCTGATCAGAGTCGATGACTGTCACTTCCGCACCGTTCTTGAACAGTGTCGAGGAGACGGTCATACCGAATTTTCCCATTCCAATTACAAGAAATTTAGCCATAACGATACCTCGTTATTTAATCCGTTTTTATCCTATAGAAATTTTTTCGACTGTATATGCAAGCGTTTTTTTCGTCTTGGACTGTGTCAGGGCAAAGATCAACGTCAGCGGCCCCACCCTGCCAAGGTACATCAGAAGGATGATGATGATCTTACCGCCAAGTGTCAGATCGGCCGTGATACCCATGGAAAGCCCGACGGTTCCGAATGCGGAAAATGCCTCGAAGATGATCTTGCGGAACGATTTCTTCTCAGCCCACTCATATTCGGTCTCCACTTTCTCACCATGCACTACATGCTGAGGTTTACGTACGATAACCGAATCCGTCACAACAGCTTCCTGAAGGCTGTCCTGGGGGGCGATGGCTGTATGCCAGGTTTCGCGCGTTTCGCTGACTACCACCTTTTCCGGTGGCGTGGTCTCGAAGATGAGTAACAAGTAGATCATAATCGAGAGAAAGCCGATTGAAGTCGCGATCAGCGCCAGCACGCGTTTGAGCATCTCGTCCGAGATACGTCGCTTGAATATGGAAACCCCTTCCCCACCTTTGATGATCGCCAGCACGGAAAGCAGAATGATTGCAAATGTGGTTGTTTTCACACCGCCACCGGTCGAGCCGGGAGAAGCGCCGATGAACATCAAGAGGTTCGTGATGAAGACAGACGAATTGCTGAGCTCGGCGTTGTCGATGGTGTTAAAACCAGCTGTACGGGTTGTCACCGACTGGAACATCGAGGCAAGAAGCCGTTCCAGGAAAGAGAAATCGCGCATGGTGTGGTTGTACTCCGAGAGGAAGAAGGCCACGAATCCGATCAGGATCAGCGCAAGTGTCATCATCAGAACCAGCTTGGTGTGGAGTGTCAACCGGGTGGGTTTGTACTTCATGAGAACATTGCGTCTAAGATCGACCAGCACGGAAAATCCGATACCACCGACGATGATGAGAAACATTGTGTTGAGGTTTACGCCGAGTGAGCTTTTGAACTGTACGAGATTATCGCTGAACAAGCTGAATCCTGCGTTACAAAATGCCGATATCGAGTGGAAAAGCGCATAATATCCCGGTGTATTATGCACCATGGGGTGTCCGCGGAACATGAAGTAATAGATAACAGCACCACCGACTTCGAAGAACATGGTCACCAGGAAAATATCTTTGATCAGAGTAAGCATATCGAGCCGGTTCGATTCGCCCATAACGTCCTTCATCATGTTTTCGCTTCGTTGCGTGAGCTTTTCACCCAGTAAAATCGCGAAGGCGGTCGATATGGTCATGATCCCCAGTCCACCGATCTGGATCAGAATCAGAATGATGATCTGCCCGAACGATGTGAAATAGGTACCGGTATCCTGTACGATGAGCCCTGTTACGCAGGTCGCGGATGTGGCAGTGAAAAGCGCGTCAATATAAGGCGTATCACTGTGATTGCCCTCCTGCACTGCCCACGGGAGTGAGAGCAGGAACGATCCGATCATGATCACCACGAAGAAACTCAACAGGAAAAAGATTGGCGGATTTGCTGAAAGTTTGCGATAGATCTTCTCGTTATAGCTGATATTAGCAAATGCCCGGACAATCATGTAGGTCTGACGTCCGATCAAATACAGGCTGAAGAACTGATATCCGCGGAAATGGGTGGTAATCAATACTGCGACGATCATCAGATCGATCAACATCGACCGGATATACCGTGGAGAAAAATTATGGCCGATCAATCGCATGATCAGGTACCCAACGAAGTAAAGCATCGCCGAGACGGAGGTGATACGAGAGAAGGCCAGGAAGTTCTGATCGTCGGAATAATGATAGCTCAACAGCAGGATCGCAAGGCTGATTAACGCAAAGATATGCAACAAGTGATGCATGGAAGACGCGAGCCGGCTGAAGAAGTCCAGGACGGCCCGAACGCCTTCACGCACGGAATGTCTGTTGTTTTTCTGACTCATTAAGAAAGACTGATGTGTCGTTCATTGAGGACGCGCACCACCTCGCGGTGGATCACATCCGGTTTCTGATCGGCATCGATAACCCGCAGCTTGCCTTGTTTGCGGAAATATTCGATCGCCTGATCGGTTTGGTTATGAAAATCCTGGATGCGCTTTGCGATCGCTTCTTCGTTGTCGTCGCTACGCATCACGAGCTTACCGCCGCAATGATCGCATATGCCTTCGACCTTTGGTTGCCTGAAAAGCACGTTGAAGTCGGCATGACAATTCGTGCATATTCTTCTCGCCAGCAGGCGTTCCATCGATTTCTCGTCGGAGAGCAGAAAAAGAATCGCCAAATCGATGGGATAATGTTTATTGAGATATTCTGCCTGCGCAATGTTGCGCGGGAAGCCGTCCAGCACGAAGCCTTTTGGACAGGTCTCCATTTTTTTATCGATCACATTGAACACTATTTCATCGGGTACCAGCAGTCCGTTTTCAATGAAATAACGAACCTTTTCGCCAGTCTCGGTGCTATGCTTGATATGCCAGCGAAATTCGTCTCCAATGTTGATATGAAAGAGCTCGAAACGCTCCTGCATAAGTTCTGCCTGAGTACCTTTACCGCTGCCCTGGATTCCCATGAATACCAGATCGACCATGGTTCCTCCCTTGTAGAATTCATATGAACTCACGTAAAACGATAATTTCCACTATATAGCATTAATCGTCAAGTTTTCTGATTAAATATGAATGACAGGCGCGTTGCGTTATGCCAGAAACTCGAATGCACTTACTCGAAAATCTAGCTATAGCAAGCGATAAAATGAATCGTTAACCGTCCCTTTATACAGCTCTTAACAATTCTGTGTAATGAGTCATAAAATAAAGATTGTGAGAGGATGCTCTTATGGCGAAGGTAGATATGCATGTTCACAGTAAGTATTCCGAACATCCTTCGGAATGGTTTCTACAGCGGCTCGGAGCTGCGGAGTCATACACGGATCCGCAAGTTCTTTATCAGAATATGAAGAAACGCGGAATGGATTATATAACCGTTACAGACCACAACCGCATCGACGGTGCCTTGCTCTTGAAAGAAGCCTATCCAAACGAAGTAATCGTCGGCATTGAAGCTACTACCTATTTTCCGGAAGACGGCTGTAAAATTCACGTCCTTATTTACGGGCTTAACCAGGAGCATTTCGAGAATATCCAGATACAACGTGTGAATATCTACAAGCTTCAGAAATATCTGGTTGAAGAAAATCTTGTTCACGCTGTGGCGCATCCCACCTACAACATCAACGGCAAGCTGACAGTGGAGCACCTCGAAAAGCTCATATTGCTTTTCAATGTGTTCGAAGGGATCAACGGTGGTCGAAATGAATTGCATAACGACGCCTGGATGAACACCGTTCGTCACCTTACACCGTCGCATATCGAAAAGCTCTCCGAGAAGCACAATATCCAGGCCACAGGAGATAAACCATGGATCAAGGGCCTTATCGCAGGCTCTGACGACCACGCAGCCCTCTTTATGGGACAGACTTTCACCACCGCGACCGCGAAAAAACCTGAAGAATTTCTCGATGAGGTCAGAAACCGGCGTTCGCAGGCTAATGGACGCAGCAACAACTTCCAGGCGTTCATCTTCACCCTCTACAAGATCGCCTGGGAATTCTATCGCTCCCGCAGTGGGGAACTCTCTCGCAGCTTGATCGACCGTATTGGCGCAAGTCTGTTCGAAAATCGTTCGCTAGGTATCCTGGAACGTTGGAAATTGCGTCGCATCAAAACGGAAGTATACACATCGAACATCGAGTTCCAAAATAAGCTCCATGACATGGTAGAGTTGCTCAATAACCCAAAATCGGAAGACATCGAAGAAAAGCTTCACCTTCTTTACAACAAGCTTGCCGACATCGTAGATTCTTTCTTCTCTATCCTCTTCTATTCGTTCGAAAAAGATGTACGAAATGGTAACCTGCTCAAGATCGTTCGGAATATCTCATCTGCGATACCAGGCGTTTTTATGACATTACCGTTCTTCAGCAGCATCTGGCATCTCTACAAAGGACGTGACATGCTGATCGATTTGCAATCACGCTTCGATTGCACGCCTTACACATCCGGCAAGCGCATTCTGTGGTTCACCGATACACTCGACGACCTCAACGGCGTCGCCATGACACTCAACAAGGTGTTGGAAATCTCGCGCAAAAAAAACTACCCTGTTACGGTTGTCAGTTCGCAGGTGAGTCGTGATGACGAGGATCATTACATTAACCTGCCGCAGGTTTATAGCTTCGATCTGCCCTATTACGAGTCCTACCACATCTGCATTCCGTCATTCTTAAGGGCAATCGACCTTATTTACAATTACCGCCCGGACAAGATCATTATCAGCACGCCGGGGCCAGTCGGGTTGATCGGGTTTGCTGTCGCCAAGATGATGCAAGTTGAGTGCGTGGGCGTCTATCACACCGATTTCACCGCGCAGGTCTCTGCGATCCAGGAAGACGAAGGCTTGGGCGGATTGATCGAGGAACTGTCGCACAGATTCTATCAGATGATGGACGAAGTGCGCGTTCCCACCAATGCATATATCAACCTCCTTTCCGAGCGTGGAATCGAGCGAAACAAGATGAAATTTTTCCCGCGCGGACTGGAGACAGAGCTTTTCTCGCCGCGCAAACACTCGCGAACCTGGCTCCAGCACGAATACAAGCTCCAGGAAGGCTTTTACATGCTCTACACGGGACGTATCTCGCGTGATAAAGACCTCGACGTGATTCTCTACACCTTCCATGTCCTTGAAAAGAAATACCCCAATATTTACCTCCTGATGGCTGGCGAAGGGCCGCACCGCAAGGAGTTCATGTCGCACTACAACAGCGATCGCATCGTATGGCTGGGACGCATGAACCGCGAGACGCTCCCCGACTTCTACTCAGGCTGCGACCTCATGCTCTTCCCAAGCACCACCGATACCTTCGGGATGTCTGTCCTTGAAGCACAGTCTTGCGGACTTCCTGCGCTGGTAAGCAGCCAGGGAGGTCCCAGGGAGATTATAATCGATGGCGAAAGCGGTTATGTGATGCCAGATACCTTCCCTGAAACGTGGAAAGCGAAAATTGAAGAGCTGATTAACATGAAAAAAGGAACCCCGGAACAACTGGATGACATGCGTAAAGTATCCCGTGAGAACGCAATCAATAAAGCAAGTTGGGAACGCTTTTTCGAAAGCTTTGTGGAGTAATTCAAACCTAAAATACTGCTGATGGGCAGGAACAGAGACCTTATTCAGTGTCATGCTGCGTTGTGAGTTCTGCGAAGCAGCATGACATCAACATCGGCAAGGTTCCACTTATGCAGGACGCATATCTGTCCAAACAACCGGAGCCAAATCTACTAAACCAACTAATGCGCCCTTTACACCCGGTATGGATCTACTCATGCTTTCTTTCAGGATCAATGATATGTCTGATCATCGGGTACTTATCAGTGGGAGGAGACCCTTTTCCCTTGTCAGTCTTTATGTACAATTTGTACCATGATTTGCTTTCTATTATTGTGCTGTAGATTTTATCTGTAAAAATTTCATCACTTTTTGTATTTGTGTTGACTTGACAGCTCTCTCATACAGGAAGAGCTTCACGAGACATGGCTATGCGATGTTTGCTCTGCATTTGCTGCTCATAATAATCTGCTGGTATTACCGTGCAAAGAAGTGTACTGCCGGAAAACAAGCATACTGGAAGAATTGCTATCGTGACAATCGGTATTTTGCTGGTATTTTTCATTGTATCCTCCATATCTTGAAGTAGATGTAATGCTCATTTAGTATGCTTCTACTCCGCAAGGCATCCTCCCTGCAATTGAAATCCATTTGTGCAGAATATTAATGTTCTTTCAAGGTGTGTCAAGATCGTAATCAGATTTCGCCCAGGTCCAATTTCCCTTGACACCTCGGGCCTTCATAAAAAACATTAGAAAAAAATACCCTTGGAGGATCCATGAACACTTTGTTTCGCATCATCGCGGTTATGGCGGCACTGAGTCTGCTGTTCGCTTGTTCCAATACATCCACCAACTTCGATCAGGACAACGACAATAACGGTCGGGTCGTCGGAAGCATTCACGGAGTTGTCTCGGATACCAATACCGGCGCAAGACTCAAAGACATCACCATCACCTACGCCGTGAAAGGCAAGATTTACACCACCAAGACCAACGACCTCGGCTATTACGCCGTCAATAGTCTCCCGTCGGGCTCCTATGAGCTTACCTTCTCAGGAAACAGTGCTTATGCAATCAGCAGATCGTTCATCGTTATCCCGGATCTCGAAGACATCGGCATCTCGGATATCCCCACCAACGACGATTTCGAATACTCCGTAACGCAGGATCGCGGCCTTTATACGCTGGATGCTACCGTTAACGGCACAATCATGGCGTTTGTTAACGGCCAGGAGATTTCAGACCTTACCGGTATACGCGTGATTGCCGACTACGGAATATACAGCTTCGCTCCGGACATCTACACCACCTACACGGATAGCGACGGTGTGTTTGCCTTTGCAGGCCTTCCGTCCACCGGCGAATTTTCGCTGCAGATCGATTCCTGGACTGATGGAACCCATACATTCGCTGCGCAGGATATTACCGTATATCCGGTTGTTTCAGGCGTTCTCAACCTCGAACCCATCTATCTGGATGTGGTCGCGGAAGAGGTTAACGTTGTCTCCAGCAACCTGTATGAATTCCCTATCACCGGCACCATCGAGATTACCTTCAATCAGTCGATTGCCCCGGATTACTTCGATGTTGAACTGGTAAACCAATCTGGCGGAATCGTAGATATCAGCTCTATCGAATGGACCTCTTCGACCCACGTGACTATCGATCCTGACGAAGCGCTGCTTCTCGACCATACTTACGATCTCAACATCGATGGCATGACCGTCAACGCGAACGATTTCGTGTGGAATACTCAGTTCATTACACAGCCGGGAATCATGATCGAAAGTACCAACATGGAGCTCTACGATGGTTATTACCAGATCACACCGAACAAAAGTATCGTGATTAACTTCACAGAGCAGGTGCTTCTCGGCTCGGCAAACAATGTGCTGGATATCACCGATTACCCCAACCCGATTATGAGCTGGTCGAACAACAACAAGACTCTGACCGTCACGCCACCGGACGATGGATATCAGACGAGTACCATCACTGTCGATATGGAATTCTTCTCGGTACTGGCTCCGTATGACTCGGTCGCCATGATCTACATGGTAGACATCGCCGAATAAAAGCCCTTTTCACTAAACCGCTCCTCACCCGGGGAGCGGTTTTCTATTACTCCGGTTATTATCTTTTCATTGACAAATCGAAAGCGATTCCAATAAAATCCAATCCATGAAGTAATCTGGAGGAATGCATGAAGAGGCACAAAGCCATCCTGTTTCTTATCGTATTGGGAACGTTGATATTCGGTTCACTCAACGCCATAAACAAAATCGAGAAGGTGTCTGTTACCGAAAATTATTTCGCGGTTCAGGAGGACGATGTTGTCTCAATCTACAGCATGAATTGCCAGATTCTTGGATCGAAGGACTTCTTCCTTGTCGAGCAGTTCTGGTATGAAAAATACTACATTGTGACTCTCAAGGATCACCAGCTCATTTTTTACAACACACAGCTCAGCGAACTGGGTAAGCTCGATGTCTTCAACGCTGATGAATACTGGTTTCGTGACCAGTATATCGTGATTAAAACCGGCGATAATCTAACTACGTACGACCTGAACCTCAATCGGCTCGGGTCGCGAAGCGCGTTTTTCGCCGATAACATCTACATGTATCCGGATCGCATCGTGATGCAGACCGCCGACCGCTATACCGTTTACGACCTGACATTCAGGGAAATCTGCTCCAAAGAATTCTTCTGATCGCAAGGAGGCGAGAATGCCTGGGGAACTTACTACTATTGAGCAAAAGATGGTCAAGAAGATCTATAATGGTAAGAAGCTGAGATCCATCTATCTGATCATTTCTGCTTGTTCAATGATTGCAGGTATTTACTTTATCATACGTGCAGTTAGAATTCTCTATTTTGGCGTGGAAACAACAATGTCTTACGAAACCGTTCGATATTCATTTTCATTGGCCATTTTTTTAGTTGTGATCGCATTTACACTTTATGAACGTGCTCAAGAGCTCTTTGTTATGTCATCAATCCTAAAAAAACTAATACCATCTGAAGAGGAGAAAGACAAACCTTGACCCGTCTTCGTAATTTCATCATCAATTCATTCATTGGCGGTATCCTTGTACTGCTGCCGCTGGTTGTAACCGGATCGATCATTGTGTGGATCATCATCCGGCTCGTACATATCATCCGGCCGATCGTTGGAATCCTTGGCACCGATTCGAGGCTCGAGATCGCGCTGGCCTACCTCATCGTCATTGCAGGATTTCTTTTAATCTGCTTCATGATCGGCGCAACAGTGAGAACTCGTTCCGGTACACGTTTGCATACGTTTCTGGAAAAACACCTTTTCAATCGCTTTCCCGGCTACAAGCTGATAACCGAGACGATCAAGCTGCTTTTCGGCGACCGCAAGTTCCTCTTCTCTCGCGTCGCGCTCATCCAGCTCTACGAAAACAGTACGTATGTAACAGGTTACATTACCGACGAACACCCGAGCGGTCTTGTAACCGTATTCGTACCTACAGGCCCCAACCCCACTTCCGGCATGATCTATCACGTACAGAAACAGTATGTTCACCCGATTGAATCCAAATCTGAAGAAACGATCAAAACGATCCTCAGTTGTGGTGCCGGCTCGAGCAAGTTGATCGATAAACTGAACCAACCTGAGTAACGCAAGACTGCATGCTGTGCAAGCAGTTCGATCTCGAAGATACTCATTGCGCTTCGTCTGAAAGAAAGGAGATACCATGAAATATTTTGCATTTCTTGTAGCGGCATTCATGACATTGTGCCTGAATGCGTCGGATCTTACACAATGGGCGGACAGCACCAACGCTTTTTCCGCAGGATTATACCGGCAGATCAGCGAACCGGGTAAGAACCTGATTTATTCACCCTACAGCATCTCGTCAGCGCTCTCCATGACTTCCCTGGGTGCGCTGGGCGAAACCCGGGATGAAATGCAGAAGGTGCTTCATTCGGGCAGCGAGAGCTACAATCAGTCTTTCGGAACCGTATTCAAGACGCTGGAGTCGGTCGGAAAATTCGGCAACGTATCGCTCAATATCGCCAATTCAATCTGGGTGGAGAAAGAATACCGGCTGCGTCAGCGTTTCATCGACGCCAATCGCAAATATTATAACGCAGGACTATACTCGGTTGAGTTCAGCAAGAACCCCGAGAAGGCACGCAAAAAAATTAATGGCTGGATCGAAGAGCAGACCAACGACAAGATCAGGGATATGCTGGCGGAGAACGACCTCAGCCCGGTTACAAGACTTGTTCTGGCAAACGCCGTGTACTTCTACGGTCACTGGCTGCATGGGTTCGATCCCAATAAGACGGCAGACCAGAGCTTCTTCCCCACCGCCACCGATGAAATCTCAGCCCCGTTCATGCACATCAAAGAGCGCTTCCGCACACGCAGCGATAACATGATGACCGCGCTCGAAATTCAATATCTGGGTGAAGACGTCTCCATGATTATCGTGCTGCCCAGGGAAAAAGACGGCCTCGCAAAGCTCGAAGAACGCATCGACTACCTGCGCGAATGGCTTCCCGTGAAAGATGTTGATCTCCGCCGCGAGATGAATGTCTATGTTCCGCGTTTCAAGTTCGAGGCATCGTTCAACCTGCGTGACGCGCTTATGGCGATGGGTATGGAGAAGGCGTTCACGGATCAGGCGGATTTCCGTGAGATCGAGCCCAACGGCGAGCTGTTCATCTCCCGGGTGAAGCACAAGGCATTCATTGAAGTGAACGAAGCCGGCACCGAAGCTGCAGCGGCGACGGTGGTAGAGATGCGACTCAAATCGGCTGCCGTACCGGAACAGACACCTGAATTCAGAGCCGATCACCCGTTTCTGTTTGTTATCAGACACAATTTCACAGGCGCGATCCTGTTTGTGGGTAAGGTAGAGAATCCTCTGCAATAAATTGCGAGCCATCCATGTTTTGCTGTAGGGGCAGGTCCCTGTGCCTGCCCTCTTGAAGAGCCAAGAGAGAAAAAATCGGAAGTTGATCAGAGACGAACACCATGAACGAAAAGAAAGCACAAAAACGAATCGAAGAACTGAAAGAAGAGATCGCTCATCACGAGTATCTATACAGGCAATTGAACGCACCGGAGATCACCGATTTCGCGTTCGACGAACTGGTCAGCGAACTGAGACAACTCGAAAAAGAGTACCCACAGTTTGTCACCCACGACTCCCCCACGCAAAAGCTGGTGACGGACGTCGAGCCCGGAAGCCGTGTCATTCCGCATCTGGAGCGTATGTATTCGCTTGATAATGCCTATTCACTTGATGAAGCCCACGCATTCCTGCTCAAGATCGCCGAGATGAACGACGGTAAGTTTCCACGCGTATCGCTCGAACTCAAACTGGACGGCTTCAGCGTAAACCTATTCTACGACAAAGGTATCCTTCAATACGCTACCACCCGTGGCGATGGATTTGAAGGCGAAGATATCACCCGTAACGTGCGATCCATCGAATCGATCCCGCAGAAAATCGACTACCTCGATCCCATCGAGGTACGCGGCGAAATCTTTTTCCCTATAGCGGAGTTCGAGCGTATCAATCAGGCTCGTGAAGAGAACGGGCAACCGAAGTTTGCCAACCCGCGCAATGCTGCCGCCGGTACCATCAAGTTAAAAGATCCAGAGATGCTCAAAGAGCGCAAACTTGAATGCATTGTCTATGCGACGGGACACTTCGATGATGTTAATGTAAATTCTCAAGAATCTCTGCTCATCTTCCTGAAAAACAACGGCTTTCCAGTGAGTGATAAGACCGTTTTTGCCGATGATTTTTCGCAGATCGAGAAGCATTGTGAGCTCTGGGACAGCAAACGCTCCGAGCTCGAGTACGAGATTGATGGTATTGTGATCAAAACCGACTCCTTTCACCTGCGAAACGAACTCGGCTACACCGCGAAGAGCCCGAAATGGGCGTTTGCTTATAAATTCAAGGCCGAGGAGAAAGAAACCAGGTTGCTGGTGGTCACTTTCAATGTAGGCAGGACCGGAGCAGTGACTCCTGTAGCACATCTGGAGCCTGTTTACATCTCCGGTTCGACCGTCTCGCGTGCAACGCTGCATAACGAAGACGAGATCAACCGTCTGGACATCCACATCGGCGATACAGTACGCATCATCAAATCAGGCGAGATCATTCCCAAAATCCTGGAAGTGACACGCCATGTCGATGAAGGCGAAAAGGTCGAATACCCCACAAACTGCCCGGCGTGCAGCGAGCCACTCAAGAAAGAAGAAGCTATAACCTACTGCGTTAACGCCAATTGCCCGGCGCAGCTTCAACGCCAGATCATCCATTTCGCCTCACGCGAAGCAATGGATATTGAAGGCATGGGCGAAAAGCTGGTCGAACGCCTGCTGGACGAAGGCTTGATCCGTAGCATAGAAGATATTTACCATCTCGATTACGAGAAGATTGCGTTGATGGACCGATTGGGAGAGAAATCGGCCGAGAACCTTCGTGACGCGGTGGAGAAATCGAAAGAACAGCCTTTCGAGAAGGTTCTCTTCGCGCTTGGAATCCGTCACGTGGGCGCTCGCATCGCAAAGACGCTTGCTCGACATTTCCAGAACATCGACGCTATGCGGAATGCGGAGATCGAAGCGATGGAAAAGGTCGGCGACATCGGCGCTAAAATCGCACAATCGGTACACGATTTCATGCACGATCCACGCAACGGGAAGCTTATAGAATCGCTTCAGCAAGCCGGATTGAACTTCGCAGGAAGCTTCGAGCGGAGCGAAACCTCCCTCAGCGGAAAGAAGTTTCTCTTCACTGGCGGATTAGAGAACTTCTCTCGTCAGGAAGCGCAGGAAATGGTGGAGAAACTGGGGGCGCAGGTAGTTTCGTCGGTTACGAAGAAGCTCGACTACCTCATTGTGGGTGATAAACCAGGTTCCAAGCTAAAAAAGGCACAAGATATCGGCACCATTACGATCCTTACAGAAGATGCATGGCTTGATTTGATGAATGAAGCTAAAGGAGATATTGAATGACTCTAAAAGATTATATGATCAATCAATACCATCAAGGTAAACATGAAATACTACAGGCTATTGACGGGCTTTCGGATGAGCAATTACGCGCAATGCCAAATGGCCACTGGCCCATCGCCTGGGTAGTGCAACATTTGTGTATGGCCATGGATTATTTTATCATTTATGGCAATACCGGTAAGCTGCTGAATAAGATGGAACAACGATTTCGTGATCGACCGCCACAGGAACCGACTCCGGATGATAAGTATCTTGGCCCTGAAGTCTTGAAAAAACGATGGGTTGAAGTGATTGACCGTTGCATCGAGATCATCTCAGAGTTGAGCGACGATACGCTTCATAGTCCGTCTCGCTTCGAAAATCGTATCGTAGGCGACATGCCGATGGACGAGATTATCATGCTGATGGAGTATCATCTAAACGTTCATCTGCGAAATATCTGGACGAGCATTGGCCTGCAAGGAATCGACAGCAAATGGGCGGACCAGTTTAAATCGAAGTATATTTAGCAAAGAAACAGCAGAAGAATGGGCAATCACAGTGGATTGTCCCTAAAGGAATTTCGTTTTCACTTCGTGAAAGCCGATGTTCCACTAACATGACTTTTTTTCGCGGAATCCAGCGATCCACTCTCGCTATTTCGCTTGGCGAAAGGCTTTCGTTCGAAGTTTTCGTTTTCACTTCGTGAAAGCCGAAAATACTATTTCAGCAGCAACATCTTCCGGGTACCGGCCACCTTACCATCAACCTTGAGCTGATAGAAATAGACGCCCGTTGCGACATGCTTTCCACGGCCATCGGTTCCATCCCAGACAACGCTGTGCCTTCCGGGTGCAAACTGCTCATCGAGTACCTTGCGAACCATCTGACCGCGGATGTTGTAAACCTTCAGTTCAGCGCGCGCGTAATTCTTCATACTGAATTCGATAGTCGTCTCGGGATTGAACGGATTGGGATAGTTACCATGCAGAATCGCGTATTTCGGCGCGGTTGCCGACGATCCGGATCCTTGCGGCATCTCATGGTAATTGGTCTCTTCGTAAGCGATGTTCAGGATTTCAACAGCGTCGGAAGTTCTTACCTCGATGTAGTAGTAATCGTTTGGCGCTTCGATCTCGGAAAATCCGCTGATATCATGCCAATCTTCCCATTCAACCAGGCTGACATCGTCAAACCAGTTGTAGCCGTCCGGATCGCTGTTGAACTCGCTGTATATCTGAACGTCAAAGAAGTTGGTTCCGTCCGGGGGATCGATCTCTTTCCAATAGTGGTGCCAGTCGGTTGTGCCTGAGATATCTTCATCAAGCGAGTATTCAGCTAGCATGGAGCCCTGGGTACGTGCCGTATGATTGCGGATTTTCAGCGTAGCATACTCGGCTTCTTCCGTTTTGATGTAGCCTTGAAGCGTGAACATCGTGGTATCCGAATCGCATTTGATTCTATTATCGAGGTTGACCGTCACGCCATCGCTGCCGCTCCAGAGCTGTTGCCGAAGTGAGCGTAAACCACGGTATGCAACGAAGTCGTCATAGTCCTCGTAGTTGCTGTTGAGGTTCCATAACGTGCATCCTTCATCTTCCATATTACCCCACCAGAGGCGTTCCCGTCCCACGCGATACTGGCAATTAGCCACAAGGTCAGCAACCTGAAGCGACGAGATGTTTCCCTGACGTGTGAGGCGAATCGGGCCCGACGTGCTCCAGTCGTCAACCTGCACCATATCGAGCGTCTCTTCATAAAGCTCAGTTTCAGTATCGAACTGGGTTGTGTCCATGATTACATAGGCAATAACTTCCTCGCGATCGACATCCAGCCAGGTGTCGAGTTCTTTCGATTTCTGCGCCAGATAGTCCAGGATATAGAGCCCGAGTTCGTTTTGCGCCGGTTGCGTGATGTAGTCGTCAATAAAGGCCGGGACGATCGAGAAATTCTTGTAGCCGTCTTCATCGACCTCCGCGTTGAGGATCATCGTGGGCATTGTTTCGGGATAATCAAGGTCGAAGACGTAGTTGCCGAGCGAATGCGCGATCAGCTTGCCGTTATATACCTCGAGGCCGTGGATGATGTGCGGATGATGCACAATCACCAGGTCAGCGCCGTTATCGATTGCGAAGTGGCGCATTTGCCGATCCCACATCTGCGGAACATCGTAGAGTGGCGAATAATCTTCATCGGCATTGTTGTTTAAATCCGGTTCGTCTGGAAGGTCGTATTCGTTACCCGGTTCGGTGGAATATTCGCTACCTGCGTGCCATATCATGGTAATAATATCAGCGGTCTCCTGAACGGATTCGATCTGCTGCAGGACATTATACGGCGTCATGTAAGCGAATCCCGATTTATTGAGCCCCGCGTTGAGGTAAGGCTGGAAGTTGTTGTACTGTCCTGTGCGGTCGCTGGACATCAGGAAAGCCATGTTGATACCGGCGGGGTTGGCAAAAACGGGCTGGCTGGCTTCGTAGAGATCCATTCCCGCACCGCTGAACGCGATCCCTTCCTGAGTCAGCATCTGTTGCGTTTCGACGAGCCCTTCTTCCATATAATCAAGAATATGGTTGTTCGCGATGGTAACAATGTCGATTCCAGCGTATGTTAGGCCTTCGACATTGTCTGGATTTCCCTTGAAACAAACGGTTTTGGTCGGGTGCTGGTTATATGAATTTGTCAGCTGACACTCGAGGTTGGCGATGGTCAGGTCTGCGGCTTCACCAAGGATGGATAACGTGGGATCGAAGATCGCTTCGACACCCAGCGTGTTGATGATCCCATTCCAATCATCGTATCGTCTTGCCAGCATGATATCACCCACGAAATTAACCTTAATAGGCAGCGTGGTTTCGCCTTCATCGACCCAAATCTCGCAGGTAGCTGTTCCCCACATTCCGCTATCGTCCCGCACCTGTAGCAGTACGGTGTAATCATGGTCATCTTCGATCGTGTAGGTATGCAATGGTTCTGCTTCCTGGCTGGTTGCGCCATCGCCAAAGGACCAGAAATACTCAAATGTCTCGCTATCGGGATCCGTTACCTCTGCATGAAACTGGGCGGTAACGAAGCGGTCGCTGCGTGTAGGAACCTCGTAGCTTATCGCAACTGTCGGCTCAACCGGCAAATCTTCGGTGATGTTAACGATATGGTCAAAGTAAACCTCGCCGGAATTGCTACCATCGTTGTCGTTTACATAGACAATGGAAGTTATTGTGGGATAGTATTCAAAACGCGCCATCCAGTCGTCAGCAACCGGTAGCAGGATAGTATTCCATTGATCTATCGGAAAAGCACCCTGATAGACGGTTACCCATTCATCGATGTCCAGTTCCTGGGAGCCGGCAAAGCTGTAGAAAAGTGTATGTGCGCTGTCTTGAAGCGCAAAGCCTTGAATCTCGCTGACATTATCCACGTAAACCGCGACCTGCCAGACATCGCCTTCCACTACATCGATCGAATCGACAGCTTCAACCTTCCAGGTGTTACCAAACAGTTTAAGGGCGTATTCCGATTCGTTCCAAGTAGTAAGAGAATCGAGCGACCAGTCGTCCGGATCGCCGTCTTCATCGGCATATGATTCAAGTTCGATCAGTCCATCCTCGAAGTCTTCGATTACAACCTCGCGGTATCCAGTGGCGCTCAGGCCGATTATAAACATGCTGAGAGCAAGAAGTATCAATGTGCGCATACGCTATCCTTTGTTGAAGTTGGAGATCGTGTACCGATGTCATGTGTATCAAGATTCGTTCCACATTGCAAGAAAAATTATCATCGTACTCAGACGGGAATTCGTTTTCATTGACAGCGAGAGCGGCGACGAGGTTGTTTACCTGCGAGGTAAAAATGAACGTAGTAGCATATATCTCCGATCACGGCTTTGGCCACGCAACTCGTATGGAAGCGCTTGTGCGTCAACTAAACGACTTCGGTATCTTCTGCCATATCCGCACGGGCAGACCGGAATTTCTATTCAATACGCTCAATGACCAGTTTTATCAATACGAGGATGTACGACTCGACGATGGCATGACCCACGAAAACTGGTGGACCATCGACATGGAAACCACCCGGAAGCGGATTTTTGAGCGTTACAAGGATTACGAAGCGCTTGTGGAAGCCGAAGTTTCCTTCCTAAAAGAGAACCACATCGATCTGGTTATCGCGGATGTCCCACCGCTCGCGTTCGAGATCGCGAAGCGTGCAGGTGTTTTCAGCATCGCAATCTCAAACTTCGACTGGCACTATATCTACCGCAATGTATTCACCCAAGATAAAGAGCTGAAGCCCCTCCTCGATCAGATCGCCTCGCTGTATGGCAAGGCTGACTGTTCTTTCCGACTTCCGTTTTCGGACAGTCAGAGCATCACCGGAGAAAAAAAAGGCGTTCTGGCCAGAAAACTTCCGCAGAATCGCGCAAAATTCTGTCGTGAGCACAATATCGATCCCAACGACCTCATCGTACGTGTTTCCTTCGGTGGTGAAGGCGGTAATCCCGTCGATATGGACAGCCTGCTGAAAGTGCCGGGTATCACGGTTCTCACCAACGATCAGCACGGCGAGGATCACGATAACTACCGCGCGCTTTCGGGAAACCAGGCTTTCACCGAAGCACTGGGTGCGACCGATGTCATCATCACCAAGCTCGGATACAGTACGCTGGCCGAGTTGACCCAAATGGGCATTTTCCTTATCTATACATACCGCGAAGACTACCCGGAAAACAAGATCCTGGAAGGCGATCTCGATGGTTACGCACGCAAAATCCACGTTCCGCTCGATCAAATCGGCAGCGCAGACTGGAACAACCTGCTCGATCAGGCTAAACAGCGGCTTCAAGAACCTTACAACGTACGCAAGTACAGGAATCGAAATCGCGATATCGCGCTAAGCTGCATTCAGCGCTGCTTCGATGGCCGGACCGGCAAGAAAGCAGTCATCGATGTGGGAACCAACAACATCCAAATGCTGTGGGCAATCGGTAAGGATGTAGTACACCGCGCATCACAAATATCAGCTCTGGGCAAAGGCATGAAAGACGGTATCCTGACCGGAGCTGCGATCATTCGCGCCAAACACATCCTGCGAGACTACGTAGATTCCGCACGTGCCTTCACAGAAGATATCACCGTCACCGGAACCAGTTGCTCCCGCGAGGCAAAAAACATTCACCTGCTGTCCGACTGGCTTCATAAGCGCTACGGAATCGGCTATCACATCCTCTCCGAAAAAGAAGAAGCCGGGTTGAGCGCACTGGTGATGCGGGTTGATTTCCCGGAGCATAAACGCCTGGTATCGTTCGATATCGGTGGTGGCAGTACTGAATTCAATCTTCTGCAAGACGGTGAATTGCTCGAATCGATCAGCTTACCGGTGGGAATACGTCGCCTTGAAAACCTGTTCACATCGAATACCGAAGCAAAGATTGAGTACATCTCAAGCCAATTGAACCGTATAGCAAGCTGGAAAAGTGAGCCGGTGACACTCGTGGGAATCGGCGGAAGTATTGCAAATCTTGCTGCCGTGAAAGCCGGATTAATTCGCTACAATCCAGAAATTGTCCATAAAATGATCCTCAGCTCAGACGATATGAAGAATTTCATTGACACTTTCGGAAAATTAACCTACAAAGAAATCCAGGAACTGATGCCTTTCGAACCGGCTCGCGCGGATCTGATCCGAACCGGTTCCATATTTATTAAGATGGTTATGGACTTTTTCGACCAGGAAAGGGTGATTGTTAGCGACCGTGGCTTGATGTTTGGAGTGCTGTACCAGTAAAGTCCTGTAATCGATCAATTCGACAATCGGGGTTTGTTATGTCTTCTGCGATGAAAATAGAGCAATTACCGCGTGGCGGAATAATCGTACGCTCTGGTGACGATTGTATCCAATATGGAGCACCACCCGAAACGATCAAGGACACCCAAAGGCGTTCTGAAGGCGTTCCAAGACACTATTTAATACCACATCAAATGTTCGATATCCAGCGCGGAATCTCGCTGGCTGATATGGAATTCCCCGTTTATTACAATTTTTTCCAGAGTGGTGGGAAGACCATCATCATCTGTACTGAGGAGCAACGCAAACGCTTACAGATGATCCTTCGTGAATCTCTTTTCGGACCGGAAAAGCTTGAACCTGCCTATCTCGAATCTGAGATACGCTATTTTCGCAATAACCCATTCAATCCCGGCCATCAGATGAACCTCTCGGACCTGGTTCAGTTCAGGGTATTCAAGAATCACGAGATAACGATCGGTGGTTTCAGCATTCGTCGTCACAATGACGGAAGCTTCGATGTTGTTGATAAGGATGGAAATCAAACAAACCTGGCCCAGAACGCAATTTTCGGGGAGCGTCCTCAGATCAGTGACGTTCATTATTATTCCTTTCGCCAACCAATCTACGGGATTACCATCCTTGGTGCAGGAGACGGTTTCAACCCCGATTCGATAACATCTGGAATGATCGTCTGGGTAAACAGGCGCGGAATTATCGTCGATCCACCGGTAAACACTACCGAACGCATGGCTCGACTCGGAGTGAGCCCCAAGCTCATCGATAGCGTGATCCTGACCCATTGTCATTCCGACCACGATGCCGGTACCATCCAGCAGCTCATGCAGGAAGGACGACTTAACCTCTATACAACGCAGTCTATCTTCTCAGGATTTTTGCGCAAAATCTCAGCGCTGACCTGCATCGAGAAGGATCATCTGCGCAAGATGGTCTCTTTCTACCCAGTGAAAATCGACGAACCGCAACGCATCGGCGGAGCGGAATTCCGATTCCAGTACAACCTCCATTCGCTGCCTACGATATCTTTCAGGGTATCTCTGCACGGTATTGACATGGTCTATAGTTCCGACACGCAAAACGATCCCGATTTCATCGAAAAGATGTATCGTGAAGGGTTTATCGATCAGAAGCGTCGTGATCAGTTACTGGATTTCCCATGGGACAGCGATGTTATATTTCACGAAGCAGGCTCCAAGCCGCTCCATACACCGATAGAATTTCTCTGCAACCTGCCAGAGGAAGTACGCCGCAAGATGTATCTTCTGCACACCGACTTATCAAGAATTCCACCAGATTCCGGCCTGCGGATCGCCCCCACCGGATTGGCGAATACCATCACGATGGATGTCGGCGAGATGCCGCATGATGCTGCTATCGAAGTGCTCGATGTGCTCTCGCATATGGATATGTTCCGTGAGCTTCCCATCGAAAAAGCACGCGAGATTCTCATCTATATCAAACGTCGGTCATACGCAAAATCCGAAGTGATTCATCGTGAAGGCGATCCGGCAGAGTACTTCAGCATCATCCTGCACGGTGCTGTGCGAATCGAAGTAAATGGCAAACATATCACGACGCTGGGAAAGGGCGATTTTTTCGGTGAAAAATCGATGATGCTTGGGTTAAGCCATAGCGGTGACGCTGTTGCGGAAACTGATGTAGAACTGCTATCTATCGAGCGGGATGATTTTTACGCGCTGATTCAAGGTACCGAACTGCAAGACACGCTGGACCATCTGGCACGCATTCAGAACCTCGAGCTCTGGAAGCTGGTGCAAAACAATCCTGAATTCGCCAGTCTTACGCCTACTCAGATCAATCACCTTCATCGTATGTTCAATTCGGAAATTCTATCCATTGCAGCCGGAAAGAGATTCATCCGCCAGGGCGATCTGATCGATTCATGCTACGTTATAAAAAAAGGCAGTGTCGATGTGATTCAGAATAACCGGGTCATTGACACGATTGGAGTGGGCGATATTTTCGGCGTGACTGCGATCTTCGATAAGGAACGAAAAGTTCACCACGGCTTTCGCTGTGTCGATGATGTCGAGCTGTACTCGATCGGACGTGAAGCGATGATCGAATACATCGAGAAGAATCCCGGTGCATATGCCCGGCTATATTACTCGAACTATATCCAAAGTTCACCGGAGAACAGATGCTTGTAATTTTAAAACCAAAGATAGATCCCGAGTTGGAGAAAGATTTCATTCGGCACATCCTGGAGATGAAGCTGGATTACTACCAGTATGAGCTACCTGACAGGCATGCAATCTATGTCCGTCACGATATTCCGCCCCAAGACCTTAACATTCTGACGCATCATGAAGCCGTCGAGAATGTCGTGCGACTCAGTGGTCAGCAGAAGCAGGTTTCCAGTTCTCAGCCTCCGGTTGCAATTGAAATTGGTGACGAAGCTATCTCTCGTGAGACTTTCACGATTATGGCAGGACCCTGTACGTTCATCGATGAGAGCGACCTTTCCGCTGTTGCGGAGAAGCTTGCCGAAGAGGGAGTTAAGTTCTTGCGCGCAGGTGTTTTTAAGTTGCGAACGTCTCCTTATTCATACCCGGGACCCGGAGTGAAGGGTCTGGATATCCTTCGTCGCGTCACCGAGAAATTCGGGATGCATTCGATTACTGAGGTCACATCGATCGAGGATGCAAAGATGTCAGCTCAATATGTGGATATCTTGCAGGTTGGTACGCGGAACATGTACAATGTGCCGATGCTTTCGACACTGGGTAAGATCGGGAAACCGGTGCTGCTGAAGCGAGGTCTTTCGAGCACCTACGAGGAATGGCTGTACGCTGCAGAGCATATTGCGGTTCAAGGTTGTACGGATATTATTCTGTGTGAACGGGGGATTCGCACCTACGATAGCTATTTACGCAACACGCCGGATATCGCGGCGATACCTGTTATGAAATCGATGAGTAGATTGCCGGTGATTTTCGATCCGTCGCATGCGACAGGTAAAAGGGAGATGGTCAGACCGCTCTCACTTGCGGCGTGTGCGGCTGGAGCGGACGGACTTCTGATAGAAGTCCACCCGGAGCCGAATCGCTCACCGATCGATGCACATCAGACGATAGGCATTGACGAACTGAGCGGAATATTACGAGATATCAAGACGATTCGATCGATCTATAACAGCTGAGATTAGTCCAGATTGCTCTTACCGACTTTGATGATGTCGCCAGAGCCATGGACCGACTGACTGATCGATTCGGGAGATCCCTGATAATAGACATCGCCGGAACCATTCACAGACACAGCCAGTGCGTTATCAACCGCGATCTTTACATCGCCTGAACCATTGATGGTCACACTTGCGCTGCTTGAATTCATATCGAATGCATTGACGTCACCCGAGCCATTGATCGAAACCTTGTGGCTACCGGTATTGCCTTTGAGAAGGACATCGCCTGAGCCCGAGATATGGGTTTCGACATCTTTGTAATCGACCGTCAATGAAATATCGCCAGAACCGTCGACCGCAATATAGAGCTGTTTGCCAGTGATCTTTCCATTGGAATCGATATCACCGGATCCGGCAACGCTGAGGCGTCTGACTTCAGGCATCTCGATCCTGATTTTAATGCTCTTGTGAGAGCGGATGTTGGCTTTTCTTTTAAAGGACAATACCAATGCACCGTTATCCACTTCAGTCTCAATGAGCTCCATCAGGTTGTCTTCTGCGATAATCTCGCATGAAAAGCCATCACCTTGCGTCACGGTTACATCGGCAGACATACGGAGTGAAATCGAATCGAAATCCGAAACGTCACGGTTTTCCGTGATGACATTGCCCGAACCGACAATCGCGAATGTGAGTGTTGAAAAAAGGCTTAAAACGAAAACCGCCAATCCTTTCATGGTTACCTCCTGTTTGTTTTCTGCCGAAACAAGAGCTTATTTCTGACTCTTTCTGAGATTTCGTTATCTACCTTTGCGAAGTTTTTTGTCCAAATGCAGCATCGTGAACTGCCTCTTCACACGATGATTGGCAATTCGTTCCAGAACAAAGAACACAAGAATACCAATTGACAGCGATAATACACTACATAACAACAGGAATTCGTTTTCTGTGTCCCGGAAGAACTCCAATGCCAAAATAATGCCGCCTAACAAGCCAATTACAAATATAGTAACCCCGACAATCACCATCTGTTTGCTTGACTTAGCCGTTTTGGTGAACATAAACACTCCTTAATAAGATCAGTAAAGCAATGTTCAGTGTAATGTCAAGAAGATTCGGCAAGTCAATGGAAAATGATTTGAGTTCACATGACAAATCCTGTATATTTTTAATATGCAATATTTGAATGCTCTGAGGTCGGAAAACTTGCCGAAAAAAAGGTTGCGTAAATCCCATGAGAAAAATAGATTGAATAAGTGAAAAATGAATATTGGGATGAAGTATGTTTAATTTGAAAATCATGATTCCGCTACTGATTCTGCTTCTGCTTTCTGCTGCTGTAATTTCCTACAAAGTCTTTGTTTACGAGAGTAAAGACAAGCTCGTCCCGCGCGTTTCCGTGCTGAATCTCGACGAGGCAATTGCGGTTCTGGAATCGCGTGGACTCGATTATCGAGTTACCAAAATTGGTGATACCGAGCCCAATCCGGACGATCCGGTTATTCGGCAGGAGCCGATCGCTGGAACGCGTGTATGGGATGATATGGTCGTTGAGTTGATTGTCTCGAACCGGCCTATGCCGCTTCCGGAAATTGACTCACTCAATGTAGCTGAAGCCGTTCGGTTGACCAACGAATATGGTTTCGAGGTTGCCGACACACTGTACGCTTACGACGATTACATCCCTGAAGGATTAGTTGTAGGCTACAAAGATCGCAGCACGACGACTGTTTTGAAAACACCGGTGACGATCATTGTCTCCAAAGGTGTTTCCTGGGGCACGATACCGAGAGTTACTGGTATTCACGCTCAAAGAGCCGAGAAAAAGCTTCGAGACGCTGGTTTCTCGAACATAGAATTTTCAATGAAACCGGATAAAAAACTACTGGAAGGATATGTATTGGATGTCCAACCCAGTAGTGGAAGATATAGAAGAGACACGACGATCCACGTCACTGTATCAAGTGGATCGTGATCTGATCAGCCTTAACTTTCCCCAACGGTATAAGAAGACCCGATCATGAATCGCGTATTGATCATCGAAGACGAATCCAGCATGAGGGATCTCTACAAGAGCCTGCTGGAAGACCAGTTTTATGAACTGTCGGAAGCGGAGAACGGCACGCAAGCGCTCGAAATGGCGAAAGAAGAGCCGTACGACCTCTATATAACCGATATCATGATGCCCAAGATGAGCGGAATGGAATTCCTTCGTGAGCTTAAAAAAGCCGACCCCAACGCGCATGTGATCATCGTCACCGGCTACGACGACATCTCGTACAACCGCAAGGCAATCGAATATGGCGCTTGGCGGTATCTGGTCAAGCCGGTCTCACGCGGAGAGTTTCTCAACGTCGTACGCATGGGTCTGATCGAACATAACAAGCTCGTAGATCCCGATTTCATGGATTTCGAACAAGTTCCGCAGCCAGTGCCTGAACCTGATAGCGAGTCTACCTCTGATTCAGCTCCGGAAGCTGAGCCTGAAGGAATCCTGGCGAATGAGCCGCTCCTCAAGGATATCACCTTTAAAAAGCTCGAACAGCTCAACGCCGAAGACGCCCTGGATATCTACCGTGAGAGCGAAGAAGACTTCCTCGAATTCGTTGAAATGCCACTCCAGCAACTTCTGGAAGAGATCGCGAATCAGCTACCCGAGTACATGCAATCCGTTCTAGAATCTGAAGAAAAGCTCTTCGAGCCGATTGTTCGTAAGCAAATGAAGAAAGAATTTGCCGTAAACTATTATTATGGCGCATTTTACCCGAAGGGTGGCAACAAGAGTCAGGACGGGCAACTCTATGTGGCCATCAACGAAGATCGCTTCGAGTATGGTTTCATCATCGGAGAATACGGCGACGATCAGCGGCTTGTATTCATTGGCAACCTTCGCAATCATAAGGACCAATTGGTCGAGGATCTCGAAGACATCGTAAAGGATAGCTCCATTACGATGGGCTCACTTCTGGCAAAGCTCATGGATGCTGGTGAGATTGATCAGGATGAGATGACTCCCATCCTTTCTACGCCGAACAGCAGTCCCGGCGGTACGCATGCTTGCTATCAAATTCCGCGAGAGAAGGCAATCACTTATACGCTTGAATCAATGGTTGAGTTGGTTCTCGCCGGTTTTATTAAACTCTATCCTCTCCTGGTTCTAACGACCGGCAGCGATGCTCTGGAGAAGCTGAATCGGTCATCCAGCTTTATCCCATCGCAGGAAGAGCTCGAATCCTGGTTGGAGAAAGAAATAACAACCGACACCTTTCAACAACAGGCACAACCCCAACTCCAGCCCAGACCTGCCAGTATTACCGAGTTCCCAGCTGTCGAGACGCGTGAACCTGAGCCGTCAAGGCCAATTGTGCACGTTCCGGAGAGAAGATACGAGCCTCCAGCAGCGAGAATAGAGCCGGTTTACGAAAGCAGTTTTCTATTCTATCAGCCACGTTTTCTAGCTGACGAAGAACCAATTATCCCCGAACCTCCAGCTCGCTGGAAATCACTTCTCAAACGCCGTCATCAGATATTCCTGCGCGGTGGATCAGATGTCCAGTACATGGCCGAAAACCTCGCACGGTTGATGATCAAAGATACTCAGGGCTTCCGTGACACACTCATTTTGCATCCGTCTTTGAAATACAGCGATCTGGTCAGACAACCGAAATCAATCTATCCGGACGGCTTTATGCCGTTGTTCTTTGAGGCAGCCGGCAATACCGAAGAACCCTGTGTGTTGATTCTGAACCACTTCGATACCAGCGATCAGCTTGAAATCCTGGGAGAATACATCTATTTGCTTCAAAATCGCGGAACCAAGCTTTCCATCACCCGTTCCAGCGAATTCCTTGTCGTGCCTAAAAACGTATATCTGATCGCGACCGGTAACGGCCCAATCGAAGACACGCGCGTGAGGGAGGTCTTCCCCACTATCGAATACAAACCCGATTATACGATCCTTGGCAACTACCTGCCAGACGAAAAGGCAATGGATTTGCTCAGCTTGCTGCAAGAGCTTTTCAACATGCAGCCAGAGCTGGAAAACGCGATCGGAGTTCAGCCGTTCCTGCGTGAGCGCGATGAGCTTGAAGAACTGATGCCAGATATCTGGGACATCGACATCCTGCCACTTTTTACCGCAACACTCCAGCAGAACGGCCTGAAACCTTCCGAATACAACTGGGAAAGGCTCGTTGAAACCAAGCTATCGAGCTGGAAATAAGTTCACTTTCACCAGATTGATTTCTTCTACTTCACCATTTACGAGACGTGTAAGCTTCAGTTCTTTTACGCTGGGATCATCAATCCACTCCTGGATCTGGTGATTATCGAGCGCTGTAGCTTCTAATCCATTGATCGTCAGAATTTCATCTTCTGGATTGATACCAGCCAGATCAGCGGGAGATCCTTCCCAGACTCCTCGTACAATGAGCTTGTCCAATCGTCTAATAATACTCACGCCTGTTGAGAAGGATAGAGATTGCTCGATCGGATCAGTCTCTTGCAGCAGAACCATGCGGTTGGGATAATCCAGTGTGGTTCGGTAGTCGTCCAGGAAGTGCTTACCAATGAGCATGGTGCCCTCATCAAGCATGTTTGGCAGATCGGCGAAGAGAACCGGGACATCCTTCAGCACTTTGTCGCCGATACGAATCTCATCAATCAGAGCGAGCGCGTTGCGCTGCTGCTCCGTAAATGGCCACTTCGCGAAGAATCCCTTTGCTTTCATTACCCTGGCATCCGGAAACTTCTCGAGGAGTTCGTACGGTAAAACAAAGGCGTGATTCAGCCCGGTGTCGATCATACCATTGAGCTTCATCTTGCTGTTGACCTTCGTTTGCACTGTAGGGAAATAGGGCGCGATGATCTTCATTTTAAGCAGCAAATCACCCTGGTTCTCTTTGGTAAGCTTGGATGGATTGCGGAAGGTGATTTCATTTCGGTTGTAATCGAACGTGACCTGGAAGAAGCGCAGGAAATCGGATCCGAGCATTCCATCGAGCTTGATATTGCTGATCTTGAAGGTATCGCCAAATGGCATAACTGCGGCTTTGAGGTTGCGCACTTCGACGCCGTTCAGTCGGATGCTTTCAACTTTGGCCAGCGAAACCCCTTCTTGTGGAGTTGCATGCAGTTCGAGGTTCAAGGTATCCGCCACTTCACGCCCGATCATGGTCATGCCTCCAGTATCCAGCACGATTGGAATTTCGCGGCCATTGAATTCGGGATGCAACGTGATAACATGCGCTGAATTCAATTCGAACGGCACGAGTTTCTCGCCGTCCAGAGGGCTCACTTCTCCACCCTTAGCCTGTTCAACAAGTTTTACTTTTACGTCACTGCACCCCATCATGCTAACGAGTAAAAGGATCATTAAAATTATAAGTCTCATGCGTCCTCCCTATTGGGTTTGAGTAGTGTTGTCAGTAATTCGTATATATCATTCACCTGTTTGTCTATGTCCGATTCACGATCGAATGATTGGATCATTGGCAGCCCCTCGATTATCGCATGGATCATGAGAGCAAGGGTTGCTGCATCGATATCATTGCGTATGACACCTTCTCGCTGTGCTTGCTCGATCAGCAGTTTTTTAGTCTCTTCCGTTCTCTTGAAGATGCGATCAATCTTTTGGCGGATATTGTCGTTATCACGTGCAAGCGCCATACAGAGATCGTTGAATCCCATGCTGAAATCGTCAGTCTTTTCTCGATCCAGAAGGATGTTCTCAATATGATAAAACTGTGGGATAGTAATGATGAAGTATCGCATGAAATCGTGGAACGTATTTGCTTTCATAATATTCCGTTGACTCCATGCATACGCTTTTTCTTCGAAGTAATCGATCACGCTTTCGGCAAGAATCTGCTTACTTTCGAAATGGTGATAAACCGCAGGCTTGGATATCCCTACCTGTTTAGCGATTTCATTCATGGACGTACGGTCGTATCCATACTTGAGGAATCGTTCGAGCGCGGTTCTGATAATAATCTCTTTGGTATCCAAATCAACCTCCTTACCGGTAGGTAAGTAATTCTGTGGCGATACTACATGTCAAGAGTTTTTATCAAACATCGTACGCTGGCTGCTATCGCCTTCGCGCCGCTCATTACTTCCCTGAATTGCACAAAAAAAGGGCGAATCGCTTCGCCCTCAAGATATATACCTTCGGATTAACCGAGTGTGGCAACCATCACGGCTTTGATGGTGTGCATACGGTTCTCGGCTTCCTGGAAGACGTGTGACTGAGGGCTTTCGAAGACCTCGTCAGTTACTTCCATTTCAGTGATTCCGAATTTCTCGAAGATTTCCTTACCGACTTTGGTATCGGTATTGTGGAATGAAGGCAGGCAGTGCAGGAAGATGGTTCCCGGTTTACCGGTCTTGTTCATGAGTTCGCGGTTGATCTGATACGGTTTGAGCAGAGTGATACGCTCTTCCCAAACTTCTGCCGGTTCGCCCATGGATACCCAGACGTCGGTGTAGATTACGTCTGCGCCTTTGACGCCCTCAGCGGTGTCGTCGGTGACGGTGATCTTCGCGCCGGTTTCTTTGGCGATTTCCTGGCATTTGAGGAGCAGTTCGGCATTCGGCTGAAGGCTCTTGGGGCCCACAGCGCGGAAGTCCATACCCATCTTGGCTGCGCCAACCATCAGCGAGTTGCAAACGTTGTTGCGAGCGTCTCCGACATATGCGAATACGATGTCTTCATAGGGTTTGCGCAGGCATTCGTGCGCGGTGAGGAAGTCAGCCAGAACCTGCGTCGGATGAAATTCGTCGGTCAGTCCGTTCCAAACGGGGACGCCTGCGTTATCGGCGAGTTCTTCCACGATTTTCTGTCCGTAGCCGCGATATTCGATACCGTCGTACATTCCGCCCAGAACGTGCGCGGTGTCTTTCATGGTCTCTTTATGTCCGATCTGGCTTCCCGAAGGTCCCAGATAGGTTACGTGTGCACCCTGATCGTACGCTGCCACTTCAAATGCGCAGCGAGTGCGGGTCGATGATTTCTCGAAAATAAGTGCGATGTTTTTACCGGTGAGCTGTTTCTGTTCGATACCGGCGTACTTGGCGTTTTTCAGGTCCCTTGAAAGGTCCAGCAAAAAGCGGATTTCTCTCGGCGTAAAATCCAGCAGGGTCAAGAAATGCCTGTTTTTCAGGTTGAAAGCCATACACTCCTCCTTGGATTGATTGACGTCAAACTTCCTGTTTAACGATAGATGGCAAGAAAAATCTTGTGCGTTATCATGCGTTTGGAAAATGTGTTCGGTGGTTACCCTCTCCAAACTTCTAAATGTTTGGATAGCGTCTGATAAACTTCCGACAATATAGTACCCTCTGAATCTGATCAAGGCGATGCAATGGTACTTATATTGTTGGGTATAATAAAAAGGAAATTGCTATGAGTCTTGTACAAGTATCGGGGCTGACGCACCATTTCGGTGGTTTCACCCTGTTCGATAATCTATCGCTCTCCATCGAGCATAACACCCGCATCGGGCTGGTGGGGCGCAACGGAAGCGGAAAGACCACTTTGCTGGAAATGATCTTGGGTCGCATGACACCCACGGATGGAAAGCCGCAGGTCGCCAATCGCTGCCGAATCGCATACCTTACTCAGGAACCCGAATTACCAGAAGACCAGACCGTCTATCAGTACGTGTCCGGCGCAAGACAGGATATTCTCGATCTGCATCAGGAAATTCGCGATACAGAGCATGCGCTGGCGGAGGACAACACCACCGAAAACCAGATCCGTCTGGCGGAGCTCAACGATCACTTTCTCGCACTTGACGGATTCGGCTACGAAAACCAGCTCGAGATCGTTCTGACCAAGCTCAATTTGTTGCGTCCTCTTTGGGATCGCAAAATCGGGCTGCTCAGTGGTGGCGAAAAGACTCGCACCCAGCTTGCACGCATCCTTCTGGAACCTTTTGATTTGCTCCTCATGGACGAGCCCACCAATCATCTCGATTTTAGCATGATCTTCTGGCTGGAGAAATACCTGCCGTCTCTGGGCAAGCCATATCTCATCATCAGCCACGACCGCCATTTCCTGGACGCGACGGTCACCAAGATCGGCGAAATCCGCGAGAAGCGGCTCTTCCTCTACGGTGGAAACTACTCGCAGTACGAGTTCGAGAAGAATCGTCAGGAGGAGACACAGCTCAAGCAGTTCAAGCAGCAACAGAAGCTGATCGCCAAGACCGAGGATTTCATCCGCAAGAATATGGCCGGCCAAAAGGTGCAGCAGGCGAAATCTCGCCTCAGGATGCTGGAAAAGATGGATCGGATCGAGAAACCGATGACCGAATCGGTCGTCAAACTGCGCATCGACAGCCAGGGGCGTAGCGGTAACGACGTTTTCCGGATGGATAACTGTAGAATCGGCTTCCCGAATCTCACACTTGCAGACAAGGTCGATCTCAACGTCTTCTACCAGGATCGCATCGCCATCATCGGGCGAAATGGAAGCGGTAAGACGACACTCCTGAGAACCCTCATCGGAGAGCAGAATATCCTCGGCGGCAAGCTCTATCGTGGAGCCAGCCTCAATATCGGATATTACGACCAGATGCATATCAACCTCACCAACGGCAAGACCATTCGCGAGACCATATGGGAACTTATGCCCGGCGCGCCACAGGGTGAGGTGATCGGTTATCTTGCGCGTTTCGGCTTCTACGGCGACGCGCTTGAGAAGATGGTGGACGTGCTGAGTGGTGGTGAGAAGGCAAGGCTCTATCTTTCCGTGCTGATCATGCAAAAACCCAACCTGCTCATACTCGACGAGCCCACCAACCACCTGGATATCCTCACAGTAGGTAATCTCGAAAAAGCGCTTCAGGATTATACCGGCACCGTGATCTTCGTCTCGCACGACCTCACCTTCGTGGAGAACGTTGCCACCCGTAAATGGTTCTTCGGCGGTGGCAAGGTAGAAGAGACTGAGCTTTCCATTCAGGAACTCTTCGATCTCGAGCGGAAAGTCGATAAGAAGACTGACCGTTCCGACAAGACGCAGCGAACCAATCCGCGCAAGGCTCGAACCAACCCCATCGTGCTCGAACGTCTGATGGACGAGATCGACGAGAAGGGAATCGAGATTCAGAATAAACGGGATCAGCTCCACGAGAAGGAGATTACTTACGCCGATCCTTCTACTTACAGCGATTCCGAGAAAATCAGGACGCTCCAGGTGGAAATCAACGACCTCAAGGTCGAGATCGAACGGCTGTCTCTGGAGAAAGAAGAAATGGAAGATCGATACCTCGAGATGAGTAGCGAATAAAAGAGGTTCGTGTACGATGAAAAAAATAGGATTTACCTCGTCATTCCCGGTTGAAACCGTCTTTGCGGCCGGTATGAAGCCGGTTGATCTGAACAATATCTTCATCACCGGCAAGGCGGCCGGATTCGTAGAATCGGCAGAGTTCGACGGCTTTCCAAGAAACGTCTGCGCCTGGATCAAGGGACTCTATTCTGTGGGTAGAAGTGAGTTCGATACCATCGTGGGAATCACCGGTGGCGACTGCTCCAACACCCATTCACTCATGAGTCTGTACCAGGAGCACGGCGTCGAAGTCATCCCATTCTCTTTTCCTTACGAGAAGAACCGAGAAGAATTGGATCGTGAAATCAGCCGTCTGGAAGCCAGATTCGGAATCGATAGAATGCAGACCGAGTTTGCCAAACAAAGGCTCGACAAGATTCGCAAACGGCTCATCGAACTTGATCGCATGACCTGGCAGGATGGCGTGGTTACCGGCTGTGAAAACCACTTCTGGCTGGTCAATTCCTCTGATTTCGAAGGTGATCCAGACGATTTCGAGACTCGCCTGAACGAATTCATCGTGCTGGCCGCGCGACGCAAACCGGAAAAGGATCGCGTTCGTCTCGGATTCATCGGCGTCCCCCCTATTATCGACGATCTGTACGACTTCCTGGAAAAAAACGGTGCTCGTATCGTTTTCAACGAGGTGCAACGGCAATTTGCAATGCCATATCTGGAAGAGGATATCCTCGATCAATACCTACACTACACCTATCCGTACACGGTTTTCGACAGGCTTCAGGACATTACTCAGGAGATTGAGCGCCGTAAACTTGACGGCATCATAAGCTACACGCAGGCATTCTGTCACAGACAGATCGACAACATCGTCCTCAAACGCCACATCGATATCCCGACGCTGACCCTGGAAGCTGACCGCCCCGGTAGCCTGGATTCGCAGGCACGTCTCCGCATCGAAAGCTTTCTGGAGATGCTCTGATTCCATATTGATCGGTCATTTTGAATGATTCACTCATTTTGAACGAATCACTCATTTTGACCGCTCGCCCCTGAAACACTCCTATATTACTGCACAATAGCGTCTTACAACTATATCCAGGTAATCGTCTGTTTTGGCATCACTAATGCGATATACTGATTCTGTATTCATAATGAGGTGTAACGTGAAAAAACACAGAAACAGTATTGAACGAGGTGGTTACATGCAAATTGATAACACAACATACGCTTGCGATGTTTCAATCGACGCGGAAGAATTCTACAATGTCCGCCTGATTCCGGATGTGCAACAGGCTGAAACCAGGCTTTTTGAAATTAATTATCCGGATACTGCTCAGTCTATGAATCTGCGCGGAACAGGATTACCGCGCGTGAATCGTATATAAAGATATTTATCCCGGAATCTCCGACATATTTTATCCATCCTCCTTATCAACTATTCATTAAATTACTTATAAACTGCATTGATTCAATAAGATAAAAAACGCGCCCTACATTACAGATTATTTCATGCATAAAATGAGACTCACTCACTATTAATATATACACGACCTACTCGGTGGATTATTCTTGACAGACGCTTCACGAATTTCATATTTATTATATTTCGTTGATGAACAGGAGGCTCCTATGAGTACGCAATCATCATCTCGGAAGTTCGCAATGCACGCCACCCTCACGCTCTTGTATTTCACTATCCCAGGGATTGTCGCTCTGCTTGCGATCTCCAGCATAAATGACCATTCAAATGAATCTGCAAACACATGGCTCGTTTCCTATCTCATTGTTTTCATTACTTGTTTGAGTTTTCTTACCTGGAAACTCGTCTCCCGGCATCGTAAGCAGAATCGTGCTCTCCAGCAATTACTGGACGAAACCGGAAGCATGGCTCGAGCAATCAAGGCAGGTAATCTCTCGTATCGTGCTAATCCAACAAATGTCGAAAATCAATACTCGCAAATCATTAATGACTTCAATCGCATGATATCCACCTGTCACGGACCGATGAAAATCATGCAGGATCACATCGAGCAGATTGCCACGGGACAGATACCGCCCAAAATCGAAGAGGAATATAGCGGTGAACTGGATCAAATCAGACGTAGCATCAATAAGGCGGTCAGCGTAACGGAGAACCTACTTGGTGAAGCAAGACTCTTGATCATCGCAATCAAAGCCGGAAAACTCGATGTTCGTGGCGATTGGTCAAAGTTCGAGAATCGTTGGGCAAAGCTGATCTATGGTATCAACGAAGTCGTAGAAAACTTTGTCGAGCCCATCCAGATCACATCCGAAAAAATCCTTGCGATCAGTCAGGGTGTTATCCCAAAGAAGGTCGAGCAGAAGTTCGAGGGTGATTTCAACATTCTGATATCCAGCATCAACACTGCCATTGACGGGCTGCAAGCACTTGAAAACGCAAACCGCATCTTGCAGAAAGTGGCGGTGAACGATCTGACCGAAAGGGCATCCGAAAACTACCACGGTATCTTCAACAACATTTCGGGAGCGGTAAACGCTGTGATCGAGAACCTGCATAAAATCGAAGATGCTTCCGAGAAGTTGTCACGTGGTGATATGAGAGCCCTCACCGACTTCCAGAAGATGGAACGGCTCTCGAAAAACGATATCCTAACGCCATCGCTGCAATCTATGATCGCGGCGATCAATTCCATGGTGGAAGAGGCACGCAGCCTGATGCGCGCCGTACTGATGGGCGACCTTAAAAATCGTGCGGATCTCGAACAGTTTGATGGCGAGTTCAGGACTGTCATCAGTGGGATCAACCAGATCATGAACGTCATCATGAAACCGATCGAAGAAGTAATGTGCGTGATGGAGCGAATCGCCGAGAAGGACCTTACGCCTTGCGTTAAGGGCAACTACAAGGGTCAACTGGCTGAGTTCCAGGAGAACGTGAACAATGCCGCATCCAATCTACGCAACGCGTTACAGCAGGTCGAATCATCCGTGTCGCAGATCGATTCGGCGTCGATACAGATTTCCGACGGTGCTCAAAATCTGGCGCAGGGAGCATCTCAACAGGCGGAATCGCTTCATGGGGTGAATGACAACGTGAAGGAGATGGAACGTCTCACGCAGCTCAATGCGGAAAATGCACAAGTTGGCGCGAAGCTCGCTAAAGAAACACTCGAGAAGGTCGATGCCGGCACAAACGCAATGAATCGAATGAACGAAGCGATATCGGCAATTGCGGCATCATCTGAGGAGACAGGTAAGATTCTCAAGACCATCGATGAAATAGCATTCCAGACCAATATACTGGCATTGAACGCTGCGGTGGAAGCTGCACGGGCCGGGGCGGCAGGAAAAGGCTTTGCCGTTGTTGCGGAAGAAGTGAAAAACCTCGCGCAGCGAAGTGCATCCGCTGCACACGACACCGGAATTCTGATCGAAGAAGCCAAGCGAAACGCGACAAGCGGTGTATCGATTGTCAGCGACGCTACGACGCGCTTTGAGGAGATTCAGGAGAGCATCGAGAAGGTTAACGGAATCATACAACAAGTCAGCGAGATATCTCAGGCGCAGACCTCCGAGATCCGCAATATCAATTCAGCTCTCGGTGAGCTGAACCACGTGACGCAGGCGAATGCTTCCAACGCCGAAGAATCCTCGAGCGCTTCCGAAGAATTACGCAGTCAGGCTCATGAGCTCAAGGCGATGGTGGCGCAATTCGATATTGAGGTTGATCCTGATCTCGAGCCAGACAGGCATCTCCCCCAACCCGAGCGTCGAATCAAAGAAATCGAGTTTATGGAGGACGAAGCCTGATATCGACCAATCGACAATAAGCAGATATTGTTTAGAATCCCTTCGAACGTAATTTGATTAGGAAGAAAGCTCAGAGATAGTATAAACCTACTGATACGATCTCAGCGCTTCAGCGATATTGAGCGAGTGGTCGCCGATATGCTCCAGATGTCGCAGAAGGTCGATGTAGAGCAATTCAGCACGGACATCCGCACCTTCCTGGATTCGTTTCTGTGCGCCTTTTTTCAGCTTATGGCGAGATTGATCGACCTTTTTCTCCAGCTCGAGCGCCAAGTATAGTTCATCTTCGCTCAAGTGTCGAATCATACGTTCCTGCACGAAAATGATAAACTTCATGACGATGCTGGAAAACGCTGTGATCTCTTCATCGGCAGCAGGATGAAGCTCAATCTTTTTGTGGCGTTTCTTTTCGATTAGCAAAATCAGCCGGAAAGCGCTGTCAGCGATGTTCTCGAGCTCGTGCGTGATGCGCAGCATAGCGTTGATGTTATTGGTGGTTTTCTCCCCCACACCTTCTTCCAAACAATGTACCAGGAACATTGATATCTGTTCCTGCATTTGGTCCGTGTAATCTTCGCGCTGCTTGATCTCATCGACAGTCTCGCCCATGTGCTTATCGGGATTGTGAAACACCTCGATCGCGCTGGCAACCATATCAGCACCGATACGAGCCATCTTCTTGATCTCGGATTGCACCTTGAAAAGGTTCATCTGTACGGTGTCCTGAATACCTGATGATATATACGCAAGCTTGTATACGCGTGATATCTCGTCTTTGCGTTCCTTCACAAGCTTATTCACAAGCTGTGCAAAAGGCGTTATAAAGGGTAGAAACACGAGTGTGTTACTGATATTGAATATTGTGTGGAAAAGTGAGAGATTGAGCGGAAGATTCTCCTGGAGAGTCGCGTCCCACGGCGCAAGCCAGAGGATGAATCGAAGGAAGGCATTGAAGATAAACGTCAGCCAGATCACTCCGAAGACGTTGAACAGGAAGTGCGCTCTCGCAGCCCGTCGCGCGTGAACATTCGTCCCAATCGAGGCCAGGTAGGCCGTGATTGTCGTGCCAATATTCTCACCCAGTACGATCGCGGCTGCGGTCGGGAAATCGATCCAGCCTTTGAAAGCCATGGTTACGGTTACCGCCATCGCCGCGCTGGAAGACTGCACGATAATCGTGAGTACCGTTCCCACCGCAACGAAAATCAGGTACGACCAGAAACCCATGCTGGAGTAGTTTTTGAGAAATTCGAGGATTTCGGGATGGTTCTTGATATCGGGGACTGAATCTTTAAGGAATGTCAGGCCGAGGAAGAGAAGGCCGAATCCGACCAGCACCATACCGAAGTTTTTATAGCTGTGTTTACGAGAAAGGACAAACGGGAAACCGACACCGATAATCGGGATCGCAATTGCGCTGATCTTGAACTTGAAGCCAAAGTAGGATACGATCCAGGTCGTGACCGTGGTACCGATATTCGCGCCCATGATCACGCCGATCGCCTGTTGCAGATTCAACAGCATGGCGTTGACGAAGCTGACGACCATCACGGTCGTCGCGGAGGACGATTGAACCAGGGCAGTAATCATGAAACCGGTGAGAACAGCGACGACCCTGTTGCGCGTCATGAAATTCATGATCGCCTGCATGCGGTCGCCAGCAAGTTTCTGTATGCCGTCGCTCATCACGCGCATACCGTACAAAAAGACTCCAAGCGCTCCAACGAGGTGTAAAATCGTAACGATTACATCCATCCACTCTACTCCGAAAGGATTGTTTGTGTGCTTTTTGCGAAGATCCTTACATACCGTCAACAAATAAATCGGGAACGGTTGTCCGACCCCGACACGAAACCGTTGTAAAAACAGTAATAGGTTCCAATTGGTGACGTTGCTTTTTTTCTCTTATAATCTGTGGTACAACATTATCATGGAATAAGGTCAGGAAAACAGTTTTCCCGTGGCAATTATCAGCTCGTCAAGCTGATTCGCGACCAGATGCGCATCCTGCTCGATGGCTTCCCACTCGTGTTTTGCATGTATATCGCGCACCGCAAAGACACGCATACCTGCATTGAGTGCGGCCTTGACGCCAGCATGAACATCCTCGAATACCAGGCATCGTTCTGGCTCTACGCCGATAAGCTCCGCGGCTTTCAGGAAAATGTCTGGATAGGGCTTGCCGCGCAGCTCGCCTTCACCGGCCACGATCGCGTTGAAATATCGAAGGACGTGGTTTGCCTTCAACACTTTTTCCGCCAGAAACTTTGAGTTGCTGGTTCCAACGGCAATGCGAATGTCGTTATCCTCGAGCAGTGCCAGGAGTTCCAGTGTACCTTGCTTCAATCCGATATCGCAGCAGTAGTGATGAGCGACCATATCGGTCCATTCCTGGATGATCTCCTCTGGGGATTCGGGAAGCCCGAATTTCTGCTTGAAATACAAAGCTACTTCGAAGAAGCTGTTTCCTTCTTTGAGGTCTTGAAAAAGATCGTCAGGGACCGCGATCCCACGCTTTTCGAGGAATTCCACATCAACCTGCGTCCACACGCCCATCGAGTCGATCAGCGTTCCGTCCAGGTCAAAGATTACTGCGTCTATCTGTCGTTTCATCATATATCCAATAGTTTTGCCCTGACTTTTCCACTCACAAGATCCATCAGCCACACAGTCAGCGCGATAAGCCAGATGATCACACCGACATTTTGCCATGCAAGCATCTGCTGTTGCTGCTGGAGGGCCAGCCCGATACCGCCGCCGCCTACGAAACCGACGATGGTCGCCATACGGACGTTGATATCCCAACGATAGATGGTGAAAGCCAGGAAGGGTGAAAGAATTTGCGGGATTACCGCATACCACCAGACCCAGAAACCGCCTGCGCCCGTGGCTTTGATGGCCTCGACCGGGCCCGAATCGATGTTCTCGATCTGCTCGGAATATAGCTTGGTCAACGCTGCGATAGAATGGATCATCAGCGCCAGCATACCGGCAAATGGCCCAATGCCGACCCATACCGAAAAGATGATAGCCCAAACGATCGCCTCCACGCTACGAAAGATTGTTGCAATGGTGCGTATCAGTAAATAGATACTGTTGCCAAGAAAGGTGCGCGGCATAAGGTTCCTTGATGCCAGGAAACTGAATCCGAACGCGAAGGGAATCGCGAGAACCGTTGCCAGCAACGCCAGGAAGATGGTCTCCATAAGCGCTTTGAGCAGCGGCATCATGAGCTTGAAATTGGGCTGAAAGAGTCCCGAGACGATATGCTTTGCGTTACCCGCCCGGGTGAAAAGCTTATAGGGGTTGATCTCCACGACGACCCATCCCACCACGAACGTAATCACGATCGTGAGAATAACCGTCCAGGTTCCGACGCTCTTGAACCAAGGAGTATCGTTCTTCCCCATGATATAGCGGCATCCGGGACTGTGTCCGGTCAGATTCAGGATCACGGCCGGAAGCCAGCCGAAGAGGCCGTAATGCCAGATGGTGGCATCGGGAAGAAACCAGTGGTTGATAAGATAGGTGATGCATCCGCCGAGGTACATCCAGATGAGGATATCCATCCCCATCGCCTGTGTGCGCTTCTTCTGGCCTTTCATCGGATCTCAACCTCCTCCGCGTCCTCACCGTAGATTTCGCGGAATCGCTCATTATCGACAGTCGACGGTGCGCCGTCATACACGACCTTCCCATCTTTCAGCGCCACGACGCGCGATCCGTATTTTCTTGCCAAACTCAAAAAGTGTAGCGAGCAGACCACCGTGATGCTGTCTTTGCGGTTGAGTTCGCCCAGATAGCGCATGACCGTATCCGCCGTGGCGGGATCGAGGCTTGCTACCGGCTCATCGGCGAGGATAAGCTGCGGCTCCTGCATCAGCGCTCTGGCGATGGCCACACGCTGCTGCTGTCCACCGCTGAGGTTGCGCACCTGGCGCGACGCGAAATCGGTCAGACCGACACGCTCCAGCGCGACTCTGGCACGGGCAATCTCATCCCGTTTCCAGGGCAGTGTCAGCGAGCCGAAACCGTTCATCGACCCCAAGCGTCCGGTCAGGACATTAGTCATTACACTGAGATTGCGCACAAGGTTGAATTGCTGGAATATCATGCCGATACGATGCCTGATTTCACGCAGTTCTTTAGATGAAGCCTTCTCGACATGTTTATCGTCGAATACGATCTCGCCGCTGGATGGTTCGATCAGCCTGTTGATGCACCGGAGCAGCGTCGATTTACCCGAGCCGGAAAGCCCGAGCAGAATAACGAATTCACCTTTCTCTACCTTTAGGTCGATACCCTTAAGCGCATGTGTGCCATCAGCGTAGTATTTATGTAATGACGAGATATACAGCATAGTTATTTTACGAACGAATCAGCCGTTATATTGAGCGTTTCGAGCGTCTTGCGCACAACGTCGTAATCCGAATCTTGCGCCCTTACGAAACCGTCGATCTCATATAGATTGTACATGATATCATGGCCTTTTTCGGTCTCCACGATCTCGAGCAGCGCATTAACAATCTGCTCTTTCAGGTCTTCCGGGAATTCCGCGCGGAAGGTGACGGTGTCGTTCGGAATCCATTCAGTGTAGGCGAACGGAACCACTTTCTCCATAACATCGGGGTAGGTCTGCAAGACGTGTGTACGCGCATCCTGGGGCTTGCCGTCTTTGTCCGGCGACCAATAGGTGCAACCGACATCGGCATTACCTTCGTAAACCGCAAGTATGGATTGAGGATGGCCACCCGAGAAGTAGTAGTTCTCCGGCTCCACGCCGAGTCCCTTCAGCATTGCCGAGGGATAGATATGGCCGGAAGTGGATGCCGCGTCGGTGTAGGCAACGATCTTGCCCTGAACATCCTCGAGCGTCTCGATTCCGCTGCCTGCGCGGGACACGAACTGTCCGCGATATTCTTTAAGACCGTTGCGCACGACGGTAAGCCCGACGTGAGCGTTGTATTTCTGATTCGCCAGCACATACGCAAAAGTCGCGAGCCAGCCGATATCGGCTTCTTTTGTGTTCATGGTTTCGATCACAGCCGCGTAGCTGGTCGGAACGCCCACTTTGAAGAAAAGCCCCGTCTTCTCGTGAAGAAGCTCGGAGATGGCCTCAGCGCCGGTGATTACACGTCCCGCCTCCATTGACGGCACGAAGTACATTTTGATCGGGTTGTCCTTGGATCCCAACGGACCCTTTTCCGCGCTGCATCCCGCAAGCAGGAACGCTACAACGACCAGTAAATACAATATGTTTCTCATGTTGTCTCCATCGATGATTTTTCATGCCAAGAATGGTAGAGTGCACTGCCGGAAGCAAGTTATTTTCTTTTCGCTAGGGTACGCGGACACCTCGCTTGCATTTCTCCTTTCTAACCCTCGCCATTTTCTCAGGGAGAGGGTCGGTTCGACGAAGGAGAACGCTATTTCAACAGCGTCACCTTCCTTGTGCTTAGCTGCTTGCCCTCTGCGGTTAGCTTGCAAGTATAGATCCCACTCGCTTTGTCTTCTGGCTTCCAGACTGCGGTTTCACCGGCATGATCGACCGCAATCGTTTCCACCTTTTGCCCTCGTATGTTATAGATTTCTATCGTCAGATCATGATATTCAGCATCCGTCTTGATCTCGAATGAAATCTCCGGGTTGAACGGGTTGGGGTAGGCGTTGAAGGTGATATCAGCCAGCGGAACCGTCTCGTCATCTATCGGATCAAGGTCTTGTTCAACAAGATCCTCATGGCCGCCGTAAACGTACACATAACCAAAGTTATTAGGTGAAGCGCTACCCGCATCGCCATAGGCTCCCACCGCAATATCGTCATAGCCGTCGTTATCGAAATCGCCAACGGCATGACCACTACTTGTACCATACCCGGGTTCGAATGTGTAGCCATAATAGTCCCAGGTACCGTTCTGATCGCCTATATAAAAAAACAAGTATCCCGCATCGCCCGTTGAGATAATATGAGTATCTACCAGATCTCCCTTGCCATCCCCATTGATATCGCCGAATGAAGGATTGAAATAGGAGTAGAATTCAATATGGCCATACCAGTCCCAGTGAATGGTTTCGCCTCCACGCCACAGGCGACAACCAGGGGAAACACTGCCATCATCGGTAGCGTCGTAATAAGATAGGACAAAGTCATCGTACCCATCTCCGTTCCAATCTCCGGCAGGATTAAGTTCATACCATAAATTGAGTGTCGAATGATAATCTAGACTATAATCAGGAGTGGTATCTTGGGTTGTGCCACCGTAGAAAAAACGATTAAAAAAACACCACAATAACGAACCGTCAGGTTGTTCGATATAATCTGGTTGAAAGTAATAGCTAAAATCATCATAACCGTCACCATTCACATCGCCAAGACCGCGAAAACCCTTGCCATTTCGTGTGTAGATTCCTTCCACAAACCCCACCTTCTCGAAGCTGCCGCCATACACGATGGAGTAGGTAAGGTAGTGATTGCCTTCGGTTATTCCCGCATCATCGTATCCGTCGCCGTTGATATCGCCAAGCGGGTGGATTTCGGCGTATGTATCACTGATTTCATATTCGTAGTCAGGGATCGTATCGTTGACGGTGTTGCCGAGAAGGATACGCATCTGTCGATATGTGTGATAAAGACCGTCAAAGGTAACTTCGATATAATTGTAACCAATATCGTCACACCCATCATTGTTCATGTCGCCAAGATTACTGATATACTCAGATGCAATGATGTGATGAAATGCGGTGTCCGCCGGTGCTGATATTGACAAATCAGGTGTCTCTGGCAAACCCGTATCTGATCCGAAATAAATATAGAGTTTTCCCCTATGTAGAACATGATCAGGATCATTATAATATTTCCTTGCATTTACAGCCAAATCATCAATGCCATCACCATTGAAGTCAAGGGCAATTACCATTTTCCCAAACTCATCACTAGGTAATTCGCCTTGCATCTGCCAGACAACATCGAGCTGGTTTTCGGCGTATATCAGTACGCTCATGGCTAGTAAAATCAATATATGTAGGTAACGCATGGTTGCCCTCCATTCTGTGCTGCTGTTGTGTCTTCTCAACCCTACGCAACTTAAAAACACAATTTATTCCAATTTTCAAGCGCTATTTCAGTAGCGTCACCTTCCTTGTGCTTAGCCGCTTGCCCTCCGCAGTAAGCTTGCATGTATAGATCCCACTCGCTTTGTCTTTCGGTTTCCAGGTTACGGTTTCACCGGCATGATCGACCGCAATCGTTTCCACCTTTTGCCCTCGTATATTATAGATTTCTATTGTTAAATCATGGTATTCGGCGTCCGTCTTGATCTCAAACGACACCTCGGGGTTGAACGGGTTGGGGTAGGCGTTGAAGGTGATATCAGCCAGCGGAACCGTCTCGTCATCTATCGGATCAAGGTCTTGTTCAACAAGATCCTCATGGCCGCCGTAAACGTACACATAACCAAAGTTATTAGGTGAAGCGCTACCCGCATCGCCATAGGCTCCTACAGCGATATCATCGTAGCCATCGTTATCGAAATCGCCAACGGCGTGTCCATTACTTGTACCATACCCGGGTTCGAATGTGTAGCCATTATAGTCCCAGGTACCGTTCTGATCGCCTATATAAAAAAACAAGTATCCCGCATCGCCCGTTGAGATTATATAAGGATTAACCAGATCTCCCTTACCATCCCCATTGATATCGCCGAAAGAAGGATTCAGATTGGAATAGAATTCAATATGGCCATACCAGTCCCAGTGAATGGTTTCGCCTCCGCGCCACAGGCGACAACCAGGGGAAACACTGCCATCATCGGTAGCGTCGTAATAAGATAGGACAAAGTCATCGTACCCATCTCCGTTCCAATCTCCGGCAGGATACAACTCATAAAGAAAATTAATGATCGTGATATAATCCATACAATAGTCTGGCTCTGTGCTTAAGGTTGGGCTGCCGAAAAAAAAGTCATTTCGATAATGGTAAAGAAAAGAGCCGTCCGGTTGTTCTACCGGATCAGGTTGATGATTGTAGTAAAAATCATCAAAGCCATCACCATTCACATCACCAAGACCACGAAATCCTTTATCTTGCCATGTATATAGATTCTCCACAAACGTCACCTTCTCGAAGCTTCCGCCATACACGATGGAGTAGGTAAGGTAGTGATTGCCTTCGGTTATTCCCGCATCATCGTATCCGTCGCCGTTGATATCGCCAAGCGGGTGGATTTCGGCGTATGTATCACTGATTTCATATTCGTAGTCAGGGATCGTATCGTTGACGGTGTTGCCGAGAAGGATACGCATCTGTCGATATGTGTGATAAAGACCGTCAAAGGTTCGGTAGGTCGTTCTATATCCTATGTCATCGCAACTATCACCGTTCATGTCGCCCAGGTTCTGGATAAATCCCCATGAATCATGATACACAAATGTTGTGTCAACCGGAGTAGATATCGTCATGTCGGGAGAATCCCCCAAACCATCATCAGAGCCAAAATATATATAAAGCTTGCCTCTTTGGTTTGTATAATTTTCATTCAAGTAGTATTGATATGCTGTTACAGCCAAATCATCGATATTATCACCGTTGAAATCAAGCGATTCAACATAATAACCGAAGCAATCACTTGATTGTTCACCTTGCATCTGCCAGACAACATCGAGCTGGTTTTCAGCGTATATCAGTACGCTCATGGCTAGTAAAATCAATATATGTAGGTAACGCATGGTTGCCCTCCATTCTGTGCTGCTGTTGTGTCTTCTCAACCCTACGCAACTTAAAAACACAATTTATTCCAATTTTCAAGCGCTATTTCAGTAGCGTCACCTTCCTTGTGCTTAGCTGCTTGCCCTCTGCGGTAAGCTTACAGGTATAGATTCCGCTCGCTTTGTCTTTGGGTTTCCAGGTCACGGCTTCACCGGCATGATCGACCGCAATCGTTTCCACCTTTTGCCCTCGTATGTTATAGATTTCTATTGTTAAATCATGATATTCGGTATCCGTCTTGATCTCAAACGACACCTCCGGATTGAACGGGTTGGGGTAGGCGTTGAAGGTGATATCCGCAGGCGAAACGGTCTCGTCGTCGGCATCATTCGTGTCTTGTTCAACAAGATCCTCATGGCCGCCGTAAACGTACACATAGCCCCAGTTCCAGTCTGATGTTCCGCCGTCACCGTAAGCTCCTACTGCGATGTCATTGAAACCGTCGTTGTTGAAGTCGCCTATGGCACGTCCCGCGCCATAGCCATCTTCGTATGTTGAACTACTGAAATCTTTGGTTCCATTCTGATCGCCAAGATATACATAAAGGTACCCCAAATTCCCAGATGCAAAAGTAAAGGAATTCACCAAATCACCGTGACCATCGTTATTTAGATCGCCATATACCGGAACGAAGATTGAGTAATATTCCACATGACCGTACCAATCCCAGTGAATGGTTTCGCTACCACGCCACAGGCGGCACCCGGGAGACGTACTTCCATCCTCTGGAACGTCGTAACCTGAAAGAACAAAATCGTCGTAGCCATCGCCATCCCAATCACCTGCCGGATACAGTTCATACCATAAATTGACAGGAGACAAAATATTCAACCTATAGTCGGGAATCGTATCCTGGACAGTGCTACCTAAAAAAAAACAATTATGAAAACTGGCACGCAATGTGTTATCAGGCATGACAACGTTGTCAGTCTGGTAATAATAGTTGAAGTCGTCATACCCATCCCCATTTACATCACCCAAGCCACGGAAGCCTTTGCCGTTAAGTGTATAAATCCCATCCACAAATGTCACCTTCTCGAAGCTGCCGCCATACACGATGGAATAGGTAAGAATGTTGTTGCGAAACTCTGTTATTCCCGCGTCGTCGTAGCCGTCACCGTTGATGTCGCCGAGGGGATTGATCTCACTTTCTGAGTAATTCACTTCGAATTCGTAATCGGGAATGGTGTCGTTAACTGTATTCCCGCAAAGAATACGACAACAATAATAAGAAACAGAAGGGCGTCCATCATAGAATATTTTCTCACGGAAGAAATATCCAATGTCATCACACCCATCATTATTCATATCGCCCAAGTTACGAATTTTCATCCATGAGTATTGCCAATCAAGCAAGGTATCTACAACAGCGGAAACATGTAAGTTTGGTTCGTTAGGTAAGCCATTATCTGAACCATAATATATATAAAACTTGCCATGTTGGTTCGGGTAGCTAGTGTCGTTACGATACATCCAGGCACTTACTGCTAAATCGTCAATTCCATCACCGTTGAAATCAAGCGATTCAACATAATAACCGAAGCAATCACTTGGTTGCTCGCCTTGCATCTGCCAGACAACATCGAGCTGGTTTTCAGCGTATATCAGTACGCTCATGGCTAGTAAAATCAATATATGTAGGTAACGCATGGTTGCCCTCCATTCTGTGCTGCTGTTGTGTCTTCTCAACCCTACGCAATTTTATGCACATTTTATTCCAATTTTCAAGCGCTATTTCAATAGCGTCACCTTTCTTGTGCTTAGCTGCTTGCCCTCTGCGGTTAGCTTGCAAGTATAGATCCCACTCGCTTTGTCTTTGGGTTTCCAGGTCACGGCTTCACCGGCATGATCGACCGCAATCGTTTCCACCTTTTGCCCTCGTATATTATAGATTTCTATTGTTAAATCATGGTATTCGGCGTCCGTCTTGACCTCGAACGACACTTCCGGATTGAACGGGTTGGGGTAGGCGTTGAAGGTGATATCCGCCAGCGGTACGGTCTCGTCGTCGGCATCATTCGTGTCTTGCTCCACCAAATCTTCGTGACCTCCATAGACAAACACATGACCAAAATTATTAGGCGAGGAACTGCCTTCATCGCCATAGGCTCCCACCGCAATATCGTCACAGCCGTCGTTATCGAAATCGCCAACAGCGTGGGTATAATACCCGCCATAGCCTTCTTCCGGGGTATAACCATTATAATCCCAAGTGCCGTTCTGGTCGCCTATATAGAAATATAGGTATCCCGCATTGCCCGTAGAGATAATATAAGAATTAATCAGATCTCCTTTACCGTCGCCATTAATGTCGCCGTGGGATGGAAAGAATCTTCCGTAATATTCAATATAACCAAACCAGTCCCAATGAATGGTTTCTCCTCCGCGCCACAAGCGGCAACCAGGGGAAGGATTGCCATTTTCTCCTGCTTCAAAATAGCTATAGAAAGCGAAATCATCATATCCGTCCCCATTCCAATCTCCCGCTGGAACGAGCATAAGATTATATCCCGCAGTCGATTCATTTACCATATGGTAATCAGCTACCGTATCTTGTGTTGCCGCTCCATAGAAAAAACAATTATGAAATGTGCTGTGCTCATCATATGGATCTTCATAGTTATACATGAAATCATCAAAACCATCTCCATTCACATCACCTAAGCCCCAAAAACCTTTACTTCCTCGTGTATATCTACCTTCCACAAACCTCACCTTCTCGAAGCTGCCGCCATACACGATGGAGTAGGTAAGAGAATAATTGCCTTCGGTTATTCCCGCATCATCGTATCCGTCGCCATTGATATCGCCCAGCGGATGAATTTCGGCGTATGTATCACTGATTTCATATTCGTAGTCAGGGATCGTATCGTTGACGGTGTTGCCGAGAAGGATACGCATCTGTCGATATGTGTGATAAAGACCGTCAAAGGTAACTTCGATATAATTGTAACCAATATCGTCACACCCATCATTGTTCATGTCGCCAAGATTACTGATATACTCAGATGCAATGATGTGATGAAATGCGGTGTCCGCCGGTGCTGATATTGACAAATCAGGTGTCTCTGGCAAACCCGTATCTGATCCGAAATAAATATAGAGTTTTCCCCTATGTAGAACATGATCAGGATCATTATAATATTTCCTTGCATTTACAGCCAAATCATCAATGCCATCACCATTGAAGTCAAGGGCAATTACCATTTTTCCAAATTCATCACTAGATATTTCACCCTGCATTTGCCATACAATATCGAGCTGGTTTTCGGCGTATAGCAGTATACCGCTACTGAGTAGAATCAATATATAAAGGTATCGCATGGTTGGACTACCAATATCGCTTTCGCATGATGTCGATCATCTTGGTCAGGCGGTGGCGATAGGTCTCGTTTTGAGTGATGCGACGATAGGCATTTTGCGCGTATTTTTCACGTATGTCGTCATGTTCGAGATAGAACCGCACCAGATCGGGAATTTCCTCCACATCGTTAAAGAAGACCACTTCTTCCCCATGCGTGTCGAAGATCTCTTCAAGCTGCTGTTTGTAGTCTGTCAGCAGGAATTTCCCGCACGCCGGGACGTCAAACACGCGCTGATTGACGGCGTTCTTCATCTGTCGGCTGGTCATGTTGAAATTGATGCGACTGGTATTGTAAACCTCGGGCAGATTGTCGTAATACATCACTTCGCGTTCGATGCGGTAGCGGCTGTCCAGCAGGCTATCCCAGTTCGGATCGCCAAAGATGGTCGGATAGAAATTCGCGAGCTTCTGCACACCGCTCATGCGGTAGATTTGCGTGGCACGCCACAGCACGGCTGCCTCGAAATCGAGTTGCTGCTCCAGGCTGTCAAAACGAAGCTCCGTGCCAGCTTCGCGGACGTTTTCGATCGTCTGCCGAACGTAGCGACTGTTCAGCTTGAGAAATTCCTCCGCGACCGTGTCTAGATGGTAGAGCAAGTCGCGTCGGAAAACCATGCTGCGCAGGTTCTTGTGCGTGCTGTAAACCATGCTGCTGCCCACGAAGGAGACGTCGCAGCGATAGGGTAATCCCATGGGCTTGAAGAGCTCCGGCATCGTGGCTAAAGGAAGGTAATCGACATACGGGTAACCAGCGTCGAGGACATCCTGGATGTAGTCACGATCCCAGACGAATATGTTGCAGAAATCGCTGATGTTGGTGCCTTTCCCGCTCAGGACGACAGTTGGGCTATCGACGTACCATGAGATATAAGGGATCTCGAGTTCACTGAGTAGTTCCGTCATGCGGCCTTCCTGATCGAAACCGAGATGGTTGATGGTGAGTACGAAATCGGGATGGAACTGGGCGATGAGGGTCAGAAAATTGCGCACGAACTCGTCGTACTGGTAGTTTTCCTTGTCGATGTGGATGTACTGTACGTCGTGACCGAGCTGCTGAAGCGCTGTAAGACACTCCTTTGTCAGCACATAGCCGCTATCGATGTAGATTACCTTAACCTTGCGTGGGTCGCTGAACTTCGGGTACTTCCACTTGTCGCTAAGCTCGAACACGGGCCGCCCATCAAGTCGTCTTCGTAGGGCGTCGAAATAGCGCGGCATCAGCCGGGTGCGTTGCTTGAGCTCTGCAATACAGAAACTCCCGGCATCACCCATGAGTGCGGGGATTTCGAAATCCTCGTAGCCGATAATGAAGGTCACGTCTCCGGGTAAATCTCCCAGTTCGATGTTGTGCATGGCGAGATTGAAGAGGTGTTTATCCGGCTCTATCACAGTGATGCGCTTGCCAGGAAAACGCTCCGAAAGCGGTTTCAAGCCGTAGCCAAGTCCCATTCCGAAGCAAACTATGAGGTTTTTATCACTGCGTACACTTTCCGCCCAGCGATCGGCCTCGCGCATCGGGTAATAACTACTGTGGATCGTCACTTTCTCACCGTCGGCTTCCAGCAGAAGGCCTGGAGCTTCCTCTTTGCTTTCAACCAGCGTGAACTCCTGCGTAAAACGGCAATGGCCCGGCTTAATGTGTATATTCTCGCGACCTGTGATGATCTCGTGATTGCGCTCAAATCGACTCATAGTCAATATTCCTCCCGTGGGATCAAGTGGCTTATTTACTGCCCTATGGCTCTGTTACCACGATCATCGTCAGAGCCCGACGCGTGTCAAGAACCAAATCGGGAAGCGGTTCCTAAAAGCGGCTTCGGGCCTTTTCCTACAGCCGCGATGAAGCTTTTCTTGACACGGAAAGCCGGAAAATTTTCATGGAGAAGGTTGGCCCCCGTAGCTCAGGTGGATAGAGCAGTTCCCTCCTAAGGAAAAGGTCGCACGTTCGAGTCGTGCCGGGGGCGCCACTTAAAATGCTGATTTTTCCCTTATATACAATAACTTACGCACCAACGCACATTCCATGCTTTTTATAAAGTGTCAGGCAAATTTCCAAAAAGTTGCAAGTAGTTTTCCAAATTGAAGAAAGGCAACCCGTCGAAATGAATTGCCTTATTATCGTAGTGTATTGTTTATCAGTTAGTTAGCGCTGTGTTAGCAAAATCCATTATATCATTGACTGATTGCTATCCTCTCTGGGTATTATTGGGAGGAATAGAAAAAAGCCGCGAAGATCTTCAATGTCTGATTTCTCGAAACAAGGTGCGATATGAAAAAACCATGTGTTATCTATGCCAGTATAAAGTGTCAGGCGAATTATAAAGTGTCAGGCAAATTTCTAAATTGTTGCAAGTAGTTTTCCAAACGGCATCAGCGCCAAGGCGGCGCAATAAGCAATTCAGGCTCGTATCCAGCATCATATCAGTAAGATAATACCGTGTTGCAAGAAGTTTTCCAAATTTAAGAAAGGCGACCCATCGAAATGAACCGCCTTTTGATTGTAATGTCTTGTTTATCAGTTAGTTAGTGCTGTGTTGCAAGTGGTTTTCCAAATTCAGGTTTGATTTTGATGATCTCATTTCCATAACTCCATTATATTCAGTCGGTTGGGTGTGGATTGCACGAGTTTTCTAAATCATCAGGGATGATGAGCGATTCGGCTTGGATCTTCGTCTGGATCTCTTCGAACGTATCGGCTTCAAAAGCCGGGTTATTGGTTGTTGTTATTGTTCCTGCAGGAAACTCATCACAACAACGAATTACCTGCGTTTTAGCATCCCATATGAGTCTGTATGTCTTTGTTAGTTGCACCACAATAACCTCCTACGAATCCAACGTGATATCCCAACTGCGAGCGATCAGCGTATTATAAGCTGCCTGTCCGCTTGCATCGAGATCGGCATAAGTCGTGCCACATTCGCCATAGTTCAGAGATCCACTGCTGTTACCGATTGCCTCTACATCCACAAGCATCTGCGAGATCTCGTGCGTGCTCAAGCCCGTCAGGCCCCTGAAATTGGCTTCAAGCACAACCCACGAAAGCGTTGCCGCTGTATAGGTATCGACCTGCGAACCATCCAGACGCAACAGATCCAGCGCTCTCCCGGCAAGAACAGCGATGTCGCCGTCAATCAGCGTGTTTGAGCAGGAGAAACGAATCAGGTCAGTTAATCCTCCGAGGTCGCTCAATGAGCCCGTCAGAAGCGTATTTGTGCTTATATCGACGATCTGAAGATCGACCTTATCCGAGAGCACAAAGAGATCCCCGGTGAGGGCGGTCGGATTGTTCTGCTTGGCATAGAAGATCTTGAGTTGTGTAAGGGGAGCCAGGCCGACCGATAGGTCACCGAATGCCGCCGAAAGATGGATGTACAGATTGACGACTGATACCAGGTGCCGAAGCGTTTCGACCCGGACACCCACCCAGCTTTGATTGTACAAGTAGAAGCGCTCGATCTGGTTCAGAGCTCTTGTAATCCTGATATATTTATCTCGAACAGAGCAAACAGACAGCGTTCATAGTATATCCGAGCCTGATGTAATGGCAGCAATTTACTCCATCCCTGAATAAAACCTTTGTTCACAACATCCCATTCTTTGTGCAATCCATCTTCTCTATAGAAGCGTAAAAGATGAAGTCCAAGCTCAATACTCATTTGTCGCACTTCTTTGCTAACTCTTGCATCGGAGATATACATCCACTTGTATTTTTTCCATGTACTTGCGAAAAAATCTATCTGTTCATTGTAGATTGGGCAAAGGCTCTTATCCATCCTCCATAATTATTCAAATGCCCAGTTTAAATCGATTCTACTGCTATTGTCAGCAATATTCCCATGAAACTGACACCATTCTTCTGTGAACATTCAGATCTTTTTCCGCACTTCTTCAGGGGCGATAACCCATCCTGGATATGATTCGCGTTGAACTTTCCAAGCTTTCAGAGTGGTTTCAATTTGCTTTTCCTTGTCAGCATCTTTACCATGCTTTGGAGATAAGGGAGAAGAAGTCGTTGGCCAGTTAAGAGCTGCCTGAGAGTTATCTTTGGACTTCAGATATTCTAAAAACCTCATCAATCCCTTATAATGTTCATCCTCTCGAATATCGTTGCAATCAGCCATGTTGATTACGACAATATTCCGTGCCTCAAGAAGCTTTTGTTGAGCTATGGACAAATTAATAACACCAACCAGGAAGATCTTGGGGGAATAATCTCTACCTAAATTGTCTCGTATCCAGCCAATCCAACTAAGAAAATTGGGATCATCCCCAGAGAAACCAATAAGACACAACGTATTTTCCAGCAAAGACTGTTGAACCATATTGACGAACGGGGCATTCTCTTTGGGGTATATCCGGTAGTCTTCTTCCGTGATCACAAAGGGTCTGATTGACGGAAAACTACCATGTAATTTCACGATACGAGGTTGCGAGGAATGTGTAATATCCTCCTTTGTTTTCACGATATCGTATCTGCGATCAAATACCTTCGCTGTTGCTCTTTCAAGCAAAGTGTCATAATTCGTAGTAAACACATCAGACCAGGGTAAATTCAATAGCTCCGTATGCAATTCAGATGGCTCGTATTCTTTATCTGAAATCGCATCCTGTAGTAATTGATCGAGCGTTGGCCTCCCAAATGCAGCTTGAACTTCCTCAGCTAATTTCAGCACATTCAGATACTTGACTTGCTTCCCTGGATGATTCCTATAGACCTTCTCGTAAAATATATCCCCCAATTCTGCCCAATCGGGAAAGTTATTGCACATCTCGCTATTGGGTTGTCCGTTTTTTACTAAAGCCAGATCCTACCATTACAGCTGCATGCTCTGACCAAAGTCTTTCAGCAATCTCATCGAGATAAGGGCGTATATTATCGGCTACTTGTACATTTTGCTCATCCATGAAGGGACTCCAGGAAGTTAGTTATTTAGGTTTAGAACATTAACGACATTATTGGAGAGATGATGAGATATCGAGCAATAATTACTGAGCAGCTTACGAAGTACTTCCAGCCTATCCCGCATCAACCCAAGCCAAATGCTGTGCTCTACCCCGTCATCGTAGTGGTCGAAGGCATTGCCGGTATTGTAGGGCGGATCGATGTAGATGCACTTCACCTGCCCGGCGTATTCCTCTTCGAGAGCCTTGAGCGCGAGAAGGTTGTCCCCGTGGATGAGGATGTTGTCGAAGATGTCGTCCTGGGTCACGTGGTGCGGTGCGTGGTAACTGTATTGCGGGTTTTCGAGAAGGATGCGCGGCTCCAGCCGTGGCTTGTTCTCCTTCCCGATCCATGTCAGTTCGAGCTTTTGGTTGGGCATTGGGATTCGTCCTTATAGATATTTTCTTATTCAAATAATTGTTAGCTTCTGATTCTTGTCAATGCAACACTGTATCCCATCGAGCGAATTGCTTGTACCCTGCCAATTAGATCAATTTTCGCAAACAACGTCAATGTACCTGAGAAATTCTTCAATGTTGTGTCGGCATTTGCAGGTATAGAATGTTTTTCATCGTAAATAGCAAATACAATGCATATCTCTTCCCTCATTGCGGATTTAAGATCTTTCAGTTGGTGCTTATCTTTCGCTGACAAATCTGCTTTTCCATCCAAATCCGAATTATGAACCTTATCTCTAAATTCACTGTGGTGATGATATTCTTGAATCGATAGTAAACCTTGAGAAAAGAGTTCTCTGAGTGACGCTCCTGAATCATGTTTTATATGAATCAAAAGCTGTTTGTTTACTTTTTCTCCGAGTAAATCACAGAATTCGATTGTATCAAAACCACCCACAGAGCGGACAAAATGCTTATGTAAAATCGTAAATTTCGTTGCGCAACTGCTGATGTAGTCGTCTTCCGTCTTGCATGCAGTCGTCCATGATGGCATCCCGATTTCTGTCGGACTATAGCACTTAATGCCGTTGATCTCTTTATCTATCAATTGGATGAATGCCCTATTTGCTTGATACCATCGATTGCCAATTACAAAATACGTTTCATTTTGATATGTGACATCCCCGCAAATGTACTCCGAAAGGAGTTTTCTTGGTGTTGAGGGTCGATCATCGGAATACTTACAAACAACCTGTATTTCGCCTAACTTAGCGTTTTGGTTCAGCGAAAGGTAATCCGATACTTTGGTCATTACCTCATCTGGATCGGAAGCCGATTCCTTCCATGGACCGTCATTGATTCTAAACTCTTCGACCTGATCAGATAGAAATCCTGTTTCCATATCATCCAGATACAATTCCCCAAGCCTGCTACCACTTTTCACCATGTTGTGTAATGCCTGAACAAGGCTATTCACCAATCTCATGCGTGTTTTAGGGTCTATGAAATCAAGTTCGGGCAAGTCGTCCGACGTTTTGCCAGTATTCCAGATATTATCAATATCGTAGATAAATTGATGCACCTCGTCAAGGCTCTTCTTGCCCGTAATTTGCAATGAATCACCAGCAATGATACTCCTCCCTATTTCGATATCTTTTCCCTTGTATTTATGCTTGATTGTTTTTTCGCTATTTGCCGGTATTGCTCGAATATGCGTGATAATTCTATGCAAGTTGTCTATATCACCTTTCGGCCTGTAGTTTCCCTTGAAAATCCGGTCGATGCTGTTCAATATTCCATGCGTCTCTTTCTGGTTTAATCCGCGTAAGTGCAAGCTACCTAATATCTTCTTTGCTAATGTGATGCCAAATCTTGGTTCATGGTACTTCTGCGCAGTTATAGCGTGGAATCCTGTTCCCCCTGTACAGGCATAGATATTGTTCCCAACCTTAATCAAATAAACGAATCCTGAAGATTTTACTTGTGGAGGGATTCCACCGAACTCTGACAGATCCACACCCTTTCCTTTAAACAAAGTGTACCAGGGAGCGTCATTATCTTTCTGTGTTTTGAAATACAGCTCAGAGTAGAACTCAGTATTATCGAAGTGAGCGACCTGCACAAAGCCAGGAAAAGATATCGTCTGAGAGTCAACATCTTGATTTAGTTTATAAAGCGTGATTTTCTTAGCAATGTTTTCAGATTTGTTTTTGTTCTCTGTCATTCTAGTCCTCCTGGGCATGGATGGTTTCTATTTTATATCCCACCTTACACTGAACAGCACCTCTTTCGAGGTCTGCTGAACCAGTTTATTCTCGATTTCTTTGATGAAATTGTCGCGTTTCCGATCGATATCATCCTGTGCATCAAACAGCGACCTTCTCTTCTGGCTTCTTTGGGTTTCGAGAGCCCGGAGCTTTCGCTGCCCTTCGAGCTTTTCTTCAAGGGTTGGCGAAAGGGTCGTTGCACGGCGCACTTCTCTGATTTCCCTGTCGATATCCTTGATATCCCTTTCGAGCTCGGATTTCAGGTCTTCCGCCCATTCGTCCAGCTTCATTGCCTCGGTATCGTAGAACTGGGTATTCCTTTTCTCAACCTCTTTCTGTATAGCTTCATACCGTCCCGTGAGGCGTTCGTGGCAGAACTCATCAAAGAGGATTTCGGTCAAATCCTGCACCATTGTGGCGGGGACGTCGAACATTCTTCGGGCAATTTCCGGATCAATGATTTCTCCGGCATCCGTGCAGCAATCGAGAACGATGTATTCTTCTGTCACATTCATAGATTCGATTGTGAATAGCACTGCTCGCAGTACACCTGACCACCCGATGTAAGGTTCGAGAGACGTGATTTTACCCTCATACTCGCTGAGGTGGAAGGAAATGGACGCTGGTTGTAATTCGCGCCTTGTTGCCCTTTTCAGAAGGTATTGCGCCATCGGATGTGAGGGTCTGTATAGCATCGCATGACCGGATCTCCGCGGTAATTCGTACAAACCCAAGTCGAATTGTTTGCCGTCCGGATTTGAAAGCAATGTGAAGGATGACTCCGAGTTGAATTGCGCATGATCGCCCAATTCGATTTTCGTGAACCGTATCAGAAGCTTTTCGAACTTCGACAGGCATTCATTGGATCTTTTATCCCGGACTCGTAGCTTCTCCCTGACTTCATCGTCGAAGTTTTCCATCAACTTCTGACTCGTCTGCGTCATTTCATCATCGATTTCCTGGGACATCTCTTCACGGAGCTTAGCAAACGCTTGCTCGATCTCTTCCTCCGTTCTGCATTTCTGATAGATATCCACAATCCGTTTCTCGAAATCTACACCCGACTCAATTGAGCCAAGAACCTCGTCGCTCGATCCGAATACACCTTCGAACAGCTTGAATTTCTCGGAGAGCAGTTCGAATACACGCTTATCAGCGGCGTTCTTGGTATTCAAAAAATTGACCACGACAACATCATGCTTCTGACCATAGCGATGGCAGCGACCGATCCTCTGTTCTACGCGCTGAGGATTCCAAGGCAGATCATAATTCACCACCAATGAGCAAAACTGCAAGTTGATACCCTCTGCACCGGCTTCGGTTGCAATCATGATTTTCCCTTCATCACGAAAATAATCTACGATTGCTGAGCGTTTGTCCGCTGTTCGACTCCCCGTAACTCGATCAGTACCTTTGTTTTTCTCTTTCCAATCCTGATAGATTGTCTTCGATCGTTCATCGTTGTTGGACCCGTTGAATAGAACGATTCCTTCAGAAAACGGGCTATTGGAAAGCAAATCGACCAAATAATTCTGCGTTCTTTTCGATTCGGTAAAGATGATTGCCTTCTGAGGTGCTCCAAATTCTTCAGCATACTCAAACGCCCGTTGCAATACTTGAAGTAGGGATTGACCTTTTTCATTGATTTTGATCGATTCTGCCAAGTCACGGTATTCTCCTAGATCATCAATCTCCTTCTTGAGTGCAATGATATCGGAATCCGTTAGAACTTCATCCTGGGAATCCTCTTCCCATTCATCAGACTCTTCTGTGTATGATTCGAAATCTTCGGACAATTCCTGAGCAATGATGTCCTGTGCTTCTTCGTGCCGATTCAACTTAGATAGAAGACGCTTTCTCATCGTATCCAGTGCACCGGCAATCGCGTAGGATGAAGAAGCTAGTTGCTTCCTTAAAACCAGGATGATAAGTGTTCGTTGGCTGTTTGGTAAAGCCTGAAGGTTTTCTCGTCGTAGATACTCAGAAACGAGATCATACAGCCTCATCTCTGTTTCGCTTGGTGTGAATTCTTGAAGCATGGGGTGCCGTTTGGTGTATTTGATATAAGGCTCCACCTGCCTGCGAAGTGTGCGATGGCAGAATGGCTTGATTCGCAAACGCAGATGTTCGAATACTCCTTTGTCTCTTACCTTGGCATACCTGTCACGGAAGCTTCTGACGTCTCCAAATGCCTGGTCATCCAGAATACTTATCAATCCGTACAGTTCAAGGAGTGAGTTTTGCAAAGGTGTTGCTGTTAATAGTAATTTCTGACTACTTCGCAGAGTGTTTTTCAGCACGTTTCCGATCACGTTTGATGGTTTGTAAACATTGCGAAGTCTGTGCGCTTCGTCAATTACAACGAGATCCCATGGTATGCTTCGAACATCTTCAGCCTTCGACTTCGCGAAATGATAAGAACAAATGATGATCTTATCACTGCTGAATGGATTGATATTGCGCTTCTTCAGTATCTGGTTGTAGGTTTTTGATTCTAAGATGGAAGAATCCAGGAAGAATTTATCCGCCAGCTCCTGGTACCACTGCTTCCTGAGATTTGCCGGTGTGATGATCAGGATTTTCCTCTTTCGCTCAGCCCATCGTTGAGAAATAACAAGCCCAGCCTCAATCGTTTTTCCCAAACCCACTTCATCGGCTAAGATTACACCTTTTGTGAGTGGAGAATGAAAAGGGAATAACGCGGCATCTATCTGGTGTGGATTCAGGTCGATCGTGGCATCAGCCAGAGTTCCTGTCATTTTCTCGAGACTATCAGATGCATATTGGCGCATCAACTCAGTAGCAAAAAGCTTGGAATGGTATTTCGTCTGTGCTTCCATCCAATATCCTTATCGGTTAATCTGGATCGTTAATCAAGCAATTCGGACATAATCATTAGAGGCAAGCAATTGTTAACCAATAGGAATTTTTGGATTGTTCTTGTCAATCTTATATCTTTTTCTGAACTTGATCGCTGTATATAAATGAATAATGTGAAGTTGTTCAAAGTGCTTCTACACACCACTCTTCCCTACCTCACGAACCACCAACATTCACAACAATGCACAGACATTCACAGGCTGTTTGTCAGTCATTTGTCAGTCGGGTTGTTTTGGTAGGGGCTATCCTGTTATGGTTGTGTAGATTGCGAAAAGCGCTGTTTGGCTTCTAAGGGATATGGCGTGTTATTACACAGCATTATTTCATAGACCAGAGAACAGAGATCATCCACATGCATTGAAAACGATAGGATACAATGGTTCGCCACGAAATCGTGAATATTTTCCGATAAACAGAAAATATTTCTTGCCATAATCGTGAAAGCTTTTATGCTTTGGGCATAACCTGCTGATAAATAGTCATTAAAAGGGATGACTGATCAGTGGCACATTTCATGCATTTCATATTTGCGAGGTTATCATGAAGAAATTTCTGATTGTCGATGATCAAGTTCTATATTTGAAGTCGCTGAAAGCTTTGTTCTCGAAGAACTATAAGGTTGTAACGGCTTCTTCTTATGATGAAGCGATTGAGCAGTTACAGAATCCTGTTGATATCGCATTGATCGATATACGCCTTGATGAGGACGACGAGAATAATGCTGATGGGCTGAAATTGCTGAAGTGGATTCAGCAAAACAGCCCGTCAATCTCGTGCTTTACCATGAGTGCATACACGGATTTCGGATACACAGAGAAAGCGCTTTCATCAGGAGCCAGGTATTTCTTCAGGAAACCCATCGATATAAAAACGCTGACAGATATCATCAAGGAAAAGGGATAATGCTACAACAGCTGTTGGTGAATGGTTTTATCCTTGGGTCTGTCTATTCGATGATGGCTTTAGGATTTGCTCTGATTTACAATACGACTCACATTTTCCATATTGCATATGCAGGTGTATATATTGTCAGTCCATACCTTTTCATGGCTTGTGTGGCCATGGTTGGGCTTAATCCTGTCTTATCGTTTGTTATCGCTCTCCTCCTGTCTGTCATCGTAAGCCTGTCAATAGAACGAATCGCGTATTATCCTCTTGAAAAACGACGCAGTCCATCGACAGTTATCATGATCAGTTCATTGGCGTGTATGACAATCATTATCAATGTGATTGCTATGATCTTCGGAAATGAAACCAAAATCATCAATTCCTCGATATCGGGTTCGCTGGTAATCAATGACTTGATTATCACGCGCCCTCAGTATATTCAGCTGTCAGTATCATTATTCATCATTGCAGGAATTATTGCGCTGATCAACAGAACTGGGATCGGGATTGCGACGCGCGCGCTCAGTAATAATAAATTACTCTGTCAGGTGATGGGGTTAAAGGTTTATCGCTTTCGCTTGCTCTTGTTTGCTTTAAGCGGATTTATTGCAGCCGTTGGTGGGTTACTGATTGCTTATGATGTCGGGATTGATCCTTATGTTGGTATGTCGATGCTGCTCGTATCAATCGTAGCGGTGATTATCGGCGGAGTTGGAAACTTCTATGGTCCAATTCTGGGCGGTTTTATTCTTGGGATTCTTCAGGCTTTGACGATTGGGTTTTTCTCTTCACGTTGGCAAAATGTGGTTACGTTTGCCCTGCTGATTATCTTCTTGCTTCTCAGACCTCAGGGTTTGCTTGGTGAGAAGCAGAGGATGGCCTGATGAACTACGTCATGCATCTTGTGGTGATGATCAACATCTACATCGTTCTGACCACGAGTTCAAATCTACTTGTGGGCATGACGAATCTCCTTTCACTCGGACAGGCAGCTTTCTATGGTTTGGGTGCATATTTTGTTGTGTTGGGTCTCGTTGTGCTGCATCTTCCGTTTTTACCGACTCTATTGCTTGCCATGCTTTTAAATGCAGGCTTCGGGTTGTTGCTCGCATTGCCTTCGATACGTCTTAAGGGCGATTACTTTGTTTTTGCTACTCTGGGATTTCAGCTGATAACTTACACGATATTGTATAACTGGGTTTCGCTAACTCGTGGTCCTTATGGCGTTCCTGGAATACCTGCCCCAAAACTGCTGGGCGTGCTGGAGATATCCGGGCTTGTTCAATACTGTATTTTGAGTCTTGTATTGGCATTTCTGGTGATTTTGGTTTTCAATCGGCTGATAAAATCTCCATTTGGCCGAGTATTGAAGGGTATAAGGGAAGACGAGTTATCTGTTTTATCACTCGGTCGAAACGTGACGATGTATAAGATTGAAGTATTTGTTATCACCTGTGCATTCATCACGATATCTGGTTTTTTGTATGCAACATACGTTACCTACATTGATCCAACAAGCTTTACGCTTGATGAATCGATTTTTATCCTTTCGGCTCTGCTTATCGGTGGAACGGGCAATCTGAAAGGGCCTATCGTCGGTGCAGTTTTTGTTGTCCTTCTTCCTGAGGTGATTCGGTTTCTCGGCTTACCCGAAGGAATCGCGGCCAATCTCAGGCAGATCATTTATGGATTCTTCCTGTTGGTGTTGATGTACTTCAGACCGCAAGGTATAGCTGGAAATTATCAGGTGAAATGATGAACGAAGATATACTGCAAATCCAGGATTTGTCGAAGGCTTACAGCCGTCAGGTTGTCAATATCGATGGTGTCGAGACAAACGAGCGATACAATATCATTTTCGATCTGGATCTTGATATCCCTCAGAATACAATAACTGCGCTAATTGGAGGAAACGGAGCGGGTAAGACAACTCTATTCAACATTATAAGTGGAATAACAGAAGCGGATAGCGGCTCAATCATGTATTGCACAAAGAACCAGAACAGCTGGATCAGCCTGCTGAATCAACCCCCTCACAGGATGAAAAAGATCGGTATTGGACGTCTTTTTCAAGATAATCACATATTTCTTCAAATGTCCGTCCTTGAAAACATGATGATCGCAGATAGCAATGAATGGGGAGAGATGCCATTTGTATCCTTATTCAATCGTAAAAAAAACAGGGAAATCGAGCAATTTCGCATGAAGAAGGCTAAGGACACATTTGAGTTGTTGTTTGGCAGAGACAATCCGTTCTGGCAGAAAAGAGATGATCTCGCTTCAACATTGTCCTATGGTCAGCAACGGCTTCTGGGACTTGCTCGTTTGTTGATGGGAAAATACCGGCTCGTCTTGTTGGATGAGCCTACGTCCGGTGTTAATCCCATGCTGGCAAATACGATATGCTCTGTTATCAAGAAGATGGTCGATGAGGAAGGAATCACCGTGTTCCTGATCGAGCATAACATGAAGATCGTGGAAGAAATAGCTGATTATTGCAGCTTCATGAGCCACGGGAAAATAACTGCCTTTGGTTATCCGAGAGATGTCATCGGTGATGAAACCGTACGGAAAACGTATCTGGGGATGTGATGATGGATGCTAAGAACGTGATGAAAATCCGTGATCTTTACGCTGGATACGTAAAAGGTAACCATATTCTTCAGGGCGTGAATCTGGATGTTCATGAGAATGAGATCATCGCGATCGTCGGCCAGAACGGAGCAGGGAAATCGACCCTCGCGAAGGCGATTATGGGTTTTATTCCTGAACGCTCCGGAGCGATCGAGTTAATGTCTCATGCTGCTCCTCACAAGGATATCGTTGGGGCCATCGGCTTTCTGATGCAAAACGACAATGTTTTCGACAACATGACGATATCCGAAAACTTGCGTTTCGCGGGTAGAAAGCTTGACAAAAACGCTTTCACAAACGAATTGAATACTGTTCGGGAGCTTTTCGACGTGCTGCTAAAAGATGGTTATGCACGTCGCAAGGCATCCTATCTAAGTGGCGGAGAGAAGCATCAACTTGCACTCGCAATGGTTATGCTTCAAAATCCTGCACTCTACGTCTTGGACGAGCCATCTGCCGGTCTTTCACCCGACAACCGGAAGAAGATATTCGCGAGCATCCGTGAGTTGCGCTCCCTGTCCGGGAAAAGCATTATCCTGATCGAACAGAACGTCAACGAAGCGATCAAAATCGCCGACCGCGTCGCTCTGCTTAAGCTTGGTAAAATCGATAAAATAGAATACACAAACAAAATACAAAACATTGATGAGTTCTTCTGGAAATAGGACCCATCAAGGAGGAAAAATGAGAAACAAAACTATTGTTTCAATTCTCGCAATACTTTTCTTGGTAGCGTTGTTTGCAGGATGCGCGAAGAAGGAACCCAAGATTACGGTTGCATGTAATCTGCCATTAACGGGTGATTTTGCTACATACGGTACAGCAATACAGAACGGTGCGATGCTGGCGCTTGATGATCTGGAAAAAGAAAACCCTGAATTACGTAATCGAATAGAATTTCTTTGGGGCGATAATGCTGGAAAGGCAAACCAGACAGTTAACCTTCTCAATCAGCAATTGATGCAAAATCCAGATATCTACGTATCCGGAGTGAAGCCACAGACGATGGCGATTTTCGATAAATTGCACGAAATGGGATTACCGCATTTTGTGTGGATCTTTGATGCATTTATCACTCAGAAAGGCGATGATGTGTTTAGAACATGGGTGAATTATAAATATGAGCCGAAAATGTATCTGAATTATGCTAAGCAATTTCTTGATGATAAGCTTAATGTGGAGGCTAGACAATCACCGAGATTGGCAATTATTTACGTAAATTTCCCGCATGTATTGGAAGAGGTTGAGGAAATAATGAAGCCAGAACTTCAGGAAATGGGAATTAACGGAGACAATCTATTCATCGAGAACTATAACTGGGAAGAAAAAGATTTCAAAAACATTGTTACAAAGCTTTCGAAGTTCAATCCTGATCTCATCATCATTAACGGTTTCCAGGGGAATCTTGTTGGATTGACAAAAGCCTTGAGGACATATCGCATGATAAAGGACGGGAATGTTATCGCAACATATGATATGCTTGATGCAGCTGAGATACTCACACCGGATGAACTTGAAGGTATTCGCGTTGTTGTTCCTGCTTACAACGTTGATAACTCAAAACAATTGGAAGATTGGAAGAGTGATTATTCGGAGAAGTATGGAAAATCACCGCTGTATACAGATGCCTATGCTTATGATATGGCTATGATTATATCCGACGCTATTTCCCGGACTGAAATGCCTTACTCCAAGGAGAAGTGGTGCTCAGCAATAATGGAAACCGATATAGAGGGACTTACCGGTAGATTGAAGTTTGATGACACTGGAGATCTTCTGCTCTCATTAAAGATTGCTGTGTTTAAAGATGGCAATCTTGTTGAAGATGTTTCAATCAAGCAATAGTGCGGAGGCATGTTTGAAAGCCCATGACATAACAATGTTCGATGATTATGTGGAGTTTGACTCTATAAAATTGAAGGTTGATCCCGTCAATCGTAAGTGTCCGGTAAAACATGACAATGTTATGGCCATCTTTTTTGAGGAGCAGCCCATCATGTGGCTGCTCCTTAAGGAGAAAATCGAAAACAAATTGCAAGAATTAGGTCATGTCAAAGAAGCAGTTGATTTTCTTGATGTCGGTTGTGGTTCAGGTTTTTGGGGGGTGATGCTTCGAAAGCATTTCAATTGCTCTGTTATTGCGTTAGACAAACTGGAAAGAGCTGTGAGGCTATGCAGAGAGAATGCAAAGCTGAACAATGTCACATTGCATGTTGTTCATAGCACTTATGAACAATGGGCACAGGGACATAGCAAAGCAAAAATTATTGGTTTATATCCTCCATATCATATATATCCTCCAGCTACAGAAGATATGATACCTTTTCACGCAAGGGGTGGATCAAATGGAACAGAAGAATTCTATTCTCAGTTAAAAATTTCTTCAGATGTGTTGGTTGAAGATGGTATGGTGATTTTCAACATGATGTCAATAGGGGATGAGGCTGGTCCAGAGTATGTAAAAAGATACAAGGAATTATTGGGTCGGAATGCCTCTCTTTCATATACAAATATATTTCAGCCCTTAGACACAAGTTATTTTTTAAGAAAACTTTACGGTCGGAATCACATGGAGTTTCAAGTGCGTATTGCCCAGGGGTTTCCGAAAATATATTACACAATTGGCACGATAACGAATGATAATAGGGGGCAAGTTACGTGTGAACCATTAAAAATTGATTTGACAACAAGAAGTTGGGCTGATCGAATTGCTTTACATAAGGAGATAAATTCACATGTCTCCTTGTAAAGGAGTATTGACTATGCCTAAGGTCAGATCACAGAGGGGTTATGTTGAAGAGCTGAAACGTATTAATCTTGTTCGAGCTAAGACTTGTGATGTTAAAGACTCTTTCGTTCTATCTGGCGCTTCATTATTAACGGATATTATTCATCAGTCTTTCGACGCTTCTTTTTTTTGGTTTGATTTTAGTTTGGTTACTTCTGGTATGGAAGATGATATTCTTTCAGATTACCATGTTATCAGTACCGAATCCAACGATCCGATGATTCAAGGGATTTATAAGAGGGCTCAAGAGATTCAATTTGCTCGCAGTTTAATGACATGTTATAATGGGATGAGAGATTCAGGTCAGGCAATATATTATAATACGAGTTTTTTCGCCAATTCGTCGGACTATGTGTTTTATATTAGTGATAGCAGTTCCACTGAATACAAGGAAATGGCGAATTCCAGCGTGGTGAAATTAGTTGAAAACGATAGTAAATTAAATGCATCGGATAACGCTTTTATCGATATTAATAACAATACGCTTTTTGCAGACTTCAGGCTCAATGTTGATCGGCGATTTTTTGAGAATTATATGCCAGATCAAGCCAGTAAGGAAAACAATGATAGCAAGGTAAATGCTAATATCGATGAGTTGGGGCACTTGTTTCACTACATTATTAAATCACGCGTATTTAAAGTCGCAGATCTAAAAACCTACCTTTTAAGTATTCCCATACTTGGGGCGAATGCTCAGAAAGAACATGAAGAAACACTGAGGGGTACAGGGGCTCTCTTTGTAATGTTTTCACCTGCCGAAGGAAAGACGGTGGGTAGAGAAGAATTAACCAGGGTCGCCGATGAGCTAAGTTACGCTGTGAAGGACATATCTCTAAACTACCTTTTCTATTCTGGAATGATGCTGAAGTTAAGGTTGCTTAAGCAGTTGATAAAAGGTGCAGTACAGACCATCCTCATCGATTCCTACGCGCACAACATCAGTGCGCACAGCCTTGCGGCGTTGTCGTGGTGGTTCGAGAAGCGACGCAAGATGCTGGACAGACGTTTCAACGGTTTCCTGGAAGACGGAGAAGTGGTGGAGAAAGGGAAACTAACGGGTTTGCAGCCCGAATCAATCGAGAAACTTCAGGACAATCAGGATATCTTCGACTACTATGCGATTCAGGGACTTGAAGATGGCACGTACAACGGCAACTTCTATTCTCTTCATGACTACATGCAATTTATGCCGGATGAAGCGTTTAAAGAATTCCTGGCATTCAATAGGCTTGTTCACTATAAAAGCAGGAAATATAAACTGCGATTCCCCGCTCCACTTGATTATGCCCTTGCACCGCTATTCCGGTTCTTGCGTGACAAGGGTGCGTTTTGGAGTGGGGTGACTCGGGATCATGCGTATGGAGGGGAATCGAAGACTCTGTATCAGATTCTTTGGAACGATTTCGCCAACAATCCTCTTTATCTTGGTACTATCGCGCGGACAGAGGGTGTGGACAAGGTTAATATCGATCTGCATGTTATGCATGAAGACAAATGGAAGCGGGGCAGATTCCTTACCATCGATTTGTCGCTGATCGATTACGAAGACCATCTTATGGATGGAAATGGAAGCCATACCGAAGGTAAAGGGGAACTGGAGAATCACAATCGCAAAGAATGCAAGTGTAACTGCTTTGAACACAAAGCGGACTCTGCTGGAAACAATGACGATGACAAGGTGGATCTGAAGGAACTCAAATGTGAAGATGAAAGATTCGAAAACTGTGAGGAAAAAGGTAAGTCGAGAAAGCACTGGCTTAAGCCTGAGAAATACTCGAAGTATGCACTTGTAAGGTTTGGGCCTTGTTTTGAATGCTTCAGGAAAATTCTTGATACCGATGAATACCGGGTTTATTTGCCGGGTGGTATCGTTGGTGAACATGCCATCTTCACCATTCTCGAGAACACGCTTCGCAATATCAAACATTACAAAGATAAAGAGACTGTTGAAGATGTTCAGAAAAATGGGCTCAGTTTCCATATCTCAATCGAGCCGGAGAACCTTGAAGTCGATAAGGGGAATGAAGGAAAGTCAACAAACCGGAAGCAAGAGCTATTCAAGATTGGTACCTGGCTCGGGCATGAGATTAGAAACAACAAGGAAAATCAAGAGACTATTGATGAGTTAGTTAATCGAGTAACTGCCCTTTCGAAAGAATCGATCATTGATAGAGAGTCGAGTCCAAGAATGGGCGGGAATTCTCAGGATAAAATATGTGCTGCAATGCTGTTGAACAATAACTTCAGTCACGTTGAATCCCAAAATGAGTCTGAACGGGATAAAAAGTATTATCCTTGGATTCATTATACCAATGGTTTAATGGGCGCCGAAGGGAATTATTTGCAGAAGTACTTCTATGTCTGGCGCAGTGAGGTATTTTACTTCCTGGATGACATCAAGAAGATCGAGAAAGAAAATATATCCAGGTTCAAGTTCCTGGGCATTCCTGATTCACCGGATTCGGATGCGCTTTTCAAGGCCGCGCGTGAAAATGGTGTCGTGAGGATATTGAAAGGTGATAGGTCTGTCCTTGCAAAAGGTGAGCATGAGTCGTATGATGAGCACATATCAAGGCTGTATTCGCTTTGGTTTAAAGAGTGGTTTGGTATGGGGAATTGGGCCATCAGTTACTTTAAGGATGATGATAAATGTGCGTTAGACTATTTAGACGGTAATGTTTCTTGGGTCAGCTACGGTGAAATAGATAATGTGCGAGATCGTTTACGAACCAAAATTCGCTTTTCACATGGCGGTTCCGATGAAGACACGAGCTGCAATGTGAGAAGTCACGGTGTTTTTTGGAGTCATTATTTCTCAGAAGTAGCCAAGAAGGATCCGGTGGAGCTGGAAAAGATAGGGGCTGATTATACGGCAGCGGGAAAAGCTATAAGCATGTACGATATGTTTGAGGTTATCTCGACAAATATTTACATATTTGATGATCGGGTTAATAAGAGATTCGGGGAGTTTAGCAGAGACAAGATTAAGGTGTTTAAAGAGATGGGGGTATTTGTGCGCGGAGAAAAGAAATTGCGCAAGAGGACATTGTGTTCCATAATAAGAGTCCCCCACTTCCTCATTATTCACCTTTCTTATATCGAACAGATGGTGGATTCACATGGTAGCAAGTATGGTGAAAAGAGTCTCATGGCGTTCATTAGGGACCATATTCTCGACTGTTTCAGAAATCCGAATTTCATCTTCATTGTTACTACCGGAAGAGGACGAGATAAATGGAAACAAGCAATTGATTTCACAAGTCAGGAAACAGAATCCTTAGTTCAAGATCAGGATGAAAATCGCAGGCTTATTGGCGCTATTCAGAAGCAAACAAGCTTTAAACCTATTGAATCGATTCTTGATGCTGTTGAGACTTCAATTTCATACAATGATAATTTTGATATGAAGTACAAGCTGGTAAAATTACTTTTGGGTTCATGATTCACCAGGGAGGAATAATGGAAGATTTTCCACGCATAATAATAATCAACTGGAAATGGTATATGGAGGGCAGGAACCCAACTATTGTATTTCCGCAAATCCTCGATGTTGATGGAAGTGGCATTGATAAAGACGGGGGTAGTGTTGATAAGGTTGTTTATTGCTCATATAATAGCAAAGAGGAATCGGAATTTACGAAAGAAATCCAGAAGATCACTGATGGATCGGGGGAAGAAACAAAGATTCTGGTGTTCACGCATAACGACCCTTCTTTTTTTAAGAATATACCGGAAAATGATGGGGAAAATAAATTTCGCACTAATAAAAACTTCCATATTCCTGTTTCGGCGATATGTGATATCAAAAGCAAAAATAGGGTTCTGCGTTTTCATGAATTTTATGGAGGTAAGGAGAAAATATATGACAAATCTCTTGGGCTACTTCCTAAAAATTTAGAGTTTGAAACACACAGCCTTAATCTCATGAATAGTAATGGTAAAATCAAGAAGGAGAATTTCGATTATGTTTGGAAGAGCTACTGGTGACTGCATGTTGCTCGATTCCTTTACGAGATTCGCGAGATATTCATTATTAATTATCCACCGTGGTCTGATGATGTAGGAACGAGGCTTATTTCATTGCCGGCAAAATTTATTGAGCAATTAAAGGAATTACAGAAAGAAAGACATATCTTCGACGAGTTAATTCAAGAGCTTAAGAAGATAGAAGAGCTAACCATTGATCTGTCAACTGGTTACACGATGCAACTTACATCGCAACAGGATAAATCGGAAATTCTCGACAAATTCAATGAGCTGCTAAACAACTACAAGTTATTCTATGGCTGATCTCCTATCGCGATTCCACGATTTCGGCACAGAAATCATCAACGCATATCATCTGCAGGGATTCCGGGTAATAAGCGAAGTTGATGGCGAACCTCCGAGCACGACAATCTTGATTCTGGAGCCTATGAAGCTCGATAGGAAATACATATCGGTTTTTAAATTATGGTATCGCTATTACAAGCAGAATTTTCCCGACCAGAAAGTCATCGTGCTTGGTTTCCATGCTTTCAATCATCCGAATTACGTCAATCTGTATGACTTCGACGGTGATTTCGATAGGGTGATTCGTAATGCACAAACAAACATTGCACCTGAAGATTTTCCCCAGGATGGAATTGATATCTGTCAGCCGATTTCCGTATTTTTCGAGGGCCATGGGCAAGGCACTGTTATCTCACAATTAGCAGTTATTTCAACAAGTTGTGAGGTGCTATACCAGGTCGACGAAGACCAGGTTATTGAATTCGTGCCAGAACTTGATGCAGCATTCGATCTGGTTTTCAAGAGGTGGACAAAGTACGACTGTTACTTCAGGCTAACACCTTTTTTCAAAGAAATCGATCGTATTCGCACATCTTTTCTGAGCGTTCATTCCCAAATCAGGAACTTGAACTATGTCTTGAAGTCTGACGATCGTAATATTATAACTGAATTGAAGAAATGCTCGAACTCGTTACGGTTAATCTATAACCGATATATCAAACCGGAGACATCCGTTGAAAATCCTCATACTTGATGACGATTACGGCTATACGAAGAAATTAGCCCTTATATTCCCGGAATTCCATTTTACTTCTTGTCAGGACTGGAAATCCGCTGTTGATGAATTACAGCAAAACCATTTCAACCTGATGCTGCTTGATCTCAATCTTGAAAGCTCGACAACGAAGCTGGAGGGGCTCGAACTAATACCGAAAATCAAGAAGGAATACCCGGAACTACCGTTAATTGTTGTTACGAACGATCAGAAGAATGAAACGATAAAAAAGGCGATCAACTCAGGAGCTGATAACTTCCTGCGCAAGAGTGAAATGGACAAGATGGACTGGGACCTGAAATTCAGGACTACGGTCGAGAATCACGAATTGAAGGTCTCCCTGGGAAGAATGGAGAGCGAGCAATATCCCTTCGTTAGTCAATCGCTTGAGATGCAAAATCTGAAACGGAATTTGGAGGTTCTTTCAAGCAGTTCCGAATTATCCTTGCTGATCACAGGGGAAACCGGTGTAGGTAAGGAAGTCGCTGCCAAATACCTACATTCCTGCAGTCTGAGGAGGTATCGTCCCTTTGTTCCGGTCAATATCTCTTCGATACCAGATAACCTTCTGGAGAGCGCTCTTTTCGGGCATAAGAAAGGTGCTTTCACGGATGCAAAGGTGGATCGCGATGGCTTTTTCAAGCGCGCAGATGGCGGAATTCTGTTTCTGGATGAAATAGGCGAGCTTTCCTTGTCAATTCAGGTAAAGCTTCTGCGGGTGATCGAGACGAAAACGGTTTTCCCTATAGGCTCTGATGTAGGAATACCACTCGATATTCAGATTATTGCAGCAACGAATCGGGATCTGAAGAAGCTTATCGAAGAAAATCAGTTTCGTTCAGACTTGTATTATCGCCTGAAAAACTTCGAGATCGAGATTCCCCCTCTGAGGGTACGCAAGGATGATATTGTGGCGATCTTCAGCTTCTACCTTCAGCGTGCTGGATTGTCATTGGATCATGTTGATCCTGATGTAATATCAATGGTGCAACAGTATTCCTGGCCAGGAAATATCAGAGAGCTTAAAAATTCCGTTGTTAATATGCTTTTCAAAAAAACAACGCTATCCAGGAAAATAATTGACATCGATTGTTTTCCCTCGGATATTTCTCATTCAATGCGGACTGTTGGAAATCAGTCTCTGTCGCAAAACATAGATCAAGCCATGTCCATATTAGAGCTGAGAATGATTGACGATGCCCTAGCCAGATTTCAAGGAAGGAAAGAGATAGCTGCCAATAGTATTGGAATCACTGCCGAACAGATGAAGTATCGAGTTCATAAGCACCGAAGGAACAATAGGGCACTCCTTTCAGAATATCCCAATATCTTGAAATACTATAACATGAGGTAGATATCGATATGAAAATCTCATTTTTCGATTTCACCACCTGGCAAGAAATGGATGATAAATCCATGTTCTCATTCATATGTAGCGAGATTAAAAAAATACTGGAAAATGACGATCGAGGAAAAAAATATACCTTCATGGATATGAAGGACTCTGATCCTGACCTTATCATCGGATTCATCACCATGAAGATGCTGAACGGAGAATCCGAAATACTGAAATTATTGACTCAGAAGAAAAACGAAAATCTGTTAAGGCCCATTGCGTGCCGACAGTCAAACTGCCCCGCCGGTCACAAATATAATTACAAACCGATACTTTTCATCTCAACCGATCCGATCAACGATTTTGATTACAGTAAACAGAAGAACGGTACCCCGTGTTTCCCACGTGTTAATCTCGATCCACGTAAATTGTACCTGGATTCTTCTATCTGGAATCGGCATCTATACATTTCTGATCCAGATTTTCCATGTAAGCTTGAAAACCTTGTAGCCGAGATTCTCGAATATCATGAGCTCGACTTGTATAAGACAAATGTTGCAAGGGAGTTTCTTGAGTTCGAAACGCGTATGATGGTCAATTCTTATCTGGCGCCGGTGTTCAATGGGCATTCAAGGTTTGTGACGCCTTTCAAGTTTCATTCTGAAGGCACTATGCAGCGTCAGCTCGATCTTCCCAAAGAGCCTGGAGGCATGTCTCTGCGAAAATCAATATCGGAATATCGCTGGCACATCCTGGTTATTGACGATTTCTGCAACAAGCCGCTTTCACGGGAGGGTGGGAAGGAGTCAGATGTGCTGACCAAGGCTCAGATAATATGCCGGCTCTTCAATAAAAAACTTGCAGGGAAGTGCCTAAAGGACTGTGACCACTGCAAGGTAAATAAAGAATATTTGGAGAAATACGGGTATTATACAATCAGCAATGCGACGTTTCCCAAGGATACCGATGATTACTCTTCTTGTACGGTTCCATTTCTGATCACGGCTGCCAACTCGGTTGCTAACGCAGAAAAAGCGTTAATAGAGGTCCCGCGCGAGCATGAGAAGTGCTTTGATGTAATACTCCTCGATTATTTGCTTGATTCATCAGAGTCAACAGGTACCAATGGAGAAAGCAATCATCCGTTGGGGAATCGGAACAGCGGGTTGGATATACTCATGTTCATCAAGAATACCGCAGATAAACAAATAAATCATCCGATGAAAAAGCAGTGGATTTTCCCCATTTCGGCATTTTCGAGCGCCATGCTTAACGAGCTCAGAGAAGGAGGATTCAGTCATCATGACGAGAAATGGGAACTAGCAAGTGGAGCAGATCCCGTTAATGCTCCCAATCTGTTTCTTCCGAAATTTTGTAAGTTTTTGCATGTCCAGATTAATGAAATTTGCGAATTGCGCCATATGAATGCAATCAATGAAGAAATAATGAACTATGACAAATCGAAATTGTCAGATAGGGACACACATGTGGATGATCGTGGTTTTTTTGAGCAAATCTATCCGTCGTATCTTATGCTGAAAACGGCGTATGAATCAATTTATATAAATGTCAAGAGAAGTTACCTCTACTATTCGATCTATGTAAAAAACTACGGTCGAACAAGCTTCAATCTTTGGGAGCATTTTCAGCATCTGACTTACCTCGTAGCCTTCGGGAATAGGCTGGAATGGGCAAAGATGTGGGAAGAATATACGTATATAAACAGGAGGTTGAATGCAGAAATTCCGGATCGTAAAGATTCTAAGTTAAGCTTATTCTTTCATAGCCTGATGGAAAGATATAGGGACTACATCAACACCCTTTATAAGAATGCAAGCAAATGAACTACGGATACTTTTTCAAACTTGACAGAGATTCGATGCTGAAGGATGGGATTGTGCAGTTTCGGTATATGCCGGTCACAACCCGGAAAGGAGATGTTAAATACCCGATATATCTTATTGTTAATCGTTATTCAGTTGAGATTTACTGTCATACTTTCAGTGAAGGTTCAATCCATACACACCATAAGATCCTTTCACTTTCATTGTCAACGGATCACGACGTGAAAGATAACCTTACGGACACGCTTAAAGATTGCTACACGCATTTCTACTCCTTCAAAGACCAAGTGGAAATAGACAGGACTCCTTTCAGTAATGAATTTTCCTCGGACAGCCCCCAAGAACCTTCAAAAACTTCATCGAGTAAAATAGCATTGCGGAACATTATCCTTGATTTCATCTACGATTTTGAGAATCATAGCGTGTTTGAGCACTCTCCTTTCTATGAGGAAGTGGAGATATTTTTAAAACAAAACAAACTGTTCAACGCAATATTGCTCAAGTATCTGTATCGATTGCGACGCAATGCTGCCCAAGGTGATTCATCAATAATGGACCTTGACTTGTATGTAAAAGCAGAAAGGAGCTGGTTGGATTTCCTAAGGACTGAGGGCTTGAGTGAAGTAGTGTATTGTTCTGGTTGGATTAAAGATGTCGAAATAGAGTATGCCGAAATCGTGTTCAGAAAAGATAGGCAAGAGAATATCAACCGCTTCTATTCCGATTCTGTTTCAACCAGTAATGAAACCGATGAGGTACTAAGTCTCAAGCAATCGACGCGTTGGTTAATTCGAAGATATGCGATGATCTCAGCAGTAAGGACGGTTATTCAGAATTGGGCTTGGAGATTTAAATTCACATTGTGGATGAAGGCAGTTGCAATTATCTTTCTGTTTTTTATTTTTCGAGGTTTGATTGCAATTATCGGAGATTCATCTTCGCTTTGCGATAAGGCCGTCTATGTAATTACAATGTCAGTTTTGGGGATGGGCATAGCAATTCCGATCCTGTTTATAGTGGGCAAATCATTTTTCAGTATCTTGCTTCCGAGATTGCTGGCTTCAATCTCGGCAGCTTGGATGATCATCGTTACGACTGAGGAACTATGGAAAATATCCTACGATGTGTATCTTGGTAATGCGTTGTACTATATCCCTTTCCTGCTGTTTACAATGTTTTATCTATATTCTGAAATCAAAAATCGAATCCCGTATATTCCCAGGAAGGAGACTATCCTAAGGACTATGACGCTTCTGTTTGTAAGTGGATTTTATACGCTATTGATAGGAATCGTTTTTATGAGCTTCACCGCTCCAAGTATTCTAGTTCGGACCGACTGGCTTAAGGAAATGTATAATGCACTTGAAAATCCGGCGTATAAAAACGTTACTACAGCAAACTGGCATATGGAATCCAACGGAGTCGTCACAAGGTTAATGGAACATCGAATGATTTCTGAACGAAATAATACTATTCATCATAAGCGGCTAAGTGGCAGGATACAAGCAAGAGATCAGCTATATCGTCCGGTGAATGATTATTCATTTGAATACCTTTATACACGTTCATCGGTGCCGAATGAGACAATGAGATCCATGCATTTCAACAACTTGACCCAATTGAGAAGCAAGAAATTTCCATGGCATAAAATGCAATATAATTTCAAAGTTCTTTTTATTCATATTTATGTATTTCCCGGGATGCTACTTCTTCGATCAATTCTTGTCTTATTCCTGGGAATCTTTATTCAATACGCATTTGTCGATCACCCAATAACCGAACCACTATAGGAGGTCTCTATGGATAAAATAGTCGGATACGATGCTGTAGTTCTCCTGACTCAGAACATATTATTCTACCTTGCGGTATTAGCGATGCTGATACTTGTGTGTCTCGTATTGGACAAAACGTTCAGCTTGTTACGATCTTATATTAAAAATCGAAATCAGGAAGATCACGGTCCCAATGGCGATATGGCCAACAAACTACGCATCGTAGGCGCAGTTAGCAATGTTTCGTTGAATATCGATTGCTCAAAAACGTTTATGATTACTTGTCTCGATGGGAAGATCGAAATTATATCTTCTTCTTCTGGAGCGAAACAGGTTTCTGGACAAACTCCTAAAGAAAATTAGCGAAAAGGACTATATGGTTTATTGGTAAAACAATTTAGTCTTAATAGCTTGCATAGCAAGGGAGGACAATAGCCTAAAAGCAGTGTTTTGATTTCTGATTGAATCGCAGCTGCATTTTCTATCAGCCTCTTCCCTACCTCTCCAATCACCAATAATACACAACAATGCACAGACATTCACAGGGTGTTTGTCAGTCATTTGTCAGTCGTGCTGATTTGCATGGGGGCTTTCTTGCTATGAATGTGTAAGTTACGAAAAACGCTGTTTGGCTTCTAAGGAAAAGGTCGCACGTTCGAGTCGTGCCGGGGGCGCCACTTTTTTTATCGTCCCTATTTACAGCAACTTACACCACACACAGGTTAAAAATCCTTTGATTGCCAGATTTATGCAGCATTTCACAATGATTTTGTCAGTCAAGCGTCAGTCAGATGTCAGTTGACCGATAATAGAAACGCAGTCCCCTCCCCGTTGTGGATTGCTGTGACTGATAAAACTATTAGTCACCGGTGAAGAATGAGCAAGATCGATGAGGAACTCAAAAAGCTGAAGATGAGGAACGAAGGCAAGCGGATCAAGCTACGTTACCAGCGCAACACAAAGACCGGATCCATCAGCATGTACCTGGACCTGTCCGATCAACAGCGCAGTCGGGAATTCTTGCGGATCATCCTGCAAGGCAAGGATGAGACCTTCAAGGCCGACAAGGAAAAGCTGAAACTCGCCATCAACATGCGTGATCAGCGCGAAAACGAATTCCTCTCCAGCAAGACCGGCTTTCAACTGGATAACCAGCGCGTCGATTTCCTCACCTACTTCAGAATGCTTTCGGAGCACCCCGGCAAGCACGAAAGCTACAAGCACAGTTTCATGAAATTCCAGCAGTTCTGCAAGGGCAAGGTGGTTTACTTCGACCAGATCGACCGCCGGTACTGCGAGCAGTTTGCCGATTTCCTCATCAACGACGACATCAAATCATCCACTGCGAACCTCTATTTCAAGAAGTTCGTGGCGACGCTCAACCACGCCATCAAGAACGAGATCATCGATATCCCGCTGTGGGACGACGAGAAAACACGCGCCTTCATCACATCCCGCATCGAGGATATCCGGCAGGCGATGCAGTTCCCGGATGATTTCATCCCGCCATGCAACGCCACCGAACGCTGGCAGTCCGAGTCGCAATATGCCGTCTATAAGACCGATGGTAAACGTGCTCTGCGCGTATTCCCGACCATGCAGGAAGCGGAGGACTTCGTCCAGAGTCATAAAGACGCCGACAATCTTTCTATCGTCACCCGCGAGGACACCCCAAAGCGTTGTATGAACTACTGCGCCGTCAATCAGTTCTGCCACTATTACCGCGACGTTCTCGCCCTACCCATCCACAATACCGCATAGGAGGAAACATGCGAATCCCCAAAGAAGTCATTTCCATCGCTCTGGAAGCCGTAAAGATGATAATCGATGCCGTGAATGGCAAGAAGGATGAGAAGGCGGCGAAACAGAAATCGTAGCCAGATATAGAGATAGAAAACGGGAGAGCTGTAAATGGCTCTCCCGTTATTGCTTGACCTATTGATATTCCGCTAACATAATCCCGATGAATCGGGATTACAACGCTCATGATTTCGTTTTGACTTCGTCAAAGCCGAAATTATTTCATCATCATCATCTTGCGATACAACGTCTTGCCGGAGTAGCTCATCCGGCAAATATAGACACCACTGCTGACGGTTGTTTGTCGATTATTGCGTCCGTCCCACACGATTTCGTGATCCCCGGCTTGATAGGTGATGCCGCCGAGGTCGCGTATCTTTTGACCGCGCATGTTGTAGATTGCGATCTTGACGGTAGAGGTTGTTGGTATTGTGAAGCGGATGGTGGTACTCGGATTGAACGGATTCGGGTAGTTTGTCAATCCTGATTCGTATGGTGGGATATCTTCTTCGGCGACAGGATAGGGATCGTACTCGTAGCACCCTATATCGATACGGGCGGTGCCGTCCTGATTTCCGTCTATGACGCGGTCGTGATAGATTAGGTCGTAGATGGGGAGATACATCCCAGTCGTATCCGCTCTACCTGCATCAATGCTGAAATCGCCTTCCGGTAAACGATAGGGAAACAAGTCCTCGGGATTGTATTCTGCCCATTCAGGTGGTTCGTTGATGTTACCTTCGCCCCAGACAACTTCGTAATTCAGCGGGTCGGGATTCCAGACTCCGTAAAAACCTTCCCGAACATTACTATGATCGATCGTCAATACCGTTTGAATCGGATCGGTTGTCCAGGAGGGCAACGTGATTTGATATGGCGTAGGATTATCGAAGATACAATTAGCGATATTCACCTCAGAGCCCTCAACGTTCAAAGTCGAAACCTCGGCTTCATTGTTTACAAACATACAGTTGTAAACGTCCGCACCACCTCGAGCTTGAAGCAGTACAGTTTTATCATTCGCGTCGATATTATTGTAGATCAGATTATTACGAAAGGTGAGATGCGGTTCCAGTCCTTCCCAGCTTTCAATACATATCGAATAGCTTCCCCATTGGGCTTGCGTGGTTCCATAGCCAAACGTACAGTTTTCCACCAATGCATCTCCGTGCATACCGATTGCCAAATGAGACGTGCCAACATCGTATTCACCAGCTCCTGTCGAATGATTATCGAGAAAGCGGCAATTACGGATAATAGTCGTCTCTGCGGAAATATATGCGCCAGCAACATCATGAGCATAATTATTTTGGATCACAGAATTCTCTAACACGAGCTTACCGACGTTGTAGTAGCCAATTGCACCTGTGTAATTTCCATTAGCACCAGTCAGTATGAGATCACTACAAACAGTTGTTGAACAATTGAAATTCGCTACCAGCATCTCAGGAAATTGATCGTTGATCATCTTGAATCCGGATGCATAAATCTCATTCGCATAAATTTCATTGCTTATAAAATCCATATCGTGATCATTGTATAGAGTCACTGTCTCACTGCTTTCACCCACCAGACGACAATAATCCTTTTGTACAATCGGAAGAATCAGATTGGTAAGTTCCCTGCTATATTCACCGGCAGCAACATGTATTGTTTTAGGATTCAGGCTGTCGGAGGCAACTCTCCTCATCGCCCAGGAAATATTCTGCAGCGGTTCATCCGGCGAGAGACCACTGTTATTATCATCTCCATTCGGAGCAACATACAGATCGTGATTCACTTCCTCCATCCAGCCGTGTAACACATCGTGGGTCAACTCTCCATTATCATCAAGCTGATGAAAGAAGTAGGAGAAATATTTGGTGGGAGGATTTACGGTGAATGTATCAACAATGACATGCACATCGCTACCTGCATCCGCTATCCTGATATCACATTGGATTCCACCGTTATTGTTGTAAATGTTGCAACGATTTGTGCTATTAAATAACAAGTTTGCGTGATAATGAGCTAATACTCCCCCTCCAATATTGGCCTGATTACTGTGAATCGAAACACCAGAGAGTAATACATTAGCTTGCGTGATATAAATTCCACCGCCAGAATATGCTATGTTGTGTGTAACGCGGCAATTACTTACTTCTACTTCAATAATCGGTTCAATATTGTAATTAGTGCATATAAACACTCCTCCCCCAGAGAAATTTCCACTGAAATAGTTACCGCTTCCATTTGTGATCGTGAAACCTTGTATTTTGGCATTTTGCTCATGGTCATTGATAATAAAGCAGCTCCCTGTCTGATTCCCATTCACTATTGTCGTGCCAATATAGCCTTCATCCCCTGTAGTGAGTTCCAGGCTGGCAATCGTGATACAATGTCCGTTGAAGTTGACGTTCTCGTAGTATGTCCCGGGCCATACCAGTACAGTATCGCCATCCGCAGATGCGTTGACGGCAGATTGGATGGTTGTCCAGTCACCGGTTCCGTCCTGCTTGACGGTAAGAGTAGTTGCGAATAGAGTTATCGCTGCTGTGATAAGGATCAAGGATATCAGGTATTTCATATTGGCTCCGGGTCTCAACCCCTCCCTAACCCTCCCCTAAATAGGGGAGGGAATTTGGGAGAAGCAATATTCGTTTTCACCTATCGCCTTTCCCCTTTTCCTTCGACTTCGCTCAGGATGACAGGGAAAGGTCGGGATAGGGATTACTTAATCATCATCATCTTCTTCACGAACGATTTATCCGACGTTTTCATACGATAGAAGTAGATTCCACTGGAAGCTTGCTTGCCATAAGAATCTTTTCCATCCCAAACGACTTCATGGAATCCGGCTGTCAAGTTTGCATTGATCAGCTGACGGACTTTTTGTCCCTTAAGATTATAGACCGCAATCTCAACCGGCCCGTCCTGATTGAGGGAGTACTTGATCGTCGTTGTCGGATTGAATGGGTTGGGGTAATTCTGATCCATTGCAGTCTCAGCAGGTATCATCTCTTCCGTATCCATCCCAAGATTGATGTAGTAATAGCTCTGGCGATCACTGAAATTCAGCCTGCTTCCTTCAAGCTTTCGCGTGACAGGATCGATAACGGCATAATCTTTCACTGTTTTGCATGGCGCTCTGTCACCGTAATACAGCTCAATCTCAATGTCGTTCCCGGTCGTATCGCTGAGCACGTAGGCATTGATCTGAACCAGTGAATCGTCAACAACAGACGCGCCACAGCATTCTCCGTTGAGAAATACGGCAACCTCTTCCGGCATGGAGCGTCCCTCGCTCTCAAGTTCGACAAAGATGGACGCGTAATCTTCCTCTTTCTCGAAATCGTAATACTTCGTTTCCTTGTATCCATCATCACTTGGTACGATGTTATCGTCTCCCCAGATGAAATCGCAGTCCTGGTCGCAAACAACACGAACCATCTCGCCGTAATGAAGCGTTTTTTCCTTATCCGATTGCAACCAGCTTCCATCCGGTAGTTTGTACATTGCCCAACGTTCCGTCCGAATTTCTGTCAGATGATCGATTACGGGATCGAAAGCATTGAATACTTCCATCTCTTCCTCGAGGAAGTATCCAATCCAGTTCTCCGGATTATTTACATTATTTTCTTCCAGATAGATACGCGTATTGGTCGGTGCCAGAAAACCGGAGCACTCAAGCGGATACGTCGAACCGTAGTCCTCGTCCATGTTCACGATATAGCCTTGAGCGTATGTGACTTCATGGTCCAGATTTATCCAGGCACCATTGATATATTGAATCCAGCGATCCGCCGTAACACCAAACTTGATATTCTCGATTACCCGTGGTTGACCGGTGATCATATCACCGAAATAATCTTCAGCAACGTTATAGCCGGTTGTGCGCATGTCAACCACAGGGAAACATACCCAGTGAGAGTAATCCTTGCATTGCCCAAGGAATCCCTTGATTTCGGTCTGATGCGATTCAGCCGGTACCGCACCGATGTCCGGGCGTGTGCCGTCGGCATCCTTCTGTCCACCTTCGTCGTACCAGTAGGTGCCGTTCGCGTAAGGATCGCCAGCGTCGATTACAGGAGAACGGGAGGAAGATGTCCAGATGGGGGTGAAGTTATCGTCGAGCTGGGGGTCGGTGCCCAGTATGCAATGACTACCATTGAAGGAATAAACCTCTCGATCAACTCCATAGTACAGATTGTAATCTGAATATTTTGTCGAATTTCCTTGAGAAGGAATATGGATATCTTCTCCGGTTGATCCTGTTTCAGACGAGTAGAATATGTTATTCATCATCCGATATTGCGAGTTTGGATCGTCTTGTTGGTCTGTAATCGCAATAGAAGCCTCAATATCATCATTCATGATGAATGTGTTGTTAAGGAGGCTCATATTTACTGATGCAGTGCTGATTTCCAGCTCGATATTTTTATCATTGTAAAGCTGATAATCAACGCTATTATCAAAATCATCGTTATTGATAAAGATGTTATCCGACACATCGAAGTTGAAGTCATTGTGATAACTAGTGCCCTGGATTCGAAGTTGAGCGCCAAGGCTTGCATCGTCCGGATCACCGTTATTTACTATAACATTACCTGTTACAGTTACATACTGGTATTGAGCTATTAAAATGGATGGTTTCCCATAAATCATGTTGAATCCCCAAACGGTATTCCTCTCGACCCGATTATTGATGAAATTGAACTCGTCCGTAACCGGCTGGTCACCCCAGAAAACAGGGGCGATTTCATTTGCTTGATTCTCGAAAAACACACAATCTTCAATCAAGATGTCGTTATCGTGGAACCGTGAGTTACTCGATGAGTTCGCAATAATCGCCGCGCCAAAACCATAATAATCCAGGTGTGAATAATTATGCGTGAAGGTTGAGCCGACTACATGAATTGGATAAGATGTATACAGCGCTTGACTGCACTCATCAAAAACACAGTTCTCTATTGTTACTGGAATTGCTTCCGTTGATGTGTTAATGCTGTGACCTATGCGAATTCCCGATTCTCCAGGTCCTGAGAACGTGATGTTCTTGATACTCAGGCTTGAATATTCCTTGCAAACATTGATATTGAACTTTCCTTCGATAACGACATTGTCAGGATTTAGTCCCATTATTGTCATGTCCTGAAGAAAGGACGAGTTAATGTCAACATCCTCATCATAGGTACCTTCGTCAATTACGATCCGTCTTACTCCACTATAGTAATAGTGAGCATAATTTACAGCTTCCTGAATGGAACGGAATGCATCAACTTCAGGATCTTGAGATACGATTGCATTTTCACTTGTTGCAATATCGAAGGATAAAAGCTCATCAAACTCGTAATCCATGGCATTATATGGCATGCTTACGGTTGTAGCAGATGTATCTCCATTAAATGAAAATCCATAAGTACAATCCTGAACTATTCTGTTTGGTATTTCAAAATACCCAGATTCAGAAACAGCAATCTCGCCCATAGCTTGCCCATTCACGGTATACGATAAAGTTGGAAAAGCATTTGTGTAACCGCTGATCGTGTTCAGAACACGGTACTCGTCATTATCCATCCAATTGTCGATATCTTCGACAGCATTGGGATTGAAAAAGGCGTGAGCATATGACACATAAGATTCCGTACCTTGTTGTGGATAGTCTTCTACATATATTTCGTCGAACATGCTTTCAGCAATTAGTTCTGAATGGCTGGATGTGATCTCGCTGTAATCTGTCATCTCTCCACCCAGATGTAGAGATGATCGGGTGGGGATGAAAACAGGACTATAATAGTAGTCAATAGTTATTATCGGATATGTTACACCTGGAATCTCAATTTCCATTGTCTCAAAACTTTTAAAACAGCGAAGTAAAGAACCGATCAAATCCGGTGCGGTTGGGTATATTGAGTCATTTTCAAAAGGGAGTACGGATCCTGGTTGTTTATCTGCTTGATCGTAGCCTGCTCCTGTTATTGGGTAAACTTGATCGAAATCATGTTGGCTATGATTGCACCAGAGTGTCCCAAAAATAACTCCGCATTCGGGGCAATAAATGCCAAGATAGGGAACAACATGGCTTATTTCAAAGATCAGACTTTCATTGTTCACATTCCCGCTGACAGACAAGCAGCCATTTGACACAGCTACATTATGAATTCTATTTTGGTAATGCGGGTACCCATCCCCATTCAAGATTGTTATGTTGGGAGAGGTTATATCGGAATTGAGTTCGGCATATACTTCAGCATGATCGCTATTTATTATTGAGAAATCATGTGTGGCTTGCCAGTTATCGATCATCAGTTGCTTAGCGGCCATTGATCCGAGCTCATCATTTGCCTCTTGAATATCCGGGCTCCAACTTTTATGATTATCTACCCATACCTGGAAATTTCTGCTGATTATTGCTCCCCTCTGCGGAGAATCATATGAAATGAACATTTTCGTGAAATGGTCTACATAGTGCTCCTCGGCATATGCAAGGGCATATCTCGTTAGCACACCACCCATCGAAATACCGCAAACCGTTATTCCTTCAGACATGTCATAATGATTGGAGATGAACCTTAAAGCACCGAGCACAACCATCGAGTTTTCCCGTAAATCAGCTCCACCATCATTGAAATTGAGGAAGTAGAAATCGCTTTCTGAAGTGATCAAGTCTTCGAAGAATGCTGGAGCAAGATCGGTATAATCCTGTACGTTACTTTCGTTGCCTGGATCGAAACCTTCAACAACCAGCATCGGGCGTTTAATCATTAATGCAGCACCAGGAAAAGAATATAACGTGTTCCCCTGTGAGTTATCATATACATTGGCATTATACGTTGTTCCTTGAATCTCAATCGAATACGAGTCGGTTGATAGCTCGAAGTCTTCCTGAGCCTGATACGTCTTATCCGGTGGAAAATCGTATGACGATAACAGGGAAATCGCGATACAAGAAATCGCTACGAGTGATATGAGTGTTTTTGCTTTCATGATGAATCTCCTTAGTGCATTCTCTGTTTCATGACAATTGTGTTTCCAGTCAACAGGATTATTCACGTCACCGTCCCTACATACCCTAGAATCCCTATATGCACATTTTGATCAACACGTAACCCTCCCTACATAGTGCTATGGTTGTCCTGAATCGTGTTCTGGAGGTCCCCTACAAAGGCTCCTGCTCTCCAATATTAAAGATCATTGTTAGTGCTTCAAGTCTCATTCGGCATGTACAAACCATACTTTCTCGGTGGAATTAAGTCAAGATAATCATTGGAATGCTCTAAAAAAGAAAACGAATCACAAGAGCGGATATTTTGCTTCGTGTTATATTTACCTGCTATAGATTAAAATCAACATGATTCACTATTCATTGGGTAAATTGGAACGAGGTACACCATGAACCACCCCGCAATTGCCATCCCCGATATCTTTCGTATTATCGACCGCAACGGCAGCGTTTACGACGTCGTATTGAAATACAACTACACCGTGCAGTCGGGAAGCTCCCGCACCTTCGAGTCGTGCCGGGGGCGCTACTATTGTATCTACCACATATACGGCAACGCCCACTCATCCACACCTTGTAATTCCAATGATTGATATATATAATGTATTGACTTGAAATAAGTTGGCCGGTAAACGCAGTTCTCTCCCCCATGCGGATAGCTGTAACTGATAAAAACTATTAGTCACAGGTAATGAATGAGCAAGATCGATGACGAACTCAGGAAGCTGAAGGTAAAGGACGAGGACTAGCGGATCAAGCTAGGCTACCAGCGCAACACAAAGACCGGATCCATCAAATAAAATGAAAACGGGAGAGCGCTTTCTTGCACTCTCCCGTTTGTTATATAACTGTTTATCGTGTTATTTCAGCATCAGCATCTTTTTCACGTCGGTCATGCCGGGTGTCGAAAGCTTGTAGAGATAAACACCGCTACCGAGTTGCTTGCCTTCGGAGTCCTTACCCTGCCAGGTTACTTGGTGATCACCGGCGTTCATCTTCTCGTCGATCAGCGTACAGACTTTCTGTCCGCGGATGTTGAATACATCGAGCTGAACATCTGAATCCTTCGGGATCGAGAAGACGATGTTGGTTTCCGGATTGAACGGATTCGGGTGGTTTTGTGCCAGCGCAAAGACAGGAACAGCTTCAGTCGGGTCATCATCAACACCAGTATCGTAGGTATAGAACGTCATGTAGCCACTGATCGCCTGCGCGTTGTTCAGACGGTGACGATTGCCGAGGAACATGACCCAGTCGTTTGTTGCTGGTACGCTGAAGGCTGCTTCGCCTTGGGTTGCATCGATGAAATCATAGAACGCTTCGAAGGTGATTCCGAGCTGATAGTAGAGGAAATTATCACTGCTTGCGGTGAAGCAATTGATGGTCCCCTGATCCTCGAGTTCTTTCCAGAACAACGGCCTTGTCCCCACTTCGTCGATATCGTCCCATGTTACTACTCCGCTGAGAACCTGATGGGTGGTCTCGAATACGATTTTCATGGAGTAATCGTCAGCCGGGTCGGTTGGAGGCTCTGTCGAGTAACTCATCGTTACAGGCATATCACCATCGATTTCTACCTGGAATTCGTACTCGCCGCCATCGACGGTGTCTTCCTGCAGAAGCGCGTATTCGCCTTCCTCTTCAGGGTAATCGCCCAGGTCTGTTTGAACCATCGCATAATAGGTACGGCCTTCACCCACGATGAATTCGTGTTGGCCGTTTTCATCGGTGAACGCGACCATATCGGCGGTGATACCGTTTTCGTTGATCGCGAGGATAATACGAGCCCCATCGATCGGATTGCCGTTTGAATCGACGACGGTAAGCAGAATAGAGCTGAGTCCTTCCGAATAACGATCGGTCACGGATGTAAGGAAGCCGTCGCTACGGATTTCAAACACTGTTCCGAATACTTTACCCCAACCGTTTTCGTAAACAAGCGGATCGTCGATGTAGCCGTTGACTGGTTCCCACTGTCTCCAATCTTCATCCCAGTATTCGTTCCAGGTGTGATCGGTGGACATGGAAAGAATGCTTGTGCAAGGCACAAGCGCAGCGCGTGCTGCTGCGGCCGTGATATCGGCATGCTCGCCACAGCGACCGATATGTTTGCGGTAGATACGCACCGGCTGATGCGGACGCTCGTTATCGGAAGTGAAATCCATCACATCCTGAATCCATTGCTGAATCGCGTGAATAGCATCGGTTTGGAAGCCGTCGTTCGCTATCATTACTCCAATTTCGGAAAGCGCTTCACTGAGACGCGGATAACCATCATCGGCATTATGGTAGAGGAAATCACGCCAGAATACGCCATCGGGTGGATCGGCAATATTGTTGATATGGGTTGTATTCGATTCAGCAAGTGCTGGGTCGATATAAGTTGGAATATCATCCGTGATCTTCGGATGCACAATGTACCAATAGTAAACATCTCTCGGCACTTCGATCGTCCAGGTGTCTCCTTCAGGATCAGCCTTCAGGTATTGAGTAGTAGAGTAATAATTATCATCTGTGGTAGAAGTACCATAATCGACAACATCAACGTACGAAAGATCTTCGTCAGTAGAGTAAATCAGTTCAGCGTTCTCTACAAAGAGTTCGGGATAAGAATATTCTGATTCGAGGTATACGATCGATGTATGCGCTACGCAGAAGGCGATTTCATCGATATACGGATCCTCTGCATCGACAATGATCTGAGCCCAACGCTGCTGGTTCATTGACGACATCAGACTGAATACATTGCGCAGCGGAGCAGCAAGCCAGTTCGGCGCTTTCTCGATTGCCTGAATCGAGATGTCTTCCAGCTCACCAAGCTGCGAAACAGTAATCACGGAGTTATCACTGTTTCGATACTTGAGTCCGTGGTCTGTTCCGGCGCGCAAGTATAGGTCAACACGCATCGAGTCCGTAAGCTCCCAGCCTTCGCGTTCGATGGGATATTCCATCACATTGGGTTCATCGAACTGTGGCGTGCCTGTTTGCGCTCTTTCTCCGACATATTCATTGCCGGTGAGAAGAGGCTTCGTTGTCAAACCTCGGGGATCGGCGTACGCCATGGACAAGGCCAAGGCAACGATGATCAATGAGAGAACAACTTTCTTCATGATAACTCCTTATATGGCATTGTATATTACTTCTTCAATCTGTTGAATCGTCAGTTCCACAGGATTCCCCTTCATGGAACTGGAATGCGAAGCTTTCATGGCGATCAAGCGAATATCGGTAGGTCCGACACCGTACTGTCCAAGCGACTTGATTTTCATATGATCACCAATACTTTCCAGCCATGCCTGCAGCTTCCCGATACCGCCATCACATAATATCCCGGCAGCATCGTCGAACTTACACAGGAATTCGCGATTACCATCATGTTGCAGGATATCGACATTTTTCCTTATTACATGAGGAAGAAGCGCAGCGCACGCAGCACCGTGGGGTATGGAAAACATTCCTCCCAAAGGTCCTGCAATACCGTGTACCGCACCCAGTTTCGCATTGGCCAGCGCAAGTCCACTGTAAAGCGCGGCAAGCGACATATCGCTGCGCGCTTTGATATTGAGCCCATCATCGTACGTTTTCAGGAAAGATTGCGATACAAGCGATAATCCTTCCCTGCAAAGCATATTGGTGAACTGATTACTCATTGGCGTGGTATAGGCCTCCAGAAGCTGTGTGAGCGCATCCATGCCTGTATTGGCGGTAACTTCAGGCGGCATGCTCATCGTCATCTTAGGATCGACGATCACAATTCTGGGTATCAGCTTAACATCACGCATGCTGACTTTGATCTGTTTATTGGCCGATCGGATAACTGCATTTTTTGTAACCTCGGCTCCCGTACCGGCTGTCGTTGGCACGGCGATATAGGGCAATGGCTTTTTCTCAAGCTTCTTCCCTGCACCGATGATTTCAACGTAATCAAGAATATTTCCCGGGTTCGGAATCAGCGCAGCGAGTACCTTGCCGGCATCGATTACGCTTCCGCCTCCAACGGCGATAACCCAATCGATTTCACGCTGACGGGCAACATTGATGCAGTCTTTCAAAGTAGCATCAGTTGGTTCGGCAACCATGTTGATAAGCGTAACATGGAAGCGAAGCTGCTTGAGCATCTCCTCGATATCACCAAAGCGAAGCCTGTCTTTTCCAGTGAGTAGAAGCACCTTGGAGGGATAGTCTTTTACGAGTTCGGGGATTTGCGATATCGAACCCGCGCCGAAAATAATGTGACCTGGAGAATGATATTCGAATTCTACCATTGTTCATCTTCCGGATAGTAGTTTGTGTATTTTATGCTTGTTCGCGGTTCTGCCATCATGTCGGCAACTGTATCCCGCCACTTGATGTAATGCGCAGTTTCCTTGTGCTTCATCGGAGCTTCGGGAGTGCGATATACTTCCTCCAGGACAAAGCGGTCAGGGCGTTCCTGTTCTCTGATCACATCGAAACGAGCGATGCCAGGCTCCTGAACGCTGTTTTTTGCATTCTCGAGAGTTGCTTCAACGAATGCGTCTTCCATCCCGGCTTTGACATGTACAAAAACATGAACAATCAGCATTGATCCTCCTACTTTTTATCGACCGGTATTTCGAGTAAATCGAGTATAAATGCGTAGTTAAAAGCGAGTTCGCGTAAATAGTCATACCGTCCTGAAGCGCCGCTATGACCGCTCATCTCTGTCTTGAAGACCAGAATGTTATCGTCGGTTTTATTTGCGCGGAGTCTGGCCACCCAGCGTGCGGGTTCCCAGTATGGAACACGATTGTCCTCGAAACCTGCGGTTGCAAGAATATGGGGATAGTCCTGTTTACTTACATTATAATACGGATCCCAGGAAAACATATAGGAAAACTGCTCTGGATCTCCCGGATCTCCCCATTCCGTATAGTGATATAGCGCGCCGGGAATCGTTGGATCGAGCAGAATATCGATCTCATTCACAGCCGGAACATCTGCGATGACCAGCTTGAAAAGGTCCGGACGCCAGTTTACCACGACTCCCATCAGGAGTCCTCCAGCGCTTGCGCCTTCGATAACAAGGTGATCCTTGTCGGTATAGCCTTCACTGATGAGGTATTCCGAGCAGGTAATGAAATCGCTGTAGGTATTCTTCTTCGTCATCAGTCGACCATCTTCATGCCACCACTCACCCCATTCGCTACCACCACGAACATGCGCGATAGCGTAGGTGAATCCGCGATCGACCAGACTGAAGGCCGTCGTGCTGAAATAAGTCTCGCTGATTGTTCCATACGAACCGTAGGCATTGAGGTACAAAGGCTTGGACTGCCCTTCAAACTCACGACGGTACAGAAGCGTTATTGGTACCATGACGCTATCGGCTGTCGGTGCAAAGATACGCTTGGTCACGTAATCATCGCTGTTGTAGCCTTCGGGAATGTCATAACGTTTAAGGAAATCCAGCCGTTTTTTATCAAGATCATACTCGTATATTGTCATCGGCATGGTTGGGGATGAATAGGTCAGCCGCAACCGTCTGTTGTCATATTGTGGGTTCCAGTGTGTCCAGAAGGTATAAACTTCCTGTGGGAACTCGACGGGTGTATATTCTCCTGTACGGAAATCGAGGATAATCAGGTGTTCGAGCGCGTCTTTCTGCACGTAGAGCGACATATAGTCTTTAAAGACATCGCATCCGTTGAGTGTCACGCCTTCTTCAGGTACATAAAATGGTGTCCAAACATCAGGTTTCGAGAATGTAGCTGTGACGAGCCGGAATTCAGGATCGTCAAGATTCGTATCGATATACATCAGCGTATCTGCGGCATCGATTGAATATAGGATTCCCTCTTCACGAGGCCTGATCAGTGTGAATTCATCGAACGGTTTATCCGCCGGGAGAAACCAGACTTCGCTGGTGTCGTTGCTGATGCTTCCGAAGAAAAGCCACTTGCGATCGCGACTGAGATAGACATAGAGCCCGAATGAAAGGTCTTTCTCGCGAAAAATCACCTCGTCTTGCTCTGGATCGTCTCCCAGTGTATGCCTAAGCAGATTGGAAGGGCTTTCCTGATCATCTTCCAGGTCACGAACGTAGTAGAATGTCTTGTTGTCCATCGTCCAGGAAAAGGAGTTCACATACGGGATAATATCCGGTAGATTCTTTCCGGTTGTCAGGTCTTTAATGTACAGCGTGTAGCTCTCGAATCCGGTTGTATCTACGCTGTAGGCCATGTACCGATGATTCGGGCTGTAATCGATGAAGCCGACCTCGAAAAAATCGTGCCCTTTCGCCATCTCGTTGACATCAAGAATAACCTCTTCTGGCGCAAGTAGCGTCCCCTTTTTACGGCAGTATATGGTGTATTGTTTTCCGGCAACAGTACGGTTGTAGTAGAAAAACGAATCGATTTTGACCGGCATGGTCATATCCGTCTCTTTCATACGACCTTTCATTTCGAGAAAAAGCTTCTCGATGTCGTCTTCCAGGTCGCGCGTGACGCATCGGGCATAGTCGTTTTCGGCTTCGATGTACTTACGACCTTCGTCGTTCGTACGTTCTTTATCGATCATCCAGTGGTATGGATCATCGAGTGTGATGTCGTGAACAGTTTGCGTAAATTCTGATTTTCGTGCAACTGGCGGAACGCATTTTTTCGCACGTTTCTCAATTCTCGAAGCCGAGAGTGTTCCAACGGTCGTCAGCAGTATCAGTAGGTAGATTGTAAATTTGCAGCTTCTCATAAATTCCTTTCGTTATATATTATTCCAGCGATAGTTTCCAGATGTCCGTTCTTATACATTTTGCCAGGCAACTGTTACCAGATGCCCATCGTCATCGTATTTGGCTCGATATCGCATACGTGTGCCATATTGCAGAGAAAGACGGATTTCGGATGAGCTGAGTTCCCTAGGGAAATACGTACCTGAGATATGCGCGCCATGGATGCTGGCCCCCTCCATATTGCATGATTTCAGGTTCAATCCTCGAACATCGGCCTGACGGAAATAGCAGTTGGAGAAATCAATATTCTCGACATCCACACCTCGCAGGTCGATCGCGCGAAAATCCAGTCCGCTGAAATCAGGCGGTTCTTTCTCGCCCTTGCGAGCCCGGTTGAAATCCTCGATTTTGCCCTGGCGAATCATTTGATATAGTCGTTCGGGAATGACTTTCGGCTTTTCGTCAATCATACCACCTCCTTGAAACTACCTGTATTAGTATAATCTGAACATTTCGAATAGAATTTAATGGTGTCAAGCGATTCCTTGAATCTGTGTGGAAAAAGATGATGATTCGGAGTGTATCTTGTTTATATCGTTACGAATACATGATTGATTTCCCGCTGCGACTACGACCTACTTCAACAACAGCATCTTCCGTGCGATAGCCCTTCCACCCGATTCCAGCCGGTACAGATAGATGCCCGACGATACGTTCTTGCCGGATTGGTTATCGCCATTCCAGACAGCCTTGTGCATTCCGGCTTCGAGGTGGTCGTTCACCAATGTCTTCACGAGCTGTCCCTTGATGTTATAGACCTTCAACTCGACCTTGTCGTCCTTCGGGATCGAGAACGAGATCGTCGTGGTAGGATTGAAGGGGTTGGGCGAGTTCTGCTCCATGGTGATTGTGTATTGCTGGATAAGGTTGTCGTAGTCGTGCGCTGCGAGGCTTTGCAAGGTGATTTCGCGGTAGGTTGCCGCGCCCTGCTCGACTACGATGCCGCTGAGCTGCTGGCCCTCGTAGTACATGCGTTCCACATTGAGGGTGAAGGTGCCGGGCCCGGTCAGAATTCTGAACCAGCCGGTGCTGTCGCTCCACTCGGGGAACTGCACGCCATCGACGGTTATTTTTGCAATATCGAGCGGGGTCTCGCCGTCCTCTTCGTACACATACCCCTCGATGCCGCCCCAGAATGGTGCGCCGTACTCGAATGCGCCGATATCGATGGTTGCGGTTCCGTCGCCGTCGCCATCCCATACACGGACGTTACCCAGGATGTCCGTAGGCGGGTAATCCCCGTCCGGCATACCGGCATCGATGCACAGGCTACCCTCTGCCAGGCTGTAGTCCCCGTTCAGCGTATCGGCGAACATCGGATCATCCCCAATGATGTTGCCGCCACCGTCGGTCGCGAATTCCGGAAATGGGTGGTTCATGAAATTGTTGCTCAGGACTGTTGCTGGTCCACCCCATGCCATTGTCTCCTCTGCCGCATGCAGAATATTGTTATACACTAAGCAATCATAGTTTTCCGTTCCGAAACAGGATGTATGATTGGTGTTATATGTGTTATTTAACATAGTGCAGTCGGCAAAAGTTGGATACAAAAACGAATAACCGGTAAAGAGATTATTGTAGATTATATTGGGATTTTCCGGTTGATAAAATGTATCGCTAGACGATGTGTACACCACATTATTACACACAACTGTCGAATCGGCAAATCTGTCGTCAATATCCAGGTTGCCAATAAATTGATTGTCGGTAATTACATTAAAGCCAGAGCTTGAAACACCGGAAGGGAGTCCTATTGGAGGGTAATACATGTAGTTCTTCCGAAAATAGCTCATTGTATCTGGAACACCTCCACCTGATGTTATACCTCTATTCATGAAAATGCAGCCATAATAATTGCTCACCCAGAGATCCCTCTGCGGCGTTATTTCATCATTGAGGTTATCTATTGATTCTTCAGGGCTAAAATGATAATTGAACAGCCAATGCTTAACGGCACCTCCTCCATGATATGTCCCGTCATAGGATCGATTAATATCAATAAAACGGTTTCTTGCAATAATGATCTGCGGGGATGAACTATAATCCCAATCGGAGTAGCCATTGATGGCATCATAGTAAATATCGGTGGCGTATTGCCCCGGCTCCGTCTTTGTGAATGTGTTGCCGTAGATCATTACATCGCACGGCAGGTTCTGATACGTGATGCCAGCTTTGCAGTTCGTGAAAGTGCAGTATTTGATCCGGAAATCGCAGCCACGTACGCAAATACCGCCAACCGTTTTTGATCCGTCGGTGAACACATTTCGATACACGCCCATTAGTTCGCAGTATTCGAACACTGGGGTATCGGCTGTATCGTCAACGAAGATACCGCCCCAGGCAAAGCCTTCCGTATCTGGATTGCGAGTAAATGTGATCGGCTCGTCTTCTGTTCCGATCGCGACGATTTTCCCATATACATGAAAGATCTTCGCATGGGCTTCTCCGCTGTCCGTGACATAGAAAAGTCCGCTGGCTCCGGAGGGCATGGCTTTCATCAGGATTTCGCATCCTGGAAGAATGGTTAACGTAGCGCCTTCGAGCACATTGACGTTCTCATCGAAGATATACGGGTTATCCTCTGGACCCCATGTCGTGTCTTCAGCGATGTCAAGAGCGTACAGGAGTGTGATTGAGAGCAGGATGAGCAGCAGGATTCGTTTCATGGGGCCTCCATATTCCACTAACATGAATTCATTGTGCGAATTCACAACGCTCATGTTTTCGTTTTGACTGCGTCAAAGCCGAAAAGCCCTCACCCCGGCCCTCTCCCGTAAACGGGAGAGGGAAGAGAGAGGTAGATTGTAGTCTATGCTTTGATAAACTCGTGTTGTCCTTCGACTACGCTCAGGATGACACACGAGTTTCTCAGCATGACGCGTTATGTTACTTGAGTAACAGCATCTTCTGTGCCTTCGATTTCCCGCCGGACTCGAGGCGGTACAGATAGATACCTGACGAAACGTTCTTGCCGGATTGGTTATCACCATTCCATACGGCCTTGTGCATTCCGGCTTCGAGGTGGTCGTTTACCAGCGTTTTCACCAACTGCCCTTTGATGTTGTACACCTTCAACTCAACCTTGTCGTCCTTCGGGATCGAGAACGATATCGTCGTGGTGGGATTGAACGGGTTGGGGAATACTCCGATGATGCAAACCTCTCCGGGGATGGGCAATTGCTCCTCACCATTGGCTACGATAACCTCAACAGTCCACTCGACATCGATGGTATAGCCCAAGTCGGTTACACGACAAATAACGGTGAATATTCCCGTGTTATCGAACCGGTGAATCCACATGGGATTTGTCACACCGACAGCATCACCATTCAGCCACCAGCTAAGGTGAAGGATATTGTGGTCATCCTCTGCGGTAACACGGAATCGAATCTCGTCACCAGAATTGATAACCAGCAATGTATCGGCAGGAAGAAACTCAACGATCTCCGGCGGAAGATTCTCTTCCACTTCGATATACGCCTCGCGAAGCATCGTGTCAGAATAAATCCCATCATTCACTCGAAGCATGACATTGTAGATTCCGGCTTCGGTGTAGGTGTAATCGGGAAACGGATCTCCACAATCGATCGTTCCATCTCCATCGAAGTCCCACTCCCATTGAATGATATTGCCTGATGAAGAGCTGAAGAAATGCACATCCAACGGTTGATAACCAGACTGAATATCGCTCTCGAAGCTGGCGCTCACCCCAGCAAATCCAAGCATCCAGATATCGAAATCTTCCGATGGGCTGGAGTAGCTTCGTCCCGCAACGGCAAATCCACCGCTATCAGCCTCGCATATAGCATAAGCTGCATCCGCATCCAATCCGCCATACAGCCTTGCCCAGAGTGAATTACCATCCGCATCACGCTTGGTGATGTAAAAATCCTGGCTTTCGGTAGCTCCGGCGTTGTTTGAACCGACAACAATCATTCCGTTATCTGATGTGAGTAGTATCCTTCGCGCATACTGGAACTCCTCGCCTCCATAGACGCGGTTCCAGATGACCTCGCCGCTCATGTCGGTCTTAAATAGCCAGGCGTCGGTATCCATCGCGGAAAAAGATGCGCTGTATCCGCAGAATAGATAGGTGTTATCCGGTGCGATTACGACATCCCGTATTGCATCCGATGAATCTTCTCCATATATACGAGACCAGAGCGAATCGCCATTTTGTGAGCACTTCAATGCAAAACCGTTCTGGTCATCTTCTGCATTGAGGATCCCGCAGATCATCAGACCATTATCCGGCGTTTTAATAACATCGTACGGATCCTCACTACCTTCGAGGTTCCAGGACTGTGACCAGAGCGAATCCCCCGAATCATTGTAAGCCATTAGCCATATCTTGCATGTGGAATCGATAGTTGTGAAGCCGGCGGCGAAAAGCGTGCCGTTAATCAAGGCAGATTTCTTGAACTCGTCGTAGTCGTCAGCTCCCCAGGTACGCGTCCATATCGTATCGCCATTATCATGAATACGCAGGCACCAGCCCTGCATATATCGTCCTGCTTGATAGCGTTTTCCGGTGAGAATGAAATCTCCCTCCGGAAGCGGCGTGATACCGGTCAATTCGGATAGTCCCGAAGATGCAAAACGTCTCGTCCAGATCGAGTCTCCAGCAGCATCGGTACGCATTGCCATGGTATTGCCGACCAGGAGATATCCTCCATCCTGCATCCGTACCATATCATACGCAACATCGTCACCATTGATGACATGCCGCGTATTCCAGATGACATCCGGAGCGTTCTGCGCGAGCAAAGTCATCGCATAAAACAGAAACAATATTGAAGCGAGTCGAAAAGGCATCGGGTATCCTTCGATTCTTTTATTATGCAGGAATCTCTGCTTGTGAGTCCGATTGGTCAAGAAAAATCACATTAGACCGATGATATTGCGAGGATTCGTTATTCATTTTGGGTGAACTATGGAACACTTGATGCAAAGAGAATTTTCGAGAGGCAATGACCTCGATGAACTGGGACAACGAAACTTGGAGGAAACATGCGAGCCCCAACAATCCTAATTTTAATCATCCTGACCTTGTGAATTCGCACAATGAATTCATGTTAGCGGAATACGGAGGCCCCAATGAAACGAATCCTGCTGCTCATCCTGCTCTCAATCACACTCCTGTACGCTCTTGACATCGCTGAAGACACGACATGGGGTCCAGAGGATAACCCGTATATCTTCGATGAGAACGTCAATGTGCTCGAAGGCGCTACGTTAACCATTCTTCCAGGATGCGAAATCCTGATGAAAGCCATGCCCTCCGGAGCCAGCGGACTTTTCTATGTCACGGACAGCGGAGAAGCCCATGCGAAGATCTTTCATGTATATGGGAAAATCGTCGCGATCGGAACAGAAGACGAGCCGATCACATTTACTCGCAATCCAGATACGGAAGGCTTTGCCTGGGGCGGTATCTTCGTTGACGATACAGCCGATACCCCAGTGTTCGAATACTGCGAACTAATGGGCGTGTATCGAAATGTGTTCACCGACGGATCAAAAACGGTTGGCGGTATTTGCGTACGTGGCTGCGATTTCCGGATCAAATACTGCACTTTCACGAACTGCAAAGCTGGCATCACGTATCAGAACCTGCCGTGCGATGTAATGATCTACGGCAACACATTCACAAAGACGGAGCCGGGGCAATACGCCACCGATATTTACTATGATGCCATCAATGGCTACTCCGATTGGGAATATAGTTCATCCCCGCAGATCATTATTGCAAGAAACCGTTTTATTGATATTAATCGATCCTATGACGGGACATATCATGGAGGAGGTGCCGTTAAGCATTGGCTGTTCAATTATCATTTTAGCCCTGAAGAATCAATAGATAACCTCAATGATGAAATAACGCCGCAGAGGGATCTCTGGGTGAGCAATTATTATGGCTGCATTTTCATGAATAGAGGTATAACATCAGGTGGAGGTGTTCCAGATACAATGAGCTATTTTCGGAAGAACTACATGTATTACCCTCCAATAGGACTCCCTTCCGGTGTTTCAAGCTCTGGCTTTAATGTTATTACTGACAATCAATTTATTGGCAACCTGAATATTGACGACAGATTTGCCGATTCGACAGTTGTGTGTAATAATGTGGTGTGCAGACCGGATGAATATTATGAGTTCTTCATGCCGGACAATCCAAGTAGTATATTCAACAACACATTCACAGGATACCTGAGTATTTATCCAACCATTGCAACTTGCACGATGTTTAATAATACCTTGCAGACAGGTTTTTATTGCTGCCTGGCATCTTGCGATCACGAATTCAATGTGATGAATAATATCCTGTGCGCTGGCGATGAAATCATCCCCGCAGGCAGTCCAACAACAATATTTAGCTACAATTTCATGAACCACCCGTTACCTGATTATGTCACCGACGGCGGCGGCAATATCATTGGGGATGATCCGATGTTCGCCGATACGCTGAACGGGGACTACAGTCTGGCAGAGGGTAGCCTGTGCATCGATGCCGGTATGCCGGACGGGGATTACCCGCCCACGGACATCCTGGGTAACGTCCGTGTGTGGGACGGTGACGGTGACGGAACCGCAACCATCGATATCGGCGCATTCGAGTACGGCGCACCCTTCTGGGGCGGCATCGAGGGGTATGTGTACGAAGAGGACGGCGAAACTCCGCTCGATATTGCCAAAATAACCGTCGATGGCGTGCAGTTCCCAGAGTGGAGCGACAGCACCGGCTGGTTCCGCATTCTGACCGGGCCCGGCACCTTTACGCTCAGCATTGAGCGCATGTACTACGAAGACCAGCAGGTCAGCGGCATCGTGGTGGAGCAGGGCGCGGCAACCTACCGCGAAATCACCTTGCAGGGCCTCGAAGCAAACGACTACGACAACCTCATCCAGCAATACACCATCACTATGGAGCAGAACTCGCCCAACCCCTTCAATCCCACCACGACGATCTCGTTCTCGATCCCGAAGGACGACAAGGTCGAGTTGAAGGTGTACAACATCAAAGGGCAGTTGGTAAAAACGCTGGTCAACGACCACCTCGAAGCCGGAACGCACAAGGCCGTCTGGAATGGCGATAACCAATCCGGCAAGAACGTATCGTCGGGCATCTACCTGTACCGGCTGGAAGCCGGAGGAAGGGCTATGACAAGGAAGATGCTGCTGCTGAAGTAGGTTCGGCTATAACAATCACGCTTAAAATATTCTGCAAAGCGCGGAGATTCATCATTACAATCTGATGCCAAATCAATTAGCCAATTCTGTCGTCTTATCGTTTTTTCTTTTTAAAATTCGGTTTTTGTCTTGCACTATTTCAATTATTTGACAGGGTTGCGTTTCTTAGGAACGAGAATTGCCTTACATTATCATGAGAAAATAGGATAATAATGCATAGAGAATAAGAAGAGAGAACAGGAGGATCCATGAGACGATTCATCGTCCTGGCGTTATTACTGACGCCAATGCTTATACTTGCGAATGTCAATCTGAACCTTTCATTTGACCGCCCAGCACTTCGCGGAACCCATTTCGAGAATGTTACCGCGCGAATGATGGAAGCGGGAAATCCCGAATTACCGTACGAAACCGTCCGCATACTGTTACCATTCGGACACTCCATCGAGTCGGTGGAAGTCAATCTGACCGGTGAACAGACCATGTATGATGTAGAAATCGACTATGCTCCGCTGCAGCAGCCGATCTCGATTGCAAATCCGCAGCTCGCATCCAGGAACGAAGCAGTCTATCGCAATGACGCCAATTTCCCGGGTTACACTAATAAAAACCTTGGTGTCCAACGCATGAACGGTTACGACATCCTGCTGCTGAACGTCTATCCGTACCAGTACAATCCGGCGCAAAAGCAGCTTACCTGGTTTACCGATGCCGATATCGAAGTTGTCACCAGCGAAGACAATACACTGCGTGAACAGCAGAACCAATTCCTGGTGCAGTCAGATAAAGTGCTGGCATCCATTGCGCGTACCGTCAATAATCCGCAGCTTGCCACAACCTATACCAAAATGAACAGCAGACCTCCACGTGAAGTGGAAGGCCCCTACACGATGATCATCATCACTGACGCACAGCGTCAGCCATACTTCACCGACTTCATGACCTGGAAAGAAGAGCATGGAGTTACCTGCGGCCTCTTCCTGGTGGAAGACATTTATCCCGAATACGAAGGTATCGATCACGCGGAGCAGGTACGCAACTTCATCATCGACGCCTACACAACCTACGCCGGAACCGACACGCCGCTTGAATTCGTGCTGCTTGGCGGTGACGACGAAATCTGCCCTGAACGCGGATGCTACGGACAGGTTGGCGGAACCATCGACAATCGTATCCCTACTGACATGTATTTCGGTAACCTCGATGGTGGTTGGAACGATGACGGCGATGAAATTTGGGGCGAACTCGAAGACAACCCCGATCTGATGCCGGAAGTCGCCATTGGACGTATGTCTGCCGAGACGGAAACCGAGTTCAACAACATCTTCAACAAGACCTATTACTACACCGATCAGACCACCTACAGCAATGATGTGGCGGCAATGTTCGGCGAGAACCTCAACACAAATCCCATGACTTGGGGCGGCGACTACAAAGATATGGTGTCACCAATCCTACCGGATGAATTCTATATCGAAACCCGTTACGAACGCGACAACACATTCTCAACACAGGAAGTTATTGCTGCAATTAATGACGGTATTGGCATCATCAACCACATGGGGCACTCAAGCCAAACCTACAACATGGGGCTTTACAACAGCAACCTCTCTTCTCTGACCAACACCGAATACGGCATGGCATATTCCCAGGGTTGCTACCCGGCTGCATTCGATCAACGCACCAGCCAGGATGGCGAATGTATCGCCGAAAACATCACCAACATGGAGCATGGCTTGTTCGCATATGTCGGTAACACCCGCTACGGCTGGTATGCACCCGGCAGCGTTTGGGGTGCTTCGGAATACTATGATATCAGCTTCTTCGAAGGTCTGTTCAATGAGAACATCCGGGCAATCGGTGAAGCGCTGAACTACTCCAAGGTCGATCTGATTAATGAGGCTGCCGGTGGTAGCGTTATGCTGTGGATCTACTACGAAATGATCGTTGTTGGCGATCCCAGCGTACAGATCAAGGATGCGACCGGCCTCTTCCCATATGTTACGGTAGAAGGCGCGTCTATCGAGGAAATCGAAGGCGATGGCGATGGTTATATCAATCCAGGCGAAACCGTTTGGATCTACGTCGAACTTGCCAACCACGAAGGTTGGGCAGACGCACAGCAGGTTGTAGCAACTATCAGCTTCGAAGATGAATCGATAATCGTCGATAATGGAACATCCGATTATGGCTTCATTCCAAGCGGAACTACATCCAGCAATGCGCTGAACCCATTCCAGATAACTGTGCCGGACGATACCGGATTCGCAGATATCAATTACACCGTTGAAGTCACCGCTACTTCGGGAGAATACTCGTTCGTAAATAGCTACAGCGAAGTATTCTCCGTCAGCATGTTCCAGAGCAACTGGCCCTGGGCAAGCGGATATGACTTCAAGGCCGCACCGATTCCTTACGATATGACAGACGACGGCGTCATGGAAATCCTGGCGATCTCCGACGAGCTCGAAATCATAGCACTCGATATCAACGCTGCCATGCTTGATGATTATCCCGTCGTCAACAATGAGCGCATCTGGCGCAGCACAGCCTTTGAGGATATCAATCAGGATGGACAGCCCGATATCGTTTTTGCCAGCCGCCTCGGTAAGATTGGCGCTTACAATCTCGATGGCACTCAGATATTCAGAAACGACGACGTTGCCGAGCAGCTCATGACGCCGGTTGTGGCCGATATCGACGGCGACAGCCAATGGGATGTGATCTCGCTGGGTATCGACGGCAATCTTCATGCAATCAACCATAATGGCAATGAAATGAACGGCTTCCCCATCGAGCTGGAATCCACACTCGCCGAAATAGCAGCGGCAGATATGGATTCTGACGGAACGGACGAGATCATCGTTGGAACCAATGTCGGTAACGTTTATGTATTGCACTACGACGGATCGAACCTTGAAGGTTTCCCCATTGCGCTTGGATCGGGCGTGATTGGTGCTCCGGTAGTTCTTCCTGATCACAGCATCGTTCTCGGTACCCAGGATGAGAAGCTCTATCGCATCGCTGCCGATGGTGAAATCCTGCTTGAACTCGAGATTGCCGGACGCGTCGCCAATTCGGTGATTGCTGCCGATTTCGATAATGACCTGGGCGTGGAACTCGCCTTCAATACCCATAACGGCTATATCTACGCAATGGAGAAAAACGGCGTCATCCTCGAAGGCTTCCCTATCGAGACAAGCGTTACCTTTATCAATCCTCCACTCGCGGCAGATTTCGACAACGACGACGAAGTCGAGATCATCTCGTTTTCGAGCCTGAGCAACCTCTACGCCTACAACCCGGACGGATCATCGATCGGTTTCTCACCGGTACCGATCCTTCTCGGTGGAAATACTCCTGGAACAATTATCGACCTCGATGGCGATAACGACCTTGAATTCATGTGCGGTAACGCAAGTGGCGTGGTGATCGTGGACTGCAAGATGCAGAAAGGCATGAAGATGCCCTGGTACACCTACCGTGGTAACCTCCGCCGTACCGGATACTATCCGGACAGTCCTACGGATACAGACGATCCGACAGCTCCGGAATTCAGCACAGAGCTCAAGGGTAACTTCCCCAATCCGTTCAATCCTACAACGACCATCGCGTTCAGCCTTGCGAAGAAAGCAAACGTGGAGCTGAGCGTTTATAACATCCGCGGTCAGAAGGTGAAAACACTGGTCAGCGGCGCGATGGATTCCGGTGAGCACCGGATCGAGTGGGATGGATCGGACGAAACCGGAAAATCGACATCATCAGGCGTCTATTTCTATCGCCTGAATGCAGGTGGTTACGACCATGTGCGTAAGATGCTGATGATAAAATAGTTAGACAGCAGCTTGATATAGGGGCAAGTCACAGCGCTTGCCCCTTTTCTTTTCTCACAAGCATATAAGTACTTGACATTCAATATTAAAAAAACAGCCATGAACGGATGATAACTTGAGGTTGAATCGATGAAACGAATTATTCAAGCGATGCTAGGATACGCTGTCCCCGATGAGCATTTTATACAGGCTGCGTTAATTGACGCAGGACAAGATCAGATTACCGGAAGCTGTGCTTTTGAACCAATAATAAACAAGCTTGTTCTTGGTTTCACGCTTTATTATCGCGGTCATTTGGAGAAATCGGACGAGACATTCAATAATCTGCTTGCCGGTATTCAAACATGTCACTGGGATTCACCAGAAAACATCTCCATGGACGAAATCATGGTATGCGCTCTGATCGGACGCTTCTATTACGCTCATGTTGCAAAAGGCCAAAAATTGAGTCTGCAATTTCATCACAGAGCAAAGAGCATTGCCAGCAGAAGCACCACCATTCCAGCCGATTCTATTGTCCGAAAGGTTCTTATGTTATTAGATGGGATAGTGCAATCCTTTACCGGTGAAAACGTTGAGGCGATTTCAACGCTAACTTCACTTACCGAAACGACTGGCGATGGTGAGGGTAATTTACCAGAATATCTTCTTGCTGTAAATTCCCATCTACGGCTTGCCATCGCATTAATACGAATAAGAGATTATACAACGGCATCCGAGCATATTGAGAAGGGCCTTGTTTTAGCAAATCAGATCGGATACAAGCACGGTGTGGCAGAAGTGCTTCGCAGAAAAGCAATTCTCCTTGGTCACCAGAAAGATCATCGTGCGACGATCGAGTTATTGAACAGCGCGCATGAAATTTTTGAAGTCACCGGTAACATTTATGGGCAAATTCAAACGCTTTCGAGCTTGGGGAGAAATTACAGTACGCATGAGACCAAACATGCCGAATATTGTTTTCGAAAAGCAATCGAGCTGGCAAAAGCTCACAGATATGTGTTTGAACTGAGTAGCCTCTATTCCCTGATGGGCGACGTCCTCATGATTCAGGGAAGGTTACAATCAGCTGAAAAATACTACATGCAGGATTACGCACTTTCACAGGATGATGAATCGATTCGAAGACGTGCCTATATCAACCGAAATCTTGGCCGTATCTACCACATCCAGAACAAATTGGTTGATTCTGTGAGCCACTTGAGAAACGCCCTGGATGATTTTGAGAAAGTGGATGATAAGACCAATTACGGCTATGTTGCCCTCAGGCTATGCCAATGCTATCTCGACATGGATTCTCTTCAAGAATCGCGTAAACTTGAGCAAAAAGTACGTGCCATTTTCGGAGTCAACAGCACATACGAATCTTCACTTTGTGATATGATGTTAGGGATGATCTATCGGAAGGAACAGAAAACAGAGGCAGCCATTCAAATCCTAAAAAAGAGTTTAGCAAATCAAGAAAGGTACGCGATGAGCTTTGCTTGTATTCGCACAAGGCTCGAACTTGCTTTCGCATTCAAAGACCTTGAAGATATTGAATCATATAAAAACACGCTTGTAAGCATAATCAAGCTTTCCAGGCACCATTACATCCAGGAAATCGAAGATAAAGCGCTTGAATTACTCCGTGAAGTTGACGAAAAAGAGTGGTCGCGTCTTCGCAATATTGTATTTCTGGGAGTATCCTCAGATAAGCAAGAAAGCCGTATCGTCAATATGGCAATCATGTACGCCGATATCCGTAACTACACTCACATTACCAATAACAACCAGGTTGAGCGTATCGCTGAATTCGTGAACGATTTTTTCAACATCGTCAGCCGGATTGTTTATACTCACGGCGGTCTCGTAAACAAATACATCGGTGATTGTGTAATGAGCTTGTTCGGGCTTGATAACGAGTATATCGACAATGAAGAGAAGCTGTTCCACGAGTCGGTTCATTCTGCATACCTTGCCGCAATCGATATCGCCAGATCCACCCGGTTGTTGAAACGACGCTGGGATCTAAAGAGCGATATCGAGATCGGTATTGGAATTGCCAGTGGTCCGGTTGTTGCCGGTTATTTCGGAAGCTTGGAGCGGATGGAATTTTCTGTGATCGGATCGACTGTGAACAAAGCTTCCAGAATACAGAACCTTGCATCAAGCAAACATGCATTGCTATGCGAGAACACAGCGATAATTCTGGGCGACCTACCTCAAATCAAACCCCATGATTCCGTAAGCTGTAAAGGTTTCCCTGAAATGGTCAAAGTGTCGGCATTGATTTATCCCAAATCATAACCAGACTTTAAAACCGCCAGACATCCCCGTCCTTGATGAAATTGCCATTGGACAGGATATTGCATTCGGAATCGGTAATTACGAAGTCCTCGGGGCCGTGGAAGAAGCGGTTGCACGAATGCATATCATGGATCGATTGACCAGTGTAAATAACCATTCCCTTCTCGTAGTTCTGCGGATTCGGCAGACAGCAGACAATACGGAAATTCGTACCTTTATAGATACGATCCGCAATGAGCCGATCCGGCAACATCTGGAAGGGAAGCCTGTCAGAGTATTGATCCAGCCACCTGTTACCCGGACCAAACGCGATGATATGGCGTGTCGATAGATCCCGTTCCATTGCCTCCGTGTCGGTAATCTCCGTGCCACCAGTCCTATTCGAGATAAACTCGATTACAGGCAGGATATTTTCGGTAACACCTTCGTTTTCAGCCGGATCGGGGTAGATTATCCAGGCATCGAAGAGCGCACGATTGATTGGCCCAGCCATGGGGTAATCCTTGAGCGATGCAAGATATTCGTCGGGATCTTTCGCAAGCGCTTCCAGAGCCTCTTCGAACCGCGGGAAATAGTCGTTGAAAGCAAGTTCGGATTGCTCGTATTCTTCGCAGAGTCCATTTAGAAACCGGGTATAGAGAAATCCACACCGTTCCTCGTTTTCAATTGCGCTCTCGAGATTATAATCACCATCCATCCGCTTTAAAATACGAATTACAGCAATCCGCACAAATTGCTCGATTACAACCACCCACCAATGATTGTACGCGTTGTACATCCTTTTGAGTAGCTTGTCGGTCTGGAGGTTTTCTGTAGTATTCCACCTATAAATGTCCTGCATGACGATCGGATTGACATAGCTATGGCTGAACTCATGGATAATGGTGATAAGGTCGTCGTTACCCATGATGCAGAAATTGTGCTGATTGCCATTGGAATCCACGATGCAAGGCCCATAACCCGAGAGAGGTATCAATGGCGCGAAAATAAAGGTGAAGTCACCCGAACGATAACCATACCAGTTTGTAATAGCTTCCACAACGTTCGATCTGGAATATTTCTCGGTGAGCATGTCTAATTGCTTCTGATAGTAAGCATCCTGCGAAAGCATGAAATCCGCAAAACGACTCACTTCCGCAAAATCGTTCATCAGGTCGATCCACGAGTCGAATTCCACATCATTGCCAATTTCCTCGAGCCTGGCATACTGGCTGACACCCACATGCTCCTCATATCTAAAGCATCTATCTACCAGCGGAACTCCCTCATAGCGTAGCATATATTGTACTGGTGCGTCATTATTGAAATCCCGCTCCTCCAGAGATTTCATTTTCGACACAACCGGATGATCTACGAAGGGCATGAACCACGCATCGACTTCATCGCTATAACCATATCCATCATTATGTACCATTTCGCTTCCTGATAAACGTTGTACGATCGTAAGCAGTTCAATTCGTGGATCGATCATCAAAATGAGTCCGTTGCAGTGCCGCATAATGGGAGCGATCAATTTCGATGGCATAGGGTCCTCCGGTTGAATAAATTGAGGAATATCAACAAGAGTGTTCCACAACATGATTGTCAAGGTATAACCATGATCAAAATTTTATCTTGACATATTTCGCTGAGCGCTTACTCATTGACACGAAACTCAACAAAGGCGGATTCATGAGTAATAAGCGACAGTTGCAAAAGATACAAACCAGGAAAAACATCTTTAATACCGCCAAAATGATGTTTCTTCAGCGCGGATTCATCGATGTCACCACTGCGGAAATCGCCAAGGAAGCAGGCGTCGCGCACGGTACGATATTCGTACATTTCCCGACTCGCGAAGATCTCGTCCTGTCCGTAATCGACAGTGAAATGAGCGGTGCACAGGAACACATCGACCGGCTTCTCACACATTCCGGAAACTTTGTCGATCTTGCCATCAGCTATCTGGATTACCTCGCTGGAAATGAATCGTTCCACGCGCTGATCGCACGAGAATTGCCATTCTATAAGCCTGGATTGCGTGACCGCATCATTTTCCGGCAAGCGCTGATCCAAATGCAATTTGCCGATATCCTCAAACACGAACAGGTACCGAATCCGACCGGAATCGTGCAGTACCTCTTCGGGATGTCGCACTACTATCTTTCGATGCGAGACGTCTTCAATACGGAAGGCAGCGTAATCGAGCGGTTCAAGAAATCGATGATCGATACCATTAAAATCATGATGGGAGGCTCAGACCAATGAAACGATGCAAGAGTTGCGGTAAAATTTTGGACGACGACAGGACCTATTGCGACAACTGCGCAGACGAAACCGGACGTCGAAGAAGATACGGCGAGATCGTCGAGCGCATGGCCGAACGCATGAGCAGTGATCTGGGCTACTCCAAAGACTTTGCGGAAACGCTGACCCAAAACAACATGAAACAACTGCCAAGCTGGGCGCGGAAAGGAGACAGGATGAAAGACCGCATTATAATCACCGACATCGGAAGCACAACAACCAAAGCAATCCTGCTGGTTCGAGATATGGACGGCAGCAGAATGTACGGACCCGTTCACGCACCGACGACCGTCGAGAAACCATTCGAAGACGTTATGCAGGGTGTGATCAATAGCCTTGACGAACTTCAGAAGAAAACGGGTCAGAAAACACTCACGGATTCTGGCAACGCGATAGATTCCGAAAGCCTTTACCTTACCACCAGCAGCGCCGGGGGCGGCTTGCAGATTCTCGTTGTGGGACTCACCGTATTCGATTCAGCCAGCAGTGCCAGACGTGCTTCCTACGGTGCCGGCGGTGTACTCCTGGATGTATTCGCCATCGATGACAAACGATCCGCGATTGAGCAGATGCTTGCTATGCAGCGACTCTTCCCGGATATCATTCTTTTTTCGGGCGGGATCGACGGGGGGGCGGTCGCAGGCTTGATCCGGCTTGGTGAACTCCTTTCAATGGCAAATCCGCAAGCGAAATTTGGAGGAGAGGACAAAGTTCCGCTGGTATACGCCGGTAATAAAGACGCGCAGAAAGTGATGGACGTCATTTTCCGAAAGGGCTTTGACTTACATATCGTACCCAACCTCCGTCCCACCATGACCGATGAGAATCTTGAACCCGCGTGCGAAAAGATCCACCAGCTTTTCATGGATCATGTAATGGAACGCGCTCCGGGATATTCTGCATTAAAAACGATCGTCGGCGATGACATCATCCCTACTCCGACCGGTGTCATGAAATCGATGCAGATTCTCAGCGAAACGCTCGACACCAACATCATGGCCGTCGATATCGGAGGCGCAACCACCGACATTTTCTCCAATATTATGGGCAATTTCTATCGCACCGTTAGCGCTAATTACGGCATGAGCTACAGCATAGCCAACGTAATGAAAGACGCCACCCGCGATAAGCTGCTTGCCATGCTGCCATCGGAAATCGACGGAAAATATGTAACCAACTACATCGGCAACAAGATGCTCTTCCCCACCACCTACCCTGAAGGAACCGTGCAGTTTGCCATCGAACGGGCCGCATCCGCGCTGGCAATCGCGATGTCCAAACGACAACACATGGAGATGCATTTCAACGCGGAGCAGATCGGTTTCCTCGACCGTTTCAAGAACCGCGATTTCGATAAATTCACCGAAACCGTTTACTACAACCAGAAGATGCAGGAACGCCGCTTCCATCCGCGCGATCTCAACGTCATGATCGGTGCCGGTGGCGTAATCGCGGCAGCAAAGGATCCCAAAGACGCGCTTATGATGGTCGTCGATGGTCTGCAACCACTCGGCATCACCGAAATCTGGCGCGACCGTCATTTCACCTCTCCGCACCTGGGGAAACTCAGCGATATTGACGAAGATCTGGCCCGGAAGCTTCTCCTGAATGATTGCTATGAAAAGCTTGCGATGGTCGTCACCCCGATGTCGCGCAAGATAAAACCCGGCAGAATGGTAATGACCGTTCAATGTGATCATGATTCATTTACCATCTCCGCTGGGCAGTTGCGCTATCTGGACAATCCCGAGCGCAAGACCCGGAAAGTCACAATAGAACTTGAGAAAAACGTCTATCTGCAAGATAACGAACGCACTGCGAGCTTCGAGACCGATTTACCGATCCTGATTGACGCTCGTTTTGGAAAGATAGCCGCTTCTGAAGTGGAACAAACGAAGCTTCAACCGATCGAAGCCCATTTCCATAACGACAGACAAGATCGTGTCGTGGAAGGCGATGACGAATTGACCATCGAGCTGCCGTATCCGGGCGATATTCTGGTCAACGAAGGTGATCTTGTTCGTGCCGATACGCTTGTCGGTGAAATCCTGTATGATCCACCCCACATCTATATCGTGGAGCTCTTCAACGTGAAAGAACTCGATCTCGATCAGCACAATCTGAGCGAGTTCATCCAAGTGAAAGTGGGAGACAAGGTTGAGATGGGACAGAATTTGATTGATCGAGGAAAATCGACGTTTATCGAAGAGCTGCGCGGTAGAGTGCGGACCTTCCAGTCGCCGGTTCGTGGACAAGTAGATAAAATCAATTACGAAGACGGCACCATTGTTATGCGTGAGATTCAAGACTACTCGAATAAACCGAAGAAAATCGACGTAGCGCACAAACTTGGCGTGAAACCACAGCAGATCAGAGCCTATTTAAAGAAACAGAAAGGTGATTTCGTTCACGCCAGCGAAGTGATCGCCAAGCGTCTGGTGGATAACCAGGATGGCAAAATGCCGATGTTTGTCCATACACCCACCACAGGAACGATCACCGATGTCGATCTGAAAAACGGGACCGTGACAGTTCAATACAACAAAGAGCCCTATCGCCGCTACGCCAACCTGACAGGAACGGTGATGAAGGTGATTCCGAATCATTCTGCTACAATCCGCTATCGCGGTACGCAATTCGACGGTGTTATCGGTTTCGGTGGTGAAGCTGGCGCGACCCTGCATTGGATGACCAATGAGCATGATTTCAAGACAGGCTGCATCAATGCGTATGGCCATAAAATCCATCCACAAATGCTTCTGGGAGCGAAGAAAGCCGGAATCGTGGGACTCATTGCACCGGGAATCGATTTCGACGATATAAACGACTTCCTCTCGCAGCCGATCGGCGTTGGCCTCACCGGCAACGAGAACATCCCGTATCCCATCATACTGACCGAAGGATTCGGTGATTTCCACATGCCAGATGAATTGATCGAGCTACTTCAAAACGCGTCGGACAGGCATTGCTACATTAACGGTATGACGCAGATTCGCGCCGGTGTTATCCGGCCGAGAGTAGTGGTTGTGTAAAAGGAAGTACTGTGGTTTCTTGATACAGTGCTGCGTCGCACTCAGCATGAAACTGGAAAAATGTAATTTTCTGTAGGGGCAGACCACTGTGTCTGCCCTTTTCTAATGCGGACGAGGACGTCCCCGCTCCATGAAGAGAAATGCATAAGCATTTCCCCTCCCCGGACTCGTATTTCAATATACGAAGCCCCCGCAGTCGGGGTGACCACGGGGGCTTACGGGTAGACACGGGTTTCAGGGATTAATTATGCCTCAGAACCTACCTCATTTCAGCAGCATTGCTCTCTGAACCCATTGCTCTGAGCCGGAACGAATGCGGAAAAGATAGATTCCGCTCGAGGTGGTCGTTCCATTATAATCTTTTCCGTCCCAGCGGCAAGTATGGCTGCCGGGAAGCAGTTTTTCATTCATGATCGTGTTGATTTTACGTCCACGCACATCGAATACTTCCACCGTGGTGGCAGCAGGAGCATCCAACTCGAAGCTGATAGATGTCTCCGGATTGAACGGATTAGGATAGATGCTTACCCGATGAGACTTCGAGACGATGATATCCTCGTCTGTTGCAAGCGATACATCGACAATCCAGATATCCTGAGTTCCGCTACGGTTCGAATTAAATGCAATCTGGCTTCCGTTTGGGCACCAACAGGAATTGCTGTCCATGCCTTCCGATTCAACCAGTGGAATAAAGCTTGGGTTTTGCGGATTATCGAGGTCTGCAACCCATATGTCGCCACTACCGTTGCGCTCGGTGTAGAAGCTCAACCAGCGCGAATCGGGTGACCAGGATTCCGGCATATCGATGCCTTCGGATTCGGTCACGCGGATCAGGATGCGAGTCTGAAGATCGATTAATGCGATCTCTTCGTCACCCCAGCGATCGGTCATAATGGCGAGCCATCTTCCGTCCGGAGACGCAACAGGAGCGCGATCCTGCGAAGTTGTGTTGGTCAGTTGATAGACGTTGTAGTCACTAAAAAACTTGCGGCAGATATCCCAGTTTTCACCGTCAACCTTCGCCTCGAAGAAAATGGATTCTCCGTCGCGATCCCAGCAGAAGCGTCCCTCTTCCGTGTTGTCGGAGGTCAAGAGATCGGGATCAGTATCGTCCATATCCTGATACCAGATCTTGCCTACACCGCTACGTCCGGAATTGAACGCGATCTTCTCTGCATCGGGCGAGAAAGCAGGATAGATGTCGTAGCTATCGCTCTGAATGATAATATCCTGATATTCGCCATCACAGCCGATCAGGAAGATGTGGTTATCGACGTACATATCCGAGGTGATCGCCATGCATTCACCGCATGAAGCCCAACTTGGATCCATGTCTTCTGTCGGGTAATCGAAAATTCTAGTCTCAACAGCCATCGAAATCGATGACAGGCATACGAACAGGACGATCGCGAATAATCTTGCCTTGCGCATAATTCCTCCTTTGTTGTTCACATGCCTCAGAGCTGTGTTTACCGTTCGAAAGTGTTAATATGCAACATGAATGCCAATGCGATTCCTCGTGCCCGAAACCATTATCATGAGAGTAAATTTAGTTCAGTCGTATCCTTTCAACTCCTTGTTTCGCCGTATTTATGTATCATTTCCGAACACTCGTGTACGTTGCGAATGAACATGCAAAGTCCGTATCATCTGGATATAGCGCTATATAAATTCGACTCGATGCTAATCCTATCGCCCAAATTATCGGCTACCAGCTCGAAACATGCTGCTTGACAGGAATCTGATAGATGGTAGCATGTTGCTATCATTCAACATAAAGGTAACGTTATGAGAAAAATAATCGTTCTTTCGCTTCTTGTGCTGTTCGCAACACTCAGCGCAACACCCATATACATCGCATTCTTGTGGCATATGCATCAGCCCATCTACTGGCCCTATCAATCGGTTACGGAAACACAGGCTCACGGCTACTACAGCTATTCGCTGTTCGATATCTTCAACCAGCGTTACGGCCCTTATACTTACTGGCCTAAAGACGCCGTGCAGTCGGGCATCAATGCCGGTTTCACCCATTTCGGCGCACAGGTGAGTTTTTCGGGCTCTCTCATCGAAAACCTGAACGACCTTGAAGCCTATGGAAATGGTAATTTCCAGAACTGGAAATCGAACTGGGAATACATCAAGAATCAGCAGACATCGCTTGGCAATCCGCGCATCGACATGGTTGGCTTTGGCTATCATCACCCGCTAATGGGACTGATCGATTACAACGATATCCGCCGCCAAATCCAGGCGCATCGCAACATGCTGAACGCGAATTTCACGGGCAGTTATTCCTCGGGGATCTTCCCGCCGGAATGCGCTTTCTCGCTGAAGATGATCCCCGCGCTGACCGATGAAAACCTCGATTGGACGCTGATCGATAACATCCACCTCGAACGTGCCTGCGAAGACTATCCCTTCAATACCGGCGGTAACCTCTACGAGCCCAATCAAGCCGATGTCCTGAATCCAAATCCGGGCGACTGGCAGCAGCTTAACGGACTCTGGGCGCCAACGCAGGTTTCGCTGCAATGGGCTCACACACCGCACCGCGTGAAGTACATCGATCCCGCATCCGGAGCCGAAAGCAGCATAATCGCCGTTCCGGCATCGCGCTATCTCGGTACGGAAGACGCACGTGGAGGCTTTGGCGCGCTCAATTACGACAACGTCATGAGCCAGTTTGAAGACGCCAATACCGACTCCGAACACCCTATCCTCATCGTTCTTCACCACGATGGCGATAACTACGGCGGTGGTACGGATTCCTATTATTACAGCAACTTCAGCCAGTTTATAAGCTGGCTGCAAGATAATCCCGATCGCTTTGTCTGCACTACGATCGCAGACTATCTTGAAATGTTCCCACCTGAAAACGACGATTACATCCACGTCGAATCGGGAAGCTGGAGTGGCGCTGACAACGGAGATCCAGAATTTCTAAAGTGGAACGGCAATCCCTACAACGGATATAGTCCCGACCGCAATAGCTGGGGCGTTATCACAGCCGCGAAGAACATCGTCCAAACCGCTGAGGATAACGATCCCAACAACAACGGAACCATCGACGGCTGGACCTACCTCATGAACGCAGAAACAAGCTGTTACTGGTATTGGGATGGTTCTCAGAACGGCATATGGGACTCTCATCCCACCCGTGGCGCTAACCTCGCCGTAAGCGCAGCATTGCCCGTCGCGCAATCGGGAAACGACCAGACTCCACCGACAATCTACCAGCCTCAACGTGAGCCCTATAACCCTGGCGGAATGGAATGGAACCAACCCCAATCCTCCGATTTCACTGTCTGGAGCTACGTTTATGATTTGAATGGTCTGAACAACGTCATCCTCAAATACCGCATCGATAACGACGGGGTTAACTCCACCGAGAATGACGATAATGAAACCTACGAAGGTGGATCGGATGTTGGTAACTGGACTTGGGTCTATATGACATCGACTTGGATCGAGCCTCAAACCGAACCCGAGCCATTCTACAAAGCTAATGAATATTCTGGGCAAATCACCGGATTGAATGATGTCCTGGTTGACTATTATATCGAAGCGATCGATCAGTACAACAATACCTCACGCTCGACGATCGAACATGTTTACGTGGGTTCGTCGTCCGGCGGATCGTATATCAGCTGGGATCCAGTCAATCCCGATGAAGACGACGAGATCACCATTACCGTTACAGGCGTGACCCAAGGTGCATCGCTGCACTGGGGTGTCAATCAGCAGGGCAGTACATGGCAGACTCCGAATGGAGTCTACTGGCCGGCTGGATCATCATTGTACAATGGCACCGGTCCTGCCGTGGAATCACCCTTTGTCGGACCTGATAACGACGGTAATCTGACCATCTCCATAGGGCCGTTCAACAATGAAGCACAGGATGTCAGTTCTTTAGCGTTCGTCTTGCATTGGGACGACAATACTTGGGATAATAATGAAGGTAACGACTTCAACATCACCATTAGCGGTGGTGGCGGAAGCGAGACCTACATCATGGACGGCCAGCTCGATGATGGTGCGCAAATCCTCGCATCGGATGGCAACTATACCCTCTACTACGCCTTCAATGGCGTGGAACTCTACCTCGCTACTGCTGCGGCACAAGTCACCGGAAGCGACACGTTTATCTTTGTGTCGTCCGATCCGGGCAGCATGACGGACGCTCCCTGGGCCAAGAATGGACAGGTAGCACAGTGGGATGCCTATATGGCCAATGAAAGCACGAACAACTACGCGACCTGGACCGACCAGAACGCGCTTACTTCTATCGCTGTGGGTAGCTATTTGGAAGGAATCATCAATGTTTCCGGCGAGTGGCAAGGCGCAACAGAGCTTTATGCAGCGCTCGGTCTCTATCACACGAACGACAATGGCGAGCTTGTTCATCAGGCACCAGCAGGTAACAATGACAGCAATCTCGATGCAAACGAATACCAGGTCTTCGACCTCGATATCACTTCAAACGATTCACCCGATATCGCTGAGTCAGTGCTGATACTGCACCAGAATGCGCCTAATCCGTTCAATCCGGAGACGACCATCAGCTTTTCGATCCCGCAAGATGGCATGGCAAAGCTGGAAGTATATAACATCAGAGGTCAGAAGGTTCGCACCCTGCTGAATCGTCATATGAAGAAAGGCGAGCACAAAACCGTATGGAATGGTCTTGATGATATGGGTAAGGCTTCTGCAAGCGGAAATTATCTGTATAAACTTCAGGTTTCAGATAAAATATATACCCGTAAGATGCTGCTGTTGAAATAATTTATCTTGTAAGATATATTAGAGAATAGCCGATTGTCTTTGAGCTTTGCTCGAGATGATACGGCTATTCTTTTGCTGCTCAGAAATCGTTAAAACTTCATTACAACAAGTGCATAGCAAATTATCTTCTTGACAACTACCGCGCTGAAATTCTCACATTGATGCATGAATAACACGTATAACAAACTCGCAAGACCAAGCTGGCAACAGTACTTCATCGAAATGGCGTTTCTGGTGTCGAAGCGCTCAACGTGCCTCCGTCGTGCGGTTGGCGCAGTGATCGTTCGCGACAACCAAATCCTTTCGACCGGCTACAATGGCGCACCGAAGCTCGTAAGACATTGCTCTCAGACAGGATGTCTGCGCCAGACTATGAACATCCCCTCTGGTGAACGGCATGAACTTTGCCGTGGTGTACACGCGGAGCAAAACGCAATTATCCAGGCTGCCGTCAATGGTACGTCAATCAAAGGCGCGACGCTCTATTGCACCACACAACCCTGCATTATCTGTACTAAAATGATTATCAACTCGGAGATCAATAACATATACATTGCGGAAAGGTATCCGGATATCATGGCCCAGGAGATGCTTCAGGAAGCTGGCGTCTCGTTGATCATGGTGAACAGGGAAACAGGCGAATTGGAGAAGATTCTGTAACCAGGAGTGACTAAATGGGGTTTCAACAGATCTTGCTGATTTCATTAAGCGTAATTCTTGTCGGCATAGCAATTTCCGTAGGTATGAACATCTTTAGAGCCAACCTGCTCGATAACAACAAAGACGCGATTATCAACGATCTTTCCAATCTCTCATCCCGATGCTACATCTTCCGTGTAAAGCCACGGGAAATCGACGGAGGCGGCGGCAGCTATTCCGGCCTGGAAGAAATGGATTTAGGGACATTCGAGATATTGGATAACTCGAATGCTACTTATGAGTTAACCGAAGTCGATGCCGATCAGGTTATACTCACAGCAACCGGCAAGCAAGGGAAAACACCCTGGATTATTTCTTGTACGGTTGACGATATCGGCTCAAACAGCTTCTCCGTGATCCAATCGGCAAATTTCGAAATAGCCCGTTAATTTTCCACATCCCGTTCGAGAATAATCGTTACCGGTCCATCGTTGACCAGCTTCACCTGCATAAACGCGCCAAAGACGCCCGTATTCACTCTTACGCTCATATCACGTACCCGTTGCACGAAATCCTCGTACAACCGTTCTGCTTTCTCTGGTTCTGCCGCATCGATAAAATCGGGACGACGGCCTTTCTTACAGCGAGCGTAGAGCGTAAACTGCGACACAACGAGCATTTCGCCGCCAATATCCATCAGGCTTTTATTCATCTTACCGTTCTCGTCTTCGAAAATGCGCAGTTCGGTCGTCTTTTTCACCAGCCACGGGATCACACTTTCATCATCGCCGTGCGTCACACCAAGTAGCACTAAAAGTCCGTTGCCTATCTCCCCTACCGTCTTGCCATCGACCTCGACGCTCGCTTCCGATACGCGTTGCAATACAAGCTTCATCTCTTCTTCCTCACAGCTTTGCAGATACCCGCCAGGACGCATCCGCCGCATATCGGCGTGACACGGCAATGCTCCTTCGCATGTCGTACGATCAGAGCATGATATTCGTTGTAGAGCCGAACATCTTCACTCAACGTATCCATAAACATCCTCCGAACATCCTCATATTTATCATCCGGCTCGATCAGGCCCAATCGCGAAAAGATGCGCTTCGTATAGGTATCCACAACGAACGTCGGCATCTCGAGCGCATAGAGCAGAATCGAATCCGCTGTCTCTGGTCCTACGCCATGCAGTGAAAGCAGATTCGCTCTGGACTCATTCAACGGCAAAGCGCGATATGCTCCGATGTCCAGCCCAGACGCAACAGCCTGCAAACGTCTGGCCTTCACGTTGAAATAACCTGCCGGACGAATCATCTCGGCAAGCTCAGACGGCTGCAAACCACGGATTGCGTTCAGCGTACAGCAATCCTTTTCCTTCAGGTTTGCTATCGCCTTCTCGACGTTCTTCCAGTTGGTGTTTTGCGTTAGAACCGCACCAATAATGATTTCTTCAGTCGTATCGGCTGGCCACCATTATTGTGGTCCATAGGCATTGAAAAGGGATGTAAAGATTTGTTGCAGCTTCATTGCAGTGTGAGAATCAGAACAGGTATCGAATCAGATAAAAATACCGGCTCCGATTCGAGCCAGCTATCGAACTTCCTTTCGTCCGGGAAGACGCGGTTGTTGTGAACCAGCAGAGCCTGGCTTGTATCGAGATCTGCACTGAATTGTACGCGATCGTCTGATTGCACCAGGTCGGGATTGACGATATGCCATGTGAGATCGACATCCAGCGCAAAATGGCTGTTTCCGCCCATGTGCAGCGTCAGGAAAGCCTCGTAGCCAGATGTGAGTACGATACGTGAACTGCTGAGAACCGGGACGCCTGTCTTGTAGGCTTTGCGCTTCATCTCACGGCAATATTCCTTCTGATGGATCGGAAGTGAAGCCCGTACAGCATCGCCGGAATCGACACGATTAAGCTTTTCGAGTTCGGACACAGAAAGAACTGCCTCGCCATCTGCGTTCCAGCCGATTTTGCGGAAATCTTCCGGTTTCAGCATGACAGTTTGCATACGGATCGTAGTTTCCACGGTTGGAGCGTCGTAGCGGGAAACGAGTGAATCGACCAGCGATACTTGTTCGCGTGGCAGGTATATATCGAGCTTGTTACTGCGTCGGTCCGGTAAGATGAAATGGTTTTCCGGCAGGAAGAAATCAAGCGCGACCTTCATGTCCATTACATCGATGTTCCGCAGATAGACCGCGTAAAGCGTGTAATCATCCTCGTTGGCTTGTTCCTGTTTCTGATGCGAGACGATGACAGAGCTGTCTTTCACGTAGAAGGAAAGTCCCTGGCTTTGCAGCACCATCTCGAAGGCTTCCGATATACGCTGGTTTTTTATACTGAGCGTTACCTGACGATCGAGCGTTCCATCCGGCACAATATCCATGTTGCTGCGCTTGGAGAAATAGCGTAAAACCTGCTGGAGTGGTACCTCGAAGAGGTCGAGATAGAGCTCGCGATCATCAGGGAAGATGGTCCTCAACGCTTCATTGTCATACTGGAATGCGCTGGGCTTTTGCATGGCAACAGGAACAGTTTGTGTGGTGCCAACGCGTCGGATCACCGGCTTGGTTACAACCGTATCGGATCGTGGTGTAACTATAGGCGTCTCATTCGCAATCGGTTTACCGCGCAGGGTCAGAACCAATCGCACGGGATCTTCGGTGAGGTTATCTGTGTGAGATTCGTATGTTCCCTCGAAATAGATGGCAACGCTGAGGATATCCTGCTCCTGCTTGAGCTCGAGCATTGATATCAAACCGTTATGTATCTCGAAACGGTTCTGGGGAACCTGCGAGTGTGCGTTCATGATGTTGATACGCACTTGTCCGTCGGTTCTTTCGGCGGAATATTCGATCGGATGGTTGAATTCGAAGATGATGCGGCATTCATCGGCGTCGCGAGTATCGGACGCGATGAATTCACCCAGGACGTACGATCCGTATCGAATATCGATCAGATCGGCGGTCCAGGCGTTCAGTAGCGTAACAGCCAATAGGATATTTACGGCAAACGCCTGTTTCATCTTCCTCAATTGACGTTATTAAGATGTATGGTCGTGCCACCGCGTTTCAGGATGATATGGTTGCGGTGGATGCTTTCAACTTTCATGTCCTCGACGTTGTCTCCAACGCGATACGCGTCGGTCTTGCCTTCTTTACGTAAATAAACGACAGGTTCCTTGCCTCTTTCGATGATGACACCGTTTATCTCGAAACCGTTATAGGTATTCATATATTTCACGTTGTCAAGCTGAGTCTTCTTCTTTGCTGCCGCGGGAGCCTGCTGTTGCGGTTCATTCGTGGATATCGGATCAGCTGAAGTAAGCTGTGCATCGCTCTCGCCGCTGGCAACAGTGTCGCGGTGAACTACCACGACTTCCTGCCGCACCTGCATATGTTGTGTCGCCGAACGGATACCGTAGATCAGAATCGCGATACCGATTATGGCTGCGATCGCGATAATGAACCACTTGAACGTGTTATTCATTTTCTCGGCAGATTCAATCAAATTGGTTCGATATTTTCCCATACTTTTACCTCGTAAATAATCCGTAAGCGGCTGCAAACACGTTCTTCTCATCTGTTCCGATATTGATGTCTTCTGGGAAAGGATCGAAGAGTTCAGGTGCATCACCCAGTACCTTCTCCAGGCAAAGCTGGAACGCGCGATTGCGAACGATTCCACCCGAGATGTAAACCTTCAATTTCGGGTGTTCGTTACGTATCTGATCGATATTGGTCTTCACTTTCGCCATAAGCTCGTGATAAAGATTCATCGGCGTGAACTGAGCGATTTTGCGATAATAATCATTGGTCAGCATGATCAGGGTTTGGGCCTCGATCAAGCTTAGCCGGGTATTACTTGTAATCTGCTCCGCTACGTGCATCATGCCGTAGGGGATAACGTGGATCGTATGTAATTGCATATTTTTGATAAAGATCAGGCTCGTTTTCGAGCAACCGAAATCGATCAGAACGTTACATTCTTCGGGAGCGGATCGACGCTCCAGGGCGTTGGCGATACAGAGCGCGTCAAAGTCCACTACTTTCGCATTCAGACCTGTTGACCGAAGCAATTCCAGCAGGAAATCGAATGGTTCATTCAAGTATGAATAGAGAATCACTTCCGCTTCACCGGTACCATGATCGTAGTTCACAATCTCGTAATTCGTCTCGAAACCTTCCTTCGCGAGCTTCTCCAGATAGATCTGTGACTGAATGCGTACTCGTTTCATCGAGGGGGCTTTGATACGATTCACGAAAATGTGCGAAAACAGACTATTGAACGTAAACATAAAGGTCGTCTTCTTAGGCAACCGGAAAGCAAGTTCTTCCAGATCCTTGCAGATAATGATAAAGTTGCGCTTATAGACTTCCTTAAGAGTTTCGGACGATACTTTATTTGTTTGTAGCAATTCGTTGGAATAGGGATGCACAACACCGTTTTCCACAACCATCAGATCCCGCTTCTTCCAGCCGTGGATCATCTTGAGGGAATGGATCCCAATGTCAACTGCCGCTATATGTTCCACTTAGGCATCTCCTTCGGATAAATGCAATATATCCTATTACGATTTTAAGGCATTGGATGTCAAGTAAATATGGACAATCTCATAAAAAACTTACTGCGAACTTTTTCCCACATTCTTCAAAACATATTTTAGAGGAACGCCCGGATACTGTCAACCCATCTTGATGCCTGATGGCTGAAAAATCCAGGAAATTCGCGTTCATGAATATGAAATCGCCTGATAAAGCTTATTGGAAAAACATTTCATTGACGGAATCCTGCGTGTGACATGAATCGTTGTCGAGGTTAACATTATGATTTCAACATCAACCCGGATATTCGTTACTATCGGTACAATTTTGGTCATCGGATTTCTCATGCCGCTATTCGTACCGGAGGAAGCCGCTCAGGGAAACGCTCCCGGTGAGCCGATGCGCCTGGAAGCATCTGTATTCTTCTCCGAGTTTTCCGATCTCAGGAGCGATGAGGTCACTCTGGCAAACAAGTTTCGCATACTTATACCGTTCATTGTCGGCCTGCTGTTGATCCTCGCCGGATCGCTGATGTCGGGCGTGATACGTCCCATTGTGATATTTCTGTCCGGAGCTGGGCTTTTTATCACGGGCTACGTGATCGAAGGTCACCCAACGCTGGAGATGGACATCCTTCATCGATTCACATTCTGGCTGGGGATGCTCTCGCTTGCGATCATCTATGCTGCTAACCAAAGCAGCACGAAGCGTCGTCTCATTCCATGGATTGGGCTTGCCGGCGGTGTGATGTTCATTCTATACACCACTCTCCCCTATTTCAATGAAGTACAGCCCGGAATATCGATCTTCCGCATCCCTTATCAGATCATCGCCGAGCAAAGTACCGTATCGAAAATCTTCGGGTACGGGCTGATTCTGGTTATCGCCGGATGGGCTTTCTCTGCCGTTATGACAGGCCTGAATCTTCTTGATAAAGACCTTATGCAACCTTCCACAATTCGTCTGGTCATTCTGGCCGTATGGGGATGGTTGTTTATGCTTATGCTCTACGTGAATTATGTTCCGCTTATAGGCTCTCTAAGCAATATAGCGGAAGGCAAGCTGTTCATTATGGTATCGGTTGCATGGAACTTCATCAAGACAGCGATCATGATCTTCATGCCGTTCCTTACCCTTTCTCTGGGACTGGCAGAACTGTTCCAGATGAAAAGGTTTGACAAGTGACATTTGTCATGGGAATTTTTGCCGATATGAAACGACAAACACGATTTCTTGTATCGATAGGGGTTATCCTCGTCCTGCTTGCTACAAACGGGTGTCAACAGCCCATCCGTGACGAGGAGCAGCTTGCTGTTCGTCTCTTGAACGCACTGCACGATATCGATATCGAGAGCTTCCGTGAAACATTCCTCACAAAAAAAGACTATCATGAAGTCACGCTCCAAATGCGAAAGATTTCAGGACTCGAAGATGCCGAAGATGACGCGCTGATGAGGTCGTGGGAAGAATACCAGCTTCTGATCACGGAAATGTTCCGCAGTATTATCGATGAGGGTGTTCAAACGGGGATCCGGTGGTCAGAGGTCGAGATCATCGCAATTGTCCCTGGAAATGAAGTTGTTGAAAACTACATGCCTCCCACGATCAAGATGCTTGACGATGTAAGCATTCGTTTTAGAAGCGGTAGTTCAACATATCTGTTGCGATTTTATGACCCAGTCCGTATCAAGGACAGCTGGAAGATATCCAGTCACCTCTATCTCCTGCACAAGGAAGGTTGATGTGAAATTTCTGATTAAACTGATTATGCTCGGAGTCAGCGTTTTCTGGCTCCTCTGTCTTTTTATCGTTCCGATGTATCGGATCCAGGTAGATAATGGTTGGATGATGCTCAATCCATCAGGAGAATTCCCAGCAATGCAGCTGATCTTGTTTCTTACGGGAAGCCAGCCACCGCTTATTGATATGAGTGGCATGGCGATGGCTTCAGCGATTACCGCGATCACGCTTCTTGTTGTTAATGGATTTTGGATTCTGAACCGCGCGATAGCATTTCTTCACTCTCCCATTTCCAGATTTTCGTTCTCCCACTACCTGATGATTGCTATCATGCATATCGCGCAAACTTTATCGATACTCTGGCTCTTTTCCAGCCTCAATCGCGGCGGGATACAAACAAACCTGACACGAGATGGCTGGATCGCCTGTATTATATCTTTAGCACTTATTTTCGTAATGTATCCGTTGAAAAGGAAAAAGGTCTCTCAACCAAAAGGAAATGAACAGGCCCAACATGATCTTGAAACGTAGTATCACGCTCATCGTATTATTGTTTCTCTGCATCGTTCCCTTGTTCACGAGTCAAACTCCCGAAATTCGCATCATGGTGATCAATTCCTATTATCCTGGCTATCAGCGATGCGACACCCTTGTGGGCGGAATCAAGCAATGGTATCAGGAAAGCCCCGAAACCAGCATCTTCTGCGAATATCTTGACTGGTTTCATTTCAACCGGGCGGACGTGGAAAAGCAGCAGGCAGAGCTTCTCTATACACGCCACCATGCAATTAAATATTCTTCGATTATCGTATGCGACAGCAACGCATTCGACTTTGTAACAAACTATCGCGACCGCATCTTCCCCAATACTCCCGTAATCTATTGCGGTTCGCATTCTGTTCAAGATACTGAAAACCCTGACTTCCACGCAATCGAGATCAAGGATGCCGTCGAATCAATGATCACCTGGTCAGCGAAATGGAAACCGCAAGCAACCAGCTATATGGTCATATCCGATCAGACGACCGCTGGCGACACAGAACTCGTAACGGTTCGCAAATTGATTGCAAAGTATCTTGTAAACCATGACTATCGCGAATATATTGGCGCAACACCTGACGAACTGATCGACGCCCTCAATCTATATGGTCAGGATGCGATAGTCCTTGCCCTCAACTACCAGTATGATCGTTCAGGAAATCGGATTTCACCTGAAGACCTGAAACGAATCCGAACATTATCAAACGTTCCAATATTCACGACTCAGCAATATTTAATCGGAACGCTTGCTATTGGCGGATATATCGAGGACGCCGCTGAGATCGGCAAGGCTGCGGCGAAGAAAGCCAGCCATGTTATCTACGGATATTCCGCGGAGAAAATAGAGCCGGTCGAAGCCAAGCCCATATTTGTCTCCGATTTGTTGGAAACATACGATCTATCGAGAATCGACCTTCCCGCACATGTCGAGCTTATCAAGCATCAAGAAACCATGCTCGACTTCTATCGCGATTACGCCAGTGTATCGCTCTACCTTTTCATCATAATGCTTATAGCGCTGATCGGAACAATTCTGCTGCTTTTCAGCCGCAGAAGAAACATGCTTATCCTGTCCGATAAGGAGCGTCAGCTCAAGCTTGTTCTGAACAGCTCCCAAATCAGGCTTTATCGCTGGATTCGCAGCGAAGACGCTCTTGTTTTCGACGATCCGTCCGTTCGTAGAATCATCGTTGATTCATCCATCCGGGTCTTCAAGAAACAGCATTGGAAGACAGTTCTCGACGCTGACAGCTATAAAGAAGTCATGCACCAATACGATTTGATGGAAATCCGCGAAATCGACAGCTTCGACATCGAAGTCAGACTCAAAGTAACCAAGGGTAATTTCGAGTGGTTTCGACTGGTGGCCAAAGTTACCGATGTCGATCGACACGGCAACGTGCTGCAGGTACACGGTCTCATTATGAACATAAATGCTCGAAAGAACTCTCAGGAAGAGCTCAGCCAGGCACATGCCATGATCGAGACAGCAATTGAGCAATCACCGGCGGGAATCATCATGGCGCAAGGCAAGGACGTAAAAATTACGACGGTTAACAGCGCCGCAGCGAAGATTCGCGGCCTGGCTCCCAGCGAATTATCCGAGATTCCACTTGAAGAGCATTTCATGAAGTGGCAAGTCTATCATGAAGATGGATCACCGTGCAAGCCTGAAGATCTCCCCCTTAGCCGCGCCATGCTAACAGGCCACACCACCAATAACATGAACTTGATTATCCGAGATATAAATGGATTCGATCACTGGATTATGGTCAATGCGACGCCAATCAGGAACTCCTTTGGAGAAATCTCGGCTGCGGTCGCGATCTTCCTGGATGTCACGGAAATCCGCCAGTATCAACAAAAGCTTTCCGAGAATGAAGAGCGATACCACATGATCTTCGATAACAGCCCACTAGGTATCTTCCACTACAATACAAAGGGTACCATCATCGAAGTGAATGAGAAGATCGCGGAATTCTTTGACCTGGAAAAAGAGGATCTTGTTGGTCAGAACATGCTGACTATTTCTCAGGATGAGACTGTTCTCGAGTCGATACGCGCATCTCTCAGCGGGAAAGCAGGCTATTTCGAAGGCGATTATCAGACAATCCTGAAAAATGTGCGCATCCCGATCCGGGTATTTTTCAGTCCGATATTCGATCCCGACGGTAACCAGGTGGGCGGTCTCGGTATCGCGGAGGATATGAGCGATTGGCGACGCGCGGAGCAAGCGCTGGTACAGAGTGAAGAGAAGTTCCGCATTCTCTCGGAAAAATCAATAGCAGGTATCAATATCTCGCAAGACGGCGTGTTCAAGTATGTGAATCCCCGCATGACCGAGCTCTTCGGCTACACTGAGGAAGAGATGCTCGATATGCCGATCCACAAGATCATCTTCCCGGATGACATGGATCATGTACGTCAAAATATCCTCCGACGTATGCATGGCGATACAGATACAGTCGTTTATGAGTTCCGCGGAGTGAAAAAGAGCGGAGAGATCATTCACATCCAAACATTCGGATCAGTAATCAACTTCCGCGGCCAGTTAGCGGCTTTCGGTACGCTCATCGATATCACGGAACGAAAACGCGGCGAAGTGGAGAGAATCCGGCTCGAAAAGGCGATCGATCAGACATCGGAAGCGATATTTATTACCGATACCTATGGAACAATCCAGTATGTGAATCCAGCCTTTGAAAAGCTCAACGGCTATATGCGCTATGAGGTAATTGGACGCAACGCGGACATCCTCAAGGGCGATGACGATGAAAATCCTGATTATCATGAGCTCTGGGATACGCTCCGAAACAGCGAAACCTGGCGCGGAACGCTCAGCAACAGGCGCAAGAACGGGACGAACTACCACGCGGAAGCCACATTCTCACCCATTCGAGACAACAATGGCCTTATCAGCCAGTTTATCATCGTACTTAAGGACGTCACCGACCGTGTTCGCATCGAGAAGCAGCTACGTCAATCGCAAAAGATGGAAGCGATCGGAACACTCGCCGGTGGTATCGCGCACGATTTCAACAACATCCTCGGCGCGATCCTGGGGTACACAGAGCTAGTCATCGATGACTCGTTACAACACTCCAGAATCCATAAAAACATGCTGGAAGTGATGTCTGCTGCGACCCGTGCTAAAGAACTCGTCGCGCAAATTCTTGCATTCAGCAGACAAAAAGAACAGGAAAAGAAGCCTGTCAACGTACTGCACATCGTGAAAGAGGTGCTGCGACTGCTGCGTTCTTCAACACCAAGTACAATCGAGCTCAAACGATCGTTCGACGCAACATCTCCGATCGTCATGGCAGATCCCACTCAAATACATCAGGTTGTGATGAACCTCTGCACCAACGCCTCGCAAGCTATGCTGGAAAGAGGCGGTATCCTGGATATACGCGTAAGCGAACTGGAGTTTGCCGAACCTTTCTTCGCCCGTACCGAGCTCAAACCGGGACGTTATGTGTGCCTGGCGGTCGGCGATACCGGTAGCGGCATCCCGCAGGAGATCGTAGAGCGTATCTTCGAACCGTATTTTACTACTAAAAAGCAAGAAGGCGGAACCGGCCTGGGCCTCGCCATTGTTCACGGTATCGTGCGCAATCTCGAAGGAGACATTGTTGTAACCAGCGAGGAGAGCATCGGCACAGAATTTGTGGTCTATCTACCTTTGATCGAGCAGAAATCTACTGTTTCCGAACCGACGAACGAACCGCTTCCACATGGCAAGGAAACGATAATCTTCGTCGATGACGAGGACATGCTCATCGATTTTGCACAACAGGCGTTCGAGCGGCTTGGGTACGATATCCACACATTCAAGGATCCACGTGAAGCGCTCAAGTATTACAACCGAAACAAAGACCGCATCGATTTGATCATCACCGACCAGACCATGCCCAAGATGACAGGCGCTCAACTGGCAACGGCTGTTCTGCACGAAAACCCGGAGATGCCGATTATCCTGTGTACGGGCTACAGTGAAACGATTTCCAAGGAACGCGCTCTTCAGATGGGTATCCGTGAGTACGTCATGAAGCCCTTGATTATGAAGGAAATGGCCTTTATCGTTCGTGGAATTCTGGACGATATTTCCTGATCGCAGAAACACCTTGACATATTTCATCCGTACGCGCTTTTCTTAACCAATTATAAGCCATAATTGGAGGGCAACATGCGTAGACTATTTTGTATACCCGTGATTCTCATCGTCATTATACTTGCAGCATGCAGCGACAGCGATGGCGGTATCGCATCTCCACCGGATGTTCCATATATCCAGTTGTTCGTCTTGATGGATAGCGTCGTGGTCGATTCATTCTACGTGACGGAAGGCTACGATGGAACGGTTATTCCTGTATATGACGGGCCAGATCGTATTGGCGGTATCGAGATCAATTTACGGGAATTTATATATGATTATCCGGGTGCAGAACCGCAAATGATGTTCAATGCCCTGGCCAGGAAAGACGGTTGTTATGCAAGTTTCGCATCCACAAACGAATATAGCACGATATCGTTCGATTACACGACAGGATTCAAGCCAATCAATCCGGAAATGAATTGCGGCGTTGTTCTGGCCGTCACGGAAGATACCGGCGATTATTACAGTGTTATAAGCTACGATATTATCAATGTGTGGAGCGGAAGCGATTCCATCGGAACAATTCAAGTCGATGATCGAGGAAGATTCGAGACGGATATTCCTGCAGGAAATTACACGATAACCGATGACGAATGGATTTATATGTACGGATTTGATGATACTGAGTTCAATTTGGTCAGCGGATATGCAGAATACAAAATCGCGGCTTATGAGACCTTTGCCGATAAACCCAACATATACCTCTACCCCACCGAGACAACGACGCTCGATGTGAGTATCGATTTCCCGCACGGTGGATTCGTGGTGGCTTCCGATCCGCAGTACCCGGATCTGTGGCAAGATATAACCGTCGAGCCCAATGGCAGGATCAACGACAGCTTCGATTATCTTTTCTACGAAGCTTCGATCCTCGCATTTTCGCAGCAAACCTGCGGTTGGGTCGTACCTCGAGAGGATCTCGAAACCTTCTTCACCGACAATCTGCGTGAGACCGGATTCAGCCAGTCCGAGATCGACGACTTCAATGAATGGTGGATTCCCCTGCTCTCCGATTCCGAATATTATGCAATTTATCCGCAATACAACGATCGGATCGATCCGGTTATCGCGCTGGAATTCTCAAAGCAACCGGATTCTGTAATCCGTCTCTTTTACTACGTAGATGCCATCGATTCACCGGACATCAAGCTCGAAAAGCCTGTCATTCCTTTTATCGAGCAGAATGGATTCGTTGTAAGAGAATGGGGTGTTATACCTTCCAGAGCAACAAAGGCACAGATCGCTGAGGAATAGCTTGACGCTATCAATCAATATCGTATGCTTTTACATCGCTAAAAAAAAACGATATTGAGGTTGATGCTCCATGAAAAACTATGGTTATGACCGCCGTGGCGAACGTCGGCGCGGTCCCGATGTCTGGTTTAAAATGATCTCCTGGCTTAGCTTCATCGGTTGGCTTCTGATGCTTATCGCACTGGTATTGTTCGACCTGGCTAAACCACAGATGATGACATTCTTCGATCGATTCTTTCACGTATCGTTCGCATCAGTATGGAATTACCAGCTTACATTATACATCTTCTTCGTGATGATTGCCGGCTTTTTCCTGAGCCTGATAGGCTTGACCATAAACGCAAAGCGGCACCGCAGGAAAAAGGACAAGTATAGCTTATCGCTTATTTTGCTAGGAATTGTGTCGTTTATGGGCGCTGCGTTTTACCTGATTCGGTTCTGGCGCCAGTATTAAATTATTCTTCGATGCGGTGATAGGTTGTAATTGTCTCGTCTCCCTCGATGATATTCCCATCTGCGTCGCGGGTTTCAATGCGCGTAAGTTCGACATCATTGATGCTGGTAAAATGGACCTTCTCGCGCGTAGCGATACCCAATGTAGTCCGAACAAGGATATTGGGTGATTCGATCGACCATGTTCCGGCTTCTTCACCATTGACCGTGATAATTTTACCATCTGCGGTGAATTCCAGAATGCTCTCGAGGCCGCCGACCTCTTTCCATGTTCCAGTAAGGCGTTCGGCAATACGGGTTGCCGGATCGGTTTTCTTTTGTTTCTGACCACATGCAGCCAGAACGATCATCAAGATTGTCAGAGAAACGAGAATTCCTTTTTGCATAGTTTTTACATCCTTCCTGCGGAACTTTTGTCATCTCGAAAATCATTGTCAATGAAAATCAGCGTCAATCCTCGATTTTCCATTTACTGTATTAAGCTATTACAATCCCCACCGGACAGTGATCCGAGCCCATCACATCCTGACGAATGTAAACGTCTTTCACCTGCGGCATGAATCCTGAATTCACGAAGAAGTAATCAATGCGCCAGCCTGTATTCCGTGCTCTGGCATTCCCGATGTACGACCACCATGAATATTCTTTCGGCTCCTGGTTGAACGCACGGAATGTATCCACGTATCCGTGCTCAACAAGCTTGTCCATCCACGCCCGTTCAATGGGTAAAAATCCCGAGACCTCTTCATTAGCCTTCGGACGCGCCAGATCGATTGGTTTATGCGCGGTGTTGTAATCACCGCAAACCACGACGTTTTTACCGGCTGCTACAGCTTCGTCCATCACCTCGAGAAAGCGATCGTAGAAATCGAGCTTGTATTGCAGGCGGTCATCATTCATCTTGCCGTTAGGGAAATAGACGTTGAACAACGTGAAATTCTTATAATCGGCTCTGACAACGCGACCTTCGCGATCAAAACGTTCCTCGCCGATCGTATGCGATACAGAAAGCGGCTCTTCACGCGTCAGAATGCATGTCCCCGAATAGCCTTTCTTCTCGGCGTGACTCCAGTAGGCGTTGTAGCCATCGAGTTCCTTGATCTCCCCGGGAATCTGTGCCTCTTGCAGCTTGGTCTCTTGCAGGCAGAGTATATCGGGCTTTTCCTGCTCTATAAATTCGAGAAAGCCCTTTTTCATTACGGCTCGCAGCCCGTTTACATTCCATGACATCACATTCATTTTGCTTCCTCACGTGGGTATTTGGTTTTCACGCCGATGCGAGGGCACTCATTCCATATCGGACAGCGGTCGCAGCGCGGGTTGATCGGCTTGCAGAGGTTTTGCCCGAAAGCGACGAAAAAGGAGTTGAACTCCAGCCAATATTTCACGGGCATCTTCTTACGCAGCGCCATCTCGGTGTCGAGCGGTGTCTTGGTTTTCACGTAGCCCAGACGATTCATGATGCGATGCACATGCACATCAACGCACACTGCCGGTTTGTGGAAGCCAATAGCCAGCACCAGATTGGCTGTCTTGCGCCCAACGCCAGGCAACTTCACCAGTTCCTCGATGGTATCGGGGACCTTCGAATTGAAATCCTCGATCAGCATTTTGGCCAGTCCTTCCAGGTGCTTCGCCTTGTTGTGGTAAAATCCGGCCGGGAAGATCAGCTCTTCGATCTCGAGCACACTCAATCGGGCAAGATCCTCGGGCGTATTAACCACCGCGAAGAGTTTTTTCGTCACCTGCGTGGTGGTCTCGTCCTTGGTTCGAGCGCTGAGCAGCGTCCCGACCAGCACCTTGAACGGATCGCGGGTTTGGGCTTCGATCAGATCGATGACCGGCGCTTTGACCGTCTGAAAATGCTTCTGTAACTCGCTGAAAACGTTGTCGAAATTCATTTATCTCCCCGGTGTGTATTCCACCAATTCGAGTTTCATCCGGCTTTCATACTTTCCGATCAGGTCTCCTTCATCGTCGACAATGTCGTTTGGACCGAAATCGAACCAGGCGTAGACGATTCCCTTGGAGGAATAGTAATAGTCGTATGTGTATGAGACTCCGTCCGGATCCAACACAATATGCTTGTGAATGCATTTCTGAGATCCGATCGCGCTTTCGATCGTTTCATATCCGATGATTTCGTGCACAGATTGCAGGTAGTCCATATTCGGCATATAGGTCCAGGTCATGCCTTCGGTAGCTGGTTTCGGCAGGATCATATTGGCGTTCGAATCCGGCAGATCGATGTACCATTCCAGGTCGCCATAATCTCCAGGAGCTATGATATCCCGTGAGTTGATGGGCTTTTTCGGCGCTGCGAACACAATTATAAAGCCGGTACCTTCCGTACCGAACATACGCAATCCACCATCAACTTCGGCAAGGTAATCCGAATAGACCCTATCGGAATCGAGGTCGCTCCACGAATTGAAACGGGTTGTCATCACGCCATTGGGCGCTTCCACAAGCGAATCCGCCGATAAATGCGCGTAAAAAGAGACAGTATCCACCGTTCCCGTAGCGTAATCGAGTTCGGTCAGCGTCACTTTGTATGTCCACGAATCGCCGAGATTCAGCGGAAAGTAAATGCTGCTTTTTCCGCTACTTGATGAATCGCTACAGCTTGTCAGCATGACAAATAATATCAGGAGAAGTCCTGCGATCGCAATGATGCTCTTTTTCATGAGTCTCCTTTTCGCTTGGATGTTCCTCCTGAGGCCGAGAATAAATTTTGCATATATGAATGTCATTTTATCATAAAGTGGAGTTTGTGTAAAGGAATCTCAGCAGGTATTCTCCCTTATTGCCTGATCAATCGTGTCCGGTGCGAGCGGTTCGCTGCAATATTCGCCCTGGATCACCCTGCAACCGTTTTCTTGCAGAAAGCGCTTCTGCACCTCCGTGTGAACACCCGCGGCAACGGCTCTGGCGTGGATACTTCGCGCAAAACGGATGATCGTGACGATCATATCGTCGATTTTGGACTCAGTTCCGATGCGTTGAATGAAAGATGAATCGATCTTGATAATGTGGATTGGGAGGTTGATAAAATGCTGTAATGACAAGTATCCGGTGCCGAATTCAATCAGCGCGATCTCGAAGCCAATCTGTGTGAATTGACCGAGAATCTCCGCAGAGAAATCGATATCCTGCAGAATGGTGTTCTCATTTACTCCCAGGATGAAACGATTCCCATCTATAGAGTGCTCTTCCAGTATGCGTTGAATATCCTTCGTTAGATTCATATGGAAGAACTGCCCGGCAGCGACGTTGATCTGCACGCGGTCCGTCTTGCCGATATGATTCCACTGGTTCAGATGATTGCAAGCCATTTCGAACTGATAGAGCAGCAGACGATGGAAGATATCGGTATGCTCATTGGGGTTGAACAAATGTTCCGGGTGGAAAACCGGTTGCTGAATCTTCTTCCACGTCATGATAGCTTCCAAACCACCGATCCTGCCGCCTTCGAGATCGAAATGCGGCAGGTATTCGATTTCGATATCATGACTATCGATTGCTTCCGAAAGCTCAATTGCAGAAACGGGGAACGCACCCGCATCACGGGAAAACTGCGGACTGTAGAAACGGAACTGCTTCTTGCCGCTGTTCTTGGCTTTATACATTGCGATATCAGCATATTTGATCAAAGCTTCCGCATCGTCGGAATCGTTCGGGTAAAGACTCAGGCCGAGACTGACGGAAATCTCGATCAGATGGCTGTTCATTTCGTATGGCCTGGAGATATCGGTCACGATGCGATTTGCCACCACCACCGCGTCTTCCTTGGTCTTGAGGTCAGCCAGAATGATGAGGAATTCGTCGCCGCCGAAGCGAGACACGGTGTCAACACGGCGAACGCAATGTTCGAAGCGCCTCGCCACCTGCTGCAGAAGTACATCCCCGACATTATGCCCGTATTTGTCGTTTACCTGCTTAAATCCGTCGAGGTCAGCAAAGAGAACCGCGATCATATTCTTGAAGCGAGATGCGCGCGCAAGATTGTGTACGAGCCGATCGAGGCTGAGAACGCGATTGGGCAGTCCTGTCAGCGTGTCGTGATGAGCGATGTGCTGCAATTTTTTTTCGATCAGTTTACGCTCGGTAATATCGGCCTGAATGCCAACAAGCCTTGTCGGCTGGCCGTCCTCATCCCACACCGCCTGTCCGCGATAGCTAAACCACTTCAAACGCCCATCCTTGCATTTCATGGGGATTTCCACATGGAAATGAGCGGTTCTTTTTTGCAAGTAGTCGTCGATCGCGTGTTGAATCGAATCGAGGTCTTTAGGATCGATCAGCATATAGAATGACTGGATACTCGGTTCAAGTTCACCTGGATGGTATCCAAGGTTCTCCATCCAATGATCGGAGAACATCGTCTCTCCCGTGACAACATTCCAGTCCCAGATACCTTCATTGGTCGATTTCTGGATCAGTTCCCAGCGCTCTTGGCGCTTGTGCAGTTCGTTCGATTTCTCGTCGAGCACATGTTTGAGCTTATCGCGCTCCTCGCGAAGCAGGTTGTCGATATTGCGTAAGCGCAGCATGGCCTTGATCTGCGAGATCAGGTCCGGAATCTCGAGCGGCTTTGTAAGAAAGGCATCCGCTCCAGCATCCAGACTCTTTGCTTTCATCGAGTAATCCGATTCCATACCAGTCATGATAATGATGGGAATATGGTTTGTCTTGGGATCAAGCTTGAGTGTCTTGCATATATCGTACCCACCGATTCTGGGCATTACCAGATCCAACAATAACACAGCCGGGTCGATGCTCCGCGCGAGTTCGAGTCCCTGCAATCCATCGACAGTCAGGATCACCTCGTGTTGTGGTAGATACTGTTCGATAATATCTTTGAGGGTATGCAGAAAATTATAATCGTCATCGATAGCAAGTATCTTCATTGGCATACCTCTCGTATGTTGTTTTGATACGGTATTATGTGCTGATGCACATCGTCTGTCAAGATAATCGTAACGGAAAGAAGAAAAAAACTAAGAGCCATTAATGAGAGAGGCACGCCCATCATTATTGGATGAGCGTGCACAGGTTTATGAATTTAATGATTTACCTTGTTGTGTAAAACAGCTCTATTTGACGCGTGATATCCTTCAGTGTTTTGTTGGCATCTGTTGTATCGATCGTCCGTTTATCACCATTATCGAAAACTAGCACAACGTTTCCGAGGCTCTTGAAAATTTCGCGGATCTTCGGAACCACGATCATCGCCATTCCCTTTCCTTCTTCCGGCAGTTCCAGTATCGATTTCATTTCGTTCCTCCTTTTTCGTGACAATATTTCTGAGCAGCGTATCTGTCAAATGTTTCGCTTCCATCACTGAGTGACCAAGTGCCCATTTGTATCATAATCCAATACGACGGCACGTATTACATGAATGCCATCACTACTGAAATCAATCCAACTTTCGGAGCTCATCTTGTAACATTCTGTTGTATCCAGATTGAAGATATTACTGCCGCAGGAAAGGTATTTGCCATTGGGGCTGACAATCATGCGTGATGTTGTCCAGCTATCAAGGTTGAGGTAGGTCAGATGCGGGGATTCCAGATCATAGAGAATGATATAATCGCTTGAATGGATTGCAATAACATTGCGTTGTTCTATGTACGAAAGTTGGTAAGGATATTCGCACTGAAACAGTGTGTAGCATTGTACATTGTCGAGATTTGCTTTGCAGACCGATCCTGTCAGAGAAACAGCGTATTCCTTAAAGATGAAATAGATATTATCATCCTGACCATATGCGACATCCTGAAAGTAAGCCTCATCATTATCGATCTCGCACAGCACATCGGTTTCACCAGATACAATATGACGGTTGACGAGTTGACTGATATGGTCTTCCAGATTTATTCTCGTATAAGCAATCCGATCTCCTGACGGTGAGAATACGAAATGCTTTATCAACGATTCACCCTGTGTAATTTGCGTCAGATTACTCGTCGCAATATCGAAAAGACAGAGGTTGCCATTATAGACGAAAGCCAGACGGGTTTTATCTGATGATATCGCAATATCCTCGTCATCGACATCATACGTCTGTGGATCCAGCAGTGTTCTTCTTACCGAACCATCAAGATTCAGCAAAACGAAGCCATTAAGGATACATTCCTGCTCGGGATTATCTGGATCGGGGATGAAGTATGCACTGCCAAAGCGCTCACAGATGTATTCTGTCTCTGTTCCATCGATGTTTGATATTGCCAAGAAATGGTGTTCATATGTGTAATATTCATCATCTTCCCAACACGACATCAGCAACAACGCAATACAGATCAAGGCCAACAGGAATCCAATATATCTCATACCTACTCCAAGAAAGATATGAAAATATCCTTATGAAGATTGCGAAGAATGTCAATAAAAAAAACCGGCGGATTACTCCGCCGGCTGCTTCTTGCAAGTCAAGTCTATGTTATTTTAGAAGCATCATCTTACGAGTGAAAGTCTGATCATCCACGGTAAGCTGGTAGAAATAGATACCGCTGGGCTGGTCGTTTGCTGACCAAACAGTGGAGTGATTTCCACCGGTACGCTGTTGGTGGTTGATCAGCGTGTTGATGAGCTGACCCTTGAGGTTGTAGATCTTCAGAGTGACTTCGCCATCGTTCGCGATGTAGAAGTTGATCGTGGTTTCCGGGTTGAACGGATTCGGTGTGTTCTGCTGAAGGCTTGTTACCGGGCTTGCGTCCGGAACGCTGCTTCCACCTTCCTCACCTTCTTCAACTGTCACTGTCTGCGGACCGTAGAACGTCGATGCTCCACCGAGTTCTTTCGCTTCCAGCCAGTAGTAGTAGGTCGCGTCCATCTGGGTGTCTTCATCGGTGTATTCGTAGGTCTGCTGAGCAGTCATGTTGTTCGCCTGAACGAATCCAAGGTCAAACGCTTCGTTGAGGTTTTCGCTTTCGCTGCGAAGAACCTGGTAGCCGAGCATGTCGGATTCAGATTCGGTAACCCAGGAAAGGAGAACATTGTCGTTCGAGGTGAGAACAGCATCGAAGGTCGAGAGCTCGACCGGCAGCGAATGCTCGACGCCATTCGGTGAGAACTCGTCACACGGCATGTAACCGGGGACATGCGGTTCATAGAACTGATATGCCCAGGGAGATTCCGGATCTATACCAACCGGATTCTCTGAAGGCCAGCTTGCGAGTACTTCCATATCGTTGGCAAATTCTTCTGTGATCCATACACGGATTGTTACGAAAAACGGATTTCCAATGTAAGACCATGGAATAAATAATTCATCATCTTCATTTCCGGTTGATGTACCGTAAACTCCCAAATCATTAAACCAGCCATTCCAATCCCAGCCGGTTCCATTCCAATGATTCCATTCTCCCCAATTCGGGCCGCCTGCAAAACAGAACGTATATTCAGGCTGATAGCTGCCGGTAGCCCATGTTACGGTCTGGTAACCATCCTGCGTTGCACCGGATCCAGGGATCTGGTCTGTGTCGATGGCAACAAAGAGACTCAAATTTTCAGCATTATCGCCAAGGAAACGGTTGTCCCCATCTGCCACCGAGCGGTTGATACCGATGTAAAGGTAGGTCTCATCCCAAGTGATATACAGGTCATAATTCGCATTGTCGAATGTCTCTCGCTCCATGTTCTCGTCCGATTCCCAATCGAATCCGGTATCCTTAAGAATGAGCCCATTGATGGTTGGTGAATTAAGCGTGGTAGCCATCATCATGCCGAAGACGGCCAGTAATGAAAACAGAATCAATCCTTTTTTCATGATTCCTCCTTATATTTTCAGATATCGTCATCAGAGTATAATTCAATCAAATGTTTACCGTTGAAATTAGTGTTGTCAATCTTTTTTTGATTTTCACGCGATTTTCATTCTCCGTCTGTTGCGGATTCAGCAATTCCCCAAAAAAAATCCCAACTTCTCACCCTTCGATACCGCTCAGGGTGACATGAAGCTGGGATTAATACAATTCTTCTATTATCTTACGGTTGAATGCGATAGATCATACGCGGGAACGGGATCGCTTCGCGGATATGATGCACGCCACCCATCCACGCGGTCAAACGCTCAAGGCCGATGCCGAAACCACTGTGCGGAACCGAACCGTATTTGCGTGTATCGAGGTACCATTCGAACGACTCGCGCGGGAGGTTCTCGTGCTCGATCCTGCCAAGCAGCACATCGTAATCATCCTCACGCTGCGAGCCACCGATAATCTCACCGAATCCCTGCGGTGCAATAAGATCCGCACCCAGTACCAGGTCGGGGTTTTCAGGGTCGCGTTTCATGTAGAATGCTTTAATATCTTTGGGCCACTTTTCGATAAACACCGGCACATCGGAATCCTCGGTAATCATCGCTTCTTCAGCAGCGCCGAAATCGCTGTCGTATTCCACGTCCGCGCCTTTCGACCTAAGAAGGTCAATCGCCTCCCGGTGCGTTATAATCCTGAACGGCGCATCGGCTCGCTTGAGTTCTTCGATATCGCGCTCGAGAATTTCCAGCTCGTTCGCGTATTTCTCGACGGCTGTGCGGATCACGTGTCGAATCAGACCTTCCTGGATCGCCATGTTTTCCTCGTGCTCGACGAACGCCGCTTCAGCATCCATCATCCAGAACTCGGTCAGGTGCTTGCGCGTCTTGGATTTCTCAGCTCGGAACACGGGACCGAAATCGTACACGCGACCAAAGCTGAGGATCGCCGGCTCCAGATAGAGCTGGCCAGACTGCGACAGATAGGCGTTGCCCAGATCGAAGTAAGGAACCTCGAACAGGGTCGTGGTGCCTTCGCAGGCGTTGGGTGTCAGGATGGGTGAATCAAACCGGATAAATTCATTATCGTGCAGGTATTCGCAGATGGCATTGTAAACGCCGTGACGAAGCCTGAGAAGCGCCCATTGCTTGCTACTTCTGAGCCACAGATGGCGGTTCGAGAGCAGAAAATCTGGTCCGTGCTCTTTCTTGCCGATGGGGTATTCTTCAGCGATTTGAACCGGCTCGACACCAGTCACATCCAGTTCATAAACGCCGGGCTGTTTGGGGTGTTCTTTCGGCACTCCCGTAATGATAACCGACGATTCGATGGTGAGCTTCTTCGCAGTTTCGAAGATCTCTTCGCCCAGTGCTGGTTTGAACGCGACAGCCTGAATTTCGCCGGTTCCGTCACGCAGGATGATGAAAATCAGTTTGCCGCTGGAACGGTAGTTCCGCACCCAGCCCTTGAGCCTGACTTCCTCACCAACGTGGTCCTTTATATATTTAATGAAAACGTCTTTCATTGATGCTCCTTGTATCTTAAAGCTTGATATCGGGTGTATTCTCTTTGATCCTTTTCATGATCTCGAAGGCAATCCGAAGCGCTCTTGTCCCAGCTTTACCATCCACGATCGGTGTTTTGTTTTTCGCGATCGCGTGGACGAAAGCTTCCAGCTCGTAGGTGAGCGCATCTTTGGGATGATTGTTCGAATCAATTGCCTTGATATCGACCAGGTCCTCGGGATTGAAGTCCGTCTTTCCCGCCATGATCTTGGGCAGAACCTTGATCAGCTTGGGCGACTTCTTGAGGACATTCACCGTTTTCTCCTTGAAATCCATGGATATATAGGCATTTCGCTGGAAAAGACGAATCTTTCGTTCCTGCTTCTGTGAGACGCGCGAGGAGGTCACGTTTGCAATTGCACCGTTCTCAAACTCCAGTCGCGCATTGGCGATATCGATCGATTTTGTCAGGATGCTCACGCCACTGGCGCGGATATCGCGAATCTTGCTATGTACGAAAGACAGGATCAGATCAATGTCGTGAATCATCAGGTCCAGAACCACCGGGACGTCGCTGCCGCGCGGATTGAACGGCGCTAGTCGATGCGACTCGATGAACATGGGATCTTTGATCTGATCGAATGCGTCCAGAACTACCGGATTGAAGCGCTCGATGTGCCCCACCTGCAGCTTGAGTTTCTTCTTCTCAGCAAGTTCAACCAACTCTTCTGCCTGGTGCAGTTCGGAGGTGATGGGCTTCTCCACAAAGATGTGCTTTCCGGCGTCCAGCGCTGCTTTGGCTATATCGTAGTGATACGTCGTCGTAACCGCGATATCCACAGCATCCACTGCCTCGAAAAGCGCTTCTTTCGTCTCGAATACCGGTACGCCAAGCTGCTCGCCGATCTCTTTCGCCCGGTTCGCGTCCTGGTCGTAGATACCCATCATCTGACTGCCTTCGATCTGATTCAATACTCTGGCGTGGTGTCTCCCAAGGTGCCCAACGCCTATAACTCCCGTCTTTACCATGATTGATCTCCTTTCCGTTGATCCGTGAATCGATACAGTTTCGGAGCCCTCTTCGGATGTCAAGCAAAGAAATCGATAACCACGTTCGACAGATTCGTTCGATCGCGCGGCTGTGTGGTGTTCCGCACGTTAATATTTGTGTACGGTAGTCAGAAACGTGCGGTATATCCACACGAGCAGTGGGATCGGACGAAGATGACAACGGGAGCCATAAGTTAAATCCTCTCCAGCACCTTCCTTATAGCTACGGGCAATGCCTTCTCAACCCCCGGAGTGAACTGCTCCGAGAATGTGTCGATGTCCTTGACTTCAATGGCGATGATGACAAGCTCTTGCGGCAATATCGCGCCGTGCTTCTGCATCAGGTCAAAGGCTTCAAAGAGCCCCATATCGTGCGGTGACGAGTAGTGACTGGCGTTGCGGAATTGCTCGGGACTCAGCTCAAACACACTTCCCACCGGCTGCAGGCCCGTGATGATGGAGTCAATGAGGATTACGCGGTCGTAACCGAGCATCTCATCGACTACGCGAAATCCAGCCGCGCTGGCTTCCAGCACGTCCAGATCAGGAAGCTGCCTTTTGATCTCACGCGCAACATGCACGCCGATTCCGTCATCGGAAAGAATAGGGTTACCGAGTCCAAGTATGAGTGTTTTCATTTTCTTTCTTCATGGAACGCGGACGTCCTTGTCCGCATTCTCCACTTTTTAGCATATGCAGCGTTACAAGTGTTATAAGACATAGATGCGGACGAGGACGTCCGCGTTCCCAGGGGAACTAATCCCTCTTCAACTGCCTTACAATATCTCCAGAAACGTCATGGACGTTCACTACCAGCGGCATCTTGCCAGGCAGCGAGTGAGTCGCACAGGCCATGCATGGATCGTATGGACGGAAGGCCATTTCGACCATGTTGAGCAGTTCGTCGTTGACTACCCCATCGCGGATAAGCTTCTTCGCGGCCTTCGCGATCGACATCGACATCGCTGCGGAGTTGTTCACTGTCGCAACAATCAGGTTCGCTGCCACGATGATGCCTTTGGGATCCGTCTTGTAGTGATGGATCAACGTTCCGCGCGCAGCCTCCACGATGCCGACACCTTCCGTCGGCGTCTCGGAGGGGAGATTGCGGATGTCGGGCGAGGTAATGGCTGGATCGCTCAGGAGTCGCACCATATCCTCGGCAGATTGCATCACTTCCACCAGCCGTGCCCAGTGAAACGCCAGCGTGAAGTGACTCGGTTTCCCGTCAAGTGTGTCGTACATGCGCTCATATTCTGACTGCGCAAGTGGAGTCGCCATGCCGTCGGAGGCGTTGAGCCTGGCAAGCGGCGCTACACGATAGACGCTGCTTTCCTTGCCGTCGTTGAATCCCTGCCAGCCGATCTTTTTGAGGAATGGAAACTTCATGTAGCTCCAAGGTTCCACGTGTTCCGCGATGTGATCGAGGTATTCGTTCGGTGTGAATCGCGCGAATTCCTTTCCTTCCGGATCGACAACCCTCACGTCGCCATCGTAGAAATTTACCTTGTTATTCTGGTCGACCAGACCCATATAATAGGTCTCGTGCTTGTAGATATCACCTACAATCAGATCGACATACGCCTTGTTTTTCAGAACGATATCCTCAAAGATCTTCAGCGTGAACTTCGTGAATTCCACTGCCTCCTGAGCTATTTTGAGGAATTCCAGGCGCTTCTCTTCGGTCAGAGGTTTCGAGACACCTCCGGGAAGCCCCCCAACCGGATGAATGATGCGTCCGAACAGATGCTGCACCATGTCGCGCACCCTTCTGCGGATGGAAATAACCTGTCCCCCGATTTCAACGCCGACCTTGCCGATCACGCCCAAAATGTTGCGTTCGGCCTTCGGAGCACCCGGCGTCACGACGAAGTCGGGCCCGCCCAGGAAGAAGAAGTGCAGCAGATGATCCTCGAAAATGTAGGCGTTGTAAACCAGGTTTCGCAGCATTCGAGCTGTGTCGGTCGGCTTGAGGTTATAGACGGCATCGGCAGCCTTTGTGGAAGCCATGTGGTGCGCCATCGGGCATACGCCGCATATTCTAGGTGTGATGCGCGGCATCTCCTCGACGGGACGCCCCACGCAGAACTGCTCGAAACCTTTCAACTCCGGGATTTGCAGGTAAGCGTTGCTGACATTTCCGCTATCGTCGAGAAAAATCTCTATCTTGCCGTGTCCTTCAAGCCTTGTGATGGGGTCGATGGTAACGGTTTTCATAATCTATTGCTCCTTGTTGCGTTGCGGCATGGTTCTTCGGCCCAGTAGCGACTTTGCCAGGGAGAATCGATAGAATAGTCCTGCCGGATCGACGATGCTATCCATAAGCCTTTTCGTCATCGCCTCCGGAATCTCCTCTTCCCCATCCAGCCCAGCGATAGAGCCAATGGCAGAGATCATTTTCGCGCCTACATCGATCACGCCGTCGATCGGTCCATAGCAGCCGCGACAGGGCATGTTCGCCTTGATGCAGCGTCCTTCTCCGTCATCACCGCAACCGGAACGCGTCACGGGGCCCATGCAGATTACGCCTTGGGTCAGGAAGCATTTCTCTGGATCGAGCATCACCTCGGAAACACGTTTAAACTCCTTGATGGAGAGCTTTTCCGGCTTGGTGTCGTTTCGCGGACAGGTATCGCAAAGCGCTTTACTTGGCCCGAGGACGGAACCCTTGGCCGGTAGCTCGCCGCGCAGGATAGTCATAATTGCGTTCAACGTCAGGTGTGGTGCGGGAGAGCATCCGGGGAGGTAGTAGTCCACCTCGATCACCTGATCGGTCGCCTTGACATCGTCGTGGAATCCGGGCAGTGTCAGCTTGCCTTCGGGGACTTCGCATTCCTTCAGAGGAATGGTGTTCTGTGGGTTGTCAATGGATGGGCATTTATCGAGATAGGAACTGCGGAAGATGGTTTCCCGATCCCAGAAATTGCCCAGTCCCGGAATGCCACCGATCTGCGAACAGGCACCGAACGAGACGATCAGTTGCGCCTTCTGACGTAAGAGCTTCGCCATGTGCTCCTGCTCATCCGTGCGGATCGCTCCGTTGATGAAGCAGACCGCCATTTCGCCGTCCTTCATGTTCTCCACATCAGAGTATTTGAAGTCCATGGCGCAGGGCCAGAAGACAATATCGACCTTCTCCACCACGTCCAGAATCTTCTCGTGCAGGTCAACGATCGCTTCCTCGCAACCACCGCAGGAAGCGCACCAGTAAAAACCGATTTTCGGTTTATTCATCCAATCCTCCATGGTTCACATTGAAGTTGGCTATTCCAGCTCGATTCCAACCTTGGGAAGCGGACCGAGCCGACGTATTCTTTCTGTAAAATCATTCATCGCGGTTTGGAACTTCTTGCCCTCACTCGCAGAGATCCACTCCAGGTGAAAGCGCTCGGGATCGATACCGAACTGCTCCAGCGTTCGCTTGAGCAACATGCTCTTGCGCAAGGTTTTGTAGTTGCCGGACTGATAGTGGCAATCGCCCGGATGGCAGCCGCCGATGAACACGCCGTCACAGCCTTCCTTGAATGCCATGAGGATGTGCTGCGGATCCACGCGTGACGAGCATAGCGTCTTGATCGCGATCCCGTTGGGTGGATACTTTAACCGGGATGTACCGGCAAGATCAGCACCGGCGTAGGTACACCACTGGCAGAGAAAACAGACGATTTTCGGTTCAAATTTTTCCATATTGCACCCTTTTACGCTGTTCTTCCGTTTGCGCGTCATCCTGAGCGGAGTTGAAGGAGACAGGCAAACATTCAATATTATAGAGACTTGTTTGTCGAACTTCTTGTGATCCTTCGACTCCACTCAGGATGACACAAGAAGCCGCAAATTCTATATCTCCGAGACCAGGCTATGGCTCGCGATTACTCGAATCATATTCTCGATCTGCATATCGGTGAGGTTCTTCTGTTGCGCGGCCCCGGAGGGGCATCCGCTGATGCAGGCTCCACAACCTTCGCACAGAATTTCGTTCACCACCACGATCCCCAAACGCGGATCCTTCTCCCGTGCACCATACGGACAGAGACCAACGCAGATTCCGCAGCCGGAGCAATGGTCAGCATCGACCATAGCCACGATCGGGGAATGTTGAATCTCGTCGTGCGAGAGAAGCGCCAGCACCTTGGCTGCGGTACCGGAAGCCTGCGACACCGAATCCGGGATATCTTTTGGACCCTGGCAAGAACCTGCCAGGAAGAACCCCGCCTGAAGGCTTTCCACCGGCCTGAGCTTGGGATGCGCTTCGGTAAAGAATCCCGCGCTGTCCGAGCTGATTTTGAGCTCGTGTATCAGCTTGTCCGTGCCGTAGCTTGGAACCACGCCCATCGCCAGCACCACTAGGTCAGCGTCCACTTCTATGCGCTTGCTTGAAAGAGTGTCGATGCCGAATACGCGCAGTTGATCGCCGTGTGGATAGATACGCGCCACCTTACCGCGCACATAGACCACCTCCTCTTCGGAGACGGCTTGCTGCACAAATTCCTCGTAGCGCTTTCCTCCCGCTCTGATATCGATGTAGAACACGTACGGCTGACCGTCGTGAACCTTGTGCTTGTAGAGCTTGGCGTGCTTGAGCGTGTACATACAGCAGAACTTCGAGCAGTACGGCAGATGCCGCTCTGGATCGCGTGAACCGGAACATTGAATGAAAACAATCTCCTTAGGAACCTTGCCGTCGGACGGCCTTCGTACCTCACCGGCAGTCGGACCCGTAGCAGAAAGAATACGCTCGAATTGCAGACTGGTGATCACGTCCGGATACTTACCGTAGCCATACTCGGCAATGTTCTCGATCGGATAGAGATCGTAACCCGTTGCCAGCACCACCGCACCGACCTTTTCTTTATAGATCGTCGGCTTGGCATCGTAGCTGATGGCCTTGGCATCGCACTTGTCGCGGCATTTTCCGCACGCAATGGGCTCGAGCCCGAGGCAATTCGCCTCATCCAGGGTGAATGTGGCCGGAATCGCCTGCGGAAACGGCATATAGATCGCCTTACGCCATGCGAGACCCTCTTCGTGTTCAGCCGGTACCAGCACCGGACAGGCCGATGCGCAGTCACCGCACATATTACAGATATCGGGGTTCACATAGAGCGCTTTCTGCTTTACTTTTACCTCGAAGTTGCCGATGAAGCCCTCAATCGAATCCACCTCGCTGTTGACGTAGAGTTTTATATTCTTGTTCTTGCCCAGTGCCACCATTTTGGGAGATAGAATGCACTGAGAGCAGTCGAGCGTCGGGAAGGTCTCCGAAAGCTGGATCATGTGACCACCGATGGAGGGCTTTTTCTCCACCAGAATCACCTCATAGCCGCCTTCCGCGATATCGAGCGCAGTCTGGATACCCGCGATACCACCTCCGATCACCATCGCGCGCTTGGTCAGCGATGCGGTGGAAGGAATCAGCGATTCGTTGAGCTTTAGCTTCTCGATAGCGGTCTTGATGACCAGATTCGCCTTACGCGTGGCCATCACACGGTCGGTGTGAACCCAACTGCATTGCTCGCGGATGTTGGCGATCTCGAGTTGGTATTTGTTCAGGCCCGATTCTTCCAGAACGTTCTGGAAGGTTGATTCGTGCAGCACGGGTGAGCATGCCGCCACGACGATCCCCTCCAGGAATTTATCCTGAATTGCTTGCTTGATGCGGTTCTGACCGGGATCGGAGCAGAGGAACATATAGTTTTCCACATGCTCCACGCCGGGATAGTTGGCAATCTGACGGGTGAGCTTCTCCACATCCACGATCTCACCGATATTTACACCGCAGTGACAGATAAATACGCCGATCTTTTTCATGATCTCACCTCCGGAAGCAATCCCTTCTCGCGTAGAAGCGGTCTCGGATCGATTTCATGCAGTTTGACCCACTCTTCGTCCCAGCCTCCGCCCAACGCGATGGACATCAGCTCGGTGAAGTAAAACACCGGCATCGTCCTGAACGTGCTGAAAGTCTCCTGCGCAAGCTTCTGACGCTGGTCGAGATTGAACGCGCACAATGGACAACTGGTGATGATCGTCTCACAGCCGGTTTCCCAGGCGGAGTTGATCAGCTCGAACGTGCGCTTGGCCGTGACATCCTTTCGGGTGATGGTCTGATACGCTCCGCAGCATTCCAGCCGATACGGGAATGCGCGACTTTCGGCTCCGAGCGCTTCCAGGAGGTCCTCCATGATGCTGGGATCCTCAAAATCATCAATCGCGTATTTCTCGGGACGAACCAGCAGGCAGCCGTAATATGCCCCCACTTTCATCCCTTTCAGCGCGGTGGTCACTTTCTCTTTGACCTTCTCGAAGGTGATTCGATCGCGCAAGATAGACAGCAGATGCGTGATCTGCACTTTGCCCGTATATTCGATCGGTTCTTTGTACATAAACTGGTTGACCTTGCGCAGGTTCTCTTTATCTGCATCGATAAAGTCCTTTGCTCGCCGGATGGTATTATAGCACATGCTGCACATCACGGCGAGTTCGTCAATGCCCTGCGATTCGGCCCTGAGCAGGTTTCGTATGGAAGCGATCTGGAGCATGAGGTCGTCCGTTGTTTGTGAATAGACGGTGCCACAGCAAACCCAGTCCTTCATTTCGGTCATGGGCATGCCAAGCTTGTCCATCGCACGGATAGCGGATTGCTCGAAGTGGCTCGCGTGGTTTTTCAGTGTACAGCCGGGATAGTATGCAAGATTCATAACGTACCTCTCCTTTTACCCGGATAGTTTGCGGAACACACTCACCAGAACAATCGGCGGTACGTCCTTGAGGTCTTCATCGCTGACGGATGTCGGCTCGATAACGCCGATCCGCTGGCGCAGATTGATGGTTCGGGCAGCTTCCATAACGCGTGAAACGTCGATTCCCTTGGGGCATCTGCTGGAGCATTGCAGGCAGGTGGAGCAGATCCAGATCGTCTCGGACTTCAAAATCTCGTCGATAGCGCCGAGTTGCGCCAGGCGCAAGACCTGGTTTGGTTTGATGTCCATGTATTCCACCACCGCGCATCCGGACGAGCAGTTGCCGCACTGGTAGCAATCGAACACGTTCTGCCCGCTGAGTTCCTGCAATTTCTGCAAGAGCGGATTACGCATCTTCTGGCGGGATATTACATATCGCATGCTATTCCCCCTTATACTGATAGCCCGTATCGAGGGCCTTCATGTTCAATTCCAGAAATTTTTTCGGTACCGATTTCGCCACCGCCTTCTGCATTGCTTTAAAGGTACAGACATTCGCCTGTGCGACGGCGAAACCGAGCATCACGATGTTGGCGACGATCTTCTTGCCGAGTTCTTCCGCGATTCGAGTCGCCGGAATGGCCTTGGCGTTGACGCGCGAATGATCCTGTATGTCCTTCACCAGATCCGTGTCATAGAGCAGGATACCGCCATCCTTGAGGTGCGGATAGAAGGTGTTGTAGCCTTCCTGCGATAGTGCCAGAAGCACATCGGAAGTATCAACGAGCGGGTAATCGACTTCGATATCCGAGATGACCACCTGTGAACTGCATGCACCGCCACGAGCCTCTGGCCCGTACGCCTGGGTCATGGAGGCATTCTTTCTATCATGGATCGACGCCGCTTCGCCCAATATATAGGAAGAGAGGATAATTCCCTGACCGCCGAAACCGCTGATTTTCACACGTAAGTCTTTCACAAGTTCCTCCAGTACTCGTTTTCGCGGTCGAGTTCCTCTTTGATACCGATCTGAACATTTTCCCAGAAGGTCGGCTTATCGATATTCACGAAGTTACCACAAACGATTTCGCCGCTCATATCAAGCGGGATATTTGTCGGGTCGGCATTGTGGTCGATCACCGAACGTTCTTTGAATTCCTTCAGCAGGTCGAGCCCGGTACCGCCTTTGTTCTTGCGCGCGAAGACGGTCGGACATGGCGAAACAACCTCGATGAAGCAGAATCCTCGCTTCTTCGCGGCGGTTGCAATCGAATCAGAGAGCCTGCGAACATGCAGCGCGGTCCACCTGGCAACATAAGAGGCACCCGCGGCCGCGGCCAGGCCGCAAAGATTGAACGGATGCTCGTAGTTACCGTAGGGAGCGGTGGAGCTGTGCGCCATCAGTGGCGTGGTGGGCGCTGTCTGGCCCCCCGTCATGCCGTAGATGAAGTTGTTCACACAGATAACGTTGATATCCACGTTCCGGCGCGCTGCGTGGATCAGATGGTTGCCGCCGATCGCGAAAAGATCGCCATCGCCTGAGAAAACAAACACGTTGAGATCGCGGTTGGCGAGTTTCAAGCCTGTCGCGAAGGGAATCGCCCTTCCGTGTGTGGTATGGTAGGAATCGAGGTTGATATAGCCAGCGACGCGGCCCGTGCATCCGATGCCGGACACCACTGCGACCTTGTCGAAATCCACCTCCGCTTTCTTCAGTCCATCCACGAATGCTGTGACATCCGAACCCAATCCGCAGGATGAACACCAGATGTGCGGCATGCGGTCCATACGGAGAAGCTTCTCCATGGGGTGTTGGCGTTCTGGTAATTTCTGTATATCACTCATAAGCCACCTCTTCTATGGCTTTGCAAACCACGTTGAAATCGTGAATTCCTCCGCCGGGATGCGGCACGGATTTGACAGATGCCCACTTGATCGCGCAGCGTTCCACCTCAAGCACCATCTGGCCCATGTTCAGTTCCGGTACAACGAAGCCCTTCACCTTCTGCGCCAGTTCGCGGATTCTCTTTTCCGGGAACGGCCAGGCGGTGATCAGCCGCAGGAGCCCGACCTTGATGCCCTTTTTCTTCGCCTTTTCGATGGCCGGCACCACGGTTCGCGCCGTGATTCCGTATGCGACCACGATCACGTCGGCCCCATCGGTGTCGCGCTCTTCCAGTAGGATGATGTCGTCCGCTTGATCTTTGATCTTGTTGATCAGACGCGGAACCAGTTCGAGCTGACACTCCTCGGTCATCACTGGGTAGCCTCGTTCGTCATGTGTGAGGCCGGTAGTATGGTAGCGATAGCCGTCACCGGCCTTCGCGAAATCCGGTACCATGTTCTCACCCACCTCATAAGGATTGTATTCGCCGGGCTTCTTCGTCGTGTAGCGCCGGTTAAAGATATCGATCTCATCGACGTTCGGGACGATCACCTTTTCAGTCATATGACCCACGATGGCATCGGAGAGGACGAATACCGGCAAGCGGTACTTCTCGGCGTAGTTGAACGCGACAATGGTGAGGTCGAACATCTCCTGGGGCGATTTGGGGCAAAGCGCGATGGTCATGTAATCGCCGTGCGATCCCCAGCGTGCCTGCATCATGTCCGATTGCCCCCACAGCGTCGGAAGTCCGGTACTCGGACCACCACGCTGGACGTTGACAATAACGCATGGCGCTTCCATCATCATGCCCAAGCCGATGTTCTCCAGTTTCAGAGAGATTCCCGGACCGGAGGTTGCCGTCATCGATTTGACACCGGCCCATGAAGCACCCAGGATGCTCGCCATGGAGGCGATTTCATCCTCGAATTGGACGAACACGCCGTCCAGAAGCGGGAGCCGGTAGGCCATACGTTCAGCAATCTCGGAAGCAGGGGTGATAGGATACCCACCGAAGAACCTGCAACCTGCCGTTACAGCGCCTTCTGCGCAGGCGATATCGCCCTGCATAAAGAATTCACCGTGTAACTTGCTTTTTTTAAACACTTCTGCCCTCCCTCTCGCAATCCGCCTGCACGATGAATATCGCGAAATCTGGGCAGATCATTTCGCACAGGCCACAATAAGTGCATTGTTCGGAATGTGCAGTTATGGGAGGATGATAACCTTTTTGATTGAACGCTGTCGAAAATTCCAGAACCTTGCGAGGACAGAATTCAATACAGTAACCGCAACCCTTGCATCGCTCCGACAGGATAACGACCTCGCCGGCGACAATTTGAGGCTTTGGTTGTCCAAAAGGAGTTTCCCAGTACTTCATGAAATTCTCCTGAATGATAAGTACGTGTTTTTCGATGGTAACCGTGCTTGTGAATTGGATTGATAACCTGTTGAACGTACATGTCTGACAAAAGACAACCTTTATTTCTATTTAGTGTTTTTAATGTCAATTCACTGTAACGTACTGGGAGCAGGATCATAAAGGATGATCCCCAAAGTTCTTAAGGCTGAGAGTTGATGAATCTGAAGAAAGTTGTCAAATTTTTTCTGCTTGCTTAATTCTGATTCGGATTCAGTTATAGCCTTATCTTACGTCACTCACGAAAGATACGGCGTTCATGAAAATATGAAATATGTTCAGGAGCGTAGCATGCAATTGTCTTAACTTGCCGGAATTTACTCGTCTATAACCCAAGCTGCCGTGCTGTCCTTTCCAGGAGTCCGTCTACGACAACCCCGACCAGGCCAATCAGGATCACACACCGAACCATCTGTGGATAGGCAAGTATAAACCGGTAATCGAGCAGCCTGAAACCGATACCATCTTGCACGCCAAGCATTTCCGCCGCTATTACAGCCGTCCATCCCACGCCCCACAGGATACGAAAGAGATTTACCAGATTCGCTCTCAATATCGGAAGTTCAACATGCCAGAAGACATCCAGTTGGTTTGCACCGCAGATCATCGCTTCGTCAATATACTCCGGCGGCACGGTCACGAACATCTCGTAGACCATCAGGATTCCCGTGAACACCAGCGCGATGACCATCACAGAGTAAAGCGGCGGTTCACCGATCCCGAACCAGATGATTGCGAACGGAAGCCATACGTAGGGCGATATGTGTCGGATGAAGTTGATTGATGGCATCAGCATCCTGCGAATTGTTTGAGAGCCGTGCATCATCTTGCCGACCAGAATGCTCAGCAGCCACGAAATAGTGACAGTAATTGTTACGCGCGCGAGGGTTGTCGCGAGATCGCGGAGTAGCTGCTGCAAATCCATGCGCGAGGTAAAGATGCTCATTGGCTTTATCCCGACGCTATATGACAGGAGTAGCAGGATACCCAGAAGCAATATATAACCTGCGATTCGCTTCATCACTCGCCCAGGTTCACGTATACTTCGTCCGGCTCGACGGTTCGTTCAAGGTAACCGCTGTGTTGCATGGCGTCGGCAGCTATCTTCTCAAAATGCTTGCCTGCATCTTCCAAGTCGCAGTCATAGCAGGTGTGATCAAGCGAGCCTTGCAGGTAGGGTAGTTCGACGTCAAAGTATCGTCCCGCAAACTCCGCGAGATGGGTTGAATCTTCGTCCATCTGTCGGATGCTGTGCAGAATCCCGGCCTTGAGTTCGCGCAGAGCCTGCTTTTTCGTATCGAGCGCGGCTGTGTGAATCGCCAAATCGCAGCAAGGATGCTCCGGGAAATAGTCGCTATACCATGCCACGATGTGGAAGTCCTCGCCCAGCTTGAAGATCGGCGGTACGTAGAAACTTAGCGCGTCCACCTCGCCCGATTGCAGCGCAGCCGCCATCTCGATCGGTGATCGGAACGGCACCAGCGACCACCCGAGTTGTTCCTGTTCCGAGAGCATCCTAGCGAAGATATCCAGCGTCGAGGCACGCAGCACACCGATACGTGCGTCCTTCAACGACGCCAGATCGGGATGATTCCGTCCGGTTACGATGCCATCGCTTTCACGCTCCAGGAACGACAGCACTCTCACGGGTAGTCCGCGCGAAACGTCCGTCCAGGCGTAGGTAAACGGCATGATTGCTGCGTCGAGCTTACCGTTGACAAGCGCTTCGTTCGTCTCCCAGCCTGAGCTGAAATAGTGCAGTTCCACCGCAGTCGAATCGATAATCCCATTCTCGAGCCCGTAGAGCACCGGCAGGTGGTTCATCGAAGGCCGGATCAGTCCCAGTCGGATTTTCTCCGTCTCCTTCGCGCACGATACCAGCAGAATGACCGCCATCACGACGATCGTCAATCTCTTCATCATTGTTCCTCCAAATAAAAAACCCCGACCGCGCAGTTGCGCAGCCAGGGTTGGTTCAAAATCTATGAACGCGTGTTTCTTAGCTGTTTTGAGCGAGAATCATGAAGCTACTCAAGGCGTCAAGGAAAAGCTTGTTCCTGAGTGCGCTGGCGTCTACGTCGCCTTGCCCCGAGCCACCCATGGAATCTATAGCTATTTTAACCTAAGGAACAACAATACAAATAAATACCTGACCTTCTCTGCCGATTGGAGGCTTGAAAGTGCTTGTGTTTGATGAAATAATCGTTCGTCCTTCGACTCCGCTCAGGATGACACGATTATTTTGCAACACGCTGGCAGATTGACAGTTATCAACCGTGTCATCCTGAGCGGAGTCGAAGGACGAACGGTCGATAACGCATCTGACATGTTTCGAACCAAGATCAACAGGAAATGGTTTCCCGGCATCTCGCTATTCCCCCTTGACATCCGATCCCATTCATATTATTCTGTCATGATATGAAAAGGATTTATGCTCTACTTATTATAAGCCTGTTGGTTACGGCGTTGGCGGCTCAGACCGCCATCGGCGACACACTCACCGTAATCTTGAAACCGCTCCTGAACATCCCGGAGATCGTTACGCCGGGCGAGCGATTCACCCTCGAATGCGACGCACCCACCAACGCCGACAACTGGCATGTCGAGCTTGTGCATGGGCAGACCGTTATCGAACTGGGGATCTATTCCGCTAACTTCTACAACAGCCTCGAGCGCTGGCAGATTCAATGCAACATCCCGGAAAACCCACCGCTTTTCGAGCTCTACGACCTGCATGTCACCGCGGATGGCATCGAAGAAGACACCGAGAAACACGCCGTGCAGATCATCCCCGAAGAACGCGAGAACTACGCTATTATCCACATCACCGACCCGCACATGCCTACCTCGCTCTACTATTACCAGGATGGAGCGGAAACCGATTCGACCAATATCGTCGATATGCGACAGGTGATTCAGGATATCAACATCATCAATCCGGCGTTCGTACTTCTGACCGGCGATGTGGTTCACGAAGGTGAGCTGGAAGACTATTTGAACAAGCGGTATTACACACGCGCCAAACGCGTGCTCGGAGAGCTGGAAGTGCCGGTCTACGTCACGAGCGGAAACCATGATATCGGCGGCTGGGACAGCACACCTCCCGAGGACGGAACCGCGCGGAAGAACTGGTGGAAGTTCTTTGGTTGGAACCGCCTTTACGATCCGCCCTCCGGCGATCCCTACTACACGCAGAACTACAGCTTCGATTACGGCGATGTGCATTTCATTGGACTGGAAGCCTATAATAATTATGACAATTGGCGTTGGCAAATCTACGGCTCAGACAGCTTCACCGACGGCCAGATGGAATGGCTGGAGAACGATCTCGCCGATGCGCAGGACGCCGCCAGCCGTGTTATGTTCTATCACTTCGATTTCACAGAGCAGCTCGACCTGAACGCCCTCGATGTAGATCTGGCGTTGTGGGGACACATCCACTACAACGAAGGCAGCATCCACTATCAGCCCTACGACCTTGGTACCGACAACCTCGGAGACAATACTCGCGCCTATCGCCCGATACTTGTGAACAACAACGTCGTCGATCCGCAGGAAACTGTTTATGCCGGCTACAGCGGACAGAATCTTCGGGTCAACTACTCGCCATCCAACGAAGGCGTCGAAGATTCGGTCGAAGCCGATGTTCACAACGGGCTCGGAATATCGTTTACCGGTTGCAGACTCAAGTTTGTCATGCCATCCACCAATTATGGATATATCGTGGAAGACGGTGAGCTCGAGCAGGTGGACCGTTCCGGTGAATTCAATATCTGCTATGTCAGCTTTGACTTGCCAGAAAACGAGGACGTAACTGTCAGTATCGCCACCGATTACGATATCGCAGTGGATCCTGTCACCGATAGCCCAACGATTGATGGTATCTCAACCATCGCGCCGAACCCGTTCAATCCTGTAACCCGCATCTATTACACGCTTTCCAGTGATACAGACGTTAAACTACATATATATAATGTTCGAGGTGCTCGCGTAGCCACATTGGATCAGTACCACCAGAAAGCCGGTAGTCATTCCGTTCTGTGGGATGCTGATGGACAACCCTCCGGTATTTATTTGATCGAGATGATTACGCAGAATAATCGATCTATCCAGAAAGCGATCTTGCTGAAATAGCCCAAAGCGTAGCGTGTCATGCTGAGTGACCCGATTTGTCGGGTCGTATTGCAGAACGAAACAACAAGCGATGAAGTCAACATTCGGAAGATGATTTCATAAGAAACGGGCAGGCACAGGGACCTGCCCCTACAGCCCCCTGGGTACGCATAGCTCCTGTATGCATCTCTCCATGGAACGCGGACGTCTGTGAATTTGCATGCAAATTCGAATCTTCCAAAATCCTCCGCATTCTCTCGCTCCCTTGGAACGCCAAGACCAGCGATTATCCGACGCAATCTGATAAATCGAATCTTCTATAGCTTTGCATTCTCCTTCTCTATGGATCGCCAAGCCCCAGCTTGGCATTTCTCTCTCTTCAGCACGACACAACAAGCGATGAAATCAACATTCACAAGAGCCTCACTACGTTCAACACATTCAGAAAAATGATTTCATGAGAGACGGGCAATCTCGCCACGCATCAGCTTATTATCGATAATCGTCGAGGTATTTCTCAAGTTTTGCCGTAAATATTACGATATTAGCTTGACGCTTTATCCATATTCTTGAAATTGTCGAGCAGGAGGTACGCCATGTCGAAATTTGAAAAGATATTTGGGGAACTGACCTTCAGCAAATCTGTGATGAAACGGAAGCTGAGCAAAGATACATATGAAAAGATCATCGCTACAATGGAGAGCGGTGAGCCATTGGACGAGGAAATCGCGGCCGATATTGCCCACGCGATGAAAGAATGGGCGTTGGATGCCGGCGCAACACACTTCACCCACTGGTTTCAGCCACAACGCGGTGGAACCGCCGAGAAACACGATGCCTTCATCTGCTACGACGATGACGGTGAGATCATCGAAAGATTTTCGCCGGACAGACTGATCCGCTCCGAACCGGATGCATCATCTTTCCCTTCCGGAGGAATGCGCTCGACCTTCGAAGCGCGAGGCTACACAGCCTGGGATCCCACATCACCGGCGTTTCTGCTCGAATCGGGTGACGCGAGAACGCTGGTCATCCCGTCGGTTTTCCTGGCCTGGACAGGTGAGGTGCTAGACATCAAAACGCCGATGCTGCGCTCGCAACGAGCCCTGAACGATGCTGTCATCAGGTTACAGAAGTTACTCGGGAATCGATTTGCCAAACGCACAAGAGTCTTGCTCGGGCCTGAACAGGAGTATTTCCTTGTACCAAAAGAGCTCTACAGCCAGCGTCCCGACCTCCAGCTCTGCAAACGCACCCTTTTCGGAGCTCCTTCCCCCAAGGGTCAGCAGATGGAAGATCACTATTTCGGTAGCATCAAGCCGCGCATCATGGCGTTCATGGCTGATCTCGATAACGAACTCTATCGCCGGGGAATCCCCAGCAAAACGCGCCACAATGAGGTTTCGCCCAACCAGTTCGAGATGGCTCCGCTCTACGAAGACGCAAATCTCGCGGTGGATCACAACCTCCAGGTCATGGCGCTACTGGACACTATCGCCGGACGGCACGGGTTGGTGGCAATCCTTCACGAAAAACCATTTGCCGGCCTGAACGGTAGCGGCAAGCACCTCAACTGGTCGATCTGCGACAACACAGGCGCAAACTACCTTGAGCCATCGAAATCACCGCTCAAAAACATCAGCTTTCTGATCACAGTCGCAGCAATCCTTCTGGGCGTACATCGCTTCGGCGGCCTGCTACGCGCATCGGTATCGGACGCCGGTAATGATCACCGTCTTGGTGGAGGCGAAGCGCCTCCAGGCATCATGTCAGTGTACCTCGGCCAGTACCTCAACGAATTACTGGATGAGATCGAAGGGATCGGCAAGCTTTCGGTGAAGACGATGGAAGATATCAACCTCGGCGTACAGAAACTTCCACGGATCGCCAAAGACATCGCTGATCGCAACCGCACCTCCCCTATCGCGTTTACGGGCAACAAATTCGAGTTCCGCCCCGTGGGCTCAAACCAGAATTGCGCTGAATCGGCCACCATCATGAATCTGATCATCGCATGGGGTTACGACCAGATATATAAGAAGTTGAAGGCACGCAAAGGCAACGTGAAAGAAAGCGCGTTCCTGGTGATTAAAGAAGTCCTGAAGGAAACCCATGCTGTGCGATTTGAAGGAAATAACTATTCAGACGAATGGCGACAGGAAGCTCAAAAGCGCGGACTGCCCATCGCGGATAACACACCTCAAGCATTGCGTTTCTATCTCGACGAGGATGTGAAGAAGCTCTTCAGCGAATATCATGTGCTTTCTGAGCGCGAACTGATCTCGAAGGTAGATATAAAACTCGAAGCCTACATCAAGACACTGGAGATCGAGTTTCGTACCGCCATCGAACTGGTCAACACCCGCGTGATGCCGTCTCTGACGCGTCACCTTAAGTTGCTGACCGAGACATACGCCGGACTGCTCAAAGCAGAGATCACCTCCGATGCCATGCGAGAAGAGATTCGTATTCTGGAGAAGATCTTCAGCGACCTTGCCCAGCATATCAAAACAATGAAAGACATCCTTGCAAAAGGCGAAACAATCGAAGACCTTTTCGAACGGGCAGATTTCTACGCCGCAGAAGGACTTTCATCGCTTGATCGGATGCGTACTGATGTAGATATGGTGGAGTCGTATGTTGCGGATGACCTTTGGGCGTTGCCTCGCTACTACCAACTCCTAAAACAGTAGATCATTATTCGGAGCCATGAGCGGTAGCACCGTTCATGGCACCGAGTATTAATTTCCACATATTCTTCGGAAAACCTCGAAAATTAGCTTCTCTTTGTTTTTTCGCAAAAATCTTCTAAATGGAACATTCTTTGCAAGATAGATGGCATCGCAACATCCAGGGGGTGCTCCATGAGGAAGCTAATTTTTTTTACGTTAACACTTGTAATTTGCTTATCGCTATTTTCTGAGACAATCCAGTCAACATACGATTTCGATAGGCCAACGATCGAAGTTAAAAACGGAAAAAGCCTGGTCTCCGTTCGTGGCCTGATGCCAGCGGGTGAACCCGGCGAGCCGCTTCTCCCTGCATATCCCGTGAAAATGCTGATCCCGCAGTTCCATAATGTTATCAGCATTACCGTGACGGGCGATGCAGAGACAATCGCACTCGATCAGCCGATTTTCCCGGCACAGCAACAGTATCCGCTCAGCCAGCTTGACGCCATGAAACCATCGTTTACGAACCTTCGTGACGATGTTGCATCTATGAACGTCTTCCCCAGCGAAAATAGCGGAAACCAGATCGTCGGTTCCTACCGTGGTTACAGTATTTACAGTGTTCTGCTCTATCCGGTTCGTTATTTACACGCTGAAAACGCGATTGAGTATTACTCGCACCTCGAAGTAACCATCGAGACAGCTTTCGATCCCACAAGCCAGCGTGGTGCTAACTTCGTCCGCAAAGATGAAAACACCTTGAAGCGCCTGCAACAGATGGTTTCCAATCCCGAAGCAGCGTACGGCTATATCGAACCGACCCAAGACAGGGACCGTGACGAATATGACTACCTTGTCATTACACGCTCTGCGCTGATCGATGAATTCCAGCCTCTGGTCGACTACAAGAATAGTCTTGGCATCATGACAAACATTGTAAGCGTAGAAGACGTACTGTCAACGTCGGAAGGTGACGATGATCAAGAAAAAATCAGAAACTATATTATCAACGAATACACAGAAAGCGGCATCGACTATGTTCTTCTCGCCGCAGACGATGAATATATCCCACACCGTGGATTCCGCGTAAACCCAGGCAGCTACGACGACACAGACATCCCCAGTGATCTCTACTACTTCAACCTCGACGGTTCCTGGAACGATGACAATGACGCATACTGGGGCGAATTCAACGAAGTTGATTTCTATGGTGAAGTTTTTGGCGGACGCGCAAGTGTTGACGATAGCGCCGAAGCAACGAACTTTGTTAACAAGCAGCTCATGTATCAAACCGAACCGGTTGTCGATGAGCTGACCAACAACGCACTGATCGGAGAAGATCTCGGCTGGACTTCCTGGGGCATGGACTACATGGAAGAGATCCGGCTTGGCTGCAGCAGCTACGGTTACACTACTGTCGGAATCCCTGACCATATCGATGTCGAAACGCTTTACGACGCACAGGGAACATGGTATGCCAGCCAGCTTTTCAGCTTGATGAACAGCGGTAAAAACCTTATCGGACACCTTGGTCATTGCTCAACACATTACAATATGAAGTTCTATAACGATGATGTATCATCAACCAATATCACCAACAACGGCGTAAACCACAACTTCTACATCATCTACACCCAGGGTTGCTATTGCAATGCTTTCGACAATCGTGACACCAACGGATATTACTCCACAACAGATGCGATCTCAGAAGTTTGGAACGACTTCGTCAACGGCCCCGTCTGCTACGTTGGTAACACCCGTTATGGATGGGGCGACGGACAGGCGACAAATGGCGCGTCTCAGCATCTTCAACGCGAATTTTACGATGCGCTTTACGGTGAAAACCTTACGCGTATCTCTGAAGCCCAAGCCGATAGCAAGGACGATACTGTCCCCTATCTGAGCGCAAATACCGTGTTGTTATGGTCATACTTCGAGTCAACCGTACTCGGTGATCCCACCTTGGACATCTGGTCCGATTCCCCGGCGAATGCCAGCATCGACACAGATGATTTCCTGCCGATCGGCTGTACATCGATTGATCTGACCGTTACAGTGAATGACACTTCGATCGGCGATATGCTCGTTGCCGCGATATTCAATGGTGAACTCATTGGACGGACTACTCTGCAGAATGGCGTCGCCGGCGAAATCAACTTCACTATTCCACCCGAAACGCCAGGTACGCTTACCATTAACGTCTCTGGCCATAATCTGCTGAACGTATCGACCGAAGTCGATGTGATCGCACCGGACGAAGCGTTCATCATTCCGGGAACCTATAGCTTCATCGACGACAATAACAACCAGCTTGGGTGGAACGAATCGACTGAGATGATCGTCCCTGCAAGCAATGTCGGCAACTTGGCGGCTGAAGGCGTTACAGCGACAATCACCACCGATTGTGCATACATCACACTTGATCAAGACGAAGTGGACTATGGAACCGTCGGCGCACAGACTGTTGCCGATCCGGCATCGGGATTCCTGATGACGGTTGCGAACGATGTCCCGCTGGGTACAGTCGCAGAATTCACGGTAACTTTTTCAAATAATGATGATACCTGGGAATACCAGATCTCCGTTCCGATCCAGATGCCCAATTTCATCTTCCAGAATGAGAGCTTCGAAGAGCTTTCGGGTAACGGAAATGAGATGCCGGATCCGGGTGAACTGATCCGCATTACTACCGAGATTGTAAACGATACCGATTTCACGCTGGACACACTACGCGTCTATCTCAGCACCGATAACGACATGGTCTCCATCACTCCCGATTACCTGAATTTCAATGGTATCACACCTGGCGATATGGAAAATCTGGAGTACTTCAATATCACGCTCAGCAGCGAACTCGAATCGGCCACCAACATCGTCTTCTATATGAATGTTCTCACTGATCGCGGATACCAGTATGATCGCATTGTGAACCTTTCAATCAGCCCGTTCTTCGATACTGTAGAGTCTGATTTCTACCAATGGAACTCCTATGTACTGGAAACAGGAACCGTCAACCAATGGCATGTCAGCGAACAGAATAATCACACTGTCAATGGTGACGCGAGCTGGAAGAGCGGCGACACCGGTAATTCCGAATATGAAAATGATAGCTTCGCCGCGCTGCAGAGTCCTGCCGTAACAGTATCCGATGATTCCTGGCTCACTTTCTGGCACAGAATGGAAGCTGAAATCAGCGGTAACTATGAAGGTTATGCATACGATGGTGGCTACGTTGAAGTTTCTGACGACGAAGGATCCACCTGGACGCAGATTGAACCAGAAGGTGGATATCCGTACCTTTCTCGTGGTGACAGCTGTCATCTTCCTGCCGATACGCCACTCTTCTCAGGCGACCATGACTGGGAGCAGGTTTACTTTGACCTCGCAGAATACGCTGGACAGACGATTTTAATTCGCTTCGTGTTCCAGAGTGACGGCAACACCGCTTACGAAGGCTGGTTTATCGATGATATTCAGATCATGCTGAACAGCCCGTTAGTACCGCCGACTAACCTGAATGGTTATTACACGGAAGGTATTGCTCAGATCAGTTGGGAAAGCCCGGACATTCCACTCGATTGCTTTGTCGTTATGCGTGACGGCGTAGTGATCGCGGAAAATGTTGCATCCAACACTATCTGCGACGATCTCACCGGAGAAACGGGAACTCAGTTCACCTATACCGTAGCAAGCGTTCGCGGTGATGATATTTCGGACTTCAGCGAAGATTATATCCTGTACGTAACCTCGACCGAAGGCAACGACATCCCCGTCTATGTGAACAACCTGTGGCAAAACTACCCCAATCCGTTCAATCCGGAGACGAAGATTCGCTTCACTGTCAGCGAGAAGCAGGATGTCAACTTGAAGGTGTATAATGTACGTGGACAGTTGGTTCTTACGCTTGTCAGCGACAAACTCGATGCCGGATTGCACGAGATTACCTGGCAAGGTCGCAACGAACATGACAAGCCGGTTGGCAGCGGTGTCTATTTCTATCGTCTGGACATCGGTGGTGATCGGTTCGTCAAGAAGATGCTTTTACTGAAATAAATCCTTGGATCTCCTCCTTCTTCTCGGCTTTGGCTGTGAAGAAAACATTCGCTCCCGATTCCCCTCATCGGGAGCGATTTGTTTTGGGAATACTTGGTACGCAGACGTCTCGTCTGCAAAAAGAAAGGGCAGACACAATGGTCTGCCCCCACGAAGAATGATTGAATCCTATCGTTGTATTCTCTGAATGATGTAAAAGCGCTTCGGTTCAGTTGCAGGTGCCATCCATGCATGATCGCGAACAAACGTTCCCGAAGTGTCCAGTTCGAATTCGCCATCCGGTGCGTCGGAAGAAAGAATGATATACTCATATCCACCGGCATCATCCCAGTTAATCATCACGACTCCCTCATCGACAATGATCTCGCATGTCTCGACGATGTCATTTATAAGAACAGGCGCAATCGTGGTGATCTGGTCACTCAGGATTACCACGCTGTCCATGACGCAATCGAAGTAGCCATCTGCAGAGAATGTGATCTGATATGTCCCAGGCAAAAGCGGTCGCTCGAACCTACCCGTCGTAGCATCACAAAACCAGGGTTCTACGGGCGTCATTCCCGTCTGATCATCCAGACCGGTCACAGTCATGATCGCTTCGATGGGATTACCCGATTCATCGATTGCATGCCCATGCAGGCAGCTGTAATTGGGGCGATCAAGCATAATCAGCGCTGCCTGAAGGTTGGCGGCTTTGATTTGGTCGATGTAAGGTTGAGGAGGATAGTAACCACCATAACCGGCGTTGTTCACCTCGATAGTGAATCCGAATACGCGTTCCTCAGCATAAGACCAGTCGCCCATCGTACCCTGACAGGTATATACGAAATCCGATGCCTGAACCGGCGTGTAGTGGCCGGTTCCATCGATCTGCGGAATAGTGACAGCCATATTGACAGCAAGCTCTCCCATAATCTCATGATCGAGGCTGCATGCCCCATCAATATGCCCCAGCGGATAGATCACCCACTCTCCCGTCGAATGATAGGTGATACCGCCCCAGAATTTTCGACTTTGGATCATATCGCGCATGTAAACTGCTTCGAGCTCCGAAAATTCGTATGGGCCTCGATAGATATGCGATCCATAGTAGCTCGATGTACCATTTGGTCCCCATACATACCCAAAATTACGATTCAGGTCTACACCATCCATGGTAGAGAAATCAGGCATTCCATCCTGGTCGGTATCGCGCATGTTTTTACGGTGAAAAGCGTGCCACTCCTGCACGGATACTTCATAACCATCCGGGTTGATCACCGGAATAACCCAGATCTGGTTGGTGTCGATCCAGTTGGTTACATCTGCATCAGTACCATAGTTTTCCAACAAATAGGTCAGGATGTGCATGGTCACTTCTACGCTGATCGTCTCACGTGCGTGGATACCACCGGAATAGAAGAAATTCGGTTCGTCCTCTTCGGTATCTGGATTATCGGAAAGCTTCATGCACAGCACATCGAACTGAAAATCCGAATAATTGTCATTGCCATCGAGATACATCTGGTGGCAAGTCGTGGGGCCGAGTGTGTCGAGTCTGGTAATTTCAGAGTACATTGTTGCAAGTGTTTGGAGGCTGTCAATGATTGCAGCATAGGGCTGATATCCCGGAAGCATGCGTTGGTGAGTCGTGTATCGATAGCCATGATCGTTGAGATATTCTTGCGAAGTTTCATCGCCGATAAAAACGATATTCGGTGGTTGTTGATGATATTCATCCAAAAGTTCGTTGTCAATGAGCCACTTGATGAGGGTCTCATCACCATTGGTTACGACGATCTCTTTCTGCTGTGAGAACAGGAAGACGGTCATCAATAGAATAGCAGAAAATACAAGAAGTTGTTTCATTACTGCACCATCACGATTTTATGCGTTAAGGTGTTCTTTCCCGATTCCGCGCGAACCAGATACAGACCTGACGCAACGGCCTTCCCACGGTCATCGACGCCATTCCACTGCAATCGGAGCTGCGGCTGCTCGCATTTACCATCGTACAACGCACGGACCCGGCGCCCTTTAACGTCATAGATAGTAACACTGACCTGCGCCACGCTGGGTAAATCAAGCACGATGCTGGTCTCGGGATTGAACGGATTTGGGTAGCTCTCAATCTTGCAGAACTGCGGCACAACATCGCTGTGCGCGCTGTTTGCAGACATCTGGACGTTGATTTCAGTGACATCATTGCCAGTGATCTCGACATCGTTATAGGTTACATCGTTATATCCGTCACACTCGAACCGGACCGTGTAAGCCCCAGGAAGAAGCGGACGAATATAGCGCCCGAAAAGCTCGTTACTGCGCGAAGGCTCGACAGCCGTCATACCACTCTGGTTATCGATCTCCTCGATATAGACATCAGCCACGATCGGAGTATCATCCGTTCCCGTAACAACTCCCGTAAGCATCGAATTGGCAGGACGGTCGATGAAGATAAGCGCAGCTTCAAGATTGTCTGAACATATCTGATTCATCGTGTCGGCAGTTGGGAAATGTGTATTGCTCAGCTCAATGGTAAACGAGAAGATACGTTGCTCGGAGTATCCCCAATCACCCATGGTACCCTGACAGGTATAGCCGAAGTCCACTGCCTGGTTTGAAGTGTAAGTACCGGTTCCATCGATACGCGGAATTGTTGAAGCCATTTCATCCGAAAGAGCACCCATCACCTCGTGGTCATAAGAGCAGACACCGTTGAGATGCCCTAGTGGGTATAATACGTACTGACCGGACGAATGATAGGTTATCGCCCCCCAGAATCGACGGGATCTGATTAAATCGCGAAGATAAACCGTCTCCGGTTCCGACCATGCCTCGGGACCGTGATAGCTTTCCGAGTAATAGACATCGGAAGCGTTGTTGTTACCCCACACATATCCGAAATTCCGGTTGAGATCGACGCCATCGTTGGCCGAATAATCCGGCATCTGGTTGTTGTTGTTATCCCGCATGTTCTTGCGATGCCACAGATCGAGTTCCTCAATGCTGAGCTTGTGACCATCCGGGTTAATCAGCGGTACAAACCATATTTGGTAATTATCCACCATGGACGTGATTTCATCGTCTGTACCGTAATTTTCCAGTATATACTGCAAGACGGCCATCGATACTTCGACAGAGATCAATTCACGAGCGTGAATCGCGCCACCGATGAACACATTCGGTTCATCCTCTTCCATTTCAGGATTATCCGACACCTTAAGGCACCAAACTTCATGCTGGAAGTCTACATAGTTTTGCTTGCCCTCATTATAATAGATGGATCCCTGTGATGGGCCCAATGATTCGAGCTGAACAATATCCCCGTACTGCTCAACGTATGATTGCAATTCTTCGGTCAATTCTGCGTAATTGTGGAACTGTTCGAGCTCTCGTGAGAGCTCTTCCCTGGTGCTGTGAATAGTGTATTCGTATCCGTTTTGAGTTAAAAAATCTATCAATGCGCTATCTGCAAAAAGCTCGATGATATTCGTATCATCCTGTTTGTAATAGCCTTGGCAAAATTCTTCAAGTTGTTGTACGAGCTTTTGATCAGGGTTATCGATTGTGATGTAAAAATCTTCTGAAAACAGAGTAATTGCGCAAAATAGAATCAGAATTGCAAGCCAGAATCTCATTGTTCCTCCGACAGAATATTGTTATTCATATTGCATTATTCTCACACGTGAGAATTCAGCAAGAAAAAACCGATTTTTTTTCTTAACAGCATTTGCCTACATGGATAAAACGGATTCAGAAATAAAGGCAGGCTTGATATGTATATCATTAATCCAAACCAGCACAGCGATCGGGAAGTTGCCGACGTCCTTGAGAAAAGAGGCGTTGAGCATTCCATCGTTATCGCATTGAAGCACCCAGATCAAATTGATTTATACAAACGATTTAATCCGACATACTGTGTAGAGAAATTCACCGAGGATATCACCGAGGATTTATGCGTGAAGTGCATCGAAGATGGCTACCGCGTCATTACACCTGGTGAATACCGCAAGGCTCGTCTCACGAATCTACCGGAACTGGATACGCATCGTTTACCGCCAGAACTGGTAAAAGTAAGCCTCGGACTTATGAGCGCGTCGCTGAAAGAATGCCTGCGAATTGGAAGCATGGCTCTGGTTTGCCGAATTGTTGATTCAGGCGATAAAATCCTTGCCATTGGCGGTAGAAACGGGCGTCTGGATACCGCTGCTGTGATTCTTCCCGGATTCGCACCTGATTTTGTTGACGCGAAAGTTATTGAGATAAAATGTGCACCATACGATCAATGAAATATGATACATAATGAGAGATTTTAAAAATGAGAACGATTGACTTACCCAAAGAGATAGAGAATATCGTCGAATTCATCCGGCTTCAGTTGAAAAATGCCGGACTGAAACATCTTGTCATTGGGCTTTCCGGCGGCATCGATTCGTCACTTGCAGCCGCACTGAGTGTGCAGGCAGTAGGTAAAGACAACGTCACCGGCTTCATGCTACCGTATAAAGGCAGTCACCCGGACAGCCTCAACCATGCTAAAGAAGTAGCCGAACACCTCGGCATCAAGTATCACGTGGTTGAGATCACACCTATGGTAGACGCTTATTTTAACACCTACGAACCGGACGCGAACTCGCTGCGTCGCGGCAATCGCATGGCGCGCGAACGCATGTGCGTCCTTTACGACAATTCTGCGAAATACGGCGCACTGGTTGTTGGTACCGGCAATAAAACCGAACTTCTGATCGGCTACGTTACTCAATACGGCGATGGCGCTTGTGCGTTCGAGCCGTTAGGGCATATCTACAAGACAGAAGTCTGGGAGATGGCTCGTATGCTCGGATTACCCAGTTCGGTTATCGAGAAGAAACCGACCGCCGATCTCTGGGATGGACAGACCGACGAAGACGAGCTGGGCATCACCTACGCGAAACTGGACGAAATCCTCTTCCGCATGATCGATATTGGCTGGACAAAAGAACAAATCGCTCAGGATGGATTCAACATAAAGGATATCGAGAAGGCAATCGAATTGCATCGAAAATCCGAATTCAAACGCAATCTACCTCCTGCACCGGAGCTTCAATAGTGAAACTATTCAAATCGGACCGCTGTAAGCGATGCAAAACGCATCCGGGGCACCGATTTTGTATCCGGACAGCGAAAGATATCTGCTGGCACTGTTGTAACGAGTTGCGCTTGGACGGCAAATGTCCCGATACATGCCGCTATACGCCCAAGAAGCGTGATGACGAGATCTTCGCGACCGGCGTTAAGGTCGAGTCACGAAGCGAATTCCGCGATTTCTTGAAAAAGATGATGAAGCGTTGGGCCTTTGAATCTCAAAGTATCTTCGACGGACGGATACCCATCAAGATGGCTGAGAATAAAGATCAGAAGGCCGAGCTTGAGACGATCGTCAACCAGCTTCAGGCAATCTCTGAACTGCCTGTCGATTACCTCGCCGACCTCCTGAATATCCGGCTTGAAGTAACCGAAGAAAAATCTGTCTCTCATGAGCAGGTGGGAAACCAGATTCTACGCACCATCATTGCACAGGATTGGGACATACTGCCGAAATTCCTGCGAACAGGATGGACAAATGGCGATCCCGTGCTGGTAGAGAATTTCATTCAGCGAATGCAGTCCGATTCCAACATCAAGCACATCACCAGCTTCGATCTCATTGCTTCCGCACTCAGCGACAACAACCGCGAAGCGCTTATTCAGTACGAAGTGAACGGTAAGGTCGATCTGACGCTGCACCTGCTTGAAGAGAACGGAGAGTGGAAGCTGGAATCGCGCACTTACGGCAAGCTTGAGATTTACCGGGATTTGCAGCAGATCATGAATCAGGCAGCGCTTTACCTGCAGAAATCTCCCGATAGCGCATGCTGGGAATACATCAATAAGTTCCTGAAGTTTTATCCCGATTCAGCTGATCTTCAGTACGATATGGGAATGTATCAATACTTCAATCGCAACACAAAACGCGCGAGAATCTATCTGATGAACGCGGTGGAAATCGACGGTTCGTTTACCGAGGCAAGGTACGCTCTGGCGACTATCCTGCAAACGTCGGATGAACCCCAGGAAGCCGAACGCCATTATCGCATCGTGCTCGAGCAGAATCCGGACGATTTTCGTGCAATGAACAATATCGCGACCATAATGATCGATTCGGATCGCAAGGAAGAAGCGAAAAAGCTGCTTCTGAAATGCCTTGCCATCCAGCCCGAATTCGAGATGGCGCAGAAAAATCTGGAAAGGTTATCGAGTTGATAGTCTGCCATGCTGCTGTCCTTCGACTCTATGAAAGATAGTGTTTGTGCTTTGCAAAACTCACAGCTCAGGATGACATAGCATAGCAGAAAGCTTTACTGGCTCATGCTAACACGAGCGAAACAAAGGAGAAAGAAGATGGATAAAATCAAGAACGCATACCTCTATGCTATCCAAAATGAAATCAAGACCAAGAATCTCTATAAATTACTGCAAAAAGCCTTCTTGAAAGCACAGGTTGGCCATGTATTTCTCGAACTGATCGAGCTGGAGAAAATCCACGAACAGAAGCTGACCGAACAATTTAAAAAAATCTTCCCGGGCGAAAAGCCGGATGTCGATCCTAAAGCAATATTCACGTTCCACAGCGACGTGGACCTAAGGGATGCCGACGATGTGCTTCAGTTCGCCATGGATATGGAACAGCATGCGCACGATAAGTACGAGCAACTTGCCGCTGAGACCAACAATGACGAGACGAAGGAGCTTTTCAGCTTCCTCGCCGATGAAGAAAGTAACCACAAGGATCTGCTTCAGGATGAGATCGAACGCATCCACGGCGCGATGACATGGTTCGATCCTTCCGAGCTGAACGGATTACAGGAATATTGATCGAGTAACAATAAAGGAGCTACTATGCCGTTTATTTCCAACACCGACAAAGAACGTAAAGAGATGCTGGAAGCGATCGGTGTGGCGCGTTTCGAGGAACTTCTTGTAAACATCCCCGAAAAGCTGCGCCTGACACAGCCGCTGAAGCTTGACGAGCCGCTCTCGGAACTCGAGGTGACCCGCCGTATCAATTGTATCGCAGCCAAGAATCGACATTCGGAAGCCATGAACTCATTCATGGGCGCTGGCGTTTACGACCACTTTATTCCCGCTGCGGTCGATCACATTATCATCCGGCCCGAGTTCCTCACCGCTTACACGCCTTATCAGGCGGAGGTAAGCCAGGGAACACTGCAATTCATCTATGAATTCCAGACCTTGATTTGCGAACTTACCGGCATGGAAATCGCCAACGCCGGTATGTACGACGGAGCTTCGGCAGCCGCTGAAGCACTCCTGATGGCATCCCGGCACACCCGCAAAGAGAAGGTTATTCTCGCGGGAACGCTCCACCCCAGATTTTACGATGTTATCCGCAGCTACACCGAAGATGTCGGCCTCGAGCTTGTCATCGCTCCGGTGAAAAAAGGCGCTACCGACCTCGATGAGCTGGCTAAGCTGATCGACAAAGACACCGCTGGCGTTCTGGTTCAGACTCCGAACTACTATGGCTGTCTGGAAGACATGCAAAAGATAGACGAACTCGTACACGCGCAGAAGAAAGCGCTCCTCATCGCGGCCGTCGATCCCATTTCGCTGAACGTTCTCAATTCACCGGCCGAATACCACGCCGACATCGTTGTGGGCGAAGGCCAAGCGCTTGGCAACAAGATGAACTACGGCGGACCGCTGTTCGGATTCTTCGCATCCAGCTTCAGCCTGCAGCGCTCCATGCCTGGACGCATCGTGGGCGGAACACTCGACCTGGACGGAAAGCGTGGTTACGCCCTTACGCTCCAGACGCGTGAGCAGCATATCCGCAGAGCCAAGGCAACCTCCAATATATGCTCCAATCAGTCGCTTGCCTGCCTCGCAGCAACTGTTTACATGTGCCTGATGGGCCGTAAAGGACTTCGCGAGATCGCCGAACAATCGACCATTAAGGCTCACTACCTCGCAGAGAAGATCGGCAAGCTGAATGGTTTCGAGATCGCTTTCGATCAACCCTTCTTCAAGGAATTTACCGTTAAAACGCCCATCCCCGCAAAAGAGCTTATCGACAAGCTGGTCGAAAAGGATATCCTCGCGGGTGTTAATCTGGCTGAAACCGGCATGAAAAACGGTCTTCTGATCGCTGTTACCGAGAAGAAAACAAAAGCTCAAATGGATGAACTGGTGAAAGCGCTCGAGGAGGTCAACAATGGCTAAGACAATCTTTGAAAAACATTCGCAGGGCAGATTCGGTTATACACTTCCCAAGCTCGACGTGCAAGGCGATATCAATAGCTGTATTCCCGAGAAATTCCAGCGCAAAGGCGAACTGCCGCTCCCGGAAGTGAGTGAATTGGACGTCATGCGCCATTTTATCGAGCTCTCGCACCTGAATCACTTTATCGAGAAGGGCTTCTATCCGCTGGGAAGCTGCACGATGAAATACAACCCCAAAATCAACGAAACGCTTGTCCGCAACGCCGGATTCATGGACGTCCATCCCATGCAGCCACAATGCACCGTTCAGGGCGCGCTCGAGCTCCTCTATGAGCTTCAGAACGACCTCGCGGAGATTTCCGGAATGGCGGATGTCACACTGCAACCGGTTGCAGGTGCTCAGGGTGAATTCACCGGACTCAAGGTGATTCATGCCTATCACAAGTTCAACGGCAACCACCACAAGCGTAAAATCATCCTGCCCGATTCGGCTCATGGCACCAACCCCGCAAGCTGTACGCTCGCAGGATTCGAGGTGATCGAACTCAAATCGAATGAGAAGGGAAAGGTCGATATCGAAGAGCTAAAATCGCTCATCTCGGACGACGTAGCAGGATTCATGCTCACCAATCCGAACACGCTTGGACTCTTCGAGAGCCAGGTCGAGAAAATCGCCGAACTCATCCATAGTGTAGATGGCCTGATGTACATGGACGGCGCGAACCTTAACGCGCTGTTGGGCATCGTGCAGCCGGGCAAGATCGGTTTCGACGTGATGCACTTCAACCTGCACAAGACCTTCTCTACCCCGCACGGCGGCGGTGGCCCCGGTTCAGGTCCGGTCGGCGTACGCGAAGATCTGGTCAAGTTCCTGCCCGTCCCGATGGTTCGTAAGAACGATGACGGTACATTTTACCTCGATTGTTCGCACAGCGATACCTCGATCGGCAAGGTGCACTCGCACTACGGTAACTTCAGCCAGAACGTACGTGCCTGGATTTACATCAAGATGCTGGGCGCGGAAGGCCTTCGTGAAGTATCCCGCAATGCCATCATCAACGCCAATTATATCATGCACAAGCTCAACAAGTACTTCCACGTGCAGTACGACGAGCATTGCATGCACGAATTCGTAGCTGATGGAAGTTGGCAGAAGAAGCTCTACGATGATCCCGACAAGCAGATCAAGACGCTCGATATCGCCAAACGGCTGCTCGATAAGGGTTTCCATGCACCAACAGTCTATTTCCCGCTGATCATCCATGAAGCGATGATGATCGAGCCGACCGAGACCGAAAGTAAAGAGACGCTGGACATGTTCATCAACGCGATGATCGAGATCGCATCCGAAGCGAAGGAGAACCCTGAGCTGCTCAAAGACGCCCCCTTCACCACACCGGTTCGTCGCCTCGACGACGTGCGTGCGGTCAAGGTGCTGGACGTAAAGTTCCAGGATTACATGAAAATCAAAGAGGAAGATTAATTCCCAAGATAAGTCCATTCAAAGCCGGGGTCGCAAGACTCCGGCTTTATTAATCCTGGGAACGCGGACGTCCTGTAGGTTTTGGGACAAAACCTGGAATCTTCAAACGTCCGCATCTCTTTCCTTATTGAGCACGGACGTCCTCGCTCTATATGACAATCACATTGGATTGCCCCTACAGCCCACGCGGAACGCCATTACCCTTGGAATCCCCATGAATTTACCTTGACGCTGGATAAATGGTCGCATTTAATGGAAAATTGGAGTAGTTATGAAGGTCATGCTTGTGAATCCGCCCAACGCGGGAAAGAGCATTCCGGAAGAAAAGTACGGGATCAAAGCGATTAAGCAGCTATTTCGCGGTGAGCCATTAGGCTTGGAAGAACTTGCCGCGAATCTGGAAGAACACGACGTCCGCATCGTCGATATGAAGGTGTGCGAACAGGACTTCACGTCTGAACTGGAGGCTTTCCGGCCGGACGTGATCGGTTTTTCCAGTGTTACCTGTGAAGCGCAGACGGTCTCCAGGCTCGCAAAGCAGGCCAAACTGCACCACGATGTTACGACCATTGTCGGTGGCGTGCATGCGACCTACCAACCTGAGTGGTTCAATCGCGAGGAGTTCGATTACATCGTGATCGGGCTGGGCAAGCAGAGCTTTCGTGAATTGCTCGATGGTTTCGGGGATGTACCCGGCGTGGCAAAGACCAATCCCGGGGAATCGCTTCGCTATACACCGCGCGCGTTCAGCATGGACGACCTCGTACAGGAAAAACCGCCGCGCTACGATCTGGTCGAGAAATATCGCAAGCAATACGTCGTGGAGCGGGTAAATCTCCCGGTAGGGTTCGTAGGAACATCCGTCGGATGCCCCTATGCCTGTTCATTCTGCGCCATTCCCCGTATGACCGGCGGCCAGTATTTCTCGCGCGAGCCGGAATATGTGCTGCGTGACATCGAGCTGCTCTCCGAGATCCCGGTGATCCGCCTGGTGGATGCAAACACCTTCGGCGATCCCGATCAAGCGCTCTCGATCGCCCGAATGATCCAGGAACGCGGCATCAAAAAGACCTTTGCGCTGGACATACGCGCGGATGCGATCGTCGAGAAAGAGGACGTTCTTCGCGAGTGGAAAAAGGCCGGACTGGGTTTCGCGGTGGTAGGATTCGAAGAGATCTGCGATGACAAGCTGAATAGCTTCAACAAGCGCTATAGCTCGCAGATCATACCCAAAGCGGTGGAAATCCTGCATGAACTGGATATTAAAATCTTGGGAGACTTCATCGTCTCGCCGGACTACACGGAAGCTGATTTCGACAGGCTCGAGCAGTATATTACCGATCAAGCGATCGAGCTACCCGTGTTCACCATCCTGACGCCCATGCCTGGAACACCACTCTATCAGAGCATGAAAGACCGCGTTCTGATTCACGATCTTGACTATTACACCTATATGAACGCCGTTGTTGAGACACGGCTGCCCGAGGACGTCTTTTACCTGCGTTTCTCGGAACTTTACAAACGATTTCACGAAAGGAAACGATAAATGGAAGCCTATATTGTCGATGTCGCAGCTTTTTTACCTAATCAGCCAATCGATAACGATCATATCGAAAACGTTCTGGGACGCATCGACGGTGTTTCGTCCCGTACAAGGCGCATCATCCTGCGCAATAACGGCATCAAGCAACGCTATTACGCGATCGATCCCGAGACGGGGAAATTCACGCACAACAACAGCCAGCTCGCGGCGGAAGCCATTCGACGTCTTGGCAACACCGACGATGTCGATATGATATGCTGCGGAACCTCATCGCCGGATACCGTCATGCCGGGCATCGGGCCGTTGGTACATGGCGAACTGGGCTGGAAGCCCATCCACGTGATGAGCACGGCTGGACAATGCCTTGCTGGTATTACCGCGTTTAACTACGCAGCCATGAGCGTCGCAACCGGTAACGCTCAAAAGGCTGTCGCCACCGGATCCGAGATGTGCTCCACCTTCCTTCGTGCCGATTTCCTCAAGCGATTCCGCGGCGAGGATGTCGATCTGGAGAAACAACCGGAGATGGCATTCGGTATCGATTTCCTGCGCTGGATGCTATCTGATGGCGCTGGAGCCGTAATGCTCCAAGGTAAACCGGCAACGGATGGACTATCATTGCGCATAGACTGGTGTGACCTCTTTTCCTACGCCGGCGAAATCGAGACCTGCATGTATGCCGGCGCGATCAAGACCGAAGATGGTAGAATCGAAGGCTGGCGTACTGCTTCATCGCTCATGGATGCCGTGCAAAACGATTACTTCCCCATCAAGCAGGATGTGAAACTGCTCAACAAGTGGATCCCGGAGATTGGAGTGAACCGCGCGCTCAAGACATCCGTCGAACGCCACTCGCTTCATGCTGATGAATTCGACTGGTTTCTGCCGCACTATTCATCAGAATACTTCCGAAAAATCCTGTTCGAACGCATGCACGAGATCGGCTTCCCGATTCCGTATGAGAAGTGGTTTACGAATCTCACCTATAAAGGCAACACCGGTGCCGCGTCGATCTTTATCATTCTCGAAGAGCTTTTCCATTCCGGCAAGCTTGAAAAGGGACAGAAAATCTTGTGCTTCGTACCGGAAAGCGGCCGATTCTCGATGAGTTACATGCAATTGACGGTTGTGTGAGACACGATCTTGCGAAGGCAGGATGTTTGAACATTCAGATGACCTCGCAAGCTCGGACAATCGGAAGATGAAACACAATATAAAAGGTATTTTATATGAACACTGACTGGAACGCGTTTGCGGAACTATACGACTGGGAATTCAAGCAGATCTGCACTCGACAAAAAGAGGACGTGAAGCTGTGGAACGATCTGGCTGAAGAAATCGGTGGCCCGATCATCGAACTCGGCTGCGGAAGCGGTCGCATCACGAAACCTCTGCTCAAAAACGGTTATCAGGTCACGGCGATCGATAGCTCGCAGACCATGATTGATCTACTCGGCTCCCATCCCAACCTCACGCCAATTTGTACGGACATGACGAGCTTCACAACCGACCAGATCTTTCGGTTCGCCTTCATCGGCTATTCATCATTCCAGCTTCTCCACACACTTGAAGAGCAGATGCTTTGCCTGCGAAATATCCGCCGACACCTCGAACCTGGCGGTATCCTTGCGCTCGACATCTGCCCCATTGTCCTCGATGGCGAAAAGGCAGATGCTTTACGGCATGTTTATACTCTACCCTGGGAAGAAAAGAATGTTGTTGTAGCATGTTATACATCTTGGGAGGACGACTATGTCTTCAAGATGCGCAACTGGAACGACCGCTATGAGATATTCCATCCGGGCGGCGATATGGAAGTCATGCATAATTCCATCACGCTGAAAGAAATCGAGCTGGATACGATGAGGCTTTTGCTCATGCTCTGCGGCTACGAACTCGTGGATGTGTACGGCTCGCTGCAACGCGGCCCTCTCACCACCGAATCCCACAATATGATCATTATTGCAAAACGAATATGAAACGAATCCTGCTACCGCTTCTGCTGATACTCGCATGCAGCCTGAACGCCGCGCGCTTCGACTACAAGCCGGCGAAGAAATCCAATGTCGCGTACATCGTATATTGCCTGGACGACGACAAGACCGTTCTGGAACACAACCCCGATAAACCGTTCCGGTTCGCTTCCAACCTGAAGCTGCTTACCTCGTTGGCCGCCATGCACTACCTTGGTACAGGATACCGTTATACAACCCTCTTTGGCTACGATCCCGAGTCGCGCGTACTCTACATCAAAGGCGACGGCGATCCGACAACCGTGATCGAGGATTTCGAAGACTTCGCTTATTGGTTCAAGGTCAAGGGCTTTGCCGATATTGAAAAGGTTATCGTGGATGACTATCGTTTCGGCCCAGATGGATACCGGCCTGTCGAAGGGATTCAGGAAGAAGGCGATCGTTCCTATCTCGCTTACGCCTCAGGCCTGTCACTGAACTACAACAGCGTGTTTATTGCGATTACACCAGGAAAAGCCGGTAAACCTGCAAACGCTTATTTGCGCACACCTGGCGATTACTTTACCATCGAGAACAACATCACGTCCACATCCGGCACCCAGCGCCGGTTGCGTGTCAGCTCTGTCGATAATGGTACCGGCGACACCATTATGCTGGGTGGAACCATCGGGAATGAAAGGAAGCGGCTCTCGAGCTATTCACGCATGATTCACCACCCCACCGAACACTACGTCCAAACGCTCCTGCATTTGGCAGGAAACAAGCCTGCTTCAATCGTACGTCGCGAGCTTCCCGATTCGCTCTTCCTCAGCGACGGAATCGTGCCGTTTTCACATGACTCCAAGCCTCTGCGGGATGTCGTGGAACGCATGAACATCTGGTCGTCCAATCTCATCGCCGAAACGCTCAAATACACCATCGGTGATTCGATCGCGGGAGATCCCAACCAGGGATTGGAGCTGATCAAACGTTTCGCGCGCGAGGAATTGGGCCACGAGATCGATATCGTGAACGGCTCCGGACTGGGAAACAACGCAAATCACCTCACCGCGTCGCTCTTCATCGACATCATGAAATATGCGTGTAGCGATCCCCAACTCAAGATTGATTTCCTCTCATCACTGCCGGTTTACGGTGAAGAAGGAACGCTGGTCGATACACCCGGTTTTGAGGACAGTATCAGCGTTATCCGCGCCAAGACAGGCATGCTGAGCGATGTCGCGGCTATGACGGGCATGATGGTAGCCGACAACGGCAAGACGTACCTTTTCACATTTGTTGTGAACGATTACCCCGAAAAAGCTGAATATGACCGCGTCTATTTCCGCAATCGGTTTGTGGGTGATATCCTGAAATATTTGAACGAGCTGAAGTAAAGGAATCAGATTTCTGAATATCCAAATGAGAAAAGGACTTCTGAAGGTATGATTGCCATCGCGAGATCCCAGACATTCTGAAGAGTCTCGCTTGCTCGATAGATTCGGAAATTGAGATTATAATGCCTTTACTGCTCTTACCAACTGTCGCATCATCTCCGAAGCACCTCCCTGTAAAAAGATATCCGTAATAGCTCCGGTAAACGATGAAGGCTCCGGATTAATCTCGATAACAACAGCTCCGTTTTCACGCGCCAGATAGGGCACCATACAGGCCGGCATCACCTGCCCTGTCGTGCCGACAACCAGCATCAAATCGGTCTCGCTTGCCAGCCGAAACGATTCCTCCCGTGCATAATCCGGGATCGCTTCCCCGAAGAAAATAAAGTCGGGTTTCAGCAATCCACCGCAATTGCCGCAACTGGGGGGCAGCATGTTCAGGTCGATCGCATCCGCGTCAAATCGCTCGCCGCATTTGGTGCAAAGAATCTTCTGCATATTGCCATGGAATTCGATGACGTTTTTCGATCCGGCAACCTGGTGCAGATTATCGATATTCTGGGTGATCACCGTCTCGAATCCGAGTTCCCGCAATAGCAGATGAGCGTCGTTGGGTTGCGCATCTCCGAAGGTGTCGAAGAAGATTTTCTTAATCCACTCCCAGCTTCGATCTGGATAGTTGAAGAAATAGTCGATCTCCAGAAAAGAAGGATCGACGCGATTCCAAAGACCATTCTTTCCACGGAATGGAGGTATACCGCTTTCAACCGATATACCCGCTCCAGTAAAGGCTATAGGCCTCTTCGCACGATGGATCATTCTGGCTGCGTCGAGGATGTTGTTATCGGGCATCATTGCTCCATTTGCATCTTTTTGTTTACAAAAAATATTTAGCTGACAATCTTGTTAAGCTTTTAATTGCAGAAAAATCCGATGGGATGTAAACCGAGACATGATAAAATTTACGAACCTGATTATATTGCTGTTTTTCGCTGCGTCCATGATGCACGCTGTAAACGATATCACCGTGGAATACAAAGATGGTCCCGCGCCGGAAACTATCTCCGTCTGCGAACTGGAGGGGCTTCCCTACTTCAACGTTTACGAACTAAACAAAGTATTCAACGCCAGTATTCGCGAGGACGAAACCGACCAACGCCTGCGCATTGAGCTCTATGGCAAGCAGTTTATCTTCCTGCTCCATTCTGGCTGGTTCCAGGTAGACGACTCAAGCTACTGCATGTTGTATCCCATGAAGCGGATCGGCCTGCGCTATTTCCTGCCGGTAAGTGTGCTAGAAATGCAGCTAGTTGCCATTCTGAACAATCACATCACATATAATGAGCAGAACCGCAAGATCCTCGCCGACGTCCCCATCGATCACTCCATCAAGCGGATCATCCTCGATCCGGGGCATGGCGGGGTCGACCCGGGTGCTCTGGGAAGCAAGAACCACGAGAAGGACATCGTTCTATGTATCGCCGGTAAGCTCAAGAAGCGGCTTGAATACGAGCTTGGCATCGAAGTTCTGATGACCCGCGACACGGATGAATTCATCTCATTACGTAATCGATCACGTTTTGCCAACGAAAGCCAGGGTGACCTCTTTATCTCGCTCCACTGCAACGCGTCTGAAAACCGCAAAAGCACCGGCGTGGAGGTCTATTTCCTCTCACCCGCCAAGACCAACGATGCGCGTGCTGTGGAAGCATTGGAAAACTCGGTTGTGCAGAAATACGAGGGCGGCGAAGAGGCGGTCAAACGCTACGACGACCTCTCCTTTATCCTCATGGACATGGCTCAGACAGAGCAGCTTCAGGAGAGCAGCGACCTTGCATGGAAATTGCAGGCGAATCTCGTTTCCGCATCCGGAAGCAGAGATCGCGGCGTTAAGCAAGCAGGATTTTATGTACTACGGGTTTCGTTCATGCCGGCGGTGCTGGTTGAGCTGGGATTCATCAGCAACAGAGAAGAAGAGAAAAAGCTCGCAGATGGCGCATTCCAGGACAAGCTTGTTGCTGCGCTGTTTGAAGGCATCAAAGATTTTAAATTCAAATATGACCGCGTACGGTAGCCCGGGGAGATCATGAAGCAAATTTGGCTGGTATTTTTTCTTATCGTAACAGTTTTCCCGATCCTGGCGATGGATCACCTCAATGAGCTTAATCTCATTCTTTTCGACGTCTCCAAAAGCATGGAAGGTTACGGAGATGGACAGGGAATCGATGTATTCCAACAGGAGAAAGACGCCGCAATATTCCTCGTAGAGCATGTGCCGAACAACAGCTATCTGATGGTGATGCCTTTCCACGATAATATCGAGAAGAACCTCTTCAAGGGAAGAATCGAGGGTGATGCCCAACGCATCCAGGCTGCTGATTTCATTCACTACCTCGAGACCAGCGGTAACCAGACTTCTCTGACGAAGTCGGTTCAATCCGCCATTGCTGCGGGCGATTTAGCCATTACAATGGAGCGCTTCATCCCCGAGTACGGCAACCTCTATATCTTCTCCGATGGCAAGGGTAACGATGAACTCGATCATAACATCGATAATCTCATTAAGGCAATAACTATTGACGATCCGCTCATGCCGGCGATGAACACGCAGATTATCGCCATTGGTAAAGTATTCAGCGAAGAAGAGCTCAAAAAACTGGCAGAAGCGAACGCTCATGTGATTTCATTCGATCGCGAGCAATTCCAGCAAATCAATATCTACGTCACCAGCCTGGGTGCTTACTCCATGGGAACGGTTATCTATCAGCTTATGAAGCTGGAGACCAACCGCGATATGATCGGCACCGAGATCGACCTTGGTGTGGTCGTGCAGGAATTCGAAGAGATCGTCCTGCCTATCGTGCTGGAGAGATCGGTTGAGGTCAACACGAAGAAGCTGCTGGAAAATAAAAGCTTCCATTTCCCAGACAGGCCGGACTCAGTGACTGTATTTAAATCGATTCGCAGACGTTTCGAGGTAATTGACAGTCTCTATGGGGTCAATGTTGCATCTGTGCTCGACACTGTTGACGCTGCGCGAATCTTGAACTGCTTCACAGCGCTCGATTCGCTGATCAAAGAAGACCTCGCCCTCAATCTGAGGCCGCTCAGAAATCTTGCCAACTATAAAGACGTCGGCCTGGATACTCTCTTCGTGAAGCCAGCGCATATTCGCATCACGAATGAAACAATCATCGATACAATTTCCTTCAACGTGGCACAGTATCGCTCGATGGTCGATAGCCTTTACGGCGTCGATCTGCAAAAACTCGGCTTGAGTGAACTACATACATCACTGAATTTCTCGGTCGATGTGCGTCAGCTCGAAGATGGCTCTACAATGTTCCCCTCCAATCAACTGCTCTATACAGCTTCTATCTCCCGGCAGACTTTCGAACCTATGCAGGAAATTCTGGGCAAGAAAAAAAGCAAGGGAATCCGATTTGAGGTAGAGGCAAGCTTTAAAACCTACGCGATTTATATTGGCGTCCTTCTTGGAGTAGCGGTGCTGGTCGTGTTTATGTATCTCTGGTCGAGATCCGTCCGCATGGGCACAACGCGCGATTACAAATATGTTGATGTTTCGGGGTATCTTTCTGGGAATACCGAACTGCTAGACCTCAGCAAAATGCTGGAAGATATCCTGAAGAAAGAGAAGCATCTCTTGAATAACATTCGAATCCAGAAGCCCCTTACACATAACAAGATCGCGCAGATCAACGCGCAGAGAGACGCAGTATTCTATGTATTGAACGAGATCATTATCAACGCGGCTGAAGCAGCTTCCGCGACAGACGGATCTCGTATCGCTATCAAGGTCGGTGAGGATATGAGTGCTGTGAAAATGATGATCCAGGATAACGGGATTGGTGTTCCAGGCGATATGCGTGTTAGTGTGTTCCGCAAGAAATTCTCCACCAAGGGACGCGAAGGTGCAGGGCTTATCAAATGTCACAAAATCATGCACGCGCTGCATGGAGAAATAACTTACAGACCTATTACTCGCCTGGAAACAGACGCTGTAACCCGCAGTCACAAGGTAATCGATGACGGTACGATCATCACGTTGTCGTTCCCGCGCAATGGTAGGGGATAAACGTTTTCTACTTTTTCTTGTTCATGATTGACAGAATCCTGCGTCATGATAAAATGGAATATTGATGATGAATCTATGAGTCAGGAGTAAAATATGAGCGTTTTTGAAGGTAATCTCAACGCTGAAGGCTTACGCGTTGCAATCGTCGTGAGCCGCTTTAACGAATTGATCAACCGAAAGCTTTTCGAAGGTGCGATGGACTGCCTCAAGCGGCATGGCGCAGACGAGAAGAACATCGACATCGCATGGGTTCCGGGCTCGTTTGAGATTCCGCTGACCGCGCTCAAACTGGCGAAAGGAAAGACCGACTACGATGCAGTCATATGCCTTGGCGCTGTAATTCGGGGTTCTACCCCGCATTTCGACTATGTAAGCGCGGAAGTAAGCAAAGGCGTCGCGCAGGTTGGACTTCAGACAGGCGTGCCGTGCATCTTCGGCGTGCTTACAACCGACACCATCGAACAGGCGATTGAACGCGCCGGGACAAAGATCGGCAACAAGGGCTGGGATGCAGCGCTTTCGGCGATCGAGATGGTAAATCTATATCGGGAAATGTAAATGGGAATGAGACGAAAAGGTAGAGAAATCGCGGTTCAGACCGTATATTCTCTCGATTTCAATGAATCGGATAATTACCTCGGCATGCTGGAATGGATCGGAAAATACAGCGAATACCTCGAATATATCGCGGAAAACGCCAGTATCGAACCAACCAGTTCAATCTATGAATTCGCCGATACACTGATCCAGACGGTTCTCCGGAATATCGACAACGTGGATCAGGCGATCAAGGACAAAGCAACGAACTGGTCGTTCGAACGCATCGCTGCGATGGATAAAAACATCATGCGTATTGCGGTCGCAGAGCTGCTCTTCACCGATACTCCAGCGCCTATCATCATCAATGAGGCGATCGAAATCGCGAAGAAATTCAGCTCTGAGAATTCGGGGAAATTCATCAACGGAATTCTCAACACCATTGCGAAAGAAAATGAAAAAAAGACTGACGTGTAGCGTCGGCGTCATTGTATACAACGAAGCCGATAACATAGAAAAACTTCTCAGAAGTCTGTGCAGCCAGGAAACGAGTATCGCGGAGATCAAAGAGATTATCGTGGTATCCAGCGCTTGTACAGACGGCACAGACGATATTGTTCGCGCTTTCAACGATCCGCGCGTACAGCTCATCTCTGAGTCGGAACGTCGCGGGAAATCTGCTGCGATCAATAAATTTATCCATCATGCTACCGGTGAGATACTAATCGTCGAAAGTGGTGACACGCTTCCCGCGAAATCGACGGTCGAGAAAATGGTTCGCACCTTCCTCGATCCCAAAGTAGGTATGGTGGGCGGAAGACCGGTTCCCGAGAATTCGCTCAGCAGCTTCGTCGGGTACAGCGTGAACTTGTTGTGGAAACTTCATCACCGCATGGCGATGGTCTCCCCCAAGCTGGGCGAGATGATTGCGTTCCGCAATTTTATCACGAAGATCCCGGATCGCAGTGCGGTTGACGAAGCCAGTATCGAGGCCATCGTGCTCGCAAAGGGTTATAAGCTGAAATATATCCCCGACGCGATTATCCACAATAAAGGCCCCGAGACACTCTCCGACTTCATCAAGCAACGCCGCAGAATCGCCACCGGACACCTCTGGCTTAAGAAAGTGCAAAATTACTCGGTAGTATCACAGGACTCCGGTCTCCTGATCAAGCTTGCGCTGCGCGAGCTATGCGATCATCCGCATCGCGCATTTCACCTCGGCGGTACGATCCTGCTCGAAGTGTATTGTCGCTTCCTGGGTTGGCTTGATTTCGTTGTTCTTAAAAAGAATCCTTTTACTTGGGAGATCGCTCGAACGACCAAGAAACTGGATAAACAGGTGGATTGATGTTTGAATTGATTCCGCGCATCTTGCTGTATAAAATATCATTTGTCCTCGGATTCCCGAGGCTAATGCCCATGAATTATACCGTGAGCCTTACATACAACTGCAATTCACGGTGCCAGACCTGCAACATCTACGAAAAGAAAGCCGATAACCTGCGTCCGGAAGAATATGACAAGATCTTCCGTAAAATCGGGAAATCACCATACTGGGTAACGCTCAGCGGTGGAGAACCCTTCCTCCGCAAGGATATCGTCGAGATATGTAAAATCATCTACGATCGCTCCAGACCGGCGATTATTAATATCCCCAGCAACGGCATTCTTACCGACAAGATCGTCAACAACGTGTGGGAGATCGCCGCGTACTGCCAGAAGTCGAAGATCGTGATCAATCTCTCCGTCGATGGCATCGGCGAACAGCACAATCGCATTCGCAACGTGCCGGAGAACTACGAAAAAGTGCTGGCAACCTATCAAGCGCTGCGTGAACTCAAGATGGACAATCTCTCCGTTGGGATCCACACGGTAATATCGCGCTTCAATGTCGATTCCTTCGCTTCCATCGCAAATACGCTGCTGGAACTCAAACCCGATTCATACATCACCGAGATCGCCGAAGAGCGTGTAGAACTGGGTACAATGGGAAAAGAAATCACACCCAATCCGCTCGAATACCGTTCAGCGATCGATTTCCTGATCCACCGGATTAAAAACCGTGAGTTCAAGGGCCTGAATAAAATCACGCAGGCATTCCGCATCGAATACTACAATCTCGTGAAGCAAATCCTTCGCGATAAAAAGCAGGTGATTCCCTGCTATGCGGGTGTTGCATCGGTGCAGATAGCGCCCGATGGCGATGTCTGGTCTTGCTGTATTAAAGCGGAGAGTATGGGCAACCTGCGCGACTATAACTACAACTTCCGTCGCATATGGAATTCCAGAGAGATGGATCGTGAACGACGCTCCATAAAACGAAAAGAATGCCACTGCCCACTCGCCAATGCAGCCTACACCAACATGCTAATGGATTTCCCGACCCTATGGCGTGTTTTCTACCGCAGCTTCCTGCGCTGGTGGAACTGATATGCTGAATGTCAACCTGATTTCAGGAAACACCGACCAGCAGTTCACCTTCTCCGACTTTTTCAGCCATCGAAGCAATAACTTCATATTAATGACTGAATGCTACGATCATTTACCTTTATATCAATCGATCAATCGTTCGATCCTGCAACAAATCCTGACACTCGGTTTCGATCAGAACAAAGAGGTCCAGGATGAGGACTTGCAAGAGTTCTTCCGTCAACTGAACTGGCAAGTTAGCGCCAACCTGCAACGAATGCATGTTAATGCCGAAGGTAAGAGCATTGAGCCAGGTATATCCCTTCTTTTCGTGTTGTTCCGCGAAAACAGGCTGACCGTCGTGCAATTCGGCAGAATTCTTTGTGGGATTGTCAGCGAAGGAACAAAAATCGAGATCGGCCACACGTGGGAGAATTTTTCGATCAAATCGCGCGAAGCGTTGAATCTACTCGGCTATAACGCGGACAACATCCCTGTTAAGCTGCACCATCACACGCTCGAACCAGGGCAATCATTCGTCGCATTTTCTTCAAAGCACGCCCAGAAGATCAGCCAGACGCAGCCCAAACCAAAATTGTGGCAAATGTTGCTCGCGGAAATCAACGACCTTCACTGCATAGTTGAAAATCCAAAGCGATACAGTTATCATTCAAGCTTTTTTAGAAGACTGAAACCATTCCAGATCACAGCGATCATCCTTATAATGGTTATCGCGACAACAATTGTCTATTGGTTTTGGGGTCGAAATCAGGTGGAAAGCCATCTGGTTTCATTGAAAGAACGCTACCGCGAGCTGGAACGCAACACCGATCCCGAGCGAACACCTGAGCTGCTCGGTGACCTGATTCAGTCCGTTTTCCCCTATGCCGATTCCGCCAGCATCGGTGAGATCGAGCTCAATATTCGCCACACCATGGAGATCACCAATCGACTCGTCCAGGGACCCATGGACGAAATCGGAATATCTCGCGATTGGACACGCAAGATGGACGGCAGTTCTTCGATTATCCCGATATTCGATTCACGTGCGATTTACTACGGCTATAGTAAGAATGTGTGTGCTATCGACAAAAGTTCTCGCAAAGAGCTTTGGAAATACGAAGCCGATTCCACTATCAGACAGTTGATCCTGACTGACGGTAATCGAATGATGGTAGCGACAAAAAGCGGGAAACTTTTCTCGCTCAATCGCTCCAATGGCGAAATGGAATGGGTTTCAACGAATGTCTCGATTGATCCGAAAGCCAGTGCACTACCAGTTCACCTGGACTTCGTACAGGATCGCCGACTGGTTTCCAGCGTACTACTATACATAGAAAATAAACAGCTTGTATTGATGGATTGTCGTGACGGGAAGCAGATTGCAGAAATGGATATTACAAGCGATTCGATTCAGATCAGCGATTATGATGTAATCGAGAAGTGCTGGTATATTGTGGAGATCGACAAGCTTTCGAAAATCAGATTCGACGTATTCTAATCTTCCTTTTTCAGGCCTGACAGCAGATCCGCTAAGTTATCGATCGATTCATCCATATCCTCTTCAGATAGCGGATCATCGTCATTCTCAACCTCTGAAACGCCCTCTCCTAGGCGGATCATCGTCGTTCCTTCAGTATAGGCTTCAAACTCAATCTTAGATGTAGCCTTGAAGCGATCAAGAATCGACTGGATTCGATCAACCGACTCATTGATACGCGTCAGGAATCGAACAGAGTGGTCATCCAGCGACGCTTTATCCAGCACCATTTGGAGCATTTCGAGGTTGCCCTTGATGATCATCAGCGGTTGATTGATCTCGTGGTTGGCGGTTACAGCCATCGCCATTGCGGAGGTCTTGCGTTCGAGCTGGATGATCTCTTCCTGCGCGTTTTCCAATTTCTCGTATGATTCCTTTAAGTCTCGTTCGGCCTTCTTACGGTCGGAGATATCCACTAAAATGCTGATTACACCGGCAATCCTACGATTCTCGACTGCATTGATGTTCACATGATCCAGCGATAGATTGATATCCTCGAAGGTCGCTTTTTTAATGATGTAATCATGAATCTCACCATCTTGCGGCACCAACTGCATCTCGAAGGAGGTCTCCCCTGGTGCTTTGATCAGTTGCTGGTCAATGACTTCGAATTTCTTAGCCACTTCCTCTGTCATGATGTCGAAAAGAGTCGTCCAGGCAAGTTCGTTGCGGTCAACATTGAAATCTATCTCAAAAGCGGTGTTGCATCCTTCCAGATAGCCATGGATATCGCTGTAGAAGATGGGGTGTGGAATGGAATCGATGAGAATCTGCAAGAATTCATTGCGAAACTGGAGTTGCATCTCGGATTGTTTCTGCTCGGAGATATCGGTGAGAATATTCAGGATCTCTCGCTCTTGTCCCGCGTCATCCACTATTGAGCTGGTTAACGCTCCCCAAAAGAAGGTGCCATCTTTACGTATGAACATGAGCTCGTTGTCGCAATGATCGACAACCCCATCCAGCAATCGTTGATAAGCGTCTTTGATTCGCTTGCGATACTCAGCGTGAACAATTCCTTCAAGGCCGACATTATGAACTTCATCGCTGCTGAAGCCGGTCATCTTACACCATGCCTTGTTGAAGTAGATATACTCCAGATCACTATTCAACACAGACATTCCAAGATGAGCATAGTCCATGTAAACGCATATCTGATTCATTCTCTTCGCGTTCGGATTTGTGGTATCTTCTTGCATCGACGCCTATTCCCTTTATTCCTCATCATAAAGTCAATTAATAATCGAGAATGAACGGGGCCCATTATTTGTAAAGAGATATTTACTGGGGGTTGCGGAAGTGCCAATGCTGCATCGGAAATCTGCTGGTGTGTTGTTTAACGTTGGTACCTTGAAAAGAGAAGGGGAAGACAATCGTCTTCCCCTCCGGTTCCGAGGAATCACCAGATGGATTCATGCTGTTTGGGGTTTTGCCTTTGCTTATCTGGCTGCAGGAACCGATCGGTTGCATAGAGTATTGAAGGGAGAACGACCGGCTCCGGTTTTGTACGACGGAGTTTTTGCAGCATGCCGAGGAGTAGAGAGACCGGATTCCTCATGATAATCTCCTATTCTGTATATATGCGGATGCTGACAGGATTTCCGCGATCATCCGCCAAGTCGAGACTCACGATGTCATCGATCTCGCCTCTGGCAGCTATCTCGAATATATCTTCCCAGTTCATCGCGCTAAAATCGAACTCGCTGCTTCCCACCGAGAGCCCTGCTCGAGCCTTCACCGGCACAAAACGTGCGCCAAGCTGTATCAGCGCAATGGGAACCTTCAGCACCATCGCGGGTTTTTCTTCATCTTCTTTCCAGACATTGATCACCAGTCGGCGTGCTTGCTTCTCCTTCTTCTTCTTGGAGAGCAGCGCTTCGATAAGTCGCGAAGCTTCAGCCGGTGTAATCTTGTTTTCCGCGACTAATCGCAGAATTTTGGCTCTTTCATCCATGGTCCCACCTCCGATCAATCATCTAGCGCTTTCAGCAGACGTTCTGCCTCATCCACACTCAGCTTGCCTTCCTGGAGCATTTGCAGGATTTGCAGTCTGCTCTGATGCTGGTCTTCCTTTTTATGCTCTTTGTGCTCTTCATGCTCATCACCCTTCACGCGTTTGACTCGCTTGACAATGGTCTTCCATTCTGGGGATTCCTGCAGATCATTGAGATCCTTCTGCACCGATTCAGAGATGTTCTTACCCATCTTTGACAGCTTGATTTTGAGCTCAGCGCCGAGATTGTCCAGCTCTTCGCCAAGGTTATCAAGCCCGTTGAGCTTTTCCTGATCGATCTCCATTTTGTGCTGCATCTTTTCAGAGGCCTTCTGGAGTTTCTCGCTCACTTTTTTGACCTTCTGAGCTACCTTCTCCTGATCTTCGGGCGATAGATCGATATTGACATTTCCCAGCTCGCCCCCGATTGTCCCGATTACCTTCGATACCACTTTGAGCGCGTGTTTCAGGCCTGTGTGAACACCTTCGCTAATCGTGTCATGCCCTGGTCTTGCGTCCTGAACCATTTTATTAGACATTACGATCGATCCGTTTTGCGTTTCGGCTTCGATCTTTACCTTTCCACTGCCGAGTGTTTTCTGGAACTCCTTACCGTGGGGAGTGTTCTTGATAAGGTACTCACCATCGAGCCCGATGAAGAACCTGCCGTTGTCGGTCGTGGCATGGATATCGTAATCGACTCCATCGGGGATCACCATCTGGATTTTGCCGTTATCCGTAACAAAGCTAGCCTTGCCCACCTCAAGCGGCTTGAATTCGTAGAAGATCTTGCCGTTATCCGTGCGGAGGTTGATGTCGTTGAAATTCATGCGAACACCTGCGATACTGCCATTATCCGTGATCGCCTCGAACCTGCCGCCTTCGCATTCCGCGAGCTTGAGCGTTCCGTTGTCCGATTCGATGCTGATATCACCGCGCACTTTCGCGCATTTGACAGAACCGTTATCTGTAATCATCTGCATGTCACCTATAACATCTTCCAGTATGAGCGAACCGTTATCGCTTTCCAGCCGGCCTTTCAGAGTGGCGTTAATCACATGAATACTGCCGTTATCTGCTCTTGCTTCGAGCGTGGAGTTTTCAGGTACAGAGATTACGATACGCGAACGCATCTGGCGTACTTCGGGGTCATCAATCTTGATCTCAACCTGCCCGGCTTCATCATCGGTTTCCACGCTGATAATATCTTCGATTGTGATTTCGGTATCACGGCGACGCGGCTCGAACTCGATGTCTGCTTCAATGAGCACCTGTCCACTTTCACCGCCTTTCACGCGGTAGCCAACGTTACCCGATTCAATGACAACACTCGGGGATTCTTTCACTTCGATTGTTTGTTTATGCTCTATCTTTTGCATCATTACCTCCTGCTCTTCTCGAGCTTCATCAGCGCTTCTTCCACACTGATATTACCCTCGCTGATTTCGTTCAATACATCGCTGTAATCTTCTTCAGGGCTGTCATCGCACAGTTGAATCGCGATCTCAGCCAGACGGTTCTTTACGGTCGGGTAGGATATTTTAAGACGTTTTTCGACTTCTTTGATGTTGCCGCCGCAGCAGATGAACACCTTAACAAATTCCTGCTGTGCCGGTGCGAGCGAGGCCAGCTCGCCAATTCCGAACTTACCACGGATTGTAATATCGCAAGCCGGGCAGTGATATTCGACGATATCGAGCGCTTGATTGCACACCGGACACTGTTTGAGTCTCTTGTTCATTTAGAACCTCCACTGTAAGATCTGGGTGCATCATCGCGGACTGATTTTATTATGTCAAGCAGAAAATGAATTTTTTCAATGTTGCCATTAATATTATCAATATCCTGATCAATATTCCTTATGTGGCACAAAGCCGATAAGCTCGTCACACGGCTCAAGAGAAAAGATTATATGAATCCGGTTTCTAAATTATTTGTTACGGGCAAATAAATGATTATCCTATTAACATATATCAGAAAAATCCCCATGAGGAGGTACTATGTTCTCCGATATAGAGATTGCCCAAAAGGCAAAACTTCAACCAATTACCGAGATAGCCGGTCAGCTTGGGCTTACACCTGATGATCTGGAATTGTATGGCAATTATAAAGCGAAGATAAAATACGAAGCGCTGGACAGAATCAAAGACAAACCGTTCGGCAAGCTGATCCTGGTATCCGCAATCACACCTACGCCTGCCGGTGAAGGAAAAACAACAACATCGATCGGACTGGCGCAAGCATTGAATCGCATTGGCAAGAAGACCATCGTCGCAATACGCGAGCCATCCCTCGGACCGGTTTTCGGAATCAAGGGTGGCGCAGCCGGAGGCGGCTATTCACAGGTTTTGCCCATGGAGGATATCAACCTCCACTTCACCGGTGACATGCACGCGATCACCAGCGCAAACAACACACTTGCCGCGCTAATCGATAATTACGTATATAATGATAACGAACTCGGACTGGATCCGCGCCGAATTACCTGGAAAAGAGTCCTCGACGTGAACGATCGCGCACTGCGCGACGTCGTAATCGGCTTGGGCGGAAAAAGCCAGGGCATCCCGCGTGAAGACGGCTTCGATATTACTCCCGCATCCGAAATCATGGCGATCCTCTGCCTCTCTAACAATCTTCGCCAGCTCAAGGAACGAATCGGCAACATTACCGTGGGTTACACCTATAAGGGAGAGCCGGTAACCGTGAAGCAGCTCGGTTTCGAAGGTTCCATCACAGCGCTTCTGAAAGATGCGCTCAAGCCAAATCTGGTGCAGACTATCGAGAATACTCCGGCCTTCGTGCATGGTGGGCCCTTCGCCAATATCGCACAGGGAACCAACAGCATCATCGCGACCAAGACCGCGCTGAGGCTAGCGGATTACGTCGTTACAGAGGCGGGATTTGGATTTGATCTTGGTGCTGAGAAATACTTCGATATCGTGTGTCCGTATGGTCAATATTGCACCAACGCAGTCGTGCTGGTAGCAACAGTTCGCGCACTCAAGCATCATGGCGGAGCGTCGCTCAAAGACCTCAACAAGCCTGATACGAAAGCGCTTGAAGAAGGTCTTGCCAACCTTGGAAAGCATCTGGAAAACATTCGCAAATTCGGCATGAAATCCGTGGTAGCCATCAACCGCTTTGCGACAGATACCGAAGAAGAGCTCCAGATGGTGCACGATTTTGCGCTCAAGGAAGATTTCGGCGCGAGTGTTGTTGATTTCTGGGGTCATGGAGGCGAAGGTGGAATCGAGCTGGCGGAAAAGGTGGCAGAATTGGTGGAAAGCGATTCATGCAAGCTGAATCCGCTTTACGACTGGAATCTTCCCTTTGAGGACAAAATGTTTAAGGTCGCGCACGAGATCTATGGCGCTGAGAATATCGACCTCACACCGCAAGCGAAGCAGGACCTGAAGAAGATCCAGAAGTACGGATACGAGCATCTTCCGATCTGCATTGCCAAGACGCAGAAATCGCTGTCCGATAACCCGCAACTCCTGGGAAGGCCAAAAGACTTTCTTGTTACTGTTCGCGAGATCCTTCTGGCATCCGGCGCTGGTTTCCTAATCCCGATTACAGGTGAGATCATGCGTATGCCCGGATTGCCCAAGAAGCCTTCCGCATTGACTATCGATGTGGATGAGAATGGCGATATAAAGGGATTGTTCTAAAAAAAATAGCCGTTAGATAAACACGTTTATGGGGATGTCTCTTAGTCGAAGAGCCGTCCCCATATTTCCATCTCCTCGCCGATAAGATCGGAGCATTCATCACAGAGAGGCATGTATAGCTGCCTGTCATCCGGCTTGTGGCTATGGAATTTATTCCCGCAATTACAGCACCGGATATCCGTGACATTATCCATGCCAAGTGGACATTTCAACGGTAATTCATGATAGTCGTCGTTGCAGTCCACAAATCGCTTGAACTCGTCACAGGGCGTTTCGCAGGCAGTGCAACGGAACCATTCCCATTGGTTCTGGTAGAAATTGGGTACTTCACCGCTGTAAAGCTTGCTGTAAAAACGAAATGCGAGCTTGATGAGGAAATCGATCTTCACCTTCTCGACAGTAAAATCCGGATTTTCGACAGACAGAATGCCCTGATTGACGATGAGCTCGTCAATGTATCGTTTGAGCAGTTTAAAATGTACTTCTTTCAATGGAGGACCGTCGGATTTCAGCCACGAAGCAATTCAATCAGTTTTTCCGCCGTTTTCTCAAGCACTTCAGGATCGTCGTAATATCCCTGCGCAACGCGATTACGAATCTCGACCAGCTTTTCATTGTCGATCTCATCCTCGACGGAGTCCATCTCCTCGAACTTGCTCATATATTCCCGTACTTCCAGGTTTCCCCGTACGGTGTCCTGCAGTTCGCGAGGCGAGATGATCTTCTCGGAAATCTGCTCGTTCAGGTCATCGCCGTAATAAAAATCGCTATCGAGCTTGTCCTGCACATCGACAAGCTTCTCATTGCGCACTTCGTCGTACTTCTCCAGCTTCTCCATGGCAAAGCGCAGAATCTGTTCTGTTTCCTGCAGCTGCTTCGCCTGGTCGGAGAATTCGACACGATCCTGCTCGGAGGTAATCTCCTGGCTGGCTACTGTATCGCTCTTTTTAGCTTTTACTTTGTCTGCGGCCTCTTTTATTCGGTCCTGAGCCGCAGCCTGTGTTCCGATATGATTACTTACCTTGTCAACTGTCATACCGACCTCCACAAGAGCAGACTAGTTCGTACCGATGCAATCGGTCAAGCAATTTATACCCAACGTCTGATCGCATTTTGAACCATCTCTCTCTTGTTTACGGATTGCGCTTCCGCGTATTCCGGGTTATTCACGATCTCGCTGAACGCGGTTTTCAGGTTTTCCAGAATTCCGATTGAGCGAGTAAGCATCGTGGGATCATTCTTTGCGTTCGCCTGGGAGAGGTAACGGGAAAGGAAGACATAGATCGATCTGAGGTTCTTCGAGATATCCTGTCCCTTCTCCATATCCAGCGAATAATTCAGCTCATCGATTATATTCTGAGCCTTCTTGATATATTTACCTTTGTTGTAGTAGTCATTCTTCTCAGCATAAATCCTGGCTTTGCTGAGGAACGTGATGGCTCCTGAGAACAGCATTACAACGATCTTCCCTCTGTTCATCGTGTTGATGTTGACCTGTTTGTATGCCTGAAGCCGTTGATCCATTATTCCCCCTGTGATCTTGGTTAGCCTATCGCCGGGATGGATGCGATCTGCTGTTGAAGCTCTTGCAACTGGCCGTTATAGTCGGTCAGCGCTGTTTCCAGGTTCGCAAAGCGTGTCCGGTAACGTTCTTCAACAAGCGCCACTCGATCCAACTCCCTTTCGATTTTCGTTTCAATGTTATCTATTATATTCTCGTAGCTATCCTCGAGAACTTTAATCATTCCGTCTTCTTCGTTGAGAATATCGTCCATGAGGTCGTCGAATTCGTGCGATTTTCCATATTTCACACGGACGGTTCCCTCATATGTTCCTGAAGCGCTATTCAGCATCTGCAAAGCCATACCCTTGCCATCGCCGGAAGGAACCGTGAGTAGATTTCCTTCAATTTTCATCGTGATACCATCGGCTTCGGTCTCACCGTCTTTCCAGAGAATTCCACTGGTCGGATTACCGCTTCCATCGACATTGATTTTGTAATGATAGGTTCCGGGCTGCGTAGCGTTTGTACCACTATAGTATCCAACATTCGTATTGTCGGTTACGCCGACCTTGTTATCCGAGAAATATCCGACAACAGCGTCGGGATCCTCATTCAGCGCTTCCCGAAGCACTTCGTCGTCGAATTCGAGAAGGTCGTCGTCGCTGGTGGAAATTCCGAGCTGCGAGAGAAGAAGATATGGGTCTTCCCCATCTTCATAGCCCTCGGCGCGACTGACCAGGAAGGTTTTCAGCTTGCTTTCCATAAGAATCAGGGTATAGTTACCCGCAAGTGCGGCTGATTGATTGGCACTTGAGGTTGTCGATTTGTCATCATCAGAAGTATACACAGACACTTCGGTTTTCGGATCGACCGCAGTTATCTCGTTGATGTAACCCATAACATCGTTGTAACCGTCAACGAAATCATTCACCAGAGAGGTCATCGTATCAACATCGTTCTCAACCGTAATTTCACTCGTACCGACCGATCTGATCGTTACGGAAGCACCATCAACCAGATCCGTATAGAGGTTTGTGTCATTCTGGATATAGTTACTTCCGGATGGATAACCATCAAGTTTGACCATCGCGTTGGTCGCACTTTGAGTCTCATTGAAAGATCCCGATGCAAATCCGCTCCCGGCGAAGCTGGAGAAATCCAGGTCCTCAATTTTATTTGCTGCGCCTGTCTTTGTTCCCGTTAATACCAAATGATAAGCATTCGGAGCACCGGTACCATCATTAACTATCGTAGCCTTTACACCCGGGTTGTTCGGATCTTCGTTGATCTTCTCCGCAAGTTCTTCGAGTGTGGTTCCTGCAGCTATGGAGATCGGGGCAATTGACCGGCCTGCAAAGGTATAGGAGAATGTTGCGTCTGCCGTCGTAACAGGTGTAGTATCACGATCCGCCATACCGGAATGCACTTCCTTTTCAGCAGATGCAATACCGTCATCCTGCGCCTTCTGGTAGTCGGTATGGAACACATCCACCGCGAAGAGCGCATCTTCTTCGTAGGTCTCACCAGCAGCAAAAGTAAGCTGGACACCCTGCGTAACGCCAAATGTGCCGGCTTCCGTAATCGTCATGGTTCCCGAGCGGCCTTCGACGTCGTCGGTCCATCGGATTTTAACATCGTCCGTACCGATTTCACCGCCCTCGATAACCTCGAAATTAAAGCGCTTGTTCACGTGGCCAGTGTAACCACCTGCACCGGAATTGACAGTGAAGGTATCCCCTCCCTTGTCGTCGATCACTTCCACATCATCGATACCCTTGCTGAATAAATCCGTATTGGTTTGCATTACCGTGATTTCATTCGCGCTTCCGCCTTCATCGGCAGTGATTTGAAGCCTGTAGGCATTACTCGAAGAGCCGTCATTGACAACCTCAGCGCTAACACCGTCCAGAGCGTCAATTTCGGCCGCGATATCATCGAGTGTCTTACCGCCAGTTCCATCGATTGTTCCCAAGTCCGTACCACCGACCGAGACCGTGATAATCTCTGTGACATCGTTCAACGCGATATCCGTACTTGCGGAATAACCCCGGCTGGAAAAGATGTGCTGGATATTAGATCCGACTTCGACAGAGTAAGTGCCGGGCTGGGCCGTACTATCGACCGCCACAGTAGCAACATCTTCATTACTGCTGGATGCAAGCCGTTTCCAGAAAGAGGAGGGTGTACTCAGTTTGGTCATGATCGAATCGAGACTCGAAAACTTGGTGCGAAGCTCTCCGAGGAGATCAATCTTCTCCTCCCACTCGGTCTTCCAGTCTTCAAGCTGATTCGCTTGATACTTTTCAGCTTCTACAAGCTGATCGATCATCGAATCGAAATCGATTCCGGATGATAGTCCGGAAAAGGATATTGTACCTGACATGAGATACCTCCATTATTATATCGTACGCGAGGCCGTTGCACTTTAGAAAAATCACGTTAATCTGAGCCGATTCAATCGGTTTTTCTCACCCATGATTTTGCAATCGGGATGCCAATCGTTTTTTCTGTAAATGGAGGCTAAAAGCGCTTGTGGGAATTGGTTTTATCGATAAGGTATGAAATTTTTTCCAGAGATAGAGAATATTTTTCCCGTGTAACCAGCCGGAAACAGAACGCTCCTCGAACCAGTAGCGTGCAACTTGAAACTCGTTTTTTTACAACGCTTCGATTAGCGTCAGTGCCATCGAAGGTAGTGCATTCGCCTGTGCCATCATCGCGATTCCGCTCTGCATGAGGATCAGGCTGCCGACATAGGATGTCAATTCCTCGGCGAAATCGACATCGATGATATCCGATTCGGCAGCACTCAGGGTGTTAATCTGCGAGTCAAGGTTGTCGATGCTTCCTTCAAGGCGATTTTGCATTGCTCCCAGCCATGCCATTGCGTTATCCTTGTTGATAATCGCCGTATTGATGATCTCCAGCGCGGTTGCAGCCGCAGTCTGGGTTGAAATGGCGATATTGGGGTTAGAGAAAAGGGATTGTGTTCGTACGTCTTTCACCGAGATGTAGTAGTAATCTTCCGCCCGGACATTGCCATCGCCCACGTGAACGAGAACGCCGTCGTTCGGTTCTGTCCATCCTCCGGATGTCGTGTAGGTGGAGGATGATTCGAGCGATCCATCAAGAAGCTTCATGCCGTTGAATGTGGTGGAGCCGGCGATGCGATCGATCTCGGAAGCCATAAGCTGGAACTCGGAGTGCAGTATCAAGCGTTGTGACGAAGTATAGGTTCCTGTCGAGGCCTGTTCGGCAAGCTCTTTCATGCGAATGAGCTTTTCGTCGATGACATTCATCGCGCTTTCGGCTGTCTGAATGAGCGATTGAGCATCCTGGGCGTTGTTACGCGCTTGAGAATAGGTCGCTTCCTGGGCACGCATCATCTCGTACATGGCAAGCCCGGCAGGGTCGTCAGAAGCGGTATTGATGCGCAGTCCTGTGCTTAGGCGCAACGTGGACCGGGTAAGGTTTTGCAGAGCAGATGTAAGACTGGTGGAAATCAGTCCGCTGATCGAATCCACATTGAAACTCAGAGCCATATCAACCTCCTTGTCGCTGGACGCGACGGGGCATTATGGCTATGTCTTGGCGACGGCAAACCTGCGAATGCAGATAGAGTGATCCTACTCTTGGGATTGCTGAGAGAACCAGAATTGCTGTGTAGAAAACGCTAACCAACCTTATACGCTTAATATAGAATGGCGATAGAATGCTGTCAATCTTTTTTTCGCCATAATTCGACAGCAGGCCTCCATTGCACGATTTTACAGATTTTCATTGACGAAACCTGATTCGGTAAAGCAAATTATCGTTCAAGAAATGAATGTGTATTATGGAGGAAACTAACCATGAAAAAGCTACTTGTTTCGCTTGTTTTAATGATGACAATGTTAGTGCTTATGGCACAGGATATTACGGATGAACTACCGAATGATGATCTTGAATCACAACTTGAAATGCTCTCGGGCGACGCAGCGAAATCGTATGTCTCTCCCCTGACCTCACCTTTCGGAGCCAACATGAACAGTGGCTGGTTCCAGCAAGCTCCCCGTTCCAAAAGCCTCGCGCTCAACATCTCCATGAAGATTGTGGTGATGGGAACGAATTTCCAGGACGACCAAAAGAGCTTTGCGACAACCGGATCCTTCCGTTTCACGCGCAGCCAGGCAGAATCGATCGTCGGAAACAGCGGTTACGATTCGACCCATCCGCTCTATGAAGAGCTCGTGCAGGAAGTGATGTCGCACGACTACACTGTGGGAATCGAAGGCCCGACTATCATTGGCGATAAAGATGACAACATCGATATCTTCTTTGGTGGTGATACACTGACAGTCGTCAACCCCGTCACCCAGCTCGAGGAAGAATATTACGTTGAGGAAGAAACGATCGGACTACCGGTTCATGGTATCCTGGAAGATTTCAGCATGCTGCCACAGTTCGCGCCGCAGTTGTCTCTCGGTACAATCATGGGAACAATGGTTGTAGTTCGTTTCCTGCCAAACGTGAACATCAACGAAGAGATCGGCGAGCTCACCTACTGGGGTGTTGGCGTGCAGCACAATCCCATCGTATGGATGAGCGATTTCGTCGATTTCGTTATTCCGATCGATATATCTCTGAGCGCGTTCTACCAGCAACTGGAAGTTGGAAGCATCATGAAGACGCAGGCCTTCGCTGGAGGAATCAACGTCAGTAAAACACTCGGCATTCCCACACTCAGCGTTACGCCTTACGCGGGGCTCCTGATAGAGAATTCACATACCGAATTCAAATATACCTATATGCTGGATGATACAGACAACTATAACACACCAGCCGACTTGCAAGAACAAAATGTCTCGTTCAACATCGATGGCGATAACCAATACCGTTTTGTGGCGGGACTTGCCGCTCAGCTCAGCATCTTCCAGCTCAGCTTCGACTATAATTTCTCCGAGTACGATTCTTTCTCGGCGTCGCTCGGAATCGGAATGAAGTTCTAACCACAATGCCAGATTGCTATCAGACGATCCTCGCTCGTCAGAGCGTCAGGAGCTTCTCGTCCGACCCCGTACCGGAGGACGTTATCGAGAGAATCCTGGAAGCTGGCAGAGCAGCGCCATCGGCGCAGAATCGTCAGTGCTGGCGCTTCATTGTGGTTCAGGATAAAGATACGATCCGAAAGCTGGCACTCAAGAGCGGATTCATTGGCGCTATCAATTTCTTCCTGAAAGACGTGCCCTTGATTATCGTTGCCTGCGCGGATCCCAAACACAGCGTCCGTCTTAACGACCAGGACTATTATCTTGTTGACACGTCCATCGCTTTTCAGCAAATAATGCTTGCTGCGCTCGATTTCGGAATCGGTAGTTGCTGGCTTGCTGCATTCAATGAAAATGCGGTCCGCAAGATACTGAGTATCCCCGATAGTATCCGGGTGGTGGGCATGAGCCCGTTCGGCTATCCGAAAGATCGCGAGAGCTTCTACGGAAGGCTGGTCAAAGGCTTCGCTGGAAGCACGAAACGCCATCCGATGGAGAAAATCGTTTGCCGGGAGAAATGGACGCTGTAAATTTTCATTACAAACGGAGGTACCTATGAAGAGAGAATTTATACATCAGCTGCCCAAAGCAGACTTGCATGTGCATCTGGACGGCTCGCTGCGGCTGTCGACCATTTTCGAACTCGCTGAGCAGCAAAAAGTGAAGCTTCCCGCTTCCAAGCCGGAAGAACTCATGAAAATCGTCAGTTGTGACGAAGCCTGCAAAAGCCTGGACGAATACCTGCGCGGATTCGGCGTTACGCTTTCTGTGCTTCAGACTGAGGATGCACTGGCACGTGCAGCCTATGAACTCGCTGAAGACGCAGCGAACGAGAATGTCCGTTATATGGAAGTCCGCTACTCCCCTATCCTGCACACGCAGAAGGGCTTGAAGCTCACCCAGATCTCCGAAGCGGTTATCGATGGCCTCCATCAGGCGGAACGTAAATTCGATATCCACACCGGCGTCATTATCTGCGGTATCCGCAACATGGACCCGGCTACATCGCTGACGTTGGCAGAACTCGCAATTGCTTACAAGAACAAAGGCGTTCTCGGATTCGACCTCGCTGGCTCGGAATACAATCATCCAGCCAAGGATCACCAGGCCGCGTTCGACCTCGCTCGCCGTAACAACCTCAACATCACCATCCACGCGGGTGAAGCGTACGGCCCGGAAAGTATCCACCAGGCACTGCATTATTGCGGTACACACCGTATTGGCCACGGTACGCGTCTGATCGAAAACGGTGACCTTCTCAATTTCGTAAACGACCACCGTATCCCGCTGGAAATCTGCTTAAAAAGTAACATGCACACCAAGGCTGTTCCGTCCATCAAAGAACATCCGATCAAGTTCTACATCGATTACGGCCTGCGTGTTACAATGAACACCGATAATCGCTTGATCTCGAACACCACAATGACCGAAGAATACATGCTCGCGCACGATATCCTCGGCCTCGATTATCAGGACATCAAGAATCTGATCATCAATGGATTCAAGAGCTCGTTCTATCCCTACAAAGAGAAAGTCAAGCTTCTCAACCGGGCATTGGCCGAGATGGAAGTGCTCGAAGAAGCCGAACTTAAGAAGAAAGTGAAAATCGAAGAAAAGATGTAGCTTTTCAATCCTGGAAGGGAATTGTTACGGACCGGGGCGGTTGCCCCGGTAGCAGACGGGTAGATAATAAATTAGCTATAACAACTTAAAGAAACACTTCAGCTCAATCTCTATCTTCTCTCATCAACCAAAATGGAATGATCTGCCTGTATTGCCGATCTTTTCGCTCAAGTATCAAATCATGCAATCCATTCGGTAGATTTCCAAGCGGTATATACGTCAGGACACCGAGATCCCGCTCGTTCGGATGCTGATAAAACCTGAATTTGTATGTACATTGAAGCGAATCGTCGATCGTTATCTTATACTGATTCTGGTAGTATTCCAAGATTTGCTCTTGAGAAGCAACATCGGTATGACCACCGAAATTTATGTATTCCATGAATAGCTCATCATGCAATGGTTCAATGCTATCGATGGAATCCTGAATGCAAATATTGTCCTCCATTTCGTAAGGAATATACAGCCGCAGATACGAATCAGTGATCAGCTCGGATTGGATTGTCGGCATAATCCAAGTTGGTGATTTCCCGTCATTCGTTCCCCTATCGGTCGGATCGTGTAAGGTCATATCCTCGTATTCATTGGGATTGATAACCAGATTACTACCACTGAGAGGAAAGAAAACCCGTTTATCCATTCTTATTCCAGCAAAAATCACAATAATCACGACGATATACAGCGCAAAGATCATCAGGAATCGCTTGCGTGACAATGTCCTGATAATGGCGCTATAAATACGGTGGGAAAGGAATCCCAGCGTTATGAAGCCAACCCAACGCGACAATAGATTATATGAACGGGCAAACCATTTTGCTTTGATTCCCGAGATTACGCCGACAGAAAGAAAATCTATCAGCTTCAATATGCCGACGGCCGTGTAAATCAACAGAATAACCAGTACCAGCACGCGGTATGGTATTAGCATGAATGAAGGAACCGATTTCCCAGCAATAACCGTAATGAACGACCAAGTGATCATATAGATTCCGGTAGAGATTGTGACGAACACGATCAGGAAAGTCAGCGCGAAAATGATGCTGCATGTGTCATCAAGCTTTCGGATGTTCCTGAGAAGTTTGCGTTCACGTTTTCGATCCTTACGGCTATGGATTGACGAATCAAGCCCGATCAGTCCGATCCAGTATCCACGGAGGATCAAAAGCAGAATCAAATTGAGGATGACCACTTTGACGCTGGTGTCGAGCATCCGCCAGATAACACCGATTGAGTTTCGAGCAAAGCTAGAGATGATCTGCAATCCAACAAAGGTTTTCAGGTTGATCAGTAAATCCGGTATCTGGAAAAGGCCGAACAGAACAAAGCCAGTGATGAGCAGTTCCATTTCCCAGCTATTGTTACGCAGGTGTTCCAGCCAGTTTCTTTTTGTGTTTGAGTCGTTTTCGTGCAGTCTCATTTGATCCCCGCAAGAATTTTCTGAATCATTTATCGTTGAGGTGTCATGTCAAGCAAATAAATCTTGCCAAATTCGCCCATCGCTTAGGTTTGGTTCGTAAATCAGAGGGAGCCATGCTGTATCAAAAACTAAAACCATACTTCGAGCAATCCGAATTCTTCAAAGAGATCGCTAAGCGTCTGGATGAATCGACATCAGGCGACCTGTTCTTCAATCTGAACCACTCGTCTAAAGCCGCGATCATCGCACACGTGTTTCAGCACACAGGCAAGAGTATTCTCTTTGTCAGCGCGGACGACAAGATGGCCGAGGATTACCTGGACGACTTCCAATTGCTCGTAGGACAGGACAACGCATGCTTCCTGCCTGACTTCGAGGTGCTCCCCTACGAAGAGCGGTCACCCCACTACACCATCCGGGCTCAGCGTATCGAGACCCTCTCGCGCGCTGTATCCAGCAAGCCGCAGATATTCAGCCTTCCCATCCGGTCACTGCTACGAAAGATAACCTCACGCAAGATTTTCGAGAGCAATCTCATCCACCTGGAGCAAGGCAGCGAATACAAGCCGGATCAATTAATATCCAAGCTCGTAGGACTCGGTTACAGCAACGAATATCAGGTATCACGCGTGGGTGAGCTGGCTCGTCGCGGTGGAATCATCGATATCTTCAGCCCAAACCTGATGCATCCGGTGCGTGTAGAATATTTTGGCGATGAAATCGATTCAATCCGCGAATTCAACGTAACAACACAACGCTCTATTGGCACGGAGCTCAAGGAAATAACGCTCATCCCATCGCGAGAATTTTCCATACACGATATCGAAGCAGACGAAAAGCTTTGGGAACGCATCCATTCCGATGGCTTTTACGAAGGAATCGAGCTCGATGTTCCGCTGCTTCTTCCGGAACTACAAACATTCAGTGATTATTTCAACATAGACGACATCATTCTGTTTTTCGATGAATACCAGTTTTTCCATACTTATCTTGCCGAGATCACGGATGAAACCAACGACCTCTGGGCCAAGACGCGACAGAAACAAAAACGTCGAATCATTCCTGATCCCGATCAACTCTTTGCGGACGACAAGTTCATCAAGAAATTGATGAAGACTCATCAGCACTACTTCGTCTCGGCTTCATACCAGACCTTCGACGCGGCCAAGACAACGCTTGAAGCGCCCATTATCTCACAGACCAACATGCACTCCGACTTGAACCTTTTAGAGCAGAGCCTGCACCAAAAGTTGAACGACGGCTACAAGATCATCATCCAGTCGGACAACCGCAGCCAGAGCAAGCGTATGCGCGATCTACTGCCTAATTACGAGGAGCGGATCGAATTCATCATCGGCGTGTTTCACCGTGGCTGGAACCTGCAAGATGCCAAACTGGCGATCTTCACCGACCACGAGATCTTCAGTCGCTACAAACGCAAAAAGCATTTCACGCGGTTCTCCCGCGAAGAAGCACTGGTTGATTACGAGGCCATGAAGCCCGGTGATTTCATCGTGCATATCGACTACGGAATCGGCTCCTACCTGGGCCTGAAGAAGGTCCGCGTGGAAGGCAACGAGATCGAATGTCTCACCATTGCCTACGCTGGTAATGACACCGTTTATGTCCCCACCTATCAGCTCGATCTGGTATCGCGCTATGTTTCGGAAGAAGGGTTTGTCCCGCAGATCCACAAGCTTGGCTCCAAGAAGTGGGAAAACACGCGATCCAAGGCCAGGAAGCAGATCGAGCTCGTCGTCGAAGACCTCGTCAAACTCTACGCCGAACGACGCCTTCGCAAGGGCATCGCATTCGATGCAGACAACGAGTGGCAGAAGGAGATGGAGGACGCCTTTATCTACGAAGACACGCCTGATCAACGCAAATCGACAGAGGATATCAAGAAGGACATGGAATCCGATGCGCCCATGGAGCGATTACTCTGCGGCGACGTGGGATTCGGCAAGACAGAAGTGGCTATTCGCGCGGCATTCAAGGCCGTTGTCAGTGGCTATCAGGTGGCGGTGCTGGTTCCAACCACGCTGCTGGCCGAACAGCATTACCACGTATTCAAGGAGCGCTTGGCACAGTATCCGGTGCATGTCGCCATGCTCAGTCGTTTCCGCACACCGGCCAACGTCAAGAAGGATATCCTCAAAATGCGCGAAGGCAAGGTGGATATCGTCATCGGCACGCACAGGCTGCTTTCGGAGGACGTGAAGTTCAAGCGGCTCGGACTTCTGATCGTCGATGAGGAGCACCGTTTCGGCGTGAAGCACAAAGAGAAGCTCCGGAAGCTGAAGGCGAACGTCGATACGCTCTATATGTCCGCGACGCCCATCCCTCGCACCATGAATATGGCGCTCTCAAAGCTCAAGGAGATGTCTCTCATCCAGACATCACCTAAAGCGCGGCTTCCCGTTCGAACCATCATTGTCCCCTTTGACGAAGAGATCATCAAGGACGCTATCAACCGCGAGATCGACCGTGGCGGACAGGTTTTCTTCGTGCATAATCGCGTTCAGACTATCGACAGCATGGCTACCGATCTCAAGAAGCTCATGCCACAGGTTCGATTCAAGGTAGCACACGGCCAGATGCCGGAGAAACAGCTTGAAGCGGTCATGCTCGAGTTCGCGCATCACCAGTTTGACGTCCTCATCGCATCGACCATCATCGAATCGGGTATCGATATCCCCAACGCCAATACCATGATCGTCAATCGTGCCGATATGTTCGGCCTGGCACAGCTCTATCAGATTCGCGGACGCGTTGGACGAAGCAACCGACGCGCCTACGCCTATCTAATGATCCCGCGCAAGTTAACAGAAGATTCCCGCAGAAGGCTGGAAACCCTCACCGAGTACGATTATCTCGGAGCTGGCTACCAGATCGCCATGCGCGATCTCGAATTGCGCGGCGCTGGTACACTGCTTGGAACAAAGCAGAGCGGCGTGATCAACTCCATCGGTTTTAATTACTATAACAGACTGCTGGAGCAGGCTGTTGAGAACATGGAGAAGGAAAATCCGGCAGGACTCTGGGACGACGACCAACCCCAGGAAGAGACGCGCATCCGACTTGAAGCGGATTTCTATTTCCCATCCGACTACATCGCGAACGAAGAAGTACGTCTCCAAGTTTATCGTCGCATGCAGAAGTTCGACAAACCAGAGGAATTCGATTCACTCTCGGAAGAGCTCAAAGATCGCTTCGGCGAGCTTCCCAAGCCGGCCATTCGTGCCTTGCGTTTCTACAGGCTGCGGCTCATGGCGAAGCATTGCGGACTCAGCACGCTTCATTTCAAGCGAGATGATATCGTACTGGAATTCGACCAGAAGCGCCTCCCGGCCCGTGATAAAATCGCGCGAGTCGTATCCGAATTCAAGTTCCCAGTTCGCTTTGATACTACCGGCGGACTGAAGATATTCTTCACTGTTCAGACTGAGCCAGATTACCGCCAGGAGCAGCAGACGGAAATCGCAGAAAACATCCTGAAGTTCTTCGCGGGATGATCAGCATTACCTGAATTCTGATTCAGCAGTTGCTTGGCGATCTGCCTGACTAATATTTCTTTGGCAAATCCTCGCGCTATCTTTACATTGTTTTTATACAATACAAGCTGGAGGATCTATGAAACCCATTCACATTCTATTGTTTGTTGCGATTATATTGTCGCCAATCATGCTTTCAGCGCAGAAAATCGGCGTCATGTGGTATACAAAATCATCGATGTCCGATCGCGTTTATAAGGGCTTCTCTGAGCATTTTGCCAAGCTTGCCCCAAACGTGGACATTGAAAAGCATCCAGCACTCACGACGTTGGATGAAGTCGATAAGATTTATAAACAGTTCAGCGGGGAGAAAGACGCAATTATATTCCTGCGGTCGCACGGTGCAGACTATTTGCAAGACCACCCTATTTCGATACCAGGCTTTATAGGCGCAGCTAATGATCCGGTTCAATTGGGTATCGTACCGGCCATCGATACCCCTCCAGGCAAGAACATCACAGGCGTTACCTATTTTCTACCGCATGAATTGCAGATGAAAGTATTCTCTACTATGATTCCCAACATCAAGAAGATCGGTCTGATGCTGGAAGAAGGACATCCGGGAACGCCAATTGACCGTGCAAACACCCAGGCTGCATGCAAAAAATACGGGATCGAATACCATGAATCGGTATGCAAGACCGAAGACCAGCTTGCCGGTGGCGTGAAAAAGCTCCTTGATCAAGGTGTCGATCTAATCATCATCGCCAACCCGAATCTGGTTACGGATAACACTGGCATCATCATCGAAGCGGCAGGGACAACACCCGTTGTTTCGTATGCTGAAACATCGATTCGTAAAGGTGCACTTGGCGGACTCGTACCCAGTGACGAGAAGCTGGGTATGCTGCTTGCAAACGCGGTTTTCAAGGTGGTAGTTGAGAAAGTTCCGATCACAGATGTACCAATCCAGTACGACCAAGAGCCGAATCTGCTAATCAACAAGGAAGCACTCAAGCGGTACCATATCGAAGTGCCTCTGGATCTCCTAAAAACCACGAAGTTCGTCGAATAATTGGCTATTACCTTTCATACATACAAGAACAGGATATCCTCTCAATGGGTATCCTGTTTTTTTACCAAAACGTGAAGAAATACACGATCGGAAATACATTCAGACATTTATCTCATGCCTGAAATCTTGACAACCATTCACGTTCCATAAATCTGGTGTAAATGCAGAATCAAGGGGTATCGTTTGAAAAGGTTTTCGTTGATTGTTTTGGTCTTAATGATCGTCAGCGCTACGCTTGCAGTTGAAAAACCATCACTGGCAAGGCTGCATTACGACGGTGGCGGAGACTGGTACAACAACCCGGATATCCTCACCAATCTGATTGAATTCACAAACCGAACGCTCGGCACCGATTTCGCCGTCGATCAGGCAGTTGTGAAGCCGGACGATCCCAAGATCTTCGACTACCCGTTTCTCTTCATGACAGGGCACGGTAACATCGCTTTCTCGAACAAGGATATCGACAACCTCCGAAAGTACCTCGAACGTGGTGGATTCCTCTATGCCGACGACGACTATGGCATGGACGAATCGTTCAGGCGCGAGATCAAGAAGCTACTGCCTGATCTCGAGATGGTCGAACTCCCGGCGAACCACGAGATTTTTCACAGCTACTTCGATTTTCCGAAGGGCCTGCCCAAGACGCATGAACACGACGCACACAGACCGCAGGCTTATGCCATCTTCGATTCCACCGGCCGCATGCTGGTATTCTACACCTACGAATCGAACATCAGCGATGGCTGGGCCGGACCACAGGTTCACCACGATCCGCCAGAAGTGCGCGAGACCGCACTCAAGATGGGCGTCAACTTACTCTATTATCTTCTGGCGGGATAACATGCGCGTCTATATTATATCTGATCTTCACCTTGGCTTCGACGACAGTCAGTTCGCTCACGCTCAGATGCACAAGGCATTCAACTTCATCGAGAGCATTCGGGGAAAAGCAGACATGCTCATCATGAACGGCGATATCTTTGATTTCTGGATGGAGTGGCGCAGCACCATCATCAAGAGCTACTTCCCCATCCTCAAAGCGCTTGCAGATTTGCAGGAGACCGGATGCCGGCTCGTTTTCATCGCTGGTAACCACGACTTCTGGTTCCGTGATTTCCTACCGAAACAGATTGGCATCGAACTCTATCAAGATAGCTTCGTAGAAACGATAGACGGTAAGAAGATCTTCGTCGCGCATGGCGACAATTACACCGCTAGCGATTTCCGCTACCATTTTTACCGCTCCATTATCCGTTTCCCACTGATGAAGCACATCGCCAGCATGTTCCATCCCGATTTCGCATTGTGGCTGGTCAAGAGGATTTCACGCTCCAGTCGGCGCATCGATCGTTCCGAAGAGCATGTCGAACGTATGGAAACCAACGGGCTGGTGAAGTCAGCCAGGAAAATTCTGCAACAACACGATATCGTCTTTTTTGCTCATTCTCACAATCCGCGTGTTATAAATCTGGAAAACGGCGTTTATGCTAATAGCGGTGATTGGTTAAATAACAACAGCTACCTCACGCTCATCGAAGGCGAGGTTGAATTAAATTTCTGGAAGGAGGATACAACTTGAAACATCTGATTATCTTGCTGGCAGTCTTGAGTCTGTTCGGCGTACTAAAAGGAGAAAACACCGTGATTATCATGAAAACCAACTACGGCGATATGGAGATCGAACTCTGGAACGACGACGCTCCCAAGACCGTTGCTAACTTTATCGGCCTTGCCACTGGAACCAAAGAGTGGACCGACCCCAAGACAGGCGAAAAGGTCAAGAAACCCTTCTATAATGGGCTTACATTCCACCGCGTTATCAAAGACTTCATGATCCAGGGCGGATGTCCGCTCGGTACAGGAAGCGGCGGCCCGGGATATCGCTTTGAAGACGAATTCCCCACAACCGACCTTACAGGCGAGATAACCAACGAAGGCGACGCGCTTCAGGTTTACCTTCAGCTCATGGGACCGTACATGGCAAAGACCAAGACTCCCGACCCGGAAATTCTTGCGATTGCCGAGCAAACTCAGAAGCTTCAAAACGGCTCAGCCATTATGAAACACCCGGTTGAATGGTATCAGGAAAAGACCGGTATCACCGAACCGGTTCAAATCATGAAGCACACCGTCGATTACGGTACAATCTGTATGGCGAACTCTGGCCCGAACACCAATGGCTCACAGTTTTTCATTGTCACGCTGAAAGACGGCTGCCCCTGGCTTAACGGCAAGCACACCGTGTTCGGTAAGGTCATCAAGGGTATGGATATCGCTCACAAGATCGAAAATGTAGAAAAAGCTCCTGGCGATAAGCCAGTCAAACCTGTGGTCATCGAGGAAATCGTCATAAAATGAGACGCCTCTTCCCCACACTGATATTTCTGATCGCAGTCTGTACCAACGTGCAGGCTGCGATTCTTGATTTCGTCTGCAATGGCGATACCATTTCCATCGAGTTGAACGCTCCGTTGCCCGACACTTTATCCTCAAAAGCATATCTGAACTTGGTAAACGAAGGCTATATCGTAATTAACATGGGGGATCGCCCCAGCAATACCGATCCCTATATCCTCGAGTTTGGTACTCCGATTCATCTTGATGTCGATCCAGATTCGCTGGGACTCGATTCGCTTCTGGTAAGGGACAGCAACTATCGTTTGCTACTTCGGAGCGACGATCCCCGTCAGGGCATCTCGGTGAAAGACCTCCTGACGGAGCTGAACTATACCTACCAGGATAGCGTTGCGTCATCACCCATCGAATACGGCAGCTTCGTATATATTCCGCTCGCGCTCGATCACTATTTCATCGTAACCATTTCCGATGGCGCAGGCTGGCTCGATGGAAGAGCCGTTTGCCTCGGCAAGGTGATCAAGGGCCTGGATATCCTGCAAAGACACCAGGTTGAATCACTGCCAATCGATGCGCTGAATATCCGCGAATAGTACATTTATTACAGCTTGCTCATTATTCGAAATCCATACAATTTTACTTTCGGCTTGACACGCTATCGGTCAAAATGACTAATTTGCGTAATAAACAGCACATGCAGTTTAACTCCCATCGAAAATTCAAGGGGTGAAAACAATGGGTGAACACGCAATGTCGCTGGAAATAATGAAGATGCAGATCCTCGAGGTCGGCTTGTTGATTCTTGCTGCTTATGTCGGTGGCAAGATCGCCCGTAAGCTTAAAATCGGAGAAGTGATCGGTCAGATTCTCGGCGGTATCCTTGTCGGGCCGCACTTTCTGGAGCTGATCCACCGATTCCTGCAACACCACGAGGAATTACGAAGCATCATCTTTTTCCAGCCAATCTACCACTTCTACACAAAGGGTGGATTTGATCAATATTACGATATTCTGGAAGGCTATCATTTCTTCGTCTTCCTGTTTCTGGGGATCATCGCCTTTTCTATCGGCGAAGAGCTTCATCGAGACCGTTTGAAGCAAGTTGGTATTAAAGCGACGCTGATATGTATCATTCAGGGATTGCTTACATTCGTTCTTCTTACGCTTGGGTTCAGATTTCTGTTTCCATCCTACTTTAACTGGGTACACGCCTGTATCATTGGTTCTATCGGTATCGCGACCGCACCAGCGCTCACGTTCGTACTGATGAACAAGCTGCGCATTGAAGGCTCTCTTCGTAATATCCTTGCCAATATCGTTGTATTGGACGACATCCTCGAGGTGATTTTCTTCTCTATCTTCCTGGGTATCGCCATGAAACACGGCAAAGAGCTCTCCGTTCTGAAGCTTACATGGCACGTTGTCAGTGAACTCGTCCTGGCCGCATTGATCGGTGTGGCGATCTTCTTTGTCCTGAATCTCACCATTCGCCAGAAGAAGACGGACAGCGACAGCCATCACCATCACCATGATAAAGATCGCACCTTCCTCTCGACCGTCCTCTCCGAGCATCCCACACCTTCTGTGGAAATTCTGCTTATTATGATCGGTATCATTTCGGTGGGTATCGCAGTCGCGATCCACTTCGATCTACCGTTCCTGATTACCGCGGTTGTGGCTGGTTTTCTTATCTCGAACTTCCATTCTCACGCGATCTTCGATTCGCTTAAAATCGAAAACGTGATGCCAATATTCAATCTCTTATTCTTCGCAATCATCGGCGCAAGTGTGCGCCTGGAAAGCTTCTCATCCAAGACAATCCTGTTGGTGTTAACCTATCTGGTGCTCCGGACTACGGGTAAACTCTTCGGTAACTGGTTTGGCGCAAAGATCACCAAACAGGATCCGAAAATCACCGCAAGCCTTCCCAAGCTGATGCTGCCGCAGGCTGGTATGGCTGCTGTAGAGACCATCCTTGTTGCAACCGTTCTCGGCCAAAAAGGTGGCGGAACCCTGATATTCGATGTGATCATCCCGGCTCTTGTCGTATTTGAACTGGGGGGGGCTTGGCTATCGGAGCGAACGCTATTACGCTGGAAACATTGGACGGTTGGAGAAAGGGAGGCACTCATGGCAAAGAAACGAGAAGCTGGTGATTTCAATCTGCACGACCTCCTTCACGATCGTGTATTTGAAATGATGGCAACCACGCGCGAAGAAGCAATCTTCGAGCTGGCACAAACGATGGTTCGTAGTGGTATCATCTCCGAGACAGCAATTATTACCAATTCACTGCTGGAACGAGAAAAACTCGCCAGTACTGCGATCGGTAACGGCGTCGCATTCCCGCATTGCCGTATCGCGTCGATCGACCGTACCGTGGCAACCTGTGGTATAATCGGGCATCCGGTTGAATGGAACGCTCCCGATGGCAAGCCGGTTGATCTGCTCTTCTTGATCCTCACGCCCGAGGAGCACCCCGAGCAGCATCTCAAAGCAATCAAGACCATTGCTACCGCATTACGGCAGGATCATTTCAGGGAAAATATCGATAATGCACTCAGGCAACAGAATGTGGAGCAATGGCTGCATAAGCTGGATACGGCGAATGTCTGATGCAGATTAGATAGTGGATAATTATGGAATAAAAGCCCGGTCAAATCCGGGCTTTTTCATATCTATTCAAACCGGAGAATATCCGCCGGATTCCGGTTTACTGTGTGAAGCGTATAATAGAGCGTCGTGATCACCGCGATCAGAATAGTGATCACGAACACCAGCAGGAATATCCACGGCTGAATGGTAATTCGCCATTCGAAGTTACGCAACCAGTGCTCCATACCAATCCAGGTAATGGGGATCGCGAGAATATTCGCCAGCACAACCCATTGAATCTGCTCCTTCATGACGAGCACCAGCAAGCGATTAAGCCTGGCGCCATGTACCTTCCTGACGGCTATCTCCTTGCTGCGCTGAATATTGCTATAGGCTGTAAGCGCGACCAATCCCAGAATGGAAATAAATATCGCCAGCCCTGCAAACACACCGAAAACCTGTCCGAATTGCCTGTCCTTGCTAAATTGCCGCCTGAAGAATTCATCCAGGAAGAAGTAATGAAACGGATTGCCAGGATAGTATCGATCCCATAGCTCGCGGATGATCGGGATAGTCTCCGATAAAGCGTCTTCGCGAATACGGAAGACATGAAAAGCCTTATAACCGCTGACATGCGGGAACAAGAGCGGTTTTACGGGAAGCTTGGGACTCATCTGGTTATAATTCTCGATCACACCGACTATCTTGCGTTCCACTTTCCCCTGATACACGATCTCATCAATCGCCTCCTCCGGGTTTTGATAGCCATAGAAGTCAAGCGCTGCCCGATTGATGACAGCTGCCGAGTCGTCCGTTGGAAACGAGCGGATGTCGAAGTTACGGCCAGCAAGCACAGGGATTTCGAAGAAAGGAATATAATTTTCATCGATTCCGACGAGGTACATCACTTCGTTCTCGGAAGATTCACTACCTTTTCTGTACGATCCGTTTGCCCAGAAGATTTCCTCACCTGGAATGTTCGTTCCGCGCGTGAAACCAGTGATTTGCGGTATTTTCCGAATCTCTTCCTCGAATGCGCGATGACTGGCTCCAAGCAGCGAATCCGAAGCAAAGACACTGGGTTCGTGCAAGACCAGCACACGATCGATATTCACACCGATATCTTTGTTTTCAAGATGCTGCATCTGCTGGAAGACAAGAATCGTACATGCGATGAGTGCCGCCGAAACCGTAAACTGGAACACCACCAGTATCTTCTTCATCAGGGAACCCGAACGTGACCGAGCAAAGCTACCTTTGAGGACAATGACCGGATCGAACGCCGATTGAACAAAGGCGGGATAGAGATTGGTCAGGGTAGCGCCACCAACAAACAGGATTATCAGCCACAGCCAGTAACCGGAGTTGAGCAGCAATCTGAATCCGAGTTCCGCACCGGTAAACTGCCTGAACCATGGTTGAACAGCTTCCACAATCAGGATCGCCAGCGTGAAAGCGATAAGATTCGTGATCAGCGATTCGAAGATGAATTGCCGGATCAGCACATGCCGCTCCGCGCCACAAACCTTGCGCAGGCCCACCTCCCTGGCTCGTCCAAGCGCGCTGGTAACCGAAAGATTGATATAGTTAATCCACGCCAGAATAAGGATGAACACCGCCACCAACGTCAGGAGTTGCACTGCCTGACCATCGCCCTGCTCATCTGCTTCCGATTCTTGTAATAGATGTGAATAGAGATGGATATCCGACATCGGCTGTAGCAGGAATTCCATGTCCATGACCTGTTCATTGATGTCAGGATTGATAGCTTTGTCATGCAGCCATGCATTGAACTTGCGGTTGAATTCATTTGGATCCGTTCCCGGCTGCATCAGAACATACGTGTTGAAATCATACCAGCCCCAAGCGGTCTCGGCATTCTCTCCAGCCCACTCAACCAACGTCGCGAAGGACAGGATCCCAGTAAATTTGATGTGCGAATTGTGAGGAACATCGATACAGACACCCGTCACCTCGAAATCATGCTCGCCATCCACCTTGACCGTCTGGCCTACCGGATCCTCATCCCCAAAAAGCTGCTTCGCCATCGATTCACAGAGCACCATCGTGAATGGACGCACCAGCGCTGAATCGGCATCGCCGTGAATGATGGGGAAATCGAGCAGTGTCGTGAAATTCGGCCAGGCAAATTCTACCTTGTCTTGCCGGATCGATTTCTCACCAACCGTTAAGATACAGCGCCAGGGGAAAGCTTTGGTGTGGTCCAGCGCTTCGGGGAAATTCTCAACCATCGCCGGACCTACCGCCGGTACGGCTGCCGCGCACGCCACGCGCAGTTCTCCATCCTGATAGATGTTGTACTGTACGCGATAGAGATTTTCGTAGTTACCGTGAAAGGTATCGTAGCTTTTCTCGTATGCTACATACATCAGTATAAGCAGACACGCTGCCATTCCGATGACCAGACCGCTGATCGTGATGAACGTGAAGGATTTGTGATTGCGTATATGCCGGAAATACATCTTCAGAGCTTTCAAGAACATTGCTTTATCCTCTTTGATTCAAAGGTGGACAGTAAGTGTATGAAAACGAACAAGAATCTTTTCTTATTCTGCCTGGTATGACATCTTCATCAACGAAGAGGCTATATCATTCTCTTCAGGGTTAAAATCATCGTGATATACTCATCTCCGCGTTGAACAAGAAGAGTGAGCTTCCTTCCGTGTTCGCTGCTGACGATATCGAGGTAGTCGATGATGGACATTCCATTGGTTGGCGTTCCATTGATCTCGATCAGCTTGTCATCGATCTGTAAGCCGGCTTCCTCAGCGGCAGAATCGGGCATGATTACTTTCACGAAGTACCCTTTTGCGATCTTCATGCCGCTCATGTTATAGTCATAAGGCCTATCGATGAAGCGGTTTGGCGTAAGATAGAGCCGCTGCCCTATGTAGTCGAAAACCATTGTGAAGCGCGATAACAGCGGTAGTCCCACCACACCCAGGCTGGTGGGCTCGATGCGCATCTCATCACGATTACCGAATGCAGCCAGCTCGTTTTTGAACGTCTGTCCAGCGAAAGTCATCTCGCGAACGCGCCCCAGATAACCCGTCATCGGTCCCTGCGCGCCGTATCCGAGAACGGTTTCCAGCTTCTTCTCCGGCGGAACGATGCCTTTTTCTTCGTCCAAGACGAGCTTCAGCAAACTCGTGCCACCGAAATCGATATCGATGATGTCATCCAGCACGGTTCCGTTTTCCAGCTTGATTTTGATCGGGATGGAATATCCGCCATCCTCCCATGCTGTCATGGGCAAGATCGCGGTATTCTCGGAAGGCTCATATGTATCAGGTCTGTGTAGTATCGCTACATTCTTTTCGAAATCGAATTCTACTTGAAAGTGGCTGAAAAAGGTATTGCTGATCTGCCCGTCAACACTGGGAAACATCCGCGTATAGCCGGCTGATGCAGGCGAGATGAAGCACTCCTGATCGTGGAATGTCACATCGCCGATTGTTATGCTAACGCCCTCTGTCGAAACAGCTTCTGTGCGTTCACCACTTCCAGCGCCACCGATGGTGAGCGAATCGCCCTGGATTAATCCGAGCTTATCGACGACCGGGGTTCCGAAGAACCATATCTGGTCCCACAGCCTGCCGTTGTCGATCATGAGACGAAGCGGTATACCGTTTATCTCGGCATCGAATACGGGTTTTCCGTCGACGATGTCATAGGGAACCCGGATAGGGCCTTTGACGTCTGTTTCGTAACTTCCAACCGGGGTGATCGATTCGCTGAACATGCATAGCACTCCTGTGAATAGTAGTGTGAATAGCAGAAAACGTCTTATCATGTGTGTCTCCCAATCATGTGGTCATGTAATCATTTGCAATTCATGTGCCATAGCGAAATGAAGGGATTGCAGGAACCCTTCACAATCCTATACGCGGCATCCAGAAAAATTAAAATTGACAAGCGATTGATTATATTGCATGTTATGGTATCAACTACGGAACTTCTGGAGGGAACATGAGAAACGGTTTGTTGATCTCGCTTGTCATTATGGTAGGGTTTATTGCAAACATCTCCGCCCAGGACTGCTGGAATATGGAATTGGTTGATCGATACATTGTCTCCCCATTCTGCTTCATTACCGATATGATTGCAATTGATGACTATGTTCTGGTGCTGGACCGCGAAGCAGGGCTTGTAATCGTGAACTGCCAATCTCCAGGCGAACCATACGTCGTCGGTATTTGCGGTTCGCCAGATTATGGCTATAACATGGCTGTTTCCGGTGATTACGTGTATATCGCGGATTCGGAAAACGCGTTTCGTATCATCGATATCAGCAATCGTACAGAACCAACAGAAGTATATTGCCTCGAAACTTCTGGCTCTGTTCAATCCGTTGCGGTGTCGGGGAATTACGTCTATTTCGGCGTACGCGATGATGGATTGTATATCATGGATATCAGTAATCCTTCTGAACCGCTCGTGGTCAATGTTCTCGAAAACCTGTCACAGGTCATCAGCCTGGAAGCTCAGGGTGAGACGCTGTTTATATCTTATTACATCAACAATCATGCAAGATTGTACATATACGATATCAGCGATCCGGAATATCCATATCAGGTATTCAATTATTACAATGGATTAAGCATCATTAAAAACATTGGCATAGAGGATGATATTGCAGTTTTTGCCAGCGATCATATTGTCAGAATCTTCGATATCAGCGATCCTTCTGATCCAGATGAATTAGCAGATTTACCTGCCTACTCTGTTTATGACGCAGTTATCCATGATGATCATATTTATCTATCAGACCATATATCGGATCTTACCATTTTCGATATCAGTGAACCTGAAGCTCCTGTTACAGTTTATGTTGACAATCATCAAACACATTGCGCAAGAGTAGCAGTAACTGAGAATTATGCGTTCTTTGGCAATATCGATTTTACTGCTTACTGTGTGGAAGATCCTTCTGAACCAATGCAGATTGGGTACATTCCGTCTTTGGGAAGCATCAAAGATGTGAAAATCGATGACCCAAATGCGTATGCCCTAACGAATGACAACTTCCTGATACTTGATTCTGAAAGCCAGGATCGCATTTCAGTGATTGGGTCGTATGAAATGACAAATGCTGAAGCATTCGAGGTCTCGGGCGACTACGCTTATATTACGTGCACTCTCGATGGGCTGTACGTTCTTGATATCAGTAATCCTCACAGCCCGGAGTGTGTAGGATACATTGACATTTCCAGCAGTACGAATAGCCTTATGTTTGCTGAAAACTACGTGTATATCCCCTGTGCGGTCGGGATGCACATCATCGATGTAAGCGATCCGACAGTGCCACATCTTACCGATACCTATTATTCTTCGAGCTCAAAAGGAGTCTATGTTTCTGGTGGCTATGCCTATCTGGCAATGGGGCTCGGTGGTTTGCGTATCGTCGATATAAGCGATCCGAATGATCCATTTCTGGTTTCGGAACTATCTATTGACGGAGATGCCGTGAATGTTTGCACATCTGGAGATTATGCTTACATAGGCGATTTCAATGGCGCTGTATGGATCATCGATGTATCCGATATTGAAAATCCTATTCCATTGTGTTGCTATGAACTGCCTGATCATGCTGTTGACATAGAAATCGTGGGTACAGATCTGTTTATCGCGAATTACAACCACGGTATCCGGGTCCTCGACGTGAGTGATCCCGCATATCCCGTGGAAACAGGTTATTACCAGACCATCGGCACTGCCCGATCGCTGGAAGTTGTCGATAACCTGGTTTATGTCGCAGACGGGAGCAACTTAGGCATCTACGACTGCACTGCCGCGGATGTCCAGACGGATGACACGCCTACTGTTCTAATGGCTTTGCACGGAAACTACCCCAACCCATTCAACCCGGAGACGACGATCAGCTTCAGCGTTCCGCAGACTGGTGTTGTGACACTTGCCGTTTACAACATCAAGGGCCAGAAGGTCAAAACGCTGGTCAGCGATACACTCGAAATGGGACAGCACACAGCTACCTGGAAAGGTACGGACAACGCCGGAAAGAGCGTATCTTCAGGCATCTACTTCTACCGCCTGGAAGCAGACGGGAAAACCGCAACCAAGAAGATGTTGCTGCTGAAATAGACTCCGGCTACTGAAACAATTCCGTTTTAATAACATCGTTCTAACGTACATTGTTTTTAAGACGAGAAGGCAATCTCATGGGTTTCTCTCTTCACGAGAAGAGAAAGCGTAAATTTAATTTTCGCTCATAACATATATTAACTAAAGCATTTATATATTTACTGAATATGATTCTTATATTTTCATCTTGGCAGACCACGCTTTCGCAATAATATTTCTTTGTTCAAGAATGAGGGCTGTAATATACATTCATGCCACTATTGTGGGATTATTCGGCTTAATGGACAAAATGGTTGCTATTTCGCCAGAATTTCATCGATCATTTTACGTTTTCTCCATGGTTTAATGCCCGGATGATTTCTTAGCTTTCTTTTCAGCATTGAGAATGTCCCTTCCAGAGAATTCGTGGTGTTAGGGATGCCTCGATCTGGGTAATCCTGATAAATGAATAGGAAAGGGAGATTCGTTTTTAAGCTTCTGATTGCGCTACGTAATCTCCGATGAGTATAGTGCCATTTTCCAGTTTCCAGATTGAAGGTTTTCTCTCGTAGGAAAGATTTCCATTGCTGTTCCCACATCGAAAGCATAGCTTCAAATTCATGACGAGTAGAATGAGATAAATGCCGTACAATTTCCTTCAATTCTTTACCTGCTTCAAGCTTTGGATTGCGAGTTAGATATCGAGTAATGATCTGTACCTGATGGAATTGACACATTTGTACAGGGATATCGCTAAAGGCATGAAAAAGCCCTCGTTTCCCATCACAAGCGATTCCCAGGATTTCCCATGATCTACTCTGCAACCACCGAATGCCTTCAATATAGTCCTTCAATGACTCATGTTTCACATAAACCCAGAGCAGATTTTTCCGACTCAGCTCATCGCGAAAAACCATGACACCAAAGCCGCGTCCAAAATAACTGGCGTCCATAACGATCACGCATTTACCTTTCTCATGTAGTTGGATATCGACGGTGACTTTATCGAGTTTGCGTCGAATAGTTCGAGTTGATATCCCATATCGATCACCGAGGTTTTCGAGTGTCTGATTGCCATGAACATGATCATTCCACAAGTGGATAATCAGATCATTCTCAGAACGCTTGGTATTCGCAAATACACTGTGACAATCATGGCAAAGGTATCGCTGAGCTCGACATCTTTTACCGTTTTTTTCGTCCTATACGAGCCACATTGGGGGCACCGTTTTCGAGTCATTTCTGTGCTCCTACATAAAAACTTGGATTTAAATGACTCGATATAAATGAGATAGATATGATTTCAGCAACCTTTTTTGTCTATTAGACCGATTATTCCTATATTCATGCCCTCAACAATCAACCCATAACCCTAACAAACCTATTGGAGGAAGAATGAGACACGGATTTGTGATTCTCGCAGTGTTCATTTTATTGACAACAAATGTTATTGCTACAACTGTCAATTCGAGCAATCATTTCCATGGGACAGCTTTAAACGAGCTGATAGCAGACTTGGATGGTAACAATTCTCCAGTAACGATCTTCGAATCAGATAGGACCATCGACAAGATATCTATCGACTACAACCGGGATGAATTGAACATCGTCTGCTCATACATGGGTGGAGATATCCCCAGCATGAAGGTTTTACGCCGGGATGTCACACCGGAAAACCTCCACGTTACCAACACCCACGATTCGAAAGCAAGCGTAAAAAACCTCGCGTACAACGACTACTACTTCTTCATCAACTACGACTTCAACACGATGAAGACCCTTAACGCAGTTAGCGACAATTTCGTCCTGTATCAAGGCGATTACGAAATCGGCAGAGTTCCAGCCGATATGACGTTCGGTAATGGGAAACTCACGCTTCGCGGTGAAATTGTTGTGCCAGGATACACAACTGTGAATTTCCTCCCCGGTTCACAGATTGGATTATCATATGGCACACCTATCCGAAACTATGGAATTATCAGAGCTTTGGGCAATGATAATGCATCTTCTATCGCCGATTCGATCGTGTTTAACGCTCTCAATACTAATACCGATACGACTTGGGCAGGCTTCATTAATCAAGGTAAGCTTTACATGAAACACGTTCGTATCAATAATGCAGAGACGAACATTGACGTCAATATCATGTCTGTTGACCATTGTACGTTCACAAGCGATTATTTCGATTATGGCCTGAATATTCAGTCTGACTCCTGCAGTGTAACAAACTCTAAATTCACAGGGTTTTACGTCCCCGCCTGGCTAAACGATCCCGATGCTCCCGCAGCTGACTTCACATTCGAAGATAATGAAATCTACAATAACCTCCATGGTTTATACTTCTATAGTTCATCCGACACTGTAGATCATATATACAGTCACGACAATGACTACACAGGGGCAAACTTAGTTGAAAGCTCATTTCCTAAGATAGGAAACTCTTTTATTTCGTTAGCAACAAGCACTAGCCAAATAAAACTGTATAACGGTTCATACCCTGTTCTTTATGGCGGTCATAATGACATCATACCATATGGCACATATGCAATTACCGATGGGGATACATCAATTTCCGGTAGCGCAAACTATAGTTATAACTGGTGGGGTACAGATAATCTTCAAGCAGTCCTTGATATGATCAACACACCTAATCTCAACATAACAATCACCTCTCTTGATTCTGAAGCAAATTGGGATGGTGGTTCACGCAGTACCGACGAAGTTTCCAATTCAGCTTATGGATACGAGAAAAGAGGCGAATACGACACTGCAATTGATATGTATATGGATATCATCAATAAGAATCCGGAAAGCGTCGAAGCTGCCCACGCAGCATCAAGAATCATCAAGTGTCTGAATGAAAAGCCCGTGAATGAAATCCTAGCTTACAAAGACTTCCTGCTTTCCTTCGACGATGAAAACGTTAATACACCGTTATCTCGTTTCAGCACAATCGGCGCAGCTAAAATCGATCGTAAACTCGGTGACTACGAATCTGCAATCGATTCATACCAGAATAGGCTGAATAATGATCCATCTTATCTGGAATCAATCACTCTGAAAATGAACATCCTGAATACAAAAGTCGAAGAATTCAATACAAACTCTGAAGAATATATCGAAGCAAATCTCGCATACAGAGATGATGCCTACAAGCAAATCTCCGAACTCAATGCACTCCTTCTCGATTATGAAGCGGATTACGAGATCGACGTTCCGCCGGCGGTGGAAATACTATCACTCGGACAGAACTACCCCAACCCATTCAACCCGGAGACGACGATCAGCTTCAGCGTTCCGCAGAGCGGTGATGTGACACTTGCCGTTTACAACATCAAGGGCCAGAAAGTCAAGACGCTGGTCAGCGATACACTCGAAATGGGACAGCACACTGCCACCTGGAAAGGTACGGACAACGCTGGAAAGAGCGTATCTTCAGGCATCTACTTCTACCGTCTGGAAGCAGACGGGAAAACCGCAACCAAGAAGATGCTGCTGCTGAAATAGACCAATAGTAATCAGTTATATGCAAAAGGGACAGCTCAAACGCTGTCCCTTTTCATTTAACATCAGACAATTGCAGAGATTACGGTTGATCGGAGACAACCACGCGATAAAACAACCGCTGTTGAGAATTAACAGGAAGCTGGATTGAGCTATTCTGCGTGGTGAACCGGTAGGTTGATTCATCACAGACGAAATTGGGGTCCGTCGCAGCAAAGACGCGATACCAGATTCCGTTGATCTCCGGATAGCTATTGCCATGGAGCGAACCGGTTGACACAGGCTGCCAGGCGAGTGTAACATTCTGCCCTGAGCTTTCGATATCCACGCTTCTGACAGCGTCGGGGACAATATTATCCACCGAATAACCGCTCATGCTATTAGACGCCCACGTACCCTCTTCCGTATATAGTACGATCATGAATGTCGTGTCGTTCTGCCCCACACTGGATGAATCAGCCAGCGTGGGGGCGTTGTAGACGTAGTAATGGTTCGTAAGCGCTGGTACAGCCACAACGAATGCCCAATAGGTGTCGTCGTAGCGCAGAAGCATACGCTGACGAGTATTCACGTCGTATTCGCGCACTTGGTCGGGACTATCGAGGATGATGTCCGAATCGGTACGCACCAGATCGTCAAGCCGCCAGATTGCGTAGAAGTTATCGAAATCGTATTGGGAATCATGCTCGCTTCGCCGCCAGAAAATCTGCACGCTACGTCCCTGATCACCCGGTACATCATGAACATGCGCGATGATCGGCAGGGACTGATCGTAATAGACGTAACCAATATCCGTGATGGATCCATCCAAATCCCGCGTAAATTGCGGATCACCGGCATCGATGAGCGGTGATTTCAGTTCGTTATCATCCGGGCATGAAACCCAGGTGGGAACGCAATTCTCATCCCAGAGCGGATCGAGGACTATATTGTCAGAAAGCGATGACGTATAAGCTGATCCTTCTATGCATTCAGGATATTCGAGGTCGCAATATGTCGCGCTGAAATTTGTCGTACCCGATCCACCGGCACGTAGAAGACAATCGGAATTACCCCACCATACGGAGTTCGTGATAGCGACATTAAGAAGATTACCTCCGTAAGAGTAGCATGAGATATCTCCTTCATGCACAGTACTGGTATTGCCGGTGAAAGAACAGTGATCGATGTTTATTTCACCCCCGAGATAATAGTAAAGGATTGGTCCGTCCGGTGCGATGCCTCCGGAAAACAGACAATGATCTATATCGAGCGTGCCATTGTAGCCGTAAATATTACCTCCATCGCCGTCGGTAACGTTGTCTATAAACCGACATCCATGAAAGGTAGCTGTGCTTTGTCTCATCGACACGGCACCACCTGTGAGCGGTGAGTAATTGTTGATGAATGTGCAGTTTTCTACCTCGATATCCTGTGTGAAATAGAGGTACATAGCCCCGCCATGCCTGTCGTACGACCATGTTTGCGGAATCTGGTGATCTCTAAATTCACACCAATGGAAATAGGTCCCACCTTCTTGAGGTGTTGTTATCAAGAAGTGGCCAGTATCGATTCCCTCAAACGAAGGCTCGAAAATAATCGGATTGTCCTCGGTACCGTTCGCCTGGATAGCACCATAGACCGCGAATACCCACGGACCATCGTACTGGACAACGACACCCGGCTCGATCACGAGAATCTCGTTATCTGGAACCGTGATATCTCCACCAATCAAATAGGGGCTGTTCGCAATAGACCATGTTCCCGATACTTCGCCTGAGATATGCAATCCCTGGTCATAGTATTTCCATCCGAGATCGGTGACGGTGCCATCTGGATCGGTTTCATCGGGATTACCCGCATCGATCAGCGGTGATCTGTATTCATCATGAGCAGGATAGGAACTCCAGGTCGGATTATATTCGCCATCCCATAGAGGATCTGCGCTGATGTTCTGGAATTGATCGGTACTGTACCCTGAACCGGCATACGCCGAGACGTTCTGAAGGTCGCAGTAATAGACGTTGAGAACGAGTGTGTAAGCGTTGCACATGGTGAGATAGGTCGAGCTGTCCCACCACACGGAGTTCGTGAATGTCAGGTTTGTGGTGTGGCCGCTGCTGTTCTGGATATTGAAATCCGCGTTGTCAAAAGATGAAACATTGTTGGATATCGTGCAATGGTCAAGCGTGGCCGAATTCGCATCCGACATGTAAACCGCTCCGCCATAATGTGCGCTACCACCTTCCAGGAGGCAATGATCCATTTCCAGGTTCGATTCAAAAAGGTAGATCGCTCCGCCGTTTTCGTAGGTCATATTGTTTTGGAACCGGCAGTTGGATATCGTCGCCGAAGAAGCGAACATCGCGATTGCACCACCGCCATTTCCGCCGATGTTACTCTCAAACACACAATCTGTGAATAAAACATCCTGCACTTCGTTCATCATCACAGCGCCACCATAGTAATCGGGGCCATCGCCTTCATCGACAGAGACTCCTGAGAAGTGGCATCCATCAAAATAACTACCATCAGCTCCACTGCCCACAAGCGCTATATGTCCGGTGGAAATTCCCGGATTTACCGGTGCGAATGTAATCGGACTTTCCGTGGTACCACAGGCGTTGATCGAGCCTTCCACATTGAAGTTGTATTCGCCGTGGTAATAAATTGTAACACCCGGTTCGATCGTAAGCGTTTCCCCATCGGGTATGGTGAGATCCGAATTGATATGGTATGTTTGCCCAGTCTCCCATGTTCCAGAAACAATGCCCACCTCCGCAGTCAGCTCGACATTATCGAGATAGAAGTAGTTGATCGCATTGGAATTACCCTCGAAGAAAAACGCAATCTGCAAGTTCCCGGTTCGTGCCATTGAATCATCAATGCACATCATTTCCTGTTCGGCCGAAATATCCTCTGTTGGCGTAATACTCCAGATCGTCGTCCACTCTTCATCTGCTCCGTAAACCATCACACCAACCGTATAGGGCAGCGCTGAACTGTAGTGGTCGACTGCGTAATAGAATGAAAGATTGACATCGCTGGCCGTTGATGCGTCAATCAAAGGACTTATTAGAAACTGCTCACCTTCCGAAACCGGATAATATGTAAAGCTCACTTCTGGTGCGATTCCATCGGCATAGTTCGAGTTAGAAATCCCCCAATTCTCACCATTGTTCATACCGCTGCGCGTCCAGCCTTCGGGTGGAAAGGTTCCAGAGAAATCTTCATCGAGAAGATTGACAGCACCAAGGCAAGTCGCAATCAGAAATAGAACAACATAAACACCGCATTTTTTCATCATCTTCACCTCTCAATTGCTCCACGATTTGCAATCAACGATCCTTTTGATCACCGCAAGAATCTTGATTTTGACAAATACGAATTCGAAAGATGTCAATTCAGTAAAGAAAAAAAATGCAAAAATCTTAAGTCCCAACGCAAAGATATTATCTATCAATAAGTTGTAAAAAACTTATCGCAATTGCTAAATATATTCGTCTGCTCTGCCGGGACACTCACATATCACTGGTGAATATGAATCCACACAAGTAAACTAATCAGCGTTAGAATCGACAGTGCAAAGGTGCTGTATTCGCGATTTGATGCCCAGAGCTTCACGGACCAATCGGCTTGGATATCATCCCGGCTCAGCTTTTTTGGGAAAAACGCGCCAACGCGCTCTGTATATTGATCCCACTCTTCCTGATGGCGATTTCGCATGTTGATCTCTTCATTGCGTATCGTCACTGGATATATAAAGATAGCAATCGCGATAAACCCGAGCCAGTACCAGGGATCGTTGAGGAAAAATCCAAATCCGATCGCAACCAGCCCTGAACCAAAATACAGAGGATTCCTGCAGAGCGAATACGGTCCGGTGCAGGTGACGGTCTTTTTCTTATGCAATACACCTGCAGCCCACGAGCGTATAAGGGCTCCAGTCAGGATTAGAATCGAGCCGACCAAATAGAATAACGTTGCATGCTCCTGCGATAGAAATCGCGGGATCCCATAAACAGCGAATTCGATAGCACACACCAATGCGATCGCCCGTGTGATCCAAAGCCTGTATTTTGCAGTAAAGTCATAGATTCTCTTCGATTTCATGAACACTCCAGCCACATAAATTTAGCGAACCATCTTCCTGTGCCCTGCAAAATAAGTAAAATTATTTTTGCATCTATTTGAATAAAGAATTTTCCGCTTAAGTTGTTCGTTTTTCGACAGTTAAACATGATGACCGATACTCTGGCTAGGTTGTGCTTGACAGCCAGTATTCACAAGAACTTAGTTGATATTGTAATAGCTAATAATGAATTTTGTGAGGGATCATGGCAAAGAAAATACTGCTTTCAATCTTATGCCTGCTTGTCGCAGCAATTATTTACAAACTGATCGCAGCCTACATCGATCAGAGAAGAGAAATCAGTTTCAACAAAGATATCCCGAAGACGATCCGGCTGTGGTCTGATGATTTCAAGCATAACAATACAATGCCGACAGAATGTACCGGTTTGGGCAAGAACGTCTCCCCTTCTCTGCACTGGGATAATCTGCCTGAAGGAACACAATCCCTGGCGATTGTCGCAGTTGATTACGACGCACCGTCACCCCTCTTCAGAATCCTGACAATTGACCACTGGGTTGTATTCAACATCCCGTCGGAGCTTTCGCATCTCGACAAAGCTATGAACAGTGAAAAGCTTACCGCGAACAGAATCAGCCTTGGGAAGAATATCACCGGCGGTACAAGATATACCGGCCCAAACCCACCATTCGGAACTCACCGCTACTTTTTCAGGATCTATGCGCTCTCCGTACCCAGGCTGGACTTGATTGAACCGACAAAGGCAGAGCTCATGAAAGAAATGGAAGGCAAGATCCTGGCGTACGGCGAACTGATCGGAACCTACAAGAAAACCGATGTTCAGCAATAAATAAATCGGCAGGAACAACGTATGTATTGCAACATATCGACGGATAACGAACGAATAATCTACCAAATGACCGACACTAGTGGAATCAGCGAGAACCAGCTGAAAGAAATGTTGTATACATTCACCGGGACTTGCTGGGAGAAGTCGCTGACTCTCTCATCGCTTATGTACGATCATGATCTTGATGTCCTGCAGAAGAACTACAATCGATTCCTGGAAATGGAAATCAATTCGCGCCGAAGCACTGCCGATTTCGAACAGGCTCTATTGAAGATCATCAACAAACACACCGCGGCTGAAATACGCTGGTGGCTGACCGGGTCCGCAGCTTTGTACATCAGAGGACTCGACGTAAAGCCTCACGATATCGATGTCATGACATACCTCTCGGAAAAAGACAAAATCATCGAGGCTTTCGGAGACAACGTTGTTGAACCGTTTCATTACCCCCAAGGTTGGGTAGTAAAGGGATTTGGCGTTGTCGATCCGGGGTATCGCATCGATTACGCATTCGAACCACAAGACTGGGTCGATGATCGAGAGCCCATCGACTTTGGACCCTATGCCGAGCAGCATCTCGAAAAAGTCACATGGAAAGGAGCTACCGTTATGGTGCCGCCGCTGAAGCTCCATCTCCCCTCCAACATTGCCCGTAACCGGGTTTGCATTGTCGATCAAATCCGAAAACTGCTATAGCAATGGCTTTCCCTCCAAAAACACCCGTTTGGCAGAACGGACGTTCGCACACTCAGGCGAGATTATCAGGGTTTGTGACGAATCGAATGAAACCGATTGGCGATTACGAGGGCAGGTTTCGCTTAAGTACCTACTTGAATATCTCATATCAGGTTGCATAACAGCTTTCCAAAACCCCCGAATGGATTATATTATTTAGAAAACTGGGGAGCAGTATGAGCGCAATAAAATTGCCGAAAAATCCAGTCACACGAGAACTGCTATCGCAAGATATTCTCAATGAATGGCAGAGTTTGTTAGATGAAACCGCAGATATTCTCGGCGTTCCGGCTGGATTGATAACCCGCGTCGATGGGAACGAAATCGAGATACTTCTATCAAGTCACACAGAAGGCAACCCGTATCCGGCCGACTTCATTTCGCAATATCCCGGTTCCGGCTGGTATTGTGAGTACACGTTAAAAAGCCGGGCAGTCAACCTGATTCCCAATGCGCTGAGAGAACAAGCCTGGAAAGATAATGAGGCCGCGGTCAAGCTTGGAATCATCAGCTATGCGGGTATGCCGATTCAACGTCCGGATGGTGGAACTTTCGGAACCGTATGCTTTCTGGACAACAAGAGCAATGCACACAATGATCTGCATCTCGTCATCATCAAGCAAGTCAAGCGGATGATCGAGCTTTCTCTTCGTGTTGTGATGGCGAATGCAGAAGTGAAGAAGTGTGATCGTTTCCTCGATGACCTATCAAAAATATACCCTATTTGCAGCTATTGTAAAAAAGTTCGGGAAGACAGCGGTGAGTGGGTTTCTGTGGAGAAATACGTCAACGATATCTCTGGCGCTAAACCTACGCATTCCATTTGCCCCGATTGCCTAGAGCGAGAACTCAGTAAGTTCGAGGAATAAGGTGTGAAACACCACTATTTCGTAGGGAATCAAACGAATCTGCTCCCGTGAGACTCCTAAGATTTCTTCGCTGAACTGCAAGAAAAAACGGCATAAATGACGCCCTTTTGACACAACACCCGAATCGAAGGAAATCAACCAGTCTGCTCATCTCGGGGCAGGCTTTTTCCTGCTCATAAACACCCACATCGATGCTACGAAAAGTGATGCTTTTTGCCAAAAAGGGTGAGACTGCACACCAAATCGCGTGTCACTTCACAACCTGTCCTCTATGAAACGGTATCACGAGTTGATTTGATACGTGAATTGGGTCTGAAGCGAAGTTTCAGAAACTTCGACGACGCGCTGTGATGCGTGGAAGAGGCGGTTTCGTCTGCAAGCGCCAGCTATTAGGGCTTAACTCGATGTTCTGAACCATTATTCATTTGGAACGGAAAATGTAACAGTTTCACTGCAAGGACGAGTAACAAGGTTATTGGTTTTCACCCTAAAAAAAAGGAGGTTCGCAATGTTGTTATTCGGAAAGAACTCCGCAAGCCCCGTAAAATTATCCGTGCTCCTGTTAATCCTACTCATCGCAACCGCCTGCTTCGGAAACGAAGTCCCAAGCTTCTTTCCTGGCACGTTGACCGTGAAACTCACCGAGGACTTCGAGCTCCTCTGTCGACAGGAGGGCAGCGTGCGCTTCGGCGCGGAGAGCCTCGACGCGCTGGCCGAGCAGTTTGGCGCAAGCGCGCTGGAGAAGCGATTCCGCTACAACGAGAGAATGGCGACGCGCGCCGGTGCGGACGGTCTCGCCCGTATCTACCGGCTGACGCTCGACGAGTCGGCGGACATACTGGCTGCTGCGCGTGCGTTTTCTGCCGATCCGCATGTGGAGTACGCGGAGCCCATTTACATCATGTATGAATACGACACGCCCAACGACACCTATTACGCAGACGCCCACCAACTCACCCAGATCTACGCGTCTCAAGCGTGGGACGTGCATCATGGCGAGGACGGCACTGAGGTGGTCATCGGCATGTGCGATAGCGGCATCGACTGGACGCACAACGACCTTGTCGACAACCTGTTCCAGAATCTGGGCGAGGACGCCGATCACGACGGGCATGTCATCGAGTTCATCAACGGCGAATGGGTGTTCGATCCAGGCGACGTAAACAACGTTGACGATGACGACAACGGATACGCCGACGACTTCGTAGGCTGGAATTTCCACAACGACGACGGCTCGCCGATCAACGATCCCAACGGCTCGATGACCAATGTGCACGGCACGCTTTCGACAGGAATGGCCGCCGCGCGCACCAATAACAATCTCGGCGTCGCCAGCGTCTCGTGGAACGTGAAGTTCTACCCGACGAAGCACGGCATGAACTACATCACATGGCCCCCCGGCATCATCTACGACGCATTTGACGGCATCATATATCTTGCCGAGATGGGCTGCGACATCATCAACTGCAGTTGGGGCGGCGACGGTTATTCGTACGCCAATCAGGAAGCGCTGGCCTACGCCCGTAACTTGGGTGCCATCATCGTGGCGGCGGCAGGCAACGCATCGTCCGAATCCCCACTCTTCTACCCGGCGAGCTACCCTGAAGTCATCAGCGTCGCAGCAGTCATTCCCGGTGATCTCGCAACAATCTACACCAACTACGGCATCGGCATCGATGTCTGCGCGCCGGGCGGCACCTACAGCGGCGCTCGCATCCAGAGCACCAGCTTTGGCAACGAATACGGGTTTTGCTCGGGCACGTCCTTCGCCAGCCCCATCGTGTCCGGCTTACTAGCGCTACTGAAGTCATACCACCCCGACTGGACCAACGATCAGCTCATCACCCAGGTGCTGGGCACGTGCGACGACATCGACAGCAACAACCCGGATTACGAGAACAAGCTCGGTTGCGGGCGCATCAACGCCTATCGCGCTTTGACGGAAACGAACGTCACCATTCCGCAGGAGCTTCGCCTCGAACTGGTCGGCTGGCTGCCCATCGACGACAGCGACGGCGATAATATGCTCGAACCTGGAGATGCGGCCAGCATCGGTCTGGTTTTGCGCAACTATGCCCACTACGTCAGCTCCGACAACGTGACACTGACGCTGAGCGTGAACAACAGCGACGTGACAGTGACCAATGCCTCCAGTACCGTCTCCATCCCCGCCGACTGTGACGACATCGTGTTCGAGGATCTGTTCACCATCCAGGTGGCTGCCAGCGCCGAGCCGCAGACAATCGATCTGACCGTGCAGGTCGCCGCCGACATCGATATCACCTACGGGCAGTCGTTCACACTGCAGCAATACATTTCCCCCAGCGGCGTGCTGATATGGGACGGCGGTGTCAACGATCAGAACAACATGCATTTCAGCGGCGATTTCATCTACCAGTACCTGCAGGCGAACAATATCGACTGCGCCATCGCCACCGAATTCCCTTCCTCGCTGGTCGGTTTTGACGCCGTGTTCTTGAGCTTTGGCAATTACGGCGAAGCGGGAAGCTTCGATTATCCGTTCCTCAGCCGCGAGGCGAGGACTGTGACTGAGTATCTCGAAGCCGGCGGTAAGCTCTATCTCGAGGGCGGCAGCGCGCTGGGGTTCTACAACGGCGACAATGCGGAGCTGCTCGATCTTCTGGGACTCTCTGTCATCGACAGCGGTGATTACGAAGACTACTTCGACGCGCTTGTGGGACAGGACGGAACCCTCGGCGAGGATCTTGTCTTCGACAGATCGACGCAATTCCCGCGTTTCTTCCTCGATCGCTTCGCGGCGTCCGGCTCAGGGCAGGTGGTGTTCACTGCTCGCGACTACGGCGACGTGGCCGTGCAGAACACCGGCTCCAACGGCCAGAAGACCTTCTGCTCGTCCTATTCGCTGGCAGGATTGCACGGTGACGCAAACTTCAATCGCCGCGAGATGCTGCTGGCGAGGATTTTGCAGTTCTTCGGCTTCCCTGTCATGGAGCCAGGATTCAAACTCGTCTATCCAGACGACTTCGCGCCGCACGCGCCCATCGAACTCACCGTCCTGGACAAGACCGTGACTTCCTCGGCAATCACAAGCTGGGCGTGGGACTTTGACAACGATGGAACCACCGACGCCACCGTGCAAAACCCCAACTACACGTTCGACACCCCTGGCTGGCAAACGACCACGCTCACCGTCTCAGACGGGGCAAACACCTGCTCGCTGACCGCCGAGAACTATCTCCATCTGTTCAACGGTGACAGCGCACTCGAATTCTCGAATACTACTGCGCATGCAGGCGTTGCCACCATCGCCGCAGAGGATGCCCCGGAACTTGACGGCGCGTTCACGCTCGAAGTGTGGATCAAACCTAACGAGTATGGAACCGAGACCATTGTGGACAATCCACCGGGGTGTCTCATTGTCGACAAGGGTGCCGTGAAAATGTGGCCGAACGAAAACTATCAGGGCATGCAGGAACACTGTTTGGCGATCATGTCTGAGCATGCGAATGGCGCTTGCGTCACACTTACGCCCAGTAACTCGATTCTGCTCGGAGAATGGACGCACGTGGCTGTGACCTACGACGGACAGAGCGCTTTTACGGTGTATCTCAACGGTCAGGCGCAGGAGCTCACGCAGTCCGCAACGCCTTCCGGCGCGCTGGTTGACAACAGCGGCAGCGACTTTGTCATCGGCAACACCTGCGAACCCGACAGCATGATGATTGTTCCCAGTTACTCGGGAGCTATAGACGAGCTGCGCGTGTGGAACGATGTCCGCACAGCCAGTGAAGTACAGCAGAACATGAGCCACGCGCTTACCGGCAGCGAAGACGATCTCGCCGGATACTGGAACATGAACGAAGCCATCGGTGACGAGATTCTGGACCGCACGAGCAACGCGGCGATCGGCGTGCTGCATTACGTCGCCTGGACAGACGGCGCTATCGATCCGCCGGTGGCTGTCGATGAACACGATATCGCCCCGCAGGTCACGCGCTTGCGACAGAATGTCCCCAACCCGTTTAATCCCCAGACCACCATCCGCTTCTCGTTGCGCGAGAACGCCAGCGCCGTCGCCCTCGACGTGTACAACGTAAGAGGCCAGAAGGTGCGTACGCTGGTGCGCGGCGCGCTTGAATCCGGCGAGCACAGCGTGGTGTGGCGCGGCGACGACGACAACGGAGCGCCGGTGTCGTCGGGCGTCTACTTCTACCGGCTGCAGGCCGGCGACAAGGTGGAAGCGAAGAAGATGCTGCTGCTGAAGTAGCCCCTTACGAAAGAGTTCACAGCCTGTTCCCAGCCCGGGGACAGGCTTTTCTCGTGATTCGCCAGACAGGCTTTGGCGAGAACCATGGCGGTGCGTAGCAAGCCCTGCATGACATCAACCAGGCAAAGCTCCAATTTGTTCAGGCTGTTTGCTGACCAAACAAACCGGGACCGTTTCTTGATTTGCCACGTTTTTGTCACTTTTTGCCAAATCGCGTGTCACTTCACACACACCCTTATTAAATGACACCCCCTTGGCAGAAGTTTACAAACGCTCGGTTTTCCACCCAAGCATCGACGGACTTGCGAGATAGGCGTCTGCAAGCGTTTGTAAAGAAATGGCAGAAACGGTGCGTTTCGTCCCGTTCGGTGCCACCGGTTTGGCACATAGGTTCCACTCGCGCAGCCGTGTTAAGCCGTTATTTCCGTGGAGATTCGCGCAAGCTCATGGGATATCGTCTGTAAAGCGACTGTAAAAGGGGCGTCTGTAAACGTGTGTAAAGGGCGTTTGTAAAAGAGCGACTGTAAAACGTTTGTAAAACGCAATGAAAAAGGCGAGCGTCAAACGACCGGGTGAAACGAACCCGATCGAACCGATGCTCGCCAATTCGTCTAATAGAGCCTGAACTGAATCACCACCACGCCCACGAGGTGAACGTCCATTGGTGAATCCTCGTCGAGCACGATGACGTTGTACTCTCGGTTGAACGGCAGAAGCAGCACCTGCTTCTTGTGAGGCACGAGCTGCACCTTCTTCAGCGTGATGCCTTCGTCTGTTCTCACCGCGCAGACCTTACCATCGAGACTCATCCAGTCGTAGTTGTAATGGATGACCACGATGTCGCCGTGATGGATGTTCGGCTCCATGCTGTGACCGTTCACCCGGAAGACGCAGTAGTTCACCGTATCACTCGAAAGGAACACGCGCGGGATTTCGATATACGCGAGGCTGTCTTTCTTCGCCTTCACGGGAGGCCCCGCCGCAATCTCCGCTTCCACCGGCAGACTCACCGTCCGGCTGAAGTAGTTGTCCGACGGATTATACGGCCTGCCGTCGATTGTCTTGACCGTGTGCTTGAGCATTTCGAGTCGCTTTTTCCTACCATCCTCGGTCTCGAGTAACGCTTCAGGATACGGATCGATGAACATCGAGCCTTGACCAGTGAGCAACCAGTTCATGTTCACGGCATGCATTTCGCAAATACGAACCAGCGCATCAATGGATGGCTTGCTTTTTTTCTTGTCAGAGAGCCAGTCCGAAAGGTTTCCGGTCGACACGCCGATAGACGACGCAAAATCCATCTTTTTCATTTCTAACGACTTAATTACAGCCGCCAATCTGTCTTTTACTTCCATGCTTTCTCCTGCAATGACTTACAGTTTATGCGAGAAATCTGTTGACATTTCTCACGCAATTCTTCTTTAATGATGCATGAACTCGAAATTGCACAAACACGAACCGATGTCAATGGAAAATTTTCAACGGAAGGGAGAACGGATTGAAAAAGCACACGCAAAACCAGTTCAAAGCAGCCATAAAGCTTAAGGGAATCAGCATTTCCGAGATTTCGGAAACCATAGGAATTTCGATGCGGATGTTGGAATATTATATGAAGGGCGAGAAGAATATGCGAAAAGCAGATGCATTCCTCGAACTTCTCGAACCGGAATTGAGTCAGATTACTGGAGAAGCATATAGCATAAATGCGAGAGACGCGAGAAGGAGGATAGGATGACTTGGCTATCGAGTAATGAATTGTGCGATATGTTGGATGTTACTCGACCTGGTCTGTATAAAATCGCAAAGAAGCAGGCATGGTCGACAAAACAAGTCAAGATGGAGCACGGAGGTCATAGGAAGCTCTATGAGGTGCCAGACGATTATCTCGTAGAAAAGACAGGTCAGGTAACGCCGTTTCCCACTCTCACGGAGTCATTGCCTGCTGCGATTGACGACTCAATCCCTGATTTACGCCCCAAGATCGTTGTTCCGCTTGATCTGCAGAAACAAGCTGATCTGCGTGCAAGGCTATGCGAGTTGATTATCGAAGAGCTCGATGAGTCGGAATCGCGGACGGAGACGTGGAAGTCAATGACTGCGAGCTACAATGCTGGTGATTTGCTTCCTGAGTTGTTCAAGCTTGAAGGTAAGCATGGAGAGCGTACGCTTCGACGCTGGGTGAAGCAGTATGAAGCCGCGAGTAGGAGCAGCGAGGTGTTGATTCGAAGCCGTAAGCTTGGGCAGCCGGAACGAAACCTCACTGAGACGGAGAAGAATTTCCTGCTCCACCTGTTACTCAATCCGAATCGCGTCACCATCGGATCAGCCATCAGGAAGCTCAAACAGATGGAGGCACTCGATAGGTTCGAGTCACCCGCCAGCAAGATAACCCTCCGCCGCTGGTGCGAGGAGTGGCGCGACAGCCACAAGCCTGAGTGGAACTTGCTCCGCAATGGCAAGAAGAGCCTCAAAGAAACAGGCATTCTCAGTGTCCTTCGCAGTGACGAACTCGAGGTCGGCGACGTATGGGTTGCTGACGGCCACAAGCTCGCCTTCGACATCATCGATCCGGCTACCGGAAAACCCAGACGCATGACGATGATCATGTTCTTCGACTGGGCTTCCCGTTATCCGGTGGGAGCGTCGCTGGCGGTCTCGGAAGACTCACAGCATGTTCTTCTCGCACTTCGCAATTCGATCATGCACTGGGGTGGCAGGCCGAAATACGTCTATTTGGACAATGGCAAGGCCTTCCGCTCGAAGTTGTTCAACAAGCAGTGGGAGAAGCACGACTTGAGCAAGGAGCTGGAGGGTATCTTCCCGCGACTCGGCATCGGAGTGGCGTTCGCCAAGGCCTACAACGCGCGCGCCAAGGTAGTCGAGAGGTTCTTCAGAACGTTTCAGGACGATTTTGAGCGGTACATGACGACCTTCCGGGGCGGCTCCATCAATGACAAACCTGCGACGCTGAAGCGCAATGAGAAATGGGTCAGAAACATCTTCGCTGGCAAACCGCTGACCATCCCGCAGGCGAAGGCGATGATCGGACTCTACATCGAGAAGATGTACGGCCTGACACCCCATGGTGGACTCAACGGCGCGAAACCGGCCGAGGTTTTTCACAACGCCATCGTGCCTGACGACCAGAAAATTGATCCAGCAAGGCTCAACTTCCTAATGCTCGCGGCCACCGACCGTGTGGTGCAGGCATCGGGAGTCAGATTCAGCAACATCCACTTCTGGCACGACGAGCTCATACAGCACATCGGCGACAAGGTCACGATACGTTACGACCTGATGGACATGCGCTCGGTGCTCGTTTACGACGCGAAAAACCGCTTCATTTGTCAGGCCGAAGCGCGACGACACCAGCATCCATTCATCCATCTCGCCAAGGACAAGCCGCAGGCACAGAAGGCCCTTCAGAAAGAGCTACAGGGCATTCGCAAGCTCGAGAAGAACGTGCAGGAATCGTCCGAGAAGATACTTCTGAAGGTCAACGAAGCCGTCGGCCAGATACAGCAACCGGCGACCGACCAGATCGGTGAAATCTTCGCCGACCAGCCGCTGATCGAGCAACCGGAACCGACGCTGACCATCGATGACATCGTCAGAGCGTCGGCGGAGACCGAGACCATTCAAGAAGAGCGAAAGTCTGGCGAGGATGACGAACCCAGCTTCGCAGAACTGATGAAAGCAATTGGAATAGGATAGACGGAGGAGAACATGAAGGAAAGGGTATTAGCAGAGACATCAAACGTTCGCGGGGCGAAGAAATGTATCGCCTACTTGCAGAGCAGACCCAAGACCGAGATGGTCGGACTGGGACTTCTGTATGGCGCGCCGGGACTGGGCAAGACCCGCTTCGCCAAGCGGCTTGCCTACGCCAACGACTACATCTACCTGCGACTCGAAGCGTCGATGACGGCCAAGGTGTTCGCGCGGGAGCTGCTGCGACTGATCAATTACCGCTTCGGTCACACGGACGATAACCTGCACGGCTCGACGAGTACGCTTCTGCGCAGGTGCATCAGCGTGTTGCACTCGTATCCGGAGGCGGTCATTGTCATCGACGAAATCGACTACGCCTTCAACCAGCCGATGCTACTCGGATCGATTCGAGACATCGTGGACGAGACGCTGGCCATTGTGGTGCTGGTCGGTATGAAGGATGCCCGTGAGAAACTGCTCAAGGCCAACGCGCACTACTTCGATCGGTGCAACTACTTCTACGAGTTCAAGAAGTTGTCACGAGAGGATGTCGATCTGGTCTGCAAAGCCGTCTCCGAGGTGAAGATGCGTCCCGACTTGGTGACGTACATCTACAAGACAACCCACGGCAACTTCCGCCAAATGATCAAGATCATCGAAGCTGTCGAGAAGGTGGCCGCATCCAAGAACCTGTCCGAGGTCGCGCTCAGCGATTTGCTCGAAACGCAGGAGCTAAAGAATGCGTCCTAACATCCCTGCGAAGCGAGTCATAGACCGTTTCGTCGAGTATCATAAGCGACCTTTCACCGTGAAGGACGTCGCCAACGATACCGGGCTGCACACGAAGACCGTCCGCAACCTGTTGCCTCAGTTGGTGCGGGAGGGACGAATCAAATTATTGCTGAAAGAGAAGGATGGGAATATCTACAGCAGAATTGTTTCCCTCAATGACCGCGCGAGCAGGCCACAGTTTGACTGGAGACCCAAGCTGCGGATTTTGCGACAGGTCTACCGCCTCGTCGAGCGTCATGGCTACTCCGAGAAAGTAGCTCGACGCAGTCATCTAAGCCGCGAGACCGTCTTTCGTTACCTGCGGATACTGCGCGCAGAAGGCTGCATCGTGAAAGACCCAGCAACAGGGATGAACAGGGCAGTGAAGTTCAATCCGGTGGTAAGGTGGTATAGTGAGTATGAGAAGACACAAACCTGATGAGTTTTTCAACCAAATCAGTATTATTGATCCTGCAGCTATTCCTTACCCAGCAAATCAAAGGCATGCAATAAACCGCTGGCCTAAGTACTCTTCAGCACATGAGCCATTGGTAATGTGCTGATTATACTGAGCATGATTTCATCGATTGAGGATAATACTGTTCAACCATCTCAGTGTCGTTGTCTTCTAATCGCAAATGAATCCTGAAACCTTTCTATCAAAACAGCCCCTCCGAAGAGAGGCTGAAAAGGTTTCCCTGTGGGGAGAGCCTGCGAAGCCAAAACTTCTTAGTATGTTAGGCATGCATTGCATGTAGGAGGTGTAAGTCCTCTACAGGCTCAAAGTGGCGAGAACTGCTAGTCAACGGCAAGGGCGTATCCGCGAGGATGGGTCTGAAGGAAGCCCGTGACAAAGTCCGGACTCGACGAACAGGAACTGGATACAAGGCCGTGTAGGCAGGGGAACCGAGCTATGGATCGATAAGCCCGCAGCCACACGTAGCGCGATACGGTAAATCCAGCGAGGCCCGGACGAAGGATGCAATGCTTACCCTGGGAGGTCTCGTGCTCTCCCGTCGAGGTAACGGCGGTGGCGACATCGTCGGAAGGAGCATGAGAAGTCAGCCGAGGTCATAGTAGGCGCGACGCCGAAGGACCGAACCTAACGCCCAAGGAGCAGTCATGACAAATCAGCAAGGGAAGGAGCGGCAGCAAGAGCAGTTGGAGATAGACTTTTCTTCGACTGCCAGCCCCGACGCAACTGGAGAAAGCGTATCCGTATCTGGCGCGTACGAGGAGCAGCAATCCCCTTCGGCATGGGTCAAGCGACGAGCCTTGACGCAGAACTTGTTTTACTCGACAAGTTTGTATTGTTTAACCGCGAAAGGAACCGCCTTGGTACTGAGCAGGTATGCCAGGTGGTGTGAGAGGGGGAGAAACACTCCCCCTACTCGATTTTTCTTGAATGCTGATCATATGGCAATCTAATCGCAATTTAGTTGTCATTTTCTAATGTTCCTGCCTGATCGACGCAAGATTATTCCAAGAACTGCATTGCGAAAGGAAGAATCGATGTTCGATACATTCAACAACGGTTTGCGATCAAGCATCTCCAACTCACGCACGACCCTTCGCCCGGGGATCGAAGTGTCGACCACCTGTAGCACGCATTCTCGGATGAAGTCGTCGATAACGTTGAGAATGCGAAATAGGCGTTCGTCTGCAAGATTGTCCATACAAAATCAAGAGACCAATGATGATCAGGGTGTTCGGCTTCCTGGAGCGGTTCGACGCAATGGTAGAGCTTGCGGTGCGGACGTTTGGGGATATGAAGCCCAGCCTTCGCGTAGAGCCGCTCCACGCGCTTGTTATTCACAGGCCCGACTGCCGCTCGTTTCTGCCGGGGCGTCACCATATTTCTTGAGAGCACGTCCTTCAATACTTCTACCTGCAAATCGCGCTCTGCCAAAAGCTTCTTCAAACGATGATTCTCGTCCTCAAGCTCAATGAGTCGCTCAGCCTCAGCCACCTCCAGACCGCCATACACGCTCTTCCAGCGATAGTACGTCTGACGGCGGATTCCTTTCTCGCGGCACAGCGTTTTCACATCAACACCGCCTTCCCCCTGCTTCAATATCCGGATGATCTGCGGAACCGTGTATCGCTTCTTCACAAAGCCTCCACGAATGACAGTGATGCAGTTAACTTCTCAAACCGTTTTATGCAAGCAATAAACCGCATCCGATTACAACGTTCGTGTCACTTTCTGAATGGACTAGTTTGCGGGGGAAAGGTCAGTAAAATCATGCCAAGCGATCTGTACTTGATCCAAATGAATGCTGGCAAGAAGTCATATCTGCAAAAAGCGTTATTACTGAAGTAAGAAGGAATCATTATGGAGATTGTAGCCTTCGAAAGGAAGCTGTATGTGTGGAGCGGTGATAAGTAGAATCGAAGGAATTCAACCAGCCTGCTCGTCTTGGGCAAGCTTTATTTCTGCACAAAAACACCCATATAGTGCTACAGGTTTGGCACTTTTTGCCAAATCGCGTATCACTTCAAAGCCAACTTCGTATGAAAAACGGGGGAATTTTTATGCTTGACATTATCGGGATTTTATCGGTGTATTATTTACTAGAAAGGAGTGCTTATGGTAAAAAAGGCAGCATGGTTCACAATCGTTTTGTTTAGCACAATATATATGTGGAGCGTCGATCTGAAGCAGGCTGAAGATATCTACGAATCTGCAAAGACACTTGAAAAGAATCACAACGTGGAGGAAGCGCGCGATCAATACGATAAAGCGCTGGAGATGTTCCGCGAACTTGGCGCGGAGAAGCAAATCAGCAACGCGACTTACAAACTCGGTAGCATCGCGATGTGGCGCGGAGACTTTAAGAACGCGGAAAAAGATCTGCGGGAATCGTTAACGATCAAGCAACAACTCGGCTTTACCCGTTCTGCCGCGGTGATTGAAAACCGCCTTGCATATGTCCTTGCACGCAGGAGTGAATTTGCCGATGCAGAACAGTATGCGCAATCGGCTTTGAGATATCGCGAAACCGAGGGTGATTCACTTGGAGTCAGCGGGGTGTTGAATACGCTTGGCGTTATCTATATCGAGCAATCGGCATTTCCAAAAGCCGAAAATGTCATCAAGCGAGCTCTTGCCATCCTCAAAACAAATCCGCAACCCAAGCTTGAAAAAGATATAACAGTCACGATGGGTCTTCTGGAATATTCCCGTGGAAATTACGGGGAGGCCATGAAATACTACAAGCGAGCCGAAGAAATGTCGTATCCCTACGAATCGCAACTGACAATCGCTGAAATACAGAACAACCTCGGCACGATTTACAATGCCTACCATAAAGCAGACGATGCAAAAGTCTATTATCGGGATGCTCTGAAAATGGCGATGGAGTTGCAGAATAAGGACCTGGAGTCGAGGGTACTGAACAACCTGGCAGGGCTGCATCTGGAACAACAACAATACGACGATGCCCTCGACAAATATCAACGTTCGCTGGAGATCAAACGATCGATCGGTAATAAACGCGGACAGATCACGACCCTTAAGAACATCGGGAATGTTTATATGGAGATGGGCAATTCCGAGAAAGCGAGAGAATTCTATCAGAAAGCCCTGGACGAGAATGATCCGCTGGGCTTCCTGAGTGAAGAATCCCGGATATACTTCGAACTCGCCAATCTCGACTTCACCTTTCAACGCTATGAGTCCGCAACACTTCATCTGGAAGAAAGTATCTCCATCGCGGAGCGACTGAATAATCTCGATCAGTTATCGCAAAATTTTCACTTACTGGCAAGAATACAGATTGCAACAGGGAAGCCGGAGGAGGCCGAGAAATCGCTGAAGGAAGCGATCGAGAACATCGAGCAGATTCGATCCAGTATCAGCGTCGAGGAGCATCGTTCTGCGTTCATATCGAAAGCGCTGGATATCTATCGAGACCTTATCCAGTTTTACGTCGAGAAGAACGAAAACCTGAATGCATATACATACTATGAACGGATGAAAGCACGCAATTTGCTGGATATCATCGAAGGGGCTTTCCTTGTATTCGACGAAGACCTCTCTCCCGAGGAAATCGAGCATCAGCAAAAGGTGGAAGCCGAGTTGAGAAATGTCACCCGCGAGATCAGCTTTTATGCCCTTTCCGAAAAACCAACCCGTGATCTCGATTCACTGGTGATACAGCAGCGCAACCTGAAACGGGCGGTGTCCAACTTCAAATCGACCCTGTTTCTGAATCATCCCGATTTGCAGCAGGAGATGGGCGAAGGAGAACCGATCGACGCTCGGGAAGCGCTTCATTTGCTGAACAGCACAGAAGCTGCTTTGGCATACATGGTCGTGGAGAAAAGAATCTACTGTTTTGTCATGCGCAATCTGGGGCGACGAAAGCAAACGATCAAGGTTATTGAGATCGAGCTTTCGCGAGAGCAACTCGACGATGCGGTTCGATTGCTAACCACGCAATGGAAAAATGCCAGCTTCAAAGACTTGTACGGCAAGCTGATCGAGCCGGTCACGCCCGAACTCGAGGGAGTCGAGCAGCTTTGCATCATCCCGGATCGCACGTTGAATCTGGTGCCCTTCCAGGCGTTGAAATCACCCGAGACAAACGAGTATCTCATCGACAAGTACACTGTCTATTATGCACCGTCGATGAGCGTCCTGCAGCAGTTACGCACGATCGGCACCAAAGGAAAGGAACAAGTGCTTGCCTTCGGGAATCCCTATCTTGGCGAAGCAGGTGTTTTTACCATCGAGGGAAGCTTGTCCGAACTCCCAGCAACCGAGGACGAGGTTAAGGCAATCCAATCGATCTACCAGACGAAATCGAAAGTTTTTCTGCGTGAGCAGGCGAGCGAAGAGAATTTCAACGCCAATTACGATCAATACGGTGTTCTCCACTTCGCCTCTCATGGCGTTCTCGATGAGGTCAATCCCATGTTTTCCTCGATCGTACTGACGATCGACGAGCATAACGATGGCTTCCTGACCGCGCGAGAGATATTGAAGAAGGAGATGAATTCGGACCTGGTGATCCTCAGTGCATGCAACACTGCGAAAGGCGATTATTCCGAAGGAGAAGGTCTGTTGGGATTATCGCGAGCGTTTTTTGGCGCGCTGGTGCCATCGGTGGTCGCATCGCTGTGGAGTGTTGACGACCAATCGACCCGACTCTTGATGGAGAATTTTTATCGCTATCTCAAGGATGGCGTAAGACCTGCCAGAGCGCTTCGGCAGGCACAACTGGATTTGAAGAATCAAAAACAATACAGCAATCCCTATTTCTGGGCGCCTTTTATCTTGATTGGCGATACGGAGTAAACTGGAGGAGATATGAAACACGTTCTTTTGCTCATTCTCTTGATCAGTCTGGCAACTTCTCTTGCTGCCACAGATATGACCGGATTTCGATATGGGATGGTCAAGCAATCGGTTGACGACGAGGACGAAATCACCATCGTCGAAGATACCACGCAACTCAAGATTGGCGACCGTGTTCGCCTCAATGTCGAATTCCCTAACGGTGATTTCTTCTATGCGATCAGCTATAACGCGAACCGTGCCAGCCTGATGTATTCATCACATTCTCAAGATAATCAGGCGGAAGCAGACTCCATTTTCACAACGTTACCCTGGATTGAAATCAATGATATGAACATCCAGGACAGGTACGTCCTGATGTCCTCGAGAACCTCCCAGACAAAGCTGGTTGAGCTGTTTCAACAGTATCAGTCCGTCAGCGGTAAGGTGAAGGATAAATTCTTCAGGAAGATCATCGCGCATCTCGATGATATTCGCACAGGCAGGGAATATCCCGAATACAAGCAGATGCCGGTAATAAGGCTCGAGCGCCCCGTAATCGGAGGTGTTACGTTCCGTGGAAAGATGAATTTCGTTCTCGTTGAGCAGAGTCTTACGCATAGCTGTTCCGGCGAGGAAGTCGCGGTTGCGGAGATCCATCTGAAAGAACCGGAAACCGGCCAATAGACAGGCGTAGGCGATATGAAGAAGAAGCATCGTCGGAATTTACTACTGGGAAACCTCGTTTGTTTGGTTGTCGTCGTGCTGTTCGTAGCTTTGGCACAGAAAAGCATCGATATCTTCGAGCTGAAAACGATCGATGAACGCATGAAATTCAAAACCATGGTTGGACAATCGATCGACCTGGCGGATGATTTTGTGTTCGTCAACATCGACAACTACACCAAAGAAAAGGCGGGACAAACGCTTCTGCCCAAGACGTTCTACTCTCGGCTTCTCAACCGAATTGCAGAAAACGATCCCGAAATCATCATGCTCGACCTCATCTGGGGCAATACCGCCGATACGCTGGGCAATCAGGCAATGATTGACGCTGTGATGAATTCCGCCAATGTCGTGTTGCCCTATCTTGCCGATTTAGATTCCGACGAACCTTCCGTCAATTCGGATTACTTCTTCGACCTTTATTCCTTCGAGATCAATCCCGATGTCGATGAACCAGCGCTGAAGAAAATCGACAGCATCCTGTTCAGTTCGCTTACCGGGATCGTGGAATACTCTCTGGCGGCGGGATTCAGCAATATACAACCCGACATCGACGGCGTCATGCGCAGGATTCCGCTGATCGCGGAGTTCAACGGCAAGCTGGCACCTTCGTTCGCGTTACAGGGGCTTTGCAGTTATCTCGATTATCCGCTGGAGAACATCGAAATCCCGGATCGACGCCATGTCGTCCTGAAAAGTTTCCCAACCGAAAGCGGAACATCCGATTTTGCTCTCAAGCTCGATCCCGACGGCAATCTCATTATTGATTTCACCTCATCGGTGTTCAAGATGGAAGACCTCGCCTCTTTCAGCGCATGGGACATCTTGAACGAGGATATCGATTTCTCGATTCTGAAGGGTAAAATGGTCGTCGTTTCCGATATCTCATCCGACAAGAAAGACTTCTTTCCCATCCCCAACGGCGATCTGCTCTACAATTCCTTCACCGTCGCGCAAGCGATGAACACACTCCTGCATCGATCGAACATCTCTGAAGCAGGTTATCTTCTCGAGCTGCTGATCATTCTCATACTTTCAGCTTTCATCGTTTTTATCGGAATCAGGTTTGGCAAAGGGATCTATCATATCGCGTCCATCCTGATGATCCTGGTATATATCGCCTCTACGTTTATCATGTATGCCTATGGCGATGTGATTCTGCCGGTGTTTTCGACGGTCCTACCATTGGGCACCGTCTATCTCTTCACCGCAATCTATATTTACATGAAGACCGAAGAGGAGCGGATTCATCTCTATTCCAATCTCGAAGGTTATCTGTCCCCAAAGCTTATGAAACGTATTCTCAACGATCCCGATGCCATGAAACCCGGTGGTCACCAGAAAGACATCACGGTGATGTTCTCCGACATTGTCAGCTTCACCGACTTCTGTGACAACTCTTCGCCCGAGAAAGTGCAGGACGTACTTGGCGAATACTTGAAAGTGGCTGTCGAACTGGTTAAAAAGCATGATGGAATCGTTGACAAATTTCTCGGAGACGGTATTCTCGCATTCTTTGAAGATGAGGAGAAAAAAACACCCAACCAGCAACGCGCGGTCGATTTCGCCATCGCGTTCCAGAAGAAACTGCAAAAGGTGAACGAGAGAATCAAGAAGAGGCTCAAGTATGACCTGCGGATTCGTATCGGCGTCGCCACGGGAAGCGCCAAGGTGGGTAATATCGGTACACCGGACAAGATGGAATACACCATCATCGGCAGCGTGGTCAATCTCGCATCGCGGCTGGAGGGCGTTGGCGGTCCGGGCGATATCACCATCGACGCGGAGACCCGGGACGTCCTGTCGGAAGAGTATAATGTGGACGAAGGCAAACTGATCGACGTTAAAGGCTTCAGCAAGCCCATCATGACCTACAGCGTGAGATATGAAAAAACATACAATGAGGTGCAGCAATGAAAAGCCGACTACTGCTTCTAATCCTGATTACTTTTACCATTATGAACGCGCTTCCCAATGCGGGTCAGGCTATAACATGGGATCGCGATGTCGATCTTACGAATGGCTTGGTGGCCTGGTATCCGCTGGATGGGAATACGTTTGATTTTTCTGGGAATCATTCTCCCGCTATCATGAACGGTGATGTACACTATGTGAATGGTCATTTTAATGACCAAGATGGCGCGATGTTCTTTGATGGCAACAGTGATTGGCTGTATGCGTTTGAGGATACGGAACCACATAGTGCTTATTCTGTTGCAACGTGGGTGAAGTTTGCGGATCATCAGGGTGACAACAACATTTTCCAGAGTGGTTGGATTGGTGCTACCTGGACGAAATATTCACTGTATTATAACGATGGGGCAACGATCAGTACAATAATTGGTACAGATTCGGCACCTGAAGCTCTTCATACTCCATTTACCATAACGGATGAGGTATGGTATCATATTGCATCAGTTTATTCCGGCGATGCAATCAAAACCTTTGTTGATGGAGTGATGATCGATTCTGTCAGTGTGTCAATCTGTCCTATTGGTGGCGGTTCATATAATAATGAATGTCGAATTGGCGGTCATTTGTCTGATGGGGAAGCTGGGTTGCATGGCGCACTCGACGACATCCGCATCTACGACCGCGCCCTGAATCCAGAAGAAATCGAACTTCTCTACTACGGCGACACCTTCCAAGCCAGCTTCTTCGCCGACGAAACCAACGTCCCCGCCGGCACGGAAATCCAGTTCTACAACACTTCCACCGGTATGCCGGACATGTGCCTGTGGGATTTCGGTGACGGCAACAGCAGCACCGAACAAAACCCTACCCACACCTACACCGAAGATGGCACCTACGACGTTACCCTCACCATCTACCGCGACGATATGCAGGACACCTGCGTGGAAGAGGGGTATATAACGATAGAGTATGATCTCGAGGATGGGCTGGTGGCATGGTATCCCTTTAATAATGGCAGCCTTGAAGATATTTCTGGAACTGGTAACGATGGCGATGATTTCGGAACTACTTCGATAGTGACAAACAGATTCAACCAAGTTAATCAAGCCCTTGAATTTGACGGTTCTACAAGCAAAATCTATTTAGGTAGTGATGATTCAATTGATTATTTGTTCTCTACTGACGCTCGAGATTCATCATTTTCTGTTTCAGCATGGTTTAATGTTTATACTTTGGCTTACCAATTTGGAGGGTATCCTATTCTGCATATTGGTACGAATAGTCCCAACTGGCAATTCAATTTAGGTTTGCGTGATGAAACGTACGGAGGTGAACTTTATACAGGTTCACATGGTATGTTACCAAGTAATCTTACGGGCGACAATTCTGTTTCAACCAATGTCTGGCATCATGCAATCGTGACATACTCTGGAGAAACACATACAGCGAATTTATATTTAGATGGTCAGATCATCGATTCTGGTGTTTATGAAGGTGGTGGTAGTGATTGTGAGCAAGATAGTGTTTTTATCGGGTATGGCAAAGCATGGGGATCGCATTTTTCTGGCAAAATAGATGATATACGTATCTACAATCGTGTTTTACATCAAGGTGAGATTGCCTTGCTTTATTGCAGTGATTCGATCGCAGCCGATTTCTACGCTGACGAAACCACCCAATACGAGCACCAGGAAATCCAGTTCCACGATGCGTCCGAGGGTGGGCCTACCTCCTGGCAATGGGATTTCGGCGACGGCAACAGCAGCACAGAGCAGAACCCTACCCACACCTACGCCGACGAAGGCACCTACGACGTTACACTCACCATCTACCGTGACGACATCGAATGCACTACCACCAAGCAAGCCTATATCACCATCGAAAACAGCCTGGAATATGGATTGGTGGCGTGGTATCCGCTGGATGGGGATGCGGAAGATGCAAGTGGGAATGGACATGATGGCACAGTGGATGGTGCATTACCATGTGAGGATCGATTCAGAAACACCGATAGTGCTTACGAATTTGATGGAATCGATGATATAATTGAAGCAAGCAATACTCCGAACCTGATCGATACTTGTCATACATTATGTTGTTGGGTTAGCGCTTCAGGCACAGATGGTTTTCTTGTCGGTAAAGGAGAAAATGGTATTAATAGTTCTCCCTATATGCTTCATGCTGCAAATTCACGATACAAATATACTGTCAGAGAAGCACCAAACATTATCCATACCACGATGGAGCAGGACGACTATAACCTGATCACTTGGTATTTTCTTGTTGGATCATATAATGGATCACAGGTATCCCTGTATGTTAATGGTGTAATCGTCGATTCTACAATTTCAAGCGGTACAGCTCTGCAGAATCAGAGTCTGAATCTCACAATTGGTTCTGCAAGCGATAACAATGGTTGCTTCAAGGGCAAAATCGACGACGTCCGCATCTACGACCGCGCGCTAAGCCCTGATGAAATCACCGAACTCTACCAGGGCGATACCTTCGATGCGAATTTCTACACCGAGGATACCACCTATCCGCGGCAGTGCGAAATCCAGTTCTACGACACATCTCAGGGGGCGCCCACCGAATGGCTTTGGGACTTCGGCGACGGCACCACCAGCACCGAGCAGCACCCCACCCACAGCTACGACGAGAACGGCGTGTACGACGTGACCCTCATCGTCCGGCGCAACGACCTGGAGGATTACTGCTTCCAACGCAGCTATATCACCATCGAGGATGATCTGGAATATGGGTTGGTGGCGTGGTATCCGTTTGATGGAACAACAGAGGATGCATCGGGGAATTTCCCAGATGGCACACCATACGGGATTGACTATGTTGCTGGTCATACAGGTGATTCTGCCGATTATGCATGTAGGTGCAATAGTACAGGAGATCATGTGTATATTTTTGATGATTCTGAAACATATACTGGATACTCAGTATCAGCTTGGATTAAGTTTGATGCCCATGATGGAGATAATGTCATTTTCACGAATAACTTCAGGCACACGTTCCAGCTATATTACAATGATGGAATCGAGTTTAACACGATCATTAATTACGCAAATGATACAGAGCAGCAGGATGCCTATCGATATACGATTGATGTGGTTGATGATCAGTGGTATCACGTTACTTCAGTATATACCGGTTCGCAATTGCAATTGTATCTTGATGGCGAAATGGTTGGATATCAAGATACTGATCTACCTGTTATTGGTGCAAATACAGAAAACAATCATTGCTACATCGGTGGACATTTGCAATCTGGTGATTTCTATTTCCATGGTGCGATTGATGATGTGCGTATCTATGAACGTCCTCTGAATAGTGCGGAAATCAACCGGCTTTTCTTCGGCGATCAGAGCTACAATCTCTCCTTCACCGCATCCGCCACAGAGGTTACGCTTGGCGATGCGATCACCTTCACGCCGGCCGTAACCGCTCCAATCACCGAATACCGGTGGGACTTCGACAGCGACGGCGTAATCGATTCGAACGACGAGGAGCCGGTCTATACTTACGCGACGTCGGGCATCAAGACGATTACGCTTACCACCGTCAGCGAATTTGACGCTACCGCCACCCACACCAAAGAGGACTACATCACCGTCACCGGCGACTTCTTCACGGAGGATTTCGACCACGACGGCAATCTTCCCCCAGGCTGGACCACCAACACCCGCGCCAACTGGTCCGCCATCCAGGACGACGGCAGCGACTATTGCGTGGGAGTAGAGCTATCCTCCCCCGGTGAAACGGCTGATTGCACGCTAACCTCCCCCGTAATAGATTGCAGCTACTATGATTATGTATCGATTTCGTATTACAATGATTATCAGGATCTGCTTTTTCAGGATAATGAAGGGTACGGTGGGTTTGTCGAATACTCTATCAATGGCGGTGAGTGGGAAGAGCTGATTCATTACATGGCAGAGACCGTCACGGGTATTGAAACGTTGCTTTTACCCCAAGCGAGCCAACAAGCCAGCTTGCGACTGCGCTTCAGGTATCGCAAACCCCAGATAAGTCAAACCGATATCTGGAAGATTGACGATTTCATGGTTCTGGGTGGCTTTACCGATGACACTCCCCCCACGACCATCACCGATCTCGCGGCAGAGAATATCTACGCCAACTCGGTTGATCTCACCTGGACACCGACGATTGAGGATCATTTCGAATCATACGTAATCGAGTATGGCATCGGTGATTTCGGGAGCGTCTGGTCTGTTGGTCAGGATAGTACGCTGGCAGCACGTACAACTTCCACCACGCGCGTTACGGGACTGGAAACCTACGGTATATATCAGTTCCGAATCAAGGCATATGACGAGTACGATCACGAAAGCGGCTACTCCAACACCGCGATCGATACGGTCGATGCCGAGTACTGGCCACCGCTGATCACCGACCCATATCCTGAACAGCCATCCGATTGGCACAATACCAACACCGTAACCATCGGCTGCATGATCGACGATTTAGGCATCGGCGTGGATGAAACGACCATCGAGTATCGCATCGATTACAATGGAAATGGCGCGTATGACGCGATACCGGAAGAGGAATGGACATCGGAAGGTATCGAGTTTGACAATCCTGATCGTGGGAAACGGTTCTTCCCCAGCGGCAACGAATATATCTGCCGTGCGGAGGTTACATATTCGGCATCTACAACCGACGGCGATCCGCTTTGTTTCGAATGGCGCGCGAAAGATTTATTCGGAACCGGTCCGACTTACAGCGGGACTTCCAGCGAAGAAGGAATTGCGGACGACTGGTATGTTATCAAAGACATCACACCACCGACTCAGATACCCGGACTATTCGGTTTAGCGCTCTCTAATACAGAAATCGGACTGTTTTTAGGTGCTGAATCCTGCGATAGTTTCTTCGACACCTATCAAATCTATTACTGGAACTACGAGAACGTGGATGAGAATTCGTGGCTCTGGGATAAAGAGGATGATCCGGGGTTGGGTGATCCAACGGTAACTTATACCACGATCACCGGTCTGGAACCGAACACCAATTACTATTTCCGGGTGCGCGCGATCGATATGGCGGGTAATACATGCGAGCTGTGCGACAGCATTGAAGTTTCAACCGTGGGCGAATCGTCTATTCCATCAGCGCCGGAGAATTTATCATTGCAAAACGCTGGCAACGGCGTGTTACTTGCATGGGATCAAAGCCCACAAGCCGATGTCGATTGCTACAGGATTTACCGAGGGTTGGAGTCGGGGTACCTCGCTCTGCAAGATTCGCTGATGATCGACACCCGTACCCCAGTCCCGACCCACAGCTTCACGGACGTTGACGTGGTCAGCGGTACGACATACTTCTATCACGTTACGGCGGTAACGACGACCGGACAGGAAAGCGAGCCGTCGGACGAGTACAGCATCGGCTATATCAGTCTGGATATTCAAGCGGATTTCACGGTCGATTTGCAGGAGATCACCATCGGAGATACCGTGCATTTCACCGACATGAGCCACAACGGTATCCCGACCGGCTGGGAATGGGATTTCCAGAACGACGGCACTATCGATTCGTACGAACAGAATCCAAGCTGGCTCTACGATGCCACAGGTACCTATTCCGTGTCGCTGACCGTGACCGATGCGAACGGCACAAGATCGACCCGGAAAAGCGCTATGCGTGCAACCCGCTCCAACCCGGAGGTAAAAGAAGACTATATCACCGTGAATCCCCAGATCCCCGTGCTTGCGATCGATCCCGACAGCCTTGATTTCGGCGATGAGACGACAGAACTTACTTTCACGATCTCGAATTCCGGTACCGGGCAACTATACTGGGCAGCTGACGAGAGCGAAGACTGGATGTCGATTGCGGAAACCAGCGTTCGGTTTGTGGCTGCGTCCCGTGATATGCGAAACAGCATCGGCGGCAGCGTGGCGAGCGACGATTCGACGCAGGTCCTTGTTTCTATCGACCGCACATATCTGATCGAAGGCGATTACGATGGCACGATTTCCGTCACTTCCAACGGCGGAACGCAAGATATCAACGTACATATGGAAGTGGTTGGTAATGCTCCAGATGCACCGACGAACCTGCTTGCCTACCCTGCTGATAGCGAAATCAGCCTGACATGGGACAGTAATACGGAAGCCGACCTGGGCGAATACCGTCTCTACCGGGATACAACCCCGGATCCCTCCACGCTTGTTGCCGTAATCGATGCCAGTCAACGCACAGTTACCTATCTGGATACACTCCTGACCAATGGTGTTACGTATCACTATCACGTGACGGCAGTCGATGTTTTGGGTAACGAAAGCGATCCATCCAACGAGGCAACGGCGACCCCTGTCGAGATACCGACCTACTGGTTTGTATCGACTACGGGTACCGACGGGCCTGATTATGGAAGCCAGACAGAGCCTTTCGCGACCATCCAGTACGCGATCGACACAGCGGTATCGGGCGATACGATCCAGGTCGCGGACGGCGTCTATCATGAGAACATAAATTTCAACGGCAAAGACCTGCTGCTGACCTCGGAATACTTCGTCGATGAGGAGACCAGCCATATCTTCAACACGATAATCGATGGCGGAGGAAACAACCGTGTCGCGTCCTTCGTCAATGGCGAAAGCTCGCAAGCGATTTTGAATGGCTTAACCCTCCGCAATGGCAATGCATCTTACGGTGGCGGTATTTACTGCCAGAACACCAATCCGACACTGAGCCACCTGCGGGTGGTCGGCAACTATGCCAACTACGGCGGCGGAATTGCCCTGATCGAATCCGATTGCCAGATGATCAGGCTGGAGATGACCGGTAACCAGGCTCTACATAAGGGTGGCGGTATATACCTCGATGGATCGAATCCCGAGATGATCAACTGCACCATCGCATGCAATATGTGTATCAGCGGTGGTGGCGCGTATGTGAAAAACAGCACGGACGTCACCATCATCAACAGCATTATCTTCGGGAACGACCAATGGCAGATCAGCTTTGGCTCCGGCGGAAGCATCAGCAATATCGATGTCTCTTACAGTCTTCTCGATGAGAACGATATCAATACCGGGGCCAATTACGGATACATCGATTCCAGCAACTTGCTGCAAACATATCCTCTGTTCTGGAATGCGAAGTACAAGCCCTACAACGGCACACCTTACTCCAACGGAAACTTCCGGCTGCACAGCATCTCCGCATGTCGTGATGCAGGCTCTCCCGTTTTGATCTACAACGATCCTGACGGAACCCGAAACGATATGGGCGCTTATTACTACGATATCAACACTCCGGAAAGCGAGTTTCAATCCACGCTGTTTGTATCGGAGAATGGCAGCAACACGACCGGCACCGGGGATTTTACCAATCCCTACCAAACGGTGCAATATTCAATCGATCAGATCCAGTCAACCATGACGGATACCATCATCGTTCTGCATGGAACCTACGAGGAGAATCTGCAAATCCAGAACTCGGTCGTACTGGGCAGCCTGTATCTCATCGATCCGTGGGAAGGTCATATCGATGCGACCATCATTGACGGTGGTACTCCCTCCGATTCGCTGGAAGCGAGTGGGATCGCGATCCTGAACCCCTCTACGAGAACATTCAACAGCATCGACGTGTCGATTCTCGGACTTACAATCCGGCACGGTATCGGCTGGAGAACGACGCAGCTCATCGAGCTTCCGGATGTAGATCCTTATATCGTCCACCGGCTGGTGGGAGGCGGAATTTACGTGAACGATTGCACACCGTTTATCAATGCGAACAAGTTCATCGAGAATGGGCTGTCCGGAACGCATGAAGGTGGCGCAGTCTATACGAGTATCGATGAAGATGCCGAGGATCGCAGAACGCGTCCGCAACTTGTTTTGAACTACCAGAATAACTGGTTCTTCGACAATTACGCCCAAGTGGGCAGCAGCGTGGCGAGCAATAGCTTCAACGGAACCATCGACCTGTCCGGCAGCGAGTTCGATGTCGCGGCAACACTCAGCCGGGACGAATGTGGAGTATCGAATTACTGGTGCGCGAACGATTCTCTTATCTCCTATACCTTCGACGATTGCTCGGGAAGACAGGAGGCGTATGTCACGAACATGAGCATTCAACCCGACACACTTGCAATCGTACTCAGCAAGGTTTATGGCGAGCCGTCCAATCCGGTGACGATTAACCTTTCCGCGGGACGTGCCAGCCCTGGCAGAACGCTACGCACAGCGTTTCCGCTGCAAATCCCCGATTACGTCTCGATTATTGGAAGTGGAGCTTCTTCCACCGAAATCAACCCGGATTCAGGTAGCGCTGCGATGCTGCTGGATCACTCCAGCGGTGTGTCGATTGGATCCCTTGCAATCACCCAGGGTAGCTCTGAAATCGGTGGTGGATTATATACGCGCGACTCGGAGTTTTCGCTTCAGGATGTCGAGTTTAACGGAAATCAAGCCAATATCGGTGGAGCTTTGTTCATGCAGGGATCGACGATGATCGTATCGGGCATCGTTCTGGATGGTAATGAAGCGCTCGAGGGTTTTGCAGGCGCGATTTATGTTGAAAACTCCGTAGTCTATATTGCGGATGCGACGCTACGCAATAATGTGGCAAACTTCATCAATACAAGTGAGGATGCGTTCGGATCGGGAATCTACGCTTACAACACCGACATCACGATCCAGAATCTGGTATTGGAAGATAATGTCCTGCCTGGCGATAACTCGAAAGGCGCAGGTATCTACCTCTTTAACAGCGAAGGCGTCGAGACGGATGTCCTGATCGAAAATGTGGATATACGCAACAACTCCGCTTCCTACGGTGGCGGAATCTATATGGTTAGGGTCAATCCGACGATCAGAAATGTTCTGATTGCTGACAACGGAGCATTTATGCAAGGTGGTGCGATCTATGCAAAAGATTGCTTCCCGGAAATCGTCAATTGCACGATCGTAAACAATTCATCCGGTGGAGCCGGGGGACTTTTCATTACCGGTCAGGGAGATACCTTCCCCGGTATCGAGATCATGAATACGATTCTGTGGGGAAACGATAATGACCAGATACGGTTATGGAGCAGCGAGAAGAGACTGAACATCACATTTTGCGATGTCATGGATGGGATCAATGGGATCAGTTATCGACCGCAGGATGAAGTGACCTACTTGAATAATATCGCCCAGGATCCCCTGTTCTCCGATGAAATCGCACAAGACTACACGCTCTTGGGGAATTCTCCTTGTATCGACACGGGTAACCCAGACCCGCAATATAACGATCCCGACGGAAGCCGCAACGATATCGGAGCTTTCTACTTCACCGGACTCGGTGTTCCGGCGAATCTTGTGATATCTGTTGCTGAATCGACCGTAACGATTACCTGGCAACCGGTCGATAGCGCCAGTAGCTACAAAGTGTATTCATGCGGTACGCCGGACGGTAACTTCACAGAGGACACAACTGGAACCTTAAATGGAACAAGCTGGACTGCCCCCATGCCCCGTGGTGACAGATATTACCACGTGAAAGCTGTTTCAGGAGACCGTGAATAGATAAAACTAATAAGGTCATTCCTCGAGAATGAAGTATCTCGTCACGATTTGCGATTTCAAGGAGTTGGCGTTCGGTCGAGTTTTTACATTGACAAAACATCAGAAATCGGTGCTATCTGCTATGAATATAGTCTTTAATAATAATACCGTTCGATGCAAGGAGCTACGATGAGTAAGTTTATCGTTTTCTTTCTTTCACTTGTTTCAATATACACATTATCTGCTGACGGTGTTGCACCTTCAGGAGCCGGTACGGAGCAAAGCCCGTATCTGATCAGCAGCCTGGATAATCTCCTGTGGTTATCGACGACGACAAGCGTCTGGAATGATGGCGCGTACTTCGAGCAAACAGCTGATATCGATGCTTCAGATACACAGACCTGGAACGGCGGGGCCGGATTCAGCCCTATCGGGACGGATGAAACCAATAAGTTTGTTGGAAACGTGGATGGGGGCAATTTCACCATTTCAAACCTGTACATTTATCTACCGTCAAATGAAGATGTGGGCCTCTTTGGCTATGCAGATTCCAGCCGGTTCGAGAATATCACGATTGAAGATTCCGAAGTACATGGAGATGATCGCTCAGCAATATTGATCGGGCGAGTAAACAAATATTCCGAGATTGATAATTGCCACATTATCAATAGCTCTGTTGATGGAGAGGGGGGGTGTGGCTTACTATGTGGATATGCATGGCACCACTGCGAGATAAGAAGTTCCTCAGCAAGCGGTACGGTAAGTGTTACTCAGAATGCTGGTGGATGTATTGGTTATGTAAATTATGAGTGCCTTGTTGAAGATTCCTACTCAAGTGCAAATGTAATTGCCACTGGCGGCTATGCCGGTGGTTTTATCAAAAGCAACAATTTATCCATTGTACGAGAATGTTATTCAACGGGCGATGTTCAAGGGACTTCATACATAGGAGGGTTTGCAAGCTCTGGATATGAATCAATAATCAATTGTTTCTGTAGCGGTTCAGTTACAAGCACAGGTGAGTACTCTGGCGGATTTGCAGGCGCAGTTTTTGGTAGTGTTTATAATTGCTATACCGTGTCAGAGTTATCGGGGAATACATATGATGGCGGATTTGTAGGGTATTACAATGGCACATTGTTCAGCAATTGTATATGGTCAAATACGTTATCAGACCCGGGGACCGCTGTGGGCCGCGAAATCTCCGGTTCATACAACAATCTTGAAGAAAGTAACCACGACGAGATGAGGCTTGAAAGTACCTTCACTTCACTGGGTTGGGATTTTCTGGGTGAAACTGGTAACGGAACCAATGAGTACTGGCACACCAATCCCAATGTTAATGATGGCTTTCCGTTCCTGTATCATGGAGAAGTTTTTGCGGATTTCAGTGCTGACATAACGGTTACGGAAGCAGGCATCGACATTCATTTCAGCGATGAATCCGTCCCCCAAGATTCCGTTTCTTCCTGGGAATGGGACTTCGATGGCGACGGTTCGGTTGACAGCTACATTCAAAACCCTATATGGAGCTACAGCTCTACAGGTGTGTTCTCGCCTGCCTTGAGAATCAACGGCGACCACGAAAACGAATTCTGCTACATCGAGAAAACTGGATACATCGTTATAATCGATCCGGCTGACGGCACAGGAACCGAGAACGATCCCTTTTTGATCTCGAGTCTGGGGAACTTGCTCTGGCTCTCTTATACCCAATCTGTGTGGGACGACGGAGCGTATTTCAAGCAGACCTCGAACATCGATGCGACCCCTACCTACAATATTGACAACCATCGTGGGTTTGTTCCAATCGGGAACAATTCCGTTCAATTCAATGGAACCTTCAACGGAAATGATTACACGATTGCCAATCTGTTTGTTGATAAGCCTGCTCAAATCTATATTGGGCTATTCGGCAGGACACTTAATGCATATATTGAGAATGTGAATCTAACAAGCGCAAGCATGACTGGCGATAGATGGGTTGGCGCTCTAGCGGGTTTAAGCCAAACAACCGATATTGCGAACTGTTTTTCATCAGGCTTGATTCAGGGTAACGACACATTTGGGGGGCTGATGGGGAAAATTGATGGTAGCATTGTTTCCTCATCATCAGAATGCGATGTTGAGGGAGGGAGAGTTGCCGGAGGCCTTGCCGGTTCAATAACTTTGGCAACAGTATCGGATTGTTACGCGGAAGGACATGTTCATGCTACTGGTGACTATTCCGGTGGTCTCATTGGCTCGAACAACTATTCCACGGTTCAAAGGTGCTATTCGCTTGGACATGTGACCGGAAGTGATAAAGTTGGCGGGTTTATTGGCAGTGATTATTGCACATTATATTCACCTTCGAGCATAACCAACTGTGTGTGGAATACCGAAACATCCGGGATGTCAACGGGAATCGGTGTGACAGACTCGGAAGGGACCTACAGTGTAAATGGTAAAACCTCGACTCAAATGAGAGAAAAATCAACCTACACGAGCATCAGCTGGGATTTCGTTGGTGAAACGGCGAACGGCTCAGCAGATATATGGGACATTGGTCCGGGATCGAACGATGGGTATCCATTTTTCTACGATCCTATCATCATTGAGGAAGACACGATCTGGTCGGGCCCAGTTTTCACTGTAGATGCGGACGTCACTATCGCAGACGGCGTAACCCTGACCATCGACCCGGGGACCGTCGTGAAGTTCCAGGGGCATCATACGCTGAATGTCCAGGGATGCCTCTTGGCGGTGGGAACCGAAGCCGAGCGCATAAGCTTTACCATCGCCGACACAACTGGCTTCAGCGATCCCGAAACCGAGGCCGGCGGTTGGGGTGGCATCCGCTTCGACAACACCCCCGTCACCAACGATTCCTCGAAAATCGCTTACTGCGATATCGAATACGGGAAGGCGACGGATGGGGAGCATCCTGCAATATGCGGTGGTGCAATATATGTAAATGCCTTTGATAAAATCGTGATTGACCACTGCAATATTCAAAATAACATAGCTGGTGATGATGGCGGGGCCGTTTACTGTTTTGATTCCCGACTGAGTGTTTCCTGTAGTCATTTCGAAAACAATTACGCAAGCACCGATGGGGGAGCTCTTAGATTCTTGCAATCAAATGCCATTATCAACGCTTGTTGCTTTACTAACAATGAAGCTGAAGATGATGGTGGTGCAATCGATTTCTACCAGTGTGATTCCAGCCGGGTAGAGAATTGCGATTTTACCGACAATGAAACCTACAGCACAGGCGGAGCAATCAATTCTTACCAATCATCACCCGATGTAATAGGATGTTTGTTTGCCTCAAACTCAGCCCAGTCCGAAGGTGGTGGGGCCATCATGATCATGGGTCTGAATTCCAACGCAAAGCTTATAAATTGTACAATTATATCAAACTATGGTTACTTGGGCGGTGGAATCCTCTTTGATTGTAACGAAGGCAGTGAACCCGAACTGATAAACAACATCATTTATGACAATACCTCCTTTGATGGCGATCAGTTGTTTCTATATACCCAATATTCGGATCCTGATATCTTCTTCTGCAATATTGAAGATGGTCAGGAAGAATTTGGGTTGAATGGCAACGTCACATATGACGGCACCTACCAGAACAACATCGACGTCGATCCCGGGTTTGTGGGTACTGGCGATCATCCGTATCAACTGGGGGATATGAGCTATTGCGCAGATGCCGGGCACCCGGATTTGTCCGGCCTCGACATCCCCGATACAGACCTGGCCGGCAATCCCCGCATCCACAATAACCGAATCGACATCGGCGCGTACGAGTACCAGGGGGATCAATTCCAGCCGGATTTTGTGTGGGCCAAAAGCGGAGGTTTTCTGGGTACTTACGGTGTGGATGTCGATAAAGACGGAAATGTTTACGTAGTTGGCTCTTATGTAGGTGCTATAGAGTATAGTCCCGGCTTATATACAGAAGAATACGGCACTTCGGATATCTATGTCGCAAAATTGGATCGAGACGGCAATTGGCAATGGGTGTTTACCGCTGGTGGCGTTAACGCAGATGAGGGCTCCGATATCTGCATTGGAAGTGACGGTAGTATATATGTAACAGGTTCATGCAACGGTAACGTTACATTTGGTTCTCAGACAATCACCTCAACCGGAAACAATCTTTTCATACTCAAACTCGAAAGTTCTGGAGAGGTTTGCTGGGTTGAACCGATTGCTTGTGGTGCCACACATTCATTCAGGAATATATGTGTGGATATTGAAGATAACCTCTATATTGCAGGAGCATTCACCAGCACGATTGATCTGGGATCAACATACTCCGCAAATGGATCCTCTTGTGACCTCTATATTGCAAAATACACGAATGAGCGTTCATGGGATTGGGTCATCACAGCTGGGAGTAACAATCAGAATGATTTATTGCTGGATATGGAGATCGACAAAAGCGGTTTTCTCTATGCAACAGGCTCATACAGAGGCAATTTCAGTCTGGAAGGACATTACCTCTCTCATGTAAGTGAAACCGATGTTTTTGCGGTGAAATTGAGTAGTGGAGGTGTTGTGGAATATGTTACAACTGGCACTGGGGCATCGAACGACTCTGGATTCTGTATTACTGTAGATGATGACAATAATGCATATATCGGAGGTAATTTCAGAAGCAATCTAACTTTTGATGGTGTCACCAATTTGAATTCGGTTGAAGCAGACGACTACGATATGTTCATCGCGAAACTTGATGCAAATGGAAACAAAGTCTGGGCGAACTCAGTCAGTAGCCTTGGTAGCAGTGATGGCTTTCGAGATTTGTTATTACTCGACAATCAACTTAAAGTGCTGGGCAATGTAGAGGGTACAGCGCTATTCGGAGAAACTTCAATTACGTCCAATGGGGAATCCGACTGTTTCATTGCTTCGATGGACCTTCAGGGAATTTTCCAGAATGTCAGAACATTCGGCGGTACAGGAAATGATCTTTCCTATGGAATTTCATCCAATCCTGTTGGTGATCTGGCTCTCACGGGTATATTCAGTGATTCCATATGGATCGGAAATACACAACTTGTCGCTGAAGAAAACTACGATGGCTTCGTCACACAATTCGGCTACAACGACCCCATACCCGCTTTCGAGGCAAGCTATGCTGCGGACAATCTCACACCGGTCGCGGGGGACGTTATCCAGTTTACCGATACCTCTACAGGCAACCACACAGAATGGTACTGGGATTTTGGTGATGGCAACACCAGCACGGAGCAGCACCCGACGCATGCTTTCGCAACTCCGGGGACGTATGAAGTCAAAATGACCATCACGAAATGGCCGTTCCGGGATCGCTATACAACCACATTTACAGAAGGAGACAACCCGGAAAGCGGAATGATCGCCTACTACCCCTTCACCGCTGGAAGCGTTGCCGACAGCTCCGGATGTGGGAACGACGGTGTAAACCAGGGAGCTGTACCTGCTCCTGATCGATTTGGTATTGAGAACAACTGCTATTCCTTCAACGGAGATGATGATTATATCACAACATCATTTACGCCGTTAATATATGCAGATTCGGCGTTTACAATGTCTGTTTGGGTAAAGGTTGATCCCTATACGAACTCTGAATATTATGATACGATCCTCGGTTTTGAATCCTCTGGCAGCAATTCATTTAACCTGAGATATGACGCATATTCCTGGGATCTGTTTGATGTATATTACAGAGACGATAATCATGCAAATGATGTTGTAAGCATCATGGAACATGCAGATGGCGTGTGGCATCATTTTGTTGTAGAAAAAACAGTTGATGGTTATTTGAATACTTGGGAGGGAGGTGTTCTACGTTACTCGACCGAGTTAAGTGCAACAGGAGATCTGAACATTGTGACATCAAAGAGTGTTTATTTGGGGTGCTCAAATCACAACAATGTTGCAAGTTATGATTTTGATGGTTATATAGATGATTTCAGATTCTACAACCGTGCTCTATCCGCATCGGAAATCCAGGCGTTGTATCACGAAGGTGGATGGGATGATCTCGATCAGGGGCTGGTGGCCTACTATCCCTTCAACGGCAATGCCTCCGATGAATCCTGGAATGGAAACGACGGTGATGTCCATACTGGCACCAGCAACCAGCCTGAATTATTTTTCGACCGATTCGGCAATCCGGCATCCGCTTATGGATTCGATGGGGTGGATGATTATATCGATATGGGATTCGCTCCTCAAAGCTGGCATGAGATTACGCTCTGTGGCTGGGTGAATCGAGCAGTTTATGGAAATAGCCCTATTATTGGGGAAGGTGGACAAGATTCCGGAGATAATGACCTATATCTTAGAATCTTCGATTCCAATCTTCAATTCCGGGTTCGCACACCAGGCGATAGTAAAGTGTTGCAGGATCCCAACCCGTTTATTGATGATCAGTGGGAGTTTGTTGCAGCCACATGGAAAATTAGTGATCAGTTGAAATTATATACGAACGGGCAATCTGTGGGGTCAATGTCCGCGCAAAGTGACACAAACGACTATGATTATTCCCTTTACATCGGGGCTTTGCATGCAGGAACGGAAGAGCTGGCTTCTGTGTTCAACGGCGTTATAGACGACATCCGTATCTACAACAGAGTCCTGACCGAAGACGAAATCCAAACGCTTTACAATGAAGGGGGCTGGGAGCAACTAAATGCCAACTTCGCTGCCAGAGATACCATTGTGCCGCTAGGGGAGGATGTCGAGTTCTTCAATTGCTCCTCAGGGCAACCGACGGGCTGGCTTTGGGATTTCGGCGATGGCAACACCAGCACCGATCAAAATCCGATCCACAGCTACGAAGAGTACGGCACGTACGATGTAACGTTGACCATTACGAAAGATGCCGATCAATCCTTGATTACGAAAACCGGATACATTCATGTCCAGGACAACGTTAACTACGGCATGATGGCCTATTACCCCTTCGACGGGGATGCCACGGATGCAAGCGGGAACTGGAACAATGGGCAGATAAGTGGAAGCGTTGTCGCGGACAGCAACCGGTTTGAGATTGAAAATGAATCACTGTACCTGACGGGCTCGTCCAGCAGGATCGCTTTGAATCCTGAATTGGTGAAGTTCCAGTATGATGAAGACTTCTCGTTATCAGTATGGCTAAAGGACGGAGGTGCAAGCGCTTCCGACTGGGTGATAACGGCAGCTACTGATGGGCATGGTGGTGAGTTGAACGGATGGGCGCTTGAAGTGAACGAAGACCACATCAGATGGTGGCTAAGCCAGTCTGCGAACGACATGTTAAATAACTATATCTACGAAGAAACAGGTCTGTGGTTCCATTGTGTGTTGGTATATGACGCTACCACGCATCAAACAGGAATGTATCACAACAACGTATATTACCCCGGCGAAACACTCAATAACACGCCAATTTACACGGGCGAGGATTATTGCTCGATCGGTAGTTATTTTGACGATGGAACCCATCAATTTTTCTGGACAGGCAATGTTGACAATCTTCGCATCTACGACAGGGTTCTATCCTCCACCGAAATCGATTCTCTCTATCATCAGGGAGGTTGGCCACCGGCCATCAATGCGGAAATATCGGTAACACCGGACGTAAGGCGAGTTGCTGTTGGCGAAAACCTGCAATTCAATGTTGTTTCCGATGATTCTGAAAGCATCGTATCGTGGGAATGGGATTTCGAAACGGACGGCCAGATTGACGCGACCGTCCAATCGCCGCAACACGCTTTCACGCAATCGGATAGCTATCAGGTTTCACTTACGGTTATCAGTCAATACGGATACCACCAAACCGTATTTCTGGACGAGCCGATCGTCGTGGTCGAAGATATCTATTCGCAGGACTTCGATCTTGGCGGTTCGATACCCGGAGACTGGTCAACATCTACGCGCGCGGACTGGGTACCAATACAGGAAGACGGAGACGATTATGCTGTTGGAGTTCAACTGGGAATGTTTGACGCCGGCACCTGGGTGCTGACATCCCCTTTGATTGATTGCAGCGCTCACGAGGGGCTGGCTCTTATATATGACAACACCTACACGGATGCTCCAGAACTGGATTCTTCCTTACAGGGTGGATTTGTAGAATACTGTATTGATGGCGGAGACTGGACAGAAGTGCGCCACTACAACGCAGAAACAACCCAAGGAACTGAAATCCTCGATCTGACAGGGACGGAAGGGACTTCAGTTCAAGTACGATTCACTTACACGAAACCCATGTTTAGTAATGCAGATGTATGGAAAATCGACAATTTCAAGATCAACGGAACGTCTTTCGATACAACCCCACCTGATCCGCCCACCAATGTCGTTGCGGAGCATGTGGGAGGTCAGGAAATCGTTCTTAGCTGGACTCCGGTCATTGAATCGAGATTCGATAAGTACGAGGTCGAATACGGCTTACTCGATCAGGATTTCAGCAACCTTTGGAGCACTGTTAACGATCCGTTACTTACGGACCGGACAACCAATTCAACTGTGATTACGGGTCTTCTGGATTATTCGATCTATCAGTTTAGAATGAAAGCCTGGGACCAGGCAGGTAACGTGAGTGACACCTACTCCAACACCGCGGTTGACACGGTAAATGCAGAATATGTTCCTCCCGTTATCAGTAATCCCGTACCCGAACAGCCATCGGAATGGCATAACGATTACACCGTAACGATCGGCTGCTCGATTACCGATTCTGGCGTGGGAGTCGATCCCTCCACAATACAATATCGTTTCGATTTTAACGGTAATGGCACATACGACGAGCTACCAGAAGAACAATGGACCGATTATCAGGCTTCACGGCGTCAAAGTGTTTCTCCTGTCATCTCTGATGCTGGTAGCACCAAACGCAAAAGCGATCTGCACAAGAATCAAACATTGTCAGCACTGTCGGATGAAACGAATTCCTCTACACTCAGGAACACAATATTTTGTGAAACGGATGTCACCTCCTCCAATACGGTCTCGGAGGGGGTGATGATAAGCTTCGAGTGGAGATCGAAGGACGAGTGGGGCAACGGCTATGCTAACAGCGGCACCACATCTCTAGAAGGGATAATCGATGACTGGCAAGTGAAAATCGATGCAGCTCCCCCGCAAGGAACGATCACAATAGGCGGCTATGCTCCATCCACTACATCAGTGATGATCGGATCGCCCAATACGCTTTCCGATCCATACTTCGAGACCTATCAAGTCTTCTACTCACATTTTGATAATGTAGACGAGACCTGCAACCTATGGGATTCCTCGAATGATGCCAACTTGGCAAACGCCGCCCAACAACCTGTCACGACCGTTACCGGTCTCACACCGAACAGGAATTACTATTTTGCATTGCGCGGAATCGATGAAGCAGGTAATGCGAACGCCTTCAGCAATGTACTTTATATTCCAACCGGAGGAGAATCGAGTCCGCCAGATGCCCCAGAAAACGTAATGGCAACCGATAATACGAACTACATCGAGCTCTCTTGGGATATGTCTCCACAGGCTGATGTTACTCAATATAATATATATCGAGGTACGGTATCCGGCTCTTTGAGCCTACTGACAACCGTAGATGTTTCTGGACGTGCAATAACGCCGCAACATCAGTATCAGGATACCCAGATTATCTTCGGTACGACCTACTATTACCAGGTATCGGCTGTTACATCTGAAAGTCAGGAAGGCGCATTATCTTCCGAAATCGAGGTTGAACACAGCCATCCAGGAGAACTGTATGCCAATTTCTCCGCTAATGTTACAGAAATCACGTTGGGAGACACCATCCACTTCACCGATCAATCAGGTGGTGGTGTAGGAACAATCATCTCCTGGGAATGGGATTTTGATAACAATGGTACGATCGATGATACGAATCAGCATCCTCATTTCGTCTATCCAGAGACTGGTCTCTATTCAGTGAGACTCACCGTTACAGATGATGCAGAGAGATCCGACACAATTCTTTCAAGAGTAACGACGACTCCGCAGGCTACCAGTGAAAATCGACTTCGCTTCCCATCTTCCCAGCGAAGCTCGGTTACAGAGGTAAAGGAAGACTATATCACCGTAAATCCCGAGATCCCCGTGCTTGCGATTGATCCCGACAGCCTCGATTTCGGCGATGAGACGACAGAACTCACTTACACGATCTCGAATTCTGGCACCGGGCAACTATACTGGGCGGCCGACGAGAGCGAAGACTGGATGTCGATCGCGGAAACCAGCGTTCGGTTTGTGGCAGCGTCCCGTGTGATGCGAAACAGCATCGGAGGCAGCGTGGCGAGTGGCGATTCGTCACAGGTCCTTGTTTCTATCGACCGCACAGATCTGATCGAAGGCGATTACGATGGCACGATTTCCGTCACTTCCAACGGCGGAACACAGGATATCAACGTACACATGGAAGTGGTTGGCAATGCCCCAGATGCACCGACGAACCTGCTTGCCTACCCTGCTGATAGCGAAGTCAGCCTGACATGGGACAGCAATACGGAAGCTGATCTGGACGCATACCGGCTCTACCGGGATACAACTCCGAATCCTACCACGCTTGTTGCCGTAATCGATGCCAATCTGCGCAGCGTGACATATCTGGATACGCTCCTGACCAATGGTGTTACGTATCACTATCACGTGACGGCAGTGGATGTTTTGGGCAACGAAAGCGATCCATCCAACGAGGTAACGGCGACCCCTGTCGAGATACCGACTTACTGGTTTGTCTCGACCACGGGTACCGACGGGCCTGATTACGGAAGCCAGACAGAGCCTTTCGCGACCATCCAGTACGCGATCGATACAGCGGTATCGGGCGATACGATCCAGGTCGCGGACGGCGTTTATCATGAGAATATAAATTTCGACGGCAAAGACCTGCTGCTGACCTCGGAATACTTCGTCGATGAAGATACCAGCCATATCTTCAACACGATAATCGATGGCGGAGGAAACAACCGTGTCGTGACTTTCGTGAATGGCGAAAGCTCGCAAGCGATTTTGAATGGTTTAACCCTCCGTAATGGAAATGCATCTTACGGTGGCGGTATTTACTGCCAGAATGCCAGTCCGATGTTGAGCCACCTGCGGGTGGTCGGCAACTATGCCAACTACGGCGGCGGAATTGCCCTGATCGAATCCGATTGCCAGATGATCCGGCTGGAGGTGACCGGTAACCAGGCTCTACATAAGGGTGGCGGTTTATACCTCGATGGATCGAATCCAACTATAGTCAACTGCACCATCGCCAGCAATATGTGCGTCAGCGGCGGCGGTATTTACGCGAAGGAATGCTCGAATATCACCATCATCAACAGCATCATCTTCGGGAACGACCAGATGCAAATCTCGTTCGGCTCCAGCGGAAATATCAGCCATATCTCGATCGCATACAGCCTGCTCGACGAGAACGATATCAATACCGGCTCGAACTACGGTTACATAACCTCGGATAATATGCTTGAGACCTACCCGCTCTTCCGGGCGGCGAAATACCCGAAGTTTGGCGGTACACCTTTCACAGACGGAAGCTACCAGCTCCACAGCATCTCGGACTGCCGTAACGCCGGTGCGCCAAATTCACAGTACAACGATCCCGACCTCTCCCGTAACGATATGGGCGTGTATTTCTATGATGAAAGAACACCTGATAACGAATTCCAGTCCACGCTGTTCGTGGCCGAGGATGGCAGCGATATCAGCGGAGACGGATCGATCGAGGATCCCTACGCAACGGTCCAGTACGCTGTCGATCAGCTCCAGACTACCGCGACTGACACCATCATCGTCCTGCCGGGAACATACGTTGAAAACATCCAGATCCTGAACTCTGTGGTACTTGGCAGTCTCTACATGATCGATCCGTGGGAAGGTTTTATCGATTCGACGATCATCGACGGCGGCTCTCCCTCGAACATGCAGCAGGCGAGTGCGTTCGGTATCTTGAATCCTGCCACCCGGACCTTCGATACGATCGACGTCTCGATCCTTGGACTCTCCATCATGAATGGTTTGGGGTGGACCATAAACCAGATCATTGTGCTGCCCGATATCGGAGAGCAGATTGTTGAACGAATCGTGGGCGGCGGTATCTACGTGAAAGACTGCACACCGCTCATCAACGCGAATAAATTCTTACACAACGGACTCTCCGGCACTCACGAAGGAGGAGCGGTCTATACGAATATCGATGACGACGCGGAAGATCGAAGAACACGGACGATCGATCTGGACTACCGGAACAACTGGTTTATCGAGAACTACGCGCAAGTAGGCAACAGCGTCTCGAACAGTGACTTCGACGGTTCGATCGACCTCTCGGGGAGCGAATTCGATGTCGCGGCAACGCTCAACCGCGACGAGTGCGGCGTTTCGAGCTACTGGTGCGCGAAGGATTCGCTGATTTCATACTCGTTCGACAACTGCACCGGGCGCCAGGAGGCCTACGTGAACACGCTGTCGATCGACCCAGACACGCTCGGGATCGTTATCAGTAAGGTGTATGGAGATCAGACCGGACCGGTGACGATCAATCTTTCGGCAGGTCAATACACGCCGGGACGCACATTGAGAAACGGATTCCCACTACAGATTCCCGATCACGTGTCAATCGTCGGAAGCGGCACGGAAGATACTGAAATCAACCCCCTATCCACCGAAGCGGCGTTTATCCTCGACCACTCGGACAACGTCACAATCAGTTCGCTGTCCATTACCGGCGGTAGCTCTGAAATCGGTGGCGGACTATATGTCAACGATTCGGAGCTGATGTTGCAGGATGTGGATATCTCCGGCAACCAGGCAAATATTGGCGGAGCGCTGTTCATGAAGGGTTCGGCAACTACACTGTCGGGCGTAACGCTGGATGGTAATCAAGCGCTCGAAGGTGCAGCCGGTGCGATCTATGTCGAAAATTCCATGCTCGATATCGCGGATGCAACCATTCGCAACAGTGTTACCAGCTACATCAGCCAAAACGAGGACGCTTTCGGATCGGGGATCTACGTTTATAACTCCGATATCACGATCCAGAATCTGGTTTTGGAGAACAATATTCTTCCTGGCGAGAACTCAAAAGGCGCTGGGATCTACCTCTTCAATAGCGAAGGTGTCGAAACGGATGTTCTGATCGAAAATGTTGAAATTTGCAACAATTCCGCGAACTACGGCTGTGGAATCTACATGGTGAGGGTCAACCCCGTCATTCGTAATGTGCTGATTGCCGACAATAACGCATTTATGCAAGGGGGTGCGATCTATGCGAAAGACTGCTTCCCGCATATCGTCAATTGCACGATCGTCAACAACTCCTCCGGTGGAACCGGCGGACTTTATTTGACCGGTCAGGGAGACACCTTCCCCGGTATCGAGATCATAAACACGATTCTATGGGGTAATGAAGATGATCAGGTACGATTGTTCGGTGATCCGAAGCTGCTCACAATCTCGTATTGCGATGTTATGAACGGAGAAGACGGTATTAACAAGCGTCCGCAGGATACCCTGATCTACACGGACAACATCGAGCTCGATCCGCTCTTGAATATCGATTACACCCTGAGCGGCGGTTCGCCCTGCATCAGTGCGGGTAACCCAGACCCGCAATACAACGATCCCGACGGGAGTCGTAACGATATCGGGGCTTTCTACTTCACCGGACTCGGTGTTCCGGCGAATCTTGTGATATCTGTTGCTGAATCGACCCTGACGATTACCTGGCTACCGGTCGATAGTGCGAGTAGCTACAAAGTGTATTCATGCGGTACGCCGGACGGTAACTTCACAGTGGACACAAGCGGAACCATAAATGGAACAAGCTGGACTGCCCCCATGCCCCGTGGTGACAGATATTACTACGTGAAAGCTGTTTTGGAAGGACGTTAAGGAATGACGCATGAGGAATTCGTATGCGTTGTTGATGTCCTTCTTGCCTTTTGCAGCGACCATGTCGTCGAAGCTTTCTCCTTCGGGAACCTGTATCGATGCGAACGGGTTGCTACCCTTGTATTTATCGGAAACGTTTTTGATGAAGAGTAGGACGAGAATGTTGTCCTTATATTGTGATGTGTCCATGCTGCCGCACAAGTCGTCGCAACTCTTCCACAAGGATGAGCATAACTGTGTTTTCTTGATGGTCATCAAGGAGGCCACAGAGCTGCCCGAAGAGGGCGTCATCGGAGAGGTCGTCGCATACGGCGGGAAGCTGTATGTCTGGAGTGGTGATAAGTAGAATCGAAGGAAATCAACAGGCCTGCTCGTTTCGGGGCAGGCTTTTTTTCTGCTCAAAAACACCGATATAGTGCCATTGGTTTGGCAGAATTTGCCAAACTGGTGGCACGCTTGCCAAACCTGTGGCAGCGATTTGCCACGTTTTTGTCACTTTTTGCCAAAACGCGTGTCACTTCACACACACCCTCAAATTTTCACGTGCAAAAATATTTCCTTTTCGTTTGTTTTTTTCTTGCACAAATATTATCTTCATAGAAAGTTTGACAGCGTGAAATATCTGGAGGAGATAATGGATCAGAAACAACAGAAGAAAGTGATCGTTTTTTCGACACCTACGTGCAGTTGGTGCCATAAATTGAAATCATACCTTCGCTCTAGCGGAGTACGTTTTAAAGATATCGATGTTTCAAGGGATGCCTCTGCCGCGCGCGACATGGTTCGTAAAACCGGTCAGCAGGGGGTTCCGCAAACCTGGATTGACGGCAAACCGGTAGTCGGCTTCGACAAAGCTGCGATCGACCGGATGCTCGGCCTACACTAAGAGGAGAACGATGAAGAAGAAAATCGCCAACTTTCTCAAAATCTCGCAGGAGCTTTATCTGCTGTTCAGCGAAAACGACTCGCTGCAGCGGCACTGTATCAAGATCGGACGCATGGAATGCAGCCTGATCCAGTTCTTGTACCGGGTCAAGAAACCTGTCTGTATGAACGATCTCGCAGAACAGCTCTGTGTATCGCACAGCCGTATTACTCGCATCGTTGACAATCTTGTGAAGAAGGGCCTCGTAAAGCGTTATCCTTCGATGGAAGACCGCCGGAAGTGGTTTACCGAAATCACGGATGCAGGCCGCAACACCGCGCAACATGCCGAAGAAGAGAACAACAGCCTGCAAAAACAGATCATCGAAGCGATCCCGGAAGATGATTTCGACACCATCGTCGATAGCCTCGAGAAGTATATCAAGGCTTTCAGAACGACAATCGCATTAAAAGAGGAGATGACCAATGGCTAATAAAACCATCGTTGAATATACAGACGGTCTGGCATTCCAGGTCGATATGGACGGACATAAGTTCATGGTCGATGCCGACAAGCAATTTGGCGGACGCGATCTCGGCCCAAAACCGAAACCGCTCCTTCTCGCTGGACTGGGCGGATGCTCTGGTATGGATACTGTTTCCATCCTGAAGAAGATGAAACTCGAGAACTTCAAGTTTAAAATGGAAGTCTGGGCAGACAGCTCCGACGGGCATCCATCTGTTTATACAACCGTTTACGTAGACTACATCTTCGAAGGTGAAAACATCCCCGAAGATAAGGTTCAAAAGGCGGTGGGGCTCTCTCAGGAAAGATATTGTGGCGTATGGGCAATGCTTTCAAATACCGCAGAGATGAAATCGAGAATTTTTATCAATGGAAAGGAGATATCATGAAAATAATCCAACTCGTTTCACTTATCATCATGCTGCTGTCGTTTGCTATGATAGCCGCAGAAGAATATACTGACGAATCGGGTCTCGTTTGGGAAACCAATCTCGATGACGCGATCACCATGGCCAATGAGAATGGAAAACCCATTCTTGTGAACTTCACCGGCTCCGACTGGTGTATCTGGTGCCAACGCCTTCGAGACGAGGTGTTTTCAAAAGAAGCTTTTCATGCGTACGCAAAAGACAATCTGAACCTCGTGTTCCTCGATTTCCCACGCGGAATCAAGCAGAGCAATGAAGTGAAAGCGATGAATCGCGGTTGGCTCGATAAATATGGAGTCCGCGTGTTCCCGACGCTCCTGATTCTGAACAAAGATGGCGAAGTCATCGCACAGACAGGCTATCAGCAGGGTGGTCCCGAGGCTTACGTCAAGCACCTGAAAGAACTCATCGAGAAATAGGAGCTATCCATGCGGAACCTGATCCTCATATTGTTCGCCGCGACACTGATCCTTTCAGGATGCGGCCAGGAAAAGAAAGCGGAAACGGCAGCACTCGCTGAAGGCAGCTTTATCGCAGAGCACGACTTTACGTTGAAAGATATGCTGGGAAACGAGTTTGTCCTCTCCGAACAGAGTGGGCTTATCATCTTGGATTTCTGGGCAACCTGGTGTCCACCATGTCGCGCCGAATTACCTGTGTTGCAGCAGCTTCACGAGCAATTCAAGGACAACGGTCTCACCATTGTCGGCATCAGTACCGAGCCATCCGAAACGATTCAGAAATTTATCGACGAAATGGCAACTAATGGCGTGAACTTGAACTACAAGATGGTACTCGACCCAGGCGGAAAGGTAACCCAAGCGTTTGGCATCAAAAACATTCCATCGACCTACATCATCGGAAAAGATGGCGAACTGCTCCGTCATGAAATCGGCTTCTCTCCGGAGTTGGTTGACGAATTCCACAAACTCATCAAAGAGCAACTGCAATAGTTTATCCATAAATATGAAAGACCAGGTTCATACAGAGCCTGGTCTTTTTCATTGCAGCAATTAGATCAATAATTCTCAAAGAATTTTCGAAGCGGTTCTGGAATCTCTTCCATGAACTTCGGTCCGGATCCGATCACAATCTTACCTTCCGCATAGCGTTTTCTGCTTTCCATGGCTTCTTCTTCCGCCCAGCGCTCCACGCCGATCTTCTTCATACGCAGCAGATTATAAACCTTCTGATTTTGAGGGTAACTCTGTGCCTGCCAAGCGCATGGGTGCAGGATCTTACAGGGAAATTCGTCGCATTCGAAGCAGAATTCGATGCCTTTTGCCTTCACGCATTCCTGGCACTCGCATTTCTTCTCTCCGAAAAGCGCACAACCAGTTATTTTGCAGCCTCCACAGGCTACAGTCGCGGGATCGACACCTCGCCGTGAAGCGATCGCCTGCGCGAGCTCTGGTTTGATATTATCCTTATAAACCTGGCAATTGAAGCAATCGACACCACAGTGTGAAGTCAGTTTTCTGTAATCCATGGTTCCTCCTTCGGATCGTTTCTATATGGTTTGAGTCAAAAAATCCAAAGAGGTTACAAAGAATCGTAATTTTCTTTCTTATTTGGAGCGCCAAGCCCCAGCTTGGCAGGAGATAAGCCTTCTTCTCTATTGGAGCGCCAAGCCCCAGCTTGGCAAGAGATGAGCCTTCTTCTCTATTGGATCGCCAAGCCCCAGCTTGGCAAGAGATGAGCCTTCTTCTCTATTGGATCGCCAAGCACCAGCTTGGTAAAAGAAGGCGAATTTGATGAGCGTCGGATCAAGCTGGATTCATCAGCTATCCAGCATCTTGATGTTGCCCTGTTTGCGTAGCTTCTTCACGCGTTGCTTGAATTGTTCAAGGGTCTGACCCTCAATCGTCGTGTGATAGAGCGGCTCAAAGTCCAGTATCTGTTCTAGCTCATCCTGAAAGCGCTTCTTGCTTTCGCGTTCTTCTTGTGGAACAGCCCGGATCGAAAGGAGCTTGTCCAGGTTATCATTCTTCTGGATATGACAGGCGAACGTACTGCAATAGCACACACCATCCTTACGTACAAGCGAACAGCGACCATCGAAATGAGCCTTGATAAGATCGCGCGCACGGTGAAGGTCTGTCTTCACCATCGCTTGGCTGCATTCCAGGATTTCAGCAGTGTCCGCTACCGAGAAATCGAGGATCACCCGCAGCGTAAACACCACGCGATAACGCGGCGGCATGCAATTCATGAACATCTGCAAGCACGACTGTTTCACCCGTTCCACCAGATAATCGTCATCCGAATACCCGGCCTGGTTGATTACTTCATAGACATCCCGCTCGGTCAGCTCGTGCTCCTCGGCATAGGTCGTAACATGAAGACGCCTCTCCTTGTGGAATCGATTACGAGCAGTATTGAGTGCGATCTTGTACAGCCAGGTATAGTACGAGCTATCACCACGGAAATTCTGCCAGCCCTTGTAGGCGTTGAGGAATGCTTCCTGCATCACGTCTTCGGTGTCCTCGCGACATCCCGTCATGCGGAAAACCATCGTGTAAAGCCGTTTGTAGTGCTGATTGAATACGCTGTCGAAATCCTGTTGCATTGCTCTACTCCTTTCTTTCTTGACCAATCTCACCTCATTATTTATCGTCAATAAAAAAATTACTGTCATAAGAGGATTGAAACAGCCCCTGTTCTATACCGTTAATATTGCGAAGGATTAAACAAAGGAGCCCATATGACAATTTACATGAAGTCTCCAGGCATAAAGCTGGCGATGATCATCGCGCTCACGCTGCTACTCTTGATCCCCACAGCATTTATCATCAGCCTGATCAACGAACGTAGCGACCGGCTCGACAATGCCGCAACCGAAGTTTCGTCGAAATGGGGCCAGGCACAGGCGATCGCAGGCCCAGTACTGACGGTCAAAGGAATCGTAACGCAAAAAGTCGAAGATAAAACCGTGAAAACACCTGCCGTTGACACAGTGCTCTTGCCTTCCAAATACAATGTCAGCTGCGAAACTAAAAGCGAGACGCGTAAGCGCGGTATATACACCATCCCGGTTTATACCGCTAACATCGTCGTGGAAGGCAGCTTCCCCGCATACAAGATTGAGGACATCTGGAAAACGGATGACACCGTCGATCTCACCAACGTCAACCTGTCATTTATCCTGAACGACAACCGGGGAATTATCGGAACGCCTAAAATCACGCTCAATGGAGAACATTATGAAGTAATCCCTGGCATCCCCAATAAAAAGCTGGTCGGTTCCGTTACGAGAACAACGTCAAGAGCATATGGGTTCAGCGGTTCCTCCGAATACAGCAAAGAACACGATATAGACGAAGGTTTCCAGCTCGAGATCGATCGCGAGATGCTGAAAGAGCCCCTCCATTATAAGATCGAAATGACATTGCGTGGCACTAGCGAACTTCACGTGGTTGCCATCGGTAAGGAATCGACCCTCCACATGACTTCCGATTGGCCGCACCCCAGCTTTACCGGGACATTCATCCCGACCTCGCACGAAATCACCGATAACGGCTTCACCGCGGATTGGTCGGCCAGCGAGATGAACCGCAGCTTTCCGCAGGTTCTGGCGGGAACACAACGCATCACCAATGCGGACTTCGGCGTCAAGCTTATCCAGCCGGTTACGCACTACTCAAAAGTGGAACGCTCGGTCAAATACGCCATCCTGGTCATCGGGCTGACCTTCATCACCTTTTTCCTCGGCGAGATCCTGCTACGCAGCAAGGTCCACCCCATCCAGTATCTGCTCATCGGATTCTCGCTGCTGCTCTTCTATCTGCTCCTGCTCGCGCTCAGCGAATACATGGCGTTCGCCGTCTCTTACATTATCGCCACCAGCGCTACCATTGTTCTAATTGGGCTCTATTCCTGGGGTGCACTGAAGAAGATGAAGCTATCCGTTTGGGTTTCTGCCATCCTCGTCATCATTTACACCCTGCTCTACGTGCTGATGAACCTGGAAGACTACACCTTGCTCGTGGGCAGCATCGCGCTCTTCATTATCCTCTCGGCGATCATGTACCTTACCCGTAAGATTGACTGGTATAGCATGACCGGTCGAAACGGAGAGTAAAGCCAATAGTGGCTGTAAGGGCACGTCACTGTGCCTGCTCGAATGAATAAAGAAAGCCCGGGGCATCAGCCTCGGGCTTTCGTATAAATTATCCGTGCAGCAGATTCGTTCGGTCGCAAGCGTAGCCGTGGTGTTACACGACGCAGTCGTGTTCATTCACGGCGCAGCGAAGCAGACGAACGTAGATGCGCACGGCAGACATAGTCGCTACAGGTTCTTCAGCAAGCCGGTACGATCGTTGAATTGCTCGATCATCTCATCCCATTCATCCACGCGAGCATACTGCGACTGCCAGTAATCGTCGTCAAACCACTGCGCGTTGATTTCCTCGACCGTTTTTCCCTGCTGCTCCACCCATGTGAAGTACTTAAGGTTATGCATCCGCTTGCGATCATAGTGACCAAGCTCCTGCATCCAGTCGATAGACTGCCCGATCAGGCTACGTTCGAAATCGACATTCGCGTTGGTTTCGGTGTACTCGCCATGTTTCTGGTGCTCCTGTTTGAGGCGCGAGCCATACATTTCCATGCTGTCCGTCGCGACGGTGAACATAGCGTCGTTCTCGTTCATCTCATAGTACTTCGCCATCTTGATCGCACCAAGAATGTTGGCGATCGATGAGATACCGAAGACGTTCAGCATGTTGATCAACATCGGATCGATCCCCTTCTGCTTGAGCAGCGCATGGCCGTCCGGTTCGTTGAAGAGACGCATCAGGCGGATGGTATCGTCGTCATCGATATCCACTACCATGTCGGTGTTTTTCAAGTTGTGGATCCACGGTACATGCTTATCGCCAATACCCTCGATGCGATGTCCGCCATAGCCGTTGTACAGCAATGTCGGGCACTGCATGGCCTCACCGGCACCCACCTTGATGGTCGGAAATACGGTCTTGAGATAATCCGCGCTGCCAAGCGTTCCAGCGGAACCCTGCGTGAGGAAGATTCCCGAGAATCTCGCCTTCGGGCCGCAATTCTGATGGAAAACCTCTTCCATCGCGCGTCCTGTCACATGGTAATGCCACATGGAGTTACCGATTTCCTCAAACTGGTTCAGCACCACGATCTCGTCGCCGCGCTCAGCTTTGAGCTGCTTGGTCTTGTCGTAAATCTCCTTCACGTTGCTCTCGCAACCCGGAGTTTTGATAACTTCGGAGCCCACTTTATGCAGCCATTCGAAGCGTTCTTCCGACATCTCCTCCGGCAACACCGCGATAGAATGACAGCCCAGAAGATAGGAATCGTACGCTCCACCGCGGCAATAGTTACCCGTTGAAGGCCAAAGCGCTTTCTGCGTGGTGGGATCGAAACGGCCGGTCACCAGTTTTTCCACCAGTGGACCAAACGTCGCGCCAACCTTGTGCGCACCCGTCGGGAAGAACTTACCCAGCAGGATGAAAATACGAGCTTTCACACCGGTCAATTCGCTCGGAAGCTCCAGATAGTTCACGTTACCGAAGCCACCGCCGAATTTAATCGGCTCATTCTTCCAGGTGATGCGGAAAAGATTGGTGGGATCGAGGTCCCAGAGTCCGAGATTTTGGAGCTTGCCTTTGATCTTCTGCGGGATCAGGCCCGGATCGATCATCTGTTTGTAGGTTGGAATGATGATGCCTCTCTGGCGGCACCTCTCCACTGTATTTTTTAGAACTTGTTCGTTATTCATCGCGTTCTCCAGTTTCGTTTTTTGAGTAACAGGCAATATTCCGAAACCGTTCAACTTTGTCAATCTTCTTCGATTTCTTCAGCTTCCGTTTCTTCCAGCATCTTGTTATCGAGCTGCTTCGTTGTCTTGAGACCAAGTTTTTTCAGCCGCTCGGTTCTACCTACGAGATTACCCTTGCCGGTCGAAAGCTTCTTCATCGCCTGTTGATATGCTTCGTCCGTCCGCTTGATATGCTTTTCTATATTCTGCAATTCATCCACGAACAGTACGAACTTGTCGTAAAGGTCACCGCCTTGACGCGCGATCTCCATAGCGTTCTTGGTCTGGTTCTCCTGCCGCCACGTGTGTGCAACCGTAAGAAGCGTTGCCAGTAGCGTGCTCGGACTGACGATCACGATCTTTTTCTTCAGCCCTTCATCGAAAAGACTGCTGTCCGGCTGAAAGATATACGGCGAAACACCTTCGATCGGTATAAACATCAGCACGAACGCTGGCGTGTTGAGTCCCTTGAGCTGCTCGTAATGTTTATCATGAAGCTCGTTGATGTGCTTCCTCACCGAAAGCTGTAAGTCCTTCTGATGTTGATCGCGTTTGTCCGGATCATCCTCGGCTGTAAGCCGTTCGTACGCTACCAAACTAACCTTGGAATCGATAATCAGGTGCTTTTCTTCTGGAAGCTTCACGATGTAGTCTGGACGTTGCTGCGAACCTTCTTCGCTGTGCAGATCCATGGCTTTACCTTGCGCTACGTACTCGATTCCCTCGCGAAGGCCGGAGCTTTCCAGGATACGCTTCAGGATCACCTCTCCCCAATTGCCCATCACCTTGACATCGCCCTTGAGCGCTTTTGTCAGATTATGCGCCTCTTCGGACATCTTGTTGTTGAGCTCGCGCAGACTCTTGATCTGCTGAACCAGCGTCGCGTTGCGGTCGATGTGATCCTTATTGGTCTCCTCGATGCGACTCTCGAACTTAGTGATGTTCTCGCGCAGCGGCTTGAGAATCTCTTCCAGTTTGTTTCGGTTCTGCTCGGTGAACTTGGTGCTCTTCTCCTCGAAGATTCGGTTCGCAAGATTCTCGAAAGTCTCCTTGAACTTCTCCTGCATCTGCCGAAGCTCTTCTTTCTGCGTCTCAAGCTTCTCCAACAGCGCTTTCTGCTCCGCTTCCAGCGTGTTGTAAGCGATCTGCTGACGCTGCAAGCTTCCTTTCTCTTCATCCAGCGCTTTCTCGAGAGACGAGCTTCTGACGCTGACACGCTCGATTTCGTTGAGCAGCATTTCGCGCTCCTTCTCTAGCGCTGCAAGCTTCTGAGCACGTTCGGAAACCTGCTCTCGAAGCACTTCTATCTGTCCCTGGAACTGAATCTGTTCGGTTTTCAGCAGACTATTTTCGGCTTCCAGCTTGCTCTTCTGATCTTGCAGAATCGCATGCCTCTGGCGCATCTCATCGCTACCTCCTGTCTTCTTGAGGATTACAATAAACAGCGCTGCGATCCCACCAATGATTATAACATAAAACAATGGTCCCAACAGCCAGCCGAAACCAAACATCAAATCCGTCCCCCCATCACCAGCGCCATCAGGGCTTTCTGCGCGTGCAGACGGTTCTCAGCTTCCTGGAAAACTACCGAGTGCGGTCCGTCGATCACGGAGTCAGTCACTTCACGGCCACGGTCGGCAGGCAGCGGATGCATATAAATGGAGTGCTTCTTCGTCAGCGACATCGCGCGGTCATCGCACACCCAACTCGGATATTTCTCGATCAGCGCCAGTCCTTCTTTCTGATCCTCAGTGTGGATAAGCGGACCCCACGACTTCGGAATCACGATGTCCGCGTCCCTGAAGGCGTCGTCGAACTCATGCGATATCTCGAATTTCACGCCGGCTTCCTCGGCATTCTTCTTCGCCTGTGCCTCGATCTCGGGCATAAGCTTGAATTCCGGCGGATAGGCAAGCGTCACATCGATGCCAAAGCGCGGCATCATGAGGATGAGGCTCTGCGGAACGGAAAGCGGACGGATATAGTTTGGCGCGCTTGTCCAGGCCACGCCGAGCTTGAGTCCACGGGTATTGGTGCCGAAGCGTTCTCGAATGGTCATGTAGTCGGCCAGGATCTGGCATGGATGGTAGATGTCACACTGCATGTTCAGCACCGGAACGCTGGCTTCCTTGGCCATCTCGGTGATATACTGGTTGCCGACCTTGTAGTCGCAGTGGCGGATGGCGATGCCTTCGCCATAGGATGAGAGCACCTTCGCGGTGTCGCGGATGCTTTCGCCGTGGGAGATTTGCGTCTTCTCAGGTGAGAGGAAAATCGAGTGGCCGCCCAACTGGGTCATGCCGGTCTCAAATGAGTTTCGGGTGCGGGTTGACGAGAAGAAAAACAGCATGTAGAGCGTTTTATACATAAGAAGCGGATGGGGCTTGCCCAGCGCGTGATCCTTCTTGAGATCCGCGGCCACTTCCAGCACGGTATTCAGTTCATCGACCGTCCAGTCCTGGGTCGTAATGAAGTCTCTTCCTTTCAGATTGGTAATCATAGGTACCTCCAATTGATTTCAATTTCAGCATAAACTTGCAGATATCCCCGCTGCGGTCAAGAAAATACTTGCAACGAACACCAATTATAGCGATACTGGAAATTAGCGATTCTCAACACAAGGAGTATTGGATGTACGCGGTTCTAACAGGCGATATCGTTGGATCGTCAAAAATGAGCGATGAGCTGCGCGAACAGACGTTCTCGCGCATTCGACAGCAACTGGAATTCATCCAGCAGGGAAAGACCGCCTTCCCACTCAGCATCTACCGCGGCGATAGCTGGCAGATCCTGCTCGATGACCCTAAAGACGCGCTGCGTCTTACCCTCCTGATCCGTACTGCGCTGCTGATGGGCAATTACGATGGCAAAGATCGCGCCGATACGCGCGTCTCGATCGGCATCGGGAGCGTCGATAAGATCGACCCGGAAGATATCAGCCTCAGCTACGGTGAAGCCTTTACCCTATCGGGACATGGCCTCGAAGCGTTGAAAAAGAAACAGCGCATGGCCTTTGCTGCACCCTCGCTTGACCAGGGAGATTGCATCGCCGGCGCTGTAATACCACTGCTTGATGCCTTGATCGATAAAATTACCGCCAAGCAGGCTCGCGCGATGAATGGGGAGCTACAGGGGAAATCACTTGAAGTAAATGCAGAGCATATTACATCATCGGGAAATCCGATCACAAAGCAAGGAGTTTGGCAGCACTTGCAGCGAATCCATAGCAATACAATCATGGATGTTATCAGTAGTTTGTCCGACTATATTAATGGAATTAATACAAGCATACCGTAAATCTCATGGGGTTGATTTCATCGATTTCAATCTTCCAGCATTGACGAAGTGTTTGCCGGAATGGGGCGCAATAACATAAAAACAACCATCGGAATTACAGAGCATTCCATAAGTGATCCTTAATAATTATAATGATGTACATACCCATATACATCGTATATGGGTATGTACATCATAGAGGTAACAGCTATATGATCCAGTATTTCATCATGCTTATCTGCGCGCACATGCTGGCGGATTTTCCGCTCCAGACCAACTGGATCGCGCGGCAGAAGAAACGGGTTATCGTATCGATCACACACGCCGTTATCCACATCGCGACCACGTTGGCTGTTATTTCGTTGACCGGTTGGAAGATCCCATCGCTGACGATAATCGCGATTGCAGTAGGCATCGGTATCCTGCATAGCATTATCGACCTCATCAAGGTTTACTGTTTCGAGGATCACCTCAACTCCTTCCTGATCGACCAGATCGCCCATATCGGCGTGTTGTTACCGGTTGCCTTCCTGATGCAACGACAATCTGCGATTTCCTACCACCCGGTTGTCGCTCACATCGTCATTTATATCACCGGTTTTTTTGTTATCTGGAATACGGCGAGCCATTTCATCGACCGATTCGTTGCTAAGTACTTACCATCTCAGGATAAACAACCGAAGCACACCATTTCCAGCCATAACCAGGCAAGCGACTGGATCGGCAAGTTCGAGCGCATCCTCGCTTTCGGCTTCATCCTGATGGGTTATCCGGAAGGCATTGGATTCATCATTGCAGGTAAATCGATCCTGCGTTTTCAGGATGCAAAAAAAGAAAAGATGTCCGAATATATTTTGATCGGTACATTGTTAAGCTTAACAATCGCTATCGGTGTCACGTATCTATGTAGATACACAACAACGCTGTTCAAGTAGAGCAATTCAAGAAAGGATCATACATGGAAACACCCGTTTTCGATATATTGGAACAGGCAGCGCAGAACCGCTTTAAAGGCGTTCCGTTCGTGATGGTAACGGTCGTGCAGGCGATCGAAAGCACGCCCGGAAGATCCGGCTTCAAGATGCTCGTCTACGCCGACGGCAGAAGCGAAGGGACCGTCGGAGGTGGCAGCATAGAGCGACGAGCGCACGAGAAAGCGCTTCAAATCCATCAGTCAGGAAGCAACGAACTTGTCGCCTACACCCTCACAGAGGAAGAGATGGGTATGATGTGCGGTGGCGAGGCGAAGCTCTTCTTCGAGTATTTCGCACCGCGGAAACGCGCGTTCATGTTCGGCGCGGGGCACCTCGGACGCAGCATCGCGCCGCTACTGAAATCACTCGACTTCCATCTGGTTATTATTGATGACCGCAAAGAGGCAGCCACCCGTGAGAATGTCCCCGAGGGCGATGAATTCTACGGCATGCCCTACGAAGATTATTTGCCAGGCTTCCGTCCGGGAAAAGAAGACGCAGTGATCATCTTCACACATGGCCATGTGCACGATTATACCGTATTGGATGCAGTCTGCAAGTTGGGTGTCGAAGTGAAATACATCGGGATGATCGGATCCAGACGAAAATCGAAAGCGACGCTGGATCGTATCAGAGAAAGCAGATACAAAGGTAATCTTGTTGAAAAGGTATTTGCGCCGATCGGCCTCAATATTGGCAAAACGACAACGCAACAGATTTCGATCGCGATTGTTGCCGAAATCCTGATGGTTTACAATGGAGTGGAAAAGCTTGTATCGATGCGGGATTACTCGAAGTAGAAGATAGCCCGAACCGGATCGACGCGTGAAGCCTTGATAGCTGGATATAGCGCTGAGATCAACCCGATGAATATAGCAAAACCGAATCCGAGAAGGATACCTTCAATTGGAATCGGTACGCGCATCCTCATAACAACACTCAAGATACTCACGAGACCTGTCGCGATAATAACTCCGAAAGCTGCGGCGAGTGTTGCCAAAGTAAGTGCTTCAATGATGAAGTAAGAGAAGATATCGAATTCTTTTGCTCCGACACTTTTACGAATACCTATCTCAAGCATTTTCTCATTAATCGATATCAAAAGCGTACTGAACAAACCAATTCCGCCAACGATGAGTGAGATTGACGCGATCGATGAGAGAACAATGTTCCAGGTTTTCATGAACTTCTCGATTTCTTCAGTAATCTTTCCAATAAAGCTACCGACGTCGTTAAAGGCAAAGTCATGCGCCATGGAATGGCTTGCGAGAAGTGTCTGATATACGCGCGTCTTCATAACGTCGTAGTCTTGATCCTTACGTGCCTGGATATAGATATTGTCGAGAGCATTGTTCTGCCGGAGTAGCTGCGCACCGGTAGAAAGCGGGATATACACAGCCCGTAGATCCCACTGGCGGTCCCAAGGATTCATTTGTGCCCGGCCGGATTTATTCAGGATGTCTTCGTCGAGCACACCAATGATCTGATAGCGATTGCCGCCAATGGTAATGGTCTTGTTTATCGGCTCGCCGTTTGCAAAGTGTCGCTGATAGAAATGATAGCCGAGGATGCAGACCCTCGCTTTGTTCTTTGCTTCGAAAGAACTGAAATAACGGCCTTCTTTGAGCACATATGTCTTGTTCTCGAAGAAGTCGTTGTTGGTTGCGGAAACACGAACCCAGTTTCGGTTCTCGCCGTTTTGGAACTGTTGCCACTGGTCGATCTTACCGTAAATATTCTCGTGTTCGACCTCTTTCTTCAAGAGAAGATAGTCGTCGTACGAAAGTGGCCGTGGTCGTCGCTGGATGTACATGAATCGTCCGCGTCGCCGATTGTTCTGGTTTGCGTTACCGTTAGCGGAAGGATAGATCGCAATGGATCGATCCCAACCCATTGATTCCATACGGTTCATGATCATCAGCTTTATCCCGCTGACAGAAGAGAACATAGCCACAACCGCCGCGACACCAATCGTGATACCGATCAGGGTCAGCAGCGAGCGTCGCTTGTGATTCCAGATGCTCTGAAACGAGCTTCCGATACTATCACCCAGATGCATTTCCGGTCTTCGCCTTGCACTTCGGGCATTGCAGCCACTTCTCGCCATCACGTCCAAAGTGTTCTTCAAGATATTCGTTACCGCATTCGGAGCACTTCTTGTTCACCGGCTTGTAGCGGCTGATGTAATCACAATCCGGGTATTTCGAGCAACCGAAGAAAGACTTCCCGCGCTTATCCTTGCGCTCCACCACGTCGCCATCACCGCACTTAGGGCATTTGATGCCGAGTGAGAACGGTTTGGTGAATTTGCACTTGGGGTAGTTCGTGCAGGCGATGAACTTGCCGAAACGACCGTTCTTGATGGTGAGATCGGATCCGCACTGCGGGCACTTCTCATCGATATGTTCAGGCTCTTCGACGTGGATTGTTCCGTCTTCATCGCGCTTGAAGTTCTTGATATTCTTGCATTCCGGGTAATTCGAGCAACCCAGGAACTGGCCGCTCTTGGCCCAGCGAACGATCATGTTGTGTCCGCATTTCTCACACTTGATATCCGTCTCTTCTTGTGCCTCTTTCTTGGATTGCTTGTAATCGATGGTTTCAAGCTTGTCTGCAATACTCTTATAATAGTCGTCCAAAATCGAATTCCATGGCATTTCACCATATTCGACCTTGTCCAGGCTCTCTTCCATATCGGCTGTGAACTGGACATTGAAAAGCTCGTCGAAGTGCTTTACCAGGAAATCGTTAACCGTAACGCCGAGTGTGGTGGGAACGAACTTCTTGGTGTCGATCTTCACATACTTGCGTTCGAGAATCGTATTCGTAATAACGGCGTACGTAGAAGGCCGTCCGATACCCTTGGATTCCAGTTCCTTGATCAGCGACGCTTCCGAGAATCGTGACGGAGGTTTGGTGAAATGCTGGTTCTTCGTGAACTCGTCCATGCCGACAGCCGAGTTTTCCTGGTAGCCAGCGTCGATGTTTTCGCCGAGAATAACACGCGTATGCGGGAAAGCTTCCAGGAAACCTTTGTGACGGATTGTACCGCCGCTTGCGGAGAAGACACCCTTATCAACGCCAATCTCCATATTGACCGCGTCGATCCTGATCGGTGTCATTTGTGTCGCGACAAAGCGCTGCCAGATAAGCGTATAGAGCTTGAGCTGATCTTTCTCGAGCGACTTGGAAAGCTGCTCGGGAGTACGGAACGGATCGGTAGGACGAATCGCTTCATGCGCGTCCTGTGCCTTATTCTTGTTCTCGAACTTCCGCACAGACTTGTGTAGCGATTCCTTGCCATAGCGATCTTTGATCAGATCGCGGCAGGCATCGATCGCGATGTCGGCGATACGGAGCGAGTCAGTACGCATGTAGGAGATCAAACCGACGGTGTCACCGCCGATATCGATACCTTCATAAAGCTGTTGAGCGACCATCATCGTTTTCTTACCGCTGAAGCCCAGAATGCGCGAAGCATCCTGCTGTAACGTACTGGTAATGTACGCCGGCTGAGGGTTGATCTTCTTCTCGGTGCGGTCGATCTTCTGAATGGTCCCAGGCTTCTTGTCGAGCGCATCAAACATTTTCTGCGCGTCTTCGGCCTTGATCATCTTCTGTTTCTTGCCGTCCCAGTGTGTAAGCGTTGCCTTGAATGGCGTCAGATCGTCCTTTGAGAAGATCGCGTCGAGGGTCCAGTACTCTTCCGGTACAAACGCCTTGATCTCCGCTTCCCGCTCGCAGATGAGCCGCAACGCTACTGATTGAACGCGGCCAGCACTGAGCTTGGTAGTGATCACGCGCCACAGCACAGGGCTGATCTTGTAACCGACAATGCGGTCAAGAATTCGCCGTGCCTGCTGTGCATCGACTTTGTCTTTATCGATCTCGCCGGGGTGCTCCATCGCCTCCCTGATCGCGGTCTTGGTAATCTCATTGAACACGATTCGATAAACCGGCTTGTCCGCCGCTTCGCCCTTCAGTACTTCGAGGATATGCCACGCAATGGCTTCCCCTTCGCGGTCATGGTCTGATGCCAGATAAATCGCATCAGCTTCTTCCGCCGATTTTTTGAGGTCGTCGATGATCTTTTTCTTGGTTCGATCGACCACGTATTTGGGTTTGAATTCATGCTCCAGATCGACGCCCATGGAGCGCTTGGGAAGATCGCGCACATGGCCCATGGATGCCTTGACGTCGTACTTGAAATCGAGGAATTTGCCGATAGTCTTCGCTTTCGCGGGTGACTCGACAATGATAAGTCCTTTGCTCATAGTCTATTCCAAAATCCTGTAGTGTTATTGAATGATGCTGGAACCGGATTCGACATCGTCACGAATGAACATCTCGACGATATCTTTCATTGAAATCTCATCCAGGCCGGAGAAGAGAATCAGGTTCACAATCTGTTCGATCATCCCACGGCTTACACGCCGTGTAATGATGTTCGATAGCGTAACGCAGAGATTCATGATCTTTTCGAACGTAAAGCGATCCACCGTACCGAGGTATTGCAGATTGATAAGATACCCGAACGCCTCATTTGTGATATGATGCCGCTCTTCCGCGCTCATGGTGCGCAGATATACCCTGGTCTCGTCCCGATTGTCAATCAGGTAGTCGATCAGGTCGCGAATGGCTTCGTTGTCGCCCTTCGCCTTTTTTGCGCCATCCCTTATCGAAACAAGATGGTCGAAAAGATTCTTTATTGTATGATCACTCATTAGTTACCTTCTCTTGTGACAGTTTACTCATCCGCCAGTTTCCCGCAACATTTTTTGTATTTCTTGCCGCTGCCACACGGACATAGATCGTTGCGGCCAACTTTTACTTCCACCCTGCGAGGCTGGATCTTCTGCTCCGGTGGTGGAGCCGGGTGAGAGCGTTCCGTTTGCGCCGATGTTCCATCGAAAGCGGAGACATCTCGATGCAGGGTATTCGAGCGAGCTAAAAGGTTCTCGATATCCTGCGGGTTCATATCTTTCGAGACGATGTAAGAGGTAAAGACTTTTTTCGCCACCATCTCATGAACTCGCTCGATAAGGCTCTGGAAAAGCTCGAAACTTTCCTTCTTGAATTCAATGAGCGGATCCTTGTTCGCATAGGCTCTAAGGCCCACACCTTCCTTCAGGAGATCCATCTCGTGTAGATGATCGCGCCAGAGTTCGTCAACGACCATAAGGAGTGTCCTGCGTTCCAGTTCGCGCATAGAATCCGAACCGAGGATTTCCTCTTTCTTCGCGTAAGCTTTGAGCGATAGGTTGATCAGGTTTTCCGTAACATCCTTCATGTCACGCGCGCCATTGATAATCTCGTCTTCGTTGATCTCCAGGCCAAAATTGCTGCGGAACCAGCTTACGATGCGGTCGTAGGTCCAGTCTTCTTCAAACTCTACGCCGCCGAGTTGATCTTCCACCAGATTTCGCACCACCTCACGGATCATTTCCTTGATCTCTTCGTGGAGGTCGTAGCCCTTGAGCACATTGCGACGGAAGCTGTAGATCACCTCGCGTTGCTGATTCATTACCTCGTCGTATTTGATCAGGTTCTTACGCGTGTTGAAGTTGTGCTCCTCGACGCGTTTCTGAGCCTTTTCCACCGCGCCAGTCATCCACGGATGGGTGATCGCCTCGCCTTCGTTGATGCCGAGTTTCTTCATCATACCTGCGATTCTGTCGGAACCGAAAAGGCGCATCAGATCGTCTTCCAACGAGAGATAAAACCTTGATGTTCCCGGGTCGCCCTGGCGTCCGGCACGTCCGCGCAACTGTCGGTCAATACGACGGCTTTCATGCCGCTCGGTACCGATGACGTGCAGACCGTCCAGCGGTCGTCCCAGAGGATGCTCTTCGGTCATTTTCTTCGGGATCGACTGATAATATTCCTTCTCGTTGGTGATAACACCGTTTCCGAGTTTGATGTCCGTTCCGCGACCCGCCATGTTGGTCGCAATAGTTACCGATCCGGGCTCTCCGGCAAACTTGACGATCTCCGCTTCGCGTTCGTGCTGCTTTGCGTTGAGGACATCGTGGTTGATGCCATCACGACGCAGAAGCCTGCTGAGTGTCTCGGAGACTTCCACCGACACCGTACCGACCAGCACCGGCTTTTTCATCTTGTGCCAGTACTTGATCTCCTCGATGATCGCCTTATACTTCTCCAGCTTGGTGAGGTAGATCATGTCGTCGTAATCGATACGCGTGATCGGGACATTGGTCGGGATGACCTTGACCGGGAGCTTGTAGATCTCCACAAACTCCGATTCTTCCGTCACGGCAGTACCGGTCATACCGGCGAGTTTATCGTACATACGGAAATAGTTCTGTAATGTGATGGTGGCCAGCGTCTGGGTCGCACCTTCAATGGTGACGCCTTCTTTTGCTTCCAGCGCCTGGTGCAGTCCGTCCGAGAAGCGTCTTCCCGGCATGAGGCGACCGGTGAATTCATCGACGATCATTACCTTGTTTTCCTGCACCACGTAATCGACATCCTTTTCGAACAGCGCGTAGCTTTTGAGCAACTGCGAAATGTTATGAAGCTGTTCGCTCTGATCCATGAAAGCCTGGGTGACTTTTTCGCGCTTCTTCTCGCGTTCGGCGTAATCGAGGCCTTCTTCCTGATCTACACGGTTAAGAAGGTCATCGAGCGTTTCCATGATGAAAAGGTCGTTGTCGTACTTGGACATCATGTCACGGCCTTTCTCGCAGAGGTCGGCGCTATGCGCATGTTCATCGATCACATAAAAAAGCTCTTCGTCGATGATGGGCATCTTTTTATCGCGCAAGAAATAGCCTTCGTAATCGTTCACAATCTTCTTGATATCGCCGTCTTTCGTCAGCTTGATGAACTGCTTGTTCTTCGGCCCACCGCGCTTAACCATCAACAGTTTGCGCCCAACTTCGTCGATGTTATAGTCGTCTGTCTCAAGCGCTTTACGAATCTCGCTGACCACGCGGTTGAGCATAGTTTCCTGCGCATGAACAACGCGAACCAGATGAGGCTTGATTTCTTTGTAAAAATTCTTCGATTCCGCTACGGGACCGCTGATGATGAGCGGCGTTCTGGCTTCATCGATAAGCACGCTATCCACTTCGTCCACAATGGCGAAGAAATGTTCGCGTTGGACGAGCTGTGCTGCTGAGACCGCCATATTGTCACGCAGGTAGTCGAAACCGAATTCGCTGTTGATACCGTAGGTAACGTCGTTCGCATAAGCTTCCTGACGTTGGCGGAAATTCATCTCGTTGATGATACAGCCGACGGTGAGCCCGTGGTATTCAAAGATAGGTGACATCCATTCGGAGTCGCGCTGGGCAAGGTAGTCGTTGACCGTGATCAAATGGCAGCCGCGCCCGGTAAGCGCGTTCAGGAACAGTGGCATCGTCGCCACGAGGGTCTTACCTTCACCGGTAGCCATCTCAGCGATGTTGCCCTGATGCAGCGCGATACCACCGATAAGTTGCACGTCGAATGGCACCATGAACCAGGTTTCCTTGTTGCCGCGCACCTCGTATTCGTAGCCGATCAGCCTGCGGCAGGTCTCTCGCACAATCGCGAAGACTTCCGGCAGATGTTCATCCAAGACTTGTTGCGTGTATTCTTTGAGTTGGTCACGTTGAGCATCGATGCGGTTACCGATCTTATCCTTGTCGTTCTCGTCGGCAGCTTCGTGATACTGTTTGTTGAGATCTTCCAGTTCCTCTTCCATGGGGTCGAGTTTGCCGCGGATATCGGCTTTGATCTCCTGCACGCGTGCCTTGAGTTCGTCTTCCGTGTATTTAGCGGCTTGCGGTTCGTGACTTTTTATAGCTTCCAGCAACGGATTCACCTTCTTCATGTCGCGTGAATGCCGATCACCGAAAAGTTTTTCGAGTAATTTCAGTGCCATAATATAGCTTCCTGTATTATTTTTGCGTCATTGTCGAATCGAGGGTGGTGGTGTCAAGGAAAGAGATATTTACATCATTTTCATTTGAATTCTCCTTGACAATCCCTTTATCCTGTTCAACGATTAGCAAAAACTGAAGGAGTGCATGATGAAGCGAACCATATATCTCATTTCAATCATGATGATCGCTATGATCGGGCAGCTTTCCGCCACGATCGGCTGGTGCGGAAACATCTGGCCCAATTCGGGAACCAGCCATCCCAACGGACAGGGCATCACTGTCTATTTCCAGATATGGAAAGATGGTGTGACCAACGGAGAAGGCCAGGGCGAAGACCTCTCGGCAACCATCTATTACCGCCTTCAGGGCTCGAGCGATTACACATCGCTGGAAATGCCCTACTTTGGCGAAGTCGGCAATAACGACGAATATTCTGTCGCCATTCCGAACGAAGCCTTCTCCGCCGGTGATGTGGTCGAATTCGTCTGCGAAGCGCATGACGCCACGGACGACACCTATGCTTACGGAACTGACCAGAACAACGCAGGGCCTTTCACATTCGCAAGCCCGGGCAACTACATCATTATCAACGAGACTATCCAGGATGTAGCCGTCACGTTCCAGGTTAACATGGAACTGCTGGAGCCGGTAGAAGCCGCATACGTGGCAGGTACCTTCAATAGCTGGAACGCAACGGGAAATCCGCTTTCCGATGATGACGAAGATATGATCTGGACTGCGACCGTCACGATCCCCTCTGGCTCTAATCCGGTTCAGGAATACAAGTTTATCAACGGTTCCGACTGGGAAGGCGTGGACAATCGCAGCTTCACCATCGACGACACGAATCCGACCCAAATCCTTCCGGCTGTGTGGTTCAACGACCAGGAACCTGCAGAAAATATCGCGACCGTGAGCTTCACGCTCGACGCTTCCAATGTTTCAGCTTACACCAGTTTCTACCTCAAAGGAAGCTGGAACGAAGCCGGCTTTTACGATGAAACATGGAACAATGGGAACATCCACACTGCATTCTACGATGATGGAACCCATGGCGACATCATCCCCAACGACGACCTCTGGACCATACAGGTCGAACTTGTCCCCGATGCAGGCGACAACACCTGGCACTGGGGCTTCACCGATCAGGATTACTACTGGATCAACGGCAACTTCGAGTTCACCGTCCCGGATACAACCTCGCAGACGCTCTTTTACCAGCTCGTCCCAACCAGCAGCGTCGTGGGAAATGTTTACGATAACACGACCTCAACAGGAATCGAAGGCGCGGTTGTCACAGTTGGAGAGTTCACCGCTACAACCAATGCCGAAGGCGGATTCGCACTGCAGATCGTCCCACCCGGAACCTACAACGTGAATGTTTCTGCCACAGGATATTACGATTTTGTTCTCGATAATCTTCCTTTCAACGAAGGACACTCCAATCTCATGATCGGCATGATTCCAGAAGGCGCGCTGCAACCTCCGCAGAACCTTTCCGCAATCGGAAGCGATATGCAGGTCGAACTCAATTGGGATGCACCTGCCGACCGCGTTTTACTCGGATACAATATCTATCGCGACGACGTGCAGCTCAACGCTGATGTCGTTGAAGAAACATTCTTTACGGATACAAATGTCGAGAACTTTGTCACCTATACTTACTATGTTACTGCGGTTTATACCGAAGGCGAATCATCACCCTCGAGTAGCGTAGAAGCAACACCGCATCCCGAAACGATCGTCTTTCCTTCCATCGTTGGCGATTTCAACGATTGGGATCCCGCAGACCCAGATTATCAGCTTACCTTGAATGACAACGGCGTCTGGACCCTCGCGGTTGAACTCGCAGCCGGTACCTGGGAATACAAGGCAACCGAGACAAACGACTGGTCTGCCGACTTCCCCACTGCCAATCAGTCTATCACGCTGGAAAACGCGGCAACCGTAACCTTCCGCGCCAACCTGGGTGCGACCGTCGGCGTACGCGAGAATGATGAATTTATCACTCACACCAATCCGGTGGTAGTCGGTAACTTCCTATCCGAGCTTGGCGGTGTGGACTGGGATCCAACCGACTTGACCGGTGAAATGATTGACAGCGATGGCGATGACGTGTTTGAATTCAACGCCGTCATCCCCGAAGGAACCTGGGAATTCAAGGTCACGCTGAACCACAACTGGGATCAGTCTACAACAAGCAACAACATCGGCTTTGTCTCGGACGGTATTTCCGAAACACAAATCACATACGCGATGGCTACCAACGAAATCGAAACCAACGCAATTACTCCTCCGGCAGCGCAGATCACCTTCATGGTCGATGATCATCATATCGAACAGTTCGAAAGCTTCTACCTGCTTGGAACTTGGGATACAGAATCCGGCATGTACGACTCCAACTGGGGCGGTGGTGCAGAACATACGCAGTTCTACGATGATGGAACCCATGGCGATGAAGTGATCGGCGACCATATCTGGAGCGTGACGGTAAGCCTCATCACCGACGGCGGTAGCAATACATGGGAATGGGGCATCAACGATCAGGATCACAACTGGCTCTTTGGTAATTTCGAATTCACCGTTGCAGATACAACAACCCAGTCCTTCAGCTTCACCATCCCCTACACCAGCACGCTGAACGGTACCGTAACTAACTCCGTTACCGGCGAAGCGCTCTCGGGAGCTTCCGTGCAGACAACATCCGGCGCATCAACGACAACCGACACGGAAGGCCATTACTCTATGACGGTCAATGCCGGAACGACGACGATCATCTGCTCCAAGTCCGGCTACATCACACAGACGATCAATAACTACGAAATCCCATACAATGACACGGTTACCCTGGATATCGGGCTTGATCGCGAGCTGTACGCTCCCATCAATCTCACCGCCGAAGAGGGCGATCAGCAGGTTGGACTGAACTGGGATATGCCGGAAGAACCCCGTACTCGTTCCGCTCAGCGCAATACCCGTGAGCTTACAGGATTCAATATCTACCGCAACAACGAGTTGGTTGGTTCTGTCGATTCCCCGGAAACAATGGAATTCCTCGATACGGGCCTGACAAACAATATAACCTATTCGTACTACGTCACAGCGGTGTATGAAGAAGGCGAGTCACAAGCATCGAACTCAGTCAACGCCATGCCGCACGTTATGGATAACCCCGGCAATACGGTAGTACCTCTGGAAACGGTGCTGATATCCAACTCGCCCAATCCGTTCAATCCCGAGACATCGATCCAGTTCGCACTGGCGAAAGACAGCCCGGTACGCATCGATATCGTGAATATTCGCGGCCAGATCGTAACGACGCTGATCGATTCACCGATGCAGGCCGGTTATCACAACGTTGTTTGGGATGGTCACGACCATACCGGAAAGCAAACTGCCTCCGGCGTGTACATGGTTCGTATGATCGCGGATCGAAAAACTCAGATCAAGAAGATCACGATGATGAAATAATCGATTTATAATTAAAGCCCCTTCCACCAGGGAGGGGCTTTTTTTCTTTCAACATAGGCAACATTGGTAATTAACACATCCGATGTAAGGGTTTTCTGATTGAAATATATCCTTATTTCTTCAAAGATATGTCCATGACAAACACCATACCGAATGGCATTCATTTCAGCGAAAAGCGAATGATTAATCCTCCGTTATCCAGGAAGTCGTTCGTCGAGCGCATAAACATAACTTTTTCTATTGACACCCTCTGAATTGCCTATACATTTTTGCAATTAGATTGGAGAGATAGAATGTACCGATTCCGCCCAGACTTGAAAGAACGTAAGTTGCCCATTATTACCGTACCCAGACGCGATGTCATGATGTGCCTCAACGAAAGCGCCATGGACCCGTTCCAAGCCGTTCGCGAACCCTTCCTGAAGCGCATGGAAGATATCCACTTGAACCGCTACTTCTCGGATGTCACAGATGAGCTCAAGAAAGCGTTGGCGAACTATGTTGGTCACGGGACATCACCCGATTGTTTTGAATTCGGTAACGGTGCTGACGAGATGCTCTACTACCTTTTCACATCGGTACGGGAATCGAAGGACACGTTCGCTGCGGCTATCGCACCGACTTACGGCGATTATATAACCTACACACGTGCTGTCGGCATGGGTGTAAGGTTTACCCAGATGGACAATAACTTCGATTTCGACGCGGATGAATTCCTGAAGCTTCTGGAGCACCCCGATTGCCGTCTGGGTATCCTCTGCACGCCGAACAACCCCACGGGGAATCTGCTCGACGACGATAAAGTACATAAAATCCTCTCATCTACCGATAAGCTCATTCTGATCGACGAAGCCTACCACGAATTTTCGGGCCGCACGTACGCCCAGTACCTGCAGAAATACCCCAACCTGATCATCATCCGCACATTCTCCAAAGGATTCGGAACCTCCGGCCTGCGCTTCGGCTATATGTTCTCAACGCCTGAAAACATCCACGAGATCAAGAAGGTGATGACCTTCTTCCACATGAGCATCATGATTCAGGCATTTGCGCTGACCATCCTGGAAAACCGCGAACCATTCCTTGCCTACAACCGGATGATTATGGAGCAGCGAGACCTCCTTATCGAGAAATTGAACGCTCACGACAAGCTGCACGCCTTTCCATCCTGGACCAACTTCGTCCTTTTCTCGGCAGGACATAACGCAAAGCCACTCTTCGAGTACCTCAAGGATAATCAGGTTGCAATCAGAATGTACGGCTCTCCGGCCATGCTGGGCGATAAGCTCCGCGTGACGATAAGTACAGAGCGGGATAACGAGATGTTCTTCAATCTCGTTCAATCATTTCCATACGCTTGATCTTTTTCCATAGTTAACAAGCCCGGATATCGGGTTGATAAATTAATGAATCCACAATCGAGGCGGTTTCTGCTCTTCGTGGAGACGCAAAGGAACATTGATGAATTTCTCAAACCTGTTGCAGCCTTTCAACATTAAAGAAATCATTCTCAATACGCACTCTGTGATCCAGATCGCACTGGGTATTTTCATTCTGCTTACCTTCACGTTTCTTACGTTCATGCTCATAATAAGGCGCAGATTGAATAATGAAATCGACCAGAAAGAGTCGCAGAACCAGCTTCTTACACGGAACCTCGCGCGCGAAAAACGCAACCATGCCGAAGTTATCAGCAGTAACCAGACTTATAAAGCTGATAACGAGGAGCTCCAGGAAAAGCTTCGCCAGATCGATTTCCGCAATGATATGATCCTATCGGAGATTGAGACGCAGATATGGTTCTTCAATACTGAGGGGAAGATCCAGCATTGCAACAGAATTCGCATTCACGATCAGGAGATTTTCTCCAGCCGTGCGACCGGAAAGACGCTAATCCAGCTCTTAGGTAATTCTGGCGCCGTGCTCCAGGCGAAAGTGGAAGAAGTGATCGAACGGCGTAATCCAATGCTGTTCATCGAAGACCAATTCGAGACAGATAGCCGCGTATGGCATCACTCGATCGACATTCACCCCATTTTCGATCAGAGCAATAAAATCGACGGAGCAGTAGCGCTGGTTCACGATGTTACCGCTGAGAAAGAACAGCTTGCATTGACTATGCAGATGGTTAATCGTTATGATAGCGGGGTGATTATAGCGCAGGATGGCATGATCGAATCGGTCAATCCGAGACTGTGTGTCTGGACAGGCTATAAAGCAGAGACGCTCAAAGGCAAGCCACTGCCTTCAGTGCTATCTGAACGTTCGCGCATCGAGGTGCAGGAAAACCACAAATCTCTGCTCTGGAATCCGCTTGAACTGCCGGTGTACGAAACATTCCTTATCGACTCGAAGGAAAATAAGAAGCCGGTTATCTTCACGATCGATGAAATGCAATATAAGAATCGCAAGACGCAGATTATTATCATCCGCAGTATCGAAGATGCCGACCTGTGCGGACGGGAGTTACAGAAATCATCCGAGATCCTGCAAGCAGCAATCGACACAGTAGATCATGGCATCTTGCTTTCCAACGGCGAAGATGTGCTCTATTATAATCAGAACTTCGTGAAACTGTGGCAGCTCGACAAATCAATTATGAGCAAGCCTCGTTGCAATACGATCCTCGATGCCATTACCGGCAAAATCACCAATCGAGACGATTTCACAGAATGGACTCGTTTGACCATTGAAGAACACGTGGAATCCACCGATAACGAGATCATCCTCGAGGACGGCAGAATCTTTGAATTCACAACCCGTTGTATGGATAATGACAATAACAATGCAGGATTCATCTGCACTTTCCTGGATATCACAGAGTCTAAACGTCACGAAAAAGAAATTCTCCTGGCAAAAGAGAACGCGGAATCGGCAAACCTCTCAAAAACAGAGTTCCTGGCGAACATGAGTCACGAGATCAGAACACCGATGAACGGTATCATTGGTGTGGTAACTCTTCTGGAAAAAACCAACATCGATCAGCGCCAGCAGCGTTACATGGACGTCATCAAAGCGTCAGCCGATTCGCTGCTCAGCTTGATCAACGATATTCTGGACATCTCCAAAATCGAAGCAGGCTATCTCAAACTCGAGAAGATAGATTTCGACCTACAGGAGATTTTCAGCGCTACGACCGATATGCTTTCACTCAAAGCACAGCAGAAAGAGTTGGATTTCTACGCATATATCAAGCCGGATGTTCCAAGCCACTTTTACGGCGATCCAAACCGACTGAAACAAATTCTGATCAACCTAGGCAACAACGCGGTGAAATTCACCGAATCGGGGCATATCACCATCTCGTGTCGCGCCGACAATGTTAAGGGGAATGTCTTCACGCTTCACTTCGCTGTGGAAGACACCGGCATCGGCATCAAACGCGAACGTATCGATAAAGTTTTCGAGAGCTACGAACAGGCTGAAGAATCCACGACACGAAAGTATGGCGGAACCGGACTCGGCCTGGCCATCTCGCAGAAACTGACCAAGATGATGGGCGGGGATATATGGGTCGAAAGCGAATACGGATCGGGTACAACATTTCACTTCACGGTCGAGTTGAGAGCGTTGGAAGATGAGAACGTGGAATCGGAAATCGAAACCTTTGAGAAGATGAATCTCCGTGCGCTGATAGCCATGCGCAACGACGTTAACCAGAAATACATCACCGAAACTTTGTCGTTCTATGGGATTCAATGCACTGTGCTCAACACGCCAGACATTATTGTGGAGGGTCTCAGCGTTTATAGCGGCACCGATGAAGCGTATGATATGCTCATCCTTGAGCACTTCGACGGACGTTGCACTGAGCTCGTGGAGAAGATCCGTGACCGGGTCGAACTTACCGACCTCAAGGTTTTCCTCGTCCTCTCATTCAAGCAGAGCGCGATGATGGACAGAGCGCAGTTCGGCAATGTGAACGAAATGCTAAGCCTTCCGCTCAAACGCTCTGAGCTTCTCAACACCATGAAGCGAGTTTACGGCTTGATGAACGATACGAAGCCATCGAAGTCTTTCACCAAAGCCCTGTCGGATTCACCGGATTCCACTACCCCGATGCCAGGTATTCAGTGCAAGGTGCTTCTGGCTGAAGACAACCCGATCAACTTGGATATCATCATCGAAATCCTGGAGACCGAAGGACATCAGGTTTCCGCTGCAAAGAACGGTCTGGAAGTTGTCGAACTTGCCCGTACAGAAACCTTCGATGTGATACTCATGGATATCCACATGCCGGAGATGGACGGCTTTGAAGCAACCAGGGCTATCCGTGAAATGGAAAGCAATTCGGAACGCCACACGCCGATCATCGCCATGACCGCGGATGTGATCAAAGACGAACGCCAGATGTGCAAAGATTCCGGAATGGACGATGTGATCCTGAAGCCCATCAAGATTTCCGAGCTCCAGCAGCTCTTCTTCAGGCTGCTTTCCGACGAACCGCAATATAAAGAAGTAAAGTCGATAGATGAACCGAGCAATGACAGGCAAGACCTAACCATCTCTCTGGACTACATCAAAGAAAGCCTTGGAGACAACCTCAAGGTAATCGAGAAGACATTCAGCCTCATCGCCAAGAAATTCCCGCTTGCGATGCGTGACATCCGCAAGGCGATGTCAGATAACGACGATAAAGCGCTGCACCGCGCAGCTCATGGAATGAAAGGCTTCATGAACTACTTCGATTTCCCCGAGATCAAGCAAAACGTCCTCGCGTTGGAGAAGGCCGGGAAGAAAGCCGATTTCAACTCTGCCAAGATGATCCTTATCGATCTCGAGCCGCAGATGGACGCGTTTATCAAAGCAATCAAGAAGAAGATCGAGGAATTCGAGAATTGATCAAATAGCGCAAATAATCTCCCCCCGAATGATATACTATTTGACAATATTTATCCAAGCTCCATTATATGATACAATTCTAACGTAAGGAGATCCTGTAACTATGTGGTTGTTAATCAAACTGGTCATGCCCATCATCGTGCTCGGAGTTGTTCTCAGATTTGTGGTTGGTAAAGCATCCCTCCCAAGCTTCGGCGAACTCGCATTGAAGGTTCTGATAACTTCAGTGATCGCGCTACTCGCAGGTGGTTTCGCAGGGGCTATCAATATCATCCTGGGCATCATCGTCAGCTTCATCATCTATACTGCGATACTTGCGTTCTGGCTGGGCCTCGATTTCAAGCAGACAGCGTTGTGCGTGGCCATTCAGCAGGTCGTGCTACTGGCAATCCGCTTCACCTTCGGCGGAATGTACGCGTGAATTACAGCCTCACAATCTTACCTATCTTCTTGTTCGCATCGAATCGCACCGGTACGGTGATCCAGATATCTGAAAATTATCATTGACAAGCAGGCAAAGCCGTTTCTGGGTGAATAAAAAGAGAAGGAAACCATGACAGCCATTACTGATTTCAATTATCTCCATGCAGATACTAAATATGAACATGAAGTTATAGCAAATGTTCTTCAAGGCGATTGCAAACAAGTTTTACAAGGACTTTCTGATGATTCAATCGATTTAATTGTTACCTCCCCGCCTTATGCAGATCAAAGAAAGAACACATACGGAGGAATCCATCCAGATCATTACGTAGATTGGTTTCTTCCAATTTCAGAACAATTACTGAGAGTCTTGAAGCCGTCAGGTACGTTTGTGTTAAATATAAAAGAAAAAGTCGTCAATGGTGAGCGTAGCACATATGTCATGGAATTGATTATTGAAATGAGAAAACAAGGTTGGCTTTGGACAGAAGAATTTATTTGGCACAAAAAAAACTGTTATCCCGGGAAATGGCCCAATCGGTTCAGAGACGCATGGGAAAGGCTTCTTCAATTCAATAAGAATCGGAAATTTAACATGTATCAAGATGAAGTCATGGTACCTATGGGTGACTGGGCAAACTCACGCTTGAAAAACCTATCTGACACCGATAAAACCCGCGATGATTCAAAGGTGGGAAGTGGTTTTGGGAAAAATATATCCAATTGGTTAAAGAGAGACAAAGCATATCCGACAAATGTCTTACATCTCGCGACCGAATGTAGCAATAAAAACCACAGTGCAGCATTTCCTGAAGGGCTTCCTGAATGGTTCATCAAGCTGTTTACAAAAGAGTATGACAATGTACTAGATCCGTTTATGGGATCAGGTACTACTTTGACAGTCGCCAACAGAATGGGGCGGAATTCAATTGGTATTGATATCGTGCCAGAGTATTGTGAGATGGTTCGTAAACGACTTATTCCTATGCAATTACGCCTTTTCGAAAAAGGAGCAGAATATGAATCAACTGAATCTTGATGACATACGAAAATATGTTGAAGACAACATCTATGACTTTCATGAAAGACGATTAAAAAGCCTCAATGAGCTTAAGCTTAAGAAAATACTGAAACGTAAGAATCCCTATCTTTTTAAAGCTAAAAACATGATGACAGCTGAGCAGATCATCAAGAGCTTCGTAGATGCGCACCTATCATCGAATGAAGAAACAATATTTGGAGATTGGCTCGAAAAGCTAGCAGTCTTTATCAACGGTAAAGTATATAATGGGCGTAAGTCAAGCACAACAGGCATGGATCTTGAATTTGAGAGAGATGGAATCCGATACATTGTCAACATTAAATCAGGACCGAATTGGTGCAACTCCTCACAGAAAAACAAGATGATAGACGAGTTCAAGAAAGCCGCCCGAACTCTACGAACTAGTCAATCGAACATCCATGTTGTCGCCGTGAATGGATGCTGTTACGGCATAGACAATAAGCCAGATAAAGGTGATTATTATAAATTTTGTGGACAACGCTTCTGGGAATTCATCTCTGGTAATCGTGAGCTGTACACGGATATTATCGAACCGCTTGGGCACCAGGCTAAAGAAAAAAACGACGAGTTCTTCAAGAAGTATAATCAGAAAATAAACCAATTCACACAGGATTTTCTACAAGACTTCTGTATCGATGGTGAGATTAACTGGGAAGCCTTAGTTCGTTTCAATTCATCGAATGATATAGTTTAAAATTAGCGATACGGCATTTGCTGGCTCCTTTTCATACATATCGACACGTTTTTCAGCAGGTCGTGCTACTGGCAATCCGCTTCACCTTTGGTGGAATGTACGCGTGAATCAATCGACGATGCCGGGATTATGTTTCCAAAGCACTTCGTTCTTTTTCATCTCCACCAGTTCCTTGCGCCTTTCCTCAATCAATTCTCGCAGTTCTCTTTTACTGAACTTGGTAGAGTTTTCTGATCCCAATGAACGGTCGTCTCCAGAACTCGTATCGGGATTAAACGTAAATGGAAGCGTCACCCATATCGTTACGGGTTTTTCATCCAGGAATGCAGGAATGAACTGCCATTCCTTTGCCGCCTCTACCGCAGCCTCATCGCATCCACCCGGCCCTTGCTGTAACGATTTCAATATGGACACTTCTCCAACTAATCCGTTCTCGAGGACTTCCACACGAAGCACCACATCCCCCGTTATACCCTCTTCTCGTGCTGATTCAGGATATCCCATGCCAATTTGATATACTGGATAGGGAGGTTCGTCCCAACTTCTCGTATTTGACTCATGCAACTCTTCATGCACTGGTAAAGCAATATTCCCCAAGGGAATCTACATGAGCATAGCAATGACAATCAACCTCATCGTTTCCTCTATATTCTCCGTTCTATCGTACGTTTTTCGCTTGGGCAAAACCTAGCGCGATACTATTTTCAGATCCCGCCGTAGCTATGGGACCGCTCGACGACCTTCGGCAGGTACTGGCGCGTCTCACGTGCCGGAAGATGCTGGATCAGATAGGAAAGGAAATCGCCCGGCTGCATGGCGTTGACCTTCGCCACAAATCCCGCGCTCTTGCCACGGCTTCCATCCACAGCCTTGAAGACGTTACCCGCTCCTCCGTTATATCCCGCAATCATGCAGTAATAGCGACTATGTATGGTGCTCACTTCGCTGAAATAGCATTCCTCAAGATGTTTGAAATAGCCCACGCCCATCTCGATATTGCGCCGGGAATCGAAGAGTTCCTCCGCAGTGGGTTTGCGATCGTGGCCGTAGAGCTGCTTGTTCATGGCGAGTCCGGCATAACGCGGAACGATCTGCATCAGGCCGCACGCTCCGCTGGTACGATTGAATGCGCGCGGATTGAACGTCGATTCGGTCTGGATCACGGCAAGGATCACAGCAGGTGCGATACCGTTCTTTTCGCAGATCTCGCGAACCATGGGCAGATATCGATTTATACGTATCTTGAGATGATCGGGGGTCATGTCCAGTGTGACAGTGTATTTAAGCTTCTTCGAGCCATCCGGTAATGTTAGTTCTTCAGCTTTCGGCGCATTACCGACCATTGCGCCTTCCTCGAGTTGCCCCTCCATGATCGGCTCGCCGTCTGCGTCTTTCTGCTCTACGATGTGCTGAAGCTGATCATCGAGCTGCTTCTTCGCTTCGTCTTCCGGATTCTTATCTCCCGGATCAACCAGCGTGGAAATGGTGATCTTGCCATCCTCGAAATCAACCGAGCTACGGGTGCGATCGTTATCACCGTATTCGACCCACGTCGTGGGCGTAGATTCTTTGAATTCGTTCCAGAGCTTTTCGATGCGATTGCGGTAGGCGTTGAATTGATCGTCTGTCTGCTTCTGATGGGCTTCGAAGGCTGCTTTCTGCTGTGCGTCCCATTGCTCAAAATCCTGAGCAAAAAGAGAAAGCGCCGCCACACAAAGTATGACGGCGCTGAAAATTCTATTGAACATGAAACCCTTACTCGTCTTCCTGGTTCTGGATCAGCATTTTGACCGGCTCGAGTCCATACGCCGAGCCTTCTTCGATCGCCTTGAGAATGGTTCCGCCACCGGTGAAGAAGTAGTAGTTGTCATCATGCACTGTTTTCGAGAAGATATTCGGCACCAGATTCTTGAATTCCTGGATGGTGTCGCCCCCACCGAACAGCTTGAGCGCGTCTTTGTTCTGATCGATCAACGAATACATCGCGTGCGATCCTTCCCAGAAATTTGGGGTGAATCCCATCACGGCGTTGGTGAAGATCGTCTTGGCTCCGAGGATCGCGTCGCGAAGCTTGCCTTCTTCGAATGAAGCAGGATCCGCGTCCAGCACGAATTTCAGTTTCATGCCAGGTTTCAGCTCGTCGATGCGAATGCTGCGGTACTTGCCCTCGGTTTTCGATTCCAGTTCGTCCGATTCCACAATAACAGCAGGCTCGATCAGCTTGCCTGGATTCAGGTCTGCGATATGAATAAACTGCTTGGCGGCTTCGATATCGTCATCACCGATTCCCTCGATGCTGATACCGTACCGGGCACAGAGATACGCATTGTATAAAACGCCACCGATCACCAAGTGATCTGCCTTTTCCAATAGTGCGCGAAGCGGTCCGATCTTGGTATCGAACTTCGATCCGGCCACGACACCCAGGAACGGCCGATTGGGCGAGAAGATGTTATAGAGCTTATCGATCTCTTTCTGCATAAGCATTCCAGCGAATGATGGCAGATATTTTGCCGGACCGACTGTCGTTACATGCGGCTGCCAGGAACCGAACGCGTCATTGACGAACACGTCCGCGATGCCTGCAAGCTGCCGTGCGAGATCTTCAGCGACAACACCCTTGGCTTCTTCGCCGGCAAACCAGCGCGTGTTGGGCAGGTAAATGCCATCGATTTCATGATTTCTGAGCTTGTTCAGCATAATGTTGAATGATGTATCGATTCCCTGAAGGCCCTTGTTACCGTCCTGAATGAGTTCCGGTACCTCAAATTCGAGTCCGAGCTTCCGTTTCAGGTAATCGACGATGGGCTGAACGGAGTCGTTGACCGAGATGTTGATCTCACCGGTCTTCTTATCGCGCGGACGCCCGATGTGGGTCATGAGAATCAGATGGCCGCCTGCTCGCAAGATGCGGCAAATGGTCGGGAAAGTCTCGTCGATACGGGTGGTATCCTTGATCTTGCCCTTTTTCACAACGTTGTGGTCAACGCGCATGAGCACGATCTTGCCGTTGAGATCGGCATCTTGTATTTTCGGTAGATTGTGGATCAATTTCATTATCACCTCCGTGATCTTAGTGTCTTTGTTAAATTACAGCAGGCTAACCAGTTTGTAAAGGAAAATTGTGGATGAATTCAGACCGTGGCCTTGAATGCAGCTGAAGACAATAAAAAAAGATGCCGGATATTACGCCGGCATCTCGTTGATTATTCTCACACAAATCGGTTATTAAAAGAAACCGCCTTCGAAGTTTAGCATGATCGAAAATCCAGAGAGATCCTCATCCTTCACATCGACCAGTTTCGTATCGAATTCTACTCCGTTGATGTAACGATAGGATGCTCCGATGCCGCATTTGAAGTATTTAGCCACGTTAACCATGACGTTCACGCCCGGCTCCAATACAAAGAAGGCATCGCTATCGATGTGGCGGTCTTCATCTTCGTCATCATCGTCGTCCCAGTCATCGTTCGGATCTTTGTACATAAGGCTTGCTCCACCAGCGCCGATCAATGTCGTCACGGAGAAGTTGATCAGATCCTTTGGATTGAAGCGATACTCGAGGTCGAGGCCACCATAGCCCATATAGAGTTGAATGGTCGAATCCGGAATCGCGTGTTCACGGACGACATGGTTTGTTACCATACCATAGCCTGCGAGGCCGATTACGAACTTGTGATCGATGATGTATCCCATGCGACCACCGACCAGCAATTCATATTCTTCATCCATGTAGGTACCTTTAACTACCGGTCCACCGAATCCACCATGGGCGATCTTGCCGGAAAGCAGGGTTTCCTGATTCAATACGTAGCGCGATGGAGCGCTTTTCTTACGTTTCTGCTCGAGACGTTCCCGAACATTCTCTCTCTCTTCATCGTCGCTGACTTCGATATCTTCAACCGTCGCTTCGTCGAGTTCGGCTTCAGCCTCATCCGCAAAGCGCACATAGTCTGTCTTTTCCACCTGGTCTGTGCTTTCTGCAGTATCCTGTGCGAAAAACGGCATTGCGATCATCATTATTGCGAGTAACGTGATGATTCTTTTCATATTTCCTCCATAGCAAGGTATAGCATTTGTTTCTTCAGCGAACCATTCATGAATTTATTATTCGCTTTTGGGTTAATCAGATACGTTTTTCCGTTATTCATAACATTATCCGATATATTCGTTCAATCCAAAGTGATGATATTGTATGTAGCCTTCGAGAAGCAACCGCGCATCTTCCGCGTCACGGTAGTTCTTGGCGATCGAGACAAGCGCGTTAATGAAGTTGTCGTAGATCACCCGAATCAGAAATTTCTTTTGTGGTGTAAGTTGAGTGTCCTGTTTGCTATCGAGTGAATCGATGTATTGATAGGTGAGGTTTTCCAGAAGTGACACGATTTCGTCCTTGACGCCCTCGTAGATCGTCCCTTCCGCTTTGCTCATGATTACCAGGAAATGAAGCCGGTAATCAACAAGAAACTGATTATATTCCTTCGCCATCGTATTGAATGAATCCGCGGTTCGTGATTCAATGAAATCCATACCGCGCAGCGCTTCTTTTCTCTTTGTGAGGAAAGATTTTAGCCTCGTTACCAGTGCCGGCGTGATAATCGAGTAAAACAGGTCCTCTTTATTCATATAATAGCGGTAGATATTCCCCACCGATATCCCGGCGGCTTTTGCTATATGCGCCATTGTGGTGCCCTTGAAACCATTCTCGGCAAACTGTTTGAGTGCCGTCTCGCATATTTGCGTTCTTATCTCTTCCTTTTTGGTCTGCATGAGCGATCCTTCCTTTTTCGTTCGCTTTTAATGAATCACAAGTTCATTATTGTGGTGCTCGCAAATCTTGTCAAACTTTTTTATTCTTTGCGGTGATATTTTTCTGTATGAGGATGGAAGAGTTACATGCGGGGATCGTTCAAGCTGAGGATGAACCGATCGACAAGCCCGAAAACAAATGAGCCCTTGTCATTTTCCTCTCGCAGAATTTTGAGCGCTTCACAGGGAGGCATTGCCCGGCGGTATGGCCGTTCATTGTTTGTCAGAGCTTCGTAGATATCCATAATACTCACTAGCTGAGCAACCAGTGAGACGTCCTTGATCCGTTTCGGATATCCATTACCGTTAACCTTCTCATGGTGCTCGGCTGCGGCGCAAAGAACCTTGTCATCACGGATGCCATTATGGATGAGGATTTCAGCGCCGAAAGTCGGGTGACTTTTCATGATACGAAATTCTTCGGCACTCAATTTATTTGGCGATGTCAGGATTTCAACAGGAATATGCGTCTTCCCCACGTCATGAAGCAAAGCGGCCATGGAGAACTGGATGGTTTTCTGCCAGTTGAAGCCAACAAATTTGCAAAATCCCAGCATAAGCGCCATCACGTTCACCGAGTGGACTGCTGTCGTGTAATCCGTTGACGTAATTGATGCCATCTGGCTGAGGATATCGTCTTTCCTGGAAAACGACTTCAGCACGATGGCAATTGATCTCGACGCTTCTTTGTAGGTTCCGCTGCGCGGTTCCTGTAAGAGTTCGTCCGTAACACTGACCATACTATCGCGGATCAGCTTCAGATCACCTTTTTCCAGATCTTCCCGCAGGCGCTCATTCAGCTTCTTTTGCGTCTCGATCGCTGCATCCTGACGGTCTCGAGCCAATACGTACAATCTTGGCAATCGATCTTCCTCGACGCGCATATCGCTGATCGTCATATCGGCAGGCTTGTAGATTTCCCATTCCGTATCGCTGGTTTTATAATATAGTGGTACTTTTTGGAGGATACGGGCCTTTTGGGGTGATACTTTTACAAACGCCTTCCTCTTCTGTTCTACAATAAAATCTTGCAATTCTTTGGAATAATCAGGACTCGAATTATAATCAGGCATTAACCATCTCCAAACAAACAATAATAATAATGTAATCTTTGCCCCGCTCGTGGCAACATAGAAATGTGTAAAACATCAATTTACTTCAAAATTCCCGTCAGACGAAATGTTCTTTACACGGAATCCCCCAGTTGTCAATATTCGATTCGGAGGATTGATGAGCAATCGAGAAGAATTCTGTTGGGAAACCATCGGTGTCCGTGGCGATCGTAGTTGCCATAAGCTGGAAGAAGTTATCCATTGCAGGTTCTGCGACACGTTTCGCCGTAACAGCACCGCGCAGCTCAGCAGCGAGTCACTGGAGGATTACCTCATCTCGATGTACGAGCGGATGAGCGAAGAAAGCAGCAGTGACGGAAAGGGCACCGCATTAGTTGTCGTCATGCTTGAAAAGAAACTCTTCGGGATCATGGTTGACAACATTGACCGCATCATCAAGAACCAGCGCATCTATCGCGTACCTGGAAGATCGAACAACAGATTTCTCGGGTTGGTCAACATCGCGGGATCGCTCCAACCATGCTTTTCACTCCATGCGATCCTGGACATCTGCTCCGAGAATGACACGCCGGTATTCATCAATCTTATTCACAATGAGCAAACCTGGATCTATCCTGTCAACGAGGTCGTGGGAATCTATCGTTTCGAGGATGACAGCTTTGTGCCGGATGCAGATCGGAAGCTCTTTTATGGAGCGACAACGCATAATCAGCAGCCATTGGTACGGCTCGATATCGCCGAATTGGTTCGTGCTTCGGAGGAGAGTCTCCTATGAGTAACCCGATGATCGAGCTGTTCCAGACGGAACTCACCGGTTACCTGCAACAACTTGGCGATAGTCGGGACACTGAAGCCCTCCATCAACTTTCCGAATCGGTGCAAGGCGCAGCGATGCTCGTCGGCCTGGAAGCGCTTGTCGAGCTTTCAGGGGCGATGGTCAATGTGAACGATCCCGATGCAATTGAGAACTGGATATCGCTATTGCGTGAAATGACCGCTAACGATCCCGAAACGATCATGGTCTCTGCCAACGATATGCTTGAGCATCTGACTTCGGATCAGAAGGTTCAGGGCTTTAAGCAAGAAATGCATCTGACTACGGATCAGAAGGTTCCGGAAAATGACTCCGAACCGGTAGAGGATCACGATATCCTCACGCTTTTCCGAATCGAGCTGGAGACGCACACAAAAGCGCTCAGCGACGGCATCCTGCAACTGGAGCACCAGCCTGATATGCCGTGTGAATCGCTCATGCGTGCCGCGCATTCGATCAAAGGTGCAGCTCGTATCGCCGGAAAAGACGATCTGGTGCATCTTGCTCACGCTATCGAGGACTTTTTCACGCTGGTCATCGAAAAGAAACACGCGTTCAATCCGGACGAAACCGATATCCTTCTGCAAGCCATCGACGCCTTCCAGAAACCGGATGAGATGGCCGCCTATACCGAGGCGATCCGCCAGATGGCGACCGTCAATGCTTCGCATGTACCAAGTCAAACACCTGCGAAGTCAACCGCGCAAGTCATGGAGAAAGAAGACACCGAAGTTCGCGTCACGACAGAGAAATTGAACCGGCTTCTCAACGCTGCCGGTCAGGCCGTCGTCGAAGCACGTCAGGGCGAAGGAATTGGCAACATGATCCTGACCTTGAAGAGTCACTTCACCCGGCTCGGTAGCATGATCGGCGAACTGGAACGCAAGCACCTTTTATCCAGCGAGCTACGCAAGCGCTGCCACGACTCTATGCACACGACCGGTCGCGATATCAACCGGCTTCTCGCCGCGTTCGATCAGCACTACAACGAGATCAGCGTTCATACCGAGACCATTTACGACGAACTGGTGGGCATTCGTATGCGTCCTTTTGAAGACGGACTCGCGGGTTTCCCACGCATGGTGCGGCAAGTCGCACGATCGCTGAACAAGAAAGTGCGGTTTTACATCGAAGGCCGGCGCACCGAGGTCGATCGCGACATCCTGCAACTTCTTGAAGCGCCTCTCACCCACCTCGTGCGCAACGCAATCGATCACGGCCTGGAAACACCTGAGCAGCGAACCAAGTCCGGCAAGGATAAGGTAGGAATCATCACCGTTGCCGCGAGCCATCAATCGGGAAAGCTCCGCATTGAAATCCGGGACGACGGGCGCGGAATCGATATCGAGAGTATCAAAGAGAAAGCGATCGCAAAAAGCTTGATATCTCAAGAGCTCATGGACGGACTTTCCGAGCGCGAAATCTACGACTTTATGTTCCTTCCTGGATTCTCCACGCGCGAGGAAGTTACCGAAACCTCCGGGCGTGGCGTGGGCATGGATGTGGTACAGACCATGATCCAGAAGGTCGGTGGCGATATTGCAGTCTCGTCTCAACCTGGAGCCGGAACTACTTTCACGATGCTGCTGCCGCTGACGCTCTCAATTGTGCGCGTTCTACTGGCAAAAATCAACGACACCATCTTCGCCTTCCCGCTGAGTCGAATTGTGCAGATCGCCCACCCGGATGAAGCCACAGGCGAATTTTCGATGAGAACCATTTCCGCAGCCGAAGTGCTGCTGCGAGAGGAGCCGTCCACCGATAATCCCGGACCAGCTATTGTGCTCCAACTCACTGAAGAGCAGGTCGGACTCACAGTGGACGAGCTGATTATCGAGCGGGATGTCGTCGTGACACCGCTGGACAAACGTCTGGGGAAAGTGCAGAATATCGATTCCACCACGACAACCCGGTTTGGCGAGGCTGCCTTTGTGGTTGACATGGACGACCTGGTGCAGACCATCACCGGGCTGAAGATTCGCGCTCATCGCAAGGCACAGCACGGTGAAAAGACCGAACAGAAGCGGATCCTGGTAGTAGAAGATTCGATCACTGTTCGTGAGATGGAAAAACGCGTCCTGGAAAAAGCTGGTTTTATCGTCGAGACCGCAGTTGACGGCATGGATGGCTGGAACACGCTTCGTTCGGGCACGTTCGACCTGGTCGTGTCCGACATCGACATGCCCAGGATGAATGGTTTCGAGCTGGTGGAGCTTATCCGCCGAGATCCGATCCGAAGCTGGCTGCCGGTGGTAATCCTTTCCTACAAAGACCGCGACGAGGACCGCCAGCATGCGCTGCAATCAGGAGCTGACCGTTTTCTGAACAAAGGCGCATTCGAAGACGACGCGTTCATCGAAATGATCAAAAAACTTTTATATGGAGTGAAATAATGGACGATACCCTGCTGAAAAAGCACGAAATCCGCGTACTGCTGGTTGACGACCAACAGATTGTCGGTGAGACCGTTCGACGTATGCTGGAAGACCAGAGAGACATGGAGTTCCTCTTCTGTAGCGACCCGACCCAGACCATCAAACAGGCGACAGCATTCAAGCCCAACATTATCCTGCAAGACCTCGTCATGCCCAAGATCGACGGTCTCACGCTGGTCAAATTCCTGCGTGCCAATCCAGAAACAGCCAAAGTTCCACTGATCGTCCTTTCCTCCAAGGAAGAGCCCGTTATCAAAGCGAAGGCGTTCGAACTGGGTGCGAACGACTATATGGTCAAGCTACCGGACAAGCTCGAGATCCTCGCCCGTATCCGCTATCACGCAATGGGCTACATCCATCTGTTGGAGCGTGACGAAGCCTATAATGCGCTTCTGGAGAGCAGGCAAGCCCTGGCATCTGAACTGAACGAAGCTGCGGAGTACGTAATCTCGCTACTCCCACCCGAGATCAATACACCCATCGATACCCGCTGGATCTTCATCCCCTCCAGTTCGCTGGGAGGCGACACGTTCGGCTATCACCCGCTTGACAACGACCATTACGCGATCTACCTGCTCGACGTCTGCGGACACGGCGTGGGCGCTGCGCTGCTATCGGTGTCGGTGATGAACGTACTGCGATCCTGCTCGCTTCCGGGCACCGATTTCCTCGATCCGGGCAGCGTGCTGAGCGCGCTCAACGAGGCCTTCCCCATGGAGAAGCAGGGCGACAAGTTTTTCACCATCTGGTATGGTGTTTACCACTTTCCCACCGGTACGCTCAAGTACTCCAGCGGTGGACATCCGGCCGCAATCCTGATCAACAACGATAAACTCGACCTGCTCACCACCAAAGGCATGGTCATCGGCGGAATGCCGGGCATCCCATTTGCCACCGGCACCATACACGCACCCAAGGAAAGCACCCTGTATGTATTCAGCGACGGCGTATACGAGATCGTCGATTGCGCCACCAACGAGATGGTCGAATACGACGATTTCGTGAGAATCGTGCATGATAAGCGCAACCTCGTAGCCATCCAGGAGAAAATGATCGAGCTCAACGGCTCCCATGACTTCGACGACGACTTCTCGCTGGTCCGGGTGAGGCTCTAAAATACTCTTCGAAGTTTATATTGTGCTATTTTTCTATCCTTCTTGACAATGAATTCATCATTTGTCATGTTGCTTCATTCCGTAATTTAAAGGAGTATAGCATGAAACCCATCGTCATAACTACTGTCGTAATTGCAGTTCTACTTCTCATCTTCGGCTGCGCTCCACAGAAGACGCAGGAACAGATCAGACTGGAAGCTGAAGCGGATACGATGCTCGAATCCGGAGAACAGCTCTATCTGGCGCACAACCTCTGGTATGAAAAAGAAGACAAGATCGAAGCCATTAATTTCAAGAACTTGCCGATGCGGATCCCTGTCGGTACAGCGGTCGATGGTGTTCTCATTACTTTTGATCAGGGTTACAAGGCATATTGTATCAAATTTAAAGTCGCTGGGCAACGCCGCGTCTTCGAGCTCATGATGAATGGGCGATATCAGAGTAACGAGCAGTCGCGTCTGAGCATAAAAGAACTATATGGCAGGACGTTTACCAACATGACTCTCGATGAACTGACACAAGGCTTGAAACCCGAAGAGATAGACAACATCAAGCGAGGCACGATCCAGCAGGGGATGTCGAAGAAGGCTGTCCTGATGTCCTGGGGATACCCTCCGCTTCATGGTACTCTGAACATTGATGAAGATCAGTGGGCATATTGGAAAAAACGCTCCCAGCGCGAGTTCGTGGACTTCGATGAATATGGCAAAGTATTCTACTCAACATGGTACGGTAAGGGCGGCAATTTCGTCGATGTGATCGAGTAATAACCAAACTGACAGCATACTGGAGATTTTAAGTGCACCCTAAGTCGCGATGGTTTAATCGTTTATCGATCGCTCTTGCTCTTCTCCCCTTGGCTCTGAGCCTTACTAGCTGCGTCCAGTACCGATTGGTTCAACTTTCTACGCAATACCTTGCCTATAATATTTGGTTCCTGGATCCTGATATCATTCAAGGTGGAGGCCTGAAGCACCAACCCTACGTTCTGCCCATCGGCACACCGGTAAATAACATCAAAGTTCATGAGCTAGATGAAGGACCGTATACGGAGAGCAGTGAGCGGATTCAGTTCAGCCTGGCATACAATCCAGAAAAAGTATTCACGATGTGGCTGGAGCCGAAGTATTACCGCAACATCGATGGCACCGAAAGTCTGGAATCCGTCATCGAGAGAACATTCACAGACGAGCCTCTTGAAGCCCAACTCAAAGGTTTCACTGATGAAGAACGGGAGTTTATCAGGAAAGGTTTGGTCACACCGGGAATGAGCAAGAAAGCGATTCTCAAATCATGGGGCTACCCACCTAAAAAAGCAACCCGTGAACTTGATGATCCAAGGTGGTATTACTGGCTTACAAGACTCAAAACAGCTCAACTGGATTTCGACAAGAATGACATCCTGACCATCACCACCGATTACGGTAAGGAAATTGGGAAATCGTCAACTGTTATCGATTGGTAACACATGACATAGGATTTTTACGGAGATACAATAATGAAAACATTAATCGCCGCAGTATGTTTCCTCATCTTGAGTAGCATTCTGTTTCTTGGCTGCGCAGGCCCCAAAGTGGAAGAACCCAAAGAGACATTCTACCTCGCTTATAATCTCTGGTTCCAGTACCCCAACAAAATCGAGGCAATCAACTTCAAAGGTTTGAGCAACATGCTGCCAATCGGCACACCCATTCAGGATATTCACACACAATACAATAAGGACATTGGAGAATATATGATATACTTCAATGCCATTGAGCAGGACCATAAATACAGGTTGTTCTTCAATAAAAAATATCAGACCACCCCGGAGAGAGTCCTCACCAATATAGAGCTTATCGAAAGAACATTCACGACGAAGACCCTGGAAGAGTTGACAGAAGGATTGAAGCCTGAGGAAATCGAGAACATTCGCAACGGAACCATTCAGAGAGGGATGTCCAGAAGAGCCGTTCTTCTATCATGGGGCTATCCACCGATTCACAAGAATCCCGACATCAATGCCGCACGGCTCATCTACTGGAAGATGCGATTGCAGAAGCTGTATGTAGACTTCGATGAGAATGATCGCGTAAGGATGGCAACCTGGTATGGCCTCGGCGGAAACGAACACGACGTCATTCAATAAATAATTTTTGCCAACATATCAACGGAGAACCTCATGAAATACGGTCTCATCCTGATCATTATCGTGGGTAGCCTGATAGGCTGTGCACATCAGAAATCACAAGAGCAGATTCACCTGGAAGCGGAAGTCGACAAACTCCTAACCTCCGGTCAATCCATCTATATAGCTCATACCCTGTGGTTCGAAAATCCCGATCGAGTCGAGGCGATCAATTTCAAGGGCCTGCCAATGAAACTGGACGCCGGCACAGAAATTGACCATATTGACCTGTTCCTGACCAATCCTCAGGAGAACATTTTTTATTCGCACATCGATATCACGCTGCTCAGTCGGCCTGAACCGATCCAGCTTATCATCAACCAACGGTATCAGAGAAACGGAAGCAAGAAGCTCGATATCCTGGCGCTGCTTACTCGAACGTTCACGACACAATCATTCGACGAACTCACGAAAGGCCTGAAACCTGAAGAGATCAAGAACATCAAACGAGGCACGATCCAGCAGGGGATGTCGAAGAAGGCTGTCCTGATGTCCTGGGGATACCCTCCGCTTCATGGTACTCTGAACATTGATGAAGATCAGTGGGCATATTGGAAAAAACGCTCCCAGCGCGAGTTCGTGGACTTCGATGAATATGGCAAAGTATTCTACTCAACATGGTATGGTAAGGGCGGGAATTTCGTCGATATAATCGAGTAACCATTCCCGCATTCAAGACTTTGCACGGGCAATCCATTGTTATTGCCCTTTTCGTTATACATGCACCATGGCATCATCTACCGATTCTGACGAACAGAGCGAGACGATGATATCGAGGATTTTCGTGCCGTGCTTCGATACACTCCCACGTCGTATCGGGGGGATCCGAGTTTGTGCTTCGCAAAACTCACAACTCAGCATGACACGGTTATTCGTGCTGTTCCCTCTTTGTCATCCCGAGTAGCGCATATTCCAGTTTTGTTCTAATGCGTACGCAGGAAGAGAAAAGAAGATGCAGGCAAAGGTGCCTGCGTACCATGGAGACGTCTGCGTTCCCAGGCTTAGCACAAAAAAAAACGCCAACAGCATTGCTGTCGGCGTTAGTATAGTTGGTGCAGAAGGCGGGACTCGAACCCGCACACCCGTTACAGGCACAAGATCCTTAGTCTTGCGTGTCTGCCAATTCCACCACTTCTGCGCTTATATTTTTGCTATAAAGATCTATTCTGTTTTCGCTTCTTCAGCTTTCGGTTTCACGTCAACTTGCATCGGCTCGGTAACGGGAACTTCAACTGTACCAGCATCACCAGCGGGAGCAACCTGTTCTTCAGTCTGGATAAGATCCAGCGCTGGAGTATCGACACTTGACTTGGCTACTTTGCCTTGGCTGTTAACCAGAACGGCCATCAGGATCGAAGTCAGCATGAATGCTCCGGCAAAAATACGGGTCAGCTTCTTCATGAAAGAAGTAGCTCCCTGGCTACCAAACATATTCATTGCGGTTCCGCCGACGATACCATCAATAGCGCCACCCTTACTCGACTGGCTGAGAATGATCAGAATCAACGCGAAACTGACCAATACGTGAAAACCTAACAGAACATAGTACATCTTTCAAACTCCATTGTTCGCTACTGCGTCATGAACGAAAGCCACATTCATCAACCGGGTTTTGACTGTCAATGTAAATTTTCAAAAAAAACAATTTCCTTTTGCAGAACAATCCGCCCCTTGTTTCTCCTGCTACTCTGTAGATCCACGGTCGTGATCGCTATGTTACGCTATTGCAAAATATCCAGATATTCCTTGACATGATATAGCGCATTCTCACTATACCTCTGTAATGATATAGCAGGAAGGAGTTGTTATGGCACTCAAAAAGAACGTCCAAAAGACAATGACGGTCTGGCAGAGAGAATATAAAAGAGGACTCACTGCTTACATTATCCTGTTGCTACTCAAAGACGACAGCCTATATGGATATCAACTTACCGCTCACATGACCGAGTTAATGGATAATCGGATCGTATTCAAAGAAAACGCGATATACAATATTTTGAAGCAACTATATAAGAAGGAATTCGTCTCATATGAATGGAAGAAATCAACGAAAGGCCCCAAACGCAAGTATTATCGGATTACTGAGGCGGGAAACGAGCTTATTGAAGCGTTTACCACTGACTACGTAACACCGATGTTGAAAGGCCTTGGCTCTCTGATCGAATTAAAGATTGGCGTAATTGGAGGAAACAAAAATGATACCTGATATAAATATTGGCAATCTGCACGCAGATAAAGCCATTATCCAGGGAGGCATGGGCGTAGGTATATCGCTTTCCGGCCTGGCCTCAGCAGTTGCAGAAGAAGGAGGGATCGGCGTGATCTCTTCGGTAGGGCTTGGTTTGCTCCACCCTGACATGGGCAAGACATTCCATGAAGCGAATCTAAATTCACTGCGCAATGAAATCCGTACGGCTCGCAAAAATACAAATGGTGTGCTGGGCGTGAACGTGATGGTTGCAGTTACAGACTATGAACAGCTTGTAAAAGTCGCGCTGGATGAGAAGATCGACATCATTTTCCTCGGAGCAGGATTGCCGTTAAAATCTCCCGGAGCTCTCACACCAAGAGAATTAGGTCACATTGAAACCAAGCTAGCAGTCATTGTATCTTCAGCAAGAGCTGCGAAAGTAGTGCTCTCCACCTGGGACAAACGATTTTCTCGACTCCCAGATGCATTCGTGGTAGAAGGCCCCAAAGCAGGCGGCCATCTGGGATTCAAACTCGATCAGATAAATGACCCTGAATTTGCTTTGGAGAACATCCTTCCGGGGATCTTGACAGTCATTCACGAATATGAAGCAAAATACAAGAAGTCGATACCGGTTATCGCAGCCGGAGGAATCTTCAACGGTAGTGATGTTTATAACATCATGCAACAGGGTGTTCAGGGGGTCCAGATGGGTACGCGATTTGTTGCGACTGACGAATGCGACGCCTCGCAAAACTTCAAGGATCAGTTCTTGAAATGCAAATCGGATGATATCGTTATCATCGAGAGCCCTGTAGGGCTACCCGGTCGCGCTATTAGTAACAATTTCCTAAGAGATGTGAGCAGTGGTTTGCGGAAACCATTTTCATGCCCTTGGCACTGCCTGAAAACTTGCGACTTCACGAATGCACCCTACTGTATTGCGCAAGCGCTTAAGAACGCCAGAAATGGGTTGTTTGACAATGGATTCGCCTTTTCAGGTGCAAAGGCCTTCCTGTTGGAACGAATGGTATCGGTCAAAGAGGTTTTTCAGAATCTAGCCAACGAATATAGTAACGCCGTTTCAACGTCGATTCTCAATCCGCAATCTGTTGCGATAAGATAAGCTTCGCTTCGGCCTTATCCTTGGATAAGGCCGACAGCTTTTTCTAGAGCTTCAAAAGGTAATCCATAGGTTATTCGCACCCATCCGTAGCCCATTTCACCAAACGCGCTACCCGGCACCGTGACCACTCCGCGAGCCATCAAATCACGCACGAAATCCACGTCCGATCCACCAACATGCGCGAATAAATACGGCGCTGCATGGTTCGGCAGAATCGTCATCTCTTTCAAGCGTTCCATTACAAGCACGCGATTTCTGTTCAGCGCTTCCCGCAACTCGCGATTGACCTGCCATCCTGCATCGGAGAAAACTTCGATTGCTACATCTTGTGATATTTTCGGTGCACAGGTTGCGGCATACTGATGTATCCGTGTCGCAGCCCGGACGACATCCAGTTCCGCATGCAGCCAGCCGAGTCTCCAACCGGTCATAGCATGAGACTTAGATAATGCAGATACAACAATACATCGCGGGTCAGCTCCGGCAAAGCTCGCCTGACGCGCTTCCACGTATAGTTCGCGATAGACCTCATCCACAACCAGCCATACATCGTTCTCACGGCAGAAGTCGAGAATAACGGCTCGTTCATCGTCAGATATCGCTGTTCCCAGCGGATTGGATGGATTACATAAAATCATCGCGCGTGCGTCCCGGTGATTGTTCAGCGCGGCGACATCGAGTCTGAAATCATTCTTGGGATCGAAAATGCAAGATGCCGGTTTTCCACCGTAGTACCGCACAAGGTTGGGATACGCCACATAGCCGGGATCAGGAACCAGCACCTTGTCGCCGGGTTCGATGATCGCACCGAGCGCGACAAAGATGGCTTCCTCCGCCCCACATGTCACACATATATTCTCCGATTCACTTCCGTAATATTCTGCGATCTTGGCGCGTAATGGCGGATATCCCGCGTTGGGCGTGTAGGTTATATCGGCACGCTGCACGGCCTTCACTCCAGCATCGAGGATAAAGGGATGCAACGATAACTTGAGTTCGCCCAGCCCGAGATTTATTGCATCCTTGGGCGCTTGGTCGAATAGCTCACGAATAGCGGACGGCTTGAGTGCGCTGCTTCTGGAGGAGAGTCGCGTCATCGGAGCAAGTCCTCCAGTGTGACGGACACATCACTCTTTTCGTCGCGATACTTGATAATGATGGGACAATAGACGGAGAAACCCTCATGGCCCTTTAAAGGACGACTACCAGGCACGATCACCGCGCCGGCGGGTATCTTCTTGGCCTCGCGATTCAGAAACTCACCCTTCACCGCATCAAAAACAGGCGTGCTGCCGGTGAGGATCACACCTGCTGCAATAATAGCCCTGGTCTCGACGATGATTCCGTCGAATATGCCTGAGTTCCCCCCAATAAAGACATCATCCTCGATGATCACGGGTTGTGCGCCAATCGGCTCCAAAACACCCCCCAATATCGCGCCAGCGCTGAGATGAACACGTTTCCCGACCTGTGCACAACTACCAACCAGCGCATGGGAGTCGATCATCGATCCTTCGTCCACATAGCCTCCGACATTTACGTACGACGGTGGCATCATCACCACCGATTTCGCCAGGTAAGATCCGGTACGAACCGACGATCCCCCAGGGACGATGCGAACACCGTCTTCGATCTCGAAGGTACGTTCGGGATAGGTGTCTTTATCGATGAAATATTTCATCTTGCTGAGCGGGATCTGACTGAGGGTACCCATGCGAAATCCCAGTAGAATACCTTTCTTGATCCATCCGTTGACCTGCCAGGTATCGCCATGCTTCTCGGCTGCTCGGATCTCCCCTCGATTCAGCGCAGAAATGAACGTGTTGAACAGCTCACGGTCAGCTGCGGTAAAGCTGCCTTTCTTGCTTTCGTAGCAGGTCTCAATTCTTTCTTGTAGATGATCCATTTTTACTCCTGAATTCATTGATTCTGGCGAAGAAATTGATTTCCATCGCGATCTGATCCGGATTCAACACCTTCATTGCTGCGCCGAGATCCTTTGCCACCTTGGGCATTCCATAAACAACGCAAGTCTCTTCGTTCTGTGCTACAGTGTACCACCCGGCTCGGCGCAGATTTAAAAGGCCCCGAGCCCCATCTTCGCCCATTCCGGTAAGAAGCACTGCCAGGCCCGAAGGTTCGCGTCTCACGATGCTATTGAAAAAGATATCCACCGATGGATGGTAAAAAGTCTTCATCTCGGCTTTCCGATAGCGGAAGCACTCGTTCGAATCCAATATGAGATGATCGTCAGTCGCCGCCAGATAAATATTGTTCTCACTCGGTCGTTCACCTTCTTGAGCGATCTGCACCGGGATCTTGGTGTATGTTTGCATCCAGACAACCATGTTTTCTGTAAAACTCTTCGCAACATGCAAGATGATAATGATCGCCACCGGAATCGGCTGGAACAACTGCTGCATAATGGTTGTCAATATTCCCGGGCCACCTGTTGAAGCACCGATTGCGACCAGTGTCGGCTTCCTGTATGGCCTTTGTTCGCCGGATCGTTTATCTGGAGCAGTAAGCGGTTTGTGCGTACGCAGATAACCGAGAAATTTCTTCCGCTCCGCCTCGGTTGGCTCGAACGGCAGTGTGATCGAACCCGACACACCCCAGTTCATGATATCGAAGATATAATGAACATCGCGCTTGGAGTCTCTCGTAACCACAAACACCAGGCATTTTGAGACCGACATGATATCACGTACGGTTCGTTTTGCGACGGATAAAGGAACATCCGTCGATATCAGGAAAATATCCGCCGGATTGCTTTTCTGCTTTTCGATGACTTCCAGCGCACCCGTAACATTCCACACGAGCCAGAATTCCGATTCGTCTTTAAAAATGGATGTTACCTGTGTCGAAAGGTGACTGGACAGAGTTAAGAGTCCGATTTTCAAACGCTATTCACTCTCTGTGGAATCGATACCGTGGAAGTATTTCAATTCCTGCTGCAAGTTTGCGGCTGCCTGCTTGAGCTGCCGGGTTGTCTTCTCGAAATCTGCGATGGAATCAGAGGTCTTGAAGGCTGTATTGTTGAGATCAGCCATTGCCGTACTGATCTGTCCCGCACCTTCGGATTGCATGCGAATCTGCGACTCGACTTCCTCGAATCGCGGCGTAAGCTGCTGTACCTTCTCGATGATCAATTCCATTTTGTTGATGATTCCCTGCACGTCGGAAGCTCCATTTCGAACCTGACTCATGAACTTTTCCATCTCCATCACACCGGACGAGACCGAATTGTACATCTCCTTGATCATCGCACCAATATCCATAGTGGCTACCGCTGTCTGATCTGCGAGCCTGCGAATCTCACGTGCCACAACAGAAAAGCCTTTACCGTATTCACCGGCCTTTTCCGCTTCGATTGCAGCATTGAGCGAAAGAAGGTTTGTCTTTTCCGCCACTTTCTGGATGGTAGACGTGATCAGGTTGATATTTTCGGTACGCTCATTGATGATCACCAGTTTGTCAGAAATCGAAATCGATGCGTCAAGTAGCTCTTTCATGGTGCTGTCCATACGCATCAGGTCATCGCGTCCCGTTCCCGCGAGATCGGCTGTAGCACCGGCAGAATCGGCAACCTGGCCCATGGTGTAAACCAGTTCTTTGGATGTCGATGAAATCTGCTGCGATGCCGCCACGACCTGATTGGTCGAGGCACCGAGGCCGTTGACGTTGTCTTGCTGCTGCAAAGCGGTTGCGGAGATTTCGGTCGCCGTTGAGATTAAGCTGATTACCGAGCGCTTTACTTCCAACAGTAATGACTGGAAGTGGCTCTTCATTTCATTGAATGCCGCGGCCAGCTGCCGTTGTTCTGTCGAGCCCCGCGGAACGAAACCGGCAGAGAAATCCCCACTGGCCATTGAATCGACCCGATCGCGAAGCTGCAAGACTGGCTTTGAAATATTATGCGAGAACCATATACCGAATCCCAGCGCTACCAGCAGAATCACCAGATTGACCATCGCACCGGTTAAAAGCACATGCTGCTTGAGCCGCGCGGAGGCTTCGTCGAAACCTTTGTCGATCTGTGCCGTATGAGCAGTTGCTTCCTTCTCGATCTGGTTGTGAACCGGCATGAAATAGGCATCGATATTCACTGCAGCTGCTACAATCAGATTCGTATTGGCAATATGCTTTAAAACCATGAACTTCCGGCGTTCGATGTTATCTTTATCCAGGAATGTGTAGTATCCCTGGACATTATCTTCGTCAAACGAGCGTTCCACAAGCTTCCACATGACGGGATATTGCTTCTGCCACTCGCTGAAATTGCGTCCTTCGACGTCTGTATTGGGATGGAGCACGGAAACGCCTTTGTTGTCCAGCACATCCACATAGCCGGCTTTTCGGAAATCAATGTAGATATCCTGCGTGCCGATCGTGCGTAGTTTCTCGTCCATACGAAGACGATCGTAGTTATAATAGTCCCGGCCCTTGAGGTTCCAGGAAAGCTCCATGGCAACGAGTTGCGCCTGCATATCGACGAGTTTTTCCCCGTAGTGACTGAGCTCCGTTTCGGCCAGGTTGCGGTTGACCTCGACGATGGAATTAACCTGCTCGTGTGAGAAGGTGCGCATCTCGCTCATGATGGTCGAAAGGATGATGCTGGTCAGTATTCCGGCACTGATCATCACCACCAAAATGATGACCAGATAGGAGAGCATCAGGCTTGTTCGGATTTTCAAAGACATCGTGACTCCCGGTTGGTTTCCTTGCAGTAAAATATGACAGCAGGCTGTTTTGGCGTCAATCTTTTCTGCGTTCCTTCTGCTGATGCGATGTTCTTGATGCATCGTATATAAAAAAGCCACCGTCGATGATGACGATGGCTTCTATTGTAACATTCTGATCGAATTAGTACTATTTGAACATTATCAGCTTTTTGATCTTGGTCTGTCCGGTGGTGTTCATCTTGAGGAAATACACACCGGAAGCGACGGTGCGGCCACTCTCGTCCTTACCATCCCACTGAACAGTGTGGTAACCCTGATCAAGCCTGCCATCCTGCAGCATGCGAACGCGCTGTCCACGGATGTTGTAAACCGAGATTTCTACCTTCTGCTGATCGGCAAGATAGAACTTCACATTCGTTTCACGGCCAATCGAGCGATCGAAGGGATTCGGGAAACTACCCAGAAGCAGGTTGCCCTGGAGGACTTCTCCCTCATCGTCGATGGACGACGGTTCATCGATGGTGAAACTATAGTAGCCGGATGCAGGAACGACAGTCTCGTTGCCAGCGAAATCAATCGCAGCGATTTTGTAGTGAATCAGGTCGTTCTGTTCAATGCCATCCGGGTTGAATATGCCATTCCAGACCGATTCGAACGAATCGGATTCGGTAAACGCGATGGGAGTTTGCTCGACTGCGTTGATCATAAAGCGCATCTCAACCGTCGCAACACCTGCGTTGTCAGTGACAATCGCGCTGATTGTCAGCGGTAGTTCGTTGATCGGAGTATCTGCGATTTCGTCAAACTCGATCGCGGGAGCTTCTGTGTCTTCCGATGTCGTGTAAACATGCGGATCCCAGCTTCCAATATACGGATGGTTCGCACGTTTACCTGCCTCATCCAGCGCGTGGATGTAGTAATCGACTTCTGTGTTCGGCGCAATACCAGGGATCGAAGCGGTATATTCGTCGCCACCGGTACCCGTCATAATGACAGATTGCCATTCGGCATCGCCAGCTTTATAGAACACGCGTACTGAATCGGCGACCAGCGCTTCGTTGCTATAAGGATGAATCACCGCTGTAATCTCGACATCCTGCAGGGCCGTCTGAACACCGTCTACCGGCATGTGATGGACGTAAAGCATATGCTCGTCCGGAATTTCGTGAACACGGCAGTGCAGCGCGTCGGTATCGTACCATGCGCTCGACTGAACACCGACAATCTGATAGCCTGGCATCGCTTCTTCGTATGTTGCAAGCGCTTCATCGTCCCATTGATTACCCGATTGCGGCACATAGACCTTATTGTTGAGAATCAGCGAGTTCGTATAAGGGGTGGGATAATTGTTTCCGCCGGGAGAATAGACACGATATACCTGATACGGCGTGCCCCATGAGCTTGTCGATGTCGCGAAATAATCCGCCAGAAACTCGTAGTCATCGTAGCGCGGATCGCTTTCGGATACCTGACCGAGGAGAATTTTATCTACATCGAGGAACTTTCCCCAGCAGTCAACGTGCTTGATGTAATCGGCAAGCGGATCCAGCGTGACATGGTAATTGGTGATGCCACAATACTCTTCGATCAGCTCGTGGATTGTCTCATCTGGAGCAGAGTTTTCATCGTAAACCAGATCGGTTGAGACAGCCTGTCCGAGCCCGTCGCACATATAGTTACCACCGGTATGCGTGATGTTCATGCCGTATAGCGGCAGTGAATAGGCATCAGCAAATTCGATGGGAATGTCGTTGTCATTGGGACGCGGACGGTTGTACGGGAAATTGATGACGGCGAGTTCGTCGTTGCCGTCGAAGATGAACCAGGGACCATAATCACGAGTCCAGTGCGAGTCGGTTGCCGCAATCAGGAACTCGATGTTGTCCATGTTGACACCGTTGCTCTGGAAAGAGCTTGTCGCACTGTTTGCCTGAGACTGACTGGAGGCGATCACCACCACCTTTGCTTCCTGCGACATCTCCACGACCAGTGCCATCGGGATACCCAACGGGTAGCGGATCAGCCCACCGTACATCGGCTCGAATTCCGCGACCTGGCGGATCGGGCCAACTGGGGGATCAGTAACATAAAAATCTCTACCGATTGTCTCGGAACGTGCCTGTTCTTCGGCTGTCATCCAGTGCGGTAGTGAGTTGGGATATTTCTCATACCATTGTTTTGTGCGTTCTTCCAGCGTCGTATCCGCGAACAGAATCGAACCCAGCATAAGCAGAACCAGCGCTGAAACCAGAACCTGACGTATCTTCACATTTCCTCCTCGATTTTCATCTATCGTTTTGCATACCAATTCATTCTATTTTGCACGAAGCATTCCAATACGAAGCTTTTCAGCGTAATCGATCTGTCAACCGAAAAGCTCGGCGCCCCCCCTCTGACCATCGTTCAGAAAATCATGTATAAATGCACGCTTGCATTTGCGTACTATGAATTTCTTGTTATTATATCCTAAAATGATTTGTACGGAGCTGAGATGAAACCGCAGAAGACACCTCTTATCATACAGTTGCTGACGCTGTTCGTAGGATTTATCTTCCTTTGTGTCATTTATCTAGCGTTGAGCGATATATCGCATGGTCAGAAGCCTGACCTGACAGGCGAATGGGATCTGGTGCAGATCGGCATTAAAATCGTCGGCGGCGCGATACTCATCTCCATTATTATCAGCGCGCTAAACCTGTTTCGTAAGAAGTAAACAACCAACTACTACTGCAACTCCAACCTATTCTCTTGTGATACAGTATCAATTATAGCATTCTTTTGTCAGGATACTGCCTGACGCTCCTATCATGGCCGTGTAAGATTGAGGCACAGAACTAAAAATCTTGACAATGGCTGACTTTGTTTAGAGAAAGAGAAGAAACAGGAGGATTTTATGAAGAAAATCGCAATTGCATTCCTACTATTAATTTCCATGTCATGCAGCTTTCTTGCTGCTCAAGCCAAAGTCCAGCTAAATCTCGGTTTCGACTTCCCCGGTAAACACAAATTTTCATATCATGGCGATACTGCTGAATATGACACAGATTTTGGTATTTCACCAGCGCTTGAAGTGGTATTCCCTGTCGCACAGCAGATTATGTTGGGATTAGGCGCTGAGTATCAGGTTGAACGCGGTATTGACGAAGATTTTTACGGTGACTTCTCACCGAAATACGGCTTTATTCCCTTTTATGGGACGGCAAAAGTACAACTGGTCCCTGAGGGTCCGATTATTCCAGAACTTTGCGGACATGTAGGTTATTCATTCATGTACGCAAATGATGATTACAAAGGCAATGACACCGTAGAAGGCGGTTTTTATTTCGCTATCGGTGGCGGCATCGCTATAAACAATAAGTTTGTCATCAACATGCTTTATCGATATCAATCGGGATCGATTTCGAGCAGTTTTTACGACGAAACAACTGAGATTACACAGACACAGTTCACGATGCAAATCAGCGCTCGTATATAAAAACTCTCATCTATGGTATCAGAGTGAGAATAGCAGGAATACTCTTCGCGATCATTTTTATTCCGATCGCATCGCTGCATGCTCAGGTCCAGGTTAATCTGGGCCTGGACTTCCCCGGCGAGCACAAGTGTTCCTGCAACGGTAACAGCGATATTTACAGCAGCACAACCGGTGTATCTTCATCGTTGGAAGCCTTCTTTTCCATTGGACGTTACGTCAAGCTGGGGCCCGGCCTGGAATACCAATTCGAACGTGAAGTCAAAGACGATTCTTATGGTGACTTCGAGCCCAAGTTTCGATTTGTCCCGCTCTATCTTACTACCAAGATCGGGCTTCTCACTGAAGGATCTTTCATCCCCGAGCTCAACCTGCATATCGGCTATAACTTCATCCATAGCAATTTCGATTACGCCGGCTTTTCTGATGTAGAAGGCGGATTGTATTTCGCGGCTGGTGGTGGTATCGTGATCTACGATCACTTCGTTCTCGATCTGCTGTATCGATATCAGCAGGCTTATATTGAAAGTGGATACGAAAATTGCAACTATACAAAAGACGTGACGCAGACCCAGTTCACGCTACAGATCGGCGCACGCCTGTAACAAGGAGAATTCATGAAGAAACTGGCACTGTATATGGCACTATTTCTCTCGATGACTTTCATGCTCGCGCAGGAGAAAACAATCGTGCAGGTTAATGTGGGAATCGACTTTCCTGGACAGCAAAGTGGTACCCTGGACGGACACACGGAGAATGCCGATACACTACCCGGTATTTCACCCTCTATCGAATTCATGTATAAAGTCGAAGAAGTCTTCCTCATGGGAGTCGGCTGGGAATACCAATTGGAACGCGGCATTGAAGATTCAGGCGGAGCAAAATATCGTTTTATGCCTCTTTACGTGACCGGGAAATACCCTTTAATGAAAGAAGGCTCGGCCATTCCGGAAATCAATTTCCATATTGGATACAACTTCTTAATAGCTAACAGAGATTACAAAGGCAGTGGTGATACACGTGGCGGATTCTACGTCGCCGGTGGAGGTGGAATCGCTATAGAGAATACATTCATCATCAATCTGCTTTATCGTTATCAATCCGGCGCGATCAATTACAAATACTACGATAACAGCATCAAAATCGATATCGTACAGCAGCAGCTGACCGCACAGATAGGTTTCCGATTCTAAGCGGCTCAGGCAATTTTTACAGGTGATAGACTTCGTGTTTGTCATCTGTTTTCATTTCATTTCATTGACAATTTCTGCGGCTGTCATTTTCTTGAATGTTACAAAAAATGGGAGATGAATATGCAACGAATTACTCTGATAGCGATCCTGCTACTCTCTACTGTCATGCTCAGCGCTGCCGTAGTAAAAATTATGTCTTACAACTCTTTGAACTTTAACGATGACGATACAGATAGACTGGACGACTTCGAAACCGTGTTCGATCAAATTTCACCCACTATCCTGGTTATGCAGGAAATGGTTAGTGAAGACGGTGCAGACCTCATGATTGAAGCGCTCAACGACGATTACGATGACTATGAGAGATCGCCGTTCATCAACGGTAACGACTCCGATCACATCCTTTTCTATAAATCCTCATGCGTTGAATTCATTGACATGGATTATATCGAGACCGACCTGCGCGAGATCGCGGAGTACGAGGTTGAAATCTTCGGCGTGCCACTCAATATCTATTCCTGTCACCTCAAAGCGAGCCAGGGCGGCGACAACGAGCAACAACGGCTTTACGAAGTCACGATCCTGCGCAACCACCTGAATGCGCTTCCCAGCGGTACAGAGTTTATCATTGTTGGCGATATGAACATCTACACCAGCAGCGAATCGGCCTATCAGAAATTCATCGCCAGCGAATCGGACAACGATGGAAGAGCTCGAGACACCATCGATGAAATCGGAAACTGGCACGACAACGCGCAATTTGCCGACGTACACACCCAGTCAACCCGTACCGATCAGGTTGGTGGCGGAGCTACCGGAGGACTCGACGACCGCTTCGATTACATGTTCATCAACTACAACATGAACGACGGCGACGGAATCGATTTCATCGAAGACAGCCTTGTACCGTACGGTAACGACGGAAACCACCTGAACGAATCGATCAACGAAGGCAACAACAGCGCAGTCCCGTCCTACGTAGCAGACGCGCTGCATGACGCATCCGATCACCTCCCGGTTTACGGGCTGTTCGAGACCTGCGACATGCCGGTCGTTACGCTCGATTATCTGCGCGTGAATATCGACGCCACCATCGAATGGCAGACCTTCGATGAAGATGACATCCTGGGCTATAACCTATACCGTTCATCAACCAACAACCTCGACGACGCTGTGCAGATCAACCAGGAAATGATCGAGGCAACCGGCGATTCAGAGCAGGAATACACATTTGTCGACGAATCCGTCCCTACCGGGTACTGGTACTTCTGGCTCGAAATGCTCGGGCTCGATGGCCAGAGCGAAATGTCTTACCCAATCTACCACGGTGTCGTGGCAAACGACGACCCGACCGTTCCGGAATATACCGGACTCTCCGTTCAGCCTAACTACCCCAATCCGTTCAATCCCGAGACGACCATTCGTTTCTCAATTGCAGATGCTTCACAGACAAACGTCGCCATTTATAATATCCGTGGTGAAAAAGTCAGCACGCTTCTGAATGAACATGTTGAAGCGGGTGCTCATGCCGTAACATGGCACGGAACGAATGCTCAGGGCGAGACACTCGGATCCGGTATCTATTTCTGTCGAGTCAAGACGGAGACCCAAACAAGCGTTATCCGCATGCTCATGATGAAATAAAAGGTTCTGAAAATATATTGAAGGCAGGTTTGACAACCTGCCTTTTTTATTTGGACCGATAATCACCTACTTGGCAAAAAAAAACGGCAGGTGCGGATAAAAACGTACCTACCGTTCCAAGTCGATGTGCGATCCGGAAGTATTTTCAACCGGATCTTTAAGCTTTTGAATGGACCGATCCTTTCCCTGGATTTCGTAACCGAACAAACTTCTGCTGTGAACCCTTTCGCGCTCTTCAAGTGATGAAAAGGACGAAGGGGAAGACTTTTGTGCTAGGCTGTGGGAGTCTTCCCCTTCCGCTTCGCGTAAGTTAACAGACTCTGCGGAGTTCGGATCTGGAGACGAACCGGAGTTTGGCATTTCCGCTGTAAGCCCATCTCCTTTCCCGGTCTCCTGCAAAGCCGTCTTCACTTTCTGTGTAGTTTGCCAATCGTTCCTGACTTCCCTGTCCCGAGTCTCCTGCGATGTCCCATCAAGGTTCTTCCTTTTGGCTCTCTGGCCGTTGGAAAGCGAAGCATGATTTCGCAAAAAACTCAACTCTCGAGGGATTGTCATAAAATCCTCCAATGTTGAAGTCAGAATCGGCGTCTTTTCAAGGTTCTACATCTTCTTATCGGTTGCCTAATCCGCACTCTTTAGGTAATTTTTCATAAAAAGCGTGTTTTTTCTTTGACGTTGCGCCTGCCGTGGAAATATACAGAGATTATTAATGAGAAATCGAATCGTACTCATCTTCCTGCTTATTGCATCTGTCTGGCAGCTGTTCGCCAGCTTGACGCTGTGCCAGCCGCCAGTAGAGAATCGCGCCATTCTGGCCTACTATGGGCTATTGATCGAGGTCGCTGAATCGGAAGGTCGGTTCGATGAAGCTCGTACTTACACTGAAATCGCCCTCGAACATGCTCCCGATTCCACCGATTTACGCATGAAATTGGCCGAATATTACTACTGGAATGCTGAGTACGAGCGCGCTTATCAACTATTCAAGCAAGTCTATTTTGAGACCGGAAAGCTCGATGCCTTGCTTCGGATGGGCGATTGTAAAGAGCTCAACGGCAACATCGATAGCGCTGAGCACATCTATCGAAAGGCCTACCTCGAATACGATGATGCAGCCAGCTTCCAGTCATACTACCATCTTGTGAGAGGCTATCGTTCGACCTACCGCGCAATCGACCTGCTGGAATCGCACCTCTCCACCCACGCCGATTCGACAGGATTATGGAGCGAACTCGGGAACCTCTACATCGACGCGAACAAACCCTACGCCGCGATCGGAGCATATGAGAAATCGCTTGATTACGATGTTCTGTCGCTACTGACGATTTACAACCTGAAGAATTATTTGCGCAGCAACATCTATACTGCCGTCAACTACACTGAAGACCGCACGCCACGCTGGTTTTATCACTACAAACGCGTCTTCCTCTTCATGGATCGACGCCTTACCGATAACTTATACGTGCAAATGAACTACCTCTATGATGATGTCGAGCGCAAAAGCAGGCTTGATTACTTGGGCGACGATTCCCGCTACTGGAAGCATTTCCTCGAAGCCGAGCTTTCCATTATTCCTCGCTACGATCTCATCTTGAGCGGTAGCATACAGATGGATCTGCGGCGTGAGAAATCCTCGGGATGGCACCTTGAGCTGGACTATTCACCCAAACCGCTGGAAATCGAACTGTCCTACGATGACGCTGTGATCGAATATTGGGAGAATCGTCGGCGTGAACATATGGGACTGGCGGTCACATGGGACGATGGCTTGTGGGTGTTCGGGAATTCATTCGATGGTTATCGCATGAAGGATGACGAGGTATTCGTGGAAGCCGATCCGATGGACGTTCCTTACGGTCTCGAAATCCAAAAGCAGGACAATTACGGCTTTTCCGATCGTCTTTCATTCCGTAACCGCGTCTATTTCGAGCCTGACATCTCGGTGGGCGGGTTCTTTACTGCGAAGAGCTATCGCTACGACTCCCGTTACTACTACAGTCCCGACGAGATCTATTTCTTTGGTGGAATTGCCGCCTTTCACCACGAGGTGGGCAAATACGAGCTGGATATTGACTGGGAGATTGGGCTTGATACCGAGCAAGGTCGCTATTCTGCGTTCGATAGCGCGCTGAAGATGAACTTCGAATTCGGCAGCTTCAAGCTCAAATTCGAGTACCTGCGCGACACGGACAATCGGCAGCTCGGGTTTCATCTTGTGTTCTCGGATTTTAAGCTCTAAACGCAAACTGCACGACCAAGCATTGCGTAGTCATTTGACCCTTCGATACACCGCCAGGATTATCTGATCGTTGCCGGCAAGTACGGTGCGTTGGTGCTACTCTGGGGGATATATGATATTATTCAGCCTTCCCCTAAGGGCATTCTGAGTAGCGAGGAACATAAAAACAATGGATAACCTCAAGCAACGAATCACCAATATCCATTGTTTCTATTGACAAAAAAGATCGCTCTGCCAGACTACATAAGAACCTATAACGAACCAAAGAAAGGAAATCATGGCACAACATACAGTCCTGGTAGTGGATGACGAACTCGAATCGCTCGATATTTGCGCACGCGTGCTGAAAGCAAACTACGATGTCATCACAACCGATTCAACCAAAGAAGCGTTTGAACATCTCGAAAACAATCAGATCGACTGCATTGTTAGCGACCTCGTCATGCCGAAAGTAAACGGCCTTGAATTTGTGGAACGTCTCCGCGATGCACATCCCGAGATCCCCATCCTGGTTATGAGCGGCAAGGCCACGCTCAAGATGGCAGTGCAAGCGATGAAATCCGGCGCTATCGAGTTCATCGAGAAACCTATCCTTGATTTGGAAATCCTTCAGGTACAAGTTGATAAAGCAATCAGTTCGCATGACATCATCGAGGAGAACAAACGGCTTCGGATGAAGCTTTCGGCGAACTTGCTGCGTAGCGATTTCGTGGGTAACAGCCGTGAGATCCAGAAAATGCTCGAGGTGGTTCACAAGGTCTCAGCGCTCAATTCGACCATCATGCTCGAGGGTGAGACTGGCACCGGTAAGGAAATGATAGCCCGTATGATCCACGAAAACAGCAACCGCAGCGAGAAGCCTTTTGTGGCAGTAAACTGCGGCGCTGTCCCAGAAACGCTTCTGGAAAGCCTTCTGTTCGGGCATACCAAGGGTGCATTCACCGATGCGCACAAGGAATCCAAAGGCTATTTCGAAGAGGCGAACCGCGGAACACTCTTCCTGGATGAAATCGGCGAAACCGAGCCGACGTTTCAGGTCAAGCTGCTCCGCGTACTTCAGGAAAAGACAATCCGTAGAGTGGGCAGCGACCAGGAAATCGCGGTGGACGTGCGTATTATCGCGGCAACAAACCGCACGCTTGAAGACGAAGTCAACCGTGGAAGCTTCCGAAAAGATTTGTATTACCGGCTTAACGTGATCAAGATCAAGGTACCGCCGCTACGCGAACGGGAAGAGGATATCCCGCTTCTGGCCCGGCATTTCCTGCGACTATTCATGAAAGAAAATGGGTTGAGCGGTTATCAACTTACACGTGAGACACTCGAGCTGCTTAAAAAAGCGCCGTGGGAAGGCAATATCCGCGAATTGCAGAACGTCATCGAGCATTCGGCTGCCCTTTGCGGCAATCAATCCATCACACCCGAGGATTTACCTGAATACCTCACTGCTGGCAGAAAGCCTCAGACATCACAGGAGTTCTCGGATAATTACGAAGAGGCCAAGACCGAGTTCGAATTCATCTACTTCCAGAAACTGCTTGCGATGGCCAATAGCAGCGTAACTGAAGCTGCGCGTATCTCCGGCCTGAGTAGGCAACACATCTACCTTAAGATGAAACAACTGGGACTGGAGAATAGTTAGGCTACCCAGCCTTCACCCGGATATGCAGCATCTTGCTGGGATCCATGCCATGCTTTTCAATTGTCCGGCAGTCCAGCTCGTATAGCGATACAAAAATATCCTGCCAGTCTTGCGGCCAGTTCGCTTTGATTTTCTCGATGATTCCCTGGTTTCGTTCTATGTTTTTTAAAGCAGTTCTTGTATAATCGTCGTCGGTGATTTCCAGCCTGAATTCTTCCTGCAGCACCACTTCACCTGAAATAACTGCTGCAAGATCCACAGCTTCTTCAAGCGTGAAGTGATGGCGATGATAATTGCCGCGTAGCGCACTCGTCGCTTCACTGATAAGAGACGATAACGACCGTGAATATCCTCGCCACGAATCTCGATCGAAGCAGTGATCGTACAAGTCGAGATAACCACCAGGGGTAATCATACTACCGATCGTGCGAAGCTCATTTACGGGGTACTGGAAATGATGCAAGGCATGTGTCGATATCACGAGGTCAAAACGGCGCGAGTTTATCAAATCCCGAAAATCATCGCAATCGCGATCGATTTTCGTGAAAACAGTTTCCTCTTCCCCTCCGCCAAACTTTGAGAAATAGTCGATACCGTATAGCTCCAGCCCAGGTATATGTTCGTTCAGGTAGGAGAGCAATTCTCCATCTCCACAGCCATAATCGCATATCGTCCTGAGCTTTTTATTACCTGCCAGGTCCAGAATCTTGTCATACAATTGTTTTGTTCTGCTCTTCATTCATTCTCCTAATGTTTCCGGATTTTCAACCATCACTCATCTGCCTGGAAATTGACAAGAGATTTCTCCATAAAGAAGTAATCGGCAGCCGGAAACCGACCGCCGATGTACTGTGCGTCAAGTTGTACTATTAGAAACAAGACGTGCGCTCAAGAAACGTTGTCGTTTCATAACAAACGCATAGGGGTTTTAAGCAATAATAATTCCAAATCTTTAACTATCGTGCATCCCATTGCCTTTCAGTGCGTTATCGAATAAATTTTCGATAACCGGGAAAACGGTTGTAAACTCATATTGGCTATTTCGGTCACAATGCTCTGTCAAATTGAATGATACATTTGTTAGCGGTTGACGTTCCTTTGGATTTTCCTGTTTGTCTGAAAGCGAGCATCAAGTCTTCGGGATTGCGTAGAAAAAGCGTCCGGAAAACTTCCGAACGCTTTCCCAAAGCATCTCATTTATGGTTGATCGCTCACTACCACCTTGAAGAACTTCATGGATTCGTTGGTATCGATATCCATGCTCAGCTCTTGCGTCGTGCCAAGAAGTGAAGAAACATTACATTCAAAATCAGGTGAATCACCCGCGTAAACCCGGTAAAACAAACCGTTCTGCTCCGGATAGGAGTTGCCATTATATTCACCCTCCGTTACTTCGCTCCAATAAAGAGTGCAGTTTTCAGTACGACCACCGACAGTCAGCGTAACATCGGAGGTAGCATAGGGCGCGATGTTATCTACTGAATATCCAGACACGTCCTCAGACATGTAGATGCCGGTGTCGTGATGGAAACAGACCATATACGTGGAAGAATATTCTTCCTCATTCATGGTAGCACAAGAATCGACGAGCGTAGGTACGATAACCGAATACTGATCGAACATCATGGCTGGAACCATTGTCAGGAATGTCCAGTAATCATCTCGCTGATGCAGGATCAACCCTGTGTAATCGTCAATCTCAGAAGATAACCCATCGATCACACTGTTCGTGTTAACCGATCTGGTATCTTCCACAAGACGCCATACAGAATAGAAATAGTCGAGAGAATAGCCAGCTTCATTTTCTGATGCGAGCCACACCAGCTCAACTTGGTGTCCCTGGTCACCCGGGATATCTCTTACTGTTGAAAGTACAGGGGATTGTAACGATTCGAAGAAGTGGGGATAGCTGTTGGGATTAATAGCCCAGATATCTTCTACTCCATTCGCTATCTCGCCCGCAAAATCCCAGTTCGCACTGGTATAAGTCGATTTTGTTTGCATCTCTGCAGTGGTCTTTCCTACTCCGCCAGCGGATGTAGATTGTCCTGATGTCTCGACATCCCAGAACGAATCTGTAACAGTACCCGATTGTTTGTAACCGATCGCTCCACCCGAATTCGTTGTAACGGTTACACTGCCGGCGCTGTAGCAGCGCTGCACGTCCCCGATCAATAAGCCAATCAACCCACCAATGTTCGGGTCGCTTCCTGTGGTTGTTACATCTGAAATACTGTAACAATCAGTCAGTGCTATACTGCTGGAATAAGATCCGATCAATCCGCCAATTTGCACTGTACCTTCCACTGTACCGCTACTGAAACACCTCGAAACAGAAGTCGAGCCAGATACTTCTCCCATCAACCCCCCAATTGAGTTGATTCCAGTTACCGATCCCTGGCTTGAACACCCTATCACATCACTGCTTTCACAGTAACCCGCCAATCCTCCGATAAAACCTCCGCCAATGATGCTGACATCTGTCAATGTAACATTGCTGATCTCCGCTCCACTCATGAAGCCAAAAAGGCTTTGGAAAATACCTCCTGACCGGTTAATCGTCAGACCATCAATCGAATAACCATTCCCATCATATGATCCGGTAAAGGGTGTATCGTAATCCGAAAGAGACATAAAGCCTTCTCCACTGTTCCAGCTTGCTGTGCTCGATGCATCAATATCGGTTATTTGGATGAAGTACGAATCAGGGTAATCGATAATGCTCTGCAACTCGTCAACATCGCTTACTTGAAAAGGATCTTGTGAAGTGCCTGTACCGCCGGAAAAGGCAAAGAGATAGCAGTTCATCGCCGTAATCATAAGCAAAATTGTGAACAAGGCTCTCATGTGTTCCTCCATACAACTTGATAGAATAAGCAAATGCAATGTCTCCTTGCAAGTTACGTCAAGACAAAAAAAATAGCGCTCAGAATATTTTCCTGAGCGCTACAAGGTTAACCTTTTCGTTTTTACTACGTAAAAGCCGACATCCACTCTCGCTATTTCGCTACGCGAAAGGAGATTGTCGAAAATATCTCCGCTAACATGAATTCGCTGCGCAAATTCACAACGCTCATGTTTTCGTTCTCACTTCGCGAGAACCGAAAAAGGCTTTCGTTCGACCTTTTCGTTTTTACTAAGTAAAAGCCGACATCCACTCTCGCTATTTCGCTACGCGAAAGGCTTTCGTTCGACCTTTTCGTTTTTACTACGTAAAAGCCGAAAATGCTATTTGAGCAACATTACTTTGCGGGTTTCTTCCACGCCAGCCGCATTCATGCGAATGAAATAGATGCCCGAAGGTAAATTCTGAGCATCCCAGCTGAGCGTGTTTTCACCCTGTTTCCCGGTTTTTGTCATCTGCCCCACGATGCGTCCTTTGAGATCGTACATGGTGAAATGAGCCACGCCATCCTGTTCGAGCGAATAGCTGATCGTTGTAACAGGATTGAACGGATTTGGAAATGCACCGGCTAACGTGGTCGAATAGACGGCATCCGGTGTATCACCTGGATCTTCTTCGCCGGGCTCGGTAACCGTTACGCTTACAGGCCCGTAGAATTGGTTCTGCCCATCCAGTTCCACGCTTTCCAGCCAGTAATGATAGGTCGTTCCGTATTCAGTATCCAGATCGGTAAATGTATAGGTTGTCTGTGTCGTGCTGTTCGAAGCGATGATCTGACCATCGTTGACCTGAATTGCTCCACCCAGTTCTATTTCATCGTTGCGAAATACATTATACCCTGCAAGGTCCGTTTCCGATTCCACGACCCAACTGATTTCGACAACCTGGTCCTGTGTGACAATCGCTGTGAACGATGTCAGCTCCACTGGAAGAGTCGGATCGTCCGGATTGTTGATGTTCACCTGATAAGGCCCACGTGAAGCGCTTCCAATAACGCGAAGCCAATTCCAGCGTTTATCCTCTTCTGATGAGATGTAGTCTGCATACATCGTCCCCGATGTATAACCAAAGACACCACCTATTTGGGCAGAAGATGAGTCATATAACTCGAGATCAACCTGACCGCTCAGTAGATTCACCCAGATATGGTTTCCGCCGATAACCTGAAATCGATACCAGTCCTCTTCATCGGCATTGGCAGTCCCGCTAATCGTTACCGAATGTACACCCGGCATGATGACATCGGCAGTCTCCTGCGTGCTGTTGAAACCGGACTCTTCCTGAGTGTCCGAGGGATAGGTCAGGATAACTGAAGCGTCGTCGAACGACGCGCCATACTGACCGGCCCAGCCATTTGTGTCCTTACCTCCTGTCGAGAAGGTGATATACCTTGCTCCGGCACCTGTAAGCTCGATTGTCCCTGACGCTTCAATCCATTCAGTATTGATCGGAATCGTTCCCAGGCTTGATTCCGAGAAGATATTGTCGGAGGCAATAACCTCTGTAGAACTATCAAGGATGTTCACCCGTGCGTAATACAGCGTATTGTTGTAGCCATTTCCTCTGACCATCACACGCCAGTTCACGATCAGGTTTCCACCGTCCAATTCACTTACTGAAAATCCGGTTGAGATAAGGCTGATTGTTTGTTCGACCTTGCACAACGCATACGATGACGATATATGATAGGATCCCACATAACCAGGGCTTCCAACGCCCCATCCAGATCCTCCATTGGTCACTGTCCACCCAGCGAAATGAGATGAGTTTTCGAAGCCAGAATTCGCAAGAAGATTAATTCCAAATGGTCCCGCAAACAGCGGCATCGCAGCGGCAAGCAAGATGATAATCGGCAATACACTCTTTTTCATAGCGCTTCCTCCTTATTTTGATTCAGCAATAGACAAAATAACCGAAACGCTACTTCTGCGACGTAATTTTATGATTAATAATCCGCTATTAATCGCCTTTTCAAGAGCGAATGAGCATTTCTAAACACATGATCACCACAAAGAAAAAGCCACCATCGAATTGGATGGTGGCTTGCGCGAACAGATAAGCTTTCTATTTTAAAAGCATAACCTTACGAACTTCTTGCATTCCCATTGCCGTCATTCGGATGAAATAGACTCCAGTGGCCATATCATCAGCATTCCAGCTCAACGAATTGCTTCCTTTGCAGCCGTTTTGCTTGATCTGATCCACTTTACGCCCCTTGAGATCGAACATCTCGAATGTCACGAGCTCATCCTGCTTCAGGCTATATTCGATTGTCGTGACCGGATTGAATGGATTGGGATACGTACCGACAAATTCGGTAGCCCAAGTCGCATCAGGCGTCTCATCAGGATCCTCTTCACCATTCAGTGTAACCCTGATCGGTCCGAAGAAATTCGAGGTTGCATCGTAGTCGATCGACTCAAGCCAGTACCACAAAGTCTCCTGACCCTCGACCTCAAGATCGGTCCATTCGTATTCATAAGTGCTTGTGGCACCGGTAGCGCTGATCAGTTCAGGAGTCATGTTGAAAGCCTCTGCCAATAACTCATTTTCCGAGCGCAAGATGCGATACCCAAGAACGCCACATTCAGACTGCGTAATCCAGTTCAACGTCACAAGTCCATCCGTCGTGAAAGCCCCGGTGAAGCTGCTTAACTGAATAGGAAGCGTTGTTTCCGGTCCAGTCAAAATCACATCCGAGAAGCTCGAGAATCTACCTTCGATCCAATTTTCGTCGGTATTACGTCCCGTAATGGTGACTGCATCCCATGCTTGTCCGCTGTTATCTGTCTTCAGTATCTTCAGCAATGCCTCATCTGCAGCCAGCGGTCCGAGATCGGAATCGCTGTAATACAGCCGCACCTTTGCCTGCCATGATGAACCGCCCGTTGCATCGAACATCCAGTATCGATTGACGATCGTTTCGGATTCGTCGATTGTTGGATACTGATAACCTGCAACGTAATCAAGATTCAAGCTCTCCGGGAGATCACCCGATTCCCAATTCACGCTTGCTACAGTGCTTCCATATGTTGAAAATGTCTGCGCTCCGCCACCGGCTGGTGGAGTCAGCGGCGAAGGCAAGGTAGCGGTAACCGGTGCTGTATTTGTCCGGAAATGCTGGACAACGGAGAACGCTGATCTCAGATCTGCCGGGTCAGCGCTTCGTACCTGCCAATAGTAATCCGTTGCATCATCAAGTGATTCGCTGAACTGGTAAAGATTCTGACCGGGATTTGTCCATTCCCCGAGGATCACATTGTTCATGCCGGAGTCCGTCGCGATGCGGATTCGATACTTAATATCGGTAACGGAATCGTCGGGATCTGTCGCATAACTCCAGGCAAAGACAGGATTCAGCGTTGTCACTTCTACACCCTGCGATGGTGAAAACGTACCCGCAGGAATTTCCGGAGGTTGATTTGTGCTATCCCAGACAAAGTAGTTTGTTCCATCGGTGTAATTTCCTGTACCGTAATCGGTAATTGCCATAACGCGCCAGTAATACGTATTTCCATCAACGAGCGATTCATAGCCAGTCAGCCCTGAAATCCCCTGTGAATAGGAGTACTCCCGTGATTGGACACAATCGATTTCGGGTGATGCAAAAGTAGGATCGTCATCGACTTGAATATTGAACAAGAAACCATCGAATGAGCTTCCCTGTGATATCGTCCACACAAGTTCGGTAGCGCTGTTGGCAAACGTTCCGTTTTCCGGGAGGGTCGCGACGTAGTCGGTAATGATCCATGGCGTATTGGGAGCGATCGCAATGAAGGGATATGTATTCCCTCCGGCAGAAGCACCATTCACCGGGATCGATGCCATAATTGCATTTCCGATGGTCGCATTCGATGAAATATCCGCGGTCACCCAGAGATATCTCGTTGCACCTCCGCCAATTGCTGAGTCGAGTGTGTATGTGAGTGTAGAAGCGGGATCTTGTGAGTCAAGAAGCGTTGCACCCGGAAGAGAATTTGTGGTGTTTGTGTAAAGCTTGATCGACGTAACATCTGCCATATCGGTGCATGTAAGATTGACTGTCAAACCAGTTAGATACTGGGTAATGTATTCCTGATTTTTCACATTGAATTTTATAAGAGGAACGCACGTTTCTCCGGGGAGCAGAGCGTCTCTATCCAGACCCGGTGATCCAGAAAAACTACAGGCGCTGCTTGTCACATGGACGATACTAGGTCTTGTCATCGTGTAGGGATTTCCGTCGAGACCCGTGATATTCATTGTCACAGAATACCATCCGGGGCTTGAATATGTGTGTGTTACCATTCCTCCGGTGCCTGTCGTCCCGTCTCCGAAGTCCCAGCTTGCGCTGTACGGTGTTCCAGCAGCCTGAAAATGTATTGGCTGGTTGACATAGGCTTCATTCGTGTCAACAGAGAAACCATACTGTGGCATGCGACCTTTATATGAGAAATTGTCCACCATGTTCGCACGAACATCGTACCAGCTACTTTCAGATTCTTTGATGGCAATATAGACATCCTGACCTGCCCAGGGTGAGAGATCGTACGATTCGTATCGCCAGTGCGCTAATGTGGTTGCTGGTTCCTCAACTCCGCTTCGTGCATATTTGAATGTATCGATCAGTGTGGTGAACGATAGCGTATCATTGTCTGTAGTCGATAGACGAATCTCGATATATTCTCTGAAGTTTCTGTACGCGTTCCCATACCAGAATGAAATTGTGTCACCCACTTGAACGTTTTCTAATTGTGGAGATATCAACCATTGAGAAGTCCAATTATACCTGCTTATGGTGGTGTATGTGCAATAGGCAGAATAATCCCCCATATCCACACCAGCAGGAAAATTCCAGTCACCACCCATCCAACCTTCAAAAGCTGGGCTCATATAATGTGAAACCTTCCCCCATAGGATGTTGTTAACTTTCGTTGCGAGGATCCACCCCTTTGGTGGCCATGTCCATTCGAATCCCTCTGTCAACTGAGCCTTCGTATTGAGTGTCGTGAAAAACTGCCAGTTTCCGTAATCGATGTTCCCTTCACGCTCAAGGATTAGTCGGAAACGATAGGTTGTTCCTGGCAATAAATCGTAAACGACAGCCGTTATAGTCCGTGTTGTACTGCTCTGATACACATGGGGTTCCGCATCGAAGTACATGACATGTGACTCTCCAGATGCGTTAATGCAGCATTCAAAGTAAGCCTCCCACGGATTAGTATTTGACGTAACTGCAGTCCCCCTGAGTAAAGCTCCAAAATTCGTGATACACTGTGCGTTTTGCGTTACAGCGTTGACGCGGTACTCCAATGCATCTTTTTGTTCCTGTGCGTTGATTGATATTGAGATCATGAGAAAAAGAATCAGGAAAAACAGATAGATTTTCTTCATCGTATCCTCCAGAAAAATCATGTGCCATGGATGGCATTCATTTCTCAGAATGTAAATAAAAAAAAACCACCACATCGTCATGAAATGTGGTGGTTAAAAAAACGAGTTTATGACATAATCGCAGCCAATGCGATCGAATAGAGTTTCGTTTTCTCGCTATCGCCACGTGAACTGAGAATCGCTGGCTTTGCTGCACCTGTAACGATTGCTGCCAACTCCGCTCCAGCAAGCTTGGTCATTGATTTGTAGAAGATATTGCCACAATGAATATCTGGAAACACCATGCAATCAACATCCCCAGCGACTTCACTCTCGATACCCTTTATCTCGCAACTTTCTTTATCAACTGCAACATCCAGCGCGAGTGGTCCATCGACCTTAGCACCCTTGATCTGTCCGCGATCTGCCATCTTGGAGATGATGGCTGCATCGACACAAGCCACCATTTTGGGGTTGGCTTTCTCAGTCGCAGCTAATAGAGCTACCTTAGGAGTCTCGATTCCAATCGAGTGAGCAGCTTTGATCAGATATTTGGTGATCGCAATCTTTTGACTTAAATCCGGAACTGGGATAATCGCCACATCACCCACGATCAGCAGTTTATGGTACGCAGGGGGTTCGATGATGGTTAGATGAGAAAGTGTCGCTCCCGGTGGGAGCAGTCCGAACTGTTTGTTGAGGATTGCCCGCATGTATTTGTCGGTTGCAATCAGGCCTTTCATGATGAGATCAGCCTTACCTTCGTTGATTAGCTTGACAGCAGTGTAACCCGCTTCCTGTTCATCTGGTTCATGTACAATCTCGAATAAATCCGGATCGATTGAATTTTTAGCGCAAAGCGCAATGATTTTTTCCCTGTCACCGACCATGGTGGCATCCACGATCTTGCGTTGGACTGCTTCGTGAACCGCGCCGATCGTATTCGGATCCTGTGCATAGGCGACAACCATTCGCTTTCTGGGTTGGTTTTGTGATAATGTGATAAGATCATCCAGGACTTTGACTTGCATTTTACCTCCCGAAAATATGTCCATTCGCACTTTATTCTCTGGACAATGGACAGGTGTCAAGTAATTCTTGGTAAATGAGTTGATTTTCGTTGCCAATTTAATTCCATGGCAATATCTTATCGAAAAACGATGTAGAGGAAGTCGGATGTTTTACCGTGTCTTGCTGCTGATCCTGATACTATCAACCGTCATCTTTGCGGAAGAGGACGGAGTGGATCTGCGTGATTTCGACCTTCAACAGGCCACGCTAAAATCAGAACTGGTTATTGAAGGTGAAATCGTTCATCTGAATGGACATTTATTTACAGGCATAGCATATAGCGTTTACTCAGAATCGCACCCCAGCACTATCTGCCAGTATCGCGAAGGGCTTAAGAACGGCTACGAGCTGAACTACTATCCGGACGGATCAATGGAGCTCGAGGCCTCCTACAGTAATGGAATGCTGAACGGAAGATTTCGAGGCTGGGATGAATCTGGTGAGCTGCTCTACGACTTATGGTTTGATAACGGTATGATGAAGCGTGATTTGATGCTTGATAACCGTATGGACGATCTGATCGATCAAGAAGATGATGCTATCGACGCCGATGGCAAAGACATGAAAGAAGATTAGCGTTCAATCACAGGATATTACTTCAAACGGCGAAGTGTCTCCGTACCTTTCATTACATTGTTATCCCAACTGATATTCATGGTATTGTCGGAGAAATCCAAAGTTCTACAACGTACTGTGAACTTCGTGGATGGGATGTAGTAGCTCCAGCGAAGCACTCCGAGCTCAAAGGTCGATTCAAGAATGACAAGCTCTTCGCGATCGTCCATATCCTTCGCAGCAGTTACAGCGATCACGCCATCCTTGTTCTCGAGCGTGAACCGAATATTCGTCTGTGGATCAATCCACTGTCCGGTGTTCGGCATACGTACAGACTCTGGTGGTGTTTTGGCCGCGCAACCAGACAGAATTATCACGATAATCATGATTATCAGGGTGTTCTTCATGGATACAGAATGTTTGCACCCTGATGAATTTGTCAATGAGTAAATCTCATACTGGAATGAAACGTGCATCGTTATATAAGAGTATAGATTATACTGAACCGAGGAGAGAGAGGAAAATGAGGAGTACTATCACCATACTGCTGCTGAGCATAACATTTGCTCTGCTGGCAATGCCGGTCGACCAGACTCGTGGTCTGGAAGCCGCTCAGCAATTTTTGCAGCTTAGAAATCAGAATACCCGTATAGAGCAAACGATCTCGCTGGGTGACAGAAACCAGCAGACTGCATACGTATATCAACTGGAATCGCCGGGCTTCATCATTGTCCCCATGGACGACCTGATGCCGCCCGTTCTGGCTTATTCCTTCAAGCATTCCTTCGAAAATGATCCCGAGAATCCATTGATCGAGATGATTAATACGGATATCTCATACCGCCTGGCGTGGTTCGCTTTGCAGGGTGTTCAAACAGCCGATCCCAAGTGGGAAGAGCTCATGAGTGACACCCGTCCCGATCGTGACTTCCAGCAATGGCCTGCCGATGGCTCTACGATCACCGATGGCTGGATGTTAACCCGCTGGAACCAGTCTGGTGTTTACAACAACATGTGTCCGCTGGATTCCGGTGGCGAGCGCTCCGTAGTTGGCTGCGTCGCAACTGCGATGTCCATGCTCATTTACTATCATCAGCATATCGGTAACGTATCGTTCGATCAATCAGACTCGTACCTTTCAGGCTGGTGGGACGGCATCCACATAGACGGTGACCACGAAGAAAACGACTTTCCGTCGTTCGAGGAACTAAACGGCTACCTCGATACGCTTGGCGAACATATTGACGCAGGCATGGCTTGGACGGATCAGGATTACGCAGCGCTCAACTTCGCTGCTGGAATCAGCGTTCAGATGTCCTATTCATCGACGGGCAGCGGTAGCTGGACCGAGCTTGTCGCTGACGCTTTGCCCTACAAATTTGGTTACAGTTCTGCTTCCTGGATGGATTGGAATGGACAGCTGCTCAGCGTGCTCGCAAATGAGATGATGCTGGCACGTCCAACCGAGCTTTCGATCAACACACCGGATTACGATGCCGGACACGCAATCAACTGCGACGGCTACAACACGGACGATTTCTATCATCTCAACTTCGGTTGGGGATCTTCAGACAGCTCCTGCTGGTACGTACTTCCCGAAGGAATGCCCAGCGGATACGCCATCATCTCCGGAATGGCGTACAATATCGAAGACGATAACGCACCTGTAGGAATCTCAGGAACAGTCAGCGTCGAGGGCGGATCGCCCAATGGCGCTTACATCCGCTTCGAAAGCGAAAACTATGACTTTGAAGCTTTCATAGACAACGAAAGCGGCTCTTACGAAATCCCAGCGATATTCCCTGGAACCTACACGGCTATCGCAACACTTGGCGACCGCGTTCACTATGACCAGTTCGAAGTTATCATCGACGAGAACACCTCTTCGATCGACTTCAATCTGGCCAATTACGAAGCCCTGACCGGCAATATCACCGCGGATGTCTCAACCGATGGCGCTGGCATATGCCTTTATCAGGATGGAGTGCTTATCGAAGCATCGTACGCTGACGAAAACGGCGCGTTCAGCTTCCCGGACATCCTGCCAGGCAACTACACTCTCGCAGCAAGCGCTGGCGGCGGATACTTCGGCACAACCGATTTCACCGTGACTGCTGACGACCAGGACACCGACCTCGAACTTACACTTCGCGACGGCACGATTGGCGCAGGATTCAGTCAGGCTCCGGACGATATCTTCTCGATTGGAATCGATTACTCGCTTCGCTGTGGTATCAAGCTCGATGAAGAAGAACTGAGCGCATTCGAAGGTCAGGCACTGCGTGGCGTACGCTTCAAATCGCCCATCTCCAGCGATGAGGGCGAAATCACCGCTCAAATCTGGATGGGCAATCAATTGATCGCTGAGAAGGAACTGGCGGAATTCGAATCGGGCGAGTGGCTTGACGTAGAGCTCGTTCCCTATGCACTCATCGACCCAACCAAGGTATATTACGTAGGATACGATATACACGCCACCTCCGGAGATCTCGCGTGGCACGACGCTGGACCACGTCTTTCCGGAAATGGCGCGTTCATTAATTCCACTACCTGGACTGAGCTGGCGACAAGCCAGAACTTCAATTTCTGTATCGATGCTATCATCACAGCCGTCGATTACGGTACGATCACCGGACAGATCACCTTCGACGATACCCGTTCGATCTCGGATGTCGTGGTACATGCTGGTGAATACGTAGCACATGCCGACGACACCGGTTTTTACTCGATGCACCTTCCCGAAGGCACTTATTCCGTGACCGCGTACTACACCGACTCTGATCCGGTGATACTGGAGGAAGTTGAGGTTGTGGCAGGCGAGACAATCGGCGATGTGGATTTCACCATTGACGCACCGCAAGCGAACGATCCGCAGGACATGCCGCAGTTTGTAACGGAACTCGTGGGCAATCACCCCAATCCGTTCAACCCGGAGACCCGCATCGACTTCAGTCTGGCGACTGCTTCGCAGATCAGCCTGGATGTCTATAACATCAAGGGGCAGAAGATCAAGACTCTCGCCAATACTCACATGAACGAAGGTAATCACTCGCTCGTATGGCACGGAGATAACGACGCAGGTAAATCCATGTCGTCAGGCATTTATTTCTACAGACTCCAGACACCGCACCAGACCTTCGTCCGCAAGATGATGTTACTCAAATAGCATTTTCGGCTTTTACGTAGTAAAAACGAAAAGGTCGAACGAAAGCCTTTTTCGGTTCTCGCGAAGTGAGAACGAAAACATGAGCGTTGTGAATTTGCGCAGCGAATTCATGTTAGCGGAGATATTTTCGACAATCTCCTTTCGCGTAGCGAAATAGCGAGAGTGGATGTAGGCTTTTACGTAGTAAAAACGAAATAGAAGAGACATAAAAGCCACCGTCCTGATCGACGGTGGCTTCTTTTCTGGCAATGGATGTTACAATTTCCTATTACAATTCAATTATTGCAATGCTCACCCCTCATTATGTACTGATCCCGAAGAATGAATGTAAATCAGTTGACAGATTCACGATAATTTTCAGCTTTGTAATATAAAGCATTCAGTTGGTGGGAGATTATGGACGCTTATTTCAATATTATCAGACAAAAATTGACTTGCTGGAGAGGCGATCGCCCATTCCTCATCGCGATCGACGGTGTGGATTGCGCCGGCAAGACTACCTTCGCGAAAAAGCTGTCAGACTTCCTGCAATTGTCCGGTTATCATGTGATTCTGGCATGCGTCGATTGCTTCCACAATCCCCGCGAAATACGTTACCGGAACGGCTCTACACCCGAGTCCTATTACCATGACTCCTTCGACTACAACGCGCTCAAGCACGTCCTGCTCGATCCGCTGCGTCTCGCCGGTTCTCGATACTATAAAACCGCAGTTTTCGATCACCTGACTGACCGCGAGGTTTATCAGGAGTGGCAAACCGCACCCGATGACGCGATACTGGTGTTCGAGGGCGTCTTTCTGCATCGGCAAGAGCTTTGCGAATATTGGGACTACTCCATCTTCCTCGAAGTTCCGCAGGAGACTGCCATCCAGCGTGCACGCGAACGGGATTGCCATCTGTACGGCTCGCCGGAAGAAGTGGAACGCCAGTACCGCGAGAAATACATCCCCGGCCAGCAGATATACATTAAGTCCGCTCACCCCAAGTACCATGCGAATCTGGTGATTGAAATCGATTGACGCCTTCTTAGGATAGAGTGGTAAAACAGGACAGTCACAAGGATCTTGCCCTACAAGAGACCACTGCTGTGTCATGCTAAGCGGAGTCGAAGCACGATAAAGCGAGAAAGGGCAATCACGGTGGATTGCCCCTACATCACCCTGGGTACGCGGACGTCCTGTAGGTTTTCGCTCCGAAAACCTGGTATCTTCAAGCGTCTGCATCCCTTTTCCTCGGATCGCCAAGCCCCTGTGATTTATCAGACATAGTCTGATAAATCGAATCTTCCAAATCTTGGCATCTCTTTCTCTATGGATCGCCAAGCCCCAGCTTGGCATTCCCTTCCCTTCTCCAATTATCCATAGTAACCCATGAAATCAACATTCGGAAGAGTCTCATTTCATTCGACACATTCAGAAGATGATTTCATGGGATACGCGATAAATTCCCCCACTCATGACAACCTTTCATGATGATTATAAACAGATTTTTCTTAATTGCATTGACAACCTTCTCAGCCATTCCTATTATTCGGTAACATCTCAGGGGGTATGATTATGCTAACAGCTTTCTGGATTACGGCTCTCAGCGGATCACTGGCCGCGCTCATACAGATGATTCTGTTGTTGTTCGGCATCGGTGATTCGGACATGGACGTAGATGTCGATGCCGACGTGGATACCGATATCGATGTGGGCATTGATTTCCCTATATTCACGATCAAATCGCTCATCGGTTTCATCGGTGGATTCGGCTGGGGTGGCCTGATCGGCTATCACCGAGGATATTCAGGAACCATGCAGGTCGTGCTCGCATTCATTATCGGTATCGTATTCGCGCTGCTGGTATCGACGTTGCTCTTCCTGCTCAGCAAACTCAAATCGAGTGGCAATCTGAACCTGAACAACGCGATTGGTAAGATCGGCGATGTCTATCTGCAAATCCCCGCGAAGGGCGATGGTACCGGCATCGTGAATGTCATCGTGCAGGAATCGCTGCGCGAGCTGAAGGCTATCAGCCAGGGCGACGCCATCGCGACCGGCGAGAAGGTCAGGGTGACAGGGATCGTCGGCAACACGCTTGTAGTTGAATCGATCAAGAATAAGGAGTAATTTATGTTTGGAGACATTCCAATAATGGAACTCGGACTCTCGCTGTTTGGCGTGGTGCTTGTAGTTGTCGTCCTGATCAGTGCTTTCACGCGCTACAAACGCTGTCCGTCCGACCGCATCATGGTTATCTACGGTAAGGTCAACAAAGAGACCTCCGCCAAGTGTATACACGGTGGCGCGGCGTTTGTATGGCCGTTGATCCAGGCGCACGAGTACATGGATCTCACCCCGATGTCGATCGAGGTAAACCTGCGTAACGCGCTGAGTAAGCAGAATATCCGTGTCGATGTACCCTCTCGCTTCACGGTAGGTATCTCCACCGAGCGTGGTATCATGGAGAAAGCGGCCGAGCGGCTTCTGGGACTGAAGCACACGGATATCATCGAGCTTTCCAAAGACATCCTCTTCGGTCAGCTCAGGCTTGTCATCGCCACCATGGACATCGAAGAGATCAACACCGACCGCGACAAGTTCCTCCTGAATGTGAGCAAAAACGTCGAGGCCGAGTTAAACAAGATCGGTCTGAAGCTAATCAACGTGAACGTCACCGACATCCGCGACGAATCGGGATACATCGAAGCGCTGGGTAAGGAAGCCGCCGCCAAGGCGATCAACGAAGCCAAGGTTTCTGTCGCCGAGCGCGATCGCGATGGTTCTATCGGTGAAGCTTTTGCTACCAAGGAAAGAGACATCCAGGTCGCCGAAAACAGAACGCTAGCCGAGCAAGGTGTGGCCGAAGCCGAATCGCGCAAGCGTATCGCCGTTGCCGCCGCCAATGCACAGGCTGTCACAGGTGAAGCGGATGCGGAAAGCAAGCGAAGGATCGATACTGCCGACCTGAACGCGAAAGCGGTTGAAGGTGAAAACACGGCGAAGATCATGATCGCAGAATCTGCCTCGCTGAAAGATATCAAGCAGGCTCAGGCTGAAAACCGCGCGGCCGCCGCGGAGAAGATTGCACAGTCGGAAGCTGAAAAAGCCGGTTATGACGCCCAGAAGATCGCGGAAGAAGCCAGGGCGCTGATGGTCAAGGCCCAGCAGATCGCCGACGTGATCGTGGCTGCCGAGATCGAGAAGCAGAAAGTAGAGATCGCTGCGGAGGCAGAAGCCGAGAAAACACGCCGTATCGCCCAGGGTGAAGCGGATGCGCGGCTGAAGAAGATGCAGGCCGAAGCTCAGGGTATGTACGAGATCCTGTATAAAAAAGCTGAAGGTTTCAACGAACTGGTCAAGTCTTCGGGTAAAAGCCCCGATATGGCGATCAAGCTGCTCCTTGCCGAGCAGATGTCTGATCTCATGAAGATTCAGGCAGGCGCGATTGAAGGACTGAAGATGGACAACGTAACGGTGTGGAGTAACGGCGGTTCCGACGCCAATTCTTCCGTATCCGGTTTCGTGCAGGACCTTTTCAAGACACTGCCACCCATCAAGGACGTACTCTCGATGAAGGGAGTAGGCTTGCCGGAATTCCTGCTCCAGAATATTGACAAAGAAACCATTGCCGAGGCTATCGAGAAGGTTCAACCTGCTGAAAAGCCACAGCCGGTTCCTGAACCGGATCCGGCACCCGAACCGGGAGAAACCGAAGTATAAATTGTTGCAGCCCGTCGAAAGACGGGCTATTTTTTTGTCATGACAAGACAGGAAGGTTTATCATGAGACTATGGTCGGTTCATCCGAAGTACCTTGACAGCAAAGGACTTGTAGCGCTGTGGCGTGAAGGACTTCTCGCGAAGAAGGTATTGGAGGGCAAGACGCGTGGATACAGGAAGCATCCGCAGTTGATCCGCTTCCTACGGCATGAAAAACCGGTTTGGGCGATTAACAACTATTTGCATAACGTACTTCAGGAAGCCGAAAGTCGCGGGTATAAATTCGATGGAACAAAGCTCGAGCCTCTGGAGACATCATCACTTATCGAAGTAACGGACGGGCAATTAACATATGAATTCGAGCATCTCATGAACAAGCTCTCAGCACGCGATCCGGCTAGATTTGATGCGCTGCAAGACATTCAACATCCTGATCCGCACCCACTGTTCAAGGTTATTCACGGCAACGTAGAGGCTTGGGAAAAGCTCTGATCAAATCCGCCGTTGCTGCATCACCTCATTGATCTTCTCAATCAAAATCTGCCAGGTTATCGGCTTCATGATAATCAGATCGGCCCCTGTACGATAAGCAGCGTCCAGATCGGCGAAGCTGTCGTGACCAGTGCATAGAATCACCGGTATATTGGGCCTTGTGTTCCGTACTTCCAGGAGTAAATCCAGTCCGCTGATCTTCGGCATGGAGATATCCGACACAATCATGTCGAACTGCCCCGGATCGTTCCTGAAGTAATTGAGCGCATTGACTGGATCAGTGAAGGTATGCACCTGATGACCCGTGCGGTTAAGACCGATCTTGATCATGGATGCGACATTGGGATCGTCATCGACGAAGATGATGCGAAATACTTCGGACAGATGATATACCTGTTGCTTGGGATTCTTCATCAGGGCATTTTTCGTCAACATCGGTAGATAGACATCGATGATCGTACCGGCATTGGGTTTGGACTGCACATCGATCGCGCCCATATAATCCATGATAATGCCATGCACGGTTGAAAGGCCCAACCCAGTTCCACCATCCTGACCTTTCGTCGTGTAATAGGGTTCAAAAATGCGCTTAATGACTTCCTGCGGCATACCACATCCGGTGTCGATAACGCTGAGCTTGTTATAGTGTCCCTGTTTCAGCGAATGCCTGAGCTGTGAAGGTATCTTCCTGGTTTCGGTTTCGGAAAGACGAATGGTGAGCTCTCCACCATCAGGCTTCATGGCTTGATAGGCGTTCGTGCAGAGATTCATCAGAATCTGATGCAGGCGAGATGGATCGGCATAAACAAGTCCATCCGTTTGGATATCGATATAAACTTCAATATTGGCCGGAAGCGTTGTCTTGAGCATCGAGTATGTTTCATCGACGATCGTTTTAAGCTGGACAGGTTTCCGCTCGGAATCGGATCTGCGACTGAAAGTCAGGATCTGCTGAATAACATCCTTCGCACGGTAGCCGGCTTTGACAATCTCCTGTATTCCGCGGTAGGATGGATTGTCCTGCGGAACGTCAAGTATTGCGAGTTCTCCATAGCCGATAACCGCAGAGAGAATGTTATTGAAATCGTGCGCGATTCCACCGGCAAGCGTACCGATCGCTTCCATCTTCTGTGTGTGGATAAGTCGCTGCTTCAGTTCATGCTCCAGGGTGACATCCTTCAAGACGCCAACAAAGCTGATGACCTGTCCATTGTCATCGCGAATCGGTGAAATGGTGCTCTCCACCTCGAACAACGTGCCGTCTTTACGTTTGTTGATAAACGTGCCGCGCCAAACCCGACCGTGTTTGAGCATCGAATCCACTTCGATATGATAATTCTCAGAGTGCTTATCACTCTTAAGGAAGCTGAGCGGCTTACCCAGAACTTCTTCCTGTGGGTAACCGGTGATCTTCTCGAAAGCAGGGTTTGCATAAGTTAGCCTGCCTGCCGGATCTGCAACAAGAATGATTTCATCGGCGTGATCGATCGCCAGAGCGAGTTGCTTCAACTCTAATTCACTACGTTTGCGTGCAGAAACATCCTGAATGATGCCCAGGAAGCGCTGATCGCCATCCGTTTCATCCGCGATTCTTCGACCCTGAAGCGAGAACCAGTGAGCGCCATCATCGATGATAAATCGAATATCGTATTGGAATTCGTCAGCTCCATTTTTACAGGCTTCGTAATTGTTATCAAAGAGGTCCAAGTCATCCGCATAAATTATCTTCCGGATATCCGCGATGGTCCAAGTTAATTTAAAAGCGCTGAACTTGAGGAGATTGAAGGCTTCTTTTGAGAAAACGACTGTATCGCTTTTCAAGTCCCAATCCCAATTTGCAATCCCAACCGCTTGCTGCGTCAGGTTGTATCGCTGATCGCTTCGCTGAAGCTGCTGTTGTATCTTGTATTTCTCGGTAATATCTCTCGAAACGCCGACCACCCCTTCAACATTACCTTCTGCGTCGAAGAGCGGTGTCAGAATCGTATCCAGCGCGGAGATTGACGGATGGAAATCTACATTTCGTTCCTCAAAGCGCTTAACCACACCTTTTTCAAGCACTTCTTCCTCGAATTTATCATAATACAGGTTTCGGAAATCCGGGAAGAGTTCGTAGAAACCTTTCCCAACGACTTCATCCTGAGGATGTCGGATGAATTCCGCAAATGCGCTGTTGCACCCCAGGAAACGGCGATCTCGATCTTTGTAGTAGAACATATCGGGGATGGCGTCCATGACTACATTCAGAAACTGCACACGCGTCTGCTTTGTTTTACGGTTAATGTACCTGAAATAAATCAACGTACCAGCGAGAATGCTAAGAATGAAAAGCGCTGCAAGTATGTAAAGCTGGATTCTCAGCCTCGAAAGATCAAGATTGACCTCCTTTATCGGAGCAGATGCGGCTACAACAAGCCGTTGATCACCGAAATTGGCTGACTGCCAGGCTATGAGCTTGCGCTTCACCGAGCCACCGCGCTCAACGGTGAAAGAATACTTGCCTGTTCCAAATGATTCGGAGATAAGGCGTTTGTCGATTGCGGAAAGTTCTTCGTATTTATCGTGCATCCCATCGAAAACATTGCGCCCGATAATCTCGGTCTCGTGATCAAATACGATATTACCCAGACCGTCCAGAATGTATCCTGCTCCATGCTGACCGGATCGCATGGGAACCACAAAGCGCTCCACCCACGGTGCAAGGTCCACGACCGTAACGATCTGGATCATGCCAAGCGTTGAGCTATCGTTCATGATAATCCCGAAATATTGCATCTCCGGCTGGATGTAAATCGGCGGAACGAAGAAAGAAAATTCGCGCCGCATATTCCGGCCATATTGCTGACGCCATTCTTCGGAGATGCTTCTGGCAACCTGATTATCATCGAACCAGCGGATTTTTTTTAAATCGTCCCCATAATATAGAGCGATACCCATTATTTCAACATGGGAATCGACCGTATTTCGGATAAAATTCGCCAGCGTTTTATCCGGGTTTGGGTAGATCTCGATGATCGATTTGATATTTTTAATCAGCGCTTGATCAATCTCTTTGATCTGATTGAAGTTCTGCTGTATGCCATTTGCTGCGAAAAGCGTTTGTAGCTGTTGTTGCTTGTTAAAGTTTACTTCGTGTTCTTTCAGGGCAAATCGTTCTCCAAAATACGCGATCGCCATGTAGAGAAGCAGGATCAGTCCGAGAAGTAGCGGGAAAATGATGCTAAGATTCTTCTTTTTCTTCAGTGGCATAAACCGATACGCTCCTACACTTCACTCAGCAGATTATCGGTATCATTGAGCTCGATCATTGCGCCTTCGGCGATGATCTCGCAAACAGCATTGGCATTTACCGCCACAGGTATGTTGTAGGCCATGCCCAGAAGCTGGAGCTGACGCTTGTGGTCATCCTTCTCACAGATAATTGCAGCCGCATAGCGGAGATAAGATGTCCATTCATCCTGAAATTCCTTTAGAATCACTGCTTTGCCGATGTAGTCCCTGGTCTCGAGGTCTTCGCTGCAACACAGATGCGCGGCCTGCGCCGTGATCGATCCGGGATGCAGAAATTCTACCTGTACCCGTGATTTTCCTGCGGTCTCGACCCTGATCATATTGGTCCGTCCACGAACGCCCAATGGCAATCCTGCGACAAACACCGCAAGCTCGTTACGCTTGAGTAGCCCGTCATCGACGCATTGCTTGAGCGCGTTTTTAATCATCAGCTCGAAATCGTCCACTTCCTTAATGTTGTAGGGGTAAACACCCCAGCTCAGCGCAAGTTGGTGAAATACCTTTCTGTCTGGCGTAAACGCGTAGATGGGGAGCCCGGGCCTGAGTCGCGATATTTGTCGTGCTGAATAGCCGGATTTTGTGAAACAAATTATAGCACTTGCCTTGCACTGGTATGCTGTCGTAACAGCGTTGAAGCATATGATCTTGGTAAGGTCGCTCCCGGTTTTCTCGTCTCTGCGAAGGTAGAAATTATTGAAATAATCGTAGCTGGATTCCACCTTGGAGATAATGCGTTCCATTGTAGAGACAACCAGATCGGGATAGTCGCCAATAGCCGTTTCTCCGGAAAGCATAACCGCGGATGTCATGTCGTAACAGGCATTTGCCACATCCGATGCTTCTGCGCGGGTAGGTACGCGATTATGGATCATCGATTCCAGCATTTGCGTTGCTGTGATAACCGGTTTTCCGCCCTCGTAGCACTTACGGATTATCTCCTTCTGGATTACTGGCAC